>NZ_JAODBT010000001.1 GCF_027497995.1 Stenotrophomonas sp. Iso1 | reverse complement strand
CGGCGCTGTTCTCGTTGTAGCTGACCGTGTAGCTGGCCGGCGTCGGGTTGCCTGCACCATCGTCGCCCGGCGGAGTGAAGATCGTGCCCGGCTGGTTCGGACCCGGCGGCGTGCCGCCCTGGTTCGGATCTTCAAATGCCGGCGAATCATTCTCCGGGATCACATTGATGATGACCTTGCTGGTGGACGTGCCACCCTCGCCGTCATCAATGATCACGGTAAATTCGTCCGGACCGTTGTAGTTCGGGTTCGGGACATAGCTGTACTCGCCAGTCTCCGGATCGATGGTGACCGTACCATTGCTAGGAGGCTCGCCGATCACATAAGCCAGTTGATCACCGTCGGCGTCAGTACCTGTGACCCTACCGTCGATAGCGGTGTCTTCAGGGGTTGTGATCTCGTAGTCACCCGACTCCGGGTCAAAACTCTGGCCGGGTATGTAACCAGAGTCACCCGGATGCAAGCCTTCGTTCGGATCTACCGGCACCGGCAGATCGTTGACCGGGGTGACGTCGACACTGATCGTGCTGGTGCTGCTGCCACCTTTGCCATCGGTCACGGTGACGACAAAGGTATCCTTACCGTTGTAACCAGGCTTCGGGGTATAGGTGTATTCACCAGTCTGCGGGTTGAGCGACACCGTGCCATTGGAAGGTTGCGTGGTGACCGCATAGGTCAGCGCATCTCCGTCTACGTCCGTACCGGCAACGCGACCGTTCACCGGGTCGTTTTCGGCAACGGTGTGGGCGTAGTCCGGAGCTTCTGGCGTGCGGTTGCTGTGCTTGTCGCTATCACCATCGTCGACTGCAGCGTACACGGCGCCGGCGCCGACAAGGGCTAACGCAGCAATCGCCCAGCCCGGCAGCCCGGCTGCAGGCGGAACAAATCCTGCAGCGACGAGGTCTTCCTGGATCTCGGCAAAGTGGAAATCCGACCATGGACTGGTGTATTGACCCCACCAATGCACGCCCTCAACGTCTTCCAGAACTAGGTCGCTACGGTGCCCCTCATCATCTTGGACGAAGAAATCGCGAATAGTCAGGGTGCTGCCGTCTTTGAGGACAATCAGGAGGTCATTACCGACCTGTTCGAAACGATCCACCGTCTCCGGCCCGACCTTAATCTTGACGATGCTGGGCTGGTCGAGCACCAAATCCCCAGAATCAACAACGGTCACTTTGCCAGACGACTTGGTGATGATTTCCGTATTCATACATTCCCTCGTTGTAAGACTCTTTGAAATAGTCGCTGCGACTCAAGCTAGACATCGCGTCCGTCAACGCCCCAAGGCGATCAACAGGCGACGAACTCGATGATCAGCACGCTGGGAGCCATCACCAAGAGGTGATGGCGCGAGTTCAAGGACTGCCCCACTAGCGTTGACGTTGGATTCGATTTCAGATTCGAAAGGTACGGTCTTTGCGCCGAGCGTTTCATTCCGCTTGTCCTTGGATGATCATTGCGACGAAAAGCTTTGCCGAAGCTATAGTTCAGTCAAAGCGACAGAATTTATCGCGGCAAAAGTACGATTTCCCTGATCGTTAGGTATCGCGCCACTAAGCGAAGAAATGAGCGCTTTTTTTAAGATGGACATCGAGTGCGCATGCACAACTGTCCACCCCGCTATTCCTGCTATTCCTGCCATCATCGCTGAGGTCGCACAGAGCGCGACGAACCTTATCGATACTGTTCTCTTGCACCCGCAACCCCCTCGAAAACCCGGCGACGTCACGTGTCCAAGGACACAATTTCGTCTATAGCCGCACCATCCATGCCAGGGTTTTCAGCAGAAGACGCCTTATGGAAGGTGCTTCTCCTGATCCCGCTCCCAACGTGCGTTACAAGGATTTTTGCTTGTAGGAAGTACGCAGAGATGCAGGCGCAATCTATATATTCGCCCGAAGAGCATCAATCGCGCGTTACTCACCATTGCTCACATTGCGTGAGCAACGCCGAATTGAGCGGACAAGCCGCCGTATTGACACCCACAACCACTGGGCTGCGCCCCCTTCAGAGGCCGTGCTGAAAGTTCAATTTTTGAGAGTCGATCCCCGAAGACACAATCTTAGGGTTCGAACAAATACCCAGCGCCCCTCACCGCCTGCAATGGGAGCGCCTCCCCCGAACTCTCGAGGCACTTCCTACGCAGACGATAAATCAACATTTCAAGCCTATGCGGGTCGAAGTCGTTTACATCAGCGGTCAAGTTCTTAATCAACGTTTCGCGGGATACCGGTTCATTTGGAGTCGCCGCCAACGTCCTCATCACCTGACGCTCAGCTTGATTCAACGACAACGCAATACCCGCAGGGGTTGACAGGGTCCAGCCATTCCGATCCAAGGTCCATGTAGTGGAAAGAGATGCCACCAAGTCTTGACTAGTGCGCCGTTGCTGGACGTTGCGCAATGTTTCAATCACCTCGTCCATATCCGTCGGCTTCACCAAGTAGGCATCTACACCAGCGCGCAACCCACGTAGGCGCTCTGAAGACCCTCCCTGTCCGGTATACATGACGATTCCCAATGACGGCGAGAGACTGCGCATGTGCTTGGCAATCTCTATGCCATCGTCATCCGGTAGCCCGACATCCAGAAGAACGAGGTCAAATGGGGAGCTAGTCCACATGCGATAAAACTGCAATGCACTCGCAAGTCCGATAGCGTCAAATCCCGCATTTCGTAGGACGGGCACCACGATCTTCTCTCGAAGCTCTTCATCGTCTTCCACAATCGCAATGCGCGGTAACAAGGGTATCTTCTCGAGAGCGGTTCCTTGGAGCATCATATCGGATACCACGAGGCTGTTTCGACTAGGTCTCATCAGCTTGGGCCAACACCTTCTCCGGAGCCCAACTCACGACTTAATGAAAGCCGGTCGATTGGCGCAGCCCACGCTGCTCGCCTGACTTCAGTCTCTTGTTTTATTGACACCGAACTGCGCCTAAATAGATAACTCACCCGCAAGCTCGAAAATTTCTCAAATATCTGACGACAATTGACGTAGCTCTCCCTCGTTACGACGAAACTGGTTGAACAGATAGGCAGCCTGATCGGACGATAACAGCCAACCATCAACTTGGCTTCCTGCCACCACTTGCAAAAGCAGGCACGGATAGCAAGAGAAATATAAAAAATCATCCATGAGACGAAGAATAGAAAAATAAGCACTGCTTTAGATACTTTTTTCCAAAACATTGCCAGGTATCCCATGAATCCAATCTCGCGCTGGTTAAACACGCCCCCTATAGCCAACCCCGTCGACCGACGTAATGCGCCTTTTATGCAGATACTGCTATTGTTCTTCGGCATCTTCGTCCCGCTGAACAAAGCAATCTTCTTATATGCAATCTTCAGCGGTTCTTGGCAGAAACCTGGCTCAATGCAGCTCTATGCAGACCTGGCCACCGACATCCTACTGATCGCCTCCGCTTGGATAGCTCTTAGATTGATACGTCGGGGACTCTTCCATAAGGGTGTGACACTGTTCCTTTCGGTGACCGCGTTATGCGTCGGCGTTGCCTATGCCAGCGTGGGTTTGGCTCATGTGCGGCCGGACCCCATCCCTTTGCTGCTGCTGTCACTGGCTGGTCTGGTACTAGGCCGCCGCCCTCTGTGGCTCATGCTGGCATCGTTATCAGCAATGCTATTGATATGCGCTGTTTTGGACTTTTTTCGCGCGCCCCCTATTGCGCCGTCCGCATCGATCGGCAAGGCCATCTCAATTTTCGGCATCTGGCTGATCATCACTTTGGTGCTGGATCGCACTGTCGCCGCACTGCGTAAAAGCCTAGAAGAATCTGAGCGGCGGCGCCGAGCGCTGGAGCAATCCAACTTGAACCTCCGCGACGTGATCGAGGAGCGTGAACGTACCCAAACTCAACTTATTCATTCGCAAAAAATGGACGCCGCCGGTCGCTTGGCCAGTGGACTTGCACACGACTTCAACAATGTTCTGGTCGTCATCCTAGGGTACGCCCAACAACGAAACCAACTAGCTAAAGATGGTGAGATCCCCGCACTCGTATCGACATTGGAAAGCATCGAAGTAGCAACACGCCGCGCCATGGCTATCAGCAGGAAGCTGTTGAACTTCAGCCGCTTAGAAGTGGCGAATGCTGAAACGTTCGACGCTGGCACGGCGATACAGGAGCTTCAATCAATGTTGCGACAGTTGCTGGGCAATCGAATCCGCTTGCAGCTGGATACACCGAAACGCCCACTTCCTATCCACATGGATAGGAACCATTTTGAACTGGCAATCCTCAATATCGCGGGCAACTCTCGCGATGCAATGCATGAGACTGGCACCTTCCGGATTTCCGCCTCCGCTGATTCTGAAGCAACACTACTTACGTTGACGTTGTCTGACGACGGACCCGGCATGTCGGAAGCAGTACTCGCGAATGCGTTCGATCCGTTCTTTACAACAAAACCTAGCGGCGAAGGCACCGGACTGGGTCTATCAGTGGTTAGAGATATCGTGGCCAAAGCTGGCGGCACGACTCACCTTGATTGTCCGTCTGCTGGTGGCACTACCACGAAAATCGAACTTCCCTTGGCCCAACCTGTTGCCGGCGGTCGTGGCCGGGGCACCACCTCCCCGGACACGCTCCCTGTCTTATAAGAGCGAGTACGTGCAGTTCCAGAATTTCCTGGACAGAGCTAGTCGTTGTTGAGATGACCTCGGGAGACGGCCATGTTTGCAGGCAAGATCACCATCAAGAATCCGGCGAGTTTATATGCCCAAGATCAATTGCCCGCCTATTGCGATTGATATCGAGTGTCCGGCTTACAACGCTGGCATGGTCAATAGATAAAACTAAAGCTTTTGTGCAGCACGCCTGGTCCAAACCTCAAACGACTGCTCTGCAGGCAACGGGCTACCAATGCCATGGCACGTGCAGGAAATCGCTTCTACCGGGTTCATTTTTATTTCCTTTCTCAAAACGGCAACGCACAAGACCCGGACGATACCGGGTCATGTGCGTTTGCTTGTTTATGGAATTAGTCATTGACTTGCGACCACACTGGTCGGAGCGGGTATCAGGGAAGCTTCAGGGGGTTCTTCGGCCGACGCGGCGCTGTGTCTGGTTGGGGAGAATGGACGGCCGGCGTTGCGTGTTGGATCACGCGATGCGGGGGGCTTCTACCGGAAGATGTGCGGGTTCCAGAGGTGTGAATCGACGCTCGGGTAACGCCGAAACTGGCGACGTTGCCTGCGCACTCTCATTCCGTATCGAGCAAACACCCGGACATCCCTGCGTCGCCGCTGACCTGGTCCGCACCGCAGATCCTGAGGCAGTCCGGCATTCCCATCCTGATCGTGCCGCGTGCCTGGAAGAACCGGCCGATCGGAAAGAAAGTGTTGGTGGCATGGAACGGCAGTCGGCAATCCCGGCGTGCGATTGCCGATGCGATGCCCATGCTCATCAGCGCCGAGGAAGTCACGCTGTTGATCATCGACGCCGAACGCAAGGCCGAACTTCATGGCGACGAGCCCGGCGCCGACATGGCCGCCTATCTCGCACGACACCATGTGAAAGTCGAGCTACGGCGCGTCACCTCCGGAGGCCTCCCGGTCGCCGAGGTGATCATCTCGCACGCGAAGGCCGATCAATGCGACATGGTCGTGTTTGGTGCCTACAGCCGCCCCAAGCTGAGCGAAGCGCTCTTTGGCGGCGTCACCCGAACGTTGCTGACGGAGGTTCCGATCCCGCTGTTCGTCTCGCAATAGGCACGCGTGTAGCCACACACGATCAGGCGCCCAGCGCCGCCTGTCAGTCACATCTGCTGCTGGCACTCTCCTGCCACCAGAGATCCTCCGAGGTTGCCTCCCCCAACCTGCGGAGACCTGCAGTCCACCGGACTGCACGAACGTCGCGATGACGTCCGTCCCGAGGGTGCGGTCAAGCCCGCACCCTCGGCTTTTTACTTCACCTGTGCCCTGAACGGGATAGAAGTCGCGTAGCAGGAAGAAATCAAAGTCTGATTTAGAGAAAAGTCCTCTCGCAGGAGATGAATCGCCCAGGCTTTTTTAGACACTCTTCAGCCGTTTAGTGCGTACTGCCGTTCAAACTCTATCGGCGACAGCCCCCCATTTGGAGCCGTGTCGTCGAGTCGAGTTGTAAAACATCTCGATGTACTGGAAGACATCGGCACGTGCCTCGTCGTGATTGCTGTAGATCCGCCGCTTAATCCGTTCGCGTTTCAACAGCTGGAAGAAGCTCTCCGTTGCTGCGTTGTCATGGCAGTTTCCCCGCCGACTCATGCTGCATACGATGTCGTGCTCGTGTAGGAAGCATTGCCAGCCTTCGCTGGTGAACTGAGTTCCTTGGTCAGAGTGCACAAGCAATCCTGGATCGGGCTTGCGTCGCCATACCGCGGCGAGTAACGCCTGCAGCACGAGGTCGGCGTGCTGTGTGGGACGTGTTGCCCAACCCACTACCTGGCGTGAGAACAAATCAAACACAACGGCCACGTACATGAAGCCGTCGTAAGTCCGGATGTAGGTGATGTCCGTTACCCATGCGCGATTTGGTTCACTCACTTTGAAGCCACGGGCCAAGATTGACCACCTCCCAGCTTTTTGAAACATTCAAAAGTAGAGAAATTCGGCGAAACTAACCCCAAGCAGAGAGGTGGTTTTGCCATGAAGAAGTCGAAGTTCACCGAAGAGCAGATTGCGTTTGCCCTACGTCAGGCCGAGGGCGGGACATCGGTCGGCGAAACGTGCCGGAAGATGGGAATTTCCGAAGTGACCTTCCGATGTCCGTAGACCAAGCCACTCTCAAGCCAGCTGTGCTTGATCAGTCCAAGCAGTCGTTGGTCATCCCGTTCGCGGGGGCTTATCGGACCTCGAAGCCAGACGTAGTAGCCGCTGCGATGGACACTCAGTACCCGGCACATGGCTGCCAACCCGAACTGATCTGTATGGCGCCTCATGAAGGCGTACTTTGCTCTTACCCCCTGGCAAAGTGCGCGGCGGCTTTCTTTTGGATGTCTCGCTCTTCAGTGACGCGACGCAACTCAGCTTTTAGCCGGCGAATTTCCGCGTTCTGATCAACCTCAACGCGGCGGCCTACCTCTCCTAAGCCGTGCTGACGTCTCCAACCGTACAAACTGTGGGCCGATACACCCAGCCGCTCAGCAACCTCAGCTAGTGGCCGGCCATATTCGACAATTTGCCGAACCGCCTCGATCTTGAACTCATCCGTGCAACGTTTCGTACTCATAGCCACCTCAGCCTAAGCCATAGTTTATGGTTGCGAGGTGTCTACGAAATCCTGGGCGATTCATACCAGCGCCGCCGCTTCCCCCATTGACCAGGCGGTAAGCGCAGTAGCACCCTAGAAGAAAAAGACCAGAAGCAGGAAGAAGCCCGAACCAGGCAAGCACGGAAACTCCGGACGTCCCTCTCAGTCCCCCCACAATTATTGCGTTCTCATATGCAGCAATCACTGCATTCGATGACGACGGGCTTGTATGAACGGCTTGAAGATCATCACTGGCCAAGATTCTTCTCGGCTGCGCAACGCCAACCTGCGCCTGCCCCTTGCTGCGAGCGCGTGCGAAATCGGTATCGAAGTACGGCTCATCGCTCTCCCATTCTTCAATTGTCACATAACCACATCTTTTGCTGGATGACATAATCACTCAACCACCATCCTCTCTTGAACAATGACATCCCCATCCACAAGAGCATCTCGCACAATCAGCTCTATCGCTAGAGCGGAGTGTCGACTCCCCTTAGCTCAATCCAGGATTAACAACAGCATTTTCAGGGCGAAGCCGAGCCAGAGAATGGCGCCACTGCCCATCGAAACCCAATAGAGCAGCTTTTCACCAGAGGCCAGCGGTTGCGGTGGTTTGATCTTGTTTTGCAATGCAGCTGGCATGGGGCCGTCACGCGCTGGGTCATATTCGGCTTGTGTCAGGTCCTGTGCGCTGAACTTTGGAATGTAGCCAAAGCGACTGCCAATGATCGGCATCATCGCGAATGGCCAGAACAGGATCGTCCATAGCGGCGTAAACACCCACATCCAGCGGCGCGAACGAGGCGAGCGATCTTCCCAGTGAGGTAAGCCGATCCATGGATTGAAGAAACCATAGCGGTAAGCGTCCCAGAAACCGGGGCGCTCGCCGGGCAACAAATGGATATCGGGCAGTCCTTCCCAGTCGCCCTCCATATAACGGGCCAGAAATTCGTAAGTGGACAGACAATCGTATAGGCCCAGGGCGTTCTGCACCATCATGTGCTTCCACGCGCGCTTGCCGTCCTCGCTGGGCTGGACCATGTGCAGATTGCAGGAAGTGGAGGCGCCGACTGTGCTGACACTTGTCACCGGTTCAATGTAGGGCCTTAAATCATTCCACTGAGCCTCCACACGGTGTTTCCCTTGCATTTGAACCAGCTTCCCTTTCTTCCGATCAATCAGCAACAGATAAGCGACAGGCTCACGCCTCAGGTGCCTTAGAAAGCCAATTCCGGCCCCTCCAAACATGGAGAAAATTACAATACATATGAATACTATAATGGCACTTACCGAGCCTACTCTCTGATATTCATTGAATATCAACCAGCCACCAAGGAATACCATGCCAGCACAAAGAAGCATTAAATAAAATATACCTCCATTCGCAGCAATGGAACCACTCCCCCCGGAAGCAATCTTCATCGATTTGAAATTTACATCAAGCACCAAACCATCTGATCGACCATATTTACCTTTCACGGGCAGGGGATACATAGGCCGGCGTCGGGGCACAATCAATGGGACCCCGCCATCAAGCACCACCTCTTCAGCGGGATTTACACGCAGCCGCTCTTCCGAAATCATATCGCGTCAGCCATTGTGATTGATCTACTCAATCCGTCAGGTGCTGGTATCACTAGATTCGGCTGCGAAACACCTTCCGGCATATACCTGAGATGTACAGCCACCATCGCCAGCGCATCTCCGTAATATCCCATAATCCAGCGAACCCCACCTTTGTCTGTGGCACCCAACACGCCGCCTGTGGTGGGTGGACTGAGACCTTGGACACGCCCCATTACTCCCGAAGATAGTCCTATCGGGTCACTTATACCCGTACCACGCGGGTCAACCAGACGGCGGTGCTCGGCAACCATGTGCCTACTGCCATCGGTCATGGTAAAGGTTAATGTATAGCTGAGTACTCCTTCTCCCGCTGCAATGTCAGGCACATCGATTTCCACGATAATGGTGCCATGCCCAAAAATTCCCTTTCGCCATTGCATGCATAACTCCATGGGTATCTCGAAGAGCTTCTCGAACGCAAGCTGCTCCTGCCTGCCATCATTGTATGAAGGCTTTATTCCAAAACAGCAGGAACGAAGCCACGCTTGCAATCCATTGTCCTTCCAAGCATCTCCAACAAATATGGCAGCAATACCCAGTATTGCGAGTCCGAGCGCCAAGACTCCCCAAGCAACCGGTCCAAGACCCAGAACAAGACCTCCTGAAACAACTGAAGCCATCCCGCCTGCAGCTGCTGCAGCGCCCCCCGCTGTCATGAATACTCCTCCGAGCATCAATGCGGCACCGGAGTCATTATCAGCCGATTGAAAACGCTCATAGCCGTCGATAAAGGTCAATACCCCACCCACAACACCAGAAACCCCACCAATTACTCCCCCTACGCCCGCGATTCGCGCTGGTGTCAGCCTCAAGATCAGTGCTTTGTCTGCAGATGCACCAGTGAGTAGATAGCCCGCCGCTATTACTTCGGCGAACGCTCCCACCACACCCAATGTTGAACCAATTACTTTGGCCCAAGTCTTTTCGTCCGGCTTCTCCTGCAGCTCCTTGTACGATGCGGCCAAAGACGTAACCTGCAGCGCGCCGATCCAAGCAGAAAAGGCGCCGTTCACTCCTCCATTTTTGGCCAATTTCACCGCATCGCTCAACCAGTTCCTGGACGGGCTGCGCTGCAGCGTGGCCAATGCCGCTGGCACGACCGCAGCTTGCGGTGTCGCTGATGGAAGACCCACTCGGGCCTGGTTGCGCGCAGCCGCAGCGGATACTCTGGCGTTCCGTGCCTCGGCCTGGCGCAGGACCTCCAAATCCTCGGCCAGCTTCTTCAGCCCCTGCTCCATTGCAACGGCCAAGGCAGTCTTCTGGGGTCCGGGACCATTGCGCATGCGCCGGCCCTCTGCTCTGCGCTCCGCCCGAGCTTCCTGACGGCGCTGCTGGCGGCTGGCGTCACGCGCCCCTTCCGCGGACATCATGGATACATCAGGCGGGTCACCAAATCTGATGCGCAGCAAGGGAATTTTTTTAAGCCCGGCCTCTCCCAGCTCACTGGCGTAATCGCCCAACTTGACCTTGGCCACGCGCCGCCCTTCCGGGTCGATGAACTGCTGGTTGCGGCTCTCAATCGGCGCCCCCCACGCAGCCTCATTATTCTCGCGCACCAATGCAGCCAGCGTTTTCTCTTCATAGAACGGTATGGCCACAGCGCGGTGCCAAAGCGCCCCCACCAGCGCGAAGATACGAACTTGTTTGAAAGCAGCGTTCTGCGCACGCGTCAGCAATCCCTGTAACGACAGGGTCAACTGCTGGACTGCCTCCGCAAGCGGCAGCGTGGCCCTGAATAGCGGATCGGCCTGTCCCAGTTGGGCCGCCGCGCCCGACGCAGCACTCAGTGTTGCGCCTGCGGACAAATGTAGGGTGGCGGCCATCTTCTGATAGGCATTGATCCACTCATCCACCACACCATAGGCCGTCTTGAAGCTTCCGAGCACGTCCGAGCCTTGGTCCTCTTTCAGGAACTTCAGCAACGGCTTCTGCCCGGCCAACATGGCCCGGTACCACAGGTTCTCTTCAATAGGCTTGTCCAGCAGCTGCTGCGCAAGCGCGCGGCCTGATGCGGACAACTCGAGCCCGCACAGAACGGTTCCCAGCTGGCACACCATGTCTGTGGTCGAGCGTACATCTTCCGCATCGAAATCGCAGCGGGCGGCGCGCTCGAAGTTAAAAGATTCCATGTAGCGTTTGGCATCATCGCCCAACAACGACAAGGCGCCATCCAGGGTACCTTTTTCCCTCTTGTAGGCACTTTCAAACTGGCTAATGGACGCGGCATTGAGCTTGTCGCGATAGTCGCTGACCCACTCGGCACTCTTTTCCTTTTTTTCGCCCGGGTTGGCGCCCTGCCCCCACGCTTTCTCAAGCTGGTCGATCAGCCCTTTGGCCCGCAGCTGCCGAGAATATTTCGCATCGATGGCCTCGATCTGCAGCCTTGTCACCTTTTCGTGGTGGCGTATTTCCTGGGCAACACCCATCGGGTCATCAAGATAGAGCGCCACACCTCCCATGCCGCGGGAACAGACCCCATGCACCCGCTCACCAATTGCCGCAGCAATGCCGGACAGGTCACGTGCTGGCGTGATGCTGGCTTGGAATGGTGCAAGCACACCGCAGTACTCGCGCACCAGCGCTTGCAAGTTGCCGCCGTCCTTTGCGATGCCCAACGCCTTGTTGGTACCGGTGGCACCCTTGGCCATCGCCATAAGACTGGGCACATCAAAATCATGGAAGCGCGTGCGTAGGTACTGCGCCATCTGCTCGTCGGCATCTGCCGGCACCTTGTCCTGCAGGATTGCGGTTTTGAAAATGTCCAATTGCGCTGGGGTGTACAAGGTGCTGGCGTAGGACAGCCAGATGCGCTTGGCATCTTGGGGCTGGGTGACCATGAACATCGATGAGCGCACGCCGTGATCGGTGCGTCCGCACTGGTAGTCAGACGCATTAGGTGTTGTCTTTGCAGGAAACTCCCACAGCGCGCCATCGCTACCAACAAAGAACACCCGCCATGTCCCGCCGTTGCGCTCGTCCAACACATGCAGATAGCCCTGACTGAGCGGGCGCATAAGCAACTCGCCGGACATCTGCTTGAAATCGGTTTCCGAAAGATTCGCTTTTACCGATGTCTCCGTCCTGCCTTGCCAGTACGCATAGGCAAAACGCAACGGCAGAATGGGTAGGCCCTGCTTGTCACAACGCTGGCAATCACCAAACGTGCCTGCATTGGAACTGGTATCCCGCGTCTTCTGTGCGATCCCTGCGCCGTCAGCCATGACTTGTTCCTTGCTTCTGATTTGATTTGAGCAGCCACTGGCCAGCGGCTATTTCGTTCCATACTTCCGGGGTCGCACAGGCAGCTGCATCCACGTAATGACACCTGCCACTGCGGGCCTCGGCCAACCAAACCGCCACTATCGGATGCTGTTCTATCTGACTATGCACGAGGCAGCGGTGCAGGATAAAGGCGATGCAATCTGCCTCCTGTAATGGCGACAGACCTGCTTCAGCAGCGGCGCGCACAGCGTCATAAAGCCTGTCATTTTCAACTGCACCACCTCCCGTGTGGATCAGCCAATCCGCACTGACGTGATTGATCACCCGCAACCAGTCGAGGCGGGTGATCGCGTCTTTTGGCAGTTCGCTCAGCATGCCGATATCACCAACCGGAAGTGTTCGCAGGTGACCCGTGCTGCCTAGGAACCACCAGTTGCTCAAACCCTCAAGGTGAAATCCACGATCGACGAACGCCGTCATATGCTGCGCAACGCGAGGGTCGTAGAACCTGAGCAGCCAAGGCTTTCCATCTTCCCGCCGCGTCATCTGCGAAACGAGATGCGCACGGAGTTCATTCACAGACAGGTCGCTATTGATCCAACCGCAGATCGGATAGGGCAGATGGGGTTTTGCGCATTGCACCCATGCCTGCTCGAACGAGTGATCGAAGAATCCACCGATTGCATTCCGCAATGGAACAAGAAACGGACACAGTTGGCTGGGAAATTGAAAAGCGCGCAGCTCAAGCGTGATTTCACGATACGGTTCAACCTCGCTATCCCCGGACCGGTCCCATGGCGTACCCATTGTTGGGTCAACGAACAGATACGCTTGGCCCGCACGGAACACTTTTGTGCGCAACGCCTCCAGCGTTGCCCACTTAGTGGCTTCATCGCCAGCGTACTCAGACAACGACACGGCCACCGCCCCCGTTTGCGGCGTCCTTGAACTTCTCCATGCAGCCACTGAACGGCGCACTGACCCGTTCCGCCCGCCCATTAACGCTCGCCGGCCCAACCCACTCCCTCTGGCTTGCCTTGAACTCAATCTTCCCCGGTGCGCCCAGTTCGATGTTGTCGCCTTCAATGCGGATGTAGGCACCGGCCGCGCTTGCCAGCAGGTGCTTGCTCGGCGCCGACAGTTGTACGTCCGCTTCGGTGCTGGCAATACGTACTTCCGTCTTCGCAGCGACCTTGACCAGGTTCTGGTGCGCTCTGGCGCTGACCTTGCCTTGTGCGGCGTGTAAGGCGATGCCGCGTTCCTGATTGGGGCTTTCGCTACGCGCTTGCTGTCCTGCGGTGTACACCATCAGCCCGTTGGCAACGGCCAGCGTGAGTGCACCTTGCGTCATCCAGTTCAGTGCGACACCCGCACTCAAAGTGGTATGCGTGCCGCTTACCCAGGCCTGATCGGCCGGAGTCAGGCTGAGTACGCCAGCGACACCGCTGCCCAGCAAGACCGGTGCGCTCCAGCCAATGGCTTCACCACCCCCACCGGCGATACTGCCGCCCGTGCTACCACTGTGCGTGGCCTTGAGTTGCTCTTGCAGCTCGCCCAGGGTCTGGTCGACGGCTAGTTCAGCCGGCTCGTTCGGCAGCTGCGCTTGCTGCTCTCTGGCTGAATCGGCCAGTGACTTGAGTAGGTTCTGGCTTTCAGCCAGCTGGGCCATCGCCTGCGGTGCGGCCAACTGTTGGGTGCCGGTCTCGGTGGTCAGTAGTAGGCCTTTGCCGGCGCGTAGGCTGCCCTGTGCCTGGGTGGAAAGCTCCACACCGAATCCGCGTTCACCGGCACGCACGTTGTCATGCCCGCCCTTCAGATGCCCCAAGGTCAAGGTGCTGTCGAACTGTGTGGTCGAGAGCTGCGCACGGCCCTGCCCTGGCGTGTCATCAAAACGCAGTTGTTGATAGCCGCCGGTGCCGGCCTGGCTCTGTGCCAATGCCTGACTCTTGAAGCCGGTAAACACCGCTGCATGATCATTGCCCTCAAACCAAGCTGCCGCATTACCCGTTGCATTTGCACCACCGCCATTGAGCTGGTTGTGCTGGGCGTCGGCCTGGCCGCGACCGTTATAGACCGCGCCCACCACCACCGGGCGGTCGATGTCGCCCTCAAGGAAAGCCACCAACACTTCCTGGCCGCGACGCGGCAGCACCACGCCGCCCCAGTTGTCGCCGGCCCAAGGGGTCATCACACGCACCCAGGTCCAGGCATTGCCATCGGCGCTGGCGTTATCGTCACCGCCCGGATGCGCCAAACCGCTGCTGGCATTGCCCCCGCGCTGCCACGGAAACTGCACCTTGATGCGGTGATCACGGTCGGACAACAAGGGCTCACCGTCACTGACGACGACCGCACTGAGCGTACCGGTGACGGTCGGGCGCGGATGCAGGTGCATGCCGTGGCCATCTTCGGTTCTCGGGCGGTACACCGCGTCGGCGGGGATGGCCACGAACTGGTTATCGTAGAACGTGCTGGAGATACTGTTCGGCTCAGCGATGTCGGCCCTGCCCCCCAGCGCGGCCGGCAGCTGGGGCACGGCAACGCTGGCCGGCCCAAGTGTTTGCTCCAGTGTGTCGAACACATCTGCATCCAGATTATTGCGGGCCTGGTGATGTACTGACAGGCACAAGAAGCTGTCACCTGCTTCCACCTGTGGATGCTGGTGAAGGCTGAAGCGTGCGCCCGGCATGAGCCCGCGCCATTGCCCTGCGCCGTTGATGACATGACTGTCCACACGTGGGGCATCCAGATGTTGCTGTGCACGTCGTTGGCCACGGGTGTTCTCCTGCCAGCCATATGGCCCGCAGGTATCGCGGTCGACGATGCCAAAATCTTCGCCCTGCGCGGCTTCAGCGCTGGCCTGCCGGCGCTCCAAGGTGCGGTAGTCCCAAGTGGCGCGCTCCACGCGGCTGGTGCGCCAGCGGCGGGCAACATCCCAGCGCTGCACAGTGTCACTGCGCTCGCTCTCGTCGCGGCGGTGGAAACGAACGCTGCCCAATTCGCGGGTATCGTGGCTGTGGTCCGCAAGCACGAGGGTGTGTTTGCCGTAGTCCGCATCGCTGGCCTCGCCTTCATGCTCGAACCAGTAGTAGATGCCTTCCTCTGCGAGCAACCGCTGCACGAAGGCAAGGTCGCTCTCCTGGTACTGAGTCGTCAGGCTGCGCCTGGCGTACTGGCTGGCATCACTCAGCGACCAACGCCACGCCGGCGCCAGAACGCCATAGTCGGCGAAGATGTCTTCGACGATCTCCACGACGGTTTTGTCATGGAACACATAGCTGTCCACGCGTTGTGACAGGAAAGCCAACCATGGCTGCAGCCGCAGGCGATACCGTGCCAAGCCGCCGTTGCTGCCGATACGATCAACGGCAGTAATGCGCCCATGCAACGGACGCAGACCACCATCGGCCTGTTGCAGTTGCAGCAGCGCAGCCTGGCCGACCAACGGCGCCAACGCGAGGCCCGCGTCTGTTGATAGCGCGGTGACCGTCCACTGGAATCCCGGGCCATCTACCTGTTCGATACCGTCCAGGGTTTCCGCCACCAGCACCTCGCTTCCCAAGGCGGTATGCAGCCGCAGGAATCGCTGTGCGTGCGCCGGCCCTGCCAGTGCTGCCAATATGTTGCTTGCCAGATCCATGGTCATTCCCTGCCTTGCAATACGCGCGCCTGCCCCCTCAAGCGAACACGCGGTTCATGCAATCACCGCCCCAATGCGTAACCCGCACTCCATGTGCGTATTGCCCATGACAGGCAACGCGCACGCGGGCCGTCATACGCCCTGAACGATTTCGTCCAACTGCAGCCGCACGCCTTCACTGATCTTCAGACGGTAGTCTCGGCCACCGGCGGTGATCTGCACTTCACGTACGTTGCTGACCAACTGAGGTTTTCCCACCACAGCGGCATCCATGTGGACGCGCCACGAGCCACGGCTGATCTGCGCGGCGATGTTGCGCGCATCCCAGCGTGCGGCAGGTGCCGCCGTGTCCAATAGCTCAATCACGTGCTCCGGGCGAACCCGGTTCCAGGCGCGGACGCGGTCCAGTTCGCGTGCCAGGCCGATTTCCAGGCTGTCGCAATGACTGAGGGCCGCTTCGCGGTCAAATCCGTAGAATTCCATTGTCGTTCTCCTTTTGGTCTTCCAGAAATCAAGAAATCCTGTACTTGAAGTCACCCTTCTTGCCGGCGGTGACCTTGATGGCATTGATGCGGCTTCCTTCCGCCATTGCCGCTAGAACGCTCTCGGCGATCTCAGGCAACAAGGTGCCATTGAGGATGTGATCCACGTTGCGCGCTCCGGAGTCCACTTCCGTGCATCGCGCCAGTACTGCCTCGACAAGGTTGTCGTCCCAACTGAAAGTAGCCTTGTGATTTGCGACCACACGATCGCGGATGCGCCCCAACTTCAGCGTGATGATCTTTGCCAGCACGTCATCGTTGATGGGGTAGTACGGCACCACTTTCAGGCGCCCCAGGAAGGCCGGCTTGAAGCTGCGCATCAGGATTGGCCGCAGCGCATCAGCCAACGCCTCGGCCGCCGGAATCTCCTCGACAGGCTTGTTCAGACAGGCCTGCATGATCTGCGAGGAACCAATGTTGGAGGTCAGGATGATCAACGTATTTCGGAAATCGATCTCTCGCCCCTCGGCGTCGTCCATCATGCCCTTGTCGAACACCTGGAAAAACATTTCCAGCACGTCCGGATGAGCCTTTTCCACTTCGTCCAGCAATACCACGCTGTAAGGATTGCGGCGCACGGCTTCGGTCAATACGCCACCTTCGCCGTAGCCGACATAGCCCGGTGGCGAGCCCTTTAGTCCAGATACGCTGTGTGCTTCCTGGTACTCGCTCATGTTGATGGTGATGAGCTTGCGCTCACCGCCATAAAGGATGTCGGCCAGCGCCAATGCGGTTTCGGTTTTACCGACACCGGACGGCCCTACAAACATAAAAACACCGCGCGGCTTGTTCGGATCTTCCAGCTTGGCAGTGGCGGTACGCACACGCTGTGTAATGGCATCCAGTGCGTGGTCCTGCCCGATGACGCGCTCCACCAGAAGACTGCTTAGTGAGCGGACAGTTCGGATTTCATCCTTGACCATGCGGCCCAGCGGCACGCCAGTCCAGGCCGAGACGATCTCCGCAACCACGGTGCCATCCACCTGTAGCGGCACCATCGGTGTTTCACCCTGCAGCTGGCGCATTTCCGCCTGCAATCCCGCCAGCTCTGCGTGCTGGGACGACAACTCCGGCTTGCTCGCCTTGCGTTTGTTGGTGGGCTTGGCAACGGCAACGGCAACGTCGCCTTCTTCGGCCGCTTCACCAGGCGCCTGCGGCTGACCCTGCTCCAGCTGTTGACGCAGTTGAGCGATACGACTTGCCAGTTCGCGCTCCCGCCCCAACCGCTCCTCGTTGTTGGCCAGCACCGCCTGGGCGCCAGCCTGATGTACATGCAGCTCGGCCAAGCGTTCGCTGTGCTGTTCGCTGCCGCCGGAGGTCTCGCGCTGCAAAGCGTCGATCTCGGTCTGCAGGCGATCAAGTTGCTTGCGGGTGTCTTCGATGATGGCCGGCGTCGCGCTCTGGCCCAGCGCTACTTTGGCGCAGGCGGTATCGAGCACGCTCACCGCCTTGTCCGGCAACTGACGACCACTGATATAGCGATGCGACAGACGCACGGCTTCGGTCACGGCTTCGTCCAGCACGCGGATGCCGAAATGTGCCTCCATCAGCCCGACCATCCCTCGCAGCATGGCGGCAGCAAGGGCCTCGCTGGGCTCTTCCACCTTGACCACCTGGAACCGACGGGCCAGCGCCGCATCCTTCTCGAAGTACTTTTTGTACTCGCCCCACGTCGTCGCGGCGATAGTACGCAGTTCACCGCGCGCCAGCGCCGGTTTGAGCAGATTGGCGGCATCATTCTGCCCCGCCGTACCGCCGGCCCCGATCATCGTGTGCGCTTCGTCAATGAACAAAATGATGGGATGTGGGCTCTTCTTGACCTCGTCGATGACATTCTTCAGACGATTCTCAAATTCACCTTTCACACTGGCGCCGGCCTGCAACAGGCCCATGTCCAAGGTGTGCAGCTCGACACCCAACAACACGTCAGGCACGTCTTTTTCGGCGATGCGCCGCGCCAAGCCTTCAACCACTGCCGTCTTACCAACACCCGCTTCGCCAGTGAGGATCGGGTTGTTCTGCCGACGGCGCATCAGTATGTCGATCACCTGGCGAATTTCAGCATCGCGCCCGATCACCGGGTCGATCTTTCCGTCGCGGGCGCGCTGGGTAAGATTGGTAGTGAACTGATCCAGCGCCGGCGTCCTGGACAAGCCCCCCTTGGCATCAGCAGCCCCGCTCTCTCCCGCGCCGCCATCTTCATCGCCCGTCGCGGAGGCATCGGCAAAGCGCAGAGTCTGCACAGATTCCTGCGAGCCTTCAGTCAACTTAGCGAAATCGTGTTTGAGCTCATCACGCTTGAAACGTACAAAAAGCTTGGAGCCGCGATAAGCCAACTGCGCGAGATCGGGCTCTGTCAGCAGCGCCAACAGTAAATGCCCGCTGCGGATGCGCGAGGTTTCCGAATCCAGTGACGCGATCAACCAGGCGTGTTCGAAGAGCTTCGGAATATGCTGCGAAAACACCGGCGTACGACTGTTGCCAATCTTGAACTGGCCGATCTCATCAGTGAGATCACGCTCCAGGGAGTCCGGCGAAATGCCGCTGCGGCGGGCAATCAGCACGAAGTCGCTCTGTGGTTGCTCCAACAACGCCAGGAACAGGTGTTCCAGATCCACCTCGTAATTGCCACGGCTCATGCATAGATTCGCGGCCCGTTCGGCCGCTTGCCTGCAGGTGTCATCCAGCTTGCTGATCAGGATCTTGAGGTTGATGCTCATGCCGAAATACACGCTCCCTGCTGTAACGGTCCCAATGCCGACGGCGCGAACGCCACCGGAAAAATGTCATTGCAATGTGTGGATTCCATACGTGGTGTCCTCGCGCGAAGTTGTTTGTGGGCGCGTACACATGTAGCTGTCCCAGCCCAGGCGGACGCCTCTATCGCTGCCGAGCCCACTGCCCTGCATGTCTTCGGCGCAAAGAACCAGACGCACTTCGTACTCCAGGATGCCCCCGGTCAGTAGCGTCAACCATTTAGCCAAAGCCTCCGCGGCCTCCCCACCCGGCAGGAACGCGTCGAATTGATCACGACGCAAGGGCCCAACGCGTAGCCGTAAGCGAAGATCGCGCTGCCATACACGGCCCCCCGCCAATGCACTGGCGCCGAGTAATGCATTGGCTTGGCCCAAACGTGTCGCCTGACCTACGGGGACCCGATACCAAGCGCCAACGAACTGCTCCAGTGCAAGTGGAACCTGAAAGTAATCGGACAGAATGCGCTGCATCACCACCGCCGACACCGGCCGTTGACGCACCGCGCCGGCATAGTAAGCAATCGCCTCGTCGAAGATCTCGCCCTGCCCATCATGCAGACGGTCACGAAGTTCGCCCATGCCCATGCCGAGCAACGACAACACCAGCGGCAGGAACCGCTCACGACGATCCAGCTCGTACTGCAACGCAAGCCGATGCTTTTTCCACGCTGCGTAATGCAGGGATACTGCGCGGGTCGAAAAGATATCCAGAAACGCGCGCGCCGTGCGGTCGCGCTGGTAAAGCTCACGCAGCTGCAAAGCTTCGGTGTAGTGGAGCGGCAGCGCTCCCGTCGTCCCCAGCAGGCCCATGAACTGTGGCGTCAGATGAACTTCTGCCAACTCTTCATTGAGCAATGCCTGCTCGATACTTTCGCTGTCCTGTAGGCGCTCACCCTTAAGTGAATAAGCACCGCATTCCGATGCCAACTCGGTGGCCGGAAAACCAAGTGATAACGTGTTGCGGAAACGCACACGCATGGGCACCACCTGACCGGGCGCCACCCCCTGCCGCTGGAACATCTGCTCAAGCAAACGTACCGCCTGGAAGAACTCAAAGCGGTGCGGTTCGGCGAGCAGTTGTTGCGCTACGCCAGTATCGATTCGCCGCTGCGCGCTGGGCATCGGACGATCTCCTCCCCGCTGTCGCTGGAGACCAGCACCAATCGGGTGAAACTGTTGGCATGCACATAAAGTGCGAAAAAGTGGTCCATCACCTGAGCGAAGACGGCCACTCCCGTACCCACAAAGTGGGCTTCATTGATAATCAGTCGAATCTCCAAGCCACGCACAACCGAGGCAAACTGACGTCCGGACATCCAAGTGGTCGCCGGGCTTTGCTCAAGCCCCAGGATGCCGTCGATCTGCCGCGCCGAGACATTGGAACCGGAAAGGTCGTAGAGCCGTAGCATTTCCTTCAATGCCGGCAAGCCACTTGCAGTCAGCGAGAGCTGATTCAGTGACAGATGCGAGATCAGCCGCCATTGCGCGTTACGTCCGTGGCGGAAGCGCAAGGGCTTGGTGGGTTTTCGCAACAGGCTGATCGCCCGCGCTGGGCAACCACCTTCGATGCTCAGATCTCCGCCTGCCGCTCCGTATGGCAGCTGATTGGGAAGATCACGATTGCTGCAGGTCAACTCCAGGCTGACCGTATCAGTCTGTGGCAGCACCGGGTTGAAGGCCAGGTCGACGAAACTGATCTCGGTTTCAAACCCCGGGCTCTGCCGTGCCATGTCTTCGTCATGACGGGCTACCCAGTACTGCCCTGTCCGTTCCGGGTCTTCCCCATGGTGAAGCGAATAAAACGGCCTGAAGGCATGGATGACCTCGCCTTGTGGCGTCTGCCGTATCCGGTGCACCGAATCAATCGAGTACACCTCATAGGCGAAAGCACGGCGTGCATCCGCCAAAACCGGATAGTTCACAGTGCGATGCGTTACTCGGATGGGCTCACCGTTGGTCTGAAATAGGTTCACAACGGGCGTGCAACCAAGGCGTACGTTATGGCTCCCCAATTCTTCCAGCACCATGGCATTGCCCCGATCATGGCCCGCGCTCTGCAGAACCAGATGCAAGGTGAAGCGCCGACTCGCGCCGGCGGTAACTGACGGCAGGTGCAAATCGACAAAGCCGAATTTCTCTGGGTATGCAAACAGCTCAGTCAAAAGCCGATAAGCCGGATGCGAGCGCGCGGGAAAATCAATCAATGCCTCGTTATCGCTGAAACCTACCGGGCTCAATGGCACCTTGTCGAGGCGGCGCCATCGGCCATCACCATCGGCTTCGACATAAGCGGCCTTGACACCATGCATCAAGGCATCACGCAGCGCCGCACGCACCGACGGCTCCCCATCAAGAAACAAGCGAAGGTTATCGGTTGTCAGCTGGCTGAAACCCAATTGGTCTGACAGCAACTGAAAGCCCAGCGATATCTGCCCACCAACACCGCCAGGCAACGTGGTCGCCATCGGCGCTTCGGCGACAGCGCGATATGTCACCCGCTGTATGCCGATAGGCGCGAGCACCACGTCATAGGCGGTGCGGAAATCACAGGGAACGCCACGAACCGGCCGGCTCTGTAATCCCGTACCGCGTGGAATGCGTACCGGCGAACTCAATTTCGAGGCCACTTCGTCCATGTCGAAGTAGGCAATCGAACATGAGGGGAACGGCCGAAGATAGTGCGGATACAGGACATCCAGGAGCGCGTCGGTGAACTCCGGATAGTCATCCTCGATACGCTTGGAAACGCGCGCACTCAGTAATGCGAACGCTTCAATCAGCCGCTCTACATGCGGATCCTGGCTACCCTCCGGCGACAATTGCAGACGCCCGGCAATCTTCGGGTAACGCTCAGCGAACTCGCGACCATAGCGGCGCAGGTAAGCCAGTTCACGCTCGTAGTACGGCAGCAGATCCTGCATCAGGAAACCTGCGCGCGACGTGCGCGGGAAACCTGATACTGCAGCGTCGATGGCTGCAGCATGGCATCAAAGCTGACCGGTTCCCGTGCGGGCTCCAGATCAAGCAGCGCATGAATGGTGAAGTGCAGCCCACCAGCGAACTGATTGCTCGCATCCAGACACACATTGATGTTCTTGAGCCGGCGCTCGTGGCGCCCTACGGCCTGTTCAAGCGAACGGCATATCTGC
This sequence comes from Stenotrophomonas sp. Iso1, assembly GCF_027497995.1. Taxonomy (GTDB): domain Bacteria; phylum Pseudomonadota; class Gammaproteobacteria; order Xanthomonadales; family Xanthomonadaceae; genus Stenotrophomonas. Next base: position 2,060,730 of record NZ_JAODBT010000001.1, on the reverse strand, counting down.
GAACGGTCGTAGGCATTGGCCAGGCTCATGGCAGAAAAATCCGCAAGACCATACGTCAACAGAGACTGCCGGCAGTTCGGAAACTCTTCCATGTCACTTTCCTGAAACGCAGCACGCGAGTTCAACAGCCCTTCCAGATCACGTGCGATCGATTCCTTGTACTGATCGAGTGAGACGGATTTGAACGCCGCCCCAGCACCCAACTGCTTTGGGGTGTCATCGAACAGCTTCTCCAACAGACTGGGTTCGAGTCCCTTCATTGATCGATCCACTCAGGTTTGGCATCCATGTGTGTAGCGGCGATACATCCATGACATGGCCGCTCCTGGCCCTGCCAAACGCATGTCAGACTGCGATGGCGCAAGAAGCGCCATCGCAGTGACACGACATCAAACGGTGTAGTTGGGGATGTTCTTGGTCGCACTCCACTGTGCCACGGTCTTGCCACCCACTCCGCCTTCCGGCTTCTGCTGCTGGTAAGTCCACTTGATTGCGCCGAAGCTCAACTGAACAACTTCCTGGGGCATGCCTTCCTTGTCCACGGTCGTAGTGACCCGGTGGACGAGCACATTCATCAACTCGACCAGGTAGTAATTGATCGCGTTGCCGTCCTTGTCAGCGCGCATGAACTCCACGCGAGCCTTCGGGAAGGTGGTGCCGTTGGCGGCGGCCTGATTAAGGGCCGTGGAGGCGAGGTCGATCGATTTGATGATTTCGATCGGTGACAAGTTCACACGGGCAGCAGTGCTACCGCCGGAGGTCGACGCGGTGGCCGAACGCGGCTGAAGCAGGTCCTGCGAGAATGACTGGATCTCGATCCAGTCCTTGTGCTTGTCGTCGTGCGACTCGCCCTTGATGGTGTCAATCGAGAGAAAAGCGTGCTGCATATCTGGTCTCCTAAATTCCGTTCTTCCGTGAGATTTGGTTGCCGGGCGGGGGCCCGGCGATTCAAGGGGCTACGCCCTCTAATGCGCGTCACTGCAATAGCTGGGACAAACGTCCCCTTGACGCTACAACAACAGCAAATCGTTACGCCTTCTTCGTGGAAGCCGGAAGTTCGGCCACCAGACGCAACGAAACAGACAGCTCATCGAGCTGGAAATGTGGCCTGATAAAGGCCACCGCTCGGTAGACACCAGGCTTGCCCGGCACTTCCGAAACTTGTATGGAGGCTTCGCGCAATGGGAACTGCGCCTTGGCCTCCTGATTGGCGTTGTCGTCCAGCAACACGTACTGGGCAATCCAGCGATTGAGGAATTCCTCTACGTTGCCGGCCGAGGCGAAGCTTCCGATCTTCTCGCGCATCATTGCCTTGAGGTAATGCGCAATCCGCGACACCGCAAAAATGTACTGCAGCTGCGAAGACAAAATCGCGTTGGCGTTGGCCGAGTCGGTGTTGTACTTCTTTGCCTTCTGCGCAGACTGCGCACCAAAGAACGCGGCATAGTCTGTGTTCTTGCAGTGCACCAGCGGCATGAAGCCTAGGTCGCTGAGCTCCTTCTCGCGGCGGTCGGTAATGGCCACTTCGGTGGGACACTTCAAAGCGACTTCGCCATCATCCGTGCGGAACGTATGCGTCGGCAGATCTTCAACCAGGCCGCCACCCTCTACGCCACGGATGGCCGCACACCAGCCATAGTTCTCAAATGCTTGGGTCAGACGTGCACCCATTGCATACGCTGAGTTGCACCACAGGAACTTGCTATGGTCTGCCGCCTCGACCTCCTCGATGAAATTGAAGCCTTCGACCGTGGTGCCATCTTTCGGGTTATACGGCAGACGACCGAGGAAACGTGGCAGCGTCAATCCGACGTAACGGCTGTCCTCACTTTCGCGGAAAGACTTCCATTTCGCGTATTCGACTGTGTCGAACACCTTGGCCAGATCACGGGGTTTACCTAGATCGGTGAACGTCTCCAGACCAAACATGCCCTCGCCCGCAGCCGAAATGAATGGAGCGTGCGCGGCGGCAGCGACATGCGACATCTGTTCGACAAAGTACATGTCCTCGGGTTGACGCCCCAGAAAATAGTCGCCGATCAAGGCGCCGAAAGGAGCTCCACCGAACGTACCGAACTCCTCTTCGTAAACCTTCTTGAACAGCGCGCTCTGATCGAAGTCGATCGCGGATTTGAAATCTTTGACCAGATCCTTCTTCGGCGCGTTGAAGACCTTGATCTTCATGTTCGGCCCGGTTGAGGTCTGCGAGCACAGATAGTGCAAGCCACGCCAGCTACTCTCCAACTGCTGGAACTCCTTGGCGTGCATCACCGCACTGAGCTGATCCGAAATGATCCGATCAATCTCAGCGATACGGGCATCCAGGGTCAGGTTGAGGTTCTCAGATACAACCACCGTGCCATCCAACACCTCCTGCGCCAACGCAGAAATAATGTCCTTGGCTCGCTCATGTTCCGTCTGCGACCTGGCAACCTTGCTCTTCTCGACAATCTGATCGAGTAAGCCAACCTCTTCCGTTGCCACGGTCGTCGCGCCCAGCTGGCTGGCTTCAACAGACATAAATCATTCTCCCTTCGCCACGCCGAGCTTCTTGAGCTGCTCGGTATTGTTGAGAACGTCGGTCAACAGGTCTTCCAGCTTCTCATTGCCAGCGAGCTTGTTGCGTAGATCTGCCAGTTTGGTGCGCGACTCAAGCAGCCGTCGCAGCGGCTCAATCTGCTCAACCACCGCTTCCGGACGGAAGTCGTCTATCGACTTGAACGTGAGCTCTACGCCGAACTCGCCGCCCTCATCACTGATCTTGTTCGGGACGCGATACACCGCACGCGGTGTGGCGCCTTCCATCACTTCATCGAAGTTATCCAGGTCAACGCTGACGAACTTGCGATCTTTGACCTTTGCCAATGGCTGCTCCGGGGTACCACTGAAATCCCCCATTACACCCACCACGAAAGGCAACTCCTTCTGCTCGATCGCATCGCCCTTTTCCACGTCGTAGGTAAGCTGCACGCGTGGCGGGCGGATCTTCTGCAGTCGCTTTTGAACACTATCCTTCTTGGCCATCTATGTCTCCTGACTGTGTGCTGGCGCTGACTCAGTTGCCGATATTCTGGAACGGGTCAGCGTTATCGCCGCGTGTTTGCCGTGCTGGTGCTGGTGCTGGTGTTGGAGCTGGAGTCGACGGCGCTGCTGTCGACGCTGCCTGCCGACGTGCGCCGGCGCGTGTCCCCGCACGAGCGCGCGGCTTGGGCTTCTCCACTGCGAGCACAGCGTCACCCATCGTCGAGCGAAGTGTATCCGCCAAGGTCTGGGCTTCTTTGCGAGCAGTCTCCGACGCCAGTGCACCGCGGCCCTGAAGTCTCTGCAACGATTGATTGGCAACCCGGAACCCGGCCACGGTGATTACGCCATCTGCTACCAGGTCATCCGGATCACGTTGCAACACTTCTTCGGCCGCAACGATCGCTCTAGCGTAATTCCCCTGATCGAACTGCAACTGCGCAATGCGAACCCACGGCTCTTTGCGCGTTGGGTCAGACTTTGCTGCATCCTCGAATGCCTTGATTGATGCATCAGGCGTTACCGTCGCCACCTGCGCCTCGGCATTGGACATGGTGGTATCAAATGGCACCACGACTGGTTTCTTCGGTGCAGACGCACATGCGACCAAACCCGACAACAACACCAGCACCATCATCGGCCTACACGCGACCGCTCCTACTGCCTTCACATCCATCGTGACCCCTCGTTGAAAGTTCTTGAAGAGAACTCGACAACCGTCGATACAACACACGGGAATCCAGTCCCTGCCGCCGGAGTGTACATTCGCCAAGCGCCGCCGGTATAGTGATTTTCTGCCGGCAAGAATTCACGAATTCACATACGCCTTTACGTCGAAATGTGATGAGCCATTGATTTGAAGCATTCGGTTTCACATCACGTAAACAAGTATTTCCATCGCTATCACATTGATGAATACGCCAATGAGCCGATTCTCGCATGCGGTTCCCGTTGCAGCATTTTCGATGATGCTTTTGTTGACCACAGCAGGATGTGCCAGCAGCAGCAAGCTTGGTAAAGCGGTAGACAGCACACTGCAGGCGGTTGGCCTAAGGGAAGCAAAAACCGTTGCACCGCCTGTTGTTCCCATACGGCTGTATGCAGGCAGCAACCTCAACTCAGCCAATGACAAACGCGCCACGGCTGCCGTCGTAAAGGTCTATCACCTGCGCAGTGCCCAGCGTTTCGAACAAGCCCCTTTCAATGCATTTCTGGACCAGGCAGGCGAACAAGCAGCACTGGGAGCCGATCTATTGTCGGTCAACGAAATTGTTCTGACACCGGGTGTTCGTCAAGAATTGTCTGAAAAACTCAGCGATGGCACTTCTGTATTGGGCATCGTGTCACTCTTTCGTGCACCTGCAGAAAATCGCTGGCGTTTAGCTTTCGATGCGAACGCGAAAGAGCTTCAACAGGCTGGCATAACCATCGGCGTGCATGCATGCGCGCTTACCAGTGATAGTAGTGCATTGCTGACGCGTGTCTCTGGGGACCCCAACAGCCTAGCGTCAGTACGCTGCGTTTCATCACGCTGATTTGCGATAGACCTCACGGATAATCTGTACACCATTTCACTCGCGAGCCGAATTCATAAAGCACGCAACAAAAACACAAACATGCCGTGCGATAGTGGCCCAACTGTATCGGTTACAAAGACAATCGCGCTGACATGTAGAGCAGCACAAGGATTGGCAGACAGCGTTCGACAGCTTCCGCGCGTCGACTCAACGGAATTTCCAAGGATTGAAATGTGGCTTACGTAAGCAGGATGTCGAAGGTTCTTTGGGGCGAAGGTCTATTTCTGCGCCCCCAACATTTCCAGCGTCAGGATGCCTATCACGAGGCACGGCTTCAGGATCTTTCCCAAACATTGCATCCCTATGGGTGGGGGGCTCGACGCATACGTTTTGACCCCCATGCACTTGCTGGTGGCGCTTTGCGCCCACTTGAGATCTCTGCAGTTTTCCCTGACGGCGAAAGCTACGACGCCCCGACACACGATGCTCTGCCCGATGCCGTCTCGCTGCATGAATTGCCTGCGGGCGTGCAGTCCACTGTCGTTTACCTCGCACTGCCAATGCTTCGGGACGATGGCAACAATTGTGGCGAAGCCGAAACATCCCATCTCACCCGCTATCGACAGGCAAACCAGATCACCGGCGACTTGTTCACCGATGCTGCGGAAGCCGAGCTGGCCTATCTGGGCAAAGCAGTGAAGCTGCTTACAGAGGATCAGCCCAGGGACGCCTATGTCACTGTACCCGTCACACGAGTACGGCGTACCTCCAGTGGTGGATTCGAACTGGATGACGAATTCGTACCGCCATGCGCCCAAGTGCAGGCCTCGCCTTTTCTGCACCGCGAATTACGCTCCATCCTGGATGCGCTGCAGGCCAAGGTGGATGCGCTCTATGGCCTGCATCGCCAGACGTCACAGAACATCATCGAGTTTCGCTCAGGCGATATCGCATCGTTTTGGCTGCTGCACACCATCAATACATCGTTCAGTGCACTCGCTCATCTGCTACATCATCCGCAGCTGCATCCGGAGCGACTGCACCAGGAACTGCTACGCATGGCAGGCGCGTTGTTGACCTTCTCCAACGCCTACCAACTCAATGACTTGCCTGTCTATCAACACGATCAGCCCGAGGCCTCGTTCCGAAAGCTGTTTGACATTGTCCGCGCACTGCTGGACACGGTCATTTCCACACGCTACTTCAAGATATCCCTGAGCGAAGTGAAGCCTTCCCACCACCTGGGTCGACTGGACTCACAGCGTATCGATGGCAATGCATCCTTCTATCTCTCGGTGTCGGCCGCAGTCCCCGCGCAGGAACTCATCCAGAGCGTACCGGTGCGCTTCAAGGTGGGAGCGCCAGACGATGTCGAGAAATGCGTACTCTCCGCATTGCCTGGTGTGAAGCTGACACACGCAGCGCAGGTTCCTGCCGCCATTCCGGTACGTCCAGGCAGCCATTATTTCGAGCTGGACGCACGCGGCGCACTGTATGAACGCATGCTCAAATCGCAATCACTGATGATCTACGTGCCCGCAGGTATTACTGACCTAAAGATGGAACTCGTCGCGGTGACCTCATGATGAACTCGCCTCTTCCCCCGACGCCAGGCCCGATGCCTTCGCTGACCTCGCATACAGCAACTGCTGCGGATGCGGTGAGAGCCGGCAACCCGCAAAGCCTGCTCGACCTCATGTCCGATGGCTTCTACCTGTTGTTATTGATGAAGCGCGGACAACTGCCAACAGATGCGGAAGCATTTGTACAAACCGTGCAGAAGTTCCTGGATGGAGTAGAGCGTCAAAGCATGCGCTTGGGAATCTCATCAGAAGATGTGTACGCAGGGAAATATGCGTTCTGCGCCGCCATCGATGAGGCAATTCTGTCGCAACACTCGTCTTTGCACGAAGTATGGGAGTGCAATCCGCTGCAGTTGCGCTTGTTCGGCGAACACCTTGCCGGCGAGCACTTCTTCGACCGGCTTGAAGAGCTGCGCCGCCAAGGCGCAGCGCGCCTGCCTTCGCTTGAGGTCTATCACTACTGCCTCCTGATGGGGTTCGAAGGTAAGTATCGACTGGAAGGCACGGAAAAGCTGGGATACCTCACGGCGCGCCTTGGTGACGAAATCGTCTACCTCAAAGGCAAGCGCCACGGGTTTGCACCGCACGCACTTCCGCCGGATAGCTTCCGTCATCAACTGCGTCGCGTCATTCCAATGTGGTTGCCAGCTGCACTGGTGGGCTGCTTCGGCGTACTGGCTTTCTTTGGGTTGCGCATGTACATGGGCCATGAAACCCAGTCACAAATGGCTGCATTCAACGATGTGGTGCAACTGCCAGAACGCACCGCGCACGTAACGATCACTCTTCCATGAGCCTGCCGATATGGACATCTCAAGCTCCGCATTGCTCTCGTCCCTTGCAGAACTCTCGCACCATGACCGGCTGATTCGCCTGCAGAGTCCACAGGATGGGCTCGTGGTGGAACGGTTTGAAGGTGAAGAGAGTGTTTGTGGTCGCACCTGCTTCCAGATTGATTGCCTGTCCACTGACGCCTTTCTGGATACCGATCCATGGCTGGAGCAGCCGTTCACCCTGCAGATCTGTCTCGCAGACGGTTCGATGCGGCAATGGCATGGGCTGTGTACCGCTGCATCCTTGCAGGGGAGTGACGGCGGATTGGCGCGTTACCACCTGGTCATCGAGCCATGGACTGCCCTCCTCCAGCTGCGACGCAATGCGGTCATCTTCCCGGGCATGGATACCCGCGGGATCTGCGACGCCATCTTCGCCGACTACCCGCAGGCCAACTATCGCTTCGATGTAAAGGCAACGCTTCCTGTCCGCGAAATTACGACTCAGTACCGCGAAACCGATTGGTCATTCGTCAGTCGTCTGCTTGCCGAAACCGGCCTTGCCTGGCGGATCGAGCAAACACAGGACGGTGATGGATCACATTGCCTGGTCATCTTCGAACCAGCCAGTGAACGACCGGAGCTTGGCCCCCTCCGCTTCCATCGGGCCCATGCAACGGAAAGCAACGACGGCATAACCCACTTTTCCGAGCACCAGCAACTTGTACCCAACATCAGCACCGTTGCCAGCTGGCATAGCGACAAGTTAAACGCGGTCGCAGCGCAGCGCGAGTCAGATGCCGGCCAGTTGCCACCATTGGAAATCTACGTACAGCCTCGTGCGGGGCGCTTTGCTGAAGCCCGATGGGCGCAGGACGATGCGCAGGCGCGATTGGACGCCCTGCGTGTTCCGCAACTGTTGTTCACCGGCAGCGGCAGCGAACGCAGCTTGACGGCGGGCGCGGAATTTACCCTGATCCAGCACCCTCAATACGAAGGGCATGCGTATCAACTGCTGGCTATCCAGCATGTCGCAGTCAACAACCTTGATCACGGCATCGCAGACCTGCTTGGAAGCATCGAACTCGAACGTGGCAGTTACCGCAACAGGTTTCTCGCCGCCGGTGCAGAGGTCGCCATTCGTGCACTTCTCCAAGACCGGCCGACACTACACGGCCCTCAGTCCGCACGTGTTGTGGGCGTCGCCGACGCAACCCTCAGCCCCAATAGGGAGCATCAGGTTCGCATCCAATTCGGTTGGCAACGCGGCCCCACGCCCAACACCGGGGGACTGACTGATACCGGCAGCAAGCAACATGGACATGCTCCTGGTGACCATACCAGCGGAAGCTGGGTCGCTGTCGCCGAATGGGTCGCAGGCCCCAACTGGGGCACGGCCTTCTTGCCGCGCATTGGCAGTGAAGTACTGGTCGAATTTCTGCATGGCGACATCGATCAGCCACGCATCACCGGACAGCTTTACAACGGTAGCGTCTCGCCGCCCTTCGGAGGTGGCATCGATGAGGCTGCGCACCATCCCGGAGTGCTCAGTGGGCTGCACACGGCGGCCCATGATGGCAGCGGGACACAGCAATGGGTCATTGACGATACGCCCGGGCAACTCCGCACCCGATTGCACAGCTCATTGGCCGACAGCCGCTTGGAACTGGGCTACCTCATCGACCACCAGAACACGTCACGCGGTGTGCTGCGCGGTGAAGGTTTTGAGTTAGCCACACGCGGCTGGAGCAATGTTCATGCAGCCGAAGGCTTGCTCCTATCGGCCAGTGTGGATGAGAACGCAGCAACCACGGTGATGGATAACGCCAGTGTTGTCGCCCAGCTCAAAGGTGCCGAGCGCAGCTTGGACGCCATGCAACAGACGCTTCAACAGCAGCAAGTTCCTGGACTCAGCGCTTGGCAGCAGACCGGCAAGCTGCGCGAACTGATTGACCCGCAGACGCAAGGCCGGTACCAGGGCGAAGTAGGTGGCCAGGCGGCCTTCAAGCCTACCGACGGCCGCACTCCCGGTGAGGAGCCAGTCGAACGATTCGCAAAGCCGTTGTTGCTCGCCGAAGGTCCCGGTCATATCGCTTGGACCACTCCAGCAAGTGCGGTTGCCTATGCAGGCCAGAATCTTGAGCTGACAGTGCAACAGGATCTGCATGTCAGCGCGGGTGAAACCATTGCCACAGTGTCCGGTAGCAATGTTTCGCTTTTCGCGCAGGGCGGCCCGGTCCGCTTGATTGCCGCCAATGGCCCAGTGAGCCTTCAGGCCAACGATGGTGAATTGGAAATCTTGGCCGAACAAGCGCTTACCTTCACGGCCACAGATACGCGCATTGATGTGCTGGCCCAAACCAAAGTCGTGCTGCAGGCGGGTAACAGCGCCATCACACTGGAAGGCGGCAACATCACTTTCAGCTGCCCAGGCGAGTTCAAGGTTAAAGCCAGCGAGCACCCGTTCAAGGGCGCTGACACCAACCCTGTAATCCCGGACCACCTGCCCAAGGGAACCGCGCTTCTGCCGCAGCAGTTCGGCCTACGTATCGCGCAGCAGTTTGGTCTGGAAGGTTTGGCCGGGAAACCCTACAAATTGACTGTCGGTGAGCACGTCTTCGATGGCGTGCTTTCAGGAGATGGCATCCTTCAACACGAACTCCCCGATGGGGCTCGCGAGGGCAAGCTCACCGTATTCCCGTTTGGTCCGGACAACCATCCCTGGGAATGGACCTTGGACCTGGCTGCCCAGAAACCGACCACGGATCACTCCGGCCTACAATCCAGGCTCAAGAATCTTGGTTTCTATAGCGGTGCGATTGACGGCGACTTCGGCTCGCTCAGCCAGATGGCACTTCAGCGTTTCCATCGCGCTCGTGACATTGCTGGCCTGAATGCCCCTAGCCTTCCGGGGATCTCATCGTTGGCCGACGATCACGACATCTAGGACGGATGCATGCTTTACGGCAATCATGATCTGAGAAGAAACGACAACGACGGGAACGCTGCGGCCAATCGCGCTCCGCGTTGGGGCGGTGTAAACAATCCGCCTCCGCCGCCCGCCAATGCACAGACACCGCGCAACCAAGGGGGAGCCACTGTCGCCATCCCCCAACATGTGCGCCAGCTACAGAATGACTTGAGGACACTCGGCTTCCTGTTCATCCGAGCGGCCGATGGCGATTTTGGCCGTACCACCGAATGGGCCGTTCGCGAATTCCAGATCTATGCCGGCATGGCCAATGTTGCGCAGCTCAACATCGGTCGCCTGCATGGCTGGCAGGCCCAGGCTGGATTGACTGCGCCGGAGGTCGCCGCCATGGGCCTAAGGCCCAACTCCAATCCGCCAGAAAGCTATCACGTGGGTTCACTGGATCGCCTTGCCAATGGCTCGCGCTACACCGGGCCTGTCAGTGGCGTGGTCAACGCTGCCACCCGTACGGCGATCCAACATTGGCTGCGCAACAACTACCGCTGCCCGGTCATCATCGAGGCATGGCAGGTTGCGCGCGCCAATGGGCAACGCACCGCGCCGGCGGCCAACGGCATCAACATCTGGAACTACAACGAAATCACCACGGGTGTTGTCCGCAACGCCAACCGGGCAGTCACTGCTTACGTGCGGATGTTTTCGCGCGACTTCACCCGGCACTACACCTATCCAACTACCCGCAATCAGGACCACTACCAAGTACTGGGCGGCTACGCGACGTATACCGGCTACGGTGGGGCACAGAGTCAAGTGCCGACCCATACATGGGCCGAGGCGGAAATGACACCGGAGCGCCTCATCGGCCCTGCGTCCACACTGGCAACCCTCGTTGCCAACCTCAACGGCGCCACGACATCTACGTATCGGGTGGTCAGGGCAACTGCTGAGCAGGAATGCATGGGAACGTTTGACGGCATCAATGGTTATGACGATGCGCTGATATCACTGGGTCCCTGTCATTGGACCATGGGCCTGAATCCGCCGAATGGCTACAACAACGGCGAGCTAGCTGGGTTTCTGGCGTATCTGCTTCACCACAATCAAGCCGACTACTTGTCCGCCTTCGGAAATTTCGGCCTGTACCCTTCAAGCCCGTGGACTGCGCCCAATGCAGGCACCTTGTGGAACAGGACCGCGCGGAAGTACGAAGGCTGGGTCCGCCAGCACAACGAACAGACCCAGCCTGCCCAGGCCGTCACCGCACTCGGCCAAGCTGCAACCGCTGACCAGCAGTTGCCCATGGCCAACCGAACTGTAGCGGAGGCGGACTACTTCAAGACCTGGCACTGGTTCTATCGCTTTGCGATGGCAGGTAGGAACATGGCGAGCGTGCAGCGAGCCATGTGGGACATGGTGCGTTTGCGTCTGCGTGATATCCGGGCCATCAACGTCGACATCACTTCCGGGCAGACCCATGTGACTGCGACGTTGGGGGCAATCTGCACGTCCGAGAAAGCGATAGCCATCCTGCTGCGTTGGCATATTTTCCGACCGGGCCACGTCACCGGCCGCAGCGTACCCAATTCAATCCGCAACGCTATCGCCGCTAACACGCAACTGAGCTGGCCAAGTGCACCCGCGCAATGGAACGACGCGCACGAGCGCGCCATCACTGCCCAACTCCTGACTGACGCGGCCGCCATCAACAGCACACAGAACGATCTGGTGGCGTGGCCAACCTACCCTGGCCGCGCAAACCGGAACTACACAATCAACAACGAACTTGGCGCACTGCGCGACAGCCGTAATAGTTTTCATCTTGACACCACGGGAATCTGATCCATGACACGTGCAACAGCTCGCCTGGCGCTTTCCCTTCTGTTTTTCGGCACCGCGGGTTGCTCGGCGACAACACCCAGTCAAACGCTGCAACAGCGTTGCGCTGCTACACCAATCGACGAACGCGTGGAGATCAAAATATTTGAGCAAGGGCGGCTCAGCGCCTGTCCTCCGGATGCGGAAGAAGACTGCCTCTACAGTTTGACCGCCGGCAAGACCTACAGCGCCGGCACGCCCGACTTCAATGCCGATGGGTTACCCGACCAAATGATCAAACACTTCGGCACAAATTACGGTGACGTCGACGTAGTCCATCACCTCGGCTTCGTGCAATGTGGAGATGGCACCGCCATCAAGGTACTGGAGGGGCAATTCAAGGAGATATCCGTCCCGGGCACCATCACTCAGCCATGGCCTGATCTAACCGCCACGCGATTGTGTGCGGCTCTCGGCAAGGAAGATGCTTCGCCACAGGTGATCAAGCTCATCTTTGATCCGACGACGTACCGCTACCTGGAGACACCGAAACTGGATCCACAATCGGTTTGCAGCGACGTTTGAGGAAGCCCTCGCTACTCCTGATGACCATGCCGGCACACCGCGAGGATTGACGCGGCTCGGAAAAGCAGCACTGCCCTACTTGTGATCACTCCTGCATTGCGATTGCAGCCGGCCCGGCAAGGTCGCCGCGAATGATCGGCAAAGCCACGCATGCTCCGGTCGCAGAAGTTTGCTGCATGGCTGCGCAAGCTGATTCCGGGGCGGATGCGGCTGGCTCGTTGTCTCGGAAGACGGCGACGGCACGCATTTACCGTGCGAACGTCACCGCCAAACGAGTCGCCAAATCCTTTGGCAGCGCACACACTTGCCGATGAGCTCCACTCGCCTCAAAAACGCGGTACTCCGGAAGGGATCACACGCTCTATCCCGCCTCGGATCGCATCTTTGACGGCTTCCTTACCGGCATCCATCGCGCCATCGATGGCATCGCCAACTGCACGCTGTGCACCTTCCTTGATATCGGAAGCCTTTTGCCGAACACCATCAATAACATCCTGCGTTTTCTCACTCACCGCGTCAGTCGCTCGATCCAGCTGATAATCAAGTTCCTTTCCGGGCTGCAGGAACCGTTCGTGATCACGATCCATCACATGGCGGTATTGCCCTACGCCATTCGGCTCGCGGCGTGTGCCTGAGCCAACAACGTTCTTCACAATCCAGCCCTCAAAACCCATGTTGTCGCGCAGATCAATGGCATCCGAATCGTGCATGAGAGGTACATTGGCATGGCTGGTATCGCTATTGACGTCGATATCTTTAGGGTTCGCCTGTAGTACCTGTTGTTCAAAGCGATTCAGCTCGTAGGATTGGGCTGTCAAGTACTCACGTGCCGCGGCATCGTGCTGGCGCAGATCACTGTATTGCTTGGCCCGCGCAAGGTGACGCTCATGCATTGCATTGCGCTTGCGTATCTCGTTGACGAAGATTGCTTTGTCGATACGGGTGATCGGCCCAAGCATCCAGAAGCCGGCATGTGAATCATGCACGTAGTCGTCGAAGAACCGGTCGACATCTGCGGGAATCGCACCGGTGTCGTCCACCGCTTTGACCACGTCCTGCTGTGTCTGTGAGGGCGATGCCGGCACGTTCAATTTCATGGACGCCAAGCCAATCGGAAGAGTCACCGTCTGTGGTGTGTGCGCCGCTCGTGCGCGCTCGAGGTCAACCTGCCAATCCTTGTTGCCCTCCTCCATGTCCGCCCTGTCCTGTGCACTGGCATTGCTCCAGCTCTTCAGTGTTTTGAGCGCTGCATCACTGGTGTACTTCCCACGCCAACGCCAGTAATGCTGCATCTGGGTCTGCATGCGCCCTTCCATGTGCCCCCGCTTGCTTCCCCTGACGTTCTCCCCCTTCTCGTTGGTCGGAGTCCATTGTAGATAGGCAGAAAAAGCGCTCTGCAATGCAGGTTCAATCCGGTAGTCGTTGACCAAGTCCTTTTCGACGCTGTCCAGCGGATCAAGTTTCACCCCACCGTTGACACCCTCAAAATACATATCGTTCAAGGGGATCTGCGCCAACATGTCACTCCGCCCCCCGCGCCCCTTACCCTGATCGCCGGGCGCGTAACCGCCGCCGATATCCGAGTGCACCCCAGGGTAGACAAACTCCTTGGCCTGCGCCGGCCAATTCCCGCCCATTCGCAGGGTGGACAGCGGGAACGAGCGACGAATCTCATGCCCCGCGCAGTAGTGCACCGTCTGTTCAACACCCGCCGGAATTCCCATGGACCCGCTGGCCCAATCAAGGAACCCACCGCCCACGGGCGAGGAATCCGCCAGAAGTACAGATGCGACGGTGTCATACAAGCCAACGAAACGGATATTCAGTTCTGCCGGCCCGACCTTGCCAGCGGTGGCCAACTTGGCCCAATTGACGAAGGTCCGTGCCTCGGCGGCACCACGTGAAAAACCAAATACGGACAGGTGCAAGCGGATGATGTTGGGGCGTTTGTCCTGCACTTTGGTCATTAAACGCTGGTCGATGTCCTTGAAGATGCTCACCATCTTCTGGTTGCCCCCGCGGTAAAACGTCCTCAGACCGGTCCAAATACTGTCAACAAGATCCTCGGCTTCATCGTCAAGGATTAGATTGGTTTGAGTCACCGATACCGAAACTGCGTTGTACAGCTGGATCAGCGCGTAATGGATGCGCGCCTCTCCACCTCGAGCCATGCTTTTGCCCTTGCTGTCTTCGCCCTTTTCACCGATCTCCTCGAATGGTGTCCCTACGCCGGGAATGTAGTACTTGAAGTACTCAATCTCGTCCAGCTTGTGCACATCAAACAAGCTGACCACGTTGGAATGACCGGCACTGTCACGGTCGCGATTCTTGTTGTTGTTGGTGCCATCGAAGAAAATGCCGACATGGATCTCGCGGACGCAGCTTAGGCCTTCTGCCTTACAGGCATCTGCCTTGCCCGCGCGTACTGAAAGCTCCCGCGCACTGGGCTTGCGTGTGGCACGGGGGAAGTCCTTAGGCAGTTGCATGCTGGCATTGGCTTTCGCCCCATACTTGTCGTTGTCCCAACTGTCCCCTGCCGGCGCGCTACCCAAGGGCTCATAACTGGATAACCAGTCGCGCAGTAGAAAAGGCTGTTTTTCGCTCGGCCGGAAATACAGCAGCTGATCACCATTGGGCAGCAGCAACGCGGTTCCAGTGACGTGTTTTTGGTCAGCGAAATACCAAGCCTCGGTCGATCCATCATCGCGGCGCGCTACGGCCCACCAACCAACCCGGAATTCGCTCATCGGACTTCTCCAGGCACGGCGGCAGATTCCATTGCCGGATCTGGCCGCTCATCATCACCGCCCTTTGGCGACCACCCCGGGGGAGCGGCCGGATAGCTGGGTCCGGGGTAGCCCTCGCTCCTGGGAGTACCGTTCCAGATCAGAATCCTCACCTTACCCTCCGGCAGGAAATGGATATTCAGCGACCCCGGCTGCTCATAGCGCTCAATGGGAACCTCTGCTTCGTGCCAGGTTTTGGTTGGGTCTCCGGCATTTTTTCCACTACTGGTCGCCCATTTAACTCTTGCGGTCAGCCCCGGATACCATTTTCTCGGATACCGCACGCAGCAGACCGAGCCCCCTCCAGCATAAGCACCGATGCGGGTGCCGCCAGCCTCGTCTACATAGAATGGCCGGATCGCCTGGTCCGTAGAGTTGTACCCATTGATGCTTGCCGTTGAGGTTGTCTCGTCATCAGATCCGGCTTTACACCCAGCAACGAAGAGCAATAGACAGAGCAGCAGCCCTGCGCGAGAAAGTACGGCTGCACGCATGGTGAGCGCCGTGATCTTTCGTCGAGGCGTCCCTTCTCCGGTGACACACGTGTTGATGAAGTCGCAGCCCACGTCTCTACCTGTATTCAACACGCGTCTGCTCCCATTTCATTTCCCTGTTGCTGCACGGATTCGCTCACCGCACCGAAGGTTTCAGGTTTCTCTGACCAACGATCCACGCAACGCACCTCAAACCCAGAACCATCCCGTTTCACTGGAAATGGCACACGACAAAGCTGCATGACAGCCCCATCACCGCCGTCCAGATACTGCACAGAGTCTCCGTCGCGCACGAGCCCACGAAAAATGTCCTCATTGGCATTTTTTATCCAGCTGTCGATGACCGCATTCGTCGGTAGCCGCAATCTGATCCACCGGCGCGGTGCACCGTTAGATTCCCTGGAGTCGTTGTCTGTCATGGAAGCACCCCACGCTCTGCTTCTGGTCGGCGGTATTCCAGCTGCTCCCAAATGGCATTGCCCCACAGTGGCATCTTGTCGACCAGAAGATACTCGCCCGAGCCAACCCCTTCCCACGTCGTTCGAAGCGTCGGAATGGTGTGAAAATCCACACCCGAAGTGAGGCTCAGTACTGCGAACTGCAGGCGGCTTTTCACGTCTTTCACATTGAATTGAGTAGCCGTCTTCAGGATGCGCACCAGGTCGAAATAGAAGTCACCACGCATCTGCGCTGCGGGCACCAGGCTTGGCGTTTGCTCCCAAAGCAGGGTGAAGATTCCGTCCGCTTCAGCATTGCCACGCAGGGCACGGAATTGAGGCATCCCCAGATGCAGATGAGTGTGACTATCCGCTGGCGCAATCAATGGTGTAGCCGGCACCCAACGGGCGTACTGCCCCTGTCGGTCCACCCAGGCCCATTGCTCTACCACTGTGCGGACCCGTGTTACCTGCTCCGCATCCAATTGCTTCAACAGCTCCGGCAGCACACGTGTATCCGCGAAGCGGCAGTGAATGGGTTGCTTCCGGTCATTGATACTGGCCATACCCAGGTACAGACACAGTGCCTGCAATGCAGGTACCTCCGCAGACGTGCTGAGCCAACTCAACGCAGTGGTAGGGTTGCCCAGCTGCAGAAGCTTCTCGATCTGGGCGGTCATCCGGACACGGTCACGCACAAGCGGTACGAGCAGAACACCCGCATCACCAAATGCGGCCAGGTCAGAACCCGCGTAGCCATGAACGATGCTTCCGCCATTTCGTTCAATCAACGCGTAAAAAGGTGCTGCATCCACCAATGCCGCGTCCACCACTGCCCAGGTGGGCGGCACAGAGTCGCCGCTGATAACACCTGCCAGCGATGACGCTGCCGCAGGAGACAGTGCATTGTTCGCAAATGCTGAAGACAAGGGAGCACCCATCTACTGCAACGCTGCAAAGGGCGAGCCTGAGACCGCCGCTTTCAACATGCATTCCACGCACACGGATTTTGGGAACAAAGGTAACGGGTAGTCTCCCTGCACCGGGCCCACAAACGATTTCTTGCTGGCATGCACCGTGATGGTCCCCGGGCAACTGAAGACAATGTTTCCACCTTCCAAGGTCACGCTTGCACCGCCTGCGGTTGCCACGTGCAATACCTTTCCTGCAGCCAATTCCACCGCCGCTTGCGCACTGGCAGCACGTAGCCCTTGCCGCGACTGGATGCGTACCAAGTCGTTCTGAGCGAGCACATTCAACTCACCTGTACCGCTGACAATACTCAGTGCGTTGCCATCGCCTTTGCCCTCCAGCGCTTTGGCAAGCATGCCAACCGCCTGCTTCGCATGCAGACGCGCATTGCCGAGCACGGTTGTATCGCTGTCGCCACCGCTTGCGAGCAACAACCCCTCACCAACCGTCCAGTGCAGTGCCTGCCCGGCTACCTGTGCGATTCCGGCAGGTGCAGCAATACCCAACAAGGGGTCACCGCTGTGGGGTACGCCGCCCTGGCTTCCCTGCGCGCGCCGTTCCGCTGCCTCGCTGCGGGCTGCACCAAACTCGCTCCCGGATACGATGGTTCTGGCACTTGCCGACATCGCGGTCAGCGGCGGCTGGTCAGGCACCAAGGTTGACTGGTCAATGCCGCGTGCACCTTCCTGCATTGCCAGCGTGCTGGTCAGGTGGGTCCGCGCGACAGTGTTGAACCGCTCACTCATTGTCTGCAGCTGCTTGAGCAAGGCCGATGATTGCACCACTTCACCGGTGGGACTTGAAGGATCCCGCCCATAGGCACTGAACCAACCGCCGGCAGTGGCACGTACCGCGCCCCAACCATCACTGCGCAGTTCGAAGCCGGTACCGCGCAGACTGCCTAAAAAGTTTTCCGCCTGATGCCGCAAGTGACCCATAGTCAAATGAGAAGCCTGCTGACTGCAGGCCAGTTGCACGCGTAGCTGTTGGTCGGAATCATCAAACAGAAGGTGATTACTACCCTTCCCGCCTCCCCATTCGCTCGAACGGATCCCCCATAGCGCACCAGCATGCCGGTGAGCATCGTCGCCGCCTCCTGCGGCATGCCAAACAGGCGCATGTCCGCCGCTGAGATTAGCTTGTGCACTGGCACGCTGATCTGCGGCCTGCGAATACGCTGAACGGCTCGCGCTCCCCTCGGCCCCCGCCGGTGTGGGCGCTACACCGGCTTCGCCCCGGCCGTTGTACAACGCGCCCAGTACGATCGGTCGATCAATATCGCCTTCCAGGAAACCGACCACTACCTCCTGCCCGATGCGCGGCAGAAACTGGCTTCCGACGCCTGGCCCCGCGTAACGTTGGGCTACGCGCAACCAAGTGGTGTCCCCCTGCTCGTCCTGGAAGTGGAAGCGGACACGTATTCGCCCCAATGAATCGGCATGAACGTCATGTCCACTTCCGTCCTGCCCCGCGACCACCAGAGCAGTCTGGTAACCCGGCGCGGTCGGGCGGGGATTCAGGCGTGCACCGGTCTCGTCCTCGAGTAGCGGGCGCCATGGCACGGAACGCTCAGCAGCCTTGAATGCATTGCCGTAACCCACTTTCTCGGCTTGCCGCCAGCAAGCCGGGCTACCGGCCGTGGGCACTTCACCCATCACCTCGTTCAATGCCTGACGAAGATCGGTTGGCAAATTATTGACGCCCGCATGCTCAACGTCCACCAGCAACAACTCCGGCACGTCAGCAAAGGGCGCTTGCTGCACACGCAGCCACGTGCCCGATTGGAAACCACGCACGCTGCCTTGGCCATTCCACGTCCTGGCGTGTACCTCATGCACCTGTGCTTGAAGCCTTGCGTAATGATCTGCGGCATCTCCGTTGCGGAAAGCGTACGCACCTACGGCATCATAATTTTCACGCCGCGACTGGTCGCCACCACCATCAACCGGTAGCTGCAGCGCAATGCTCCCGGCCCGCCGATAGTCATCGCTGTGAAGACTGATACCTGTACTGGTCAGGACGCGACGACGGCCGAGACTCTGGATGCTATCCGTTGCCTCGGTTGCATCGCTGCGATGAAACCGGACACCCACCTGTGCACTGCTTTCGTCTTCGGGCAGAGCAATACTATCGGCGAAGATCTCCATGCCATTCCCGCACTTGGCCTGCGCGTTCCCATGAAGGCGCCAGCCCAAGCCTTCTTCGGCGAGAATCCGCTGCACAAACGATAGATCACTTTCGCGGTACTGGACGCAATAGCTGCGAACGTGCCCGCTGAGGAACTCATCGCAACCCTGCGCCCATTGCCAGTTGGCCAAGTCTCCGTACTCACCGAATACTTCATCAACGATCTGCCTGACGTTTTTTTCCTGGAAGACACGACTGTTCCGCGCGTGCTGCAACCACCATGTCCACGAGGCCAGGGACAGGCGATACCGCACTAGCCCCCCATCACTCCCTAGTCTTTGCGCCGCAGAAATCAGGCCGCCACGCTGCCACTCCGTGCCATCAGGCATACGTACGAGCAATACGGCTGATGTCCCCAGCAGATCATCCAGTGGCTGATCTTGATCCGTGGACAAAACGTCCACTTCGGTAATCACATGCGTTCCCAACGCATCACGCCCCCACCAGCGCTCCACCACCAGGCAGCTTCCGAGGCTCGTAGATTGCAAGCGATACAAACGCTGCGCACCGCTCAACGCGGCAACTTGCGCCATTAGGTCATTCAGCTGATCCATGCCATTTCCAGATGCTTTGACAGTCTGCGCGATGTGCAGACATTTATCGGATTTCCTGCGTTCGAATTTACCAGAAACAGCAACACCCAAAAAAACGAAACCTTCAACTTGATGAACAGGATGAGTGTGATCTTGATTCGTCATTTCACATGCAACGAAAACTCGGCGGCAATGCGCTGTCCGATGCGGAAAGCCACGCTAGAATCATGGTCAACTTCCCATGAGATTTGCCATGCTGGATCAGGATGCCCTGCTGGCCCCGATTTCCGATAATGCCCCGACAGGTGAAGACCTTTCATTCTCCATTGAGTTTGATCGGATCATTGAAAAACGTCGTGCCGATGACCCGACTCTGGATCAGGGTGCGTGGCAGACCGATATCAAGTACGCCGATTGGCAAGGCGTGCTCCGCGATTGCAACGACCTACTGCTGACCCGCACCAAGGACCTAAGGCTCGCCGGCTGGCTGAGCGAAGCCAGCACCCAACTCAACGGCTTCACGGGCCTGGCGTCCGGCTTCCGCGTCATTGCAGGGCTATGTGATCGCTACTGGGAAGCTGTGCATCCGCTTGCGAACGATGACGACCAGGAAGAGCGCATCGGAAATCTGAGCTGGTTGCTGAGCAACTCCCTGCACTGGCTGCGCACAGTACCCGTCGTTGTCTCGCCGCAAGGACGTTTCAGCATTACTGATTTCGAACACGCGCATGCGCGCGCGAACAATGGCGAGGCTGACGACGGCAAGCCGGGCCTGGATTTACTGGAAGCCGCGCGTCGCGATACCAGCCACGATTTTTACCGCCAACTTATTCACACACTTCCGGATTGCGAGTTGGCCCTGGCCGAACTGCAAGCGGCTGTCGACAATAGATTGGGGATGGATGGCCCCAGCTTCAGCGCCGTTCGTGAGCAGCTTGATCACATCCAGCGCACAGTGCGTCGTTTCGCGCGCGACGCTGGAATGCTGGTTGATGGCGACGTGGATGTACCCACCAACATGCAGACCGAGACGCCATTCAAAAGCACATCCTCCCCTGTGGACGCGTCCAACAGTTCGCGAGGTACAGACGGTGCACCTGCTACTCGCAAGGAAGCCCTGCAGCAGCTCCGGCAGGTTGCCGAATTTTTCCGTCGCACCGAACCCCACAGCCCGGTGGCCTATCTTGCGGAAAAGGCCGCACGCTGGGGAGAGATGCCGCTGCACGTCTGGCTCAAACGGGTCATCAAAGACCACGGTACCTTGGAGCAGATGGAAGAGATGCTCGACGTGAACCCGGATACGGAGGGCTACTAAGCCCTCCGGTCAAGCAACCTTGGGTTTACTGGATCTTGAATTCGATACGACGGTTGCGGGCGCGACCGTCGTTGGAAGTATTGTCGGCCACCGGCTCATCAGGCCCTTTGCCGAGCACATCCATGTGGCCGGTGGGGATGCCCTTGGACATCATGTAGTTCTTCACCGCCAGTGCGCGTGCGTGGCTCAGAGCCAGATTGGATTCGCGATTCCCCACGTTGTCCGTATGCCCGATAACCAGGAACCGGCGATCAGGCATCTGCGCCATTTTCACCACCATCTCATCCAAGATGCTCATTCCAAACGGCGTGAGTCTGGCGCTTCCGCTCTGGAACTCGACAATGCGATTGGCCAGCGTCTGATCGAGAATGTTCTGCTGCGAACCCACCTTCAAACTATTGGTGACGGTGTAAGACGTGTTGCTGGCAAGGCTCAGATCACTGGCCACCTGCTGCCGCAGCGCTTCGTTGCCAACCTCACCGGTAATACGCACCGACTGACCATTGACTTCCAGCTTGCCCGGAGAGACGCGCTTCAACCCAGGATTGATCATGCCTGCGACGTAGTCGCCCCAGTTCGGTGGGGTAGCAATGCTCTCCACCTGGATACGATCAACCACGCGTTCGGCACCATAAACGGAACGCAAATTGTTCAGGAGCTTCGCTTTGGTCGCCTGGTCCGGCACCACACCCTCGATAACCACGGGGCGCTCAGTACCTGCGCGGGCATTAGCCGTGTTCTGGGCAGCCAACGGTGAGGTAGCCAACAGCAAGGCCAGCGCCACATGGAATATTTGCAAAGAAGGCATCATCACGTTCCCAGAAAAGTCTCGCCAAACAGCTTGCGCGCGGTGGCCAATGTCAGGTCATCACGATCGAGGAAGCTGCCAAGACGATTAAGGTTGTAGTCGCTACCGAGGTATTCCTCCACCCAATCTGCGTCCTTGAGATGTATGAGGAAGCCGCTGTCGTCGTCCGGGTCGAGCACCGAACGAAGTACCTGCCGGTCAGCGCCATTGAAACCCACCACCATGGAAGACTTGGCGTCGTTACGCACCAGCACTGACAGCTCGAAATCCCCCCTGGCCACGAAGCTTGCGATCATATCCAGCCAGAATGCGGCAATCAGCGGGCGATATCCCGCATCACGTACAAGCGGCAAAACCAGACCCTTGTCGATATGCACGTCACCACCGCTGAACACCGGCTGCAGCAGCAGGCCCAGCGCTGGCAGCATACGTTTCAACGACACATCGCCGTGCCCTGCTTCGCGCAAGCGCTGTTCCAGTTCGCCGATCGTGCAGCTTTCCATGAAGTCCTGGAAGCTTCCGTTGTAATCGTCCGCCTTGGTGCTGATGCTGAAACTTGCTTCGCCCAGCTTGGCCAGTGCTTCGGAGGCATCGTCATCCTGGTACGCCTGACGCGCCAGCCTGGCCAGACCAGACCAGGCATTGGACATCGCCAACGGGCTACGGCCGATGAAAGGCAACGGATCGGCTGCGTCCAAACGAAGTACGGACAGCAACGGAAAGCGCCGTTCCGATGCATCGCGACTCGCTAGCAGATGGCCACACAACACGGTCTTGCTGCGTGAGCCGAGGAATGCGTAATGGATATCGGGAGCCTCGTCGTAATGTTGCTTCCAATCAGGATTCTGGCTCAGCAGCTCCAGGCTCTCCCCCGCCCAACGGTCCAACCATCCCAGCAACTGATGGTTGTCCGTCGTGCGAACGAAATCACCGCGCGAAGGCACTTTGCCGAAGTAGGAAACCCCGGCGTTGATTACCCGGCTCATTGCACCCCTCCCGTCTGCGGAGCCGAAGCTTGAGGTACCGCTGTCGTGGCGGGTACCGGCGTGCCGCCTGCCACCGTTTCGGGCAACTGCAAGCCGCGTTGCCAATCACCACCATCCGAACCGACGCCGGCGCGCCGGACGATACGCATTTCAACCGTCACCGCGACACCTTCATTTTCCCAGGTGATGCGACTGGAGTCGTCCAGGCGCTCGTACTTGCCCTCGGACATCAGTCGCTTGAAGCCATTGGTGCCCGGGGCATTGAACACCTCGATCGTACGTCCGTCGCCAGTCAACGCCGTGATCTTCACCCCCGGGATCTGGCCGACGTTCGGGTACTGCATCGTTGTCCATTGGGGCGGCGTGTTTCGATAGCGCAATGCCTGGCCATCGATCTCGATCGTGTACTCGACTGCGCCGGTCGCGGGTGAGGGCAGGATTTCGAAGATCGTGGTATCCGGAGACGCACCGATTGCTCCGCCTCCTACCCAGTTACCGTAGTTGGCCACCAACTCTGCGGACAGATTGATGCCCACCCCGGCCCAGCGTCGCGCTTCGAGCAAAGGCCCCCTCTGGATCACCAGGGTACCGAGCGCCTCCTTGTTGAAGCTGGCGATACTGCCATTTGCGCCGAAGATGGCGGCTATATCACTGGCAGCGGCGTCCACGTCGGAGTTCAGATTGAATGGGTACTGTTGGCCAATCCGCGACTTGAACGGTTCGTGGACCTGCGCCTTCCATGTCTTGTTAATCTCTTGCTCGGTTGGCGGGACCAATGCCGTGAATGTCTGCGTCAACGGGCGCAACAGCAGCGGGCGAAGCGCTTCACGCTGACTGTCGTCCAGCCCGGTCAGCACCTGCTCGTCGACCAATGCCAATGCCACACTCAAGTCGGAGCCATCGTTGCTGAGTGTGTCCTGCATCAACTTCCGTGCACCAACCCCGATGTCCCCTTGGCTCTTGATCGCATTCAAGCGCGCACGCAGCTTGCCCAATGCTCCGAAGTAAGCGGTGATGACAGCCGGTTGGTCGCCTCGTTCGCTGGTCAGGCGTGCGATGCCCTCAAATGCCTTACCCACTGGACCGACAGGCTGAGCCGCTGCGGCGGCAACGGGATCCTTGCGCAGGATAGTGCGCTGAAACCATGCCACAAATCCCTTGCGCGCCTTGCTAGATTGCGCCAGCGCAGGCGGGTTGTCCCATACGGTTTCTTCGTTGATTTGCGCCAAGAGGACGCGCAAGGGAGACGTTCCTGCGTCACCCAGACGATTGATGCTTGCAGCAGCCTGATCGAAGGTACTGAACTCAGCGATGCTCAGCCCTTTTACGAATTTGCCCCACTCACGGGCGTACTCCTGTTTGTACATGGCCGCCAGCTCACGGGATACGTGTTCCGGACTTCCAGCCAGTGACAGGTCGCTCTGCTCAGTGGTACCCAACACCCAGTCGGTGGTACTCAACTGCGTATTGGCGGCCTCCTTGATCGCATCCTGCACGTAGTCTTCCCATGCCTTGCGGGTGAACGCGCCGGAAATGGCGTAGTTGCCGTTTATCAGCCGTCCATTGCGTTCCTCACCGATCAGACTGTCGACTGTGACCGTCCCAAAACGGGCTCCGGCCCTGGCCTTGATCTGGGCGAAAACGCGCTCCATCGCTGGCTGCCCGTTCATTACACGGCCCAACGCCTGCCGGGTATCGCCGACCAACGTGACCTTGTTCTGTATCTGCGGCCAACCTGGCTTGCCGGACTGCGCCACATAGAAATTCATCAGCTTCTCCGCCGAGCGAACCATCTCCTCGCGACTCATCTGTCCACGATTGGCATCCAGCCAGTTGCGCCAAAACAGCGTCAACTGTTGCGACAGATGCGCCCCCTCGACGTATTTGGAATTCCCCAGCATCAGATACGTCTTAAGCGCGTTGTACGCGTCATTGGTGCTTGTCGGCGATGCATTTTGGTACAGCTTTTCACTGTCCGAAGCGGCCGTATTTGCCTTCCCCAGCTTGTCGCGCTCGGAAACAACCTGACCCAGGTAATCCTCCAGACTGGATACCGTCGGCGACAACATCACCTGCTGCATTCCATGGTTGTACTCACGCAACAACTTCGCGCGAATTTCGTTGCCCTGATACAAGCCAAGACTGGTAGTGATGCCGCCCCCCTTGCTGTAACGATCAAGCTGCTCCATCCGATCCTGCAGCAACAGCAGAGCATCGATGCGTGATTTCAGATCCAGTCGACCCTCCTGAACCTGTACTGCTTGCTGCAGATCTTTGGTAGCGTTTGCCACCAATTGTGCATTGGTCGTGTAGGACCACGTCCATAGGCCCAGCGCCAACGCCAAAGCGCCCACCGCACCGAGAAACACGCCGTACCGCAAGCGATTCTGATGTGGGCTTGAGTATTGCCGGACCAGTTCGCGGTCGGCAAAGATCACCTTGCGGAACAGATCCTTCAGGAAGAATGCGGTCTGCCCTGATGGCGCCACGTCCTCATTGGACCCGCGCTGCAACCCAAACTGACGACCCACACGTTCGGATGCATGGTGCACCGATCGCCCTTCCTGCAATGCGCTGCTGAAGTAAAAGCCGCGGAATACGGGTTTGAACTGATACGGGTTATCTTCGAACAACGTTGCAATGAATGTCCGCAACGCGGGCTTTATCCCCATGAATTCCAGCGGCAACGACAGCAGCCCCGGTGACACTTCTCGACCACGTTGCATGGCCATATGGGTCAAGCCCATTTCCTTTATGCCGTCAGCAAGTTCATCGAAATGTGCATCGAAAGCAGCCAGTGCGTCGGTCTGCTGATGCGCATCAAATGGCAGCGTTGCGCCCCACACATGCTCACGCTCGCCAGGGTCCAGATTGCGGAAAAACTCGCCAAATCCCGCAATCAGATCCGCCTTGGTGAATAGCACATACACCGGAGCAAATACTTCCAGCTGCTCGGTGATCTCTTGCACGCGCTGGCGAAGATTTTTAGCCAGCTCCATCGCAAATTCAGGCTTGCCACCGGACAACTCCGCAATGCTCGCCGCGATGATCACACCATTGATTGGAGCGCGGGGTCGGTTTTTCTTCAGCAGCCCGAGGAACGTCAACCACTCCATGCGATCTTCAGAGCTGACCGAGTAACGACCAGCCGTATCCAACACAATTCCGTTGGTGGTGAAGTACCAATCACAGTTACGGGTGCCGCCAATTCCATGCACGACATTGTTGTGGTTCTCCTCAAACGGGAACTGCAGGCCCGAATTGAGAATCGCCGAACTCTTGCCGGCAGCGGGATTGCCGATGATCACGTACCACGGAAGCTCATACAACGCGGCATTTCCCTTGAGCATCCCCATACGCGACGACTTGATCTGCTTGACGGCCTCCATCATTCGATGGCGCAGCGCCTCTGTATCGGCACGTTGCGCTGGCTGCGCGCTGGCAACCGCCCGGTCTGCCTCGCCCTGGACCAGCGCCTCCACCTTCTTGGCGGCACGACGCGCCAGCATCCGCTTGACGATCCACACAAACAGCGCCAAAGCCAGCAACACGGAAATTGCGATGGCAGCCCAGATGCCGATCTCTCGTGCTTCCGCCTCGCCATACCAAGCCAGTCCGCTGGCACCAACCAACCCAAGTACCATCCACAACCGGTAGTCACGCAGGTAATAGCTGAAGTTGCTCACGCTCATGCGGGGAAATCCAAGATTTAAGTGATCGACGACAAACTTGCCGCCTGATTTGAAGAACCTGCACTGACCAATGTCAGTACCTGCTGCTGTGCTTTGGCACCTGCCAACACCAGCACCGATTCGGATTTGCGCTGTATTTGTTCCAGCGCGAGTGCGAGCTGTGCCACCGGAAACACCGGCCCCAGTTCACCGGCACATGCCGCCAACGAAAGACTTCCTGTCCCGAACTCGAAATCTGGGTTCATCGCCGTCGCCACCAATGCGGCATCCACAATCTCTTCGCTACCTTGCCCAGCATCGTGCAAAACGAACTGAATGCTCTGACCATCGAATGCCAATGCGTGTGTCCATTGCGTCGCGGCCGCTGCCAGCTGCCGCCGTCTTTCCGCCGGACGCGCCGACCGCAGCGCCTCGTCCGTCAAAGAATGCGGCCCCCACAGCAGGCCACACTTCTCCCGCGCAAGGCCAGGGCTGGCCAACAGAACACCCGCCGCCCCCTCTCCCGGGACCTTCCCATCTGGATTGCGCGAAGTTGCCAACAAACCGTTGGCCTGCCACGCATTGATCACATTCGGATCGATGGATGAGTCACAGGCCAGAAGCAGATGCCATCGCACCGCATTCGTCGCAAGCACTTCATTCAGTTGGCTGACGTGCTGCCAAACTTCCGCAGCATCGCCCATGACCTTGATTGATACGTCAAAGCGACGCGCGTCAATACCTGTCTCGATGGCACGTTGCGCGAGCCAATCGCGGAGCCAATGCAACAGGGCATCGGACCAATTACTCGCGACCAGCAATTCGATCGTCAGAACGTTGTCTATGTGCCCTTCATCGCTGCGACGCAAACCGGCCACCACGATTTCGTCGCGACTCTTGAGCGGAGGCAATACAACGGCAACAGCGGCCAGCAATTCATCCAGAACCGGCGACAACAAGGCCAGCGCACGTCGCTCGAGCACGCCGGTGTCGATCCCCTGCTCGCGTTCACCGATTACTTCCAGCTCATCGAGTTGCTCGGCAGCGCTCACACGGATAGGAAGACTCTGAGCGTCCCGGAACCGCGTGCTCAAAGCCGGGCGCGGTGGTGCAGCCGAAGCCGCCAGCAATTCCCGCGCATCCAGCCCAATGCCCAGATTTATGTGTCCCGCCAACAACACGCCGGGAACAGCCGCCATCACGTGATCTTCACTGATTACTGTGGAGCTACTTTCAGCTGCCCTGACATCGCGCTTCTCCAGCGCCTTGTCCAACCCCTGACGGGCCAGCCCCTTCACCATGAAGCCCGCACTGCTAATGCCGACTGGCAGCACACCGAGATACAGCAGCATGTCCATACCACCAGGCACGCTCCCGCTGCTGCGCCAATACATGATGGCGCCGCCCCAAGTGGCAAGAAATACCAGAACCACCGAAGCGGCCTTTCCCGTCCATGCCCCCATCAGTCGCTATGCTCCATGCGCGCTCCTGCGTGATCGACCGGCTTAGCCTAGCCCGGTCGTGGTCTGTGAAGTATGTAATGTTGCCCCACACGCAGTACGGTCACCTTCACGCGCTGCTGCTTGACCGTCAATGATGACGGTCGCATCACCACTGACGATGGTGGTCGCACCATGCACCGAACAGATGGCACGATCTCCAATCCGAGACATTGGCTTGCCTGCAATATCAGTCTGCTCTGATCCGGAAACCACGCTTCCGCCGTGGGAAAGCTTGTCACCAACAACAATGAATGGTCGTGCCATACATCACGCTCCGTGATCCTGTTGTGAGCTGATCCGTCCATTGCTACATCTGCAGCAACCCAGCCCATCAGCGCGGAACCATACCAGCAGTCGGGGGGCTTATCACCCTTGCTGCGATAACTCCGCGCGCTTCGTATTTCTGGCAGCTCTGCACTTGTCAGACATCTCCACGTGCACGTAGTCCTTGATACTCCGCCAGTTACCGCCCCACTCGAGACCCGCCTGTTCAGCTAATTCGCCGTACAGATAGTACCCACGCCGTGTCCAAGCATCGTCCATATTCCATTGCAATTTGCCATCTCGAATTGGCGCGCTATCCACGCCCAGTCCATATTGATGGCAACTTTGCCAAGCGCCGGCACGGGTGGCCTTTCCGCCGGCCATCAGCTCGGCCTGACGTTGTGGACTGCGGTACCCCTCGACCAGCACCATTTCGTAGCTGTATTGGCGCCGCATCACTTCGTAAATCGCGAGCACTCGTTGCTGCAGCTCGGGGTCGATCTGCTCCCATCGACGATCGGCGGTGACTATCTCCGGCCGCAAGCGGCGCACTTCTTGTGTCGTGAAGACCTCCGGTGGTGGCGGCGGCGGAGGTATCAGGCGTTCACCGCGCAGCAACTGTGCAACCATCGAACCAGACTCGGAATGATCCTCGCCACGGAAGTCCGCGAGCACCACTGTCTGCCGCACCATCAGAATGACGAGCGGGGGCGTTGCCAGCAGGATGAGTGCAATTACTAGAACCAGCCAATGTCGAGCGAATGCTGAGCGCAAAAATCCATGTATTTCATGGTCCGAAACAGCTATGCCGCGGGAGTTTTTTACACCCAGCTTCCGACCGCTAATTGCGGTACTTCGTGGCCTGAACAGCTCACGGAGACGGGCAAACCGCCTGCTCGCCATTTCTGGAAACAGCAGTACCCAACACACCAGCCCCACCAGCAAAAACGCCGCAATGGCTACACCAACAATTACTGTCACTGATCCTCCCTGAAGGCCGACTGGTTGACGCGCCTAAAAGCTTGCCCTAAGAATGCACGCATTGCTTCGGCGCTAGCCGACTCAGACCAAGGGCTGGATGCACTTGAATAATGGCGGAATCAATCGACCAAGTCTTCTCTCAGGTGGAGAGCAGGCTAAGGGCCAGGCCCCCAGCTCTGGTCGTATTCTGGCTGATATGGAAGGCCGGCGGACGACTGCGCCGTCGCATACACCGACCATCCGGGCCACGAATAGTCGCCGTATGTGGTGGCTACTTTTTACCGGTTTTATTGTCGCCCTCTCTGTCCTGCTTATCTGGCTATTTGTCGGCAAAACCACCTCTGGCGAGCCAGACGAATACTCATTGGTGCCCCAAAGCGCATCGGGCGAAAACCCTGTCGCTCCTGTTGTTTCGGCGAACGCTGGGGCGGCCATGATTGTTGATGGAAACGACGGCAACTCGGCAATCCCGTCGCCACTGGACACCCTCCCGACTCCCACTTCAACTCCCGCTGCGGAAGACAGTGCTGTCGTCAATGCACCTGCGAGCCGCCAAACAGCCGCTGCACGCAGGGGTACTCCCGCGACACGTAGCGGGAGCACCTCCAAAGCGAAGGACGACGAAAACCTTCTAGGAACGCTTCTGGGCATCATCAAGGAAGAGGACAAACCTAAAGCCAAAACCCAGCAGCCGAACACCATGGATGATCTGATCGCGCAGATTGACGCCGATCAGCAACAACGCTCCGCAGATGAGCGCATGGCGTTTGAACAGGTGGCTAGCAAGAAACCCGCATCGACCGAATCCAGCATTCAAGCGCAACTGCGACGCTGCCCGGGCGCAAACACATTGCGCGGCATCGACTGCCGACGCCGCATCTGTTCCAGCATCACGGGAAAGGACCCTGCCTGCCCGGCGATGTAGTACCGCTCGCATGCCATCCCGTGGTGGCCTCTGTTGCGAGTGCGCCCCGCCAATTACGAGCGGGAAGAGCTACGCCGCGACAAGATCTATGAATTCACCTTCCTCGGCGGGCCGCTGAATATCCGCGGCTGGGATGCGGCACCGTTGCGTCCGATGGCGTTGCCGGTACGTTGAAAGAGTGGTCTCCGATACCGGCCGATGACGGTACCGTTGGAAGAGGTGAGTGTGCTTCATTCCCGCGTTTCGTTGGTCCGATTCGCGAGATAGCCGCATCCAGTCACCTGCAAACAGCGCTCCAACGAGCGCCGCGGCTGCAAGCCACGTGGGGACAGTGGAGTTCCAGAAAAATTTGCCATCGCATGAACTGCAAATGCCTGTCAGGACGGCATCCAGGCCGCTTCTTTCTCAGGCCCGTTCTTATTCTTCTAGTTCAGAAATAAAAGGGAGCAGCCTTCGCCTGCGCGGTTGCCATCAGCCACGTCGTCGTTGCTGTTCGACTTGGCCACGGGGCGCAACATCTAGTGGAAGCACCTCATGTATCCACCGCCATGGCATCCAGAATTCCCCGCGTCACTCACCATTACTCACGCAATGGGTGAAAGTGCGTGCGTGCAAAGCACAACTCCGATCACTATATTTTCAGGCACCAGATCACAATCATCCTGTGTTGCGTGGTTTGCCCAGCCGATTCAATTGCGTCGCCCGAATACTCCTATGTTCGTATATTCCGTGAGATTCGAAGGAAGCTCGAGCCATCCTGTGATGCATCTGACAGATTGGCCGGAGATTTCCACATCGAATGCAAATCATCTGGAAAAAAGCCTCGGCTCCGCGCTGAGGTCGGAGATACAAAGAAAGTTCCAAGCAGGCGCTCCCGTCCCCTTGCCGCGTACTAAACCGAGTAACGGCGTCAACATCCATCTATCGACCGGCGAGTCCCTCAAGGTCCTGGTGCACAACGAGATCGTAAAGAGCCGGATGACGCACGAGGCGCTGGCCAAGTCGCTGAGCATTCCCGCCCCTTCACTCAAGCAGGCGCTGGACCTGGAGCACCCCGTGGACGTGGACCTGCTCTCCAGCATGGTGGCCGTCGTGGGCAAGCGGCTTGTCGCCTACATCTCCTAGGCCGGCAAGCCCATCGTCATCTGATCCATCGCAGCCAGGCCGACCGCAGATGCTGGACAGCCATCACCAACAGCTTTCAGCTCTTGCCTCGGACACTTCCGCCAGATCGTCGGAAAAGCGCATGGAAATCGTTGTTCCGATGAGTGCACTGCTCTCGGCACTCACCGTGCCTCCTGTCCGCTGGAGCAAGTCACGAACGACCGAAAGCCCAAGCCCGCTGCCCTGCCCGCGCGGCTTGGTAGTGAAGAATGGCTCGAAGGCATGCGCCAGCACATCGTCTTCCATGCCTGCCCCGGTGTCGGCCAGATCCAGCACCAACCGGTTGCCGTCCCTACGTGCCCGCAGGGAGAAACTGCCGCCATCGGGCATGGCGTGATCCGCGTTCGCGGCGACGTTCAAAATCATCAGGTCGAACTGCATCCGGTCGAAGAATATCGAAGGCAGACCCTCATTGAGCGTGACTTCGACTCTCACATCCGGCCCCATCAATTGCCGAATCATCGGAATGAGCGCAGTCAACGCCTCGCCCGGATCGAACCACTCCTCCACGCCCTCCTCCTGTCGAACAAGCGACAGTAGCCGGCGAGTCAACAGGTTGGCCCTGCTCACCGCCGAATCGATGCCGACCAGCGATTCACGCATCTGCGCCTCGCCGCCGGCGTGCAACCCCATGCGTACGTACCCGCCTGCCACTGACAGGACATTGCCGAAGTCGTGGGCGACCCCACTTGCGAGCCTACCGACGGCTTCCATCTTCTGCGCTTGGACCAACTGCGCGAAAGTGCGCTCACGCTCCGCCATCTCTTCCTTCAAGCGCCGGTTGGCGACATCCAATGCGTCCCCGCGTGCCTGCGCTTCCCGAAGGCTTTCGCGAAGGGCGACAGAGCTTCGGTCCAGCACAACGGCAATCATCAAGAAGATGGCCGTGCTGAAAGCCGCATCGCCCAAGAGTTCGACCGCCTTGCCCTGCTTTCCGATATCCACTCCTATCCCCAGCCCGAAGGCCGCGGCGATGCAGAGGAACATCAGCCACAAAGCCACACGCCCCACCGCCAGCGCAGCAATCGCCATCCAGATGGCCAGGACCGGCTGCTCGAACCGCTGCCCACCAAAACCTGCGACCAGGTAGGCGGGAATCACTGTCGCTGCGAACACTGCCAGCAACGCATGGGAGGCTGGCCTGAATTTCCCTTTGCGCACGAGCACCAAGCTCAATGCGGCGATGGCACTGACGGACAGGCCGAACACCATGCCGGTGACTTCACCCGGCCGCCACGGGATATCCACCAGCAACGCCCGATAGCACCAAGCGGCCGTCGGGAGCACCGCCAGCAGGAAGGAAACCAACTGAAGCATCGGCGCATTACGTCGATCCACCGGATCGACTACTGGCACATCCCGCACCCAGTGCAGCATGCTTCGCCATCGCTGCAGGCCACAGGCCCACGCACTTACAGGCGACACCAAGACGTTGTTTTCCACTCTGCCTGCTCTCCCCGTTGCACCCACTTGCTGGCTGCCGAATTGGTCAGCCCCTGCTCCCCACCATCAATCACAAATAAAACATATCTACTTGAAATTTAGAGTTAATAAACCTACCCAAGGATGTATTACTCACATCGTCCCTCACGCCAAAAAAACCAAACCATCTTCGAATCCTGGCATCGGCGAGGCCCGTTGTGCGCATAAGACAGCGCTTCTCATTAGGAACTGGATCACGGGGCCCTTCCTCTGCAAAGTTTACCGGCCCTCAAAGGCCACTGAGCAAGTATTTTGAAAGAGCGTTGCCGTCACTAGTCCTAATGAGTGCATCCAAACCCTTCGCTGCCTCGTATGACTTGGACACGATCACGAAGCAAGAGACAAGCACTAGACATGCAGATGCGCGGACAACTACTTGGACTTTCGGGCTGGGCCTTGATCACCTTCCTTGCCGCTGCGCTGGGCGCACGCGCCTCCATCTCTGCCGCCAGTTTCTACGCCAATCTTGCGCTGCCTGCATGGGCACCACCGGCTAGCCTGTTCGGGCCGGTGTGGTCCGCACTGTATGCACTGATGGCGCTGGCGGCATTCCTTGTCTGGCGCGAACGCGGTTGGCGCGCGGCAGCACCGGCCTTGATGCTGTACCTGCTGCAGCTGAGCCTCAACACCTTGTGGAGCTGGCTGTTCTTCGGCTGGAAACAAGGTGCGCTAGCCTTTGCCGACATCCTGCTCCTACTGGTGTTGATCGTTGCCACGCTGATTGCGTTCTGGCGCATTCATAAGCTGGCGGCCTGCCTGCTGCTGCCCTACCTCGCGTGGGTGAGCTTTGCCAGCGTGCTCAACCATGCGGTCTGGCAGGCGAATCCAGGGCTGTTGTAAGCAGGCGAATTCTGCAGCCTATGCACTGCATTGCACTTGCAGGATCACGCCGCGTCGGCATCTCCAAGCTGGTTTATCTGCGCGCATTCCACCACATCCGGTGGATCACGCATGCGCGCCAGCGCGATCATCGCGCGGCCAACGCTCAGGTTGCTGGTCACCATCGACGGCAGCGCAGCGCCTGCCAGCTGCATCAGCGGCCCGCCGAGCACATACAGTGGCTTCAACAGCCTATGGCGGGTGCCCGTGCCGGTAACCGGGCGCACGCCACCCGGCCGCAGCATCACCGTCCGTCCTGGCAGCTGCACCAATGCCTGTTCGGTCTCGCCCTTGATGCGCAGCGGCATGATGTGGCTTTCAGGGTTGGCGTGGGCACCTGATACATACAGGAACATGCCCTGTGGATTGGCTGCAAACCAGGTCTGCGCAACCGCCAGCGTGGTGTCCAGCGTGACTCGCCGGTACTCCTCTTCCGCAGTGCCAACCGGTGCCGCACCTGCGCAATAGAAGCAGGCATCGAAGCCGACCAGATCGGCGCGCCGGCGGTGTGCCTGCTGGAAGTCCTCCAGCACCAACTCCTCGGTCGCCGTCACCAGCCCGCCCGCACGCCGCACCAGCGCGACCGTGCGCTTGACGTGCGCGGAACCGGCGCAGGCCAATGCCACGCCCTGACCGACCAGCCCACTGGCCCCGGTCAACACGATCTTCAGGCGTCCGGCATCGTTCATCGCTTGCGTCCCGTGCGAACTAGAGTTTGACGAAGCGCTGCACTTTGCGCGCCAACCAGCCACTGAACACCAACGGTGCATCCAGCGCCGACACGCAGATGCATGGCACACCGGGTGCCGTTACCGGCTGGTGCTCGACGTCGCCATCCAGGTCTGCCACGTCGCCGGGCGCGAACAAGCCCAAGGCATCGTTGTACGAGCCGCGCAGGATCTGTGTGAGTTCACTGCGGCCATGACTGTGCATCGGCAGGCACTTGCCCGGCGCGATCTTCAGCATGATCAGGGACGGCATCTGCTTCGCACGGATGCAATGCACACCCGGCGCCATCCAACGCCAACGCAGGCTACCCAGCGAATCACCGAAGTAAGGGTGCAGCGATGCCGGCAGATACTCCGGGTCGGCCTGCGGGCGCTCTGGCGGCAAGGGGCGCTCTGGCGCCTGCTCCGGCATCGCGGTCGTGCTGGGCTCCATCAGCTGCGCCAGCATGGCAGCACGCAGCGTTTCGCGCCGCGCTTCCTCAAGCACGGGCTGGGTTTGTTCAAGCAATGCCGAGCCGACCGCTTCGGCTTCACGCAGGCGCTTGCGGCAGTGTGGGCACTGCTCAAGATGGGCGCCGGCAACGATGCTCAACGGCGCCTGCAGGGCACCGGCGGCATAGCTCATCAAGGTCGATTCGTGCAGGTGGTGATGCGGATTCATGCCGCACCCCCGACCTTGGACTGCAGCAGCAGGAACGCCCGCCGCAGATGTGACTTCACCGTTCCCAAGGGCATCCCCAACGCCTGTGCGATCTCGCCGTGGCTCTTCGCCTCGAAATAGGACATCCGCACCAGCCGCGCCTGCACGGCGGAGAGTACGTTGATGCGTTGCCGCAGCCGTGCGTGGTCGGCGAACTGCTCGGCACTGCTGCGCTCAAGCACGTCGCTGGCAGCGGCGTTTTCCACGGCTGCCTGCACCAGCGTCCAGCTGCGCTCATGGCGCACGCGGTCGATATGCAGGTTGCGCGCGATGCGGTACAGCCAGGTGCTCAGCGCGCCCTGCGCCGGGTCGTAGTCAGCCGCGCGCAGCCACAGCCGCAACAGGCATTCCTGCGCCAGCTCCTCGGCCACTGCCGCGGGGTCGCCCAAGCCACGCAGGTAGACGCACAGGCGC
The DNA here is from genome assembly GCF_027497995.1 of Stenotrophomonas sp. Iso1. Taxonomy (GTDB): domain Bacteria; phylum Pseudomonadota; class Gammaproteobacteria; order Xanthomonadales; family Xanthomonadaceae; genus Stenotrophomonas. Next base: position 2,025,276 of record NZ_JAODBT010000001.1, on the reverse strand, counting down.
GGCATGAAATGGTCGTATATGCGCATGAAACAGTCGCGGTCACGCAGCCGCGCCACACCGTCCATGTCGCCGGTCCAGTTCATTGGCTCTTTGCTCAGCTGCTGTGAACTGGACACGATCCGCGCGGTGTCGAAAGGGGAAGGGGCTTTGCCGGGGTCAGGGTACATCTGCGTGGGCGGCGTTGGAGTGAATGTGGTGTCCTTGCTACGCACGGCAGCGGCAATTGGATGCACTCGCTGCCTGCATCCAATCGACGGCCCCGCGCGTAGGCAGTGCATTCGACACCGGATGCCACCATGCGCATGGTCTGCCTGTTGTTGTGCCTGCCCTTGGCGGCATCGGCCGCGCCGCTGTTGCGCAGCGAAGGCGTTGCCACCACCACGGCCGGCACCGTCGCCTACCGGGAAGTGCACTGGCAGCGCGGCGCCGGTGAAGCAGGCGAGCGCTGGGTGCAGTACCTGTGCCCCGGCGGCGAGCCCTTCGCGCGCAAGCAGTTGAGGGTCAGCGGCCCGGTTCAGGCACCCGGTTATCGGCTGGAAGACCGCCGCAGCGGCCAGGCGGCAAGCATCGAGATAACCGACAGCGGCGTGCAACTGAGCTGGAAGGAGGACACGCAAGCAAGAACGCGCACGCAGCGGCTGCCACTTCCGGCCGATGCAGTGATCGATGCGGGTTTCGACGCTGCCGTACGCAGCCACTGGCAGCGGCTGATGCAGGGCGAGCGCCTGGCCCTGCAGTTCCTGGTGCCCGGCCGGCAGCGTTACTACCCGGTGCAGGTGCAACGTACCGGTGCGGTTCGCTGGCAGGGCATGCCAGCCCAATCCATCGAGGTGCAGCTGGATGCCTGGTACGGGGAGATCGCGCCGGTGTCCTGGAGCTCTCACTTCGACGTAGCCGAGGTTGCCGAGCGGCTCTTCGAGCAAACGTCGGTGAGTGGCGTTGTTGGCGTGGGCCAGTTGCCCGGGTTGCTCGGAGAAGATCTCGCCACAGGTTTCCAGCGTCACTTGGGGCGCGATGTAGCCTTTGAAAGCATTACACCCGAAGCATTCGGCGCGATGATTGAACCGCTGATCGGTCCTGCGTCCGCTGCCATTGCCGCCTTCTACGGCGCACTGCAGAGCAGCCCGACCAATACGATCTCTCACGACACCAGTGCGCAGGCGTTGTTCGGTATCGCTCCGAGGAGCGTGCAACAGTGGCTTGGTGAAACGCTAGGCTAGTCTTATCTTCGCCCACGAGTTTCTACGCATCGATCCTCGTGGGTACTTAACCAATCATTACAGATCCGGACGTCCCGAAAGACTCTGAGGTGACCTATGCGTGTTCCCAATACGCAGCACGGACAAGCGACCTATTTTGCCGTTGGGTAGCTCTTCGGTGGCGTAGTAGTGAGTAACCTAGCCCAAGCGATCAGTCTAGTAAGTACTTTGCCGTTGATCGCGCCAAGAGCGTCGCTGGCCGATGTTGCGGCCCGGCCACCATCCCAACACCGGCCTGTTGGGGGGTTAGCTGACCATGGACAACGGCTACTTGGACATCTGCTCGGGCCCGTTCGGTAACGCCACCCAAACCTCGGTGGAAAACATGTTCGCGGCCGCACTGAGGTCGTGCAGGCAGTTATCGAGGGCGCAAAACAACGAGCTCTGCGACCGGATGCCAGCCCTTATCACGTGCAGACCCTGCACGTGGATGCGGCCCGCAAAGGAGGGCTCGACGGCGAGGGCTTAAATTGGCATTTTTTGGCAGGTTCAACCGGCGGCTCCTGAGACGCGCTTGGCTTCGTACTCCACATCTTCCAGAGATACCCCGGATGAACAACCTACTCAGAGATCACACCTAGGCGAGTCGTCAATCAAAGCCTCATGCTCAACCCGACGTAAATTGAACGCCCCGCCGCAGGTGAGAACATAGGTTGGACCTGCGTCCAGAAGAAGCTGTCGTACCATACATAAGCGTACTCACGGTCCGTGACGTTCCTGATCTGCATGTCCACGTTCAACGTTGGGCTGATCTGGTACTTCGCACTCAGATCCAGCACGGCGAAATCACCGTACTTGCCCGTCCCATTGCGCTCTTCCAGGTAATAATCACCCTGGGCCCTTCCCTGCAGGCCCAGCTGGAGCGCGGGTGTGGCCTGGTACTCCAGGCCAATGTTGCTGATACGACGGGGGACCGCTGCAACTTCGCGTCCCTTCAGCGACAACGCGCCGTCGCGACCATCTCGCACGATTTTCGCCTCTTGATAGGCATGTGATGCCCACACCGTCCACTTGTCGCCAAGCTGTGCGCTTGCCTGTGCATCACCGCCGCGACGGCGGGTCTTGCCAAGAGTGACGGTGGTGCCGGTCGCCGGCATGTTGGACGTTTCGTTCTCCGCGTCCTGTTGCCACACCGCCAAGCGTGCCTGGCTGCCGGCGAACGGGCTGAACTTCAGGCCGACCTCCATGCCGGTGTTGGTGGATGGCCGCATGACTGCCTGACCGGCTGTGAGATAGGCCGGCGCGGTGGAACCGGTCAGCACCTGGAAGGTGCGGCCCCAGTTCGCGTACACATTGGCCCGCGCCCCGAGCGACTGCACCACGCTCAGCTTGGGCTGGCCGATAGTGCCGTAACGCTGCAGCGTGCCCGTCACGCCACCCGGCAAGCGCGTGTCTCCACTAAAGCGATCAACCCGATAGGCCGGCACGATCTTCAAGCCTTCAGTTGGCTGATAGATGGCCTGCACATAGGCGCCCCAATTGTCGAACGTGTGGCGGTCATCGTTCTGCACGCGTGCCGGCGGTGCGTCGAAATCGGTAGGCTCGCTGTAGCTAAACCGTTGCCGGATGTAGCCGTTGTCCTGATGCTCGTAGTTCACGCCTGCTTCCAGTGTCAGTTCGTCCCTGGCCTGCCAGGTCAGCGCGGTCAGCATCCCGGCCTGCGTCTCGTCCCACACACGTCGTTGCCGTGGCGCATTGCCGGTGGGCAGATCGCTGAAGGTTACCTGGCGGCTGTCCTCGTAGCGGTTGTAGTAAAGCTTGCTACTCAGGAATACTGTCGGCGCCAACGTAAGATCGGCATGCAGCCCAAACTGATGCATGTCGCGGTCGTCGAAGTCATTCGCATTGCGACGCTGCGAGCCACGACGGTCAGCCTTGAGCTCGGCCTCCGTCATGAACCCGGGCTCTTCGGCCTCATGGTGATAGGCGCGCGCGGTTAAGCCAATGCGCATGCCGTCATCGGCGCTGCCATAGAACCACTTGCCGCCCACCGCGTATTTCTTCGAGCGGTCATGGTCGCGGTAACCGTCCGACGCCTGCGTGCCGAAAAAATAGTTCTGCGCAAAGCCATCGCTTTCACGGCCTACCGCCAGCTGCGCATCACGGGTGTTGTAGCTGCCATAAGACACGCGCGCGTCGGTGTAGTTGTCGCCCTGGCGGGTGCCGAAATTGACGTTACCGCCGATGTTGTGCAACCCGTAACGCGGATCATTGGTTCCTCGAACAACCTCTATGTAGCTGATTTCGAGCGGAAACAACATGTCAATGAAGCGCTGGTTGCCACTGTTGACGTTGCTGGGAACTCCATCGATCAATGTCTTGATCGCATTTAGATAGCCCTCGCCGTTGAAGGCGCGGAAGCTCACCTTGCCGGACTCGGCGCCCTGCCGTGTTTCAGTGAGCTGGATGCCTGGCATCTGCCCGAGCAACTCCCAGCTGTGCTGAACCTGCTTGTCCTGGATCTGGTCGGCGCCCAACACATCCACCGACGTGAGTACTTGGTGTGCGGAGAGCTGGCCTTCGCTGTGCTTGTGCACATCGACCTTACCGAGGGTCAGCGCGGAATCGGACGACTGCGCGTAGGCGACGGGGGCACTTAACGACGCGACGATCGTCGCGATGAGGATACGGATCTTCATTGGTGAAGTGGCTTTTTCATGAAAGTGACAGGGACGATGTGCTGCGAGCTCAGCGCTCGGGTTCAAACCGGGGCGCCTGTTCGTAGTCACGCACGCGGAATTCCTTGTCCGTGAACAGAAACCCGTAGAAGTAGCGGCGTAGCTGCGCGTGGTAAGCGCGTATGCGGTCCTGGTATGCCAGGTGCGCGTGCATGTCCGTCTCTGCCATGCGGGTCAGCGCCACCTGCAGGCCGACGGGCGGCAGTGCCCAACCCAATGCGGATGCGGCGGACGAACGGCGTTCGATGCCTTGACGGTATTGCGCGACGAGTGGCGCGACATGATCGTCGCCGTTCTGATGGAACGCCAGATACCACTTGTAGTGGAAGTCCACACCCAGCGGAGCCGATTCACTCCATTCCGGATGGCGGGCATAGAAGGTGCGCATTGTCTGTTCGCGGGGAATATCCCACGCGTGGTTCACTGCCTCGCGCTGCGCGCGTGCAATCGCAGCGCCCTGCTCCACCGGAATGGCACGCTCAATGGCGACATTGGCCACGGTGGGCGCGATCAAGGCGATCACCACCCATGCCGTTGCAAGCGTGGCCGCGTTGACACCCGAGTTCCAGCCGCGCCAAGCCACCAGCAGGCAGAGCGCAGTCCAGAACAGCAGATAGGCCGCGGCCAATCCAAGCACCGCGATGATCTGCAGCAACGGCACGCCCTGCGTGATAGCAGCCACCGTGAATGGCACGGCGATGCATAGCCACAGCGTCGCCAACCGCACCACGGTCCGGCGCAGATACAGCCTGCCCATGCGCATGGGCAGGCTGCGCAACACGCGCTCACGCCCCGCCTCCGTTTCAGATGAGCGCAGATCATGCATCAGCGCGATGATGAACAACGGGGCAAGAAACGTCAGCAGAAATGCGAAATCAAAGCGGCCGGCCAGGGCAAGTTCCGGGTTGAATGCATCACCGTCATGGATCTGGGCTTCCAGGCCCAGTGCGCGCGCACGCAGCATGATCGGCGCGACATCCCGCATGCCAACGGCAGCAAACGCCAGGGGCGTCGGTGAATTCCAAGTGGGATGGAAGCTGTAGTATGCCGCGCGTCCCGCATCGGTGGAATCGCCGTGTGCCGACGCGACTGCGGCCGCATCTTCACCATGCAACGCGGCAATGCGCGCGATGGCCTCGCGTTGGCTGTCGATGCGCTGCACACCGGACATCACACTCGCGCTGCCGAGCAGCACCAGCAACAGCAGTGATGCTATTGCTACCTTGGAACGCAGCAGCAAACGGATTTCATGAAGCCACAGATTCATCGTGCCACCCCCAGTCGGCGTGATGCCAAACCGAGCAACAGTGCGGCAACGAGCAACCAGCCCAACAGCGTCAGCAGCGGAGTCAGCAGCGCGTGCAGCACGGCATCGGTTTCAAGCGGTTGGAAAGCAAACTGGGGAATCCGATGCCAATGCGCGCTGTCCACACGCTTGCGCTGATCCGCGCCGGCATCACTGGCCGTGTCATCGGCATAGGACACATCGTCGGCCTGCATTTGATTGAGCTGCTGCACGATCCGATAGCGGTGCCGCTCGGCCTGGTCCAGAAAGCTGAGATGTGCCCGCACATCGGTCGCGGCTGCCGCCATCGACAACTGTCTGATCGCCAGCACTGGGCTGAGCACCGAAAACCCTGCCACCAGCTGATTCTGCTGGTGCTGCAGGGTGGCGCTGTCCTGCGCATAGCGATTGAACAGCGTGGAGGTCAGGCGCTCGCCCTCGACCGCCAGCAAGCCTTTGTAGTTCACCGGCAGCTCTTCGATACGGCTGACGCCGTACTGATCCAGCACCCGTTGCCGGAAGCCGGCGAAGTAAGGATCGGACGGGTCGTGGCTGTCGCCAAGCGCACGCAGGTCACGCGCGATGCCGACTTCATTCTGTAGGCGGTCCGGCAATGGGAAGAGTGCATAGGCAAGGTCCGGCGCAACGCGCGGCACCAGCAGCGCCATCAATGCCCAGGCGCCGATCAGAGCAAGCAGCGCATCGCGTCGGCGCTGCAGCAAGGCCGAGATGCCGACGACTAGCAGGCACCACACTGACAAGTACAGCGCGTAGCCTCCCATCACGGACAGCGCCACCGGCATCGCTCCGGCGGTGCCAAAGGCCAACCCTGCAAGCCCGACGAATGCAGGCAGCAGGAACACCGCCGCCACCGCCAGCAGCGCTGCCAGCTTGCCGCCGATGATGCTGCGCCTGCTTGCTCCCTGCAGCATCAGTTGCCGGAGCGTGCCGCGCTCACGCTCCTGCGCCACCAGCCCATAGCCCAGAAACACCAGTACCAGAGGGGCAAGCACCTGCAGCACGAAAGCCGGTGTCAGCTGGCCGAAGCGGGTAAGGATCGAGCTTTGCATGACATCTCCGAAGTTGGCGGTGTTCTGGCGGTGCCCTTCCAGAAACATGCTGCTGCCGGTGAACGGATCGACGCCGGGATCGAATGCGGCCAATGCCGCTGGCAGGCGATAGACGAAATGACCGTAGTGCACCACGCGGTGCGGATGACGATCAGGCTGGGCCTCGAAGTCGGCTTGCGCTGCGGCCTGCTGCCGCGCGCGGTGCTCGGCCGCCGCCTGCATGTGGTGGAGCGACACCACGGTGGCAGTGATCGTCAACAGCGCCATCAAAATGATGCCCGCCAATGCCGTGCGTTGCCGGACCAGTGCGCGCAGCTCGTTGCGGAACACGGAAACCCCGCCACTCATGCGCGACGTTCCCGGCCGGCGAAATGCGCATGCAGCGCGTTGAGGTCGAAATCTGAGCGTTCGGCTTCATGCACGATGCGGCCTTGGTCGAGCACGCCGATACGGTCGGCGATATCCACCGCACCCAGCAGATCGTGGGTGACCATGAGCACGGCGGTGCCACGCGCGCGGACCGGGTCGAGCAAGGCATGGAATTCGGCACTCGCGCCCGGGTCCAGGCCGGAAGTGGGTTCGTCCAGCAGCAGCAACGGCACCTCACGCATCAAAGCGATGGCAATGGCGACCTTCTGCCGCATTCCCTTGGAGAACCCCACCAGACGCTGGTGCCATGCGGATTGCTGTAGGCCCGCCGCACGCAATGCATCCACGATGGCCGCGGTGCCGTGGCGCCGCCCACTCAGGGACAGCAGATAGTCGGTGTTCTCGACCGCGGTCAGGTGTTCGTAAAGGGCAACGTTTTCCGGCAGATACGCCAGCTGGGCACGTGCGCGCTCCGGTGCGGACCATGGCGTGATGCCGGCCACGCGCACGCTGCCGGCGCTCGGTCGAGTAAAGCCCAGCAATACCGACAAGGTGGTCGATTTGCCCGCCCCATTGCCGCCCAGCAGCGCGTAGATGCTTCCAGGCTGGACCTGTAGCGACAACTGCGACAGCACTTTTTTGCCAGGATAGGTAACGGAGAGATCGTGAATTTCGACGATTGAAGCGCTGGAGGTCACAGAGGAGTCACGTAGACGAGGGGGGACCAAAACTAACACGTAATGATATTACATAACATCACAATCGCAGTCCGCATTTCGCTCCACGGTTTCAACGTGCTCCGTTATCGAATTCTTGGCTGCTCTCGTGCTCGGCAACTCACGCTTGCTGACCTCAGGGGTTAACAGTGCCCATCGAGGAGTCCATCCCGGAATTTGCACCAGGGCCGCCACCTCACCATAATGCGAACCATTCTCATTTCCGCAGCGCCCACCCTATTCCGGGTGCTCCGCGGATGCCGGGCAGGGATCCGTGGCCGCACTCGAGTTCACCGCACATCGACAGATTGAAACCCTGTATGCCGACCATCACGGTTGGCTGAAAAGCTGGCTTCGGCGCCGGCTGGGCAACACTGCGGATGCCGCCGATCTCGCGCAGGATGCGTTCGTGCGCCTGTTGACACGGCCGGTGCCGCTGGTCAGCGCGCCACAGGCCCGGCAGTACCTGCGGACAATGGCCAATGGCATGTGCATCGACCTGTGGCGGCGGCGCGAGGTGGAGCAGGCATGGCTGGAGGCACTGGCCGCGCATCCAGAGGCAGTGGAACCGTCCGCCGAGGACCGCGCCATCGTCATCGAAACCCTGTGCAGGGTCAGTGCGATGTTAGAGCAGTTGCCGGAAAAGGTTGCCACCGCTTTCGTCCTGTCCCAGTTGCACGGCCTGCGCTACCGCGAGATCGCCGAGCGCCTGGAAGTGTCCGAGCGGATGGTGAAGAAGTACATGGCACGAGCGATGCTGCATTGTGTGCTGCTCGAAGCCGGCAACGGGTCCTGACCCATGCCATCGACCTCTGCAACTGCCGATCACGCCGCGTTGGCACAGGCCGCTTGGTGGTACGCCACACTGCTTGATGCCGGTGACGATGCCGACCAGCACACGCGCTGGCGACAATGGTTGCAGGATCCCAGCCACGCCCGCGCATGGGCGCAGGTGGAGGCCATCAGCCGCCAGTTCGAGCCTTTGCGTGGCGAACACCAGCGCACTGCCGCCGATGCCGGCTTGAAGGCGGCACGTTGGGTGAGCGGCAGCCGTCGTCGTGTGTTGTCGGGCTTGGCATCGCTGGCCACGCTCGGGGTCGTCGGCTGGCAGTACCCGCGCGTGCGTCACGAATGGTTGGCGCGCACCGCGGAGTACCGCACTGCCACCGGGGAAATCCGCGCCACCGGCCTGGCAGACGGCAGCCGCATCTGGCTTGCCCCGGGCAGTGCTCTGGACGTGGACTACAGCGCCGCGCTGCGTTGCCTGAGGCTGCATGAGGGCGAGATCCATGTGCAGACAGCCGCCGACACTCGACGGGATTTCGTAATCGATACCACCATTGCACGGCTGCGTGCACTGGGCACCCGCTTCAACGTGCGCTTGCAGGCACAAGCATTGCAGTTGGCGGTGCTTGAGGGCGCGGTGGAGGTAAGAGCGGGGGGTTCGGTCAGCGTGCTCGAGGCCGGGCAGCGGCTGCGCGTTGATGCCGCCGGCATCAGCACGCCCGAGCTTGCCGATCCGGGCACGGATGCATGGATACGCGGCATTTTGATGGCCGACCAGATGCCGCTCGGTGAACTGATCGCCGAGTTGTCGCGTTACCGACCCGGCCATCTCGGCGTCGCCCCGGAGATCGCCGGCTTGCCGGTGGCCGGGGTATTCCCGCTACGCGACCCCGACGCTGCTCTGGCCATGCTCGAACGCAGCCTACCGGTGCGCGTGCGGCGGACCTTGCCTTGGTGGACGACGCTGGAACCGCTGCACTGACACCGGCCGTGGCAGCGGGCTGATACCAGCGTGGACCGGAGCCGATGTGGCGCTTTCGCAGAAAGTGGTTCCCCTTTTTCCTCCCTCGTCCGATCAACAGGAAAAGCACCGTTGTTTCCTGTCCCCACGTTCGAGAGAAATCCATGCATCGCCTTCATCACTCCCTGGCGCCAATTCGCCGACAGCTAACGCTGGCGGTCTGTCTGGGCCTCGCCGTTGTCGCGGTTGCCCCACAGTCGGCAAGCGCACAACAGCCTCCCGCCAACCTGCAACAGGCCAAGTCGTACTCGATCTCAGCCGGGCCGCTGACCACCACACTCAACCGTTTTGCAGGCGAGGCGGGTATTTTCCTGGCTGCCGCCGGCGAACTGACCGCTGGCAAGCGCAGTCCGGGATTGAACGGCAGCTACAGCGTGCCGCAAGCGTTGGATGCGCTGCTGGCGGGCAGCGAACTGGATTGGCGTATCGAAGGTGACCGCGTCACGCTGCAGCGTCGCGCAGCTGCGCCGGCAGGCAACGCAGCCACATCGGCGGCATCCACCTCGCCGCAGACGTCCACGCTGGCAGCACTTCAGGTCAACGGTACCTACCTGGCCCGCAACAGCACCGCCACCGGTCTTGCCCTGGAATTGCGTGAAACCCCGCAGTCGGTCAGCGTGATCACCTCGGCGATGATGGAAGACCGCAGGATCGAGAACCTGTCCGATATCGTCGAGCACACCACCGGCCTGTCGATCAGCCGCTACGAAAGCAACCGCGGCAGCATGTTCTCGCGCGGCTCCAAGATCGAGAGCTACCTCATCGACGGCGTGCCCACCACCATCGACGAGCAGTGGAGCGCCGGCGAGATCCTCAGCAACACCGCCATCTACGACCGTGCCGAGGTGCTGCGCGGCTCGGATGGGCTGATGGTCGGCACCGGCAGCCCATCGGCGGTGATCAACCTGATCCGCAAGAAGGCCGACAGCCGCGAATTCGCCGGCAGCGTTGCCGTGGAGTACGGCCGTTGGGACAAGCGTGGCGTGACCGTTGACCTTGGTGGACCGTTGTCGCCCAGCGGCTCCACCCGCATGCGCGTGGCCGCCGACTACGACAAAGGCGATAGCCACATCGACCGCCTGAGCAACCGCAACCATGTCGTATACGCCACGCTGGAACAGGACATCGGCGACAACACCTTGATCGCAGCCGGGATCAGCCAGCAGGACAACCATACCGACAGCCCGAGTTGGGGCGGCACTCCTGCCTGGGCGTTGGGCGCCGACGACAAGGTCGAGCGCATCCGTGGCCTGCATCGCGGCCTCAACACTTCGCCGGATTGGTCGTACTGGGACAGCAGCTACCGCAACTGGTTCATCGATGCCGAGCACCGCTTCAACGCTGACTGGAAGGCCAGCGTGCGCGTCAGCCGGGGCCAGCGTGAATCCGAATCCACGTTGGCGCTGTTCTATCCGTACCCGATCGACCCGAGCAACGGCAAATCGGTGATGGCGATGGAGCTGATGCCGGGCTTCGTCTACAAGTTCCCGGTACCTGGCTATGCAGGTGTGTACTGGGTGGACAGCGACAAGGATGCTGCCAGTGCACGCGTCGATGGCGGCTTCGACCTGTTCGGTCGGCACCACGAAGTACTGGTCGGCTACGACCATTGGAAAGAGCGGGTAGTGGCCGACGGTGCGCCGGGTTCGGTCACCATCGCCACCACGCCCAACGCGTATGACTACAACGGCAGCACACCGTTACCGAGCTTCATCGCCCGCCAGAATTACAACAAGCGCGAGGTCACCCAGAACGCGCTGTACGCGGTAGGTCGTTTCTCGTTGGCCGAGCCGCTGAAGCTGATCCTAGGCGCGCGCATGGTCGACTACGAAGTGGTCGACCTGAAGACTCCGGCCAACAGCTATTCCCAGGACAACGAAGTCGTACCCTACGCAGGGTTAATGTATGACATCAATCGCCAGTTCTCGGCCTATGCTAGTTACACCAGCGTCTTCCAACCGCAGAATTACCGCGATGCCGGCAACCGACTACTGTCACCGATCGAAGGCAATACCTACGAAGTCGGCTTGAAGAGTGCATTCCTGGATGGGCGCCTGAGTGCCAACCTGGCGGTATTCCGAATGCAGCAGGAAAACGTCGCCACGTACGCCGGTCAGGTGCCGGAAGACCCGTCCAATCCGGGTGGCCCGATGCGTTCAAGCTACATCGGCACCGATGGAACCGTCAGCAAAGGCTTTGAAGCCGAAGTCGTAGGCGAGATCCTCGATGGCTGGCAGCTCAGCGCCGGCTACAGCCGCTTCAAGGCCGAGCAGGCCAATGGCAGTGATGTGAACACGGTGATCCCGCGCAAGCAGTTCAACCTGTTCACCAGCTATCAACTGAAGGGCGCATTGCAGGGGCTGACCGTGGGCGGCGGCGTGCGTTGGCAGAGCAGTACGTTTGCCTGGCAACCGGCAGCGCAGGCACTGGGCATTCCAGCATTGGAGCAGCCGTCGTATGCGGTCGTGGACCTGATGGCGCGCTATCAGTTCAACCCACAATGGTCGGCGCAGCTCAACATCGGCAATGCGTTGGACAAAGCGTACTTCGCCCCGACCGATGACGGCATGCAGCTGTTCTGGCAGGCACCGCGCGACGCCACCTTCAACGTCCGCTATACGTTCTGACTGCACGCCCCCATCCGGCAGAGCCTGCCGGGTGGGGGCGCGTACAGCGAACACCTAGATCATCGAGCTCCTCTACGTGACCGGCACTTCCCGCATCTATCGTCTGAATCTGTGGTTGCACCGTTGGTGCAGCCTGTTGGCAACGCTGCCATTTCTCGTGCTGTGCCTGACCGGCACCGTGCTGATATTCCACGAGGAAATCGACGCGGCAATGGGCGTGATGCCCGCCGCACCGGGGCTCTCCGCCTCACTGCAACCACTGGCCGAATCAGTGGATGCAGTACTGGCTGCCAACCCCGATGAAAAAATCATCTACCTCGGCCTTGATGCGAATCACCATCCCGGTTTGCTGCTGCTCAACACCGTGCCACACGGTGACAGCGGCTTCGACAGGGCGAAGCTGCAGTTCACTGATCTGGCAACTGCAGAGCACATTGATGCCAGCGCTGGAGATGGCACCACCTTGACCGGCTTCCTACTGGAGCTGCATGCACAATGGTTCCTCGGGCCATTCGGTGAACTGCTTGGCGCCTTCTTCGCGCTGCTGGTACTTGTGTCGCTGGTATCCGGCTTGGTGGTGTACTGGCCGCATGCCAAGAAAGTAGCGTTCGGCCTGCTGCGGCGTGGCAGAGGCCCGAGATTGCGTCAGCTGGACCTGCACAACACCATTGGCGCGATCGTGTTGGGTTGGACATTCGCCGTTAGCCTGACCGGCTTCCTGCTGGGCTTCGGCACGCTGGCGACCGGGCTGTGGTCGCAACAGCAGCTTGCACGCGTGCAGAGCATGCACACCGGGGCGCCCGTCGATCCGCGCCGTCCTCCCATAGACGCCGACCATGCGCTTGCATCGGCGCTGTCGGCCGCACCAACAGGCTGGCAGGTCAGCTCGATACTGTGGCCGGGCACTGACTATTCCACGCCCCGCCATTACACCGTGCTGGTGGCCGGCAGCGGGCTCGACGAGCGCTTAGTGCGCGTGGTGCTGGTGGATGCTGCCAATGGCGAGGTAGCGGGGACTACCGAACTGCCGTGGTACCTGAAGGCAATCACCTTGTCCGAACCGCTGCACTTCGGTGATTACGGCGGTATGCCCTTGAAAATATTGTGGACCGCATGTACTTGGCTGACGTTGTTCATCACAATCAACGGTACATGGCTGTGGTGGGACCGCCGACGCAAGCGCAAAGTGCGCAGCAACGTTGGCGAGGTGATTTCGTGACCGGCAAGCGCGCGATCATCGTGATCACATCAATGGCGATCCTGAGCATCATCGGCCTCATCGGCATGCTGGTGGCCGAAGGGGGATGGGATGTCTGTTTTTTCCTGCTGGCCATCCTGCCGTTGGTGGTCGGAGCAGTTGGCTTATGGCATAGGAGCTCTGCTCGCTGACATCCGATGCTGACGTGCCAGGTGTCGCCCAACACACTGCCCCAGAAGGCATGGCTTGCGACAAATGTCCCGGACCGAGCCGGGCAGTAGAAAAGCAGAAACCCCAGATTTCTCTGGGGTTTCTGCATGTCCTGAGACAGGCTCGGACTTTGCCATCATCAACCACAAACGCAGCCCATCTAATCGATATCTAAAGATATCAATAATTTACTAAAGAGCTATTACTCACACCGGCAGCCTATCGTCCACCCAAGGACTATCGGACACATTTTTCAGAAGATCGCTGATATCCCAATCAGTGCTTGCCTCTTGTCTTGGAATTCCCAGCTTTTAGTGGACACCTGATCGGTGGTGGCGATGCGTTGCCTCGAACTCGTCAGGGCTGACACCGCCGAGGTGAGTGTGGCGACGTATGGGATTGTAGAACCCGTCGATGTAGTCGGCTATGTCCGAGGTCGCCGCGTCCCGACGGGGGTAGATGCGTTTCTTGATCCGCTCCTTTTTCAAACTGCTGAAGAAGGACTTAGCGACCGCGTTGTCCCAGCAGTTGGCGCGTCTGCTCATGCTTGGCTCAAGATGGTTGCCTTTGCACAAGCGCCGCCAAGCATCGCTCCCATACTGCGTTCCTTGATCCGAATGGATCAGAGTGTTTCGGGGTCGCCGAGAACGAACAGCCTTCAAGACAGCTTCCAGGACCAGCTCTCGATGAATTGTGGGCTTGACGGCCCAGCCTACGACTTGGCGCGAGAAGAGGTCCACGACGACGGCCAAGTAGAGCCAGCCTTGCCAAGTGCGGATATAGGTGATGTCCGCCACCCACGCCTCGTTGGGCTTCGATACCGTAAACTGACGTCGCAGCAGGTTTGGGATCAATGCATGCGGTTTTGCAGCCGGGATATGACGTATGCGATAACCATGTAGTGCCTGGAGTGCGTTCTCTCGCATGAGGCGCGCGACCCTATGCTTGCTACAGGTCTCACCACGTTCGCGCAGATCCTGCAGCACCCTCGGGGCACCGTAGATCCCGTGACTGGCAATGAACGATGCGCGTATGAGACGCTGCAGACGCGCGTCTTCGTGGGCTCGGTCGGACACTGGATGATTGAGCCAAGCGTAGTAGCCTGCACGAGCAACGCCGAGCAGCCGACACATCATCTGAACACTGAACTCATTCCGATGCGACTCAATGAATTGATAAGCCCGTCGCGTCCGGCTTGGAAGCTTCTTTGAAGACATGACTCTTGCCTCCTGCTGATCGCATGGATGCTAGACCTTGTTCACAGAATGCCGGTAACTCCAAACGTAACGCCCCGCAGTTTTCAATTCAGCAATCCATCCTTAAAGTTCGAACAATGAAAAAAACCAAGAAGAATTTCACTATAGAAGACGCGAGAAGCATGCACGATCCAGATTTCCCAAGCACTCATTTCTTCTACGAGTACGACAGAGAGCGTGAAGTTCCAGCCGCCGAATTGATCTCGCATGCCATCCTTCTCTGGCACGAGCAGATGGTTGCAAACCCCCTCGACGACAACAGCCATCTCTGGGAGTTCGCTGCATCTCTGCTGGAAAAGGACGAGCCACCAGGGATGTGCTCAAGGCTTGAATGGCTCCGCTACTCCGTCATTATCTCCCCCGCCGCAGCCTCCCCCACGTGACCCACCTGCTGGTTGTCGATGACCACCGCTCCATCCGCGACCCGCTAGCGGCCTACCTGCGCCGCCAGGGCTTCGAAGTGACCACCGCCAGCGATGGCGTGGAGACACGTGCGCGCCTGCTCGAGCAGCGCTTCGACCTGGTCGTGCTGGACCGCATGCTGCCAGGCGAAGATGGGTTATCGCTATGCCGACATATAGGACAAGCGTTCGGCACCCCGGTGATCCTGCTGACTGCCAAGGCTGAGCACGCTGATCGCATCACAGGACTAGACCAGGGCGCCGATGACTACGTCACCAAGCCTTTCAGCGTAGATGAGCTAATGGCCCGCATCCGCAGCGTGCTGCGCCGTACCGGTGGCCAAGTTGCGAGCACGCGCGGCGTAGAATCCGGGCGGCTGCGCTTCGCCGATTGGTCGCTGGACCTGCTGCACCGGCAGTTGCATGCCTTCTCACTCGTGATTCCGATGGCAATCTGCTTCCAGAACTGCCGCTCCGCCTCACGTCGAAGCGAAAGCGCACTCGGTGAGCGCATGACTGCGCGCCCCGTTGACTTCTGCATCCGCCCTGTATGCCTTCCCATAACACCTCCATGATTGAAGGTGTTGCGACGATCGGTTGAATCCGCCCATCCATTGCTCCCGGTTACAGCAGCAACAAATAGCCGATGCCTCGTACCGTGGTGAGCGGCAACTCGCATCCGGTGCTGGCGAGAACCTTGCGTCGCAGGCGGTAGATCAGCATCTCAAGCCTGTGCAGGTCGAAATCATCTTCATCGTGGCTCAGATGCCCGATGACGGCTTCGCGCGTTACCACAGCACCTTCGGCATCAGCCAGCAACGTCAGGAACAGCCGTTCCGCCTTCGAAAGCCCTACATCAGCGCCGGAACGCGTGGCAATGCGCCACTCGTTGGCAATCAGGCACCATTCCGTCGTCTTCGGCTGCCGTGGTGGCTGCATGGCCGCTGCAGTTGTTCGGCGCATGACGCTGCGTATCGTCGCAGCGAGCACCTCTACTCCGACGGGCTTGGAAAGATAGGCATCCGCGCCCTGGTCCAACCCGCGGACATGGTCGTCTGCACCGCGTCGTCCCGTGAGCATGACGATCCCCGCCTTGCCCAGCTTGCGCAGGTGCTGCGCCACCGCGAAGCCACTCTCGTCCGGAAGGCCGACATCCACAACGAACACGTCGTAGGAGCGCAGGCTCAAGGCCCTGTACAAGGCCAACGCACTGCCCACACCGTCGACCTCAAAACCCTCGCTTCTAAGTCCTGGAATGAGGAACGTCTCTCGCAGTTCCTCCTCATCCTCCAGCACCATCACCGACCATCCGTTCGTATCCCGCTGCATACCTTCCCTTTACTGCAACATGTGCGACTCACTGTGTCCGCACTGCCAATCATTCCGTTTCTAGTGGACTCCCGGAATTGCGCCAATGGCAGCAGCTTCCGCGCTCTCCTTGAATCTGATCACCGGCAACATTTCTGCGCGACGGGGTTCCACGCATCAGTCGCTGTGACCAGTCCTGATGCCGGCCCCAAGAGCCACGCTCATGGCGATAGCGTCTGCCTCGGGACGTTCGGAAGCAACCCTTCCCGAACAACTTCACTAGTCGGCGGCGCGCGATTCAACTCTCATACCCCATACCGCGATGTGACCACCAAGCCCTCCGTGATGGCAGCGATGTCCGCAGCGGTATGCGCGATCAGGAGAGAGCCCAGTATCGAGTCGACGCGAACGATAGCCACCTTCAGGCCATCCTGCCGGGTAATCAACAGGCCCGCGTCGTAGGTAACCGACTCCCTCTCTCCCACCACGGAGGCTTCCAGCACCTCGATTGTGGCCACCGGCGATTCTGCTCCTAGGTGCAGGCTGAAATGGTCGAAGTGATAGTTGCCTTCGTTGCTGGGAGGCGAGGAGGCATATCGGATGTTCTTCGGAGTCTCGGAAATCCGCACGGAAAGCGTGTGGAAATTCATCCACTCTTCCGGAGTCTCATCCCAGTCGCTTTCAATGACGATGAAGCGGCGCTTGTCGAGTTGTATGGATACGGACAACACCTCAATCACGGCACTACCCACCTGGATATCCGAGCTGGCGCTCATCAGCGTCTGGAGCCGGCACCCGGACAGTAGTGCGAGTGCTGCCTTCGATTTCCTATCCAGGTGCTGGGCAATCTGATTCATGTGGCTTGACTCAAGAAGAGTGCCCCGCCTGAAAACGGCAGGGGCGTGATGGCGATTGCACGCCTGATCAGACAGGGCGACCGAGCGCGTGCCAGTGCATGGGGCTAAAGCTACGGGCGCGAAACCCACTTAGCCCAGTGCGTCTACGGACAGGGATTCTCGCAGCAGGTCGATCGCCCTGTCGCCCCCAAAAAGGCGGCCGCGCCTACGAGGCTTGGCCTCCCCTGCGGCGGGCGATCCGCCCATTGCGACACCTAATAGTTACGTTATAACATTCCATTTACTCTCAAGGGGGCAACCAATGCGTCAACACCTACTCGCTGCTGCAGTGCTTCTCAGCGTCCAGAACGTCCATGCGGCGGACGACACGACCCTGCCGACGGTCAAAGTCAGGGCAGACAAGGCATCAAAGATCGACAGCATCGTTATCGTCGGGAACGCACATGCACAGCACAGGACGTTGGGCGGCATGCTGGAGCGTGTCCCGGGGGTGCAGAGCAGTGCCTTCGGGCCCAACGCCGGCGCGCCCGTCATCCGCAGCCTGACCGGCAACCGCGTGCAGGTCCTGGAAGACGGTCAGTCCATCCAAGGCTTGAACGCGCTCAGCGGTGACATCGCCATCCCCTTCGATCCGCTCTTTGTGCGAAGCGTCAGCGTGAACAAGTCTTCGGATACCGTCCGCCATGGCGGAAACGCGATCGGTGGCAGTGTCGATGTCGACTCCGGAATCCTCTCCAGGAAGATGGAAGACACGGACCAGGAGATGGAGCTGGTGCTCCGGCAAGGCATCAACGCTGCCGATGCCCAAGGCTTCCGCATGAATTTCAACAACCAGCGGAACATCTCGACGAATCTGCAGATCTCGCATCAACGGATCTCGCACTACGACATCCCCGGCAACAGCAAGGCCAGTGTGTGCGACAGCCAGTTGTTCCCGCCTGCAGGCGGGATCAACAGTGGCTTGGCCGACGCTTGCCAGAAGGAAGCAAGGATTCAACAGATCTATAACAAAGCGTCGCAGCCCTACATTGATCAATTCATGACCGAAAACCCGGACTGGGCGGATGGTGCTTTTTCGTTCTATACGAACAACCCATCGTCGGTCTGGCGCGGAAAGACGTATGTGAATCCCGCAAACCCCGCCTACGTGGCAGGCACGCCGTCGTATATCCAGAACAAGATCAACCGGGACGTCACGCCGAACTACCGCGGCACGCTCGGGAATAGCTACTTCAGGAATTCACACCTCGCGGCAGGCTCGACCTACTTCTTCGACCGCGGTTACGTCGGCATCAGCGTGGACTCCAAGGACAGCGAGTACGGGGTTCCGGGGTTTTCGATGGAGAACCTCTCCTTCGGCTCGAACTACGAGAAAGGCCGCCCCGTGGGTGTGGTGCTCAAGCAGAACAAGTACACCGTTGAAGCCAATCTCCTCGATCCGATTCCTTTCTTTGAAAGCGCCGAGTTGCGCGTGTCGCACGTGAGCAACACCTCAGGAGAACTGCTGGGCGCAACGAAGGCCAATGAATACAGCTTTGATACCTATCAGGCAGAGGTCGTACTTGATCACCGGCGCATGGGGCCTGTCAGCGGTCTGGTGGGTGTGAGCCATCGGTCGCGGGATGTCACTGGCAGTGGCTCACTGCGCTATCTGCCCGATGTGGGGACCGTAACCAATGCGGTCTTCCTGAAGGAGACGCTCGACTTCGACGGAGCGTCATTCGATGCCGGCTTCCGGCATGAACGTGTGGAACACGACATCCGGAAAAGTGCCTTCAAGATCGCACGCAATGGTGCCAATTCGAAACTTGAGGACAGATCCTTCGTCCTCAACAGCTACAACGTCGGCGGTTTCGTTGAACTCGGCAGGCTGTTCGGCGTGAAGGCCCGCTACTCCTCATCGCAACGGGCACCGGACGTGAATGAGTTGTACGCAAGCAACGCCCACTATTCGGTCATGGCTCAAGAGGAGGGAAATCAGGACCTGAAGGCCGAACGCGCGCGGAATGCCGAATTTACCCTGCTGTTCAACAACCGTGGTTTCGACATGTCCGCAACGGGCTATGTCATGAGGTACGAAAACTACCTCTATCAGGGCAGCTCGGGCCTGCAGACTGCCAATCGTTTGCCCTTGAAGTACTGGAAGCAGACTGACACGACCGTCAAGGGATTCGAGGTCGGGGTGTCCCAGGCATTGGATCTTGGCCGCTACGGGGCACTCAATCTTTCCGCGTTTTCCGACCTGGTAAAGAACAGGGCGGACCGTCCTGACTCACTGCGCGCACACAACGACGGACAGTATCTCCCCGGCATGCCAACCAACCGCTATGGTGCGAACATTGTCTGGCAGAAGGCAGACTGGAGGGCTGGCGTATCCAGCACCTACTACGACAAGCAGAAGTACCTCGGAAAGAATGTGAGCGAGGAAGTTCCGCTGGATGCTTTCAACATGGTGGACTTCCAGATAAGCCGCCAGTTCCGTCCATGGAGTTCGTACGTCACTGGAATCGAGGTGTTCCTCAATGGCTCCAACCTGCTTGACGCCGATGCCCGTCCGCACAACTCCCCGCTGAAATACATCGCGCCATTGCCGGGGCGTGCTTTCCAGATCGGGGTGACCATCCGCCTTTAAACGACTGCAGACAGCTCATTGGCCGGCATAGAAGGAAGCCCGCACACATGCGGGCTTCCCTCCCCCGTGCTGGAAAACTCCAGCAGCGCCTTCGTCAATGCCATTTCAGTACAGCGACGCCTGCACCGTTACGCCCAACCAGCGCGGAATGCCGGGCTTGTACGAGTTCCAGGTCAGCGGCACGCCGGTGTCCTGGTCGAACAGATTCTTGGCGACCAGGCTGATCGCGAATCGTCCATCCTGACGGCCAAGGCCAATCGAGAAATCGGTAGTGCCCAGCGGGTCGGTCTTTGCATAACGCGACAGCAACGTGTCGGTGTAGTAGCTGCTTTGGTAGTTGTAGTTCACGTTGGACTGCAGCGCCCACACCTGCCCCAGCGGATAGGAGAAGTCGGCGAACAGGTTGCCGCTGACCTTCGGTGCACCCGGCAGGCTCTTGCCACTTGCGTCGTAATACGGACCGGCCGGATTGCTGCCTCCCAGTTCGGCCGGGTTCGGTGCAAACGGGAACTTTCGATACGTCGCATCCGTGTACGCACCGGAGAAGCGCAGCGTGGTGTACGGGATGCCGAAGTAGGCAACGTCCAGTTCCAGGCCCTGCGTCCGCACCTTGGGTACGTTGCCAAGCGCGGCACTGTAGGCCGGCTTGCCATCGTTGTTCAGTGCCGTCTGTACTTCGTCGTAGACAAAGGTGTTCTGGATGTAGTCATCGATGTTCTGCAGGAACAGCGTGCCGGCCAACGAAAGCGTGTTGTTGAACAACAGCGATTTGAAACCCAGTTCCCAGGCCTGGGTGGATTCGGCCTTGGCCGCCAATGCCTTTCCGCCCAGCGCGGTGGCACCCACGATCTGCGTGATGCCAGGCTTCTCGCCGTAGCGGTAAGAACCGTACACAGTCAATGCGTCGTTGATCCGATAGTTGAGGCCAAGCACGCCGCTGACCAGCGTTTCCTGGTACTCCGGCGCAGCGATGCTGAGGTAGGAACTGCCAATACGGCCGGCACGAATCGCCTTGGCTGCCGCCACCTGCTGCCGCTGCGTTCCGCTCAAGACACCATAACTGGCGACGCCGAAGTACTTCTGCGCCACCAGATCGGCCAGTGCCAGCTGCGCAGCCGAGTTGCCGGCAGCCAGGTTGCCAAGCGAATCGTTAGCGAAGCCGTTGTACACCACGTTGTTGACCTTGGCTGGGTTGAGCTCGGCGGCGTAGCCATCGGCAAGGACGCCATTGCTTGCGCTGGTGTTGCGTGTCTCGCGGCTGACGCGCAGGCCGGCGTTGACGCTGAGATTGTCGGTGGCCTCCCACGTGAGGTTGGAGTACGCCGCCAGCGACTTGTTGTCGTAACGCTCCTTGCGTTGTGTGACCATGCCGTACAACGAGTTGAACAGTAGCTGCCGGCCAGCAGCATTCACCGCATTCGGCAAGGAAGGATTGATCGGATCCAACAGCGCATACTGCGCGGCGTTGGCGTAGTAGGCGCCGGCATCGGTGCCATAGCGTTCGGTCTGACTGTAGTTGGGGAACTTGCCGTGGAAGTAGAAGCCGCCGACGCGCAGGCTCAACGCATCGTTCAACTTCGTGTCCAGCCGTAATTCCTGGCTCAGCTGCTCGAAGCTGGTCTGGGTACCTCGCGGCGCACGCAGCCATTCAAAACCGGTATGCGAGCCCGCGCCCTGTGAGAAATCGTAGTCACGCCAGCCGGTGATCGAGGTGAGCGTGGTGGTGTCACTGAGCTTGTAGGTCACGTTGGCGGTGACACCAGCCGTCTTGTAGGTGTTCGGGTACTCGCCAATGGTGTTGACGCGCGGCCGGTAGTAGTCGTCGATGGTGTAGCTGCTGTTCTGCGCGAACCAGCGACGCTGCAACTTGCCGAACACGTCCTCGGCGTAGTTTACCAAGCCCGGCTTTCCGGTAGCTGCGTTTGTCCAGTCATAGTTGGGCGGCGTCTTGGTATTGAACCAGAAGCAGTTCTCGCAAATCTCCCGGCCCTTGGGCGTGACATCAATCGAGAGGTTGGCTTCCACCCGATCCGTTGGTGTGAACAACAACTGCGCGCGCACGTTGGTGCGGTCAGTGTTGCGCCAGCTGTAATGCGTGTCGTTGGCGTTGTCGTAGGGGCCATCGGCGGTTTCGCGATTGACGCTCAAACGGTAGGCCAGCGTTTCATCGACGATCGCCCCACCCACCACGGCGGTTGCGATGGTGGTGTTGCGTTCCCCCAGCGTGATGGCGGCGCGCGCCTCCGGGCTGAAGCTGGGTTTGCGTGTGGTGATCTCGACGCGGCCCACATTGGCAGCGCGGCCCCCTTCGGTACCGTTGGGGCCGCGCACGACCTGCACCGACTCGATGTCCAGGTAGTTGCTCAAGGCCGAAATCGCGTTGATGCCGTGACCGACACCGTCGACACTGACACCGACACTGGGTTCGAGCACACCCGCACCGGCAGCCCAGCCCACGCCGCGCACGAAGATCGACGCCGTATTGGGGTTCTGCCATGAAGTACGCACGTTTCCGAGCCGGTTGACGATGTCCCGGAAGTTGTTGACGTGGAATTTCTCCAACTCCTCGCCGGTGACGGCAGAAATTGACGCGGGCTTTTCCTTGATCTGTTCGCTCTTCACGATCACCGCGTCCAGCAGTGCCGCATCACCCACTCCGGACGCGGCGACAGCGCGGGATGGCTCTTCCTGCGGAGGCGCCACATCCTGCGGCGTGGCAGCCGTTTCGAAGGGCAATCCAGCGGCCTGACGCAAACGTGCGATCTCCGCTTTCAGCTGCGAATTTTCGCGCTGAAGTTGTTCGTTGGACTGCGCATGCACTTGCCCGGGAATCAATGCGCCAGCGAGCGTGGCGATGATCGTGCATGCAAGGAAAGAGCGCGCCGGCATGCGAGTGATCTTCCCCACGACAAGGGGATTGTTGGAAACACGATGACGCATTGGGCTGTACTGCATTCGGCGCACTTCCTCGACTGTGGGTGAGCGACGGATGCTAGGAGTTCACTTTCACAGTGAATAATGACTGCATCGAATGAGGACATAAGGGGCAGCAGGCATCAGCCAGGTCGCGAACGTCATCTCTGGGCGCGGTAATCACGGCATCACCATCGGCTATTTGTACACTCCCGATACAACGCCGAGAGTCGGCAGTCTTCCCGGCCACCCGGCCTGTAGCGGAGTCCTGCTTCTCATGTCCATCGCTCGTCCCCTGCTTCTTGCTCTCACCACCACCGTCCTCTCCACGGCCCTGCTGTTGCCTTCCGCGTCGGCAGCAACCTCAGCCACTCCCCTTCGTGACTATCTGACGGCGAAGAAGAGCGCGATCCAGACACAGTCAACGCAGGAAGGTGTACCGACGCCGATCCACACCAAGGTCACCGCTGAAAGCCGTTCCGGTGTGCGACGCCTGCGCATCGGGCCAACCGGCGCGTTCCAGTACCTCAGCGACAGTGGTCGTGACTACGCCGGCTACAACCTCGGCGCCGGTTCCTGGGATTCATTGGTAGGCGTCCTTTCCAGCGCCATCGCCGACGAGTACCTGGTGCAGGCAGCATTGGCAAACATTCCCATCGACGGCTTGGATGTGGTGTTCACCAGCATTCCCAAGCGAAAGAGCGAGAACCTCAGCTACCCGAACAATCTTTCCTATGTGGCTTACATCGATTCGCCGGCCACCGACTCACAGCTGCAGACGCTCAAGCACACCGTCCACGAGCGATCCTCGGCGATCAATCTGGTGACACAGCCGCAGCAGATCAGCCGCATCGAAGTTGAGTACATCCACACCCCGGCAACGCGTGATCCAAGCCTTCCGCCGGGTCTGCGCGACTTCATCACCCAGGAGAAGCGCCCGGCGGTGCTGGCCAAACAGCGGGAAGCCGCTTCCGGCAAGGCCGCTACGCCCGAAACATTGGTCGCGCGTGCACACGTCGAACCGCATACCGGCCTGCGTCAGGTGTTCATCGGCAAGGATGGCTACCACCTGCAACTGCACGACAGTGCACCGGGCCTGCTCGGCTATGGACTGGCGCCGACCGTGGAAGAACACCTGATCGGCGTCACCACCACCTGCCCCACCCACATCTTCGAAGTGCAGGCAGGCGCCCGCAACGTACTGCTCGATTCGCTGGAAGTCACCGCCGATGCCGAGCTGACCCCGCGTTTCGGCAAGAACGTCAGCAGCCCCGCGCACTTCCGCAACATCCACTACAAGGCACGAATCGAGTCGCCCGCCTCTGAGCAGGAAATCCTCGCGCTGCGCGATGCCGTCGAAGAAACCTGCCCGCTGTACAACCTGATCAAGGATGAGCAGACGCTGGAAGGCAGCGTTGTCCATGGTGCGTACACGGGCAGCACAGGCAGCTGATGAAGTGAGGCGCAGTTACGCGCCCGCTCGCGTAAACAGCTCACGGCAAGTGCCATGGCATTCCATGGCACTTGGTCTGATTCCAGTTCGTCCGTTCAATCGGCTTATCGACAAGGATCAGCGTTGGTTGACACCAGCAAACGCCGCGAGCCTCACTCGATTTCAACTCCCGGCTTCCATCCACTACTGTCCAGTATCGTTCGCGCATCACGCATCGTGATGAGTTCCTGCAGCGCCTTGCGCTTGTCCTTGGCGTTGGAATAGTAGGCCTTGGAGATCCGGTAGCCGACCCAGTAGCCCAGGTCCTGCGGATTGGTGGCGGTGGAGTTGTACAGCCAGTTCGACAGATCGGTGGAAGCCATCTCCGCCTGGAATCTCGTCTCGATATCCCGCTCCTTTCCCTTCACCAGGTCAGCCATGTAAGCGTAGGCGACATCACCGGTGAGCAACTCCGTCACAAATTCGGCCGAGCCTTCGACAACCGACAAATCAAGAACCGTGGGATTCTCCTTGTCGGTCAGTTCCGGGTTCTGTTGAACATGGATGAACTCGTGAACCATGACGCGGACCAGACGGTCCTCGACATTTGGATTGATGAAGGTGGTTGCACACAACGCCTCCAACCCGATGTTGATGCCGTCATTCGGGCCGGCAACCGCCACCGGTCGGCCGCGCCCCACCGAGATCGTAACGGGCGGAAATTGTGCCTCTGAATACAGCTCGGAAAAACGATTCAATGCGCTACCCACGCGCACCTTGGCAGCGGGCAATGCCGCAACGCATTCGCGTGCACGCACGTAGATTTCAGGCCGGTCGTTGATGGCCTTGGCGATGCGTTCACCGGTGATCTTGCGGATGCTGGCAAAGTGTTTCAGGCCATCAGTGCCCTGATCCAGATAGTCGCGCTGCAGCTGTTCGGCCGTCGGCTTTCCATCGGCGGCATCGTAGATTGCGTAGAACCGCTCGACATCGCGGGTGCTTACCAGCGGCTCAGCGCACACTGAAAAGGCCAGTATCGACAGCACGGACCCAAGCCCCAAAACCTTGACGCCATTCGATGCTGCGCGTGGCAGACACCGGCGAACAACTCGAGCAAAAGCAGCGACAGGCAAGTGCGGGGAAGACGACATGCGAAACCTCTCCAAAGGCAATTCAGGGCTGATCACATTACGGCCGGGCATTCGGTGCCGATCCACGAAGCCGCTGTGGCTTGAACAAACTATCAGCGCGCAACCACGCCTGCCAAATAGGCCATTGCCGTACTCTCCGCTGCTTCATTGGCAACCACATCCCCCTTGCCTGCCGAGCCCCGAAGCGCGCGATACAGTTCGACGGCTGCATGGAGGCAACCGATACATGAAACAGCATTATAGGCAGCCACGGTGCACTGAAGCTGTGCCGCACGCAATGGCGCCGCCGTTTCAACGCGGCGCACGCCTGCTGGTTGTGCTCCAGCTTCAACGAGTATGAGTGGCCCGAGTACCCGAGCACGCAGAAACGCAAGAAAATCGACCGCCTCGAACAGCTCGCCGCGCCCGATTTTCAGCGCCGCGTAGTGGATCCACACCCAGAAGCGATCTTCGATCCACTGCAGGTCCGGGGCCGGAAAGTGAGGCACTTCGGCCTGCAGTGCCCGGCTCAGTTGACCATCACGCTCCCAAAGTACGAGCAGGTCATCCACGCGGGTGGCGACGTCGGAAAGTGAAACAAACTTGAGATCCACATGAAGCGGTGCGTTGCCGTCCTCCCCGTCATACAGGCAGATGAGGACCCGTGGCTCGCCGACATGCTCACCGGTGAACGCTGCTACCAATGGCCCCAACTCGGCCGCGATGCGGTGCCGCTCGTCCATCACCGCTGCTATACAGGAAGGGTCCACGGCAATGACCATATCCAGATCGCTGAATTCGTCCATCTTGCCATTTGCGTATGAACCGGCGGCGGCAACGCCGACGATGCGCGTATCGGCCTGAAGTAGAGGAAGCGCACGGTGCAGAAATGATGCGTGGGTTTTGGGGATGCTGGCTGCCTGCATATGTGTCCGCGCCTCTTTCGCGGAATACCTTCTATGTTGAGAACGGCCCATACCTGCAGCATCAAGCCTTTGCATTTTCACCGCAACAACCGACGGATCAGCTCAACCCGGCACGCCGACGATCACGCTGGACGCCTTGAACAGCGCGGTCGCTTTTCCGTCCGGCTTCAACTCCAGTGCCTGTGTGCTTTGGCGGGTGATGATTGCCACTACAGAACAGCCATTGCCGACATCCAGCACGATCTCATCGTTCACTGGGCCCTGGCTGATGCGCTCGACGGTTCCAGTCAGGCAGTTTCGAGCCGAATAGCGCGCCCCTTTGACAACATTGGCAACGATAGCCTATGACCCCTTGACCAAGGCGAACGCCTGCTTGCCGGGGACTCGTTTCTTCGGTCTTCCTTAGCATCCTTCTCTCTCCAGAGCAACGGCCCCCCGGCACCCTGAAAGCCTCCATACCGTCCCCGTAGGAGGTATCGCTGCGGCTTTCCGCTCAAGCCTCACCAGCTTCTGCCGATGTACTGATGGATCAACCCATTCCTCCATCCCAGCCGGTAGCAGCAATGTCTTCTCTTCGACGTTCCCTCACCCGCAGCATCGCCATGCGCCTCATGCTGGGGACTGCTTTGGTTGCAACATTCGCCTTCGGCCTGACCGCGCTATTCATCTACCTGCGCAGCAGCGATGCTCTGATGTCTTCTTCGCGTGCAACGCTGGAGAATATGGCTAACCTTGAGGCACAACGCATTTCGGCCGAACTCGGTCGCGGCTTCGAGTCAGATCAGATCCTGGCCGGCAACTTCCTGAGTCTGCGCCAGGACGGTGCACTTACCCGTCAAAGCGCTTCGCGCATGATCCAGCAGCAGCTGCAGGCCAATTCGCAATGGATAGGCGTGGGAACTCTTTGGGAAGCAGACGCATTCGATGGGAAGGATGCAGAATTCACCAATGCTGAGGGTCATGATGAGACCGGCCGTTTCATGAGCTACTGGGCCTGGCAGAATGGTCAACCGGTACAGGAAGCCCTGCGCGATTACGAAGTCCCGGGCAACGGTGATTGGTATCTGCAGCCTCGTTCGACACTTAAACCTGCCGTATTGGAGCCTTATAGCTACGAGATCGGCGGTAAAAAGGTATTGATGACCACCTTGGCTATGCCGATCATCGAGAATGATCGATTCCTTGGGGTGACCACGGTAGATTTTGCTCTGCAGTCCCTGCAAGAGCGGCTCTCGCAAATGCATCCGATGCAGCAGGGTTACGTTCGCCTGCTTTCGCCGGCCGGCACCATTATCGCTGACCGAGATCCAGCCCGGGTTGGGAGCAAGGCCGACGATGCCGAAACCCGCGCCATCCTCGCGCAAATCAGTAAAGGCAACATCGCTTTCGAGCAGCGCCACGATGCAGCACTCGATCAGGAGGTGGTGGAGACCTATGTCCCTCTGAAGATCGGCGATACCGGCCCGACATTCGCTTTCGGCATTGTCGTCCCACGTGCACTATTGATGGAACAGGCGCGAGCACTGTTGTGGACCATCGCCGCAGTCGGCCTGATAGCTGCGTTACTGCTTTGTGGAGCCTTGTACATCCTGTTGCGCCGCTTTGTTTTCACCCCGCTTGGCGAGGCTGTACGTGTCTCGGACGATATCGCCGCCGGCAAGCTGGACAATAGGATCCGTATCCAGCGCGACGACGAAATGGGCGCGTTGTTGTCCTCAATGCAACGCATGCAAACGCAGCTACAGGCCGTGATCGCAGCGCAACGCGAGATGGCACAGCAGCATGAAGCCGGCACTATCAGCTATCGCATGGACGAAACCATCTTTCCTGGCGACTACGGCGTGATGGTTAAGGAAAACAACGCACTGGTAGCCTCGCACCTGCGCCTGATCGTCTCCGCTCTGGATGTTATCAAGCGCTACTCGCTGGGCGACCTCAGTGTCGATATTGAACGGTTGCCCGGCGAAAAAAAGGTGCTGACCGATGCAGTAGATGCGGTCAAAGTCAGTTTGTGTGCCATCAACGGTGAGATCAAGCGCCTTGCTACCGCTGCTGCGCAGGGAGACTTCACTCAGCGTGGCGAGGTAGATAGCTATCAACACGACTTCCGCGAGATGGTCGTGAGCCTGAATCACCTAATGGACACCACCGATGGCAATCTCTCGGAGGTCTCCAACCTGCTGCAAGCCATTGCACGCGGCGATCTCACCGTGCGCATGCACGGTGAATTCCACGGCGTGTTCGCACGCATGCAGGATGATGCCGACGCAACGGTAAGCCAGCTGACCAGCATCGTTGGACGCATCCAGCACTCCGCCTCAGCGATCAACCTTGCCGCCAACGAGATTGCTACCGGCAACAATGACTTGTCCCGCCGCACCGAACAACAGGCAGCGAATCTGGAAGAAACGGCAGCCTCGATGGAAGAGCTGACTTCCACTGTGCGTCAGAATGCGGAACACGCCCGTCGAGCGAACCAACTTGCCCAAGGCGCTGCCGGTGTTGCCTCGCAGGGTGGACAGGTCGTTGGGCAAGTCGTGATCACCATGGGTGACATCGAAACTTCTTCAAGAAAAATCGCAGACATCATTAGTGTCATCGACGGCATTGCCTTCCAGACCAACATCCTTGCACTCAATGCTGCAGTGGAAGCGGCGCGGGCTGGCGAACAAGGCCGCGGCTTTGCCGTGGTTGCTTCAGAAGTACGCACACTAGCTCAACGTTCGGCTGGCGCTGCAAAGGAGATCAAGGGCTTGATTGAAAATTCCGTTGAAAAGGTGTCAGAAGGTGCGGCTCTAGTGCAAAAGGCCGGCGCAACCATGGGGGAAATTGTCAGCTCAGTGCAGCAAGTTACCGACATCATGGCCGAGATCAGCTCCGCGTCCCAGGAACAGAGCTCTGGGATCGAACAAGTTAATCAGACGGTAATGCAGATGGACGAAACCACTCAGCAGAATGCCGCTCTCGTGGAAGAAGCTACCGCCGCTGCGCGTTCGATGGAGGATCAAGCGAACCATTTGGTCGAAACAGTCTCCGTGTTCCGCACTCACGCTACAGGACCGATGACGTCGGGAAACGATGCGCTTAGATTGGTAGTTAACACCTAAGTAGCCACCCTATGCGCGTAGGGCCCGGCCGGCGACTGAGAAAGCAAAGCAATTTGAAAAATTTTCAGCCGCGGTGCGGGCACTGCCCGCAGAGTTGCAAGGCCGAACCTCCAGTCGAGCGCCGTATGCCCGCCCAGTTTTGTCTCAATCCTCACTCATCGCCACGACCGCAAACAGCATCCAGGTGGTATGTGGAATCCACTGCTCCACCCAGCGCCATTGTTCTGAATCCGGGCCGGGCGCAAAGCTGATGCCGGCACCGGTATCGCTACCCGGAGCACCGGTGATGCCGTTGGAGATGCCGCCGTTGAACATCTCACCCGCACTTTCCAGCACGGTGGGCGGATTCTTCTGACCAAAGCCGTAAAGCATGGAGATACCGTAAGGGTTGCGGCCCAGGGTCCAGTCGATCTGGCTCTGCGCATAGCCGGCCTGGTCGGCAGTCAAGCCATATCCCGCCTTGCCGTTCGCGGCCAGCTTGCGCCCGCCGATGACCATGGCCGCACTGAGCGACGCCAGTCGCGCGCTTTCGCCCTGCCACCAGTAGCCGGTTTCATTGCGATGCGGGATGAAGAATCCTTCCAGCACCTCGCCTGCAGCCTTTCCGTCCTGCGTCAGCTGGAAGCGCTGGCGAGCGTAGCCGTAAGGGTTGGCGACGGACTGGGTGATGGCCAATTCGTGTTTGAGTGCCGAACCGATGGCGCCCAATGCGCGCTCACGCCGCGCCTGATCGGTTTCGATATCGACATAGGCCGACAGGCTGATGACCGGCAGGCCCGCTTCGGCGGCATGGTAGTAAGGACGACTTCCGCCATCGCTGATGAAGCCACCATCGGCCTGCTGACGTGTCATCAGACTCGTTGCTCGCGTGCGTGCGTCGTCGAGATAGCGCTGTTCGCCGGTGGCGTTGTGCAACTCCACCAGTGCCATCAGCGCGGTGTAGTCATCAATGATGTTTTCCTTGCCATCGGCGCAGTACTGCGGGTTGAACTTGCGCAGGTGGTCATAGGCGCGCTGCGCATCGGCGAGATAACTCGCCCCGTCGAATTCACCATGACGTCCGGTTTGTTTGGCCAGCATTGAGGCGCGCGCCAATGCGGCAATCGCCATGCCGCCCCCTGCGCGGAATGCCGAGCGATACAAGGTGGTGAAGGTTCCGGCCGAGCCTTCATAACCGGTGACCATGCGCTCCACGCCCGGCGTGCCCCACTGGTCGAACACCGTGGTGTAGAAGTAGCCCTCCGCATCCAGCGTGCGATGCAGATAATCCGCGCCCCATAATGCTTCGTCTTCCACCTGCGTCTGCAGTCCCTGCGCGGCAAACAACGGCTTGCGTGCATGCGCGCCATAGGCCAGCACCCAGGCCGCCATCGAGGCCTGCTGCGGATTGAAATAATTTGCGTAGCCCAGGTGCGACAGGTACTTGCCCTTGTCGCCGCCGGCATCCTGCCAACCGCCCCAGACATTCACCTTGCGCGAGGTCTCGAAGATGCGCAGGTCGCGGTCGGCGGCATCGGTGTGGCGGCTGCGGTGGAAGTAGCCCAGCAGCTGCGCGCCGGTCGTGGCGAAAGCTGCGTTGTCGCGGACCGGCACCGGTGCCGACACTGCATGCTGTTTGCCGATGCGCACATCTACCTGGTACTGGCCGCTCTGCTCGACATCCGAAAAGTCGACGCTGAAATAGCGCTTGCCCGGACTCCACTCGGCGAACGGCTGCAGCGGTTGCAGATCGCCGCTTTGTACCGGCTTGCCATCACGCAGCACGGTGTAGCTGCCCTCTCCGGCTTCGCCCGCATATTCGACAATCGCCCGCTTCGGGCCGTGCCGTTCCAGCGCTACCTGGTTGATCTGCACCAGCAGTGGCTCGGTGGGCAGGCTCACCGACACGGTGGTCGTTGGCGTCGGGGACGCCGCCGAAATGGCAGGCGGTGCGTGCAGCAGGGTCGACAACGCCAGCGTCAGCGCGGCGACTACTTGAACTCCGGTCTTGCGGGAATGCGGCAAAGAGGTCATCGGCACGGTTCCGGATAGACTAGGGATCGAAACTTAGCCATACCGTCACGCGCCGTCAATAAATACTTCACGTGGATGTATGAATAATACAGATACCCCCTCCCCTACGCTCAATCGGTTTCAACGCCTATGAACATTGGCCGCGGCGCCACCCAGCAATCCAGCGCCCCCTACAACCGCCGCCTCGTGCTGGATTTCATCCGCCAGCACGGCGCGGCCTCGCGCAAGGACATCCAGGAAAAGGTTTCGCTCAGCCCGCAGACGGTGGCCAACATCACCAATGAGTTGGAGTCGATCGGCCTGATCGTCTCGCGCCGGCAGAAAGACCTCAAAACGCGCGGCCAGCCGCCCATTGCCTTCGAGATCAATCCCGACGCTGGCCAATCCATTGGCATCAGCCTGGAACCGGGCCGCGCCACTGGCGCGTTGGTCAACCTGCTCGGCCAGATCGAAGCGCGCTGCGAAGTGCAGCTGCAGGGCTGTGATCGCTCGCAGTTACTGGCCGGCCTGCTGGAGCTGGTCGCTAAGCTGCGCCGGCAAGCCAACGCGCGGCTCTGGGGCATCGGCGTGGCCCTGCCGGGCCCGCTGGGCGATACCGAGCTGAGTTTTGTCGGCCCCACCGCACTGGAAGGCTGGAAGGACCTGTCCATCCTCGACCAGCTGCAGGAAGCCACCGGCCTGCCCCTGTTCCATAGCGTCGACAGCGTCGCCGGCGCACTCGGCGAGACCTTGTACGGCGTCGCCCGGCACCTGGACAACTTCTTCTATCTGCACCTGAGCGTGGGCCTGGGCGGCTCGCTGATCGTGGGTCGCAACACTTATCGCGGCGCCGATGGCAACGCCACCGAGATCGGCCATGTGCCGGTCGTGCCCGGCGGCACGCCCTGTTATTGCGGCAATCAGGGCTGCCTTGAGCGCTACCTGTCGCTGCATTCACTGGCCGAGGCGCTGGGACTGGATGATGGACAGATCCGCACGCCGGACCTGCTCGACCGGCTAGACGACCCCAACGACCAACCGCTGCAGCAGTGGTGCCAGCAGGCTGCGCAGCGCCTGCGCGATGCCCTCTGCATGATCGAGAACATGCTCGATCCGCAGACCATCGTCATTGGCGGATCGGCGCCGCAGAAGCTGGTCCAGCGCCTGGTCGATCTGGCCCAGCCTCTGCACCGCTCGGTACGCGGTCGTCCCGATCCGGAGCTGCCACGCATCATGATCTCGCTGCGTGAGGAGGATTGCTCCCTGCTCGGCGCCGCCGTGCTGCCCATCCACGAGCTGCTGTCCCCGCGCCTGGAAGGCGTGCGCAAGGACGACAGCGACGAGGCCCTAGCCGCCGAACTGCTCGGCCATCGCACGTCCTTTGGAGGGCGTCGCATTTAATTAAACTTCCATTGGATATTTTTATTGACAGTGCCGAATCGGGGTGACTATAGTCGCCCCATGAAGCACGATCAGCCCCAGTTCAGCATCATCGGCGACGTCAGCGTGGACCTGGTTTTGGGCACGCTGGACGGTTGGCCCAAGGTCGGCACCGAACAGTTGCTGCCTCGCAGCGAGCTGCGTGCCGGTGGTTCGGCGGCCAACTCCGCCCTCGCCGCCCGCCATCTCGGGTTGAGCCCGCGCCTGATCGGCGCCATCGGCGACGATGACCTGGCCCAGTGGCTGCTGCTGCAGCTGGCCGGCATCCGCGTCGAGCTGCAGACCTGCGCCAGCGACACCACCATGTCGGTCGGCCTGATGCACGCCGATGGCGAGCGCACCTTCTTCACCAGCTGCGGGCATCTGCAGCACCTGACCCCCGCCTTCGTGCTGGCGCACCTGCCCCAGGCAGCCGCCGGCAGCATTGCGTTGTTCACCGCCCCATTCCTGCTGCCCGACCTGCGCAGCCAGTTCAGTCAGCTGCTGGCCGAAGCCTCGGCTCGCGGCTATCAAGTAGCGCTGGATACCGGCTGGCCGCCGGAAGGCTGGACCCCGCAGGTGCATCAGGAAGTCGAAAGCTGGCTGCGCCATTGCGACCACCTGCTGGTCAACGAGCTGGAGGTGATGAGCATCGCCGGCAACCAGGATCTGGAGCTTGCCGTGCAGCGTGTCGCCAGCCTGCTCAAACCCGGCGCCAACCTGATCGTGAAGCTGGGCGCCGCCGGTGCGCTGGGCCACGTTGATGGCAAGAGCGTTCACTTCGCCACCGAAGTAACCGCTGAGATCTTCGACACCGTAGGCGCCGGCGACAGCTTCAACACCGGCTATCTGGCGGCGCGTTTGAACCAGGCGAACCTGCACGACGCACTTGCTGCCGGTTGCCGAACCGCCGCCGCGATCCTGCCCCGCTTCCCGCGCAAGAGCATCGCCGCAGGCGAACTCTCCCATTGTCTGCAGCCGTAACTCTGAGCCCGGAGAAGCGACCATGAAGCACCGCCCGCTGATCATCAGTTACATCCTCCTGATCTGGTTCGCAATCTCCTTCATCACCAACCTGATCGGGCCGCTGATGCCCATCGCCATCCAGGATTTCAAGCTGAGCCTGACCATGGCCGGCTTCATGCCATTCTCGTTCTTCCTGGCCTACGGTTTGATCTCGATACCAGGCGGCTTGCTGATTGAAATACGCGGCACGCGCTTCACCTTGTTCACCGCCTTCGCACTGAACTTCATCGGCGCGCTGGCCATCGCGCTGATACCGGGCTACTTCTCGGTGATAGCCGGTTTGTTCGTCATCGGCCTGGGCATGGCCTTGCTGCAGGTGGTGATCAATCCACTGATGCGCACCGCCGGTGGCGAGCAGCATTTCGCCTTCTTCTCGGTAATGGCGCAGCTGGTGTTCGGGCTGGCGTCGTTTCTCAGCCCGCTGGTTTTCCGCTATTACATGCAACGCCCGGGCATGGACGGCCAATCGCTGGCCTGGTTGAACTTCTATTGGTACTTCGCCGCTGCGTTCGTGCTGTTGGCCCTGCTCAACTACAAGCTGCCGCTGCCGAGGGTGGAACTGAAGGAAGACGAACGTGCCGGCAGCCGCGATGCGTATCGCAGCCTGCTGAAGCGCCGCGATGTGCGCCTGTTCTTCCTGGCCATCGTTGCCTACGTCGGCACCGAGCAGTCCATCGCCAACTGGATGTCGCAGTTCCTGCACAGCTACCACGGGTTGTCGGCCACTGAACAAGGCGCCATCGCCGTCAGCCGTTTCTGGGGCCTGATGTCACTGGGCTGTTTGACCGGCCTGGGCCTGCTGAAACTGCTGGATTCAAAACTGGTGCTGGCGCTGTTCTCCACGCTTGCCATCGCCAGCCTCGCTTTCGCTCTTTTTGGCCCTGCAGCCATCTCTCTTCTCGCCTTCCCCGCTGCAGGCTTTTTCTTGTCGGTGATGTTCTCGGTGATTTTCTCGCTCGGGCTGAATTCGGTCAGTCAGCACCACGGCGCGTTCTCGGGAATCTTGTGCAGCGGCATCCTCGGCGGCGCCATCGTGCCGTTGTTGATTGGATTCGTCGCCGACTACTGGGGCCTGCGTATTGGCCTGTCGCTGGTTTTCATCCCCCTGCTTTACATCCTCAGCGTCAGTGCCTGGGCTAGGCCGCTGGTGCGCAACCAGACCGTGTACTCCAGGAAGAACACCCCCGCCTCGCCCTGATCGGGCAACTGCACCAGCCACTGCACGGGCCACCGGCCCGAGTCGCCGTACAAACAGGAGCCAATGATGAAGAAGCATCCCAGCGCTGTTCGACCGACCGGCCTCGCCGCCGCGGTGGCAGCGGTACTGATCAGCTGTACCGCCGCGCCGGTGCTGGCGCAATCCAGCACGGCGGAAGAAGCGAAAAAAACCAACACCGGCGAGGCCCAGACCACGCTGGAAACCGTACGCGTTTCCGCCACCCGCGTTGAATCGGACCTGCTGAAGACCCCGGTCACCGTCACCGCCGTCACCCAGGAAGCGTTGACCCGCGAAGGCATCCGCGACGTGCGTGGCCTGTCCGGCAGCATGCCGAATCTGCAGATCGCTTCCGGCCCGGATTCCGGCGTGCAGGTCAGCATCCGCGGTATCGGCGCCAACAACTTCACCGAGATCGGCGATCCGGCCGTGGGCCTGCATGTGGCCGGCCTGTACTCGCCGCGTCCGCAGGGCGCGTTGGCCCTGATGTTCGACGTGGACCAGGTCGAAGTGCTGCGTGGCCCGCAGGGCACGCTGTTTGGCCGCAACTCCACCGGCGGCAGCATCAACATCATCCCGGCCAAGCCGCGCTTTGATTCCACGTTCGGCAGCACCGAAGTGGAACTGGGCAGCTACAACCTGCGCCAGCTCAACCTGATTCAGAACTTCGCGGTGAGCGAGCGCTTTGCCTTGCGCGTGTCCGCCACCAAGGTCGAGCGTGATGGCTGGATCGACCAGAAGCAGGACTTCACCGATG
Organism: Stenotrophomonas sp. Iso1; assembly: GCF_027497995.1. GTDB lineage: Bacteria > Pseudomonadota > Gammaproteobacteria > Xanthomonadales > Xanthomonadaceae > Stenotrophomonas. Next base: position 1,989,685 of record NZ_JAODBT010000001.1, on the reverse strand, counting down.
TCGACATCCCCGAGCGCGGCTTCATCGCCGACGGCATTCCGGATGTGGACCAGCGCCGCAACAAGAAGGTCTCGCGCAGCGACTATTACTACAACCGCGACGAGTGGGCCGCGCGCATCGCCGCACGTTTCGCCTTCACCGAGAACGTCGAGTGGTTGCTGGCCTATGAGAAGTTCCAGAACTCCGGTGCTGGCCAAGTCGGCATGAAGGACTGCGATCAGGCGGCCGGCACGCGCTTCGCCTGCGAAGGCGGCAAGTGGGACGTCAAGATCAACGTGCCCGGCAGGACCGACATGTCCATCGACACGCTGCGCTCCAACCTCAACTGGTTCCTGAGCGACACCAACAGCATCGAGTACAGCGTCGCCCTCGCCACGCAGAAGCGGTTCCAGATCTCCGACGATGACGGCGGCTATCACGAGATTCCATCGCAGGTCACCGCCACCTTGCCGGTGACGGCGGACGGCGACTGGGGCGTCTGGCCGGTGCGTGACAACACCTCCATCACCCTGGATTCGAAGTACAAGTCGTTCGTCCACGAACTGCAGTTCAAGCATCAGAGCGAACGGTTGAATCTGGTATCCGGCCTGTTCTGGATGCGCGAAAAGAACGCCATCAACTACGCGCAGGAAATGCTGGTCAACGCGCCGTTCGGTTACCCGATCAGCCAGTTCTATCACCAGCCCGATCGTCAGATCGATGCCAAGGCGATCTTCTCGCAGGCGGACTGGCACTTCGCGCCGACCTGGACCGCAACGATCGGCGGACGCTACAGCCGCGATTCCAAGACCGACCATGGTGGTCAGGTCTATGGCGGTTGGGACAGCACCTCCACGGCGTACTACAACGGCTTGTACAACCCGGGTACGCCGGGCGAGCCGGGCTTCCGCCCGCATAACGGCCGTGATCTGACCGAGAAGATGGGACCGTTCGGCGGCATAGACGCCTACAAGCTATGGGGACCGCCGGCCGAAAACGCCAACGCCGCTTCCTGGCGCAAGTTCACCTATCGCCTGGGCCTGACCAAGGATCTTTCCGACGACGAAATCCTGTTCACCTCATTGTCCAGCGGCTACAAGGCGGGCGGCTTCGGTGACAAGGACGATATCTGCGACGGCAAGGTCTGCGTGGACGGTCCTGCCGGCCCGCAGTACACGTTCTTCCCGTACCGGCCGGAAACCGTCACCAACCTGGAAATCGGCTACAAGGGCCTGCTACTGGACAAGCGCATGAGCCTGTCGGTCACCGCCTTCTACAGCCGCTACAAGGACATGCAGGTCACCGGCGATTTCTTCGCCGCCAAGGTGCACGTCAACGAGCCGTGCCCGGATTGGGACCCGACCTGCGACGTGGTCAAGAAGTGGCAGACCGTCAACGTGGGTGTCGTGAACATCCCGGGCCTGGAAGTGGAAGTGGACTACCTGCCCACGCCCAACACCCGCATCGGCGGCTTCTTCTCGTACATCAACAGCAAGATCAAGGACTACCCGACCTTCAGCGACGAGTGGAACTGCGGCGTGCGCGAAGAATTCGGCGCGGTGCCCTGCCCGGATCCGTACACCGGCTCGGACCCGACACTGGCCGGCCGCCAGATCTACGACATCACCGGCAACCATCTGCCGATGACGCCGAAGTTCACCGCTGGCGTCAACGTGTCGCACACGTTCAAGTTCGGCAACGGCTATGAGCTGGTGCCATGGCTCAACGTGAAGTGGCAGGACAAGATGTACTTCACGTTGCGCAACCTGGACAACGCGCACGTCTCCGATGCACAGGAAGCCTATGCCACCGTCGATGCGAGCCTGAGCCTGCAATCGCCGTCGTTCTGGCGCGCCGAGCTGTACGTGCTCAACGCCACCGACAAGATGAGCAAGAACTGGGCTGACGATGCGGGTGGCTTCATCCGTGCCTACTGGAACGACCCGCGCACGGTCGGTCTGCGCGTCCGCTTCGACTATTGATGAGGTTGTTGCCGATGGGCTGACACGGCCATCGACTGCTTTCGGAAACCGCCTGCAAGGGCGGTTTTTCCGTTTCTGCTTCCGTGTGAGGTGTTGCGGTGCAATCGTCGCGGGTCGAGTAATTGCAGCATCGGCGTACCAACCCCGCTCTCGATGTGCGCACCGTTGGGTTGAGCGGCTGTGCGGTCACAGTGCTATGGAATTGCGACGCGTTGATCCACCTCGCTGCAATCACCACCCTTCGTAAATTCGCTCAGCGCCTTGCCGAGCATTCCGTGGCACGAAGGTCGGCTTTGCGCGGGGCACCGTTTCAATCCACGACGAGAACAGCAAGCACTCCTCGCCTATCCCCCCTACAGAAAAAAAAGCCCCGCATCTGCGGGGCTTTTTGATCAATCTTCAGTGCGCCGGCTTCGCATCCGCCCAACCCAGATCCGGTTCGGCGTAATAGTGAACGCCCAGCGCATCCAGCTGCGGGCGCAACGCGCCCATGCGCTGCACGAAGCCGTCGTAGTTACGCTGCCCTGCAGGGCTCCAGGCGATCTCGCCCACTGCCGCCAGACGCGGCCACAGGTGATCGTCCACCGCCGCATCGGTGTGCACGAACTCCGTCCACAACGCCGCTTCAATACCCACCGCGCTCTTGAACGGTGCCGGATCGAAGCCATAGAGCCGCTTCAACGGCAGACCCTCTTTGCGACACCAATCGGCACCGGGCTGGCCCGCATAGTTGCCGTGGTCGATATACAGATACGAGCAGGGCGACAAGATCAACGGATGTCCCTTCGCCACCGCCGCGTCAATGGCATAGTCGTCATTCCACAACTGCAGCAGCACGTTGGGTTTCATGTCGGCCACCGAGCCTTCTTCCCAGACGACGGGGGTACGACCCATCTCATCCACCATCTTCGCGGTACGTGCCACGAAATCGGCGTACAGCGAATGCTTGATTTCATCACCGCCGATATGGATCTCGGCAGAGGGAAAGATGGCGACCACTTCTTCCAGCACATTGCGCACGAAGGGATACACGACGTCGGGCTTTTCCAGGCAGAACACGCTGAAACCGACTTTCACACCGGAATAGGTTGCCAGATTGCTCACGTCATCGCAGGCCAGCTCGTTGTACGAGGCCAACGCTGCCTGCACATGCCCCGGCATGTCGATCTCCGGCACGATGGTGACGCCGCGCGCCTGCGCATAGGCGACCAGATGCTTGAGTTGCTCCTGCGTGTAATAGCCCGCACGCCCGTCCTTCACCGCACTGCCGCCACCGATTTCCACCAACTTCGGGTAACGCTTGATCTCGATGCGCCAGCCCTGGTCGTCGGTCAGATGCAGATGCAGTCGGTTCAATTTGAACAGCGCCATGCGATCGATGTGCTTCTCCAGGTACTCGACCGACAGGAAGCTTCTGGCCACGTCCAGCGAAATGCCGCGCCAGTAATACGCCGGCACATCGTTGATCACCACCTTAGGCAGGCGGTATTCCGCCTGGGCCCTGGCCGGCAGCAACTGGCGCAGGCTCTGCACGGCATACAGCAGGCCGGTGTCGGTCCGCGCACTCAGCTGGATCGCATCATCGATCACCAGGCGATAGCCTTCCTCACCCAGCGCGGGATCATCCACCAGCTGCAAGCGGATCGGCGTTGCAGTGGCATCTTGGGTGTTGATGTTCAAACCTGCCAGCAGTGCGTCCAGTGCACTCCCTGCATTGGGCGCGGCGGCCCTGCCCTCCACGGTCGCAGCGGCGAGCCGCAGCTCGCCGGCGGTGACGTCCATCGACGCGGGGATGGGCACGATATGCAGCGGCGGCGCTGTTGTATCCGTGACAACAGCAGCGCGATGGTCACATCCGATACCGGCAAGAGCAGTAAGGCATACCAGTAGGAATTCGAGCTTGAAGTGCAGTTTCATCTCGGCAGGAAATCCGCAGGGGAACCCACGCATGATGCACAGTTCGGAGAGTCACTGCCATCCTGATGACAGGCACGTGCCTGAGGTTCAATTTCAGCCCACTTCACACATCAACAACCCACGGGCTGCACTACCACAAGGCAGCGAGATGTTTCCGCCGAGACGAACATTTAGACATCACCGATCTGAAGCCATCGCTATGCAGGCAGGCTCAGCCCCTCACCTTTCCTCCTGCCAAATGCACTACCTGTTGGCCGAACACATCCACATCCTGCGGGTCGTGGGTAATCAGCAGTAGGGGAATATCCGAGGCATCCAGCACCGCTTCCAACTCTTGCCGCAGATGCTTGCGCAGGTCGTGATCCAACGCGGCGAACGGTTCATCCAGTAGCAACACCTGCGGGCCCGGCGCCAAGGCGCGCGCCAGCGCGGTACGTTGGCGTTGCCCGCCAGATATCTGTTGCGGGTACATCTGTGCAAGATGATCGATGCGCAGTGCGTGCAGCCAGCGCTCAACCTGTTCGTGGTGGGTACTGCGACCTGGATTGAGCCAACCCTTGTGCAGGCCGAAAGCAACGTTCTGGCGCACGGTGAGATGCGGGAACAACGCGTAGTCCTGGAAGACGTAGCCGACCTTGCGCCGTTGTGGCGGTAGGTTCAGGCCGCTGGCTGCATCAAACAGCAGCTGGTTGTGCAGGCGAATATGCCCGCTATCGGGTTTCAGCAAGCCGGCGATGGCACGCAAGGTGAGGCTCTTGCCGGCGCCGGATGGCCCAAACAGCACCACGTTGCGTTGCGTACATCGCAAGGCAACCTGTAGCTGGAAATGCTGGCCGGCTGCCTGTAGATGACGCGCGACATCAAGCTCAAGCCACATCGCGCTGCCCTCCCCGCCTGCGGCCTACCAGCCGCGCGGCAACCAGCAGCACGGTGATGCAGACCACCGAGGACAGCACCACCAGTACATTTGCGCGGCCATCCTTGCCAGCCTGCACGGCTTCGTAGATGGCGATGGAAAGCGTCTGCGTCTTCCCCGGGATGCTGCCGGCCACCATGATGGTGGCGCCGAATTCGCCCATTGCACGGGCGAATGCCAGCAACAACCCGGCCAGAATGCCGCGCCATGCCAGCGGTAAGGTCACGCGAAAAAACAGCGCCATCTCCGACACGCCAAGCGTGCGTGCAGCCTGCTCAAGTTGAGCATCCACATCTTCAAACGCAGCGCGTGCTGGCTTGAACACCAACGGTAGCGAGGCGATGGCTGCGGCAATGACTGCCGCCTGCCAGGTGAACACCAGGTTGATGCCGAATGTGCTTTGCAACCACGCACCGAGCGGGCCGTTGCGGCCGATCACTACCAACAGGTAATAGCCCAGCACGGTGGGCGGCAACACCATCGGCAGCGTGAGCAGTGTGTCGAGCAGTTCACGCCCGGGGAAGCGCTTGCGCGCCAGCAATGCGCCCAGTCCCACGCCCACGACAAGATTGATCGCAGTGGCCCAGCCTGCCACCTTCAGCGACAACCACAGGGCACTCCAGTCCAGGTCCATCAATCAGGGGCTGCCAAAGCCATGGCGCTGCAGGATGGCCTGCCCCTGCGCCGAGCGCACGAAGGCGATGAAACGCTGTGCCTGAGCAGCATTGTCGCTGCCCTTTATCTGCGCCAGTGGGTAGGTGATGCCACCGGCGACGGGAACCTGGAAGGCACGCTGCACGCGGTCAGGCATGGCCTGCGCGTCGGTGGCGTAGACGAAGCCCGCATCCACTTCGCCGCGCGCGACATAATCCAGCGATTGACGCACGTTCTGGGTGCTGATGGTTTTCGCCTGTATGGCGGGCCAGATGCCCGCCTGCTGCAGCGCGCTGCGCGCGTAGCGGCCGACCGGCACGCTGTCGGGGTTGCCGATGGCAACGCGCTCAACAGCCGGTGCCGCCAGCGCTGCCAGCGACGTCGGCCGCTGCTTGGCTTGCGGTGGCACCACCACCCACAGCGTGTTCTCGGCGAATACCTGGCGGCTGCCCGCCTCCAACAGCCCCTGCCCTGCGGCCTGATCCATCGTGGTCTGGTCGGCCGATGCGAACACATCCACCGGTGCGCCGCGCGCAATCTGTTGCAGCAACACGCCGGAGGCGGCGAAGTTCAAATCAACCTTGGTGCCCGGGTTTGCTTTTTCGTAGGCAGCAGCAATGTCGCGGAAGCTCTCGGTCAGGCTGGAGGCGGCAGAAACGGTGAGGTCGGCCGCATGGGATGCGCCTGCGGCAAACATCAACAGCAATGCATAGCGCTTTTTCATGGGGAGATCCGCGAGGGTCAGGGGGAAGCGTCGTCGCTAGCTGCCATTTGTGCCAGACGTTCGGGCTGCAGCAAAATGATTTCCCGTTGTTTGACCGCTATAACCCCGTCATCACTGAGCCTGCGCAGTACGCGGCTGGCAGTCTCAGGGGCCATGCGAAGGTAATTGGCGATCTCGGTACGGCTCATGGTCAGGCTGAAACGCGTGGCAGAGAACCCCCGTCGCGCATAGCGCGCAGAGATGTCGAGCAGGAACGCAGCCATGCGCTCCTCGGTGCGGTAGTTGGCCGCCAGCATGGCGGCCTTTCCGATCTCGGCACTGAGCAGACTGAACAGCTTTGTCTGCAGGCCCGGCATACGTCCCGCCAGGGTGCTGATTTTGGGAAACGAAAAACGGCACAGGTGCACCGTATCCAGCGCCACCGCGTTGCAGGGATAGCGCGACCCATGGATCGCGTTCAGGCCGATCACCTCACCCGGCAAGGCAAAGCCCAGAATCTGCTCGTTGCCCAGGCTGTCATCGATGAAGGTTTTGACCATGCCTGCGCGCACGGCGGCGATGGCATCAAACGGCTCCCCCGCCCGGAAGATGTAGTCGCCAGCGTGGTACGGACCGACATGGTCTACCAGCACGTGCAGTTCGTTCAGCGCGGTCTTGTCGTAGCCCTGTGATGCGCATGCATCGGAAAACGCACAGGTGCTGCAGAAGCGCAGCTCGTCACCGTCGTTGGCTGCCGCAGGATTTGGGGGGGTGGCATGCGCGCCACGCGGAGGATGGGAAGCAGACATCATTCAAGGATCATGCGGCGACGGTAGTGGATCGGAAGCACGCGGCGATCATACGCCACAACAATTGCCCCTCACGTTGCAGGTGCAGCACCTTGCCGTCCCAGCGCAACCAGCCGTGTGCGATGAACGCCGGCAACTCGGCCAGCGCCTCTTCGAAGCACTCATCAAACGGCAACCCGTTGCGCCATTCAAAGGCAGCCACATCCAATGCGTGATCACAGGCAATGCTTTGCACCACCTCATCAGTCAGCCGCTCATGCTCTGAGAAGATGAGCCCGGCGACAACACCGCTATGCCCGGCCTGCAAGCGTGACTGCCAGCGCGCCATGTCGGTTTCCTGCCGACAGATGACATCGCCAATCTGACTGCAGGCACCCAGACCGATGCCGATGAAATCACTGCGATCACGACGCGGGACGCCTGCCAGGTCGCAATGCCGTGCGCCGTCCCCGCGTTGCGCAGGCGGGCTGCCGTCGGCGCGCTGGTAGTGGTCGCCACCCAATGGCAGATAGCCGGCAGCGCATACATCGGTCCACGCCTGCCACCAGGCATCGGCCGATGGTGAATCCACTGAGGCACATGGCGACGGCATCAGGATGCGTTCCGGCGCCAATGCCAGCACCGCCTGCAGGCGTGACCGGAATCCGCTGTCATCGGCAGCCGGTACCCGCAGCTGGTAATAGCAGGCCGTAAAGCCGGCCTTCTGCCCTTGTGCCAGCAGCTCCGGCCCGTGTGCGCCCGCGCGGTCGATCACGTTCAAGCGGGTGCAGCCCACCTCTCGAAGCTGCGCTGGTGCAATGCCGCTGCCGGCATCCACCCGCACCTCCACCTGTGGACGCGCAACGGTGCGCAGGTATTGGGGTACCGCATCCAGCAGTTGCGCCAGCAATGCCGGCGGCATGGCTTCGGCCAGCCCCAGCTGGAGCACCACGGCCGCGACTTCCCGGTCCTCGGCCAGCTCGGCGGCCTGCAACTGCAAGCTGGACAACAGCGCCTGTAGATAGGCGACCGGGTTAACCGCCGGCCCGGCGCGGAATGCCTGGAAGCCCAGCGTCAGCACCCGGGGAATCAGGTGCTCGTTGCTGGCGCGTATCGCTGCACGCCAGCTCGCCTCACCGAAGCCGGGGCTGAACTGGCTGGCAGCGGGGAACAGAACATGGCGGGGTTGATGCAACACGCAGTTGCGCAACAAAGTGCCTTCCAACGGGAGAGCCTCGACTGACATGCCGCTATCCTCGCGTGGATTTCTGTCCTATTCCCTGATCTGGATCAAGCGCGGCTGTGTTATGTGGCCCGCGCAGCATCCATCGCTTCGGGTAGATCGGTTTCCTTGTCCAATTGCGGGAAGTGCCTGCGTTCCATGCGACGGATGGCGAAGTGCATCCAAATCAGCGCCGCAGATACCACCACGAACAACAGCATGAAGCAGCTGCTCCAGATACCGACTACGTCGTTCAATGCGCCGAACGCAATCGGCAGGATGAAGCCGCCCAGGCCGCCGATCATGCCGACCACACCGCCCACTGCGCCCACATGTTTGGGGTAGTAAACGGGGATGTGCTTGTACACCGCTGCTTTGCCCAGCGACATGAAGAAGCCCAACACGAACACCAGCACCGTGAACATGGTGACGCCGATAGCCAAATGGAAACGCAGCTCGCCGTGGATGCCCTTCACCACATACTCGGTGTCCGGGTAAGCCAGCAGGAAGGTGCAGATGACCGACACACTAAACGTCCAATACATCACCCGACGTGCGCCGATGCGGTCGGACAACCAACCGCCCACCACGCGGAACAGACTTGCGGGAATCGAGTAACACGCCGCCAGCATGCCGGCGGTGGCCACATCCATGCCATACGCACCAATCAAGTAGCGCGGCAGCCACAGCGCCAGCGCCACAAAGCCGCCAAACACAAAGAAGTAGTACAGCGAGAAGCGCCACACTTGCAGGTCTTTCAGTGGTGCCATCTGCTCGGCGAACGGCACTGGCTTGACGCCATCACGACGCCGCTGCTCCAGCTGCGGGTCGTCCTTGCTGAACAGGAAAAACAGGATGGCGGTAACGGCAAGGCCCACCGCCCAGACTTTGGCGACCATGGTCCAGCCAGCGGCCACCATCACCATCGGCGCCAACAGCTTGGTAACGGCCGAGCCGATATTGCCGGCACCAAAGATGCCCAGCGCGGTGCCCTGCTTGCTGGCCGGGAACCATTTGGACACATAGGCAACGCCTACCGAAAAGCTGCCGCCGGCAATACCCACGCACAGGGCCGCGAACAGGAACTGCAGGTAAGTTGTCGCGTAGGTGAGCATCCAGGTGGCAACCGCGCCACACAGCATCACCAACAGCATCACTTTGCGCCCACCGAACTGGTCGGACCAGATGCCCAGGAACACCCGGCTCAGCGAACCGGTCAGTACGGGCGTCGCAATCAGCAGGCCGAACTGGGTGTCGTTCAAACCCAGCTGTTCGCTGATCTGGATACCGATGATGGAGAAGATCATCCACACCGCAAAACACACGGTGAAGGCGAAGGTACTCAGCCACAGCGCACGTTGTTGCTCGCCATGGGATGCCATCTGCAGACTCTGGCTCATCGCCACTCCTTCATTAAGTCAGTTCACTCGGCCAAGGCTTCAATTTCAGCCAGGCCGCGTACTGGATAACGCTCGCTCAATTCCTGCAGAAAGTGCTGCACTTCGCGCTGACGCACCTGCAGTTCCAGGTAGTCACTGATGTGCGTACGCACCTGCTCAAAGGTCTGCGCTTGCCCGGTTTCCAGCTCATCAACGGTGACCACGTGGTAGCCCCAGCGCGATTCAACCGGAAAGCCCGCCAAGCCCTGCCGCAGGCGAAACACCTGACGGTCGAACTCCGGCGTGGTCTGGCCCTTCTGCAACCAGCCCAGCTCGCCGCCTTCACTGCTGGAGGGGCACTGCGAATGTCGCAATGCCAGGTCAGTGAACAAATGCGGTTGCTCGTTCAACTCGGTGATGAGTTGCTCGGCCTGGGTACGCGCCTTGAACCTGCCGGCGACGTCGTCGGCAGGCGCAGCCAGCAGGATGTGGCGGACGCGCACGCGGTCGGGGGCACGGAAACGCTCAAGGTTCTGATCGAAATAACGACGGCAGTCGTCCTCGTTCGGCACCCGGTCCTCCACCAGTGTTTCGATCAGGCGCTGGATCTGCACCTCTTCGTCGGTCTGGCGGCCCTCGCCCTGTGCTTCATCCAGGCCCAGGCGCAGCGCTTCACGACGCAACAGTTCCCGTACCACCAAAGCGCGGGCCGCATCGGCGCGGGCCTGCTCGGGGCGAATGGCGCGGTGGAACTGCATTTCGCGGGCGATGTCGGCTTCGTTGATGGGGGTGTCGTCAACGAACAGGCTGCAGGGTGCCGGTTGCCCCAACGAGCGCGGCCCTTGCTGATCCGCATCGTCGTGGTGGTGGCTGGCCTCGACCGGCACGGGCTGTGCCGAGTCGATGACGGTGATTGGCAGGATTCTTGGCAGGCTACCCATGGCTTATTCCTTCGGACCGTAGCGCAGCGTGGCCTGGCGGCGGCGAACCACCTGATACGGACGCCACAGATAGCTGACCGGGATGCTCCACACATGCACCAGGCGCGTGAATGGTGCGATCAGGAACAAGGTCATGCCCAGGAAGATGTGCGCCTTGTAGACCCAGTGGACGTCGGTGATGAAGTCAGCGGCACCGGCGCGGAAGGTGACGATGTGCTGTGCCCACTCGGCCAACATCACCATCACGCCACCGTCCATGTGGCCGGCCGACACCTTGATGCTGATCAGGCCCAGGCACAGCTGCGCAAACAGCAGCACCAGCACCAGCGTGTCACCGAAGCTGCCCGTGGCGCGCACGCGCGGGTTGGTCAGGCGGCGGACCAGCAGGATCAGAATGCCGATGAAGCACAACGCGCCGAAGAAGCCCCCCACCACCATCGCCAGCAACTGCTTCTGCGACGAGGTGATGAATTGCTCATACACCGCATGCGGTGTCAGCAGGCCCACCAGATGGCCGCCCAGGATCGCCAGAATGCCGATATGGAAGCAGTTGCTGCCGATCCGCATGCCGCGGTCGGACAACAACTGGCTGGAGCCGGTGCGCCAGCTGTACATGGCCTTGTCATAACGCGCCCAGCTGCCGATCAGCAACACCGCCACGGCGATATACGGATAGAACTGAAAAGCGAATTGATTCAGGAAATAACTCATGGCTGTGCCTCCTGCTGCGCGGCGCGGGCCGGTGAACGATGGGGCGGTTTGCAATCCTGTGAGGGCGCTTCACTGCCAAAGCGCACGGCTTCGTCTTCCCAGAGCCGGTCCATGACTTCAACGGTGTCGTCACGGACTTCCTCGCTGGCACGTTGCCGCAGCAGTGCCAGGTTGACCTTGCCTTCGCCTGCCTCAACCAGAATCTCCAGCAGCACCGCATGCGGCAGCTCACGCTCGGCGGCACGTGCGGCGAGCATCCCGGCGATGTGGCCGACATGGTGCAGGTAATCCTTGGCCTCGGCCTGCGGCCGGTGCGACAGATATTCCAACAACAGCGGCAGGTAGTCCGGCAGCTCGCGCGCGTCCAGCTCGAAACCATTGCGACGATAGGCATCGATCAGGTCGACCATGGCCTGGCCGCGATCACGCGATTCGCCGTGGATGTGTTCAAACAGCAGCAGGCTCATCGCCCTGCCCCGGTCGAAGGTCGCCAGCCAGGCCGACTGCGCATCCAGCGGGTCGCTGTCCATCAACTGCTGCACGAAGGCGCGCAGCTGCTTGCGGCGAGCCGGCGACAGCGCCGGATCGTCGCAGGCATCGAGGAGTTCTTCACCGTGCTGCCACAGTTCTTCGCGCGGATAGTCCAGCAGCACGCCAATCAGTTTAAGCAGGCTCATTTGGCCACCTCATGCCGATGCTGGCGGTTGGGATGAACCGCATACGTGGTGCTCTTGCGCTGGCCAAACAGGTCGGCCGGGCTGTCGCCGTTGCAACCACTTCCAAACGTGAAGCCGCAGCCGCCGCGTTCACCATATGCGTCATTGGCGTACTCGCGATGGCTGCTGGGAATCACGAATCGGTCTTCGTAGTTGGCAATGGCGAGGTAGCGGTACATGTCCTCGGCCTGGGCCACGGTCAAACCGGTCTGGTCCAGTGCCGTTGTGTCCTCCACGCCGTCCACGTTCTTGGCACGGCGCCAGGCACGCATCGCCATCAAGCGTTCCAGTGCACGTACCACCGGCGCTTCATCACCGGCCGACAGCATGTTGGCCAGGTAACGCACCGGGATGCGCAGCGAGGCGACATCCGGCAGTTCGCCGTTCATGCCGACATGGCCACGCTCGGCGGCGGACTGGATGGGCGACAACGGTGGCACGTACCACACCATCGGCAGCGTGCGGTATTCCGGATGCAACGGCAGCGCCAGCTTCCAGTCGATGGCCAGCTTGTACACCGGCGATTGCTTGGCCGCTTCCAGCCAGTTGTCCGGAATGCCTTCGGCACGCGCCGCAGCGATCACGGCCGGATCTTCCGGGTCTAGGAAGATATCCAGATGCGCCTGGTACAGATCCTTCTCTGCTGCCACCGATGCCGCTTCGGCGATGCGGTCGGCGTCGTACAACATCACGCCGAGGTAGCGGATGCGGCCCACGCAGGTTTCCGAACACACGGTGGGCTCGCCCATCTCGATGCGCGGATAGCAGAAGATGCACTTCTCGGATTTGCCGCTCTTCCAGTTGTAGTAGATCTTCTTGTACGGGCAGGCCGACACGCACATGCGCCAACCACGGCACTTGTCCTGGTCGATCAGCACGATGCCGTCTTCCTCGCGCTTGTAGATGGCACCGGACGGGCAAGCCGAGACACATGCCGGATTCAGGCAGTGCTCGCACAGGCGCGGCAGGTACATCATGAAGGTCTTCTCGAAGGCGCCGTAGATCTCCTTCTGCACCTGGTCGAAGTTGTAGTCGCGTGAACGCTTGGAGAACTCGGTGCCGAGAATTTCTTCCCAGTTCGGGCCCCACTCGATCTTCTCCATGCGCTCGCCGGTCAGCAGCGAACGCGGGCGTGCGGTCGGCTGATGCTTCACTTCCGGCGCGTCATGCAGATGCTGGTAGTCGAAATCGAACGGCTCGTAGTAGTCGTCGATCTGCGGCAAATCCGGGTTGGCGAAGATCTTGGCCAGCATCCGCCAACGACCACCGGCACGCGGCACCAGCTTGCCGGCGCGGGTACGCACCCAGCCGCCGTTCCACTTGTCCTGGTTCTCCCATTCCTTGGGATAGCCGATGCCCGGCTTGGTTTCCACGTTGTTGAACCAGGCGTACTCCACGCCTTCGCGCGAGGTCCACACGTTCTTACAGGTGATCGAGCAGGTGTGGCAGCCGATGCACTTGTCCAGGTTCAACACCATCGCGATCTGTGCACGTACTTTCATCACACCACCTCCCGTGCGGCGACAACGGCGTCTTCACCATCCAGCCAATCAACCTTGTCCATCTTGCGTACGATCACGAATTCATCGCGGTTGGTGCCGCAGGTGCCGTAGTAGTTGAAGCCGTACGACAGCTGCGCGTAACCACCAATCATGTGGGTAGGCTTGAGCACGATGCGGGTCACCGAGTTGTGGATGCCGCCACGGGTGCCGGAGATCTCCGAGCCCGGCACGTTGATGATGCGTTCCTGGGCGTGATACATCATCGCCATGCCCGACATCACGCGCTGGCTGACCACCGCACGCGCGGCAATCGCACCATTGACGTTGAACAGTTCGATCCAGTCGTTGTCCTCGATGCCGGCGCTGCGTGCGTCGTCCTCGCTGATCCACACGATCGGGCCGCCGCGTGACAGCGTCTGCATGATCAGGTTGTCGCTGTACGTGCTGTGGATGCCCCACTTCTGGTGCGGGGTGATCCAATTCAGCACGATCTCCTTGTTGCCGTTGGAGCGCTTGTTGAGCAGCGGTTCCACCGTGCGGGTATCCACCGGCGGGCGGTAACTCATGAACGCTTCGCCGAAGTCGATCATCCACTCATGGTCTTGATAGAACTGCTGACGACCGGTGACCGTGCGCCACGGAATCAGCTCGTGCACGTTGGTGTAGCCGGCGTTGTAGCTGACGTTGTCGTCTTCCAGCCCTGACCAGATCGGCGAGGAGATGATCTTGCGCGGCTGCGCCTGGATGTCACGGAAGCGGATCGCCTCATGCTCCTTGCCCACGGCCAGATGCGTGTGCTCGCGGCCGGTGAACGTACCCAGCGATTCCCAGGCCTTCACGGCAACGTGACCGTTGGTTTCCGGTGCCAGATGCAGGATCACTTCGCAGGCATCGATGGCCGTCTCAATCGCCGGACGGCCCTGACTGACGCCAGCATCGCGCACGGTGTGATTGAGCTTGCCGAGGAAATCGATCTCGTGCTTGGTATCCCAGTTCATGCCCTTGCCGCCGTTGCCCAGCTTGTCCAGCAGCGGACCGAGCGAGGTGAACTTGCGGTAGAGGTTGGGATAGTCGCGCTCGACCACCGTCATCGTCGGCATGGTCTGGCCCGGAATCGCCTCGCACTGGCCCTTCTTCCAATCGGTCACGCCAAACGGCATGCCCAGTTCGTTGGGTGTGTCATGCAGCGTCGGCACCAGCACCAGGTCCTTCTCGACACCGAGCACGCCCGGCGCCAGCTCACTGACCGTGCGCGCCACGCCCTTGAAGATCTCCCAATCGCTGCGGGATTCCCAGGCCGGGTCCACCGCCTTGGACAGCGGGTGGATGAACGGGTGCATGTCCGAGGTGTTGAGGTCGTCCTTCTCGTACCACGTGGCCGTCGGCAGCACGATGTCCGAGTACAGCGCGGTGGTGCACATGCGGAAGTCCAGCGTCACCAGCAGGTCGAGCTTGCCTTCCGGTGCCTCGTCACGCCACTTCACTTCTTCCGGCTTGACCGCGCCCATCTCGCCCAGATCCTTGCCCTGTAGACCATGTCGCGTGCCCAGCAGGTGGCGCAGCATGTACTCGTGGCCCTTGCCCGAAGAACCGAGCAGATTCGAGCGCCAGATGAACATCATGCGCGGGTGGTTCTGCTTGGCATCCGGGTCGGCGAATGCGAAGTCCAGCGAGCCGTCCTTGAACTTGCCCAGTGCATAGTCGGCCGGGTCCGCGCCGGCCTTTTCGGCCTCGCGTACCAGCTGCAACGGATTGCGGTCCAGCTGCGGTGCGCACGGCAACCAGCCCATGCGCACGGCGCGCAGGTTGAGGTCGGCCAGGCTGCCGCTGTACTTGGATGCGTCGGCCAGCGGCGACAGCAGTTCGTCCACCTGCAGTTTTTCGTAACGCCACTGCCCGGTGTTGAAGTAGAAGAACGAGGTGCCGTTCATCTGACGCGGCGGGCGGCTCCAGTCCAGGCCGAACGCCAGCGGCTGCCAGCCGGTCTGCGGACGCAGCTTTTCCTGGCCCACGTAATGCGCCCAGCCGCCACCGGTCTGGCCCACGCAGCCGCACATGACCAGCATGTTGATCAGGCCGCGATAGTTCATGTCGTTGTGGAACCAGTGGTTCATGCCGGCGCCAACGATGATCATGCTGCGACCGTGGGTCTTGTCGGCAGTGCGCGCGAACTCGCGTGCGATCTCGATCACTTCCGCACGCGGCACACCGGTGACGCGTTCCTGCCAGGCAGGCGTGCCCGGTACGTAGTCGTCGTAGCTGCTGGCGACATTACCGCCACCAAAACCGCGATCCACGCCGTACTGCGCGAGCAGCAAGTCATACACCGTCGCGACGAACGTCTCGCTGCCGTCGGCCAACTGCAGGCGACGCACCGGAATGTTGCGCTCCAGTACTTCTTCCACCGGCGCAGCGGTCCAGCCGTCGTTTTCAATGCCACCGAAGTACGGGAAGCTCACGCCCTCGATGCTGTCCTTGACGTCGGCCAGGCTCAGCCGCAGGCGCGTGGCACTGCCGTTGCTGGCCTTCTCTTCAATGTTCCACTTGCCCTTCTCGCCCCAGCGGAAACCAACCGAGCCATTGGGCACGGCGATGTCGCCGCTGATTTCATCGAAGCCCAGCGTCTTCCATTCCGGATTGTTGCTTTCGCCCAGGCCACCCAGCTCACTGGCGCGCAGGAAGCGGCCCGGCACCAGACGGCCGTCGTCGCGCTGTTCAATGCGCACCAGCAACGGCATGTCCGAGTACTGGCGGCAGTAGTCCTGGAAGTATTGCGAAGGCTTGTCGACGTGGAACTCGCGCAGGATCACATGGCCGAACGCAAACGCCAGCGCCGCATCGGTGCCCTGCTTGGGGTGCAGCCAATGGTCGGTGAGCTTGGCCAGCTCGGAGTAATCCGGGCAGACCGCCACGGTCTTGGTGCCGTTGTAGCGCGCCTCGGTGAAGAAGTGCGCGTCGGGCGTACGCGTCTGCGGCACGTTCGAGCCCCAGGCGATGATGTAGCGGCTGTTGTACCAATCGGCCGATTCCGGCACGTCGGTCTGCTCGCCCCACACCTGCGGCGAGGCCGGCGGCAGATCGCAATACCAGTCGTAGAACGACAGGCAGGCGCCACCGAGCAGCGACAGGTAACGCGCGCCGGCGGCGTAGGACACCATCGACATCGCCGGGATCGGCGAGAAGCCGACCACACGATCCGGGCCGTATTCCTTCACCGTGTGCAGGTTGGAGGCGGCAATGATTTCGTTGGCCTCATCCCACGACAACCGCACGAAACCGCCCATGCCGCGGCGACGCTTGTACTCGCGTGACTTCTCGGGGTTCTCGACGATGCTGGCCCAGGCTTCGACCGGCGACATGGTCTTGCGCGCCTGGCGCCACATGCGCACCAGCGTGCCGCGGATCAGCGGGTACTTCAGGCGGTTGGCGCTGTACAGGTACCAGGAATAACTGGCGCCGCGCGGGCAGCCGCGGGGTTCGTGGTTGGGCAGGTCCGGGCGCGTGCGCGGGTAGTCGGTCTGCTGGGTTTCCCAGGTGACCAGGCCGTTCTTGACGTAGATCTTCCAGCTACAGGAGCCGGTGCAGTTCACGCCGTGGGTGGAGCGCACGATCTTGTCGTACTGCCAGCGGGCACGGTAACTGTTTTCCCAGTCCCGGCTTTCGGTTTTACTGAACCCGTGGCCATCGGCAAAGGGTTGTGGGTCACGCTTGAAAAACTGCAAGCGATCCAGGAAATAACTCATGGTGAATCTCCCTTTGCGTACGTCTGCATCGTGGCTGTGTGTGTCATCTGGCTGCGTTGCATTGCGTTGTCAGCAGGGGGTTTCGGCCCCGCGCCGGTAGTACCACCACCACGTCACGACAAGACAGGTGATGTAGAACGCAATGAAGCCGTACAGCGCCATGTCTGGGCTGCCGGTCAAGGTGATGGAAGAGCCGTAGCTCTTCGGAATGAAGAATCCGCCGTAGGCACCGATGGCGCCGGAGAAACCGACCACGGCGGCCGATTCAATGCTGGCCTGGTGCGCGGCCTCGGACTTGCCCTGCGCATTGGCCTTGGCCGACAGGCGCTCATGCAGGGTGCGGAAGATCACCGGAATCATGCGGAACGTGGTGCCGTTGCCGATGCCGCTCAGCACGAACAGCGCCATGAACGAGATCAGGAAGCCGTAGAAGTTGCCGCCCGTGCCATTGCTCGGCAGGAAGTGCAGCACACCGAACACGGCGGCGATCATCAGCGCGAACACCCAGAACGTCAGTCGTGCCCCGCCCCAGCGGTCGGCCAGGCTGCCGCCTACCGAGCGCATCAACGCACCCAGCAGCGGGCCGATGAAGGCATACGTCATCGGGTTCACGTCCGGGAACTGGCTCTTGACCAGCATCGGGAAGCCGGCCGAGAAGCCGATGTAGGAACCGAACGTGCCGATGTACAACCAGCACATCAGCCAGTTGTGTTTGCGACGGAAAATGATGGCCTGCTCGGAGAACGACGAGCGGGCGCTGGTCAGGTCATTCATGCCGAACCAGGCAGCAATCGCGGCGATGGCGATGGCCGGCACCCAGATGAAGCCGGCGTTCTGCACGAACAACTGGCCGCCGCCTTCCACCAGCGGCTGCGGTGCGCCGCCCATCGCGCCGAACACGCCGACCGTGATGACCAGCGGCACCACCAGCTGCGATACCGACACGCCGACGTTGCCCAGGCCTGCGTTCAATCCCAACGCCATGCCCTGGCGCTGCTTGGGAAAGAAGAAGGAGATGTTGGACATCGACGAGGAGAAGTTGGCGCCGCCAAGGCCGCAGAGGATGGCGATGCAGACGAAGATCCAGAACGGCGTGTTGGGGTTCTGCACCGCGAAGCCGAGCCAGATCGTCGGCAGCAGCAGAGAAGCGGTTGAAAGCGCGGTCCAGCGCCGCCCACCGAAGATGGGAACGACAAAGGAATAGAAGATGCGCAGCGTTGCGCCGGAGAGGCTGGGCAAGGCCACCAGCCAGAACAGCTGGTCAGTCGTGAAGTTGAAGCCGATGCGCGGCAGGCTGATCGCCACCGCCGAGAACAATACCCAGACCGAGAAGGCCAGCAGCAAGGCGGGGATCGAGATGATCAGGTTGCGCGTGGCGACACGCTGGCCCGTTCGCTCCCAATAGGCGGGATCTTCAGGCTTCCAGTCCGTAATCACACGACCCGAGCCACTCTTGTTTTTTGCGACTTCGCTACCGACGGTCATGCATGGCTCCAGGCTATGTAATGACGACGAGTTGCTACGTTCTTCTGTGCCTCGTCGCCGTGCCGTTATTAGGCCCGGAGTGTCGCAAGACGAGGTTGATCAAGATCAATCCGTACTGCTTTTTGAAGGGTGTAGCTGATAAATGTCAAACGGACGGTGTGACGGCCGCGTCAGTGCGCCGTCGTGGCCCCCGCTGTCGCACGCTGTCACGCACATCCACATCAAACTGAAGCTGCAGGGCCGCGCCACCGGCCTCAATGTCCCACGCCAAACCATCGCGGCATGGCAGGCGGCCGGCCAACGCCAGTACTGCTTCGTATGGAAGATTGATCAACACACCCTCGGCAGCGGCCGCCACGCTGACCCGTTCATCGGCCTGCAACCGCAGTGCCATCGACCAGTCACCGACGACACCCCATTGCGTGGCGGTGCGGAGCGTTTCGCCCTCCAGCAACTGCGCCAATTCGCTTTCATCAAGCCGCAGCCGCACCGATTGTTGTTGCAGTTGGATTTTCATGACGCAAGTTCCTCCCATTGCTCGGGGGTATTGCAGTTGACCAGGCTCGCTGCTGCGGCAGCGGGCACCGCCAATTCAAGAACGCCCAGGCGACGCTGCAGCGCCTGCAACGAACGCGGGCCATCCGGGTCTCCGATCATGGATTGCAGCAAGCGGCGGCAGGCGTCGTCGATGTTCAAACGCATCGGAAGCGGTTGCCCGGCGAAGATCACGCAGGCTGCGGGGGGGGCGTCGCGCAGTTGCTGCAGCAGTGCGACATCCAGTTGCGGCATGTCCACCGGCACTACCCACGCGGGCCCGTCGGGCAGCGTGTTCGCCACACTGAACAGGCCACCCAAAGGGCCGCAGCGTGCAACCGCATCGGCGACGCCATCAAATTCCGGATAACTGCCGCTGACTCTTACGATCTCAGCACCCGCGCGCTTCAACAGGCCGTGCATATGGGCAAGCAGGGTCTGGCCCTGCCACGGCAAGAGCGCCTTGTCGCGGCCCATCCGCGAGGACAGGCCACCGGCCAGCACGATGCCGGCCATGCGCGGTGACTCAGCGGTGGGCGTGATCGTGGGCATGATCGTGGTTGTGGACATGCTTTCCACCGGCGGCTTCAGGCTCGTGATGGCACAGCGCGCAGCCTTCGCTCCATTCACTGTCGCCGTCCTGATAGTGCTCCTGCTTCCAGATGGGCGAGCGGTGCTTCACCTCTTCGATCAACTGACGGCAGGCGCGGAAGGCTTCATCACGGTGCGGGGTACCTGCGGCCACGACCAGCGCCACATCGCCCACACCCAATCGCCCCTTCGCGTGGGACACATACAGTTTGATGCGCGGGCCGAACTGCGCTTCCACCTCGGCCACCATCCGCTGGATCTCATTGAGTACCAGCGGCTCGAACATGTCGTAGGTGATGCCCAGCACCGGGCGACCCTGATTGAGGTCGCGCACCTTGCCGATGAAGACATCGATGCCGCCAAAGCCGGGGTCGGAGACGAAGTTGATGCCTTCGGCCGGATCGATCGGCGCCACGGCGCGGTCCACTACTTTCCAGGTGTGCTGCGTACTCATCTCAACCTCCACTGACCGGCGGCAGGATCGCGACGCGGCCATCTTCGGGCAGGCGTTCGTTGTCACGCAGCACGCGGTGTTCGTCGGCAAAGGCCGAATAATCCAGCAAGCCGGCGCGGAACTGCGGCCAGCGCTGTGCAATCAGTTCGCGCAGGGCGCTGCGCAGGTCAGCGATGTGCTCGCCGTGGGTCTGCACCGCGATTTCGCGGCTGGGGTGCAGTTCGGAGAACGCGCCGAACAACTGAACGGTTATCTGTTTCATGGTGACTCCTGTTGCGCCAACTGCACCGGATCGCGATGACCCCAGCCCTGCACACGGACGCGGCTTCCGGCAGCGGCAAGGTCGCCCTCGCCCTCCAGCACCGCCCAGGCGTTGGCCTTGAGCATGGTTTTCAAACGGAAGGATTCCTGCCCGGAAAGTACCCGCACCGACAACTGACCGGCAGCATCCAGCTCAACCCGTGCACGCGCATGCATGCGCAGACCGGCCGGTTTGCGCACGTCTGCCTGCAGCGGCAGTTGCAATGCTGGCTCTTCGGGCAGGCCCAACAGGCGACGCAACACCGGTTCAACAAAGAACCGCTGTCCCACCGCCGCTGAAATCGGATTGCCGGGCAGGCCGAAATACAGCACGCCATTCGGCAGCCGCGCGAACAGCAGCGGCTTGCCGGGGCGGATGGCCACCTTGTGGAAGATGATCTGCGCGCCGCGCGCACGCAGCGCATCGGGAATGAAGTCGTAACGTCCCTGCGATACCGCACCGGTGCTGATCAGCACCTTGGCACCTGCCGCCAAAGCGACATCGAGCACGTTGTCGAACGCAGCCGTGTCATCGCCGACCACGCCCTGCCACACCACGTCCGCGCCTGCGGCCTGCAGGCGGCGGACCAGATACGGCCGGTTGCTGTCGCGGATCTGGCCGGATTCCAATGCCTGTGCGGCATCGCTGACCAGCTCCTTGCCGGTGGCGATGACCGCCACTTTCGGTTGCGGCTGAACCTGCACATTGGCCGCGCCGATGGCATGCAGCAGGGTCAATGCATTGATATCGAGTGTGGTGGTTGCGGCCAGCACTTCTTCGCCGTCTTCGACGTCCTGGCCACGCAGGCGTACATGCTGGCCGGGCTTGAGCGCCTCGCGCAGACGGATGCGCAATGGCCGGCCGTTCTGCGCTTCGACCACGTCCACCTGTTCCACCGGCACCACGCTGTCCAGGCCACTGGGCATGCGCGCGCCGGTCATGATTTCCCATGCACCCTGCCCGCCTTCTGCCGCCACATCGCCTGCCGCTTGCCAACCCTGCACATCGAAGATGCTGCCGGCGGGAACCACGTCACCGCCCGCACGCAGGGCAAAGCCATCCATCGCCGAGTTGTCGAAAGGCGGCAATGCCTGAGTGCTGGTGATCGCAGCGGCGAGCACGCGGCCTTCTGCCTGATCCACCGGCAGGTTCTGTGCCGGCAGCGGCTCGGCGGCGGCCAGCAACTGCTGCAATGCCTCGCCGTAGCTGATCATGCGTGGCTGCCTTTGCCGTGGCTTTGGCCGTCCATCATGGCCAAGGCGTGGCCGAGCACCGGCGCCAGGATGTCCATGCATTGGCTGGCGGCACGCGGGCTTCCGGGCAATGCGAAGACCAGCATGTTGCCCAGCTGCACTACTTCGGCGCGGCTGAGCCACGCTTGTTGTGTGTGTTGTGCGCTGAGGCTGCGCAGCATTTCGGCCAAGCCTTCGACGCGACGCCCGCCCAGCGACTGCAGCGCTTCCGGAGTGAGATCACGCGGACCCAGACCGGTACCGCCCGTGCACAGGCAAAGCCGCACGCCGTCGTTGGACAGTGCGTACAAGCGCGTCGCCAGCGGCTCGACACCGTCGGGCAGCACTTCGACAACACCTACCTCACCGCCCATCGCCTGCAGACCCTGCACCAGACGCGGGCCGGATTCATCGGCGTATTCGCCGTGGCTGGCACGGTCGCTGAGGGTGATCACTGCACAGCGGGCGCCCTGCAGTCCACGCGGCGGACGCGGCTGGAAGCGCTCGCGCTCCGCATCGTCCATGCCTTGCGGATGCAGCCACAAACCGCTCTTGCCACCTTCCTTGAACAACAGACGGATGGCGCTGATTTCCAATGCCGGCTCCACCGGCTTGCTCAGGTCATAGAGGGTCAGCAATGCCGCGTTGACGCCGGCCAGTGCTTCCATCTCCACGCCGGTACGCGCCTCGCTGGCGCATTCACACCACACGCGGATGGCGTGGCGTTCCGGCACCGGCGCGCAATAGACATGCACCAGCTCCAGCGGCAGCGGGTGGCACAGCGGCATCAATGCCGAGGCCATCTTGGCGCCCTGCAGGCCGGCGATTTCCGCCATCACCAGCGCATCGCCCTTGGGCAGACGCCGCTCGACGATCATCGGATAGGCCACCGGCCCGGCAATCAATTCGCCCACGGCTACCGCGCGGCGACGGGTGACGCGTTTGTTGCGGACATCGGCCATATGGAAGGCCGCATTCATTTCACCACTCATCGTGTTCTCTATCCCCCAATTGAAGCCAGATGCGGCGTGAGGCCGGTCAGGCCCTGGTGCAATCCATGCCCGGCCGCTTTGAGGCCGAGCTGGGTGGTGATGCGCGCCAGCAGCGCGTCATGGTCATCGTCGGACTGCAGCAGCGGCCGCAGGGCCACGCCGAAGTCGCCAAACAGGCATAGCCGCAGATCGCCCTTCGCGGTCACCCGCAGACGATTGCAGCCTTTGCAGAAATCCCGGGAATACGGCGCGATGATGCCGAAGCTGCCGCGGTAATCCGGATGGGTGAATTCGCGCGCAGGGCCGGCATCGGCGGCGCGCGGGCGCAGGTGCCAACCGGCCGCTTCCAGCTGGTTGATCACCACGTCGGCATTCAGATGATGCCGCTCGAAGTATTCACGGTTGTCACCGGTGCGCATCAGCTCGATGAAGCGCACGCTCACAGGACGGTCGCGCAGGAACTCCATCCACTCCGGCAGTTCATCATCGTTGCGGTCACGCAGCAGCACCGCATTGAGCTTGATCGACTGCAGGCCTAGCTCCTGTGCCATCGCGATGCCTTCCATCACCTCGGGCAGGCGGTCATGGCCGGTGATGGCATGGAAGCGCTCGCGACGCAGGCTGTCCATGCTCACGTTCAACGCGGTCAGCCCGGCCCGGTGCCAGCCCGACAAACGACGCGGCAGCAGGCAGCCGTTGGTGGTGATGGCCACCTTGCGGATGCCCGGCACGCGCGCCACGGTTTCGATGATCTGGTCCAGATCCTTGCGCAAGCTCGGCTCACCGCCGGTCAGGCGGATCTTGTGCATGCCTAGGGTGGCGAACGCGCGTACCAGCCGCTCGATTTCGGCCACCGACATGAACTGCGGCCGCCCGTCGGCCTGATAACCATCGGGCAGGCAATAGCTGCAACGGAAGTTGCAGGCCTCGGTGAGCGACAGCCGCAGATAAGGAAAACTACGGCCGAAGCCGTCGGTGAGTTGGCTCATGGCTGTTCCACCTTCTGACTCCATTTTTCGAACACCCGGCACCCGAAGCTGCCCTCACCGCATTGATTGATGACCAGCCTACGGGGGGAAACGTCGCGATGGGATGACTTAAATCAATGCCTGGCCTGCCGACTTCACCTGCGTTGTGGCAGCATGCCCGCTCAGATGCCTACACCGTGTGACAGCGATCATGATGCTCAATGACTTTGACGGCCTGCTGCACGCAGCAGGCCAGCAAACCGAACCACAACGTCTGTTGTTTGTATTCGCGCGCGCCGATCTGCCCGAATCTCCCACGTCCGACCAGCACGAGCGCCATGCCAGTGGCGAGGGCGGCACCCTGAGCCCGGTGCTGTGCGTGGACAAGGCCCCGGACGAGGTCGCTTCGTTTGCCGCACTGGCCGCTGAATCCGGCAACACCGGCATGGAGTGGGATGTGCTGTTCGTGGCCGCGATGGATGGCCGCGCCGGCTTCGCACCCTCCAGCGATGAAGCGGCCCAGCCCCTGCAGTTGATGGTCAATGCCATCAACGACGGACAAATCAGCCGCTTTGCCGCGTTTGGCCGCGATGGCAATCCCATCCAGTTTTACTGAGCCACCAACTGCAGGGTCAGGAAGAACACCACCAACACGGTGTTCAACCCCCAGGCCACGGTGAGGCCGCGTGCGGCCACGCCCCAGTTGGGATTGTTTGCCGTGGGCGCGGCCCGCCACACCGCCGGGATGATCCAGCCGGTGTAGAGCAGCAGCAATGCGAACATGGCCAGCAGCAGCGGCGTCCTGCCCTGCATCAAGGCCCATGCCGCCACCGCCCAGAGAATGTTGCTGGGGATCACACCCTGCAGCCAGAACACGCGCCAGAGCTTGGAGGGAGGTTGTTTGCTGCCCGAGGCGGGCATGGATGAGGCGACAGTCATGAATCCTCCTTCTGGATGGAAACAACAACGTGTCAGATGAGCTTGCTCTTGAATGGGGGTCACGGTCAAATCGGCCCGGCGCCATCGGGCAACGACCCACTCTTACTTGAGCGCTTCAGCACCCTTGCTGTGATAGCGGCGCACCAGCTCTTCCAGATAAAGATCCACCGCCTCGTGCTGATGCGTGATGCACCAGCGCAGTGCGTCGATCAACGCGGTGCCGCGCATCTCATCGGGCGGACTGAAATCGTTGGCCCGCTTGGCACGATAGCGGCGCGCACGCTCGGCCTGCGACAACGGCTCGCTGTAGATCTTTGGTCGGCCACGTTTGCGAGGTGCTTCGGGTTCTGCGGCCGGTGCAGGCGCTGGTGGAGATTTCTTGTCGCCCATCACATTTCCTTATCGTGCGAATGCGCGCACATTAAAGTGACGCATCACGAATTGCCAGCAAAACCCCGTAAAAAGCGCAATCTCGTAGGAGCGGCCTCGGCCGCGAAACACGCAATGCAACCGCAATCAGGGTGCATCGATTGCAGCCAGCTTCGCGGCCAAGGCCGCTCCTACAGGCTGCTATTTTCTTTGACGATTGTGTTGGCGCTCACTCAATGAAAATCCCGCGACTCCACCTGCAGTTCGCCCAGCAGCTCACTCAGGTCATAGAGATCGCCGGCAATCAGGTGCTCCACGCCGTCCACCCGCTCCCAACGGCCGCGCACCGCCATCAATCGGGATTCCAGCAACGCACGCCGACGGCGCAGCGCCACGTGCGGCCAGACAATGACGTTGATCATGCCGTGCTCGTCTTCCAGGGTGACGAAGATCGTGCCCTTCGCGGTGCCGGGCCGCTGCCGCTGCGTCACCAGCCCGGCTACATGCGCGCCGCTGCCGTGTGGGCGCCTGCGCAGCGCGTCCAGCCCGATGATGCGCCGCTGCGTCATCTCCGCGCGCAGCAATGACATCGGATGCTGGCGCAGGGTCAGGCCGGTGCTGTTGTAGTCGGACAGGATCTCTTCGCCCGCCCCCGGCGCGTGCAAGTCCACCGCCAGTTCTTCCGGGCTGCCGGGCAACAGCGGCTTTTTGCGCTCGACGCCAGCCACCGCCCAGCGCGCCGCATTGCGGTTGCCTACCAGCGACTGCAACGCACCCGCTTCGGCCAGCGCTTCGCGTGCCTTGCCATCCAGCCCGGCGCGCAGACACAGGTCCGCCACGCTGCTGAAAGCGCGCTGCGCGCGCGCCGCCATCAGCGCCTGTGCGGCAACTTCGGAAAAGCCCGTCACCTGGCGCAGGCCCAGCCGCAGCGCCGGTTGCTCGCTGGGGTCCGCTTCACTGCGCCACGGCCGCCCGCCGTGCAGCAGGTTGTCCCAGTCACTGCACATCACATCGACCGGCAGCACTTCCACCGGCTCGCGCTCGGCACAGCCACGGCGTGCGTCCTGCACGATCTGACTGGCCGAGTAGAAACCCATCGGCTGCGCGTTGAGCAGGCCGCAGGCGAACGCCGCAGGCTCATGGCGCTTGAGCCAGCAGCTGGCATACACCAACTTGGCGAACGACGCCGCATGGCTTTGCGGGAAACCGTAAGAGCCAAATCCCTTGATCTGCTCGAAGATCTGGTCGATGAACTCGGACGAATAGCCCTTGCCTTCCATCAAGTGGCGAATGCGCGCGCGGTGCTGCTCCATATCGCCACCGCGCCGCCATGCCGCCATCGAGCGGCGCAACTGGTCAGCCTGATCGGCGTTGTAACCGGCATGCATCACCAGTTCCATCACCTGCTCCTGGAACAAGGGAATCCCCAGCGTCTTGCCGAGAATCGCCTCCACGCCCTCGGACGGATAACTCACCGGCTCCAGGCCCTGACGGCGCCTCAGATACGGATGCACCATGTCGCCCTGGATCGGCCCCGGGCGCACGATCGCCACTTCGATCACCAGGTCATAGAACGTCGCCGGCTTCAGTCGCGGCAGCATCGCCATCTGCGCGCGCGATTCAATCTGGAACACGCCGATGGTGTCGGCACGCTGGATCATCGCGTAGGTCTGCGGATCCTCGGACGGAATCGTCGCCAGCTCAAAGTCACGACCCCGATGCGCGCGCACCAGATCCATCGTCTTGCGCAGGCAAGTAAGCATGCCCAACGCCAGGCAGTCGACCTTGAGCAGCGCCATGCTTTCCAGATCGTCCTTGTCCCACTGGATGATGGTGCGTTCGGCCATGGCGGCGTTCTCCACTGGCACCACGCTGGACAACGCCACATCGGAAATCACGAACCCGCCCACATGCTGCGACAGATGACGCGGGTGGTTGCGCAGCTTCTCGGTCACATGCAGCACCCGCGCGATCAGCGGATTCTCCAGATCAAATCCGGCCTCGGTGATGCGTTGTTCCATCGGCGTTTCGCCATTGCCCCAGCCGAAACAATTCGACAGCAGGCTGATCTGATCCGGCGGCAGGCCGAAGACCCGGGCCACGTCACGCACCGCACTCTTGCCGCGATAACTGATGACCGTCGCGGCCAGCGCCGCCCGAGCCCGTCCGTACTTTTTGTAGACGTACTGCAGCACTTCCTCGCGCCGCTCGTGCTCGAAGTCCACGTCGATATCCGGCGGCTCGTTGCGCGCCTTGGACAGGAAGCGCGAGATCAGCAACCGGTTCTCGCCCGGGTCCACGGCTGTGATTCCCAGCGCATAGCAGACCGCCGAGTTCGCCGACGAACCGCGCCCCTGGCAAAGGATGTTCTGTGACCGCGCGAAACGCACGATGTCGTGCACCGTCAGAAAGAACGGCTCGTACTCAAGCTCGGCGATCAGCGCCAGCTCTTTCTCGATGTCGTCACGCACCTTCGCCGGCAGCGGTTTGGCTTCATTCCAGCGCTCGGCAATGCCCTTCTCGGTCAGCTCGCGCAGATAGCTGGACGGCGTATGCCCCGCCGGCACCAACTCGGCCGGGTATTTGTATTCCGTGTCGCGCTTGAGCTCGAACTGGCAGCGCTCAACCAACTGCAACGTCGCCTGCAGCAGGGCCGCCGGATAAATGTTGCCCAGCGTCCGCCGCGCACGCAGATGACGCTCGCCATTGCGGAACAGGTGCGCGCCGGCTTCGGCCAGCGGCAGGTTGTGGCGGATGGCGGTCAAGGTGTCCTGCACGATCCGGTCGCGACGCGACGCCATGTGCACGTCACCACTGGCCAGCGGCGTCAGATTCAGCGAGCGCGCCAGCGCCAGCAACTGCGAAAGCCGCTCGGCATCATTCCATTCCCGGTGCAGCTCCACGGCCAGAAACGCACGCTCGCCAAAACGTTGCGTGAGCCATTCACCCTCGCCCACATCCGGCTCCCGGCCCGGCAGCCACAGCGCGAAGAGGCCGATCACCTGTTCTTTCAACACGCCTTCGATATCCGCGCGACTCACGCGGTACTCGCCCTTGTCCGCAGCGCGACGGCCCTTGGTGATCAGGTTGCACAGCTGGCGGTAGCCGATGGCGTTCTCGACCAGCAGCACCAGCTTCAACCCATCACTGAGTTTGAATTCACTGCCGACGATCAGTTTCAATCCGGTCGCCTTGGCCGCTTCCCACGCACGCACGATGCCGGCCAGCGAGCACTCATCGGTGATCGCCAATGCGTCGTAGCCGCAGTGGCGCGCACGCTCGAACAACTTCTCCGCACTGGACGCACCGCGCAGGAATGAAAAATCCGACAGGCAATGCAGTTCCGCATAGGCGGGGCTGCCGTCGTTGTCGTGATGGGCGATGTCGTCATTGGCCGCCAGGCACAGACGCTGCCCCACGCTCCAGCTGCGTGACGGCCTCGCCCCTGGCGTATCGGGCTGCACACCCGGCGGCAGATCATCCCAGCTCATGCGAACCAGCCCTGCAGCATCCAGCCCTGCTGCTCGCCGGGTGCAGCGAACACCCAGGCACGCTGCCCCTGCACGGTTTCCACCACGTAGTAATCGCGACGGGCATCGTCGCCGTCCCACCAACCACTCTCCAGTCGCTCGGGCCCAGAAAGAATGCGTATGCGCGAATCACGCAACGGCACCGGATGCGGCAACAGCCAGGTTGGACGCGGCGGACGCTCAGGCGCGGTCGTATCCGGAAGCACGTCGCCGACCACGCGCTGCCATGCGCGTTCCGGGCGCGGGTCGTCACCGGCCACCAAGCGATAGACCGCGTCATCGCCCAGGCGGGCGCGCAGGCGTTCACGCAGATGCGGCCAATCCATCGCCTGCTGCGGGCGTGTGTCGAACAGATCACGCGCCGCCGGAATGAACGGCGGCAACTGCCGCGCCAGCAAACGCATCGCCACCACCGGGCGCGGTATTTCCACCCGCTCAAGGCGGTTGCGCGAGAGTTCAAACAGCATCGACGGCGAACGCTCCGCGGCCAGCAGACCAACATCCACGTCGGTGTGGCCTTCCTCGTGTTCCAGCCGCAGCGTAAAACGCTGCACACCACCATCACGGATGGAGAGATAGGTGCACAGGTCGCCGATCAGCCGCCGCAATGGGAACAGCAGCGCGGTGTGCATTTCCACTTCGTAACCCAGCTCCAGTCGCGAATCGAAATGGTCCGGCGGCGCGTAGCAGGTCAGTGGGTCATCGGCCTCGCCGTAGAGCTTGCGCACGTGATCCAGCACCTCGCCACCAAAGCGGCGACGCACGCCATCGCTGGGCAGAGCGCGCAATGCGGCCAACGTGCGAACGCCCATGCGATGCAGACGCTCACCCGCATCACCGGGCAAGGCCGCGCGCCGCACCGGCACCTTGTCCAGCATCGCCTGCATCTGCGCGGCTTGCGTCACCACCATGCCATCGCGCAGACCCACCAGCACCCGCGCCGCACGCGGTGTCGGCGCCAATGCGATGCGATGGCGGAAGCCCAGCGTTTCCAGTTCGCTGCGCAGGCGCCGTTCAAAACGCGGCCACGGCCCGAACAACTGAAAGCTGGCCTGCACTTCCAGCACGATCGCATGCGACCACTGCTGGCTGACCAGCGAGCTGTGACGGTACGCCCACGCCGCCAGAAACCGATGCCAATGCGCCTCGGCCTTGGGGTCGTAGTCCAGCGTGCGCACCTGCGACAACAAGGCATGCGCGGCGGACAAGCGCATGCCGGGCGCCAAGCCATGCTGGGCGGCGCTGTCGTTGACCGCGTGCAGACGGCGCAGCTGCGCCGGCCCTTCGACCAGCGCCAAGGGCTCGTGCGGATCAGGCAGACGCCGGAGGACGGCGTCCAGCGCCAAC
Organism: Stenotrophomonas sp. Iso1; assembly: GCF_027497995.1. Classification (GTDB taxonomy): domain Bacteria; phylum Pseudomonadota; class Gammaproteobacteria; order Xanthomonadales; family Xanthomonadaceae; genus Stenotrophomonas. Next base: position 1,959,790 of record NZ_JAODBT010000001.1, on the reverse strand, counting down.
TGCGGCAACAGAATGCAGGCCCAGAGCATGATCGTTCACTGCGCCAGGCGCAGCGGCTGCGAGGGAACCTGCCCGCCGCGGCATTTGCGCACCTGCCAGGCATCGTGCGCAGGCAGGTATTCCAGCCGCAACGCAGCCGGTGACGGGTTCACCGCATGGCGCCGGTCGCGCAGCGCAAACCCACAGCAATCGCCGCTGTCGGCCGCCACCTGCAAGCGCCGCAATGCGCGCGCATCGGCCGTCTTCGGCCATCCCAACACCGCCGAACAGGCACCGCTGCGCAGGCATTGCTCGAACGCCCACAGCGCATCACGCGGTTCGGCTTCCACGACATCCATGCCGCCCAGCTCCACACCACCGGACTGCCATGCAGGCGCATAAGGAATGTAGGGCGGCGCCACCAGCACCACGCGCTTGCCGGCGGCGGTCATCCGCGCCAGCGTTGGCAGCAACAAGGCAATCTCGCCAACGCCATCGGCGGGGAGCAGCAATTCAGTCAGCGCCTTGCGCGGCCAACCACCGGTTGGTAGCACCGCATCCAGGGTCGGATGGCCGGTGGGTTCGCCCTCATGATTGAGCGCACTGCCACGGCTGGCACGCCACACCGTGCGGGCCGCCATCAGTTCATCCAGGGCCAACACCTCGCCCATGCTCAACCCTGCCTGATCAGGCCGCAGTAAATGCCTTCAATCGCGAAGTCCGCATCGGCCGCGATCACGATCGGCGCATGCGCCGGATTGCGTGGCAGCAGGCGGATACCGTTCGGCGTGCGCTCCAACCGCTTGATGGTGATTTCATCGTCCACGCGCGCCACCACGATCTGGCCATTGCGCGCCTCGCGACTGCGGTGCACACCCACCAGATCGCCATCCAGAATGCCGTCGTCGATCATCGAGTCGCCCTGCACCTGCAACAGATAATCCGGCCGCAGCGCGAACAGCCCGCGATCCAGCCGCAGTTGCCGGTCCAGCCCGATATCCGCCCCCAGCGGCAGGCCCGCCGCCACCCGCCCCAGGACCGGCAAGGTCAACAAGGCATCCGGCTCGCCACCCGGGATGCGGATGCCCCGCTTCTGCCCACTGCGCAGCTCGATCAACCCCGCCTCAGCCAGCGCCTGCACATGCTTCTGCGCCGCATTGCGCGAGGCAAAGCCACAGTGGGCGGCGATTTCAGCCAGGCTGGGCGGCGCACCCTCCCCCACCCGCTCACGCAGGAAGGCAAGAACCGCAGCACGTTGTGAAGATAACTCGGACACGGTGTACATATGTACACCAATAGAAGAAGGCTGCCAATGACTGCTTGGGGTGGCGGGCAATTAGCATCGGCAGGATTCAGGAGCTGAGGGCACTGAATCGCCCAGGATTACGTGCACGTTGCTGGGACTGGTTGATCAGGGAACGTTCGGACCGCAGGAACCTCCTTAAGCCGGTTTGCGCGTGAAACCGATTCCACGCACTGGCCAACCCATCCGGTGTGGCTATGTCTTCAACGCCGATGACCTGACACGCTTACGCGAAGGCCTCTGGCCGCGCGACATGGACGACCGTTGGGCGGTCCATCTGGACGGCGACAGTGGAGCAGCCCCCATCGCCGCGATCCGCGCTAGGGGACCACCACTGTCGCTGCCAGCGGAACTCGGCTCCCTGGGCGTTTGGCCACCACCCTAGGTGGTCGGACCGGGGAAATCACGGCCAAACCGAGTTGTCGAGCTACGTTCTAGAAGGTATGACTGAGTTCCACACCCACAACTCGGGGGTTGTCGATGGGCCCGTAATAGTTTCCATCCCGTCCAAACGCAAGATTGTCGAAGATCAATCCGTTCACCCGTCGCTTGTTGGTCAGGTTTTGAATGAACAAGCGACCTGCCCACGGTCCAGTCTCATAGCCCACTTGAAGTCCCAAGATCGCCACGGCTGGCTGATAGGCTCGGTTGCGCTCGTCCAAGGCGCTTGATCCGGTGAAGGCCGACTCTAGCCGGGCGAACACGCCGGACGCATGCTGATACCGTGCGGCTAAATAGCCGGTGTAGTGTGGCGTCAGCTTCACCCGGTTACCTGCCAGGCTCTCATCGAGAGTCGCCCACAGTTTGGTGTACTTGGCGTCCACGTAGCCAACATTGGCGGTCAACGTGAATCCAGGTGCCACTTCATAGGCACCTTCGAGTTCCGCGCCGCGGGAACGGATAGATGCGTCAGATCCTACGTAGTCCGAAGAGATCGGTCGGCCGTCAGCATCTGTGGCCACCTGGATTTCCTGCCAGTTGTCGGAAGTGATGTGAAACAGCGCCCCACCGATGTGACCACGGCCACCGCCAACGTTCATTTTGAAGCCGATCTCGTGACTCAACATCATCTCCGACTCGTAGCGCAACACCTTGTCATTGACCTCGTCGCTCTGCGCAGCTACAAGATTGAAGCCACCCGGGATGTAGCCTTTGGCCGATGCCGCGTAGAAAGAAAGCTCGTCGGTGGCGTCGTAGCGCAGCGACACACGTGGCAGCGTGGCACGGAAGGTATGGTCCAGTGCTGCGTCGCGGTACAGGACGAGACCACCGTCGGCCAAGTCCAATGAGCCAGCACGCTGCTCTGTCGAACGCTGAGCTTGCTCATGACGCAGGCCGAGGCTGGCAGTTAGCTTGGGCATCGACGGGAAGGTATAGCTGGCCGTGGCAAAGATGCTGTAGTCCTCCCCCTCTGAAGTCTGCCGCGGAGCAAGGTTGTAGCTGCTGAGCCCTCGGGTGATCGGGCCCACGAAAGTACCCAGGACCGAGTGCTTTTTGGTCAGGTACGTCGATACGCCTGCCATCCAAGTCAGTGGCTGGTCGTCGGGTGAGCTGAAGCGCGCCTCCACGTTCCATGCGTCTTGTTTGTCATAGGTTCGCCCGGCCAGCGCGGCCGTTTCAGTCATATCAAAGTCGTAGCCGGCGGAAACGTCTTCATGTATCCGATAGGACGCAGCGACATCGAAGGTGCCGGCGGCCAGTTGCCATTGCGCGCTTAGGCCGGCGACCGTCTCGTTCTTCTCGGTGCGCTTCGGGGCGTCGTTGATGTAGGTGAAGTCACCGGACTGCCTGCCACCGTTGAGGCTTGACCCATAGGTGCGGTTGTACAGGTTCACATCAAGCGGAAGGTACTCGTACTCGAACATCCCTGGCGCATGCGTGCGCAGGTGATAGGCCAGCGCGTTCACGGTGACGAAGTCACCGGGACGCCAACGCAGCTTGCCCTGCAGATAGCCCTCCCGAACCTTGCCTTCGGTGCCTTCAAAGGACGTCAGATTACGCAGGTAGCTGTCTTCATCCGACGCCATGAAGGCCAAGGAGCCAGACAGATTGCCGTCGTTGGTTAATGGACCGGCGAAAAAGCCATCGAGGCTCTTGCCGTTTCCATTGCTGAACCAAGTGCTGCGCAGATTGACCTCACCCTCCAACGACCCTGTAGGTCCCTTGGTGCGGACCAGTACTAGGCCCGACTCACTGTTAGCGCCGTACAGGGTTCCCTGTGGACCACGGAGCACTTCGACCGATTCAACCTGGTTGAGCACGGCATTACTAAGTTCCTTGAAGGGAATGCCATCAATGTAGACCGACGCACGGTTAACAAGGAACGGATTGGACTCGATCCCGCGGATGGAGATGTACATGTCGCTCAGTTGGCCCATCGCATTGAACTTGACGTTGGGTGCAAGTTTGTCCAGATCTCGAAATTCGACCACTCCAGCTTCCTTCAAAGCCTCCTGGTTGAGAACCGTGACGGATAGATCGCTCTTCAGGTATGGAGTGTCACGCTTGGAACCTGTGACCCGGACGCCGTCCAATAAGGTTGTGCTAGGCGGGTCTTGGGCCCAAGCCGGTGAAGCGAGAACAAGCAAGTTGGCTGCGATTGCCGCGGCTAGAGTGACAGGGGAGCTCAAGTGGACCTCTCAAGTGGGGGGACAGTGGCCAACGGCCAGACTGTTATGATGTAACACCTTCCTCACTTTTCTACTCCGTATGCGCGCGGACCACTCCATTAGTGGCAGGAAAACGACTGTGGCTCAGGAGCTCGTCGAGGCGATACCCGATCACGAACCGATACTGACTTGCAGCCAAGATGGCTGCCTTGCGTTCGTCCACCAGCGCTTTCCCGCAAGCTCTGGCACGCTGGGACACCCGACCCAGTTGCGCGTCGCCCTCGTCCTGTCAGGTGGTGGTCGGCTAGAGCAGCACAGTGTCTTCGGCCCCAAGCTCGAGTCGCTCTGGTCCGTGGGACAGTTCAATGTGGTCCTGCCAGGTCAAACCGGCACCTATTCCAGCCCGGCAGTAGAGATACTCGGCTTGTCCATTGATTGTTCAAAGCTGGAAGAACAGGTCGTTGATGTCCGGGCTCTTGCTCCCCTAACCGCCGCACTCCACCGGGACACCACGGTCAGCGCCGTAATTCACGCAATCCAGTCAGCGGCCGAGGCCAAGGTGCTCTCAGACCAGTTCCTTTGGGCTGGCGCGTTGACGATCGTTCGCCGATTGACCCAACTGGCCCAGAAGCCTGCGCACCTACCCGACACACCGCGCCCTCTCACCATCGACCAGTTGCATGCGCTGATGGTGTATGTGGACGCATCAAAAGACGCGCGCCCAAGCGTGCAGAACATGGCTCAAGTCCTGGGAATGGATCAGACGCGCTTCCGGCGAGGCATCCAAGCTGCGACAGGAATGTCCCCCTATGACTTCTTAACGCATCGAAGAATGCATTGGGCAAGCGCAGAACTTGAGCGCGGCTTAAGTGTTATGTATGTAGCCCAATCGGTCGGGTACGCCAATGCCAGCAAGTTCTCGGCAGCTTTCAGGCGGGTGATCGGATGCGCACCCTCAGAAGTTCGCCGCGGGCTACGCGTTGGTCCGCCCCTTCTCTAGGCTAGATGACGGCAGTCCCGCCCACTTCGCCGGGGACTAGGGAAATTGTTTGCCCGGGATGGGGCGGCTCCCGCCATGCGACCGACAGATGGACGATCACCCGTGATTGTCCGACCGGTCGGGCGCTCAACATTGAGGCGTGGCGGCTGTCTTGGGAGGACGACTGGACGCAAGTTCCACAGAGCAGCTGTTTTGGCCACTGGATGAGGATGCGATCAGCAAAATCCAAGATTGGCATGCCCGGTCATCTGAGGTTGGGACTGGCGCCGACCAAACGTTCGGCACTCATCTATTGCCACACAGTGCCTGAAGGATCCCGATAGCAGCGAACTGAATCTCATAGTTCCAATCTGGAAGCGATAGCAAGGAAAACATCGAACGAAGATCAAAGATGGCGGAAATTAAATTCCATGAACCCCTTGTTCAATCTTGAAAGATCAGGCCTTTCAGTGAGAGCGATGCCGCGTCCGTACTCGCGACATTCCTGTAGCGCCCATGACTTCACGCCGCGCCCGGTTAGATCTTCAGCCAAACGATACAAGGCCTCAACGGGAAACACTCCCGGATGCCACGTGGTGCGGCACTCATAGTCGATGCCGCTCTGCAAAATGTAATCGAGCGCTCGTTTGGAAGGTGCGAAGCTACGGGGACGACCTGTGACACTATCGTAGTAGTCAGCGGGCGCTTTGATGTCTAGGCCAACCCAATCTAGTAACGGAAGCACGCCTCGCAAACGCTCCGGATACATGCCGCCGGTATGCATTCCTACCTGATATCCCATAGCCTTCACCTGCGCGATGGCGCCAGGCAAGGCCACTTGCGCGCAGGGCTCTCCCCCAGAGAAAACCACCGCATCCAGCAGCCCTTGCCGCCGCTTCAAAAACTCCTCCACAGTCTTCCACGCAATGGCGCCGTGAGCGCGTGCGGGCAGCAACTCTGGGTTGTGGCAATAGCCGCAACGCCAGGGACATCCCTGCATGAACAGAACTGCCGCCAACCGCCCCGGAAAATCGATGGTAGTCAGCGGCGTCATCCCGCCAACTTGAATCATGGGGTTTCCGGCGTCCTTTCGCAGCACAACCCTTCAACGAAGAAGCGACGCTCTGCGTGTTCGCCCTGCTTGCCGATGTTGAAACTGGAAACGGGGCGGTGATAGCCCATCACCCGAGTCCAGACTTCGCACCGCTGGCGCTCGTCCTGGCTCAATGTAGATGGGGAATTGACGATAGATGTCTGCATGGTAAGTCTCCACGAGTAAGAAAAGAGAGTGTTGAGCAATGCACTGCACCTGCGCGACAAAAAATCAGCTTATGGCTGCACGTTTTTTTTCCTCAAGGCGCTCCTCGTCGCAGCAAGGGCAGAACTCATGCTCACCGGAAAGGTAGCCATGTCTAGGGCAGATTGAGAAAGTGGGTGTGATGGTGATATATGGGAGGCGGAAGCGTGTCAGCGCACGACGCACCAACTCCCGGCAAGCAATGCCACTGGAAATACGCTCGCCCATGTACAGGTGCAGCACGGTCCCGCCGGTATATCGCGATTGCAGCGCCTCTTGTCGCTCTAGTGCATCAAACGGATCGTCGGTGAAACCAACGGGCAACTGCGAGGAATTTGTGTAGTACGGCTGCTGTTCGCTACCAGCTTGCAGGATGTCGGGCCAGCGTTTGCGATCTTCCTTCGCAAAGCGATAGGTAGCGCCCTCAGCCGGCGTCGCTTCCAAATTGTAGAGATGGCCCGTTTGCTCTTGAAATTGGACCATCCGGGTGCGCAAATGGTCAAGAAGACGCAGCGCGAAGGCATGTCCCCACTCGGTGGTGATGTTGTGCTCATCGTCGGTGAAGTTGCGGATCATCTCGTTGACCCCATTCACACCTAGAGTTGAAAAATGATTGCGCAGCGAGCCCAGGTATCTCTTTGTATAAGGAAATAGATCGCCATCAATCAGCGACTGGATGACCTCGCGCTTCAACTCCAGACTACGCCGCCCCAACTCTATAAGCTCATCCAACCGCGCCTGCAACGCGGCTTCGTCACCACGATGGAGATAGCCGAGTCTTGCACAGTTTATCGTCACGACGCCGAGGCTCCCGGTTTGTTCGGCGCTGCCGAACAGTCCGTTTCCACGCTTGAGAAGTTCGCGCAGATCCAGTTGCAAGCGGCAGCACATTGATCGGATCTGACCTGGATCCAACTCGGAGTTAATGAAGTTCTGGAAGTACGGCAATCCGTACTTGGCAGTCATCTCAAACAGCCGCTGCACATTCTCCGATTCCCACGGAAAATCCGCCGTGATGTTGTATGTCGGGATGGGGAACGTGAACACACGGCCACGTGCATCGCCCGTACTCATCACTTCGATGTATGCGCGATTGATCATCTCCATCTCTGCCTGCAGTTCACCGTATGTGAACGGCATCTCTTCACCGGCAATGAAGGGGGTTTGACAACGCAGGTCCTCTGGGCACACCCAATCAAACGTCAGATTGGTAAATGGTGTCTGCGTCCCCCAGCGGGAAGGCACATTGAGGTTGAAGATCAACTCCTGAATTGCCTGGCGGACGGCCTCATAAGATAGACGGTCCTTGCGCACGAATGGTGCCATGTAGGTGTCGAAGGACGAGAAAGCCTGCGCACCAGCCCACTCGTTCTGCAGCGTCCCCAGAAAATTAACGATCTGCCCAACGGCTGAGGACAGATGTTTCGCAGGACCGGCTTCGACCTTGTTGGACACGCCATTGAAGCCTTCATAGAGAAGCGTGCGTAATGACCAGCCAGCGCAGTAGCCGGCAAGCATATCCAGATCATGGATGTGCAGATCCCCCTCTCGGTGCGCACGCCCGACCTCCACAGGATAGACGTGGGATAGCCAATAGTTCGCCGTGATCTTACCGGACACATTCAGGATCAACCCACCCAATGAGTAGCCCTGGTTGGCATTCGCATTGACTCTCCAATCGCTTCGAGAGAGGTACTCCTGAATCGTAGCTACCGGATCAATTTGGTGCTGTACCTGATTGCTTTCCATCATCAATCTCAATCCATAGACACTACATGTAGTGGACATCATCACTCGCACACACCACATATTGATTGATGTAAATCAAGCCACACTCATCTCATCCTGCATCCGGGCTACACCTATGGCACCTGCCCGTGTCACTGCTCACCTGTCCTGCTCGCCTCCCGACAGTCATCCAATGCGGGCGGCAAATCCGCTGAAGACTTGACTTAAGTCAGGGCGTCTTCTCCGGCTGAAGCAGAAGCTTTTCAAGTTAGCTGCTTATCTTCGGCCGTGGACCGCGGCGTGGTAGGCGAAAAAATCCAGTGCTTGTTGGACATCAGCCACAGAAGCCGTGAGCGGCCGTTACGACCGTCATTTTTTCATCTGCATAAGTCGCATCAGATCGGGTACTAAGGAAGGGCAATGCCAGAGCCGCATGAAGAAAGCGAGCGAAATGCTGCTCATCAGAATCGGATATCGACTAGCAACGAGTTACGCATAGATTTGCGCGCACTCACCGCGCCTGAGCCGATGCACCGCATACTGGGTGCGTTGCAGACGTTGAGACATGATCAGCAGTTGGTTGCTCTGACCCCGTTCCCACCACTGCATCTGCTCCCCATACTGGATCGCTGGGGCTTCGCCTATCGGGTTGATGAGCTGCCCGGAGGTAGTGGTTCGATTACGATCTGGAGTCCAGGAATCGCTGCGGATCGGTTGGCAACGGCTCAATGAGCGCGCTTGAACTCGATAAGGCACCCGTACCAAGCCTCCCACTGCGTTTTTTGTTGTCAGCACTTGCATGGGGAGTATTTGCTGGGCTGTGGTTGGCATGCTCCGGCCCTGCTTTGTTTCAATCCCGCTGGCTGCCGGCAGCAGTCGTATTTGTGCATGCTTACACCTTGGGCGTTATGGGCAATGCGATGCTCGGCAGCCTGATTCAATTCCTGCCCGTAGCCGTCGGCAGCCCGTTAAGCGGGACTCGGCTCATGCCCTTACTGCATGTTCTGTTCAATACGGGGCTCTTGCTACTGATGGCGGCATTGATGTTTCCACACCCTGTGTTATCAGCTTGGGCAAGCGCACTTCTGCTCATGTCGATAGGCACGTTTGCAGTAGCGGCGCTTGTAGCAGTGTGCCGCGGTGCCGGCCCTTTCTTATTGCGCATGGGGATATTCTGGGCATTGCTCTGCCTACTGGTGACTGCCGCACTGGGAGCGCTGTTGCTGGCAGTCCTATCAGGGCACCTGGCACTCCCGCTGGGCAGCCTGGCGGATCTCCACGTCACCTTCGGCCTTTCCGGTTGGGTTGTGACATTGACCGCCTCCGTCGCTGTGATCACGTTACCCATGTTCCAGGGGACCCGCACGATTCCCGGCCACGCTTTCCTAGCGTGGTTGGCACTGGTGATAGTAGTGCTGTCCTTAACGATGTATGACGTATCGCACAGCAACAGCCATGTCCGAATAGTTTGGTTATCCCTCCCTGGACTGGCCTTCTGTCTGACCGTATGGATACTGCAGTGGCGCTCACCTCATCAACGAAATCCCACGCTCCGGAAATTCTGGTCTCTGGGCTGCGGCGCATTGACAGCGGCATGCCTGGTCGCACTTTGGCCTACATGGCTGTTGCAGGTACCTGCAGCCAACGTTGCCGGTGTGCTGGTCATCGCCATCGGATTGCCCTGGTTGTTGCTGGGCATGCTGCTGGAAATCACTAGCTTCCTCTGCTGGCTGGAACTGCGGCGGCGACAACCGCGTGGCGTGCGTGTGCCGGGGGTTGATCGACTGCTTCCGGAAGCACTCAAACACCGCCTGCTGCTGGCACATGCAATTGCTGCAATGTTGTTGCTCACCGCCACGGCGCGAGCAGCACCGGCCTGGCTGGCGGGCATTGCTCTTGCGCTGGCTTACGCCATCACGCTGACCGTGGTATGCCGCTGCTGGCGCGGTGCCTGCCACTACATTCCGGCAGCGGCGGTTGAACTTGGACGAAAGGCGGCTTGACCTAAGTCAGGTGTGCCCCACCGCGTTCGCCATAGGATGCCGCCTACTCCTTCTATCCAGACACTGGCGTCATGGCCAAGGCACATCTGCTCCGAGACTGCTCTTCAGTGCGGCTCCCATGCTAGTTCAACACCTGAATCTTCTGGTGCTTGCTGGTGCCCGTCATGGCATCGACAGGATAGATAGCGACATGGTGCTTCTCTTGGCCCGCCGTCTGCGGCTCGCGGGCGTAGCGGGTGGGGCCAAGCGTCGCGCCGGTCTTCCACAGTACGACCCCAATCGCGAATCAAACGTCCAACAGCGCGCCCAACGCCTGGCCAAGCGCTGCGGTGTGTCGGCCGACAGTGTCGCGCATCTGATGGCATTGCTGGTCGCCGAAGCGCATCAGCATCAACGCACCTCGGCGTCTTCCTCCCCACTCCTGACAGAGCCCGGCATGGCCACTTATCCTGATCGTGAAAAGCACTCGCAATGGTTGCGCTTGATGCCGCCGCCGCGCCGCTGGAAGTCGCTGATATCGCGCCTTCCGCCTCTCCTACGGCAATCGCTTGGGGTACGGCTATTGGCGCCCAGCATCGCTTCACCACAGGTCATGCACACATTGCAGTCGGTGGTGGGCCGGCGGCTGGGCATTCGGATTGATGACCTCGGTTTGGATTGGGTGTTTGAACTACATCCCGGCGGATTGAAATCGAGCGAGGATCCTGCCGAAGCCATCGTGAGCGGGAGCTTCACTGATCTGTTGATGTTGGCCAGCCGCCAGCAGGACGCCGACACCCTGTTCTTCCAGCGCAGACTGACATTAATTGGAGACACCGAATTGGGTCTGACCCTGCGCAATCTGCTGGACAGGCTTCCATGGGAAGCGCTTCCGTTGGGCCGCCGCATCCTGCTCCAACGCGCCGCACTATTCGCAGCCCGGGCCCGTGACGCTCATCGGGGCATCAGGGAGGCGACATGATCACCTCGGAATTCCGTCCTGCATGGACGCCGGAACTGGAGGACCAATACAGCGACCTGATCACGCGCGTCGGCACCACGGTTCCCTGCCTTGAATGGCCGCTGCATCTGCCTTGGGTGGATGCCATCAATCGCCTCAAGCGCTACCGACGGGCCGTCGTCATGGCGCACAGCTATCAGTCACCGGAAATCTTTCACGGCGTTGCCGACGTCACTGGTGACTCCTTGGCGCTGGCGCAGGCCGCTGCCGATTGTGACGCCGACTTCATCGTGATGTGTGGTGTTCACTTCATGGCAGAGACCGCCAAAATCCTTGCACCCGATCGCATCGTCCTCATTCCTGACCTGGAAGCAGGTTGCTCGTTGGCCGCGTCCATCACGGCCGATGATGTCCACCAATTGCGTGCACTTCACCCTGGCGCGCCGGTGGTCAGCTACGTCAACACCAGTGCTGCGGTGAAAGCCGCGTCGGATGCATGCTGCACCTCGGCCAATGCCGTGCAGGTTGTCGAGGCGATGGGCACGGACAAGGTGATATTCATCCCCGACCAGTATCTGGGCCGTCACGTTGCCTCGCGCACCGAGGTGGAACTGGTGCTGTGGGAAGGACGTTGTGAAGTCCATGAGCAATTCACAGCACAACAGGTACGGCACACCCGCGAGCGCTTCGATGCGCAAGTGGTAGCGCATCCAGAATGCTCCCCCGAGGTGCTGGCCGAGGCGGACTTCGTGGGTTCCACCACCGCGATGGCAAGTTGGCTGAGGAAGGAGCAGCCAACAAGAGTGGCGTTGGTCACAGAGTGTTCCATGGCCGATAACCTACGTAATCAGTTTCCCGCCATCGAGATCATCAAGCCCTGCAATCTGTGTCCCCACATGAAGCGGATCACTTTGCCGAATATCCACGCCTGCCTGACCGAACTCCGTCATGCGGTGGAGATCCCCCGCGCAGTGGCGATATCCGCACGCGCAGCGTTACATAGAATGCTGAGTGTCGGCCGACGTGATGAACCGTGACCAAGAACGCACCGCCTTTGGTCGTCGTGGGTTGTGGCATCGCCGGTCTGACGGTAGCGCTGGCGGCAGCGCCTCGGCCCGTGACATTGATCGGTCGGGCACCCAGCGGAAGCGACTGTTCAACCGCCTTGGCGCAGGGCGGGATCGCAGCGGCCATGGACGTCAACGACAGCGTCGACGCCCATGCCCGTGACACGATGCTCGCGGGCGCCGGCCATAACTGTTCCGACGCCGTGCGCTATCTCACCAGCCGCGCGCCCATCGCCGTGCGCTGGCTGCAGCAGCAGGGTGTCAACTTCGATAGGCAAGGCCGTCGCCTGCTACTGGGGCATGAAGGTGGCCATCGCTGCGCACGCATCGTTCATGCCGGCGGCGATGCCAGCGGATTGGCACTACTCCAAGCCCTGACCGACGCCGCGCGCCATGCCCCGCACATTCACTGGCACCCTCCGGCTGTACTCGAAGCATTGCTATTGCGAGGAGGCCGCGTCGCCGGTGTACGATTGCTTGGTCATAGTGGCCCGCATCAAGACATTGACTGCGCTGAGCTGGTCTTGGCTACCGGCGGCTGTGGAGCGCTGTTCGCAGCCACCACCAACCCTGCCGGCGCAGATGGCAATGGCCTGGCTCTGGCGCAAGCCGCCGGCGCTGCGCTGCGGGATATGGAAATGCTTCAGTTTCATCCCACCGCACTTGATGTCCCCGCTTCCGGCAGGCTGCCACTCATCACCGAAGCGCTGCGTGGAGCCGGAGCCATCCTGGTCGACGATGATGGCCAGCGCATCATGCAGGCATTGCATCCGGCAGGAGATCTGGCGCCCCGTGACCTTGTCGCCCGACATGTCTGGCAGTACCGACAAGCAGGCAAACGGGTGTGGCTGGACGCCACCCTATTGAAAGGCGACTGGATACAACACTTCCCCACCGTTGCCGCGCAGTGTGCGCAGCACGGCATTGACCCACGCCAACAACGCATCCCCATCACACCGGCGGTGCACTTCCATATGGGAGGAATAGCTACTGACCTTGATGGCCGAAGCTCCCTGCATGGCCTATATGCGGTAGGTGAAGTGGCCGGCAATGGCGTGCACGGTGCCAACCGATTGGCGAGCAACTCATTACTGGAGGGTGTGGTTTTCGGCTGCAGGCTGGGACGACGGCTGTCTTACATGCAACTGCAGTTACCTGGATCCGGCAGCGAACAATGGATCGACCGTGGAGTGAGCGCCGATACTGACGCGCTCATGCGTCTGCGTACGCTCTCCTGGCAATCCATGGGCCCAATACGCAGCCGCAAGAACATGCGCGCTGCACAACTCCATCTACTTGCCGATGCCGGGATTTCCGAGAGCTGGCAGGGCCGTCTGATCGAACGCATGCTGCGCGCCGCCCTGAAGCGGCAGCACAGCCTCGGCGCACATTACCTGCTCAACGACTGAACAGGTAATGCACCCATGTGGCTTGTGCCAAGACACCGCGTCGGCACTGCTATATTGCGAGCGAAGCCTTGCCAGGGCCGCCATTCCAGTAGCCGTTGCATGCACCGATCCTTGCGAGCGGTTGTGATGTCGTCAGCATGTCGCGGAAGCGCGCGACGACATCCGCCATGCCCGAGTGTTGCGGGCTCAATCGAAGTATCCGGACACCGCACGCTGACAGCTCATCGCGTTCCGGCGCCATGTCCACGATCTCCATTCCCTGTATCTGCACACCGTTGATGACCATGAAAGGCTCACCTTCGCGGGTGGCCAACGGCAAGCCGTCGGGATGCTCGATACAGCGGAAGCCGCACTGGTCTTTGGGAACATCAAGCGCACGCGCAGTGAAGCACCGCGCGGAATAGGCAAGCGGCAAACGCCCCCAGACAAGCATTTCAAGCTCAGGCATTGGTGCATTCAGCGCGTCCATGCCCGCCTGAATATCTTCAAGCAGTTCGCGCCCCTGCTCGACACCCGGCACCCAACGCATCAAGCCATCCTCGATCAACAATTGCAGAGCGCGGTGATTATAGATATTCAATGTCGGCCCGCCGACGAAGGGCAAGCTCCGCTCGCGGCACAACTGCACTGCTGAAAGATCATTGGCTTCGAGCAGGAAGCGCCCGTTCTCGACCAGGCGCTGTACGGCACCGAGCTCGGACTCCGCCTCTATCAGAGCCAACGTTGAAAGTACGACCTGCTTGCCACTGGCGGCGAGCTCATCTGCAAGATGTAGCCAGTCGCGCGCACGCAGCTCGCGGCGCTTGCCGCATATCGTCTCGCCGAGATAGATCACATCAAGCGGCCAGTCGGCCGCGTCACGATAGAACGACAGCACCCGTTCGCGAGGCCAGAAGTACTGCAGCGGTCCAAGACTTAGTTTCATGGTCTCAATGCCAAGCACGATGGTAGGGGCCAAGCGTTGTCTGTTGCCCTTCGGCATGAGCGGCCAGTGCCTGCTGCCATCGCTCGTAGGGACGCCAGTCCTGCGCACTGCCTGCATGCCGGTCGATGGCTTCGCGCCACACACGGGCAACCGTGCGTACGTAGGCAACGCCACGCTGGCGACCTTCCACCTTCAGGGCCACCACCCCGGCCTGCGCCAGCTGCGGCAACAGTTCGAGCGTGTTGAGGCTGGTGGGTTCCTCCAATGCATGGAAGATCTCTTCGCCCACCTGATAGCGGCCTTTGCAGACTGTCGGGTAGCCGGCTGGCTCGTCGGCACCGAATTGATCGATCAGCACGCCGTTCAGACGCACACTTCGATTGTTGTCGGGAAGCTCCTCCCAGCGCACGAAGTTGGCCGGGGAGCAGACACCATGACGGTTTGGCGATTTTCCGGTGACATAACTAGAGAGCTGGCAGCGTCCCTCGACCATGATGCACAGACTCCCGAAAGCGAAAACTTCCAGTGGAACCGGCGCGGTTTGGCAAAGCCGCTGCACTTGTTGCAGTGACAGCACACGCGGCAACACGGCGCGTGCGATACCAAAGCGTTCATAGGCATAGCGCAGTGCGGCTGCCGTGGTAGCCGAGCCTTGAACCGACAGATGCCGCGCCATGTGGGGATGCTGCCGGCACGCATAGTCCAACACCGCCATTTCCGCGACAATGATGGCATCAGCGCCCAGGTCGGCCGCATGATCCACAGCCCTGAACCATTGCTCCAAGCGTGCGCTATCGGGGTAGGTGTTCAAGGCCAGGTAGACTTTGCGGCCGCGCGCATGCGCATAGGCAATGCCGTCGCGAATTTCCTGCTCGTCAAAATTAAGGCCCGGAAAGGCGCGCGCGTTGGTCTGGTCGCGGAAGCCCACATAAACCGCATCAGCACCGGCCTCGATCGCCGCAAGCAGCGCAGGCAAATTTCCGGCTGGACAAACCAGTTGCATATCGTTTCTCCGTTGAGGATGTATCACCGTTGTCTTCATCAACAGGAGCCCTCGTCATGGGTCATCGGCTTCTGTCATGCGGACAGCGCGAATACCCTCCCACAATGCGTCGACTCGCTGCTCTACCTGCGGGTCGAGCACGATGGGCCTTCCCCATTCCCGGTCACTTTCACCAGGCCATTTGCGCGTGGCATCGAGTCCCAGCTTGGAGCCGAGTCCGGATACGGGCGAGGCAAAATCCAGATAATCAATGGGTGTATTTTCCACCAGCAGGCTGTCACGTGCGGGATCCACACGCGTCGAAAGTGCCCAGATCACCTGCGTCCAATCACGCACGTCGATGTCCTCGTCTGTGACGATGACAAACTTCGTATAGGTGAATTGCCGCAGATATGACCAGATACCCATCATGATCCGCCGCGCGTGGCCTGCGTACTGCTTACGGATACTCACCACCGCCACACGATAGGAGCATGCCTCCGGTGGTAGAAAGAAATCGACGATCTCCGGAAAGACCTTGCGCAGGATGGGAACGAACACATCATTGAGTGCCCGTGCCAGGATCGAAGGCTCATCGAAGGGCGCACGTCCCATGTAGCTGCCGTGATAAATGGCCCCGGCACGCATCCTCATGCATTCGATGGTGAGTACCGGAAAACGCTCTTGCCCGTTGTAATAGCCGGTATGGTCACCGAACGGCCCCTCCAGCGCGGTATCACCTGGATGGATGAAACCTTCCAGTACGATCTCCGCACCGGCCGGTACATCAAGCCCGGTGAACTCACTGCGCCAAAGGTGGGTGCGTGCTCCGCGTAACAGACCGGCAAATTCATACTCGGACAGCGTATCAGGCACCGGTGCCACTGCTGCCAGCATGGTGGCTGGATCCGCACCGATTGCCACCACGACGGGAAAGGGCTTGTTTGGAAAGGCCGCCTGCCAACCCGCGTAATCCAGTGCGCCACCTCGATGCGGTAGCCAACGCATGATCACCCGGTTGCGCCCAATTACCTGTTGACGGTAGATCGCCACGTTCTGCCTGGATTGATGTACTCCACGCGTCACCACCATGCCGAAAGTGATCAAACGGGCTACGTCCTGGGGCCAGCACCGCTGTATGGGTAGCATTGCCAGATCGACTGCATCGCCCTTGAGAATTTGTTCGTTGAAATTGGCTTGGCGCACCCGCTTAGGAGCCACGTTGACCAACTGTGCCCACTCTGGCCATTGTGAGAACGCGTCTCGTAGATTGGAGGGCCACTTTGGCTCTTTTACTGCGGCCAGGAGCTCGCCCAACTCGCGCAGCGAAGTCAGTGGTCGGCCATCCAACGCCATTTCAATGCGTTTCGGATGGCCAAACAAATTGCCCAGCAAAGAATGCGCTGTGCCGGTATTACGCATCAACAGCGCGGGACCATTCTCGCGCAAGGCGCGCAGACTCAACGATGTGCTTTCCAACTGCACATCGATAGGTGCGTCAAGCGCACGCAGTTGGCCGCATAAGGAGAGCTGTTGTAGGAACTGGCGTAAATCGTGAAAGGCCATGGGTGCACTGGCTCGACATCATGGAGCCGACTCATTAAAGCCGGTAGAACGCGGCCCAACGTGTGGCCGTGACAGAGAAATCTGAGCTGCCGTTGCCGCCAAGTCCGGAGAGATGACAATGGCGATTTGGCAAGCGATGCCGCACCGCTTACTTACCAGGCGGAAACCGCCGGTACGAAGCCTCGGAAAATTTCGCCAGCGAAGAAAGTAGGTTCATCAACCCGCCCATTTGATGGTAGGGGGATCATGGACCAGCTCCCTATCCGCAACCTTGACTTGCATCAAGTAGAACCGGCTCCCTACCTACTTTTCTTTGATCAGCTGTCAGACGACATGCGCGCTCAAATCCTTGCGCCTCGGCGTAACCGCCCAATGGTCCAGGAGGTGCAATGGTCGATGGCCGAAACAGGGTCGTCTTTGAGCGCCTGTCCCCTCCAAGAATCGAAGGCAGGTGCATTTGTCGAAGCCGCGCGCCGGGTGCGCAACAATCTCTTTCATGTGAGCTTCCTCAGGGGCGGGGAAGAGCGCCATTTGGGCGACGACGACGAATGCGCCATCGCGGCGCTGGACGTTGCGCACACGTTGCTGAGGTTGGTGGATCACCACGGAGAACCGCAGCGCTTGGTCCTCTTCGCTGCAGTCATCGATCCTCATTCAGGGTGAGCATTGGATCTCGAGAGGGTTGTCCTGCATCAAATGATCTCTAGAGCTTTTTGACTTCTCCCTATTCATCAGCGGGAGAAGGTGCTGGCATCAACTACGCCGTGTGCGATGCGTGCCTTCAGCCGTGGATTGGAGAGGCACTCAAGCCATCCGAGGAAACACCAGCGACTGGTGCACCTGGGCCCCGGCCCATGCGCCGTCACCGACGGCCAGCGATATCGAATGTGGCACGCGTGCGGCGTCGCCACATGCATACACGCCTTGGATGCTGGTTTCCTTGGTCTCGGTGGTGTGCAACTGCGTGCCCATAGGAGTCTCCATGAGCTTGCACCCGATCCGTTGGGCAATGTCGGAAACAGGTGCATTGCGTGGCGCCGCGAACAGGCCGGCGAACGCCAGGCATCGGCCATCGGCGAGCACGACGTCCGCGTGCCCGTCGATACGCGCGATTGCCGCACGCTCGATCGCGACGCCCCGTGTGGCCAGCGCGGCCTTCGCGTCTTTCTCCAACTCCAGCACGCCATTGGTCAACAGCGTCACCTGCCCCCATTCGGCCAGCAGGCTTGCCTGATGCACCGACATTGGATTGGCGGCGATGACGCCGACGTTGCCACGGTTGAGCTCGTAGCCGTGGCAGTAGGGGCAGTGGAAAACACTCACCCCCCATCGTTCCGCCAAGCCTTCAACGTTAGGCAGCGAATCCGAGACACCGAGCGCCAGCAGGAGGCGCCGCCCCTGATGTACACCACCTTCGTTCGTCCTGACGGTGAAGCCATCCCTCGCGCCAGATGCCGCAACGGCCGCATCCTCGATCCACGTCAGCGTGGAGTAACGCTCGAGCTGCGACCGCGCGACCCGTGCGATCTCCGCAGGGTCGCTCCCGTCCTGGCCCAAGAAACCGTGTGACTCGGCCGCCATGCGGTTCCTACGCTGCCCGGCGTCGATGACCAGCACGGTGCGACGGGCCCTGAGCAACTGCAGTGCAGCCGCCATGCCGGCATAGCTCCCGCCGATGATGATCACGTCGTACATCATTGTCATGCCACGGCACTCCTCTTGCTGGCTTTGTGGCGCCGTGCGAACTCCTTCGCCAATTGCGCCAGGGACACCGAAGCAAACCGCTCCATCAGCAGCGCCTCGGCTTCATCGAATGCATCGTCCAATGCCGCATTGACCACCTGTTCGACCAGGCACGCCGGGTTCTCGCTGCGATGGCCGACGGCAAAGAGCGCCGGCTCACCGAGCGCCTCGTGCAGGTCCCGGAGGGTCACGGCGGCCAGATCCGCCTTGATGATCCAACCCCCTGCGTGGCCACGTCCGGCGGCGACCAGCCCCGCCTCGCGCAGGAGCCCCATGGTCCGCCTGACGACGACGGGGTTCGTGCCCAGGCATCGACCCAGTTCGGCGGACGTCATCGGCCCACGGTGCTGGGCCATGTGCAGCAATGCGTGCAGGACGGCGGAAAGTCGGCTGTTTCGTTTCATGTAACTAACCATGTTACATATGAACCCCCTCGTCAACCCCGGAAGGTTCGCCATGTCCTTGTTCAACGATCCCAGTGCCATCGCCAACTACCTCGATGGAACGATCAAGAGGGTGCCGGGCCTCCTGGCGCTCCATCGGATGTCGGAGCTCCTGCTCGCCGAAGTCGTCCCCGAGGACGGCCGCGTGCTGGTGCTTGGTGCGGGAGGTGGAATGGAACTGAAGGCATTCGCCGAAGCGCGCCCTGGTTGGCGGCTGGTGGGGGTGGATCCCTCGGCCCCGATGCTCACGCTGGCGGCAGAGACGCTCGGCGCACTGGCACCCCGCGTTGAACTCATCGAAGGCCATATCGATGCCGCACCGGAGACAGCGTTCGATGGGGCGGCCTGCCTCCTGACCTTGCACTTCCTGACGCCGGAAGAACGGCTGCGCACGCTGCGGGAAGTGTGGCGGCGACTGAAGCCCGGCGCTCCGTTGGTTGTGGCGCATCACAGCTTTGATACAACCGCCGAAGGGAAGGCACTCTGGTTCAACCGCCTTCTCGCGTTCGCGTCACCATCCAGTACGCCGGATTCAAACCGGAATGCCGCCATTGCCGCGATGAGCGAACGACTTCCGGTGCTGGCACCGGATAGGGAGGTGGATTTGCTCAGGCAGGCAGGATTCGAGGGAATCGAGCTGTTCTATGCCGCGTTTACGTTTCGAGGATGGGTGGCGTACCGGGCATAACACGGCATGTCTGCTTCCGGCCAGAGGCAGACATGTTGCGATGTTGTGATCGGCGCACGAACTCCATCCACGCCGATGTTTCGCGACAGTAGGTGGATCATCGCGGTGGCTGGATGGTCGGCGCGTGCTGCGCCATAAGTTCCACGATCCAGTCGATGAACACGCGCAGCTTGGTGCTTACATGCCGGCTGGGCGGGAAGGCCACGTACATCGGCATTGGGTCAAGCTGCCAGTCCTCAAACAACGCCACCAGCTCGCCGCGCGCCAACGGTTGGCGCGCCATGTACTGCGGCAACCACAGCACGCCGAGACCTGCGACGCCGGCTGCCAGATAGACATTGCCGTCATCCACCGACAGCACATGACGGCCCTGCACGCGCAACGCCTCGTCGCCGCGGCGCATCGACGACATCAGGGGGCTGCCAGTCCGCGAATTGCGGTAGCCGACGATACGGTGCGCCGCATCTTCAAGTGCCAGCGGATGCGCCGGCATCCCCGCGCGCGCCAGATAGGCAGGCGCGGCGTACACGCCCAACGGCAGGTTGGCGACGTGACGTGCGCGCAGGGATAAATCGGTGAGTTCGCCACCCCGCACCACGCAGTCCACGTTCTCGTCGATCAGGTCCACCTTGCGATCACTGGCGCCGAGGTCAAGCTGGATGTCGGGATAGCGCGCATTGAAATCGGGCAGCGCGGGCACCAGCACCAGACTGGCCAGCGGCGCGGGCACATCCACACGCAACCGGCCACGCGGCGACGCCGAGGCGGCCGACAGGCTGGTTTCGGCATCGTCCAGATCAGCCAACAGGCGCACGACGCGTGCGTAATAGGCTGCACCATCGGCGGTGACGTTGACTTTGCGTGTGGTGCGATGGAGCAGCTTGACCCGCAGGTGCGCTTCCAGTTGCTGCACCGCCTGGGTGACGCGGGTCTTGCTGGACTGCAGCGTCTCGGCGGCCTTGGTGAAGCTGCCGGTTTCCACCACGCGGGCGAAAACCTGCATTGCATCGATGCGGTCCATGTGGGTCCACGGGTGATCGGAATTGTTTGAATTCTACAAACAGTGCTGCCGCAACAGCGGTGTTTATCCCATCGAGATCGCTGCCTAGAGTGACCGTCATGTCCCGGGGTGCCTCATCGCCAAGCGGTATGCCGCCCTGCACGGGACCCATGACCTCACCCACGACAGGAGTATCGCCATGACATCCCGCAACGCCGTTTTCCCCGCCGACCGGCATGACCTCTATACCGCGCACGCCTATTCCGCCGCGATCCGCTCGCGAGACCTGCTGTTCGTCTCCGGCCAGGTCGGCAGCCGCAGCGACGGCTCACCGGAACCGGACTTTGCAGCACAGGTCCGCCTGGCGTTCGCCAACCTTGAAGCCACCCTGAAAGCCGGCGGATGCGACTTGGACGACATCGTCGATGTCACCACGCTCCATACCGATCCCGAGCATCAGTTCGACACGATCATGAAGATCAAAAGCGACGTCTTCCCGACCGCCCCCTATCCGAACTGGACGGCGATCGGCGTCAACTGGCTCGCGGGTTTCGATTTCGAGATCAAGGTGATTGCACGTATTCCCGACTAACCCAGCGAGGGGGCATGTCCGCTTCGAGTCGGATGACGCCCTGCGGCCACAAGAAGACATCATCGCTATAGATGCTTGACCATGAATGCCGCGATGTCAGGACATAAACCGGCGAACTGCTGAGACTTGCTGATTGATTCCGGTGCTTCCGTCCGGGGCAAGCATCTGTACCCGCAACGCTCGAACAAGGCCGTTGCCGTGGTAGTCATTAGAAACAGCTCGGTGATGCCTGCTTTGGTTGTGGTCCTATCGAATCGCCTTTCAACGATTTGAACTATTGGTCAAACCGGCGTTGCGGGGCTTAGCAAACCGGACAGTCTCAAATCGTGAGCCGGATTACCGCGACGATCCGGCCATGGCCAGCGCCCCCTCCCCGCTGCCTGCCACTGGGCCGGCAGCCCCGAAGCCCCGATCCTGATGTTCAACTACGGAATCGTGGCGGTGATCAATCCAGCCGAGCGCCGCTCCCCCATCGCTATCTGCATGATGTGGGGTGGCAGGACGATCAATGCCGAGCATCGGGGGATGCCTAGCCACAGCAAAGCGTTACATCGAGCGCTGGGTTGCTGCCCAAAGCACATTGCCCGGCCAGCATCGCGTCCAACGACGGGCCTACGAAGCCAAAGCCCAAGCGGCCCGTGACTGGTCCGCTGCCATTGGCCGGAGCATGAAGTGGTAACGGTGAAAACTGCGTTCCCCGCAGTCGTTTCTGCTATCTGACTTCTTGGACCCACAGTCTGCAACCCGTCGAGGCAGTGCGAGGTGAAAGCGGGCAATCCTTCTCATCAGCAATCCGATGATCGCGCGCTTGCTGATAGGCCTGTTGCTCCCCAGCGCAATCGGACTCGCACAACAAGCCGTTGATCCTGCTTCGCCCAGTTTTCGCAATCGTGTAATACGCGATTGCCTTGTAACCGCCACTGTTCGGGGACTGCGATGTGTAGTGCGTCATTCCATCCGATGTCTTTTGTGAGAACACACGACCTTCGATCCTGCCGTGGCCGCAGCCATGGCGCATCAATAGGGGGCACATCCTTTCGACACTCACCGCGCGCCGGACATTTGCTGCTCAGCAACTGGAGCAAGCCGCATGACCACCAATCGCAACAAGAGCGCCCGCGCGGCGCTGGAAGGAGAAACCCAATGAGTGCAGCAGTGAACATCCAGTGGGAGCTCCGTGCCATCGGCGCCGAAGAGGTTGGTGCCCTGCTCGGCCTGGCCGCGCGCACAGTTCTGGAGACCGTCGCTTGCCGGCCGGACTTCCCGGTGCGCCTGACGATGCGATCAGCCACTTGGGTGGCCGGCGAAGTTGTCGAATGGCGAAACGCAAACCGCGCCGGTATCCCTAAGGGACGCCGACGCGGTGAGTAAAGCCATCATTACGCCAAACTGCTTTGCAACCGTTGGTAACGCTAGGCTGCTGGTGCGAAGGGGGGCAACGAAATCCTATTGTTTGCAACGCTTTTGCGCAGGAATATAAAAAAATGCCCCCACTGTTGCCCCCAAACGGGCGGTGCTTGCCGTCGTCTTGCCCCTAGGTGCTCACTGCGTATTGGCGCAGATTAGCCATTGCTCTGGCTTTGCCCTCGGCCGTTTTTGGACCGGTGCTGCGCCCACCGTGGAAGCGGCACCGCCGTTTGCCTTGCTCTGGCGTTGCTTGGCACGGCTGGCCATCGCGGTGGCGTGCTGCACCGCACTTCACTTCCCCCTGCCCTAGCTTCGGAAGGGTCTTGCGACTCACCACCTCCCCGTAGTCATACGCGCGCGCGGGCGCGCGCAAGGTAGGACGTAATTCCGGTGGGGATGTGTGCATATTAGGCGTCCGCGCAGATAGCTTGGACGGCTTCAGCCCTCCCACCGAAGTATTGAGCGGCGCCACGTCTTTGTATTCTATTCCGGTCAGTTCGGCCCACTCGATCAGAATGGCGTCCAGCACCGCGCTGTTGGTCGCCGAAGCGCCCCCAGCCGGCTCCAACTCCTGCCTAGCCTCGAATATGGTCAGCGCCAGGCTGCCGGGCATGTAGTCGATCCGGCGCATGGCGGCCCGCCGATCCCGTTGCAGTTTGGCCAAATGCACCTTATCCCTACTCAGGTAGCCATCACTCATCTTGATGCTCCCCCTAGCGGTACGAAATAAGGTGGACCACTGGTGTTCGCGGCGTCCTCTTGTGCCCAGCGTTCTGCCAGCGATAGCACCGACAACGCATCAGTCGATCGCACGTTATGGCCTTCGTCCTCGGCTCGGTCTAACTGGTGGGGCCGGACGGCCTCCACATCAATGACGCTTCCCAGAAGCTCGTCTTGCTCACTGTCATTACTGACAAAAGGGATTTTTGGCAGTTGTGTCAGTTGGCAGAATGACGGTTCCAACACTTTTCGGCCAGTAAGCTCTGCCAGCCTCTCACGCCACACGCTCATACCACCCACCGGTAGGATCTGGACGGGCGACCGCCGGTTGTCTCGGACACCTCGATCACTTGGCAGTGGTCGGCCAGCAGCGCCAGTGCCTCGGCCACGCTTTCCGGATCATCCAAGCCGGCCCAGCACTTGCGATACACATCTCGGGCGGTGAATACATCGGGCAGGCTGTCACGCTTGCGCAGCAGCAGGTGGGCTGTGGTCAGGCCGTTGTCAGTGGCCGGGGCGTAGATGCGGCGTGCATGACATTCCAAATGCTCGCACCAGCCCAAAGCCTTGAGCATGGCGTCGGCAGATACTGGCCCGATCCCGTTGTCGGCCAGATGCAGCACCAGAGCCAGCCTGCCCGCTAGGGCGGGATACTTGGCCAAG
This sequence comes from Stenotrophomonas sp. Iso1, assembly GCF_027497995.1. GTDB lineage: Bacteria > Pseudomonadota > Gammaproteobacteria > Xanthomonadales > Xanthomonadaceae > Stenotrophomonas. The sequence continues at coordinate 1,935,747 of NZ_JAODBT010000001.1, read as the reverse complement.
TGCGATTCCATGAAAGGCGGTTCGCCACCTGCACGCAACCGCTGCATCAGCTCGGTCTGCCATTCGATAAACAGCCCTTGGGCGTCTTCGGACAGGCGTAGGAAGGGCACGTCGCAGGCCTCGGTGGTCTCTGCGACCACCCCCGCAGGATTCATCGCGCGAAGCTGATTGAATGCAGTACGCGCACGGTCCTCTGCTTCCCGGTCCAGCGGTCGGTCGGTGTAGCGCCACGATGCGGGCAGGTCTGGATAGACGGCCAATTGGAACCGTTGCATCAGACCATCGTCGGAGAAGCCCCCACGCACCGCTCCACGCACATACTCGGCAAGCTTGCCGGGCTGCATGCCACCCAAAATCGACACGGCGCACGCTTCAATGCGAACCGTTCCCCGGCCAATGCGGTCGGAAGTGAAAGGGCCAGTACCATTCCAGCATTCCAGCCAGAATGCGCGGTCCTGATCGCGCCCTTCTCGATCCAATGATGCAAGCCAACCTGCCAGCTCATCGCGGAACTGGATCAACCCACGCGGGTTCGGTCACCTTTTCCAGCAGCCTCCGTACTGGCGACAGGGCCGGACTCTTGCCGCTACTCGGGCGCCCAACTACGCAGCCCCACAGAATGGGCCTTTCGTACCAATGCCCATGCGTCTTGAGTCGCACAGCAACGTGCCGCCCACCCAACGCAGCAGCTAACCCCACCATTGCCGGCACTGCAGTGAAGTCCAGCGGTACTTGCAAGCTGTCGGCTGCGTCCATGCACCAAGTGCGTACGCAGTCCGGTAACAGCGCAGGATCGAGTACCGGCACCGCTGGCAGCGGATCGGGTAACGGCTCGGGGGCGAAAGACTGCACAGGGCTTCGCGCGCGCGCTGCCTCCGAAGGAGTCGGTAATAGCAGCAAAGCGTTTACTGCGACCGCATCGGCATCAGAGTTGACCGCCAGCCAGTCCACACTGTCTCCTTTCTCGGCCAGGCCAAGGGCATCAACGTCGATGCATTCCACGGTGCAGCCCAGCGCGTACAGTCGCGCGCCCGCTTCCTCGGCGTACTTCCTTCCGGCTTCATCATTATCCGGCCACAGTCGAACACGTCGCCCCGCCAGCGGCGACCAGTCGGCTCCCTCGGCACTCGATGCACTCCCACTGGTCGTGGCCAGCAGGCCCAGCCTGGCCAAAGCATCTGCGCAGGCTTCGCCTTCGACGATGTACACAAGCGCGCCGTCGCGGGCATCAGCCAGCTCATGCAGGCGATACAAGAGCTTCCCGGCAGCCGGTGCAGGCGGCTCCCCGATGACATACCCAGCACCATTCCAGTGCATCGGCCGAATCCATTTCTCGCCCGTGTCCGGATGCTTGCAGCGGATCCGCCAGAAAGATGGCTCACCATCGGCGGCGGAGTATGTGTGAAGGCCCACGGGGCGCATACCTAGGCGGATGGGATCGGCCGCCAATTTCCGTGCTGCATCCTTGAGCGCTTCAATAGAAGCCGCACTCACGCTCGCAACCCCAGCAGCTCGCGCGCTGCATCGGTAAATGGCAGGACGAACAGACGCATGTGGAAGGTGATCAAGTCGCCGCTACCGCACCCGGCAAAGCACTTCCAGCCGCCATGTGAAAAATTCACGCTCAGTGAGGCATTTAGATCCTCGTGAAACGGACATTGCCCCTGTGCCCAGCCACCACTTTTTGCATTGCCTAGTTTGGCAACGCGCTCCCGATAATAATTTTCAGGGGCGGGTAAACGGGTGTGCCAGTCATCCGGCAGTCGCCCGCCATTTCGTGAAATCTTGCCGTAAACTTGCCGTGCAACCTGCCTGTCAGCGTGTGCATGGCCCCGGTTCCCGCCGGGGCCCCTTCGTTTCTGGATCATGCGGAAACCTCCTTCCGCGAAGCTGCGATGCGCTCCTCGATCCATTCATCCAGCTCGGCTTCTACCCAAGCACTGCAACGTTCGGACAGTTTCACAGGCGGCGGGAAGCTGCCCGCGTTGATCAATGCATATATCTGAGACTTACTGAGGTCAACTTTGGCCTTGACGCGCGGGAGGCGTAACAAAGTCTTACTGGGCATAACTGCGTTCCATGTGGTTTGACGCAGTCACTATCTTTCTAATGACGTTTGTTCATCAGGGACAAAAGCGCATCATTTGTTCGATCTTTGTCCCCTGCGAAAGCGCTGGATTGATTTATATGCCGACTCCTGATCCAGTCCAATGCATTCGGCAAAGATCATTACTATGGGACTGGATTCTCCGAAGGTGACTTCCAACTCCTCAGCTTTAAAGTAGCGAAGGAGTGCTTCCCAAAACTGGCTATGCTTTGGACTGTTGGCAGGTCGGTAGAGGGCTATACACGCGTCCAAGTGCCAAGCGGCGCGTGCAACTGGCTCGATAACTTCAGCATTCAACCAGCCCTGCGGCAGCTCTTCTTGCTCCTCATGCATCGGAAAGTCCATCGGAAGATCCGTAGTGAAAGGCGCCCCCACGACTGAAAGGTCAGTCAGCGCTTTGGCCAACATGTTCTTTGCCTTCCGAAGACGGTCAAAATCATCGGCCGCAAGCTTGGTAATCCCAATGCCTTGCAGAGCCAGAGAAATCCACACTGCGCCACTGATCTGTCCGTTAACATCTGCTCCAGCACGTTCCAACTGTTCTGCAATCTTGCGCCTTGAAGGAGGTTTATAAAGATCCATTTGAACCTTCGCAGAAGCCAAGGGCATTGCCCTTGGACTTGTAATGTAAGCACCTATCGGCAAACGCCCTACCCTGACACGCTTCAGCCATCCGGGTGGATGTCGAGCGCAGGCAATGCATTTACGATCTTCAGCGTCTCCAGGCTGACGGTTACCACGCGCTGGAACAGCTCCAACGGGTATTTCGGGTTGCCCATGGTTTCGGTGGCCCAGTCGTTGGCGTCGTTGACGATGCCGCTGTCCTTGTCCACGCGCACGGCTTGGCGTTCCATCACCCAGTCCAGCGCGGCCTTGCCGTTGACGATGTAGCCCCAGGCCGCCTCGGGAATGTCGCGGAGGGTGATTTTGGTGTTGTAGACCACGGTGCTGCGGTCGTTGACGGATTTGCCAGTGGCCGGATCTTTCACCTTAGCGAACTTCATCTTCTCGACGCGGTAGTCGGCATCGGTCAGCTTGTCTTTCGTGTCGATGGTCAGCGGGTAAGCGTCCGCCGCTTCGTAATTCAGGTGAAGCGCGGCGAGGTCACGGCCGGCCTGGCTGAAATGCCGGAAATCGGCGGCGGTGCGCACGCGCGGGATGCGCGGCAGCTCCTTGTTAAGGTTGTCGGCATAGCGTTCGCGGTAGTCCGGCGAGTGCAGCAGGCCGTAGATATAGTAGAACAGGTCTTCCTTGCTGATCGTCTCTCCCGGATAAGCGCTGCTGAAATGCGCGAGGCCGGCGTCCGTGATGGCGTCGCGGCGGCGCGGGGCGTTGCTGGATTGGCCGGCAAACAGGCCATCATCGGACCGCTGGGCGGTTTCGTCGTAGAGGTAGAGAGAGAAGCATTGTGTGCCCCCATCCCCCATGGTCTTCAGCCCAGGAACTAGGTTGAAAATAAATGTGCTGAAAGAAACCGTACCTCCAGACGATGGCACACAAATTACGACATTGTCGGCTCTCGCATCCGGGAAGATGCGCGGCATCTGGTAGACCATTTCATTGAAACGGCGGTTGAAATACAGCCATTGCCTGGTGAACGGGCGATACAGGCTGGGAACAATGCACTCGGCCTCGAATACATAGCTGCGATCCTTGCCAAGATCCTGCTTCAGTGCGCGGGTCCAACTGATTCGCGTCGGGTCGCTGTCGATGAAGCCATCCACGCGTACCTGCCGCGCCTTGGTATCCAGCCCCGGATGCGCGGCATCGAAGCGTGCCACTTCGGCGTTGTAGAAGCCGATCATTCCCGTCATGTTGGCCGTGAGCTTGGCCTTGCTCTGGTTGTAGGCCCAGGCATCGCGGTTGGTGACCACGCCGAGCGAGAAGTTGTCGAACAGCTTGGCCGCATCGCCCTTCTTGTCGCCCAACACCATGAAACGTTCGAAGCTGTCATCGCGCTGCTTCAGCCAGTCGCAATGTGCATCCGGGGTGATGCGCTGCCAGTCCTGCTCGGGAATGCCACCGACACTGGCATAGGTTTCGATCTTCTCCAGCTTGTCTTCGCGGCTCAGGTAATCGCCGATATCGTGAAAGTAGATGCGGCCATGTTCGGTAGCTTGCGGATTCTTGACCAGCAGTGAAATGGCGATGGGGGCGCGGCTGCCGCTGCCGAAAATCTTGCCACCTTCCTTGCGTGAGGTCTCGCCACTGGTGCGCTGATTTCCACGCAGATGGAACACGTAGATGTCGGAGAACTCCTCGGCCAGGCACTGCCGCAGGCCATCGGCGGTATTAGCTTCCACGAAGCCCGCATTGGTGACGAAGCCGATGATTCCGGCATCGCCGACCCGGTCACTGGCCCAGCGGATGGCGCGGATGTAGCTGTCATACAGCCCCTTGGACAAGGTGGCATTCGAGCGGGCCGCGTAGGTGTCACGGATGCGCGCATCCAGCGCGGGATACTCCACGTTGTCGTTGTTGTCGTTCTCGCTTTTCTGCCCGATGGAATACGGCGGGTTGCCGACGATCACCCGGATATCCAGCGTCTTCTGCCGCTTGCGCCGGGCGCTGTTGTCCACCAGCAGGGCATCCACCAGATCGTCCTTCTCGTACATTTGGAAGGTATCGGTGAGCAAAATGCCCTCGAACGGAACGTAATCGCCGCCGGCCAATCCGTGATATGTCGCCTCGATATTGATGGCGGCGATGTAGTAGGCCAGCAGCACCAGCTCGTTGGCGTGGATCTCGTGCCTGTATTTGTGGGCCAATTCCTCCGGCTTGATCAGGCCGGACTGCAGCAACCGGGTGATAAAGGTGCCGGTGCCGGTAAACGGGTCCAGGATATGCACGCCCTTGCTGCCCAGGGTCTGGCCGAACTCTTTCTGCAGCAGGTGGTTGACGCTGTGCAGGATGAAATCCACCACTTCCACCGGGGTGTAGACGATGCCCAGGCGCTCGGTCATTTTCGGGAAGGCGTTGCGGAAGAACTTGTCGTACAGCTCGACAATGATCTTCTGCTTGCCCTGCGCGCTGTCGATGCCTTCGGCGCGCAGCTTCACGCTGTCGTAGAACGCCTGCAGGGTGTCGGCCTCCTTGCCCAGATTCTGTTCGTGCAGCACATCCAGCACCGCTTGCATGGCCTTGGACATGGGGTTGTGGCTGGCGAAGCTGTAATCGGCAAACAGCGCATCAAACACCGGTTTGGTGATGAGGTGCTGGGCCAGCATTTCGATGATTTCGGCGTCGCTGACCTTGTCGTTGAGGTCGTCGCGTAGCTCGTGGGCAAAGGCGTGGAAGGCCTCGCGTGCCTTGGGCTGGCTGTCGTCCTCCAGCACGGCCTTGATGCGGTCGATATGGGTCTGGGCGATCTTGGCGATATCGTTGGCCCAGTCTTCCCAGTGGTGACGGTTGCCGCATTTGTCCACCACCTTTGCGTATAGGGCGCGCTCGATCTGGCCAACCTCGAACTCGAAGCCGATCTGGTCAGGGGCCGGGCCATAGCGCTCGGCCTTCTCGCCGATACCAAAGCTACCCTTAGCCTTGGCCGTCTTGGCGGCGCTGTCCACTAGGCGTGCGGTCTTGCGCTGTACGGTATCGGCAATGGCCACCACTTCCATCTTGCTGCGGTCCGGGCCGACCAGGTCCAACTTGTTGACCATCGCGTCGAAGCGGTCATCGTGGGAGCGCAACGCCTGCAGTACCTGCCAGACCACGGCGTAGGTCTTGTTGTCGTCCAGTGCGCGCTCAGGCTCGACGCCGGCGGGGATCACCACCGGCAGCACGACGTAACCGCGCCGCTTGCCCGGTGCGTTGCGCATGACACGGCCGACGGACTGCACCACGTCCACCTGCGAGTTGCGCGGGGTGAGGAACAGCACGGCATCCAGCGCAGGCACGTCCACGCCTTCAGACAAGCAGCGCACATTGGACAGGATGCGGCAGGTATCTTCCGGCGTCGGCGCCTTGAGCCAATCAAGCTTGGCTTCCTTCTGCCCGGCATTCATGCCACCGTCTACGTGCTCGGCTTCGCATGTCAGGCGTGCGCCGTCTTCAATGTCCTCGGCATCTTGATAGGCCTCTACCACCGCCTGGAACATGCCGGAAATTTCCTTGGAGCTGACCTTGTGGGTTTTGCCACCCTTGCCCGGCTCGATCACCTGACAGAACGCAACCGCACGTTTCATAGGCTCTGGAGTGTCGTTACCGTCCTCGTGCAGACCCAACTTGGCCAGTGCCTTCCAGCAGCCGACGATCTTGGCCGCATCGTCCACCTTAAGTGTGTTGTTCTCGTCCTTCAGTAGTGCCTGCAGTCGGCGGTTGACGTGGGATTCCTCCACGGCAAGTACGATCACCTTGTAGTCCACCAGCAAGCCGCGCTTGACCGCCTCGGAGAAAGTGATGACAAACAACTGCTTGCCATACCATTCCTCATTATCCATCGAGTACAGGGTGGCATTGTCGCGCTCGGCAATCGCTTTGGCCTCGTTCCCGTAGATGCGCGGGGTGGCGGTCATATACAGGCGCTTGGCCGCGCGCAGGTAGTTGGCGTCATGCACGCGGACGAATGCGCTTTCATCATCAGCTTCGAACGTTGCGCCCGTGGTGCGGTGGGCCTCGTCGCAAACGATCAGATCGAAGTCGTCCAGGCCGTGCGCGTGCTGGGCGTCGTGCAGCACTTCGATGGAATGGTAGGTGCTGAACACCACCGTCATATGCTTTGCGTCGTGACGGGCCTCCACACCCTGTGCCAACCGTTTGGCATCGGTGGTGGCCGGGTAACGCAGTTCATGGGCAAAGGTCTGGACGGCATCGTCCTCCTTCCTTCCCTTCTTCTTGCCTACATCGCTGTCAGAACACACTGCAAAGCTGTGCAGCGGAATGTCGCTCTCTTGCGTCCATTCGGTAAGCGTCTGCGACAACAGAGAAAGGCTAGGCACCAGAAACAGCACGCGCTTGCCCTTGCCGGCCATCGTTTCGGCAATCTTGAGGCTGGTAAAAGTCTTGCCGGTACCACACGCCATGATCAGTTTGCCGCGATCAGCGTCGGCCAAGCCTGCCATCGCCGCGTTCAACGCATTCTGTTGGTGAGGCCGCAGAGACTTTTTAGGTTTCAGGACGACCGGCGCGCTGGATTGGAAGCGGCTCCAGTCGATCTGGCTGGCTTCCAGGTCATGAAGGGTGATCTTGCTGACCGGGGGCTGCTGGTCCACCAAGGCATTTTCGGCGTTGTCGCTCCAGTGATCGGTGGTGGCCACAATGATGCGGCGGGCGAACGGTTTGCGCCCAGACGCCGTGAAAAAGCTGTCGATATCCTTTTTCTGCAGCTTGTAGTCCGGCGCATAGAACTTGCACTGGATGGCATGAATTTCGCCGGTTCCCGCCATTTCGGCCACCAGGTCGATGCCGTCATCCTTGGCGCTGAAACCGTTCGCCAGCGCCCACTGCGCCCAAGTCCAGACGTTGCTATACAGGTCGCGGTAGCTGGCTTCGTGGCGCAAATAGGCCACGATCAGCTCTTCAAAGTAGGTTCCTTTCTCGCGCTCGGTCTTGGAAGACTGGCGCAGCGAATCCAGCAATCCCTGCAGTGGTGTGGTCATCGTGTTCTTTCCCCGGTGGTGCTTGATGGTGTTAGGTCTGTGCCCGGCGCGACAAGTCAGCCCGCGCGACTCTTGAAGGGCAGCACGTTATTATTGTTTCGCAGGGCATCTAGGTAGTCTGCCCATGCCTGCATCATGCTTACACGCTCAGGCAGGTACTGCGCCGCATGCGTGTAGGCTTCGCGGACCTTGTTCGTTTCAGCATGAGCCAGTTGCCTCTCGATGGCATCGGCATTCCAGCCCATTTCGTTGAGCCTTGTTGCCGCCATGCTGCGGAAGCCATGGCCGGTCATTTCATCGCCGGAATAGCCCAGCGCGCGCAGCGCGGCGTTGATTGTGTTTTCCGACATGGGGCGATTCGGACGCATTCCCGGAAATACGTGGGAGCCGCCGCCTGTAAGTCCGTGCAGTTCCTGCAGGAGGGCCACTGCCTGGCTGGACAGGGGTACAAGATGCGCCGCCTTCATCTTCATGCGTTCAGGACGGATTCGCCAGATTGCTGCGTCCAGATCTATCTCGTCCCATTCTGCCGCCCGAAGCTCACCGGGGCGGACAAACACCAGCGGGGCAAGTCTCAACGCTGCCAGAGTGACGGGCTGACCATTGAATCCGTCTATGGCGCGTAATAACTGGCCGATCTTGGACGGCTCGGTGATGGCGGCATGGTGGCGGGCCTTGACGCTTTTTAGCGCCCCTCGCAGGCTGGCGGTGGGGTCAATCTCGGTCTTACCTTCCAGCATTGCGTAGCGGAATACCTGACCGGCCTTGATCTTGGCGCGGCTGGCGGTTTCCAACTTTCCGGTAGCCTCGATCTTCCGCAGGGCGGCAAGTAGCTCGCGGGACGTGATTTCGCCAATAGAGCGGCTTCCGATCTCGGGAAACAAGAAGGTTTCCAACAACCAACGGTTCTTCTCAGCAGTGACACGTGCAACAGCCTGCCGAGTCATCCACTCGCGAGCCACGGCCTCGAATGTGTCAGCAGAGGCCGACATCGCTGCCTTTTGCTCCAGCTTCCTCAGCTTGCGCTGTTCACTTGGATCAATCCCGGCCGCAATCATTTCGCGAAATTCATCACACTTCTTTCGGGCTAACTTCAACCCTACTTTGTGATAAGTTCCAAGTGACAGGCGTTTTTCCTTTCCTCCGATGCGGTACTTCAGTCGCCACCATTTGCCCCCGGTGGGAGAGACTTCCAAGTAGAGGCCATCGCCATCAAACAGCCGCTGGGTTCGGCCGGTAGCTTTCGCGTTGCGGATTGTGAGATCTGATAGCGCCATTGGGGGCAACTCAATAGAGAAGGCTGGGGTCATTACGGCTGTTGCCCCCATATTTGCCCCCAACCACCGCCGGATTGCAATGCATCTTGCTGGACGCCACCCAACCAACAGGCACAAAAAAACCCGCTAAGTTGCGGGTTTGATTGAAGTTTCCGGACTTCCTAGGACGTCTTGAAACAAGGCATTGGTGCCGAAGGGGGGACTCGAACCCCCACGCTTTTAAGGGCGGCGGATTTTGAATCCGCTGCGTCTACCGATTCCGCCACTTCGGCTGGCTGGCCGGCGATTATAGCGAAGGTTTTGGCCCTTGGGCAGGTACCTGACACCTTTTTTTGTGTAATCCATGTTTTGCGGAGTGGCTATACTCGGTGCATTCGGAAAACGGGGAGTGGCCGATGACCTCGCTTCAAGGTCTGCGGGTTCTCATTGTCGAAAACGACGAGCTCAACGCCATGCTGCTGCAGCTGCAGCTGGAGGGCGAAGGCATGTTGGTGACGGGGGTCGCGCCCTCCGTGGCAGTGGCGCTGCAGATGCTGGACGAGCTGCAGCCGCAGCTGGTGTTTCTCGACTATTGGCTCGCCCATGGCGAGACCAGCAGCCCGGTGGCCAGGCAGCTCTGCCTGCAGGGCATTCCCTTCCTGGTCGCGACAGGCATGGATATTTCGCTGTTGCCCGAGGTGTTTGATGCGGGCATCAAGCTGGCCAAGCCCTACACCGGCAACGATCTGACCAATGCACTGAGGCAGGCGCTGGCGCTGGCCTGAGCCGCGCCGGAAGCCCGCATACGGAAAGGCCCCGAAACCGGGGCCTTTCCTTGTTCACACAGCCGAAACTGCAGACTCAGTCGCCGCGACGCGCGCGGGCGAATGCATCGGCCAGGGCGTTGTTGGCCGGTGCCGCCGATGTCGTCGGACGTGATGCCTGACCACCGCCATTGCGGCCGCCACGGTTGCCGGCATTGCCGCCATCGCGGCGCGGGCCGTTGCTCTGCCCTGCGGCCTGACGGTCATCACGCTCAGCCTTCTTCGGCGCCGGCGTGTCGTCCAGACGCCGCGTCAAGGCGATGCGCTTGCGGGCTACATCGACCTCCAGCACCTTCACCTTGACGATGTCACCGGCCTTGACCACATCGCGCGGGTCCTTGACGAAGGTGTCCGACAGCGCCGAGATGTGGATCAAACCGTCTTGGTGCACGCCGATATCCACGAAGGCACCGAACGCAGCCACGTTGCTGACCACGCCTTCCAGAATCATGCCTTCACGCAGATCCTTGATGTCTTCCACGCCCTCGGCAAAACGCGCCGCCTTGAATTCCGGGCGCGGATCGCGGCCGGGCTTCTCCAGCTCCTTGAGGATGTCGCGCACGGTCGGCACGCCGAACTTGTCGTCGGTGAACTGCTCAGCCTTCAGACCGCGCAGATAGCTGCCGTCTCCGAGCAACGTCCTGATCGGGCGATCCGCTGCCGCGACGATGCGCTGAACCACCGGATACGCTTCCGGATGCACCGCCGACGCATCCAACGGCTCATCGCCGTCACCGATACGCAGGAAGCCTGCGCATTGCTCGAACGTCTTGTCGCCCAGACGCGGCACCTTGAGCAGATCTTTGCGGCGTTTGAACGGGCCATTTTCATCACGATGACGCACGATGTTTTCAGCTACTGTCGATGACAAACCCGACACCCTCGACAACAGCGCCGCAGATGCCATGTTGACGAACACGCCCACCGCATTCACGCAGTCTTCCACGCGCGCATCCAGCGCTTTGGCCAGGCGGTACTGATCCACATCGTGCTGATACTGGCCCACGCCGATGGCCTTGGGATCGATCTTGACCAACTCGGCCAGCGGATCCTGCAGGCGCCGTGCGATGGACACCGCACCGCGAATGGAAACATCCAGATTCGGGAATTCCTTGGCCGCAAATTCAGAGGCCGAGTACACCGATGCACCCGCCTCGCTGACCACGATCTTCTGCAGCTTCGGGTTGCCGCAAAGCGCGATGACTTCGCCGGCCAGTTTGTCGGTCTCGCGGCTTGCGGTGCCGTTGCCGATGGCGATCAGTTCAACGTTGTGCTTGTCGCACAGATGACGAATCGTCTGCAGCGATTGCTCCCACTGGCGGCGCGGCTCATGCGGATAAATGGTGTCGGTCGCGACCAGCTTGCCGGTGGCGTCCACCACGGCAATCTTGCAGCCGGTACGAATACCCGGATCCAAGCCCAATACCGCCTTCGGGCCAGCAGGTGCGGCCAACAGCAGATCCTTGAGGTTGTCGCCGAACACCGCGATCGCTTCGGCCTCGGCCTTCTCGCGCGCTTGGTTGAACAGGTCCAGCAGCAGATGCATATGCAGCTTGGCGCGCCAGGTCAGGCGGCAGGCATCCAGCAACCAGCGGTCCGCTGCGCGACCTTTGTCAGCGATGCCTGCATTGCGTGCCACGCGGCCTTCGCCGTACTGATGGCCAGCTTCCGCATCAGTGCCTGGGTCCAGTTCCAGGAACAGGATTTCTTCACGACGCGCACGGAACAACGCCAGCAGACGGTGCGACGGAATCTTCGCCAGCGATTCCGCATGGTCGAAGTAGTCACGATACTTGGCGCCTTCGTTTTCCTTGCCTTCGGCGACGCGCGCGCGAATGACGCCCACGTCGTTGAGCCACAGACGAAGTTCACCGACCAGCGCGGCATCTTCGCCCCAGCGCTCCATCAGGATGGCGCGCGCGCCTTCGAGTGCGGCCTTGGTGTCGGCAACGCCCTTTTCCGTATCCACGAAACCACTGGCGAAGGATTGCGGATCGAGCGAGGGATCGGCCAACAAGCCATCAGCCAACGGCTCCAATCCTGCTTCACGGGCAATCTGCGCCTTGGTGCGGCGTTTCGGCTTGTACGGCAGGTACAGATCTTCAAGCCGACTCTTGGTATCGGCGCCGAGGATCTCGCCACGCAAGACGTCGGTGAGCTTGCCCTGCTCTTCAATGCTTGCCAGCACCGAGCTGCGGCGGTCTTCGAGTTCACGCAGGTAGGTCAGGCGTGATTCGAGATTACGCAGCTGGGTGTCGTCCAGTCCGCCGGTGACTTCCTTTCGGTAGCGTGCGATGAACGGGACGCTGGCGCCCTCATCCAACAAAGCGATGGCGGCGTTGGCCTGGGCAGTCTGGGCGCCGATTTCGGCGGCGATAGTCTGCGCAATCTGCTGCGCGAGCTTGGTGTCTTGCATTGCCTGCTGCGGAACCCACGGGGACAGTAGTCTGCATTCTGGCAACGCAGCGCCGTGGGCGAAAGCCATTGACAGCACGCGCCGGACCTGTCGCCCGGCGCGCTGGGGCCATTACCCCAGGTGCTGACTCAAACGTTGGGAGGCGATGTCGTCGCGCAGGTCTTCCAGCACCATGACCCGCATGCGGGCACGGCCATTGACCTCCATCATCCGCTCCACGTAGAACTCCGGACCATTTTCCGTATCCGCGCGGGTCTTGCTGAAGCCGTAGGGCACGACGCCCTTGTCGCCATCCTTGCTGCCACCGATGTAAAGAACGATTGCCATGGTGGTAAGTACTCCTGTTAGTTCTGCAACGCCGCCACCATACGTGGGTGGGTGTTACCAGGATGTACAAAAAAAGTTTTCAGCCCATGACCACTGCATTTCGATATGACGACAATGCATGAACGCCGGTTCAGTTCCACCACGGCCACCAACCGCGTCCATGCATTGCGTAATGATCCGCCGCGCGTTCGAGCGGGTTACGCACGCTCACACCACCGCACAACAGATACAGCGGAAGAAACAACGGACCCAGCAACAAGTACTGGAACACGTGCGCGCGTTCGTGATCGCCCAGGCGCACACGCGGGTGCTCGCATCGTCCGGCACGGTGTTCGTAGGTAAGGCATAGCCCATCCATATCATCGCCGGTGTGCAGGATCACCATGCCCAACGTGATCGCACCGCCCGGGCCCCACGGCCAACGCCGGAATACCAATGCGCATTCGCGACGGCTCCAGTACCAACGTGCGCCTGCAACCATGCCGACAAGACCTGCAATCAGGCCGATCAGCGTATTGGGTAGCGTCCACAACGCGCCCAGCCCCTGCAGCACGCGCAGACCAACCTGCCGACGTGAAACATCTGCCGGAGGCGATGAATCAGCCACGCGCGCTCACGACGTTCACGCGCCTGCCCGACGCAGGCGCTGCAACTGCTGCTGGAACCACGTCGCTGCATCCTGCTCGGCTGTACCCGGGCACGCCACACGGTACGGCTTGCCACTGATGCTGCTACGGCTGGCGGCACGATCGATGAACTGCTCGGCGGTATCGGTCAAATTGCGCTTGAGCAGATAGTCGTACTTGCGCTGCAGATGACTGCGCGCCTCGGCCGGTTCGTGCCAGCTTCCATTGCGCTGGAAGCGGCAGCCTGAAGTTTCCAACGCCTGCATCAAGCCGTTGATCTCACGCTGTGCGGTGGCGCTCGGCGCAGCACCGGCGATGGAAGCAAAGGTCGCAAACGCGATGCCGACGGAATATTTGAAACAACGGATCATGCGCGTTCACTCAACCATTCATGGATGGCGCCCGGCACTTCCCGCTGCGCACGCCCGGAAACATAGATGCCGATATGGCCGCCACGGAAACCCACTTCCGTGTAGTCGCTGGCGCCGATCTGCGCCTGCATGGCCCTGGAAGCCGAAGGCGGCACCAGGTGATCCTGCTCGGCGTAGATGTTGAGCACCGGCATGGTCAGCGCTTTCAGGTCCACCGGCTCTTCGCCGATGACGATGCTGCCATTCATCAGGCCATTGGCCTGGTAGAACTGTTTGACGAATTGGCGGAAGGTTTCGCCAGCAAGATCAGGCGAATCGAAGATCCACTTTTCCATACGCAGGAAATCCTCCAGCGCCTGCTTGTCGTCCAGGATGTCCATCAAGCCCACGTACTTCTGCACGTTCAAGCGGAACGGCTTGAGCATCAGGTAACTGGCGTTCATCAGATCCGCCGGGATGTTGCCCAGCGTATCCACGAACAGATCCACATCCACCTGCCGCGCCCAATGCGAGAGCATGTTGTCCGCCGTATGGAAATCCACCGGCGTCACCATCGTGATCAGGTTGCGTACCTTGTGCGGGCGCAATGCGGCATAGCACAGCGAGAACACGCCGCCCTGGCAGATGCCGAGCAGGTTTATCGCCTCGCCATCGTGCTGCGCACGCAGGTGGTCCACCGCGCCGTCGATGTAGCGCAGCAGGTAATCCTCCAGCGTGAGGTAACGCTCGGAGCGATCGGGATAACCCCAATCCAGCACGTACACGTCCTGCCCCAGCGCCAGCAGCTTCTGCACCAGCGAGCGGCCGTCCTGCAGATCCACCATGTACGGTCGGTTGACCAGCGCATAGACGATCAACAGCGGTGGTTGCCCGTTGCTCGGCTCACTGCCGACGAAGCGGTAGAGCTTGACCTTGCCATCGCTCCACACTTCCTCGCGCTCGGTGACGCCGTAATCCACGTCTTCGACACCGGGCAGCAGCTTCAGGCCCTCCAGCAGTTTGCGCTGCCATTGCAGCGTTTCCTGCAACAGATCATCGCCACCGAAACCTAGCGGGCCCTTCATGCCTTACCTCTGCCGGAGGTGGTCTTGCTGCGGGTGGATTTGGTGGCGGCCTTCTTGGGCTTGGCCTTTGCTTCTGGTTTCGCGGTTGCCTTCGTTGCCTGCTTCGCCTTGGCCTTCGGCTTCGCGGACGGCTTCGCTTTCGATTCCGTCTTCGGCTTTGCCGCAGCTGCTGTGCGCTTGCCGGAAGCCGGCGCTGCACGATCCGCGGATTGTTTGGCAGCAGGCGCAGACGTCGCCGCTATCAAACGCCGAATCTGACGTTCCAACTCGGTGATACGCCGATGCGCAGCATCCATTTCGCTGCGGGTCGGCATGCCCATCGTTTCGCAGGCACGCTCCAATTCCTGTTGCGAGGCGGCGCGCAGACGCATCTGCGCATTGGCCAGGTCAGCGTAGATGCGCTGGAAATCTTCCGACATCGCGACCTTGGCGTAGGCCTCTTCCGCCGCATCGATCCACAGATCGAACATGGCGCGGGCGCTGGTCAGCTGACTACCCGGCACTTCGTGTTCGGCCAACTTGGCCTCGAAGCGCTTGAAGGCGTCGTCCAGCACGTTGCGGATGGTTTCCACATAGACATCGGCGCGGCCCTGGTACTCGCGCTGCATTTTCAGCAGTGCCTGCCAGCGCGCCTGATGCTCACGTGCCGGGCCGAACGCAGGCGCCTGCAGCCATTCGTCGCCGCCGAAGCCGGCCTGCACGGTGCGTGCGAATTCGCGCACCCAGGGCTGGTCGTTGAGCGCATTGCCACCACGGGCAGCGCCGAGCATCCAGCGCAGCAAGCCTTCGCCCTGCCCCTGCACCGCTTCGCGCCAGGCGCCGGCCACTTCGGCCGCGCTGGTGTCCTGTCCGGCGAAACGGGCCGCCACCTGCTGCATCAAGCTGAACCAGTCGCCCGCCTGATGCTGAAAACGTGCTCCCAGGTCCTGCACATCGGCCGGGGCGTCGGTGGTAACCAACCGCGTCCACTGCTCGATGCTCTCGCGCCAGGGGAACTCCCCCGCCGCCGCCTCGGCCTGCCCCTGAGAAGCCTGCGCCCATGCCTGCCAGTAACGGCGCATGTCCCCGTCAAAGCCCTCGTTTCCGTTGTTACCTGGCCCACTCATTGGTTGATTCCCTGATTGCCTGGCGATGATAGCAATGCCACTCGGAGCCCGGTTCAGGGTTTGGGAATGCGCAACGTCTTGCTGATCATCAACGAGCCGGACAGCGCGAACAGCAGCACCATCGGATGCAGCTGCCACGGGCCCAGCTGCCAGCTACCGCCCCACAAGGCCGGGCCGATGGCGCTGAAGTGCGCCGCCAGGGCCAGCACGATCACCAGTGCCAGGCTGGTCGGGATGGGCGTGCCTTCAAAGTACGGCACCTTGTCCGAATCACCGGAAATCGCCTCGGCGGTGACGTTGTAGCGGGCCAGACGGCTGACGCCGCAGCAGACGAAGTAGCTCAGCACCAGCCAGTCCCAGCCGCCCTGCATGCCGCAGGCATAGGCCAGCGCCGCTGGCGCCACGCCGAAGGAGATCACATCGGCCAGCGAATCCAGCTCGCGACCCAGCGTGGACGACGACTGCCGCCAGCGCGCCACCCGCCCGTCCAGCGCATCGAAAATGAAGGCCAGCGGGATCAGCGCCATGCCGAACATCAGGTAGCCGCGCTGTCCGTCCTGCAGGAAGCGCATCGCGGCAAACACCGCGCCAGTGCCGCAGAAGGCGTTGCCGAGCGTGAACCAGTCCGCAAGCTGAAACTCGCGAAGCATCGAAAAGTGACGTTTCATGGGGACTCACAAGGCATGGACCGCCACAGATTACCGCGAGCGCCTGTGTACGTGACAGCACGATGTGCCGCCGATTCAGCCGTTCAACACGCCGCGCGGGCCCTGCCTGCAAAGCACTTCAACCGGCAGCTCACGCAGCGCAGCGGTGCGGTTATAACCGGGTGTAAGCCCAGGACTGCATCCGACCGTCGCGGTACGGCATCACGCCGTGGAACGGCCGGGGGTCCTCGTCGAACACCAACGGCAGGAAATTGCGATCACCCTCCCACAGCGGCAGCGACTCCAGCTGGTCCACCGCGACCCACTCCAACGTACCTTCCGGGTTGGATTCCAGTGGCGTGCCGGTGTAGTCGTCGACGACGAAGATGAAGGCGAACCAGTCTTCACCGTTCTTGCCGAAACCCGGCCAGCTGATGGTGCCGCGCATGCGGGTGGTGCCACATTCGATGCCGGCTTCTTCGCGAATTTCGCGATGCATGCAGGCCAGGATGTCCTCGTCCGGCTCCATCTTGCCGCCCAACCCGTTGTACTTGCCCAGGTGGATATCGCCGGGACGGGTGTTGCGGTGGATCATCAAGGCCTGCGTGCCATCAGGGGACAGCACGTAACCAAGCGTGGCCAGAATCGGGGTGTACGGCATCTGCGGCAACCAGAAACAGGGGAACGCGCATTATGGCCGATTGCCGCTGCGCCTCAGTGTTCGAGCGCGGAAGGAACCCGACGTACCACGGCGGCATCGGTGTCGATGCGATGCAGGGTGGCCACGCCATGGCCGCGCTCGGCCAGGTATTCCAGCCACTTGCCTAGGAAGGTGTTCATGCGCATGCGGTGGCTGATCAGCTCATCGGCTGGCGGGTACATGCCAACCACGTCCTGCCAGCGCCGCCCCACATAACAATGGGTGGCCTCGGCCTGCCGCGCATCGCCGTACAGACGCACATACGCGGACGGATCAGGCTCGCCGGTGACCGGATCGCACAGGTCATACGTCATGCGCAATTCGACCGTGTAGCGATGGCATTCAATGACATCCAGACGCAGATCCAGGCCATCACCAATGCGCGAGGAATACGTACCCGCTTTCAGCTGCTGCGGTGCGAACAAGCGCACCAGGTGCCCGTAATTTTCCGCATACAAGCCCATCAACCAGCTGAGGCGGCTCAGACGGGGGATGCGATCGATGCGGAAAAGTGCCTGTGACATGGGCTGATCGTACACGCGGTGTCGTGTCGGGTGCAGCCTTGTGGACCTGTCGGATACAAGCGCAGACTGGGTGGTGCCTGGTTGTGGTCGGTGCCGGCGCCCGGCGGATTGGTGCGGAGCTTGGCTCCGCACTACGGGGCGGCGAGAGCGCCGACTCAGTACATTTCGCGCTGCAGACCCAGCGTCCCCAGCACCTTGCTGGAGATTTCCTCGATCGAGGTATGGGTGGTGCTCAAGGTCGGGATGCGCTCCATGCGGAACATGGTCTCCGCCGCCGAAACCTCACGCTTGCAGACTTCGGCGCTGGCATAGCGCGAGTTCGGCCGGCGTTCCTGGCGGATCTGCTGCAGACGTTCCGGGTCGATGGTCAGCCCGAACAGCTTGTTGCGATAGGGACGCAGGCGCGGCGGCAGACGGTCGTTTTCCAAGTCTTCCTCGGTCAACGGGTAGTTGGCCGCGCGGATGCCGTAATGCATCGCCAGATAAATGCAGGTCGGGGTCTTGCCGGCGCGCGATACCGCGACCAGCACCACGTCGGCTTCGTCGTAGTTCACCGCGATGCCGTCGTCATGACTCAGCGCAAAATTCATCGCATTGATGCGCCGATGGTAGGTATCGAAGTCGACCATGCCATGGGCCTGACCCACTTTGGAGTGCCTGGCAGCGTTCAGTTCACTTTCCAACGGGCCGATAAACGGCGCGAACACGTCCAGAACCAGCGCCCCGCTCTCCTCCAGAATCCCGCCGAGGCTGGAATCCACGCAGGAACTGATGACGATCGGCCGCACTTGATAACGCTCCCCGGCCGCCCGGATACGCGCCGCCGCCTCTTGGGCTTTGTCGGCATCGTCCACGAATGACATGCGATCAGTAACGAAACTGAAGCCATTGAACTGGGTCAACAGGCTGTGGCCAATGGTTTCGGCGGTGATGCCGGTACCGTCAGAGACATAGAAAACCGGCCGAATTGCCGTCATGCGCGATCCCTCGAAGTGATGGTCCTGACTCAGGACAGGATGCTTGGACGTACCCTGTCCCGGGAAAGACAAGCACAAGACAAAGTATTGTCACAAGCTTGTGCCGCTTGGGTGTGCACTGCATCATATTGGCTTCTTCCTACGGACGTGGCCATCCCAAGCCCGCCTCGGGCGATGGCCAAACGGAGCATCGCGCTTGAACGAGAATATCCTGTGGTTGCATGAGCTGCGCTTGGCCGATCTGGCCCGCGTAGGTGGCAAGAATTCCTCGCTCGGCGAGATGATCGGCAATCTTGCCGGCTTGGGCGTGTCGGTGCCTGGCGGCTATGCCACCACGTCCGAGGCCTTCAAGGACTTCATTGCCCATAACGACCTGTCCAAGCGCATCTTTGACAAGCTGGCCACGCTGGACGTGGAAGATGTCGCCGCACTGACCGTCGCCGGCAAGGAAATCCGCAGCTGGGTGATCGACGCCCCGCTGCAGCCGGAGCTGGACAAGCACATCCGCGAGGCCTACGCCAAGCTCAGCGCCGACAACGGCGGCGGCGACGTGGCCGTTGCAGTGCGCTCCTCGGCCACGGCCGAAGATCTGCCTGACGCGTCCTTCGCCGGCCAGCAGGAAACCTTCCTCAACGTGACCGGCGCCGACGATGTCGTGCACAAGGTCAAGGAAGTATTCGCTTCGCTGTACAACGACCGCGCCATCGCCTACCGCGTCCACCACGGCTTCAAGCACGAGGACGTGTTCCTGTCCGCCGGCGTGCAGCTGATGGTGCGCTCGGGCGTGGGTTCGTCCGGCGTGCTGTTCACCCTGGACACCGAGTCCGGCTTCCGCGACGTGGTGTTCGTCACCTCGTCGTTCGGCCTGGGCGAAATGGTCGTGCAGGGCGCGGTCAACCCGGATGAGTTCTACGTCTACAAGCCCACCTTGAATGCTGGCAAGCCGGCGATCCTGCGCCGCTCGCTGGGCTCCAAGGCGATCCGCATGGTCTATTCGGATGTCCCGGGTGAGCGCGTCAAGATCGAAGACACCCCGGTCGACATGCGCAACACCTTCTCCATCAGCGACGAGGACGTGCAGGAACTGTCCAAGCAGGCGCTGGTGATCGAAAAGCATTACGGCCGCCCGATGGATATCGAGTGGGCCAAGGACGGCGTCAGCGGCAAGCTGTTCATCGTGCAGGCCCGCCCGGAGACCGTGAAGTCGCGCGCCAAGGCCACGCAGATGGAGCGTTACTCGCTGCAGGGCAAGGGCGAAGTGATTGCCGAAGGCCGTGCCGTGGGCGCCAAGATCGGCGCCGGTACCGCCCGCGTGGTGAAGTCGCTGGAAGACATGGCCCGCGTGCAGCCCGGCGACGTGCTGATCGCCGACATGACCGACCCCGATTGGGAACCGGTGATGAAGCGCGCTTCGGCCATCGTCACCAACCGTGGTGGCCGTACCTGCCACGCCGCGATCATCGCGCGTGAGCTGGGCGTGCCGGCCGTGGTCGGCTCGGGCAATGCCACGCAGCTGATCAAGGATGGCCAGGAAGTGACCGTCAGCTGCGCTGAAGGCGACACCGGCTTCATCTACGACGGCAAGCTGGCGTTCGAGCGCACCACCACCGACCTTGAGAACATGCCGCCGGCACCGCTCAAGATCATGATGAACGTGGCCAACCCGGAACGCGCCTTCGACTTCGGCCAGCTGCCGAACGCCGGCATCGGCCTGGCCCGCCTGGAAATGATCATCGCCAGCCACATCGGCATTCACCCGAATGCGCTGCTGGAGTACGACCGCCAGGACGCCGCCACCAAGAAGAAGATCGACGAGAAGATTGCCGGTTACAAAGACCCGGTGAGCTTCTACGTGAACCGTCTGGCCGAGGGCATCGCCACCCTCACCGCCTCGGTCGCACCGAACCCGGTGATCGTGCGCCTGTCGGACTTCAAGTCCAACGAGTACGCCAACCTGATCGGCGGCACCAGCTACGAGCCGCACGAAGAGAACCCGATGATCGGCTTCCGCGGCGCCAGCCGTTATGTCGACCCGAGCTTCTCCAAGGCGTTCGCACTGGAATGCCAGGCCGTGTTGCGCGTGCGCAATGAGATGGGCCTTGAGAACCTGTGGGTGATGATCCCGTTCGTGCGCACGCTGGAAGAAGGCCGCAAAGTCGTCGAGGTGCTGGCTGCCAACGGCCTGAAGCAGGGCGAGAACGGCCTGAAGATCATCATGATGTGCGAGGTACCGTCCAACGCGCTGCTGGCCGATGAATTCCTTGAGATCTTCGACGGCTTCTCGATCGGCTCCAACGACCTGACCCAGCTCACCCTCGGCCTGGACCGCGATTCCTCGATCGTCGCGCACCTGTTCGACGAGCGGAACCCAGCGGTGAAGAAGCTGCTGTCGATGGCGATCAAGTCCGCGCGCGCCAAGGGCAAGTACGTCGGCATCTGCGGCCAGGGCCCGTCCGATCACCCGGATCTGGCCGAATGGCTGATGCAGGAAGGCATCGAGTCGGTGTCGCTGAACCCGGACACCGTGGTCGACACCTGGCTGCGTCTGGCCAAGCTCAAGGCCAACAGCTGATCCTGCTGTAGCTGCCCGGCTGTAAATCAAAAACCCCGCTTCGGCGGGGTTTTCGTTGGTGAGCGTTGTGAGCCCTGCCCCGCTCGCGTCACCGAGCGCAGCCTTGCGTCGCTACGAAATGCGCCCCGCCAGACTGCCGTAGACCAGACGCACCGACTCGAAGCCGTACTTGCGCTCCAGCCGTTTGACGATGAAATGCCCGCGCGCCATGTCCTGGTAGTAACCGATGAAAATCGTGTTCAACGTGGCCCCTGCCACCGCGCCGATCACCGGCACCGCCTGCGCGGCGAACTTCTCCGACACCACCACGCCGAAGCGCACGGCGACTTTCTCGACGAGCTTCGCCAGCCACTGGCCCGCTTCCTTCGGTCCCAACCCGAGCAGCACGCCGGGGCCACCCGTCGCGACACCACCCGCCAGTTCCGCCGACAAATGCCGCATCACTTCGGTGGTGAAACCGCGTGCGAGGTAATAGCCGGTCTCGCTGGCGTCATCCTTGCCGCTGTTGCCGCCGAGCGCGAACACCTCCAGGCAGGCCTGGCGGGTGGCGAAGTCATTCAGGTCGAAGCCTTCGCTGCGGGCGATATCGGCCACCGCGCGCATGATGATGGTGGTCGACAGCGGCAGCTCGATGGCCAACGCCGGCAGGCCGCCAGCGCCACCCAGCGCACCCGAGGCGGCCGCGGCGAGCTTGTGCAGGCGTGGCGACGCCGACTTGCCCTGCTGCTTGTCCATGCTCCACAACGCCGTCTGCGCCGCCTTGTAGAGCGCGGCTTCGGTAACGCTCTGGATACGCGAGGAAACGGCGCTGGGCAGCTTGCGCACCACGAATTCCAGCGGCGAACCGATCAGGTTGGCCATCTTCGCGGTCAGCGTGGGTGCTTCCAGCAGGGCCACGGCACGCTGCAGATCGGCCATGTCCTGGTCATGGCTACGGATATCGCTCGGCATCACGGTCAATTCGTTCATGCGGCCGATGATAGCGACAGCGGGTTGAATGGAATGTGCGGGGTTGCGGCCGTTCGGGTTGCTGGGGGCTGGTGCCCTCTCGGTGGAGCTGCCGAGCGTGGCTCGGCACTACACCCGCCTGCGGCGTGGCTTATGCCTGGGGCAGCCCTGCCAGCGCGCCCATGAACTGGCGGTAGTGGCGCAGTTCGGCGATGGAGTCCTGCACGTCGCTCAGCGCGGTGTGACTGGAGGTCTTGGTCACCCCGGCGGCGACGGTCGGCGCCCAGCGCTTGGCCAGCTCCTTGACCGTGGACACGTCCAGGTTGCGGTAGTGGAAGTACTTCTCCAGACGCGGCATTTCGCGGTGCAGGAAGCGGCGGTCCTGGCAGATCGAGTTGCCGCACATCGGCGAGGCGCCGGCCTTGATCCATTCCTGCAGGAACACGATGGTCTGTGCTTCGGCCTGGCCCAGGGTGACGGTGCTGTCGAGCACTCGCTGCCACAGGCCCGAGCGCTGATGCTGATTGCGGTTCCATTCGTCCATCGCTTCCAGCGTGGCCAATGGGTGGGAAATGGCGAACTCCGGCCCTTCGGCCAGCACATTGAGTTGTGCGTCGGTAACGACAGTGGCGATCTCGATGATCGAATCGTTGTCCGTATCGAGCCCGGTCATCTCCAGGTCGATCCAGATCAACCGGTCATTGCCTGCCTTGTTATCCACCATGTCTTGCCTCGTGCTGTGGGCCGGCGAAACAACGCCGCCAGCCGGAATATCGAAGCGCGCATGATACGCCGGCCCTGCGGGTAGACCGCGTCAAAGGTCGCCCGGTGTCAGCAGCGGGCGGCCGCGTTTGGCCCGGAAATAGTTGGTCAAGCGCAGGCTGGCATCCTGCGCCAGCAGCCCGCTGAGCACCTCGACACGGTGGTTGTGCCGTGGGTCGCCGACAAGATCAAACACGCTGCCGCAGGCCCCGGTCTTGGGGTCAGCCGCCGCAAACACCAGCCGCGCGATACGCGCATGCACCAGCGCCATCGCACACATCGCGCAGGGCTCCAGGGTCACGTACAGCGTGCTGCCGATCAGCCGATGGTTTCCCAAGCGCTTGCCCGCCTCGCGCATCGCGACGATCTCGGCATGCGCACTGGGATCATGGCTGGCGATGTTGAGGTTCCAGCCCTCGCCCAGCAGCTCACCATCGGCACCGACCAACACCGCCCCGACCGGGATCTCGTCGAACTCACGCTGGGCGCGGTCAGCGAGTGCCAGAGCGTGATGCATCCAGTGGAGGTCGGTGTCGGTGGTTGTTGCTGCTATCGGCTTATCGGTCATGACTGATGCCCTTTTGTCGCGTGCAGGTCTGTGCACGAACCGAGGGTTCGCGACTGACCAGCTGCAGCAGTTTGAGGGGAAGAGCGATCACGCGACGGACTCCGGCGACAACACATTGCATCGATGCGCCTGCATTCTATGAAACAACACGACCGGATTCAGCAGTCGCAGCGCCGGCTTTGTTAAACCGCGCTCACATGCTCGACGATCAACTGGATCGCCTCGCCGCCGCGATAGTCATCACTGACCAGACGATAGGCGACATGCACCTGCTGGCCGGGCGCGCTGCCGTGCCAGCCGCTGAAATGAATCGCGTTGATGCGCGCGGTGCTGCCGGTTTGGCGCAGTACCAGCTTCAGATGGCGCTCCTTGAGCACGCGCCATTCCACCACTTCGAATACGCCGTCGAACAAGGGTTCGGCGAAGCCCTGCCCCCACGGGCCGGCCAGACGCAACGCTTCGGCGTGTTGGAAATCCAGTTCAGCACTGGAAAGCTCACCATCGCTGAGCAATTGCTGCTGCAGCAATGCCGGCTCCATCGTCGCCAACACCTGGGCCTGGAAGGCTTCCTTGAAGGCTTCAAGTTGTTGCAACGGCAGGCTCAATCCCGCCGCCATGGCGTGGCCGCCGAACTTCTCCATCAAACCGGGATGATTGGCATGGATGGCCGCCAGGGCATCACGAATATGGAAGCCGGAAATCGAACGTGCCGAGCCGCGCAATGCCGTCCCACCCGGCTCTGCAGGCGCGAAAGCGATCACCGGCCGATGCAGGCGATCCTTCATCTTCGAGGCGACAAGGCCGACCACACCCGGATGCCATTGCTCATCGAACAGGCACGCGGCGACCGGGCGTTGCCCGTCGTCGTTGATCAGCACCCGCGACACCGCCAGCTCCGCGTCGTCGGTCATGATCTGCTGCACCGCGCGACGCTCGCTGTTGATCTCTTCCAGCAGCGCGGCAATCTCGCGCGCTTGCGAGGCGTCTTCGGTGAGCAACAACTCGATGCCGAGCGCCATGTCTTCCAGGCGCCCTGCTGCGTTCAAACGTGGCCCCAGCGCGAAGCCGATGTCACTGGCGCTCAGGCGTCGCACGTCGCGGCCGCTGGCTTCGATCAGGGCGCGCAGGCCGACGCAACCCTTGCCCGAACGCAGTCGCCGCAATCCGGCCGACACGAGCGCGCGATTGTTTTCGTCCAGTGCCACCAGGTCGGCCACCGTGCCAACGGCCACAAGATCCAGCAGCGTCAACAGATCCGGCTCCGGCTGGCTGACGAACGCACCCTGCCCGCGCAGATGACGGCGCAACGCCATCAACACGTAGAAGATGACGCCCACGCCGGCCAGCGCCTTGCTCGGGAACGCATCGCCGTCCACGTTCGGATCGACGATGGCATCGGCAGGCGGCAGCCGTTCGCCGGGCAGATGGTGGTCGGTGATCAACACCTGCCAACCCAGCGCCTTTGCCGCGTTGACGCCGGCATGACAGGCGATGCCATGGTCCACGGTCACCAGCAGATCCGGTTTGAGCGCCGCCAATTCCTCCACCAGCGCGGGCGACAAACCGTAGCCGTGCACCATGCGGTTTGGCACCGCGTGCACCACATCGCGCGCACCGAGCATGCGCAATCCGCGCACGCCTACCGCACACGCGGTGGCGCCGTCGCAGTCGAAATCGCCGACGATCAAAATGCGTTTATCTGCAGCAATGGCAGCGGCCAACAGCGCGACCGCCGATTGCATGCCGCCCAGCAGTTCCGGCGCATGCAACTGCGCCAGGCGCGGCTGTGCCTGCTCGGGCGACAGCGCGCCGCGCGCGGCATAGATACGTTGCAGCAACGGCAAAGTTTCGCCGTTCCATTGCCCGCCATCGACGATATCGCGGCGGACGATCTTCAACGACTCAACCATCCGTCAGCGCCGTCAGCGGCTTTTTCCAGAACCGCCACCGTTGGCCGCGAAGAATGCGGTAATGCGTGCCGTCTTCGAAATCCAGCCGCAGTTCTTCCAGCTCGCCGCGAGCGAGGGCATCCAGCAGCGGCGTGATCGCATCACGCGTAAGTTGATCGAGAGAACGCAGCTGGCGCAGATCGACCAATGCATCCACGGTCTGCTCACCGCCGATACGCACGCCGGCCATCTTCGCCAGGCCCTGCAACAAGGCATCGCGGCTGCGCACCTGTGCATGCACGGTACTCACTGACGCCGGCAGCGTGCCCGCGCCCCAGAACCACAAGGAATTGACCGCACGTTTGCCGTCGGCAACACGCTGCTCGTTCCACGGATGCTGATGCAGCACCACCTGCGCTTCGGTCAACAAGGCGCGCCATTGGCGGCCGTTGTCGCCATCGGGCAGATGCTCAAATAGGTCATCGCCCAGCACCACTTCCGGCTCGACGAAAGTCGGCAACGGCGTGGCTTCGGGCAGACGCAGATACCAGCGCGAGGGCGTCGGTGCATCCAGTTGATAGCCGAAGCCGGCGAACAAGGTCTGCAGCTCCGGCACCAGCGCATCCACGTCGGCCTGCTCCAGGCGCAACGTTTCGGCCGACGCCATCAGCCGAGCGCCCTGCATGTCGGGCACGACATTGGCAGGGTCGGCGCGCAGCCACAGGCTGCCATCGGCGTCACCGGCATCGGCGTGGCGGCTGAGTGCAGCCGCCGACCAACTTGCCGGCTCGATGGTGAAATGCCGGCGCAGCTGCGCCGACTCACCCGCCTCGGCGAGCCCGTGTTCGGCTCGCCCCAGAGCGGCGGCCACCTGTGCCGGCAATGCACCCGCCGGAAAACGACTGCGCGCAGGCAGCAGCAGTGTGGCCTTGGCCATCGTCAGTCGAGGTATTCGACGCTGACGATTTCGTATTCGCGCTGACCGGCCGGCGCGTCGATGACGATGGAATCGCCCTCGTTCTTGCCGATCATCGCGCGCGCCACCGGCGAGGAAATGGCAATCAAGCCCAGCTTGATGTCCGCTTCCAGGTCGCCAACGATCTGGTAACGCTTCTCTTCGTCGCTTTCCACGTCGGCCAGCGTCACCGTCGCGCCGAACACCACCTTGCTGCCGGCGTTGAGCTTGCTGATGTCGATGACTTCAGCGTGCGACAGCTCACCTTCCAGCTGCTTGATGCGGCCTTCGATGAAGCCCTGCTCCTCGCGCGCGGCGTGGTACTCGGCGTTTTCCTTCAGGTCGCCATGCTCGCGTGCTTCTGCGATGGCGGCGATGACCTTCGGGCGCTTTTCCGACTTCAGGTGATCAAGTTCCTCACGCAGGCGCTTGGCGCCCTTCATCGTGATGGGAGCTCTCATGCATTCAACTCCTTGTGCAGTTCCTGCAGCGACAGAACAGGGCCGGTGCCACGGAATTCCAGCGACTGCACCAGCGCCTTGGCGCCGGCAACCGTGGTCGAGTACGTGACGCGGTGCTGCAGCGCTTCACGACGGATCGAGAACGAATCGTTGATCGCGGCGCGACCTTCGGTCGTGTTGACGATGTAGACAATCTCGCCATTCTTGATGCGGTCCACGATGTGCGGACGGCCTTCGACCACCTTGTTGACCACTTCGCAGGTGTAACCCTGCTGCTGCAGCCATGCAGCGGTGCCACGGGTGGCGACCAGCGAGTAACCGCGCTCGACCAGGCCCTGCACCGCCGGCATCACGCGCTGCTTGTCGGCATCACGCACCGAGATGAACGCCTTGCCCAGCGGCGGGGTCTTGATGCTGCCCGCTTCCTGCGCACGTGCGAATGCTGCGCTGAAGCTGCGGCCCACGCCCATGACTTCGCCGGTGGAACGCATTTCCGGCCCGAGGATCGGATCGACGCCCTGGAACTTGGCGAACGGGAAGATGGCTTCCTTCACCGAGTAATAGCTCGGCACCACTTCTTCGGTGACGCCCTGCTCGGCCAGCGTCATGCCGGCCATGCAGCGTGCTGCGATCTTGGCCAGCGGCACGCCGGTGGCCTTGGACACGAACGGCACGGTACGCGAGGCGCGCGGGTTCACTTCCAGCAGGAAGATCACGTCGTTGCCGTCGGCATCGGGCTGGATGGCGAACTGGGTGTTCATCAGGCCGACCACGTTCAGGCCCTTGGCCAGCTCGCGCACCTGACGACGCAGTTCATCCTGCGTGGCCTGCGACAGCGAGTACGGCGGCAGCGAGCAGGACGAATCGCCCGAATGCACGCCGGCTTCTTCGATGTGCTCCATCACGCCGCCGATCAGGACGTTGCCGTCCTTGTCGCAGATGATGTCCACGTCGGCTTCGACAGCGGCGTCCAGGAAGTGGTCCAGCAACACCGGCGAATCGTTGGAAACCTTGACCGCATCACGCACGTAGCGCGCCAGGTCGGATTCGCCATAGACGATTTCCATCGCGCGGCCGCCCAGCACGTAGCTCGGGCGCACCACCAGCGGGTAGCCGATTTCGCGGGCCAGCAGCAGGGCTTCCTGGTCGTTGCGGGCGATGCGGTTCGGCGGCTGCTTCAGGCCCAGCTTGTCGACCAGCTGCTGGAAACGCTCGCGGTCTTCGGCCAGATCGATGGAGTCCGGCGAGGTGCCGATCACCGGCACGCCATTGGCTTCCAGCGCACGCGCCAGCTTCAGCGGGGTCTGGCCGCCGTACTGCACGATCACGCCCTTGGGCTGTTCCAGCTCGACGATTTCCAGCACGTCTTCCAGCGTCAGCGGCTCGAAGTACAGACGGTCGGAGGTGTCGTAGTCGGTCGAAACGGTTTCCGGGTTGCAGTTGACCATGATCGTTTCATAGCCGTCTTCGCGCAGGGCGAGTGCGGCATGCACGCAGCAGTAGTCGAACTCGATGCCCTGACCGATGCGGTTCGGGCCACCGCCCAGAATCATGATCTTGTCGCGGTTGGTCGGGTTGGCTTCGCACTCGTCCTCGTAGGTCGAGTACAGGTACGCGGTGCTGGTGGCGAATTCGGCCGCGCACGAGTCCACGCGCTTGTACACCGGGCGCACCTTGTGGGCGCGACGCAGCGCACGGATGGCCGCTTCGTTGGTGCCGGTCAGCTCAGCCAGGCGTGCATCGGAGAAACCCGCGCGCTTCAGGTTGCGCAGACGTGCAGCACCCAGCGCGTCGATGCCTTCGGCATGCACCTGGGTTTCATCGGCGATGATTTCTTCGATCTGGTCGAGGAACCACGGATCGATGTGCGACAGCTCGAACACCTGCTCCACGCTGAAACCGGCGCGGAATGCATCGCCCACGAAGAACAGACGCTCCGGGCCCGGGGCCTTGAGCTCACGCTTGATGGTGGTGATGTCGTCGTCGTTGGTCAGATCCAGGCCGGTCGGGTCGAGGCCGATCTTGCCGGTTTCCAGGCCACGCAATGCCTTCTGCAGCGATTCCTTAAAGGTGCGGCCCATGGCCATCACTTCGCCCACCGACTTCATCTGGGTGGTCAGGCGTGCATCGGCTGCCGGGAACTTCTCGAACGCAAAGCGCGGAATCTTGGTGACGACGTAGTCGATGGACGGCTCGAACGATGCCGGGGTCAGGCCGCCGGTGATTTCGTTCTTCAATTCGTCCAGCGTGTAACCCACGGCCAGCTTGGCGGCGACCTTGGCGATCGGGAAGCCGGTGGCCTTGGAGGCCAGCGCCGAAGAACGCGACACGCGCGGGTTCATTTCGATCACGACCACGCGGCCGGTGGTCGGGCTGATGCCGAACTGCACGTTCGAGCCACCGGTATCCACACCAATCTTGCGCAGCACGGCGATGGAGGCATCGCGCAGGCGCTGGTATTCCTTGTCGGTCAGCGTCTGTGCCGGGGCAACGGTGATCGAGTCACCGGTGTGCACGCCCATCGGATCGAGGTTCTCGATGGAGCAGACGATGATGCAGTTGTCCGCGGTGTCGCGGACCACTTCCATCTCGAATTCCTTCCAGCCCAGCACCGACTCTTCGACCAGCACTTCGTTGGTCGGCGACAGCTCAAGGCCGCGGCCGACGATCTCGATCAGCTCTTCGCGGTTGTAGGCGATACCGCCGCCGCTGCCGCCCAGGGTGAAGGACGGGCGGATGATGGTCGGGTAGCCCACGCGGGTCTGGATTTCCAGCGCTTCTTCCAGCGTGTGCGCAACGGCGGCGGTCGGGCATTCCAGACCGATTTCGCCCATTGCCACGCGGAACAGCTCGCGGTCTTCGGCCATGCGGATGGCTTCGCGCTTGGCGCCGATCAGCTCGACGTTGTACTTCTCCAGCACGCCGTGATCGGCCAGGTCCAGCGCGCAGTTCAGCGCGGTCTGGCCACCCATGGTCGGCAGCAGCGCGTCCGGGCGCTCCTTGGCGATGATCTTCTCAACGGTCTGCCAGTTGATCGGCTCGATGTAGACGGCGTCAGCCATCTCCGGGTCGGTCATGATCGTGGCCGGGTTCGAGTTGACCAGCACCACGCGGTAGCCCTCGTCACGCAGCGCCTTGCATGCCTGCGCGCCGGAGTAATCGAACTCACAGGCCTGGCCGATGACGATCGGGCCGGCGCCGATGATGAGGATGGTCTTGAGGTCAGAGCGCTTTGGCATTGTCTTCTCTAAGTCAGTACAGCGTGTCTGGGGGAAGTGATCGCACGCTGTCGATCAGGAAATCTGTTCCGGGTCCAGCGCGATGCGGCATTCGCGCTGCAGTACATCAACCAGACGCTGGCCGATGTCCGCAGGCAATTGGCTCTCGCTGCCAAACCCGTCAATGAATCGCTGGAACGCCGGGGTCGCCATGAAGCGCGAAATCTCGGCCTTCCGGTCTTCGTCCAGCCCGGCATCGAAGCCTTCATCGCCACTGGCGATGGCCGCTGCCGTGGCCTGGAACGTACGCGCCATGTCGCTGCCCGAATCCGTGGCAAGGAACTTTTTCCATTCCTTGACCAGCGTCTTGCCGTCGGTGCCCATGCTGTCCACGATGCCCTGCTGGACCTGCACGTCCAGCATCGTGGACACCTGCTGCGTGGCGCAGGCCTTGCCTGCCGCATCCTGCGTCTGCAACGCCGGGAAGTTCTCGATCAGGCTCGCCGCCGAATCCGCTCCCAGCCTGCCCATGCCCAACTGCTGCATGATCTGGCCGATATCGGCACGGTCGGCAGAGGCTGCCGAAGCACCACCGGTCAACAACAAACCCGCCAGCAGCGCGATGGCGCGCATCAGGCCTTGGCCCCTTCCATCAACGAGATGAAGCGGTCGAACAGCGGGGCCACGTCGTGCGGGCCGGGCGATGCTTCCGGGTGACCCTGGAAGGAGAACGCCGGTGCATCGGTCAGCTCGACGCCCTGGATGGTCTGGTCGAACAGCGAACGATGGGTGACGCGGATGTTGGCCGGCAGCGAGCTTTCGTCTATGGCGAAGCCGTGGTTCTGCGAGGTGATCATCACCCGGCCGCTGTCGATGTCCTGCACCGGATGGTTGGCGCCGTGGTGGCCGTGGCCCATCTTCATGGTGCGCGCGCCCGAGGCCAGGCCGAGCAGCTGGTGGCCCAGGCAGATACCGAAGGTCGGCACCTTCTTGGCCACGAATTCCTTGATGGCGGCGATCGCGTAATCACACGGTTCCGGATCACCCGGGCCGTTGGACAGGAACACACCATCCGGATTCATCGCCAGCACGTCGGCGGCCGGGGTCTGTGCCGGCACCACGGTCAGCTCGCAACCGCGTTCGGCAAGCATGCGCAGGATGTTGGTCTTCACGCCGAAGTCGTAGGCCACGACCTTGAACTTCGGTTCGGCACGCACGAATTCGTTGCTGTCCAGGTCCAGCTGGCCATCGGCCCAACCGTAGGACTTGTCCGTGCTGACCACCTTGGCCAGGTCCATGCCCTTCAGGCCCGGGAACTTGCGGGCGGCTTCCAATGCCTTTTCGACATCGATGTCGCCAGCCATCAGCGCACCGTTCTGGGCGCCGCGCTCACGCAGGATGCGGGTCAACTTGCGGGTATCGATACCGGAGATGGCGACCACGCCGCGCTGGATCAACCAATCCTGCAGCGACACCTGGTTGCGCCAGCTGCTGGGACGGCGCGGCACATCGCGCACGATCAGGCCCGCAGCCCACACCTTGGCGGCCTCGTCATCCTGATCGTTCATACCGGTGTTACCGATATGCGGATACGTCAGGGTGATCATCTGCCGGGCGTAGGAGGGATCGGTCAGCATCTCCTGATAACCGGTCATGGCGGTGTTGAACACCACCTCACCCACGGACAGGCCGGGCGCGCCTACGGATTCGCCCTCGAATACGGTGCCGTCTTCGAGCACGAGAATTGCGGCTTGGGTCACGGGAATCTCACTTTGGCTACCGGGGGACTCCGAAGCCACGCCTGCGTCCACGGCAAAAACCGGTTGCAAAAAAGCGCGGACGGCGGTCTGGGAACCGGTCCGGCTGACGTGTTTCGGCGAGCGAGAATTGTACTGGCATGGGGGGCGCCAGCGCTAGCGCCCCGTGAGCCCTGAATTACCCTTTCATGGCAGTGCGCTGGCACTTTGCCGGCAAACACCCCCTCGCATTCAGTTTCAGTCGGGCTTGCCGACCAGATCACGCACCCGGTACTGGCCCGGTGCCTGTGCCTTCAGCTGCCTGGCCACGTGTAGCGCGCCCCGGGCAAAAATGTCGCGATTGGTGGCCCGATGCACCAGTTCAACCCGCTCGCCGAGCCCGGTGAACTGAACGAAATGCTCGCCGATGATGTCGCCAGCGCGCAGGCTGGCAAAGCGCGGCGCCGCCCCGCCCTGCTCGGCCGCCTCACCCAGGGTGATGGCCGTGCCCGAGGGCGCATCCTTCTTGTGCACGTGATGCGACTCGACAATGTCGCAATCCCAGCCCGACAAAGCAGCAGCAGCACGTTCGACCAGTCCGGCCAATACCGCCACACCCAGGCTGAAGTTGGTCGCCCACACCAGCGCAATGCGCTGCGACGCAGCCGATAACGCGGCCTGCTGCGCCTCGCTGATACCAGTAGTGCCGGACACAAAGCCAACACCGCGCTCCAGGCACAACGCCAGAATCGGATCAAAGCCTTCCGGCAGACTGAAGTCGATGGCGACGTCAAATGGAGGGGCGCCGGCCAACTCACTGGCAGCGAAATGGGGAATGCCGTCCACCACGCGCTGTGCCGGTGGCTTGCGCACCACCGCAGCCACTACCTGCAACGAAGAGTCTTCCGCTGCCAGACGCAGCAAGGCTTGGCCCATGCGACCGGAAGCACCATGGATCAGCAAACGAATCGGAGTGTTGTTCATGCCGGGCAAGCTACGTTCAAGCACGACAGGACACAAGAGGTGTTTCAAGCGGAACAGTTCCACGCTGCAGATGCTCGCATCGCTGCCCCAGCTGTCGATCCACTCCCACGCTTTGGATGATCGAAATCGAGGACCCCAATCAGCCAAGCCTCATCACGGATTCCGGCTGCAGCATGGGCTCCGCATTGGCATGCGCGTCTGTGCGCGAACGGGCCAACGTGACCGTCAATTACTGCAACAACCACGGCGCGACTAAAGCGCTGGCCGTCGAGCGCGAGCCTTGGCGAAGCGCTGCAAACTGATTGGCGTGATCGCTCACACGTGGCTGCTGTGGTCGCGCGCGGGCCGGACAGAACGTGAGGGTCGATGGTGGCTTGGCCCGCAACCAAGCACAAAGCGCATCGACAGAAAAAACGCCGGCATTGCCGGCGTTTTCGCTTTCAGTGCTGCTTGGGAGCTTTCGGACCGCAGCTGTCACATCCACCGCAGGCACCGCCACCACTGGAAGGCTCCGGTGCCAGCTTGCGGCCCCACGCCTGCAGACGCGAGGAACGTTGCGGCTTGACCAGCCATAGCGCCAACACCCCCCGCACGCGCCGCAAGAAACCCGGAAATTGCTTCTTCAGCACCACCCACACGCTGACCACGACGGCCAGCGCGATCAGCAGATATTGAAGCAGCAAGCCGGTGTCCATCAGCCCGCCCCCAGCGCCACAGCCACCTGGTAGGTGACGAGTGCAGCCAGATACGCAGCGCCGAACAAGTACACCGTGGCGAAGGCCATCTGCTTCCACGAGTTGGTTTCGCGCTTGATGGTAGCCAGCGTGGAAATGCACATCGGTGCGTAGATGAACCACACCATCAGCGACAGGCCTGTCGCCAGCGTCCAGCCATCGCTGATCACCGGGGTCAGCGCCTGGATGGCAGCATCATCGTCGACAGCGGAGAGCGCGTAGATGGTGGCCAGCGAGGACACCGCCACTTCGCGTGCGCCCATGCCGGGAATCAGCGCAATACATATCTGCCAATTGAAACCCAGCGGCGCAAAGATCAGCGCCATCCAATGGCCCAACTGACCGGCGTAGCTGTAATCGATGGCCGGCATCGTTGCGTTCTCCGGCGCGCCCGGGAACGACAACAGGAACCACAACAGGATGGTCAGCGCCAGGATGATGCCGCCGACGCGCTTGAGGAAGATCATCGCGCGCTCGTACAGGCCTACCGCCAGATCACGCGGATGCGGCAAACGATACGACGGCAGCTCAAGCATCAACGGGTGTTCGCGCTTGTCGCGACGGAACTTCTTCATCGTCCACGACATCACCAGCGCACTCAGTATGCCGGCCAGGTACAGGCCGAACAGCACCAACCCCTGCTGGTTGAACATGCCCCACACCGTCTTGGCCGGGATGAAGGCGCCGATCAGCAGCGCATACACCGGCAGACGTGCAGAACAGGTCATCAACGGCGCCACCAGAATGGTGGCCAGGCGGTCACGCGGGTCCTGAATGGAACGCGTGGACATGATGCCCGGCACCGCACAGGCAAAGCTGGACAGCAGCGGGATGAACGACCGCCCGGACAAACCGGCCGCAGCCATCATGCGATCCAACAGGAACGCTGCACGCGGCAGATAGCCCGACTCTTCCAACGCCAGAATGAAGGCGAACAGGATCAGGATCTGCGGCAGGAACACCAGCACGCCGCCGACGCCGGCAATGATGCCGTCCACCAGCAGGCTGCTCAGCGGGCCTTCGGGCAAGGCGCCCGCCACCACTGGCCCGAGCCAGGCAAAGGCTGCCTCGATGCCATCCATCAATGGTGTGGCCCAGGCATACACGGCCTGGAAGATCAAAAACATCACCACGGCCAGCGTCACCAGCCCAAACACCGGATGGAGCAGCCAGCGGTCCAATGCGTCATCAATCTTCGCCGTGCGTGTCGGCATCTGCACGGCGGTAGCGAGAATGTCGCGCACCTGTACATGCAGGTCCTCATCGGCGACCGGCGCGTTTACCGGTATCGATGCCAGCTGCGGCACCAGCGCATCAATGCGCTCCACCAGCGCCTTGGCACCGTTGCGACGCACCGCGATGGTTTCCACCACCGGTACGCCCAAGGCCTTTTCCAGTGCTGACACGTCGATCTCAATACCACGCCGACGCGCGGCGTCCACCATGTTCAACGCCACGATCATCGGTTTGCCCAACTCGCGCACTTCCAGCGCAAAGCGCAGGTGCAAACGCAGGTTGGTGGCATCGACCACGCATACCAGTGCATCTGGCGCAGCTTCGCCCGGGTAGAAACCCCGGCACAGGTCGCGGGTGATCGCTTCATCCAGACTGGCCGGCTGCAGACTGTAAGCACCTGGCAAATCCAGCACCGCGTACTCGCGGCCGGACGGCCCGCGCATGCGGCCTTCCTTGCGTTCGACGGTCACGCCGGTGTAATTGGCCACCTTCTGGCGGCTGCCGGTCAGCTGATTGAACAGAGCGGTCTTGCCGCTGTTGGGGTTGCCAACCAGCGCCAGCCGAGCAATCGATTCATTCATGACGCAGCTCCTTCACGCTGTATCCGCACGCGCGCGGCTTCACTGCGGCGCAGTGCGAAACGGGTGAAACCCACCTGACACAGCAACGGTTCGCCGCCCACCGGCCCACGGGCCACCACACGAACCTCTTCGCCGTTTACGAATCCCAACTCCCGCAGCCTGCGAGCGATGGCGTCATTGGGGTGCATATCCTGCACGTCCTCCACCCGAGCGGGGGCATGCAGCGGCAAATCGGACAACGTCACTGAATGGGCGCCTATGTAGAAAGTGATGAATAAGAATGGTTATCAATTCTAGCATCGCCGCGCCGCGTCATGGCGTCCTGCCCATGCACCGCTATGATTCGCCGGATTTCTTCGATACACAGGCTTTCCCAGATGAGCGATGCACTGCTCGTGCAGCATGAGGGCGCGATTGCGACCCTGCACTTGAACCGGCCAGAACTGCACAACGCGTTCGATGCGGCCCTTATTCAATCCTTGACCCTGGCTTTGCAGGCGCTGGGAACCGACCCCACAGTCCGCGCGGTGGTGCTGGCCGGCAGCGGCCCATCCTTCTCCGCAGGTGCCGACTTGCAGTGGATGCGGGCCATGGCCACCGCCACCCAGGAAGAAAACCGCACCGACTCGCTGGCGCTGGCGCGACTGATGCGTACGCTGGACGAACTCCCCAAGCCGACCATCGCCCGCGTCCACGGCGCCGCATTCGGCGGTGGCGTGGGCCTGGTGGCCTGCTGCGATATCGCCATCGCTGCTGAAGGCGCGCGATTCGGCCTGACCGAAAGCCGCCTCGGGCTGCTGCCGGCTGTCATTTCACCCTATGTCATTGCGGCCATCGGCCCCCGTCAGGCCCGGCGTTGGTTCGCCACCGGCGAGCATTTCGACGCCGCCACTGCCGAACGGATCGGGTTGGTTCACCAGGTCGTCGCGGCCGACGCGCTGGATGCAGCCGTGCGTGCGCAGTTGGATCTCCTGGCCAAGGCCGCGCCGGTCGCTGCAGGTTCGGCCAAGGTGCTGGTGCGCGAAGTCTGTGCTGCCGTGGGCGACCGCGATGGGCTCGACCGCGCCAATGCCGGCCTGATAGCCGCCTTGCGCGCCTCTGACGAAGGCCGCGAGGGCTTGTCGGCT
The DNA here is from genome assembly GCF_027497995.1 of Stenotrophomonas sp. Iso1. Taxonomy (GTDB): domain Bacteria; phylum Pseudomonadota; class Gammaproteobacteria; order Xanthomonadales; family Xanthomonadaceae; genus Stenotrophomonas. The sequence goes on along the minus strand of NZ_JAODBT010000001.1, from coordinate 1,899,434 downwards.
TTCCTGGAAAAACGCGCGCCCGCCTGGGCCACGAAGTAATCCGTCGCCATCACCTGCCTTACCTTGGAACACCATGAACGACTTCGTCCGTATCGTTGAAGTAGGCCCGCGCGATGGTCTGCAGAATGAAAAACAACTGGTCAGCACCGCCGACAAGATCGAATTGATCGACCGGCTCTCAGCCACCGGCCTGCGCAGCATCGAAGCCACCAGCTTCGTCAGCCCGAAGTGGGTGCCGCAGTTGGCCGATGCCGCCGAGGTGTTCGCCGGCATCCAGCGCCGGCCCGGCATCAGCTATCCGGTGCTGGTGCCCAACGAGCAAGGCTACGAACGTGCCTTGGCCGTGGGCGCCGAGGAAGTGGCGGTGTTCACCGCCGCCTCGGAGCAGTTCAACCGCACCAACACCAATGCCGGCATTGATGAGTCACTGCAGCGCTTCGAGCCGATCCTGGCCCGTGCCAAGGCCGATGGCATCAAGGTGCGCGGCTATGTCTCTACCGTGCTCGGCTGCCCGTACCAGGGCGCGGTACCGCTGGCCGATGTGGTCCGCGTGGCCGTGCGCCTGCATGCCATGGGCTGCTATGAGGTATCGCTGGGCGACACCATCGGCGTGGGCACTCCACTCAAGGCTCGCGCCATGCTGCAGGCGGTTGCGGCGGAGATTCCCATGGAAGCGCTGGCCGTCCATTTCCACGACACCTACGGCCAGGCGCTGGCCAATATCGCGGCTTGCCTGGAGGTCGGCGTGCGTGTGGTCGATGCCGCCGTGGCCGGCACCGGCGGCTGCCCCTACGCGCGCGGTGCAAGTGGTAATGTCGCCAGCGAGGATGTCGTTTACATGTTGCAGGGGATGGGGTTGGCCACTGGCATCGATCTGCCGGCACTGGCCGCCACGGGGAACTGGCTCGCCGATCGGCTGGGCCGGCCAACAGGCAGCAAGACAGGAAAGGCTTTGGCAGTGTCATGACCGGTTCCGGCCAGCGCATAGTCCACGATCAGGGCGAGCATCCCGCCGCCCATGTCGATGCGTTGGCCGAACTGGAGCTGGCCCTCCACCAACCCCTGCCCCACAAGCTGCAAGGCGTACTGCAGGCCGCCGCCGACGCACTGCGCGAAGCCATGAGCGAGCGCCAGGGCGCGCAGCGCCGCTACGAAGCCTTGTTTGATGCAGTCCCCGACCCGGTCAGCATTCTCAGCGCCACCGGCGTAGTGCTGGACGTCAATACTTCCGGGGTGAATGCCTACGGCCGCAGTCGCGAAGAGATCGTCGGCCAGCCCATCGAACTGCTCAATCCAGACCTGCCGGCCAACCACTTGGAGCCGGTCTGGGAAACCCTCAAGCGCGGCCAGACCTATGTAGTCGAAGTCACCAACATGCGCGGTGACGGCAGCCGCTTTCCGGTGGAGGTGCATTCGGCCGGGTTCGAGCATGACGGCCAACCGTGTATCGTCGCCGTCGCACGCGATCTGAGCCGCCGCTGGCAAGCTGAGACACGTTATCGCCTGTTGCTGGAATCCATCGACAAGGGGGTGATGCTGTTTGACCGCAACCTCGGCATCGTCTCAGCCAATCCCGCCGCACACCGCATCTTCAACATGAGCGGGATGGCACCCGGGCGGCTACCGCTGAACAGCGATGAATGGATCACGGTCGATGAGCACGGCCGCCGTCTTGGGCTGGACCAATGGCCGGTCGCCAAGGCGTTCCGCAACGGCCGCATCATTCCCAGCACCATCATTGGGCTGTACCACCGCCCGCACGGCCGCATGATCTGGATTTCGATCACCACGGTGCCGGTGTTTTCCTCGGACTGCGACCTCCCCGATCATGTGTTTTCGTTGTTCAGTGACATCACCGAACTCAAACGCGACCACGCGCTGTTCGATCGCGCGCAATCGCTGGCGCATATCGGCGGCTGGGAATGGGACCGAGGCCAGCAATGCCTTTACCTGACGGGTGAAGCGCAGCGCATCCTCGGCCAGGAGCAGCCGCCGGATGACCTTGAGCAACTGTTGTCCTGTTTGAATTCCAGCTCACGCCAACTGCTGCGCGATGCAATGGAGCGCGAAGCCGAGCACCGGGGTGGCTTTGAACTGGAACTCCAGGGCCAACGCGCCAATGGCCATAGCTTCTGGATCCGCATGATTGGCGAAGTGGAACCGGGCGACCTTGCCTCCACCCGTATCGCCGGCACCTTCCAGGACATCACCGAACCCAAGCATGCCGAAGAGACGCTGAAGAACCAGGCGCGCACCGATCCACTCACCGGCATCATGAACCGCGACGCGGCACTGACCGATCTCGAAATGCGCCTGAGTAATCCATCGCATGCCGGCGTGGCGGTGCTGTACATCGACCTGGACCGCTTCAAAACTGTCAACGATGTGCTCGGCCACAACGCTGGCGACCAGTTGTTGATCGAAGCCAGTCGCCGCATCCGCGACGCAGTCGGCACCGAGGGCCTGCTGGCCCGCTTTGGCGGCGACGAGTTCGTGGTCACCTGCGATGCGCGCGATGTACCGCAACGCCCGGAGCAACTGGCCGAAGCCATTACCCGGGCCTTCGCGCCGTCTTTCCTGTTCGGTAAGGATGAGTTTTCGGTCACCACCAGCATCGGCATCGCACGCGCGCCACAACATGGGTTACGCCCACAGCAGCTGATCCAGAGTGCGGACCTTGCGATGTACGAATGCAAGCGTCGTGGCCGCAATGGATGGCTGGAATTCTGTGAGGAAATGGAGCGGCGCCAACATGACCGCCTGCAGATCGAACGGCGCCTGCGCAAGGCGCTGGAACGCCATGAATTCCGGTTGGTATACCAACCGCAAGTTGATCTACAAAGCGGCAAGATCATCGCCTGTGAGGCGTTGATCCGCTGGCGCAACCGGCAACTGGGCGAACTACGCCCAGACATCTTCATCAGCCATGCCGAAAACACCGGCGACATCGTGCGCATCGGCGAATGGGTGCTGCATGAAGCCTGTCGGCAGGTCCGCCAGTGGCAGGACGAAGGTCTCGGGTTGATCCGCGTTGCGATCAACGTGTCTTACCGCCAATTCAGCGGCGACCGGTTGGCGCGGCTAGTGCGCGATGTGCTCGACGAGCACGGCCTGCCCGGTGCGGCACTGGAGCTGGAATTCACCGAGCGGGTATTGATCGAAGATGCACCCTCAACTCTGCGCACCTTTGCCGAACTGCGGCAGATGGGCGTGATGCTGACCATCGATGATTTCGGCGAGGGTTACAGCGCCTTGAACTACCTGCGCACCCTGCCCATCCACGGACTAAAACTCAGCCAGCTTTTCATCAGCGGCGTACCGAATAACCGCTCCGATGTGGCGGTCTGTGAGGCCGTCAGCGGCATTGCCCGCAGCCTCGGCCTGGGCCTGGTGGCCGAGGGCATCGAGTCGGAGGCCCAGCGCCAATACCTGTTGCAGCTGGGAGTGCCGGTGGGCCAAGGCTTTCTGTTCGCGCCCGGCCTGTCACCGGTGGAGTTCGCGCACAAGCTGCGCTGACCTTGCCGGCTGATCGGCCAAGTCTTATCGGTACACCTTTGCCAATGTCAGGCATCAGCTAGAATCGGCGGCTCTTTCACGCAGGATTGATCCAATGCAGCTGTCCTCCGTCCGCGCCGTCATTACCGGCGGCGTCTCCGGCCTCGGCCTCGGCGTCGCCCAGTTCCTCGTCGCCAATGGCGGCAAAATCGCCCTGTTCGATCTCAACGATGAAAAGGGCGCCGCTGCGGTGGCCGAACTCGGCGCCGACAACGCCCGCTATTTCACCACCAACGTCACCGACGAAGCCGGCGTGGCTGCCAACCTGGCCGCTGCACGTGAGTTCCTGGGTGGCCTGAACGTGGTGATGAACTGCGCCGGTATCCTCGGCGCTGGCCGCGTGCTGGGCCGCGAAGCGCCGATGCCGCTGGCCAACTTCCAGGGCACGGTGATGGTCAATCTGGTCGGCAGTTTCAACGTAGCCAAGGCTGCTGCGGACATCATGCAGCACAACGAAGCCAGCGCCGACGGCGAGCGTGGCGTGATCATCAACACCGCCTCGGTGGCTGCCTACGAAGGTCAGATCGGCCAGGCTGCCTACTCCGCCTCCAAGGGTGGCGTGGTCGGCATGACCCTGCCGATGGCGCGCGAGCTGTCCCGCTTCGGCATCCGCGTGCTGACCATCGCTCCGGGCGTGTTCTGGACGCCAATGGTCGATGGCATGCCCGCAAACGTGCAGGAATCGCTGGCGGCCTCCATCCCGTTCCCGTCGCGGTTGGGCCAACCGGCCGACTTTGCCAGCCTTGTCGGCCACATTATTGGCAATACCTACCTCAACGGTGAGACTATTCGCCTGGACGGTGCCGTGCGTCTGGCACCCAAGTGATTCACCGGCGGGCGTCCTCAGGGCGCCCGCTTCCGTTTACCCCAACAGACTTTCCAAGCATGAAAGCCAACGAGATCAAGAAAGGCAACGTCGTCGAGTACAACAACGGCGTTTATCAGATCCGCGACATCGAGCGCAGCTCACCGCAGGGCCGAGGCGGCAACGTCCGCTTCCGTTTCATCATGTACAGCGTGCCGGGCGGCAACAAGCTCGACGCCAGTTTCGACGCCGATGACAACCTGCCGGAAGTCGAACTGCTGCGCCGCCAGTCCACCTACTCGTATATGGACGGCGATGCCTTCGTGTTCCTGGACGACGAGGACTACACGCCATACATGCTGGACTCGGAGGTAATCGGCGACGACGCCGGCTACATCACCGAAGGCCTGACCGGCATCTTCGTGCAGGTGATCGACGAGCAGCCGGTGGCCATCCAGCTGCCGCAGCACGTCACTCTGGAAGTGGTCGAGACCCCGCCGGAGCTGAAGGGCGGCACCGCCACCAAGCGCCCGAAACCGGCCAAGCTCAACACCGGCCTCGAAATCATGGTGCCGGAATACATCGTCAACGGTGAGCGCATCCTGGTGAATACCACCACGGGCGAATTCGGCGGCCGCGCCGACTGATAGCCGTAGACAACGCCCCTCCCGCCCCACCAAGGCGGGCGGGGCTTTTTTTGGGAGCACCTCAGGCCGCGCCTGCGCGTGTCAGAGCACCGCCGGCAGATAAATCGATACGGCAGCACCGCCCAATGGCGAAGTACCGATGGTCGCCAGACCACCAGACTGCACCGCGAAGCCGTAAACCTGGCTCAAACCCAGGCCGCTGCCATCACCCACCGCCTTGGTGGTGAAGAATGGCTCGAACACATTCCCTCTGATATCCCCGTTTATGCCCGGCCCACTGTCACCGACGGTGATGCAGACAAAAGGACGTTCGCCTCCGCTCGCCGTCGGCGCGGCCATCATTTCCGGCCGTGCCTCCAGCACCACGTGGCCAACGCCATTCATTGCATCGCGGCTGTTACTCAACAAGTTGAGTAATGCCGCTTCCAACTGCGCGACATCCACGGTAATCGGCGGCAAATCGTCGGTGGCGCGTATCTCCAGCGCGACCCCTTCACCGCAGACGCGCTCGTACAGTTCATGTGATGCACGCAGCAGGTCGTTCACGTGACTGAGCTGCGGCACCACAGCATGCCCGCCGCCGAAAGCCAGCATCTGCCGGGTCAGCTGGGTGCCACGTTCCACAGCGCGTAACGCGATGTCCAGGATGCGACGCGCGGCTTCATCACCAGTACGGCGTGCGGCCAACATGTCCAGGCTATTGCCGATCACCGAGAGCAGATTGTTGAAATCGTGCGACAGCCCGAGCGTCAGCTTGCCCACCGCGTCCAGCCGTTGCCCGCGCAAGGTGAGCTCCTGCGCCTCACGCACCCGCTTCTGAGTATTGAAGTAACCGGTGACGTCACGGATGACCATCACCACGCTCACCACCCCGTCGCTGGACATGTTTTCAAGCATCAAACTGGCGCGGAAACGGCTATCGTCCTTGCGCACCATGGCAAGCCCAACCTGCTCGAAGTCGCCTGCCAACGCCTGCAGAAGTGCTTGCTGATCAACCCCGCGCTCAACATCCGATTCGCTGAAAAAGCAGGAAAAATGCCGCCCCTTCAACTCGTCGGGCGCATAGCCGAAGATCGCCTCCACACCGGCATTGCAACCAAGCACACGGCCATCGCCGTCCAACCGCAGAATCGCGTAGGCCCGCAGCTTGAGAATGTCCTGCAGCAATATATCGTCAGTGTGGTTTGGAACCATTCGCCTCGTACCCAATCATGTTTTCCCGATCACCTGCAGCCGACAGCACCGGCTCTGCGGAGTCGACACCGTAGCGCAAACGCAAACGCTGCCGCAGATAGCCCAGGTTTGCCTCGATGCCCTCCATCTGCTGGCGCTGCGCAACTGGTAACAACGCCAAAGCCCGCTCCCGCAGCGCTTGCCACTGTACCTCTGCTTCGGGTGCGCCGCCGGCGACTTGCGCCTGCAATGCGATCCGCTCCTGCGCGATCGGGATTCCGTACCCCGGCGCCGGCAGGTTGCCGGGGGCCAGCAGCACGTCCGCCCGCGCCATCAGCCCGTTGAATTGTTCAAGCGCATTGGCCAAGCCCTTGCCCGACAGAAGATGCCGCTTCAGGACATCGCGCGCCAACAACTCCTGCCGCCGCCATGCGGCTTGCTCCAGCAACAGCATTGCCGCCAATACTTCGTCGTCCGCCTGTTCCATCCAGGGCCGCCGCTGTCCAGCTGGCAATTTCAGCCACGCTTCGACGTCAGCAGACGGCAGTGGCAGCGCCTTGCGGGCGACATCGAACACCAGCGCATAATGGGTTGCGGCCGATTCAAAGTAGTAGCCCTTGGCGATGGCCTGCTGCCGGTCCGTAGGTTCTGCCGACGCGATCGCCTGTTCGCGCAACCGTCGTAGCAACCCGGTCGGCGTGATCGACGACAGGGACGCAGCATCCAGGCGCGATACACCTTCGTGCAGCAGCTTCCAGGTTTCCACCGCACAGTTGTTGCTGACAAAAAAGTACCGACCGTCATAACTCCAGTGCAATCGTGCGGCCTGCACCAGTAGTTGATCGATCTCCTGCCGCGAAAGCGCCAACGGCGTGGATGACAGCCCGCGTAGTTCGACCCGCGTGTATTCCTCGACCACGCGACTGAGCGGCAACACGAACAGGCGTGACGGATAGGAACCGGTGAGCCCGCGCCAACTGGATAGCTGCACGTCACCAACGAATGCACGGAACGACAGCACCAAGTGGTGCTGCAGATCCATCCGACACGCGGGGCCGGGCAAACGCCCCGGCGCACAGATGACAAGGCGCAGCATGCTGTGGCCCCAGCGACTCATCAGCTGCGCATTGCCTTCGGCCAGCAGGAAATCGACCTCGTAGATACGCGCAGGGTCCAGTTCGAGCAGGTCAGCCAGCCCGTCCTGCTCACCGGCTTGCATGAAGGGCAACGTCGCGTCACAGGTTGTATCGGTTCCCGGCGATGCCTGTCCCAGGCGCTGGGTAAACCAAGCATGCAAGGCCGGTCGCCGGCAGCGGTACTCCGCGTCGAGCAGATAGTGCTCAAGGTTGACCGCAAAAAATTCTGCCGGGCTGTGCAGCTCGTAGCGGTCCGGGCTGCGCAGCGCAAACTGGTTGCGGCCACGTCCCGGCCACAGCGGCCGTTGTTGCCACCCAGCCAGATCAAGAAAGCGTGCCTGGCGTGACCAGCCGCCCTGTGGCGAACGATCCAGCGCGTGCGCCAATTCGTGGATCAGTGCGGCATGTGCCTGTTGCCAGGCGACATCGGTGTGCGAGGCGTCGGTAGCGGCAAGCAGCGGTGGCAGCAAGCGGCGATCCAAGCCCAGGTCGCGTCCACGTGCCCTGCCCTGCACATGCGCAGGCAAATCATCGCGCCAGCGCAGACGCAACTGCAGATCGTGCTGTTCGCGCAAGGTCGCCGGCAGCTGGTTGAGCACGTCAGCCACCAGCCGCTCGCTGGCGGCGCGTTCGGCCGGCGTGAGTACATCTGCCACCTCCACATGGAGTGCAGCATGCAGCGGCCCCGTCACCGACAGAGCCAATAGCAATGCCAGCCACCGCACAGGCGGCAGCCGGCAAAACACAGTCACAGTGCCAGAATCTTCCGGGCCAGTTCCATATCACTGGCGTCGCGTGCCGCCACATCCTTCTCACGCAAGTGAATCAGCGCTGCTTCCAGCCAGGCACCGCGGATGGCGCCATTGCTGGCAACGAAACCAGCCGCGTCCTCGCGCGCTTCCAGCACCACCTTGTCATCACCGGACGAGCTGCCCGAGCTGTTGGACGATGCGCCCGAAGCCGAACCGGCCGAGGTGCCGGCAAAGCTGGAAGCGAATACTGACATCGGCAGAGCAAACAGGGCGCAGAACAGGATCGGTCGAATTTTCATCGGGAGGAGGCGTGGCAAGTAGAGATGGCAAAGAGTAACGGCGTCCGGCGTGCAGGTCGAACCTTTGTGAGCCGCCGCATACAACGTGTTCAGCCGACGGCGTGCCAGACACCCCGCAGAACCGCGCTCCACCAGCGACGCTACTGAAGCGCTTGCCAGGCAGTCGCCCGGCTCGCCCACTACGCGGGCCTTACAGGTCGAACACCTTGCCTGGGTTCATCAATCCATTCGGATCAAAGACACGCTTTACCCCGCGCATCAGTGCGATTTCAGCCGCATCGCGGGTGCTGTCCAGGTAGGCCTTCTTGACCAGGCCAATACCGTGCTCAGCCGAGATGCTGCCGTGGAACCGGTGCAGCACTTGCGCCAACAGCTTGGTGACCTGCTCACATTCGCCCAGGAACTCCGCGTCGGAGGTGTCGTCCGGCTTGAGCACGTTGATATGCAGGTTTCCATCACCGATGTGGCCAAACCAGACCACTTCAAAATGCGGATACGCGCCATTGATCAGTGCCTGTGTTTCAGCCAAAAACGCCGGCATCGCCGATATCCGCACCGACACGTCGTTCTTGTACGGCTTGTAGCGCGCCACCGACTCTGTAATGCCTTCACGCAGACGCCACAGCTGCTGCGCCTGCGCTTCGCTGGTGCTGATCACACCATCCAGTACCCAGCCTTGCTCCATGCACTGTTCGAACGCCGCCATCGCCGCCGCTTCGCCGGCTTCATCAGCCGAGGCATATTCGGTGACCACGTAGTACGGGTGAATTTCATCAAATGGATACTGCGCGCCATGCGCGGTGACGTGATGGACGGCGCGGTCGGTGAAGAATTCGAACGCTTCCAGCTGCAGCTTCTCCCGGAATGTCGAAAACACCTGCATCAGCACTTCAAACGAAGGCAGCGCCAACAGCATCACGTTGGTGGTCGGCGGCGGATCGGTCAGTTTCAGCGTTGCTTCAACCACGATGCCCAGGGTGCCTTCCGAACCAATCATCAACTGGCGGAAGTCGTAACCGCTGGAGTTTTTGATCAGGCCCTTGTTGAGTTCCAGCAGCTCACCATTACCGGCCACCACTTTCAGCCCGGCCACCCATTCGCGGGTGTTGCCGTAGCGGATCACGCGGATGCCGCCAGCATTGGTGGCGATGTTGCCGCCGATGGAACAGGAGCCACGCGCGGCAAAGTCCACCGGGTAGATCAAGCCATGCTCGCGCGCAGCGTTGTGCAGTGCCTCAAGCGGCATGCCAGCCTGCACGGTCAGCGTGCGGTCCACCGCATCAAAACCAAGTGCCTTGTTCATGCGCTCCAGGCTGAGCACCAACTCGCCGTTGGCAGCCACCGCACCACCGGACAAACCGGTGCGGCCGCCCGAAGGCACCACCGCCACCGATTCCGTATTGGCCCAGCGCACCACCGCCTGAACCTCCTCCACCGTGGCGGGCAAGGCGATCGCCAGCGGCGCCGGCGTCCAGCGCCGGGTCCAGTCGCGGCCGTAATGCTCCAGGTCGGACGGATCGGTCTTCAAACGCAGGCTGGGGCAGGCTTGCTGCAAGGAATGCAGGCGCGGGTCGGTCATGGCGAGTGTTTCTGGGGCATGAAAGCCCGCAAGCGTGCCAGCCACGCCGCACGCCGTCCAGCTGCCAGACCGGGAACATGCGATCAGACAAGTGAGTTCAGATGAAACCTTTTCCTATCAATATCTTGCCGCGTTGCGCAGCGCACCAAAGCGCTCAATGTTCTGGCATAGTGGCCGGCCATCTACCTGTGCCGTCGATCCCGACATGTCGCCCAAGAAGACCTCGTTTCCGAAGCAGGACATCCGCGTTTTGTTGCTCGAGGGGGTCAGCCAGACCGCCGTGGACACCTTCCGCGCCGCCGGGTACTCACAGATCGAGCTGTACAACAAGTCGCTGCCCGAAGAAGAATTGAAGGCGCGCATCGCCGAAGCCCACATTGTCGGCATCCGCTCACGCACGCAGCTCAGCGCCGACGTGTTGGCCCATGCCAAGCGGGTGATCGCGGTGGGCTGCTTCTGCATCGGCACCAATCAAGTGGACCTGGAAGCGGCCGAGCTGGCCGGCATCCCGGTATTCAACGCGCCCTATTCCAACACCCGCTCAGTGGCTGAGCTGGTCGTGGCAGAAGCAATCCTGCTGACCCGTGGCGTGCCGCAGAAGAATGCCGAATGTCACCGTGGCGGCTGGTCCAAGTCCGCGTCGGGCAGCCACGAAGTCCGCGGCAAGACGCTGGGCATCGTCGGCTATGGCCACATCGGCACGCAGGTCGGTGTGCTGGCAGAAGCGTTCGGCATGAAGGTCATCTTCCACGACATTGAAACCAAACTATCGCTTGGCAACGCGCAACCGGCCATCAGCCTGGATGACCTGCTGCAGCGCTCGGATGTCGTCACCCTGCATGTGCCGGAAACCCCGTCCACGCAGTGGATGATCGGCGCCGACCAGCTGGCACGCATGAAACCCGGCGCGCACCTGATCAACGCTGCACGTGGCACCGTGGTCGATATCGATGCATTGGATGCAGCCCTGCGCTCCGGCCATATCGGCGGCGCGGCCGTGGACGTGTTCCCGGTCGAGCCCAAGGGCAATGGTGACAAGTTCGAGTCGCCGCTCACCGCGCACGACAACGTCATTTTGACCCCGCACGTTGGCGGCTCCACGCTGGAAGCGCAGGACAACATCGGCATCGAAGTCGCTGCCAAGCTCGTGCGCTACAGCGACAATGGCTCCACCCTGTCGGCCGTCAATTTCCCCGAAGTCACCTTGCCCGAACATGCGCAGAGCACGCGTCTGCTGCACATCCACAGCAACGTGCCGGGCGTGTTGTCCAAGATCAATGAGATCTTCTCCCGCCACAACCTCAACATTGACGGCCAGTTCCTGCGCACCGACCCCAAGGTTGGCTACGTGGTCATCGACATTGCAGCCAGCGAAGAACAGGCCGGCGCCATCCGCGATGAGCTTGCGGCCATCCCGGGTACGTTGCGCACGCGCGTCCTGTACTGATAGCCACGACACAACAACGGCGCGGGTCGCACGGGGCAACAACCCCGATGCGGCCCGCGCCGTTGTTATATTGAACGGTTAGTCGGCGCCTACCGGCTTCCACGATGCGCTGTACAAACGCCACTGGCCGTCTTCTTCGCGCCAACCGCTGACAAGCTCCTGCATGTCGCCACGCTCCGGAACAAAGCGCCCACTGCCGCCGGCCAGCAATACGCTGAGGCGCACCGTTGCGGTGGCGTCGTCCGCACCCATTTCCACCGACAACGGGCCCGTCTGCACCGTCACATTCGGGTTGAGCAGCAGTTGTCCCTTGAGCAGCCGTTCCAGCCCCGCACGGTCCAGCCCGCCGTTGCCAACGAAATCCTCGGCGACTGATTCCATGAAGTTCTTCGGCGCCCCCTTCTCCACCGCTTCCTGCATTGCAGCAATCGTCTGCCGCAGCCGCTGCTCGGGTAGTTCCCGCCCGCAAGCGGCCATGGAAAGCACAATCACCGCACAAAGCATGCAGTTGAGGACTGTTCGGATCATCTAATCCCTTCGCCTTTTCAATTCGGAACGGTATGCTGCGGCAATGACCCGGTGTCTGAATGCCGGGCCTTACCACTAGATCACATCCATTTCCTGGAGGGGAAGATGAATCAGGAACGTCCCTGGCTGCAGAGCTACCCGGCTGGCGTGCCGGCTGAAATCGACGTCAACGAGTTTCGTTCCGTCGCAGCCGTATTCGACACGTCCGTAGCCAAGTTCCGTGATCGTCCCGCCTACTCGAACTTCGGCAAGGTACTCACCTACGGCGAAGCCGATGTACTGATCACCCAGTTCGCGGCCTACCTGCTGGGAGAGCTGCAGCTCAAGAAGGGCGACCGCGTTGCGGTGATGATGCCCAACTGCCTGCAGTACCCGATTGCCATCTTCGGCATCCTGCGCGCCGGCCTGACCGTGGTGAACGTCAACCCGCTCTATACCGCGCGCGAACTGAAGCACCAGCTGGTGGATGCCGACGTTGCCGTATTGGTAGTCGTCGACAACTTTGGCCAAACCGTGCAGCAGGTCATTGCTGATACCCCGGTCAAGCAGGTCATCACCACCGGCCTGGGCGACATGCTCGGCTTCCCGAAGGGCCCAATCGTCAATTTCGTACTGAAGTACGTAAAGAAAATGGTGCCGGACTACCGCCTGCCCAATGCGACCCGTTTCAAGGAAGCCTTGAGCCTTGGCAAGCGCCACACGCTACCGGTGGTGGAAATCGATCACGACGACATCGCCTTCCTGCAGTACACCGGTGGCACCACCGGTGTGGCCAAGGGCGCGATGCTCACACATCGCAACCTGATCGCCAACATGCAGCAGGCCTCGGCATGGATTGGCGCATCGGGCGTGAAGGCCGGCGAAGAAGTCATCATCACCGCGCTGCCGCTGTACCACATCTTCGCGTTGACGGCGAACGGGCTGGTCTTCATGAAGCTCGGCGGCCTGAACTACCTCATCACCAATCCGCGCGACATGAAGGGCTTCGTCAAGGAGCTGAAGAACAACCGTTTCACTGCCATCACCGGTGTCAACACGCTGTTCAACGGCCTGCTCAATACCGACGGTTTTGCCGACGTGGATTTCTCCTCGCTCAAGTTCGCACTGGGCGGCGGCATGGCGGTGCAACGCGCCGTGGCAGAGAAGTGGAAGAAGGTCACCGGTGTCACCCTGGTGGAAGCTTACGGCCTCACCGAAACCTCGCCGGCGGCCTGTATCAACCCACTCGATCTAAAGGAATACAACGGCGCCATCGGCCTGCCGATTCCGTCCACCGATGCCTGCGTCAAGAACGACGATGGGCAGCGGGTGCCGATGGGCGAAGTCGGCGAGCTGTGCATCCGTGGCCCGCAGGTGATGAAGGGTTACTGGCATCGCCAGGATGAAACCGACAAGGTGCTTGATGCTGAGGGCTGGCTGCATACCGGCGACATGGCACGCATGGACGAAAACGGCTTCTTCTATATCGTCGACCGCAAGAAGGACATGATTCTGGTGTCCGGCTTCAACGTCTACCCGAACGAGATCGAAGACGTGCTGGCGATGATGCCCGGCATTCTTGAAGTAGCTGCCGTCGGCGCACCGAGCGAGAAATCCGGCGAAGTGGTGAAGGTGGTCATCGTCAAGAAGGACCCGAACCTGACCGAAGAACAGGTCAAGGAATTCGCCCGCGCCAACCTTACCGGTTACAAGCACCCGCGCATCGTCGAGTTCCGCAAGGAACTGCCGAAGACCAACGTCGGCAAGATTCTTCGTCGCGAACTGCGAGATGCAAAGCCGGAAGCCTGATCAGGCACTGGATGTAATCCGTTGAATGACGAAAGCCCTCCCCTCGCCGGGAGGGCTTTCTGTTTTGGATACTGGGTTTGCTGTTGACGCGATACCGTCATTCCCGCGACGGCGGAAACCACTCTTCGACCCTGCGCTTTTGCTTTGGACCGTCGTTCCAACACTCGATTTCACGCGATTCGGAAGCCGAGAGCGATTCCGGCCTTCGTGCGAATGAACGTCTCAACGAGACTGGGGAAAGCCATCCCCACACCCTCGCGGGAATGACGCGCTGTTGAAACATTAGAAACCCCAGACAAAAGCCAATAAAAAACCTCCGTGTTTCCACGGAGGCTTTTGTGTTGCATGCGAACTGAATCAGTTTTCCGGGCGCATGTACGGGAACAGCAGCACATCGCGGATCGAGGCGCGGCCAGTCAGCATCATCACCAGGCGGTCGATACCGATACCCAGGCCGCCGGTCGGCGCCAGGCCGTATTCCAGGGCACGGATGTAATCGGAATCGTAGTGCATGGCCTCATCGTCGCCGCCGTCCTTCGCAGCCACCTGCGCCTGGAACCGCGCCGCCTGGTCTTCTGGATCGTTGAGCTCGGAGAAGCCATTGGCCAGCTCCTTGCCGTTGACGAACAACTCGAAGCGGTCGGTGTAGCCCGGCTCGTTGTCGCTGGCACGGGCCAGCGGCGACACCTCCACCGGGTGGTCGGTGATGAAGGTCGGCTGGATCAAAGTGTGCTCGACCGTGGCTTCAAAGATTTCCAGCAGCAGCTTGCCCCAGCCGTAGGACGGCTTGACGCGGATCTTCAGGCGTTCGCAATGACGCAGCAGCGCATCACGGTCGGTGCAGTCGGCTGCCGTGATTTCCGGGTTGTAGTGACGCACCGCCTCGTCCATGCGCCAGCGGCGGAATGCCGGAGCCAGGTCGATCTTGGCGCCATCCCACTCGACCTCAGTGGTTCCGAGCACCTGCTGGGCGACATCACGGATAACGCCTTCGGTCAGGTCCATCACTTCGTTGTACGTGGCGTAGGCCTCGTACAACTCCATCATGGTGAATTCGGGGTTGTGGCGGGTGCTGACACCTTCATTACGGAAGTTGCGGTTGATTTCGTACACACGCTCCAAGCCGCCCACGACCAAACGCTTGAGGTACAACTCCGGTGCCACGCGCAGGTAGAGGTCCAGATCCAGCGCGTTGTGGTGGGTGTTGAACGGCTTGGCCGTGGCACCGCCGGGGATGTAATGCATCATCGGCGTCTCGACTTCCAGGAAGTCGCGGTTGTCCAGCCACGCGCGCATGGCGCGGATGATCTTGGAGCGCTTGATGAAGACCTCGCGCGACTCGGGGGTCACGATCAGATCCACGTAACGCTGCCGGTAACGCTGCTCGACGTCCGACAGGCCATGCCACTTGTCCGGCAACGGACGCAACGACTTGACCAACAGGCGGATGTTTTCAGCACGCACCGACAACTCGCCGGTCTTGGTGCGGGTCAGCCCGCCTTCGACGGCAATGATGTCACCCACGTCCCAGCCCTTGAAGGCTGCGTAGACGTCGCCCAGCGCGGTGGCCTGAAGGAACAACTGGATACGGCCAGATTCATCCTGGATGGTAGCGAAGCTGGCCTTGCCCATTACCCGCTTTGCCATCAGGCGGCCGGCCATCTTCACCTTGCGGCCGGAGGCCTCCAGGGTTTCGGCAGTCCAGGCGTCAGCATCGGCGAACTCGTCCTGCAACTTGCCGGCGAAGTCTTCGCGACGGAAATCATTCGGATAGGCGATGCCCTGCCCGCGCAGCGCCGTGAGTTTCGCGCGGCGCTCGGCGATGAGGCTGTTCTCGTCGACGGGGGGCTGCGGCGTTACCGGGGTCTGTTCGTTCATGGCATTGGGTTTCGATTGGGGGAGAAAAACGAAGTGCGGCGGCCCAAGGGCGTCGCCGCACCGTACAACAATGAGGTGGCCCTTGCCGGGCCACCCGCGATTACGCGTCGCTGCGCTTGGCGCCTGCTGCCAGGCCGGACTTCAAGCTGGCCTCGATGAATTCATCCAGGTCACCATCAAGCACCTTCTGCGTATCGGTGCGCTCGATGCCGGTGCGCAGATCCTTGATGCGGCTCTGGTCGAGCACATAGTTGCGGATCTGGCTGCCCCAGCCGATGTCGGACTTGGTTGCTTCCAGCGCGTCACGCTCGACATTGCGCTTCTGCACTTCCAGCTCGTAGAGCTTGGCGGCCAGCATCTTCATCGCGGTGTCGCGGTTCTGGTGCTGGCTGCGGCCCATCTGACAAGCAACCACAGTGTTGGTCGGGATGTGCGTGATACGCACCGCCGATTCGGTCTTGTTGACGTGCTGACCACCGGCGCCGGACGAGCGGTACACATCGGTACGCAGGTCGGCCGGGTTGATGTCGATTTCGATGTTGTCATCGACTTCCGGCGACACGAACACCGAGGTGAAGCTGGTGTGGCGGCGGTTGTCCGAATCGAACGGTGATTTGCGCACCAGACGGTGCACGCCGATTTCGGTCTTCAGCCAACCGTAGGCAAACTCACCCTCGACCCGGAAGGTGGCCGATTTGATGCCGGCAACGTCACCACCGGACACTTCCATCAGCTCGGTCTTCCAACCGCGCGACTCGCACCAACGCAGGTACATGCGCAGCATGATCTCGGCCCAGTCCTGGGCTTCGGTACCACCGGCACCGGCCTGGATGTCCACGAACGCGTTGCAGTTGTCCATTTCGCCAGAGAACATGCGCTGGAATTCCAGCTTCTCGATGTGCGCCTGGTGCTTGTCCAGATCGGCGACCACCGACAGTGCGGTGTCCTCGTCCTGCTCGCTCTCGGCCAGCTCCAGCAGTTCGGTCGCGTCATCCATGCCGTCCAGCACGGCGGCAATGCCGCTGACGGTCTTGTCCAGCATCGAACGTTCCCGGCCCAGTGACTGGGCGTACTCGGGCTTGTTCCAGATGTCGGGGTTTTCCAGTTCGCGGGTTACTTCTTCAAGACGCTCTTTCTTGGCGTCGTAGTCAAAGATACCCCCGGAGCGAAAGTACGCGATCGGTGAGATCGGCGATTCGCTGGCGGATAGGGTTGAGTTCGATCATGGTCGGTCTATCAAAAATGAGGCAGACAAGAGGCTAATTCTAACATCCGCTGACGGCCTGGACCCAGGCCGCTGGCATTCTCACTGAATAGACACCGCTTGCCGTTAGAATCGCGACCGGACCCGCCCATGCGGGGAACGGAAACACCCTCAACAATCGAAGGACGTCCCGCTTGAATACTCGTCATGCCCGCCTGTTTGCTGCTGTCTCGATGACACTTGCGCTTGCTGCCTGCCAGAAATTGGGGGGCGTCGCCGGCGGCGACAACTCCCCGAAGCTGGCGGTCGGCGACGCCGTATCCGGCGAAATCACCTCTTCCAGCAGCCTCAACTACAACGACGGCAGCCGCCACCAGGGTTACAAGATGACCCTGAAAAACGGCGAAGCCGTGTCGCTGGAGCTGGGCGGTGCGCTCAGCGGCCAGTTGGCCGTATTCGATGGCCAGAGCATGCTGGCCAACGCCACCTCCGGCAGTTCCGGTGAAGGCGACTCCAGCGGCAGCTCGGTCAGCCTTGCCTTCCGCGCCCCGAAGGATGGCACCTACCTGATTGCGGTGAACGGCGCCAGCGCGCAGAGCTTTGGCCCGTTCAAGCTCAAGACCGCCCAGGTAGTGCCGTATGACGGCAAGCCGCTGGGCGCCGACAGTCAGGCCATCGACTGGCTGGTGGGCGACAAGCAGGAATACAAGCTCAAGGTAGACAAGCCGGGCCTGTACTCCATCACCTTGGAATCCAGCGCGTTCGACGCCTTCCTGAACCTGACCGGCCGTAACGTGGAAGTGGAAGACGACGACAACGGCGGCCAGCTCAACGCCCGTATCCGCACCTTCCTGGAGCCGGGCGAATACACCATCGGCGCCTCGTCGGTGAACAGCAACACCGGCTCGTTCAAGCTCAGCGTCGCGCTGACCCCGACCCCCAATGGCTTGGTCACCCGTGATGGCACCGCCTTGACCATCGGCCAGCCGGCACAGTCGATGATGGATTCGCGCGGCCGCCGCACCTTTGTACTCAACGTGGACAGCCCGCGTCAGGTGCAGTTCGACGCCATCGCCGATGGTTTCGACTCGGTACTGAAGATCACCGGCCCCGGCGTAGATGCCGAGGACGATGACGGCGGCAACGGCACCAACGCGCAGCTGACCCTGGACCTGCGTCCGGGCCGCTATATCGTTGCGGTCACCAGCCTCGGCAGCCAGCAGGGTGTATTCGAGCTGGAAACCACCGACCTGGGCTCCGACGTTGCCGCTCCCAACAACAGCAACCGCAAGGATGGCGCCAACGATGCAGCCGCTGAAGCCACTGCAACGGCCGATGTCGCAGCCGACCCTTCAACCATCCGCTAACGTTGTCTGATGCGCTCCGGCCAGTCCCCCGACTGACGGAGCCTGTCTCCTAAACAGTGCATGTCCATGCCACCGGTGACGGTGGCGTGGGCACTTGCACAACACCCCCCGGTTCCATCCACTAAGGAAGATCTAAGTGAAGCGATTTGCAGCAGGACTGCTGTCCCTGGCCATCGCCGCCGCCGTGAACGTCCCCGCTCACGCCGCCCCGGCTGCCCGTCCCCTGGCCCTCAACGCCGACGTTTCCGGCGAAATCACCTCCGCCACCCCGGTCAACTATGCCGACGGCACCCGCAGCCAGTTGTTCACGCTGCAGCTGGCTGCTGGCCAGGCGGTTTCGCTGAAGCTGGAGGGCGCTCTCAACGGCACGCTGGCGGTATTCCACCGTGACACGCTGGTGGGCCGTTCCGAAGCCAGTGAAAAACGCGACAACGCTCTGAGCGTGCGCGCCGACAAGGCGGGTACTTACATGGTGGCCGTCAGCGGCGCGGATGCCCGTGCCTTTGGCCCGTTCGAGTTGTCGGTCGAGCCGATCGTCGCCTATGACGGCAAGCCGCTCACCGCCGGCCAGCGCATCACCGATTGGCTGCGCGGCGGCGACAAGAGCTACACCCTGCAGGTCAGCAAGCCGGGCTTGTACACCATCAACATGGAGTCCAGCGAGTTCGACTCGCGCCTGGAGATCAGCGGCAACGGCGTCAGCATGGAAGACGACGACGGCGGCAGCGAGTTGAATGCACGCCTGATGGCCCCGCTGCAGCAGGGCACGTACACCCTCAAGGCTGGTGGCTTCAGCGATGGCGCCGGCGCCTTCTACCTGAGCGTGGAACAGGCCGATCTGCCTGCAGGCCTGGTCTTTGAAGATGGCAGCGCGCTGCCGGTGGACGGCTCGGTCAGCGGCTTCGTTGCTGCCGACGCAACCCGCAGCTTCGTGCTTACCCTGCCCGAGCGTCGCCGCGTGCAGTTCGATGCCAGCAGCAGCGACATCGACACCCTGCTGACCATGCAGGGCGGCGACATCACCCTGAGCGACGACGATGGCGCCGGCAACGGCACCAACTCGCGCCTGACCCAGGTGCTGGAAGCTGGCGAATACAACATCTCGGTGCGTTCGGTGAACGGCCGCGGCGGCGTGTTCCAGCTGGCTACCGTGACCTCGCCGGCAGGCGAAAGCGCCGCCCGCCCGGAATTGAAAATCGGCCGCGAAGTCCAGGGCCAACTGCGCCCGGGCAACCGTGACCTGTACACACTGGAGATCCCGCGCAAGGGCACCTACGTGATCAGCATGGTCGGCAGCGGCGGCCTGGATGGCATGATCACGCTGATGCGCAACGGTGAAGAAGTCGCCAAACAGGACGACAGCGACAGCAGCCTGGATCCGTCGCTGGAAGTGGAACTGGACGCCGGCCGCTATGTGCTGCTGGCGCACAGCTTCGACTCCAATGCCTCCGGCGGCTACCGCCTGCTGGCACGTCGCAAGTAAGCAATACGCAGCAATCGGGAGCCGGCATCGCGCCGGCTCCCGCTCCGGCGGTCTACCACTACGCCCTCGACAGAAGCGCTCCCGGGAAGCCCGCAGCGGAACGTTTCCCCGCTCCACTACACGGCACAGCAATCCGAACTCAGGCAGGCACCGTTGTGCGCTGGCCTTCGCTCAACTGTTGCCGCACCTGCGGCAGGTAGCGGCGACTGCAGGGCAGCTGCTGGCCGTCATCCATTTGCAACCGCGCCTCACCACCGTCCAGTGGCTCGATCGAGACCAGGTGACCGATGTGGATGATCCAGCTGCGGTGCACGCGTACAAAGCAGGCCGGATCCAGCTTCGTCTCCAGCGCGGCCATGGTGATGCGCAATGGATAGTCATGCCCGCGCACGCGCAGGTTCACGTAGTTGCCGGATGCCTGCGCCCATTCAATGTCCTGCGTGGCGACCAGGAAGTCGCGCCCCAGTTTGCGCACCAGCAGGCGCTCAGGTCGCTCGACCGGCTCCAGCGGAGGCCCTTCATCCGGTGCGGCCAGCAATTGCACCTCGCCCTGCAGCCGGCGCAGCAAAAAGCGGTAGCCATGAATGAGCGCGACGATGAACGCGTAAGTGCGTACATCCTTGAGGTATTCGTACAGCAGCTCGTGCGGCAGCGAGTCGATCGTGTAGTGATCGCCCAGCAACCGATAGGCAACTGCACGCAGCCCGAACATGGCCAGCACATGCACCAATGACACCGGCACGCTCGCCAATACGTACCACGGCAACCGGCTGCGCCAGTTGTCCAGATGCAGCGGCGCACGCCGTGTGAATCCGACGATGGCAGGAACCACAATCAGCAACCACACCACGCCGCTGGAGAATTCCCACACCCAGGGTTCCCACGGCTGCAGCGTGGCACCACCGCCACGACTGGCATCCATCCAACTGGTCAGTGCATTGCCGCTGCAGTTGATGCCCACCACCAGCAACCAAAACAGCACCTCGGTGCTGCGTTGCCAGGGTCGATAGCGTTCCAGCGCATCGCGTGCAGGTGCGGTTTCCATCCGCGCATTCTAGGTCAGCGGCCCGTACGGGCCACGGCATTACGTCACTGGACTGCCACCATTCGTCACTTCTCGGCCACGACCGATCACTTCAACCTCGCCGAACCCGCCTCAATCGCGCCCAATCTCCGCTCCATCAAGGCAAGAATGAGACGAAGCAATGCAACGACGTCATGACCTGGACTGGCTGCGCGTGATCGCGTTCGGACTGTTGGTGATCTACCACGTCGGCATGTACTACGTGAGCTGGGGATGGCACGTCAAAAGCCCGCACGCCGGCGAAGGCCCCGAGCCGTTCATGCTGCTCACCAGTCCCTGGCGGATGTCGTTGTTGTTCCTGATCTCCGGCGTGGCGACCGCCTACCTGCTACGCAAACTGCCCAGCGGCTTCCTGCGCCAGCGCTCACGTCAGCTATTGCTACCGTTGTTGTTCGGCATGCTGATCATCGTGCCGCCGCAGGCGTACCTGCAGGTGGTCGAGCAACTGCCCGGGGGTTATGGCGAATCCTATGGGGCGTTCTATGCGAAATATCTCAGCGCCTATCGCGGCTTCTGCGGCGATGACGGCGATTGCCTGCTGCTGCCCACCTGGAATCACCTGTGGTTTCTCCCGTACCTGTGGAGTTACACCCTGCTGGCATGGGCGCTGTGGCGATGGCTGCCAACTACCGCGCTCGAACGCCTGCGTCACTGGGTCAGCCTCGGCCTGCGCGGGTGGCGCGCGCTGCTGGTGCCGGTCGCGCTATTGGCACTAGCCCGCTTGCTGTTGGTCGAACGCTTTGAGCAGACCCACGCGTTGATTGACGACTGGTACAGCCATGCCGAGTACGCCACGGTGTTCTTCATCGGCTTTCTGGTCGCTTTCGACGCCCGCTTCTGGGAATCCCTGCAGCGGCTGCGCTGGGTAGCGCTGGGGCTTGCCGCCACCAGCTACGCCTTGATGATCCACGCGTGGTACTTCGCTGGTTACACCGACGCCCAACCATTGCCGGATACCTTGCGCACCTGCCTGCGGATCGCCTGGGCGCTGGACCAGTGGTGCGCCATCGCCGCCCTGCTCGGCTTCGCATACCGTTGGCGTCACGCCGACAGCGCCATTCTGCGTTACCTCACCGTGGCGGTGTTCCCGCTCTACATCCTTCATCAGACCGTGATCGTCGTACTGGCGCATTCGCTCAAACCGGCCAGCATCGCGCCGCCTGCCGAAGCGTTGCTGTTGATCGTGAGCACCTTCGCGCTGTGCTTGGGCGCCTATGAGCTGATCCGTCGCAGCCCCCTACTCAGTCCGTGGTTTGGACTCAAACGTGCACCGCGCCCCGAGATCGCGGCAGAAGCACCGACAGTCCTGCACCGCGATGGTTAGCCCCTAACGCCTTCTCGCACGGGAATGCCTCCCTGAACACTGTCCGCCAGCGCCTGAGCGCTCGGTCTCAGGTGAACAGTTCCACCACATGCGCCCTGCTATCTTCCGCCGAAATGGAACCTGTCGGCGGCCAGCGTCCCGTCTCTCCCTTGTCGCACGCGCTGCGCAGCGTCCCACTGCGCACTATCGCCCCGATCACCACGTTGGCGCTGCTGGTCTTCTCCGGATGGATGCTGCTGGAGGGCCGTTACGCGTTTGCTGTAGCCAACTTCATCCTTGCGATACTCGCCGCTGTAGCTGCGGCATTCGCACACCGCAGCCGGCAACGGCTGCTGATGGCCGGCGTGCTGCTGTGCGTGGCCAATGCAGTCGGCAGCGGATTGGCCGCCTGGGTACTGGGCCAGAGCGCCTTGCCCTGGGTGTGCCTGGCGCTGATGTCCAATGCGTTCGTTGTGCACAACCAGATTGCTACGCCTATCAACCTGCTGTTGATCGCTGGCCTGCTGGCAATGCCAGAGCTTCTCCTTGGGCCGCAAGCGCATCTGCATGCACTGGTTGCCATCACCCTGACCTTCGGCTTCGGCTACCACTTCTCCCGACGTATGCAGGGTGATCGCATGCAGCTGGAGGAACTAGCCTGGCAAGACGCACTCACCGGGCTACCCAACCGCCGTGCGCTCGAAAAAGCCTTGTTGCAGCAACTGGCCGGCACCCGCGAAAGCCGCACTCGCCAAGCGCTGCTGGTGCTGGACATTGATTACTTCAAGGCGATCAATGATCGGCACGGACATGCCGCTGGCGATGTCGCGCTCTCCGATCTTGCCGCCATCCTGCGGTTCGAACTGCGCGAGAACGACAAGGTATTCCGCTTCGGCGGCGAGGAGTTCGTGATCCTCGCCGAAACCGGCTCACGCGAAGCGCTGGAGTGCTTCGCCGAACGCATCCGCAAAGCGGTGTACCAAGCGCTGCGCGGCCCGGACGGCCGCATCACGGTGTCGGTGGGTGCGGCGATGTATGCCGGCGAACAGCGCTGGCAGGAGTGGTTCGGTCGTGCCGATGCGGCGCTGTATCAAGCCAAACACCAGGGCCGCAACAGTATTTCGGTGGCGCCGTAGCACCTCTGCAATAACCGGCCACCCATGAAGAAGGGCCGCTTTCGCGGCCCTTCTGCTGACTCATGCAATTGCGTCGATTACGAACGCAGCGGGATCACACGAATCTCGACACGACGGTTCTGTGCGCGGCCGGCATCGGTGCTGTTGTCGGCAATCGGGTAGGACTTACCTGCGCCCAACGTTTCGATACGCGCGCGCTGCACGCCCTGTGCGCTGAGATAAGCAGCCACGGCGTCGGCACGCTCCTTGGAAATACGGTTATTGACCGCATCGGTACCGATGCTGTCGGTGTGGCCAACCACTTCAATCATGGTCTGGTTGTACTCGTTCAACGTGCTGGCAACGCCATTGAGCGCGCCATAGAACTGCGGCTTGAGCGCGGTCTTGTTGAAGTCGAAGGTGATGCCGTCCGGCAGGTTCAAGGTGATGTTGTCACCATCGCGCTGCACGTCGATGCCGGTGTTGGCGGTGCGCTCACGCAGGGCGCGCTCCTGACGGTCCTGATAATTGCCAATCGCGCCGCCACTGAGTGCGCCGATACCGGCACCGACCATCGCACGCTGGCGACGTTCAGTAGCATCACCACCACTGAGCAGGCCGGCTGCAACACCAATGGCGGTGCCGATCAGCGCGCCCTTGCCGGTCTTGTTCTGCTGCTGCGGGGTGTTGCCGTACTGATCCTGCTGCACATACGAACCACCGGTAGCGCAGCCCGAAAGAACGGCAGCAGCCACCAGGCCGATGGAAAGATTGCGAATCACGTTGCGGGTGGTCATATGGAACTCCTTCGGGGGCCGGTCGGCCTTAGTGGGTGCCGGGCAAGGATAAACACAGCAATGCGATGCCGACATGATGGAAACCGGGCTGCACAGGGCTCCATTCATCTTCCTGTCTGAACCGTTCAACCATTCACCGACAACGGTGATATGCGTCCAAAGCGGCCTGCCGGCCTTCGGCGAGATCCATCAGTGGCTGCGACGGATACATCGGCGCCGCCTGCGCCAGCAATGTCGGTGACAACCAGGGTGCAAACCGAGCCTTCAGCGGCAAGGCAGCCAACTCCGGTACCCATCGGGTGATGTAGCGCGCTTGCGGATCAAACTTCTGCGCCTGCGTCACCGGGTTGAACACGCGGAAGTACGGCGCAGCATCGGCACCGGTGCCAGCGATCCATTGCCAACCCATGCTGTTGTTGGCCAGGTCGGCATCGACCAGCGTGTCCCAGAACCAACGCGCGCCTTCCTTCCAATGCATGCGCAGGTGCTTGCACAAAAAGCTGCCCACCAACATCCGCACCCGGTTGTGCATGGTTCCCGTGGCCCACAACTCGCGCATGCCGGCATCGATGATGGGAATACCCGTGCGTCCGCGTTGCCACGCTTCCAGCAACGCAGGCTGCGCCGGCGCCCAGGCAAAACCCTCGAAGCGCGGGTTGAGGTTGGCATCGGAGGTCTGCGGGAAGTGATGCAGCAGGTGGCAAGAAAACTCACGCCAGCCCAACTGCCGTATATAACCGTCGATATCGGCATCGCGGCCGGCACTGCGCTGCGATTCCAGCACGTGTGCGATGCGCCAAGGTGCTATTTCGCCAAAATGCAGGTGTGGCGACAGCAGCGAGGTGCCGGTACGGTCCGGCAGATCACGTTGCTCACGATACCCGTTGAGCGCACCGTCGACAAAGACCTCCAACGCTTCCAGCGCACCGCGCTCGCCAGGCTGCCAATGCGTCCAGAAGCCGGCATCCCAGCCAAGCTGCGGCTGTAACCCCAGCTCATCCAGCGCAAGGCTGTCGACCTTCGGAGATGCCAGCACGGCCGGCGCCGCCGACAATACCGGCAAGCGCCAATGGCTCAGCGCATTGCGCCAGAACGGGGTGAACACCTTGTAAGGGCCGCCCTGCAGAGTGGACAACTCCCACGGCTCGAACAGCAGGTAGCCGTTGTGGCTTTCCACCTGCAGCCCCTGTTCGCGCAGACCACGTTTGATGGCCGCATCACGCGGCTGCGTGGCCGGCTCGTATTTGCGGTTCCAATAGACCGCCTCCGCGCCGCTCTGGGCGATCAACGCCTGCAGCTGGGCCATGCTGTCGCCACGGCGCAGCACCAGCAACGACCCCATGCCACGCAAGTCAGCATCGAGCTGCCCCAACGAACGATGCAGCCACGCATTGGAAGCGGCGCCCGGTGCCCACGCGCCCTCTTCTTCCGGCGCGTGGATGTAGACCGGCAGTACCGTGTGGCCGGCCTCGATTGCCGCCTGCAACGCAGGGTTGTCGCGCAGGCGCAGGTCACGCCTGAACCAGACGATGGCCACGGACATGCGCGTACTCCCGATTACTCGAACGAACCCACTGAATCGTGGGTGAGGTTGTCGAACCGGGTGTACTCGCCGAAGAACTTCAGCTTGCACGAGCCGGTCGGGCCACCTCGGTGCTTGCCGATGATGATCTCGGCCAGGCCCTTGTCCGGCGACGTTTCCTTGTTGTAATAATCGTCGCGGTAGATGAAGACGATCATGTCCGCATCCTGCTCGATAGCGCCGGATTCGCGGAGGTCGGCCATCACCGGACGTTTGTCGGTGCGCGTTTCCAGCGAGCGGTTGAGCTGCGACAGCGCAATCACCGGCACGTTCAATTCTTTGGCCAGGCCTTTCAGGCCACGCGAAATTTCCGAGATTTCGGTTGCGCGGTTTTCACTGTTGCCCGGCACGCTCATCAGCTGCAGGTAGTCGATGACGATCAGACC
The DNA here is from genome assembly GCF_027497995.1 of Stenotrophomonas sp. Iso1. Classification (GTDB taxonomy): domain Bacteria; phylum Pseudomonadota; class Gammaproteobacteria; order Xanthomonadales; family Xanthomonadaceae; genus Stenotrophomonas. Next base: position 1,873,526 of record NZ_JAODBT010000001.1, on the reverse strand, counting down.
CAGGTCGTGTTCGCGCTTGAGGCGGCGGCACTTGGAACGCAGGATCTCCGGCGACACGCCAGGCGTATCGTCGATGAAGATTTTGGTTTCCTTCAGCATGCGGATCGCGCCCGTGACGCGGCTCCAGTCCTCGTCTTCCAGCTGGCCGGTACGCAGACGCTGGGCGTTGATGCGGCCGTTGGAGGAGATCAAACGCATGGCCAGCTGCGAGGCCGACATTTCCATCGAAAACACCGCCACGCCCTTTTTGGATTTGATCGCGGCGTATTCGGCAATGTTCAGCGCCAGCGTGGTTTTACCCATCGCCGGGCGCGCAGCCAGGATGATCAGATCGGTCGGCTGCAGGCCGGCGGTCATTGCATCGAAATCGGTGTAGCCAGTCGGCAGACCCGTGATGTTGCCGCCATTCTCGAAGCGGTTGCGCAGTTCCTCGAAGGCGTCCTTCAAGGCACCAGGCATGGCCACAAAATCAGTCCGCCCGCGCGCGCCTTGTTCGGCAATGGCGAACACCGACTTTTCAGCGGTCTGCAACAGCTCGGAGCTGTCACGACCTTCCGGCTGGAAGCCATCGTTGACGATGTCCGTGCCCACCTGGATCAGCTGCCGCAGCACGGCCTTGTCGCGCACGATTTCGGCGTAAGCGCCGATATTGGCAGCGGATGGCGTGGTGCTGGCCAGTTCGATCAGATAAGCGCCATCGCCCACCTGGTCCATCTTGCCCTGCGACTCAAACCACTCGCCCAGCGTCACCGCATCGAACGGGCGATCGCGCTCGGACAATTCACGGATGGCGCGGTAGATGAGCTGGTGGTCGCGACGGTAGAAATCTTTTTCGGTCAGCGCCTCGTTGACCCGGTCATAGGCCTCCGGCGCCAGCATCAAGCCGCCCAGCACCGCCTGCTCGGCTTCCACCGAATGCGGGGGGACGCGCAGGGCGTCGATGCGCTGTTCACTGCGCTCGGAGCGGTCATTGCGGTCAGATCGGAAACCAGTACGAGCGGGCATGAAAAGCGTTTTTCCTACGGTAAAGGCCGTGCGGCCATGGTAGGTGGGCGTCGGCCACCGGGGTACGGACAACTCTGTGGATAACCTGTCCACAACTCAAGCCCCGGGCGGATGTCCGGGAGTCACGAATGAGGTGGTCGTACAGAAAGACGCGCCCGGCACCCTTGCGGCACCGGGCGTTGATTATCGCAAATGTTGAGGCTGGGGGACGGCCCTGCCCCACGCCGGACACGCCGGGGTTCAGGCCTTATGGTGAACCTTGATCCAATCCAGAAAGGCGTCCATGTAGCCCTGCAGGAACTTGCGCGTGCCTTCGCTGCTGACCGTACCGTCGGCTTCGATCAAGCCTTCCTTGTAGTGAACGAAAGCTTCCGGCTGGGCCATCACCGCCAGATTCACGAACACCAGCACGTTGCGCAGGTGCTGCTGCGCCAGCGCGCTGCCTATGGCACCGATGGAGCTGCCGATCACTGCCGCCGGCTTGCCTACGAATGCGTTATCGCCATAGGGGCGCGACGCGGTGTCGATGGCGTTCTTGAGAACACCGGGAATGGAACGGTTGTATTCGGGGGTGACAAACAACACTGCGTCAGCCGCGAGGATCTGTCCTTTCATGCGCGTACCCTGCGCCGGGAACTGACCGTCGTGATCCTGGTTGTAGAGCGGGATGTCATCGATCTTGATGTATTCAAAACTGGCACGATCACCGGCCAGCTTTTCCAGCGCACGCGCCAACTGACGGTTGATCGAGTCTTTGCGCAGACTGCCGACGAATACCGCGATCTTGTAGTGGCTCATGGCGATCTCACTGCGAATGGAGGCTTCAGGCTAGCCAGCCGGAGCTTCGGCTGGGGTGAAGGTCTCGTCCGTCGCTCTCCAGCCCCTCTCCCACCAGGGGCGAGGGGCTATAAGGCTGCAGTTGCTCAATTGGCCTTAACCTGACGCTGACGCATGCCGAGCCCATCTGCCCTTGCACCAGAGGGCGTGGGATATCCGTTCACAGCAGGCCCAGCAATCAGCTCAATTCCGCCGCCGCAGCCACCACATCCGCATCACCCGGCAGCACCAGCAACGCAGCCCCGGCCAGCGGCGTGTAGGTGTCGGCGCCGGTGACCCGCCGCAGCGGCACGCTGCCCAAGCCAGCTTCGACCAACGCAGTGATCACGCCCTCGCCCACGCCGGCACTGTGGCGGCCCTCGTCCACCACGAGGATGCGCTTGGCGCCCGTGGCCTGTTCGGCGATCCAGGCATCGTTGAGCGGCACCAACCAGCGCAGGTCTATCACCCGCACCTTCCAACCATGCGCCTGCTCAATGCTGCGCGCGGCACGCAGGCTCATCGGCACGCCGTTGCCGTAGCTGAAGATCACCAGGTCATCGTTGCCCTCGCCGTACACGCGGCCTTCGCCCACCGCGATGCTCTGCCCCGGCGCTGGATACGGGAACAGCCACTGACCATCGCCAGCCTCGTGTAGATCCTTGGTCATGTACAGCGCGATGGGCTCAAGGAAGATGCACACACGCCCATCCACTTTTGCCAGCGCCGCCAAGGTGCGCAGCATCGCCGCAGCGTCGTCACCGCGCGATGGGCAACCGACTATCAGCCCCGGGATATCACGGATGGGGGTGATCGAATTGTCATTGTGAAAGTGGCCGCCAAAGCCCTTCTGGTAGCCCAGTCCCGCAATGCGGATCAGCATCGGGTTGCGGTATTGATCGTTGGAGAAGAACTGCAGCGAGCACGCCTCACCACGCACCTGGTCCACAGCGTTGTGCAGATAGGCCAGGTACTGGATTTCCGGCAGTGGCAACAACCCCATGTTGGCGAACCCCTGGGCCATGCCGAGGATCATGGTTTCGTCCAGCAAGGTATTGAACACACGTCGCGGGCCGAACGCCTTCTGCAGCCCCTTGGTCACCGTATAAACGCCACCCTTCTGCGCGACGTCCTCGCCGAACAACAGCGTCTCCGGATACTTGCAGAACAGCTCGTGCAGAGCCTGGTTGATCTGGATGGCCAGATGCCTGGGCGGCTGGTTCTCCGGCAATGTCGCCTCGCTGCCGAACACCTGCAGGCGGCGTTCGCTGTAGTCGGCGCGATTGGCTTCAGCACGCACCTTGTCCGGCGTGTACGGCGCCAGCGGCGTCACCACTTCCTGCAGGCTCTTCAGGCGCGGGCGCTGATCGGCGGCCTCGGCGGCTTCAAAACAACGCCTGCGCGTGTGTTCGTACAGCGCCAGAACTTCGTCTTTGTCCATCAATCCGGATTCAATGGCGATCTGTGCCGAACGCAGCAGCGGATCGCCAGCCTCCACGGCACACAATTCTTCCAGTGCGCGCCATTCGATCTCGAAATCGGTACCGGCGTGACCCATCAAGCGCGTGGTACGCAGGTGCAGAAAGGTTGGGCGCCGCGTACGGCGGCAATGCTCGACGGCACGTTGTACATCGGCATAGCCGTTGGCCAGATCCAGGCCGTCCGCCTGAAAATAATCCAGCCCCGGACGATGACGGAAGCTCTCGCCGATCCAGCCTTCCGGTGTCTTCACCGAAATGCCGATGCCGTTGTCCTCGCAGACAAACAACACCGGCGCCGGCAGCTTCTGGAAGCTGCTCCATGCCGCGGCATTGAATGCGGTCTGCGCGGTGGCGTGATTGGCCGAGGCGTCGCCGAAGGAACAGATGGCGATGCTGTCGTCGGGTATCGGCAGGGCCGACCCCAAACGTTTGCCGGCTTCAATCGCCATTGCCGTGCCAAGGGCTTTGGGCAGGTGCGAGGCGATGGTCGAGGTCTGCGGCAGCACCCACAACGGCTTGCTTCCCCACACTTTGTGACGGCCGCCGCTGGCCGGATCGTCCTTGCTGGCAGCGAACGACAGCGCTGAATCCATCACCGGGTCCATGCCCGGCAGCTTGCGAAAACGCTCAGCCATGAAGCCACCAGAGCGGTAATGCAGGAAGGCCGGATCGGTGTGGCGGGTAGCCCGTGCCACCATCGCGTTGCCCTCGTGACCGGAGGAACCAATCGTGTAGAAAACCTTGTTCTGCACACGCAGCACGCGCGCCATCAAATCCAGATGGCGGCTGATCAACTGCGACTCGAACAACTCGCGGAATCCTTTCGCATCCAACGCGCTGCCCGGCAACACCGGCGCTGCATCCTGTGGGCCTGAGTCGGGCCCCTGCCCCAGGCTTTTTACGTGATCGATGAAATTGGTATCGCAGATCTCAGCGCGGTTCAGGCCCTTCATGCGGGCCGGAATAGGATTCGGTACACGAGCAAACATGCAGACAGACTCCACAAGGCAAGCGGGTATTGCGGGGGAATGGGATTCAGCGTGACGCGTTGAAGCAGGCCTGCACCTCCGCAGCGGGCGGGGCCATCGGCGCAAAACCCGGCTGGTCGCGCACGCGCTGCAACCAGCGCTGCAAGGCCGGATAGGCCACCAGCGCCAGGCCTCCGTCCTCGGCCACTGAGGTATAGGCGTACAGCGCGATATCCGCGATGCCGTAATGCGGGCCGGTGAACCAGTCGTGCGCCACCAAATGCTGCTCCATGACCGCCAGCGCTTCATGCCCGCGCTCACGCAACCTGGGCAGATCAGCGCGACGTGGCGAATCTGCCGGTGTCCAGCCACAGATGAAGCGCGCGACTGCGATGTAGGGCTCGTGGCTGTATTGCTCGAAAAACATCCATGACAACGCTTGCGCGCGCTGCCAACCATCCGCTGGTAGGAACGGCGTACCTTCTGCCAGCCAAAACAGGATGGCATTGGATTCAGTGAGTACGCGGCCGTCATTTCGCCGAACCAACGGCACCTTGCCATTGGGGTTCATCGCCAGGAAATCCGGCGTGCGGGTCTTGCCACCAGCGCTGTCCACCTCACACCATTCGTAGCGTGTGCCCAGCTGTTCCAGCAACAATCGCACCTTGTGGCAATTGCCCGACGTGGACATGCCATACACCGTCAACGCAGCCCCAGACTTACTCACTGAACCGGTTCTCCCGCCTGCCGCAATGGCAGATGACAGCGCTCATTTGACCGGACTTCCCGCAGCGGGGTAAAGCTGCAATCGCAGCAAATATCGCGCCCTGCCGATGTAATGCAGGGCCACGTTCCGCTCTACGAACATCATCCAGGCCGCTGACGCACATAGCGCGGCACTATCCGCGTTGTGCCAGCCATTGCGCACGCGATTGGCCCCAGATATCCACCGGTACTTCGTGCGGCGGCGGCAGATGTGTCGTGCGCAGAATGCTTGAACCCAACTTGCGCGCAACCACCTGTGAGTTGGTGTTATCCGGCGCAATGGAGTGAATGACCTCGCTCCAGCCCAGGGCGTCAAACGCCCAATCGATGCTGGCCCGCGCCGCCTCGGGCGCATACCCCCGGCCCCAGAATTCAGAGGAAAGGCTCCAGCCCACTTCAGTGCCCGGCCACCCGTAGGGCTGCCACGGCCCGACGCGCCCCATCCAGCGGCCGCTGCTTTTCTCGATCACCGAGAACATCGAATACCCCTGCAACTGCCAATTGCCGACCAGTCCGGCAAAGCTGCGCCACGCCACCGGCTTGGCTTGCACGCCACCAAGATGCTGCATCGTGATTGGATCGGCACAGAACGCAGCAAAGGCCTCGAAATCTTCCATTGCCGGTGGACGCAGCAATAGGCGCTCGGTTTCCAGACGCAGGTCGAAGATGCTCATGTTTATCTTCTCCGTTGATTAGGGGTGCAACGCTATCACCAGGAATAGGGAGCGCCACCCCAGATCCTCCCATGGCTGTGCGCAAGCGATGTCTCGGTCGAGGATGACGGTTGTAGCAGTGGCGATGCGCCCCTTCTTCTTACGAAGCGAAGGGGAGAACTGGGGGCAGCTGCTTTGCCACGCACCCTCACTCAAAAACGCAGAAGGCCGGCTTTCGCCGGCCTTCCACTTTTCCATCAGACAACGCCACTTACTGGCGGTTGCTGCTGCCATCAGCCGCAGCCGTCTGGGTCACGATCTGGCCATCCAACACTGGCAGGCGATCGCTGGCCGGACGGTTGTCCATGCGCACGGTCTTTTCCTGGCCGTCATAACGGTACGTCACGTCGTAACCGATGGTCTGGTCAGCATTGCCCAATGACACGCGCTCACCCGGCTTGTTGTCCGTGCGCATGGTTCCGGTGCTGCCATCCGGCTTGCGGTAGGTGACGTTGTAGCCCGTGACGCGACTGGACTCCGCAGTGCGCTGCTCGGTGTGACACTGGCGCTCGGTGCGGTTGACCACACGGCCACCCACGTGACGCTTGTCGACCTGATTGCCAATCACGCCACCTGCGGCCGCGCCCAGAGCGGTTGCCGCCTTCTTGCCGTTGCCGCCGCCCACTTGGTTGCCCAGCAGGCCGCCAATCACCGCACCAGCAACGGTGCCGCCGACATTGCCGTCGCGCTCGGGCAGGCGCTCCTGCACTGCCACGTCTTCGCAGACCTCGTGCGGGGTGCTGGTACTGGAGGTTTCGCGGATCGGGTCGCTACCGGTCACGGTGCCGTAGATGCGCTCCTTCTGGGTCACCGGAGCGACCTTGAGCACGTCGGCGTATTCCAGCTTGTTGCCGGTTGCCGCCAGCGCATCGGTGGCTGCGTCGCCGCCCAGCAAGGCGCCGTCCACCAACGGGGCCGGCGTTTCAGTGGCCGGCAGCGTGGTGGCTTTATCGCGGCCCTGCATGAAGGCGGCCGTGGCAATACCGCCCACCAGCAAAGCGCCAGTTGCCACCAGGATGGTTGTCGTAGTGCTCTTCATAAGCGGGCTCCCAGCGGCTTGGCCGCGTTCTGATATGGGGCGATTCCAGCACGACCAAGCTGAACAGAGGCCAGTATCTCTGGCAGCCATCTATCGAAATCGCCCTGACCGTCGCAATATCACGCCTGTTGGTCCTCCCTACAACAGGATTTGCCATGTCGACCATGATGCTGACGCCGTTCCTGAACTGGGCGCGCAAGCTGCGTTATCCCACCTTGTTCAAGATCACTGCAGCCCTGTTCGCAGTCAGCATGCTGCTGCCCGATCCGCTGCCGTTCCTCGACGAAATCCTGTTTGGCCTGAGCACCGTGCTACTGGCTAACTGGAAGCGTCGCAAGGACCCTGCGACCGATCCGCCCGCTTTGCCCCGAAAGCCCTGATCCGTGCAGTTGGTCGACAGCCATTGCCACCTTGATGCCGATGCGTTCGATATCGACCGCAAGGCCGTGCTGGCCCGGGCCCACGCCGCCGGGGTACGACATCAGGTCCTCCCGGCGGTAACCGCCGCCAGCTGGCCCAAACTGCAGCACGTATGCGCCTCCGCTCCCGGACTGCATCCAGCTTACGGCCTGCACCCGATGTTCCTGGCCGAGCACCGCCCTGAGCACCTGCCGTTGCTGCAGGAATGGATTGAGCGCGAGTCACCAACCGCCATCGGCGAATGCGGGTTGGACTTTTTTGTCGAGGATCTCGACCCAGAACGCCAGCGCTTCTTCTTCCAAGGGCAACTGACACTGGCGCGCACGTACCAACTACCGCTGATAGTTCACGCACGGCGTGCGGTGGACGAGGTGATCCAGCGCATCCGTCAAACCGGACCGCTGCGCGGCGTGGTGCACAGCTTCTCTGGCAGTCCGGAGCAGGCGCGGCAACTGTGGAACCTGGGCTTCATGATCGGCCTGGGTGGGCCGTTGACCTACCCGCGCGCCAACCGACTGCGCACCCTGGTGGCACAGATGCCGCTGGAATACCTGCTGCTGGAAACCGACGCCCCGGACCAACCCGATGCCGGCATCCGTGGCCAACGCAACGAGCCGGAGCGTCTGGCCGTCATTCTGGAAACCGTCGCCGAACTTCGCGGCCAAACACCCGAAGAAATCGCCACGCAAACCACCGCCAACGCACGACGTCTGTTTGGACTCACGCCGCTGTAGAACGGCCTTGTGCCGCCGGCGTGGCGTCCCGCTTCTTGAGCAACATCTCCAATGCCTTGCCTACCGCGACGAATGCAAAGGCGCCGGTGATGTGCGTGGCTGCGCCCAGGCCTGCGCCACAGTCGAGCTTCATCGCTTCATCCGGGCCCAAGTTCGGCCGCACGCCACAGACACTGCCGTCGGCCTGCGGGTATTTCACGTTCTCCAGCGAATACACCGCCGGCACGCCGAAGTAGCGTTGCGCGTTCTTGGGGAAATTGAACTCACTGCGAAGTTTCTTGCGGATCAAGGCCATCATCGCGTCATGCTCAGTACGCGACACGTCGCGAACGCGCACCAACGTCGGGTCGGTACGCCCGCCGGCAGCACCCACCGTGAGCAACGGCAACTTGCGACGGCGGCACCAGGCAATGGTTTCCACCTTCACCCGGAAGCTGTCGCAGGCGTCGATCACCAGATCGAAACCGCGGTCCAACAGCTGCTCCATGTTGGAGGTGGTGAGGAACGACTCCACCGCATCCACGTCCACATCCGGATTGATCGCCCGGCAACGCTCGGCCATCGCCAGCGCCTTGTTGCGCCCATACTGGCCAACCATCGCCGGTAGCTGCCGGTTGCTGTTGGATACACAGATGTCGTCAGCATCAATCAGGGTGAGGTGGCCGACGGCCGTACGCACCAAGGCTTCAACCACCCACGAGCCCACCCCCCCCATGCCGACCACCGCCACCCGGCAGTTGGCCAGATGCTCAATGGTGCCCGCCCCGTACAGCCGGTCCACGCCGGCAAATCGCTCACGCAGTTGTTCTTTCATCGGCGCATTTTAGCCTTGACGGCATAATGCGCGAACATCACACCCTCACTGCCACGTAGCCTCCGGAGCCAACGCAATGACCGACCCCGTCCGCCCGCCGTCCAAAGCCTCCCGTTATCTGTTTGTTCTCATCGCCGGGCTGTTGATCGGCGGGGTGACCACGGTGATGGGCATGCGCGCCCTGCAGGCCCGCCAGGATCACTTCCCCGGCAGCCTGATGACCGTGATGGCCAAGCAGGCGCAGTTGCTCAGCGATAGCCAGAAGCAGAACCGCTGCACCATCAACGACACCACGCCGCGCCTGCAGACCCTGCGCGCGCTGTCCAATGATCTGGAAACGGCATTCCCCAGCCTGCGTGACGACCAGCGCTTCCAACTGCACGCCAGCCGCTTCCGCGCCACGTTGAACGATGCTCTGGCCAAGCCCCCAGCAGACTGTGCAGCATTGGCGGTCATGGCCCAGAAGATCGGCAGCGACTGCAAGGCCTGTCACCAGGATTTCAAGTAAGTACAGGTTCTGAACATGTGGTTGGCCCTCCATTCACATGAAAAACGACACGATCTTCGCGACGGGTATGCCCTCATACCGTCATCCTCATCTGGCAAGGACAAACACTCATGAAGATTCGACTGATCGCCGTAGGCACAATTGCCAGCCTGGCCCTGGCCGGTTGCGCCACTTCCCCGGGTTACAGCAACGGCGGCAACTATGGCGGCAACAGCGGCGGCAATTACGACAACGGCTACAACCAGAACCGTTGCAATGACTGCGGCATCGTCACTCGCATCAACACTGTCGCTTCCGGCCGCACCGCACCCACGGCTACCGGCGCCATTCTTGGCGGCTTGGTGGGCGCCGTTGCTGGCCATGAAATCTCCGACCATACCGGTGGCAGCAAGGGCAACCAGAACATCGCTGCCGTGGCAGGCGCTGTCGGTGGCGCACTGGCCGGCAACAAGGTCCAGCAGAACGTGACCGGCAACTCGTATGACATCCAGGTACGCATGGATGACGGCCGCGTGATCATGGTCAACCAGAAGGATCTGGGCGGCATCCGCGAGAACACCTACGTTCGCGTGGTGAACGGTCGCGTCGTGCTGCGCTGAGTTGGCAGCCCTGCCCTCCGGCAAAAAGAAAGGCCCGCTTGCGCGGGCCTTTCTTTGTTCTGCTGCAGCGGGCCTTCTCAGACCGGCTGCACAGCGTCCGCCTGCAGGCCCTTCTGGCCCTGGACGACGGTGAAGGTGACCTGCTGGCCTTCCTTCAGGCTCTTGAAACCATCGGACTGGATGGCGCGGAAGTGCACGAACACATCCTCACCACTTTCACGGCTGATGAAGCCGAAGCCCTTGGCATCATTGAACCACTTGACGGTACCGGTTTCGCGATCGGACATCTCACTAACTCCCTGGTGCTCTCTCTCGTTTGATGGAACGCCCCGTAAGGCGGCTGATTGCAAGGAGGAAGCGAGGTGCAACGATGCAGCAAATCATTCGATCTACCCATCAGGCCACGATTCACGGTGACCTTGCCAAGCTCAGCGGCTGCAACTTAACCCGAGGCAAATCAAATTGCAATCGCGGTGAGACAATAAAGTCAACCCCTATTCGTCCTTCCTCAGAGTCAACATGGACTATTCATTCATCTTTTATCTGATCGCCGCCCTACTGGTCATCGTCGGTTTCGCCGGCATCATCCTGCCTGCCCTGCCCGGTGTGCCCTTGGTGTTTATTGGCCTGCTGGTCGCGGCCTGGACCGAGGGTTTTGAACGGGTCGGCTGGCTGCCGCTGGTGGTGCTGGGTGTGCTTACCCTCATCTCGATGGTGGTTGACGTGTTGTCCACGGTGATCGGCGCGCAGAAGGTGGGGGCCAGCAAAATGGCCCTACTGGGCGCGGCTATCGGTACGGTAGTGGGGTTATTTTTCATGCCCATCGGCCTGTTTGTCGGCCCCTTTGCTGGCGCGCTGCTTGGCGAGTATCTGCACGGGCGCAAGCTGGGCCAGGCCACCAAGGTCGGTCTGGGTACCTGGCTGGGCATCGTGTTGGGCGTGGCACTCAAACTGGGCTTGGCCATGGCGATGATTGGCCTGTTCGCGGCAGCCTGGTTCATGTGACCTGGCTGCATCACGACTCCCCCTCCACGGGGCAATCGCCGACAATCCCCTCAAAGCCATTACGTCGCGCCGGGGCACTCCTTGCCCCCGGCACGGCCCGGCCCCTCCAGCGACCGGATGCACACCATGCGAAATACGCCCCTGCACTACGCCTTGCTGATCGCCTTGGGTGGCACCAGCAGCCCCCTATTTGCCCAGGAATCTGCTCCCGAGCCAGCCTCGCCGGAGGCCTGTTTCGCCCTGGATTTTGATGCCGCCCGGCTGGCCTGCTACGACAAGGCATTGGGCCGCGGCCCCGCCGATACCCGCGCCGCCGACGCCGCTGCCAGTGCCGCGCTCATGGCTCGAAAGGAAGCCAAAGCGTTGGATGAGCAGAATCCCCGCCGTAATGAATTGTTTGCCCATGACGAATTGGATTCGTTGGCGGCCAATGCCGGCCGCGGCTCGCTGCTGGACAGCCGCTGGGAGCTGGCCAAGGACTCCAAACTGGGCCTGTTCCAACTGCGCGCCTATAAGCCGGTGTACCTGCTGCCGGCGTTCTGGAGCAGCAAGCCCAATGTGATGCCGCACTCGCCCAACCCCAACAACTCCGTCACCGCGCCGGAAGAACTGGACGGCACCGAGCTGAAGTTCCAGCTCAGCTTCAAGACCAAGGTCACCGAGAACCTGTTCGGCGACAACGGCGATATCTGGGTCGGCTATACCCAGAGCTCGCGTTGGCAGGCTTACAACAGCGAACTGTCACGGCCATTCCGGGAGACCAACTACGAACCCGAGGTGATGCTGACCTTCCGCAACGGTTACTCGCTGTTCGGCTGGAATGGACGCATGACCGGCATCAGCCTCAACCACCAGTCCAATGGCCGCAGCGACCCACTGTCGCGCAGCTGGAACCGGGTGATCTTCAATGTGGGCCTGGACCGCGAGAACTGGGCCATCATGCTGCGCCCTTGGTACCGCATCCCCGAAAGCCGCAGCGAAGACAACAACCCTGACATCGAGGATTACATCGGCCGTGGCGACGCCACCCTGGTCTACAACCACAAAGGCCACGAGCTGGCGCTGACGGGGCGTCATTCACTGCGCAGTGGTGACCGGGCACATGGCTCGGTGCAACTGGACTACGGCTTCCCGATCAACAACCTGCTGCGTGGCCACGTGCAGGTGTTCGATGGCTACGGTGAAAGCATGATCGACTACAACCATCGCGCCACTTACATCGGCGTGGGCGTGTCCCTGCTGGAGTGGTTCTAAGCGCATGAAAGCAACCCTCTGGCACAACAACCGCTGCTCCAACTCACGCGGCGCCCTGGCCTTGCTGCAAGAAGCGGGTGCCGACATCGAGGTCATCAACTATCTCGACACCCCGCCTTCAGCAGCGGAGCTGCGGGTGCTACTGAAAGAAATGGGCCTGCCTGCCCGCGACTTGCTACGCACCAAGGAAGCTGTTTTTGCCGAGCTGGGGCTGGCCGAGAAGCTCGACGATGAAGCGGCACTGATCGACGCCATGGCTGCGCATCCGGCATTGATCAACCGCCCGATCGTGCGCACGGCCAAAGGCACAGCGCTGTGCCGACCACCGGAAACTGTCCACTCACTGTTGGATTGATCCCAACCAGGCGGCTGCACATCAGGGCACGTCAATGGCGCGCCCTGTGCGCGTCAGACGGCGTGAGTAACCGCCGCGTTGATACGGTCGTACAGCTCTTCGAAGCTGCTCTGCGGCGTGAATATCTCGCCATTGACGAAGAACGTCGGTGTGCCTTTCACGCCACTGCGTACGCCGCCTTCGATATCGCCCTGGATGCGCTGCATGTGAGCCGGTGTATCCATCGCCGCCATCATTTCGTCCCCGGACAGGCCCAACTCGCGCATCAGTTCGCGGTAGACCACCTCGCCCAACTGCTGCTGGCTGCGGAACAGCGCATCGTGCGCCGGCCAGAACTGCCCGTGGACGGAGGCATACTCGGCCACGATCGCTGCCGGCAATGCCTGCGGATGCGACTGCACCAGCGGAAAATTGCGGAACACCACGCACAGCGCATCACCAAACCGCTGCCGCAAACGCTGCACCAACGAGAAGGCTTCACCGCATTGAGGACACTGGTAGTCGGCGTACTCCACCAGCACAACCGGCGCGCCCAGGCTTCCCTGGATATGGTCATTCTTGCTTGCAGCAACACTCAGGACAGCCATCAGCGCACTCCCAGACAACGGATTGGAGCGTCGGGCGCGGCCTGAACCACCGTCTCCGTTGCTTGATGCAGCGTACGCCGCGGCCTGCGCAGCCAGTGTGAAACGCATGGATGCCCAGCGTGACCCCCATGCCCTGGGGCTTTCAGAGGGCCGCGCCGACAGGCAGAATCCCTCGGTCACAGACAGGAAGTCCGCGCATGGCCCAACAACACCGTTCGTTCTTCGCCTATGGATCAGCACTGCTGGGGCTGTTGAGCCTGATGGCAGTGGCCTGTTTCCACTTCCCGGAACTGCTGACCAGCCGCGAGTTCCGCGCGGTCTACAACGAGCATTTCGCCCGTCATCTGCTGCTGACGGGTCTGGCGGCGGCGTTCATCATGGGAACGGCTGCCATCCTGCGTGACCGCAATAAACGCATCGCCACCATCGGCGTTGGCAGCGCGACGCTGGCGGTGCTTCTGGGCGGCACCAATGTGCAGATTGACGGCGTTGGACAGACACCCTATTCGCTGGGGCTGGACTGGTTCGTGCTGTCGCTGTTTTTCTCGGCGCTGGTGTTTGTGCCGCTGGAACGTTACCTGGGCAAGCGCATGCTATCGCCACTACGCTCCGGCTGGCGCACCGACGTGGCCTACTTCTTCATGAGCCATGTGCTGGTGCAGTTCATCCTGATCCTGGTGACGGCATCCACGTCGACCATTGCGGGCCTGGCCGCATTTCCGTCACTCAAAATGGCGATCCAATCGTTGCCGGTGTGGGCGCAGTTTCTGATCGCGGTGTTCGTCGCAGACATGGCACAGGCGCTGCTGCACCGCGCATATCACAACATCCCTTGGCTCTGGCGCTTCCACGCTGTACACCACTCCAGCCGCCATATGGACTGGTTGGCGGGTTCGCGCATCCACTTGGTCGAGATTGTGATGACCCGCAGCGCAGTGTTGTTGCCCTTGCTGATTCTGGGTTTCTCGACGCCAGCAGTGAACGCTTACGTGATCCTGGTTGGCCTGCAGGCGGTACTGGCACATGCCAACCTCGGCATCCGTTTTGGCTGGCTTGAATACCTGCTGGTGCTACCGCGCTATCACCACTGGCACCATGCACGGCAACAGGAATATGTAGACGTGAACTACGCCATCCATCTGCCACTGGTGGACATGTTGATGGGCACGTTCAAGCTACCGCGTGACCAAGCGCAGTGGCCGCAGGAGTATGGCGTGATGAAGTTGGAGACGGTGCCAAACGGCATCATCAAACAGCACTTGATGCCGTTCCAGGGCGGACGGAAGTTTGAGGATCACGTGGATTGAGTTAAGCGGAATTTGGATGCCGAATCTCGACCGGAACCGGCGATCCGCGAACTGCCCTCCTCATCCTCGCGAGAAGGGCGTGATCATCCGCGTCACGCCCAGTCCGTGATGCCTTCACGTCGATAGACCTCGGCAAACGCCGGACGCGCTTTCATCCGCGCGGCATGTGCGGCCAGCGCCGGCCAGCTGTCACTCGGGCGCGGCATATTGCGACTCCAGCGCATCAACATGGTCAGCATGAAATCCACGACTGACAGCTCCTCGCCGAGCACATACGGCCCCTTCACAGCGAGGTGATCAGCCATCTGCTGCCAAGCCGTTTCCAGTTGCACGCGGGCACGCTGCTGGACCTCGGTGACATTGGCCTGGCCGGCAGGTTCATCCGGGTAGAACCAGCTCCGATATGCAGGCATCAAGGTGTAAACGCAGAAGCAGATCCATCGGTAGTAATCACCGCGTGCTGGCGTGCCCGGTACGGGTGCGAAGCCGGCATGCGGGTGCACGTCAGCCAGATGCATCGCGATAGCGGCCGACTCGGTCAACACCTGGCCGTCCATCAACAACGTCGGCACGCGGCCGGCTGGATTGATGGCCAAGTACGCTACCGACTTCTGTTCGTTGCGATCAAAATCCAGCTGATGCAGCTGGTGCTCTATGCCTAGCTCAATCAACAGCCAATGCACAACGAGTGAGGCAGTGCTTTGCGATCCATACAGAACAACGGACATGAGCGGCTCTCGTGCGGGCAGAGCCGTATTCTAGCGACGTCGGCATGCAATCGTGGGCAGAGATGCCCCCGGACGCACAGATTCTGAGCAGTGATCCACCGGGCAATGCCACGTTCCGGATGGGCTGAAACGTCGCTCAAGCCCAACGCCGCCGCGCCTTTCCTTCTTACTTAATTGCAACTGGCCATGCAGTTGCTGAGACGCTCACCACAAACTGCGGCGGCGGAGCGGTTCTGGCAGAAAGCCTGCGAAGTCTGGCAGGCGCCACGCAGCTCGGGATTGGTGATCTTGTCGCACTGGTTGTTCTTGTTCGCTTCGCCGCAATCGCCGTAGCTTCGCGGGTTGGCGTTGCAGTCCTGGTGGCGGCTCTGACAGTAATTTACACAGGCGGCCGGGTCATCTTTGGGGGCGTCGCGCCAGCCGCCATTCCCGCAACCGGCGAGCAGCAACGCGAGCATCAGAACCATCATCCACTGGAAACTACGCATCGAACCTCTCCCCCGAAAACAGCAACGGCTCGAGCATAGCCCGAGCCGTTGTCTGGTCACCAGTGAAGCGCGTGCGGCTTACTCAACCACCACCGGAATCTTGCCGATGCGGGCCTGCCATTCACGTGGGCCAGTCTTGTGTACCGACTCACCGGTGGAATCCACGGCCACGGTCACCGGCATGTCCTGCACGGTGAACTCGTAGATCGCTTCCATGCCCAGGTCGGCAAAGCCCACCACCTTGGAGGCCTTGATCGCCTTGGACACCAGGTAAGCCGAGCCGCCAACCGCCATCAGGTAAGCCGACTTGTTGTCGCGAATGGCTTCAATCGCCGCCGGACCGCGCTCGGCCTTGCCGACCATCCCCAACAAACCGGTCTGCTCCAGAATCTGGCGGGTGAACTTGTCCATCCGCGTCGCTGTGGTCGGGCCCGCCGGGCCCACCACTTCGTCACGCACCGGATCGACCGGGCCGACGTAATAGATGAAGCGGCCCTTCAGATCGACCGGCAACTGTTCGCCCTTGTTGAGCATGTCGACCATGCGCTTGTGCGCAGCGTCACGGCCGGTCAGCAGCTTGCCATTGAGCAACAGGGTCTGGCCCGGCTTCCAGTTGGCGACTTCTTCCGGGGTGATCGTGTCGAGGTCGACGCGGGTGCCCTTGGACGAGTCGTAGGTGATCTGCGGCCAGTCTTCCAGCGACGGTGGATCCAGCATCACCGGGCCGCTGCCATCCAGGGTGAAGTGCGCGTGGCGAGTGGCGGCGCAATTCGGGATCATCGCTACCGGCAAGTTGGCAGCGTGGGTCGGGAAATCCTTGACCTTGATGTCCAGCACCGTGGTCAGGCCACCCAGGCCCTGCGCGCCAATACCCAGCGCGTTGACCTTTTCGTACAGCTCCAAGCGCAGCTCTTCGGCACGGTTGGACGCGCCGCGGGCCTGCAGATCGGTGATGTCGATCGGCTCCATCAGCGACTCCTTGGCCAGCAGCATCGCCTTCTCGGCGGTACCGCCGATGCCAATGCCGAGCATGCCCGGCGGGCACCAGCCGGCGCCCATGGTCGGCACCGTCTTGAGCACCCAGTCGACGATGGAGTCGGACGGGTTGAGCATGGCGAACTTGCTCTTGGCTTCCGAGCCGCCGCCCTTGGCCGCGACGATCACGTCCACGGTGTTACCCGGCACCACCTTGACGTTGACCACGCCCGGAGTGTTGTCCTTGGTATTGGTGCGCTTGCCCGCCGGGTCAGCGAGCACCGAGGCGCGCAGCTTGTTGTCCGGATAGGCGTAGGCGCGACGGATGCCTTCATTGGCCATGTCTTCCACGCCCATCGTGGCGTCGTCCCAACGCACGTTCATGCCAATTTCCAGGAACACGGTGACGATGCCGGTGTCCTGGCAGATCGGACGATGTCCCTCAGCGCACATGCGCGAGTTGATCAGGATCTGCGCAATCGCCTCCTTGGCCGCCGGCGACTCCTCGCGCTCATAGGCAGCGCTGAGGCTCTTGATGTAGTCGACCGGGTGGTAGTACGAGATGTACTGCAGCGCGTCGGCGACGGACTGGATGAGGTCTTCCTGCTTGATCGTTGTCACGGCTTGCTCGCTTGCTGAAGGCTGGCGGGGGTTCAGCCGGCCATTTTACGCCTTGCCGACGGACCGTGCTTCCTACCTTTGTAGGGGCGGTTACCGCAGCGGCAAAAGCCGCGAAGCCGAAGCCCGTGAAGATCATCCCCACACAGGGCATATGCCGCTGCCAGAAAGGTTGCGGCAAAGTAGGCGTCACCCGTCACGCCAGCCCGCCTTGGCACGTCCTTCCCACATGAACGCCGATATCACTTTCCAGACTCACCGCTCCCGCCTGCTGGCCCTGGCCTACCGCCTGCTCGGTAGTCGCGCCGATGCCGAAGACGTGGTCCAGGACGCTTGGTTACGCTGGGCCAACACCGACACAACCGCCATCCGCGACGCCGAAGCGTGGTTGATCACCGCAACCACCCGGCTTGGTCTGGACCGGTTGCGCGCGCTCAAGCGCGAACGCCTGCAGTACGTCGGCCCGTGGCTGCCCGAACCACTGGAAGTCAGCCTGGAAGCGGACACCAGCACCGATCCCGCGCAGGCATTCGCGCTGGCTGACGAAGTTTCCGTCGCCTTCCTGTCCCTGCTCGAACAACTGGGGCCGGAAGAACGTGCTGCGTTTCTGCTCAAGGAGGCTTTCGACCACAGTTATCAGCAGATCGGCGAGCTGATCGGCCACAGCGAGGCCAACTGCCGGCAGCTGGTACACCGAGCCAAGCAGCGATTGCAGGCAGGACGCCCCCGCTTCCGGGCCGCTCCGGATCAGCACCGGCAGTTGTTGGCGCGTTTCATGGACGCCGCCCAACGCGGCGACAGCCAGGCCATCCAGGCCCTGCTGCACGCCAATGCCACACAAATATCCGACGGTGGCGGCGTCGTCACCGCCACGGTGCGGCCGCTGCAGGGCGCCGAACGCATCGGCCGGCTGTACTGGGCCATCGCGCGCCGTGGCGCGGCATTGCCGGCGCAGCTGGGATACGTCAACGGCGAGTTGGCGATCCTGCGCTTTGCCGGAGGGAGGTTGGCGTCCTTCACCACCGTCGAAGTTGTCGACGACCGCATCGTCGCGCTGTACAGCGTGCTCAATCCAAATAAATTGCCACGGCTTGTCACGACTGCCGACGCTGAGGCGTCCTTGTAATGAAACGCGACCACTCCGGTCGCCAGGAGACCCCCGATGTCAGCTGCTGCTTCTCCCCGTGTCGCTTACACCCGCTTGGCTGCCGACGCCTTCAAGGGCCTGTTGGCCACCAGCAAGGCTGTGCATGACAGCTCGCTCGAGCATGACCTGATGGAACTCGTGTTCCTGCGCGTGTCCCAGATCAACGGCTGCGGTTACTGCATGGACATGCACGGCACCGCGCTGCGCAAGGCCGGTATCGAACCGCGCAAGCTCGACACGCTGCCTGCCTGGCACGAAAGCCGATTTTTTGATGCACGCGAACGCGCCGCTCTGGGCTGGGCCGAAGCCCTCACCCGGTTGCCGGACGGCGCCCCCTCCGATGCCGCCTTCGAGGCACTGGCACCGCACTTCGACGAAAAAGGCATCAGTGACCTGAGCATGGCCGTGGCCGTCATCAATGCCTGGAATCGCCTCGGCGCCGGGCTGCTGCCGCCACTGCCGTAAGCAGGTCGGTCTGGTCCTGCGGCATCCACGCCGGACCGGACCGATGGCCGCAGCCATGGACAGGCCGCACAATAGGCCGCATGGGAACCCTGGTACTGATCCTCGACCTTATTGGCACCTTCGTCTTCGCCCTGTCCGGGGCGACGATGGGGGTGCGCCGTCGGCTGGATATCTTCGGCGTGCTGGTGCTGTCGTTCGCGGCTGCACTGGCTGGCGGCATCACCCGTGACCTGCTGATCGGGGCCACCCCGGTGGCCGCCATCAGCGACTGGCGCTATCCGGCCATCACCCTGGCGGCAGGCGTGGTGACCTTCTTCTGGGCGCCGTTGATCGAGCGCATGCAGTACCCGGTGCGCATGTTCGATGCGATGGGGCTGGCACTGTTCGCCGTGGCCGGCACGCAAAAGGCGTTGTCCTACGGCATCGATCCGCCAATGGCAGCCGCTTTGGGCATGTTGACCGGCGTCGGCGGCGGCATCGCCCGCGATGTGTTGCTGGCGCAGGTACCGCTAGTACTGCAGGCCGAGTTGTATGCCGTGGCCGCATTGGCTGGCGCGTCGATTGTGGCCATCGGTTACTGGCTGGGCCTGCCGCCGCTGCCCTGCGCCTTGGCCGGTGCCGGGCTGTGTTTCGGCCTGCGAATCATGGCGATGCACTATGGCTGGCACCTGCCGGTGGCACTGCAGTCATCCGATCCGTCACCACCGGAAGGTCCGCGCTCGTAGAAGCGGCTTGAACCGTGGAACCGACAACGGCTCGACACACCCACAGCCTGGGTAACGTCACACTCACAGCGTCTGCGCCATCGTGCAGGCTCCACTTCCGCTGGAGATCACAATGGCCGCAGAACGCTCCGACACCCTGATTGCCGATGAAGTCGTACACACGCTGGGCCAGCACAGCCAGTCCTCGCAGGTACTGGTGCAAGTGAAGGACGGAACAGTGACCCTCTCCGGCGACGTGCCTGATACCACAGCCAAACTGGATATCGAAAAACTCATTGCCGGCATTCAGGGCGTGCGTGATGTCCGCAGCCATCTGCATGTCGATTCGGGAAACAGTTCGTTCGGCGCACGTGGCGAAGCCGTGCGCGACAATCCCGACGGCCGCGACGATGCGCAAATGGGCGACATCGATCTGGACAAAGACGGCTGAGACTGCCGCGGCACCACCCCATTGATGCATCACGCCTTGCCGTTACCCTGAACACGCACCCCGCCGTTTGAGCCGCCCATGCCGCACCCCTCCGCTGCACCCGCCAAGCCGCAACCCAGCCTGCGCGAACGCATGAACGCCATGCGCAACCTGCCGCCCTTCCTGCGACAGGTATGGCAGACCAGCCGCGTGTTGACGATGACCAGCCTGGGCTTGCGTCTTATCCGCGCCTTGATGCCGGTGGCGATGTTGTACGTGGGCAAGCTGATTATCGATGAGGCCGTGCGCCTGGCCGGTGCCGGCGGCATGCCGCCGCTGGGCGAAGCGTTGTCCAGCGGCCACCTCAATACCCTGCTCGAACTGCTGTTGCTGGAACTGAGCATCGCCATCGGTTCGGACCTGCTCGGACGCATGGTCAACTACGCCGATTCGCTGCTGTCGGAGCTGTTCACCAACGCCACCAGCGTGCGCCTGATGGAACACGCCGCCGAGCTGGACCTGGAGGACTTCGAGGACCCGGAACTGCAGGACAAGCTCGACCGTGCGCGGCGCCAGACCATGGGCCGCATGAGCCTGATGAGCCAGCTGTTCGGGCAGGCACAGGATGTCATCACCGTCATCAGTTTCGCCGCCGGCCTGGTGATGTATGCCCCGTGGTTGATGCTGCTGCTAGCGGTGGCGTTGATCCCGGCATTCGTCGGCGAATCGCACTTCAATGCACTGGGGTACACGCTCAACTTCAGCTGGACGCCAGAGCGTCGCCAGCTCGACTACCTGCGTCAGGTCGGCGCCAGCGTGGAAACCGCCAAGGAGGTGAAGATCTTCAACCTTCACCGGTTCCTGATTGACCGCTACAAGTTGCTGTCCGAACGTTTTTTCCGCGCCAACCGCGCGCTGGCCCGCAAGCGCGCGGTGTGGGGCACGCTGCTCGCCGCACTCGGCACGCTGGGCTATTACGCCGCCTATGCCTACATCGCCTGGCGCACCATTCGCGGCGATTTCAGCATCGGCGACCTGACGTTTCTGTCCGGCAGTTTCATGCGCCTGCGTCAGCTGCTGGAAGGCTTGTTGACCGGCTTTTCGCAGGTAGCCAGCCAAGCGTTGTACCTGGACGACCTGTTCTCGTTCTTTGCGATCAAGCCGGAAATCCACTCGCGCGAAAACGCCGTGGCAATACCGCGCCCCATTCGCGAGGGGTTCGTATTCGAGAACGTCGGCTTCCGCTATCCCGATGCCGAACGCTGGGCAGTGCGCCATCTCGATTTCCAGCTGCAGGCCGGTGAGGTGATTGCATTGGTTGGCGAAAACGGCGCCGGCAAGACCACCTTGGTCAAGTTGCTGGCACGCCTGTACGACCCGGACGAAGGCCGCATCCTGCTCGATGGTCGCGACCTGCGCGACTACGACCTGGACGACCTGCGCGCCAACCTTGGCGTCATCTTCCAGGACTTCGTGCGCTACCACCTGACCGCCGGCGAAAACATCGGTGTGGGCTTGGTCGAGTCCATGCAGGACACAACACGTATCCAGAATGCCGCCCGTCGCGCGCTGGCTGATGAGGTCATCGATACCCTGCCCGCCGGATACGACCAGTTGATCGGCCGCCGCTTCAAGACCGGCGTGGATTTGTCCGGCGGCCAATGGCAGAAGATCGCCATCGCTCGCGCTTACATGCGCGATGCGCAGGTGATGATTTTGGACGAACCTACCGCCGCGCTGGATGCGCGGGCCGAGTTCGAGGTGTTCCAGCGCTTCAAAGAGCTGTCGGACAACCGCACTGCCGTGCTGATTTCGCACCGCTTCTCCTCGGTACGCATGGCCGATCGCATCCTGGTGCTTGCCGACGGGCGCATCGAGGCCAGTGGCACCCACGAGGAGCTGATGATCGAGGGCGGCCGCTACGCTGAGCTGTTCGAGTTGCAGGCCGCCGGCTACCGCTGAAACCACGGCGCTGACCGTGAAGCGCCGAGCCATGCTCGGCATCGGCTCACCGCCAGCCCCAGCGGAGCGCAGTTCCGCCGTGACGACCCCAGCAAATGAGATTCATTCCCATTTAATCAGGATCGGATAGAATGGCGCGGTCATCCATATAACGAACCACGGCATGTCTTCCGCTTTTGGCGCCGAAACGGTGCTTGAAGTCCGTCACTGGACGGACGCCTACTTCAGTTTCTCCACCACCCGCGACAGCGGTTTCCGCTTCGACAACGGCCAGTTCGTGATGATCGGCCTTGAAAACGAAGAAGGCAGCCGACCGTTGATGCGTGCCTATTCCATTGCCAGCGCCAACTGGGAAGAGCAACTGCACTTCTTCAGCATCAAGGTGCAGGAAGGCCCGTTGACCTCGCGCCTGCAACACCTCAAGCCGGGCGACAAGGTACTGGTCGGCAAGAAGCCCACCGGCACGTTGCTGATCAGCGACCTGCACCCTGGCAAGCATCTGTATCTATTGGGTACCGGCACCGGTCTGGCACCGTGGCTGAGCATCGTCAAAGATCCGGAAACCTACGAGCGCTTCGACAAGGTGATCGTCTGCCACGGCGTGCGCTTCGAGAAGGACCTCGCTTACCGCGACTACTTTGAAAAGGAACTGCCGGAGGATGAAATCCTCGGCGATATCGTCCGTGACAAGTTGCTGTACTACCCGGCCGTCACCCGCGAACCCTTCCCCAATCAGGGCCGCCTGACCACGCTGATGGAAACCGGCCTCATGCAGCAGAGCCTCGGCCTGCCGCAGCTGGACCCGGCCAACGACCGTTTCATGATCTGTGGCAGCCCGCAGATGTTGGCTGACCTGCGCAGCGTGCTGGATGCGCGCGGCTTCCAGGTTTCCTCGCGGATTGGCACGCCCGGCCACTATGTATTCGAGCGCGCATTCGTCGAGAAATAACTGCCCTGTAGGGAATTCACCTACAGCGCGCTGCTTTGAAGCACCGCTCTGATCGTTTAGCTTACCGGCCGGATCATGATGATCCGGCCGTTTTCAGTTCAGGGGTTAGGATTCATGAGTTCCAGCACTTCACGCAGCAGCTTCATCGACAAACAGCGCACCGTGCTGCTTCAAGAACTGGCGTCATGCCAACAACGTGCCGAGACCGCCAAACAGGCGCTCGGTGCGGCCTACCCCGCCGCCTGCCAGGCTGCGCAAACCATGCGTCCCGCGTTCGAGCAGGGGCTGGCGCAAGCCCGCCGCGATGCAATGGACAACGGCCGCAAAGGCACCTGGGGCCCGGCCCTGAGCTTGAGCGCGACACTGGGCAAGGGCGGCTTCCGCACTGTTTTCTGGCTGGTGCTGATCGCTAGCCTGCTGTTCTACAGCCCGCTGCGTGAGCTGTATCGCCATTATTCCTACAGCCTTCCGTTCCCGGTCAGCCTGCTGTTCTCACTGAGCGTGCTCGTTCCGCCGGGGCTGATGCTTTATGCCGGGCTGGTGTGGCTGGGCCGTCGCTCGCTGTCCAAGCGCAACGCCGCGGGTGCGCTGGCGTCGATCAACGAACTGGGCAAGCGGCAGCTGCAATTGAATGCCTTTGGCAAAAAGCATGAGGACGGCCGAACGCATCCCTATCCGGTAGTGCGGGCACCGGCGCCTTCGGTGGAGAAGCTCGGTCTGAGCTGGCAGCTCTCCGAAAAGCATGACAACTCAAACGCGGTGATGGTCGGCCTGAGCCTCGACCTGGCGACAGACAAAGACCCTGATCTTTTCATCCGCCTGCCATTGAACGGCCAGTCCGCCGGCTATCTGAGACTGAGCGCTAATGCGGACAATCACACCGCGGTGTGGAGCCCACTGGCGGTCGAACTGGCACCGCTACTGGCACCGTTCGCTCAGCCCATCGTGGACCTGCAACAGCTCAGCGCGCCGTATGAGCGTGAGTTGCAGGTGCAGAAATCACTACTGGGCCGGCTGGCCTCGCTGGACAAGCTGGAAGCCAATTGGCAGGACGTCGCTATTCCAGAAGAAACCCTGGAGCAGGTGATCAAGCTGGTAGACCGCTTTGCCGCTGGCACCCCGCCGCTGCCCAAAGGCATGCTGCTGTGGGGGCCGCCGGGCACCGGCAAGACCCTGATCGCGCGCAAGCTGGCGCAGCACGTGAATTGCAATTTCGTGGCGCTCACCATTGCTGACCTGAAAGGCGAGCACATCGGCCACACCGGGCCCAAGGTCAAAAAAATCTGGGACAGCGCACGCAGCAAGGGCCCGACCATCCTGTTCGTGGATGAATGTGAAAGCGCCTTCGCCCGACGTGGCAGCCGCGATACCGACAACTTCGGCAACGAGCTGGTGCAAACCTTCATCGCCGAATGGGACGGTTTCAACCAATGCGGCGGCAATGTTCTGGTCATCGGCGCGACCAATCGCCGCGAGATGATCGACGACGCCGTGCTGTCGCGTTTCACCGTATCCATCGAGCTGCCGGCGCCCGATGCGACCGCGCGCGAGCGCATCCTGCTGGCCGAGTTCGACAAGGCACAGCTGGCACTGCCGGTGACCGACGTACTGATCCGCGAGACTTCTGGCATGTCCGGGCGTGACCTTTCCACCCTGGTCACCAGCGTGGTTGCCACGCATCCGGCCGGGCGCCCGTCGCACGAGAACTTCAGCGCCGCCATCGCACGCTTGCGCGGCAAGAGTTCAGCCTCGGTGGAAGTGCTGGGCTGGGACGACGTAATCCTGCCGACGTCCACCCGCAACGAGTTCGAGAGCCTGGGCAAGGAACTGCTGCACGCCGAAGAGCTTGCCAAGATGAACATCCCGGTGCCTCGCGGCATCCTGCTGTACGGCCCGCCCGGCACAGGCAAAACCCAGATCGCACGCGTGCTTGCCAGTCAGTCGGGGCTGTCGTTTATTTCGGCATCGTCGACCGATGTCAAAGGCCAGTTCATTGGCGATGGCGGTGCGCGGGTCAAGCAGTTGTTCGAAACGGCGCGCGCGCAGGCACCGTGCATTCTGTTCCTGGATGAAATCGACACCATCGCCCCGCCCCGCGGCAGCAATGGTTCGGACAAGCTCAACGCCGAAATCGTCGCCCAATTGCTGCAGGAGTTGGACGGCGTGACAACGAGGAAGGGCCAGGTGTTCCTGCTGGCTGCCAGCAACCATGTGGACAGTATCGACAGCGCCCTGCTCTCACGGCTGGAACGCAAGATCCAGATCGGCCTGCCGGATGCAGCGGCGCGCGCGGCTATCCTGCGCCTGCAGCTGGCCGGCAAGCCGCTGGGCTTCGCCGTCAATGATGTGCTGGATGATCTGGCCGCTGCCACGCATGGCAAATCCGGGCGCGACCTGCAGTCGCTGGTCACCGCAGCCACCCGCCGCGCATTGCGACGGGCAATGATGCAGGACGGCGACCCAACCAAGGTGCAGGTCCAGCATCAGGATCTGCTCGACGAAGTCGCTACTTACGCCACTACCGCCTGATCGGGAACACCCCTCACTACGCCGGTGCCGGTATGGCCCGGTGCGTGGGAAACCGAATTCTCAGCCCAACGCCAACCGGATATCGTCTTCCAGCGATTCCGGCTTGGCGGTCGGCGCATAGCGGTTGAGCACCTGCCCGTCGCGGCCGATCAGGAACTTGCTGAAGTTCCATTTGATCGCGCCAATGCCCAAGGCGCCGCGCTTCTCTTGCTTAAGCCACTGCCACAATGGGTGCGCGTTGGCGCCGTTGACCTCGACCTTGGACGACATCGGAAAACTCACTCCGTAGTTGAGTGCGCAGAACGCCTGGATATCCGTCGCCTCGCCCGGCTCCTGATGGCCAAACTGGTCGCAGGGGAAACCGATCACCACCAGCCCCTGTGGACCCAATTCCCGCCATAGCCGCTCCAATCCTTCGTATTGCGGGGTGAAACCGCATTTGGAGGCGGTGTTGACCACCAACAGCACCTTGCCCGCGTAGGCCGTCAGATCCAGCGGCTGGCCGTCCAGCGCAGTGATCTTGAAGTCGAATGCAGTGGTCATGGCAGGCTCCTGGACAGTGTGGTAAGCGTACGCCATCACCCCCGTCAGGTACGGTGTTTTCCATTGCAACCATGCCCTTCGACACACCCGGAAGCCCGTGCGCGCGGGTTAATCTTCGCGATCAGCATTTTCACGGAGCTTCCGTCTTGAACACACGCCTCGCCCTTGCCCTCGCCGCGACCCTGGGCCTTGCCCTGCCGGCCTACAGCGTGACCGCAAACGCCGCTGCCGCCCAGTCGGCCGAACAGGCCAACCCGTTCTTCGCCGAGAGCCCCCTGCCGCTGCATTACCCGCAGTTCGACAAGATCAAGGACGCCGACTTTGCACCGGCCTTTGATGCGGGCATGGCACAGCAGTTGAAGGAAGTTGAAGCGATCGCCAACAACCCGGCCGCTCCGACCTTTGAGAACACCCTGATCGCGCTGGAGAACAGCGGCGCCGTGCTCGACCGCGCCACCACCGTGTTCTTCTCGCTGATCGGCGCGGACACCAACGACACGCGCAAGAAGCTGCAGGCCGACTACTCGGCCAAGTTCGCTGCGCACAGCGACGCCATCAACCTCAACGGCAAGCTGTTCCAGCGCATCGAGAAGCTCTACAACGACCGCGCCACGCTGGGTCTGGATGCAGAAGGCCTGCGCCTGGTCGAGAAGTATCACGACAACTTCGTCCGCTCCGGCGCCAAGCTGGGTGACGCCGACAAGGCCAAGCTCAAGGCGATGAACGCCGAGCTGGCCAACCTGGGCACCAAGTTCAGCCAGAACGTGCTGGCCGAGGTCAACGGCTCGTTCATCGTGGTCGATGATGTGAAGCAGCTGGATGGCCTGTCGGCCGAGCAGATTGCTGCTGCCGCTGAAGCCGCCAAGGCCCGCAAGCTGGATGGCAAGTACGTCATCGCCCTGCTCAACACCACCGGCCAGCCGTCGCTGACCAACCTGACCAACCGTGAGCTGCGCCAGAAGATCTACGAAACCTCGGTTTCGCGTGGCAGCCGCGGCGGTGAGTACGACAACACCGCGCTGGTCTCGCGCATCATGACCCTGCGCGCCGAAAAGGCCGCACTGATGGGTTTCCCGAATTTCGCCGCATATTCGCTGGGCAACCAGACCGCCAAGACACCGGAAGCCGTCAACGCGATGCTGGGCCAGCTGGCACCAGCCGCCGTGGCCAACGCCAAGCGCGAAGCGGGCGACCTGCAGGCAATGATCGACGCCGAGCAGAAGGCCGCCGGCAAACCGACCTTCGAACTGCAGCCGTGGGATTGGGCCTTCTACAGCGAGAAGGTTCGCCAGGCCAAGTACAACTTCGACGAATCGCAGCTCAAGCCGTACTTCGAGATGACGAAGGTGCTGGAAGACGGCGTGTTCTTTGCCGCAGGCAAGGAGTTCGGCCTGACCTTCAAGCAGCGCACCGACTTGCCGGTCTACCACGCTGACGTGACTGTCTACGACGTATTCAACGAAGACGGCAGCCAGCTGGCGATCTTCATCTTCGACCCGTATGCACGCGAGTCCAAGCGTGGCGGTGCGTGGATGAACGCCTACGTTTCGCAGTCGGGCCTGACCGGTGACCTGCCGGTGGTGGCCAACCACCTCAACATCCCGAAGCCGCCGTCCGGCAAGCCGACCCTGCTGACCTGGGACGAAGTAACCACCACCTTCCACGAGTTCGGCCACGCGCTGCACGGCATGTTCTCGAACGTGAAGTACCCGTACTTCGCCGGCACCGCCGTGCCGCGTGACTTTGTCGAGTTCCCGTCGCAGGTCAACGAAATGTGGTCCGACGAACCGACCATCCTGGCCAACTACGCCAAGCATTACGAAAGCGGCGCGGCCATGCCGCAGACGCTGCTGGACAAGGTGATCGCCGCGGCCAAGTTCAATCAGGGCTTCGCCACTACCGAGTACCTGGGTGCTGCAATGCTGGACCAGAATTGGCACCAGATCGGCGTCAAGGACGTGCCGGCGCCGGCCGACGTGCTCACGTTCGAACGCGCTGCCCTGGAGAAGGACGGTATCTACTACGCGCCGGTTCCGCCGCGTTACCGCACCACGTACTTCAGCCACATCATGGGCGGCTATTCGGCCGGCTACTACGCCTACATCTGGTCGGAAGTGCTGGACGCCAACACCCAGAAATGGTTCCGCGAGAACGGTGGTCTGACCCGCGCCAATGGCGATCGTTTCCGCGAGACGTTGTTGTCCAAGGGCGGCAGCGTTGATGCGATGGAGCTGTTCCGCAACTTCGCCGGCCATGAGCCGCAGATCGAGCCGCTGCTGGAAAAGCGTGGCCTGACCACGGGCGCGGCCAGCAACTAAGCGTTCTTAGGAACGTGGATTGAATGAAAACGCCCGGCGATTGCCGGGCGTTTTCTTTTGAGCGGTGTGTAGCTAAGGCTGGAGCGGCCCTCATCCGCCCTTCGGGCACCTTCTCCCGCAGGCGGGAGAAGTGAGTTGTTCGCCTTTGCCGCAAGCCATTGTGCATCCGGACTCTGTCTGCATCCGAAGCCACGGCGCCATCCCTTCTCCCGTTTACGGGAGAAGGTGCCCGAAGGGCGGATGAGGGAAAAGGCGCACAACCCCAACACTCAGCCGTGCGGCTCAACCACAACGGTTGCGGTCATGCCATTGGCCAGCACCACACCATCGCGCAGGCTGTCGGCGTCGAGCTTGATCCGTACCGGAATGCGCTGCGCCAAACGCACCCAGTTGTAGGTCGGATTGACGTTGGCCAGCAGATCATTGCCGGTTGGGCTGTCCGCGTCGGAAATACCGTGGGAAATGCTCTCGATGTGGCCATGCAGTTCCTGGCCACTCATCAACTGCACCTTCGCACCATCACCCACATGCAGCTGCGCCAGCTTGGTTTCCTCGAAGTAGCCGTACACCCAGAATGATGCAGTCTCAATCAGTGCCAATCGTGCAGCACCGGCGCTGGCGTAGTCGCCGGTACGCACTTCCAGATTGGTCACATAGCCATCCACCGGCGCACGCACCTGGGTGCGTTCCAGGTTCAACTCGGCGGTATCCAGCGCAGCCTGTGCCTGCTCCACCGCCGCCACTGCCTGTTGTTGCGACGCGCTGGCCTGTTGGCGATTGGCCTGTGCCTGAGCAACGCCCGCCCGCGCCGCCTGCGCAGCACTCAGTGCATCACTGCGCGACTCTTCGGAAATCAAGCTGCCGGCAATACGCTGCCGGCGCTCGTACTGCAGTTCGTAACGACTGGCGTTGACGCTCTGCTGCGTCGCGCCGGCCGCCGCCGCCTGGATGCTGGCACCGGCCGCCCGCGCTGCAGCACGGGCAGCGTCGAGATTCGCACGCGCCTGTGCCAAGGCGTGGCGATAGCGCAACGGGTCAACCGCGAACAAGACATCGCCACGCTTGACCAATTGGTTGTCACGCACCGCCACTTCGGTGACCAGGCCGGATACATCTGGCGCTATCCGCACCACTTCCGCGCGCAGGCGTCCTTCGCGCGTCCACGGGGAATACATGTAGTGACGCCACATCGCCATCGCGATCAGCGCGGCCACCACCACGACTGCCGTAGTTATGGAAAGACGAAGCAAAGATTGGATTTTGGGGGACATAGGGATATCTCAGAACAACAGCAGGCCAAGCCCGGCGAACAGGCCAACAAATACCGCGATACGGAACAACGACGGGTGCCACACGTAGCGATACCAGCCGCGTCGCCCTGCCACCGCATCCAGCGCCCACAACAAGGCGCATACCACGCAAAACAACAGCAGCAGGCCCGGGAACAAGGCACCACCAAAAGCCAGTTCAATCGGCATTGATCACGCCCTCCTTCGGTGCATCTGCAGAAACGATATACGCCGCCATCACCGAGTGGTCATCGACCATCGCCAGCCGTACCAACCGCAGGTGATACAGCACCTGGCGTGCAATCTCCGGCGCTTCGGTGTCGGCACGCGCTGCGTCGCTGGCCCGGCGCAGCGCGATATCAGCGCCTTGCCATGCCTCCCGCGACGGCTGGCCAAAGAACGCCGCCAGTGCATTCACAGCGTCGTCTACGTCGCGATGCAAGGCCGCGGACAAGGGCCGCCGGGCCACGTCATGACGCAAATGGATCAAGGCGCGTCCGGTCTCATTGACCGCCAACGCCCACGCCAACAGCGAGCGCGAATCGTCACTACCCGGCACGGTGTGGGCGACGACCTGATGCACCAGATCGCTGCTCATACTCTCGAAGTGATGCCGCAAGCCAGGCAAAGGCGCCTGTGCAGCCAACCGCACCAGGGCCCGCAACGCGGCCATCTGCCGCTGCCGCAACCATCGGCTGCCCACAGCGGGCGGTAACAATGCAAACCCCACCCCCGCTGCGCCAAGCCCCACGATCTGCGACAGGGCGTCGTTGAAATAGCGTTGCGGATCGAAAGTCATCGGATTGGTGATGGTCAGAATGTTGACCAGCGCCATCGTGTAGCCCAGTCCGAAGAGGGCCAATTTTGGCCGCGTGGTCAGGTACGGCCCGATGATGAAGAACGGCAGCACGCTCGCAACCAGCAAGGCATAGCCATCCATGCGTGTCAGTACTTCGAACGCACAGACGTACCCAGCCGCCAGTCCCGCGATGTAGCCGAACAGCACCTTGCTGGTCACCCGCGCCGCATTGGGTGCGGTAGCGAACAAACCGGAGAAGATGGTCGCCAGCAACATCACGTTGGCGCCCATCTGCCACCCCGTGGCAGCCCAGAAAGCGCCCAGCAACAACATCGTCGTGGTGGTACGGACAAAGGCCAACATGGCACCGGCCCGGTCATTGCCGCGTACAAAGCGCACGCGCTCCACGCCCTTGGAAGGCGCCACCCGCTGCAGCAGCTGGCCACGGGCACGGATATACGATTCCAATTCCTGGCTGAAACGCCGCAGCAAGCCGGTGCCAACCTCGAAATCTTCAGCTTGGGCAGCGTCCTTGATCTCTGCATGTAGCGCCTTGCCGCGTGCTGGCAGTTCCAATCGCACCTGGCGGATACGCGCAGCCAACGCGTCGGCCGGCAGTTCCTGTGGTGACGATTGCAGTGCTACGCCCAGCGGCCGATACAACACCAGCAGCGCCTGTGCAGCGACCGGTGCCTCCTGCCGCATCAGACGATTGATCAGGTGGTGCAGCGACTGGAAGCTTGTCGATGCCGCCATGAAACCCTGATTGAACTGCAGCAGATGCAGACTGCGTGCACGCGCTTCGGGGTCTTCAAAAATCACCGCGCTGCGCAGGTCCTCCAGTGCCACCGCATCGCGCACCATGCGCAGATGCTGCTGCTCCATGCGCTCGCGCGGCAACTGCCCCAGCAACGCCTCCCTGACAAATTCGAGGAAGTTGGCGTACTGGTTGCGTACTGCATTGCGCAGGTTGTCACGCAGGCGCACCGGTAGCACCGTGTCGCTGATCACCGCGCTGACCACCAGCCCCAGCATCACCTCGGTAATGCGCGCCACTGCCGAATCAAACACGTTGCCCGGATGCGTGGTGATCACTGGCAACGCGATGATGGCCGCGGTATAGCCGGCCAGCACGAATGCATAGGATTTGAAATTTCGATGCAACGTGGCACCAGCCGCACAGGCGCCGATCCACAACGCCATCACCAACAGGAACGGCTCACGCTGCTGCGGAAACGCCGCCACCACCGCCAACGCCGCGACCGCACCAATCAAGGTGCCGAGCACGCGATAGAAACTCTTGGCCAGCACCATGCCGCTCTGCCGATGCATGACGATCACAGTAGTCAGCATCGCCGTACCCGCCTGCGGCAACTGCAAGCGCATGGCCAGCCAACCGGTAATGAACAGCGACAGCGTTGCCCTCAGTACGAACAGCCAAGCGTCAGCTTCGCCGGCGAGGACGCCACGAAAACCGGAGAACCAGTTTGCGGCCCCGCTGTTGGGCGCGGCCGAGGGAGAAACAGTAGACATGGATGGCTCAGATTGTGTCGATGCCGTCGAGCATTTTTTTCAGCAGGCCTTCCAGTTGATGCTGTTCGGCACCGTCCAGGCCCTTCATTTCTGTCAGCAGCAGTTCGGACATGCGCGGCAATACGCTTTCGACGCAAGCAACGCCTTCTGGTGTCAGACGCAACTCCAGCTTGCGGCGATCTTCGGCATGCGGGATGCGTTCGATCAGCCCTTTGCGGCATAGCAAGTCGGTAAGGCGCGTGATGTTGGCGGACTTTTCCGTTGCGGCCCCAGCCAACTCAGACGGCCCAAGCAGGCGATCAGGCGTTCCGTACAACATCATCAATACGTTGTATTCGCCGTGGCACAGGTCGAAATCACGCAGCACCGCGTTGGCGTGGTCGTGCACGCTCTTGTAGAGCCCCTTGATCAGCCGAACCAGCACCGCAGGCTCACGCGGGAATCCCGGCCAGCGACGGCAGGTGGCGTTGATGCGGGATTCGGTGGGATCGAAGCTGCTCATTGATTGGCGGCATGGAGGACCGCCAACATATTACAGAAATGAAATATCAATGAGTGAATTAATTTTCATCAAGGAGCATTGAGTTACCCGGGGCTTGACTTTGTCACGATCTCATTAATCGTGAGACTGTTGTGGCGGAACGACTTCCTGCCCTAATCGGCCGCCTTCAAGCCGGAGAACGACCGGACGCCGCGAACCTCATCGAGCTGCCCAATAGCCACCACGCTGGCCGCGCGGCGACAACACCAACTGCCACAGCTGCGAATGGCGGGTGCGAAACGTCGCCATCGAGGCTGCCAGATAGAAGCGCCACATCCGCCGGAAGCGCTCGTCGTAACGCGGATCAAGCTGGCCCCAGGCCGCCTCCACATTGCTGCGCCACGCCTGCAGCGTGCGGTCATAGTCGGTGCCGAAGTTGTGCCAGTCCTCCAGTACGAACAAACCTTCCATCGCAGCAGTGATCTGTGCAGCCGAGGGCAGCATTGAGTTGGGGAAGATGTACTTGGCGATCCACGGGTCAGTGTGGTCACGGCTGATGTTGGTGCCGATGCTATGAAGTAGGAACAGCCCTTCTTCGCTGAGACAGCGACGGGCGACTTCAAAATAGGCGCGGTAGTTCTTGACCCCGACATGCTCGAACATACCCACCGACAGAATCGCGTCGAAGGGCTCATCCAGTTCGTGGTAATCCTGCAGACGGATGTCCACTGGCAAGCCGGCACACAGCTCGCGCGCAAACGCAGCCTGCTCTGCGGAGATGGTCACGCCCACGCCCTGCACGCCATAGCGCTGCGCCGCGTATTTGAGTGCCTCACCCCACCCACAGCCAATATCCAACACGCGCATACCCGGGCGCAGGCCAAGCTTGCGACAGATCAACTCCAGCTTGGCTTCCTGGGCATCATCGAGGTTGTCGGCATCGCGCCAGTAGCCACAGCTGTAGACCAGCCGTTTGCCGAGCATCGCCCGGTACAGATCATTACCGAGGTCGTAGTGGCGCTTGCCTACTTCGTAGCTGCCCTGCCCGGCCTGCAGGTTGAACAGCTTGGCCTTGAGCGCATCCCACACTTCACCACTGCCATGCACGCGTTCGTCCAGCCGTGCATCCAACAGATGGGTCAGCAAGCCATCCAGCGAATGCGCCTGCCACCAGCCATCCATGTAGCTTTCGCCCAGCCCGAGCGAACCGCTGGCCAGCACCCGCGCATAAAAGCGCGGGTCATGGATGTCGATATCCTGCGAACGGGTTCCCCCGGGGATAACGTCCGCTTCCTGCAACAATGCCTCGACACGTCGTTGCAACCCTGCATCCATCGCTGGCCTCCACGATTCAGTTGCGCGAGAACAACTCCCGGTAATCTGCGGCCACGTTGGGCAGCAGCGCTGCCGCCGGCACATCCACGGACTGGGTGCCGTCGGAATACGGGCCGACCTGGTACGGCGGGAACACGAAGCGCAAGGCGCTGATGTGGCCCGCGCCGTCCAGCACCGGCTGGAACTGCGAGAAGTTGGCTGGCTCTGGTGCGGTGCCTTCGTCGATCATCCGGGACAGGTTGCGCACCTGCTCCTGCTGTTCTTCCGGCGAAAGCTCCTCGCCCTGGGCGCGGACGGTGGCCTGTTCCAGCAATTTGTCTTCCACGTAGTCGCTGACCGCCTGCCAGCCCTTGGCCGTGTTGATCAGGTCTTCGGCCTTGAGTAGCTTTTGCTGCTCCGGCAACCAGACAAAACGCGCCACCAGCGGCTGGCCGTGCGCGCCACCGGTGTAGCTGCTGCCATCGGCCGAGACCGCAACCACCTTGGGCGTGTCGATCAGCATGTCGAAAGACAGCGACAGCTCGTAAGGCGCGGTGGGTTTGTCGTTACCCAGCTCGCTGGCGGCCTTGAGCAGCTCAGCCTTGGCGTGCTCGGCATAGCTCGTCAACTCCTGCGCCAGGCCCGGATACTTGGCCGCCGCCGGAGGATAACTGATGCCCACCATGTAGCTGGGGGTGTGTTCGATGACATCACTCAGGTTGATCGGCGCGGCCCCCGGCGCGGTCTCGGTCGGCGCTGCCACTTGCTCCGGCGCCGGCGCTACCACGTCCTGTTGCCCGTCCTTATTGCATCCTGCCAACGCCAGCAGCAGCGTCGCTGCCGCAAACGATCCCTGTGCAAACCTGTTCATTCGTTTCTTTCCTCGGTGATCCTGCCGGACCCCCCATGGGCCGGCCGCCCGCGCCGATTATCCCAGCAGATCCGTGTACTCGGAATGACGCTGCATGAAAGTCGCCGCGTAAGCGCACGCCGGCACCACTTTCAAACCAGCCGCGCGCGCATGCGCCAACGCAGCACGGGTGAGGTCGGCGGCAATCCCGCGCCCACCGATAGCCTCTGGCACTCCGGTGTGGGTGATGACCATGCTGCCGTCCTCAAGCACGTACTCCAGCACCGCAAGGTGTCCGTCCACCTCGGTTTCAAAACGCGCCTGCGTCGGGTTATGGTCAACGGGACTCGGGGACTTTGGGTTGGCGGTCATTACGGGTTTCCGTGGCTGCTGATGGAAGGGGCGCGCTTCAAATACATCACCAGAACAGCGCCACTGAGTACTTTGCAACATCCCGTTTGATGACCGGGTCAAGACAGCGCGCGGGCTGTCCCGTGTAACCCAATCGCTCCCGCTCTGGCCCGGAAACGGACAAGGCGGTGCAAGCACCGCCTTGTCCATCACACCGCAACGCCGTGAGGGGTCAGCGGCCGAAACTGGGGTTCATCAGGCTGGTCATGAAGTGCTGCAGCAGGTCCGGTGACATGAACAGCATGAACATCACACCGAACGCCGCACCCGCCAAGTGCGCACTGTGGTTAACGTTGTCCGCGCCCTTCTTGTCCATCCAGATGCTGTAGCCGACGTAGAACAGGGCATACAGGATGGCCGGTGCCGGGATGAAGAACACGAAGATCAGCGACCACGGCGAAACCAGGATGAAAGCGAACAACACCGCCGACACCGCACCCGAGGCACCCAAGCTGAGGTAGTTCGGATTCTTCTGGTTCTTCAGATAGCTGGGCAGGATCGAGATCACCAGCGCCGCCAGATAGAACAACGGGAACACCCACCAATGCCCGGTCAGCCGCCCCATCAGCGCTTCAATCGGCCGCCCGAAGAAGAACAGCGTGACCATGTTGAACAGCAGGTGCGAGAAATCCGCATGCAGGAAACCGTAAGTCACCAACCGGTCGTACTGCTTGTGGCGATCGATGGCCGGCGGCCACAAGATCAACCGGTCGGCCAGCTTTTTATTGGAAAACGCCATCCACGACACCAGGGCGGTGACGGCGATCAGGATCAGGGTGAACATTCCGCTCATGGGTAATCAGGCTCAGGCTGCCGCACGGTAATTGTCGACCAGCTTGTATCTGCGTGCGTACCAGCCGAATGCAAGGGCCGCCAACAGCGCGAACCCGGCAAAGAAGAACATCTGGAAGGCAGTCACGCTCAAGCCGGTCGTGGCGATGTTACCGGTCACCGTGTCGTTGCGCACCGCGAAGTTGGCCAGCAGCACCCACAGGTTGCCGATCGTGGTGGTCAGGTTCCAGAAGCTCATCACCACGCCCTTCATCGTCTGCGGGGCCTGGCTGTAAGCGAACTCCAGGCCGGTAGCCGACACCAGCACCTCACCGAAGGTGAGCAGCGCATACGGCAGCACCTGCCAGACGATGGACATCGGCTCGCCGCCATCCATCACCACCTGGATGCCGCCAATCACAATCCAGGCCAGGCCACTGAAGGCGATACCGGCGGTCATGCGGCGCAGCGCGGTCGGCTCCCAGCCAAACTTGGCGAGCATCGGGTACAGCACCAGGTTGTTGAACGGAATCAGGATCATCACCAACGCCGGGTTCAATGCCTGCATCTGCGAGGCTACAAACCATGCCGGCTTGGTCATCTCTTCGCCCTGCAGCACCCAGGTGGACGCCTTTTGGTCGAACAGCGAATGGAACGGCGTGACCAGCGCGAAGATCACCAGCACCCGCAGCACGTTACGCACGCCATTGACCGCTTCATCGGGGTGGATGCCCCGGGCCCGATCCAGCTGCAGCCACGCGCCGCCGCCCACGCCGGCAATGATCAATACCAGTGCAATACACGCGGCAATCACAAAGCCCAGCACCGGCGTCATCGCCAGCGAGGCCACCGCAGCCACCACACCCAGGCCGGCCAACAGCATGCCCGGACGGCCCTTGCCAGCCTTCTGTTCGAACAATGCAGTGCGAATTACCTTGCTGAAGGAATGCGGGTTTTCGGCAGTGTCCGGCTTGATCAGCACGTACTTTTTGCGGCCCAGCCAGAACACGAAGGTGGCAATAAACATCAACAGGCCGGGGATGCCGAAGGCAATCGACGGGCCGAAGTTCTTCAGGAACAGCGGCATGCTCAGCGAGGCGAACAGCGAGCCGAAGTTGATGATCCAATAAAAGGCGTCAAACACCTTCTTGGCGAGGTGCTTGTTGGTCTGGTCGAACTGGTCGCCGACAAACGACGCCACCAGCGGCTTGATGCCACCGGCGCCAAAGGCGATCAGGCCCAGACCGGCGAAGAAGCCCATGCGGCTGTCCTCGAACACCGCCAGAAACGCATGGCCCAGGCAGTAGATCAGGCTGAAGGACAGGATGGTGTTGTACTTGCCGAAGAAACGGTCGGCGACCCAGCCGCCCAGCAGCGGGAAGAAGTACACACCAATCATGAAGGTGTGCATCAGGTCTTTGGCCGCCAGCGCGCGCTCACCCGAATCCAGAATGTGCTGCAGCAGCGTGGAGGTGATCAGGAACTGCACCAGGATGTTGCGCATCCCGTAGAAGCTGAATCGCTCACAGCCCTCATTGCCGATGATGTAGGGAATCTGGCGGGGCATTTTGCCGGATGGGGCGGGATTTGCTGCTACGTGATTGGTCGTCATCTGGAGGCGATCAGTTGATACAAAGGTTGCAAGCGTAACCCATCGTGCCGCCATCACGCGCACCCTCCGTTGCCGTACCGCGCCGCATCAGAGATGCCGTGCACGCGGCTTGGACGGCGACCGGATTACGATAAGCACTCCCTTTCCCTGAGCCGTTGCAATGCTGCGTCTGGGTTGTTTTGGACTGTTGGTGCTTTCCTTCTCCGTGTTGGCCGAGCCGACGATGCCGGTGATCAAGATCGCCAGCCTGCGCTTGCCGGCCACCGAAAGCAGTTGGACCGATAACCGCGACCGTATTGCTGCACTCATGGAAGAGCTGCATGCGGACGTGATCGTGGTGCAGGACGTAAACCAGTCCAGCACCGGCTCAAACCCTGCCTGCTGGTTGGGCAGCCGCCTGAAGTACAGCTGCGACTTCATCAGTGCCGACCGCCCTAGCCAACCCGCGCGCCATGGCCACGCTGTGCTGTCGCGCCTGACCACTCTGGAAGACGCCGTTACCCTGCTGCATGGCGACCTGGCACCCACCGCCGCCGGCATGCAGCGCCTGGAACTGCAGCGCGCGCGCTTGAATCTTTATGCGGCCACCATGCTTCCTGCCGATAACACCCCGATCGCGCGCGGCCACCAAGCCGCCGACCTGCGCTCCTGGATGGATGCCACCAGTGACGGCCTGCCCTCGCTGATCGTCGGCGACTTTGCTGCCCCTACCGAAGAACTGGTGCGGCAACTGCCCGGCTTCCAACCGGCGCGGCGCAATCCGTCCATGCGCCACGGCGATATACGCCCGCGCAGTGGCAGCGATGAGCACGGTATGGACGTGCTGTACCAAGTGCGCAGCTTCGCCGACATCCGTCAGCAGGTCATCGAACTGCCCGCCAATGACTCCAGCGAAGCGCAGCGGCTTGGCACGATGGCTACCCTGCGGTTGACCCAGACGGTACCGGCCGAAGCAACCGAAGAAGTGGAAGCCGTTCCAAAGACTCCCTGACCGCGATTGCGGGCGGTGAACAAAAAAGGCCGGGCAATGCCCGGCCTTTGTACTTCAGTCTGCATCAGTACCATCACGGTACCGCAGCAGTCTTATCGGCCATCTCAGGCGATGGCTTCCTGGTAACGACGCTCGACTTCATTCCAGTCAACGACGTTGAAGAACGCGCCAATGTATTCCGGACGACGGTTCTGGTACTTCAGGTAGTAAGCGTGTTCCCAAACGTCCAGCGCCAGGATCGGCGTGTTGCCGTCCATCAACGGGCTGTCCTGGTTGGCCGAGGATTCCACGACCACCTTCTTGTCCGGGGTGACGCTCAGCCACGCCCAGCCGCTGCCGAAGCGGGTCAATGCCGCCTTGGTGAAGGCTTCCTTGAACTTCTCGAAGCCGCCCAGCTGCGAATCGATGGCCTTGGCCACGTCGCCGACCGGCTGGCCGCCACCGTTGGGGGACATCACCGTCCAGAACAGCGAGTGGTTGGCGTGGCCGCCACCGTTGT
The DNA here is from genome assembly GCF_027497995.1 of Stenotrophomonas sp. Iso1. GTDB lineage: Bacteria > Pseudomonadota > Gammaproteobacteria > Xanthomonadales > Xanthomonadaceae > Stenotrophomonas. Next base: position 1,834,750 of record NZ_JAODBT010000001.1, on the reverse strand, counting down.
TGCGGACCGGGCCCTGCAGGTTTTCCGGCAGCGACTTGGTCTTCTTGACCAGCTCTTCAACCGACAGGTCGGCGTACTCGGTGCCTTCCAACGCCGCATTGACGTTGTTGATGTAGGTCTGGTGATGCTTGGAGTGATGGATCTCCATCGTCTCGGCGTCGATATTCGGCTCGAGGGCGTCGTAGGCGTAGGGAAGCTTGGGCAGGGTGTAGGCCATGAGGGATCTCCGTCTGATTGCCTGGGTTCTGCGCCCGGTGAGAAACCGGGCGATGCGCAGTGAATAGTAGGGACGAAGTCGTAACTTACCAAGGCCGGTGTAAAGGAAACTTTGTCCCGCCGTTGGGCCTCGCATTACTTGGCGTAACAACTGCCGCCGTTGTTACCTCGATGTGAAGCACCGCCGATAAGCCCGCCGTTCAAAAAAAACGACGTCCGCACGTGATAATCAACGCCTTGTCCGCTGAACCCAGCCACGTCGATGCGTAAGCCCCAATTACTGGTTACCGCTGTAATCCTGCTCATCGTCGGACTGTGGGGAATGCGCGCGCTACAGCAGCCCTCGCCTCCCAGGTTCGCACCGTCGTTGACGCAGGGCGCCACCGAGAGCCCACCGGCCCCGCAACGTTCCAAAGCAGCACACAGGGACGCTCTACCCGCCTTCTTGCCGCCCGAGGCGCGCGCGACAATCGCACTGATCCAACGCGGCGGACCTTATCCGCACAAACAGGACGGCAGCGTGTTCGGCAACCGCGAGCGTCAATTGCCGCAGCGCCCACGTGGCTACTACCGCGAATACACGGTGGACACGCCCGGCCTGAACCATCGCGGCGCCAAACGCATCGTCACTGGCGGTGATCCACCCGATGCCTGGTACTACACCGATAACCATTACGAGAGTTTCCGCAGCTTCGAAGTGCCCGCTACCGGAGAACGCCATGAGTGACAGTGGATTCGACATGGGGCTGGAAGACGCCAGCCAGGCCGGCGTCTACGGCGTCAGCGATGGCGACCTCGGCGGATTGGCTGCCGCTGCACGCGATGCCGGCCTGAAGGTGCTGCGCGTGGACTTGGAAGGCTGCATCGACAAACGCACACTGTTGATGCGCATTGGCACGCAGCTGGATTTCCCGCCTGGCCGGGGCCGCAACTGGGACGCGTTGTCCGACAGCCTGCGCGACCTGTCTTGGCTACCGGCCAATGGTTACGCCTTGCTGTTCAATGACGCCAACGACCTGCGCCAAGGCAGCAGCGGCGACTTCGACACGCTGCTCGACATCCTTTCCGAAACCGCGAGCCGCTGGGCGGAAGACAAGGTTCCGTTCTGGGCATTCCTGGAACTGCCCAATGCCGGCGCCGGGTTGGAGGTTGATGAGGACGCGGAGGAAGGGTGAGCGGGCCTGCCGCTTGCGCTTAGCGCAGTAGACAGCAGCCACCCTGGGGCGCCACACAGCGCAACTCAAGGATCTCATCGAAAAACACGGTTCGATGCCGGTGCCCAGACGTTCTTGTTCCCAGGCTTGAAATTGCAAGACGGCCTATGGATGACCGGCACGTAGTGCCGGCAGCAAGGCTGTTCGATGGGCAGCGAACCGGTGGCTCGAAAGCACTGCCCCTCTCACCCCGCAGGCGGGAGAGGGGCTTATTCCTTCAGGCATCCAGTTCCTGCCAACGCGCATAGGCCGTATCCAGCTCGGCCTGCACCTTGGTCAGCTTCTGCGTGTGCGCAGTGACTTCGGCGCTGGAGCGCGTGTAGAACGACGGATCGTTCATCGCACTGGTCAGGCCTTCCACGTCCATTTCCAGCTGCTCGATCTTGGCCGGCAGCTGCTCCAGCTCGCGCGCGTCCTTGAAGCTGAGCTTGCGCTTGGCTGCGGCAGCCTCCACCACGGGAGCTGCAGGCTTGCTCGTCGGAACCGCCGTCGCCGATGCCTTGGCCACCGCCATGCCGCTCAGCGTGGATACCGGGCGCTGGCGCAGCGAGTCGCTATAGCCGCCAACGTAATCGCCCACACGGCCCTCGCCTTCCAGCACCAGCGTGGAGGTCACCACGTTGTCGAGGAAGTCACGGTCATGGCTGACCAACAGCAAGGTGCCGGTGTAGTCGCCCAGCAGCTCTTCCAGCAGCTCCAGGGTTTCCACGTCCAGATCGTTGGTCGGTTCGTCCATCACCAGCAGGTTGGACGGCTGCGCGAACAGCTTGGCCAGCAACAGGCGGTTACGCTCACCACCGGACAGGCGGGTGATCGGCGCGCGTGCGCGCTCCGGGGTAAACAAGAAGTCCTGCAGGTAGGCATGCACATGCTTGCGCTTGCCATTGAGGTCAATGAAGTCCGCGCCTTCGGCCACATTCTCAATGGCGCTCCAGTCCTCGCGCAGCGTGGCGCGGTACTGGTCGAAGTAAGCGATCTGCAGGTTGGTGCCCTGGCGCACTTCACCGCTGTCCGGCTGAAGTTCGCCCAGCAGCAGTTTGAGCAGCGTGGTCTTGCCGCTGCCGTTCGGGCCGATCAGACCGATGCGGTCGCCGCGCAGGATGACGGTTGAGAAATCCTTGATCATCGTTCGCTGACCGAAGGAGAAGCACACCTCCTTGATGTCGATGACCTTCTTGCCGGAGTTCTCCGCTCCCGCGGCTTCCAGCTTGACGTTGCCACCCAGCTCGCGACGTTGCACACGCTCGTTACGCATGGCCTTGAGCCGGCGCACGCGGCCTTCGTCACGGGTACGGCGGGCCTTGATGCCCTGCCGGATCCACACTTCTTCCTGTGCCAGCATCTTGTCGAATCGGGAGTTTTCCTGCGCCTGCGCGTTGAGGCGCTCCTCGCGGCGACGTTCGTAGTTTTCCCAGTCGCCCGGCCAGCTGGTCACCTGGCCACGGTCGATTTCGACGATGCGGGTGGCCAGTGCGCGCAGGAAGCGACGGTCATGGGTGACGAACACCACGCAGCCGTTCCAGCCTTTCAGGAAACCTTCCAGCCAATCGATGGCTTCGATGTCCAGGTGGTTGGTCGGCTCGTCCAGCAACAGCACGTCCGGTCCGGCCACCAGCGCACGCGCCAGCAGCACGCGCCGCTTCATGCCGCCAGACAAGCGGCTGAATTCAGCGTCGCCGTCCAGCTCCAACTTGGTCAGCGTTTCTGCCACGCGCTGGTCCAGACCCCAGCCGTCGGCGCCGTCGATCTTTGCCTGCACGTCGCCCATGGCGTCGCCATCAAAGACCTCGGCGTGGCTCAGGCGGTGGAACTCGGCCAGCCAGTGACCCAGTTCGCCCAAACCTTCGGCGACCACGTCAAACACGCTGCCGGCCGCGCCACGTGGCACTTCCTGCTCAAGCCGGGTGACGCGCACGCCTTGCTGGACGCGCACTTCGCCGTCGTCGGGCTTGAGCTCGCCGGCCATCAACTTCATCAAAGTGGATTTGCCGGCACCGTTGCGGCCGATCAGGGCGATACGCTCGCCTGCTTCGATCGACAGTTCGGTTTTTTCCAGCAACAACGGGCCGCCGACGCTGTAGTCGACGTTCTGCAGAGTAATCAAAGACATCCGCCTATTGTACGGGACTCAGCGGTCGACAAAGACGTCCTCAGGCAAGGCGAGCAGCTGACGCAGGCTGGCGGGCACCCGCTTGCCGGGGTGACGGACCAGCCAGAGGCGGCGACTGAGCAATGGCAACGGGGTGGCAAGCACCCTGAGCTTGCCCAACGCGACCAGGTCAGCCACCGCATGCCGCGACAGGCAGGCCAACCCCAACCCCGCCACTGCGCCCTGCTTGATCGCCTCGGTGCCTCCCAACTGCAGCACCTCAGCAAAGCCGTGCAGATGCGGCAACAAGGCGTGTTCAGCGGCCTCGCGGGTGCCTGAACCCGGTTCGCGCAGCAGCCAGCAGGCCCGGCGGAGCTGAGCCAAGTCGGCGCCCTGACGCAGATCGGCCGCCAGAGGGTGCCGCTCGCCAAACACAATGACCAGCTCGTCATCCCTCCATTCAGCGACCTCCAACCCCGGCTCATGGTTGGGGCCTTCAATCAGGCCGATATCCACTTCCAACCGTTGAACAGCAGTCGTCACTTCCCGGGTATTGCCGATGACCAGGTCAACATGCGCCTGTGGGTTGATCTCCAACAGGTCGGCGATGCGGGCTGGCATCAGGTAGTTGCCGATGGTGGTGCTGGCCCCCACCCGCCAGCGCACGGGCGCGATGGCCTCCTTTCCCGTGCTGAAACGGCGTTCGATATCCGTCATGCCGGCCAACAGTGCCCGCGCCTCTGGCAGCAGTGCCCGGCCATGACCGTTGAGCACCAGCCGGCGCCCGACCCGGTCAAACAGCGGCAAGCCCAACAGGCTTTCCAGCTCGCTCAAGGCGGCGCTCACTGCCGACTGCGACAAGCCAATGGCTTCGCCTGCAGCGGTGGTGGTTCCCGCCTCGGCTATGGCCGAAAAGATCTGCAGCTGTCGCAAGGAAAGGTGCATAAATTACCTATAAAACAGGTTGAATTTACTAATACTATCTGTTTTACAGCTGATATCGCTCGGTTCAAAATGCGCCATCTTCTGATAACCCACCGTTATGAACACCGCCGCACAACGCATGAACCGCCCCATTCCCAAACTTCTCCCCGGCCTTTTGCTGACAGCCAGCATTGCCGGCCTGTCGATCTGGCTGGGCACCCTACCGTGGATGCAGGCCCATGGCATCAGCGCCCTGACGCTGGCCATCGTGATCGGTATCGTCGTCGGCAACACCGTCTACGGCACATTGGCACCGCGCGCTGCGGCCGGGGTTGGCTTTTCCAAAGCAACCTTGCTGCGCGCCGGCATCATCCTGTACGGGCTGCGCCTGACCCTTCAGGACATCGGCCAGGTGGGCGTGACCGGCGTGGTGATCGACGCGTTGGTGCTGCTCTCCACGTTTGCCCTGTCCTGGTGGCTCGGCACCCGGGTATTGGGGCTGGATCGCAACTCGGCGTTGCTGATCGGTGCAGGCAGTTCGATCTGTGGTGCCGCTGCGGTGATGGCGACCGAGCCGGTGGTCAAGGGCCGCGCCGAGCAGGTTGCCGTCGCTGTGGCCACCGTGGTCGTGTTTGGCACGCTGGCGATGTTTTTGTACCCGCTGCTGTACCAGTGGGGCGCCAATGCCGGCTGGATGCCGCTGGATGAAACCGCCTTCGGCGTGTTCACCGGCTCCACCGTGCACGAGGTCGCACAAGTGGTCGCCGCTGGGCGCGCGATCAGCGAGCCCGCCGCCGATGCGGCCGTCATCACCAAGATGGTGCGGGTGATGATGCTGGCGCCCTTCCTGGTGGGGCTGTCGGCACTGCTGGCCCGAGGCACGCATGCCGTAAGCGGTGAACGCTCGAAGATCACCATCCCCTGGTTCGCGTTCGGCTTCATCGCCATGGTCGCGTTCAATTCATTGCAGTTGCTGCCAGCCAGCCTTGTGGCTCTATTGGTGGATCTGGACACGGCCTTGCTGGCGATGGCGATGGCCGCACTCGGTTTGACCACGCATGTCTCGGCGCTCCGCCAGGCCGGCGCCAAACCGATGCTGCTGGCGGTGCTGCTGTTTGCCTGGCTGCTGGCGGGCGGGATGGCGATCAATCTAGGGGTTCGGGCGCTGCTTTGATGGTTCCTTCCCCCTCTCGCCAGGAAAGTTGCCCGAAGGTCGGATGGGGCAGTTTTTTCCTTCTTTTCGGAAGCCTCCCCTCACCCAGCGCCCCTCCCATAAATGGGAGAGGCGCTTAAGCGTCCTCTCGCATAAGCAGCAGAGCAGGCACAGCTCCCCGGCATCTGCGAAAATGCCGCATGAATGATTTCTCCTCCCTGCCGCTGTCCCCGGCACTCGCTCCCGGCATCGACGCGCTGGGCTACACCTCGATGACTCCCGTGCAGGCACTGAGCCTGCCGCCGATCCTGGAGGGCCGCGACGTGATCGCGCAGGCCCCCACCGGCAGCGGCAAGACTGCCGCCTTCGGCCTGGGCCTGCTTAACCGGATTGATCCGGCCACCAGCCGCATCCAGGCACTGGTGCTCTGCCCCACCCGCGAATTGGCCGACCAGGTAGGCAAACAGCTGCGCAAGCTGGCCACCGGCATCCCCAACCTCAAGCTGCTGATCCTTACCGGCGGCATGCCGCTCGGCCCGCAGCTGGCTTCGCTGGAAGCGCATGACCCGCAGGTCGTGGTCGGCACCCCCGGCCGCGTGCAGGAGCTCGCACGCAAGCGTGCGTTGAATCTCGGCCAGGTCCGCACCTTCGTGCTGGACGAAGCCGACCGCATGCTCGACATGGGGTTCGAGGAGCCCATCCGCGAGATCGCCGGCCGCACCCACAAGGAGCGCCAGAGCCTGCTGTTCTCGGCCACGTTCCCGGAAGAAATCCGAGAGCTGGCGCGTGAGCTGCTCAACGAGCCGGTGGAAGTCACCATTGATGGTCAGTCCGAAGCACCGGCCATCCAGCATCTGTTTTTCGAGGCCGAGCCCGCACAACGGCAGAAGGCACTCGGCGGCTTGCTGCTCAAATACACACCCGAATCCGCTGTGGTGTTCTGCAACACCCGCAAGGACGTGGACGAAGTGGCCAACTCGCTATGCCAGTTCGGCTTCTCGGCGCTGGCCCTGCACGGCGATATGGAGCAGCGCGACCGCGATGAAGTGCTGCTGCAGTTCTCCAACCGCAGCTGCAACGTACTGGTCGCAAGCGACGTGGCTGCGCGCGGCCTGGACGTTGAAGACCTCGCTGCGGTGATCAACTACGAGCTGCCCACCGACATCGACACTTACCAGCACCGCGTGGGCCGCACCGGGCGTGCCGGTCGCCGTGGCTTGGCGATGAGCCTGGTCAGTGGCCGCGAACGCAACCGTGCCGATGCACTGGAAGCAGCGCAGGGTAATCCGTTGAACTGGCAGAAGACGCCGCTGGCCACCGCACGCCCGGCCGAGTTGCCGCAGGCAGCGATGACCACGCTGCGTATCGATGGCGGCAAGACCGACAAGCTGCGTGCCGGTGACATCCTCGGCGCGCTGACCGGCGACGCTGGTCTGCCGGGCAAGGCCATCGGCAAGATCGACATCTTCGCCACCCGCTCCTACGTGGCCATCGCACGCGAGCAGGCTGGCAAGGCCATCTCGCGCCTGGAAGCCGGCAAGATCAAGGGCAAGCGCTTCCGCGTCCGCAAGATGTAATCCGCAATATCAGCACGCCGGATCATGGCGACAAGCGGGGATGAAGCGAAGCGCCATCCCCGCCTACTTCGCGCAATCACACGTTGATGGAGCGCGGCGATTCCGTCGGGGCATACAGAAAACGAAACTCGCACAAAACCCTGTCCGCAGATGGATGCGGTTTCATCCCCGCCTACGCATTGCTTTCCGCGCCCAGAGCAATACGCCGGCACTGGCAATGACCAGCGCCGCCAGTGCCATGCCATCGCTCACGCCGCGATGGATCAGCAACAGATACGCGCCGACGCAACCCGCCAGTCCACACAGCCCCCATCCCCAACGGGCACGATTGCGGGACCGCCAGGCTTGAGTCCAACCCAGTAACGCCAACAGCCAACCAAAGGCCAATGCCCACGGGTTCATCGCCGGGGCGAACTCATAGACATTGCAGATGACGAACCAGGTGCTCCAGCCCAGCATCGCGAGCAACAGCACCAGCGTACCCAGAATTCGCATACCGTCTCCCCCTGAAAACCAGCGTCGATCATTGCCCGCAATTTGCGCTCAGGCAAACACTGCCACGCTCTGCCGGCCACGCATCAGCAATTGCCCTTCTTCATTCCAGACATGCATGTCCTGCGACGAATAGCCGTCACGCGCATGCTCGCTGAAGGACCGCAACAGGAACCATTCGCCCGCTGGCACCGGCTCCAGCAGGTCAAAGCTCCAGTTGATCGAACTGATCGGCGCAGGCGCAGTGAAGCTGGTGAACGCAGCCGGTGGTAGCGCATCGGCCATCGCCACCAGCGCAACGGCCGGGTCCACACCATTGGCGTCGTTGTGCCGCATCCAGATCAGCAACTCCGGGTGCGGCGCGCCTGAAATCGGCAACGCTCCGCCAGCTGGGCGCATCTGGAAATTCTGGGTGAATGCTGGTGCAAAAGGCATTTCTGACAGCTTGAATTCACGGCAAGCCAGCGGTTTTCCAACGGACGGCTGCGCGCAGAAATCATGCGCGATAGCGCTGTCACGCGCGCGGCCGAACACCAGGATCAACCGCGCCGCCAGCGCACCATCGGCATGCACATCCACGCCAACATTCACCACCGACTTGCCCTCGCGCAGTACCTGCGGCGCGAACGTCAACAGCCCGACAGCCGGCCCGATGAAAGACACCTGCACTGATCGCAGCGGCGGCATCGACTCCGGATAGGCCCGTTCCGCCGCCAGCACACCCAACGCCGTGATGATGCCGCCGTAAGCCGTGCGCCCCTGCCGCCAACTGTCGGGCAACACCAGCCCCTGCTTCGGATCGAACGACGACAACAGCTCACTCAAACTCGGCATGGTGACTCCAGTCAAAACACGGATTGCGCAGGGCTCAGTAAACCAGCGTGGCCTGCAACGGAACATCGGCCGGCAGGCGCGCACGCCCGCCGAGACCGTCCAATTCCACCAGTACCGCGGCGCCCAGCACGTCAGCCTGCAGCTGCCCAGCCAGCAACAGCGCTGCGGCCAACGTGCCGCCGGTGGCGAGCACGTCATCAACCAGCACCACGCGCGTACCCGGCGCAATGGCGCCCGCACAGACTTCAATGCGATCGCTGCCGTATTCCAATGCATATTCCTGCTTCAGCGTGACACCCGGCAGCTTGCCCGGCTTGCGCACCGGCACGAAACCCGCGTCCAGTTCCAACGCCAATGCTGCGCCAAGAATGAAGCCACGTGCCTCCACACCCAACACCGCCTGTACACCAGCATCGCGCCACGGCGCAGCCATCGCCTTGATCGCAGCACGCAGGCCATCGGCATCAGCAAGCAGCGGCGTGATGTCCTTGAACAAGATGCCGGGTTTGGGGAAATCGTTTACGTCACGGATTGCGTGGGACCACGCGGGATAGGAAGTCGTCATATCGAATCACTAAAAAGAAGAAATCAGGAGCTGCACGAAAGCATCGAGCAGCCCGCGCGTTCGCGTGCCCATTCCGGGCGTTTACGCGCGTAGGCCTCGCGGCCGGGTTGTTCGTCGCAAGGATGCCGCATCACGCCGAGCAACTCCGTGATGCCGGCCGGATCGCCACGTTCGGCACGGTCAATGGCTTCCTGCGCCAACCAATTGCGCAGCACATATTTTGGGTTGGCGGCGTGCATGATGCGGCGGCGTTCGTCCTCGGGCTGCCCGGCCTCAAGCACACGGCGCGCGTGACGCTGCAGCCATTCCTGCAACGCGGGCAACACCTGAGTACGCGCCTCAGGTGAGTAGAAGGCTCCATCCAGCATCGCCACATCTGGCGCTGCCGGCGCAATATCCGCCAGCGCCCGGAACGCGAGCGTCATATCCATTTCGCCCTGTTGCAGCAACTCCCGAAACTGCGCCATCAGCGTTTCATCACCGTCACGGAACTCACCCAGCCCCAGCTTGGCGACCAGGTGCGCACGGTCTTCATCGTCATAGCGTTCGCGGAAGGCATCCAAGCCCGCCTGCAACGGTTGCGCATCATCGAACAACGGCGACAGCGCCTGCGCTAGACGCACCAGGTTCCAATACGCCACCTGCATCTGCGTGCCGAAGCGGTAACGACGGCCCTGCGCATCCGTAGTGTTGGGCGTCCAGTCCGGGTCGTAGTTTTCCACCCAACCGTAGGGACCGTAGTCGATGGTTAAACCAAGAATGGACATGTTGTCGGTGTTCATCACGCCATGCACGAAACCCACCCGCATCCACTGCGCCACCGTCACCGCCGTGCGCGTGCAGATCAGTCCGAACCAACGCGAAAAGCGCTGCTCCCCGGCATCTGCCAATTCGGGAAAATCACGCGCGATGCAGAACTCAGCCAGCTGCCGCAGCAATGCAACGTCGCCACGCGAGGAAGGCAACTCGAAGCTGCCAAACCGAATGAACGACGGCGCGACCCGGCACACCACCGCACCCGGCTCGGCTTGCGGATGTCCGTCATAGAACATGTCACGCATCACCGCTTCGCCGGTCGCGACCAAGCTCAATGCGCGCGTGGTCGGCACGCCAAGGTGATGCATGGCTTCGGAGCACAGAAACTCACGAATCGACGAGCGCAGCACTGCGCGACCATCAGCACCGCGCGAATACGGCGTCGGCCCGGCGCCCTTGAGCTGCAGCTCCCATCGCTGCCCTTCAGCAACCAGCTCGCCGAGTGAGATCGCACGGCCATCACCCAGTTGTCCTGCCCAATGGCCAAACTGGTGGCCTCCATAGTTGGCCGCCCATGGCTGCATGCCGGCATACAGCGCATTGCCCGCGAACACCTCGGCGAATTGCGGCGCATGCACCATTGCCGCATCAAATCCCAACAGCGCAGCAACTTCTGGCGAATGGGCAAGCAACTTCGGCGCAATGACAGGCATGGGCGCAATCTGCGACCACACCGCCCCCAACACCTCGCGCCGACGCGGGCCGGTTTCGGAGTCGCCAGGCAGCTCACGCAGGAAACGGTTATCGAAATGCAGGTTCACGTTACTCATCAGATTAAGTGCGGGCAGCCAAGCACCCAGAATCAACGCCCCGCCGCTGCCAGGTCCAACGGGCCACCGCGTGCTTCCGCACGCCGGTAGGCGGGACGCTCGGCAATGCGCGCAAGAAAGCCAGTCAGATGCGGGTACTTTTCAAGTCCCCCACTGCGGGTGGCAGCGGCTTGGATCGGGAAACTCATTTGGATATCGGCAGCAGTGAAGCGCTCGCCGGCAAACCATTGCGATTTGCCCAGCTCGGCCTCCATCCAGTCCAGATGCAGTTTCAGCTGCGGGCCGATAAAACCCTGCATGGCCTTGTCCGCAATCATCCGCGCAACCGGCTTGATGAAAAACGGCATCGGGGCCTTGCGCAGACGCGCGAACACCAGCGCCATCAACACCGGCGGCATCGCGGAGCCTTCGGCGTAATGCATCCAATAGCGGTAACGCAGGCGCTCGGGGGCCTGCGGCGGTAGGAGTTCCGGCGACACGCGGCGCTCGCTGTCATAGCGATCCGCAAGGTACTCAAGGATCGCACCCGACTCAGCCAGTACCAGGCCCTGGTCCTCCAGCACTGGCGACTTGCCCAGCGGATGCACGTCGCGCAATGCTTTGGGAGCCAACCATGTCTTCGCGTCGCGCTGGTAGGTCACCAGTTCATACGGCAGGCCAAGCTCTTCGAGCATCCACAGCACCCGCTGCGAACGCGAGTGGTCCAGATGGTGAACCTTGATCATGGGCGGTCCTGCGATTGCCAGCGGCCATCGTACCCGTCTGACCTGAACTACAGCGTCGTTGCTGCTGAAAACACAATAGAAAACGCCGGAAGCTTTCGCTTCCGGCGTTCTTGGCTACCTTACGGTGGCGGGGGGTCGATTAGACCGCCTGCACCTGGTCAGCCTGCATGCCCTTCTGACCCTGGACGGCGACGAAGGTAACCTTCTGGCCTTCCTGCAGGGTCTTGAAGCCGTTGCCCTGGATGGCACGGAAGTGCACAAACAGGTCCGGGCCGCTTTCCGGGGTGATGAAGCCGAAGCCCTTTGCATCGTTGAACCACTTAACCGTACCGGTCTGACGATCAGACATTTACAAACTCCTGAAACATTAGTTGAAAAAATCGCAGCCACCGGGTATCGGGGCCGAGACTGAGTTGCAGGCGTTGGTAAAGCGGATCGATGAGCGGATCGGTTAGATCAACTGCATCAGGCCACGATTCACGGTGACCCTTGCAAGCACAGTGGGATGAAAGATACGCGGCTTTTGCCGAAAAAGCGATAAATACCGTATTCATCTACTACGTCTTGTTCAGCACAATCAATAACCCGCGCAAATTCATTGACTTGGCCGTGTTTTCGTCAAATTCCCGACGCCTCTCTCAAACGCCGCCAACCGATAGACTGCGCAAATGGAACCCCAAACCCCCGCTCCCCGCATCTGGGTGGACGCCGATGCCTGCCCGGCTGTGATCAAGGAAATTCTGTTCAGAGCTGCCGAGCGCGCCCGGATCGAGACGATTCTGGTCGCCAACCAATGGCTACGCACCCCGCCGTCCCGCTTCGTCCGCTCCTTGCAGGTGGCCGGTGGTCCGGATGTAGCGGATGACGCCATCGTCGAACGCCTCGCTCGCGGCGACCTGGTGGTCACCCAGGACATTCCGCTCGCCGCTCGTGTCCTGGAAAAGAACGCCGTGGCACTCAATCCGCGCGGCGAACTGTATACAGCCAACACCATTGCCGAACGCCTGTCGGTCCGAAACTTCATGGAGGAATTGCGCGGTGCCGGAGTCCAGACGGGCGGCCCCGCTGCGCTTCATCCGCGCGACCGCCAAGCCTTCGCTGCACAGCTGGATCGCTGGCTTGCACAGCAAGGCCATTGACGCCGTGACACTCAATCAACCGACGGCTTCAACCCAAGTTGGCTGTTGAAGCACCGCAACTCACCACTCAAGGGGTCAACGAACTGCAGCTCACGCGCCAGCAACTGCAACGGCGCGCTGTAATCCGCCGCATCACGCGGGTGATATGCCGGGTAGAGATCGTCCCCGGTAATCGGCGCCCCAAGCGCCGCCATATGTACGCGCAATTGGTGCTTTCGCCCGGTGACCGGTTGCAATCGGTAACGCCAGAGCGAACCGCTGTTCTCAATCACTTCAATGCCGGTCAGTGCATTTGGCTCGCCGGGGACTTCCGTCATGCAGTGAAACGGCTCGCCCGGCGCCAATCGGCTATGGCGTTGCAGCGGGAACACCCGCGATGGCAAGGCCGGTGCCAGCGCTTCGTAGGTCTTGTCGATGCGCCGCTCACGGAATAGTGATTGATAGGTTCCGCGCGTTTCCGGCCGGGTTGAAAACAACACCAGGCCCGCAGTCAGCCGATCCAACCGGTGCAGCGGTACCAGTTCCTTATTGCCGGTGCGCGCCACCAGCCGCGTCAGAAGGGTTTCGCGCACATGCCGGCCAGCCGGCATGACCGGCAGGAAGTGCGGCTTGTCCGCGACCAGCAGATCCGCATCCAGGTGAAGAATGGTTTCCATGAAGGGAATCACCGGCTCATCTGCTACCTCCCGGAAATAGCGGATCTCCAGCCCCACCTGCCAAGGCTGACCGGGGACCAGCGCTCTGCCCTGCGCATCCTGTACGCGACCGCGTGCAAAACGGTCCAGCCACTGCTCACGCGCAATGCGCGGAAAGCGTGCGCACAGCCCGTCCAGGAGGCACATCCAATCGCCGGGCGGCAATTGCAGGCGGCTGGGAGCTGGCACGTCAGCGGTCAATTCAAACGGTGTCATGGCGCAACCATTATCATGGTGCTCTTTAGTTTCTGGTGTACCCATGGCCCTCACCGCCACCATCCGCAAGGCCGAACTGCAGATCAGTGACATGGACCGCGGCTATTACGCGACCCACAACCTGACCCTGGCCCAGCATCCTTCCGAAACCGACGAGCGCCTGATGGTGCGCCTGCTGGCCTTCGCCCTGAATGCCGGTGACCGCTTGGAATTCGGCCGCGGCCTGAGCACCGACGATGAGCCGGACCTGTGGGAACACGATTACACCGGCGACATCGCGCAGTGGATCGATCTGGGCCACCCGGACGAATCGCGCATCCGCAAGGCCTGCAACCGCAGCGGCCGCGTGCAGGTCATCAATTACGGCGGCAATGCCTCCGATATCTGGTGGCAGAAGCAGAGCAAGCACCTCACCCGCTTCAACAATCTGTCTGTGCTCGATCTACCTGCTGCTTTCGTCGAGCTGTGGAGCACCCAGATCCAGCGGGCAATGCGTTGGAGCGTGTTGATCCAGGACGGTGAGGTGCAGTTGATCAACGACCAGATGCAGTTGGATGTGATCCCGACCTGGCGCAAGCCGAAGGCGGAGTAAGCAGTCCGTGGCAAGCACTACGATCCGCTGCGACGTATTGGTCGTCGGTGCCGGCGCTGCCGGCCTGATGTGTGCACTCACGGCTGGCCAGCGCGGGCGGCTGGTGCAAGTAATCGACCATGCGAACAAGCCGGGCAAGAAGATCCTGATGTCCGGCGGCGGCCGCTGCAATTTCACCAATACCGGCACCACGCCGGCCAACTTCCTTTCGGCCAACCCGCATTTCTGCAAATCGGCACTGGCGCGCTATACGCCGGGCGACTTCATCGACATGGTGGAACGCCACGGCATCGCTTACCACGAGAAGGAGCTGGGCCAGCTGTTCTGTGACATCTCCTCCAAGCAGATCGTCAAGATGCTGCTGGACGAATGCGCCGACGCTGGCGTGAAAGTGCGTACCGACTGCGGTGTGCAGGACATCGAACGCGGCACCGATGGCTTCCATGTGCAGACCGCGCAGGGCCTGTTCCACTGTGCCTCGCTGGTGATCGCCACCGGCGGCCTGTCCATCCCCAGCATGGGCGCCAGCGGCTTCGGTTACGAGGTCGCGCGCCGCTTCGGCCATGAGGTGCTGCCGACCCGCGCCGGACTGGTGCCGCTGACGCTCAGCGGCAAGCATCAGGAGCGTTTCGCCGAACTCAGTGGCGTCGCTCTGCCGGTGGAAGCGCGCTGCAACGGCCAGAGCTTCCGGAACTTCATGCTGCTGACCCATCGCGGCGTCAGCGGGCCGGCAATCCTGCAGATCTCCTCCTACTGGCAACCCGGCGATGACCTGCGGCTCGACTTGCTGCCCGGCCAGGATGCCGGCGAGTGGCTGCGCACAATGAAACGCGAGCGCGGCGCCTCGGAGCTGCGCACGATACTTTCAGAAGTGATGCCCCGCCGCTTGGCATTGCGCCTGTGCGAGCAGTGGCTGGACGACAAGCCGGTGCGCCAGCTCGACGAGCGCGCGCTGAAAACCACCGCCGACCTGCTCAACAACTTCCCGTTGGTGGCCAGCGGCAGCGAGGGCTACCGCACCGCAGAAGTCACGCTGGGCGGCGTGGATACCCGCAAGGTGTCATCCTCGACCATGGAGTCACATGTGGTTCCCGGGCTGCATTTCATCGGTGAGGTGCTGGACGTAACCGGTTGGCTCGGCGGCTACAACTTCCAATGGGCGTGGGCCTCCGGACATGCGGCCGGACAAGCAGTTTGAGACTGCGATCCGGTATTGCGTCGGAATTCCGGCACATCAACCGGTTCGCGCATAGACGCCACGCCCGCCCTTCGTGTATTAAACCCCGTCTCCCGGGAGTACTGAATGCAGAACGCCAAAGACATCACCTTGCGCCTGCTGATCGTTGACGACAGCGCCGAGAGCGCTGAAGCCATCGTCAGCGCGCTGCGCAACAGTGGCATCGCGGTGCGTCCTTTCCGGCCGCAGAATCCGGCAGAGCTGACTCAGGCCCTGGCGACCCAACCCATCGACCTGGTCTTGGCGGCCACCTCCTACAGCATTCCGCAGCTGTTGCTGACCCAGCAGATTGCCGCCAGTGGCAAGGACATTCCGATGATCCTGCTGGCCGACCAGGTCGATGCGCAGCAACTACTGGAATCGGCTGCCAACGGCATCCGCTCCATCGCCCTGCGCCAGCAACCGGATCACCTGCTGTCCGTGGTGCGCAATGAATGGGTCGACCTGCAGGCGCGCCGAGGGCTGCGCCGCATCGAAGTACAGATGCGCGAGACCGAGCGCCGCTGCGATGCATTGATCTCCTCCTCGCGCGACCCCATCGCCTACATCCATGAAGGCATGCACATCCGCGCCAACGAGGCTTACCTGGACATGTTCGGGTACGAATCGTTCGAGGACGTGGAAGGCATCTCGCTGTTGGACATGGTGGCGCCGCAGCACGTGGAGGATTTCAAAAACCTGCTCAAATCGCTGAGCAAGGGCGAGACACCACCGCCGCAGTACGAAGCACATGCGCGCAATCAGGACGGTGACACCTTCCCGGCGACGATGGAGTTCACCGCCGCCACTTACGAAGGCGAGGCCTGCTTCCAGGTCGTGTTCCGCCGCCGCGAGGAGTACGACCCCGAACTGGCGCGCGAAGTGGAAGAATTGCGCCAGCGCGACCAGGTCACCGGCTTGCTCAATCGCCCAACTTTCATGGTGCACCTGGAAAACGCGGTGGCGCAGGTCAGCCGCAGCGATGGCCAGTACGGCTTCCTGTTGGTCGAGCCCGACCATTACGCACGGCTGCTGCCGGACATTGGCCTGGATTCGGCCGATGCCCTGATCGCCGCGATGGGCCAGCACCTGGCGGCCACGCTGGGTGATGACGCACAGCTGGCGCGCTTCGGCGAACACAGCTTCGCCCTGCTCACACAGGGCCAGTACACGCATACGACCGACATGGCCGAACGCGTGCGCAAGGCGTTTGCCTCCCATGTGTTCAGCATCGGCGACCGTTCGGCCACCGTGACCGTCAGCATTGGCGGCGTGCAGGTAGGCGAGAAGATCGCCAGCGTGGGTCAGGTATTGAACCGCGCCAACGACTGCACCCGGGCGGCAGTGGAACTGGGCGGCAACACGGTCAAGGTATTCGACCCAGGCGCCGCTGACCGCGTCGAGGAAGAGCGTATCCAGCGCTGGGTGCAGCGCATCCGCGAAGCCATCAGCGGCGATGGCTTCCAGCTGCGCTTCCGTCCGGTACTGAACCTGATGGGCGAGCCGCTGCAGCTGTACGACACCTCCCTGCTGATGGAAAACAATGGCGAGTTGGTCGGCCCAAGTACGTTCCTGCCGATCGCCCAGGATCACGAGCTGCTGGCGCCAATCAACCGCTGGGTGGTGGCAAACGCCATCCGCGCGCTGGGCGAGCGCCGCCGCCTCGGGCACACGACCCACCTGATGCTGCGCATCACCCCGGAGTCGTTCTCCGATGCTGCACTGCTGCAAGTCATCCGCGATGGCCTGCAGGCTGAAGGCGTGGATGGCGGCCAACTATGGCTGCAGATTCCCGAAGCCAAGGTGTTCACTCACCTACGCACTGCGCAGCAGTTCCTGGCGGCGGTGGCGGCAATGGGCTGCAAGGTGGGACTGGAGCAGTTCGGCTCGGGGCTGGATTCATTCCAGCTGCTGGCGCACTTCCAGCCCGCCTTCCTCAAGCTGGACAGCAGCTTCACCGCAGACCCGGCGCTGGCCAAGGAACAGTTGGAGAAAACCCAGGAGATCACCGCCAAGGCACAGTCGGCCGATATCCGCACCATCGCCGAGTTCGTGACTGATGCGGCAACGATGAGCCTGTTGTTCAGTGCCGGCGTGGATTACGTAGAAGGTGACTTTGTGGGTCCGCCGACGGCGCAGATGGATTTTGAGTTCAACTGAGACTGGTTCGCTGGTTCGCTGATTAACTCGTTCGCCAGCTGGAAGCTTCCCCTCTCCCCAACCCCTCTCCCGCGGGCGGGAGAGGGGCTCAGATCTCCTTGAGCTGTGCGAGCCACCGGTCCGGTTCGCTGCCCACCGAACGGCCTTCCGGCGTGCGGAACGGGGGTTGGGGTGAGGGTAGCTTTGGCACTGCCCCTTAAAACCACCCAAAAAAGAAGGCCGCGCAATGCGCGGCCTTCTTTTTTCAGCAGAACCCAACGATCAAACCTCAACGATCCCCGGAATCGCCACATCCGGATTTACGTCGGCCTCGTAGTCCACACCATCGATGCCAAACCCGAACAAGCGCAGGAAGTCAGCCTTGTAACCAGCCAGATCGCTGATCTCGTACAGGTTCTCATTGGTCACCTGCGGCCACAGCTCCAGCACCTTGGACTGTACTTCCGGCGCCATTTCCTTGTAGTCCGCACGCAGACGGCCTTCACCATCCACCAGTGCGATCTCACGACCCTTGCCATCCACCAGCGCGTGACGAATGTGGTCGGCCGCATTGCTGCCGTTCTGCGCACCGTTGTAGAGGATGTCGTACAAGGTATCGAGCTGCTCAATGCAGCCCTCATGCGTGCCCTGCTCTTTCATCACCTTGAACAGCAACGACAGATACAGTGGCATGGTCGGGATGGCCGAGCTGGCCTGGGTTACCACAGCCTTGAGCACCGACACGCGCGCGTCGCCGCCAATGCCCTGCAACTTGCTACGGATATCCAGCACCTTGTTGTCCAGGTCTTTCTTGGCAGCACCAATGGAGCCGTTCCAATAAATAGCCTGGGTGATTTCCTCACCCACGTAGGTGAAAGCAGTCGTCGTCGCGCCCGGCGCCAGCACACCGGCTTCCAGCAGCGCGTCAATCCACATCTGCCAATCTTCGCCGCCCATCACTTGCACGGTGCTGGCGACTTCGTCAGCGGTAGCCGGCTGCAACGTGGTTTCAGTCAGCACTTCCTTGTCGGTATCCAGACCACGCAGGGTGATCGGCGCACCGATCGGCTTGAGCGTGGAATTGATGATCTCGCCGGTCTTGGGGTGCTTGCGACGCGGTGCAGCCAAGCTATAAACCACTTGATCCACCTGACCAAGGTCAGCCTTGATGATCTCGATGACCCTTTGCTTCACCTCGTCTGAGAACGCATCACCGTTGACGCTGCGCGCGTACAGGCCGGCCTGGTGTGCGTACTTCTCGAATGCGGCCGAGTTGTACCAGCCCGCGGTGCCCGGCTTGGTCTCACTGCCCGGGCGCTCGAAGAAGACGCCCAGCGTGGCAGCGTCGCTACCGAAGGCAGCCTTGATACGTGCGGCAAGGCCATAACCGGTCGATGCACCCAGCACCAGCACCCTCTTCGGGCCATTGGCCAGCTTGGGCTGGGACGTGATGTAGTCGATCTGTTCCTTGACCGCCGCATCGCAACCGGTCGGATGGGTAGTGACGCAGATGAAGCCGCGCACACGCGGTTTGATGACCATGAAAACCTCAACTAGGTAAGCAGGAAAACAGCGGCACCTGACGGCAGCAGAAACCACCGGCAGGGGCTGAACCGGGAGGATCGTAGTGTGCACCCGCAACGAACACAACCGACGCTACCGCATGGAATTCTTCGCCGTGCCAGCCGGCCCGGCAAAAGAAAAGCCGCGCTGGGCGCGGCTTTTCTTCGCTTCACAGGCTGAACCGTCAGGGACGACGGGCCAGCTCTTCCTCGTCGCGGGCCTTGGGCAGCAGATCCTGCTTACTGACCTTGAACGGGCCGATGCTCAACAGCGGTACCGCCACGATGATCGACGAGATCACCACGATCACCGCACCCACCATGTGGGTTTCGGCTAGGCCTTCCATCGACTCGCCGCCATAGATGTACAGCGCAAGTGCAGACAGGAAGAACAGCACCGCCGTGATCACCGTACGCGAGAGCGTCTGGTTGATCGAACGGTTCAGCACTTCCAGCGGCTCCACACGCAGGCTGCGGAAGTTCTCACGCACGCGGTCGAACACCACGATGATGTCGTTGATGGCAAAACCCATCACCGACAACATACCGGCCAGCACCGTCAGGTCGAACTCGCGGCCGACCAATGACATGTACGCCACGGTCAGGATGAGGTCGAAGAACGCGGTGAGACTTGCCACCATCGCGAACTTCCACTCAAAGCGCGCGGCGATGTAGATCAGGAAGCCGATCACCATGAACAACGTGGCGTACACGCCGTTCATTGCCAGGTCCTTACCCACCTGCGGGCCAACAAACTCGCCGGGCTGCACCGTGGCCGTGTTGTCGGCCGTGGTCACGGCCTGACGGACTTTCTCAGCCACCTTCTGCGCAGCATCGGCAGCGTTGTTGTGCTCACCGTCCGGCTGCAGGCGGATCATCACGTCATTGCCGCCACCCACGCTCTGCACCTGCGCGTTCTCAAAGCCGGCCTTGGCCAAGCTCTCGCGCACGTCATCGGCGTTGATGGTCTTTTCAAAGTGGGTACGCACCACGGTACCGCCGGTGAACTCCAGCGCGTAGTTGAAACCCTTGAAACCAATGATCGCCACCGAAACCAGCAACAAGAACACCATCAGCGCAAGCACGGGCTTGCGGTGACGCATGAAGTCGATGTTGGTGTCGTTCGGGACGATATGAAGCGGAAACAGTTTCATGCAAGGATTTTCCTTAAAAAACCCGCACACGGATGTGCGGGCTTTTGCGAAGGGATTCGCTTTAGATCGCTACGGACTGGAGCTTCTTGCGGCGACCATAGATCAGTACCGCCAGCGCACGCGACACGGTGATCGCAGTGAACATCGAGGCGAAAATACCGATGATCATGGTCAGCGCGAAGCCCTTCAGCGGGCCGGTACCAAACGCGTACAGCGCAACGCCGACGATCAGGCCGGTGAGGTTGGCGTCGAGGATGGTGCCCGAGGCCTTCTCATAACCGGCGGCAATCGCAGCCTTGGCTGGCATGCCCAGTCGCAACTCTTCACGGATACGCTCGTTGATCAGCACGTTGGCGTCCACCGACAGGCCCACCGACAACGCCAGACCGGCAAAGCCCGGCAAGGTCATCGTTGCACCGAACATCGACATCACCGCCACCACGATCAGCAGGTTGAACAGCAGCGCCACCGAGGTGATCGCACCGAACATGCGGTAGTAGATGGTGAAGAAGACCAAGGTGAACACGAACGAGAACACCACCGCCTTGACGCCGCGATCCACGTTCTCTTTACCCAGGCTCGGGCCGATCACGTATTCCTCGACGAAGTCCATCGGTGCGGCCAGCGAACCGGCACGCAGCAGCTTGGACAGGCCATCGGCTTCAGTCTTCTCCAGGCCGGTGGTCTGGAACTCCTTGCCGAACACGCCGTTGATATTGGCAACCGAGATCACTTCTTCCTTGACGCGGAAGCTGCGCTGCTCTTCGCCATTGACCACGGTCACCTGCGGAATGCGCTCGGTGTACACCACTGCCATCGGCTTGCCGACATTGCCGCTGGTGAAGTCGAACATGCGCTGGCCACCGACGCTGTTCAGCTTGACGCTGACTGCCGGCATACCGTTCTGGTCGGTGCTCGTCGTGGCCGAAACCATCTGGTCACCGGTAACGATGGTGCGCTTGTTCAGCAGAACCGGGCGACCGGCACGGTCACGGTACAACTTGGCTTCCGGCGGAATGCGGCCACTGGTGACGGCGTCTTCAGCATTGCCATCCACCACTGCGCGGTATTCCAGCGTGGCGGTTGCACCGATCATGCGCTTGGCTTCAGCGGTGTCCTGCACGCCCGGCAGCTCGACCACGATGCGGTCTTCGCCCTGACGCTGGATGATGGGCTCGGCCACACCCAACTCATTGACGCGGTTGCGCAACGTGGTCAGGTTCTGCTCGATGGCACCGGAGGCGATCTGGCTCATCTCCGTCTGCGGCACGCTGATGGTGATGCGGTCACCGTTCACCGAGTAGGTGAAGGTCGGCTGCGCCTTGGCCAGTGCAGCACGGGCCTTGTCGGCATCGGCGGCATTGGCCAGAGCTACCTGGATATCGCTTTCACCACGACGTTCCACCGAACGGTAGGAAACACGGTTGTCACGCAGCGTGGTACGCACGTCTTCGGCGAACGCTTCAAAGCGCTTGTCCACCGCAGCCTTCTGGTCGACCTGCAGGGCGAAGTGAACGCCGCCAACCAGATCCAGGCCCAGCACCATCGGTTTGCCGCCCAGGTTGGACAGCCAATCCGGCACGGTCGAAGCAAGGTTCAGCGCGACCGAGTAGTTCTCACCGGTCGTGTCGCGCAGCACCTCGGCGGCCTTGGACTGCTCGTCAAGCGAGGACAGGCGGACGATCAAGTTGTTCTCGCCCTCCTCTTCCACCGACTTGGGCGCAACGCCAGCCTCGGTCAGTGCAGCGGTGACACGCTGCTTGAGTGCGTCATCTACCTGCCCGCCACGACTGGCGGTGATCTGTACGGACGGATCCTTCTGATAAATGTTGGGCAGCGCGTACAAAGTGCTGACCGCCAGAACGATCAGGATCAGAAAGTACTTCCAGCGTGGAAATTCGAGCATTGCGGATTCCTGCGTGACACCTTCCCCGGCGTCACGACATGACGGAAAGGAAACTCAGTCTCAGGCAGCAGACTTCAGCGTGCCCTTGGGCAGGACGTTGCCGACGGAAGCCTTCTGCACGCGGATGCGGACGTTGTCGGCCACTTCCACGGTGATGAAGTTGTCGCCGATGTCGGTGACCACGCCAGCGATTCCGCCCGAGGTCAGCACTTCGTCGCCCTTGGAGATCTTCTCCAGCATCGCCTTGTGTTCCTTCTGGCGCTTCATCTGCGGGCGGATCATCAGGAAGTACATCACCGCGATCAGCGCGATCGGCAGCAGGAAGGTGCCCATGCCCGGGGCCGGAGCGGCCTGTGCAACGGGGAGAAAGATAGCCATCAGATTCATCTTGTGTCCTTGGTGTTGGGCGGCAACCGGCCCGGCCTACGCCGGAAGTCACCGCGAAACGGGGGTCAGCCGTGAAGTATGCCATGCCCCCGGGACGTCGTCCCGGGCGGCGTGAACGCGTTTACTCCCCCGACAACGCCGGGACGCTGGCGCCCCGGGCTGCATAGAAGGACTCGCGGAAGGCCAGGAAGGTTCCCGACTCGATGGCCGCGCGCATGTCTGCCATCAGTTTTTCGTAATAGAACAGGTTGTGCATGGTGCCCAGCATCGGCGCCAGCATCTCGTTGCAACGGTCCAGGTGGCGCAGGTAAGAGCGCGTGTAGCCGCTGGTGCAGGCATGGCAACCGCAGCCCGGCTCGATCGGATTCATGTCCCGCTCGTACTTGGCATTGCGGATGCGGACCGTGCCGAACGAGGTGAAATAGTGGCCGTTGCGAGCGTTACGGGTAGGCATGACGCAATCAAACATGTCCACGCCACGAGCCACACCTTCGACCAGATCCTCCGGGCGGCCGACGCCCATCAGGTAGCGCGGGCGGTCAGCCGGCAAAATCGGATGCATGTGATCGAGCATGGCGTTGCGCTCGTGCTCGGGCTCGCCCACGGCCAGCCCGCCGATGGCATAACCGTCGAAGCCGATCTGCTGGAGGCCTTCGGCCGAGCGGCTGCGCAAGTCGGTATGCACGCCCCCCTGGACGATGCCGAACAGCGCGGCATCGTTACCCATTGCGTCGTGCGCATTGCGGCTGCGCTGGGCCCAACGCAGGCTCAGCTCCATCGAGGTGCGCGCCACCGGCTCGGTGGCCGGGTACGGCGTGCATTCGTCGAAAATCATGACGATGTCCGAATCCAGCACCTTCTGGATCTTCATGCTCTCTTCCGGGCCCAGGAACACACGGGCGCCGTCGGTGGGCGAAGCAAAGGTGACGCCTTCTTCGGTGATCTTGCGGCGATGCGCCAACGAGAACACCTGGAAACCGCCCGAATCGGTGAGGATCGGCCCATCCCAGCGGCAGAAGCCATGCAGGCCGCCGTGGTCGCCGATCACATCCAGGCCCGGGCGCAGATACAGATGGAAAGTATTGCCAAGGATGATCTCGGCGCCGAGCGCACGGACCTGCTCCGGCAAAATGCCCTTCACCGAGCCATAAGTGCCGACCGGCATGAACGCCGGGGTCTGCACGGTGCCGCGCGGGAAGGACAACTGGCCGCGTCGGGCGCGGCCATCGGTGTTCTGGAGCTTGAACTGCAGTCTGGACATTGAGGTGGATAGCTATCGAATGCGTGCAATTGTCGCGGATATGCGCCGCCGGGGCGAATCGCCGCCCTCGGCACCTAGCCCGCAAAGCGTACCGGTGCGGGGTTGACCCACCGCAGGGCAACGTTCTCCCCCGGTGAAGGGGGTGATGCGCCATTGAAATCCAGCGCCAAACGCTCGCCACCCGGTAGACGAAGCCAGCCGCTGTAGCCCGGGCCCCGAAACACCACCGACTCCAGCACGCCACGCAAGCTGCCGGCAGGGTCAAGCTGCAGATCTTCGGGCCGAACCAGTACGTTGCCCTCGCCCATTTCAAGCAGCGACGCCGGCAGCACCACGCCACGCCCGATGAAGCCGGCGACGAATGCGTCGCCTGGCGCCCGATACAACTGCGGCGCCGCGCCCCACTGCAGCAGACGCCCTCCCTGCATCACGCCAATGCGGTCAGCCATGGCAAAGGCTTCCGACTGGTCGTGGGTGACCATCAACACCGTAGTGCCGGTGGCTTTGAGCAGTTGCCGCAGCTCCTCGGCCAGCCGTTGGCGGGTGCTTGTATCCAGATTGGAAAACGGTTCGTCGAGCAACAGCAGCTCGGGCATCGGTGCCAGTGCGCGGGCCAGCGCCACCCGCTGCTGCTGGCCACCGGAGAGCTCATGCGGATAGCGACCTCCCAGCCCGTCCAGCCCAACCTGCAGCAACATCGCATTGACCCGCTGTTGTCGCTTTGCCCGCACAATCCCGCGCAGTCCAAAGCCGACGTTGGCGGCGACATCCAGGTGTGGAAACAACGCGTAATCCTGGAACATCATCCCGACCCGACGTTTCTCTGCAGCCACACTGCCACCCGGACCTTCCAGTTCACGGCCGCCCAGGACAATGCGGCCCTGCTGCAACGGCTCAAAGCCACTGATAGCGCGCAGCACCGTGGTCTTTCCGCAACCCGAAGCACCCAACAGACAGCCGATTTCCCCGCGTGCCAGCTCCAGCGACAGGCCATCGACCACTCGCTTGAAACCACTGGCTCCTGCATAACCGATCTGCACCGCCTGTAATTGCAACTGCGGCGAACCGATCATGGCCGCGCTCCATGGGCGGCACCGGCACGCGCCAATAGAATCACCGGAAGCAGGCCACTCAATACGATCAACAAGGCCGCCACGGCACCCTCCTCATAAGTTCCCCGTGCAGCCTCGGCATATAACCAGGTCGCCAGGGTTTCAAAATTCATGGGACGCAACACCAGCGTGGCCGGCAGCTCCTTCATGGTGTCCACAAACACCAACAGCGCCGCCGCCGCAAACGCCGGTCGCAACAGGGGCAGGTGAACGCGCCGCAGCATGCCACTCGCACTTTCGCCCAGGTTGGCTGCAGCCTGGTCCAGCGATGGCGGCACGCGCGCCAGACCCGCCTCGATACCACCTACCGATATCGCAAGAAAGCGCAAGGTGTAAGCCACGACCAAGGCCGTTGCCGACCCCATCAGCAGCATCTGCGCCCGCCCGCCGTCGACGGCAAAGCGGAGTTCCGCGAACACCGCATCCAGGGCACCCATTGGCACCAGTAAACCAATCGCCAGCACGGCACCGGGAATGGCGTAACCCAGCGACGTAATGCGGCTGCAGGCCGATGCCAGTCGCCCACTACGCCGCACCTGCGCAAGCCGCAACGCCCACGCCACCACCAACCCCACCGCCATCACCACCGCAGTGGCTGCCAGCGCGATGCCCAAGGTGTTCTGCAAGGCACCCAGCAGCTGGGGAGAGACGCCTGCATCACGTACGCGCCCTACCGCCTCCCAAGCCAGGTAGCTCGCGGGCACCAGAAACCCAACCACCACCGGCACGGCGCCCAGCGCAAACGCCAACAGGGCGCCGAAACCCCGCAAGGTCTGTGGCTGCATGGGACGCGGCCGCAAGGTACTGGCATAGCGTTGGCGACGCCGGCCATGTTTTTCGAGCATCAGCAGCACCGCCACCAGCAGCAGCATCGCCAATGCGATCTGTGCCGCTCCCGGCAGATCACCACGACTGACCCAAGTGGTGTAGATGGAGACGGTCAGTGTCTGTACGCCCAGGAATTCAGACGCACCAATGTCGTTGAGCGCCTCCAGCAGCGCCAACGCCACACCCACGACAATGGCCGGACGTGCGAGGGGCAACGCCACCTGCCGGAACAACTGCGCCGGCGTCGCACCCAAGGTGCGCGCCGCTTCCAGCAGACCTGCGGCCTGGGTCATGAACAGGGCACGCGTCGTCAGGTAGACATAGGGGTACAACACAAAACCCAACAGCACGATGCAACCCGCCAGGTGGCGGATGTCCGGCAAGCGGAATTCACGCGGACTGCTGTAACCCAGCAGGTCCCGGATCAGCCCCTGCACCGGCCCCAGCGGATGCAGCACATCCAGATAGGCGTAGGCAGCGATGTAGGTTGGCACCGCCAAGGGCAGCAAAAGTGCCCAGCTCAACAGGCGCTGGCCCGGGAACCGGTAGGCCGTGACCAGCCAGGCGCTGCCGGTGCCCAACACGGTGACCAACGCCCCGACACCCAGCAACATCAACACGGTATTGCGCAGCGCCACGGGCAACACGTTCGCCCACAGATGGCCCCACAAACCCGCACTGCCCTGCAGCGCCGAGAACGCCAGCGCCGCCACTGGCGCAAGCATGAGCAAGGACGCCAGCACAGCGGTGGCCAGCCAAGGATTCCATCGACGCATCATCATGCGCTCACCCCGAAAAAAACGACGCCGGTGCGCTGTTCAAGGGCACCGGCTGATCGCATTACGGGGCAGCCCTCAGTTGTCGAAACCAACCTTGTCCACCAGCTCACTGGCAAGCTTGCGATTGGCTACCACCTCGGTCAGCGGCAGCGGATCAATCTTCATCGGCCCAAAGCTGGCCACCACCGGGTCCAGTTCAACGCCCACTTTGACCGGGTATTCGTAATTGGCGCGCGCATACAGGCTCTGCGAACCATCGCTGACCAGGTATTCCAGCAGCTTGACCGCGTTGTCGCGGTTGGGCGCGTGCTTGGCCACGGCCGCACCGGAAATGTTGACGTGGGTACCGCCATCGGCGCCCGCAAACACCGGGCGTACCACCTGGATGGCTTCGCCCCAGGCGCGCTGCTCGGAACCTTCCTCGGCGTTCTTCATGCGGCCAACGTAATAGGCGTTGGCGATGCCGATGTCACAGATGCCGGCAAGGATGTCGCGGGCCACATCGCGATCACCACCCGCCGCCTTGCGTGCCAGGTTGTTCTTCACACCGCGCAACCAGGCTTCGGTTTTCTCGGCACCGTCATGGGCGATCATCGCGGCGAACAAGCTGGTGTTGTACGGGTGCTGGCCCGAACGAATGCATACCCGCCCCTTCCACTTCGGGTCGGCCAGATCCTGATAGGTGAAGCCGTCCAGCTTCAGGTCCTTGTCCGCGTACAGCACGCGATCTCGCAGCGACAGGGCGAACCATTGGCCATCAGCGCCACGCAGGTTGGCCGGGATGGCCGTATTGAGAGCGTCCGAAGCCACGACCTGGGTATGCCCGGCTTCCACCACATCCAGCAGGCGGCCGGTATCCACGGTCATCAGGACATCGGCTGCGGAACGCTCGCCTTCCGCAGCCAGACGCTCGGTCAGACCGTCCTTGAGCAGCACGGTGTTGACCTTGATGCCGGTGTCGGCCGTAAAAGCATCCAGCAGCGGCTGGATCAGACCCGGCTCGCGTGTGGTGTAAAGATTGACCTCACCTGCCGCCGCAACGGCAGGCTTGCCATCCGCAGCAGCAGGTGCGGTGTCGGTCTTGGCGCAGGCGCCCAGAAGAATGAGGGAACACAAGGCAGCCAAATGGCCGGCGGCGCGCTTCGGATGACGCATTTGATTCTCCAGAAGTGGTCGTCGGAACCGGCAGCGTGGCCGGCAACGGTTTCAAATGAGAATTTATCTCATTTTCATTGCCACGCCCACTGCGTCAAACCGCCGCACCCTCCTGTGCGGGAAACAGCAACATCGCATCGCCGTAGCTGAAGAAGCGGTATTGCTGTGCGATAGCGTGTGCGTAGGCCTCGAACACCCGTTGTTTGCCGGCAAATGCGCTGATCATCATCAGCAGCGTGCTCTCGGGTAGGTGGAAGTTGGTGACCATGGCATCGACGCTACGGATGCGATAACCCGGGGTGATGAAGATCTGGGTTTCGCCGGCATACGGGTGCAGCTCGCCTTCCCGCATCGCACTCTCCAGCGCCCGCACCACGGTCGTACCCACACCAATCACACGGCCGCCCGCAGCGCGGGTGCGGCGCACCTTGTCCACCAGCTCGGCGCCAACGTTGAGCCATTCGCGGTGCATTACGTGATGCGTGAGGTCATCCACCCGTACTGGCTGGAAGGTACCGGCACCCACATGCAGGGTGATATGGCCGAACTGCACGCCGCGATCATTCAACTGCGCCAGCAAGGTTTCGTCGAAATGCAGGCCCGCGGTCGGCGCCGCCACCGCGCCCACCTGTTTGGCGAACACGGTCTGGTAACGCTCGCGGTCATCAGCACCGGGTTCGCGGTGGATATACGGCGGCAATGGCAGACGACCTTCGTGTACCAACCAAGATTCCAGCGGCTCGGGGATATCGAAACGCAGTACGTAGAACTCGCCATCGCGGCCCAGCACTTCGGCTTCGCCGCCGGCATCGAGCTGAATGCGGCTGCCCGGCTTGGGCGATTTGCTGGCGCCGATCTGGGCGCGAGCCTGTTGGCCACCGAGCAGGCGCTCAATCAGTATCTCGACCCGGCCACCGGTGGCTTTCTGGCCGAACAGACGCGCCGGGATGACCCGCGTGTCATTGAAGATCAGCAGGTCGCCGGGCTGCAGCAACTGCGGCAGGTCACGGATATGGCGGTCATCGAACACACCAGGCGCTGGCGGCACCAGCAACAGACGGCTGGCCGAACGCTCAGCCAATGGGGCCTGGGCGATCAACGCCTCGGGCAGTTCGTAATTGAAATCGGACTTCTTCAAGGCCGGAACGTCTTGCGGGGAGCCGGGTATTGTAGCTCCGACGGGGATTTTGCTTTTCATCCCGCCATTGCCCCCACTTCTTCCCTCACCGCTCGAACTTGGTCGACAAAATAATTGCGCTGGTGGTGCGCTCCACGCCATCCACCGCACCGATGGCGTCGGTGACTACATCCATTTCGCTGACCCCACCCACCACCACCATCGCGATCAGGTCGTGGTTGCCGCTGACCGAATGTAGCGAACGCACCTCCGGGATATCGCGCAGGGCTTTCACCACTGCGGGCATCTTCTTCGGCAGCACCGTAATCAATATATGGGCGCGTACCTGCCCCTGCTCGTAGTCCTCGTGAGTGCGCACGGTGTAGCCGGCAATCACCCCCTGTTGTTCCAGGCGATCAATACGGCTCTGCACGGTGGTACGCGACAGCCCAAGTCGACGGGCGATCTGTGCGGTGGAGGCGCGAGCGTCTTCACGCAGGACGGAAAGCAGGCGCTCATCAGCAGGGGAAATCTTCACATTGCACACCAGTTTCGTCGATTCGACGAAATTAACCGAAAAATCGTCGAGATCACAGCTGCCATGTGTCCAGAATCTCCAGATAATGGCTATACAAGAAAATTCTGGAGATGAGCATGACCGTACTCGGCCCCCTCGCCCCGCTTCGCGCGCACGCTGGCACCCGCCTTACCCAAGGCCTGGACGATGCCAGCGTCGAGCGCTTGGCCATCGCCCATCCCGACCTGGCCCGCGCCATCGCAGCGGCTGGCAACGAATACACCCGAGTCAAAGGTGAAGTTGCCGATCTGCTGGACCTGGACGAGAAAGACCAGATTGCCGCGATGCAGGCCGGCTTCGTCAACTTCTACGCCGATGACGCAGTGGTGCCCTACATCGCGCTGGCCGCCTATGGCCCGTGGGTGATCTCACTCAAGGGCGCAGTGCTTTACGACGCCGGTGGCTACGGCATGCTCGGTTTCGGCCACACTCCGGCTGATGTGATGGCCGCTGCGGCAAAACCGCAGGTGATGGCCAACATCATGACCCCGAGCCTGGCCCAGCGCCGCTTCACCCAGGCGATGCGCAAGGAAATCGGCCACAGCCGTGGTGGCTGTCCGTTCTCACACTTCATGTGTTTGAACTCCGGTTCCGAAGCCGTCGGCTTGGCCGCGCGCATCGCTGATATCAATGCCAAATTGCAGACTGACCTGGGTGCGCGCCATGCCGGCGCCACCATCAAGCGTGTGGTGATCAAGGGCAGCTTCCACGGCCGAACCGATCGCCCGGCGCTGTACTCCGATTCCAGCCGCAAGACCTACGACCAGCACTTGGCCAGTTATCGCGGCGAGAACAGCGTCATCACCATCGCTCCGTATGACGAAGCTGCGCTGCGCAAGGTATTTGCCGATGCCGAAGCCAACAACTGGTTCATCGAAGCGGTGTTCCTGGAGCCGGTGATGGGCGAAGGTGACCCGGGCCGCGCCGTGCCTGCTAGCTTCTACAAGTTGGCACGCGAGCTGACCCGCGAGCACGGCAGCCTGTTGTTGATCGACTCCATTCAAGCAGCGTTGCGCGCACACGGGACGCTGTCCTTCGTGGATTACCCAGGCTACGAGACGCTCGACCCGCCGGACATGGAAACCTATTCCAAGGCACTGAACGGCGCGCAGTTCCCGCTGTCAGTGCTGGCTGTTACCGCACACGCCGCCGGCCTGTATCGCAAGGGCGTGTATGGCAACACCATGACCACCAACCCGCGTGCGCTGGACGTGGCATGCGCCACCCTCGCCCGTCTGTCACCGGAAGTCCGGCAGAACATTCGCCTGCGTGGCGAGCAGTCGGTGCAGAAGCTGGAGGCCCTCAAGGCCAAGCTCGGCGGGTTGATCACCAAGGTGCAGGGCACTGGCCTGCTGTTCTCCTGCGAACTGGCACCGCAGTTCAAGTGCTACGGCACCAACTCCACCGAAGAGTGGCTGCGCATGCATGGCGTCAACGTCATCCATGGTGGCGAGAATTCGCTGCGCTTCACGCCGCACTTCGATATGGATGAGGAAGAGCTGGACCTGCTGGTGGAGATGGTCGGCCGCGCGCTGGTTGAAGGCCCACGCCGAGAGCAGGCCAACGCGGCTTGAGCGGTTTGAACTGAGCGTTGAATGAAAGAGGCGGCCATTGGCCGCCTCTTTCTTGTTGCAATCCCCCGCTCCCAATCCCGCTCTCATGGTGAGAAACGGACCGTGTGCGGCCTGAAATTCGTAGCCCGACGAACCCTTTGGAAGGGATACAAGAGCCCCGCTGCGGAGCGGGAGCTAGGAAACTGCAGTTACCAGAGCACGCCCATTCAAGGCAGACGAGCTACTGTTTCCGCCGACTGCACACCACCGCCCAAGGCTTTGTACACCGCCACTACATTGACGTTGACCGTGGCCTCTGCCGCTGCCAACGCGTCATCGGCAGCCAGCTGATTACGCTGTGCATCCAGCAACGCGAGGAAGTCCTCGGAGCCTTCGCGGTAGCGGATCTGCGCCAGGCTAGCCGCACGACGTGCTGCCTGCGCCTGCTCGGCAATGATCGCCAACCGCGCCTGTTCCTTGGCATAGCGCGTCAGCGCATTCTCGGTGTCTTCCAATGCCAGTAGCACCGCCTGTTCGTACTCTGCAGCGGCACCATCGGCCTGCGCCTTGCTTGCACGCAAACGTGCACGCACGGTACCGAAGTCGAACGCGGCCCAGCTGATCGACGGGGTCAGTGACCACGCTTTGTTGTTGCCGTTGACCAGGCCGTTGGCATCGCCGCCGAGGAAGCCGACGAAACCACTCAGGCTGATACGCGGGAACAAATCTGCAGTGGCAACACCAACACGTGCAGTTGCTGCAGCCAAACGACGCTCAGCAATACGTACATCCGCACGTTGACGCAGCAGATCGGTGGTGTCGCCCAGCGGCAATGCCTTGGCGAATGCCGGCACTTCGCGAGGCTGCAACAGCGTATTCAATGCATCCGGTCGCCGACCCAGCAACACCGCCAAACGGTGACGCGATTGCACCTGCACCACTTCCAGCAACGGGATGTCGGCTTCAATCGCTTTCAACCGCGCGCGACTGCTCTGCACATCCAATTCGCTCCCAGCGCCCAGCTCCCACCGGGTCTCGGTGAGCTGCTGGGTGTCGCGCAGGTTTATCAGCGTTTGCTGCGCTACCGCGATACGCTTCTGCGTGCCACGCAACTCGAAATAGTTGCGCGCCACTTCGGCAGCAACCGTGACCTGCGCGTCGACCAGACTGTCACGCTCGGCACCCAGGTCAGCACGGGCCGCTTCAGCGGCGCGCCGCTGCCGGCCGAACAGATCCAGCTCCCAGCCAGCATCAAAACCCAGCTGATAGCTTTCGCTGTAAACACGCTCCCCGCCTTGCGTGGGATCGGGTTGCTTGCGGCGATCCTGGCTGCCACCCGCCGTCACATGCGGCGCCTGATCCAGGCGCTGCTCGGTGAACACCGCGCGTGCTGCACGCACCCGCGCCATCGCAATGCGCAGATCAAGGTTTCCCGCCAGCGCACCATGCACCAGTTCCGCCAGTACCGGGTCGTCGAACTGCGACCACCAATTCGCGACCGGCGAAGCATTGCTGAAGGATGGATCAACGCTACCCTGCAGCTGCACCGCTTGCGGCGGTGGTGCCTTGTAGTCCGGGCCGACGCTGACGCAGCCGGCCAGCAATGCGCTGGCAACGGCTGCGGTCAACATGCGTATCACCATGGCAACACCTCGCCCAGGTAAGTAAAGCTGCCGGTCGGGCCGTCATTGCCAATCAGCGCCATCTGCACGCTGGAACGCGCGCCGTCGGCGATTTCGATCTCACCCTCACCGCCATTCATATCGGTTTTGACGTAGCCCGGATGCACGGAATTGGCCTTGATGGGCGTGTCGCGCAGTTCGTAGGCCAAGCTCAGCGTCCAACTGTTCACTGCCGCCTTGGAAGCGTTGTAGGCAGGAATCTTGAAGTCCCAGATATCGGACGTCGGGTCAGCATGCAGCGTCTGCGAACCCAGCACGCTGGATACGTTGACGATGCGCCCGGCATCGGACTGCCGCAGCAATGGCAGGAACGCCTGAGTCACGGCGACCAGGGCGTATACGTTCGTCTCGAAGGTGCTGCGCCAGGCATCCAGCGATTGTGCTGACGGTGCCACTGCCGGGTTCTCCATCAGCACGCCCGCGTTGTTGACCAGGATGTCGAGACGGCCGTGACGTTCGGTGACGTGCTCCACCGCGATGGCGATGCTGTCGGCATCGGTCACATCCAGTTGCAGTGCTTCCACCGGCAGGCCCTCGGCTTGCAGCTTCAGCGCAAGCGCCACCGCTGTCTCACGCGTGCGGCCGGCCAGCAACGTGTGCACGCCGGACTGAGCCAGCTGGCGGACCGTTTCGGCACCGATGCCCCGTGTAGCGCCAGTGACCAGCGCGATTTTTTCGTTGTGATTGCTCATTGGATTCTTCTCATGGGGGATTCAATTTGGGACGGCTGTAGACCACTTTCTGGCCGCCATCCCCGCTTTCGCGGGAATGACGGATCAAGCGCGTGAGCCAAGGGCAAGAGGTGATGGCGACTGCTGTTACGTCCAACGCTCCTCACTCCTCACGCCTCTCCACTAATGCCTCTGTCAATGGTGAATGGTCGGCTCACCATGCTGCGCGAGCTTGCCGCCACCGTTGCGGGTGACGAACTTGCGCAGCGCGACGTAGAACACTGGCGTCAGGAACAGGCCGAACAGCGTTACGCCCAACATGCCGGCAAACACGGTGATACCGGTCACCGAACGCACCTCGGCACCTGCACCATGCGACAACACCAGCGGAACCGTGCCGGCGATGAAAGCAATGGACGTCATCACGATCGGACGCAGACGCAGACGGCAGGCTTCCAGCGCCGCTTCAACAATGCCCTTGCCACCCATTTCCAGTTCGCGGGCGAACTCGACGATCAGGATCGCGTTCTTACACGCCAGCCCCATCAGCACCACCAGACCCACCTGCACGAACACGTTGTTGTCGCCACCGGTCAACCACACACCAAACAAGGCAGACAGCAACGTCATCGGCACGATCAGAATCACCGCCAGCGGCAGCGACCAACTTTCGTACAGCGCAGCCAGCACCAGGAACGCCAGCAGAATCGCCACCGGGAACACGATGAAGGCTGCCTTGCCCTGCGTGGCCTGCTGGTAGCTCAGGTCGGTCCACTCGGTGGTCATACCCACCGGCAACACCTTGCCGGCGATCTCGGTCAGCTTGTTCATCGCCTGAGCCGAAGACAGCATGCGCGGGTCTGCCTCGCCCGCCAGATCGGCCGCCGGGTAACCGTTGAAGCGCAGCACCGGGTCCGGGCCGTAGGTTTCCTTGATGGTCACCATCGAACCAATCGGCACCATCTCCCCGCGATCATTGCGGGTGCGCAGTTTGCCAATGTCTTCCACGCTGTCACGGAACTGGCCATCGGCCTGAGCGATCACCTGCCAGGTACGGCCAAACTGGTTGAAGTCGTTGACGTACGCCGAGCCGAGGTAGGTCTGCAGCGTGTCGAACAACTCGGTCAGCTGCACGCCCTGTGCTTTGGCTTTGACGCGATCCACTTCCGCATCCAGCTGCGGCACGTTGGCCTGGTAGCTGGTGATTGGGTACGCCATACCTGGGGTTTGCGCCACGGCACCCTGCATCGCCTGCACCGCATTCTGCAACGCGCCGTAACCGAGATTGCCACGGTCCTCGATGAACATCTGGTAGCCGTTGCCGTTACCCAAACCAAGGATCGGCGGCGGCATCATCGCGAACGCGAAACCTTCCTGCAGCCCGGCAATCTTCTGGTTGATCTCCGCATTGATCTGCGCAGCGGTGCGGCCATGACGCTCGTTGAACGGTTTGAGCGGAATGAAGGCCACGCCGGTGTTGGGCGTGTTGGTGAACTGCAGCGCATTCAAACCCGGGAACGAAATGGTGTGTGCAACGCCATCGGTTTCCTGAGCAATCTTGGCGACCTTGCGCAGCATTTCATCGGTACGCGCGATGGACGAACCTTCAGGCAGTTTCACACCGGCAATCAGGTACAGCTTGTCCTGCGTCGGAATGAAGCCAGGCGGCACCAACTTGAAGATCACGCCAGTACCCACCAGCAGGATCGCGTAGACCACGAACACGGCGCCGCGACGACCGAGGATCTTCGACACGCCACGCTCGTACTTTTCCGAGCTGGACTTGAAGAAGCGATTGAACGGACGGAACACCCAACCGAACAAACGGTCAATCAGACGGCTCGGGCCATCCTTGGGCGCGCCATGCGGCTTGAGCAGACGCGCGGCCAGTGCCGGCGACAGGGTCAGCGAGTTGATCGCCGAAATCACCGTCGAGATGGCGATGGTCACCGCGAACTGCTTGTAGAACTGCCCGGTCACGCCAGACAGGAATGCCATCGGCACGAAGACCGCACACAAAACCAGCGCAATGGCGACGATTGGCCCAGACACTTCCTTCATCGCCTGGTGCGCAGCCGCGGTAGGCGACAGGCCTTCCTCGATGTTTCGTTCGACGTTTTCCACCACCACGATGGCGTCATCGACCACGATGCCAATCGCCAACACCAATCCAAACAGGCTCAGTGTGTTGATCGAGAAACCCAGCATGTACAGCGCGGCGAACGTACCCACAATCGACACCGGCACCGCGATCAACGGAATGATCGAGGCACGCCAGGTCTGCAGGAACAGGATCACCACCAGCACCACCAGAGCGATGGCTTCCAGCAACGTGGTCACTACCGCCTTGATGGAGTCGCGCACGAAGATGGTGGTGTCGTACACCGCTTCGTACTTCACGTCGTCCGGGAAGGCCTTCTGCATTTCGTCCATCGTGCCGATCACCGCATCGCGGATCTCCAGCGCGTTGGCACCCGGTGCCTGGAAGATACCGATGCCGACTGCGTTCTTGCCATCCAGCTGCGAACGCAGCGTGTAATCGCCCGCGCCCAGCTCGACGCGCGCCACATCCGACAAACGCACCACTTCACCATCGACACCGCTCTTGAGCACGATGTCCTTGAACTCCTGTTCGCTGCGCAGGCGACCTTGGGCATTGATCAGGGTCAGGAACTGACTATTGGGCATCGGCTCCGCGCCGAGCTGGCCGGCCGAAACCTGCACGTTCTGCTCTCGCATCGCACGTACCACGTCGCTGGCAGTCAGCCCCCGAGAGGCCACGCGGTCCGGGTCCAGCCATGCGCGCATGGCGTAGTCACCACCGCCGAAGATCTGCGCATCGCCCACGCCCTGAATACGTGCCAGTGAATCCTTGACGTGCAGGCGCGCGTAGTTGCGCAGGTACAACGTGTCGTACTTGCCCTTGGGCGAGGTCAGGTGCACCACCATCAGGAAGGTGGGCGACTGCTTCTGGGTGGTCACGCCTTGCCGGCGCACGTCCTCGGGCAGACGTGCCTGCGCCTGAGCGACGCGGTTCTGCACTTTCACCGCCGCCTCGTCCGGGTCGGTGCCCGGGCGGAAGGTGATGGTCATCTGCAGCACGCCGTCAGAGCCGGCCACCGACTTGAGGTACATCATGCCCTCGACGCCGTTGATCGCTTCTTCCAACGGAGTGGCAACAGTCTCGGCGATGACCTTGGGGTTGGCACCCGGGTACACCGTGCGCACCACCACGGAGGGCGGCACTACTTCCGGATACTCACCGATTGGCAGCATCGGAATGCTGATCAAGCCGGCGGCAAAGATCATGATCGACAACACCGCCGCGAAGATCGGTCTGTCGATGAAGAAACGGGAAAAATCCATAAGGGGGAAGTCCTTGAAAGGGCTGACGACGGCAAACAGCCGCCCTGCCCTCGCCCATTACGGGCGAGGGCTTGGGGCCGGCACTGCGCCGGCATCAAACGAAACCGTGGATCAGTTCAGCGATGCGGTCTTGCCACCGGCAGCGGGCAATGCCTGCATCGCCACCGGCTTGGCCTGCACCGGCATGCCCGGCATGAATACCTTCTGCACGCCATCAACAATCACCTTGTCGCCGGCCGCCAGGCCCATCTCGACAATGCGCAGGCCTTCGGCAGTACGGCCCAGCTGCACATCCTTGCGCTGCGCCTTGCCGTCCTTGTCCACCACATAGACGTACTTGCGGTCCTGGTCGGTGAGCACTGCCTTGTCATCGATCAACACAGCCTGGAACTCACCGCTGCCGAGCAACCGCACACGCGCAAACAAGCCCGGCGTAAACAGACGCTCGCGGTTGTCCAGCAATGCACGCACGCCGATGGTGCCGGTGCTGCGTGCTACCTGGTTGTCGAGGAAGTCGACTTTGCCGTCATGCGGGAAGCCCTCTTCGCCACTGAGACCCACCTTTACCGGCAATGCTTCGTCGCGCTCGCTTGGGCGCTCGCCCTTGCGTGCCATCTGCGCGTAACGCAGGAAGGTGCTTTCGTCGGCATCGAAGTAGACATGCACCGTATCCAGCGACACCAGCGTGGTCAGCACACTGGCGGCATCGCCTGCGGTGACCAGGTTGCCGGCGGTGACCATCGCGCGGCCAGCACGGCCGTCAATCGGTGCACGCACCTTGGTGAACTCCAGATTCAAGCGCGCTGCATCCAGGGCTGCCTGAGCCGCCATGACCTGCGCACCGGACTGGTCGGCAGCGGCGCGACGTTGCTCTGCCGTTTCCGCTGCGATGGCCTGCTGCTCGGCAAGGCGACGAGCACGTTCGGATTCACTGCGTGCCAACGCTGCCTGCGTGCGTGCGCGTGCCAGTTCGGCCTGCGCGCGATTGAACTCGGCCTGGTAGCTGCGCGCATCGATGGTGAACAACACATCGCCCTTCTTCACCTCCTGGCCTTCGACGTAATTGACCTTGTCGATATAGCCGGACACGCGCGGGCGCAGTTCAACGCTCTGTACCGCTTCGACGCGGCCGCTGAATTCGTCCCACTGGCTGACCTGCTTGACCAGCACCGGGGCGGCACTGACCTGCGGTGCCGGCGGCATGCCGGCTTCTTCTGCGTGACCACCACTGCAAGCGGCAAGCACGGCAAGAGCGAGTGCGGACATGCCGAAAGTGGCAAGGCGCCGCGTGATGCGGGAGGGGAAGGAGATACCGTTCATGTCATGCATCCATGGGGGAGTGGAAAGAAAACGAAAAACCAAATCGACCGGGCGTGCGGCCATGCGCAGCGCAACAACCCAAGGCACTTCTGCGCGACGCTGCGCACACACCGTCGAAACCGGTGCTGCGTCGCCGCTGAATACGCGACACCAGTGTCCCGCTCACGGAAATTTTTCTCCCATTGATGGGACAAAGACCTGCAGCAAAGTCATCAAACCACCTCGCTTCACCTCATCATCCTTGCGCTCAGCGGCGACGTCGGGACCGCTGAAAAGGGTTTCAAAGTTCAACGAATTCAGCTTGTTGACGGGAAAACGGTAACCAGCATTACCGGAGAACGCCGGGATACGGCGGGTCTGGCGGAACTCGGGAAGGTGGCGCAGGCGCATGGCTGCAAATCCGGACTTGGCGGAGGACGAAACAGTAATCCTCTAATCCAGACTTGATTAGTACGAATTCAAGGGAATAATCATCCCGTCGCCGGCACAATCCCGCTGCCGCTAGAGCGCCCCCAATGGCCAACGATCTCAATGACACCCTGATCTTCGTGAAGGTGGTCGAACAGGGCAGCTTCACCGCCGCCGCCCGTCTGCTTGGGCAACCCAAGACCACCGTCAGCCGCAAGGTGCAGGAGCTGGAAAGCCGGCTCGGTGCACGCCTGTTGAATCGGACCACCCGCCGCCTCGGCCTTACCGAAGCGGGCACCGTCTACTACGAACATTGCCAACGCATTGCCCGCGAACTGGAGCAGGCCGAGAGCGCAGTGAGCCAGCTCCAGTCCGGCCCGCGCGGCTGGCTGCGCTTCACCGTGCCCTACTCCATGGGCACGATGTGGATTGCACCACTGTTGAACCAGTTCCAGGCGCAGTACCCGGAAATCCGCGTGGACATGCACCTGGGCAACGAGAAGCTGGACCTCATCGCAGGTGAAACCGACATGGCATTGCGGGTCGGGCCATTGCCCGATTCCAACCTGGTCGCGCGCAAGCTGGGCCGACTGCGCAGCCAGGTATTCGCCAGCCCGGGCTATATCCAGCGCTACGGTGAGCCGCGCCACCCCAGCGAACTGCAGTTCCATCGCACGCTGGCGGTACGCAAGGCACACAACCACAACAACCGCTTCAGCTGGACGCTGGCCGAAGCGGGTGGCGAGATGCAGGAGTTCACGGTCAACCCGGCACTGGTCGCCAACGACCCCGCCGCGCTGAACACCATGCTGGTGGCCGGTGAAGGCCTGATGCTGAGCAGCGACGTGATGGCCAAGCCCTTCGTCGAGTCCGGCATGCTGCGTCGCGTACTGGCCGGTTGGACCGGGCCGGAATACGACTTCAACGCCGTGTTTGCCGGAGGCGGCATGGTGTCGCCGAAGGTCCGCGCGTTCATCGACTTCCTGGTGGACAAGCTCAACTTCGACGTCAACTACATGATGTTGCAGTGCCCGAACGCCGGCCGCCTGGCAGAACTCATCGAGACCCAGCAGCGCCCACAAGGGTTGAAGCTGCCCGATGGCCGCCTATTGGAAGTGCTCAACGCCTGAAGGCCATCGACACGGCGTGCGATGGTTGGCAGGCGCCGTGTTGATGGTCTGCGTATTGCCCGGGCAAGCGAAGCGCCCGGGTAGCATGCGTCGCTGCGGAGCCGGCAGATTTCATCCAGCCTTGCCGCGCGGGAATGCCAGCGAGGTCACCACGACAGACCCGGCGGCGCTGCACTTACCCGGATTACGAAATCTGTTTTGGATTGGGCGTTCGGCGTAGCGAAGTGCGGCTAGCACTCAAGTAGCCAGGCCGCCTCCAGACCGTCATCCCCGCTCAGGGGGGAATCGCTCTGGCTCCTGGCTCTGGCTCTTTTCCACTGCCATTCGCCGCCCATTTCACAAAATGGAATGATTCCCGCCTATGCAGGAATCATGGCCTGAAAGGACCCCAGCGATGCGAGCCCCTTTGCCACGCTGCAGACCACGCGCGGCTCTGGCTGCTCCTACAGCGGAAGGGCCAATAGCCGCGGCTTCATCCGTAGAAGATGCTGCTCAATACCCCGAGCGGTAGTACGGCACCACTGGCACAACGGGTACCAACGGCACGTACTGCACTTCGCGGCACCCGTCATAGCGGCTGCAGCTGCCGAAGTAACCGGGGCCCCAATAGCGCTGACGCGCATCGCGGTTATACGGGCTGTTGTAGAAATCCGGACGGGACAGGTGCCCGGAGCCGTAATAGCGATAAGGCGTAGCGCCCAACGATTCGCTGGCGCTCACGCCCTGCGATGCAACAGCATCACCATCGTTGTCGACATAGCCCAACTCGTTGTCGTAACGCACCATGCGGTAGTAAACGGTTTCCCCGTCCTGCTTGCGGCTGTGCAGGCGCTCCAGCCTGCCGCCACCGGCGTCGGCATAGGCCTGTCCGCCCTCGAACACGACTTCGCTCGGGTTTACGAACTCTTCCTGCAGCGGCACCTGCTGTGCTGTCGCGCCCCAAGCGACGGCAGCCAGCAACACCACTGCCCCTGTCTTGACCAAAAACTTGCCTGCTCGCATGACTATCCTCCGTGATGAGCACCCCGCGCCGTTCCCGCCAGGGCGATGTGTGGGTCTTCGCTTTTGGCTGGAATCTGGAGCGGGCCGTCATCGAAGCCGGCCGACCTTTCGGCCTGGCTTGCTCCGCCGCAGCAACTCCCCAGCACTCGGCGACGGGCCAAATTATAGGCGCAGCGCGGAAGTCATGTCGTGAAGCGTCGCGCGCTTCGGTCTGGCACTCGCAGGGCTTACGGATTCTGTCGCTGATACTGCTGCAACGCTCGCCCGATGATCTGCCGCGCCTCAGCCGTATCGCCCCAGCCATTGAGCTGGATGTCGCCGCCGTCTGGCAGCTGCTTGTAGACACGGAAGAAGGCTTCGATGCGCTGCCGCTCCATTGCCGGCAAGTCGTCCAAGCTGCGCATATCGCGATAGGTCGGGTCGACCGCATCCACCGGCACGCCGACGATCTTCTCGTCCGCCTCGCCGCGATCAACCATGCGCAGCACGCCCAATGGGCGGAAACGGATCACCGCGCCCGGCTGCACCGGGAAGCGCGTCAGCACCAACGCATCCAGCGGGTCGCCATCGCCCGCCAAGGTTCTCGGCATCGAACCATAATTGGCCGGGTAGGCCACTGGCATCGACAGAAACCGATCCACCCGCAGCTCGCCGCCCTCACCCATTTCATACTTGATCGCGCCACCGGCTGGGATTTCCACGACCAGCAGGGCTTCCTCTGGGGCGTTCGTCGCCTGCGCAAGCTGGAACGGATGGACCACACCCGGCGCCGCGCCTGC
This sequence comes from Stenotrophomonas sp. Iso1, assembly GCF_027497995.1. GTDB lineage: Bacteria > Pseudomonadota > Gammaproteobacteria > Xanthomonadales > Xanthomonadaceae > Stenotrophomonas. The sequence continues at coordinate 1,793,629 of NZ_JAODBT010000001.1, read as the reverse complement.
TGCACACGGCAACAGGCACAGCATCATCGCGACAAATCGCAGCTTCATAGGCATTCCTCGGGGCATGAACCCGATCATTCCCAACACCGGTCGTCACGACCCTTGGGCGACACCGGGCGCGGGCAGTCACGCGGGGCGATGCGGCCTTCGCGCAATTCCCTGAATTGCTTCCGGCCCTTGCCATCACGATTGATCTGAAAGGCGTCATACAGGCGGCCGGTTGCGGTGCGTGCTTCATAGCGCAATTGCTTGCCGTCGAGGTGCAGCACCTGAAACAACTGTGTGTCCTCGGCCACCGGCTCCATCGTCGCCCGCGCCTGTGTCGACAACCGGTACTGTTTGGGGCCGGCCACCGACGAGATGTACTGCGGTAATGCGGCGTTGTCATCAGCACGGCGCCCGTACGTGTGGTCGTGGCCCTGCAGCACCAGATCGACGCGATGCTGCTGCAGCACCGGCCGAATCTGCGTGGCCAGTACCGACGTGTCGCGCTCGGCGCGCAATGGATACAGCGGCTGGTGCACCACCACGATGCTCCACGGCTGCCGGTTGTCAGCGAGCACGCCGCCAAGCCACTGCGCCTGTGCCTGCGCCGTACCGAGATCCAATGCGGAGGTACCGTCCAGCACCACCACGCGCACGCCCTGATAGTCGAACCAGTACGTGGTGTTGGCAGTGGACGGGGCGCCGTTGCTCGGCAGCGCGAAGGTTACCGGCCAGTGCCCACCCAGTACGCGACGCTCTTGCGGTGTGTCTTCGAACTCCTCGAAGTACTCGTGATTGCCCGCAGCCGGTGCAACCGCGATGCCCGGCAGCAGCCAACCGCCAGCGGCGAACCATTCGCCCCACTCGCTATCATCCTGACCGTCGCCACCACTGACCAAATCGCCCGCGAACAGCGCCAGCCGTGCATCCGGTGCGGTCTGCCAGCCTTGGCGGATCACCCGGCTGACGTGACTGAGGTTCTTGTTCTGGGTGTCACCGAAGTACAGCAGGGTCAGAGGCTGCCCGGCGGCACCCCCGGTGCGGAAGTGATGCCACGCACTCCAGGTGTCCTGCCCCTGCACGCGGTAGGCGTACAGCGTGTCCGGTTGCAGTCCGTCGATATCGGCACGATGGTGCTGCGACGGGCCGTTCTCGCTCTGCAGAACGCGACTAGCAGCGGTGACCTGCCGCACGTTCCCCATATCCGGCGAGTCACCTGCCAGCGCCAGTTCCAGCATCGGTGGCACCGTCAAAGTCGACGTGCGCCAAGCCACCGCGAAACCGGTGGCCGCGTCCTGTGCCGGCGAAGCGACGATGCGATCCGGGAACCCACTGGCTGCGTAATGCCGGCTGCCGGCCGGCACCTGCGTATTTGGCTCTGCGGCCGGAGCGACCCCCACCGCTCCGGCCGCCACCATCGTGGCTGCCAACAGCAGCCACTGCCTCTTACCCCTGAACGTCACAGCGCGCAGTCCTGCGGCAGCGACAACGCCTTGGCGATATCACGCCAATCAAACGCCACCACACCCTGATCGTCATGCACTGCATACAAAGCCCCTTGCGGGAACCGCGCCGACGGCTGTTGGCTATTCCAGATCCCGTCGGTGTTGGCCACGGTACTGCCGTGGAACGCACCCACCGGGGCCAGCGTTTTGCGATCGAACAGATGGAACACGCTGCGGTCCTTGCCCTGCTCGGTGGTGATCCACCAGCCGCCATCGCCACAGGTACGCAGCATCACACCCTCGGCCTGCGCCTTGAACATGCCATTGCCGAACGTGTTGCCGGTGAAGTCGCCAGCCAGCGTGTAGACCTTGAACTCGCTGGCATAGGTTTCGTCTTCTTCGGCCACCAGCAAACGGTCATTGGCCGGGTCGCCCCAGATCGACTCAACCACTCGCAACGCGCCCTTCGGCGTGGTGTCACCGATGCTGCGCACCAAAGTGGCCTGCACGCCACTGCCGCCCAGAGTGACGTGGTAGCGACGCACGCGCTCGTTCAAGCGCTCCAGCGCCGGCAGGATGTCGTTGCCCGCGGCATCTTCGCCATCGTCATAGGAGTCTGTGACGTAAACGTCGTAGCCGTTCTGCGCCGGGTTCACCCACACGCCATAGGGCTTGCGCAGATCGCCGCTGGCGAACACGCCCAACGGTTTGAAATCGGGAAGCTGCAACACCTGCACGCGTCGGTTGTCACGTTCGACGATGAATACCAGGTCACCCGTCACCGCGATGCCATTGGGGCGATCAAATTGCCCCAGCGCTTTGCCCGTGCTTCCCACGTCACGCAGGTGCTTGCCAGTCTGGCCGTCGTAGACCACCAGTTTGTCGGTGGCCTTGGCGGTGGCGATCAGCCACAGCTGGCCATCGGGGGCCCGCCAGCTGGCTGGCGAGTCGATGTTGTCGGCTGGCGTCATCGGGGTCAGGAACGCTTCGGCCACCGCCACTGCCGCCGGCGCTGTCGCAACGGCGCCTTCGGCAACATCGGCGGCAGTCGGCGGATGGGATGCCTTCGGTGTCGGCTGGCAAGCCGTCAGTGCCAACGCGACGGCGGCACCCAGCAGCGCGGCCCTCACAGCGCCACCTTCAGGCCAACCGCGTAGGTGCGGCCGTACTCTTCGTTCTGCAGGGTGCGCGAACGCACGCCTTGGTAAAGCTCCAGCGGCTTGTCGAGCAGGTTGGATGCCTCGAAGTACACACTCATGCTCTTGCTGACCTTGTAGTCGAGGCTGAAATCCAGCTGTGTGTGCGGGGCGACGTAGATGTCGTAGGCACTGTTCTTGCCAATGGTGTCGAGATATTCGCTGCGGTACACGCCGGCCAGGCGCGTGCTGAAGCCCGCCCACTCGTAGCCGACATGCGCGCTGTATACATTCTTGGATGCACGCGGCAGGGTGAAATCATCGTTGTGACGGCCGGCAATACCAGGGTCGTAATCGGTGTCCAGCCAGGTACCGCTCACGCCCACCAGCAAGCCCGACCAAGCACCCGGCAGGAACGCCAACTGCTGCTGCCAATTGAACTCGGCACCGAACACCTTGGCCTTGTCGCCGTTGATCGCGCGGGTCACGTCGAAGCCCGGGTATTCCGCGTCCTCGTCGGTGATGGTTTCCACGATGTAGCCGTCGATGGATTTGTTGAACAGACCCAGCGAAACAATGCCGCTGTCACCCAGGTAACGCTCGATCGAGAAATCAAGATTGGTGGATTCGTACGGATCCAGCATCGGGTTGCCGACACGCACTTCCATGTCATCGCGGTTCACGCCCAGGCGCGGCGACACATCACCGAACGACGGACGTGCCACGGTCTTGTTGACCGAGCCGCGCAGTACCCAATTGTTGCTGGTGTCGTAGCGCAGATGCAGGCCCGGCAGCACGTTGGTGTAACTGTTGTTCGCAGTGCGCGGTGTGACGACCGCGTTCTTGCCATCGGCGTCGATGTCCACCTGGTTGCCAGTGGCGTCGAACTGGGTGTTCTCAACGCGTACGCCGCCGATCACGCGCAGTGCGCCGATGTCCCAGGTGCCCATTGCATACGCGGCAAAGATGTCTTCGTTAGCGGTGTAGTCCTCTTCCAGCGAGGCCATTACATTGCCCGCCACTTCCTGCGGACGTGCGCTGTACAGGCTGCCATTGGTCGCCCACCACTTGCGCATCGCCGCCGAACTCATGCCCTGCCCCAGTGGGCCGCCGCGATGGTCCAGGGTTTCGCCGTTCCAGGTGGTCAGGTCCACCGCCGGGCCCTTGCGCAGCTCGGCTTCATCCACGTTCACCGCGCGCTCGCGCCAACGGCCAAGCACGCCAAACTTGTAGCTGGCGCGGTCACCGTCGAAGCGGATATTGACCTGCGCGCTGCGCTCACTGTCATCCACCTGCTTGGGTGCGAGCACCACACGGTCGAACTTGTAATTGGCGCTATCGGTCCAACCGTTGTCACTGAGCGACAAACCCGGAATGCCGCTGTTCTGGTCGATGGTGGCCGACAGGTCATCACCGTCGTACTTGAAGCGCGCCTCCATCTCGTCATTCACGCGTTCGCGGGTCTTTGTATAACCCAGGCGATAGTCGAGCACGGCGTTGGTCAGGCGATTCTCACCGCCGATGCTGGCGGCGAAGGTGTTCTCTTCCTTGGTGCGGTAGCGCATGCGCTTGGAAATGGCATCGGCCGGCAGGTCATCGACCTGATAGCGCCCGTTACCCAGCGCGCTGATGCTGCCATCCTCCAGCCCGAACACGGTCCGTTGGCGGGTTTCGGCATCGTCGAAGCGGCTGTACAGCGTGCGCAGGTAATAGCGGTTGTCATCATCCGGGTGCCAATCCAGATTGAGGTTGGCACCGGTGCGCTCGCGTTCGATGGTGTACTTGCGGCGCTGCAGCTCGGTGACGACCAGATCGTCGTCCGCGCCGCCGTCGAAGGTGTCATAGGCCGCTTCGGTGTTGTCCGACTCGAAGGTGCGCTTCTGGTAGTTCACACCCAGCGCCACGCCGAAGGTGTCGTTGAACACCTCGCTGTAATTGAAAGCGGCTTTGGGGCTGGTTTCACCGGACAGCTGCTGATGGCTGGCCTCAATCTTGCCCTTCAGCGAGCGCCCATCGCGGTCGAATGCCGAGGCCGATTCCACCACCACGCTGCCGCCGATGGCATCGCCCGGCATGTCCGGCGTGGCCGACTTGATCACCCGCAGACGCTCGGTCGAGTCGGTGGGAATCACGTCCAGCGGCGCACCGCGCGATGAATCCTCCGGGGTGCCCACGGCGATACCGTCAATGCTGACGCTGTTGAGCGCCGCATCCAGACCACGCACCACCACAAAGCGACCTTCGCCCTGGTCACGGGTGACGCTGACGCCCGGCAGACGCTGCAGGGATTCGGCCACGTTCATGTCCGGATAGTCGCCCATGGAGTCAGACGCAATGCCGTCCTGGATCCCATTGGCATCGCGCTTGAGCTCCACCGCGCGAGTTTGCGCTTCCAACTGCGGACGCACCTCGATCCGCTCCAGGTCCACCGCGCCTGCGGCGGCGACAGCCACCACCGATCCGTCCGATGCCACCTGCTGCGCCCCTGCCGGCGCAGCAGCCATGCAGGCCACCACGGTCGTTACTGCCACCACCAACACGCTCTTGCGCACACCTGCCCCCGGAACTGTGTAAAGGATGGGTGCGCACGTTATGTCCGTTGGGTTGCGCCACCATGACAGCCCCGAGGCGGGAATATTTCAGCGGTGTACTGGCCTAGTACAGAACGCCTACGGCAAACTGTGGCATCTCCCCAGTAGCACCTCCGCCATGAAGATCGTCGAAGTCCGTCACCCCCTGGTCCAGCACAAGATCGGCCTGCTCCGCGATGCGGCCATGAGCACCAAGGATTTCCGTGAAGTGGTCAACGAGTTGGGCACGCTGCTGGCCTATGAGGCCACCGCCGATCTGGACACCGAAACCCACACCACCGCCGGCTGGGCGGGCCCAGTGCAGGTTCAGCGCATCGCTGGCGCCAAGATCACCGTGGTGCCGATCCTGCGTGCTGGCCTGGGCATGCTCACTGGCGTGCTGTCGCTGATTCCCGCCGCCCGCGTGAGCGTGGTCGGCCTGCAGCGCGACGAAGAAACCCTGGAAGCGGTGCCGTACTTCGAACGCCTGACCGGTCGACTGGAAGAGCGCGATGCGCTAATCCTGGACCCGATGCTGGCCACCGGCGGCACCCTGATCGCCACCATCGACATGCTCAAGCGTGCCGGCGCCCGCCGCATCAAGGGCATCTTCCTGGTCGCCGCACCGGAAGGCCTGCAGGCCGTGGAAGCGGCCCACCCCGACGTGGAAATCTACGCCGCCGCCATCGACGAGCGCCTCAACGACAAGGCCTACATCCTGCCCGGTCTGGGCGATGCCGGTGACCGCATCTTCGGCACGCGCGTCGGCTGAAGCCATCGCGCCTCGCAGCGCGTTCCTGCCGCATGACTTGGTGATCTATCCGCATCGCGGCTCGCATGAATGCCGCCTTGCGCGGCGCGCCGCATTGACGCGCGCTGACAACCCAACGGCGTAGCGTTGCTTATTCACGGACAAAGACAAGAGAGCATTCCATGAAGCATTTCGCGACGCTCGCATTTGCAACGCTGCTGGCCTGCGCCACTGCACCGGCACTGGCTCAGGACAACATCACCACCACGGCGGTTCACTTCACCAAGGGCGCAAGCAGCGCCACCGTGCCCGGCGCGGTGAAAGGCTACGACAGCGCCCGTTACACGCTCTCGGCACGGGCTGGGCAGACGATGCGGGTAAGCATCACCGGCAGCAGCAATGCCAATTTCAACGTCTTCGCCCCGGGCGATGTGCCTGGTGCCGCCACAGCAATCGGCAGTGGTGCGGTGGGCCAGGACTGGAACGGCACGCTGCCGACCAACGGCACCTACACCGTGCAGGTTTATCAGATGCGCGCCTCGGCACGTCGCGGCCAGAACGCCGCCTACAACATCAGCTTCGGTATTCACTGAATACGCTTGAACAGTGGCAACGCGCTGCCACTCCAGTGAGCTGAAGCAGCGTTTTCGTTGTTCACCAGGATCAGCCTGACATCACGTCGGCTGTTTCTTAACGGATTTCCGGGGCAATGCGCCCGGAAATCCGCACCGCGCCATGACCAACCTCAGCGACGCAACCACTGTTCGCCAGCCGCCGCCGGCGCATCCAACACCTCGCGTGCTTGTTCGTCACCCAACAGCTCGGCTTGCAGGAACGCGGTCCCCAGCTGCTGCGCCCGCTCGAACTGGCCCGCTTCACCGCCAATCAGGTTGTGATCGCCACCGGGCAGCACCACGGCAATCTTGTCACCGGCGGCTGCGGTCTCCACCGGGTACAGATGATCGGCCGGATTGCTGACGAATCCCTGCACGACATCCTTGTCGCCGGTGACCAGCAGCAGCGGAACAGCCAGCGAGGCATAGGAGTCAGGCCCGATCAAGCCTGGAATCCTGCCTGGCGACGAAAAGCCCACCACCGCGACCACCGACGGATCACGCAACGGCCCGAGGTTTGCCAATGCACCACCCAACACAGTCGATATCAGTGTGCCGAGGCTGTGGCCGCCCGCAGCGACCGGTATGCCCGGCCAATGCGCTGCGGCATAGCTGCTGGCTGCTTTCATGTCGGCAAAGCGCTCACCCAGGCTTTGCTGCAGCGTGAACCGATCACGCTCCGGGTACTTCATCGAGTCCACATGCAGTGGCGCCAGCACCACGAAACCTGCATCGGACCACGTCTGCAACAAGCGGTCATACCGCTCCGGCCAAGCGCCGTGTCCACTGGAAAACAGGACCACACCACGAACCTTTGCCGGTTCCCAGATGTCCATCGTCGTCGCTCGCTCCGCACTGACATGCAGCGTTACCGTCAGGGTGGGGGCTGCCAGCAAGCTGGCCCCAGGGGCCAGCAACAACGTGCCGGCAAACAGGATGCGGCGAAACACTGAGCGAAAGTTCAAGGGACTGATCCGGTCGTGGAAATTGGGATCAGTTTCTACGGCGCCATCCGGCAAGAACAGCGCCAGACGTCAGCGGTTGCGCATGACAGTCGTCATCTCAGGCCGCCAACGTGCGCGCCTTCAACTCGCCCACTTCATGGGCAGTGCCGAATCGGCCCTTCTCATCACGCACCACCTGCGCCATCGCGCACTCGGGGTCATGGGTGAAAAACAGATGCACGTTGCGCGCGAGTTTGTCTTCAAGGAAGGCGCGCTTTTCGTCGATCAGCAGCTCGGCATTGCGGTCATAGCCCATGGTGATCGGCACGTGCACCCACGAGCGCCCCGGGATCAGGTCGGCGCAGAACACCACACCGCCGCGCGACTGCCCGTTGACCTGCTCCGGGCCGACGATTTCGGCCAGCATCAGGCCCGGCGTATGGCCATCGCTGTAGCTGAAACGCACCGATTCGCCCAAGGTCTTTGAGTACTCGCCCGCGACCACTTCCAGCCGTCCGCTGGCTTCCAGCAGGCCCGGCAATTCGGGGATGAAGCTGGCCCGGTCGCGCGGATGCGGATGCCGCGCGCGCTCCCAATGCGCGGCGCCGACCACGAAGGTGGCATTGGGAAACAGCAGCTCGGGCTCGCGGCCTTCCGACCATGGTGCCAGCAGGCCACCGGCATGATCGAAATGCAGATGGCTGAGCACCACCACGTCGATGTCCTCATGCTCGAAACCTGCTTCGCGCAATGAGTCCATCAGAATGTGGCGCGGTTCCTGCACGCCGAAACGCTCACGCAACTTCGGCTCGAAGAACGCACCGATGCCGGTTTCAAACAGCACCGTCTTGCCGCCCAGCGGGCTGGCGAGCAAGGCCCGGCACGCTAGTTCAATGCGATTGAGATCATCCGACGGCGACCATTTTTCCCACAACGCTTTTGGAGCGTTGCCGAACATTGCGCCGCCATCGAGTTTTTGCGAATTACCGCGGATCGACCAAAGTTTCATATGAAAAATTCTACCCGGCACACGTTAAATATTCGCAATTTGGAAGCGCCGGATTATTGACACTGCCAGTAACGATTGTTCTGAAATGTTCGACCATCCGCAGGCAACCCGATTGATGCTGGATTTTGCTCTCAACGCTCAAATATCGAACATACGAGCCCTGAGCGACAGGGGCTTTCCTGGCAATCCTTCAGCGAAGCACCGCCCCGCTCTACGCAGCCATCACAAGCCACAAACACCCCATACAAAAACCCCGCTCGAAAGCGGGGTTTTTATTGATCAACCTCAGTTGGTCTTTTCCGGCTTTACCACCCGGGCGCTACCCACCGGGTTACGCGGATCGCTGCCGCCGTAAAGCGTATTGCTGGCACGGTCCCACTCCACCGTCTGCAGGTTGCCCCACACGTGGCTGGAACCACGACCGCCGGCAGCAGTGTCACCCGGCAGGTCGATCTTGTGGCCCATGGACTGCAGCTGCTTGATGGTATCAACGTCGAACGCGCCATCTTCCGCTTCGATCAGATCCGGCAGCCACTGGTGGTGATAACGCGGCAAGGCCGCAACCTGCTGCGCGGTCAGGCCATCGTCGTAACCGAGGATGCCCAGCAGCACCATGGTGATGATGCGACTACCACCCGGCGTACCGATCACGACGACCTTGTCCGCGTTCTCCATGAACGTCGGGGTCATCGAGCTGAGCATGCGCTTGCCCTTCTTCGGCGCATTGGCGGCGTAACCCATCACACCAAACGCATTGGGCGTCCCCGGCTTCAGCGCGAAGTCGTCCATCTCGTTGTTGAGCAATACACCAGTGCCGGCCGGGATCAGCCCCGAGCCATACAGCAGGTTCACCGTCTGTGTGCCGCCGACGCGATTGCCTTCACTGTCGATGATCGAGAAATGCGTGGTCTCGTCGTCTTCAAGCGGCGTCGGGTTACCCGACAACATATCGCTGGGCGTGGCCCTTTCCGGATGGATGGTGGCGCGCAGGCCCTGGGCGTAGTCGTGGCTGGTCAGCACCTTCTGCGGGATGTCGACAAAGTCCGGATCGCCCAGGAAGAAGGTGCGGTCGCGATAGGCGCGGCGCATGGCTTCCACCACCAGGTGGGTGCGGTGCGCCTGGTCCATCTTGCTCAGATCCCAGCCTTCCAGAATCTGCAACATTGCGGCCAGCGCGATACCACCGGAGGACGGCGGCGAGGCCGTGGTGATCTTCCAATCGCGGTAGTTGAAGACGATGGGCTCGCGGGTCTTGACCGTGTAGCCGACCAGCTCCTCGGCGGTCCAGCGGCCGCCGGCCTGCTTCACGCCAGCCAGCAGCTTGCGGCCGGTTTCGCCACGGTAGAAGCCGTCAAAGCCCTTCTCGGCCAGCAACTGCAGCGTGTGCGCCAGCTCCGGCTGCTTGAACAGGTCGCCTTCGGCAATCGGGCGGCCGTTGCGCAGGTAGACCTCACGCGTCCCGGGGTAACGCTCCATCACTTCGCGACGTGAGGCGTAGCCATTTGCCATGCGCGCGTAAACCGGGAAGCCATCAGTGGCAACGCGGATGGCCGGCGTCAGCGATTCGGTCAGCGGCAGACGGCCGTGTTCACGCGCCAGCTGCACCAACGCCGCCGGCAAGCCTGGGATACCAGCCGACCATGGGCCGTTGACCGAACGGTCGCGGTCCAGGTCGCCCTTCTTGTCCAGAAACTGTTCCGGCGTGGCGGACTCCGGCGCGGTTTCGCGCGCGTCGAGCATCACGTCCTTGCCGGTCTTGGCATCGTGCAGCAGGAAGAAACCGCCACCGCCCAAGCCTGAGCTGATCGGCTCAACCACCGCCAGCGTCGAGGACACGGCGATGGCAGCATCGAACGCATTGCCGCCCTTGGCGAGGATTTCCATGCCGGCATCGGTGGCCAGCGAGTGACCACTGGCAATCACCGCGCCATCGGGGTGCGATGCGCGTGCCTGCGGCGCATCAGCCGCCCATGCAGCGGGCGTCGATACCAGCGCAAACAACATCAGGGAACGGGCAATGATCTTCATGCCGACGGATTCTCCGGTTCGTAAAGTTCGGGGTGATCGCGCTGCAAGCCAAACAATTTGGCCAACAGCTGATCCTGAGTTTCAGGGATGTCCGGGTCCGGGTCGATGCACTCCACAGGGCACACCACCACGCATTGCGGCTCATCAAAATGGCCGACGCACTCGGTACAGCGGGCCGGGTCGATCACGTAGATCGTCTCGCCCATGGAAATGGCCTGATTCGGGCAGGCTGGCTCGCAAACGTCGCAGTTGACGCAGAGCTCATTGATTTTGAGTGACATGATTACTGCCTTCCCGTCAGGGCGGGCGTTTCAACCGAACATGTCGGTTGATTTCCGGAATTCATCGCAGAAGCGGCTTCAGCCACAAAATTGGCAAGGGTTCCGATTGGGGGTCTGCAATTGCAATCCTGCTGACAGTTGTTTCTTCAGTAGCTTGGCGGCTGAAGCCGCTCGTACAACAACCTTGAAAAGCAAGGCAGGGCCGCTATGCGGCCCCTGCCCGGTCCCCGCCCTAGCGAGGATGACGCCGTGGTGCGTGGTCGCATGCGACCACACGCTACTGCATCACTTGGCTTCGACGAAGATGTAGTCGGCGCCGGTCGGCTGGACAATGGTCTGCACGCGGGCGTTATCAGCGGCATCGCCGATGAACACCACACGTACACCCTTCATCGAGTCAGCCTGCACACCCTTGAAGCCGGCTTCAATCATGTCGGCCATCTTGGCCGAGGCCGACGAACCGAAGGCCAGCATGTTGCCCGGCTGGATGCCACGGCTGATGGCAGTGGTGGCGCTCTCAACCTGACGCTCGTACTTGGCGGCAAACTCCGGATCCGACTCCGGCGGGAGGTAGTACAGGAACGGGCTGGCAGTGATGTTGCCCATGTTCTGCACGGCCACAGCCTGCAGGTACTTTTTCCAGCCTGCATCGTCGTCCTTGGCCGGGGCGACCAGCGCCTGCTGGGCTTCGGCCACCGGAGCAGCGTCGTCCTTCTTGCAGGCCGTGAAGCCCAGCACCATCGAAGCGGCAAGCATCACGCGCATCGTGTTCTTCATGTTTCTTCTCCCTTTTGAGGTTCTGTACAACTGTTCGGAGGGTTTACTTGCCCGCGCGGGCTTCGCGGGCGTTACGCAACGCTTCCAGCACGGTGGCCGGCACGAAACCGGATACATCCCCTCCCAGCCGGGCGATTTCACGCACCAGCGAGGAGGAAATGAAGCTGTGTTGTTCGGACGGGGTCAGAAACAGGGTCTCGACCTCCGGGATCAGATGGCGGTTCATGCTTGCCATCTGGAACTCATATTCAAAATCGGACACCGCACGCAGGCCCCTTAGCAGCACACCGCCATGGCAGGCACGGACAAAATGGGCCAGCAGGGTGTCAAAGCCCACCACTTCCACATTGTCGTGGTGCTTCAAGGCTTCCACGGCCAGCGACACGCGCAGTTCCAACGGCAGCGTCGGGCCCTTGGCCGGGCTTTGGGCCACGCCCACCACCACCTTCTCGAACAACGGCGCGGCGCGGTTAACAAGGTCGATATGACCGTTGGTGATCGGGTCGAACGTCCCCGGGTAAACGGCAATACGGCGATTGGCTGTAGTCATGCGGGTTCAGGCGCGTTCATGTCGCCGCGAAGTGTAGCAGCGGCTTGTCGATACAGGGCATAGCTCACATCGCGGGTACTTCCCTCGCGATGCAGGTTCCAGCCGGCCGGCAACCGCAGCCCCGCGCCAGACGGGGCTTCCACATAAAGCCACGCGCCCGGGGCGAGATGCTCCGGCAGCCGTTCGATCACCTGCTCCCAAAGCCCAGCTGCAAAGGGCGGGTCCAGGAACACCAGATCGGCCTGCGCAGACGCAGCGCTGCCCAGCCACTGCACCGCGTCGCCCTGGAACACCTGCACCAGCTCAGCCGCCTCCAGTTTGCCAACCACGCCGCGCAATGCTGCTACCAGCGCCGGATCCCGCTCAACCAGCTGTGCCGAGGCCGCCCCACGCGATACCGCCTCCAGCCCCAGCGCGCCACTGCCGGCGAACAAATCCAGCACCCGCGCGCCCGGCAGCTTGGGCATCAGCCAGTTGAACAGGGTCTCGCGAACACGGTCGCTGGTGGGCCGTAGGCCCTGTACCTGCGGCACTTCGAGCCGCGTATTGCGCCAGCGGCCGCCAATGATCCGTACCTGGCCGACAGCCGCCGGCGCATTGCCGCGCCCGCGGCTCATGCCGCCGCAACCGGCAAAACGATCAACAACAGCTGGTAAATCAACAACATCTGCGGGGCACCCGGCAACAATCAAATTAGGCCACAGATGATAGACCAGCGCCCCGCCACGCAGCGCACACCTTGAAATCGGCCGGTTCACCCTTACCCCTGTGTCAGCCGCCGCGCTCGTCGCGGCACGTCAGCCAGGGAGTACGACCGACCGATGAACGCACAAAGCCACAAGGAAACCCGCGGGTTCCAGACCGAGGTGAAGCAGCTGCTGCACCTGATGATCCACTCGCTGTACTCGAACAAGGAAATCTTCCTGCGCGAGTTGGTGTCCAACGCCGCCGACGCCAGCGACAAGCTGCGCTTCGAGGCGCTGACCCAGCCGGAACTGCTGGAAGGCGGCGCGCCGCTGCGCATCCGCATCGAGGCCGACCCGGCCGCGCGCACCCTGACCATTGACGACAACGGCATTGGCCTCAGTCGCGATGAAGCCATCGCGCACCTGGGCACCATTGCCAAGTCCGGCACCGCCGAGTTCCTGAAGAACCTGTCCGGCGACCAGAAGAAAGATTCCAACCTGATCGGCCAGTTCGGCGTGGGCTTCTATTCGGCCTTCATCGTCGCCGACCAGGTTGACGTGTACAGCCGCCGCGCCGGCCTGCCGGCCAGCGAAGGCGTGCATTGGTCCTCGCGCGGTGAGGGTGAGTTTGAGGTGGAAACCATCGACAAAGCCGAGCGCGGCACCCGCATCGTGCTGCACCTGAAGGAAGGCGAAGAAGGCTATACCGACGGCTGGCAGCTGCGCAGCCTGATCAAGAAGTACTCCGACCATATCGGCCTGCCGATCGAGCTGCAGAAAGAACATCACGGCGAAGAGGCCGACAAGCCCGCCACGCCGGAATGGGAAACCGTCAATCGCGCCAATGCGCTGTGGACCCGCTCCAAGTCCGAGATCACGGACGAGGAATACAAGGAGTTCTACAAGCACCTCGCGCACGATCCGGCCGATCCGCTGGCGTGGACCCACAACAAGGTCGAAGGCAAGCTCGAGTACACCTCACTGCTGTACACCCCTGGCCGCGCACCGTTCGACCTGTACCACCGGGATGCACCGAAGGGTTTGAAGCTCTATGTGCAGCGCGTTTTCATCATGGACCAGGCCGAGCAGTTCCTGCCGCTGTACCTGCGCTTCATCAAGGGCGTGGTGGATTCCAACGACCTGCCATTGAATGTCTCGCGCGAAATCCTGCAGTCCGGGCCCGTGATCGACTCGATGAAGTCGGCGCTGACCAAGCGTTCGCTGGACATGCTGCAGAAGCTGGCCAAGGACCAGCCGGAAGCCTACGCAGGCTTCTGGAAGAACTTCGGCCAGGTGCTGAAGGAAGGCCCGGCAGAAGACTTCAACAACCGCGAGAAGATCGCCGGACTGCTGCGCTTCACCTCCACCCATGACGGCAGCGGCGAGCAGAACGTGGCATTGGCGGACTACGTCAGCCGCATGATCGAAGGCCAGGACAAGATTTATTACCTGACCGGTGAGAGCTTCCAGCAGGTCAAGGACAGCCCGCATCTTGAGGTGTTCCGCAAGAAGGGCATCGAAGTGCTGCTGATGACCGACCGCATCGACGAGTGGCTGATGAGCTACCTGCACGAATTCGATGGCAAGTCATTTGCCGACATCGCGCGCGGCGACCTGGACCTGGGCAAGCTGGAGTCGGAAGAAGACAAGAAGGCACAGGAAGAAGTCGCCAAGACCAAGGAAGCGCTGGTCACGCGTCTGAAGACTGCGCTGGGCGAAGACGTCGCTGAAGTGCGTGTCTCGCACCGCCTGACCGACTCCCCGGCCATCCTCGCCATCGGCGAGCAGGACCTGGGCTTGCAGATGCGTCAGATACTGGAAGCCAGCGGCCAGAAGGTGCCCGACTCCAAGCCGGTGTTCGAGTTCAACCCCGCGCACCCGTTGATTGAAAAGCTGGATGCCGAAACCGACACCGGCCGCTTCAATGACCTGGCACACGTGTTGTTTGACCAGGCCGCGCTGGCTGCTGGCGACAGCCTCAAGGACCCGGCCGGCTACGTGCGTCGCCTGAACAAGCTCCTGCTGGAGTTGTCGGCCTAACGCCGCAAACGCTGGGATTCCAATTCCAGCCCAGGCAGCGTCAGCCGTCGCTGGCGTACCCGCCCCTCCCTTTTGCCGAAGGCAACGGGGAGGGATGGGGAAGCGGAGCTCAACGCCCACAACCCCACCCCGCCGCGCTCGGCAGTACGACCGCCGGTGGTAGCATATGCAGCTGATTTCAGGTGATTTTCCTCCATGTTCAGCTTTTTTCGCCGCAAGAAAACCGACGACGCCCTATCGCCTGCAAAGCCGTCCACGCTGAGCGCGGAAGACCTGGCCGCCGCATTCCCGAAGGCGCCGTCCGAAGCCACTGCTCAGATCGATATCAGCGAAGCGTTCGTGATGCCGGTTGTCGAAGCGCCCGTCGCCGAGCCCGTCGTCATCGAAGTTGCCCCGGTTGCCGCTCCCGCCGTGCGGGAGGAAGTGCCGCCGACGCCAGTCGCCCCCGAAGCCATCGTTGAAGCACCCGCAGCGCCGCAAGCCCCAGTTGAAATCAGTGAAACCGCACCTGCCCCGCAGGCAGATGTGCAGCAGGAAGTCACCGCACCGGTCGCGCCCGCACCCGTGATTGCCGAAATCATTCCTGCTCACACTGCACAAACCGACGACGCACTCATTCCCGCAAACGCCGCTCCGGCTGCCGCATCCGGCAAGCTTGGCTGGCGCGAGCGCCTGCGCAACAGCACCTTCGCCCGCAGCTTCGGCGGCCTGTTCTCGCGCAACCCCAAGCTCGACGACGACCTGCTCGACGAGATCGAAACCGCACTCATCACTGCTGACGTCGGCGTGCCGGCCACCACCGCGTTGATCGAAGACCTGCGCAAGCGCATGAAGTCGCGCGAGTTCACCGACGCCAATGCCCTGCTCGCCGCATTGCGTGCCGACCTCATCGCGTTGCTGCTGCCGGTCTCCAAGCCGTTGGTCATCGACCCCCAAGCCAAGCCATTCGTGATCTTGACCGTCGGCGTCAACGGCGTCGGCAAGACAACGACCATCGGCAAACTCGCCAAGCGCTTCAAGGATGAAGGCCACAGCCTGATGCTGGCCGCCGGCGACACCTTCCGTGCCGCTGCCGTGGCTCAGTTGCAGATATGGGGCGAACGCAACGGTGTAGCCGTGGTCGCACAAGGCCAGAATGCAGATGCCGCGTCGGTCGCGTTCGACGCACTGCAGGCCGGCAAAGCGCGTGGCACCAGCGTGCTGATCGCCGACACCGCAGGCCGCCTGCACACCCAAACCGGCCTGATGAACGAATTGAGCAAGATTCGCCGCGTACTCGGCAAGATCGACGACACCGCCCCACACGAAGTGCTGATGGTCATCGACGGCACCACCGGCCAGAACGCGCTCTCGCAGCTGCGTCAGTTCCATGCCGCCGCAGGCGTGACCGGCCTGGTGGTGACCAAACTGGACGGCACCGCCAAGGGTGGTGTGGTGTTCGCATTGGCGCGTGAGTTTGGCATCCCGATCCGCTTTGCCGGCATCGGCGAGCGCCCGGAAGATCTGCGCGTGTTCGACCCGGAAGCCTTCGTTGACGCCCTGCTGCCGCAGGCGCTGGGCAGTCAAGCTCCTTAAAAACCCGTCTCCCGCGCGCGGGACAAGGGCTGGGGTGACGGCGCTTCTGTTTTATCAGCTCCATCGCAAACAGCAAAAGCTCCCCTCATCCGCCCCTCCGGGGCACGTTCTCCCAAGCAGAGCACTGATGCCCTGCTCTCGGGAGAAAAAAACTGCAGTCGCCAGCCTCCGCGAGCCAATGCCCAACTTCCCCAGCCAACTCCTCACCTGGTTCGACCAGCATGGCCGCCACGATCTGCCTTGGCAGCATCCGCGTTCGCCATACCGGGTGTGGTTGTCGGAAATCATGTTGCAGCAGACCCAGGTGGTCACAGCCACCCCGTATTTCCTGCGCTTCATGCAGGTGTTTCCGACGCTTGTCGATCTGGCCAACGCCGACAACGACACGGTGATGGCCAATTGGGCCGGGCTGGGCTACTACGCCCGCGCCCGCAACCTGCATGCCGCTGCCAAGCAATGCGTTGAGCTGCACGGCGGCGAGTTGCCATGCGACTTCGATGCCCTGCTCGCCTTGCCCGGCATCGGCCGCAGCACCGCTGGCGCCATCCTTAGCCAGGCATGGAACAAGCCATTCCCGATTCTCGACGGCAACGTCAAACGGGTGATGACCCGCTACCACGGCATCACCGGCTTCCCCGGCTTGCCGGTCGTTGAAAAACAGCTTTGGGCGCTTGCTGCCGAACACATCTCCCACGTGCCGCAAGGGCGCATGGCCGACTACACGCAAGCGCAGATGGATTTCGGCGCAA
This sequence comes from Stenotrophomonas sp. Iso1, assembly GCF_027497995.1. GTDB lineage: Bacteria > Pseudomonadota > Gammaproteobacteria > Xanthomonadales > Xanthomonadaceae > Stenotrophomonas. Next base: position 1,776,489 of record NZ_JAODBT010000001.1, on the reverse strand, counting down.
CGCTGTGCACACGCGCAAAGCCGGCCTGCATCCTGTGCCCCTTGCAGTCCCGCTGCGTCGCACACACGCAAGGCCTGGCCGATTCGCTGCCAACACCAAAACCCAGCAAAACACTGCCAGAGCGCGAGGCCACTGCCTTGCTGCTGGAAGACACACAAGGCCGCATCCTGCTGCTCAAGCGCCCGCCCACCGGCATCTGGGCTTCGCTGTGGACGCTGCCACAGGCGGACACCGACAGCGGCATGCGCGACTGGTTTGCCGGCAACATCAAGGGCAACTACGACAATGCCGAAGAACTGCCCCTGATCGTCCACACGTTCAGTCATTACCGGCTGCATCTTCAGCCGCTGCATGCGCGAAAGGTCGCTCTGCGCGCAAAGGTTGGCGACAATGACAACCTGCGCTGGGTTGCACGCGCCGAACTGGCCGACCTCGGCCTGCCCGCCCCCATCCGCAAACTGCTCGAGCGCCATCCGGCGCGCTGAACCAACAGGATTACGTCATGCCCCGTTCCGTCTTCTGCCAGTACGAACAACGCGAAACCGAAGGCCTGGATTTCGTGCCCTACCCCGGCGAACTGGGCCAGCGCATCTTCGCCAACATCGGCAAGCCGGCTTGGGCTGCGTGGTTGGCGCACCAGACTATGCTGATCAATGAAAACCGGCTCTCACCGCGCGACCCGAAGCACCGCGCGTTCCTGGAAGAAGAACTGGTCAAGTACCTGTTCTCCGGCGGCGCGGAAAAGCCAGCAGGCTACGTCGCGCCGGAATCAAACTAAGCCTATACAGCCATTGATGCCGCCCTGCCGAGTCATGCTCGGCACGTGCTTCACCGGTTACGTCGGGCGAAGCATCGCTCCGTTACACGCATGCACCCACCAGCCGAAACAGCGCAGGCCGGGATCACGCTTCGCCCACCCCAGCCTAGGTCCCAAACCAAGCCCGATAATGCCGAGCAGTGCGCTCGGCATTCACTTCGCCGTTAACGCCCAGCGAAACATCACTCAGCTCTTTCGCGGCGCATCTCGCGCATCAGTTCGTGCCGGCTTGCTCTTCCGCACGCGCAGCGAGCTTGGCCTCACGCAGCTGCCTCTCGGTCGCACGCAGTGCCTTCACATCCAGCGGCTGGATCGTGTCGATGCGGCAAGGGACATGCATCATCGGTCCGTTGCCGTGCACGATCACCCGGTCAAATTTGGCCGACACCTGACCCATCATGTTGGTCACGGTGATGGCCGGGGCAAACGACAGATCCAGGCACGGGCCACTCAGATTCAACAACCACGCTTCGTTCGGCCGGGTCCACACCGCCAGCGCGCTGTCGCCCAGTTCAGTCCAGCCATTGAGCGAGCCGAAATACCTGAAATCCTTGACCGGCGCGCCGGCATGGGCGCGATACAGCGCCAAGCGTTCACCGCTGGTCAGCTTGCCCGCCGTAGCACACCCCGCCAATACCACCGCGGCCATCAATGCAAGAAGCAACCTTTTCATGACACCACTCCTGCTGGTCTGAAAAACCCCGATGTTGCCAGGGCACCGATCAATCATCCGCTGCCTTGGGTGAAATTCAAGGCAATGCGGTTGCCCCGATCAAACCTCGTTGCGGGTCAGCTGATGCAGCCTGCCTTCACGCAGCTCCAACACACGATCGAGCTTGCGAGCCAGGCTGCGGTCATGTGTCACCAATACCAGACTGGTGCGCTGTGCCCGGTTCAACTCCAGCATCAGTTCAAACACCGTGGCAGCGGTTTTGTCGTCCAGGTTGCCGGTGGGTTCGTCGCCCAACACGCATGCCGGCTGATTGACCAGCGCACGCGCGACAGCTGCACGCTGCCGCTCACCGCCGGACAACTCACCGGGCTTGTGCTCAAGCCGATGCCCCAGACCCACCGATTCCAGCAAGGTCTTGGCGCTACGAGTCGCTGCAATCGCACTGGCACCGCCCAGCATCACCGGCATCATCACGTTCTCCAGTGCTGTGAACTCCGGCAGCAGATGGTGGAACTGGTAGACGAAGCCCAGCGAGCGATTACGCAGATGGCCGCGCTCGGTATCGGACAGCGCTGACATGCGGTTGCCGGCCACATAGACCTCGCCCGCGGTAGGCGTGTCCAACCCACCCAGCAGATGCAGCAAGGTGCTCTTGCCTGCGCCGGACGCGCCAACAATGGCTACTGTTTCACCTGCGTCCACGCGCAGGTCCAGTCCATCAAACACCGGCGTATGCATCTTGCCTTCGGCGTAAGTCTTGCCCAGGCCTTCAGCGCTGATCACAGCTTGCATCTGGGTGTTGTCATTCATAGCGCAGCGCCTCCGCCGGTTGGGTACGGGCTGCACGCCACGCCGGGTACAGCGTTGCCGCAAAGCTCATCAGTAGTGCGATAAGCGTGATGACGACGATGTCGCTGGTCTGCATGTCCGTCGGCAAACCGGTGATGTAGTAGACGTCTTCCGGCAGCAGCTTGATGCTGAAGACCGACTCGATCAGGCCAAGGATGCGCTCCAGATTGAGCGTCAGGGTGATGCCGCCGATGACGCCGGCAATCGTGCCGAACACACCGATCAACGTGCCCTGCACCATGAATACCTGCATCACGCCACCGGGCGTCAGCCCCAACGTGCGCAGGATGGCGATATCGGCCTGTTTATCGGTGACCAGCATTACCTGCGAAGACACCAGATTGAACGCGCCCATGGCGATGATCAGCGACAACAGGATGCCCATCACCGTCTTTTCCATCTTCAACGAGTGGTAGAGGTTGGCGTTCTCTTGGGTCCAGTCGCTCACCCGGTAATAACCGTTGAGGTTGACCGCGAGATCGCGCGCCACCGTATAGGCCTGATCCATGTCGTGCATCTTCAGACGCACGCCAGTTACACCATCCACGCGCAGGACGCGCTCAAGGTCACTCATGTTGACGAAGGCAACACCGCGGTCAACCTCGTTGGAACCGGCCTCGAAGATGCCACTTACCTTGAAACGCTTGGTGCGGGCCATGGCACCGACCGGCGTACCCTGGATTTCCGCCAGCGTGGCGATCACGTTGTCACCCACATCCACGCCCAGCCACAGCGCGAGCTCCTTGCCCAGCAGGATGTTGAACTCGCCCGGCTTCAGGCTGTCGAGCGAGCCCTTCTTCATCTTCTCGCCCAGCACTGACACTTTCGGCTCCTGCGCCGGATCAACGCCCTGCACGATGGCGCCCTGCACACGCGGGCCGGCCAACATGGCTTGAATTTCGATATACGGTGCGGCACCGGCAACCCGTGGATCCTTCATCGCCACGTCAACGGCATGCTGCCAGTTCGTCATCGGCTCACCGTCAGCACTGACGGTAGCGTGGGCCGACATCTGCAGCAGGCGATCACGAATCTCCTTCTGAAAGCCACTCATGACCGCCAGGGTCGTGATCAACACGGTTACCCCCAGCGCGATGCCGAGGATGGATGCCATGGAAATGAAGGAGATGAAGCCGTTACGGCGCTTTGCACGCAGGTAACGCAATCCGATTGCTACTGGTAAGGGTTTGAACATGCGTGTGTGCCCGTGGACTCCCGCTATGGTGCCACTGTCTCCGCTTTGCAGGAAACGGCGTGGGCGCGAACGGCCAGACGCAGTTCACGTCTGCGTGCACGCGGCAAGGTATCTGGCCAGAACAGCAGCGTCCCCCGCCCCTTGGCGGCTCGCCAACGCAGCACCAGCAACGGTCCGCGCTCAAGCAGCTCCAAGGTTTCCAGCGGCACGCCATCAAGCCGGGTTGGACTCGACGCTTGTGGAATCAACAGGTTTTGCGACGGCCTGCGCAGCTCTTTGCGCAGCAACAGGCTGGCCCACACCATAGACGCCATCGCCAGCGGCAAGGCCTGGTGGCGCTCAAGATCGCAATTGAGGCCGGCAATGGCGCCCAGTGCTCCCAACAGGGTGATCGCGCCGATCAACCAGCACGATGGCTTCCACTCACACCGGAAGGGAGCGGATGTATTCCAGGAGTTGTGCCTGCGGCGCATCCGGACAAGCCTCATAGCCCATCGACCAGCGCCACAATTTATCGTCCTCGGTCTCCAGCAGCTGCAGGAAAACCGCGCGTTCGGCCTCGGGGGCTTCCACCCAGCGACGATCCAGATAACGGCCAAACAGCTGATCAAGCTCACGCATGCCGCGCCGGCAACGCCAGCGCAGCTTCTTCAACAGGATTTCGTCTTCGGTCTGCATGGCTTCAAGCTTAGTCCCGGTTCGCGGGAGGGGGCCGAGGTGAGCGGCGCGCAAAGGCGCCAGCAAGCGTGGGCATGACGAATGCGTCGCCACGCGCCTTGATGGGAAACCGCGAAAGACCCCTCATCCGTCCCTGTAGGACACCTTCTCCCGCGAGCAGGAGAAGGCACACTCAAGGCATTCAAACGTGGAGCGCCATCACTGGCCCTTTCGGGCGCCTTCTCCCGCTCGCGGGAGAAGGCCAACGCGCCGCCATCTTCACGATGGCCAATCGCTGAATCAGGCGCGGCGCGCCATCATCAGCTTCTTGATCTCGGCAATGGCCAGCGCCGGGTTCAAGCCCTTCGGACAGGTCCGTGCGCAGTTCATGATCGTGTGGCAACGGTAAAGCTTGAACGGATCTTCCAGATCGTCCAGACGTGCACCGGTGTCCTCGTCACGCGAGTCAATGATCCAGCGGTAAGCCTGCAACAGGATTGCCGGGCCCAGGTAACGCTCGCCGTTCCACCAATAGCTCGGGCAGCTGGTCGAGCAGCAGGCGCACAGAATGCACTCGTACAAACCATCGAGCTTCTTGCGGTCTTCCGGCGACTGCAGGCGCTCACGGTCCGGCGGAGCCGGGGTCTGGGTGCGGATCCACGGCTTGATCGAGGCGTACTGCGCGTAGAAGTGGGTCAGATCCGGAACCAGATCCTTGATCACATCCATGTGCGGCAACGGATAGATCGGCACCTCAGCCTTGCCGCAGTCGGCAATGGCACGGGTACAGGCCAACGTGTTGGTGCCGTCGATGTTCATCGCGCATGAACCGCAGATACCTTCGCGGCACGAGCGGCGGAACGTCAGGGTCGGATCAATCTCGTTCTTGATCTTGATCAGCGCATCCAGAACCATCGGGCCGCACGCATCGAGATCAATCTCGTAGGTGTCAGTACGCGGGTTCTGGTCGTCGTCCGGGCTCCAGCGGTAGATCTTGAAGGTACGCGTGTTCTTGCTACCGCCCTTGACCGGGAAGTGCTTACCCTTGGTGAGCCGGGAGTTCTTCGGAAGTGCAAATTCAGCCATGTTCGTAGGTTCCCGGGATCAATAGACGCGCGGCTTCGGCGGCACGACGGACACGTCATCACTGAGCGTGTACATGTGCACCGGACGGTAGTCGAAGCTGCACTTGCCCTTGTCGTCGACGGTGACCAGCGTGTGTTTCTGCCAGTTGACGTCGTCGCGGTCCGGGAAGTCCTCGTGCGCGTGAGCGCCACGGCTTTCCTTGCGCTGCTCGGCCGAGTTGATGGTGGCCACAGCATTGAGCAGCAGGTTGTTCAGCTCATAGGTTTCGATCAGGTCCGAGTTCCAGACCAGCGAACGGTCGGAAACCTTGACGTCCTGGAACGAATCGAACACGTCGGCCATCTTCTGGCAGCCCTCTTCCAGCGTCTTGCTGGTGCGGAACACGGCAGCATCGTTCTGCATGGTGCGCTGCATGTTGTCGCGGATGACCGACGTCGGCGTATCGCCATTGGCGTGACGCAGCTTGTCGAGCAGACCCAGCGCCTTGTCGCAGGCATCGGACGGCAGGGTCTTGTGCGTGGCACCCGGCTTGATCGTCTCGGCGCAGCGGTTGGCCACGGCACGACCAAACACCACCAGGTCGAGCAGCGAGTTGGAACCCAGACGGTTGGCGCCGTGCACCGACACGCAGGCCGCTTCGCCGATGGCGTACAGGCCCGGCACCACTGCATCGGGGTTGTCACCGACCTTGCGCACGACTTCGCCGTGGTAGTTGGTCGGGATGCCGCCCATGTTGTAATGCACGGTCGGAATGACCGGAATCGGCTGTTTGTGCACGTCGACGCCAGCAAAGATGCGGGCGCTTTCGGCGATACCCGGCAGCTTGTCGTCGATCACGCCCGGGCCGAGATGGGTCAGGTCGAGCAGGATGTGATCCTTGTGCTCGCCGACGCCACGGCCTTCGCGGATTTCGATGGTCATCGAACGCGATACCACGTCACGCGATGCCAGATCCTTGTAATGAGGTGCGTAGCGTTCCATGAAGCGCTCGCCACTGCTGTTGCGCAGAATGCCGCCCTCGCCTCGCACACCCTCGGTGATCAGGCAGCCGGCGCCGTAGATGCCGGTCGGGTGGAACTGCACGAATTCCATGTCCTGCAACGGCAGGCCCGCACGGGCAACCAAGCCACCGCCGTCACCAGTACAGGTGTGCGCCGAAGTAGCGCTGAAGTACGCACGGCCGTAGCCGCCGGTCGCCAGCACTACGCCCTGCGAACGGAACAGGTGCAGGGTGCCTTCGGCCATGTCCAGGGCGAGCACGCCGCGGCAGACACCTTCGTCATCAAAGATCAGGTCGAGTGCGAAGTACTCGATCATGAACTGCGCATTGTGTGCCAGCGACTGCTGGTACAGCGTGTGCAGGATGGCGTGGCCGGTACGGTCGGCGGCCGCGCAGGTACGCTGCGCGGACGGGCCTTCACCGTACTTGGTGGTCATGCCACCAAACGGACGCTGGTAGATCTTGCCTTCTTCAGTACGCGAGAACGGAACGCCGTAGTGCTCCAGTTCGATGATCGCCGGGATGGCCTCACGGCACATGTACTCGATGGCGTCCTGGTCACCCAGCCAATCCGACCCCTTGATGGTGTCGAAGAAGTGGTAACGCCAGTCGTCCTCACCCATGTTGCCCAGTGCGGCGGAAATACCGCCCTGCGCCGCCACGGTGTGCGAACGGGTCGGGAAGACCTTGGTGATGCAGACGGTCTGCAGGCCCTTCTGGGCCAGGCCAAAGGTTGCACGCAGGCCAGCGCCACCGGCGCCGACGACCACCATGTCGACCTTGTGTTCAGTGATGTTGTAAGCGGACATGTATCAGTTCCCAAACACGATGCGGGCGACCGCAAAGATGCTGATGATCGCGCCGAGCACGGCAATGAACTTCACCGTGGTCTGCAGGGCAAGAGCCATCAGCGAATTGTGGATGTAGTCCTCAAGGACCACCTGCAGGCCAAGCTGGGCGTGCCAGAACATGGCAACCAGGAAGCCAACCAGAAGGATCGCGTTCCACGGCTTGGAAACAGCCTCAACTGCGGTGACGTAGTCGGCACCGATCAGGCTCAACACCAGGCACAGGAACCAGATGGTCAGCGCGACCAGCGCAGTAGCGGTCAGGCGCTGATGAATGAAGTGTTCTGTGCCGGACTTGGAACTGCCCAGGCCACGCGCATTCTTGAGCGGGGTACGGTACTTGCTCATGCGGCAGCTCCCATGCAGACATATGCCCAGATCAGCGCAGTGATGACCAACGATGCGATCACCGACAACCAGCCACTACGGACGAAGGTTGCCTTGTCGTAGCCGATGGCAAAGTCCTGCACGATGTGGCGGATGCCGTTGCACAGGTGATAAGCGAAGCACCACGTCCAACCGAACATGATCACCTTCCCGTACCAGGCACTGGCGTGGGTGGTGAAGCAGTTCCAGGACTCAGGGCCCATCATCAGGGCGAGCAAACCGCCCGCGATGATCAGGGCGCCGACAGCCAGAATGATGCCGGTGGCTCGATGCAGGATCGAGGTGGCCATCTGGATCTGCCAGCGGTACACCTGCAGGTGCGGAGAAAGGGGGCGGGGTCTGTTCGCCATTCGCTGACTCGATATCTCGGCTGGGCGGCTCAATGCCGCGTTGGCTCAACGCTGCTCAAAAATCGATGCAGCGCCCGTTTTTTTCCCAATCGCCATATCGCACCGGATCGAGTCCGCCGCGACCACCGAATTCCTCGGGCACCGTTCCGGACTCGGGAAGCGGCTGCTTCTCGGGTGCCAGCGGGGCTTCAGGTTCGGTCTCGGGAGTGGGGGTTGTTTGTCCTATCATTGTCGGTCTCGCAACGCACAAATTTTAGTCCTCACACTCGTGTCTGACAACCTCGCCCCAGCTTTCAGCGGTTTCCGCACACTGTCCTCACCGCAGCTTGTGAGCCTTTCCGGCCCGGATTGCGTCGCATTCGCGCAGGCGCAATTCTCCAGCGACGTCCCCACCCTGGCTGACAATCACTGGCAATGGAGCACCTGGCTAAGCGCCAAGGGCCGCGTCCTGTCTATCTTCCAGCTGTTACGGGTGGATCCGCAGAACCTGCTGCTGGTTTGCCACGACGGCGGCGCTGAAGCCATGGTCGAGCAGCTGCGGCGCTTCGTGTTCCGGCGCAAAGTGGTCATCAGTCACGCTGCGACTTTGGTCGTGCGTGGCGCGCTCGCTGCGCCGATTGCCGCGCAGGGTGCGGCGATGCACACACTGGAAGGTGGCGTGATCGAGCTGGATGCGGGTAGCCCCGCCCTCGCCCGCACACTCCACATCTGCCCGAGGCTGGACGAAAACTACGACCCCGCAGCCGAGCTGGCCTGGCGCCAAAGTGACCTGCGACTGGGTTTGCCGCGCTTGGTGGAAACCCAGCGAGAGGTATGGACGCCACAGCAGCTGGGGCTTGACCGACTTGCCGCTTATAGCGTCAAGAAGGGCTGTTACCCGGGGCAGGAAATCGTTGCCCGTACACATTTCCTGGGCAAGGCCAAGCGCTCGCTGGCGCTCCTGGAATGCGCAGCACCCGCCAACGCTGGCGACAAGGTCCAGCAGGCAGACAGCAGCATCGGCAGCGTCGCCAGCGCCGCCGGCAATCTCGCCCTTGCGGTACTGCCGCTGGAATTGCCTGAAGGCCCCCTGCAGATCAATGGCGATATCGCACGCATCGAACCGCTGCTGGATGGTTTGGCGCGCTGATTACACGCGACACTGCCGATCCATGCTCGGCAGTGTCTTTCCCAGGTCTTTCCCAGGTCTTTCCCAGGTAAAGCCCGAACGGGACACGGCTCCGCTTTACAGTCGGTGCATCAGACTTCGATCCGCTGCCCACTGACTGGATCAAAGAAGTGCAGCGCGGCCGGCACAACGGCAACTGCAATCTCCTGCCCCAGCGCCGGCAACGCTTGCGGTGCCACGCGAATCACCAATGCCTGCGCACCCAGACGCAAGTTCACGAAAATCTCGTTGCCGACCGGCTCCAGTCCTTCGATACGTGCCCGGAACGATGCATTCCCCGTCGCCGGCTGCAGATGCTCCGGCCGCACGCCGACCACCAGCTCGCGACCCAACCACTGCCCTGGCACCGTAGCAACACCCAGCGGCACGTCCAGCCCGTCACCCAGACGCAGCAATACTTCGCCGTCATCACCTTGCCGGGTGACGCCGCGCAGCATATTCATCGCGGGACTACCCAGGAAGCCGGCAACGAACAGATTCGCGGGGTGGTCATAAAGTGCCATCGGCGTATCAATCTGCTGGATAGCACCTTCGTTGAGCACCACGATGCGCTGCCCCAGCGTCATTGCCTCCACTTGGTCATGGGTGACGTAGATCATCGTGGTGCCGAGCTTGCGGTGCAGCTGGGCGATCTCGGTGCGCACCGAATGACGCAGCTTGGCATCCAGGTTCGACAACGGCTCATCCAGCAGGAACACCTCCGGTTCGCGCACCAACGCCCGCCCCAGCGCAACGCGCTGGCGCTGTCCACCGGACATCGCACGCGGCAACGTGTCGAGCATGGACGTCAGACCCAGCACTTCGGCCGCATCCTGTACCCGACGCTGTACCTCGGCCTTCTCGTGGCCACGCAACTTCAGGCCGAAGGCCAGGTTCTCGGCCACGCTCATGTGCGGGTAAAGCGCGTAGTTCTGGAAGACCATCGCGATATCGCGATCCTTCGGCGCCACGTCATTGACCACTCGGCCACCAATACTCAAGTCGCCTGCGCTGATCTCCTCCAGACCGGCCACCATGCGCAGCAGTGTGGATTTGCCGCAGCCTGACGGCCCGACCAGCACCATCAGCTCGCCGTCTGCAATCTCAAAACTGGCGCCCTGCACGGCCACCTGGCCGTTGTCGTAGACCTTGCGAACCCCGTCGAAACGAACCTTAGCCATCTTCACCTCTTCAACTTCTCGCTGCGCTTCCGGCCGAAGCACTGCCACTACAACGATTTGGCCGCTGCCATCAAAACACTGCAATCGTATACATCGGAAACCGAGTGCACCGTAAGCATATTCATATGGCACCATCGGCCTTGCATTCACAGAGGGCCTGCGCTGCAGGGGAACGGGTGACGAACCCCGCCTTGTCGCGATGCAGACTGTGGACACCAACCACGGCGACACCCGGCCCCGCCGCCGCCCGAACATACGCTACCCACTGGGCTGGCGCCCCATCAAGACCAATTGACAACGATGTCACCAGCACACGAAACTCGGACCATGCATGACACCCTCCTCCTGTTCGGTGCCACAGGTGATCTGGCCCAGCGCTACCTGTTCCCTTCCCTGTTGCGCCTGCTCGGCGACGGATTGCTGCCGGAAGACTTCCGCGTGCGTGCACTGGCGCTGTCGCCGCACGACACCGACAAGTTCCGTGACCTGCTCCGTCCGCGCCTTGAACAGGCCATGCCACAGGCCAGCCAGGACGACATCAACAACCTGCTGGCGCGCATCGATTACCGCTCGGTGGACCTGCGCAACGCCGAATCCGTGGCCGAATCGGTCAAGGATCTGGTCCACCGCAAGTGCGTGAGCTACCTGGCGATCCCGCCCGGCCTGTACATCTCGACCTGCGAAGGCCTGGCACTGGGTGGCGCACTGACCGCACCAAACCGTTTGATGCTGGAAAAGCCGATCGGCTCGGACTCCGACAGCGCTGAAGAAATCCTGCAATCCATCGGCAAGCTGGTCGACGAAGACCGCGTGTTCCGCCTGGATCATTACCTCGGCAAGGCACCAGTACAGAACCTGATGGCGCTGCGTTTCGGCAACACGCTGCTTGAAGCAGTGTGGAACCGCAACTTCATCGAATCGGTGCACATTCTGGTCGCCGAGAGTGATGGTGTGGATGGGCGCGATTCCTACTACTCGCGCTCTGGCGCACTGCGCGACATGGTGCAAAGCCACATCCTGCAGCTGCTATGCCTGGTGGCGATGGAGCCGCCGGCATCGCTGGAAGCCGATCGCATCCGCGACGAAAAGGTGAAGGTGCTGCGCGCTCTGCGCCCGCTCGATGCCAAGCACGCCGCCAAGGATTCGGTGCGAGGTCGCTACACCGCTGGCACCATCAATGGCCAACCGGCGCAGGCTTACCAGCCACCGGAAGGCAGCGAGGCCGAAACGTTTGTCGGCGTCACCGCACACATCGATAACTGGCGATGGGCCGGCGTGCCGTTCCATCTGGTCACCGGCAAGCGCCTACCCGAACGCACCACGCGCATTGAGGTCAATCTCAAGCCGGTGACGCATTGGCTGTTCGAGCGGCCTGACCGCAAAAGCGCCACGCCCAACCGCCTGACCTTCCAGCTGCAGCCGCAGGAAAACATCCAGCTCGGCCTGATGAGTTCGCTGGCCGGCCCCGAATGGGGCGCACTGGAACTGCAACCGTTGGAGCTGGAGCTGTCTGTACCGACCGGCCTGCATCGCCGCATCGCTTACGAACGCCTGTTCCTGGATGCCTTCAACGGCAACCACGCGCTGTTCGTACGCGACGACGAAGTGCGCGCTGCCTGGGCCTGGATCGACAGCGTCAGCGACGCGTGGAAGGCAGGCAATCTGCCGATGGAGCCCTACCCGGCCGGCGGCTGGGGTCCCGCGCAGGCGCATCAATTCCTGCCGGCGGCCATCGTTGCTGAAAACCGCGCGGAATCCGCACTGTGAGCCAAGCGGCCAACGCGGTACTGGTGGCCGATATCGGCGGCACCAACGCACGTTTCGCGCTGGCGGATCTCTCCGCCAGCGTTCCGCTGGACCAAGGCAGCATCGACGAGTATCCGGTCACGGAGTTCGCCTCACTGGCCGATGCCGCCGCGCATTATCTGCAGCAGCAAGGCGCAACCGCCAGCCGCGGCGTGTTTGCGGTCGCCGGACGTGTAGACGGTGACGAGGCACGCATCACCAATCACCCCTGGGTGATTTCGCGATCACGCACAGCTGCACAGCTGGGTTTCAACCAGCTGCACCTGATCAATGATTTCGTCGCTCAAGCCATGTCCATCGCCCTGCTCGGGACGGATGACGTGGTACAGATCGGCGGCGCCAGCTGGGTGCCTGCACCTGCCGGCGAGTCGCGCAATTACTGCGTACTCGGCCCCGGCACTGGTCTGGGCGTTGGCGGATTGGTGGCGCGCGATGGCCGCAACTACCCGCTGGCCACCGAAGGTGGTCATGCCAGCTTCGCGCCGGCCTCGCCGGAGCAGATCCGCATCCTGGAGATCCTGTCGGCACAGTTTGGCCGTGTTTCCAACGAGCGTCTGATCTGCGGCCCTGGCCTGGTCAATATCCACCGTGCCCTGAGCGAAATCGCCGGCACCGACCCGGGGCATCTGCAACCGGCGGATGTCACCGCTCGCGCGGCGGAAGGTGATGCGGTAGCGGCGCGCGCGGTGGAAGTGTTTCTGGAAATTTTCGGTGCCGTCGCAGGCGACGCCGTGCTGGTGCAGGGCGCCTGGGACGGCGTATTCCTGACCGGAGGGCTGGTGCCGCGCCTGCTGCACGAACTGCAGCACTCCGGCTTCCGCCAGCGTTTCGAGAGCAAAGGGCGTTTCTCGGCAACCATGTCGCAGATTCCGTCCATGGCCATTATTCATCCCTGCCCCGGCCTGCTGGGTGCCGCCGCTTACGCGGTGGACATGCAGCGGGCTGCTTCTGGAGTAACCGCATGACCGCCGCCGTATCCGACCGCATCACGCTCATTCGTCACGCCAACGAGGACGAATGGATCGAAGACGTGGCCAAGGAGATGGAGACGATCCTGACCCAGGAAATCCAGCAGCGCGGCCGCGCCCGCATGCTGCTCTCCGGCGGCACCACACCGGCACCGATTTATGAACTACTCGCCGAGCAGCCGCTGGAATGGGCGCGCATCGAGGTGGGCCTGGCCGATGAGCGCTGGCTGTCACCGCAGGATCACGACAGCAATGCGTGGCTGGTGCGCAACAGCTTCATGAATCTGGCTGAAGGCGCGCACTTCGATCCACTGGTGCGCGTGGGCCTGCCCATCGCCGAATGCGTGCACAGCGCCAATCTGCTGGCCGCACACTCACAGCCGGCCTGTCTGGTGGTGCTTGGCATGGGCAATGACGGCCACACCGCGTCGTTGTTTCCCGGCTCGCGTGACCTGGACCGCGCATTGCAGAGCAACCAGACCTACGCCTCGCTCGATGCCAGTGGCTGCCCGGTTGCCAAGGACTGGCACCTGCGCATCACCTTGACGCCGCACGGGCTCGCCCCCATCAGCAACCGCCTGCTGTTGCTGCGTGGCAAGCAGAAACTGGAAGTACTCAACGCCGCGATTGAATCCGGCGACGTGCATACCTACCCGGTGCTGGCTGCGGTCAACGCGCCCGGGAGCAAGCTGCGCGTACATTGGTGCGCGTAAAAGCAGAGAACAGGGACGCACGCATCGGCAATGAGTGATTTGGATCGTTCCGATAAGACGGCGCTTTGAAGTTGACCTCCGCAAGCAGCGCATCTGGCCCTGCCACTCCCTGCTCCCCAATCCCCATTTCCAGCCTAAAAGCCAATGAGCCTGCATCCGAAAATCCATGCCATCACCGAACGCATCCGCCAGCGCAGCGCTCCATCGCGCGCGGCTTATCTGGCGGGCATCGATGCCGCCCTGCGCGAAGGTCCATTCCGTTCGCGCCTGAGCTGCGGCAACCTGGCGCATGCTTTTGCTGCCTGCGGGCCGACCGACAAGGGGCGGCTGCGCGGTGGCGTGACACCCAACCTGGGCATCATCACCGCCTATAACGACATGCTGTCGGCACACCAGCCGTTCGAGCACTACCCGGAATTGATGCGTGAAGCCGCACGCGAAATCGGTGCCACCGCGCAGGTGGCCGGCGCCGTACCAGCGATGTGCGACGGCGTCACCCAGGGCCGTGGCGGCATGGAGCTGTCGCTGTTCTCGCGCGACATCATTGCCCAGGCCACCGCCATCGGCCTGAGCCATGACATGTTCGACGCCACCGTTTATCTGGGTGTGTGCGACAAGATCGTGCCCGGCCTGCTGATTGGCGCGCTGGCGTTCGGTCACCTGCCGGCGGTGTTCGTGCCAGCCGGCCCGATGACGCCCGGTATTCCCAACAAGAAAAAGGCCGAAGTACGCGAGCGTTACGCCGCTGGCGAAGCCACCCGCGAAGAGCTGCTGGAAGCCGAATCGGCGTCCTATCACGGCCCAGGCACCTGCACCTTCTATGGCACCGCCAACTCCAACCAGGTGTTGCTGGAAGCGATGGGTGTGCAGTTGCCAGGCGCTTCGTTCGTCAATCCAGAACTGCCACTGCGTGACGCACTAACCCGCGCCGCCACCGTGCGTGCGCTGGAAATCTGCGCACTTGGCGACGACTTCCGTCCGCTGGGCCACCTGATCGACGAGCGCGCCATCGTCAACGCCGTCGTCGCACTGATGGCCACCGGTGGCTCCACCAACCACACCATCCACTGGATTGCCGTAGCACGTGCAGCCGGCATCGTGTTGACCTGGGACGACATGGACGAGCTGTCGCAAATCGTGCCACTGCTGGCCCGCGTCTATCCGAATGGCGACGCCGACGTGAACCGGTTTGCGGCGGCCGGCGGCCCAGGCTTCGTGTTCCGCGAACTGATGGATGCCGGCTTGATGCATGACGACCTGATCACCATCGCGGATGGCGGCATGCGTGCGTTCGCGCAGGAACCCCGTTTGATCGACGGCAAGGTGAGCTACGTGCCTGCTGTGGCCGAAAGCGCCGACGACGAAGTGGTACGCCCAGCGTCCAATCCATTCGAGGCACAAGGCGGGCTGCGTCTGCTCAAGGGCAACATCGGCAGCTCGCTGATCAAGCTGTCGGCGGTGAAGCCGCAATACCGCACCATCGAAGCCCCGGCCGTGGTGGTGGATGCCCCTCAGGTATTGAACAAGCTGCATGCGGCCGGCGCATTGCCGCATGATTTCGTGGCAGTGGTGCGTTATCAGGGGCCGCGTGCCAACGGCATGCCGGAACTGCATTCACTGGCACCGCTGCTTGGACTGCTGCAGAACCAGGGCCGGCGCGTGGCGCTGGTCACCGACGGTCGCTTGTCCGGCGCGTCGGGCAAAATCCCGGCCGCCATCCACGTTACTCCGGAAGCAGCGCGTGGCGGCTCCATCGCCCGCGTGCGCGAAGGCGACATCATCCGTCTTGACGGTGAGGCCGGCACGCTGGAAGTGCTGGTGGACGCTGCCGAATGGGCGTCGCGTGGCATCGCCGCCAACACCGCACCCGCTGGCAACGACATGGGCCGCAATCTGTTCGCGATGAACCGCCGCATGGTGGGCCCGGCCGACCAGGGCGCGGTGTCGATTTCCTGCGGCCCGGCGCGCCCGGATGGCAGCGTGTGGGAATACGACGCCGAGTACGAACTCGGCCACGATGCGGCCGCTGCCGGCGCTCCGCACGAAGCCAAGGACGCATGATCCCCACGCGCCGCCACGACGCGGCGCGCTCCCCGTATCAGTAGAGGAACACGATGAGCATTGCCCAACACCAGGATCGCGCCGAGCAGCTCCTTACCGCGGCCGGCATCCTGCCCGTGGTCACCGTCCATACGCTCGACCAGGCGCGTGCGGTCAGCGCTGCGCTACTGGAAGGCGGCCTGCCCGCTATCGAACTGACTCTGCGCACGCCGGTGGCGATGGAAGCGCTGGCCATGCTCAAGCGCGAGCTGCCCGATGTTGTGGTGGGTGCAGGCACCGTCCTGACTGTCGATCAGATGCAGCGTGCCATTGATGCTGGCGCGGATTTCCTGGTAACACCGGGCACGCCATCGCACATGGCCGACGCCTTGGCCGAAGCATCGCTACCGGTGGTACCAGGTGCGGCATCACCGACCGAGTTGCTGGCCCTGGTCGCTCGTGGTTTCCGCATCTGCAAACTGTTCCCGGCCACAGCCGTGGGCGGGCTGGCGATGATCAAGGGCGTTGCCGGGCCGATTCCAGAACTCAAGCTATGCCCCACCGGCGGCATCACCGAAACGACAGCAGGTGACTACCTGTCGCAGAAGAATGTGGTGTGTATCGGCGGCTCGTGGATGGTGCAGGACAGCTGGATCCGCGAAGGCAACTGGGACGCGGTGAAGCAGTCGGCCGCAGCGGCGGCAGACATCGTGAAGCGCGCACGCGCGATCTGACTTTTCCAGGTACGACGGCAGCTCTCCCTCTCCCACCGTCTACTGACCTGCGCCTCGCATTTCGAGGCGCAGTTTTTGTTTATGGGTACCCATGAATGCAGCGCCGCGTGACAACGTCGCTGCCTGCGTTGTTGCATGGCGCCACTTGATTGAACGGCCCCTCACCCGCCCTTCGGGCACCTTCTCCCGTATACGGGAGAAGGCGGTCGCATCCGCTTTGCGTCAACGCCGGCTGCGCTCGCTGCGGCGTAGTTCGGCGGGAATTTCGATTTCGACTTTGGCCGGCAAGGTGGTGATGCGCAGCTCGTTGGCCATCCATTCCACTGGCTCGCCGTTGACGGTTGCTGCGCCCGGCGTGCCTTGATACGGCCACGGCAACACCAAGCCGCCGGCCTGCAGCTGCAGGCCTTCCGGCACCTGCAATGTCAGTTGTTTGTCACTGCGGACGAGGCTGTACTTCACGGTGCCGTGCGCAGTATGCAATCCGTCGATGGCGATCCCTTTTCCGCCCAACCATGCCGCTGGTACGCCGGCTGCCAGCACGATGGCGCTATCCACTTCACGCTCATAGGCAAACATGTCCAGCACGGAACGGACGAAATCCGATGCCACCCAGGCGTGCGGCAGATCGCCAACGAAGAACGGCTTGCGCGGCGTTGAAGACACCACTTCCGCCCACTGGTTCCAGCCTTGCGGTGCGCGATCCTTGAAGAAGTAATCACTGGCCTCGGTAGCACGTGCACGCCAACCCAGCCGCACGAACGCAGCGACGTTGCGCCATTCGTAAGGCGTGTAGTCCTTCCATTGGCGCTTGCCATCACGACGCTCAACAAAGTGCGCCCAATAGCGTTCAAAAGTGTTGTTCAACGCAGGCTGCGGCAAGCGCCCCTGCTCACCGCCCGGCGCCAATGCGATGGTGGTGGAAGTGGCGTCAAAGTCACCCAGCTCCACCGAGCCAGGCAGGAAGTCGATCTTGTGCGATTGCATGGTCGCCAGCAGTGAGTCGTTCAGATCCTGACGGAACTGATCGCGCGAGGCCGCCATCGTCAGCGACGCTTCTTCAAGGCCCAGCGCTGCCGCCATGTCAGCGGCGTCCTTGTAGCCACGCAATGCCCAGAAATCGTCCCAGTACGAATGCACCGGCTTGGCCGAATAGCCTTCGTGGCTGATCGAGGCGGGCATCATCCCGTAAAAGCCCGGATGACGCGCCCGGTTTTCTTCGGTGCGCTCACTCAGGCGCAGTGTTTCCATGTAATTCCACGCGCCCTGCACGTGCGGCCACATGCGTTGCAGGAAGGCGAGATCGCCGGTGTGTCGCCAGTATTCGGCAATGGTGTAGATCAGCTCGCCATGGCTGTCGTTTTCCGGCACCGGGTCGCTGCCACGCGCATCCACGCAGCACGGCACCATGCCGCTCTCGAACTGGTACGGCGCGTACCAATCGACGTATTGGCGCACGGCATCATCACGCCCCATCCGCAGCAGGCCTTCGGAGATCATCGCGCCGTCGCGTATCCAGCTGCGTGCATAGGACCGCGTTCCGGGCTGCAGGCTGGGGCCGACACGCGAGATCAACATGTGCGCCAACGCCGTGCGCAATGTGTCGGCCAGCGGTTTACCGGCGTCTGGCAGCTGCAGCTGCACCTGATCGAGTTTCTGCCGCCACATCGCGGCGACCTGCTGCTGCGCCTTGTCCGCGTCAAACGCGGCAGGCATGCGCCACTGCCCCGTCTGCGGCAGTACCAAAGCGACTTCCCTGCTCTGTCCTGGATCGAGTTTCAGCGTGTACACCATCGCGCCGGATGCCAGCCCCGCAGGGTCGCTTACTTCATGCGAGCCAGGCAGCTGCTTGTCGGCAAGATGGGTGACATCCAGCTTGCCATCGAAGGTGCTGGCGAAGGTTTCATCCGGCTTGGTGACCGCGAACGCGCGCGGCTGCCCGTTCACAGATACCTGCCCGTCCTGCATGGCCAACCGTTCGATGCGACTGACGCCGCCCACGGTATTGAGGAACTGGCTGGGCGGATTGACCTGGAACGGACGCACCGCGAGAGCCAACCTGTATTCGTGCGCCACCTTGTCGGTGTTGCTCAGACGATAGCGCGCCACCAGTTGCGCCTGATCCGGCCGCCCCTGCACAAAACCGGTGACACGCAGGCCGAAGTGATCATGCTTCCACTCCACCGAGGGCACCGGCAGATAGCCGTCCTGCAACGACTGACTGGCACTGACATCGGCCCAGCCCAGCACCTTGCCATCCAGCACCACAAACGGCTCGATGCTGAAACCGGACTTGGCCGCTTCCAGCGCACCGTCCTCGCTCATCAGCGCCTGCTCGCGGCCGCCGTCCAGGCCTAGCAGCGTCCAGTACGGCTGCTCGCCACTGAAGCCGCGTGGCAGCGACCCGCGTGGTAGATCAGTGCCCACCGAGCGGATGAAGTCATTGGTTGTGTTGGCGAAGGACAACGGCTTGAGACTGATGTCACGGATGCCGTAACGCCAACTGGGGCCGTCCTCCAGGTCAAAGCGCAGGTAACGCGCTTCGGTTTCCGGCAACGCCAGCCAATCGCGGCCCCCACCACCGGTGGTGACTTCACGCAGCTTGTGCCAGTCGCGGCCATCGCTCGATGCCTGCACCACGTAGTGCGTGGCTTCCAGACCCGGCACCCACTGCACCACCGCGCCGCCAAACTCACGCACCTTGCCAAGATCCAGGCTGATGGTCTGCTGCTTCACGCCGCCGCTGATCCACATCGTGTCCGGCTTGCCATCGGCGATGCGTTGCTGCAACGCGGTGGCGGTGTCGGCGATGACGGTCGTGGTCAGGGCAGAAGTGTCTTCCTTCGGCAGCGGCTGTAGCGTCAGCTGGTCAAAGCACACCGTGCCACGGCCACCGACCTTGCTGTAGATGGTGAATTCCACCGCCGCGCTACGCCGCAACGTCTTGTCTTCGCCCGGCCCCCAGGCTTTTTCGATATGACGTTTGCGGTATTCCACCCGCGTCCAACGTTTGGGGAACTGATAGCCGGTACGGTTGACCCACCACACGTTGTCGCCGCTGGCATCGATGAGCTTGAACTGGAGGTCGTTGGCCGGCGAATCACCGCGCAGCTCGAAGGAGACCTGGTAGTTCTCCGGCCAGGTGACATCCAACTCCCGACGGATGCCGGCATAACCGGAGACTTCGTGGAAATCGTAATCCAGGCACAGCGCGCGGCCGTTGTTTCCGCTTACCGGCCGCAACGAACCGCTGACCTGCGGCGAGGTGATCAACTGCCAAGCGTTGACATCATCAAACTTCGACAGAACCGCAGCCGCAGCCGGCAGGCTCGTGCCCAGCAACACGGCAAACAGCAGACAGACGGCGCGCTTACTCATCACCAGCATCTCGATTCGTGCCCAACAATCCGGGCCGGATTTTCGCAGAGAACGACGTCCTGCGTGACAGTTGTTTCATCGGCAAACAGCGAAGTGTGACCGCGTATCCAAGCGCAACGACAGGCTCACCCCTTGACGCTACCCAACAGCAGACCCTGGATGTAGTAACGCTGCAACAACAGGAACAACAACAGCACGGGCAACACCGTTACAACCGCCCCGGCCATCATCATTTCCACGTCCATGATGTGCTCGCGCGACAAACTGGCCAGTGCCACCGGCAGCGTGTAGTGCTCCTGGTCGGTGAGCACGATCAGCGGCCACATGAAGTCATTCCATGCGCCCATGAATGTGAAGATGGCCAGCGTCACCAATACAGGCTTGAGCATCGGCAATACGATCTGGAAGAAGATGCGTGCTTCGCTGGCACCATCGATGCGCGCCGCTTCCAGCAGTTCATCAGGGATCGAACGTGCGTACTGCCGCACCAGGAAGATACCGAACACACTGGCCAGCGCCGGGATCACCACGCCACCAAACGTGTTCACCAAGCCCATCTGCTTCATCAACAGGAACAACGGCAGCATCGCCACCTGCGCCGGAATCACCAGCGCTGCCAACAACATCTGGAAGATCCGCTCACGGCCAGCAAAGCGCAGTTTGGCGAAGGCATAACCGGCCAGCGTGTTGAACAACAGCGAGCCCAGCGTGATACCCACCGACACCAACAGGCTATTGATGAAGTTGTTGCCCATGCCGGTGCGTGCGAACAGGGCCTGGTAATTGGCCAGCGTCGTGTGCGTCGGCAACAGCGGCGGCGGGAACTGCGAGGCCTGCCCGCTAGGCATGAACGACACCGACACCATCCACAGCAGCGGCGCCAGGCTGACCACCGCCAACAAGGCCAACCCACCATTGACCCACCACGCATGCCAGCGCGATTGCCCGATCTCGCGGGTCATACCAGCTCCTTGCGCTTGCCGAAGCGCAACATCAGCGTGGTCACCGTCAGAATGATCAAGAACAACAGGAACGCAACCGCCGAAGCGCGCCCCAGGTTCCACCACTTGAAACCTTCCTCGAACATGAAATACAACACGCTCACCGTGCTCTGCAGCGGATCACCGCGAGTCATCACGTAAGGCTCGGCAAACAACTGGAAGTAGCCGGACACGGTGATCACGCCCACCACCAGCAACACCGGCCCCAGCATCGGCAAGGTGATATGCAAGAACTGTTGCCAGCGCGAAGCACCATCGATGCGCGCAGCTTCATACAAGTCCTTGGGGATAGCCTGCAGCCCGGCCAGGAAGATCACCATGTTGTAGCCAAAGTTCTTCCACACCGCGAAGCCAATGATGGTTGGCATTGCCCAGCGCGGGTCGCCCAGCCAGTCCACCGGATTGATGCCTATCTCGCCCAGCCCCCAGTTCACCAGCCCATAGCGGGTGTGGAACAGGTAGCGCCAGATCACTGCTACCGCGACCAACGTGGTCACCACCGGCGCAAACAACGCGGTGCGGAACAGGGCCTTGAAGCGCGCTGCCGGTGCATTGAGCAGCATCGCTGCGCCCAGCGACAATCCGATGGAAAGTGGCACACCCACCACCACGAAGTACGCAGTGTTACCCAGCGCCTTCCAGAACATCGGGGTCTGCAGCAGATCGATATAGTTGCCCAGGCCAGCGAACCGCAGGTTGCGCGGCTCAGCCAGCGCATACAGGTCGAAGTCGGTCAGGCTCAGCGCCAGCGCGGACAAAACCGGCAAGCCGAAAAACACACCGATCACAATCAAGGCCGGCGCCGCGAACAGCCAACCGGCGAGCGAACGCTGCTTCATCGCGCGCTCTCCGCTGTTGCTGCTCCGGTGCGTTGCTCCACCAACCAGCGGCGTTTGGTGAGAATGTCATCTACCTGCTGGTCCAACTGCTCCACCGCTTCGTCCTGGGGCAGACCACCACGCACCACCTGTTCGGTGACGATGCGCATCTGCTGGGCGATGCGCTCCCACTCCAGCACTTTGGGCGTTGGCTTGACCCGCTCCAACTGGTCAGCGAACGCAGCCGTCAGAGGATCGTTGGTCAGCTCCGGTGAATTCCAGGCGCTGCGACGCGGCGGTAGATCACCAATGATTTTGTAGAAACGCTGCTGGATGGCCGGCCGAGACAGGAATTCAATCAACTTCCATGCAGCGTCTTTCTTCTGCGAAGAACGCATCACCACCAGGCTGGTACCTCCGGCAATGCCGGCACCCGGACCCGTGGGGCCCGGCAAGGCGGTGGTACCCCACTCGCCCTCCAGACCAGCAGGCTGACGCTGGCGGAACTCGCGGATATTCCAGGGCCCGGACAGGTAGAACGCGGTGAACCCTCGGAAAAATTCATCCCACACGTTGGATATCTGCGTCTCCGACATCTTCGGCGCCCAGCCCTGCTGGAACATGTTGTCGTAGAAAGCCAGCGTTCGCCGAAAACCGGGGCTGCGGAAATTGCCCAGCGTGTCCTGCTCACGCAGCAAGGGGTCGCTCTGCTGCAGGGCGAAGGACAGCTGCGGCTCGAATTCGTTGAGTGGCATCAATACCGGATAACGCTTTGGGCCCATCAGCTTTTTCAGCGCAGCGTTCATCTGATCCCACTCAGCCCAGGTGCGTGGCGGGTGATCAAAGCCGGCTTGGCGCAGCAGATCCTTGCGATAGAACAACAGACGCGTGTCCACATACCACGGCACGCCGACCAGCTCCCCGTCCACGACGTTGGTGTCCCAGATGCCGGGAAAGTAATCCAGCGGTTTCACCACCGATGACGCATCCACATACGGCTGCAATGGGGTGAGCGCCTGCAACGTAGCGAACTCGGCGATCCATGTATTGCCCAACTGGCAGACATCGGGCAGCCCGTCAGCGGCATAGGCCGTTAGCAGTTTTTCGTGGGCGGCGGTCCACGGGATGTTCTGTATCTCGACCCGGATGCCCGGGTTCTCGGCCTCGAATTCCCGGATCAGCTCGCCGACCACTTCAGCCTCACGGCCCATCGCCCAGAACCGCAACGTGGTGCCCTCGTGCGGCTTCGCGCAACCGGCCAACACCAGCATCAACAGCATCGTGGCCAATACGCGGATCATCGGCGGCTCACTGCTGCTTCGGCTTGGAAGCAGGCGGCGCCACGGTAGCCGCCTTCTGTTCGGCAGCTGCCGCAGCGCGCGACTCGGCAATGCCGGAGGCACGTGCCGAAGCGGCCTTCTCGTCCTTCTGCAACGGCTGGAAATTGTCTTCCGGTGCCAACCAGCCACCCGTGAAACCGGCCCGCTCCAGCCCCTTGCGGATGTACGGATTCTTCTTCATTACATCCCACACGAATTCATTGCGGTAGTTGGCAATGCCGGTGAGGATTGGGCCCTGGTCGATGGCGATGTAGTCGCTGGCCACCCAGCCACGGTCGGGAATCAGGCGCCCGGTCTTGAGCGGGATGTCGTAGTTGAAGCTGGGATTGAACGAATCCAGGAAACCGTAGCTGGAGTACAGGTAGTCACCAAAGCGCTGGTGCATCTCCACGGTGGCCGGGATCACCACTTCCGGTGCGAACGGCAGCGACGACACCGCTGCCGACGGCACGATGGTGCCGTCATCGAAGTTTTCGCGCAGGCCTGCTCCACGCGCCGAGTAATGGCGGAACTGACGCTGCTCGCCACGGTATTCCTGCGTGGTGTTCTGCGGGCCGTCACCTGCCGTCAGGCCCCAGACGTTGGCGCTGTACTCGCGCCATTGCATCGGGTTCTCGATGGCGTACTCCCGCTGGGCCAGCGTGGCACGGCGGCTGTTGAGAAAATAGTCGATACCCCGCTCACGCATGTAGGCGTCCTGGATATCGCGGAAATCAATCCAGACATGGCTGTACTGGTGCCCAAACAGGGGGCCAAACGCCAGATACTCCTGCCCTTCGTACACGCCCCAATCGTTGTCGTAGGTACGCGTCCATACCGTCCACGCGTCCGGCTCCACCGGATGCGTCGGCGAACCGAGGGCGAGGATGTACAGCATCATCGCCTCGTTGTAGCCCATCCAGTCGTGTTGGATGAAACCGCTCTCCGGGAACCAGCCCATCGACACCAAGGGCTTGTTGCGCTGCAGCCACTGCCAGTCCACGCGCTTGTAAAGGCTGTCGGCGATCTGGCGGATTTCCTTTTCGCGTGCATCGTCACGGTCGTAATACGACTGTGCGAACAGCACGCCCATCAACAACAACGCGGTATCGACACTGGAAAGTTCAACCCAGCTGTCGTATCGACGCCCTTCCTGCATGTCCAGGAAGTGATAGTAGAAACCCTTGTAGCCCGCCTTGCCGGTGCGTTGCGGGCCGGTTGGCAGGTCACGGAAAAAGCGCAGTGTGGTCAGGGTGCGTTCCACCGCCTGGTTACGGCTTACCCAGCCGTTCTCAATGCCGATGGGATAGGCCGTCAACGCGAAACCCACCGACGCGATGCTGGCGAACGGCCGCGACGGATAGCGGTCTGGCGTCAGTCCGTTCTGTTCGTTGGTGGTGTCCCAGAAGAACTGGAATGTGCGCCGTTCGATATCGTCGAACAGTGGCGGCAGCTCCGGCTTCATCGGCCGAGGCGGCAAATCGGCTTCGATCAGAATCACCTGCGGCAGCACCTTGGGCATCGGCGGCTCTGGCGCCTTGCCGCACCCCGCCAACAGCGCCAGCCCGAAACCGGCAACGACACAGGCCAACAACTGGGTGGTACGCGACATGCTCAAGACGACATCCATGAATAAGAAATCAGGTTGCCACCCTCAGGTGACAAGGAACACTGCAGAACAACCATGCCCCGGCCGCGAAAGTGGCGGCCGGGGCAAATCACTCACCAATCCAGGCCGAACGACAGCTTGAAGGTGCGGGTCTGGAACTGATCCCAACTGCTCACCACATTGGTATCCCAGTTGATGCCGTAACCGCCCCAGTTGGTCCAGTTGAAGGCATTGAGAATGTCGGCGCGCACCTTCAGTTTCAGGTCGGTGCCGGTGTCCCAGGTCTTGGTCAGCGACATGTCGAATTGCTTGAAGCCCAACGAACCATCCGGCTCCCAGCTATGCGGGCGCTCATAGCCACCGAAGGCTGCGGTGCCATCGATATCCCAACGCTTGATCTTGCTGGCCAAGGTCAACTTGCCTGACACGCTCATGCCCCACGGCAGGTCAGTGAAGCCACTGACCACCAGACGATGACGCGGCGTCCATGCGCCGTCATACCAGCCACCACCCTGGAAGTACCAGCCATACACCGGGTCCTTCTCATGGATGTTCTGCTTGGCATCGGTGAGCGTGTAAGCCACGTTGAAGTTCCACGGACTCTCGGCCGTGTATGGCTTGTCCAGGCTCAGCAGCAACGCGGTGCTCTTCGACTCAAAACCATTGGTGGCCACAATCAGGCTGCCCAGCCCCGGTAGGCCCGGTGCGGGCCACGGACTGCCATTGGGCGCATACGCCCCACCATCGCCGTAGCGATTGCCGCGCGAGATCAGCAGGCCGTCCTTGTAGCGGGTGTGCTGCAGCGTGGTCGAGCTGTTCCAATCCAGCCCGCCCAGGTTGAAGCTGTTGCGGATGCCCAAGCTGATCTGATCCGAATACGGCGTCTTCAACGCGTTGTCGAACATCCACACTTCACGGCCCGCCTCGGTCGCGTTGACCAGCGACGTCAGGTAATCGCGATCCAGCAGTTGCGGATTCCAATCCAAGCAATCATTCCCCACGGCACAGGCATGACCCGGCGAGTTGATCTTGAAGCGGCGGGTCGGGAACGAGGCCTTGCTGCGTTCCAGCTGCACGTAATCGAACAGGTTGCGGTCGTAGGAACGGCCAATGCCGCCGAACACCACATGCCGCTCGTCACCGGTCAGGTCAAAGGAGAAGCCCACACGCGGCTGGATCGCATCCTTGAAGGCTTTGCGATTGTTGCCGGTGCTGATGTAGCGATTGATGTCGATGCCACCCCGCGCCAGCGTCTGCGCGTAGGTTTGTCCCGGCGCGGCGCCGGCATTGGTGTCAACGGTCGCCAGTGATGCCAGCACATCTGGTGCGGTGGTGTAGTCCAGGTAGGACGGCGTCTTTTCGTAGTCCCAGCGCAAGCCCAGATTCAGCGTCAAACGATCGGTGACTTCCCAGTCATCCTGGATATAGAGCCCGAACTGCTTGTTCTTGGACGTGACCGCACCGCCACCAGTACCCACGGCCGGGCTGCCGAAGCGCACGAAGTACGGCACGTCGCCGCCCTGGTGGATGTCGTAGTAAAACTGCGGGTTATAGGGCTGTTGCTCGGTGGTATCCAGGTCGACCTGCTTGTACTTCACACCAAACTTGATCGTGTGGCCTTCCCAGCCGAAGAAGGTGGTGTCGTTCTGGAACGACCAGCCCTTCTGCCCCTTGTCCTGCAGGCCACCTTCACCGCCGCCGATGCGGTAGATCTGCTTGCCATCGTCGCCACTGCCATCGGTGAGCACCCGGCCGTTGCCGAAATTAATCGGCGCCTTGGTCCAGAACGCCTTCTCATAGGTCAGGTGAGCATCGTTGAGCCAGTTGGCGCTGGAATACTGCCAGCGCAGGTCGTAGCGATCTTCCTCAACACCGGTATCAGTGCCGTAACTACGTGCACTCTGCCCGCCGACGTTGCCGATCTCGCTTTCCTCACGGCGCTTGTAGGTCAACTCGACCAGGTTCTCGTCGTTGATCGACCAATCCAGCTTGCCGAAGTACAGGTCTTCCTTGAACGGCGTTGCGGTCGCGCCCAGTTGGTCGCGCCACGCCTGCGGCAGGTCACCTGGCAAGCGGCCTTCGCCCGGTTTCAGATCCTGCGGCGCGTTGTATTCCTTGCCCTCGTAGGTAACGAAGAAGTGCGCTTTGTCCTGGATGATCGGGCCACCAAAAGAAGCGCCGTACTGTTTCTCGCCGGAACGGGTTTTGCCGACGCCATTCTTCTCGCTCTCGCGCGGTTCACGCCAATCCTGGTTGGTGTAGTCCCAGAAAAACGAACCCTTGAACTCATTGGTGCCGGATTTGGTCACCGCCGTCACCGCCGCTGAGCTGATCTGGTCGTACTCGGCCTTGTAGTTGGAGGTGATGACCTTGTACTCACCAATGGCCAGCTGCGGGAACGGGTTGCCGCGGCTCGCGTCCTGGCCGGTGATGCCGCCCTGGGTGACATAGTTCTTTTGGCCGACGCCGTCGATGTAGACGTTGACGTTGTTGGCGCTCTGCACGCCGCCACGCAGCTTGGTCGAACCATTGGACGGGTTCTGCTCGAAGGCCATGCCCGGCACGGTGTCGGCAAAGGCCAGGAAGTTGCGCGTGCCCTGCGGCAATGCCTGGATCTGCTGCGGCGTGATGTAGGTAGCGATTTCCGAGGTTTTGGTCTCGATCGGCGCCTGCGCGGTTACCTGCACCGCATCCAACGTGGTCGCCGCCCCACCCTGTGCGGTTTCGCTCACGCCGCCCACACCCAGGTTTACGGTGGCGGTTTGGCCCACCTGCACAGTGATGTTCTGGGTACTGGTTTTGCCCCCAGCATTGACATCAACCCGGTAGGTGCCTGGCGGCAGGCCGGCCAGCGAATAACCGCCACTGGCAGTGCTCTGTACGCTGCGGCTCAGGCCGGTGGCGGTATTGGTGGCGGTTATCTGCGCTTGCGCGGCCGGCGTTGAATCCGTCGTCACCTGACCACGGATGGTGGCGCCAGTGCTCTGAGCAAATGCGGGGGCGGCGCCCAACAACAGGCAGCCAGCCAATGCGCAGCAGAGCAACTTGCGCTGCGGGGCGTTCTTCAATGGGTCAGTTCTCATGATTCAACTCTCTCCTCGGTGGCAGCGTCGGCACTGCCAGGAAATCGGATTTAAAGGGGGATGTCCCGGTGCGCTCACGGGGTCAGGAGGGGCCACGGGCTGCGGTCGAATCACGCACGACCAGGCTGGGAGTCAGGGTGACGCCATGCATTTCGCTGGCGTCTTCATCGTCTATCTGTTGTATCAATTGCCGCATCGCTTTTTCTCCCAGCTCAGCGATGCTCACCTGCATCGTCGTCAAGGAAGGGTGAACAAAGCGTGCGAGCGGGATGTCATCGAAGCCGGCCAACGCCACTTGTTCCGGCACGCGCACGCCGGCATGGGCGAACGCATACAGGCATCCCAGCGCCATCATGTCGTTGGCGGCAAACACCGCGTCGGGCAGGGTTTCGCGCTTCAGCAAGGCCATGCCAGCGCGGTGTCCGCTGGCCTCGTCAAAGTTGCCGGACAGTTCAATTGCCTCGCTGCCGCCGGCCTGTGCCGCCATGGCGTCGCGGAAGCCACGCAGGCGCTCCTGTGCGTCGTGGTTCTGCGCCGGGCCGCCGATGAACGCGATGCGGCGATGGCCTTGAGCCAGCAGATGCTCGGTCATCGCCACAGCGCCCGCATGGTCATCAATGCTGAACACCGCGTACTGGCTGTCAGCCAAAGGCGTGTTGATCAACACCGTCGGAATGCCCGTAGGCAAGCTTTCCAACAGGAAGCTGGTATCACCGGCATAAGGCGAGAGCAGCAGCAGGCCGTCCACGCGACCACGCATCGTCTGCAGCACCGTGCGCTGTTGTTGCGGGTCACCGTGATAACTGGACACCAGCAGGTGCCGGCGGTGGGCACTGGCCACATCGTCGATACCGCGCATCAATTCGGAAAAGAACTCGCCATGCAGATCCGGCAGCACCACGCCGACGGTCTGGGTGCTGCGGCTGCTCAGGCTGCGGGCGGCGGCATGCGGCGTGTAGCGCAGCCGGTTGGCGACTTCCAGCACCCGTGTGCGCACGGCCTGCGCGACATTGTCATGCCCATTGAGGGCACGGGACACGGTAGCAACGGAGACGTTCGCCTCGCGGGCAACATCCTTGATGGTGATCGCCGTTTTTGCCACCGTCATGCCCTCCGCAGCACGGTTGCGCGGAATGTAAACGTTTTCAATTGCATCTGTAAACCGTTTGTCATGCTGCACTGGGCCATGACAGGACATTCCCTGTCCGCGCGGATCGCGGGACAAGCGGGCTTACGCGCCGCCTGCATGCTCCCCCGGCGTCAGCGCTTTGATCGACAGCGCATGAATATCTGTCTCCATCATCGTCCCCAGCGCCGCATAAACCGCGCGATGTCGCGCCAACGGCGCCTTGCCGGCAAAGACCTCGCTCACCACGACCACATTGAAGTGGCCGCGCCCGTCACGGGCCCCGGCATGGCCAGCGTGGCGATGGCTGTCGTCTTCCACCTCCAGCAGCTTGGGGGCAAGGGCTGCCAGCAGCGCGGCGCGGATCTGTTCCACCCGATTCATGGCAACACCTTGCGGAACGGGCGTACATCCACCCTCACATAAACGCCGGCCGCGACATAAGGATCGGCATCGGCCCAGGCTCTGGCGGCTTGGAGATCGTCAAATTCAGCAATCACCACGCTGCCGCTGAAGCCGGCTTCGCCCGGGTCTTCGGCGTCAATGGCAGGACAAGGCCCAGCCAAAAGTAGTCTTCCCTGGTCAAGCAATGCCTTCAACCGGTCCAAATGGGCGGCCCTGGCCTGCATGCGCGCAGCCAGCACCTGCTGGCCGTCATAGCCTTCAATCACGTACCACACGGGCATCTATCTCCTTGTCCGCTGAATGGATCGGAGACAAGTCTAGCCCCACAAGGCTGGACACCGGCCGGTTCTGGCGATTACTCTTTGCGCTATTGCACGCAGCCGGCCTGTAGCGGCTCGGTTCGGTGGCTGGCCCCAGTCCCGCCGATTGACCGAAGCAGATCTCTTCCCGGATCGCGTAGACGACCTCCTCGTAATGACGTTACCGCCCCTCGCGGTGCGCCTTGTTGTTCATGTATGGAAGAAGCGCGCCAGACAAGCGTGCATGGCTCGCAATACCAGCGCTGAACCCTACCGGGCGGAAATCCGGGATGCGTACGGCTCGCAACACCCGATGTCGACCTGATGACTTCCGAACTCGCGCACGACGCGAACCCGCCAGCGCCGCCCCACATACCGCAGCAGCAGGAAATGCCGCTGGCGATGGTGCATGGCCAGCCGGTACTGCAGATCCCACAGGATCTGTACATTCCGCCGGACGCGCTGGAAGTAATTCTGGATGCATTTGAAGGCCCGCTGGACTTGCTGCTGTACCTGATCCGCCGGCAGAACCTGGACATCCTGGATATCCCGGTCGCCGAGATCACTAAGCAATACGTTGAATACATCAATGTGATGCAGGAGCTGCGCTTCGAGTTGGCAGCCGAATACCTGGTCATGGCCGCCATGCTTGCCGAGATCAAATCGCGCATGCTGCTGCCACGGCCGCCAAGCGTGGAAGGCGATGAAGCCGATCCTCGTGCGGAGCTGGTACGTCGTCTGCAGGAATACGAACGCTTCAAACAGGCTGCCGAGGACATCGACACCCTGCCCCGGCAAGACCGCGACACCAGCGTGGCAACGGCCTTCGTGCCGGAACGCATTGCCGTGAAGCTGCCGCCACCGGTGGATTTGAAGGAAATGCTGCTGGCGCTGCATGACGTGCTCAAGCGCGCTGAGCTGTTCAGTGGGCACGCCATCAAACGTGAGGCGCTGAGTGTGCGCCAACGTATGGGCGACATCCTCAGCCAGTTGGAAGATGGCAAGTTCTACCGCTTTGAAACCTTGTTCACCGCAGAGGAAGGCAAGCTCGGCGTTCTGGTGACCTTCCTGGCCATGCTGGAACTGGCCAAGGAGCAACTGCTGGACATCGTGCAGGAAACCTCGCTCGCTACTATCTATGTGAAGTCCCTGGCTTCCGGCAACACCAACGCACCGCTGGCCTTCTCCAGCGAGTTCGATGACGCCGACGCCTCCGATCCCGCCTGACCAACCAGACCAACGCATGGATCAACCGCTGATCAACCGCATTGTCGAAGGTGCCCTGCTGGCGTCCAGCCAGCCGCTGACACTGTCGCAGTTGCAGGGCCTGTTTCCGGAAGACGCACCCGCGCCTCCGGGCAGCGTTGAGCGCGCACTGGAACTGCTGCGCGACGCCTGTACCGAGCGTGGCGTGGAGCTGGTGGAAGTGGCTTCTGGCTTCCGCTACCAGATCACCAGCGAAGTGCATGGCTGGGTTTCCAGGCTCTGGACCGAACGCAAGACCCGCTATACCCGTGCCACGTTGGAAACACTGGCATTGATCGCCTACCGCCAGCCCATCACCCGTGGCGAGATCGAACAGGTGCGCGGCGTGGCAGTGAGCAGCAACATCATCCAGGCGCTGGAAGAGCGCGAGTGGATCCGGGTCATCGGCCACCGCGACGTCCCTGGCAAGCCGGCCTTGTTCGGCACCACCAAGGGCTTCCTGGATTACTTCGGGCTCAAGCGCCTGGACGAATTACCCCCGCTGTCGGAACTGCGCGACATCGGCGAACTGGAACCGCAACTCCCGCTGGATGGCGACGGCCAACCGGCAGCACCACTGACCGCCGGCGCTGCCGCACCCGATGACGGTGCCGAGCCACGCGAATCAGACAACACAGATACCGCAGCTGACGACGAATCCCCGGATTTGGAAGCAGCCGCATCCGACACCGCCCTCACGGGCGAACCCGACGCCGCGCCGGGAGAGCGCGCGGCGGAAGTGGAACAAACTGAAAACAACGCCGTCGCGACGACGACCGTGGCTGTTGACGTAGCCGATTCCGACCATGAGGCCGACGCGGAAAACGCCGGCCGGAGCAAAACAGATGAGTGACACCCCCCGTAAACCAACGTTGAACAAGCTTTCGCTCAAGCGCGAAGCCGGCACTGAACAGCCCAAGCTCGAAGAGCGCCTGCACAAGGTCCTGGCCCAGGCCGGACTGGGCTCGCGCCGCGCGCTGGAGCAGCGCATCGCTGATGGCCTGGTCAAGGTCAACGGTGAAACCGCGCAGATCGGCATGTCCGTCAAGAGCGGCGACAAGATCGACCTGGATGGCCGCAGCTTCGTTGCCAGCGCCCTGACCGATCCCTCGCGCGTACTGATCTACAACAAGCCCGAAGGCGAAGTCACCACGCGTGACGATCCCGAAGGCCGCCCGACCGTTTTCGAAGCGCTGCCGCCACTCAAGGGCGCGCGCTGGATCGCCATCGGTCGCCTGGACATCAACACCACCGGCCTGTTGCTGGCAACCACCGACGGTGAGCTGGCCAACGCCATGATGCACCCGTCCTTCGAAGTCGAGCGCGAGTACGTCGTACGCGTGCGCGCCCCCGAAGGCGAAGAGAAGGTGTCGGACGCCATCATCGAGCGCCTCGGCCGCGGCGTGTTGCTGGAAGACGGCGGCGCCAAGTTCGACGAAGTCGAGCGCATCGGCGGCACCGACTCGCACGACTGGTTCCGCGTGGTCGTCAAGGAAGGCCGCAACCGCGAAGTGCGCCGCCTGTGGGAATCGCAGGGTTGCCAGGTCAGCCGCCTCAAGCGCACCCGTTACGGCAAGATCGAGCTGCCGCGCGAACTGATGCGCGGCAAGTCGGTGGAACTGACCAGCCCGCAGGTTGAGGCGCTCCGCGCCCAGCTGAAGTTGGAAGAAGGCACCCCGTCTGCTCTGACCCTGCAGCCGGTAATCGGCCAACGCAGGGCTGCCAAGACCACCGTGCGTGTCTCGCGCGACGGCGGCCGTGGCAATGCCTACGTCAATGGCCACAGCACCGCCGACGAAGGCCGCGAACTGCGTCGCTTCGACTCCGTGCGTGAAGACCGTGGCCGTGGCCGTGGCGGCAAGCCCGGCGGCGGCTACAAGGGCGGCCTGACGGTCAGCGGCGATGCCGCAGCCAAGCAGTCGCAGCGTCCGTTCAAGCAGCGCAAGCCCGCAGGCGACCGCAGCCTGCCCGACGGCAATCCCGCTGCATTCCGCACCTGGTATGTGCCCGATGGCGTGAGCACCGGCCCGAGCGGCCACCGCAACGCCGGCCCGGGTGGTAACCGTGGTCCGGGTCGCGGCCCAGCCGGTGAAGGTCAGGCGCGCCCGTATGGCAAGCCGCGTCCGGGCGGCGCGCCGGGTGCAGGCCCTGGTCGTGGCGGTCCGGGTCAGGGTCGTCCGCAGGGCGGTGGTGGTTACGCCGGTGCAGGCGGTCAAGGCCGTCCGCAGGGTGCTGGCGGCGCAGGTGCTGGCCAGGGCCAGCGCAAGCCTTACGGTCATCCGGGCAATGCTCCGAGCTTCCCGTCCGACCACGCTACCCCGAGCTACAGCCCGTATGGCGCACGTCCGGCGAGTGCCCGCCCGAGTGGCGGCAATCGTGGCCCGGGTGGTCCAAGTGGCCCCGGCGGTCGTCCTTCCGGCGGCCCGCGTCCCGGCGGCAATCGCCCGGGTGGCGCAGCTCGTCCGGGCGGCGGTGGCCGCCCCGGTGGCGGCGGTCGTCCCGGCGGTGGTGGTAACCGCGGCCCGCGTGGCAGCTGATATCAGCCTGCGAGCAAGCTGAAAAAAAACGCCCGGTGCATAGCACTGGGCGTTTTGTTTTATGGCGTTGGAGCCGGTTCGCAAGCAAAGCCTCGCCTTAATGGCAATAATGGACAAATTTCCCAAATTGGTAATTTTGGCGTAACTTCCAAATCAGCCCCACCGACGGAACCCTGCCATGGACTTCTCACTGAACCTGCTCAATCTGGAAAAGACGCCCGCCAGCGACGTCAAAGCCAAGGGCTGGCCCGAATTGATGCGCAAGGTGGCCAAGAGCGGCGCTATCGTGGTGACCAACCACAACCATCCGCAAGCGGTCGTGGTCTCAGCTGAGGAATACCAGCGGCTGGTTGCCCAGGCCAACAGCACGTCCACGGCGGCCGAGCGTGCGCAGTCGCTGAAGACACTGCAGGCCGAATTCGACATCCACCTTGCCTCAATGAAGACCGACGGCTTGTCCAAGGCCCTCAACCGCCCTGCGCGTCGTGGCGGCAAGATCAGCCTCGGCAAGTCACTCTAAGCGGTGGCCAGCATTCTGGTGTTGGCCGGCGTCAACGGCGCTGGCAAGAGTTCGCTGCTGGGCATGATGCTGCGCGAGGATGGCGCCAGCTGGTTCAACCCCGATGCGTTTACCCGGCAACTGGTCGAACGCGGCTGGCCACTGGAAGAAGCCAACGCCACCGCTTGGCTGGAAGGAACGCGCCGTCTGCGTGAGGCGATCGCCGATAACAGCGACTACGCCTTCGAAACCACGTTGGGCGCAAACACGATTCCTGCCTTGCTGCATGACGCCTGCGAGCAGCATGAAGTCAGCATCTGGTTCTGCGGGCTGGAAAACGTCGAGCTGCATTTACAGCGTGTTGCCGAGCGCGTCGCTGCCGGTGGCCATGACATTCCCGAGGCCAAAATCCGCCAGCGCTTCGACAGTTCGCGGCTCAACCTGATCGAACTGCTACCCCACCTGACGACACTGCACGTCTACGACAACAGCCGCTCAGCGAATGCCGATGGCCAAGTAGAGCCGCTGCTTGTGCTGGAGCTCGAGCGAGGACGCATTCTGTGCCCGGCAGCGCAGGAGGAATTTGCGCAGGTGCCGGAATGGGCAAAGCCAATTGTGTGGGCAGCGCTGAAGGCGTTTCCGGTGGCTTTAGAGGAGTAGAGGCTTTGGGCTTTGGGCTTTGGGCTTTGGGCTTTAGGCCGTTGCTCTTGCCGTTGCTCTTGCCGTGGCTCTCGCTGTTGCTTTCATCCCTTCTCCCGCTCGCGGGAGAAGGTGCCCGAAGGGCGGATGAGGGGCGTTTTGGTTTTGGCTTTTGCTTGTCTTAAAGCCGCCCTCACCCCAACCCCTCTCTCGCAGGCGTGAGAGGGGCTTTCAATCTCAGATCTTGGCTCAGCGCCGCTCGATTACGAATTTGCCGAAGCCTACGCCCAGACTCCAGCCATGGCCGGTGCCCGCAAGCGCCAGCGACACATCACCCTTGGTCATCGCCTGCGCGCCGCTGGCGCGCGAGGCGCTGGCATGGGCCTCGGCAGCGGCATAGGTGCCGAGCAGATCATTGGTGGAATACGCGCCGCTGAACCTGCCTCGGCCATCAGTGATGGTGGTGCGCCCCGCCGTCAAACCACCGCCCTTGGCGCTGATTTTGACCGGGATGCTCGTCCCGTTGTCGCAGGTGATCGTGCCCGTGCCCGAGGCGGTTTTGTAGAACAGCGACCAACCGGACAACGTGTAGCTCAGTTCGCAATCGATGTTGCCGGCTGCCTGCGCGGCCGGCGCCATACCCGCAGCCGTCAACAACACCAACACTGCCATCGTGAATTTCATGGTTACAGCCTCCTGCGTGTTGAAACCGATGCCGAGCCTACCAGCCCTGCCCGGCCTTGCAGCATGGCAACCGGCGCCACATCGGGTTGAGGTTCAGCGAGCCGCCACCGGACCGGAAAGCGTGAAAGCATCGGCGTCCAACATCGCGGGAAAGCGTTCGCGATGCGCCGCCAATGCCGCCGCTGAAATGGTGGTGGTGACTACCTGCTCGCGCTCGCGGATTTCCACCTGCGGCTGGCCGAGGAAGTCGATCACCGCGCTGTCGCCAGAATAATGCAGCCCATTTCCATCCACGCCAACACGGTTGACGATGGCCACGTAGCACAGGTTTTCGATCGCGCGGGCGCGTGCCAGCGTCTGCCACGCATAGGCGCGTGCCGATGGCCAATTCGCGACAAAAATCTGCAGATCGAAATCCATCTGCCCCGGCCGCTCGACATCAAACCGATTGCGGCAGAACACCGGGAAGCGCAGGTCGTAGCAGACCTGCGGATTGATCCGCCAACCTTTCAATTCCACGCACAGGCGCGCGTCGCCGGCCG
Source organism: Stenotrophomonas sp. Iso1 (assembly GCF_027497995.1). Classification (GTDB taxonomy): domain Bacteria; phylum Pseudomonadota; class Gammaproteobacteria; order Xanthomonadales; family Xanthomonadaceae; genus Stenotrophomonas. Next base: position 1,740,854 of record NZ_JAODBT010000001.1, on the reverse strand, counting down.
CATAACGCTTGTGCTCACCGCCGAAGCGGAACAGATGCCGCTTGTCGTAGTACTGAAGATCACCGTCCGGCGTGGCCCAGAGCAGGCGGTTGTATACGCCCTCGCCCACGCGCAGCTGCACGCTGCCAGTGACGACCGCACCCAGCGCGCGCGCTTGCCCGAGGATCCATGCAACGGTGGGGCCATCCATGTCCTCGGCCTTGTCGACGGCATCGTTGGAAAAGCCACTGGTGAACGTCTCCGGCAGGATTACCAGATCCGTCGTGCCTGCCAGCGGTGCCAGCAAGGCGCCGTAATACGCACGGTTGACCTCGGGGTCATGCCAGCGGGTGTCGCCCTGTACCAGGGAAATGCGGAGGTCGTTCATGGTGGGAGGCCGGGAATTGGGAAAAGAGAACAGGGAATGAAAGTGCACAAGCAAAGATGGAGTACATCAGAAACAGGCGAGCGTTCCTTCCCTGTTTCCCACTTCCTCAAAGCTTCTGCAGTCGCTCGATCGCCGCATCCAACGTCGCGTCGTTCTTGGCGAAACACAGACGAACCAGGCGCTGCCCAGCCGGCGGCGTTTCATAGAACGGCGACAGCGGGATGGCGGTAACGCCCTTCTCGATGGTCAGCCACTTCACGAACTCATGATCCGGCAGGTCGCTGATGGCCGAATAATCCACCAGTTGGAAGTAACCACCGGGGACCGGCAACGGCTTCAAGCGCGTGGTCAGCAACTGCTCGCGGAACCGGTCGCGCTTGGCCTGGTAGAACGCACCCAGCTCCAGGTGATGCTCGGGCTCGTCGCGGATCATCGCAGCAAAACCATATTGCGCCGGACTGTAGGTGGTGAAGGTGTTGTACTGATGCACCTTGCGGAACTCAGCGGTCATTGCCGGCGGCGCAATCGCGTAGCCGATCTTCCAACCGGTGCAGTGATACGTCTTGCCGAAACTTGAAATAACGAACGCGCGCTCGCGCAGTTCCGGGTAGCGCAATGCCGATTCGTGGCGCACGCCGTCATAGATGATGTGCTCGTACACCTCATCGGAAATCAGGTAGATGTCGGTACCGCGCAGCACGTCGGCCAGTGCCTGCATATCTGCGGCCGACAGCATTGCACCAGACGGGTTGTGCGGGGTGTTGACCATCAACATGCGGGTCTTGGGCGTGATCGCCGCGCGCACGCGGTCCCAATCCACGGCGAAGGTCTGCGGGTCCAGCGCCACATGCACGGCACGCGCGCCAGCAAGATCGATGGCCGGCTCGTAGCAGTCGTAGGCCGGGTCGAGCACGATCACTTCATCGCCCGCGCGCACCACGGCGTGGATCGCATTGAAGATGGCTTCGGTGCCGCCGGAGGTAACAGTGATCTCGCTGTCCGGATCAACCTGCGCGCCGTAGCAATCCAGCGCCTTCTGCGCGATGGCCTGGCGTAGCGGCGCCACCCCGGTCATCGGCGCGTATTGATTGAAGCCCTCGCGCATGGCCTTGGTGGTTTCGTCGACCAGACGCTGCGGCGCAGGGAAGTCAGGGAACCCCTGCCCCAGATTCACGGCGCCATGCTCGGCGGCCATCTGCGACATCACGGTGAAAATAGTGGTGCCCACCTTGGGCAACTTGGTCTGCGGCTGCATCGGTACGTACACGCGGGGGAAGAGACCAGCGAGTGTACGCAAAGCCAGCAGCCAGGGGGCAGCGCACCGGCTGCGCGCCGCTCTACCTCATGTCACCCGTCAGGCCGGGTCTATAATGCCGCCGCCCCATGCGCCAGCCTGCCTGCGCTGCCACCTCAAGGACGGAAGCGCCGATCCGATGATTGATTCCCCGAACACCCTGCCGCTGCTTGCCGCACGCGGCCTGCGCTTCACCCGCAATGATGACCCGGTGTTCGGCCCGCTGGACCTGCATGTGGATGCCGGCGAAGCGCTACTGGTACAGGGAGGTAATGGCGCCGGAAAGACCACGCTGTTGCGCGTGCTGGCCGGGTTGTTGCGTCCAGACGAGGGTCAGATCCATATCGACGGCCGCCCGGCCAACAGCCATGAACGCTCCCGCTACATGGCTTACCTGAGCCATCTCACCGCGCTCAAGCAGGACCTGGGCACGCTGGAAAACCTTCATCTGATGTGTGGCCTGCAAGGACGTCGCACCCGACAGATGCCAGGCAATGCGCTGGCCATCGTCGGCTTGGCGGGCTATGAAGACACCTTGGTGCGGCAGCTCTCGGCAGGGCAGAAAAAGCGCCTCTCGCTGGCGCGGGTGTGGTTGTCACCTGCGCCACTGTGGTTGCTCGACGAGCCCTACGCCAACCTCGACCTGGATGGCATCAACCTGGTCAACCGCATGATCTCCGCACACCTGCGCAGTGGTGGCGCCGCGCTGGTCACCACCCACGGCGCCTACGCGGCACCACCGGTGCGCAATCGCACCCTTGTTCTTGCCAGCGCCCAATCGCAGGAGCACGCAGCATGAGCCTGCCCGGTCCGCAGCCCACCTTGTTCACTGCCGCCAAAGCCCTGCTCGCACGCGACCTGCGCCTGCTATGGCGGCGACGCGGCGACGCGGCTCAGCCCATCTTGTTCGCATTGCTGGTGGTTGCGCTGTTTGCGCTGGCGTTGGGCGGGGAGCCGAAACTGCTTCAGAGCGTGGCATCAGCCGTGTTGTGGCTGTCGATCCTTCTGGCCGGCCTGTTGTCGCTGGACACCCTGTTCCGTGGCGATGCCGAAGATGGCTCGTTGGAGCAGTGGCTGCTGTCGCCCATTCCGCTGGCATGGTTGGTCGCGGTGCGGGTGTTTTCGCACTGGCTGACCACCGCCTTCCCGCTGGTGCTGGTCAGCCCGTTGCTGGCCGAGCTGATGCATCTACCGCGCGAGCAGCTGCCCGTGCTGGTTGCCGCCCTGGCTTTGGGTACCCCCCTGTTGAGTCTGTTGGGCGCCGTGGTCGCGGCCTTGACTGTGGGAATGCGCCGCGCGGGCATTCTGCTCGCATTGCTGGTGCTGCCGCTGTATGTGCCAGTGCTGGTCTTCGGTGCCGGTGCCGTGGCCGTGGCAGCCCAAGGCCTGGACCCCAGCGGCCCCCTGCTCATGCTGGCCGCCGGGCTGGTGGTCTGCACCCTGCTGGCCCCCCTAACCGCAGCGGCTGCCATCCGCATCGCCAATTCGTAATTCGTATACCGCGCAAACAACGGTATTCTTTCAGCCTGCTTCACGCCCTGTTGCCCACCATGCCCAATCGGCACCGCCCGAACCCCTCGGAAACGGGGAAACCCACACTGCCGCCCCGCCCTGCGGTCGAACTGCAGCGCCGTGGCGAACTGCGCGTGGAGAAGTTCCTCGAAGCAGCGACCGAAGTGTTCAACGAAAAGGGCTACCAGGCCGCGCGCCTGTCCGACATCGTCAAACGCGCCGGCGGCTCCATGGCAACCCTGTACCGCGCATTCGGCGACAAGACCGGGCTGGTACATGCGCTGATGGAGCGCAGCATCGACAGCTTCGGGCAAAGCCTGGATGAGTTGATGCAGTCCCCGCTACCGCCGGACGAAGCGCTTGAGCAAGCTGCGTACCGCATGGTCGAAGAGATACTCACGCCTTCCCGTATCGCCTGTCACCGCGTGGTTATCTCCGAAGGCATGCGCCTGCCAGAGCTGCGCGACTGGTTCCATGCCCATGGCGTGGAACCCATGGAAACGCTGTTGAACGAGTACTTCCAGCGTGAGACCCAAGCTGGCCGCCTGTTTGTGGAAGACCCTTACCGCAGCGCCCACTTGTTTTACATGATGGTGATCGGCGGTCTGGTTCTGCGCTCCGTTAACGGCCGCATGAGCCCGGACGATATTCCGCATGCCAAGGAACAAGCGCGGCTGGCGGTGCGTCTGTTCCTGTCCGGCGTACTGCCGCGTACCTAAGGCCGGCTTTATGCCGCAGCGCAGCGTGACTCCGCTGACCATACCCACCTGCGACTGTTGGTCGCACGCCGCACCGTAGACCTCACACTGCCCGACCATTCGGCAGATTTCAGGTATCTTGAGCCTGGTCTGAAACAGCAACGGCGCCGCACCTGCGCGGTACCCAGCCGGCCAGGGTGCTCCACGCGACCTGGCCTTGGTCTTTCTCAACGAGCGAGCGGATGTTCAAAGGTTTAGTAGGTTGGTTTCACAAGCTGGGCTCACCGCCCTACTTCGACACCTTCGCCGCCCGCTGGTCAACGTGGTGCTACCTCGCTTCGCTGCCGTTGTTCGCCTATGGCCTGTGGCAGGCGCTGGCGGTAGTCCCCGCCGACTACCAGCAGGGCGACAGCTTCCGCATCCTCTATATCCACGTGCCTGCAGCGTGGATGAGCCTGTTCGTGTTCGGGCTGATGGCCTTCTACAGCGCCATCGCACTGGTCTGGCGCATCAAACTGTGCGAAATCCTGGCCATGGCCTGCGCACCGATCGGCGCCGCATTCACCCTGATCACGTTGCTCACCGGCAGCATCTGGGGCAAGCCGATGTGGGGAACCTGGTGGGATTGGGACCCGCGCCTGACCACCGAGCTGATCCTGCTGTTCCTCTACCTGGGCGTGATGGGCCTGTACGGCGCCATCGACGACCGTCGCGCCGCTGCGCGCGCTGCTGGCCTGCTGTCCATCGTCGGTGTGGCGCTGCTGCCAGTCATCCGTTACTCGGTGCTGTGGTGGAACTCCCTGCACCAGGGGCAAACCATCCGTGTATTCGGCGAATCCAGCATGGACAGCAGCATGGTGCTGCCACTATGGATCATGGTGCTGGCCACCAAGTTCTGGTTTGTGGGTTCGCTGCTGTCACGCGCGCGCGCAGACAACCTGCGGCGGGAAGCCGGCAAAACCTGGTTGCGTGAGCGTGTGGAGAAATCGTCATGACCTACTTCAAGTACGTGGCCATGGCGTATGCGGTGTTCTTCATCGTGCTGGCTTGGGATTTCATCGTGCCGCGCCTGCAGATCCGTCAACAATTGCGTGAAGCCCGCAACCGTGTGGCGCGCGCCAAGCGCACGGCCACTGTGTCGGTAGACGAGGAATTGAGCCGATGAGCCCTACCCAACGTCGTCGTTTGTTGCTGGTGGTAGTGGTACTGGCCGTCGCCGGGATCGCCGTTGCCCTGGTAACAACTGCCCTGCAGCGCAACATCGCCTATCTCTATACGCCGGCCGAAGTACACGCCGGCGAGGTGCCAGCGGAAGCACGGTTCCGCCTAGGCGGGATGGTCAGCAAGGGCTCATTCAAACGCGAACCCGGCGCATTGCTGGCGCGTTTCGAGGTAACTGACGGCGATGCGGTGCTTCCCGTGAGCTACGACCGCATCCTGCCCGACCTGTTTCGCGAAGGTCAGGCCGTGGTTGCCACCGGCCGCATGGTCGATGGCGTGTTCGTGGCCGAAGACGTGTTGGCCAAACATGACGAAACCTACATGCCCAAGGAACTGGCCGACAAGATGGGCCAGGCGCACACCAAGCATCAGGTCCCAGCCACCACCCCTGCAATGGAAACGCCCTGAGTGCTCGCTGAAATCGGACAGGTATTACTGATCCTCGCACTGCTGGCGGCGCTTCTGCAAAGCGTGCTTCCCCTGGTCGGCGCGCAGCGCCAACTGCCAACACTGATGGCTATCGCACGTCCCGCTGCCATGCTGCAGTTGGCCATGGTGCTGGGTGCCTTCGTGGTGCTGACCATCGCTTTCGTGCGCCAGGATTTCTCGCTGCGCTACGTTGCCGAAAACTCCAACTCACTGCTGCCAATGATTTACCGCTATTCGGCGGTATGGGGCGCGCACGAAGGTTCGTTGCTGTTGTGGACGTTGGTACTCGCCTTGTGGAGCGCGGCCGTAAGCGAATTTTCGCGACAGTTGCCCGAACCGGTAGTAGCGCGCGTGCTGGCCGTGATGGGCATGATCAGCGTTGGCTTCCTGGCCTTCCTGTTGTTCACGTCCAATCCTTTCGCGCGACTCTTGCCGTCGCCGGCCGACGGCCATGACCTCAACCCGTTGCTGCAGGACCCCGGGCTGATCATCCATCCGCCGCTGCTCTACATCGGCTACGTTGGCTTTGTCGTACCGTTCGCCTTCGCCATCGCCGCCCTGCTCGACGGTCATATCGACGTGCGCTGGCTGCGCTGGACGCGGCCATGGACCAACGCAGCCTGGGGCTTCCTTACCCTGGGCATCGCATTGGGCAGCTGGTGGGCCTATTACGAATTGGGCTGGGGTGGCTGGTGGTTCTGGGATCCCGTGGAAAACGCCAGCTTCATGCCGTGGTTGGTAGGCGCTGCACTGCTGCATTCGCAGGCCGCTACCGAGAAGCGCGGCGTTTTCATCGGCTGGACGCTGCTGCTTGCCATCGCAGCCTTTGCGCTGTCGCTGCTGGGGACATTCCTGGTGCGCTCGGGTGTGTTGACCAGCGTGCACTCTTTCGCCGCCGACCCCGCGCGCGGTTTGTTCATTCTGATATTCCTTGCGCTGGTGGTCGGCAGCTCGCTGCTGCTGTATGTGCTGCGCGTACCGACGGTTGGTGGCAATGCGCGCGAGGCCAACCGCGCCTTCGCACTCAACTCACGCGAAACCCTGCTACTTGCGAACAACCTGCTGCTTACCAGCGCCTGCGCGATGGTGCTGCTGGGTACGCTCTACCCGTTGTTGGCCGACGCACTGGACCTGGGCAAGGTGTCGGTGGGGCCGCCTTACTTCGGCACGCTGTTCGTGGTGTTGATGGCGCCGCTGGTGTTGTTGTTGCCATTCGGCCCACTGACCCGCTGGCAACGCGAACAAGGCCTGCGTCCCCTCGCCTTGCTGGCGCCGTGGGCCGTATTGGCAGTGGTACTGGGAGTGATCGGTTGGTTCATGGCACCCCAAGGCAAACTCAAGGCCGCCGCAGGCATTGCCGGTGCCGCATGGGTTGCCGGTGGCACGCTGTACTACTTGTGGACCCGCCTGCGCAGCAACGGCCGTTTGAATGCCGAGATGACTGGCATGCTGGTGGGGCACCTGGGCATTGCGGTGTTTCTGGTCGGTGCACTGCTGGTGGAGGCACTCAACGTGCAGCACGAAGTGGCTTTGGCTCCTGGCCAGTCCGTGGACGCGGGCGGCTACACGCTGGTGTTTGAAGGCGTGGATGCCAGCGAGGGCCCCAACTACCACTCCGATCGCGGTCACCTGAAGTTGCTCCGCAACGACACGCTGATTACCCGGCTCCACCCGGAAAAACGCATGTATGCCAGCGGTGGCCAACCAATGACCGAAGCCGGCATTCACCCCGCACTGGGTGGTGATATCTACGTTGCACTGGGAGAATCGCTGGGCGATGGCTCCTGGGCCGTGCGTGTGCAGATCAAACCCTTTGTCCGCTGGATATGGCTGGGCGCAGCGTTGATGGCCCTGGGCGGCTTCATCACCGCCGTTGACCGTCGCTTCCGCCGACTGCCTGGTAAAAAATAAATGACCGTCTCAACATCTCCCGAACCCAACAAGCCGCATCGCTTGCCGCTGGTCGCCATCGTCATTGGCGCACTGTTCTTCCTCGGCCTGCTGGGGCTGATGTTGTACGGCGTGAGCAGGTCAGACCGGCCCGACCGCGACACGCTGCCTTCGGCGCTGATCGGCAAGCCGGCTCCATCGTTCTCACTGCCGGTACTTCACGATCCAAGCGTGCAGGTCAGCGACACGCAACTTCGCGGCGCGCCTTACCTGCTGAATGTCTGGGGCAGCTGGTGCCCGGCCTGCCGTGATGAACACCCCATCCTCACCCGTTTCGCCGAAACCAAGCGCGTGCGCGTGGTCGGCTACAACTGGAAAGACGCACGCGTCGATGCACTGCGCTGGCTGGAGCAGCTGGGCAATCCCTACATGGTGGTGTTGGCCGACGAAGAAGGTCGTACGGCACTGGACTGGGGCATCGTCGCCGCACCGGAAACCTTCCTGGTCGATGGCAGCGGCATTGTCCGCTGGAAGTACAGCGGCGCCATCACCCAGGACGTCCTTGACCAGCAGCTCATCCCTGCGCTGGAGAAGGTTGAAGCCGAAGCCGGCGGCAAACACGCCTCCGACATGGGCGCGGCACGATGAAATGGATGGTCGGCGTGCTGCTGTGGCTGGGCATGACACTCGCTGCATGCGCACAACCCGCCGGCGACCCCGCTCCGCTGCAGTACCGCGATCGCGCGGAAGAAGCGCGTTTCCATGCACTCACTGCCGAACTTCGCTGCGTGCAATGCCAGAACCAGTCACTGGCCGATTCCAATGCACAGATCGCCCACGACCTGCGTCGTGAGGTGCTCAAGCTGATGCACGAAGGCCGTAGCGATGCACAGATCAAGCAGTTCCTGGTCGAACGCTACGGCGAGTTCGTGCTGTACCGCCCAGCGATGGAGCCCGGCACCGCCCTGCTGTGGTTCGGCCCTGGCCTGCTCTTGCTTGCTGGCGCGGTGGTGTTGGTAATGCAGGTACGCAAACGTGCACGCGGCCTGCCAGCAGCAGCCGCCGACGAGCACGCACAGGAAGATCGCGAATGGTGAACACTGCTTTCCTTGCTGGCGCAGCACTGCTCGCTGCCGTCGCCACCGGGCTCACGTTGTGGCCGTTGTGGCGCAGCGGCAAGCGCCGCATCTGGGGCACCCTGGTAGGTGCACTGGTGGTGGCTACGCTCGGCCTCTACCAATGGCTCGGCACACCGGCTGCCCTCCAGCCGCAAGCCAGCGCGGCAGCACCCCAGACCATCGAAGAAGGCATCACCCAGCTGCAATCAGTACTGCAGCAGAACCCCGAACGCATGGATGGCTGGGTGCTGCTGGCGCGATCGCAGCTGGAAGTCGGCAAGGTCGCTGATGCCGCTGCGTCGTATCAACGCGCCGTGCAGCTCGCCCCGGATGAACCTGGCCTGTTGGTGGAAGCCGCGCAGACCCGCGCCCAGGCCGCGCCCGATTTCCTGTTCGACGACATTGCCGTGCAATGGCTGCAACACGCACGCGAACTTGCACCTGACAACGAGCGCGCCATCTGGCTGATCGGCATCGTGCAACGCCAGCGCGGCCAGAACGAGGACGCTGTCCGCACATGGACCGCCTTGCTGCCGAAACTGGAGCCGGCAGCCGCCGCTGCGCTGCAGGAACAGATAGACATCGCGCGTGGCAAAGTAGCCGCCGAACCCGCTTCTGCAACCCCCGTGACCACCGCCGTTGCTTCAGCCAATGCCATCACGGTGACGGTCACCGTTGCGCCGTCATTGGCGGCGCGCATGGCTTCCGGAAAGGACACCATCTTCGTCATCGCCCGCGTCCCCGGTGGCCCACCGATGCCGGTGGCGGTGGAGCGCCACAACGCGCAAAGCACACCACTGACCGTCACGCTGGACGATGGCGACAGCCCCATGCCCACGCAAAAGCTGTCTGCCCTGAAGGAAGTGGAAGTATTCGCGCGCCTCTCGGCCAGCGGCACCGCGATGCGCCAGGACGGTGATGTCGAGTCCACGCCGGTCCGCGTCATCCTGCCCGCTGACAAGCCACTGGAAATCACGCTCGGACAACCCTGAGCCGGACATATTCAAATAACGTCCGGCTATCAGTGCATGCAAAGCCCGCCCTTCCCAGCCGTTAAAATTGGCCGATGACTGAATTCATCCCCGAAGGCAGCCGCTTTCACGCACTCTCGTCCCCGTTTCCGATGAAGCGCGGCGGCGCCCTGCTGGGTGCACACGTTGCCTACGAAACCTGGGGCACGCTGGCCGCCGACGCGGGCAACGCCGTCCTGATCGTCACCGGCCTGTCGCCAGATGCACACGCAGCCAGCAATGCCGCCAATCCCACACCCGGTTGGTGGGAGCCGATGCTCGGCCCCGGCAAACCGATTGATACCGATCGCTGGTTCGTCATCTGCGTGAACTCGCTGGGCAGTTGCAAAGGCTCCACCGGCCCGGCAACCCTCGATCCTGCCAGCGGTAAACCGTATCGCTTGGCCTTCCCCGAGTTGTCCATCGAGGACGTCGCCAATGCTGCTGCCGAAGTGGTCAAGGCGCAGGGCATTTCACAGCTGGCCTGTCTGATTGGCAATTCGATGGGCGGCATGACTGCGCTGGCGGTGTTGCTGCAGCACCCTGGCATTGCCCGCACTCACATCAACATTTCCGGCAGCGCACAGGCCCTGCCATTCTCCATCGCCATCCGCTCGTTGCAGCGCGAAGCCATTCGCCTGGATCCAGCCTGGAACAATGGCGAGTACGACGAGAACAGCTACCCCGAATCCGGTATGCGCATGGCGCGCAAGCTGGGCGTCATCACCTACCGTTCCGCACTGGAGTGGGATGGCCGCTTCGGCCGCGTGCGGCTGGATTCCGAGCTGACCGACGAAGGCCCGTTCGGGCTGGAGTTCCAGGTAGAGAGCTACCTGGAGGGCCACGCCCGGCGCTTCGTGCGCCGTTTCGACCCCAACTGTTACCTCTATCTCGGCCGATCGATGGATTGGTTCGACCTGGCCGAATATGCCGATGGCGATGTGATGGCCGGCCTTGCGAAGATCCATATCCAGCGCGCACTGGCCATCGGTGCAAACACCGACATTTTGTTCCCGGTGGAGCAACAGCAGCAGATCGCCGACGGTTTGCGCGCAGGCGGTGCCGAAACGCAGTTCATCGGCATGGATTCGCCACAGGGCCACGATGCCTTCCTGGTGGATTACGACCGGTTTGGCCCCGCTGTACAACAGTTCCTGCAATCGCTGTCGTAACCCACGTTCCCCAGCAGGAGCGCCATATGCAGGGAGTCGGTGATGCGTCCATCTGCGGCATCTGTGTGAATGCAGGTTTGCGGCCGGGTACAGGCTGGGACTTCATCGTCCCTCTCTGGCTACGGAAGAAGCCCACGCCTCCCTCTCCTTTTTGACCGTCGTCGAAGGAAGTAAGCGGTTTCATCTGCTCTGTACGATCGCCTGCCTTCCTACCTCGCAGGCCTGCGGCCACCGATAGTGGCGACCATTCCGCCGCCTCACGCTAGCAACCCACACCATGCAAGGGTTCGCGATGCTGCGTCTGATCGTCATCTGTTTGTTTTTGCTGTGCTGCATGCCCGCCCCCAGCAGCGCATCGCCACCGCCGTTGATGCTGGCCAGCAAATGGCAGGACGGCCCGGATGTCTCCCGCTACCTGGTCAGCGAAAAAGCTCGACGGTGTCCGCGCCCGCTGGGACGGCAGCAAATTGATAAGCCGTGCGGGCCACGTCATTCCCGCACCGGTCTGGTTTACCCAGCAATGGCCGCAGCAACCTCTCGACGGCGAGCTGTGGTCCAGCCGTAGCAACTTCGACGCCATCAGCGCCACCATCCGCCGAACACCGGCAGATGACGAGCAATGGCGCACGCTACGCTTCATGGCATTCGACCTACCTGCACACCCCGGAACGTTCGAGCAACGGCTCGCTACCATGCGCGGCGTGGTTCACGGCACGGGCAATTCCCATCTGGCCGTCATCGCCCAACAACGTGTCGTCGATACCGCATCACTGCACGCACAGCTGCGTCAGGTGGTGGCAGCCGGTGGCGAGGGGCTGATGCTGCATCACCAAGACAACCGATACCTGCCCGGCCGCAGCGAAGGCCTGTTGAAACTCAAACCTTTTGAAGACACCGAAGCACGCGTCGTCGGCTATGTGACTGGCAAAGGCAAATACGAGGGCATGGTCGGCGCGCTGCAGATGCAGGCAGATGACGGTAGGCGCTTCCGTATCGGCAGTGGTTTGAGCGATGCGCAGCGCGCCAATCCGCCCGCGATTGGCAGCCTCGTCACCTATCGCTACAACGGCCTCACCGTACATGGCCTGCCGCGCTTCGCGCGCTTCCTGCGGGTGCGGGAAGAGGCCACATCTACGTCCCCAATCCCTTAGCCGCAGGGCCGAGGCAACCTCCCCGCTTCACAGCATTGATGCCCGCGTTGAAAGCCCCGCCAATGGGCGCTACCGTCAGCAATCGCGCAGCCCTCTGTCGGCCAGATATTCCATGGAGAGGAAACCTCATGTTCTCCACCAAAGCTCAATTTGAGGCCAAGGCCAGCACGGCATTTGCACTTGGCCTATTGTTCTCTGCTGTCATCCACTGGTCCCTGCTTCCGTTGACCTTGATGGCCACCGGCGCGATCACGCTGCGACGCGGGCGGAAGTTCGCAGTCGCACTTTCCTCTCTCGTGATTGGCGCGACCATGTTGACCGCCACATCCGGCTACCTGCTGGGAAAGCAGCTGGCACTGCGCGACAACCTGCTTGAAAGCCGAGCAATGCAACAGGCCCGATAGAACTATCCCAGCCGTCATCCGCATGCCCTTGACGATAGTGCAGGCAACCTGCAGAGCGGCGTGTTCCGTTTCATCGGGCGCCTGTTGTTTGAAGTATTCGTGGAGTTTCTGTTTCACGAAACCGGTCGCGTGATCACGCGACTGCTCTCCCCGGGCCGTCATTTTGAAGGCATTACCCTGACGGTTGTCGGCCTGTTGTTCTGGAGCACTGCGGCGCTGCTGCTGTTCTTTGGCTACCGCACGCTAGCTTGACGCAGCCACTTCACAACACCCGCATCTGCGGGTTTCAATGTGCAGCAGACAGGACAGGGGGAAGCATGCGTTACCAGGGACGACTTCAAGAGTGGAATGACAACAAGGGCTTCGGCTTTGTCGTCCCCAATGGCGGCGGCGAGCGGGCCTTTGTCCACATCAAAGCCTTTGAGCGCATACCGCAGCGGCCAGCCAATGGTCTGCTGGTCAGCTATGAGCAACATAAGGATGCGCGCGGGCGACTTAATGCAACCGCCATTCGCTTTGCCTCGACAAGCAGAGTCCAGGCTGCAGAAAAGCCTCCAGGGCCAGCACCTCGCTTGCCGCGTGCAACACTGGGGCTTCTGGCACTGTTTGCTGCAACGCTGGCATGGCTGGCGAAATTCGTTCCAGACTGGGCGATGCTCACCATCAGCGGCATGAGCCTGCTCGCACTGATCTTCTACGTCAGCGACAAGGCCGCCGCTCAACGCAACCGCTGGCGAACCCCCGAAAGCACGCTTCATATGATCGCGTTACTCGGCGGCTGGCCGGGCGCGCTATTGGCGCAGGGGTTGTTCAATCACAAAAGCCGCAAACGCAGTTTCCAGCGCGTGTTCTGGCTGACGGTGGCAGTCAACATTCTGGGCGTCATCGCCCTGTTCACCTTGACCGATACCGTGTTCTCCACCGCATTGTGAGACTGCGCCGCGTAGTGACAGCGGCTTTCCACGGAAGATCGATGTCGCTGCAAGGCGGACCTCGGCGTCCTCGCTGCAGTTCAAACACTGCGGCTCCATTATGATTCCCTATCCAACCACCCAGACGGCCACATGGATCGCGCCCGTAAGCAACCTGTTCTCCCTCGCATTCTTGCGCTCCTCGGACTGAGCGCACTCTCACTGATCAACCTTCCGGAGCTGTCAGCGCAAACCGCTCGCAAGCCATCGCCCTACGAATACCGACAAGGCACGGCAGCCCAGCCTTCACCGTCCGTAAATGATGCGCAGGCACCGGCGTACTTGGCGCGTATCCGCAGCAGCGATGATTTCATGCGCCTTGCGCGAATTTACAATGCCGGCACGCCGCTGGAGATCCCGCACCTGATCTTCACCATCGACCGAGCTGAGCCGAGCCGCATCTACTACATCAATACGCCCCGCTACGAGCTGCACGAACATTTCGTGCGCCGTGAGGGCCTGATGCAGTTGAACAAAGCCACGCTCAATGCGCAGTACAAAGACCCTCAGAGACGGTTCCTGTTTGGCACCCTGAGTTGGCAGCGCGACCTGCCCGGCTATACCTACGAGTTCTGGGAAGGCGATCAACTTACGCCGGCCTTGCTCACGCAGACCGACCAGCTCATTCACGCAAGCTTCTACGACGCCATCCGCTTCAAGACCAACTCCACGCTGCATGAGCAGACCGCTCGTTCCGCCGCGCTGCCTTTTGTCACCCAGGAAGCACTGCTGCGTGAACAGCGCTTTCTACCGCTTAACACTGGTCGCGCGCAGGGCAGACTGCGTATTGTCAGCTCCACCGAACGGGTGAGCGACCTGTCACCACACGACATCGTGGTTCTGGACGAAGTGCCGATAGCATTGCCGCCCATCGCCGGCCTGGTAACGCAACGCCCGTCGACCTTGCTGTCGCATGTGAACCTGTTAGCCAAGGGTTGGCGCATACCGAATGCATATGTGCACAACGCGCAAGCCGCGCTGCGTCAATACGACGGGCAGTGGGTGGAACTGGAAGTCACTCCCAACAACTATCGGGTGCGCAAGATTGCACGGCCAGCCAGAACACCGGCCATCGCAACGCCAACACCAGCACGCAACCTACCCAGGCCTGACCTGTCTGTCACCGCTCTCCAACCGTTGTCGGCGCTGCGGGCACGCGACAGCCGTCACTGCGGCGTCAAGGCGGCGAATCTGGGCACACTGAAATCCGCGCTACCTCCGGCGGCACGCGTACCGGATGGCTTTTGCGTTCCCTTCTCGCAATACCAAGCGGCAATGCTGCGGCTGCAGATTCCGCAACGCCTGGCGACGCTGCAACAACGCCCCGGCTTTGCGACGGATGCGGCCGTGCGCCGCAATGCATTAACCACCTTGCGCGCCGAAATAAGCAACGCCGCGCCTGATCCCGCTCTGTCGCATTTGCTGCAAGCACAGTGGCAGAAACAACTCCAGGGACGCGGTGTGTTCGTACGCAGTTCGTCCAACTCCGAGGATCTACCCGGTTTCAGCGGCGCGGGCCTTTACACCACCGTGCCCAACGTCACCCGGGGCGATGCATTGGTACGTGCAATCCAGGCAGTGTGGGCATCGGTTTACAACTTTGAAGCCTACGAGGCACGCAGCGCAGCAGGCCTTGGTCAGGACGCGGTAGCGATGGCCGTGCTGGTGCAACTGGCTGCACCCTCGGACAGTTCGGGGGTGATGATCACCCGCGATCCTTTCGACGCCGGCCGGCGCCACATCACCTACATATCAGCCAAGCGCGGGCTTGGCATCCGTGTGGTGGAAGGCAAGCGCCAGGCCGAACAGGTGATGTATTCCAACTGGTCCAAAGCAGTCCAGGTACTCAGCCGTTCGGCCGAAGACACGCAGTTGGTCGCGGACGTCAATGGCGGCGTGCGTGAAGTAGCCCTTACCGGCTCGCGCCAGGTACTCACCGATGCATTGATCACGCGTCTTGCGGCAGTGGGCCGCAGCACCCGGCAGGCGCTGGGTGGTGCGGAACAGGACATCGAATGGGCCGTGGTAGGTGATGACATCGTCATCCTGCAATCCCGCCCCTATGTTGGCGGCAGCAACCATTAGCAACGGCTACCGCTGCGCACCGACGTCCGTCACTCCACCCGCAGCAACTGCCCATGGTGCAAGCGGTATTCACGCTGCACGACGCCATCGGGCAGTTCGCCGTGGGTGATCATCAATAGACTGCGATTGCCCAGCGCTGCGGCCAGATCCTTCAGCAAGGCATGGGCGGTATCCACGTCCAAACCTTCAGTCGGTTCGTCCAGCACCATCAGCGGTGCGTTGCGCAGCAGCGCACGGGCAAGGGCCAAGCGCCGCGCCTGACCCGCAGACATCGTGGCACCGTTCTCCCCTACCCAAGCCAACAGGCCGCCTTGCTGCTGCGCCCATTCGTGCAACCGCACCTGCTTCAACACGGACCACATCGCTTCGTCCCCGGCATTCGGCCCGCCGAGGCGCAGGTTGTCGGCAATGCTGCCTGCAAATACCGGCGCGCCCTGCGGCAACCAGGCAATCTGGCGATGCCAGTCATCCTGCAGGAAGGCACGCAGATCAGTGCCGCCATAACGGATCGCACCCTGCTCCGGGTCCCACAAGCGCAGCATCAAGGCCGACAAGGTGGTCTTACCGCAACCGCTATCACCTCGAATGGCGATGCGCTCGCCCGGTGCCAACTGCAGGTCAACACCGTCAAGCAATCTGCGCACTTCACCCGGCCAGGCGAACACAATCTTTTCAAACGACAACACGGCCGGTGGCGCCGGCACTACAACGGGTTGTGGAGGATCGAGCACCGCGGGTGGTTGATCCACAATCTGCTGCAACCGCCCTACCGCGACCCGCGCTGACTGCAACGCCTGCCAGGCAAGACTGCTGCCTGCGGCCACTTCCAGCAGCGCGACCGTCAAGAAGATCAAGCCTGCAGCCATCGGCGCTTCCACCTTTCCGGCTTCAAACGCCGACAACGCCAGCCAAAGCATTCCCAGCAGGCCGAGCCCGGACAGCATCGAATGCAACAGGTTGCCGCCGATCAAGCGCCGTCTGCGACGCCGGTCAGCATCCGCCAGCTGACCAGCGGCGGCCTCCACGCGCTGCGCCCATGCATCACGCGCATGCAGCGCCGTGAGGTCAGCAACACCTTCCAACCCCTCATACGCCAGTGTGCGCAGAGCGGCGCGGTGCTGCGCACGCTGGGCTTCATTGGCATCACCACGGCGCACCGCCAATACCGGTACACCCAACCCAACCAACAACCCCAACACCGCCAACAACAACGCGGCTGGCCAGTAGATCAATGCCGCTGCAAGAACCGCGGTGGACGCAATACCCAGCAACGCCAGCAACGGGCCTATCGCGCGCACCACCGCGCCATCGACATCACTGATATCGGAGATCAACCGCGCCAGTAGTTCGCCGGTGCGGCTGCTACCCAAGCGTGCCGGTGCCAAGGGCAAAGCGCGCCGGAAGAACCACACCCGCAAGTCACGCGCGATCCGCAGGGTAGCGTCGTGCCCGACCAGTTTTTCAAGGTAGCGCGACAGGATCCGCATCATGGTCAGGCCACGGATGCCGGCCGATGGGGAAAAGAAGTTGAACGTCGCGCCGGCACCCAGGGCGCCGGCCAATGCAGCGCCAGTGAGGAATCCGCCAGACAATCCCAGCAGGCCCACCCCGGCCAGCATGGTGGTGAACAAAAGCACGGTGGTCAGCAGCAACCAGCCACGATGACGCATGAATACGCCGCGCATGTCGTCACGCGTGATGTCACCACGCTTGGTGTCGTCAGGCTTCATGCGCCCTCCCCTTCGTATGCATGCACATTGGCCGGCAGCGTGATGACCTTGTCAGCCCAACGCATGGCCACCTCGCTGTGGGTGGCCATCAGCACCGTGCGGCCTCGCGTATGCGTGGCCAGCGCCTGCAGCAGATCCCGCTCGGTCTGCGGATCGAGGAACGCGGTAGGTTCGTCGAGCAGAAACAGGTCTGGATCCCGCAACAGCAAGCGCGCCAGACCAATTCGCCGGGCCTCACCGCCAGACAAACCAAAACCGCGCTCGCCGATCACCGTATCCAGGCCCTGCGGCAGATGCTGAGCAAAGCGCATCACCTGCGCGACCTCGGCCACCGCCTGCAGGCGCGCATTACTGACCGCCGGATCCGCCAGCCTCAGGTTGTCGGCAATGCTGCCGTGGAACAGATAAGGCCGCTGCCCGGCGTAGCCGATGCGAATCCCCTCCCGCAAGACTATCCGGCCTTCGCGCGCCGGTAGCCACCCCGCCAACGCTTCCAGCACCGTACTCTTGCCGCTGCCGCTGGGGCCAACCAGCGCCAGACGCTGGCCCGCAGAAATATCCAGCGAAAAGTCCGTCAGCACGTCGTGACCCGCCCCTTGCGGACGCAAGGTAACGGCCTGCACGCACACCAGCGGCGCATGTAGCTGCGCCGGTTCCACACTGACCGGCGCACTGACAACCTCATTTGTCAGCGCAGGCGGCGCATCATCGGCCAGCAGCCGCTCCACCTCAGATGCGGCAGCCAGCGCATTGGCGCGGTCGTGATAGTGGGCCGCCAGCCGCCGCAACGGCGCGTAAAACTCCGGTGCAAGCAGCAGACAGAACATACCTGTCCCCAGCGTCGGCACGGCCGCATGCAGCGACATCATCCCCAGATAGCTCAGGCCCAAGTACAAGGCCACCATCGCCACGCTCACCGAAGCAAAGAACTCCAGCACTGTGGAAGACAGAAAGGCAATGCGCAGCACCTTCATGGTGCGAACGCGCACCCCCTCTGCCGCCTGCTCGATACCGCCCAGCTCGGCCTCGCCTCGCCCATAAAGGCGCAGCAACCCCAAGCCTTTGATGCGATCGGCGAAGTGCCCGCTCATCCGCGCCAGTTCACCCAACTGCTCACGCCCGGCCGCTTCGGCGCCCCAGCCCACCAACATCATGAAGAACGGCACCAGCGGCGCAGTGAACAGGAAGATCAGCGCCACCACCCAATCCACATAGGCCACAGCCGCGAGAATCAACAGCGGCACCACCACCACTTCCACCCGCACAGGCTGGAAACCCGCGTAATAGCCCTCAATGGCATCGCCATGAGCCAGCAGCAGTTCGCCCAGTTCGCCGGTGCGCTGCCGCCGCAGCCACAGCGGGCCACGCGCCATCAGCCGCTGGTAAATCTGCCCCCGCAACGTCAGCTTGGCGCAATCTGCCACATCACCGGCCGCCGATTGCGCCAGCCCGCCCAGCAGACTGCGCAACAGCAGGGTCAGCGCCAGCAGCCCAAAAGCTGGGCCGGCCTGCACGATAGCTACACGCTCGACGACTATGCTCTGGATCAACCAGGCAATGGCAGCGGCCTGTACGATCAGAAGCGCGCCTGAGCTGCACACCGCCAAGGCTGCCAAACGCTGCCGCGAACGTGCGCCAGCGGCCAGAGACGCAAGCCACTGCTGTTGTTGACGACGCTGTTGAAGCAACGTATCGCGGGAATGTGGAACATCGCTCAAGACTGGCAACTCAGCTGAAAGGAATCCGCCCGATTGTAAGCAAGCTGCACCCTGCCCGCCGGCCCCCTGCACGATCACAGTCACACGCCTTGGCCTCATTGATCCAGATCAAGGCGAGAGCAAGCATGAACAGGGAGCATCCACGTCATTAACCCCACTTCTGCCACCCAAAGATGCCCAACACCAACGAGGTAGCCTGGCCATGATCGACTCAACAGTCGTAGAGCTGTCGCGGCTGCAGTTTGCACTGACCGCGATGTACCACTTCCTTTTCGTCCCGCTCACGCTGGGCCTCTCCTTCATGATTGCAATCATGGAGAGCGTCTATGTCATGACCGGCAAAGACGTCTGGCGTCGTATGACCCTGTTCTGGGGCGTGCTGTTCGGCATCAACTTTGCCCTGGGCGTCAGTACGGGCATCGTCATGGAATTCCAGTTCGGCATGAACTGGTCTTACTACAGTCATTACGTCGGAGACATCTTCGGCGCGCCGCTGGCCATCGAAGGCCTGATGGCATTCTTCCTGGAAGCCACCTTCATCGGCCTGTTCTTCTTCGGCTGGGGCCGCCTGTCCAAGGTGCAGCATCTTACGGTGACCTGGCTGATGGCATTGGGCACCAACCTGTCGGCACTCTGGATCCTGATCGCCAACGGCTGGATGCAGAACCCGGTGGGCGCAGTCTTCAACCCGGAAACAATGCGCATGGAAGTCGTCGACTTCATGGCCGTGTTGTTCAACCCGGTGGCGCAGGCCAAGTTCGTGCACACGGTATCGGCCGGTTATGTCACCGGTGCGATGTTCGTGATGTCGATCAGCGCCCTGTTCCTGCTGCGCAACAAGCACCACGAAGTCGCTCGCCGCTCGTTCGCGGTGGCTGCTGCGTTCGGCCTGCTGTCCTCGCTGTCGGTGGTGGTGCTGGGTGACGAGAGCGGGTATGCCGCCAACGAGCACCAGAAAATGAAGCTGGCCGCTATTGAAGCGATGTGGGAGACCGAGCGTGCTCCGGCCGACTTCACCGCCTTCGGCATCCCGAACCAGAAGACCCACCAGAACGACTACGAAATCAAGATCCCGTACCTGATGGGCCTGATTGCCACCCGTTCGTTGAACCAGCCAATCCCGGGCATCCTGGAGTTGGTTGAACGCGCCGAGCACCGCATCCGTGGGGGCCAGTTGGCTTACGGTGCGCTGGAACGCATCCGCGCCGACAAGAACGACCTCGAAGCACGCGAAATGTTCGACCGCCACTGGCAGGATCTGGGCCACGGCCTGCTGCTGAAGCGCTACCGCGAGGACATCCTCAATGCCAGCCCGCAGGAAATCTCGCAGGCAGCGATGGATACGGTGCCACGTGTGGCCCCGCTGTTCTGGACGTTCCGCATCATGGCGGGCCTGGGCTTCTACCTCATCGCATTCTTCAGCGTGGCGTTCTACTACTCGTGCCGCAACAACTTCGAAAGCAAGCGCACATTCTTGAAGATTGCACTGTGGTCGCTGCCAGCACCGTGGATTGCCATCGAATGTGGCTGGTTCATCGCCGAGTACGGCCGTCAGCCGTGGGCTGTTGAAGGTGTGTTGCCAACCTTCTATGCCGCTTCGGGCCTGGCCCTGCATGAGATCGTCATGACGTTGGCAGGCTTCACCGCGCTGTACACCGTGCTGATCATCATCGAGGTCAAGCTGATGCTGAAAGCCATCCGCAAGGGCCCGGACGACATCCTGCCCTCGCTGCAGGGCGGCGCTTCCCACCACGCAACGGCCTCGCGCCGCGCATAAGGAAGGAGAACACTCATGGAATTCATTCTTCTGGACTACACGACACTGCGCGTGATCTGGTGGCTGCTGCTGGGCGTGCTGCTGATCGGTTTCGCGGTGATGGATGGTTTCGACCTGGGCGTCGGCGCACTGCTGCCGTTCGTGGCCAAGACCGACGAAGAGCGCCGGTTGGTGATCAATACCGTCGGCCCGGTATGGGAAGGCAACCAGGTGTGGTTGGTGCTGGGTGGCGGCGCAATCTTCGCGGCCTGGCCACCGCTGTATGCGGTGAGCTTCTCCGGCTTCTACCTTGCGATGTTTGTCATCCTGTTTGCGCTGATCCTGCGGCCGGTCGGCTTCAAGTACCGCAGCAAGATGCCCACCGCACGCTGGCGCAACAATTGGGACTGGGCGCTGTTTGTCGGCGGCTTCATCCCGGCACTGATCATGGGCGTGGCGGTTGGCAACGTGCTGTTGGGCGTTCCGTTCCACTTCGATGACACCCAGCGCATCTTCTACACGGGCACGTTCTTCGGCCTGCTGACCCCGTTTGCACTGCTTGCCGGCCTGCTCAGCGTGGCCATGGTGGTCTCGCACGGCGCCGCCATGCTGGTGATCAAGACCGAAGGACCGGTGGCGGATCGTTCGGCCCGCTTCGGCAGCATCGCCGCACTATTGACCTTCCTGCTGTTCGCGCTGGGTGGCGTCTGGGTGGCGCTGGGCCTGCCGGGTTATGGTTTCACCTCCGCGATCGTGACTGATGGCCCCAGCAACCCGCTACTGAAGACGGTCGAGATCACTGCAGCCGGTGGCTGGATGCACAACTACACCGCGATGCCGGCCACGATCCTGGCGCCGGTAGTGGGCCTGCTTGGGGCGCTGGCCAGTGCAGTACTACTGCGCAAGCGTCGCGGCGGCCTGGCGTTCATCGCATCGGGCGCATCGATTGCCGGCATTATTTTCACCGTTGGCTTTGCCGTGTTCCCGTTCCTGCTGCCGTCCTCCAGCCAGCCCGGCTCCAGCCTGACGCTGTGGGATGCATCCTCCAGCCACCTGACGCTGTGGATCATGCTGCTGGCCACGGTGTTGTTCCTGCCGATCATCATCGCCTACACCACCTGGGTGTACCGCGTGCTCAAAGGTAAGACCACGCTGGCGGAAATGGGTGAAAACCCGAACGCCTACTGACTTGCACCCACGACATACGTAAAGGAGTCATCTCATGTGGTATTTCGCTTGGATTCTCGGCGCCGGCCTCGCTTGCACAGTGGCCATTCTCAACGGCATGTGGTTTGAAGCCCGCGAAGCGCGTAGGAACGACGCAAAACACTAAAAAAACCCCTCTAGGTATTGTCAGGAGCCCGGACTGAGCGTATCTTTCCGGCTCCCTTCGCGGGGTGTAGCTCAGTCTGGTAGAGCGCTACGTTCGGGACGTAGAGGTCGCAGGTTCGAATCCTGTCTCCCCGACCAAGAAGGTCACAAGGAAGCCTGGAAAACGGCGACGTTTTTCAGGTTTTTTTGTTCAACGAAGCCGCCCTCCTGGGCGCACCGGCACCCACCCGTCCGCGGGGTTGGCCACCGGGGAAACACTTGCAAGGCAGCGGAATCACCGCTATCATTGGCGGCTCCTTACGGGGTGTAGCTCAGTCTGGTAGAGCGCTACGTTCGGGACGTAGAGGTCGCAGGTTCGAATCCTGTCTCCCCGACCAAACAGGTCACATTGAAGCCTGGAAAACAGCACTGTTTTCCGGGCTTTTTTGTGTCCCGGATTCTGCCTGCACACGCATTTATTGTTCCGACATCGCCCGTCTTTCTGACATTCAAAAGACATGTTCACAATCGGAACAACCCTACATCCATGCCGCAAAAAGCGAGGCAACAACGGGGTTGACACCCCCCGGCATGGCAAATAAAGTTCGCGCCACTTCACCCCCCCAGCGGCCAGAGACCCCCACCTTGGACAGTCATAGTCGATCTCGATGCGGCTCTTGAGCCGACGGAACGCCTGACCTTTTCATGGTTTGGTTCCGTCCGCTCAGGACGGAACCGTAGTGCGCGAACCCCTTCTCGCACTCTGCTTCGTAATTACCCTTCGACCAAACGTAGACCCCGAGAGGGAGGTCTTTGGCGTTTCCGTTTCTGGAGATTGCCAATGTCCTTGCAATGCGTACTTTCTGCCGCTGTGGCGGCCTCGCTTTTCATCCAATCCGCTACAGCATGGGCGGGCGCCAGCCTGCTGATAGATGACGCAACCATCACTCCACACGGCCACTGCCAGGCTGAAACGTGGGCGCGCGTTTACGCGCCAGGCCAGGAGCTCACTGCCGTGCCCGCCTGCAACTGGGCCAACACCGAGGTAGGCCTTGGTCTAAGCCATGACACCCACTCCTCACATGGGCCGCTCGCCACCCTGGGACTGAAGCGTCTGTTCCGGGATTTCGACCAGCATGCATGGGGCGTTGGCGCTTCGTTCGGGGCCACGTGGAACGGGGCCAACAATCGCCTGGACGGCTGGAACCTCAACCTCCCCGCCAGCTTTGCCATTGACGACCAGCGCCACACCGTTCTGCACGCAAACCTGGGCTGGTCCGACAGCCGCGACGGCTCCGGCTCGATCACTGCGGGCATTGGACTGGAGCAGGTACTGACCGAAAGCTGGACCCTGCTGGGCGAGATCTACTGCGACCACCGCGGCAGCACCAGCAGCCAATTCGGCGTACGTCGCGCGATAGGCCAAACGACAACCCTTGACCTGCTCGTCGGGCACCAGGACGACCAGCAGCAGGCGCCCTGGCTCACCGTCGGCTTGAACATCCTGCTCCCCAACTGACCCGATCCTGGAGATTGCCTATGAACATCAAACACGAACGCCCGCCCATCAAAAAATCGCGGCTGGAGAACGAGGTCATTCTGGCCGTGGTCGCTCTGTACTTCCTGCTGTCAGCAGTAATGCTGGCAATCCACCATCTCCAGCCTGAAGGGATAGAGACCAAAACCTCATCAACCTCGCCTGCGCACGGCGAGATAAGCACCACCGACACCTCCGAAGCCGTCACGCCAGCGGCCACCAACAAGACGCCATCGGCACCGTCCCGCTGACCCCCACAAATCAACGCTTTCGAGGAACCCCTCATGATCCGTTCCATCTATCGTCACGAAGACCGCATCCAGACCGTTCAGGGCATCGCCGACCTGCCTACCGAAGGCTTTCTCTGGATTGATGTCGGCCAATCCGACCCGGCCGCACAGACCGAACTACGCAACCGCTACAACGTCGATCCGCAGCTCAGCAACACCAGCGTTTACGAAGACGAAGAGTACGTCTACCTGCTCGCTGAGCTGGTTGCGATAAACGAGCAGCGCGAGCCGGAGTTCCACAAAGTGATCTTCGTGCTGGGCGACAGATTGCTGGTAACGCTGCACGACACGGCTGATTTCACCCCACTCAATCGTGCCATGCAGCGCCTGGCACGACGCCCGCAGCAAGCAACGGATGCCAAGTCGTTGATGCGGATGAT
The DNA here is from genome assembly GCF_027497995.1 of Stenotrophomonas sp. Iso1. Taxonomy (GTDB): domain Bacteria; phylum Pseudomonadota; class Gammaproteobacteria; order Xanthomonadales; family Xanthomonadaceae; genus Stenotrophomonas. Next base: position 1,716,810 of record NZ_JAODBT010000001.1, on the reverse strand, counting down.
CCTGGCCGGCATCAACGACAGCACCAGCCAAGTGATCGAATCCATTGCATTGGACCTGGAGAAAACCGCCGCCACCATCGCCCAGATCTCCGGCCAGAGTACGGGTGAAGGCCGCGAACTGGGCGTCAGCGATCTCACCGAAACGCTGCTAGGCCTGAATGACAGCGAGGAATTGATTTCCAACTGTCTGGAAAGCCAACTGGCGTTGGCGCGCGTGGTGCGCTATCTCAACGGCGAGGTAAACAACCAACGCGAACAGGAACTCCAAACACTGGTGCAAGAACTGATCGCCGATGTTAACGGCGTCAAAGAACATGCCGCATTCGAGCATGACAAGGTGCGCTATCTGCAGAACTCGGTGGTTGGCCTGCTCAACATCAAGCAGAACCAGATCGTCAAAGTGTTCACCATCATTACTGCTGTTTTTCTGCCGCCAACCCTCGTTGCCACGTTCTATGGCATGAACTTCTCGGTGATGCCAGAACTGAGCTGGAAACACGGCTTCACCATGTCGATCATGTTGACGTTGATCGCTGCGCTTCTGCCGCTGATCTACATCAAGCGCAAAGGCTGGTTGCGGTGAAGTAACAAGACAGCGGCCTGCTTTGGACGGATAGAACTCCGGCAAGCAGGTCGCTGACCACGCAAGGATGCGGCATCCAAGGAAAGACGTCGCACCTGTGAACCAAGCAGCGCGAAGGCCCTGCCTATCCGTTGAGTACGGGAAGCCGCCGGGAGTGTTTTCCAAGTCCGGCGTTGCGCCCCGCAGCACTTAGCATCCCTGCGGAACGGCCCGTTGCCATCGGCGTTCACGAACGCCCGCGTACAATCACCGCCCCCACCGCAGTCTTCAGGCGCCCGCCCCTCGGCCCGCGCCTGCAGGCCGTATCCTGCCCCTGCAGTGCGCGCCATTTATCGGCCCGGCCTGGGCACTACCCGTGAAGAGCATTTCATGACGGACACCGCACCCCACTCCTCGCCTCTCCTGCGCGGGCGCGCCTTGGCATTTGCCGCCATCGTGCTGGCCGCGATCAATCTGCGTACAGCAGTCACTTCGCTGACGCCGCTACTGGACCTGCTGGAGAAGGTGTTCAATTTCGGCAGCACCATGACCGGCGTGCTTGGCATGATGCCGACCGCTGCATTCGCGTTGTTTGGCCTGTCTACGCCTGCCCTGACCCGCCGTATCGGCTTGGAGCGCACGGCTCTGCTGGCCATGGCGCTGGCCACCATTGGCCTGTTGATTCGCGCAGGCGCCGGTAATGTCGGCATGCTGCTGCTGGGCTCTGGCGTCGCTCTGGCCGGCATGGGCATCGGCAACGTGGTGGTGCCGCCGCTAGTGAAGCGCTACTTCGCTGACCGTGTTGGCACCATGAGCACGCTTTACATCACCGTACTGCAAGCAGGCACGATGATCCCGGCATTGCTCGCCGTGCCGATGGCCGAGACCTACGACTGGCGCATCTCACTGGGTATGTGGGCGTTGCTTTCATTGGCGGCGATGCTGCCGTGGTTGATGCTGGCACGGAGCACGCGCGCGCCTGAAGCACACAACGCACCGGTCCATGCACCGGGCAAAGTCTGGCGCACATCGCTGGGCTGGGGCTTGGCGCTGATGTTCGGCATGACCTCGCTGATCACCTATTCGATGTTCACCTGGCTGCCGAAGATGATGATCGAAGCGGGGGCGTCCCCTGCCTTCGGTGGCGTGACCGTGGCGGTGTTCTCGGCGCTGGGTTTGGTGCCGTCGCTGTTGATGCCGGCACTCGCTGTGCGCCTGCGCAATCCTTTCCCCATCGTCGCCCTGGCTTTCACGATCAACCTCACCGCTTTCGCTGGCCTGCTATGGGCACCGATGAGCGCGCCGTTGCTGTGGGCCACACTGCTGGGCTTGGGGCCATCCACGTTCCCGCTGGCCCTGACCCTGATCAACCTGCGCACTCGCACACCCGCAGGTTCGGCCGCCCTATCGGGTTTCATGCAGGGCGTTGGCTACAGCTTCGCCTGCCTGGGGCCCCTGCTGTTCGGGTGGCTGCATGGCCGCACCGGCGACTGGATGCTGCCGTTTGCCTTCCTGACCGTCTGCGCAATCGTGCTGCTCACCGCCGCTTGGTTCGCCTGTCGCCCGCAACATCTTGAAGATCATTGGTAAACGCGTCATCCGGGCGAAGTCGGGGATGTGCGGCCATTTCTGACCAGATTATTAACAAATAGTTAAATGTCAACCCTGTACCCCTAATTTTCACAGACACTTATTTGTGACTCATGTCACAATTAATGGATTGTGTGATGGTACCGGGGGGATTCAATGCGTGTGTGGAAGCCGCTCACCCTGAGCGTGGCCTTGGCGTGTTCGCTATACGGACTCAGCAATAGCGGTGTTGCCGCTGCTTCGAACAAAGACGATGCCATGGCACGAATTGCCCAGCATCGCGATCACGGCCAGTGGCTGGATGCACTGACTGAAATCGAACGTCTGCAAGAGCAGTTTCCGCAGGACGATTTCCTCTATCAGCTACATGTCCTGACGTTGTCGGACATTGGCAACGCTGGGCGTGCATGGCAGCTGTATCAAGCTCGCCCGCAATTGTTCGATGCCGAACAGCGCCGCCATCTTGAAACCAATTACCTCTCCAAGCGGGTGGGCTGGAGCCTGGCCTATGGCAAGAGCGAAGACACGCGTCTGGATGAAGCCGAAGCCGCGCTGGCGCAGATGCACGCACTGCTGGAGCAGGACGGTCTATCGATCGACAACGCCCCGTTGCGGGTGCGCTTTGACCGCCTTGTACTGCTCAATCGGCTCGCCCGGCATGTACAGGTGCGCGATGAATACCGTGCACTGACACAGCAAGGCCATGCCCTGCCCGATTACGTGTTGCCCGCTGTCGGCGATTCGCTGATGGCAACCCAGCACCCCGAAGAAGCGATTCCCTTGCTGCAGGCCGCCTCGCGCAGCGAACCCGAACGCGACGACGTGCGTACCGAACTGGCCTATGCCTACCTGGAAAGTGGCCAGCCACGACAGGCCATCGACTTCCTGAAGCAATGGCGCGAAGAAGAACCCCCGTTCCGGCGCCAAGCCGGTGCCAAGCAGTCGTACCAGAACTGGGCGCACTACGAAGCCGATCTGAATCTAGCAATGATCCGGGCCTACAGCGGCGACCTTCCTACCGCCCAGCGTGCGCTGGAAGATCTTGCCGATGCGGCGCCTGGCAATGGGGGTTTGCATTCCTCGCTGGGCATGATCTACCAGATGCGTGGCTGGCCACGCCGTGCCCTGGAACGCCAGCAGATGGCCTACACCCAGGACCCGCGCGAGGTGCAGCCGCGCGTGGGCCAGTTCGAGGCCTATGTGGATCTACAGCGCGACGACCTTGCGCGGCCGTTGTATGAAGACCTGTTGCGTCGGTATCCCACCCAGCCAGTGGTGCAACGCATGCAACGCAGCTGGAACTGGCATCGCGGCTGGCAAGCCCATGCCTATGCCCAGGGAGGCCACAGCTCCGGCAGCGGGGTTTCCCCGCTGGGCAACGATGACCGCCGTTATGGCGTGGAACTGCTGTCACCCATCCTCGATGATCGCTGGCGCCTGCTGGCATTCGCCGATCGCCGCAGCGTCGATTATCCGGAACGACAACTGCGCCCGCTGCGTGTCGGCGGTGGCGTGCAATACCGCTACGACCAGCTCGACGGGCAACTGCTGCTCAATAACACCAGCGACGACATTGGCGGTGTTGGTATCCGAGCCGGCATGGGCTGGCAGTTCAATGATCATTGGCACATCGGCCTCACCGCTGCGCGTAACGATGAAGAAGCGTCAATGCAGGCGCGGGCCGCCGACATCGATGCCGACAGCATGGCGCTGGCGCTGGAGTACCGCCACAGCGAGCGCACCCGCTGGACTGCCGGGGCCAGTCGTTTTCATTACGCCGATGGCAACAACCGCGACCTGCTGAGCAGCGGCATCGAACAACGCGTGCTGACCCAACCGAAACTTCAGGTCACCGCATTGGGCAATGCCTACCTCGGCCGCAGCAGTCGCCACGACGTGCCGTATTTCAATCCCGAGCGTGATGGCCAACTCGAACTGGGGCTGCGTCTGGATCACCAGACTTGGCAACGTTACGAACGTCACTTCAATCAGCAATTGGAAGTGTCAGTGGGCAACTACTGGCAGCGCGACTACGGGAATGCCCTGGTACCCACGGTGAGCTATCGCCATGAGTGGCAGTTGGGCATTGGCAAGGTCATCGAATATGGCGTGAGCTGGTCGCGCCCGGTTTATGACGGACGACGTGAACGACATATCGGCATGGATGCCGCGATCCACTGGGGGCAATGAAATGCGCAACATCCACACACTGTTTGCCGGCTGGCTGCTGGCACTGTTCTGTCTTGCCACGAACGCGCATGCACAAGCGTCGACTGGCACCGATATCAATCTGGACTCCGCCGACAATGGCCTGCTGGTCATCAGTTACCACGACATCCGCGATGATGTCGTCCGTCATGGCGATCCCGACCTGTATGCGGTCAGCACCCAGAACTTCGCCGCACATCTGGACTGGTTGTCTACCCATGGCTATCACCCGGTATCGCTCTCGCAGCTGATCGAGGCCTCACGCGGCGGCAAGCCGCTGCCGCCACAGCCGGTGCTGCTGACCTTCGACGATGGTCTGCGCAGCGTCTATACCAAAGTGTTCCCGCTGCTACGTGCCTACAACTATCCGGCGTTGATCGCCGTGATCACTGATTACGTGGAGATGGCGCCCGGCCGCAGCATTGACTATGGCTACCGCCCGTTCGCCTCAGATGATTTTCTGACCTGGCCGCAGATCCGTGAAATGCAGGCCAGCGGATTGATCGAAGTCGCCAGCCATACCGACAATCTCCACCACGGCGTGCAATCCAATCCGCAAGGAAACTCCACGCCAGCCGTCATCACCCGCATCTACGACCCGGCCGCAGCCGCCTACGAAACACCGCAGGCCTATGAACAGCGTATCCGTGATGATCTTGCGCGCAGCGTGCAACGCATCACCGACAACACAGGCACAAAGCCGCGCGCCATCGTCTGGCCATATGCTGCCTACAACTCCTTCACCAACGAGCTTGCCGCGCAGCTTGGCATGGACGTGTCCTTCGACCTGGAGGGGCGCAGCACACCGGTAACCTCCAATCTGGGCGGGCTTGCACGGCTGTTGATGGTAGACAACCCCACCGTCGTCAGCCTCGCACGCGAGCTGCGCCGCGATATCGAATTGCAGAACGTGCGTGCGCTGCAGATCGACTTGGACATGGTGTATGACGACGACCCGCAGCAGCAGGCGCGCAACCTGGATGCACTCATCGAGCGGGTCAAACAGGTAGGTCCCAGTCACGTCTATCTGCAGGCCTTCGCTGACCCCGATGGCAACGGGTCGGCCGATGCCCTGTATTTCCCCAACCGCCATCTGCCCATGCGTGCGGACCTGTTCAACCGCGTGGCATGGCAGCTCAAGACCCGTGCCGACGTAAAGGTCTATGCGTGGCTGCCGGTGCTTGGCTATGAGTTGAAGGATCCCGCGATCCGCGAGGCTCTGAAAATTCAGAGCCCAGAATCGGATGGCATCTTCCGCCTGGATTTCACACGACCGGAAGCGCGGCAGATCATCAAGGACATCTACGCAGACCTGGCCATCAATTCCTACTTTGAAGGCCTGCTATTCCATGACGATGCCTATCTGCGCGACACCGAACTGACCCAGCTACCGGCTGAGGGCGAGGACGGTGCGCGCACTCGCGCCCTGATCGATTTCACGTTGGAGCTGCGTGACGCTGCCCAACGTTGGCGCCCCAAGCTGGCCACGGTGCGGAATCTCTATGCGCAGCCCGTACTGGAGCCGCAGAGCTCGGCCTGGTTCGCACAGCGTCTGGACCTGTTCAATCACGCCTACACCCACACCGCGTTGATGGCGATGCCGTGGATGGAAGGAAGCCGCCATCCGGAACGCTGGCTCGACCGCTTGGTCGACGCGGTGCGTGTGCAGGATCCCAACTTCAACAGCACGCTGTTTGAACTTCAGACACTCGACTGGCGCACCGGCAAGCCAATTCCCGGCGAACAGCTGCGTGCCCTCGTGCGTCGCCTCCAGGCACGGGGCGTCAAGCATATGGGTTGGTACCCGGATGACTTCATTGCCGATCGCCCGGCGCTGAAGGATGCCCGCGCGGCCATGTCTGTACGCAATTTCCCGTACGTGGAGAAGTAACGTGAACATGCACCCGATCCTTTACGGACTGCTGCAGTTCGCCTTCTTCTATCCACTGGTGATGGCCTTCATGTGGATGTGTGGCGGGCTGTATTACTTTTTCCGCCGAGAGCGCAAGGCCCGAGACCGCAGCGACCCACCACCGATGGTGGAATACCCATTCGCCAGCATCCTGATTCCCTGTCACAACGAAGCGGACAACCTGGAAGACACCCTGGGTGCAGCGCTGTCGCAGAACTATCCCGACTACGAAGTAATCGCCATCAACGATGGCAGCAGCGATGACACCGGCGCGCGTCTGGACGCGTTGGCGCGTGTGCATCCGCGCCTGCGTGTGATCCACCTGGACCGCAACCTCGGCAAGGCCAATGCGTTGCGAATGGGCGCATTGGCGGCCCGTTCTGAGTACCTGGTGTGCATCGACGGCGATGCGATGCTGGAGGAATACGCCATGCATTGGATGGTGTGGCACCTGACTGCCGGCCCCCGCGTGGGCGCGGTTACCGGCAATCCACGCATCCGCAATCGCTCCACTTTGCTGGGCAGGCTGCAGGTGGCCGAGTTCTCCTCGATCATCGGCATGATCAAACGCACCCAACGTGTGTATGGCCGCATCTTCACCATCTCCGGTGTGATCGCCGGTTTCCGGCGCACCGCACTGCATCGCATCGGCTACTGGGCCGATGACATGATCACCGAGGACATCGACATCAGTTGGCGTCTGCAGCTGGATCATTGGGATATCCGTTACGAACCCAACGCGCTGTGCTTCATCCTGATGCCCGAAACCCTGCGCGGCTTGTGGAAGCAGCGCCTGCGCTGGGCCCAGGGCGGCGTGGAAGTCATGCTGCGCCATGCACTTGCATTGTTCAGTTGGCGCAAGCGGCGCATGTGGGGAGTCCTGCTTGAGTACCTGTTGAGCGTGCTCTGGGCCTACACCATGCTCGCCATTCTGGTGCTGTGGGCGCTCGGCAAATTCATTCCACTGCCGCCGGAGCTGTACATCGCCACCGTACTGCCGCAATGGCATGGCGTGATACTCGCATTGGTCTGTCTGGCACAGTTCGCCAGCAGCCTGATCATCGACCGGCGCTATGAAACCCATGTTGGCCGCAATTACTTCTGGGTGATCTGGTATCCGATGGCGTACTGGCTGATCAGCCTATGCACCACGGTAGTGGCACTGCCCAAGACCCTGCTCAAAAAGCGCGGCAAGCGCGCTACCTGGGTCAGCCCGGATCGGGGAATACGATGAATACCAAGACCAAAAGTAAGCCCAGCTCCAATGCCAACGCCCGCTTTGACTCCAGCCTGATCCGCAAGCCACGTCAGCAGCCTCGGCTGCACCGCACGCTTTGGGGTGCGGTGAATGTCGCTTTCTGGGCATTCCTGATGGCGCTGTGCATACCGTTGTTGACCCTGCTGTCCTGGCTGTTCGGCATCCGTCTGGCCTGGCGACAACTGTATGAGTACCAGGACCAGGTCGATCCGTTCCTGCTGATGGCGGCGCCGGTAATCCTGCTGTGCTGTGCTTTGGGATTGATCGGCTGGGCGGAATACAACCGTTTGCGTTTCAGCGGGAGTGAGCGCCGTAGCGCCATCGCCCCCATCGACATCCAGCAGATTGCCCGTGACCTTGGCGCAAGTGACGCCCTGGCCAAAGGCTTGGCAGGCAGCAAATCGGTGGTCTTGCACATGGACGAGCAGGCGCGCCCGGTGGGCTTCACCCGGCAACAGTCGATGCCGAAAGAGGATGTCGCGCGGAACCGATTGAAGGTAGTTGAACACCACGACACTACTGATGACGTGTTGCTCTAGGTAAACGCTTGGATCGCTGCACAACCCGGGCGGTGCAACTCGCCCGGGTTGTGCAGCGCATCGGGCTCTGCGCTCTCAAAATGCGCTATCGCTACCCACGATAGGGATTACGCGTTTGAAGAGGACCTGATTTCCCAGCGGCTCTCCGCTCCCCGCCGGGTCACTGCCGTACCTGCCCTTCCCCGCGCACCACGAAGCGCTCCACCGTGAGCGCTTCCAGACCCATCGGGCCATAGGAATGCAGGCGCGTGGTGGAGATGCCTATTTCCGCACCGAGCCCCAATTCCCCGCCATCGGAGAAGCGTGATGATGCATTGACCATGACCACCGCCGAGCGCAGTGCATGCACGAAGGCTTCACCCTGTGCTGGATTACCGGTGGCGATCACTTCGGTGTGATCAGAGGTGTACTGCTGGATATGTGCAATGGCCGCACCGATATCCGGCACCACGCGAATCGCAAGAATCAGATCCAGATACTCCGCAGCGTAATCATCTTCGGTTGCCGGCAGCACACCCGGCAGTAACGCCTGCGTTGTCGCATCGCCGCGCAGTTCCACACCGCGCTCGCGCAGTGCGGCAGCGGCAAGCGGCAGGAATGTCGGAGCGATGGCCTGGTGCACCAGGAGTGTTTCAAGCGAATTGCAGGCAGACGGGCGCGACACTTTGCCATCTACCAGCAGGTTCACCGCCAACCCAATATCCGCGCTGTCATCCACGAACAGATGGCACACGCCCTTGTAGTGTTTGATCACGGGCACGCGTGCGTGTTCGGCAACGAAGCGGATCAGGCCTTCGCCACCGCGCGGGATGGCCAGATCAATGATGTCGTTGAGTTGCAGCAGTTCCAACATGGTTTCGCGACGCAGGTCTTCGACCAGCGTCAGTGCGGCTTCCGGCAAACCGGCTTCGCGCAGGGCACGCTTGAGGCTGGCGGCAATAGCGGTGTTGGAATGAATGGCTTCCGAGCCACCGCGCAGGATCACACCGTTGCCAGCCTTGATACACAACGCGGCGGCATCGGCGGTCACGTTCGGCCGCGCCTCGTAGATCATCGCAATCACGCCCAGCGGTACCCGCACCTTCTGCACGCGGATGCCATTGGGGCGCACGTACTCGCGGGTGACTTCGCCTACCGGATCCGGCAGTGCAGCCACTTCGCGCAGGGCATTCGCCACGTCTGCCAGACGTTTGGGATTCAACGCCAGACGGTCGAGCATCGCTGCGCCCACGCCCTTGTCGCTGGCGGCCTGCAGGTCGCGCCCGTTGGCGGCCAGAATCGTGTCGGCATCGGCGTCGAGCGCGTCGGCCATCGACCGCAGCAGCTCACTGCGTGCCTGCGTGGAAAGCAGGCCCAAGGTCTGCGCGGCCTGGCGGCATTGCAATGCCAGCGTGCGGATATCACTCATGGCGGCACCTTTGGTCATCATTGAAGCGCTTCATCACAGCAGTACCAAGTCGTCACGATGGACCACGTTGTCGCCGTAGTTGTAGCCGAGGATAGTCTCGATTTCGCGCGTGTGGTGCTGGCTGATGCGGCGGATATCGGTGGCCGAGTACTGGCTGACGCCGCGTGCAATGCGCTGTTGGCCCTGCGGATCAAACAACCGCACTTCGACCATGTCGCCGCGTCGAAACTCGCCTTCGGCGCCAACCACACCACCCGGCAGCAGCGACGCACCTTTCTCACGCAACGCACGCGCAGCGCCGGCATCGACCAGAATCGCACCCGGCTCCACTGGCGCATGCCGCAGCCAATACTTGCGTGCGGCAATGCGTGACTGCCCGGCATGTAAACGCGTGCCACGCAGCCTGCCTTGCGCAAGCCCGCGCACCACATCGCCATCCCGGCCGTTGAAAAGGAAGGTATCGATACCCGCTGCACCGGCCTTGGCCGCTGCCTGCAGCTTGGTATGCATGCCACCGGTGCCCACCGTACTACCGCTGCCACCGGCCATCGCCAGCACTTCCGGCGTCAGTTCAGTGACTGCGTTGATCGGCTGCGCCAACGGGTTGCTGCGTGGGTCAGCGGTGTACAGCCCATCAATATCGGTCGCAATGAACAACGCATCGGCATCAACCAAGGCCGCGACGATGGCGGCAAGGTTGTCGTTGTCGCCGAGTTTCAGCTCATCCACCGAGACTGTGTCGTTCTCGTTGATCACCGGCAACGCACCCAACGCCAGCAGCTCGTTGAGCGTAGCCCTGGCATTGAGATAGCGGCGACGGTTGCGCAGGTCGTCATGGGTCAGCAACACCTGCGCTACCGGCCGCTCGAAGAAGCGCTGCCACAGCGTGATCAGCTGCGCCTGCCCCAGTGCGGCCAGTGCCTGTCGTGCGGCCATCGCGGCTCCCGCTTCGGCGGCCTTGGGCAGGATGGCGCGTCCCGCAGCGACCGCACCGGAGGAGACGATCACTACTTCACGCCCTGCCTGCACATTGGCCGAGACGAACTGCGCCAGCCCCAGTGCGAAGCGTGGCGTCAGGCCACCACCATCTGCTGCCAACAGGCTGCTGCCAACCTTGAGTACGGCGCGACGCCACGGTGGCAGTGCTTGTTCGGTGAACGGCGAAAGTGAGGTCTGGATCATGGGGTCAGCGCGTATTCCACTCGTGGACGGTCAGCTCGGAACTGCCGTGGATGGCCAAAGGATCGGTGGCGACAATGGCTTTGGCTTCTTCGACACTCGTGATGTTCTTCAACACATAGGCACCACCACTGCCATCGCTGAAGCCGCCAGTCAGGTGCAGACGGTTCTCGGCGCTGAGCACATCAAGGAACGCTTTGTGCGGGGCAATCACCGCATCGTCGAACGACGGCTTGCGCATCGCCAATACCAGGTACAGCTTCATTGCATTCTCCTTTGTCGCGTATGACAGCACGCCGGACAGGCCGCCGTCGCATTTGTTTTCGCTTGGAACTGCTGGGCTCTTCTGCTTAAGCCCCTCTCCCATTTATGGGAGAGGGGTTGGGGTGAGGGCGCTCCTAGAGCAAGCACAAGCAAAAACTCCCCTCATCCGCCCTTCGGGCACCTCGCTGCACGCCCCGGTCTTGCATAGCATGCGAGGCGTTCGGCCATGCGCGAGCTGGTGGCCCGTAAGCCGCATGTCTTCACCCCGCACGCGGGAGAAGGGGTACGCAAAGAGCAGGAAGCGACAAGCACCCGCCCAAGCAAACACCACACCAAATCTACCCACAAAACCAACACGGGCGCCCTTCGGCGCCCGCGTTCAATCCATCAGCCCTGCACCGCTTTCCAGCGTGCATTGAGTTCATCCAGCCGAAGATCCGCCGCTGCGCCGGGCGACACGCGCGCGGCCAGACTGCCTTCCGGCGTCCGCCCCTGTCCCGCAGTGTCAGCAGCTTCAGCTGCAGCCTTGTAGGCATCGCGGAAAGGTACACCGGCGACGGCAGCCTCCACCGCAACATCGGTCGCATACATACCCGAATCAATCGCGCGGCGAATGTTGTCATCACGCCAGTCCAGGTTGGACAGCAATGCCGGCAGCAACTCCAGCGCTGCCAGCCCGCGACCAAAGCCGTGCACGATCGCACCCTTGGAGTTCTGCAGGTCGCGCTGATAACCCGACGGCAGCGACAGCAGCTGCTCGATCTCGGTGCGCGCTGCCGCAACGCTGGCATGGGTGGCGCGCATCAGTTCAATCACATCCGGATTACGCTTGTTCGGCATGATGGAGCTGCCTGTCGTGTACTGGGCCGGCAACGATACGAAAGCGAACTCCCCGGTGGTGAACAACGACAGATCCCACGCAATCCGGCGCAGGTCCAGCGTTGCGCCGCCCAAGGCTTCCAAGGCGGCCAGTTCGAACTTGCCACGTGAAAGCTGCGCGTAGATCGGGTTGACCTGCATCCTGGAAAAACCCAGCGCGGCGGTCGTGTGCTCGCGATCCAGCGGCAGGTTGACGCCGTAGCCGGCAGCGGTGCCCAGCGGGTTCGTATCGACCAGCGCCCGCGTATCGCGCGCACGGATGGCGTTGTCGATGAACGCTTCGGCCCAGCCAGCCCACCACATGCCTGCCGATGACACTACGGCACGCTGGATATGGGTGTAACCGGGCAGCGGCTGCAACTGTTCGGCCTGCGCACGATCCAGCGCGACCTTGGCAACTTCCGTACTGATCTGCGCCACGCGCTCCAGTTTTTCCTTCAGCCACAAACGCGTGGCCACCAGAATCTGGTCGTTGCGGCTACGGCCGGTGTGGATCTTTCGGCCTGCATCACCCAGACGCTCGGTCAGACGCGCCTCGATCGCCGAATGACAATCCTCGTACTGCTCGTCCAGCACGAAGGCGCCACTGCGGAAGTCATCCGCCAGCGTCGCCAGTTCACGCTTGAGTGCCACCAGTTCATCCGCCGACAGAATGCCGATGTGCTGCAGGCCTTCGGCATGCGCCGTGCTGGCCTGGATGTCGTGCAGAAAGAACTCACGGTCGAGGATGACGTCATCGCCAGCCAGGAAGGTCTGGATCTTCGCGTCAACCGCGACGCCGGGTTTCTGCCAGAGCAGGTTGGTCATGGTGAAAGGTCTCTGAATTCAAAGGTGCCGCAGGAGCGCACTAGGTCGCTCCTACAAAAGCAATTAGTGGGGAATGGCGGTCAGCTCGTCCAGACCCAGCGCACGGTTGAGGTTCTGCAGCGCTTGCGTGGCCGCGCCCTTGAGCAGGTTGTCGATGGTCGCCACTACTACGACGCGCTTGTTGCCTGGTGCCATGGTGAAACCACCCACCTGCACGCCGTGGCTGCCCGCGATGCGACTGACCCACGGCGCTTCGTCCACGACTTCCACCAACGGTTCGCCTGCATAACGCTGTTGATACAGCGCCATTACCTCTTCGCGCTTGAGCGGCTGCTGCAGCCACAGGTTGACGGTCATGGTGATGCCACGGAAGTGCGGCGCCACATGCGGCATGAACTCCACCGGCACGCCGAGCTGGGTGGTCACTTCACGTTCGTGCACATGATTGGTGAGCGCGTACGGCATCAGGTTGTCGCGCAGCAGCTCAGCATTGTTCTTGTCCGACGGCGTGGTACCAGCACCGGACCAACCGGAAACACCAAAGCAGGTCGGCGGTCCAGCCAATTGTGACAACAGCGGCGCGATGGCCAGCTGCATTGCAGTGGCATAGCAGCCGGGATTGCTGATGCGCTTCTGCCCGGCATACCGATGACGGGTCAACTCCGGCAAGCCGTAGTACCAGCTGTTGTCGAAACGGTAATCCGCCGACAGGTCAACGATCAGCGTGTCCGGCTTCGCTGCATCCAACGCTGCCACGAAGGGCTCCGCCTTGCCATTTGGCAATGCAAGCACCACCGCATCCACGCCTTTGCCGGCCACCGCGTCGGCATCCAGGCTTTCGTAACGCAACTCGCCGCTATAGGCGTCGTTGTGATCGGCAACGCGCTGGCCCGCCAGCTCACGCGATGACACAAACGCCAGCTCGATATGCGGATGCGCAGCCAGCAGCCGGATCAACTCGGTACCGGTGTAACCACGGGCGCCCACAATGCCAACGGTGGCGGACGGGGAAGTGCTCATGCGTGTGCGTCCAAGCGATGCTGCAGATGGCGCTTCACGCCCTGCCACTCCGCGTCGATGATGGAGAAGATGACGGTGTCGCGTGGCGTGCCGTCGGGGTGCCGTTTGTGATTGCGCAGCACGCCGTCCTGCTTGGCGCCCAAGCGCGCGATTGCGGTACGTGAGTTGAGGTTGAACCAACTGGTCTCAAACACCACGCTCAAACACTGCAGCCTTTCAAAAGCATGGGTGAGCAACATCAACTTGGCTTCGGTGTTGATACCGGTACGCTGCGCCGCTTCGCCATACCAGGTGTAGCCGATGCTGAGCCTGGGCACGTCCGCTTCAAGCCCGTAGTAGCGGGTGGTACCGACAACTTCATCGGCTGCATTGAGCACCACGAACGGCAACACCTTCCCTTCGGCCTGCGCCTGCAGCGCGCCCTGGACATAGGCAGTCATGGTTTTTGCACTGGGTACCTGCGTGTACCAGAGTGCCGACAGCGCACCATCACCGAGCGCACCGCGCAGGCCATCGATGTGAGCCATTTGCAACGGCTCCAGCCGTGCATGCGAACCTGACAGCGTGGGTACTTTGGTCCAATCAGCATGATTCATGGTTCAGCCCTCCAGGCTCGGGCTGCGCGCTGCGCAGTGTTCGACGTAAGTACGGATTCGCTCGAAGCCATCGGCGCCGAACCAGAACACTTTCCAGTGACCCTGCTTGTAGCAGCCATCGGATTCAGCGTAGTAAAAATGATTGACCGGATTGCCATTGCGCGAACGCCAGAACAGCTGTGGGGTTTCCTCCAGCATCACGTTCCACACCGCGCGGCCCAGGCCTTCGCCCTGCGCATCGTCGAGCACCGCGAACTTATCGAGATACACGCCCTCCACTTCGTCGGTGAGAATCACCGCAGTGCGATAGTTCTCGCTGACGTAGGCGCGCAGCAGTTTGGTCTTTTCAAAGTAATCCGGCACCAACGTGCGGCCGAAGCTGGACTCGATCAGCGTCTTCAGACGCGCCGTATCCAGTTCGTCCCACGACGTCGCCTTGATCACCTTCTCACCGCGACGCACCAGCGTGCCGGAGCCCTTGTGCGTGAACAGCTCTTTCGCCAGATCGGCCGGGCGGGTGATCGACACCGAGGACTCTTCAGGTAGCCGGTCCAGCAGATCCTTGATCTGCTCGATCTTCACCCGCATGCCGCCGTGGATCCACGGCTGCGCCATCAGCTGGTCGTACTCGGTAGACAGGTTGATCGAAGAAATCAGCGCGCCCTCCTCGTCCAACAAACCACCGGTGCCGGTCAGGAAGATGATCTTGTAGGGCTGCAATTCCTGCACCAGCTCATTGGCAGCGAAGTCAGCATTGACGTTGAGGATCTGCCCGCTCGCCGTCTCGCCCAGGCTGGTGATCACCGGAATCGAACCCGCACGAAGGCTGGCTTCAATAGGCGCGAGATTCACCTTTTTCACTTCGCCCACCAGACCATAAATGTTCTGGTCCATGTACTCCGCCTCGAACACGCCACCCGTGATGGACGTGGCACGCGCACCGTTCTGCTGCAGTACCTCGACCAGCTTGAGGTTGGACTGCTGGAACACCTTGCGCACGATGGCCAATGCCTCGGGCGTGGTCACCCGCAGGCCGTTGATGGTCTGCTTCTCGATACCCGCCGCCGACAGTTCAGCATCCAGTTGCGGGCCGGCACCATGCAGCACGATCGGGGTCAGGCCCACTTCCTGCAGAAACGACAGCGACGAGGTCAGTGCTTCCAGATCGTCACGCAACACCGCGCCGCCGACTTTGACCACGGCGAAGCGCTTGGCATCAAGCTGCGAAAAACGCTTGAGGTACTGACTGATTTCCTTCGCACTGGCCATGCTTGAAAGCAGGCGGACAATGGTCTGGCGGGTCTGGCGATGGGGTTGCATGGCTGGGGACATTGCTTGCGTCTACAAAGCGACCACAACGGTCGCGGGGGAGAAGCCGGCGGTGAACCGCCGGGCCACTGCGGCTCAGGCGCCGCGTTGCAGGATGCTGTGCACCGACTCAACGTAACGCTGCAGTTGCTCCAGCGTGACGAACTCATCAGCGGTGTGCGCCTGGGCGATATCGCCCGGGCCGTACACCATCGTGGTGTAACCACCGGCCGAGAACAGCGATGCCTCGGTCCAGAAATCGACAGCGTTACCGATGGGCAGGCCCAGTTCGTCGGCAACGTCGCGTGCCGCCAAACGGCGCTCTTCAGCGCGCGCGATATCACCCGACGGCAGGCTCGGGCCACGGAAGGTTTCTTCGAAATGCGCAGCCTGCGGCTCGGCGAACCCCGCAAAGGTGCCAAGCAGCGCATCGATATCCATCGACGGCAGCGGACGGAAGCCAAAACGCAGTTCTGCTTCCGGTGCAATCATGTTGGCCTTGATGCCACCTTCGACGCGGCCGATGTTGAAGCGTAGGCCGGTCAACCCGCCAAAGCGCGCATGCGCAAGCGACTCGACATGATCCAGCGCCTTGCCCCCCCAGCGCATCGCCTGATGCAACGCACTGGCGGAAGGATCCTGCTTGCCGGAGGCATGCCCGGCACGCCCCTGAAATTTCATCAGCACCGAGCTGATGCCGCGATGCGCGAGCACCGCCTCGCTCATGGTGGGCTCGGCCACGATCACCGCTTCATACGGAATGCCACGGGCAAGGAACGCCGCGATGCAACGCGGATCATTGGCTTCTTCATCACTGGAAAACAGAAACGCCGCGTCGCCGTCGGTGACATTGGCAGCGGCCACCAGTGCAGCAGCTGCGCCCTTGATGTCGCAGACGCCCAGGCCGACCACGCGGTCGTCCAAGCGACGCATCACATGCGGATTGGCCGACCAGTGCGGGGAATCCGGCACGGTATCCAGGTGCACGTTGAACAGGTATTTCGGCGTACCGCGCACCGCGTAGAAACTGACCGCACCGGCGCCGTGGTCGATCACCTCGACGTTGAAGCCCGGCAAGTTGTCGCGCAGGTAATCGAAGATGCCACCGGTGGTGATCGCACGCGGTGGATTACGGGTATCGAAGGACACCAGGGCTTCAAGGTGCTGCAGGGTGGATTCGAGCAAATTGGACATGGTTTCGACTGGCAGCAGTGGTGAACAGATTCCCTTCCTCCGCGAGCGAGGGAAGGTGTCCAGAGGGCGGATGGGAGAGCTTCCGGCTGTATCAGCGAAAAGCTCCCCTCACCCCAACCCCTCTTCCGCACGCGGGAGAGGGGCTTTAAGCAGCCCGCAGGTGCGGACCGTTCTCGCTCAGCGATTGACCTGCGCGTACAGCGTCGAGCTCATACCGAACAGCTTGATGAAGCCTTCCGCTTCTTCCACGCCCCAGTCCGCCGACTGCGCGTAAGTTGCGCCCTTGGCATTGAGGATGTGCGGCGACCGCACGGCCACCGCATCCACGCGGCCACCACGGGTTTCCAGCACCACTTCGCCGGTCACCTTGGCCTGCGAGGCCTTCAGGAAGGCTTCGATGTCGGTCTTGAGCGGGTCGTGGTAGAAGCCTTCGTACACCAGCTCTACCCACTTGCGCGCGACTTCCGGCTTGAAGCGATTCTGCTGCTTGGTCAGCACGGTGTCTTCCAGCGCGCGATGCGCGGCCAGCAGTGAAACCAGGCCCGGCGCTTCAAATACGATGCGTCCCTTCAGGCCGATCACGGTGTCGCCGGTATAAACACCGCGGCCCACGCCGTACTGCGCGAACAGCTTGTTGAGCTTGGCCAGTATCTGTTCACCCGGCAGCGCCTTGCCGTCCAGCTCGACAGCCACGCCCTCGACGAACTTCAAGGTGACGGTCAGCGGCTCGACCGGCCATGCACTGCGAGGAGCGCACCAGCCACGTGCACCTTCGCCCGGGGCCTCCCACTTGTCGATCTCACCGCCGGACATGGTCAGGCCCAGCAGGTTCTCATTGATGGTGTAAGCCTGCTGCTTGGCACGCACGCCGAAGCCACGTGCTTCGAGGTACTTCTGCTCGTAAGCGCGGGTCTGCGTGTGTTCTTTCTGGATTTCGCGGATCGGCGCGACGATCACGTAGTCGCCCTGCGCCTTCACGGCCAGATCGAAACGCACCTGGTCGTTGCCCATGCCGGTGCAGCCGTGGGCGATGATGTTGGTGCCCAGTTCGGCGGCGCGCTTGAGTGCGGCATCCACGATCAGGTAACGGTCGGATACCAGCAGCGGGTACTGGCCCTGGTAACCCTCGCCCGCCCATACGAACGGCTTGACGAAGCCTTCCCAGATTGCCGGGCCGCCATCGACCGTGACGTGGCTGGTAACACCCAATTCGGCAGCACGCTTCTCGATGAAATCACGCTCATCGGCATCCACGCCGCCAGTGTCGGCGAACACGGTGTGCACGTTGTAACCACGCTCCTGCAGGTATGGCACACAGAAGCTGGTGTCGAGGCCGCCGGAGAAGGCGAGGACGATGTCTTTGCTCATGGGAAAGAACTCTCTGCTCTTGATCTTTGAGCCCCTCTCCCTCCTGCGGAGGGATTGGGGAGGGGGTAATACGTTGAGTGATGCATGGGACGAGGAGCTCTTCCTCACCCCAGCCCTCGCCCGCCAGCGGGAGAGGGATTTGAATGCTTACTTGCCAGCCAGCGCGGCCATGATCGCCTTCTGTACGTGCAGGCGATTCTCCGCCTCATTGATGGCAATGCACTGCGGCGAATCCATCACGCCGTCGGTAGCCTTCACGTTGCGACGCAGCGGCAGGCAGTGGCTGAACACGCCATTGTTGGTCAGCGCCATCTTGGCCTCGTCAACGATGAAGTGCTGGTACTGGTCGCGAATCGGCTTTTCCGGCTCCCAGTTACCGAAGAACGGCAGCGCGCCCCAGCTCTTGGCGTAGACCACGTCAGCGCCGGCATAGGCGCTGGCAATGTCATGACTGACCTGCAGCGAACCACCGCTCTCGGCTACGTTCTGCTCGGCCCAGCCCATGTAACGCTCGTCAAGGATGTAGTCCGGCGTCGGGCACAGCAGGGTCACATCCATGCCCATGCGCGTGGCGATGGTCAGCGCCGAGTTGGCCACGGCGGTGTTCAGCGGCTTGGGGTGGTAGGTCCAGGTCAGCACGTACTTCTTGCCGCGCAGGTCCGTGGTGCCGAAATGCTCCTGCAGCGCCAGGATATGCGCCAGCTCCTGGCAGGGATGGGTGATGGTCTCCATGTTGATGACCGGCACCGGCGAATACTTGGCAAAGCTCTTGAGCACGATGTCCTGGCGGTCGTACTGCCAGTCGACAAACTTCGGGAACGCGCGCACGCCGATCAGGTCGACATAACGGCCGAGCACCTTGGCCACTTCAGCGATGTGCTCTTCGGTGTCGCCATCCATCACCGTGCCGAGGTTGAACTCGATCGGCCACGCATCCTTGCCCGGCTGCAGCACTACCGCATGGCCGCCCAACTGGAACGCACCCAGCTCGAAGCTGGTGCGGGTACGCATGGAGGGGTTGAAGAACACCAGGGCGATCGACTTGCCCTTGAGGTCATCGCCCAGCTTGTTTTGCTTAAACAGCGTCGCCTGCGTGAGCAGCGCGTCGAGGTCCTCGCGGCTCCAGTCCTGGGTGTTCAAGAAATGCTTCAGAGACATCAATCCATCCTTTGCTGCGGAATGTCGCCGTTACCGGCGGTTGGATGCGCCAAGGCGCGACTCATTGCGTTTGAAACTTTCAGAAACCAAAAACGAAAAAACCCAGCCTGGGCTGGGTTTTCTGAACAGACAGCACGAAGCCCCGGTCACCCAGCGAATATGTGGGATTCCGGTCGGCGGGCACGCGACGTCATGCCGGAGGCCATCCGGGCGGTGCTGGTTGCGTGCTGGAAGCTGTTGGCTTTCATCGTCGCGCATACTCGCACGCACCCTGCCGGTGCGCAAGTGTCGCAGCGCAACATCACGGAGTGGCCGACGCGGCGTCGAACGATTGGCCGATATCCGGGGTGATCGACACCCGCAGCTTCAGACGGTTGCCCGGATCTTCCGGCAGTCGCGAACGGAACTTGATGCCCTTGTAGACGTAGTCCACGTCATAGGCGATAGGCCGGCGGAACTCACGCCCCACTTCCACCACCTTGCACTCGGGGGTCAACATCCCCGAGCCGCCAGCGGCATGTCGGGGCTGCGCATCTTCACCACTGACGACTTCGTCCGCTTCTTCTTTCCC
This sequence comes from Stenotrophomonas sp. Iso1, assembly GCF_027497995.1. Lineage (GTDB taxonomy): Bacteria > Pseudomonadota > Gammaproteobacteria > Xanthomonadales > Xanthomonadaceae > Stenotrophomonas. The sequence goes on along the minus strand of NZ_JAODBT010000001.1, from coordinate 1,696,989 downwards.
GCCGCCGAAAATGCCTTTCACCGAGTCCCAGAAGCGGCGCATGCCGCCGCGATCCTCGCCGTTCTCGCCCTTGACCTGCACCGGCGCCAACGTGCGCGTGGAGACCGGCTCGCAATGTTCCTCGGTACGCGTGGCGCGCAGTGTCTGGAACACTGGCTCGACATTGAGCACCTGCGCATAGTCGTAGCGGACGTTTTCCACGATAACCACCCGATTGCGCAGATCACTCTCCTGCGCAACCACAACCCCGGGGGCGACGGTACACAGGCAAAGCGTCAACAGCAGCGGAATTGGATTCATCAAGGTCAACAGTACGATGCGGGAGCGAATGGTAGCCAATAGTGTAGGCAGCGCCACGGCCTTGGGGCTGAACCTTACCCGTCCATCCGCATCCTGCACAGCCCAAGAGTGCCCCGTCCGCCCCGGCCCGCTAGAATTGCGGAGTTCGCCTCACCCCCAAACAGATACCCATGACCCTGCGCCTGCACAACAACCTGACGCGGCAGCTGGAGCCGTTCGCTCCGCTCGATGCCTCCGCCCCAACCATGTATGTGTGCGGCCCCACGGTCTACAACTACGTCCATATCGGCAACGCCCGTGGCCCCGTGGTGTTCGGGGTGCTGGCCAACCTGCTGCGGCGGCGCTACGGCGCGCTGCGCTACGCGCGCAACATCACCGACGTTGACGACAAGATCAATGCGGCGGCCAAGGAACAGGGGGTGCCTATCTCAGCCATCACCGGCCGTTTTGCCGCCGCCTACCGGGAAGACATGGCCGCGCTGGGCGTAGTCCCGCCGGATATCGAGCCGGAAGCCACTGCGCACATTCCCCACATCATCGCGATGATTGAAGACCTGATCGCCAGCGGCCATGCCTATGCCGCCGAGGGCCACGTGCTGTTCTCGGTGAGCAGCTTCAAGGGCTACGGCAAGCTTTCGCGCCGCGATCCGGAAGAAATGCTGGCCGGCGCCCGCGTCGAAGTGGCGCCCTACAAGCGCGACGCCGGCGACTTCGTGCTGTGGAAGCCCTCCACCGATGACCTCCCCGGCTGGGACTCGCCCTGGGGCGTGGGCCGCCCGGGCTGGCATATCGAGTGCTCAGCGATGGCGGCCGCGCACCTTGGGCCGACCATCGACATCCATGCCGGCGGCGTCGACCTGCAGTTCCCGCACCACGAGAACGAGATCGCGCAGAGCGAATGCGCTCACGGTGGGCAGACCTTCGCCCGCTTCTGGCTGCACAACGGCATGCTCAACTTCGACGGCGGCAAGATGAGCAAGTCGATCGGGAACATCCAGCGCGTGCACGACCTGGTCCGCCAGCACCCGCCCGAAGCCCTGCGCTATGCGCTGCTGTCGGCCCACTACCGGCAGCCGCTGGAGTGGTCAGACAACCTGATCGAGCAGTCCATCCGCACCCTGGACCGCCTGTACGGCACCTTGCGTGACCTGGTGGATATCGACGCCACGGCGGAAATCCCGGCGGCAGTGGAAGCGGCACTGGACGACGACCTCAATACGCCACTGGCGCTGGCCGAAGTGGCCCGCATCGCCAGCGATGCCCGCAAGGCTGAGGGCATCGAAGACAAGGTCCGCCTCAAGCGCGAACTGCTCGGTGCCGGCCTGGCACTGGGCCTGCTGCAGCAGGCGCCGGCCGCATGGTTCAGCCGTGGCGCTGAGGCTGGCGACGATGCACGTATTCAAGCCCTGATCGACGAACGCCTTGCCGCCAAGCAAGCCCGTGACTTCGTTCGCGCCGATGCTATCCGCGACCAGTTGGCCGCTGAGAATATTGTGCTGGAAGACACCGCGCAGGGCGTGCGCTGGAAGCGGGGATAAAACCCTTGCCCTCTCTCTTGCTTTCGCCGTGAGGGAGAGAGCAGCTTGAAAGCCGCGATTGCGCAGCGCGGCTTCAACTCACACTGCATGAAGCCCCTCCCCTTCACGGGAAAGGGGCTGGGGAGAGGGAGAAAGCCCCCACCCCACAAAGCCCCTCCCAACCTTCGCCGGTGGAGCGGCGCCAAACAGGAACCCACAATGACCGACACCATTTTCCCGCTCGAACCCACCCCCGCCGAAGCACAGGCCACCATTGCCGAGGAGTTCTCCTTCTTTGGTGATTGGTCCGAGCGCTACCAGTACCTGATTGACCTCGGCCGCAAGCTGCCCACCTTTCCGGAAGAATGGAAAAGCGAGGAACACCGCCTGCTCGGCTGCCAGTCGATGGTCTGGATCGTGCCCGAGGGCAATGCCGACAAGCTGGTCTTCCACGCCATCAGTGACTCGGCCATCGTCTCGGGCCTGATCTACTTGGCACTGCGTGTGTATTCCGGGCGCTCCGCCGCTGACATCCTGGCCACCGAGCCGGACTATGTGTCCGCCATCGGTCTGGCCAAGCACCTGTCACCCACCCGCAGCAATGGCCTGGCCGCAATGCTGGCCTTCATTCGCGAAACCGCCAAAGCACACCAGCAGTGAGCGTAACGAAAGACAGTTCCAGCGCCGCAGCGCTGCTGCGGCAACCCGGTTTTGCCCAGCTGCTGATGTACCGAATTGCGGCGATGCTGTCTTATCAGATCGTCGCGGTCACGGTTGGCTGGCATATCTATGAAATCACCCGCAATCCGTTCTCGCTTGGCCTGATCGGCTTGGCCGAGGTGCTGCCGTTCTTCTGCGTGGCGCCGTTTGCCGGCTATCTGGTCGACCACCTGCCACGCCGCAAGCTGGGCATGGCCGCCACCTTGGGGCTGATTGCCACCGCTCTGGTGCTGGTTACCGTGGCGATGGGCTGGTTGCCGATCAAAGGCGTCTGGCCGATCTATGTAGCCATTGCGCTGACCGGGATGGTCCGCGCGTTCCTGTCGCCGATCTACAACGCCTTGTTCGCACGCGTCCTGGCCCGCGAGCAGTTCGCGCGCGGTGCCGGCTTCGGCAGCGTGGTGTTCCAGGCCGGCATGGTCATTGGCCCGGCACTGGGCGGCGTGCTGGTTGCCTGGGGCGGCAAAGGGCTTTCATATGGCGTGGCCGCCGTCATGGCGACACTGGCGCTGGCGGCACTGGCCTGGCTCAAGGTGAGCGAACCGCCGCCACCGCAGACCCGCGCGCCAATCTTCGCCAGCATTGCCGAGGGCGCACGCTTCGTATTGTCGAACCAGATCATGCTCGGCGCGATGGCCCTGGATATGTTTTCGGTACTGCTCGGTGGCGTGGTGGCAATGCTGCCAGCCTTCATCCAGGACATCCTGCATTACGGTCCGGAAGGCTTGGGCATCCTGCGCGCGGCACCCGCGCTGGGGTCGATCTGCGTTGGCGTGTGGCTGGCGCGACGCCCGTTGCAGCGCAATGCCGGCCGTGTGCTGTTGTTCGCGGTGGCCGGCTTTGGCCTGTGCGTGATCGCCTTCGGCCTGTCGCACAGCTTCTGGCTGTCGGCGGCGATCCTGTTGTTCTATGGCGCCTGTGATGGCGTGTCCGTGGTGGTGCGTTCGACCATCCTGCAACTGGCGACCCCGGATGAAATGCGCGGACGAGTGTCCTCGATCAACGGCATTTTCATCAGTTCGTCCAACGAACTGGGCGCGTTCTATGCCGGAACAATGGCACGGCTGCTGGGACTGGTGCCGGCGGTGGTGATCGGCGGCTGTGCCGTGCTGGGCGTGGCGGGTGTCACCGCATGGAAGGCGCCGCAGCTACGGCGGTTGAATCTGCGCGACCTGCAGTAGAGGCTTACCCCTCATCCGCCCCTGCGGGGCACCTTCTCCCGCCAGCGGGAGAAGGGAAAGACGGACACCGTGGCATCTGACAGACAGCAGTGCAGTCCAAGGGACGCAGGAATGCCCTCCTCTTCCGTAGACCAGAGCACGTGCCCGAAGCGCGATGACGGGCTAGTACCCAACCAGAAAATTCCTTCGGAATCCCTAGAAAAACAAAACCCCGCCAAGGCGGGGTTTTGCATTGCTCGGTAGAACCGGACGATCAGTCGCCCTGCTGCTTCTGCAGGTGCTCCCAACGCTCTTGCGCATCGATGGTGCGCTCGGCGGTGAGACGGGCTTCCAGGCGATCCAGGCCGATTTCTTCGCCGGTATCGACGCAGAAACCATAGTCGCCTGCTTCCACACGCTTGAGCGTGCTGTCGATCTTGCCGATCAGCTTGCGATAACGGTCGCGGGTACGCAGTTCCAGCGAGTTTTCGGTCTCGCGGGTTGCACGCTCGGCTTCATCACCGATATCACGCACTTCCTCACGCAGGTTCTCGATGGTCTGCTTCGATTCCTCGACCAGATCACCACGCCATTGCAGCAGGCGCTGACGGAAGTACTCCTGCTGCAGCGTGCTCATGTATTCCTCATCCGCCGTCGGCTTGTAGCCGGCAGGCAGGATCGGGCGGCCGGAGGCCTCGTCGGTCTTGTATTCAACCACCTTGTACTTGCTGCGCGGCGCCGGAGCGGACGAACGAGCGGTTACGGCGACGGCCACCTTGCCAACCGGGCGAACAGCAACCGGAGCGGTGGATTTGACGGGTGTTTTTGCGGGGGATTTCGAAACAGGCACGGGCTTCTTGGATTGCGGGGCCTTGGCCGCCGGTGTCGGTTTGGCAGCGACCGGCTTGACGGCCGGAGCTGGAACCTTCTTGGCGACTTCAGCCGGGACAGGCTTGGCCGTCACCGGCTTGACGGCCGGCTTCGGTACGGACTTGACCACGGAAGGGGTGGCGGGCGTCTTGACGACTTTGGCAACGGATTTCTCCGCGACCTTCTTCACCACCGGCTTGGCTGCAGGCTTGACGGCCTTGGCCACGGGTGCAGTTTTCTTGGCAGGCGCAGCAACCGGCTTGGTCACTTTGCTGACAGGAGATTTTTTGGCCACCGGAGCCGCCGGCTTGGCAGCAACCTTCTTGACGACGGCCGGCTTGGTCGCTGCCTTCTTGGCAACCACCTTTTTGGCAGGGGCCTTGGTTGCCGGCTTTACAGCCTTGGCAACGGGCTTGCTCACAGCCGGCTTGGACACCGCCTTCTTGACAACGGGCTTGGCGGTCTTCTTGGCGACCTTGACGGCCTTCTTTGCAGGTTTTTTAGCAGCCACGAAACGCTCTTCCTTGTTTCCCCCGGGGCCCGGGAAAGCGGGCCTTTATAGCCTACCCGACCAGCAGCAGCAACCGCGCCGGACCCCGTTGCCTGAACGGATGCCCGACCCGCGCTGCGAGGGTCCGGTGGCGTCACCGGACCGTTGTACGCAGTTCGGAACGTAACCAAGCACGGCATCCGCACCTGGCCGGCAGCGGGAAAGCCCAAAAGCTTTACCGGCACCGTCCCGCATCGTGCGACAAATCCAATGGCAATGCCAAGTGGCTTATCATTCTTGCGTGATCGGCCGCCTACTCATTGCCGTACTGCGCTTCTACAAGCGCTTCATCAGCCCCCTGCTCGGGCCGCGCTGCCGTTTTGTTCCCAGCTGCTCCGAATACGGGATGGAAGCCATCCGCGTACACGGCCCGTTGCGCGGCTGCTGGCTTACGCTGCTGCGGCTGGGCCGTTGCCAACCGTTCCACCCCGGTGGTTTCGACCCGGTGCCCGAGCGCCCAGACGCTTCTTCTTGCCGCTGTACAGGAAAACACTGACATGTCCCCCACGCTCATCACCAATGCCCGCATGGTCAATGAAGGCCGCACCTTCGACGGCGACCTGCGCATCGAGAACGGCCGCATCGCGCAGATCGGCACCGGATTGACGCCGCGCGACGGCGACGAGGTGGTGGATGCCGCCGGACGCTGGTTGCTGCCCGGCATGATTGATGACCAGGTGCACTTCCGCGAACCGGGCCTGACCCACAAGGGCGACATCGCCAGTGAATCGGCCGCTGCCGTGGCCGGTGGCCTGACCAGCTTCATGGACATGCCCAACACCAACCCGCCGACACTCGACTCGACCATCCTCGAAGCCAAGTACGAGCTGGCCAAAGGCCGCGCCTGGGCCAACTACGGCTTCTACCACGGCGCCAGCAACGACAACCTTGACGCCATCCGCGCACTGGACCCGAAAAAGGCACCGGGCGTGAAAGTATTCATGGGCGCCTCCACCGGCAACATGCTGGTGGACAACCCGGAAACGCTGGACGCGATCTTCCGCGAATGCCCCACGCCGATCATCACGCACTGCGAAGACACGCCGATGATCGACGCCAATCTCAAAGCGTTCCAGGAAAAATACGGCGATGCGCTCACCCCGGAAATGCACCCGGACATCCGTTCGCGCGAAGCCTGCAAGAAGTCCACCCTGCTGGCATTGTCGCTGGCCCGCAAGCACGGCACCCGCCTGCATGTGCTGCATATTTCGACCGCCGACGAGCTGGAACTGTTCGAGAAAGGCCCGCTGATCCGCGCCGACGGCAGCCGCAAGCAGATCACCGCTGAAACCTGCGTGCATTTCCTGCATTTCGCCCGCCCGGACTACGCAACCAAGGGCAACCTGATCAAGTGCAACCCGGCGATCAAGGACGTGGCCGACCGCGAGGCGATCATCGCCGCGCTCGCCAACGACGTGCTCGACGTACTGGCCACCGACCACGCCCCGCATACCTGGGAAGAGAAGCAGAAGCCTTATGCGCAGGCGCCGTCCGGTCTGCCGCTGGTTCAGTACGCACTGGTCGCTGCATTGGAGCGCGTGCACGAAGGCAAGCTGACCCGCGAACAGGTGGTGCAGAAGTTCGCCCACGCGCCGGCGCAACTGTTCGACGTGGAGGAGCGCGGTTTCCTGCGCGAAGGTTATTTCGCTGATCTGGTGCTGGTCGAAGACGTGCCATTCACGGTCAAGCGCGAGGACGTGCTGTCCAAGTGCGGCTGGTCCCCGTTTGAAGGCACCACCTTCCGTTCGCGCATCGCCTCCACCTGGGTCAACGGCCAGCAGGTGTGGGACGGCAACAAGCTGGTGGGCGCACCCGCCGGCCAGCGCATGACCTACGACCGCTGATGCGTACGGTCTTGATGTTTGGGGCGCTGCTGCTGGCAGCGCCACTCCTCCCCGCACCGTCTGCGCAAGCGCAGGACGGCATTGGCGATCTGGTCGACAACCGCATCGTGTTCCCCACCAGCGTCTCCCAAGGCGCGATGGTGATCGGCAAAGTGCCGGCCGGCAGCAACGTCCGTTATGGCGGACGCGAACTGCGCGTGAGCGGCTACGGCAGCGTGGTGTTCGGTGTCGGCCGCGATGAGAAAGGCCCCCTGCAGGTCCAGGTGCACCGCCCGGACGGCAGCAGCGAAACCGCGTCGATCGCGGTGTCGCCACGCGACTGGCCGACCGAGCGTGTCAACGGCGTCCCGCCGAAGACGGTGAACCCGCCCCCCGCCATTGCCGAGCGGATCGCACGTGAGCAGGCGCAGGTCACCGAGTCACGCAAACGCGACGACAACCGTACCGATTTCAGCCAGACCTTCCTCTGGCCCGTGCAGGGACGCATCAGTGGCCGCTTCGGCAACGCGCGTGTCTACAACGGGCAGCCGGGCAGCGGTCACTCCGGCATGGACATCGCCGTGCCCACCGGCACACCGGTGAAGGCACCGGCTGCCGGCATCGTCACCTTCGCTGGGCCGGATCTATACCTGACCGGCGGCACCTTGGTGCTCGATCACGGCTACGGCATCAGCTCCAATTTCCTGCATCTATCGCGCATCGATGTGAAGGTGGGAGATCGCATCGAGCAGGGGCAGACCATTGCCGCCGTCGGTGCAACGGGGCGTGCAACCGGGCCGCATCTCCATTGGGGGATGAACTGGTTCGATACGCGGATTGATCCGCTGCTGGTGCTTGAACGCGGAAAGTAAAAGCCGCCGGTTCACCGTCAAGGGCGCGCGGCGGCGCGCTCCGACATTGGCACATCTGAAAATTTGACTTGGCGCGGTTCGATACGCGGATTGATCCGCGGATTGATCCGCTGCTGGTGCTTGAACGCGGAAAGTAAAAGCCGCCGGTTCACCGTCAAGGGCGCGCGGCGGCGCGCTCCGACATTGGCACATCTGAAAATTTGACTTGGCGCGGTTCGATACGCGAATTGATCCGCTGCTGGTGCTTGAACGCGGGAAGTGAAAGCCGCCGGTTCGCCGTCAAGGGCGCGCGGCGGCGCGCTCCGACATTGGCACATCTGAAAATTTGACTTGGTGTGGTTCGATACGCGGATTGATCCGCTGCTGGTGCTTGAACGCGGGAAGTAAAAGCCGCCGGTTCGCCGTCAAGGGCGCGCGGCGGCGCGCTCCGACATTGGCACATCTGAAAATTTGACTTGGTGTGGTTCGATACGCGAATTGATCCGCTGCTGGTGCTTGAACGCGGGAAGTGAAAACCGGCGACGCGCCAGGAATCCTGCCCAACGAACGATAGGGAAGGACAAAGAAGCCCCTTCCCTATGTTTGCGACGCCAGGCGGCACATCAGCCGCGGGCAGCCCACCAACTGCGCCACAGCAATGCGACCGGGCGGGGCTGATACTCGCCTCCCTTCATGCGCGCCTGCAGGCGCGCGCGCGCCAGCGATGCGTACAGCCGTCGCGGACGTGGACCGTCGACACGCGATGGCCATGCGGCCAGCAGTTGCTTCTCCCACTGCGTTTCATCGCCCGGAACGCGCGGCACCGCAGCTGCGCCCAAGTCCTGCACACGCTGAGCAAGCATCTGCGTCAGCACGGCATCGGCAGCGCGGGAGGCCTGGGTTTCATCGAAAACCGCCGCTTCCACGTTGGCGACCGCGCTGGCATAAGTGCCAAGCGCATTGCGCGCCTGCACTACATCGGCCGGCTGTTCGCGGGCGTCGATCAGGCTTGGCAGCGCATCGGCCAGTTGATCCCACGGCGCACGTACCGGCTCCAACACCCGCCCCAACGGATGCCGCGACCGCTGCGCCGCCCAACTGCGCAGCTCTTCGCCCCACCATGCCAGCTTGGCATCCTGCGGCGTGGTGTCGCCGGTGGCATTCAAGATGTTGTCGAACTCCTGCAGCAGCGCAAACCACGCCACAACCCGGGCACGATCTCCCTCTGCGACGAAGCGCTCCACGAAGGTCCATTCAGGCCAACGGTCTCGCCATTTGTCCAGGAAGCTATCCAGCGCACTGCTCACGTCATTACCTCTGTTTCGTTGAATCAGGCCGAAGCCCGCTTGGCAGCTGGCCATGCAGCCGCTTGCCAGAGCTGCTGCGGCAGCTCGCATAGATGATCAGCCTGCCACGCCAGCGGGTCGTCGCCGGCGAGGCGATAGCCCCACAGCACCGCGATCGAGGGCATGCCGGCGGCGCGGGCTGCCACGATGTCACGCTCGTCGTCACCCACATACACACAGGCGCTAGGCGCAACGTTGATGCGTTGTGCGGCCACTTCCAGCGGCAGTGGATGTGGTTTCCGCTCGGCCAGTGTGTCGCCGCCGATCAACACCGCACAGCGCTGCTCCCAACCCAATTGCGGCAGGATCAACCGCGCCAGGTACTCGGGTTTGTTGGTGACGATGCCCCAGGTGGTACCGGCCTGCTCCAATTTTTCCAACATCGTTTCGATGCCGTCGAACAAACGCGCGTACTGGCCGATCAGGGCTTCGTAGATGTCCAGAAATTCTGGCACCAGCGCGTGGCGCTCACTCTCAGCCATCTGCGGAAACGCCAATGCCAGCATCGCCCGCGAACCCTTGGAAACTACCGGGCGCAACTGCTCCAGCAGCAACGCCTGCATACCGCGCGCTTCGCGCATGCGGTTGGCGGTGGCAATAAAGTCCGGCGCGCTGTCCAGCAGCGTGCCATCCAGATCAAACAGCACCGCCGCCGGAAACGACGCGGCAGTCATGCCTGATCCGGCTTGACCGCGTAGGCCAGGTAATTGATTTCGGTGCGGCTACTCAGGCGGGCACGGTTACGCCACGGCTCGTAGGCCATGCCGCTGACGTCCTGCAGCTGCAGCTCGGCCTCACGCAGCCACGCACCGAGTTCGGCCGGCTTGATGAATTCCTGGTAGTGGTGCGTGCCCTTGGGCAGCAGGCGCGCGATGTACTCGGCGCCAACCACCGCCACCGCGAACGCTGCCGGGGTGCGGTTGATCGTGGACAGGAACAATTTGCCGCCCGGGCGCAGCAAGCGCTGGCAAGCCACGATGATCGCGCCCGGGTCCGGCACGTGCTCCAGCATTTCCATGCAGGTAACCACGTCGAACGCGCCCGGCTGCTCGGCGGCCAGGTCCTCGGCAGCCTGCACGCGGTAATCCACCTGCACGCCCGATTCCAGACCATGCAGACGCGCGACCTTGACCAGTTCCGGCGCCAGATCAATCGCCGTTACCTGTGCCCCTTCCTTGGCCAATGCTTCGCTGAGCAGGCCGCCACCGCAACCAATGTCCAGCACCTTGGCGCCACGCAGCGGGGCGCGGTCGGCCACGTACTTCAGACGCACCGGGTTGAGTGCGTGCAGCGGCTTCTGCGGACCATCCGCGTCCCACCAGCGGGTCGCCAGCGCGGCAAACTTGTCCAGCTCAGCCTGATCGAAGTTGGTGGAGGTCGAAGATGCACTCATGTCAGTTTCCTCGTAGGGCTGCAATTGCAGCCCATTGCGCCATCAGGCGCGGATGTTGCGGATACGGTTGCGCCACTGGCGTGCGTTGGCGGTAATCGCTTCGACGTCCATGCCGACCAGCTCGCGCTGTACCAGCTTGGGTTTGCCGGCGATCCACACGTCGCTGACCTGGTGACGGCCGGCGGCGTAGACCAACTGCGACAACACATGATGTAGCGGCTGGGTCTCCAGCGCAGACAGATCCACGCAGGCCAGATCGGCCTGCTTGCCGACCTCGATCGAACCAATGCGGTCACCGAAGCCCAGCGCGCGTGCGCCGCCCAGCGTAGATGCCCGCAAGGTGGTGGCCGCGTCCAGCGCGGTGGCGTCATTGGCGACTGCCTTGGCCAGGATCGCCGCAGTGCGGTTCTCGCTGAACATGTCCAGGTCGTTGTTGCTGGCGCAGCCATCGGTGCCGATCGCCAGATTCACACCGGCACGCACCAACGCACAGGCTGGGCAAAAACCGGAAGCCAACTTCAGATTCGATTCGGGGCAATGCACCACGCTGACGCCACGCTCGGCGCACAAATGAATTTCAGCATCGGTGAGCTGGGTCATGTGCACCGCAATCAGGCGGTCGTTGACCAGCCCCAGCCGGTCCAGACGCGCCAGCGGGCGCTGGCCGTACTGCGCGATGGAGTCGGCGATTTCCTGCGCGGTCTCATGCGTGTGCAGGTGTACCGGGATGTCGAGCTGGTCGGACAGCATCCGCACCCGCTCAAAATTGGCATCGTTAACCGTGTACGGCGCATGCGGCGCGAACGCGGTGCCGATCAGCGCGTCGTCGCGCCACTGGTCATGCAGCTCGGTGGCGCGGGCGAAGTATTCGTCGTCAGTCTTGGCCCAGGCGCTCGGGAAATCGATGATTACCGAGCCCACCAGCGCGCGGAAACCGTGTTTCTTGTAGACAGCGGCCTGCACGTCGGCGAAGAAATAATTTTCGTTGGCGCAGGTGGTGCCGCCGCGCAGCATCTCGGCGATTGCAAGGGTGGTGCCATCAGCCACGAACTCCGGGCCGATCACCGCCGCTTCCACCGGCCAGATGTGCTCACGCAGCCAGGTCATCAGCGGCAGGTCGTCGGCGATACCGCGCAACAGCGTCATCGGATTGTGGGTATGCGCGTTGACCAAGCCAGGAATCAGCGCCGCTTCCGGGCGCGAAACCACCTCCCGGGCGGTAAAACGTTCACGCGCAGCGGCCCGCGGCAGTACCGCGACAATCACACCATCACGCACAGCGATGGCATGGTCTTCCAGCACCACCGCATGCGGCTCGACCGGAACCACATAGCCGGCTTCGATCAGAAGGTCACACTGTTCGGGATGTACTTCACTCACTGGACTCACCATCTTCTGCCATGACATTCCAGCGCTGGCGCCGGATGCGAACAAGCGCCGCATCCCCTGCACCCGCAGCCGCTGGCTGTGTGGTGAAGGGTGGCGGCGCCTGCATCGTGCTGCTTACTTGACGCGCGCGGAGTATTCGCCGGAGCGGGTATCAACGCGGATCACTTCTTCCTGGTTGACGAACAGCGGCACGCGAACCACGGCGCCGGTCTCCAGGGTGGCCGGCTTGCCGCCGCCGCCCGAGGTATCGCCGCGCACGCCCGGGTCGGTCTCGGTGATCTTCAGTTCAACGAAGTTCGGCGGGGTGACGTCGATCGGAGCACCATTCCACAGCGTGACCACGCAGGACTCTTCGCCCTTGAGCCACTTCTCGGCGCCGTTCATGCCGGCCTTGTCAGCCTGCACCTGCTCGAAGGTCTCCGGGTCCATGAAGTGCCAATGCTCGCCGTCGCTGTACATGAAGTTCATGTCGGTATCGACCACGTCAGCAGCTTCCATGGTGTCGGTCGACTTCATGGTGGATTCCTGCGTCCGGCCATCCTTGATCAGGCGGTACTTGACGCGAGTGAAGGCCTGGCCCTTGCCCGGCTTGACGTACTCGGTGTCGATGATGACGGCCGGTTGGTTGTTGACCAGGATCTTCATCCCGTTCTTGACGTCGTTCATGCCGTAACTGGCCATGCTGAAGCTCCTGAGGTGGCAAAACCGGCGCTTATGGCGACCGGCCGGATTAGAATGGAACGCCCGCCATCAGGCGGGGCAACTGTTTTTCTGACCGCCAATGATAACCGCAGCCCCCGCCCGCACTCCAGAAAAAGCCGTCCTCACCCTACCCGCTGATCGCTGGCAGGCGCATTGGCGGCAGGCCATCCGCGACCCGTCGCAGCTGCTGGCCGAGCTGGGGCTGGCGCCAGAGGACATGGGGGTTTCGGCCGAGGCACTGGCACAGTTCCCGCTACGGGTACCGCGCGGTTTCGTCGCGCGCATGCGCCATGGTGACCCGGCCGATCCGCTGTTGCGGCAGGTACTGCCCATCAGCGATGAGATGCAGGTCGTACCCGGGTTCAGCTTCGACGCCGTTGGTGACAACCAGGCCAAGAAGGCAACGGGCGTCATCCAGAAATACCGTGGTCGCGCCTTGCTGGTCGCCACTGGCAGCTGCGCCATCCATTGCCGCTACTGCTTCCGCCGGCATTTTGATTACGCCGAGGAGAACGCCGCCAAGGGCGGCTGGCAGGAAGCCGTGGCCGCCATTGCCGCCGACCCAGACATCGACGAGGTCATCCTCAGCGGCGGCGACCCACTGTCGCTGGCAACCTCCAAGCTGGCCGAACTGACCGACGCGCTGGCCGCGATCAGCCACATCAAACGCCTGCGCATTCACAGCCGCCTGCCAGTGGTACTGCCCGAACGGGTGGACGAAGCCCTGCTGCACTGGCTGGCCGCCCTGCCCTGGCCGGTAGCGTTCGTGATTCACGCCAACCACGCCAACGAATTCGATGCCAGCGTCGACGACGCCATGGCGCGCCTGCGCGGCACCGGCGCGCAGTTGCTCAACCAGGCGGTCCTGCTGCGTGGCGTGAATGACGACCTGGCGACACTGGCCGAATTGAGCGAACGCAGCTTTGCCGCCGGGGTGCTGCCCTACTACCTGCATCAGCTGGATCGCGTGCAGGGCGTGGCGCATTTCGAGATCAGCGATGAGCAGGCGCTCTCATTGCATGCCGGGCTGATGGCCCGGCTGTCCGGCTATTTGGTGCCCAAGCTGGTCCGCGAGATCGCCGGCGACACCAGCAAGCGGCCCATGCAGGGCCCGGGTTACGAACTGGCCAGCGCCTGACGCAGACGCCTCCGCTCAGGCCAATATGCCCGGCACGCCCGCCGTGTCGTGCTCCAACAGCTGCACCAAAGCATCAGCATTGAGCGGCCGCCCCAGCCAGTAGCCCTGCACCAGATCGCAACCGCGCTGGGCGAGCAGCTCGAACTGCGCCCGCTGCTCCACGCCCTCTGCCACCACCGTGATGCCCAGTGCATGCGCCATGGCGATGATGGCGGTGGTCAGCGCCAGGTCGTCCGGATCGCGCTCCATGTCAGCCACGAAACTGCGGTCAATCTTGACCCCGTCTACCGGCACCTGACGCAGATGGCTGAGGCCCGAGAAACCGGTACCGAAGTCATCCAGCCATACCCGCACACCGGCACGGTGCAACTTCTCCAGCAGCGTCACGGCCAGGATTTCGTCGCCGATGACCGCTGTTTCGGTTAACTCCAGGTGCAGTCGTGAAGCTGCCAGCCCCGAGGTATGCAGGCTGGTTTCAACCTCGCCAATCAGGTCACCGTTGCGCAGCTGACGCGGTGAGACGTTGACCGAAATGAACACTTCCTCGCCCGCCGCGTTACGCGGCCACTGCATAGCCTGTTCGCAGGCCGCATGCAGCACCTTCGGACCGAGTGCCTGGATCAGGCCGCTCTGTTCGGCCACATCAATGAACACCGACGGCGGGATCGAGCCCAGCGTCGGGTGATTCCAGCGCAGCAGTACTTCCGCGCCCACCAGCATGTGGTCACGAGTGCGGAAAATGGGCTGGTAAACCAGCCGCAGTTCGTCACGATCCCACGCCCCACGCAACTCCTGCTCCAGATACAGGCGCCGCTCCACGGCATGATCCATGGCCCGGTTGTAGTAACGGAAACAGTTCTTGCCGGCCAACTTGGCCTGATACATCGCAATGTCGCCGTTCTTCAACAGCACCGTCGCCCCGTTCGCGTCTTCAGGGAACAGGGTGATCCCGATAGAGCTGCCCAGGAATATCTCGCGCTGCTGCACCTGCAAGGGCTGCCCCAGCTCCACCACCAAACGTTCGGCCAGTTTCGCGGCCACTTCCGCCGCCCCACGCTCGCCATCGCCAACCAGGATGACGAATTCATCGCCACCAAAGCGCGATAACAAGGCTTCGCTGCCGCCAACCTGGTCCACCGAATTGGCGATGCGCTGCGCAAACTGCAGCAAGGCGTCATCACCGGCCTCATGGCCAAGCGTGTCGTTGACCCGCTTGAATTCGTCAATGTCGATGAACAACAGCGCCAGAGACCGCCCGGCCAAACGTGCCTCGTGCAGCCGGCCATCCAGCGCCTCGCGGAACGCCAAGCGGTTGGTCAACCCGGTCAGGGCATCGGTGTAGGCCATCTGCCGCACTTCGCGGTCATGCCGGGCGATGCTCTGGCTCATCCGGTTGAAGGTGCGCAGCAGCTCGCTGATTTCATCACCGCGCCGGGTCGACTGTTCTTCAATCTGGTAGTCACCGCGTTCAATGCGTTGTGCCGCACTGCTCAGCCAGCGGATCGGCCGCACCATCGTGCGCTGGATATAAAGCGCTGTGGCACTGACAAAAGCCACCAACGCAGCCATCAGGGCCGTCAGCCAAAACCATTGCCGACGCCGGCTTTCGTCCAGCCGCTGCGACAACGTGCGCATGGCGGCCGCCTCCTGCGCCAGCACCGGTTTCAGGTCCATACCGACCCGTAGCCCGCCGATACGCTGGTCGCCGATGTGGATGGGCAGGTCGACCTCCAGCACCGAAGGCGAATGCTGCAGCAGCATTTTCTGCGCGCGCACCGCCATATGTGCCAACGGATCCCCCATCGGCTGGCCATAACCTGCTACGTCAATGGAGCCGTCGTGGATCAGCTTCCCTTCGGCGTCGTGCACCAGCACATAACTCACCGATGTCTGTGCGGTGGTGTTGCGCACCAGCGCGCCAATCGCGGCCAGATCTTCGTAGTAGAGCGGGTTGACCAGACTGTCGGCCAGGCCCTGCGCCAGCGCGGTGCCGCGCTCCTTGATGCTCTCATCGAGCACCTGGCTGACCACCTCGATACTGTTTCGCAATACTTCCTGCTGAGCCGCCGCCTGACGCGCCAACATCAGCGCGACGATGGCCGTCACCACCAGCAACGCCGCACCTGCGGCAAGCAGGAAACGGGCCTGAAGACCAAAGCGAAACCGGTTCATTCCACCTCCAGGCGGATGCGGGCCAAGCCACGACGCAGGCGCTCCAGGACCCGTTGGCTTTCAGCGTCCACCGGGTGAAAACCGGTGGTGCCGAAGAATTTGGCCAACGCCGGCCCGGCCACGGGATCACGGCTTGCCTCCAGCAACACCCGCTGCAGCCGCTCACGCACTGCAGGATCCAGATCACCGCGCACCATTTCCAACGCACGCGGCATCGGCTCACTGCGGAATATCACCCGCATGTCGTTACGGAAAGCCGACGGCATGCTGCGGTCGTCCATCCAATCCAGGTTGCTGATCACTCCGGCATCCACCACCCGTTTATGCACGTAGGTGGAGATGTTCAATTCTGTCCGCGCAAACACATAACCCACCGTATCGGCGGCGGGTACGTCGCTGGGGGTCAGCAGAATCTCCGGCTTCACGCCGTGCTCAAGCAACTCCATGGCCGGCACCAGATAGGCACTGGTGGAGAGCGCGCTCTGCAGCGCCACGGTACGGCCCTTCAGGTCTTCCAGGCTGCCCACCGGGCTGTCGCGGCGCACAAAAAACACACTCTCGTAAGCCCCGACGCCACTGCGCTCGGTCAGCAGCAACGGGCGCGCACCCGCCCGCTGCTGCAGGGCCATGGCCGTGCCGGCGGTTTCAGTCACCCAATCCACGCGCCCACGACGCAGGTAGCTGCCCATCTGCTGGGCATCCTTGGCCATCAGGATGCGCCCTTCGACGATCCCGACCTCCCGCATCCGTGGCACCACGTAGTCCAGCAACGGTTTGAGCTGGTCATAGTGCGACTTCGGATCATCGCTGATCCGACCCAGCACCAACACCGAACGCTCGACCGCCCCGCACGCAACCGGCTGTAGCGCAGCCAGTCCCAATGCGGCTCCCCAAAGCCATCGAAACACGCGCAAAACGGCAGCTCCCCAAACGATCAAGCAAGCCTACCGGAAATCCTGCGCCGTGATGAGGTACTCAGTCCGGGCGGGTGCCGGCCAAACGTGCCATCCGCTGCGTATCAGCCAGAATGCCGCGAAGCAAGCGGACCTCCTGCTCGGACAGGTCAGCCTTCATGAACAACCGGCGCAGCTTGCGCATGGCCGATTCCGGCGCGCGGCCCTTGTGGAAATCGATTTGGTCCAGGGCCTCACCGAACTGGCTGAACATCCCCTCCAGCTGCGCATGGCTGGCAGGCGCATCCCCAAAGCCCTGCTCACGCGCCGGTTGCACCTGCCCCTCAAGCTGCGCCATGCGCACTTCGTAGGCCAGCACCTGCACGGCCGCTGCCAGATTCAGCGAGCTGAATTCCGGATTGGACGGGATATGCACGGCCACATGGCACAGCTGCAACTCCTCATTGGTCAGACCGGTACGTTCACGCCCGAACACGAAGGCCACCTCGGCGCCCTCGCCGGCCTTGGTCACCGCGCGCTGACCGGCCAGCTCCGGCAGCAACTCCTCCAGCTGCACCCGGCGAGAACGCGCGGTACACCCCAGCACCAGCTGGCAGTCGGCCACGGCCTCGGCCAGTGTCGCCACCACCGGCGCATCGCCCAGCACATCCTCGGCACCGGCCGAACGGCGCAGCGCCACGTCGTCCAGCGCCTTCTCAGGGGCAACCAACACAAGCCGAGCCAGCCCCATGGTCTTCATCGCACGGGCGGCCGCCCCGATGTTTCCAGGGTGCTGAGTACCAACAAGAACGAAACGGATATGGGCAGGAACAGACATGGATGGCAAAAAATCAGGAGCGAGACAGCTGCAGATGGTAAACTGCGCGGCCGGCCTGTGCGCCGGACCCGCTCTTTTCCCCCGCCAATCCGATCTCAGCCTTCACGGGAGCCTTTCGCCATGCAGAAACCCGCCGTAACCGTCATGGTCAAGGCCGCCCGCCTCGCCGGCAACGTCCTGCTCCGCAACATCAACAAGCTCGAAACACTCAATGTAGTGCAGAAGGGTCGGATGGATTACGCCAGCGAAGTTGATGGCGATGCGGAGAAAGTAATCGTCAAGGAGCTCAAGCGCGCCTATCCCGAATATGGCATTTTCGGTGAAGAAGGCGGCGTCCAGGGCAGCAAGCGCCAGATGTGGGTGATCGACCCCCTCGACGGCACCAGCAACTACCTGCGCGGCTTCCCGCATTACTGCGTATCCATTGCCCTTGTTGAAAATGGCGAGCCGACTGACGCAGTGATCTTCGACCCGCTGCGCAACGAATTGTTCACCGCCAGCCGTGGCAATGGCGCGGTACTCAACGACCGCCGCATCCGCGTAACCGACCGCAAAGATCTGGAAGGCACGATGATCCACACCGGCTTTGCCCCGCGCGAACGCGCCCGTGCCGGCAGCCAGCTCAAAGCGCTGGACACCTTGTTGGTGCAGGCTGAAGACGTGCGCCGCACCGGCTCGGCCGCGCTGGACCTGGCCTATGTGGCCTGTGGCCGCGCCGATGCCTACTTCGAAGCTGGCGTGAAGGCATGGGACATCGCAGCTGGCGTGCTGCTGGTCCGTGAGGCAGGCGGCAAGGTCTGCAACTATCGTGGCGCCACCCCAGCCCGCATGGACGACAGGGGCCCGGAGACGCAGCAGATTGTGGCCGGCAACCTGAAGGTGTGCGAGGCGCTGCAGAAGGTGCTCGTCAACACCGGTTATGCCGCTGAGTTTGATCCGAAGTTCTGATTGACTGAGAGCTTCGCCCCCAAGAACGGCGCCTGAGAAGGTGCCGTTTTTGTTTGTGCGGGCACGTCGACTGTTGCTGCTGCTGTTGCTGTTGCTGCTGCTGTTGCTGCTGCTGTTGCTGTTGCTGTGGCTGTGGCTATCCCCTCTCCCGTTTGCGGGAGAGGGGTTGGGGTGAGGGCAGCTCTTGCTCTGGAGATTTGGTATTGGCTTTTATCGTTGATGCATCGGACCTCCTTCCACAGCGACAGCAACGACAACAGCAACCACTGAAGCAGAAGCACCCTCACCCCTACCCCTCTCCCGCAAACGGGAGAGGGGATAGCCACAGCCACAGCAACAGCAACAACCACAGCAACGGCAACGGCCACAGCAACAGCAACAGCAACGGCACATAGAAACACGCCGCACTTACCCCCAAAACAAAACGCCCGGCACGTGGCCGGGCGTTTTGATCACAACCATCCGCTGAAGCCGATCAGACCACCGTCGACGAACGCAGAGCAGCGATACGCTCTTCCAGCGGCGGATGGCTCAGGAACAGCTTCTTGGCGGTCGAGCCGGCGATACCAAACGCGGCAATCTGCGTCGGCAACGTGCTCTGGCCATGATTGAGCTTCAGGCGCTCCAGCGCAGCAATCATCTTCTGGCGACCGGCCAAGGTCGCTCCGCCATGGTCAGCGCGAAATTCGCGGCGACGCGAGAACCACATCGCGATCATCGTCGCAAACACGCCGAACACCATCTCCAGCACGAACACGATGATGTAGTAAGCAAAACCACGGCCACCGCCTTCACGGTTGCCCGACAGCACACTGTCGATCACACCACCGACCACGCGGGCCAGCACGATCACGAAGGTGTTCAACACACCCTGCAGCAACGCCATGGTGATCATGTCGCCATTGGCAACGTGGGCGATCTCGTGGCCCAGCACTGCCTCGGCCTCGTCTTCACTCATGTTATGCAGCAGGCCCGTGGACACCGCCACCAGCGCATTGTTGCGGTTGGCGCCGGTAGCAAACGCGTTGATCTCCGGCGCGTCGTACACCGCTACTTCCGGCATGCCGATGCCGGCAGCCTTTGCCTGGCGTGCCACCGTATCCAGCAACCACCGTTCGGTCTGGTTGCGCGGCTCGGTGATGACCACCGCGCCGGTACCGCGCTTGGCCATGAACTTGGACAGCAGCAGCGAAATGATGGAACCACCAAAGCCGAAGATGGCAGCCATGACCAGCAGACCACTCATCCGCGAAGGATCAGTGCCTAATAGGGACATCACGACACTTGCCAGAGCAAGCACCGCAAGGTTGGTCAGAAGAAACAGCCCGATACGGGTAAACATGGGAAAGAGTTCCATGAAGGTGGAAAAGTTGGATAGATCTGCGGCTCGCGCAGCTTGAATTCAAGCACATATCTGACCGACGATTCAGCTTCAATGCCTCCATCTCCTTATCGCGGCCGTTTCGCTCCCTCTCCGACCGGCCCCTTGCACCTGGGTTCGATGCTGGCTGCCTTCGGCAGTTGGCTGTTGGCTCGCCATGCCTGCGGCCAGTGGCTGATCCGAATCGAGGACGTGGACCCGCCTCGCGAAGTCCCCGCAGCGGCAGAGCAACAACTGGCGACGCTCGCTGCTTTTGGCCTGCATTCCGACGAGCCAGTGCAGTACCAGAGCCACCGTCACGCGCCTTACCGAGCTGCGAGTGAGCGGTTGCTGGCCCAGGACAAGGCATTTCACTGCCACTGCAGCCGCGCCGATCTGGCCGGTCAACACGGCATCCATCGGCACTGCGTGTCCAGCCAGAAGCGCGCACAGCCGGCCATCCGCCTACGCGTGCCTGAAGGCAGCCATGTGACTTTCGATGACGCTCTGCAGGGCCCAATCGCGCAGGACGTGGACCGTGACGTGGGCGATTTCGTCCTTCTGCGAGCTGATGGCTATTGGGCTTATCAACTGGCGGTGGTCGTGGACGATGCCGAGCAACGCATCAGCCATGTGGTGCGCGGCGCCGACCTGGTCGATTCCACACCGCGACAGATTCTGCTGCAGCGAGCACTGGGCGTGCCGACGCCGCATTACCTGCACCTGCCCCTGCTGCTGGGTGCCGACGGCCAAAAGCTATCCAAGTCGCTGGCCGCAATGCCAGTGGATACCGACGCACCACTGCCGGTACTGCGTTGGCTATGGGCCGCGCTGGGTCAGCCGCCTGCGCCTCTGGATGCGGCAGTCTCCGTTGCCGAACTACTGCAGCATGCCGTGGCCGGTTTCGACCCAGGCCGCCTGCAAAAAGAATCACGATCCCTCGCCGGATCGCCCCCGGGCTGACCGCAGTTTCATTAGAATCGGTGGCTCCCCCGCGCAATCGCCCTGGAGCAACTGCCCATGACACCCCGCGTCGCACTGGTCACCGGTGGTACCGGCGGCATTGGTACCGCCATCTGCCAACGTTTGGCCGACCAGGGCCATCGTGTCGCCACCAACTTCCGCAATGCCGAGAAAGCCCAGGACTGGCAGCAGAAGATGCAGGCGAAGGGCTATGACATTGCGATGTTCCCCGGCGATGTCGCTGACCCGGTCAGTGGCCGCGCCCTGATCGAATCGGTCGAAGCCGCACTGGGCCCGGTGGAAATCCTGGTCAACAACGCCGGTATCACCCGCGACACCACCTTCCACCGTATGAGTGCCGAGCAGTGGCATGAGGTGATCAACACCAATCTCAACTCGGTGTTCAATGTCACCCGCCCGGTGATTGAAGGCATGCGCAAGCGCGGCTGGGGCCGGGTTATCCAGATCAGTTCGATCAACGGCTTGAAGGGCCAATACGGCCAAGCCAACTATGCGGCGGCCAAGGCGGGCATGCACGGCTTCACCATCTCGCTGGCCCGCGAAAATGCCGGCTTCGGCATCACCGTCAACACCATTTCGCCGGGTTACGTTGCCACCGACATGGTGATGGCCGTACCGGAGGAAGTGCGGGCCAAGATCATCGCCGACATCCCGACCGGTCGGCTGGGCAAGCCAGAGGAAATCGCCTATGCGGTGGCCTTCCTGGTTGCCGAAGAAGCATCGTGGATCACCGGCTCCAACCTGGACATCAACGGCGGCCACCACATGGGCTGGTGATGCGCATCGCAGTCATGTTGCGCAACACGGGGATTCATGCTGCGCAGCAGGAAATTGCATTTGTGCGCCTTGCAACCTGTACTTTTGGCTGTTGCAAGGCCTGTTGCACTGCGCCATGCTGCACGCCTACCGTTGACGAGTGATGGCTTAATGGCTGCGACCCGCATCATCAAGAAGTATCCCAATCGCCGGCTCTACGACACCGAGATTTCCAGTTACATCACCATTGAAGATGTCCGCCAGTTGATCCTCGACGGCGAGACCTTTGAGGTGCGCGATGCCAAAAGTGGCGAGGACCTGACCCGCTCGGTCCTGCTGCAGATCATCGCCGATAAGGAACAGGACGGTGAGCCGATGCTCTCCACCCAGTTACTGAGCCAGTTGATTCGTTTTTACGGCGATTCGCTGCAGGGCTTCATGGGCAATTACCTGGAGCGCAGCATGCAGGTGTTCCTCGACCAGCAGCAGCAGTTCCGCCAGCAGATGGGCAACCTCCTTGGCCAGACGCCGTGGGCGATGATGAACCAGCTCACCGAGCGCAACATGGAGTTGTGGCAGGAATTCCAACGCAACATGGGCACCGGCTTCGGCCGCCCGCCAGCGTCGGGCACCAAGCCAGCCGATCCGCCGCCAGCTGCCAGCACTGGCAGCAAGACCCGCAGCCCGCGCTGAACAAAAAGGCCGACGCAAACGTCGGCCTTTTTTGTGGCTGTGCTGCGGGGCGATGCAAGTCCCGACACTGGGGCCGTCAAAGCCATGACATGCCCGGCGCGGTTCCGAAAATTATTGCGCCAGCGTCAGTGATTTCGCGGCTTGCGCCGCTCCCACTCAAGGCCTCAGCGCTTCTCTGGTTTGCAGGCAGAACAGATGCGCTCCACCTTGTAACCGCGCGCGCGCAGCTTTTCAACCACACCATCGCTGCCCAGCAGGTGCAACGCACCAACGACAACCAGCGTACTGCCCTGCCCCGCCTGCAACCGTTGCTGCAGCGGGGCCAGCCAGGCGTCGTTGCGCTCCACATTGATGCGGTGATACAGCCCGGGGTATTCACGCTTCATCTGCGTGGCCATATCGCGCCAAAGCACCACGTCGTCACCACGACGCCAGGCCGCGTGCAGTTGCCGACTCTCTTCATCGCCCTTCTCTACCTGCTCCAGCGCCTCGCGAAGTAACTGACGTTGCTCCTCCACACTCATGCCATCGAGCATGTTGATCTGCGAGGAAGCCGTCTCCAGTCCCGCCGCGGGCTTGCCCGCCTGAGCGGCACGCGTCATCAGGTGACGATCCAATCCCGCTTCCGCATCCAGTCCTTGGCGCGTCATCTGGCTGATGCTGATGGTCAGGCCAATGAACCATGGCTTGAGGCCAACCAGACGTTCGAGCGGCATGTTGTTGGCGGCTGCATAGTCTTCCAACCGCTTCCAGGTGGCGGCATCCAGTTCATCCTTCAGCTGACGGCCGTCGCGGCGCGTTGCCACCTGCAACATCTGCGTGGCCAGTGCCGGCGAGTTCATGTCTTCCGGCGGCAGTTCGAACAACAAACGGCCAGATGCCTCGAATGCCTTGTCCACATCGGGCGACAACGGATAGTCGTCGGGTTTGAGCAGATGGAACGACCCCAGCAGGTAAAGCTGGGCGCCCTGCGGACCACTGACCTTCCACAACAGTGGCACCGGTGGCGCGGTGCTGGCGGCCGGCTCAGCCGGACGAGCTGAGACGGCGGCCGATGCTCCCACCAGCATCACCATACCCAGCACCAAGCTTGTCGCGCGCGACCTCCACTTCATACGGTTCCCTCCGGCTTGGGCTTCACATAGGCTTTTTCGCCGGCCTCAACCGGCATGTCCATTCGATTTTCCGGCGGCGGCAATGGGCAGGTCGCAAACGGCGTGAACGCGCACGGCGGGTTGTAGGCACGGTTGAAATCCACCACCACTTCACTTTTGGCATCCGGCACGTCCACATCGATATAGCGACCGGCCGAATAGCTGCCGCGGCCGTTGGTGCGGTCGGCGAAGATCAGCTGCAGTGGACGCCCTGGCTCGCCGAGTGCTTCCAGCCGCCAAGTGCGGCCGTCACGTTCAAACTCCACCGCTCCAGCATTGGGCACATCGCTGGCAAGACCGGTGATGTCGACGATGGGGAGGGTTTTGTTCACGTCATGCGGCACAAAGCGCGCCGTCACCCGCCAGGACGGATCGGCCGGCCAGTAGGCCAGATGACCGAAGTTCAGCCTTGCCGGTGCGTCGGCATGCTTCAGACGCAGTGCATACCGTGGGCCGCGATGGATCAAAGTCAGCAGACCTTTGCCGTCGTCGAAGGAGATCACGGTCGGTTCGGCATCATCATCACTGCGGAATGGAATGCGCCCCTTCACCGTCTGGCCGCCTGCCTGCAGCACCACACCGGGCTCCGGGGTGAACCAAACCTTGTTGCCGTCGCGCGTCACCATGCCCATGCGCGGCGGGCCCATCGCCAGACGGATACCACTGGTGCTGCCGCTGCCGATGAAATGTGCCTTGAGCTCCAGCCAATGCAGGCCCACCAAACTGGCCCAGCCATCCGGCGTCGTCAGCTCGGTCAAACGGCGCTCGCGCCACCGTTCGTTCTCCTGCGTAAACGCAGGATCAGCCGGCGTCGGCTTGCCAGTATCGGCGTTCTTGTCGCCGCACCCTCCCAACAGCATCGCAGCGAGCAGCGCCACGCCCCCCCATCGTTTCTTCATCAACGCCCCCGCAGGAACCAGCGGTCAATTTCCGCCAGAGAAAAGCGCGCCCAGGTTGGGCGGCCGTGGTTGCACTGCCCCGAGCGCTCGGTGATTTCCATGTCGCGCAGCAGGGCGTTCATCTCGGGAAGCGTCAGGCGCCGGTTGGCCCGCACTGCGCCGTGGCAGGCCATCGTCGACAGCAGCTCGTCCCGCGCGGTCGCAATACGCCGGCTCTGGCCATGTTCGCGCAGGTCCGTTAGCACGTCGCGCAACAATCCTTCCGGCTCGGCATTGGCAAGCAACGCCGGGATGCTGCGTACATGCAGCGAACCCGGGCCGGAGCGAGTGATCTCGAAGCCCAGTGCAGCCAGCGTTTCCGCTTCACGTTCGGCGGTATCCGCATCGCGCTCGCCCACGGCAAGCGTCATCGGCACCAACAAGGGCTGCGCATGCAGGCCGATACCGTCATGGGCATTCTTCAACCGCTCGTAGCCGATGCGCTCGTGCGCGGCGTGCATGTCCACCACGATCAGCCCTTCCGCGTTCTCGGCAAGGATGTAGATACCGTGCAACTGGGCAACGGCATACCCCAACGGCGGTACGCCGCTGTCACCGGAAGTCGGCGGCAATGCCGGGCCACCCTCTGCAAAGGACTGCACGGTGCCTGCGGCCGGCGTCGAGTACAGCGCTGCATACGCGGACGGCGCCTCAGCCACCTGCAGGCCCAACGGCGATTGCCGCGCCTGCCAGTCGCCATTACTGCCCGCGCTGCCGGCCGGGCGCCCGAGCACATAGCCGCCGCCGTAACCTGCCGATGGCAACACTTGCGACGCGGCATCCGCCGGATGTTGCAGCTGGCCCATTGCTGAAGGGTCCGTGCCGGCGCGCGTTTCAGCCAACGCATCCTTGAGGGTGCGGTAAACAAAATCGTGGATCAGCCGCGAATCGCGGAAACGCACTTCGTGCTTGGCCGGATGCACGTTTACATCGACGCGCGTTGGGTCGAGCTCAAGGAACAATACATAGGCCGGCTGACGGCCGTGATACAGCACATCACCGTAGGCCATCTTCACCGCATGACTGACGCTGCGATCGCGTACCGAGCGGCCATTGACGTACAGATACTGCTGATCGGAACTGGCCCGCGAATACTGCGGCTGGGCGATCCAGCCATGCAGGCGCAGACCGGCGGCACTGTGGTCCACACGCAATGCCTGGCGCGCAAAATCGTCGCCCAAGGTTTCACTCAGGCGCGTATCCGAATACAAATCACCCGGTTTGTAGCGCCGTGACGGCTTGCCATTGTGCGAAACGCGAAGCTCAACATCCGGACGTGCCAGCGCCAGCGAACGCAGCCACTCTTCGATATGGCCCAACTCGGTACGTTCGGCACGCAGGAACTTGCGCCGCGCCGGCACGTTGTAGAACAACTCGCGCACTTCCACGGTGGTGCCGGGAGCATGCGCGCGTGGCGCGACTTCCCCCAGCTTGCCGCCCTCGATCTGCAATGCAGCGCCATGCTCGTCATCGGCACGGCGCGAGGCCAGGGTGAAACGGCTCACCGAGGCGATGGACGGCAGCGCTTCCCCACGAAAACCCAGGGTCGCCACCGACTCAAGATCATCCAGGCTTGCAATCTTGCTGGTGGCGTGGCGCGACACCGCCAGCGCCAACTGTTCCGGCGCAATGCCACCGCCGTTGTCGCGGATACGGATCAGGCGCACGCCGCCTTCTTCCAAGTCTATATCCACGCGTGTGGCACCGGCGTCGAGGGCGTTTTCGACCAGTTCCTTGACGACGGACGCGGGGCGTTCGACCACCTCGCCGGCGGCGATCTGGTTGATCAGGATTTCCGGCAGCGGACGAATCGCATTCATCGTGCACCCCCTACGGAAACCGACATCCGGAAGCGATGGGACAAGGACGAATGGAGGGGTATCAGGTTGACATCATGCATGGCCACGATGATAGCCGAGCCCGGTCGCATCACCGTACCGGGCAGGCAAAACACGTCGTTTGAAATCATGCTCCAGCGGCATCCCGCTCAGCCGAGACGACCCCGGCGCGGTGTTTACTTGCTGCCGCCAGCTACCGTGCCGGCCGAGGCATCCATTTCCGCCTGGGCGCGGGCGGCGAACAACGTGCCCGGCGGCGGTTGACGGCTGAAGAAGGTATGCACGCCATCGAGCACGGCACCGGCGATGCGACGCTGGTAAGCCGGGTCGACGAGCCGGCGCTCTTCGTCCGCGTTTGAGATGAATGCGGTTTCCACCAGCATCGCTGGCATGTCCGAGGTGCGCAGCACCGCGAAGTTGGCGCGCTCCAGATTCGGCTTGTGGTTATTGCCGATGCGCTTGAGCCCACCCAGCACATGCCCGGCCGCGTCTTCAGAGGCCTTCATGTTGCCGCTCTGCGCCAGATCCAGCAGCACATTGGCCAAGGTGCCCTCGGTGCGACTGAGGCTGACACCGCCAATCAGGTCGGCCGCGTTTTCCTTGTCGGCCAGCCAGCGCGCACGCTGTGAAGAAGCGCCCTTCGTGGACAGCACATACACCGATGAACCGGTAGCCGAGCGGTTTTCTGCCGCATCGGCATGGATCGAAATGAAGATGTCCGCCTTGGCCGCACGCGCACGCTGCGCACGCATCGGCAGCGGGATGAACACATCAGTGTCGCGGGTCAGGTAGGCACGCAGACCCGGCGTGGCATTGACCTGCCGCGCCAGCTCACGCGCAACCGCCAAGGTCACGTCCTTCTCACGCTTGCCAGTGGGGCCGATGGCACCCGGATCCTGGCCGCCGTGGCCGGGATCGATGGCCACCACAAGGGTACGCATCCCCGCTTGCATGCGGATGCGCGAAGCATCGCTTGGCATTGCCGGGCGCGGCGCTTCAGGCGCGACCGCTGCCGGCGCCGGGATAACTGCTGCGGGCACGACACTCGTTTGCACCACAGTGGCTACCGGCTTGTTGCCTGTTACCTGCGTGGAGGCGACAGCCGCCTGCCCATTGAGGATTGCCGCTGGCGATGGCTGACCCACCGCGTCCCTGGCTGCGATCACATTCGTCGCTACGGGCACGGAAGCGGCAACAGGCGCAGGGGCTGGAGGCGGCGTTGCGGCCTGACGACTTACTGCAGCGGTCAGCGCTGCAGTCGCGCGAGCGGCCTCGACGCGGGCCTGTGCACTGGACTGGGCCGGGGTTTGAACAGGCGCCGGTGCCGGGGTGGCAGCTTGAGCCGGAACAGACGCAGTGGCCACCGCAACCGGTGCACGGCCAGCGCTTTCACCCGGCCACTCGATCACCAGCTTGGTTTCAGCGCCCTGCCCTTGGATCTGCGGTTTGAACGCGGCCACGGTTTCAGCAAGGTCGAACACCACCCGGAACGTGCCGGGGGTCGGGGTGCCGGTACGTACGGCCGTCACCACGCCGATGGCTGCCGGCAACTTGAGGTTGCGCAGCGCCGAGGAATCGGGGAAGTCGACAACCAGCCGGTTCGGGCCGGCCAGGCTCAGGGTCTTGTAGCTGCCACCGCCCGCGAGCTGGATTTCAGCGCGGGTGCCGGTGCTGCCGGTGTGCAGATTTACCCCTCGGATCTCGCCCGCCCACGCGGATGCGCTGGCAGCCAGACAGAGTCCAGCGACGGCAACTGACAGTACGAACAGGCGGTTTCCCGTAGTCATGGGCGGATTCAATCATCGGAATCCGGCAATTGCAACACCTTTTCCCTTAATAATCCGCAACCTGCCACACCTTCCTGTTGTCAGGGGGCAAAAACCCCTTGCAAGTGAGGGGATTGGCGCAGGCGCTCCAGCCAGGCGTGACCTTCCTCGCTGTGTGCATGGAGACGACCGCGCCGGCCATGTCCGTCTATTTCCAGCGCTACGACCAGATCCACCGGCGGCAAGCCGCCCGTGCCGCGCTCAGGCCATTCGACCAGCCACAGGTCGGCCGCGCCCTCATCCAGACCGAGGAAATCCAATTCGCCGGCATTGCCGATGCGGTACAGGTCCAGATGCCACGCCTCGCCGGTCTCCAGCGGGTAGCGCTCGATCAAGGTGTAAGTGGGGCTGCGGATGGAACCCTGCACACCCAGTGCGCGCAGCAGCGCGCGGGCCAGCGTGGATTTACCGGCGCCCAGGTCGCCCTGCAGATGCACCACCGCCTGCGCGGGACGGGTTAGAGCCAGCGCCTGACCGAGTTGGTCGGTGCTTTCGGACTCGGGAAGAAACAATTCGATCATGGACGCCATTATGGATTGGCCAGCGCCCGCAGGTGCAGCAGCAGATCACGCGGCAACAGCCCGCGCTCGCCCTCGGCTGCCGCCGCATCGCCGGCCAGACTGTGCAGCAACGCGCCGGTGCTGGCCGCGTCGAATACCGTCAAACCTTGCGCGCACAATGCCGCGATGGTGCCGGTGAGCAGGTCGCCCATGCCGCCCACCGCCATGCCGGGATTGCCCGCTGCGATCACGCGCGTCACCTGACCCGGCGCAGCGATCAGCGTACCAGCGCCCTTGAGTACCACGACAGACGCATAGCGCTCAGCCAATGCCTGCACAGCAGCAAAGCGATCACGCTGGATTGCGACGGTATCGGTACCAAGCAGGCGCGCCGCTTCACCCGGATGTGGTGTGAGGATGGCTTGCTGCAGTGGCTGCGGTGACGTGGCCAGCAGATTCAGGGCATCGGCATCCATCACCAGCGGCTTGCCACTGTTCAACGCCAGCAACCACAACGCTTGCGCCCATTCGTCTTGACCCAGGCCCGGCCCGAGTGCCAACACATTGGCGCGCTCCAACAGTGGCAGCAACGCACTAGCCTGCTCAACCGCATGCGCCATCGCCTCCGGACAGCGCGCCAATAACGGAGCCACATGCAGCGCGCGCGTCGCCACACTGACCAGGCCTGCGCCACTCCGCAACGCGGCTTCAGCGCTGAGCATCACCGCCCCGCCGCTACCGTGATTGCCGCCCACGCACAGCACATGGCCGGACTCGCCCTTGTGCGTATTGAGCCGGCGCTTGGGAAGCTGCCGCGCCAATACCGGCCTGGCCCAGCGCAAGCTGCTGGCGGTCACGCCCTCGAAGGCCACGGCGGGGACATCCAGTTCGGCCAGCAGCCGCTGCCCGCCATACTCCAGTGCAGCGCCGGTATGCAGGCCTTGGTGCGGCACGATGAACTGCAGCACGCGCTCGGCGCGGATCGCTGCACCGGGGACGTCACCACTGAAGGCATTCACGCCGCTGGGCACGTCCAGCGCCAATACCGGCGCAGCGGCAGCATTCACCGCATTGATCAAGGCAATGTCGGCCGCTTCAGGCGCGCGCGCCAAGCCGAGGCCGTACAACGCATCGATGATGAGATCCGCCTGTCGCAGGCAATCCAGCGTTATTTCAACCCGCCCGCCGATGGCCAGATAATCGGTACATGCCTGCTGCGACATAGGCGTGCGCGGGGCCGCTTCCGGCAGATGCAGCACGCAGACTTCACGTCCGGACTGCCGCGCGTAACGGGCCAGCACATAGCCGTCACCACCGTTGTTGCCGGGGCCGCACACCACCACGATCCGGCGAGCCTGCGGCCAATACTGCAGCACGCTCTGCCAGCCGGCCTGCCCCGCACGTTGCATCAACACGTAACCATCGCCACCCAATTGGGCGGTGGCCTGCGCATCGATGCGGCGGGCGGCTTCGGTCGTGAACAGGGCGACGGGCTCTGACATGCTGGCAATTCTATACTTGCGCCATGTCTGAAGCCGTTTCTATCGCCAATCCGGCGCAGCTGTCGCTGCGCATCCGTCACCTTGCGCGCGAGGCCGGCTTCCAGCGTTGCGGTATCAGCGGCGTCGAACTGGGCGACGACGAAGCCCATCTCGCCGACTGGCTAGGCAAGGGCCTGTACGGAACGATGGAATGGATGGCGCGCCACGGCAGCCTGCGGGCACGGCCACAGGAGCTGCTGCCAGGCACGGTGCGAGTGCTGTCGGTAGGCATGGACTATGGCCACAAGGACGACACCGAGGCCTGGGCCACACTGAACGATGCCGAGCGCGCCTACGTCGCCCGCTACGCGTTGGGCCGCGATTACCACAAGCTCATGCGCAACCGCCTGCAGAAGCTGGCCGAACGCATCGCCGGTGAAATCGGCCCATTCGGTTACCGGGTATTCGTCGATTCGGCGCCGGTACTGGAACGTGCCTTGGCACGCAACGCGGGGCTGGGCTGGATCGGCAAGCACACCTGCCTGATCGACCGTAACGGCGGCTCTTGGTTCTTTCTCGGCGAGATCTACCTCGACCTGCCGTTGCCGGTGGACACCCCAGCCACGGCGCATTGCGGCACGTGTACGCGCTGCATCGATGTCTGCCCCACTGCCGCCATCATCGCGCCATATCGACTGGACGCGCGCCGTTGCATTTCTTACCTGACCATCGAACACGAGGGCGCCATTCCGCTGGAAATGCGCCCGTTGATGGGCAACCGCATCTACGGATGCGATGACTGCCAACTGGTTTGCCCTTGGAACAAATTTGCCCATCGCACCGATGAACCCGACTTCCGCGTGCGTAACAACCTCGACACCGCGACGTTGCCGGATCTGTTTGCATGGGAGGAAGACGAGTTTTTGCGTCGCACCGAGGGCAGCCCGATCCGTCGCAGTGGCCACGAGCGCTGGCTGCGCAACATCGCCGTCGCACTGGGCAACGCAGCGCCATCTGCCAGTGCCAACGAAGCACTGGTGCAGCGTCTTGAACACCCTTCCCACGTCGTTCGCGAGCATGTGCAATGGGCGCTCCAGCGCCACGCCGACGCGCCGGACATCCGCGAGCAATAAGCGCTCCGGCCAATCCATGCGACCATGACCGCCCGCTTCACTGCCGCATTGCCCGATCCATGGAACGCAGTCTCGATATCCTCACCCCCGGCCAGCTCAACACGCTGGCGCGCGACCTGCTTGAAAGCACGTTTCCGCTGGTGTGGGTGGAAGGCGAGCTGGGTAATGTCAGCCGTCCCGCGTCCGGGCATCTGTACTTCACCCTGAAGGACGCGCGCGCACAGGTGCGTGCGGCAATGTTCAAACCCAAGAGCCAATGGTTGAAATTCGTGCCACGCGAAGGCCTGCGCGTACTCGTGCGCGGCCGCCTCACGCTGTACGAAGCACGGGGCGATTACCAGCTCATCCTCGACCACATGGAAGAGGCCGGCGAAGGCGCGTTGCGGCGTGCCTTTGAAGAGCTCAAGGCGCGACTGGAAGCCGAGGGCTTGTTCGATCCGGCGCGCAAGCGGCCGTTGCCCACCCATGTGCGCCGCCTGGCAGTAATCACATCGCCCAGTGGTGCCGCAGTGCGCGACGTACTGAGCGTTCTGGCACGACGCTATCCATTGCTCGAAGTGGAGCTGCTGCCGTCCCTGGTACAGGGTGAAACCGCAGCACCGCAGATCACCTCATTGCTGCGTCAGGCCGATGCCAGCGGCCGCTACGACGTGATCCTGCTCACCCGGGGCGGCGGCTCGCTGGAAGACCTGTGGGCGTTCAACGATGAGCAGCTGGCACGCGCCATTGCCGCCAGCAATACACCGGTCGTCTCGGCGGTCGGCCATGAAACCGACTTCAGCCTCTCCGATTTCGCCGCCGACCTGCGCGCGCCGACACCTTCCGTTGCAGCGGAACTGCTGGTTCCCGATCAACGTGACCTGGCACTGCGCCTGCGCCGCCTGCAACAACGTCTAGTGCAACTGCAGGCGCACATGCTGAATCAAGCAATGCAGCGTGCAGACCGCGCTGCATTGCGCCTGCAGGCACACAGCCCACAGTCACGGCTTGCATTGCTGCGGCATCGCCAGATAGCCGCCTTCGCACGCCTGCAAGCGAACTGGCGCCAACAGCAGCAACGTCGCGGCGCTCGTCTTGCACACGGTGCTGCTGTGCTGCGCGGAGCGCAGCCGCAGCGTCAGCTGGGCGCACTGCGCGAGCGATTGGGCGCACTTGCACCGCGCGCCCAGGCTGCCATGGCACGACATCTACAACGTGACGCGCTACACCTGCGAGGCATCGCCCGTTCGCTGGAAGCGGTAAGCCCGCTGGCTACCGTGGCACGCGGGTATTCAATTCTTACCCGCAGCGATGACGGCGCACTGGTGCGCAGCTCCGGCCAAGTACAACCAGGCGACGAGCTGCAGGCACGTCTGGCTGAAGGCACGCTGCAATTGCGCGTTGAACGCAGTGGATCCGGTGATGCTCAGTCGTGAGTGATGCGGGCGGCGCTCCAGCCGTCCAGAATAATCTGCGTCAGCTTCACCGGATCCCGGTCGAAATGATGCCCACCCGGGCGCTCGACCACCTGCACCACGCGCCCGCCCTGCAGGTCCCGGCACAGACTGTCCTTCTCGTCGGCGCCGTGAATGCACTGCACTGCCACGCCGTGCACACGCATCAAAGCCGGCAATACCGGTGTCTCCCGTTGCTTGCCCAGCCCCAGCCAGCCGCCCACACGCACCTTGAAATCTGCGCCGTGCGACATGCCAAGCAAGGATATGAAATGAACCTGCCGCTGCTGCGCTTGCGGTAGCAATGGATACGCAAACGGCAACACATCGGCACCAAACGAGTAACCGACCAGCGCGATGTCATCGGCCTGCCAGCGACGGCCATAGCTTTCCAGCACGCGACTGAGATCGGCGCCCACCTGCTCCGGTGTTTTCTGTTTCCAGAAGTAACGCAAGCTGTTCCAGCCAACCACGGAAATACCGCGCCGGTTCAACTCCTCCGCGATGCCTTTGTCCAGATCCGCCCAGCCACCATCGCCGGACATCACCACCACCAAACGGCGACTACCCGCCACCGGCATTTCCACCAATGGCAGCACGCTGGGGCCCGCCGAGGAAGTCTTTGGAAAATGTGCCTTGGCGGTGGACACCAATACCTGCTCAGGCACTACCGTGACGGGCACGGCGTTGATCGGCGCGATACATCCGGGCGCACCGTTGCCTGCATCGGATGTCACCACAGCGCCTGCCATATCACCTGGGGAAGCACCGGCCAGAGCCGCACGCGCCAGATCCGCACCATCGCCCTGCCCGACCAACAACGGCGGAAAGTAGTCCTTGGACAACTTCTGTTTGAGTAGGGCCTTGGCAAGCAGCAATGCGTCATCAGCCAACGCCCGGCACGGCATGCCGCCCCGGAACTTGCTCCGGTAGTGACTACTGTCCACCACTGCCACCCACGCACCATCACCGGCCAAGGCAAGCGCCAGCTGCTGACGTGATGCCGGTGATTGCCCCTGACCAGGAAAGAGAATCACCAACGCGCGCGTCCCGCCGCTGGGCTTGAGCACTTGCACGTCGCCGTACCGACCACCTGGCACTTGTTGGCGCTTCAGCGCCCATGCACACCCACTTGCCAACAGCGCGACCAGCGCTGCCACCCACATCACCCGCCAACCGAACCACATTGCATTGCCTCCGGGCATACGCCGAACGCCGGCAAGCATCTGCCGGCGTTCGTTATGGGGTCGTGCAATTGGGCGGTTTAGCGGCTTGCGCTGGCACCGCTGGTACAGAAGCGTTCACGGTACTGCATTGCCTTGGGCATCAATGCCTGCAGGTTCTGGATGCGGGTGCCGGGATTGGGATGCGTAGATGAGAATTCTGGCGGCGCCTGACCACCACTGGCCTCGCCCATGCGCTGCCACAACGGCACTGCCTCTTCCGGGTTGAAACAGGCCGCTGCAGCCAGCATCAAGCCGACCTCGTCGGCCTGAGTTTCATGCGAGCGCGCGTACGGCAGCAAGTAGCCGTAGCCCATCGCCGACATCATCATTTGCTGTTGCTGCGCATCCATACCACTGGCTGCGCCCGCCATCTGCCCGATCTGCGTCAGCTTCTGCTGTGCCATGCGCTGCGCACCGTGCCGCAGCAGCGCATGGGCGATTTCATGCCCCATCACAACCGCCACCGCATCCGCGTTCTTAGCTATCGGAATGAGCCCGGTGTACACCGCCATCTTGCCGCCCGGCAGACAGAACGCATTGGCCTGGTCGGACTGCAACACATTCACTTCCCAATCAAAATCGCGCGAGAAATTCTGCGGCTGCATGCCGTGCTCCTGCGCCAGCGCGGTTTCCACAACATCGACCTTGGCGATCAGACGGCTGGCTATTTCACGCACCTGTCGCGCGATCTCGCTGTTGGGATCCACCGGCCGTTCCTGCGACAGAATCTCCTGGTAAGCCTGTAGACCGAGCGCTTTCTCTTCCTTGGCATCCAGTGCGCTGTCGATCAGCACTTTCTCGCCGGTGTAGGGATCCACCGTGCGGTTGCCGAAGTAATAGCAGCCGCCATAAGCGGCGAAGCCGAGCAGAATGATCCAACGCACATTGCCGAACAGGCCACCACCACGACGCTGTCCACCCGCGCGTTGGTTGCCGAAAGGATCTTGTCGCATGTTGGCTCCGCCGGGTTCGAGTTGGGTCGGGGTAGTTCGCTGGCGATGTTAGCGCGCCCCGCCCCGATGGCAATGTCAAATACCGCGCACCAGGCGGAAACCAATGCGGGCCGAGGTCACATCTGAATCCTGTGACTGCCGCCAGGCTGCCCGGGTCTGCTCCGGCGCATTGGCCCAGTTGCCGCCCCGGATCACCCGTTGCCGGCACCCCGGGTTGTACCAAGCCGCGCCATCGGCCGGTGCACGCCGGTAGCTGGCGTGCCAACAGTCGGCCACCCATTCGCTGAGATTGCCGGCCATGTCATGCAGGCCCCAGGGGTTGGCATTGAAGATGCCTACCGGCGCGGTGCCCCAGAAACCATCGCCGTAACCGATGAAAGCATTGTTCCAGTGGCGGCCACTGGGCGAGACATCCAGGCTACCGGTGAAGTTGCCGGTGTTCTCCGGCGGCACCGACGCGCGGCCCCACGGATAGCGCCCCTGGCTGCCTGCACGCAGGGCGTACTCAAATTCGGATTCGCTGGGTAGGCGATAGTGCCGTCCCGTCTGCTCGGACAACCAAGCCGCGTAAGCCTCGGCATCACGCACGCTGACGTGCATCACCGGGCTGTTGGGCGCCGCCTTGAGGCCGTTGTAGTCCGACTGCCAATCCACGCCACTGCGGCGGATGAAGTTGCCGCTACGCTCGTCATAGACGATGGAGTGACCGCGTCGGGTCGCGCGCGGGCGGGACTTGGCGGTCTCCACGAAACGGCGAAAATCCGCCACCGTCACTTCGGTGATGGTCATGGCGAAGCCGCGATCGAAGCGCACCGCATGCTGCGGACGCTCAGCGTCATTGGCGCCGATCTCCTCCGCTTCGGCCCCCATCTGGAACGTGCCATACGGCACCACCACCATTCGCGGACCACGGCTGCCATCCTGCAGCGCATCGGAGAACACCTGCCGGGGACGGAAGCTGCCATAGCGGGTCACCAGTTCGATGCGCTCAGCCAGCAGCGCGACCGTGCGATCTCCGGCCAAAGCGATGTGCTGGGCCTGTTCCAGCTTCTGCCTCGCATCCTTCAGTCCCTTGGACGAGGTGAGATCGCGCAGACCGCCTTCGCGCAAGGCATCCAACTGCGCAGTGCGGATAGCTTCGATACGCAGACGCGCATCGGCCAACGTCGGGCTTTCGCCGCGAATAGTGCTGGCCTTGCCCAGCCACGCTGCCGCGGCCTGGAAATCGGATTCAACCGCCGCCGCGTGCTCCGCACGTCGGATCAGGCCACTCTCGATGGCCGCCAACCCCTGACGCGCGCGGCTGTTGCCCGGATCAGCAGCCAGCACTTCGCGAAACGCCGCCTGCGCACCGCCGCCATCCTCACCGAACCGGTGCTCGCGCAACGCCTGTTCGCCAGCGCGATTCAGGGCCAACAAGCGTCGGGCGGTGGCAATGCGCTGCTCCAACTCGCGCTCGGCCTTGCCCTCTGGCGCCAGCGCCACGGCGACGCCCACGCGTTCGGCCGCCTGCTCCAACGCCTGTCGCTGGTTCTCCGGTTGCGCAAGCAAAGCTGTGGCCTGCGTTCGCAACTGCTGGCGAGCCTTGTCCAGCCCTCGTTTAGCGGCGCGGTCCTGCGGTTGTTGGGCCAAGATCGCCAGATAGAGCGGAATTGCGTCGTCGGCCTCCCGGTAGAGGTGACCTTCGGCCAGCGCCTTGTCGGCGGCCTTGCGCG
Source organism: Stenotrophomonas sp. Iso1 (assembly GCF_027497995.1). Classification (GTDB taxonomy): domain Bacteria; phylum Pseudomonadota; class Gammaproteobacteria; order Xanthomonadales; family Xanthomonadaceae; genus Stenotrophomonas. The sequence continues at coordinate 1,660,389 of NZ_JAODBT010000001.1, read as the reverse complement.
CTTCAGGCAGTTGTTCCGGCTGCAAGTTCACCTCAGGCACGGTCCAGACCGGCAGGGCGGTCAATTCCACCTGGGGGGCGGGATCAGGCACAACCCGGGCTGCTTTGGGGATCGCGATGCTCTCCGGCTGAGGTGCCTGTTTGCGCGATGGCGCTCCTTCCTTGCGCGGCTGTGCCTGCGGCGCGCCGCCCGGCGGTTGTCCGCAACCGGCAAGCAACAACGACAACAACAGCGTTACACCCTTCAATTGGCCGGTTCTACGCAAAAAAGCCTCCACTTGCCCGTCTGCTTCGACGGGCACGGCCCGACGTTAGGCTATTCTCGCCTGCCTGAGCAAACCCTGCCGTCGACGGAACCCACGTGGCTTACTGGATCAAACACCCATCGGAACTGGAAGAGCGCTATCAGCAGCGCCCCGACCGCATTGGACTGGACACCGAATTCATCCGCGAACGCACCTACTGGCCGCAATTGGCCCTGGTGCAGATGGCGGTCGGCAACGAAATCCTGCTGATCGACCCTCTGATACCGGGCATGTGCGATGCCTTGAAGCCCTGGCTGACCGACACGTCGATTACCAAGGTGATGCACAGCGCCAGCGAAGACCTGGTCGCCTTCAAGTCCGCCTGTGACGCTCTGCCGCGCCCGCTGTTCGACACCCAGATCGCCGCTGCATTGGCCGGCATTGGCGGCGGCATGGGTTATCAGAAGCTGGTGGCCGAGATCACCGGCGTCACCCTGCCAAAGGGTGAAACACGCTCGGATTGGCTCAAACGTCCGCTCAGCGACGCCCAGCTCGAATACGCCGCCGACGATGTCGAATATTTGTTCGCGCTACACGACACCCTCAGCGAACACCTGCAGGCAAAAGATCGTATGCAATGGCTGATGGATGATGGCGAACGCATGATTGCCAGCGTCGCGCGCGATGAAGGCGAGCACTGGCCGCATCTGTCGATGCGCGCTTCACAGTTCCTCGAGCCCGAAGCACAGCTGCGTCTGCTGCGTCTATTGCGCTGGCGAGAGCACCAGGCCCGGCTAAGCGACAAGCCGCGCAGTTGGATCCTGGACAACGAGCTGGCCAACCTGCTCGCACGCACGCCACCGGCCGACTACGAGGCGATGCTCAAGGTGTTTGGCCGCTTCCCCAAGGCACCGCGCAAGCTGGCGCAATCGCTGTGGGAGGCGCTGACCACACCGTTGCCTGATGAAGCCGAGGCGCCGATGGCGCTGCAGGCGACCGAGGGCAATAAAGCCGCGTTCAAGCGCCTGCAGGATGCCGTTGCCAAGCTCACCACCGAACTCGGCCTTCCGGACGGCCTGCTCGCCTCGCGCAAGCACCTGGAATCACTGCTGGAAAGCGGGCAATGGCCCAATGCCCTGGCAGGCTGGCGCCAGCAACAACTGGAGCCCATCCTGCGCCCACTGCTGCCGGAAGCCTGATCGGCTGCAGCCCGTCGGCACGACCAAGTTGTCGTGCCGAACTTCCGTGCTAAACCCTGCTCGGCAGAAGCTGTCCCGACGCAGCCAGCGAAAAACCCAAGAAAAAGCCCGGAAGCCCTGCAATCAGGACGTCCAGGCTCTTTTGATGCATCGACCAGAAGCGCGTCTCGGCTGAACTTCAGCGGCCCGAGCAACTCATTCGGCCAACATCTTCTTCATTATTTCGCGCGCCGGATCAGCCAGCTTTTCGTTCTCCAGCGCGAAACGAATGGTGGCCTCGACCAGCCCCAGATGGGTGCCGCAGTCAAAGCGCTTACCCTCAAAACGATACGCGTTCACCGGCTCGCTCTTGAGCAATTGGGCGATGGCATCGGTCAGCTGGATCTCGCCACCGGCGCCGGTCTCAGTGTGCTCCAGCAGCTCGAAAATCTTCGGGCTGAGCACATAGCGCCCCACCACCGCCAGGTCACTGGGCGCGTCCTCCGGCTTTGGCTTTTCGACAATCTGTGAAATCCGACCATGGCGGCCATCGAATGTCTCAGTAGCGACGATGCCATAACTGCCGGTCTTGTCATGCGGCACGTCTTCAACGGCGATCACGCTGGCGCCGGTCGCCTGATTGAGGTCGGCCATTTGCTTGAGTGCGCCGGCGCCACGGTTCCAGATCAGATCGTCTGGCAGCAACACGGCAAACGGCTCATCACCGATGATGGCCTTGGCACACAGCACCGCATGGCCCAAGCCCAAGGCCTCGGTCTGGGTAACGAACACCGCACGCACGCCTTTGGGCAGTACGTGCCGGATCAGTTCCAACTGCTCCAGCTTGCCAGCCCGCTCGAGCTTCTGTTCCAACTCGTAGGCTTTGTCAAAATAATCAGCCACCGCGTGCTTGTAGCGGTTGGTGATGAACACCAGCGTGTCGCAACCCGCCTCAATGGCCTCATCCACCGCGTACTGGATCAACGGCCGGTCGATGATCGGCAGCATCTCCTTGGGAACGGTCTTGGTCGCGGGCAAAAACCGCGTGCCGAGCCCTGCAACTGGAAATACCGCCTTTTTAATACGACCGCTCATCAGTGATTCCTTCCTGCTTCCTTGGTGGGGAACTGCACAATCTTTGCCGTCGCACTACGCACGGCATGTTCTACAACGGGCTGAAATTCGGGAATCGTGGCGGACAGAATATTGCGCATCACGTCTATGTCATAGGCAGCAATCGCACGTCGCAGCACCGCCACGTTGTTAAGCACCAACTCTGGCGAAAATTCCCGCACACCGGCTTCAAACACCTTCGGGTGTGCGGTTGGCTGGCAGTTCTCATCGTCGTAGAACAAGCTTTCGTGCAGCTTCTCGCCCGCACGAAGCCCGGTATAGACGATGGAAATATCCATGCCGGGCACCTTCCCCGCCAGCCGGATCATCTGCTCAGCCAAGTGCCGGATAAATACGGGTTCGCCCATGTCCAGCATGTAGATGGCGCCACGCGACGAAGAGGCTGCAGCCTGCAGAATCAGCAGACACGCCTCCGGAATCGTCATGAAGTAGCGACTGACATCCGGATGCGTCACCGTTATCGGCCCACCGGTGCGAATCTGCTCCCGGAACATCGGAACCACGCTGCCCACCGATCCCAGCACGTTGCCAAAACGCACCGTGACGAAACGCGTTGAAGGGGAGCGCTTGTTCAAACTCTGACAGATCATTTCGGCGTAGCGTTTGCTCGCACCCAGTGCGTTGGCCGGGTCCACCGCCTTGTCAGTCGAGATGAAGACAAAGTTCTCCACTCCGCTCTCGACACAGGCAGTGGCCACACATTCGGTCGCCAGCGTGTTGTTACGCACCGCTTCGCGCAACTGCTCTTCCAACAATGGCACCTGCTTGTAAGCGGCGGCATGAAACACGGTGTCAGGCTTGAAGCTGCTCAAGGCGTGCCGGACCACTGCAGGGTCGCCGCAATCGCCCAGCACTCCATGCACCTGCAAGTCTGGAAAACTGCGGCGCAGCTCGGCCTGGATGTTGATCATCAGCAGCTCGCTGATTTCCAGCACAACAATGCGCGTGGCGCCATGGCGTGCTACCTGACGGCAAAGCTCGGAGCCGATCGAGCCACCACCACCGGTAACGAGCACCGTGCGACCGCGCAACCAGCCGCGAATCAATTCCCAGTCAGGAAGAATTGGCTTGCGCCCCAGCAAGTCCTCGATCGCCACTTCCTTCAGCTGGCCGGGCAACGAGCTGCCCTCGAGAATGTCCGCCAACTTCGGCACGGTTCGGAACGGCAGACCTGTGCTTTCACACAATCCCACCACCCGCTGCATGCCTGCCGCGTCCAGCGTGGGGATGGCGATCACCAGCAGCTTCGCATCGGTTTCGTTGGCCACCGAGGCCACGTCATCCAGTCCACCTAGAATCGGAATGCCGTGCAGGTTTGCTCCCCGCAGATGCGTCGAATCATCCAGCGCGCCGACAGGCTCGTAATCGCCAGAACGACGCAGATCCTTGATCAGCGATTCGGCGGCCCGGCCAGCACCAAGCACCAACACCCGACGTGCCCGCGCGTCGGATTGGACGTTCTGATAGTCCTTCCATGCCCGATACAGCAAGCGTGGAGTACCCAAAAGCGCTGAGAGAGCGAATGGATACACCACCAAGACAGATATTGGGATGCCCTCCAGCCGGCGGTACGAAAACACCACAACGACGGCCAACAGGCCGACAAAGCTCGCCTTGAAGATGTTGATCAGGTCGGCGACGCTGGCAAAGCGCCAGAGGCCGCGATACAACCCTACCTTCCAGAAGGCGACCGCCTGCAGGGCGACCACTACCAGCACATCCGGTGAGAACAGGGGCAATGCCGGTGCGTTTTCCAGCATGGCGTAGCGAGCGGCAAACAGCAGCTGCCAACACAGCCAGACCATGGCCAAGTCGTGCAGCATCACCGCATAACGCAAGCCACCGTCTGCAAAGAAACGCTTTTGCCAGGATGCCATCAGCTCTCGTCCTTAATGAAAAATCGCCTGCGCAGGAAAAACCAGGCCACTGCTGTCGCAGTCACCCATATCACGCCCCCTGCCCATCCCCAACCTTGGGAAAGCCTTGAAAACAACGCTGCAAGTGTAGTTCCGCAAAGGGTAAAGAGCGAATAGCCTCCCGTAACAAGGGAGTGACTCCATTCACGCTTTACGAAACGTTGGTACAAATGTTGGGTATGTGGCTGCATCCAGCGCTCGCCTTTGGACATCCGCGTCAGCAATGTGAAGCCGGCATCAACGAAGAACGCGGCTGGCAGCATCAACCATAGCGGCATGGCCAACTCGGTCACACTCAGGCCGAGCGCCAACAACCCCGCCATCAAGTAGCCCAGCGCCCCGCTTCCCACATCCCCCATGAATACCCGGGCCTTGGGGAAATTGAACGGGAGAAAGCCCAAGCACGCGGCTGCCACCACCAGACCAACCAATGCATACGGAAATGGAAGTAGAAAGGCGGTGCCAATGGCCACCAGAATCGCCTGAGTGACCGCCAGGCCGTTGATCCCATCCATGAAATTCCAGATGTTGATCAACGAGACGGCAAGCAGCGCGCAGAACAACGCCTTGATCATGCTGCCACTGCCCGTCCAAACCAGCAGCCCTAACAGAATCGCCGCCAGCAGATGCACTCCCAGCCGAGGAAGCGCAGGCAGTGAACGATGGTCGTCCCACCAACCTATCCCCGCCACCATCATCAAGCCAAGAGCGAACACGCCAACAGGCACAGCGGCAGCCGGATACAGCAGTGCCGCTGCGAAACAAGCCGCCAGCACTGAAACCACGATGCCGACGCCGCCCCCGCGCGGCGTGGAGACGGTGTGACTACGTCGCTCACCCGGCATATCTACCAGCTGGCGCTTGACCGCATAGCGAATGGCCAGCCAGGTCGCCGCCACGGCCACGCCGAAGGTGACCAACGGGAGCCAAAGATGATGCAGGGACACGCCTTAGAGCACCGCGTAGTTCAGCAGCGGCTTGACCGTCCCCCACTCCTTGCAACTGGGACATTGCCAATGGTGGGTACGTGCACCAAAGCCACAACGGGTACAGCGGTAGGCAGGGTTGCGAACCAACAACTGATCAGTGATGTGCTTTAGATCGTGCAGCGTGGCAATCGGGTCAGCCCCTTCGGCCAGCGTCAGATCAATCAACGCCGACTCGCCGCGCACCGATGGCCGGTCCTTCAACTGGCGCCCCAGATAAGCACGCGCCGGGGCGGCACCCTCCTGCTCTTCCATCAAATGCGTCAACGCCAGTACCGGCGCGATGCCCCGGTAGTGTTCGGTCATCTCCGCAAGGAACGCCCTCGCGCCGGCGATATCACCGACATTGCGATAGTTCTTGACCAGCTGCGGCAGGATTTCGGGCAAGTAGTCCGGGTCGTTGCGTGCAGCGCGCTCGAATGCACGCACTGCTGCCTCGTCGTTGCCAAAATCACTCTCCAGACGGCCCTCAATGATGCCCGCGCGCACGCTCATCGCGTCGGCAGCATTGGCACGATTGATCGCGGCACGCGCGTCATCCAGGCGACCCGCAGCACGATAGCGCTCGGCCAGTTCGCACTCGAACTGCCCAATCAGCTTACCCATCGGCTCATCGGTGACCTGCTCATAGCGGGTAGCGTTCTCGATCGCCTTTTCCCAATCGCGCTCGGCCTGATAGATGCTGATCAAGTGTTTGAGTGCCTGCGGTGCGCGCTGATCAAGCTGCGCCAACTCGGTAAAAACTGTCTCGGCGCGGTCGAGCAGACCGGACTTCATATAGTCCTCGCCCAGCGCCAGCAGTGCCTGGACGCGCTGCGCATCACTCAGATCGCCACGATTGACCAAGCCCTGATGCAGACGGATGGCACGATCCACTTCGCCACGGCGACGGAACAAATGCCCTAGCGCCACCTGCGTTTCGAACGTCTCCTTGTCCAGTTCCGCGATATGCAGGAACAGTTCGATGGCCTTGTCCGGCTGCTCGTTGAGCAGATAGTTCAGGCCGCGAAAATACGTGCTGGACAGGCGACTGACCTGATTCTCGCTGTGGCGCTGGCCACCTCGGCGGCCCACCACCCAGCCGCCAACCGCTGCGATCGGCAAGCACAGGAAAAACCAGAACCACTCACTGATAAAGGCCATCTTCGATCAGCGCCCGTCGAAAGGAGAAGGAGATTGCACCGTAGCCGCAGGCTCGGGAACCGCGGTGGAAACAGCCTTGTTGGCACGCCGCAACTTGGCATACATGGGCACGACCAGACCGGCCAGCACCATGCCACCGCCTACCAGCGCACCTACCAGCAGCGATGCAATGATCGCGATACCAGAGGTGGTCTTGAGCACCCAGAATGCCAGGCTGATCTCAATTGGCTGGGAGTTGAGCGAGCCAATCACCAGGCCGCCGACAAGAACTGCCAGCAGGATCAATAAACGGACGATCTTCATGCGGCAGCTGCTCCAATAACAAGAGACCGTAGCTTACCGAATCAGCGCATGAATGCGCAGCGAAGCATGGCAGCCGTTTCAGGCTGGATCGCTTTCCAGCGGCACCACCGAGCTGACGCGTTCGCGCAGCTCCTTGCCCGGCTTGAAATGCGGCACATGCTTACCCGGCAACGCTACCGACTCACCCGTCTTCGGGTTGCGGCCCAAGCGTGGCGGGCGGTAATGCAGTGAAAAACTACCAAAACCGCGAATCTCGATGCGATCCCCGGAGGACAACGACCCACCCATCATTTCCAACAACGACTTCACCGCCAGATCGACATCATCGGCCTTCAGGTGCGCCTGGTGGCGCGCGAGGATTTCGATCAATTCGGATTTAGTCATTGCGTACTCGCCAATGGCAGGGTTTCAACCCTGAAGCGGCCCGGATTGATATCCGGGCCGCCCAGGTCACATCTGCAACAGGATGCCCGAATTACTCGGACTTGTTGCTGTTCAACTGTGCACGAAGCAGCGCACCCAGCTGGGTGGTGCCGCCGGAAGCGGACTGGTAGTCCTCCAGCGTTTCGCGCATTTCAGCATCGTCCTTGGCCTTGATCGACAGCTGCAGGGTGCGGCCCTTGCGGTCCATGCCCACAAACTTGGCTTCGACCTTGTCGCCAACCTTCAGGTGCTGGGTAGCGTCGTCCACACGATCGACACTGATGTCGCGTGCAGCAACGTAGCCTTCGATGCCGTCAGCCAGTTCGATGATGGCGCCCTTGGCGTCAACTTCCTTGACCACGCCTTCGACCTTCGAGCCCTTCGGATTGATCGCCATGAACTGGCCGAACGGATCCTGCTCAAGCTGCTTGACGCCCAGCGAGATGCGCTCGCGCTCCGGATCGACCGCCAGAACAACGGCTTCCAGGGTGTCGCCCTTCTTGTAGTTGCGGACCACGTCTTCGCCGGTGGTGTTCCAGCTGATGTCCGACAGGTGCACCAGGCCATCGATACCGCCGTCCAGGCCGATGAAGATGCCGAAGTCGGTGATCGACTTGATCTGGCCTTCAACCTTGTCGCCCTTCTTGAAGATGGCAGCGAAGGTTTCCCACGGATTGGCGGCAACCTGCTTCATGCCCAGCGAGATGCGGCGACGCTCCTCGTCGACGTCCAGGACCATGACTTCAACTTCGTCACCGACCTGCACAACCTTGGACGGGTTGACGTTCTTGTTGGTCCAATCCATCTCCGAAACGTGCACCAAGCCTTCGACGCCCGGCTCGATCTCGACGAATGCGCCGTAATCGGTGACGTTGGAGACCTTGCCGAACACGCGGCTGTTGGCCGGGTAACGACGGGCGATGTTGTCCCACGGATCTTCGCCCAGCTGCTTCAGACCCAGCGAAACGCGGTTGCGCTCGCGGTCGAACTTCAGCACGCGCACGTCCAGCTCGTCGCCGACGTTCACGACTTCGGACGGATGGCGCACGCGCTTCCATGCCATGTCGGTGATGTGCAGCAGGCCGTCGATACCGCCCAGGTCCACGAATGCGCCGTAATCGGTCAGGTTCTTGACGACACCCTTCAGAATCGCGCCTTCCTGCAACTTGTCCATCAGCTGCTCGCGCTCTTCCGAGTGCTCGCTCTCGACAACTGCACGACGCGAAACGACCACGTTGTTACGCTTGCGGTCGAGCTTGATGAGCTTGAACTCCAGCTCCTTGCCTTCCAGGTAGGCCGGGTCGCGCACCGGGCGCACATCCACCAGCGAACCAGGCAGGAACGCGCGGACATCCTTGATGTCCACGGTGAAACCACCCTTGACCTTGCCGCTGATGCGGCCGGTGATGGTTTCGTTCTTTTCCAGCGCTTCTTCCAGCTCGTCCCACACCATGGCGCGCTTGGCTTTCTCGCGCGACAACACGGTTTCGCCGAAGCCGTTCTCGATCGAGTCGAGGGCGACCTTGACCTGGTCGCCTTCAGCGACATCGATCTCGCCAGCGTCGTTACGGAACTGTTCGATCGGCACAATGCCTTCAGACTTCAGGCCGGCGTTGATCACCACCACGTCGCCGCGAACTTCCACGACGGTACCGATAACGATGGAACCGGGCTTCAGCTTGGCCAGATTGGCCTGGCTGGCTTCAAACAGTTCTGCAAATGATTCGGTCATTAGATTTACTCAATTGAACAAATGGACAGCGGATCTGTTGCGGAAATCCGTACTGCCCAGCCTGTTGGACGACCCCATGAAAGCAGCCGCATGTGAATGAAAAAGCCCACCACGCACCATTGCGCAGCGGGGTTGTTGCAACTTCTCTATCTGCGACTGCAGCCGATGGACTGGCCACACTCAACGCTGCATTGGATCAGGCTTCCTTGTTGGAAACCAGACCCAGCACCTTGGCAACGACGTCGTCGATGCCAATACCGCTGGTGTCGATGAGAACGGCGTCTTCGGCCGGCCTCAGGGGCGCCACTGCGCGCTGTGCATCACGGGCGTCGCGGGCCATGATCTCGCGCAGGAGATCGTCAAAGTTAACCGAAACCCCTTTTTCTTTCAACTGCTTATGCCGCCGCTGCGCCCGTTCTTCGGCGCTCGCAGTCAGGAATACCTTGAATGGGGCATCCGGGAAGATGACAGTTCCCATGTCACGGCCATCGGCCACCAAGCCCGGCAAAATTCTGAATGCGCGCTGGCGCTCCTTCAGCGCGGCCCGGACCTCGGGGATGGCCGCAATGGCCGAGGCCAAAGCCCCCGTGGTTTCCAGCCGGAGCTCGTCGGTGGCATCGGTGCCATTGACAAATACGCGCAGGCTCTCACCTTGTTCAGCAAACTGAACTTTGGTGTCGAATGTGCACCGCACCAACGCCGACGCATCGGAGGTGTCGATGTCCGCCCAGCTGGCCGCCACACCCACCGCACGATAAAGCGCACCTGAATCCAGGTATTGCCAGCCCAGCTGCCGGGCAACGATTCGACTGACGGTGCCCTTGCCTGCCCCGGACGGGCCATCAATGGTAAGAACGGGGGAAAGCTGGCTCATCTGGCTGCCTGATTTGGACTCGAATCAGGCTATTCTAGCGCCCCGCACAGCCGCTCCGGCGCCCCGTTCAATGCAACCACTTGAACGCGCATGGAATTACCCGGTAGAATGGCGGGCTTGAACGAGCGTCATCCTGCATATCCGCGGCCGCGCTCTTGAAAATTCCAACAGTTATCCGCCGAGGTATGCAATGAAAGTCCTGTCCTCCCTGAAGTCGGCGAAGACCCGTCACCGTGATTGCAAGGTTGTTCGCCGTCGCGGCAAGATCTTCGTGATCTGCAAGTCGAACCCGCGCTTCAAGGCTCGCCAGCGCTGAGCCGGTCGGCGCAAGCCGACACCGGAATCCGAAAGGGTTTCGGCTTTTCACAAAAAGCCGCCTCCGGGCGGTTTTTTGTTGCCGGTTTTTTGCTGTAATCGTCACCTGTCCTCTGGGGAGAAGCGACCATGAAGCAAATGTTGAAAACACTGACCCTGATCACCGCACTTGTCGCGGCGTCCGCGGCAACCGCCGACACGCTGTTGATTGAGCGTGCGCAGGAAAAACCTGCCGGCGCACTGCCAGCTCGCGGCGAAACCGCCAGCCAGGTCGAAGCTCGTTTTGGCGCACCGCAGGAACGGCTGGACCCGCGCGGCGGCCAAAAGCGCCAGTGGCCAACGATCAACCGCTGGGTCTACCCAGCATTCACTGTCTATTTCGAGAAGCAGCGCGTGATTGATGTAGTTGCCAACCAGGCAGCTCCCAACGAAATCGGCCCGAAGCCGCCGATCCGCTGACTTGGCCCGTGGTGGCCGGCAGTGACGCCAGTCACCACTTCCGTCCCAGCGCCATCGCGCCGGGCTCTACAAGCAAGAAGAAATGAACGACACGCTCCGCTTTCCTGCCGAATGGGAATCTCAGTCCGGCGTACTGATTGCCTGGCCACACGCCGATACCGACTGGGCCGACCGCCTGGCCGACGTCGAAGAAACCTATATCGCACTGGTCGCCGCCATCACCCGCTTCCAGCCGGTACTGATCTGCGTGGGCGATGACGACATCGAAACCTATGCCGAGATGCGCCTGCGCTCGAACCGCATCGACATGGAGCGCGTGCATTTCATCACCGCGCAATATGACGACACCTGGTTGCGTGACTCCGGCCCGATCACCCTCAAGCGCGCCGACGGCAGCTTCCAGCTGCTGGATTTCCGTTTCACCGGCTGGGGCGGAAAATTTGAGGCAAGTCTCGACGACCAACTGGTTGGCGCGCTTCACAGCGCTGGCGTATTCAACGCCAATGCCGACGTGCGCAGCATCCCGTTCGCACTGGAAGGCGGCGCGGTCGATACCGATGGTGCCGGTACCCTGCTGACCACATGGCAGTGCCTGCACGAACGCCACCCCGATCGCGACCGCGAATCGCTCAGCGCAGACATGGCGCAGTGGATGCACCAGGACCGCGTGCTGTGGCTGGACCACGGCTACCTGGAAGGCGACGACACTGACGCTCACGTTGACACCCTCGCCCGCTTCGCATCGGCGGACAGCATCGTTTACCAGGACTGCGACGACGCACAGGATTCGCATCACGCCGAACTCAGGGCGATGGGCGCGGAGCTGGCGGCAATGCGCACTGCCGACGGCCAGCCTTACCGCCTGTTCCCGCTGCCGTGGCCGCAGCCGGTGATCGACGAGGGCCGACGCCTGGCCGCGTCGTACGCCAACTTCCTGATCGTCAATGGCGCGGTGCTGATGCCAGCATATGGCGATGTGGCCGACGATGCGGCGCGTGATGTACTCGCACAGGCATTCCCGGACCGCGAAATCGTGCAGGTTCCCTGCCGCTCGCTGATCTGGCAGAACGGCAGCCTGCACTGCATCACCATGCAGCTGCCGGCCGGCCTGTTGCCCACCCGGATCGCGCCCTGACCATGCCCCGCTGGCGACGCAGCCAGCGGGCACTTACGTTCAGCCGCAGCGGACATTCCGCTGCGGCTTCCGCGCTACCATGCGCCCTTCCCATGCAGGATCTGTAACCGGATGAGCTCCCGCCACACCCTAACCGTCGCCCTTGTCCAGGAACGCAACCACGGCGATGCCGCTGCCAATCTGGAAGTCATCGAAGCCCGCGTGGCCGAGGCGGCCGCCCAAGGCGCGAAACTGGTGCTGCTGCAGGAGCTGCATAACGGTCCGTATTTCTGCCAGCACGAGTCGGTGGACGAGTTCGATCTCGCTGAGCCGATTCCCGGCCCGAGCACCGAGCGTCTGGGCGCGCTGGCCAAAAAGCACGGCGTGGTGATTGTCGGTTCGCTGTTCGAGCGCCGCGCCGCTGGCCTGTACCACAACACCGCCGTCGTCTTCGAGAAAGACGGCACCTTGCTGGGCAAGTACCGCAAGATGCACATTCCGGACGACCCGGGTTTCTATGAGAAGTTCTACTTCACGCCGGGCGATATCGGCTTCAAGCCGATCGACACCTCCGTGGGCCGCCTTGGCGTGCTGGTGTGCTGGGACCAATGGTATCCAGAAGCTGCACGCCTGATGGCGCTGGCCGGCGCAGAACTACTGCTCTATCCGACCGCCATCGGCTGGGATCCGGAAGACGTGCAGGACGAAAAGAACCGCCAGCGCGATGCCTGGGTACTGAGTCATCGCGGCCACGCTGTCGCCAATGGTGTACCGGTACTCAGCTGCAACCGTGTTGGCCATGAAGCCTCGCCACTGGGCGCTTCTGGCATCGACTTCTGGGGCAACAGCCACGTACTGGGCCCACAGGGCGAGTTCCTGGCCGAAGCCGGTACGGACGCAACCTTGCTGATCTGCGAGATCGACCTGCAGCGCAGCGAACACGTGCGCCGCATCTGGCCATTCCTGCGCGATCGTCGCATCGATGCCTACGGCGATCTGCTCAAGCGCTACATCGACTGATACAAGGCTCGCCGTGAACCTGCTGCTGCGCCCCGCCACCGCGGCCGATATTCCCGCCATCACCGCCATTTATGCGGTGGAGGTGCGCGAACTGGTCAACACCTACGAGTACGAGGTGCCGGCCGAAGGCGAAATGGCGCAACGCATGAACGACATCATCTCGCGTGGCTTTCCATACCTGGTCGCCACGCTCGATGGTGAGCTGGCCGGCTATGCCTACGCAAATACGTATCGCGGCCGCATCGCCTATCAATGGACGGTGGAGAACTCTGTGTACGTTGATGGCCGGTTCCAGGGCCATGGCGTAGGCAGTGCTTTGATGCAGGCGTTGATCGATGAGTGCACCGCGCGCGGATTCCGGCAGATGATCGCGGTGATCGGCGAACCCACCAATACTGCGTCGATCAAGCTGCACGAACGCTTCGGCTTCCAGCTGGTCGGCATCTTCCGAGGCCTCGGCCGCAAGCACGGGCGCTGGCTGGATACGGTGCAGATGCAACGCGCGCTCGGCGACGGTTCCGACAGCGCCCCAACGAATGAATGACCCCATGACTGAAACTCCCAATGAGGCCGGCAGCGATCTGCTGGCCGGCCAGCCAGTGCGCATCGTCGAACGCGATGGTGTGCGCTATACCCTGCTTGGCACCGCACATGTGTCTCAGGCCAGCGTGCAGGCAGTGGAACATGCCATCGGCAGCGGACAGTTTGATGCGGTCGCGGTCGAACTCGATCCGCAGCGTCTGCAGGCGTTGACCAACCCGAACGCACTCGCACAGCTGGACCTGGTTGACGTGATTCGCAAAGGCCGCGTCGCCTTGTTTGCCGCCAACCTTGCATTGGCCGCCTACCAGCGCCGCCTTGCCGAACAACTGGGCATCGAGCCGGGAGCCGAACTCAAGCGTGCGGTCACGTTGGCCAACGAGCAGAATCTGCCCGTGCATCTGATCGACCGCGATGTCGGCCTGACGTTCCGTCGCGCGTCTCAGCAGCTGGGCTTCTTCGGCAAGTTGAAGCTGGTCGCCGGGCTCGGGGCAGGCCTGTTCTCCTCGGAGGACGTGGGTGAGGACGAGATCGAAAAGCTCAAGCAGGGCGACATGCTTGAATCGAGCTTTGGTGAGTTCGCCAACGAAAGCCCAGCGCTATACGAAGCCATCATCGGCGAGCGCGACCGCTACATGGCCACCCGCCTGCGCCAGGAGCACAACAGCGAACAGCGCAATGTGCTGGCAGTAGTCGGCGCGGGCCATCTGGCAGGCCTTGCGCGTTACCTGGAAAGCGACACCGAAGCCCCCGGCCCACTGCTTGAACAGCTGGAATCGGTGCCGAAGAAGCGCAACATTCCGTGGATCACCCTGCTCATCCTTGCGGTGGTACTGACCGGCATCGGCATCGGCTTCTGGCGTGGCGGCCTGGACATGGGCACACAAATGCTCGCGACCTGGGCGATGTATACCGGCGGCTTGGCCGGCTTGGGTGCGTTGTTGGCTGCCAGCCATCCGTTGAGCATCCTCACTGCCATCGTAGTGGCGCCGTTCAAGCCGTTCCGCTTGAGCATTCCCACCGGCGCTTTCTCTGCGTTGGTGGAAACACGCCTGCGCAAGCCGACCTACCAGGATTTCCTGCAGCTGCGTGACGATGCGCAGACTGTGAAGGGCTGGTATCGCAATCGCGTCACCCGCATCGTGCTGACCTTCGTGTTGACCAACCTGGGCAGCATGCTGGGGTTGTGGCTGACCGGTTTCATTGTTTATGGGAAGTTGGCCGGTTGAGTTGGGTTTGGGTTCTTGCTTGAAGAAGATCTGCCCTCATCCCAACCCCTTTCCCGCTTGCGGGAGAGGGGCTTTGAACCTGCAGTTACCGGGAGCACGTCAATCGGCGATGCACTGAGCCCCTCTCCCGCGAGCGGGAAAGGCGTTGGGTGAGTGCAAGCTTTCGCTCCAGAATCACACCAGCAGCATCCCCAAAGAAAAGGCCCGCATCACTGCGGGCCTTTTCATTTCCTTGCAATAGTCAGGCTCAGCTTTCCATCGCCACCGGTTGTTCCGCCGGTAGGCCGCGTGCACGACGTACCAGCCGTGCCGTGCCGCTGCGCAGGTCATCCAGGATCGCGTAGATGGTTGGCAGAAACAGCAAGCTGACCACCGTCGAGAACGCCAAGCCGCCGGCAATTGCGCGTGCCATCGGGTAGTACGGCGGCATGCCATCGGCCGTCTGCGTGTTCAACGCAATCGGAATCATCGCCAGGATCGCAGTGCCCATCGTCATCATGATCGGGCGCAGACGCTCGCGGCTGCCTTCAATCAACGCCTCGGTACGCGGAACGCCCCGTCGTCGCAGATTGTTGATGTGTTCGATCATCACGATGCCGTTGTTCACCACCACACCCATCAGCACCAGGATGCCAATCACCGCCATGATGTTCATCTCGGTACCGGTCAGCCAGAACAGCCAGTAGACGCCGAAGATCGAGAACAACACGCAGGACATGATTGCCACCGGGAACAGCAGCGACTCGAACACCGCCGCCATGATCACCAGCATCAATACCAGCGCGATCACGATGGCGCTCTTCATCTGGTCCATGCCATCGAAGTTGATGTTGAAGCCCGCGCCATTGAACGTGTAGCCATAGCCCGGTGGGAACTGCACCCCTTCCAGTGTGGTTTCGATGGATTTGCGTGCCTGATCCATCGGCACATCCTTGGCCAGGCCCGCTTCGATGCGCAGCATGGTCTGCCGGTTCAGGCGCTGGATGGAGTTGGCCGCCGGATTGACGTTGACGTCCACCATCGCCAGCAGCGGAATTTCCTTGCCACTGGCGTTGCGCACCATGAACGAGGACAGATCCTCGATCCCGTAATCCTCGGAACCCGCAAAACGCACGTTGACTGGAATCTCGACATCATCGCGATGGAAATCGCGCAGCGAGGAGCCACGCAATGCCATGCCGACGAACTGCGCCACTTGTTGTGCGCTGAAGCCATAAGACGCTGCGCGCTCACGGTTCACCTGCACCGCAAGCTCGGTGTTGGCATCGCCGGTATCCACCCGCACGTCGCGCAACTTGGGATCACGCGACAGAATCGGCACGATGTCATCAGCCAGTTCGCGCAAGGTCTGGGTGGAATCACCCACCAGACTGAAGCGCACGCCCTGCCCTTCACTGCCCATGCCACCCGGCCAGCCAATACCGATCTTCGCGCGTGCCGATTGCGGCAAGCCCTTGCGGACCTCCTCCTCAATCTTCTTGCTCTGTTCGCGGTCATCGATGGACAGGTACAGTCGCGTCTGCGCCCAGCCCTGTTCGCTATAGCGGCTGTACACGCGCTCGATATGGAAATCCTTGCGGTGGGCATTGACGAACTCTTCCACCCGCGCCACTTCCTTGCCCATCTCCTCCTTGGAATAGGCACCGCGCCACTGATAGAAAATATTGATCTCATCCGGATCGTTGTCGTCACCGCCTCCCTGGATATGCGTCATCGGGTACACGCTGATGATGGACACCGCCAGGATGCCCGCCACACTCCAGCCGCGATGGGCAAGCGTCCAACGCAATAGTTTGGCGTAACGATTCTGCAGCCCGGTGATCAAGGGCGACTTGATTGCCGGCGGCGTCTTCATGCGCGCTGACAGCATCGGAATCAGGCTCACCGCCACCAGCCACGACGCCAGCAGCGAGAACGAAATCGTCACCGCCAGCTGCGACAGGTAGATGGTGATGATGTTCATGTCGCCGAACATCATCGGCAGGAACACCACGCAGTGGCACAAGGTGCCGGCGGACAAGGCAATGGCCACATGCCGCGTACCGATGATCGACGCCATCGCCGGCTGACCGGGATATTTTTCGCGCTCCTGGTAGATGCTCTCCACCACCACCACGGCGTTGTCCACCAACATTCCCACCGCCAGCAACAAGCCCATCATCGAGATGATGTTCAGACTGATGCCGGTGAAGTACATGAAGCCCAGCGTCATGATGAAACAGATGGGAATCGCCAGCGACACCATCAACGTCGAGGGCCAATGCCGCAGGAACGCGTAAAGCACGATCACCGACAGCAAGAGGCCGATCGCGCCGGCTTCAGCGAGTGCCAGCAATGAGCTGGTCACCGCCTTGCCAGAGTCGTAGGCAACTTCGATGTCCACCCCACGCATGGCCGGGTCATCTTCCAACAGCTTGATCTCGTCACCCACCGCGCGCGACAGCTCCACCAGGTTCGCCGAGCGCTCTTTGTAGATGTCCACGCCAACGCTGGGCTTGCCTTCCATCTGCCGCACATAGTTCATGCGCTGCGGCTGCAGACTGACCTCGGCAATGTCGGACAGACGCGTGCCACTGTTGTTGATGGGCAGGTCACGTAGCGCCTGAAGCTCCAACAGTTCGCCGCGCGGCTGCACGCGCAGCCGTCGTCCGTTCTCGGTGATCTGCCCTGCCGAAACCGAGAAATTGGCCGCCTGCAGCTTCTGTACCAGTTCGTTCAAGGCCACGCCGTGTGCGCTGACCCGGTCCTTATCGAGCGCAACCAACACTTCCTGTTTGGCGACGCCCTCTACTTCCACACGCGCGACACCAGGCAGACGCTCCAACCGCTGCTTGATGCTGCGCTCGATCATGTCAGCGCGCGCGGTCAGGTCTTCCTTGCTGTTGAGGCGCAGACTGATCGCTTCCTGGTCGCTGGTACTCCAGCGCTGCACGTAATAGCGACGGAAATCATCTGGCAGCTGGTCGCGTACCGCATCGATGCGCTCGCGCGCTTCAGACGCGGCCATGGCGATGTCGCGACTCCAATCGCTGAATTCGACCTGGATCTGGCCGCCTTCGGCGTTGGCACGCGAATTCATCATCTTGATGCCGGGCATCGTGGCGATGGCTTCTTCCACTGGACGCAGCAGATTGCGCTCCACCTCTTCCGGGGTCGAGCCGGGGTACGGCAGCGATACAAAGAAGAACGGGATGGTGGCTTCCGGCTCGGCTTCCAGCGGCAGCCGGAACGAGGCGATCAGGCCGATCACCACCATCGACACGAACAACATGATGGTGGTGACCGGGCGACGGATGGACAGCTCAGTGATGTTCATCCGTGTCAGTCCTTCGCGCCGCCGATCATGTCCTGCTCATGCGCCAGCACCTGTTCAGCCGCAGCGGCCTCACGACGTGCACGGCGACCCCGTTCGGCATAGAACTCATCCGGCTTGCGGTCGAGCAGGTCGTACACCACCGGAATCACCAGCAGCGTCAGCAGCGTCGATACCAGCAAGCCGCCGATCACGGTAATCGCCATCGGCGAGCGCACTTCGGCACCTTCGCCAAAGGCCAATGCCAGCGGTAGAAAGCCGAACACCGCGCACAACGTGGTCATCATGATCGGGCGCAGACGCGAACGTGCGCCTTCGACCAACGCGATGCGCTTGGCCACGCCGTCCTCGCGCAACTGGTTGACCTTGTCGATCAGGATGATGGCGTTCTTCACTACCAATCCCACCAACAGAATCAACCCGATGAACACCACCACCGATATCGGCGAACGCGACACCATCAATGCAGCTACCGCACCCACCAACGCCAGCGGGATGGTGAACAGGATGACAAACGGATGCAGCAGCGATTCGAACTGCGATGCCATCACCAGGTAGACCAGGAAAATCGCCAGGCCAAATGCAAACAACAATGAACGGATTGATTCACCCAGTTCTTCGCCCTGCCCACCGATGCGCATACCGACATCGGTACCCAGTGGATTTTTGGCAACCATGCTCTGCACTTCGGTAACGGCCGTGGCCAGGTCGATGTCGCGCAGGTTCGCCGAGACGATGGCCACGCGACGCTGGTCGGCGCGGTGAATCTCGCTCGGACCGGTAGTCGCCACCACATCGGCGACCGCGCCCAGCTCCACCGGCTTGTTGCCGGTCGGGTTGACGATCAAACGACGGATATCGTTCACCGACGCACGCTCGGATTCCTGCACCCGCACCAGCACATCGATCTTGCGATCACGGAAGCTGTAACGGGTGGCGACGTTACCGCGCACCTTGTTGACTACCGCATCAGCGATCTGCCGTGTGGTCAGGCCCAGTGCCGCAGCGCGGTCCTGGTCGAACAGGATCTGGATTTCCGGGAAACCCTGCTCCACCGTCGACTTGACGTCGGCGTAGTGTGGGTTCTCGCGCAGCATGCCCGCCAGACGATTGCCGGCAACGCGGATCGACTCCAGGTTGTTGCCTTCAATCTCGATTTCCAGCGGCGGCGACAGCGCGAACAGTTCCGGACGCGCAAAATCCACCTGCGCTTCAGGCCACTGCTGCACCGTCTTGCGCAGCTTCTCGGTCAACTCCGGCTCGCGCTTGGTGTCGCTCATCACCACCGACAACTTGCCGATGTTTTCGCCGCTCTCGGTCGGGCTGGCGTCCAGCCGCGTGCCTGTACCGGAGACGCCGTACAACAGGCGCACGCCTTCTTCATTGGCATGCGTGCGCTGCACTTCACGTACCAGCGCATCGGTCTGCGCCAGTGGCGTCCCGGGCGGCAGCTTGGCAGTCATCTCGAAGCGGTCCTGGGCGAGCTGCGGAATCAGATCCACGCCCAACAACGGCAACACCGCCAAGGTGAGCGCGAACGCCAACGTAGCGCCGCCAAGAATCGGCCACGGCCGTTTCAACGCAGCAGGCAGCATCCGCAGATAGCCTGCCTCGGCACGGTTGTATGGCGCCATCGCCAGGTCACTGGCCTTGCGCATCACCGGCCCAACCACCGCTGCAATGCCCCGGAACACCTTCACCACTGCCCACACCACGGCGAAGAAGCCATAGCGGAACATCGCACCGATGCCACGGCCTGCATAAGCGGCCGGTTTCTTCCAGCGGCTTTCCGGCTGCCACGGCTGACGCGGATCTTCTGCAGGAAACTCCAGCGGCGGGCGACCCTTCAAAGCGCTCAGCATCGGGATCAGCGTCATCGACACCACCAGTGACACCGCAATCGCAATCGACACGGTCAGCGCCTGGTCGCGGAACAACTGCCCGGCGATACCTTCCACGAACACCAGCGGCAGGAACACCGCGATGGTGGTCAGCGTAGAAGCAACCACCGCCATGAATACTTCACGCGTTCCCTTGATCGCAGCTTCCAGCACACCCATACCGCGCTCGCGCGCCTTGGCGATGGATTCAAGTACGACGATGGAATCATCCACCACCAGACCGGTCGCCAACGCCAGACCACCGAGTGACATCACGTTCAAGCTCAGACCCAGCTGGCCCATGAAGAAGAACGTGGCGATGATCGAGATCGGCAGCGACAGCGAGATCACAAACGTGCTCCAGCCATCGCGCAGGAACAGGAAGATGATCAGGATCGACAACAAACCACCGATCACCGCATCGATCTTGACGTCCTTGATGGCGTGGCGGATGAAGACCGACTGGTCTTCGACCATCGTCATCTCGATGTCCTTGGGCATCTGCTTGCGGATCAACTCCAGCCGCGTTTCCAGCGCATCAGCAGTGGAAACCGTATTGGCGTCGCCTTCCTTGTAGATGGCCAACTCCACTGCTTCATGGCCGGCGCTGCGGATCACCGCTTCGCGCTCTTTGTAGCCCTGGCGCACATCGGCCACGTCTTTCAGACGCACTGTTGCAACGCTACCGCCGGAACCATCATTGCGCATCGCGGCGATGACGTTGGGGTCGCGGCTGCCGAGGATGGCGGTCATCAACTGGCGGTTTTCGCTGGCTGCTGAGGCGCCGGAACCGGCCGCCGTGGTCAACAGCATTTCGCGCATCTGCTCGACCGTGGTGAACTGGTTGACGGTACGCACGAGATAACGCTGCGAGCCTTCTTCCAGACGGCCGCCGGACAGATTGACGTTTTCCTGCTGCAGGCGCTGGATCACGGTGTCCAGCGACAGGCCCAGCTGCGACAGCTTGCGCTGGTCGATGTCCACCTGGATTTCATCTTCCAGGCCACCGCCGACTTTCACCGCAGCCACGCCACTCACTGGCTCGAGCTTGCGCTTGAGATCTTCGTCGGCGTAACGACGCAACTCCATCAAGCTGCGTATGGCGTCGGTTTCATTGCTGGCGTCCTGCTTGGACGACAGCGCCAGGCGCATGATCGGCTGCGTCGACGGATTGAAACGCAGCAGCACGGGCGGCTTTGCCTCCAGCGGTAACTGCAGCGTCTCCATCTTGTCGCGCACGTCCAGCCCGGCCTGCTGCATGTCCGTGCCCCAGGCGAACTCCAGTACTACATCGCTCTGGCCGGTGCGCGAGATAGATTTGAGCTTGCGCAGGCCCTTGACGATGCCCAGCGCTTCTTCGGCAGGCTGCGAGATCAGTGTCTCCACTTCTGCCGGCGCCGCGCCTTCCAGATCGGTGCGCACGGTCAGCGTGGGGTAACTCAGGTCCGGCAGCAGTTCGACCTTCAGACTCGACAGCGAGATCAAGCCGAACAACACCAGGGTGAGCGTCATCATCGCGATGGTGACGCGGCGGCGCGTGGCGAATTCGATCAGGTCGAAGCCACCGCCAGAAGCCGATGGTTCGCGTGCACTCATTGTTTGGTCGCCTCTGCGGCCGGTGCCTTGGCCGCCGTGACCACCTTCTTCTCTTGACCGATCACCTGCACCGCGCTGCCCTCGCGCAACGCCGCCTTACCGGCAATCACCACTTCGTCGCCGGCCTTCAGGCCTTCGCGCACTTCAATCCAGCCAGCATCGTCGTAACCCAGCTTCAGCGTGGCGCGCTGTGCCTTGCCGTCGCGGATCACGAACACCGCAGGCTGACCGCCGTCTTCCAGCAGCGCATTGCGCGGCACCACCAGCGCGTCGGCACGCTGGTCGTAGTTGATGCTCAGGCGGCCAAACATGCCCGGCTGCAGATCGCTTTCTCCAGAGAATGCCGTCACCACACGGAAGGTACCGGTGCCGTTGTCGACCACTGGCGCCACACGGTCCACCGTGCCGGTGAATTGCCGGCCCGGCAGCGCGTCAGCAATCATGCCCACCGCCTGTCCAGGCTTGAGCTTGGCGATTTCCCGCTCGGGCACATTCAACGTGGCTTCCAGGCGGCTGGCATCGACGATGCGGATGATCGGCGAGTTGATCTGCACGAAGTTGCCCGGCTTGATGTCGCGTGATGCAACCACGCCTGAAATCGGCGCAACCACCGTGGTGTAAGACAGTTCCAACGTCGCCATGCGGTACTGCGCACGGGCGTTTTCAAGATCGAAACGCAGCTGATCGACGTCAGCGGCGCTCACCAGTTGTTGCTCAACCAGTTTCTGCGCACGGTGATAGCTGTTCTCCAGCTTGCGCATCTGCGCTTCGCCCTGCGCGACGCTCAAGCGGGCGCGGTCCGGATCCAATCGCACCAGCGCTTGCCCGGCGCGTACGACCTGGCCTTCTTCCACCAGAACGGCCAGCGCTACGCCAGACGTCTTGGCCACCACCTGCGACTCGGCGCGCGGTTCCAGCGCTGCAGTGCCGGTATAGCTGGCGGCGATGGCACGATGGGTAGCCTTGGCAACCTCTACCGGCACCGCGTCCACGGCTTTCTGCTCGTCGGGGGTCTTGGCCTGGGCCTCCTCGCCGCCGGCCTTGCAGCCGCCCAGCAGAAGCGACGTGGAAATGAGGAGAGCAGCAGCGCAGCTTCCGGTGCGGCCGTGCTGAGAGAAGAATCGCGACATCGTCAGGTCCCTGGGGATGCATTGGCGGGGTGTTGTAGCAAAGTATTGCACCACTTCACTTGGACACCATGCGCCAAAGGTCATGGGTGCAACCTACCCGGCTATCACTCCAGCAAAAAAGTGACGCACCGCAGCATCCGCAACCGGTTCCGAACAGGTAAATACGCGGGCTATACTCGGTCCGTTCCGTGTCCCCACGGCGGAACCCCAGACCCGCATACCGGACAAGGAAACCATGCGCTCGCAGCCGCTCGCCGCTTGTTTCGCTCTGGCTCTCGCCCTACCCATTGGGGCCGCCAACGCTGTTCCGCAGTCTGACTCCGCCGCATCGCCTGCGCCGGCCACTCCACTGGTCGGCAAGCCCGACACCGGACGAACCCTGGCCTATACCTGCCAGGGCTGCCACGGCATCACCGGCTACAAGAATGCCTATCCCAGTTACCGCGTCCCCAAGATTGGTGGCCAATCGGCCGAGTACCTGACCCAGGCGCTCACCGAGTATCGCGAAGGCAAGCGCAAGCATCCGACCATGCAGGCGCAATCCATGAGTTTCAGCACACAGGAAATCGCTGATCTCGCCGCCTACCTGTCCACCGTCAAATAGGCTTGCCCATGTCGAAAGCAACGCACGCAACGCGCTTGTCCGTCGTCCTGCTGGCCGCCTTCGCATTGGCCGCATGTTCGCAGTCACAGGTGGAATCCGCTGATAAATCCGCCGCCGATCCCGGCCATGCCAGCGGCGAACACAGCGCCAGCTCTTCAGCCGGGCTGCCGCAAGGCCGCATCGCTGCTGGCGAGCACTTGGCCAACGCCAAGGGCAAGGCCACCGGTCAAAGCTGCATTGACTGCCACGGCGCAGACGGCAACCAGCCCATCGATCCGACCTACCCGCGCCTGGGTGGTCAGTACGGCGACTACCTCGCCCACGCGCTGCAGGCCTACCGCAGTGGCAACCGGGACCACATGCTGATGACCCCGCAAGCGGCCAGCCTCAGCGACCAGGACATCGCCGACCTCGCTGCCTACTTCGGTTCGCGACCGAGCCAGCTACGCGATCTGCACGGCGTGAACTGAACCCCCAATCCGACACAAAAGAAAGCCGCCCAGTGGGCGGCTTTCTTTGTGGGCGGCGTTCTTTCGTAGGAGCCACATCTCCACCTGTTGCACCGCGTGCACTGCCTTACAACGGCAACTCAACGGCTGCCGTTGTCTTCCTGCAGTTCTTTCTTGAACGGAATATCCGGCGGCGGTCGCGCCACCGCCGGTTGCTCCTGCATGTTGGGATTGGTCAGCCCACAACCGCCGCCGAACTGCAGCATCGATACCACGCAGGAAATCTTGCTGCTCGTGCCGGGGATCGGAATCTCCACACTCTTGATGCCCTTGCGCACCCACTCGGCCAACAACGATTCGTTGGGCACCCAATACTTATCGAACGAGGTTGGCGTGTAGTCGTAAGGCGGCCGCTTGAGCCAAGTGCCCGAGTCAGCGATGCGGTCGCGCGTCCAGGAGTCAGCATCGCCACCGGGTGCACCGCGCTTGCTGTCTTTACCCGCTCCATCATCAGCAAGGCGCACGCCACCGTCTGCATCAAACAGGCCGCGGCCTTTGTCCGACTGTCCGCCTGCGCTGCCGGCCACTTGCCGTTGCGATGCGCCCCAATCGTCCGAACGCATCGGAGAATCCCAGCCACCGCTGCGGTCCTGCGGCTTCGGCCCCGCGCCCGCACTGGTACCTGGCCGTGGCGAAGGGTTGGCGGCGGCACTACTGCCCTGCGCCGTGCTGCCTTGAGCAACATTGCTTGATTGTGCCGATGTTGCCGAACCGGATCCGCTCGCGCTGGCAGGCTTGGCGGCAGCACCCGCTGGTGCTGCGGACGACGCCGAAACATCGGGGGCTCCTGGAAGATGCCGCTCACGCACGTCGACCATCGGCGTCTTGAGCTGCACATCGTTGGTTTGGCTGGAACGCACCTGCGCCATCGTCACCGGCTGTGTCGGCGCCGCATCCACCTGCCGCTCACGCACCGCCATTTCCGGGCCGGCCATTTGCACATCCGTTACGCGTTGACGCAACTGCGCCATCTCGACCTGCTGCTGCGGCATCGTCTCGATCTGTCGCTCACGCACCTGGACCTCAGGCGTTCTCAACTGCGGTTGCGCATTGGGCAGAACGCGTGCGGACTGCGTGATTTGCGGACGATCAGCCGCCGTTTCCACCACCCGTTCGCGTACCCGCACCTCAGGCACGCTGACACTCGGCGCGGTCATGGTGGGTGGCCGCAAGGTTGGTGCAGGCAACACGAAATCAGTGGTCGGCTGCTGCGTCTGGGTTACCTGCAGCGGCTGCGCGGCCGGCATTTCAGGTGAAGGTTTTGATGCATCTATCGGCACCAATGGCTGCTCGTCATTGGACACGTCGGCGGGAGTGACTGCAGCCGTCGCAGTCGGTTCGACTGGGGTCGCCACCGCTGCCGACGACGAAGCACCTGCATTCGCCCCTGCCGCAGCCGATGAAGCTGATGCCGACGCCGATGCATCCGCCTGCGGTTCTCCCTGCGCTTGCGGCGCACCGCCTCCCTCTTCGTCCGGCGTGCCACGACCGATGTACTCAATCTGTACCCGCTCGCCTTCTTCTGCGCTTTGCTCCGGCGCCGGGCTGCGTATCAGCGCCACCCAGACCAGCAGCAGGGCGAACAGCAAATGCAGCGCAGCACTGAAGAAGGCCGCAAACCAACGCATCACGCGCTGGTCGCGCGGCGGCGGATCGCCCCCCTGCCAAAGCAGCAACAGCATTGTCAGCAAGAAGGGGCGTGGCGTTGACACGCGTTCACGCGACCGCCCGGGCTTTGCCGCGATCACGCCAGCCACGTCAGCTTCGGCAAATGCCGACATTGCCTTGGACACGCGCGTGCGCACCCAGTGGCTCCAGCTGTATGGCATGCCGGTGCGACGGTCGTGCAAGATGCTGGCCTGCCGGCGCGCGGCCAGCAGGTCAATAAAGTCGGTAACTGACGTCACCGGCATGCGGCGGCTATCGCCTCAGCCCGCGCGTGGGATATACGGGGCCTGACCGGTGTCATGGTCAGTGGCATCGCGCACGGCGGTCACGCCGGGCACCCGTCCCATCAACGTCTTCTCGATCCCCTGCTTCAAGGTCACATCGGCCATGCCGCAACCGTGGCAGCCACCGCCGAAGCGCAACAACACCACGCCATCGGCGGACACTTCCTGCACCGCCACCCGGCCACCATGGGACGCCAGCTGCGGATTGATCTCGTTTTCGACCACCCAATGCACGCGCTCAACCATCGAGGCCGCATCACCGGGTGCTTCACCCTTGATCTTCGGCGCCTTGATGGTGAGCTGCTGGGTACCGGCGGCCTGCGTGACGAAGTCGATTTCGGCGCCATCCAGCCAGCCCACACTGGTCGCGGCTACATATAAGGTGAAACCATCGCAATCCACCGCCCACTCGTCACCGAGCAGTTCACTGGGGTCGGCAAACTCCAAGCGCGCATCAGCGCGCGGCGTGCCGGGCTCTATGGCGCTCAGGCGCACACCCATGCCGGGCACGGCCTCACGTTCAATGAGCTTGCGGAAATAGCTTTGAGCGGTATCTGATATCTGGATCATGCGGGTATTCTAGCCGTGTCTTGGTTGACGCTGATGGGACACTGATTCCAGCGGCGGCACTGTTCAGTCACCCGTTTGATGGAGGTTCCCGTGGCCCCTGACCTGATTCCCCTGGCGCAAGCCCACTGCATCCCACGCAAAGGCAGCGAGCACCGGCTCGGCCAGGCCCGCCTGGCAGAACTACTGGCACAAGTGCCCGGCTGGGAGCTGGCCGAAAACGGCATGGCGCTGGTGCGCACATTCCGCTTTGACAACTACTACGGCACCATGGCCTTCGTGAACGCGCTGGCCTGGGTCGCACATGCCGAAGACCACCACCCGGATCTGGGCGTGCACTACGACCGCGCCGTGGTGCGCTTCTCCACCCACGATGTGGGCGGCCTGAGCGAGAACGACTTCATCTGTGCCGCCAAGGCATCCGCACTAACGGAGCAATGACATGAAACTGCGCCTGCTGTTGGGCTCCCTCGCTGCCGCCGCCTCTCTGGGCGCCTGCACGTCTTCCGATCAACCGGCCGCCCCTGTCATCGCCCCGACCGAAGTTGCCGCCGTGCAGACCCCGCCGCCGGACTACCCCGCTGAACTGGCCTGCACCGGCGTGGGCGGCAAGAGCGTGCTCAAGGTCGTGGTCGGCCCGCAGGGCACACCGACCGAAGTGGCGCTGATCACCAGCAGTGGCAACAGCCAGCTGGACGACTCGGCCATCGCTCGCGTGCGCGAATGGAAGTTCAATGCCGCCACACGCAACGGCCAGCCCGTACCAACCACCATCCAGGTGCCGGTCAGCTTCAACCCGCCGGACCCCAAGCCCAACGAATGCTTTGCCATTGAAGAGCAGGCACGCCGCGGCGGTTGATCGCCCGGCCGACACATGCACGGAATCTCTACTGACAATCTATGGATGGCGTTCGGGCTGACCTTCGCCGCTGGCTTGGCCACGGCCATCGGCAGCCTGATGGTGCTGTTCTCCAAACGCCCAAATCCTCGCCTGCTGGCCTTCGGCCTGGCGTTCGCCGGCGGCGCCATGGTTTACGTGTCGCTATCGGAGATCCTGAACAAGTCCATCGCCTCGTTTGCCCTGAGCTACGGCGACCGGCTCGGCTTCACCTACGGCACTCTGTGGTTTTTGGGCGGCGTGCTGCTGGTGGTGCTGATCGACCACCTGGTGCCAAATCCGCACGAAACCCTGGACAAGCAGGACCCGGCGTTCAAGGAAAAGAACCGCAGCAGCATTCGCCGGGTCGGCCTGCTCAGTGCTGTCGCCATTACCGCGCACAACTTCCCAGAAGGCTTGGCGACCTTCTTCGCGACCCTGGAAAGCCCGTCTGTCGGCTTGCCGCTGGCTTTCGCCATCGCCATCCACAACATCCCCGAAGGCATCGCCATCGCAGTGCCGGTGTATTTCGCCACCGGCCGCAAATCCTATGCCTTCGGCGCCAGCCTGCTATCAGGCTTGGCTGAACCAGTGGGTGCGGCCATCGGCTACTTCGCCTTGGCGGGCTCGCTGTCGCATGCCACCTTCGGCGCCGTGTTCGGCCTGATCGCCGGCATCATGGTGTTCCTGGCCTTGGACGAGCTGCTGCCAGCAGCCAAGCGTTATGCAAAGGGCCACGAGACCGTCTACGGCCTGGTCATCGGCATGGCTACCATCGCCATCAGCTTGGTGCTGTTCAAGTGGTGATGAAGCAAGCAGCGGCGAATCGGAAACAAGGAAGGGAAGTCAGCCTGCAGCCTTCCTCCCTTCGATGAATGGGGGGCATCATCTCGCCCCCATTCACCGCATTAGCCGCGGGGATTTACATCCCACCGAAGCCGCCTTGATTAGGCCAAACGATCCAACGCTTCAACCAGCTCCGGCGCCAGCGGTGCATTGAGCACATACGGCGTCTTGCCGGCGTCAAGCGCAAACTCCAGCGATGCCGCGTGCAGGAACAGGCGCTTCAGGCCAATCTGCTCACGAAGCCGCTTGTTGACTGCAGGATCGCCGTATTTATCGTCTGCAGCCACCGCATGCCCGATATGCTGGGCATGTACGCGAATCTGATGGGTGCGGCCGGTTTCAATCCGCACCTCACAATAAGAATGTCCACCGCGCCGTTCCAGTACGCGGAAATGGCTCAACGACGCTTTGCCGGCCGGATTGACCTGAACATGGCGCTCCCCGCCCTGTCTCAAACCGACATGCAACGGCGCATCCACGCTCATCACCCCGTCCGGCATCCGACCAACCAGCAAGGTCAGATAGCGCTTCTGGATGCCACCGCGGTCTTCACGCATCAACGCCTGCAATTCAGTCAGTGCCGAACGCTTCTTGGCAAGGATCAACAGCCCGGAAGTATCGCGATCCAGCCGGTGTACCAGTTCCAGATTTTGATTCGGGCGCAGCGCCCGCATCGTTTCGATGGCGCCGTGACTGATGCCACTACCACCATGGCTGGCCACACCGGAAGGCTTGTTGATTACAAGCAATTTGGCATCTTCAAAGACAATGGCCTGCTCCATCCGCTCCAGGAAGCTGGCGGGAGGCGGCGCATTTTCTCCCACCTCATTGAGATTGACGGGGGGAATACGAACCTCTTCGCCCCCTTCAAGCTTGCGGTCGGCCTTGGCGCGACCGCCATTCACCCGCACCTGGCCACTTCGCACCAGTTTGTAGACCAGGCTGCGCGGCGCACCCTTGAGTTGGCCTAGCAGGAAGTTGTCCAAGCGCTGTCCCGCCCTGTCTTCGGGAACCTTGATCATGCGCACGCTGGTCTTGGCGGCGGGCGGGGTGTTGCGTTGGTCGGAGTCAGTCATCAGCCTATTTATTCTGCTACACTCGGGCCGCGATATAAGGGTTTGATTTCGTTGGAAGTTGGTCAGGGCCAGAAGCCCCGCTCCCTACGAATCCGGCACAGTGCGCGGCCACCGCCCCCGGGGCGGCCATGTTAGCGGCTCGTCGGCGTTCCCGGCCATCGTCGGGTGCCAAAAAGGCATCTGTGCTGGACGAATCATATGTCCCGTGCGACGCCCCCGGCCAATGCCGGATGCGGTCGCCGGCCCTGAAACACCTATAAAACAAGAATAGAAGCGCTCCCGCGGCCTGCCGTGGTGTCGTAGCGCTGGAAACCCAAGCTGCCCTACCCGCGCCTGCGCGATTGGACAGCGACCCGTGTCCAGAGGCGAAACCCCATGGCGTTCCGCGCGGTAGCAGCGCGCGAGGAACGCACAATGAAGCGAATGCTGATCAATGCCACGCAGGCTGAAGAACTGCGCGTGGCCATCGTCGACGGGCAGAACCTGTACGACATCGACATCGAACAGCCGTCGAAGGAACAGAAAAAGTCCAACATCTACAAGGGCCGCATCACCCGCCTGGAGCCATCGCTCGAGGCCGCCTTTGTTGAGTACGGCGGTGAACGCCACGGCTTTTTGCCACTGAAGGAAATCTCCCGCGACTACTTCCAGGCTGGTGTTGACCACAACAAGGCCAGCATCAAGGAACTCCTGCGCGAAGGTCAGGAAATCGTTGTCCAGGTGGACAAGGACGAGCGCGGGAACAAGGGCGCCGCCCTGACCACCTTCATCTCGCTGGCCGGCCGCTACATGGTGCTGATGCCGAACTCGCCGTCCGCTGGTGGCGTTTCGCGTCGCATCGAGGGTGAAGACCGAGCAGCTCTGAAAGAAGCGCTGGACAAGCTCGACATCCCTGACGACATGGGTGTGATCATCCGCACCGCTGGCGTCGGCCGCGATGCTGAGGAGCTGCAGTGGGATCTGGACTATCTACTCCAGGTCTGGCGCTCGATCGCCGAAGCCGCCCTGACCAAGCCCGCACCCTTCCTGATCTACCAGGAATCGCGCCTGATCGTGCGCGCCCTGCGTGACTACCTGCGTTCGGACATCGGCGAGATCCTCGTCGACACTGAAGAACTGTATGAAACCGCACGCGAGTTCATGCAACAGGTAATGCCGCAGACCCTGCGCAAGCTCAAGCATTACAAAGACGACATCCCGCTGTTCAACCGCTTCCAGATTGAATCGCAGATCGAGGCGATCTACGAGCGCAACGTGCGCCTGCCCTCGGGCGGCTCGATCGTGGTTGACCAGACCGAAGCGTTGACCGCCGTCGACGTGAACTCGGCCCGTGCCACCAAGGGCACCGACATCGAGGACACCGCGTTCCAGACCAACCTGGAGGCCGCCGAAGAAGTGGCCCGCCAGCTGCGTCTGCGCGACCTGGGCGGTTTGGTGGTCATCGACTTCATCGACATGTCTTCGAGCAAGCACCAGCGCGAGGTCGAGAACCGCCTGCAGAACGCACTGAAGTACGACCGCGCCCGCGTTCAGCTGGGCCGCATCTCGCGCTTCGGCCTGATGGAAATGAGCCGCCAGCGCCTGCGTCCGAGCCTGGGTGAGTCCAGCCAGATCGTCTGCCCGCGCTGTGACGGCCAGGGCCGCATGCGCAGCATCGAGTCGCTGTCGCTGTCCATCATCCGCGTCGCCGAAGAGCACGCAATGAAGGAGAACACCGGGCAGGTGCTGGTACAGGCCCCGGTGGAGATCGCCAACTACCTGCTCAACGAAAAGCGCAGCGCCCTGCGCGAGATCGAAACTCGCCACGACGCGCCGATCATCATCGTCGCCGATGAGCAGCTTCACACGCCGCACTACGAAGTCACGCGTCTGCGCGATAACGAAATGGGCGAAGAGTCCGGCAAGCCGAGCTACCAGCGCGGCACCCCGCGCAAGCTGCCGGTACATGCACTGACCAAGGCCCAGCTGAATATTCCGCCGGCACCGGCAGTCACACACGTCAAGCACAGCCAGCCAGCTCCGCTGCGCGAAATCGCCGAAGAAGCAGCTCCAGTAGCTGCTGTCGTGGCTGCACCTGCTACTCCGGCAGCGGGCGGCGTGATGGGCTGGCTCAAGCGCGTGTTCGGCGGCGAAGCTGCCCCGGCAACAGCGCCTGCTCAGCAGCAGCGTCAGGACGGCGGCCGCAACAACCGTAATGATCGCAACCAGCGTCGCGACGGTCGTAGTGGCAACAATGGTCCACAGGCGCGCAATGGCGGCAACGCCAATGCAAACGGCAATCGTCGCGAAGAGCGTCGTGAAGACCGTCGTCAGGGCACCAACACCGCCCAGCCGCAGACCCAGGAACAGAACAACGGTCAGCCGCAGAAGCAGCGTGGCGAACAAGCCCCGCAGGGCAAGGCGCCGCGCAATGAGCAAGGCCAGCAGGGCAAGCCGCGCAACGAGCAGCAGCAACAGCCCAAGCAGCCGAAGCAACCGAAGCAGCCAAGGCCGCAAGATGCCGAGAAGACCTCTCAGCAGCAGCCGCTGAATGAGAAGCCGGCGCGTCAGCAGACCGAAGTTCAGTCGACGGCCAATGCCGTTGCTGCAAGTGCGGCTGTTGCAGCTGAAATCGTAAATCTGCCGGTAACGCCGGTCAGCGCAGCACCGGTGGCCGCTGAAGCCGCCAAGCCGCCGATGATTGCCGAGTCCGATGAGAAGGTCACGGCAGTCGCCATCACCGACGAAACCTCCCCTGCCGTTACAGGCGAGGAAGGCAGTGGTGAAGCTGGCAGCCGTCGTCGTCGCGGTCGTCGCGGCGGTCGTCGTCGTCGTCGTGGCAATGCCGAAGGTGCTGCTGCAGGCGAGACGCTGGGCAATGATGAAGACGGCATCGAAGAGTTCGAGGATGGCGAAGTGGCCGAAGCATCGGCAACCCCGGCCAGCAGCCAGCCTGAGTTCGACTTTGAAGACGAGCCCAACAGTGCCCCGGCGCCAACAAAGGCCGTGCAGGCACGGCCTGCTGTCGTAGCCAGTGCGACTCCTGCTGTCATCGCCCCGATTGCTGTGGCAGCTGCTATCGAAACCAAAGTTGTCGAGGTCCCGTCGGAGCCCGTCGTCGCATCGATGCCGGCCACCGAAATCCCAGCGGCTCCAGTTGCAAATGGCGCGCCGGTCCAGGAATCCCCAGCAGCTCCCGCCCCGGTCGCCGCCCAACCAGCTCCGGCAGTGATCGAAGCACCGGCTGTTGTTGAAGCGCCGGTTGCTGAAGTCAAGCCCGCGGTCATCACGACGCCGGTCGTCGCAGCGCCAGTGGCAACTGAAGCCCCGAAGCAGGAATCGGCCGTTATCGAGGCCGTGTCGGCCCCGGCTGTGGTTGAAGCTTCCGCTCCGGCCACGGTTGAAGTGACCCCGGAACCGGCCACTCCTGTCGCAACCCTGCAGGAAATCCCGGTACCGGTGGCGCCGGAGAACGGCCAGCTGTTTGCCCGTGAGGCATCGACTGAAAGTGCCCCGCAGCAAGCCAAGCCGCAGGACGACGTTGTTCCTACCGCCGCTACTGAACCTGTCAAGGTCGCAGAAACAGTCGAAAAGGAAGTGGAAGAAGATCAGCCACGCAACGTCTGATCCACGACCACAGCAATAACGGAAAAGCGGCCGGAAACGGCCGCTTTTTTGTTCCTCAATTAAATTGATGCCGTTGACGGAATTCCTCACGCTTGGGTGCACCCAAGGCTCACACAGAGTCCGACGGCTCATGCGATTGCCATTGCAGTGCGCAGCCGCAGCATCTCGGGAATGCCGCGACACCCCGCACAAACACGCATCCGATGCGGAGGTACTTCAACCATGTGGCGATAGGTTGATTGCCATTGGCTTGATCGACGCTATCGGCAAAAGCCTCAGCGGAGCATGACTCCGCCCCATAAAACTGTTGGCGTGAACGCATAAAAAAGGAGCGACCAACGGCCGCCCCTTTTTTATACATGCATCGCTGTCACCAAGCGGCGAAGCCATTCAAACCTTAGATGGCCCGTGCGGGATCACCGATTCCATATTGGCTGGCCAGCCTTGCAAGTGCGATGTTGTCCTGCACACCCGCCTTCTGGAACAAGCGCGCCTTGTGCGTGTTGACTGTCTTGGCACTGAGGCACAAGCGCCGGGCAATCTCTTCTTGGCGATGCCCCTGAATCAGCAGCAAGGCCACCTCCAGCTCGCGCGGTGACAGCGCGTCGAACGGCGAGTCATCGCCTTCAAGGTTCGACAAGGCCAAGTTCTGCGCGATGCTATTGGCCAAGTAGCGTTTGCCCAACGCGACGTCATGGATAGCGCGGATCAACTCACGCGAATCCCCCGCCTTACCCACGTAGCCCGATGCACCGGCTTCCAACAGACGCTTGGGCATTGGTCCGTCCTCAAGCACCGACACGATGATCACGCGCGTGCCGTGGTCGCCCTTGACGATGCGCTCAGTGATCTCCAACCCGCTCAATCCCGGAAGATGCAGGTCGCACAACACCACATCCGGCTTGAGACGGCGAATCTGTGGCAGTGCCACTTCACCGCTGTCCGCTTCCCCCACAACCTCGATTTCGGTTTGTCCCGAAAGAATCATCCTGATGCCCGTGCGCACAAGTGCGTGGTCATCGATGAGAAAAACCTTAATGGTCATGGCGCATTCCTCTCGGAGAGGTGTCAATTGAAGCCTTGGCCATTCCCCGGAAGCCGGAAATTCAGGATAACGGCCTCCTCCGTCATCCCATGGCACAGACCGTACGTATTATCGACCAGAAGTGACCAACCCCAACCTTACTCGTTGACTGAAAACCATCAGATTGGCCATCCCCTCGGCGTCAGAACAACGGCGAAACTTGTTCCGTCGTTGCCGTAGCCACTATGTAGCAGGAGCAAAGACGCTTCTATCAGTCCATTTCTTCGATACAAATAGGATTTTTCCGAGCCAAAATCACTGGCAATTCGGAGTGACAAACCTAGGGTACCGGCAGCGACCAACGACGGCGAAACATCACCATATATACGCCCAGTACCCATACCAGGGCAGCACACCAGCCACCAAGGATGTCCGAGGGGTAATGCACGCCAAGGTACACCCGTGCCAAGCCTACCAGCACGACGAAGGCGACTGCCGCGCACAGCGCAAGCCAGCGCCAACGGGTATTCCAGAGCAACAGCACAACCGTCAGCGCCAAGGTCATCGACCCCATCGCGTGACCGCTGGGGAAACTAAACGTGCTCTCTGGTGCCACAGACTCCCAAAGGCTCGGGCGTTCGCGCTGGAAAACCTGCTTGCTGCCGAGATTGAGTAGTGCCGAACCCACAAACGCAGTAATCGCGAATGTGGCTTTACGCCAGCGACGTATGAACAACAGAATGCCGACAATAAGCACGTCAACGGGAATCACGCCCCACTGATAGCCCAGTTTGGACATCAGCACGAAGAAGCTGTTCAAGCCTGGCGAAGCCAAGGCATGCATCTTCCAGAGGAGTGCGTCGTCGAAATGAAAAGCTTCGGCTTCGTGGATTTCGTCGGCCAGCGAAACAAACCCCGCCAACGGCAGCAATACGCCGACGAACAGCCACAGCAGCCGCCACGCGTTGTGGGCCAGCCACCGCCGCAGGCCTGCGGCCTCGCTCCGGGAATCAACCGGAGCTTCGCGCATACCGGTTCTCAACGTAGTCATCGATCAATGCGACGAACTCCTGAGCAATGTTGTCGCCGCGCAGAGTCACTTTCTTTTCGCCATCCACGAACACTGGTGCAGCAGGTGTTTCGCCAGTGCCCGGCAGCGAGATACCGATATTGGCGTGGCGTGACTCACCTGGACCGTTGACGATGCACCCCATCACCGCCAGCGTCATGTTCTCCGCGCCTGGGTGGCTGATACGCCAAACCGGCATCTTTTCGCGCACATGGTTCTGAACTACCTTGGCCAGCTCCTGGAAGAACTCGGAGGTGGTGCGGCCGCAGCCCGGGCACGCTGTCACCATCGGCGTGAAAGCGCGCTGACCAGTGGTCTGCAGCAACTCCTGCGCAACGATGACTTCCTGCGTGCGCGACTGACCGGGCTCGGGCGTCAGCGAGATGCGAATGGTGTCGCCGATGCCTTCCTGCAGCAGCACTGCCAGCGCCGCCGACGAGGCGACGATACCCTTGCTGCCGATGCCGGCTTCGGTCAGGCCCAGGTGCAGCGCGAAGTCCGAGCGCTGCGCCAGGTCGCGATACACCGCGATCAACTCCTGCACGCCGCTGACTTTGGCCGAGAGCACGATGCGGTCATGCGGCAGACCCAGCTCGACAGCGGTTGCAGCCGAGTCCAGCGCCGAACGGATCAGGGCTTCGCGCAACACGCGGCCGGCGTCCCAGGGTTGTGCCCGCTGGCTGTTCTCGTCCATCAATTTGGCCGCAAGTGCCTGGTCCAACGAGCCCCAGTTGGCGCCAATGCGCACGGGCTTGTCGTACTTGATGGCGAACTCGATCAGCTGCGCGAACTGCGTGTCCTTCTTCTTGCCGAAACCGACATTGCCTGGGTTGATGCGGTACTTGGCCAGTGCTTGCGCACACGCCGGCTCCTGGGTCAGCAACTGATGGCCGTTGTAGTGGAAGTCACCGATCAGGGGAACATCGATGCCCATCATCTGCAGCTTCTCGACAATGCGCGGGATCGCCGCTGCCGACTCGGGGTTATTGACGGTCAGCCGCACCATTTCCGAGCCGGCGCGCCAGAGTTCTGCGACCTGCTTCACGCTGCCCGCCACGTCGGCGGTATCGGTATTGGTCATCGACTGGACGACCACGGGATGGCCTCCGCCCACCATTACGCCGCCGATGCTCACGGCTTGGGTGATACGGCGAGGCCAGGCAGTGGCGTCGGTGGGTGGGGTCGGTCGGGTAACGGCGTCGTACATGGTCCGCATTTTACCGCGCCTGCCGCCACATCGGGATGAACCTTCTGTTGTGTGTCAGCGGGCCTGACAGAATACGATGGTGCCCATGAATTCCTCGGACACCTCCTTTCTCCGCACCCTGTGCAGCCTGCGCTGGCTGGCCACCGCAGGCCAGGCTGCCACCATCCTCGTCGCCACTGGCTTGCTTGGGCTCGAATTGCCGCAAATTCCGTTATGGAGCGGCGTCTTCGTGCTGGCCCTGTTCAACCTGTACGCACAGCTGCGGGTACACGGCAGCAACCCCGCACCGGTCACCGCGTTCGGCCACATCCTGGTCGATGTCACGGTGCTGACCTGGATGGTTGGCTGGAGTGGTGGCATCTCCAATCCGTTCGGCTCACTGTTTCTGATCCTGATCGCGCTGGCAGCGCTGGCCTTGCCGCTGCGCTGGACACACGCCGTTGCAGCGGCCTGCGTCGGCGGATACGCCTTGAGCGCGGTGTTCGGGCTGCCCCTGCAGGGCGGCTATTTCGATTCAATGAATCTGCACCTGTGGGGTGCGGCGGCGAATTTCCTGCTGTCCAGCGTCGTGGTGTTGGTGTTCTCTACGCGGCTGGCGGCGGCTTTGCGTGAGCGCGAAAACCAGCTCGCATTGCTGCGAGAGCGTTTCGTGCGCAATGAAGGCATCGTCGCGCTTGCCACCCATGCCGCTTCGGTAGCGCATGAACTCAACACACCGCTGGCGACCATGACGCTGCTCACCGACGACATTGCCGAACAGTGCGCCGACAACCCGGAAATGCGCGACGACCTGGAAACCCTGCGCGAGCTGCTGGTGCAGTGCCGGGAGCGCGTATTGGCCTTGGCGGCCCCGGCCGAAGGCGCGAGTCGTACGGCGGTTTCCATCGGGAGCGTGCTCGAACAATGGCGCCTGGTGCGCCCCACCATCCAACTGCGACGCAACGCCAATGCTCCACTGCAGCTGACATTGGACCCGGGCGTTGGCCATTTGCTGCAGGTACTGCTCAACAATGCTGCCGACGCTGGCGAGTTCAGCGGGCGACCGCAGATCGACTTGGACATCCGCGTTCGCGATGGCCAACTGTACGGCGAGGTGCGCGACTACGGCCCTGGCTTCAATGCCAACGACGCTGCCCTGCCCGGCACGCTGTTCAACAGCGGAAAAACCGATGGTATGGGTGTTGGCCTGGCCCTGTCCCATGCCACCATTGAACGCCTGCATGGCGAATTGTGGATGCGTCCGGCCGAAGGTCCCGGAGCGCGCGTCGGCTTTCGCCTGCCGTTGGACAACACCGAGGTAAACGCATGAATGCTCCCGCCACACACGGGCTGCTGGTCGACGACGACCCCTTGTACCTGCGCACGCTGCAACGCACGTTGGCGCGTCGCGGCATAGACGCGGTCACCGCTGCAGATATCGCGGGCGCACTGCAGCTGGCTACGCGGTCACCTCCAGCGTTCGCGCTGATTGACCTCAAGCTGGGCAGCGAATCCGGCCTCAGCCTGATCCAACCGCTGCGCGAACTGCGCCAGGACATGCGAATCCTGCTGGTCACCGGTTATGCATCCATCGCCACCGCGGTGGAAGCCATAAAACAGGGCGCCGATGACTACCTACCCAAGCCGGCGACAGTGCAGATGATCATGCGCGCGTTGGGCGAAGAAGATGAGGGAGGCGAAGATCCGGAGGAAATCGAACCACCGGATTCGATGACGCCGATCAGTCGATTGCAGTGGGAGCACATTCAACAGGCGATGCATGAAACCGGCGGCAATGTCTCTGCCGCAGCGCGCCTACTGGGCATGCATCGGCGCTCACTGCAGCGCAAGCTGACCAAGCGCCCAAGTCCGGAGCGGGATCCAAACCGATAACAAGCAAGCTGATTTAGCCCCTCTCCCGCGAGAGAATCTGGCTGCGAACCACTGAATAACCAACTGCATTCCAGAACCCAAAGAGCCCCCCATCCGACCCTTCGGGGCACCTTCTCCCGCACGTGGAAGAAGGTGTATCTCAAGCCAATCTGTTCCCACAAACACCAACGCCGCGCATCTCTGCGCGGCGTTGGTGTTTCATCTATCGAAAACCCGCTCGATTCAGCGCAGACGCGCCAAAATTTCCCGGGTCATCGGATCGGCAATTTCAACTGCCTCACCCTGCAGCGCCGGCAACAGCTGATTGGCCAACTGCTTGCCCAGCTCAACGCCGAACTGGTCGAACGCATTGATGCCCCATACCAGCGATTGCACGTATACCGCGTGTTCGTACATGGCGATCAGCGCACCCAATGCCTGCGGCGTCAGCGCGTCAATCAGGATCAAGGTGCTCGGGCGGCCGCCTGGGTACTGGCGGTGGGGGTCTTCGCTGTCCTGACCATTGGCCAATGCCTCGGTCTGTGCCAGCAGGTTGGCCAACAGTGCCTGGTGATTGACCGTGTACGGGTCATCGGCCTGCACGCAGCCGATAAAATCGGCTGGCACGATGCTGGTGCCTTGGTGCAAGGCCTGGAAGAAGCTGTGCTGTACGTCGGTGCCTGCCCCACCCCACCAGACCGGCACGGTGTCGGCATCAACCGGACTGCCGTCCAGCTTCACGCGCTTGCCCAGGCTTTCCATCACCAACTGCTGCAAGTACGCCGGCAGCAGCGCCAAACGCTGGTCGTAAGTCATCACCGCGTGCGTGGCATAGCCCAGCACGTTGCGGTTCCAGATATCGGTCAGTGCATGCAACACCGGCAGGTTCTGCTCCAGCGGCGCGCTTGCCGCATGCGCATCCATCTGCGCAGCGCCGGCCAGTAACTGGCCGAAGCCTTCAAAGCCAATCGCCAGCGCAATCGGGAAGCCCACCGCCGACCACAACGAGTAACGGCCGCCCACCCAGTCCCACATCGGCAGAACGCGCTCGCCGGCAATGTCGAACGCCTTGGCCGCGCGTTCCGGATTGGCACTGACCGCGTACAACCGCTCACTGCCACCCAGCCAGTCGCGCAAGATGCTGCCGTTGAGCAGCGTTTCCTGTGTGCCGAAGGTTTTTGAAATCAGGATGCCGGCAGTGGTGGCCGGATCCAGCGTGGCCAACGTGCGCTGCATCGCTGCGCCATCCACGTTGGAGACGAAATGCACGCGGAAACGTGCACCGCTCGCCGGACGCAATGCATCGGCAACCAAGCGCGGGCCCAGGTCCGACCCGCCGATACCAACACTGACGATGTCAGTGACATTACTGGCTTCCAGTTGCTGGATCAGCGTACCCATGCGCTGCTGCACGGCGGCAGCTTCAGCATGTGCAGCCACCGCTTCCGGCGTGCGACCGGCGTCACCGCGCAACGCGCTATGCAGCACGGCGCGGTCTTCAGTGACGTTGATCTTTTGCCCACCGAACAGACGCTGGAAACCGCCGGCGACATCGCGCGCGGCGGCCAGCTCCAACAGTGACTGCAATGCCGCGCGGTCGTACTTCTGCCGCGCGAAATTGACATACAACGGACCGACATTGAGCGCCAGGTTTTTTACCCGGTCCGGCTCGGTGGCCATCAGCGTGGGGATACTCGTGCCCTGCAGTCGCTGGGCGTGAGCGTGCAATACGTCGAATCCGTTGTACTTGGTCATGCGGCCTGTGTGGGAATTGAATTGTTGGTGTGGGTGATACGGTTGTTGCCGTCCACGTAAACCAGCTTGGGCTGGAAGGTGTCGGCCTCGGCTTCGCTCATGCCGGCGAAGGCGGCGATGATGATGATGTCGCCTACTTGCACGTGGCGCGCGGCGCCGCCGTTGAGCGAAATGATGCCGCTGCCGGCTTCGGCGCGAAGCGCATAGGTATTGAAACGCGCACCGTTGGTTACATCCCAGATATGCACCTGCTCGAACTCGCGGATGCCGGTAGCTTCCAGCAGGTTGCTGTCGATGGCGATGGAGCCTTCGTAGTTCAGCTCGGAATGGGTGACGGTGGCGCGGTGGATTTTGGTCTTGAGCAGGGTGAGTTGCATGGCAATGCCGAAACTGCGTGAGAAAGAGCGCAGTCTAGCACCGGCACGAGCGCCCGCCCGCACTGCAACATACCTTTGCGCCGACGGTGCTATAGACACGCCGATGGCGCCACCAGGGCGCCATCGGAAGTCAGTTCTCGGGCCCGCAATGGACAGGAAAAGTCCTGTCCAAGCCCTATTCAGAACTCAATATTGTCGATCAGGCGGGTGTTACCCAGCTTGGCCGCCACCAGCGCCACCCGCGCGCCCTGATGATCCATGCCGGGCTCACTCAGACTCGGCAGACGCACCACCGCGTAATCCACCTGGAAACCGGCCGCCTGCAGTTGCGCGACGCTGTCAGCTTCCACCTTGTCGCGCGCCACACCGGCCAGACTGGCATCACGCATCGACAACAGCACGCTACGGATGACGGTGGCATGTGGGCGCACGTCACCGGTCAGG
Source organism: Stenotrophomonas sp. Iso1 (assembly GCF_027497995.1). Lineage (GTDB taxonomy): Bacteria > Pseudomonadota > Gammaproteobacteria > Xanthomonadales > Xanthomonadaceae > Stenotrophomonas. Next base: position 1,620,096 of record NZ_JAODBT010000001.1, on the reverse strand, counting down.
TATTGGTTGCGGGAGCTCATTGCCAACCCGTCCTCCTCGCGCACGATCTCGCCACCCAGGACTTCGATCGGGAATGCCAGGTCGGTCACCATCTGCCGGATCACCGCCAGCTGCTGGTAATCCTTGCGACCAAATGCGGCCACGTCCGGCGACACCTGGTTGAACAGGCGGCTGACCACCGTACATACGCCATCGAAATGACCTGGGCGGTGTGCGCCTTCCAGCAGGCTGCTCACGCCCGGCACATGCACCTTGGCAGCCAATTCCACGCCAAACGGGTACATGGATTCGACTGTCGGCAGCCAAAGCACGTCACAACCGGCCTTTTCCAGCCCACTGGTGTCGGCTTCCGGCGTACGCGGGTAGCGGGTGAAATCCTCGTTCGGGCCGAACTGGGTCGGATTGACAAACACACTGGAAACCACCCGGTCGGCGTGCTGCCGCACCAGATTCACCAGCGAGTAATGGCCCGCATGCAGATTGCCCATGGTGGGTACGAAACCAACGCGTAGCCCCTCGCGCTTCCAGCCGGCAACGATGGCGCGCAGCCGACTGAGTTCGGTGACAGTCTCGATCATGATGCGTACGCATGCTCCGCGTCGGGGAAGGTGCCATCGCGCACGGCGTCGGCGAAGGCACGTACAGCGCCAGCCACGGAGCCGCCTTCGGCAAGGAAATCCTTGACGAACTTGGGCCTGCGGTGACCGCTGTCCAGACCAAGGAAGTCATGCAGCACCAACACCTGCCCGTCACACTCAGGGCCAGCGCCAATACCAATGGTCGGGATGGAAATCGCTGCGGTGACGCGGCCTGCGAGCGGCGTCGGTACGCATTCCAGCACCAGCAGGCTGGCGCCGGCATCGGCCACGGCCTTGGCGTCGTCAACCAATTGCTGAGCGGCGTCGCCACGGCCCTGTACCCGGTAACCACCCAGACGCAACACCGACTGCGGGGTCAGGCCCAGATGCGAACAGACAGGAATTTCGCGCTCGACCAAGTGACGAATGATGTCCAGCTTGAAGCCAGCACCTTCGAGCTTGACCATCTCCGCGCCGGCCTGCAGCAGCTTCAACGAAGCATCGAGTGCGCGCTCGGGTGTGGCATCGGCGCCGAACGGCAGGTCGGCCACCAGCAGCGAACGCTGCACCACACGTGCCACGACAGTGGTGTGATAAACGATGTCGGCCACACTGACCGGCAGCGTGGAATCGTGCCCCTGCACCACCATGCCCAGCGAATCGCCGACCAGGATCAAGTCGACGCCATTGGCGTCAAATGCACGGGCGAAACCGGCGTCGTAAGCGGTCAACATCACCAACTTCTGGCCATTGCGCTTGGCTTCGGCCAGGGCCGGAACCGTCCAGGGCTTGCTGTCTGCGTGTGTGCTCATGTGGGGATAACGATTGGTAATGAGCCGACCATTATCCGCCTATCGGCTCGATATCGCAGGTTTTCATGTCAGCCAACACGCCATGCACTGTTCCATGCCCGGGAATCAATGCCCCCGGCGCTACGTCCGCCAATGGCAGCAGGGCGAAGGCCCGCTCATGCAGGAAGGGATGCGGCACCTTCAACTGCGGCAGCGCGATGGTCTGCTCACCATAAAGAAGCATATCGAGGTCCAGCGTGCGCGGCCCCCAGTGCTGCTCGGGGTGCCGTACCCGGCCAAAGGCCTGCTCGATGGCGAGCAGGTGTTCCAGCAACTCCGGCGCGGCCAACGCCGTCTCTACCGCCGCAGCGGCATTGATGAAGTCCGGTTGCGCCTCGTTACCCCAGGCCGGCGTGCGAAACAGCCGGGAAGCAGCCAATAAATGCGTCTGCGGCAAGCGAGCCAGTGCCTGGACCGCTGCACGCACCGTGGCCTGTGCGTCTCCCAGGTTGGCTCCCAACCCGATATAGGCAACTACCATCGGGCGATTACTCGCCCGTCGTATTGGTGGCTGTGCTGCTGCCGCCACGACGGCGACGACGCCGACGGCGCGGCACATCACCTTCCTGCCCTTCCTCAGCCTGTACCGAATCCGGCGCGGACTCGATCTCATGCCCGCTCTGTAGCTGCGCTTCGCGCCAGAACGCGATGTCGTCCTGATGCTCCGACGAAGCGGCCTGACGCAGCAGCAGGAAATCGAACGCCGCGCGGAAACGCGGATGGCTCAATGTGCGAAGCACGCGCTTGCGCTGGCGCGACCCAAAGCGCGACTGCAGCAGCCAGATTTCCTGCATTGGCAGCGAGAAGCGGCGCGGCAGGGCAATCGTGGTCAGCTGGTGCAGCGTCACCCGGTCGGCCGCACGACGCTGCGCCTCTTCCGGCGCCATGCCCTGCTTCTGCAGGCCAATCAGTGCGCGACAGAATGCCGGCCACAGCAGCAACGCGAACAGGAAGGCCGGTGATACCGGCTCCTCGTTGGCCACGCGGTCATCGGTGTTGCGCAAGCCTTCGATCAGGATGCGGCGCAGGGCGCCGGTGCGGTTGCTCTTCAATGCCGCCGCGCTCTCGGGGAACATCACCGCCAGCAGGCCGTAACGCTCAAGCCCTTCAAAGCTGGCAACGCCATGCCCGGAAAGGAACAGCTTGAGCACTTCTTCAAACAAACGCGCCGGGGCGGCCTCGCTCAACAGGTTGGCCAAGCGTGGCAGCGGCTCGGCGGTGGGGCCGTCGATCTGGAAGTTGAGCTTGGCCGCCAGCCGCACGGCCCGCAGCATGCGCACGGGATCTTCGCGGTAGCGCTGCTCGGGATCGCCGATCAAGCGCATGCGCCGGGCCATCACGTCCTCGAAGCCACCGGTGTAGTCACGCACCGAGAAATCCTCGATGGCGTAGTACAAGGCGTTGCAGGTGAAGTCGCGACGGACTGCGTCGTCCTCGATGCTGCCGTAGACGTTGTCACGCACCAGCATGCCGTTCTCGACCTCTCGGTCGCCGCTGCCGTCATCGCTGTTGGCGCGGAATGTGGCCACCTCGATGATCTCGCGGCCGAACACCACATGTGCCAGACGGAAGCGCCTGCCGATGAGCCGGCAGTTGCGGAACAACTGCTTGACCTGTTCGGGCGTGGCATCCGTGGCTACGTCGAAATCTTTGGGGCGCCCATCGACCAGAAGGTCGCGCACGGCGCCTCCTACAAGATAGGCCCCAAATCCGGCCTCACGCAGGCGATACAGCACGCGTAGCGCATTGGGACTGATGTCTTTGCGCGAAATGGTGTGCTGGTCACGCGGGATGACGTGCAGGGTGAACGGTGTTGTAACTGTGGAATTGATGGTGGCGATTCCAATTGGGGTTGCGGGATTGCCGAGCGGCAACCAGATGCATATACTAGCGCGCTCGCCAGACGCGACCAAACGCTCCCTTCGTCTAGAGGTTAGGACGTGGCCCTCTCAAGGCTAAAACAGGGGTTCGAGTCCCCTAGGGAGCACCAAATCAAGTCTGCGAAACCAAAAAGCCCCGCCATGCGGGGTTTTTTGTTTTACACCCTCAGCCGGCCCGCCCGCATCGGCAGCCAGCCACCGGATTGAGAACCCAACCGCACACCCCCGGCATCGTGCTCTAGAATTGCTGGGATCAAAGCCGGACCCCGTCATGCCTTTTGTCGTTACCGAAAACTGCATCAAGTGCAAACACACCGATTGCGTCGAAGTCTGCCCCGTGGACTGCTTCCACGAAGGCCCCAACTTTCTGGTGATCGACCCGGACGAATGCATTGACTGCACGCTGTGCGAGCCGGAATGCCCGGTCAACGCTATTTTCCCGGAGGACGACGTGCCTGCCGGCCAGGAAAAGTTTGTCGGCCTCAACGCCGAGCTGGCAAAAGAGTGGCCGGTGCTAACGGTGCGCAAAGACCCCCCGGCCGATGCCGCCGAATGGGATGGCAAGCCGGACAAGCTCACCTTGCTTGAGCGCTGAGCGACATAGCCACGCTGGAACGAAAACGGGCGCCGATGGCGCCCGTTTTGTTTTATCTGACTGAACCGAGCAGCCTCAGCCCGCCAGCTTGGCCTTCAGCGACGAAATCAGCTTCACTGCAGCGGCATCAACTGCCGGCAGGCCACGCGGATCAACCGCCGACACATAAACACCGGAATCCACGGCCACCACGCGCACCAGGAAGTTGCTGCCTTCATAGCCAACGTCGTAGGAGCCCAGCAACTGCGCGCGGCTGGCGATGTTCACGCCTTCAATGGTGGCCAGCGCATCGCCAACCTTGGCGAACACGTCTTCACGGTTGCCTGCGATGGTGAAGCCGCTTTGCGAAGCCGCCGGGGCCGCCTGCGTGCCGGCAGCCGATTTGGTTGCCGAGGCCAGCGCCGGGATCGCCGTGGCACCGGAGGTGTTGGGCACATTCAGGTCCGGCGGCACTTCCAGCGGACGCACCTCCGGTGCGAGCGCGTAGTCGCCGCGCGCCCCACGGTGACAGCCAGTGGCGGCAATGGTTGCAACGGCCAGCAGCGCCAACGACAGCACGCGAACGGTAGAGGTTTGACGCATGGGTGAATCTCCAGGGTTCAGGCCACTGATCAGTGGCTGGATAGTTCTTCCAACGCTTCCACGTCCGCCGCCAGATGGTCGGCGGCAGCATGGTACTGCGCAGAAAGCGGAAGCAGCGGCAGGCGCAACCCGTGCCCGATACCAAGACGCTGCAGCAGCGCCTTTACCGGAATGGGGTTGGACTCGACGCCACAGAAATCGTGGTACGGCTGCAGGCGGGCATCCCAGGCTTCGGCCGCCTCGTGCTCACCGGCACGCGCCAGGTCACACAAAGTGCGGTATGCGCCCGGCAACGCGTTAGAGCCAACCGAAATCAGGCCATCGGCCCCGGCCAGCATGGAACGTGCGGCGGTGCCGTCATCACCACTGAGCAGGCTAAAGCTGCTGCTACGCAAGGCCAGCAGCGCTTTCAGCCGGGAGGTATCGCCCACGGCCTCCTTGATGCCGACGATGTTCGGGTGCGATATCAGTTCGGCTACGGTTTCCGGCAGCAGGTCGCAACCCGTACGACCGGGTACGTTGTACAGCACCACCGGCAGGCCACCCTGCTCAGCCACCGCCAGATAGTGCAGGCGCAGGCCTTCCTGGGTGGGCCGCACATATGGCGGCGCCACGACCAGCGCATGGGTGGCGCCATTCGCCGCCGCGCGCCGGGTCAGGGCAATGGTTCGGGCCGTCCCCGACAAGCCGGTACCGGCAAGCACCGGCATTCTTCCGCCCAGCACAGACACAGCGCTGCGCAGCAGGCCGTCGTATTCTTCATCGGTCAGCGTGGACGCTTCACCGGTCGAGCCGGCTACCACAACGCCCTGCACGCCCGCTTTGAGCTGCAAAGCCAACAAATGCTGCCAAGCATCGGAATCGAGTGCGCCGTCTGCCTGGAAAGGGGTCGCCAACGCGGTGATAAGGCCGGAAATGGACAAGGGGATCGTCGCTCTTCATGGGGGTAAAGAAGCCCGCCAGCCGGCGGGTTCGTAACCGAAGGCATGTTACTTGCCGGTCGAAAGCACGGGCAAGTATGCTGGGCACCAGTGTTCGGCCCGTCCCCGGCGCCGTTCAGACTCTCAAGCATTTCCGGAACCATCTTGACCGACACCACGCCGCGGCAGCTGCCGACAGAAAACCATCTCCTGATCAACGCCTATACGACGCATCCGGAGTCTCCCCTGCTGTCCGTCACCCGCCGTATTGCTGACAGCGGCTGCAATCTGGTCGATGCCCGTCTTTCCACGGTAGGCCGCGACGTTTCGGTCACCACCCTGGCAACCGGCTCGTGGGATGCAGTAGCCAAGCTCGAGGCAATGCTCACGCGCCTCGAACGCGAAGAAAACCTGAAACTGGTGTGGTACCGCACTGCCGCCAAGCAAGTGCAGTCCAACCTGCTGCCCTACATCGTGGAAGTGGTTGCCGCCGACAAGCCGGGCATCCTGTTCCAGTTGGCCGACTTCTTCGACCGCCAGGGCATCACCATCGAGAACCTGCAGAGCACGCGTTACCAGGCAATGCAGACCGGCGCGGAAATGTTTTCGGCCCAGATCACCATCGGCGTACCCTCCAACATGCATATCGCCGCATTGCGCGACGATTTTCTCGAATTCTGCGACCACCTCAACCTGGACGCAATCATGGACCCGATGAAGTTCTGAACATTCGCGCGCCCATCACAGGCGCGCGGCGTTTCATGTAATTGCAATCGAACTACCCCAGGCTCCGGAAAGGATCTGATGAACATCGGCGACACCCTGGACCGCACTACTCTCGACCTCCCGCTGGCCTTGTCCGGCGGCGCTACCACCACCCTTGCCGAACAGGCCGGTCACTGGTTGGTGCTGTATTTCTACCCGAAGGACAGCACACCCGGATGCACCACCGAGGGGCTGGACTTCAATGCCCTGCTCCCCAAATTCAAACGTGCCGGCGCGCAGGTGTTCGGCGTTTCGCGCGATTCAGTGAAATCGCACGACAACTTCTGCGGCAAGCAGGGATTCAAGTTCCCCCTGATCAGCGACACCGACGAGGCCCTATGCAACGCCTTCGACGTGATCAAGATGAAGAACATGTACGGCAAGCAGGTACGTGGCATCGAGCGCAGCACCTTCCTGATTTCGCCCGATGGAACGCTCGTGCAGGAATGGCGCAAAGTAAAAGTCGCCGGTCATGCAGAAGCCGTACTTGAAGCCTTGAAGGCCACCCAAACCAAGTGACCCAACTCCCGTCCCCACCCTCGTCATCGCCCTGCTGCGCAGGTGCGATGGCGTGACCCTGTCCCGCCACCAGGAATCGACGATGACCCGAGGCAAGCGCATCTACGTACTGGATACCAACGTGCTGATGCACGACCCGACCGCGCTGTTCAAATTCGAGGAGCACGATGTCTACCTGCCAATGCAGGTAATCGAGGAGTTGGACAACGGCAAGAAAGGAACCACCGAAGCAAGCCGCAACGCGCGCCAGGTGAGTCGCTTTCTGGATGAATTGATCGAAGCGTCGGGCATCAGCAGCGTGCAGAAGGGCGTGCCGTTGGCGCGCCCACAGGGCCTCCAACTGCGTGGCGCGCAGAGCGCCGGCCGCCTGTATTTCCAGACCAGCCACTTCGATGCCGGCAAGAGCTTTGGCAAGGTCATCCCGGACAACGCCATCCTGGGCGCCATTCTGGTACTGAAGGAGCAGTCGCCGGATGTGCCGGTGGTGTTCATTTCCAAGGACATCAATCTGCGCATCAAGGCGGCCATCGCCGGCATTGATTCGGAGGACTACGAAAACGACCGTGCGCTGGATGATTTCAGCCTGCTCTATACCGGCGCCACGCAGTTGCCGGAGGACTTCTGGAAGAAGCACACCGACAACCTGCGCAGTTGGAGCGACAAGGGCCGTACCAGCTACGAAATCCTCGCCGCCGATGACGAAGATTGGCACCCCAATCAATACGCCTACCTGCCGGGTGAGGACGAAGTCGAGCTGAAGGTCACCAAGGTCGAGGGCGATGGTCGCGTCACCCTGTCCCTGGTCAACGACTTCCGCCACAGCTCGCATGCGGTGTGGGGTATCGCCGCACGTAACCGCGAGCAGAATTTCGCACTCAACGCCCTGATGGACCCGGAGATCGACTTCGTCACCCTGCTCGGCACCGCCGGCACCGGCAAGACGCTGCTCGCGCTCGCCGCTGGGCTGGCGCAGACGATGGACAGCCAACGCTACCGCGAGATCATCATGACCCGCGCCACCGTCAGCGTGGGCGAGGACATTGGCTTTCTGCCCGGTACCGAAGAAGAAAAGATGACGCCGTGGATGGGCGCGCTCACCGACAACCTCGAAGTGCTCACCCACAACCAGGAAGGCGGCACCTGGGGCCGCGCGGCCACCAACGACCTGCTGGCCAGCCGCATCAAGATCCGCTCACTCAACTTCATGCGTGGGCGCACCTTCCTGTCGCGCTACCTGATCCTGGACGAAGCCCAGAACCTCACCCCGAAGCAGATGAAGACCCTGATCACCCGTGCCGGCCCCGGCACCAAGATCGTCTGTCTGGGCAATGTTGAACAGATTGACACGCCCTATCTGACCGAAACCACATCCGGCCTCACCTATGCGGTGGACCGCTTCAAGAATTGGCCGCACAGTGCGCACATCACATTGCGCCGGGGCGAGCGTTCGCGCCTGGCCGATTACGCCTCGGAGGTTCTGTGAAACACCTGCACGTCCTGCTGCTGGCCAGCGCGTCGCTCGCGCTGGCCGCCTGCACACCTTCCAATATCAAACCCGGCACCAGCGTGCCGACTGCAATCAAGGCTGGCCAGTCGTGGGTGGTCACACGCCCGATCGTCGCCGCGCAGGTGCTCGACACCTGCTCGCGCGACAGCCCTGCTCGCCACGCCGGCACGGTAACCGGCTATTGGGCGCCTGCTCGCACTGATATTGAAGCACTGGAGAGCCAGCTGCCCCAGCTGGCCTCCCGCGTTACCGAGCCCAGCCTGAGCAATCGCCAGTACGTCGGTTTTGAGTCCAGCGGCAAGCGCTTGATCTACATCAACGCCTTCCCGTTGCCGGACCACAGCGAGATCAATCCAGCACGCGAAGCCATCCGCGTCTGCGATGGCGGCAAGCAGTTCTGGGGTGCGGTGTACGACCCACAAACCAGCACCTTCTCCGACGTCCAGTTCAACGGCCCGCCACCCACGCAATAACGGGAGCGTCGGCATGGGAATTCGGCTGCCCACCTGGGTCTGGATCGGAGCGATCACACTGTCCTGCGTCGCCGGCATGGTCAATGTGGTCGGTTTTCTCGGCTTTGAGCACCAGGCGGTCAGCCACCTTACCGGCAGCACCAGTCAGCTGGGCATGGCGCTGATGCAAGGCGATTGGCGCGCCATCGGGCATTTGTGGGGGCTACTGATCGCCTTCTCGCTGGGGGCGACGCTCAGTGGGCTGATCATCCAGGACAGCACACTGCAGCTCGGGCGGCGTTACGGCATCGCGCTGGCTCTGGAATCGGCACTGCTATTCCTCGCCATTCCGCTGTTCAAACATCAGCAGGTTTGGGGTGCAATGTCAGCTGCGATGGCCTGCGGACTGCAGAACGCCATGGCCACCACCTTCAGCGGTGCAGTGGTGCGCACCACCCACCTCAGCGGTATGTTCACTGATCTCGGCATTGGCCTGGGACACCTGCTACGTGGCCTGCCCCTGCCAGTTCGTCGGCTGACGCTAAGCGGCCTGATCATCAGCGGCTTCCTGGCAGGTGGCGTAATGGGAGCCTGGTTGTTCGTGCGCTGGCAATACGACGCGCTACTCGTACCGGCACTGCTCACCGGCTTGGTCGGGCTTGGCTATGTGATCTACCGGCAATATGTGCTCCTGCGGCAACGGTGAGCAAAGCCATCGACAAACATTGCACAATCCCCGCATGACCCCTTCCACCCCAGTTTCCGCCCTCACTATCGCCGGCTCTGACTCCGGCGGCGGCGCCGGCATCCAGGCGGATCTCAAAGCATTCGCTGCGCATCGCGTGCACGGCCTGTCCGCCATCGCCGCCCTCACTGCGCAGAACACACGCGGCGTCACGGCCGCTCACATACCGCCGATGTCGTTCCTGCAAGCACAGATCGACGCCTGCTTCGACGACTTCGATATCCACGCAGTGAAACTTGGCATGCTCGCCAATGCCGAGGTGATCCACCTCGTCGCCGATGCGCTGGAGAAACATCGTCCGCCGCATGTCGTACTCGACCCGGTAATGGTCGCCACAAGCGGCGCAAAACTCCTGGAAGACAGCGCACTGCGCGCCATGCGCGAGCGCCTGCTGCCACTGGCCACGCTGCTCACACCCAACACACCGGAAGCCGAACTGCTGCTCGGCCGCAGCATCACCAATGCCGATGAAGCCGAAGATGCGGCGGCAGCATTACTCGATATGGGCACACGTGCTGTACTGCTCAAAGGCGGCCATCTACATGAAGGCAACCGTGTCATTGACCGCTACTTCGACGGTGTTGCCCGTGAAGAATTCAGTCACGTACGACTGCCCGTAGATGCACACGGCACCGGCTGCACACTTGCCTCTGCCATTGCCGCGCAGCTATGCCGTGGGCTGTCGCTACCCAATGCCTGCGAAGCGGCCATCGACTACATTGCACGCGGCCTGCAAGTCGGCTACCAACCGGGCCGCAGCGAAGTGATGGTACTCGACCACTTCGGCGCAGCGCCCAAAGCATGAAGACTCCTGCATGCCTGCAAGTCATCAGCGCCGATGGCCATCGTTTCGAACTGCTTGCCTACATGCCGGAGCAACCAATAGCCAGCCTGCTCTGGTTGCCCGCATTGGGCGTGTCGGCGCGCAACTATCAAGCGTTCGCCGAAGCACTGGCCGCCGAAGGCATCGCCGTATTCCTGCACGAATGGCGCGGAAACGGCAGCAGCAGTCTGCGTCCGGATCACCACCATGACTGGGGCTATCGCGAACTGCTGCACTACGACCTGCCCGCCGCCGAAGCCGTCGTGCAACACACGCTCCCCGGCCTGCCACTGCGCCTGGGCGGCCACAGCCTGGGCGGCCAGTTGAGCTGCTGTTACGCCGGCTTACGCAACGCGGATCTGCAAGCCCTCTGGCTGGTGGCGAGCGGCACACCGTGGTGGCGTAGTTTTCCAGTGCCGCGTCGCTACCTGCTGCCGCTGGCCTATCGCTTTCTGCCATGGCTGGCCCGCAAGCGCGGCGCCTTGCCCGGCCGACGTGTCGGCTTCGGTGGCACCGAGGCGCGCAGCCTGATCCGCGACTGGGCGCGTGTAGGCCTGAGCAATCATTACGCCGCCGACGGAATGTCTGTCGACCTGGAAGCGGGCATGCACACGCTCAACGCCCCGGTGACGGCACTGGTATTCGATGACGATTGGCTGGCCCCCGTCAGTTCGATGCGCTCCCTGCTGCAGAAGATGCCCAACGCCACCCACACGCTGCGCGCGATGTCATCCGGTGAGCTGGGCACTGCCGCCGACCACTTCCGCTGGATGAAAGCACCGCAAGCTGTCGTTGCTGCATTGATTCATCACGAAGATTAAGAAAATTTCACAAAAAACATTGACGCAAACGCAGCATATCCGCATAATCTCGCTCCTGACGACGCGCCCGTAGCTCAGTTGGATAGAGTACCTGGCTACGAACCAGGCGGTCGGGAGTTCGAATCTCTCCGGGCGCACCACGTCAGAATGCAGAACTTGATTCTGCAAGCTTCAAACAAAAATGAAAATGCGCGCCCGTAGCTCAGTTGGATAGAGTACCTGGCTACGAACCAGGCGGTCGGGAGTTCGAATCTCTCCGGGCGCACCATTTCAAAAAAACAGCAGGCATTGCCTGCTGTTTTTTTATGCGCGCCTTTTGATGAGCGGCAAGCAGCACCATCTCCTGCACGCTCGCATGCATGCATCAACGTCATACAAACACCCTCACATGCAGCACGGCGCGCTAGCTAGCCCCTCAACGATTGCCGCAGAGCTCCGCACCTCGCGAGCCCCACGGCAGCGCCGTGCACCACCATCAGCCTCCGGCGCCGCACACGAGCTCAGAGCAGCCCACCAGCGCGACCTCCCCACACGGGCAGCACCCTTGTCACACACGGCAACGTCATCCACCTCACAACATCTTCAGTCCACAAAAATTGCCGTTACACGCGCTAAATTTCAGACAACAAAAAAGCCCCAAAAAGGGGCTTTTTTGAACTGGCGGAGTGAGAGGGATTCGAACCCTCGATAGAGCTTTTAACCCTATACTCCCTTAGCAGGGGAGCCCCTTCAGCCACTCGGGCATCACTCCGTTTCTCTTGCCCGCTGCGTATTCCGTAGCGGGGCGCGAAGAATAACGTTTAACGGGGTGAAAGGTAAACCCTTATTCGGAAGTTTCTTCACTTCCGGGTGCAACCGGCTCATCACCGCGCTGGATACGCTGAAAAATTTCCTCGCGATGCACCGCCACATCCTTCGGAGCAGTGATACCAATACGTACCTGGTTGCCCTTGACGCCGAGCACGGTCACGCTGACCGAGTCTCCGATCATCAAGGTTTCGCCTACTCGGCGAGTCAGGATCAACATTTTGCAAATCTCCATGGAACCGGATGGATTCCCCACCGGCATTGGCGCGCGTCCTAAGACTGCGCCCCACGACAAGGGAAAAGACTCCCAATGTTACCGGTAGGGTGTTGGCACCTTCAAGGCACCGGATTGTTCACATTCAGGCGAGATGTGGCTGGACCCAAGCGACCACACCCTCAAGCGCAGCCAACAGCTTCGGGCCGTCCTCACCACCACCCTGCGCCATATCCGGACGACCACCGCCCTTACCGCCAATTTGACCGGCTACATGAGCGAGCAGTTCCCCGGCTTTGACCTTACCCATTGCCGAACCGTTCACACCCGCCACCAATGCCGCCTTGCCGTCCTGCACGCCTGCCAGCAGGATCACCGCGTCACCCAGCTGCTGACGCAGGCGATCCACCGCCTCACGCAGCGCCTTGGCGTCAAAGCCCTCCAGACGCACAGCGAGCACCTTCACGCCCGCCACATCCACCGCCGATCCAGCCAGATCAGCTGTCGCACCGGACGCCACCTTGGCCTTGAGGGCCTCCAGCTCGCGCTCCAGCTTCTTCTGTCGCTCGCCCAGCTGGCGGATCTTGTCCACCACGTCGCCCGCACTGCCACCCAGCAATTGCGCAGCCTCATGCAGACGTTGCTCTTCATCAGCAACGTAGTCCAGCGCGCCCTGCCCGGTCACCGCCTCAATACGGCGGACGCCGGACGAGACACCACCTTCGGAGGTGATCTTGAACAAACCGATATCACCGGTACGTGAAACGTGGGTGCCACCGCACAGCTCGGTCGAATACTCACCCATCTTCAGCACACGGACGTTCTCGCCGTACTTCTCGCCAAACAGCGCCATGGCACCGAAGTCGAGCGCTTCCTGCATGCCCATGTTGTGCACTTCGGCAGCATTGTTGGCGCGCACCTGCTCGTTAACCTTGCGCTCGACCAGCGCCAGCTCCTCCGCACTGATCGGCTGGAAGTGGGCAAAGTCGAAGCGGAGACGATCCGGCGCCACCAGCGAGCCCTTCTGCTGCACATGCGTGCCCAACACTTCGCGCAGCGCGGCGTGCAACAAGTGGGTTGCCGAATGGTTGAGGATTGTGGCGCTACGGCGCGCGGCATCAACGCTGCCAGACAGCGTATCGCCAATCTTGAGGCTACCCTGCCCAACACGGCCAACGTGACCATGGAATTGACCGGCGAACTTCTGAGTGTCGGTCACTTCAACAGTGACGCCCGCACCCGACAGCACGCCGGTGTCGCCCACCTGACCACCGGACTCGGCATAGAACGGCGTCTGTGCGGTGAACAAGATGACCTCGTCACCCGCCTGCACCGCATCCACCGGTCGGCCATCCTTGATCAGCGCGACCACTTTCAGACCATCGCCCTGCAGCTTGTCGTAACCCTGGAACACGGTCGGCGACAACGTTGCTACCAGATCCGCCGGCAATTGCACGCCACCACCAAACTTGCCGGCGGCTCGCGCCATTTCGCGCTGTTGCTCCATCGAGGCGTCAAAGGCGACCATGTCCACCGTCATGCCCCGCTCACGCGCGATGTCGGCAGTCAGGTCGACCGGGAAGCCATACGTGTCGTACAGACGGAATGCATCAGCGCCCGGGATCACGCCGTCGCTGACCTTGGCCGCTACGTCATCAAAAATCTTCATGCCAGCGTCCAGCGTCTCAGCGAAACGCTCTTCTTCGGCCAACAATGCACGCACCACGGTATCCGCCTGTGCCGGCAGCTCCAGATAGGCTTCACCCATCTGCTCGACCAGGGTCGGCACCAGCTTGTTGAAGAAGGGCTGACGCACACCCAGCATCCAACCATGACGCAGAGCGCGGCGAATGATCCGACGGAGCACATAGCCACGACCTTCATTCGACGGCAGCACGCCATCGACGATCAGGAACGAGCAGGCACGGATGTGATCAGCGATCACGCGCAGCGATTTGTTCTCAAGGTCGGCGGTGCCGGTCAGCTCGGAAGCCTTGCGGATAAGTGCTTGGAACAGGTCGATTTCATAGTTGGTATGCACGTGCTGCAGGATCGCAGCCAAGCGCTCCAGACCCATACCGGTATCCACGCACGGTGCCGGCAGCGGCACCAGCGTGCCATCGGGCTGCCGGTCGAACTGCATGAACACCAGGTTCCAGATTTCGATGAAGCGGTCACCATCTTCATCCGGAGAACCCGGAGGGCCACCTGCAATGTGGTCACCGTGGTCGAAAAAGATCTCGGTGCAGGGGCCGCAAGGGCCGGTGTCGGCCATCTGCCAGAAATTATCCGAGGCGTACGGCGCGCCCTTGTTGTCGCCGATACGCACGATTCGGCTTTCTGGGATGCCCACCATGTCGCGCCAAAGCGCGAAGGCTTCGTCATCGTTGTGATACACGGTGACCAGTAGGCGCTCTGCCGGCAGCTTCCAAACCTGAGTCAGCAGCTCCCATGCCCAGGCAATGGCGTCTTTCTTGAAGTAATCGCCGAATGACCAGTTGCCCAGCATTTCAAAGAAGGTGTGGTGGCGAGCGGTGTAACCGACCTGGTCAAGGTCGTTGTGCTTGCCGCCTGCACGCAGGCAGCGCTGGACGTCGGCAGCGCGCACATAGCTGCGCTTCTCCGCGCCCAGGAACACATCCTTGAACTGCACCATGCCGGAATTGGTGAACAACAAGGTCGGGTCGTTTCCCGGCACCAGCGGTGCCGATGGCACGATGGTGTGGCCCTTACTCTTGAAGAAATCGAGGAAATCGCTGCGGATCTGGGAGGTAGTGAATTTGGCAGGTGTATTCATGGGGACTGGCTATAAGCTGGCAAACGGGTCCCAGCAGCCCAGAGGGCGCGGGAATTCGGGACAACCGAAACCCTGAAAGGGTATCAGGCCCAGCCCGGTCAGTCCTCAGGATCGTACCGGGTGGCGCTGCGGATACAGCTGCCATCAAACCCTCGCCGTGCCAACAAGTCCGCGGCCTTGCGCCGCTGCGACAGTTCCTGCGGGCCACCCTCGCCAAAACGGCGGCATATCAAGTCCCGCGCGTTCTCGACCCAGTCGCCCTCAAAGGTCGCCATGGCGGCCTCGATCTGCGCGCTGTCCAGCCCATGAGTACCTAACTCGGCCCGGATATGCAGTGGGCCATAGCCTCCATTTACGCGACTGCGCACCAGCATCTCGGCAAACCGGGTGTCATCCTGCCAGCCCTCGTCCGCCAGACGCGCTATCGCTGCATTCGCAGCTTCCGCCTCGATGCCGCGCGCCTTCAGTTTGCGCCCCAACTCTTTGCGCGAATGCTCCCGCCGGACCAGCAAGCCCAAGGCCCGCTGCAACGGCGTCTGCTCGACGCGGCGCTTGCGCTTACCAGCCGATGGCTCATCAAAATCATTCATTACGCTATCGCCCAATCAGGATTGCGCCTTCCGTGGCACCTATCCTCCTGGATTCAATGCCGTGGGGGCGGGACAGCGTCACTGACGATGCGCCGCCCGCCCCCACGGGAAACTCACTCGTCACCCGGCTCGCTGTCGCCTTCCTCACGCGCAGCTTCGGCAGGCTGGAACCGCTCACGTAGTTCAGCTTCGAGCTTGGCCGCCACCTGCGGGTTGTCACGCAGGTAGCCACGGGAATTGTCTTTGCCCTGGCCGATCCGCTCGTCGCCGTAGCTGTACCAAGCGCCAGCCTTCTCAACGAGCTTGGCCTCCACACCCATGTCGATCAGCTCACCCTCGCGGGAAATGCCTTCGCCGTAAAGGATTTCAGTGATGACCTGCTTGAAGGGCGGGGCCAGTTTGTTCTTGACCACCTTGATCTTGGTCTGGTTGCCAATGATCTCGTCGCCCTTCTTGATCGCACCAATACGGCGGATATCCAGGCGCACCGAGGCATAGAACTTCAGTGCATTACCGCCAGTGGTCACTTCCGGGCTCTGGCCGGGCATCATCACGCCGATCTTGTGGCGCAGCTGGTTGATGAACACCACCAGTGTATTGGAGCGCTTGATGTTACCGGTCAGCTTACGCAGCGCCTGGCTCATCAAGCGGGCCTGCAGACCCGGCAGCTGATCACCCATTTCGCCTTCGATTTCGGCCTTGGGCGTCAGCGCGGCGACCGAATCGATCACCACAATGTCCACCGAACCTGAGCGCACCAGCATGTCGGCGATTTCCAGCGCCTGTTCGCCGGTATCCGGCTGCGACAGCAGCAGATCATCAACATTCACACCCAACTTGCCGGCGTAGATCGGATCCAGCGCGTGCTCAGCGTCGATGAAGGCTGCGGTGCCCCCCAGTTTCTGGCATTCGGCGATGGCTTGCAGCGTCAGCGTGGTCTTGCCCGAGGATTCCGGGCCGTAGATCTCGACCACACGGCCCTTCGGCAGGCCACCGATACCCAACGCGATATCCAGCATCAACGAACCGGTCGGAATGATCTCGACGGGCTCAACAACACGGTCGCCCATGCGCATCACCGAACCCTTGCCGAACTGCTTTTCGATCTGGCCCAGTGCGGCAGCAAGCGCGCGCTTCTTGTTCTCATCCATCGGATTCGTCCTCGGGTTTGCTTTCGTTGATTTCGTCATGGGGTCCACTGTAAGGGCGTCGTATCGCAAAGGCTGAGACTGTGGCGAGACAACAAAATTATTGGGTCTGCAAGGATACCGGCAGCAGCACACCCACCTGCCCGACATAGGAAAAACAAGGTGCTGTGACTAAGGAGCGTGCGAACTTCACCGGTTTGGCCGGAGCAGGCCGCAATAAAGCCCTTCTATTGAGAAATCCTGATCAGGCAACACTTCGATGGGCGCGTAGTCGGGATTGCGCGGCAACAGCCGGATGCGATCCTTGGCGATCTTCAGCAACTTGACAGTGATCTCGTCATCGATGCGCGCCACCACGATCTGCCCCGAACGCGCGTCGCGGGTGCGATGTACGCCGATCAAGTCGCCATTGAAGATGCCTTCGTCGATCATTGAGTCGCCCTGCACTTTCAGCAGGTAATCCGGTGCGGGTGAGAAAAACACCTTGTCCAGCACCACGTAATCGTCCGAACCGATATCGGCACCGATCGGTAACCCGGCAGCAACGCGACCGAGGATCGGCAGGCGCAGCACCTGGTCGTTGGCCGCAGCCATCGCTGTAGCCGTCACGTCCGGGCCCACCGGTGGCCGAACCAAGCGAATGCCGCGAGCACGACCAGGCACGCGCTCGATGGCGCCAGCGGCCTCCAGGGCATCCAGGTGATATTGGGCCGAGCGCACACCTTTGAAGCCAAAGGCGCGGGCGATCTCGGTCTGCGATGGCGGCACTCCCTCCGCTTCGATGCGCTCGGCAATCAGATCGAGGATGGCTTGCTGGGTGTCAGTCAGATTCATGGTTAGTAGTATTACTACTAACAAATGCAGCGTCAAGCCATTTGAGCTACAGCGCTTCCAGACCCCGTAATGCGGCCGCCACGGTCTGCCTACGTACGGCATCACGGTCGCCATCGAAGTGGAACAGCTCGGCACGGGTGTACCCACCGCGACGTTTCCAGCCTATCCACACCGTGCCGACCGGTTTGTCATCGCTACCGCCGCCGGGACCAGCAATGCCGGTAACCGCTACAGAAACGCTGGCGCCGGAATGCACCAGCGCGCCCGACACCATTTCAATCACGGTTTCGCGGCTGACCGCACCTTGGCTTTCCAGCGTCTGCGGGCGAACGCCGAGCAATGCCTGCTTGGCCTCGTAGCTGTAAGCGACCATGCCGCTGTCGAACCAGTCGGACGAACCGGCCACGCCGGTCATTGCCTTGGCAATCCAACCGCCCGTACAGCTCTCGGCGGTAACCACACTGTCGCGGGCTGCTCGGAGGCGCTCCCCGAGCCGGGCAGCCAACTGGTCAAGTTCAATGTCGGTGGGGGACGTCATGGCGGTTTCCGTGGGGATCGCCAGCGTTGTATCGCACTTTGCCGGCGCCTGCTCGGCTCACCGTCTTAAGCCCTATAAAAGCAAAGGGCCGCTCAGCGACCCTTTGTGGTGTTTCTTCAATGAAAGCCGCGGCTCACCATTCCGGCTCCGGCTCCGGCAACAGCGCACGAATGACCGCACCCTCTGCGCTGGCGGCCAGCTTTTCGGCCTCGGCGATGGGAAGATCCACTTCGATCAACCAGCCTTCTTCGTCAGCCTGCTCGCTGCGGACGACCTCAAGCTGGTGTAGACGCGAACGCAGGCGACCCGCGCTCGGCGGCAGGCGCACTGTGCCAGTGACGTGCTGCAGCCCCAGCCGCTTGCCCAGTACCGACTGCAGCAACTCCAGGCCACGCCCATCGCGTGCGGAAACCCAGACCCGCTCGCGCCGCGCCTCGTCCGGAACGCCATCCTGCGCGTCATGCCGCACCTCGGCCCCTTCGATGCGATCAATCTTGTTGAATACCAGCAGTTGCGGCAAACCACCCGCACCCACAGCCTCCAACACTTCATCGACCTGCGCGATGCGCTCTTCACGTAGTGGATCGGCTGCATCGACCAGATGCAGCAGGAAGTCGGCTTCACGGGCCTCGGAGAGCGTCGAACGGAATGCCGCCACCAGATCATGTGGCAGATTGCGCACGAAGCCGACCGTGTCGGCCAGCATTGCATTGCCGCCCGGCAGCATGATGCGCCGTACTGTCGGATCCAGCGTGGCAAACAGCTGGTCGGCGGCGTAGGCATCAGCACCCGTCAAGGCATTGAACAACGTGGATTTGCCGGCGTTGGTATAGCCCACCAGGGCAACGCGCGGCATTTCACTGCGTACGCGCGCGCGGCGCATCTGGGTGCGCTGCACTTCCACTTTTTCCAGCCGCTTCTGCAGCTGTTCTACCCGCTTCTGCAGCAGGCGGCGGTCGGTTTCAAGCTGGGTTTCACCCGGACCACGCAGGCCGATGGCACCACCGCGCTGACGTTCAAGGTGAGTCCAACCTCGCACCAGACGCGTCGCCATGTGCCGCAGCTGCGCCAACTCGACCTGCAACTTGCCTTCGTGGCTATGTGCACGCTGGGCGAAGATATCCAGGATCAGACCGGTACGGTCAATCACGCGCCGCTCCAGGAAGCGCTCCAGGTTGCGCTCCTGCACGGGCGAGAGTTGGTGGTTGACCAGCACTAGATCGGCGCCGGTGGCGTCAGCGGCAGCTTTGACTTCATCCAGCTTGCCGCTGCCGATCAATGTGGACGGATTGGGGCGATCCATGCGCGCGGTGAGCGTCGCGGCGATGCTGGCGCCGGCGGAGCGGGCCAGATCGGTGAACTCTTCCAGCACATCCTCTTCCACCCGCCCAACGTGCGGCTGGATCAACAGCGCATGCTCGCCCTTCTTTGAGCGGTCAAACATGCGCCGTTACCTGCTTATTCGTTGTCGCTATCGTTGTCTTCATCGACTGCCTGGCTGCTATCAGAATCGGACGACTGCACGTAACCACCGCCCGGGCCAACCTTGACGTTGCGCGCCGGCACCACGGTGGAAATGGCGTGCTTGTAGACCATCTGACTGACGGTATTGCGCAGGAGCACCACAAACTGATCGAACGACTCGATCGTGCCCTGCAATTTGATGCCATTGACCAGGTACACCGACACTGGCACGCGCTCGCGACGCAACGCGTTCAGAAACGGATCCTGCAAAGACTGCCCCTTGGACATCGTCTACTCCTCGTTATTGTTCTTATGGGCCGGATTCAGCGACTCCCCATGCGCCGATCCGGAATAGCGATGTTACACCGCTGGGCAGCCTCTCACCTTCCCAGAAACAGCGAAACGGCGTTCTGCAGGCGTTGCATGTCGCTGGTGGGATCCAGCCAGCGGGCATCCAGCTCGCCACGCAACCAGGTCAGCTGGCGCTTGGCCAGCTGGCGGGTCGCGAATATTCCTTTGTCACGCAATTCAGCGGCGGTGCCCTCCCCGTCCAGGAACTGCCACGCCTGCCGATAGCCCACCGCCCGCACTGCAGGAAGGTCCAGCGGATTCTCCACTTTCGTCATCTGTGGCAAGGCACGCAGTTGCCGTACTTCGTCGAGAAAGCCATTGGCCAGCATCTGGTCGAAGCGTTTGGCGATGCGCTGATGCAACACCGCGCGGTCCGTTGGCGCCAGTACCAGCTTGAGCACTCGGGCCGGCAGACGAGCGATGCCAGGTTGCGCCTGCCAATAGCTGATCGGCTTGCCCGTCAGCCGGTACACCTCTAGCGCTCGCTGGATACGCTGCGGGTCAGTGGCATGGATGCGCTTGGCGGCAGCAGTGTCCACCTGCGCCAACTGCGCATGCATTGCCGGCCAGCCCAGCGTTTCGGCTTCGACAGTGATCTGCACGCGCAAGGCTGGATCAGCCTCCGGCATCGGCGACAGGCCCTGTAACAACGCGCGAAAGTACAGGCCCGTGCCGCCGGCTAGAATCGGCAACTTGCCGCGCGTCACGATGTCGCGCACCGCAGCAGCGGCAGCGGCAGCGAACTCGGCGGCCGAGTAGGTCTGCCACGGGTCACGCAGGTCCAGCAAGTGATGCCGGATGCCAGCCTGTTCTTCGGCATCCGGCTTGGCCGCGCCAATATTCAAACCGCGATACACCAGCGCCGAATCAACGCTGATGATCTCCCCGTCATAAGCCTTGGCCAGCGCAATCGCCGCCGCCGTCTTGCCCGAAGCGGTCGGCCCCATCAGGGCAATGGCCAGCGGGCGTTGATCCCCAGCCATCAATCCTCGTCCGGCCAGCGCGGCATCGTCGGTTTGTCATTGCGCGGCGCGGGCACGGCATCCATGGCAGCCAGCACCTTCAGCGCGTCGACTGTCGCTGCGACATCGTGCACGCGCACGATCATCGCGCCGCGCTGTACCGCCAACAGATGTGCGGCCACCGAACCCGCAACACGGTCCGCCGCAACGGCACGGCCCGTGATATCGCCGATACAGCGCTTGCGCGACAGACCCGCCAGCACCGGCACGCCCAGCGTCAGAAGCCGTTCCTGTCCGGCGAGGAGTGCGAAGTTCTGTGCGACATCCTTGTTGAAGCCGTAACCGGGATCAATTGCCAGTCGCTTGCGGCCGATGCCCGCCATCTCAGCCGCAAACACGCGCTCGGTCAGGAAGCGCTGCACCTCTGCCGCAATGTCACCATACGCCTGCGCAGCACCTGCATCGTAAGGGCCGCCCACTGCATGCATGAGCACTACCGCCGCATCGGAGCCGGCGACAACCTCCAACGCCCCCGGTTGCCGCAGCGCCTGCACGTCATTGACCATGCCAGCGCCGACCGCCAATGCAGCGCGCATCACCTCGGGCTTGAACGTATCCACGCTCACGGGCACACCAATACGGGCGACAAGTGCTTCGATCACCGGCATCACACGATCGATCTCTTCCTGTACCGATACCGGCGTAGCGCCGGGCCGGGTGGACTCACCGCCCACGTCCAGCAGATCGGCACCCTGCTCAACCAGCGATAATGCATGTGCGATGGCCGCATCGACGCTGAAATGCTGTCCACCATCGGAGAAGGAATCCGGGGTGACGTTGACGATGCCCATCACCTGCGGCCGGTCCAGCCGCAACAGGCGGCCAGCGCAATCCAGTGTCGGTGCTGTGTCGAACATCAGCGTTTATTCCTTGAACGGATCTTGTGGCCGATCAGGCTCATCACCACGCCCAGCACCACACCAATAAAAATGCCGGCCAGGAAATTGTTGTACTTCAGGCCAAAAGCGACACCGGCAACAGTGGCGATGATCATTTCCGGCATGTAGAGCGGCGGTGGCTGTGGCGGCTTTGGGTCGTTCATGGCGGGACCGGAGAGGCAGAAGACAGGGTCTATTCTCGCCCACCGCTGCGGTGGGCGCATACAAAAACGGGCCGGTAAACCGGCCCGTTTTCTGCAGCTATCGCACGAAGATCAGTGCTGACCGGCCGGATCGGTGATCGGCGTCACCGGGCGCTGGTCATCGCCACCCTTGCCGTCATCGGTACGGTCATTGTTGACGACCTTGGCTACCCAGCCTGCCGGCGGCGAAGGCACGCGGCCTTCCATGATCGCCTTGACCTGGTCGGCATCAATGGTCTCCCACTCCAGCAACGCGGCGGTCATCGCTTCGACGATTTCACGCTTTTCTTCCAGGATCTTCTTGGCAACGTCGTACTGCTCGTCCAGAAGGCGACGGATTTCCGCGTCCACCTTCTGCTGAGTGGCCTCGGAAATGGTCTTGCTGTGCATGCCGTAGCTGGCTTCTTCATCGGCATAGACCATGGTGCCCATCACGTCGGACATGCCGTACTTGGTCACCATGCCACGGGCCAACTTGGTGGCGCGTTCGAAGTCGTTGGAAGCACCGGTCGACATCTGACCGACGAAGATTTCCTCGGCGATGCGGCCACCGAACAGGATCGCCAGCTCTTCCAGCATGCGGTCCTTGTACTTGCTGATGTGGTCGTGCTCCGGCAACTGCCAGGTCACGCCCAATGCCCAGCCACGCGGCATGATCGTCACCTTGTGCACCGGGTCGGCCTTGGGCAGCGACATCGCCACCACCGCATGGCCGGACTCGTGATACGCGGTGTTGCGGCGCTCGTCCTCACGCATGACCATGCTGCGACGCTCGGGACCCATGTAAATCTTGTCCTTTGCGTCTTCGAAGTCCTTCATGTCGACTTCCTGCTTGTTGCGACGAGCCGCAAACAGGGCGCCTTCATTGATCAGGTTGGCCAGATCGGCACCGGAGAAACCCGGGGTACCACGTGCCAGCACTTCCGGCTTGACGTCATCCGCAGCCGGCACCTTGCGCAAGTGCACGCGCAGAATCTGCTCGCGGCCCTTGATGTCGGGCAAACCAACCATGACCTGACGGTCGAAACGGCCCGGACGCAGCAGCGCCTTGTCCAAGACGTCAGGGCGGTTGGTGGCGGCGATAACGATCACCCCTTCGCCGCCCTCAAAGCCGTCCATTTCGACCAGCATCTGGTTCAGAGTCTGCTCGCGCTCATCATGACCACCACCCATGCCCGAGCCGCGATGACGACCCACGGCATCGATTTCGTCGATGAAGATGATGCACGGCGCGTGCTTCTTGGCCTGCTCGAACATGTCGCGCACACGGCTGGCGCCGACGCCGACAAACATTTCAACGAAGTCCGAGCCGGAGATCGCAAAGAAAGGCACCTTGGCCTCGCCAGCAATGGCCCGGGCCAGCAGCGTCTTGCCGGTACCCGGCGGACCCACCATCAGGACGCCGCGCGGAATCTTGCCGCCGAGCTTGGTGAACTTGGTCGGATCACGCAGGAACTCGACCAGTTCGCCCACTTCCTCCTTGGCTTCATCGCAACCTGCGACGTCAGCGAAGGTGACCTTGATCTGATCCTCGCCCTGCAGCTTGGCGCGTGATTTGCCGAAGGACATCGCGCCCTTGGCACCACCGCCACCGCCCTGCATCTGGCGCATCATGAAAATCCAGAAGCCGATCAGCAGCAATACTGGCAAGAACTGCAGCACCAGGCCCCAGAAACCCGGGCCGGTAGCAGGCTCCTGACGCGCTACTTCAACGTTCTTGGAATACAGCTGATCCAGCAACTTGGAATCGGCCGGAGCGAACAGCGCGCCTTCCGAGCCATCCGAACGCTTGAAGCGCAGGTGGTTGGTGGTCAACGTGGTTTTGTCGGTGTACTCGACCGATTTAATCCGGCCCGAGTCCACTTCCTGCAGGAACTGGGTGTAGTTGCGTGCATCACCGGCAGTCACAGCTGCGCCACGGGGCGCAAAGCTCTGGAACACCACCATCAGCACGACGGCGACAACCACCCATAGCAGGAGGTTCTTGGTCAAGTCGTTCATCCTCATCGGCTCCGGCGTTCCTCTAATTTCTGACGCAATTTATGTGATTGAGATTACTTGATCTGCGCACGCTTGCCTTGACCCAAGGCATAAACCTCAGATGAACGCTTGCGTGAAGCGTCCGGCTTGCGAATGGCGACTTTTTCATAACGACGACGCATCTCGCGTACGTAATCATCAAAGCCAACGCCCTGGAACAACTTAATCAGGAACGCGCCACCGGGCTTGAGGTGGTTGTCGGCAAAATCCAACGCCAACTCCGCCAAGTGCATCATCCGCGGCTGGTCGACGGCATCCATACCGCTTTTATTGGGGGCCATATCCGACAGCACAAGGTCCACCGGCTGATCGCCGACCATGGCTTCAAACTGAGATAGAACGTCCTGCTCCCTGAAGTCGCCGTGAAGGAACTCCACGCCTGCTAAAGGCGGCATTTCCAGAATATCCAACGCCAGCACCCGGCCAGTGTCGCCCATCTGCCTACGCACCTGTTGCGACCAGCCACCGGGCGCAGCGCCCAGGTCGACCACCACCATGTGCGGCTTCAGCAGCCGGTCACGCTCCAACAGCTCTTCCAACTTATAGGCTGCACGCGAGCGCATGCCCTCCTTCTGGGCCTTTTTCACAAAAGGATCGGAGAAGTGTTCTTTCAACCAGCGCTGGCTGCTCTTACTACGGGAGGGCATTGGCAATAGGGCTCACAGGGGTGGTCATGATACCCTGAACCCCCTTGATAACCCGTATTCCTGCATGTCTATTGTCCTGACCTCGGCCCAGAACCGATTCCTGCGCGGCATCGCGCACGATCTGAAAGCACTGCTGCAGATCGGTGGCAAGGGGGTCACGCCTGCCTTCCTGGCTGAATTGGACGAAGTGCTGGAGCGCCACGAACTAATCAAGGTGAAGGTCGGCGCTGAAGACCGCGAAACCCGTGATGCCCTTATCGACGAGTTGGCCAAAGCCAGTGGTAGCGCGCTCGTGCAGCGCATCGGCCACGTCGCCGTGCTCTATCGCCCGGCCAAGGAACACCGTCAGATCGTGCTACCCCGCGGCTGAGAGCCGAGAAACCGCCATGCTGTTGAGCCGCGAACTTCCTGATTACAGCTATTCCCTGCGCTCGGCCGACGGCCATCAGGCCAAGGTCAATGACCGCATCCTGACCCGAAGCTTCGTGCTGGCGCCAAACACGCTACTGGAAGATTGGCCGGTACAGGCGGTGGCTGATCTAACCATCGAGCACTTGGCCCCGGCGCTGGAACAAAACCCCGCGGTGGTGATTCTCGGCACCGGTGAGAAGCAGGTATTTCCATCGGCAGCCGTAATGGCTGCATGCCTGACCCAAGGCATTGGCATCGAAGTCATGAACAATGCCTCCGCCGCCCGCACCTTCAATGTACTGGCTGGCGAGAATCGCCGCGTCGTGGCGGCTTTCATTGTCGAACGCGCGGACTGAACCCGCTGCCCGTACTATCCAACAGCAAAAGCCCGGCCTGAAGCCGGGCTTTTTATTTAGCGGCATCAAATCGCCTGAACCGTTTCCTAGCGCAGACGCAACGGCTCGCCCTTGATCCAGCACACCACCAGCACCAACAGAACAACGCTCCAGTTGTAGATCAGGAAGCGCACATAACTGGTGGCCGGCGGGAAGATGAAAAAGCCAGCAACCAACAGCACGAAGGCAATCGCATAGATGAGCCAGCCCTGCCAGGTGATCGGCAATCCCCACCCCCATCCCTGCGTTTTGGCGGGAAACCAGTAGTCCGGTTTCTGCATGAAGACCCCCTGTCATATCAAGATGAAATCAGCCGCGGTGATCCGCACCGCGCACGCCATCATCCCAAGCCCCACAAGAATGAGCGACGTTCCATTCGGAGGCCGGCCCGCGCCCATTAGGGGGTGGGCGCGGCAACTTACTTCTTCGGTAGATAGATCAACGGATCGACCGGCTTGCCGTTGTAGCGGATCTCGAAGTGCAGCATGTCGCGCGAGGTCCCCGTGCGGCCCATTTCAGCGATCTGATCACCCGCCTTGACGCTCTGACCTTCATTGACCAGACGTTTACGGTTGTGGCCATACGCCGACAGCCACTGATCGTTGTGCTTGATGATGATCAACTCGCCGTAACCCACCAGACCGGCGCCCGAATACACCACCACACCGGGACCTGCCGCACGCACGGCCTGCCCACTGCTGCCGGCGATATCGACGCCCTGCTTGGTCGCCTCACCCGCAACGAAGCGACCGACCAGCGCACCTTCAGCCGGCCAACGCCAGCCGATGCCGCTGCTCACCGGTGCCGGAGTGGCCGCTGGAGTAGTGGTAGTTGGGCGCGTCGCGGTGCTGCCGCCGGTTGCCGGGCGCGTTGCTGCGGTACTGCCACCGGGATAGAGCCGCAGCGTCTGTCCCGGATAGATCGTGTACGGCTCAGCCAGCCCGTTCCAGTTACCGAGGTCACGCGGGGTGATGTTGTGGATCCGGGCAAGCCCGTAAAGCGTGTCTCCGCGACGCACCACCACGCTCTGACCCGGCTTGGCCACGGACGCGCGCGGCGTGGTCGACGTAGCACCACCGCCAGACGGCTTCACCACTGTGGCCGTGCCGCAACCGGCCAGTGCGGCTATCGCCAGCAGTGCCACCGCATTGCGGATTCCTTTGCCCAACAGCTTTGCATTCATGCGAATTTCGCCCTCCAGACCAACCAACCGACCAAGCCGGCCACGATTACCGTGGCAATCCAGCCCAACGGTTCAATCCAGCGGCGCAGCGCCTCGGCCGCGCGCGCGCCACCAAAGCGGATCACCGCTGCCAATACATACACCCGCTTGCCGCGCCCGACCAACATGCTGATCAAGTACTGCGGCAACGGTACGCCGACGATACCCGAGGCCCAGGTGAAAACCTTCATCGGGATGGGCATGAAGCCGCCCAATATCAGGAACGTGACCACCGCCCACGGCGATTCGGCCATTTTCTGTTGCAAGGTGGCAATGCCAGCCTCAATGGCCGGCAGCATGCCCATCGCAGCGAACACAGGCTTCAGCGCCTCGAATGCGTAATGACCGAGCGCATAGCCGACCAGCGCACCCACCATCGAGCCCGCCAGGCTCAACGTCGCAAAACGCCAGCCCTTGCGCGGCTGGGCCACACACATCGGCATCAACATCACTTCCGGCATGACCGGGAAGATGATCGCTTCGATGAAGCTCAGGATCGTCAGATAGGTGGGCGCACGCTCGTGGCTGGCCCAGCGCATGGCACGGTCGTACAACGGCCCGAAAATCTTCATTGCGATTGGTGATCCTGTCTTAGTCCAACATGCCCGACAGCAGGGGCACGAAGCTCACCGGCGCCAGTTCTTCCTTGGTAATGGTGCCATCGGCCTGCCGTGTCAGTTGCAACAGCACCTGTCCACCCGGCCCACCTACTGGCGCCACCAAACGCCCGCCAATGGCGAGTTGCTCGATCAATGCATCCACCAGCGCAGGTGCGGCGGCGGTCACCACGATCGCATCATACGGACCATGCTCGGGCCAGCCGATACGGCCGTCGTCATGTTTGCTGCGGATGTTCATCCCCAGATGGCGGAAGCGCTTGCGCGCCTGCCGCAACAAATCGCCGATGCGCTCGACAGTGAACACCTCCAGCCCAAGCGCGGCCAGGATCGCGGCCTGGTAACCGGAGCCGGTGCCCACTTCCAGCACCGTTTTGGGTTCAACCGACAGGACCGCCTCAGTCATGCGCGCCACCACCCACGGCTGGGAGATGGTCTGGCCGTGGCCTATCGGCAGAGCCGTGTCTTCATAGGCCCGGGAAGCCAAAGCCTCGTCGATGAACAGGTGGCGAGGTACGACACGTACTGCATTGAGGGTGGCTTCGTTGACGATGCCGGCCTCGCGCAGGCGGTCGACCAAGCGATCGCGCACGCGTTGTGAAGTCATACCGATGCCCACCGCTTCGGGCTGTAGGCGCAGGCGCGGCGTCATTCCGCCTTCCCCAATGCGCCGGTAAGCCCGCCCACCCAGCCAGCGACTTTCTCAAGCGCCTCGTAGCGGGTCAGATCCACCTGGATCGGAGTGATCGAAATATGACCGGTGCGCACCGCGTGGAAATCGGTGCCCGGGCCGGCGTCCTGCTCACTGCCGGCCGGGCCGATCCAGTAAACGGTATTGCCACGCGGGTCGGTCGCCGGAATGCAGGCCTCGGCGCGATGCCGATTACCCAGGCGGGTAACCTCAAAGCCGCGAACGTCTTCCCATGCCATATCCGGCACGTTGACGTTGAGAATCGTGTCGGCCGGCAGCGGATCGGCGATGAGCCGCGCCACGATTTCCACCGCAGCCTTGGCAGCCGTGCGGAAATGCTTGGCTTCATGCTTGTGCGTGACCAACGACACCGCCACCGATGGCAGGCCAAGGAAACGGCCTTCCATCGCTGCCGAAACCGTGCCCGAATAGATCACGTCATCGCCGAGGTTGGCCGCATTGTTGATGCCTGACACCACGATATCCGGCTCGTAATCCAGCATGCCGGTCAGCGCCAGGTGCACGCAGTCGGTTGGCGTACCCGACACCGCAAAGGTGTAGTGGTCGATGCGGCGCAGACGCACCGGTAGATCGAGGGTCAAAGAGTTGGACGCGCCGGAGCGGTCACGGTCGGGCGCCACCACGGTGACTTCATGTCCGGCATTGCGGAGCTCCTCGGCGAGCACTTTGATGCCCGGAGCGTCCACACCATCGTCGTTTGATACAAGTACGCGCATTAAAGGCCTGAATCACTGGATCAACACGCGGCGCCCCTGTCCCGCCGCCGCAGTCATCGGCACTTCCGGCTGGGTGACCACCGGTCGAACCGACATGAAGGGCCATGATACCGGAATGCGTCGCGGCACTTCCCCCTCAACCAGGACTTGCCTGCGACCGAGCGCACGTTACGCTGTGCGCATGCCGTACCCCGATGATGAAGATGATGCCGCCCTGTTCCGCTCAGCCATTGGCGAAGTGACGCCGATGCGCCCAGTGGAGACCGCGGCCATGGGCAAACCCCGCCCCAAGCCGCGCGCACGCATGGCTGAGCAGGATGAAACCCAGGCGCTGGGCGAGTTTGCCCGGCTGTTGCGTTCCAGCACGCCACTGGATGCTGGCGACGTGGCCAGCTATCGGCGCGAGAACCTGCCTGCACGGATGTTCCAGCGGCTGAAGCGCGGCCAGTATTCAGTGCAGGATGAATTGGACTTGCACGGTGCCACCGCCGCGCAGGCCGAAATGATGCTGCGCGAGTTCCTGCTGGAAGCCCACGCACACGAACACGGCTGTGTACGCATCATCCACGGCAAGGGCCTGCAGTCCGATGGCGGTGCGCCGGTCTTGAAGAATCTGGTGGATCGGATGTTGCGCCAGCGCAACGATGTGCTGGCGTTTCATTCCGCGCCCTTGACGCAAGGCGGCACCGGCGCAGTGCTGGTGCTGCTGGCCAATCGCTGAGACGGCGACTTACTCGGCGGCGGATGCTTCGCCGCGACTGGCATCGATTTCGCCACGACTGGCGTCAACCACTTCGCCCAGTTCATGCAGCACCGCCGTTGCGTAGCAACCTGACGGCAGCGCAAATGAGATCTCCAGCGTTTGTGCATCCAGCCAGGCGTGTTGCATCAGTGCGGGGCGCAGGCGCAGCGAGCGCCGCTCCTGCTTGAGTTCAGCCTGTTCCAGTCCAGCGCGCAGAGCGATGGCCTGCTCGTCGGACAGGGCCTGATCTTCCAAGGCGCGCGCGGCGCCGGTCGAGCGCAGCTCACCCACGCCCCACAGTGGCGCGCTGGGGTGAATATCGAAGCGCGCCAGACGCTCGGCCAGTACGTCGCTCATCGGCTCAGGGCCAAACACCGAACGACTGCCGTCCAACATCCACACTTCCCCATCCAACGGCGTGTCCCAATTCCCCTGCTCCACGCGCGCAGCCAGCACCCGGTTGAACAACGCCGAACGGGCAGCCGATAGCAGCATCGAACGCTGATCCTTACGCACACGGCGACCGGCAAACATCTGCAACGCGGCGGGTACGTTCCCGCCATCGCGACCAAAACGCTGTTCGCCAAACCAGTTGGGCAGGCCGCGTGCGGCGATGATCTGCAAACGCTCGGCAATGGCCTCTTGATCGCCCTGAACATCGCGCAGCACCAGCTTGAACCGATTGCCGGCCAGGGCACCGCGTTGCAGCTTGCGGTTGTGCCAGGTCGATGCCAGCACCTGCATTTCTTCCGACTCCAGCGCCGCCAGATCCGGTGCCACTCGCTTGGGCAGGTGCACACTGAAGCGCTGCGTGGTTACGGCGTGGCGATCTTTCTGCCCGGCGTAGCTCACGCCCATTTCCGGCACGCCGGCCCATTGGGCCAGGCGCTTGGCGATGGCCACCGTGTTGGCGCCGCGCTTGCGGATATCCAGCAGCAGATGTTCGCCCTCGCCTGTCGCCTCAAAAGCCGGCAGTTCATCAACCTGGAAATCTTCAGGCACGCTACGAATCGCGGCGGTCAGCAGCGGCGCACCGAACGCCAACGGCAGCGCCTTCATGCGGCCACCAGCAACACGACGGCTTGCGCGGCTATGCCTTCTTCACGACCGGTGAAGCCCAGCTTCTCGCTGGTCGTGGCCTTGATGCTCACTCGATCCAGTCCGATACCGAGGAGCTGCGCCACTTTTTCGCGCATGGCCAGCGCATGCGGACCAACCTTCGGCCGCTCACAAATCACCGTGATATCGGCATTGCCGACCTGCCAACCGCGCTCGCGCAGCAATTCATTGCAATGACTGACGAAACAGCTGCTGTCCGCGCCCTTCCAGCGATCATCCGATGGCGGGAAATGCACGCCGATATCACCCAGCGCAAGCGCGCCCAGCATGGCATCGCACAGTGCATGCAGCGCTACATCTCCATCACTATGTGCAAGCACGCCACAACGGTGCGGCACGCGCGTGCCACCGAGCATGATGTGATCGCCTTCGCCGAAGGCATGCACGTCATAGCCCTGGCCGATGCGGAGGGGTGGGAAATGAGCAGAAGAATTCATGGCAATACAGTTGGTCTTGGCTGCGTCGGCGGCAAGCGCCGACAGGGGTCAGCTGCCGCGTCGCGACAACTCGAATTCAAAACGGGCCAGATCGGCCGGCGTGGTGACCTTGAAGTTGCTCTCGGCACCTTCTACCAATAGCGGCCGAACGCCCAGGCGCTCCATCGCCATCGCCTCGTCGGTCACGTCCACACCGGCACTGCCGGCGTCGAGCAAGGCGCGGGTCAACTGGTGACGACGGAACAACTGCGGTGTCAGGGCGCGCCACAGGCGCTCGCGCGGTTCGGTGCGATCAATGCCGCCGTCATCGCCGGCACGCTTTAGGGTATCGCGCACCGGTGCAGCAAGAATGGCCCCGACCGGATCGGCACGCCCCACTTCCAGCAATCGCCCCAGGTCCACCGCGGCCAGATTGGGACGCGCGGCGTCGTGCACTAGCACGAAGTCGTCGGCGCGCACGCTGTCCGGCAATGCCTGCAAGCCCGCCAGCACCGATGCGGCGCGGGTTTCGCCGCCCACGCAGGTGAGTACCGGCTTGTCGGCGAACGAGGTCCAGCCGGGCCAGTCGGCATCGTTTTCGGCAATGGCCACCATCACCCCGGCCACGCCGGGATGCGACAACAGCGCCTGCAGGGCATGCGCCAGCAACGGCTCGCCATCGGCCAGCAGATACTGCTTGGGCACCGGGCTACCGAAGCGGGTGCCACGGCCAGCGGCGGGAACCACCGCCCATACCTGAGTGATCACGGGACCGTCTCCAATTGCGCTGGGTCACTGTGTTCGACGGGGCCAGCCGCCGGCGCACGCGGTGCAGACACCGGCGCGTCTTCGACCACGCGATAGAACTTCTCGCCGGGCTTGATCATGCCCAGCTCACTACGCGCGCGCTCTTCGATGGCAGCTTCGCCTTCCTTCAGGTCTTTGACCTCGGCGGCCAATGCATCATTACGCTGCTGCAGGCCATCGTTGTCCCGCTTCTGGTTGGCGACCTGGGCTTCGAGCATCATCACTTCACCCGAATTGCCCGGACCGAACCAAAAGCGGTACTGCAGCCAAGCCAGCAGTACCGCGAGCACCAGCAGCAGCCAGCGCCAGTTGCGCATCAGCGTCAGCGCTTCAGTGACACGAACGCATCACGACCGGCGTAACGCGCGCCGCTGCCGAGGGCTTCCTCGATGCGCAGCAGCTGGTTGTACTTGGCCACGCGATCGCTGCGGCACAGCGAACCGGTCTTGATCTGGGTGGCGGTGGTAGCCACGGCGATATCGGCAATGGTGGTGTCTTCGGTTTCGCCCGAGCGGTGCGAGACGATGGCCGCATAGCCGGCCTTGTCAGCCATGGCGATAGCTTCGAGGGTCTCGGTCAGGGTGCCGATCTGGTTGACCTTGATCAGGATGGCGTTGGCAGTACCGGACTCAATGCCTTCGGCAAAGATCTTCGGATTGGTGACGAACAGGTCGTCACCCACCAACTGCACCTTCTTGCCGATGCGGTCGGTCAGCAGCTTCCAGCCAGCCCAATCGTTTTCGGCCAGGCCGTCTTCGATGGTGATGATCGGGTACTGGGTGGTCCAGTCAGCCAAAAACTCGACGAATTGCTCAGAGGTCAGGCGCTTGTTCTCGCCGACCAGGTTGTACTTGCCGTTCTCGTAGAACTCACTGGAAGCGACGTCCAAGCCGAGCAGAATGTCTTCGCCGGCCGTGTAGCCGGCCTTGCCGATGGCTTCCAGAATGGTGTCCAGCGCCTCGACGTTGCTGCGGAAATCCGGCGCGAAGCCGCCTTCATCGCCCACCGCCGTGCTCAGGCCATGGCCCTTCAGCACAGACTTGAGCGCATGGAAAATTTCGGTACCGGCGCGCAGCGATTCGCTGAACGAGCTAAAGCCAACCGGCAGCACCATGAACTCCTGGAAGTCCACGTTGTTATCGGCATGCGCACCACCGTTGATGATGTTCATCATCGGCACCGGCAGCGACGGCGTGGCGCCGGTCTTGCTGGCCAGGTATTGCCACAGCGCCTGCTTCTTGGAAGCAGCAGCGGCATGCGCGGCAGCCATCGAAACACCCAGCAGCGCGTTGGCGCCCAGGCGGCCCTTGTTCTCGGTGCCGTCCAGGTCGATCAGGCGACGGTCCAGGCCCTGCTGGTCATCGGCATCGAAGCCAGCCAGCGCGGTGGCGATGGCACCGTTGATGTTGCCCACCGCATTGCGCACGCCCTTGCCCAGGTAACGGGTCTTGTCGCCATCGCGCAGTTCCACCGCTTCCTTGGTGCCGGTGGAAGCCCCCGAGGGCACTGCGGCGCGGCCGAAGGAGCCGTCGGCCAGGGTGACTTCGGCTTCCAGCGTGGGGTTGCCACGGCTGTCGAGGATTTCACGGGCGTGGATCTTGGCGATGTTGGTCATGGTCTGGGGAATAGGCTCGTTTGGGTGAGTCTGCAATCGACGGGAAACACAAAAACCGTCGGGAAGTTTAAACGAAGCGCAGGCCGGCGCGGCGCGTTGCTTTCGCCTGAAAGCGGCCCGAACCCATAAACACCCCGACCTGAACGGCAATGGCCCGCACGCGGCGGGCCATTGCCTTCTCTCACCTACCGGGAAAGCCTGCGCCTCAGGCGCGTGCTTCCTTCAGCAGCTTGCCACCGGCCTTCTTCTCGCGTGCGGCGCGGATGAAGCCGATGAACAGCGGGTGCCCGCCACGCGGCGTGGACAAGAATTCCGGGTGCGCCTGGCAAGCCAGGAACCACGGGTGTTTGTCACGCGGCAGTTCAACCACCTCCACCAGCGTGTCATCCATCGACTTGCCGGCGATCACCAAGCCAGCGTCTTCCAGCTGGGTGCGGTAGCGGTTGTTGAACTCGTAACGGTGACGGTGACGCTCGGCCACCACGTCCTTGCCATACAGCTCGTGCGCCAGGGTGCCTGGCTTCAAACGCTGTTCCTGCAACCCCAGACGCATGGTGCCGCCCAGATCGGACTTCTCATCGCGCTTCTCGACATCACCGCTGGCGGTACGCCACTCGGTGATCAGGCCGATCACCGGGTTTGGTGATTGGCGGTCGTTTTCGGTGCTGTTGGCGCCTTCCAGACCGGCCACATGGCGGGCGAAATCAACCACCGCCGCCTGCATGCCATAGCAGATACCGAAGTACGGCACGCGGTGTTCACGGGCGTACTGCGAAGTCAGCACCTTGCCTTCAAAGCCGCGGTCACCAAAGCCACCCGGCACCAAAATGCCGTCCACGCCGTCCAGCCCCGCCAAACCGGATTCTTCCAGCTCCTGCGCTTCCAGCCACTTCAGGTTGACCCGGGTGCGCTGGCGCAGGCCGCCGTGCTTGAGCGCCTCACCCACCGATTTGTAAGCGTCCTGGTGATCGACGTACTTACCAACGACAGCAATGGTCACCTCGTCCAACGGGTGCAGCGCTGCATCCAGCACCGCCTCCCACTCAGATAGGTCGGCAGGACCGGCCTTGTCAGCGAGCTTGAGCTGGTTGACCACGATCTCATCCAGGCCCTGCGCATGCAGGCCCATCGGCACGCGGTACAGCACTTCCACGTCTGGCACGCTGATCACGGCACGCTCGGAGACGTTGGTGAACAGCGAAATCTTGCGGCGCTCCGAATCCGGAATTGCCTGCTCGGAACGGCACAGCAGAACGTCCGGCTGGATGCCGATCGAACGCAGCTCCTTGACCGAATGCTGGGTCGGCTTGGTCTTCAACTCACCAGCCGCCGCAATGAACGGCACCAGCGTGAGGTGCATGAACAGCGCCTTCTCCGGACCGCGCTCGGTGCGCACCTGACGGATCGCCTCCAGGAACGGAAGCGACTCGATATCGCCGACGGTACCGCCGATTTCCACCAACGCTACGTCGAAACCTTCCGTGGCCTCGTCGATGCAGCGGCGGATTTCATCGGTGATATGCGGAATGACCTGCACGGTAGCGCCCAGGTAGTCGCCCCGGCGCTCCTTGCGGATCACGTTCTCGTAGATGCGCCCGGTAGTGACCGAATTCTTTCGGCTCAAGCGGGTATGCACGAAACGCTCGTAATGGCCCAGGTCCAGATCGGTCTCGGCACCGTCATCGGTGACATAGACCTCACCATGCTGGAAAGGACTCATCGTGCCTGGATCGACATTGATGTACGGATCCAGCTTCATCATCGTGACCTTCAGGCCACGCGCCTCGAGAATCGAGGCCAAAGACGCGGCTGCAATGCCCTTGCCAAGCGAGGACACCACACCACCGGTAACAAAAATAAGGGGGGTCATGGCTCACTGCCTCCCGGAAAGCCCTAGTTTAAAGGTTGTCGCCTAAACACCCAAGCACAGGATGAGGCGACCTCAAAAAAAAGACGCCCCAGCCTGAGCCGGGGCGTCTGTCATGCAGGGAAAACCGCGTCAGCGACGACGGCGGGCTTCCTCTTCCTCTTCTTCACGCGGTGCGGCCTGCTGATCGCCCTGCGCCTTTTCCTGCGCGGCGGCGGCGGCACGGCGCTTGGCCTTCTGCTCAGCCTCGCTCTGCGCCCTGTCTACCGGGGCCGCCTGGGCGGTTTCACCCGTCTTGGCCCTGTCGGCGGTCTGCGCCATCACGAAGGGAACCGCTACTACCGCGGCGGCAACCGCTGCCAGAACCAGTAATTTCGACGATTTCATCCGTTTACTCCTCAATATGCCCGCCGGGAAGGGCGAAGCTCATCAAACCGCACACAGGATACCTCGCCCCGCCTCGCCGCGCCCTGAATGCCCCGCGTGCAAAAATCGCCGACAGACCGCAAACTCCCCCGTCGCTTTGCGCCTTAATTCGAGATACATGAACGCCCGTTACAACGCCGCCGACATCGAAGTCCTTTCCGGCCTGGACCCGGTCAAACGCCGCCCTGGCATGTACACCGACACTGCGCGCCCGAACCATCTGGCGCAGGAAGTCATCGACAACTCGGTCGATGAGGCCCTGGCAGGCCATGCCCGGACGGTGGAAGTGGTGCTGTTCAAGGACGGCAGCTGCGAGGTCAGCGACGATGGCCGCGGCATGCCCGTGGACATCCACCCGGAAGAAAAGATCCCCGGCGTCGAACTGATCCTTACCCGGCTGCACGCGGGCGGCAAGTTCAATAATCGCAACTACACCTTCTCCGGCGGCCTGCACGGCGTGGGCGTATCGGTCGTCAATGCGCTCTCCAACCTGGTGGAAATCCACATCCGCCGCGATGGCAGCGAGCACCGCATCACCTTCCGCGATGGCGACCGCGCCAGCCCGCTGGAAGTGGTGGGCAGCGTTGGCAAGAAGAACACCGGCACCCGTCTGCGCTTCTGGCCAGACCCGAAGTATTTCGACACCAATAAATTCAACGTCCGTGCGCTGCGCCACCTGCTGCGCGCCAAGGCCGTGCTGTGCCCGGGCCTGACCGTCAAGCTGACCGAAGAAGCCACTGGCGAAGTCGACACCTGGTATTACGAAGATGGCCTGCGCGACTACCTGAAGACCGAGCTGGGCGAGCGCGAAATGCTGCCGGCCGACCTGTTCGCCGGCAGTCTCAAGAAAGAAACCGAGATCGTTGACTGGGCGGTGGCCTGGCTACCGGAAGGCGAGCTGGTCCAGGAAAGCTACGTCAACCTGATCCCGACCGCTCAGCACGGCACTCACGCCAACGGCCTGCGCACCGGCCTGACCGAGGCATTGCGCGAGTTCTGCGACTTCCGCAACCTGCTGCCGCGTGGCGTCAAGCTGGCGCCGGAAGACGTGTGGGACCGCGTGTCGTTCGTGCTGTCGCTGAAGATGACCGACCCGCAGTTCAGCGGCCAGACGAAGGAGCGCCTGTCCTCGCGCCAGGCGGCCGGCTTCGTCGAAGGCGCCGCACATGACGCCTTCAGCCTGCTGCTCAACCAGAACGTGGAGCTGGGCGAGAAAATCGCGCAGATCGCCATTGAACGCGCCAGCGCGCGCCTGAAAACCGAAAAACTGGTCACCCGCAAGAAGGTCACCCAGGGCCCCGCCCTGCCCGGCAAGCTGGCCGATTGCATCAGCCAGGATCTGTCGCGCACCGAGCTGTTCCTGGTGGAAGGTGACTCGGCAGGCGGCAGCGCCAAGCAAGCCCGCGATAAGGATTTCCAGGCCATCCTGCCGCTGCGCGGCAAGATCCTGAATACCTGGGAAGTGGCTTCGGGCAGCGTGCTGGCCTCCGAAGAAGTCCACAACCTGGCCATCGCGATCGGCTGCGACCCCGGCAAGGACGACCTGTCCGGCCTGCGTTACGGCAAGGTGGTGATCCTGGCCGACGCCGACTCGGATGGCCTGCATATCGCCACCCTGCTCGCTGCGCTGTTCCTGCGTCACTTCCCGTCGCTGGTGGATGCCGGCCATGTATTCGTGGCAATGCCGCCGTTGTTCCGTATCGACGTGGGCAAGCAGGTGTTCTACGCGCTGGACGAAGAGGAAAAACGCTCGATGCTGGACAAGATCGAGCGCGAGAAGATCCGTGGCCAGATCAGCGTGACCCGCTTCAAGGGCTTGGGCGAAATGAACCCGCCGCAGCTACGTGAATCCACCATCCACCCGGATACACGCCGCCTGGTACAGCTGACCGTAGACGATGGCGAGATGACCCACTCGCTGATGGACATGCTGCTGGCCAAGAAGCGTGCGGCAGATCGCAAGGGCTGGCTGGAGAGCAAGGGCGACCTGGCTTCGCTGGAAGCCTGAGTCAGGGCTCGCCGCAGGCCGGGACGTAGCGAAAGCCCCATCCCGGCATTCAATGGCAGGCGAACATCACGACGCCGGGGTTCATTCCCGCTTAAAAGCCCGCCTTTATCGGCGGGCTTTTTTATTGATTTCGCCAATTGCTCGTCAGGAGCAAATCCAAGCCCAGCACCCCCGACCAAGCGCGGCGTAGACAGGAAGCCAAAGCCACGGAGAGGCGCGGCCTTCAAAGCACGCGCGCCAGGTGGTCAGCTCAGCTGGCGCGCTGCATCTACCCGGCTTCAAAGCTTCCCTTTCTCCGCGCACAAAAAAGCCCACCGAAAGGCGGGCTTTTTCTTTGCACTTATAGCACCAGTCAGTGCCAGCCGACCATCTCGAATCCCTTCAGGATCAGGTAGGCGCAGCCACCTGCAGCCGGAATCGTCAGAATCCACGCCCAGACGATGCGTTCAATCACACCCAAGCGCAGCGAACGCGGGTTCTTGGCAAAACCTACACCCATGATCGCGGTGGAGATGCTGTGCGTGGTCGAAACCGGCATGCCGAAGTGCGCAGCAAGGGTCAGGATGGTGGCCGAGCTGGTTTCCGCAGCGAAACCATGGATGGGGTGCAGCTTGACCATCTTGTGGCCCAAGGTCTTGATGATCTTCCAGCCACCCGATGCGGTACCAGCAGCCATCACCACGGCACAGGTCAGCACGATCCACATCGCAATACCGTTGCCGGTACTTGCGTCGGGATGCATGAAAGCCAGCCACGATGGCAGATCGTTCAATGCACCCGTCGCTTCGGCACCAACCAGGGTCATGGCAATGATGCCCATGGTCTTCTGCGCGTCGTTATGGCCGTGAGCGAAACCCATGTAGGCCGCCGATACGATCTGCGCCTTGCCAAAGAACATATTGACGATGCGCGGACGCGCCAGACGGCCGATCCAGCCACCGACCTTGGCCATCGCCGCGATGATTGCCCACAACAGGCACATCACCACGATACCGAGCAAGAAGCCGGCGATCGGCGAGGTGATCATTGGCAGAAACACCTTCCACAACAGGCCCTTGTTCTGGGCCCAGGTGCCAAGGCGTTCGGACCAGATCAGTACATCCCAGTTGTTGTGAGCTGCGGCCAGACCCGCGCCACACAAGCCGCCAATCAGGGCATGCGAGGACGAGGACGGAAGACCCTTCCACCAGGTGATCAGGTTCCAGATGATGCCGCCCAACAGCGCGCACAGAATCACCTGCGGAGTAACGTCAATCA
The DNA here is from genome assembly GCF_027497995.1 of Stenotrophomonas sp. Iso1. Classification (GTDB taxonomy): domain Bacteria; phylum Pseudomonadota; class Gammaproteobacteria; order Xanthomonadales; family Xanthomonadaceae; genus Stenotrophomonas. The sequence goes on along the minus strand of NZ_JAODBT010000001.1, from coordinate 1,581,195 downwards.
CATTGGTGTTGAGCAGGCCTGAAGCGATGGTCAGCGCCACGGCGGTGCCGGTTAGCGCGCCGATGAGGTTCATGAACGCGGCCAGCATCACTGCCCAGCCGGGCGAGAGCACTTTGGTCGCTACAACGGTGGCGATGGAGTTGGCCGTGTCGTGGAAGCCGTTGATGAACTCGAAGACGAGCGCGGCCAGGATCACCACCAGAACTAAGGTGAGCATGCGGGCGTCCGTCAGCTGTTTTTCAGGACGATCTGGTAAGCCACAACGCCCGCTTCACGGCAGCGGTCGATGGCTTTTTCCAGGATCTCGAAGAATTCCTTGAGCAGGAACATCTGCAGGTTGTCCAAGCGCCCGGAGTAGATGTCGCGATACAGCTCAAGCATCAATCGGTCCGCTTCGTTCTCCAGCGAGCGCAGCTTCTCGTTGAGTGCGGTCATCCGGTCCAGATTCATGTGGCGCAGGTCATTGACCATGTCCACCACAACGCTGGCAGCCTGTTCGAGCATCGCTGCGCGCGGGGCGAAGTCGATGTGCTCCAGGTGCGTGGTCGCAAGTGAGTAGCGATCTGCGAACTTTTCAATCTGCTTGGGAATCTTGTACAGCGCCGAACCCAGCGCTTCGATGTCTTCGCGCTCGATGGGCGTCATGAAGCTGTCCACCAACGCCTGGCTGATCTTGTCAGAGGCGGCGCGTTCGCGCAGGCGGGCCAGCTTGAAGGCGTCCAGGGCCGGCTGACGATCTGCTTCGCGCAGCATCGAGTGCAGCGCTTTGGCACTGTCCTGGGCGGCTTGGGCAGCCTCGTCCAGCAGGGTATAGAACTGTTTGCCGGAACCGAAAATGGTCTGCAGAGAGAACATGAGAAACCTATACGCCGTCGCGGGAGGGACGGCACCGGGGCGGATTATGACGGTTAGATGGCATCTCGGGTATTCCTGCACCTTGCTGGCCCTGTCCTGTGAACGCATCGTTGCCGCTCATCCCCCCGGGTTTGCTAATATCCCCCGGCGCCTTCGTGGCGCACCCTATGGACGACGACCCTTATCCCCCGCCGCCGCGCTGGACTCCGCTCCTGAGCGCCTGTGGCCATCGCAAACACCCGCCCTCCCCGCCACCAACCCGGGGAGAGACCCGTGTTTGAATTTTTTATCGTACTCGCGCTGATTCTGCTCAACGGCTTCTTTGCCATGTCCGAAATGTCGGTCATGACATCGCGCAAAAGCCGCCTCAAACAGATGGCCGGCTCGAGCAAGCGCGCCGCACGGGCACTGGAACTCTCTGAAAAACCAGAGAATTTTCTGTCCACCGTACAGATCGGCATCACCTTGATTGGCATCCTCACTGGCGTCTACGGTGGCGACGCCATTGGCGGCGCGATTGCCCAGCAGCTGCAAGCGGCCTTCCCGTCGCTATCGGCCACCTTCTCGCTGGTCGGCGAACCGCAGCCGTATTCGAGTTTCATCGGCAAGGTGCTGGCTGTTGCGCTGATCACCTACCTGACGCTGATCTTCGGCGAACTGGTGCCAAAACGCCTCGCATTGACCCGTTCTGAAGATATTGCCGGTTTCGTCTCGGTGCCGATGAGCTGGCTGGCCCGCATTGCCGCACCTGGCGTCTGGCTGTTGTCACGCTCCACCCAGCTGGTGCTGCGCATCATCGGCCTGGGCAAGACTGAGTCGGCATCGGTCACTGAAGAAGAGATCCGCATGCTGGTGGCCGAAAGCCATGAGGCCGGCGTCATCGACTCCCATGAGCGCGACATGATGAATCGCGTCATGCGCCTGGGCGACCGCACCGCCGACAGCCTGATGACCCCGCGCAACCGCATTGCCTGGCTGGACACCACCGCCGACCCGGCCAAGAACCTCCACACCATGCGCGACCATGCGTTCTCGCGCTATCCGGTGTATCGCGGCAATGACCAGGACATCGCTGGCATTCTTGAAGTGAAGACGTTGGTGACACGCCTAGAAGGCGCCCACGGTTCGCTGTTCGAGAATCTGCGCGAGACGCTGTATGTCTCCGAATCCACCCATGCGATGAAACTGCTGGAAATCTTCCGCGAAGAACACCAATCGATGGCATTGGTGGTGGACGAGTACGGCGAAATCCAGGGCTTGGTGACCATCTCCGACCTGATGGGCGCGGTGGTTGGCCGCCTGCAGGCCACTGAAAACTCCGACGAAGACGCATTGGTCGTGACCCGCGCCGATGGCTCCCTGCTGGTGGACGGGTCACTGCCGATAGACGACCTGCGCGAACTGATGGAAGGCGCCGAGCTGCCGGACGCCGAGGAAGGCGATTACTACACGCTGGCGGGCATGTGCATGCACCAGTTCGGGCGCATACCGCATGCGGGCGAGTATTTCGACTGGGCAGGTTGGCGGGTCGAGATCGTCGACCTGGATGGCGCACGTATCGACAAGCTGCTGATGCACAAGCTGCCAGAAGAAGATGCTGATGACACCACCGGTTGATCGGCCCGACGACACCGTGCAAGACGATGCCTATCAGAACGAGGGCATCCGCACGCTGCTGGGAATGTTCGAGCGCGGCGATCCGGCCGAGCAGCTGAGCCTGGGGCAGATATTGCAGGGACTGGAACAGAGCGCTTTTGGCATGTTTCTGTTCATCGCGATCCTGCCGGCATTCATTCCGATTCCGGGCATTGGCGGTGCCATCAGTGGGCCACTGGTGTTGCTGATTGGCATGCAACTGCTGTGTGGCTTGTCGCGGCCATGGCTACCCGGTTTCATTGCCAGACGCGGCCCCAAGCGCGGCACCATGCATACATTCCTCGGCAAGATCGGCCGCCCGTTGCGACGGCTGGACCGCATGCTCAAGCCGCGCTTGCCGCTGCTGATCAGCCCGCTCCCCGCGCGGATGTTTACCGGCGTCCTGCTGCTTCTGGTCGGCCTGCTGCTGTCGCTGCCGATCCCGTTCACCAACTATCTGTTCGGCTTCCAGCTGTTGCTGTTCGCGCTGGCACTGATTGAACGCGACGGTGCATTGATGCTGGTCAACTGGGCGGCGGCCGTCGCGGCAGTGCTGTTCTTCGGCCTGAGCTCGGGCCAGTTGGTGACTGGCGTGATCGACTTGGTACAGCGCTGGACCGGTGGCTGACGCCGCTGCCGTTATACAAACGGCAGCCGCTCCAGGAGCGGGCATCCACCACCACGCTGACTGATCAGGACAGAAGCCTGCAGAGTGCAGGCTTCCGTGATGCCGCAGGCGTCTGGTTTCGCGGCCCAAGCCGTTGCTACAAGGGCGCTGCTTTTACGCGTGTGATGCTTGCCATGCCTGCATGGCCAGCTCAAACGAACGCAGCCGCGCGGCATGGTCGAAGATGTTGGCAGTCAGCAGCATTTCGTCCGGACGATGACGCTGCGCGAATGCCTGCAGCCCCTCGGCCACCTGAGCAGGATCGCCCAGCACCGTGCACGCCAATGCCCGCTCCACGCCGCTCTTTTCATGCGGCTCCCAGAACGCCTCGATGTCTTCCACCGGCGGCGGAATCTGCCCGGGGCGCCCACGACGCAGATTCACAAAGCTCTGCTGCTGCGTGGTGAACAGACGCCGCGACTCGGCCTCTGACTCGCTGGCAACGACATTCAACGCCAAGATCGCGTAAGGCTCACGCAGGTGCTCAGACGGCTTGAAGTCGCGGCGATACAGCGCCAGTGCTTCATCCATGGAATCCGGCGCGAAGTGCGAGGCGAAGGCAAACGACAAACCCATCGCTGCCGACAGCCGCGCACTGAACAGGCTGGAGCCCAGCAACCACACCGGCACATCCACGCCCGCGCCCGGCACGGCCTGCACGCTCTGCCCCGGCTGCGCCGGCGCGAAGTAATGCAACAGCTCGGTCACGTCCTGCGGGAACTGGTCGGCGCTGTCGAAATAGCGACGCAACGCGCGCGCGGTGGCGTGATCGGTACCCGGCGCGCGGCCGAGGCCCAGATCAATGCGCCCCGGATAAAGCGAGGCCAACGTGCCGAACTGTTCGGCCACTTGGAGTGGCGAGTGATTGGGCAACATGATGCCGCCGGCGCCGACACGGATGGTCGACGTGCCACCCGCCACATGGCCGATCAGCACCGAGGTAGCGGCGCTGGCGATACCCGGCATGTTGTGATGCTCAGCCAGCCAAAAACGGCGGTAGCCCCAGCGTTCAGCGTGCTGGGCCAGATCAAGCATGTTGCCAAAGGCCTGCCGTGGGCTGGAGCCTTCACAGACGGGGGCCAGATCGAGAACGGAAAGAGGAATCATGCGGCGGCTTCCAGAGATGATGGAAACGACATGGGGCCGCTGGATCGTAAAGGAACCGCTGTAGCCTGAACGCTGTTTTCCGCAATGAGACTACCTGTCGCCCTGAGAACGGGCTGCGGCCGCCCACTCTCTCCGGCCTATTGGCCTTGTCCGACCTCAGGCCGCTTGGCTTTCGTCGCGATCCACCAACGGCTGCAGCTGCGCGTCCAGCGCCACGCGCTCGTCAAAGACGAAGCAACGGCCGTCATAGCCTTCGCCGCCCACTTCCTCGAAGTAACCCAGAATGCCGCCTTCCAGCTGCAACACGTTATGCATGCCGCCGTTCTGCATCCACAACGCGGCCTTTTCACAACGGATGCCGCCGGTGCAGAAACTCACCACGGTGGCGTCAGCCAGGTCCTCACGGTGCGGCTCAAGTGCGGCCGGCAGGTCGGTGAATTTAGCGATTGGCAGGGTCAATGCGCCGGTAAAGGTACCGTGCGCGAACTCCTGCTCGTTGCGCGTGTCGAGCATCACCACGCGCTTACCGCCGTCGTCATGGCCCTGCTGCAACCAACGCTGCACGGTGGTCGGAGCGACACTGGGCGCACGCGGGTAATCGAGCGGCTGGCCATCATCACGGCGGAAACTGATGATCTCTGTCTTGACCTTGGCCTTGAGCCGCGCGAATGGCTGCATCTGGCTATAGCTGTATTTGACACGCATGTCGGCAAAGCGCGCGTCAGCCTTCAGCGCCGCGTAAAAGGCATCAACACCTTCACGGCTGCCAGCCAGGAACAGATTGATACCCTCACCCGCCACCAGGATGGTGCCGCGCAGCTCCTGCGCCTTGGCACGCTCCAGCAACACCGCATTGAGCGCGTCAGCATCGGGAAGAGGGACGAAATGGTAGGCGGCGGTATTGACGATCATGGGCCGTATTGTAACGGCCAGCCGTACTATTGGCCGCTTCAGCCGCGTAGCAGCACGAACGGCAACAGCACCAGCGCCGCAGCGGCCAGCATGCCCAGCAGCACCGCAATCACGTAAAGCGGGCGTTGCCTGAACAAACTGCTGAACGTCTGCGCGCTGCCATCCCGCAAACTGGCCTCACGCTCGGCACGCATACGTTGCGTGCGCTCGGCCTGGTAGGTCGCCATCAATACCTTGGCGCGCGGATGGTCTTCGTTATCGCGCAACCAGATGCCGCCGTTGGAAATGCCCCACGGACTGGGCTCGGTGCGATACCAGGGGATGCGATTGAGGTCGAGCAGTTCGCCGACTTCGTGACTTTCGTCGTCACCGACATTGCGCAGATTGAGGAGCAGCTTGGCCATCGCGCAATGATACCCGCCAGCGATGCGCTACCCTTGCACGCCCTTTTCGTCGGAGCCGTTCATGCGCCGTCTGTTCATCCCGCTTCTGCTGTCCCTACTCGTCGTTGGCTGCACCCCGCCGGGCCCGCCGCCGGGTGGCAGCATCGCCACGTTCGAGCGTATCGACACCCAGCTGGGCACCGGCGCCGAGGCCGTCGCTGGCAGCAAGATCACCGTGCACTACACCGGCTGGCTGTATGACGAACGCACCGCCGACAAGCACGGCAAGAAGTTCGACAGCTCGGTGGATCGCGGCGAGCCGTTCACCTTCAACCTGGGCGAAAAGCAGGTCATCCGTGGCTGGGATGAAGGCTTTACGGGCATGAAGATTGGCGGCAAGCGCACGCTGATGATTCCGGCCGAATACGGCTACGGCAATCGCAGCACCGGCCCAATTCCGGCCGGCTCTTCGTTGGTATTCGACGTTGAACTGCTTGATGTCCAGCCCCGCTGATACCGGCCTCGCCGGCAAGCGCGTTGCCGTGATCGGCGGCGGCCCTGCAGGGCTGTTCGCTGCCGAACACCTGTGCGCGGCCGGATTGCAGGTGGATCTGTATGAAGCCAAGGGTTCGCCCGGGCGCAAGTTCCTGATCGCCGGCAAAGGTGGGCTCAACCTCACCCATTCCGATCCACGGCCGCTGTTCGACTCGCGCTACCGCGAACGACAGACTGAAATCAGCCGTTGGCTCAATGGCTTTGATGCGCAAGCGCTGCGGGATTGGGCGGCGGGCTTTGGCGTGGAAACCTATGTCGGCAGTTCCGGGCGCGTTTTCCCGGTGGATCGCAAGGCCGCGCCATTGTTGCGCGGCTGGGTGCGCCGACTGAAAGAGCGCGGCGTACGCTTCAACGTCCAACACCGCTGGTTGGGCTGGAATGCGGACGGCAGCCTGCGCATGGCCACCGAGAATGGCGAGGTCACCGTGCACTCCGACGCCACCGTACTTTCGTTGGGCGGTGGCAGCTGGCCGCAGCTGGGCTCTGACGGCAGCTGGATGCCGATCCTGCAACAGCACGAAGTGGATACCGCGCCACTGCAATCGGCCAACTGTGGCTTCGATATCGACTGGACACCGCATTTCAGCCAACGCCATGCCGGCGCACCGCTGAAACCGGTTGTCGCCCATTGGCACGATCTGCAGGGACAGCCGCACCAGTTGCAGGGCGAATGCGTGGTGAGCGAGTACGGCATCGAAGGCAGCCTGATTTATGCGCTTTCGGCCGACCTGCGCGAAACACTCAATCGCGATGGACAAGCACGTCTTGAACTGGATCTTGTGCCTGGCCGCGATGACGCGCGCCTGCTCACCGACCTCAGCCGCCCGCGCAAGGGCCGCAGTTTCGGCGAACACCTGCGCCGTGCTGCAGGGCTGGATGCGGTAAAGGCTGGCTTGTTGTTTGAAGTGCTGGGCAAAGATGCAGGCAACGATATCGTTGCCGTTGTGCGCACGCTCAAACGCCTGCCGCTGCAAGTGCTACGCCCGCGTCCGATGGCTGAAACCATCAGCACCGCCGGTGGCGTGCGACTGGAAGCGATGAACGACGAACTGATGCTGACCGCCCTTCCGGGCGTGTTCTGCGCAGGCGAGATGCTGGATTGGGAAGCGCCGACCGGCGGCTATCTACTTACCGCGTGCTACGCCAGCGGGCTGTGTGCAGCAAAGGGCGTGATTCGCTGGCTGGGCAACTAAGCCCCGCCACAATCAAACGCCGGCCGAGTCATGCCCGGCCGGCGCTTTGCCGGTAAAACCTTGGCGGAGCATGGCTCCGCTCTCCGTGACGCGAGACTTCAGCGCAACTTGCTTGAACGCAGTGCGGTAATCCGTGCGGGCGGGATGAACGAGTCACTGCGCGCATCGGCCCAGTACTCGCGGAACACCACATGCTCCGGCACCTTATTGAGCAGTTCGCCCGGCGCAAGATACCGATACAGGGCAGCCAGCGAACGGATTTCCACCGGCGAGACCCGCCGCAGAATGTGCTCCGGCCCCAGTTCGGAAGGGTCATTCAAGCCGGCGGCGCCCAACAAATCGCGCAGCGCGCGCAGCGTATTCTCGTGGTAATTGAACACCCGCTGCGCCTTATCCATCGGCTCCAGGTGGCGCCAACGGCTTGGATCCTGGGTGGCGATACCGGTCGGGCACTTGTCGTTGTGGCAACTCAGCGACTGGATGCAGCCCAGCGCGAACATGAAACCACGCCCGGCGTTGCACCAGTCCGCACCGAGCGCGATGGTGCGGGCGATATCGAACGCGCTGGTCACCTTGCCGGCCGCACCCAGACGGATGCGGTCACGCAGGTCCAGACCGACCAAGGTGTTGTGCACCAAAATCAGCGCTTCGTTCATCGGCACGCCAACGTGGTCGATGAATTCGGCCGGTGATGCACCGGTGCCGCCTTCGGCGCCATCGACCACGATGTAGTCCGGCAACAGCCCGGTTTCCAGCATTGCCTTGGCAATGCCAAACCATTCCCACGGATGGCCGAGCGCCAACTTGAAGCCAACCGGCTTGCCACCAGACAACTCACGCAGGCGTGCGACGAACTGCAGCAGCTCTACCGGCGTGGAAAACGCCGAATGCTTGGAGGGCGACACGCAGTCCACGCCCAGCGGCACACCGCGGGTGATGGAGATTTCCGCACTGACCTTGGCGGCCGGAAGCACGCCACCATGGCCGGGCTTGGCACCCTGCGACAGCTTGATCTCGATCATCTTGACCTGATCACTGCTGGCATTTTCGGCAAAGCGCTCCTCACTGAAGCGGCCATTCTCGTCACGGCAACCGAAGTAGCCCGAGCCAATTTCCCACACCAGATCCCCGCCATTTTCGCGGTGATACGGCGATATCGAACCTTCGCCGGTGTCGTGATAGAAGCTGCCGAGCTTTGCGCCCTTGTTCAAAGCACGGATGGCATTGGCCGACAACGAACCAAAGCTCATCGCCGAGATGTTGAACACACTGGCCGAATACGGCTTGGCGCATTCGCTACCGATCACCACGCGGAAGTCATGGTGCGGAATGCTGGTCGGCGCCATCGAATGGTTGAGCCACTCGTAGTCCACCGCGTAAGTGCTGCGCAGCGTGCCAAACGGCACCACGTCCATTTCATTGCGTGAGCGCTGGTAGATCAGCTGCCGCTGCTGGCGCGAGAACGGCACGTCCTCCAGATCGCTCTGCACGAAGTACTGTCGGATTTCCGGGCCAATGGATTCAAAGCCGTATCGGAAGTGCGCTAGCACCGGGTAATTGCGACGCAGCACGCTGCGCCGCTGCAGCACATCCCAGGTACCGAGCACCGACATGATGCCGAACAGGGCAACACCCCAGTACCAGGCGGGCCAATGGGTCGCCAGAGCGAGCGTTACCGGCAGCAGAACCAGTGCCAGCACATAAACCAGGTAGCGATGCATTGCCTTCCTCGACTTCAGGGATGGCGGATTCTACAACCGGTCGTCCACTGCCTGCCGGGGCCAGACCGATTTAACGTCGTAGACCACCACGTCCGGCACACCCAGCGCACGAATGGTGGCGACATCGAAATCACGGAATTGGTGGTGCGCCACCGCCAGCACCACGGCGTCGTAAGCGCCTTGGGCCGGGGCTTTCACACGTTCTACACCACCCATGTCACGCGCCCCCTCCGGGGGAGCCCACGGGTCAAATGCATCCACCTGCGCGCCGGCAGCGGACAGCATCTGTACCAGGTCCAGCGCGCGACTATTGCGCAGATCCGGGCAGTCCTCCTTGAAGGTGACGCCCAGCACCAGCACGCGCGCGCCCTGCAGCGGCTTGCGCCTGCCTTCCAGCAGCAGACGCACGCGTGACACCACATGCGCAACCACCCGGTTGTTGACCTGTCGCGCGGTGTGGATGAGATCCGGGTGGTAACCCACGCTTTCGGATTTGTGCAGCAGGTAGTACGGATCAACGCCAATGCAATGCCCGCCCACCATGCCCGGCCGAAACGGCAGGAAATTCCACTTGGTCCCAGCCGCCTCAAGGACATCGAGCGTGTCGATATCGAGCCGATCGAAAATCAGGGCAAGTTCGTTGACCAGGGCGATATTCACGTCACGCTGGATGTTCTCCACCACCTTGGCGGCCTCAGCGACACGGATGGACGATGCCGGCCAGGTACCCGCGGTGATGATGCGTTGGTACAGCCCATCCACCACGGCCGCCGCTTCCGGCGTGGAACCTGAAGTGATCTTGCGGATGTCAGGAAGACGCCGCTGGCGATCACCAGGACTAATCCGCTCTGGGCTATAACCACAATAAAAATCGGTGTTGAAGCGCAAGCCCGAGCCCTGCTCCAGCAACGGCACACAGACTTCCTCGGTGGTGCCCGGATACACGGTGGATTCGTAGATCACCAGATCACCGCGCTTGAGCACCCCAGCGATCAGGTTGCTTGCCTGGCGCAGCGGCTCAAGATCCGGTTGCTCATACGCATCAATGGGCGTGGGCACGGTGACGATGAAGACGTTGCGCGAAGCAAGTTCATCCGGATGGGCGGTGTAGCGTGCGTGGACACCGCTGACCAGCTCGGCGTCATCCAGTTCCAGCGTGTGATCATGGCCACTCTGCAGTTCGGCCACACGGGCGACATTGATGTCATAGCCCAGCGTGTCCAGTGTCTTGCCGAATTCGACGGCCAACGGCAGGCCGACATAGCCCAGACCAATGATGGCGATCCGCGGCGCGGCCGCAGCGGTGATCTGAGCACTCATGCCATTCCCGACTGTGCGAAGTTGTGCCCGGGGCGGGGATCGAACCCGCATAGCCTTGCAGCTGAGGGATTTTAAGTCCCTTGCGTCTACCAGTTTCGCCACCCGGGCGTCGCAATAGCGTGCCTGATCGGGCCGCGATTGTGAATCGCGAACTGCGATTCTGTGCAGGGAAGCGGCTTTAGATGGCCCGGGAGTAGCGAGCAGGCTGCTGCGGCGCCCTCAGGTAGCGGTCAAAACACATCGCGATCAGCCGCAACAGCGGCCGACCTTGCCGGGTAGCGGCCAGATGCCCGTCACTGCAGACGGCCAGACCGTCGTGTTGCAGTTGCTGGAATGCATCCAGCTCTTCGGCGAAATAACTGTCGAAATCGATGCCATGGCGTTTGCCAAGTGCGTAGCCATCCACCCTGCCGTGACACATCAGCTCCTGGATCAACTCCGCACGCAGCACGTCGTCCTGATCCAGCTCCAGGCCACGCCATACGGGCAGGCCACCGGCGTCCAGACGGGCCTCCCAATCCTTGAGGTCGCGCGGATTCTGACTATAGCTGTTGTCGATGCGGCTGATGGCGCTGACGCCCAGGCCCAGCAGGTCGGTATCAGCATGGGTGGTGTAGCCCATGAAGTTGCGGTGCAGACTGCCGGCGCGTTGTGCACGCGACAGATCCTCTTCCGGCAGAGCGAAGTGATCCATGCCGATGTACTGATAACCCGCCGCCGACAAGCGCTCCACCGCCAGGCCCAACAGCGCCAGCTTCTGCTCAGGGCTGGGCAGGTCGGCATCCGGAATCTGCCGCTGCGCCTTGAACATGTGCGGCAGGTGCGCGTAGCCGTAGATAGCCAGCCGATCCGGCCGTGCGGCCATCACGGTGTCCAGCGTGCGGCCAAAGCCTTCCAACGTCTGCAGCGGCAGGCCATAGATCAAGTCAACGTTGACCGAGCGCATGCCGTTGTCGCGACAGGCCTGGATGATGGCCATCGTGTCCTCAACGCCCTGAATGCGATTGATTGCACGCTGCACCATCGGGTCGAAATCCTGCACGCCGAGGCTGGCGCGATTGAAGCCCAGTTCGGCCAGCACCGCGATGTCGTCCACGCTGACCGAGCGCGGATCCAGCTCGATGGAGAAATCGCGCGCGGTGCTTTCGCTGAAATTGAAGCGCTTCCCTAAGCCTTCCACCAGCCGCCGCAGCTGCGCCGGCTCCAAGAAGTTCGGCGTACCACCACCGAAATGCAGCTGGATCACCTCACGATCGTCACTCAACAAGGGCGCCGCGCGATCGGCCTCCAACAGCACCTGGTCGACGTAATGTTCGCCCTTGCTGCGATCACGACTGATGATCCGGTTGCAGCCGCAGTAGAAGCACGGGCTGGTGCAGTACGGCACATGCACATACAACGAAACCGGCCGCCCCGCATCATTGCTGCGAGCGATGGCCGCCTTGAACTGCGCCTCTCCATAGCCGTCATGGAAATGCGGCGCGGTGGGATAGGAGGTGTAACGCGGGCCCGGCCGGTCGTGCCGACGCAACAGCTCCGGGTCAAAGGTCCAACCCAATGGATTCAGCAGTGCAGGTTTCGTGTCCATGGCACGTAGCATCAGCCAGCCTGGCTTGCACCGCCTTGAGCAAGATCAATTGGAAGTCCTGTCAGCTTGATTCAGATCAAGGCCATTCAGCACTTCGCTCCCTAGGCTGAGCTCCTCACCATTCCGCCTGCGGACTTGCTGTTGCTTCGGCGCCAGCGCTTCCCCCGGCCAGGCCCGCTTGCGCAAACCCGGACCCATGAACGAACTCGACCCGGCCACGTCACCGCCCCGCTCCACCCTTCAGCAATTGGGCACGGTCCTTTGGCCCAGTTTCTTCGCTGCTGCGGTGGCCGCTGCGCTATTTTTTTCGCTGGTCGATCCACTGAAACTGGCGGCCATCAGCCTGCCCGGGCATGCCATCAGCCGCGAGTTCGGCTACACGCTCGGCTTTCTGCTGCTGTGGCTGGCCACGGCCTCTGCCAGCGCCTTTACTGCCCTACTGCTGCGCCCCCGCAACGACGACAACGCCGGACGTGACTTCGAATGAGTGTCTCCGAGCGTAAACGGGCGCGCACCGCGCTGCGGACAGCCGTAGCAGTGGCGCTGCTGTGTGCGTTCTATCTGCTGCCATGGCTGCGGGTGAACGGGCAGCCGGCGTTGCTGCTGGACCTTTCCGCCCGCCAGTTCCACCTGCTTGGCTTCACCCTGCAACCGGAGAACGCCCTGCCCTTGCTGTGGCTGGTGGCGGCAGCAATCGCAGCACTGTGCCTGGTCACGGTGGTGTTCGGGCGACTGTGGTGCAGCCACGTCTGCCCGCAGACCGTGCTGACCCGCGTCTTTCGCGGGCTTGATCGACTGACCACGTTCGATGGGCCCGCCAAGCGATGTGGCCCCATCCTGCGGCACGCGATGTGGGTTGCCATCGCGCTATGGACCGGCATCAGCTTCATCGGCTACTTCAGCCCCATCGGTGAAATCCTCCGGGATCTGCTGCAACTGTCGCTGGGACCGTGGGAATGCTTCTGGATCGTTTTCTACGCATTGATCACCTGGGCCAACGTGCTCTACCTGCACGAACAGGTCTGCACTCACCTCTGTCCTTACAGCCGCGTACAACACCTCATTGCGGATGCGCGCACGCCCACGGTTCAGTACAACGCCCGACGCGGCGAACCCCGTGGTCCGCGCGAACCCGGCAGCATCAGCGCGCTGCATCGCACGCGCGGACTGCTGGATCCGGTAACCGCAAGCGATTACGTCTTCCGTGCGGCCCACCCTGCCATCGCCGGCGCTTTGCCCAAGTTCAATCCCGCACACCTGGGGGATTGCACCGACTGCGGCGCCTGTCTCAGCGTCTGTCCGATAGGTCTGGATATCCGCAACGGGCATTCCAGCAGTTGCATCGAATGCGGCGCTTGTGAAGATGCATGCGATCAGAGCATGGCCAACCACTATTTCCCCGAAGGCCTGATCCAGCGCATGCCACCCACACGTGAAGAAGCCACTTCAGGGCTGCGCGTGAAGCCACTGTTGTTCGGCGCATTGATGCTGGTAGCGCTGGTGCTGATGATTGTGACTGCCGGGGCACCGCATTGAAGCCGCGCACGCGATGCCGCATGCATGCGGTCCGCGTGCAGCGACAAAAGCGTCGAACGTGACGACTGAAACATCAGCTCAGAGGAACTGACATCAAGCATGACGCTACCCAGCTGATGTCCACACTGAGGTGATGGATGAGAACCGCCCGACGCGGCCCTGCTCCAACACAACCAACGGTCGTCGAAACACGCTGCGGAAATCAGAAACAAAAGCAGGCAAGTGATCTCTACCGCCGCTGTTCGCAACCTGCTCAACTCAATGTCGCCCAGGCCACGCACACTGGACCGACACTACGGCAGCCTTGCTCCGGTCAAGCACTGCCCCTGAGACGGACCGCAAGCTCCAACGAAGAACAAAACCCGCCAGGCCTTTACGCTCGGCGGTTTTTTTTTGGTGCGCATCAATCAGTCTCGAACGGTCATGCCTTGGCAGCATTTGGTTATGCATTTCAATGCGGCCTTACCGCTGCACTTGGCAGCGGGCTGACTGCGCCAACCCTTGCCTTTGCCATGACGACGTCGCGATGCATACCAGACCACCATCTGTACCCATAAACAGTAGCAACAGCGATGGAACGGTGTTGCCCAACCTCCTCTCCCGCCTGATTTCCTCGATTCCATATCACTCTGAGGGCGCGTTCAAACATGCCGCCTCAGTCAGGCACAGGAGTAACCACCATGCTCAAGAGTGTGCAGAAAAGTGACAACTCAATGCCCGTACCCACCGCGACAGCGACACTTTGGGCCTACCCATGTCGCGCTTAGCGCAACTGAGAAATTACCTGCGTCGATGAAAACAAGCCGTGCGGGAATATCCACGGCTCATTTTTAGGACGTAGCGTCCAGCGGCTATAGCTATCAGCTCAATTTCGACACGAGCAAGCTGGCGATCCCGCCTTGGGCGACTATTTCGAGATCCCGCATGAACCGCTTATGGAACCCCATTGAGTTGGGCCGAGTTCGCCTTTCCAATCGATTGGCCATGGCACCACTCACACGCTCACGTGCACACGCTGATGGCACGCCCGGAACGTTGGCCGCTGAGTACTACGCCCAACGCGCCAGCTTTGGTCTGATCGTGGCCGAAGGCACACAGCCTTCCGCTGACGGGCAGGGTTATCACGGCTCGCCCGGCCTCCACACCGCCGAACATGTTGCCGGCTGGTCAGCAGTGACGCACGCAGTACACGACGCAGGCGGCCATATCTTCATTCAGTTGATGCATGCCGGCCGCATAGCGCACCCGGACAACACCCCGCACCACCGCCAGCCGGTGGCGCCGTCTGCCATCGCGCCTGCAGAGAAGATGTTCACGCAAGGTGGGCTGAAGGACATCCCCTCACCCAGAGCGTTGTCACGTGCGCAGATTCAGGACACCGTGGACGATCATGCGCGCGCGGCGACATTGGCCATCGAGGCCGGCGCAGATGGCGTAGAGATTCACGCAGCCAACGGCTACCTCATCCAACAATTTCTCTCGGTCAATGCCAACCAACGACAGGACGGCTATGGCGGCGGTATAGCCCAACGGGCACGCTTCGCACTGGAAGTGGTGGAAGCCGTCAGCGCCGCTATCGGTGCCGACCGCACTGGCATCCGGCTGTCGCCAGGGTCGCGGTTTGGAAACATTGATGAAGGTGCCGAGCGCGATCCGCTCTACCACCACCTTGTCTCGGAACTGGCCAAACACCCACTGGCTTACCTGCATTTGGCACATAGCGGTGACGACACGTTGCTGACTGAACTTCGCCGCCGTTGGCCGGGCACCCTGATTCTCAATCGGATTGATCGCCCCTTGCAGGCCTTGGCAGCGGATATCGATACCGGCCTGGCCGACATGGCTTCAGTGGGACGCTGGGCATTGGCCAACCCAGATTTGGTTGCGCGCCTTCGCAGTGGTGCCGCGCTCAACGAAGCAGACCCGGCCACCTTCTACGGCGGCGACGCACACGGCTACACGGACTATCCCTTCATGCAAACCCTGCTGCCAGCCAGCGCGTGAACCAAGAGAGATAAATTGCCATGCCGAAGAACTGCCGCAACATCTGAATCTGCGCGAAGTCGCTCTAGTTGGCTTGTCGATGGCGCGCAGCGACGTTGGTCGTCATATCGCACGACACGCATATGCTCGCCTCGCGAGGGCGATAGTGACAGCCGGCACCACACCGCTACTGATTCATCGAGTGGGCAAAACCCGCAAGCCCGGCCTCTCGCAACACGTTGAACGGCCTACTGACTGCGCTTGAGCACGGCCCTCTTGGCGTGCTCAAGCAACTGACGCAAGCAACTGACCAATGACTTCGCGGGCGACCACAGCGTGACATCGCCGAGTGAAGTGGCGCGAAAAGCAATAATTGAGATGCTCGCCGATCTGGCGAAAAATATTCCGGGACTACCGGAGTTGACTGGGGTCGATGTGGGGTCAGTTGACCCGCGGACCCCATCAATTCATCCACTGAAAGCGCTGCTACATCTAGGCTTAAAGTGGTGGGCGGTACAGGGTTCGAACCTGTGACCCCTACCATGTCAAGGTAGTGCTCTACCGCTGAGCTAACCGCCCTTCTCAGCAACAATTTCTTCGCTGCGAGGGCGCGTATCTTAACCAACGGAACAGGGAAGGACAATAGATTTCTGCAAAAATCTTCACATTGCCTTCCTCAACCCAGATTCGCCTCCTTCAGGCGGTGAATCTGGTCGCGCACGCGGGCTGCGTCCTCGAACTCCAAGTCACGCGCGTGCTGGTACATCTTCTGTTCCAGCTCCTTGATCCGGGCCACCAGACGGGCCGGCTCCATCGGCAGGTAGTCCGCCTCGGGCTCAGCCACGCGACGGCCCTTGCCCTTGGCAGACGACTTGGCGGAGCCCTCGTCGTGTGCACCTTCCAGAATGTCGACAATCGGCCGAGCGACCGATTTGGGAACGATGCCGTGAGCTTCGTTGTACTCCACCTGTTTCTGCCTGCGGCGGTCCGTCTCTTCGATGGCCACCCGCATCGAGCGGGTCATTTTGTCGGCGTAGAGAATCGCTTTGCCGCGCAGGTTTCGCGCAGCGCGGCCGATGGTCTGGATCAGCGAGCCACTTGAACGCAGGAAGCCCTCCTTGTCCGCATCGAGGATGGCGACCAGCGACACCTCCGGCATATCCAAGCCCTCGCGCAGCAGATTGATGCCGACCAGCACATCGAATTTGCCAAGACGCAGATCGCGAATGATTTCCACGCGCTCGACCGTGTCGATGTCCGAGTGCAGGTAACGCACGCGAATGCCGTGCTCACTCAGGTACTCGGTGAGGTTCTCCGCCATGCGTTTGGTCAACGTCGTCACCAACACGCGGTCGCCCATCTTGATGCGCGCATTGCATTCGGACATCAGGTCATCCACCTGTGTGCCGACCGGGCGGATCTCGATCTGTGGATCGATCAGGCCAGTGGGGCGTACCACCAACTCGGTGATGTCATCACCGGATTCACGCAACTCATACGGACCCGGAGTAGCCGACACATAAATACTGCGTGGCGAACGTGCCTCCCATTCCTCAAAACGCAGCGGGCGGTTGTCCAACGCCGACGGCATACGGAAACCGAACTCCACCAGCGTCTCTTTGCGCGAACGGTCGCCTTTGTACATGGCGCCAATCTGCGGAATGGTGACGTGTGATTCATCGATCACCAGCAACGCATCGGCCGGCAGGTAGTCGAACAGTGTCGGCGGTGGCTCGCCGGGCGCCTTGCCGGTGAGATGCCGCGAGTAGTTTTCGATACCGTTGCAGTAACCCACCTCGGCCATCATTTCCAGATCGAACTGGGTGCGCTGCGCCAGGCGCTGCGCTTCCACCAGCTTGTTCTGTGCGTACAACTGCTCCAACCGCTCCTTCAGCTCTACCTTGATGGTCTCCACAGCGGCCAACACCCGCTCGCGCGTGGTGGCGTAGTGGGTCTTCGGGTAAATGGTGTAGCGCTGCATCTTGCGCAGGCTTTCGCCAGTGAGCGGGTCAAACATGCTCAGCTGCTCGATTTCGCCATCAAACAACTCAATGCGCACCGCCTCGTTGTCCAGTTCGGCGGGGAACACATCAATGACTTCACCACGTACGCGGAACGTGCCGCGCTGCAGTTCGTATTCGTTACGCGAGTACTGCAGCTGGGTGAGGTGTTTGATCAAATCACGCTGGTCGATACGCTCGCCCGTTGACAGGATCAACCGCAGCGACAGGTAGTCCTCGGGCGCGCCGAGGCCGTAGATCGCCGACACCGTCGCCACCACAATCGCATCCGGACGCGACAACAAGGTCTTGGTCGCGGCCAGACGCATCTGCTCAATATGCTCATTGATCGAACTGTCCTTCTCGATGAAGGTGTCCGACGACGGCACATACGCCTCGGGTTGGTAGTAGTCGTAATAACTGACGAAGTACTCCACCGCGTTGTGCGGGAAGAACGCCTTGAATTCACCATACAACTGCGCGGCCAGCGTCTTGTTCGGCGCCATCACCAACGTGGGGCGCTGCACCTGCTGCACGACATTGGCAATGGTGTAGGTCTTGCCCGAGCCGGTGACGCCGAGGAGCGTCTGCTTGGCAATACCGGCCTCGAAGTTGGCGACCAGTTTCTCGATGGCAGCGGGCTGGTCACCGGCCGGGGAATACGGCGATACAAGCTGAAAGCGATCGGACATAAGGAGCACTGGCCTGCGTGGACTGCCCAGTATAGCCAGCAGGGGGATGACGACCCGCCATGGATCTGCCCCACGTTCAGCCACGCCATCGGCTGACTGCCGGCCCTTCTCCGGCCAGCAACCCTAGCCGACCCCATCCGGCAAGGCCGCGCATGCCCAGCCCTCCCAACTCCGTGCGGCAACGGCCCACTCCCTTGCCGCATGGTTTCACCTTGATCGAGCTGGTGGTCTGCCTGGCGGTGTTCGCATTGCTGGCCGCCATCGCCGCGCCGCCCCTGTCGGCTCTGCTGGAGCGGCACCGCGCCATTGCCGCCGAGCACGCCCTGATCCATCACCTGCAGCTGGCGCGGATGACCGCCGTAACCCACCGGAAGCCGGCAGTGCTGTGCCCGTCGCTCGATGGCCGCAGCTGTAGCGGCGGGAACGACTGGAGCATCGGCTGGCTGGTGTTTGTTGACCGCGCCGGCAAGCGCACGCCCGAAGATCCCGCCGATATCGTCCGCAACGACATCCATCCCACCTCATCAACACTCAGGCTCGTCAGCACACGCGGCAGATCCAACATCCGCTACCAACCGGACGGGCGCAGCGCCGGTTCCAACCTGACCATTTCCATCTGCAGCAAGGAGGGCACGATACTCGCGCAGGTCATCGTCAACAACGCCGGGCGGCCACGCAGTCAGCGACCCAAGACACCGCAATCCTGCGTTGAATAAGCAAACAGCGTTAGATGAATGGTTGCACGCCCCGCTCAGGGCGATTAGAATGCGCCTCCCCGCCCGAATAGCTCAGCCGGTTAGAGCACTTGACTGTTAATCAGGGGGTCGTTGGTTCGAGTCCAACTTCGGGCGCCAGATTAAATAAAAAAGCCTGCGAGCAATCGCAGGCTTTTTTTGTTGCTTGATGCGTGTGGCCGGCGACACGTTGACATCACTCACGCCCTGCTCGTTCGCGACTTAAGCCGATTCTGCGAAAAGCTGCCCGCCACCCATGAAGCGGTACAGCCAACCGTAGATCAGAATGAAATCCCGGTGCTTCAATCCGCGACTCTCCAGGACGCGCGACCTTCGTCAGCATTTCGGCCGCGGCTGCCACGAATGCCGGAATTCCATCCCCACCTAAGCGCGATATCTGCAGCACGGATGCATGGGATGCAGTGCTGTATCGCATGCTCGAACCGGCTGGTGAACAGGCAAAGAAAAAGCCGCGATTTCTCGCGGCTTTTTCAGTATTTGGCGCCCGAAGTTGGACTCGAACCAACGACCCCCTGATTAACAGTCAAGTGCTCTAACCGGCTGAGCTATTCGGGCGGGGACGCGCATTCTATACGCATGTTACGCGCGATGGTAGGGGTGATTGGCCAACATTGCCGCTGCGCGATACAACTGCTCGGCGACAACCAGCCGAACCAACATATGCGGCAAGGTCAGCGGGCCAATCGACCACTTTTCATCGGCCATTGCTGACACTTCAGCCGCATGGCCTTCCGGGCCACCGATCAGGAACGCCAGATCGCGGCCTTGCGAACGCCAATGCTCCAGACGCTGCGCCAATTGTTCGGAACTGAGCTGGCGGCCCGGTACATCCAGCGCGACGACATACGCATTCTTCGGCAACGCGGCCAGCACACGCTTACCTTCGTCCTCGATGGCGCGCTTCGGGTCGCGACCTTTGCCACGCAGGCCCGGCTCGATTTCCACCAGTTCCAACGGGAGCCAATGCGACAACCGCTTCTGATACTCGGCAAACCCCTGCGCCACCCAGGACGGTGCCCGCTCACCGGTGGCGATCAATCTGGCTTTCATGGTGCGACCTCGGGGTGGCGTTGAAACGAAGACGGCGCCCTGCGGCGCCGTCGCGAAGCATGAAGCACAGAGCGATCAGCGATCGTTCTGCTCGTCCTCATCCTCGTAGGCCGACGGCGGCTGGTCACCCACCGTCCACAGGCGCTCCAGCGCATAGAGCTCACGTACGCGCGGCAGCATCACATGGACGATCACGTCGCCCAGGTCCACCAGCACCCACTCGGCCTCACGCTCGCCTTCCACGCCCAACGGCATGACGCCAAGGTTCTTGGCGAAACGCACGACCTCGTCACCAATCGACTTGACGTGACGGGTGGAGGTGCCGGAGACGACAACCATATAGTCGGCGACGCTGGATTTGCCGCGCACGTCGATCTCGACCGCGTCCCGGGCCTTGAGTTCTTCCAGCGCGGCATGAACGGATGCCAGCAGGGCCGGAACGGACGGCGGCGGGCTGGGCAATTGGGTCTTGATGACTTGGGCTTCGATGGTCAAAGCAGCAGAACTCGATGAATAAGGGGTCGATTATAGAGAACCCAGCCGAAACAGGCATTCACGACGATGCATGGCAGCCATACAGGCCCTCAGTCTGAATGTAGTCAGCCACTTTCGCCGGAACCAGGGACCGCCACTGGCCGCCGCTGGCGATCAGCTCCCGCACAGCCGTCGCCGATTCAGCATGCAATGGTTGATGCAGCCGCCAGACCCGCCCGGCAGCACTGGAAAGCGCCCTGATCGACGGCGCCCAGGCATCCCGCAGGTGGGCCGCCAGCAACGGCGGCAAGGTGCCATCCAACACACTGCCTGGCCGCTCGGCCACCACGATATGAGCCAAGCCGAGCAAATGCTCCCACTCATGCCACGTGGTCAATCCCAACAGGCTATCGGCACCCATCAACAGGGCCACCGGGCGCGACAACCCGAATTCAGCGCGGATATCGCGCAGGGTATCCGTCGTCCACGAGGGCACCCCGGGCCGCCGTGCAGCACGCTGCAATTCACGCAGATCCACGATCAAATCTGGCTCGTCCGCTGCCGCCAGCTCCAGCATGTGCGCGCGTTGCCGGGCATCTGCCCCAGGCAGCGCGCGGTGCGGGGGATCGGCAGCCGGCATCAGCCGGACCGGCACCTGCAACTCCTGCGCCGCACAGCGGGCAATGGCCAGGTGACCGTTATGAACCGGGTCGAAAGTGCCGCCGTAGAACATCAACATCCCGGCCGCGGCCAGCTCGGCGGGTGATGCAGACGGTTGCTGCACGTCAACGCACTCCGCGCGCCAGCAATCGCACCGCACGCGCCTCAGCCAGGGCGATCAGCAGGCGCTCCAGTGCCAACCAGGGATCGCCGTCGGCGCGCCCCTTTGCCATGCGGTCCACCAGCGAGGCTTCGGCCACAAAACGCTCCCACCGGCGCGGATCCGGATGCCGTTGTAGTGCTCGCTTGAACGGCGCCTGGCGCGATTCCCAAATGCCCTTGGCCTTCATCTCACTGCCCAGGTTGCCCCCGGTGGCCTGCACCCGGGCCAGCCCAGCGGTGAGCAGCAGTTCGCGGATCACCATGGGCATCAACGCCGCCACGGCCTCGCCTTCGCCACGCAGGCCAGCGAGCATGCGCAGCACTGCCTGCGGCTGACCGGAGAATGCGGCCTCGTTGAGGCGGAACACGTCGTAACGAGCCGCATCGGCTACCAACGATTCCATTTTTGCCACATCAAGCGGCTGGCCATCGGCCAACAACGCCAGCTTGTCGATTTCCTGCGCAGCGGCCAGCAGATTGCCTTCCACCCGCTCGCTCAACCGCTGCACGGCAGCCGGATCGGCACGCAGGCCCTTGGCCCGCAGACGCCGCTCGATCCAGTCACCCAGCTCGTGCGGCTTGATGGCCCAAGCCACCGACAGCACACCGGCCTTGGAAACGGCCTCGGCCCATTTGCCTTGATGGGCCTTGCTCCACTCGCCCGCAGTGATCAGCAGCACCACATCCGGTGGCGGACGTGCGCAGAAATCACTAATGACTTCCGCCCCCTCCTTGCCGGGCTTGCCGCTAGGCAGGCGCACCTCCACCAGACGACGCGCACTGAACAAACTGGGCGCATTGAAACTTGACGACAACTGGCTCCAGTCAAAGTCGCGGCCATCGGCGTCGAACACCTCGCGCTCACCAATGCCCTCGGCGCGGGCCTTGGCACGCACCGCATCGGCCGCTTCGATGACCCGCAGCAATTCAGGACCAGCAATCAAATAGACGGGCGCCAAGGCCGAGGACGCAGCCTGAGTCACCAACTGTTCTGGACGCAGTTCCATTGCCTACTCCTGCCGCTGTGACATCAGGAACACCGGGGATGCCTCAGTGGGCATCACCCTCGCCTTTGGCACCTTCGACGACAGGCGGCGCATTCTTCTGCTTTTCCACGTCGGCGCGGATCACGCTATCGATGCGGCGCAGGATGGAGGCGGACATTTCCCGGCGCAGTTCGTCGGCCAGGATTTCGCGCTCAGTAGTGGTACCAGTGGCATCCAGCGGCGGCGAGACATAGTCGCGCGACAGCTCTACCGCCTGTTCCGGCACCAGCGCACTGCCATCGGGCTTCAGGAAGGAGAACACCACGGCGTAGCGCAGGCTGTATTCCTGGGCACGGCCCTGGGAATCGATGGCGATGGGGAGGTCACCCCAGCGCTCGGAGCGGATCTGCAGACGGGCGAGGCCCGGATCATCCTTACCCTGCCCCGGCGTCCCATCCTCGCCGACAACCGTGACGCCAGAGGCGCGAAGTCCGCGATTGATCAACTTGACCAGCTCGCTGTAGCGGGTCTGGGACTCCACTTTGACTGACGGCATGTCTGCCGGAAGGGTCAGCCGGTTGCGCAGGTGGAAACCGCAGCCGGTCAGGGTCGTCGTGGCAAGGATCAGGGCGATCAGATATCGAGTCATGGACACAGTCTGTAGGAGCCAGCCGGGAGCGGCAATAGAAAACAGCCCGGGATCATCGCGCATTGGAGGTGAGCGGGGATGAAATCGCGCGTTGCCGATAGATTCCGGGGCCGAATTGAACACGCTTCTGGCGGCTTGCTTGAACGGGTTGCCGGAGCAAAGTGAAAGCCCCGCTCATCCGCCTTGCGGCATCTGTACTCGGCACACCCCTGCACCTCACCACGAAAGCGGCTTCGTCGTGCGTCCCTATTCCCGCTGGGCTGCCCCCGTTTGCAGGAAAAGGGAACAAAAGCCTCCGCCGTCGACCGACGGAGGCTGTGCAACCTGGTGGCTTTACGCCGCGACGATATTGACGATCTTGCCCGGGACGATGATGACCTTGCGAATGGTCAAGCCGTCCAGGAACTTGGCCGTGTTCGGCTCGTCCTTGGCAGCGGCTTCGATCAGCTCCCGTGAAGCGTCAGCTGCCACGTCGATGGTGCCGCGCAGCTTGCCGTTGACCTGTACCGCCAGGGTCAGCGCGTCCTTCACCAAAGCAGCTGCGTCGGCCTGCGGGAACGTCTGGTCTTCCAGCAATGTCTCGCCATTGCCCAGCAGCTGCCACATGGCATGGCAGGCATGCGGGGTGATCGGGTTCAGCAGCAGCACCGTGGCCTGCAATGCCTCCTGACGCACGGCGCGGCCCTGCACGCTGGCATCATCAAACTTGCTCAGCGCGTTCAGCAGTTCCATCACCGCCGCGATGGCGGTGTTGAAGGCATGGCGGCGGCCGTAGTCATCGCTGACCTTGCCGATGGTCTCGTGGGTCTTGCGACGGACAGCCTTCTGCTCAGCCGTCAGTGCCGTCACGTCCAACGCCGGAGCGCTGCCGTCAGCAGTGTGCTTGTGCACCATCGTCCACAAACGGCGCAGGAACCGCGCCATGCCATCGACGCCAGCCTCATTCCACTCCAGCGACTGTTCCGGCGGGGCAGCGAACATCGAAAACAGGCGCACGGTATCGGCACCGTACTTGGCCACCATCGCCTGCGGATCAACACCGTTGTTCTTGGACTTGGACATCTTCTCCGTGCCGCCGATCACTACCGGCTGGCCGTCGGTGCGCAGCGTGGCACCGACGATGCGGCCACGCTCATCACGCACGGTGTCCACATCCGCCGGGTTGAACCAATCCTTGGAACCGTCGCTGTTCTGGCGGTAGAAGGTTTCGGCGATGACCATGCCCTGGCACAGCAGGTTCTGCGCCGGCTCGTTGCTCTCCACCATGCGCGCATCACGCAGCAGCTTGTGGAAGAAGCGGAAGTACATCAGGTGCAGGATGGCGTGCTCGATGCCACCAATGTACTGGTCCACCGGCAGCCAATAATTGCCGCGCTTGTCCACCGCATCGCGTGCACCCGGCGAGGTGTAGCGAGCGTAGTACCAGCTCGACTCCATGAAGGTGTCGAAGGTGTCGGTCTCGCGCTCAGCCGCGCCACCGCAATCCGGGCAGGTGGTCTTGCGCCATTCCAGGTCAGATTTGAGCGGCGAACCGGTGCCGTTGAGCTCCACGTTCTCCGGCAGGATCACCGGCAGCTGGTCTTCCGGCACCGGCACTGCACCGCACTTGTCGCAGTAAATCACCGGAATCGGGCAGCCCCAGTAACGCTGGCGGCTCACGCCCCAGTCGCGCAGGCGGTAATTGACGCGGCGCTGGCCCTGACCCTTGCGCTCGAAGCGCTCGGCCAGTGCCTCGAAGGCACCCTGGAAATCCAGACCATCGAACTCGGCCGAATTGACCAGCTCGGTTTCGCGACTCTTGTCGCCGTACCAATCCTGCCAACGGGTCGCGTCGTAGCTACGCTCGTCGTCATTCTTCGGCGACTTCAGCGCGATGACCTGCAACTTCGGCAGGCCGTACTTGGTTGCGAATTCGAAATCACGCTGATCGTGACCGGGAACGGCCATCACCGCGCCAGTGCCGTAGCCCATCAGCACGAAGTTGGCGACCCATATCTGCACCTGCTCGCCGCTGACCGGATGGATGGCGCGCAGGCCAGTATCCATGCCGCGCTTTTCCTGGGTTTCCAGCTCGGCTTCAGAAACGCCGCCCTGCTTCATTTCGGCCAGCATGGTGGCCAGCTGCGGGTTGTTCTTGGCCGCGTGCAGGGCCAGCGGATGTTCGCCGGCGATGGAAACAAAGCTCACGCCCATCACCGTGTCCGGGCGGGTGGTGAACACGCGCAGCGGATCCAGCGCGGCGCCATCCACGTCGCGCACGTCGAACTGGATTTCCAAGCCTTCAGAGCGGCCGATCCAGTTGCGCTGCATGGTCTTGACCGAATCCGGCCAGCCCGGCAGTTCATCCAGGCCATCCAGCAGTTCCTGGGCGTAATCGGTGATGCGCAGGAACCACTGCGGGATCTCGCGCTTTTCAACCAATGCGCCGGAGCGCCAGCCGCGGCCGTCGATGACCTGCTCGTTGGCCAGCACGGTGTTGTCCACCGGATCCCAATTCACCACCGAGTTGCGGCGGTAAGCCAAACCCTTGCGCATCAGCCGGGTGAACATGCGCTGTTCATGCACGTAATACTCGGGCGTGCAGGTGGCGAACTCGCGTGACCAGTCAATCGCATAGCCCATGGCCTTGAACTGGCCACGCATGTGATCGATGTTGGCGTAGGTCCACTTGGCCGGCGCGGTCTTGTTCTTGATCGCCGCGTTCTCGGCCGGTAGGCCGAAAGCATCCCAGCCCATCGGCTGCAGCACGTTGTGGCCGGTCATGCGCTTATAGCGGCTGATGACATCGCCAATGGTGTAGTTGCGCACATGGCCCATGTGCAGCGCACCGGACGGGTACGGCAACATTGACAGGCAGTAGTACTTGGGCTTGTCCGAGGTTTCAGTCACCTCGAAAGCGCGCGTGGCCTCCCAGAATTTCTGGGCGGCGGATTCAACCTGCTGGGGATCGTAGATATTGGGTTCGACGCTGGACATGGCAACGCTAGGCAACGGCAAAGCCGCAAAGGGTACCGCAGTGCATCATGGCACTCCAATCCGGCGCCTACCTGTCTGCGTCGGGAAACCCCAGGTCATTGATATCTGAAGGGTTTCATGGCCACGTCAAATTACGGACAGCGGCAACAAAGCGCGCTTCAGCGTGCCGGGGCCAACCGCCAGGCACCGAGCAGCCAGACGAGCCAGCCCAGGAAAGCCAGCCGCTGCGCCATGGCCACTGGCATGGCCGCCTGGAACAAGAAGGCACTGCAGGCACTCCAGATCGCACAGACCACGGCCAATGTCGCCAGTGAACGCCAGGGACTGGCCTTGCCCGCCCCCAGCCGCAATGCAATCGCACCGGCGCAGAACGCGACCAACCACAGCAACCAGGCACTGGCGTGGAACTGACTGGCGCGGTTCTCGATATCGTCCACGTCCAGCGGCAGCAGCCCCATCGCGGTGAAGGCAACGCACGCCAGCAGCAGCATTTGCCCGCCCACCCGCAAGGTGCGCGGCGCATTGGCCGGCATGCGCAACACCAAGCCGAACATGGCCAGCGCAGACAGCAGGCCCGGCACTACGAAACCCAGCACACTGAACAACTCCCCGCCCGGCACGCCACGCGCGCCCAGTAAGGAAATTGGATGGCGCAATTGGTCGAAGCCCTCCAAGCGAGCGCCGAACATCACCACCGCAGCAACCCACACTACCGCTGCCACCGGCCCTGCCCAGGCCAACATTCTCAGTTTCGACACGCCACTACCCTGCTCGTTTGCGGCCGGGACACAGGCGCACCGGCTAGCGGCTGCATTGTGAGGGCAGCCGGATGCGGCTGCACGATTGCGTTTGATGTTGTGCTGGCGCCTCGGGACTTGGCCGGGAGGCTCAATAAGGCCAATGGCCGATGCCCTGACCACCTTTCAGCGGATGCTATCCATTGCCTCTTAGCTGGCAGCCAGCGACGTTTTTATCGACGAAGCACAGAGAGCGCGGGACAGAATTTACGTCGATAGTGTTGAGGGCCGCGAATACGTGCAGTACCTGATCCCGGCCATGTTCGTTGCTCATGCAGCAACCAACACCGTGGCTACAGCGATGACGACAGACATCGACGGAACCATCCTTGCCGTTGAGCGTGATCAAGACCTTGATCCTGACGCCTATCTCCCTAGTTCCCTATGTGCGTCGGCATGCGTAGGTGGCCTCGACATCCATCAGGAGATGTCCGAAAAAGCGGCGGCGCGATTTGGGAAGTGGTACCTCCCCGACGCCATCCCGCAAGTCATGATCAACAACGCCATCTGAAAGAAAAATGCCCAGCACGCTTTCGATAGCTAGCCAACACGCACCCTGCCAAATCCGTCGAGAAAGGAAAGGAGCAAAGCATCAGCCAGCGGGGAGATACGGAACGCCGGCTGCCGCGCCACTCTGCTCCCTTCCTTTCGCCACGAATCAGGCGATGGAACGTTCTATTCCCCCATTCGCACTGCACATTCCGCCTGACGCCGCCATCCAGCGAATACGTCGAGTGCGCAGCCGTCCCGACGGCGGATTGGGGAGGGAATGCCGCCGGGACGCCCGCATTTTTCATCAACCGCCGATGCCGGAAATCTCCACGCGCCGGTTGGGTGCCAGGCATGTCACCAGCGCAGTTCCGTTTGAGCCATCACATTCGACCAGCGGTTCGGTACTGCCCCGCCCTTCGGCGCGGATGGAACCCGCAGGAACACCTTGCTGCACGAGGTACTCACGCACGGTTGCTGCACGGCGTTGCGACAAGCCGAGGTTGTAAGCGTCACTGCCAATCCGGTCGGTGTAACCAACGACCACCAGGTTGACCTCATTCACGCGCGGCCCGAGGCTGCGCACCACCTCGGCCAAACGCGCCTTGCCAGCATCAGCAAGAGTGGCGCTGTCAAAAGCGAACAATGCATCGGCTGAAATACGCAGCGGTGTTTCAGCAACCGGTGGCGGAGGTGGTGGTGGCGCGGGTGCGGGCGCCGGCTGCAGCAAGGCGGCACAACTTTCCGGCTTCCAGGATTGCCCGGTGCTGACACCGCCATCGCCGAACCGCACCTGGAACTGGCATTGGATGGGCGTTGCACCCACCGAGCCCCGGAAGTTGAACAGGTAATTCCATTCATGCACGCCCCACAGACCTTCGTTGAAATGCGGCGTGCCGAGCAGTGACTGCAGTTGCGGCTTGCTCATGCCCGGTGCGTACTGGCGCAGGTTGTCCAGGTTCACGTAGGTGCCGCCGGCCGGGTAAGCGCGTGCGGGATCGGGAAAGCTGTCATCACGCACCTGCCCTTTGCTACTGCAGGCCGCCAATGTCACTACCAATGCAAGTACAGACCATTTCGTGTTCATAAGATCCCCCGTGCGCGTGAGCGCAGCTGTCGGGTACCGGCACACATGGGTGCCGGCACGTTGTCTGTCATTACCACTGGAAGCCGGCGCCAACGGTCACGCCGCCGTCGCCACGCGTATTGGCCGAACCGCTGAGCTTGTAGATCCAGCGGCCGCCATCGGTGACCCCAGACACACCCACCGCCATGCTCGACTCACCATGGAAGGTACTGGCAGCCATCGAAGCCATGCGCTTGCCCGCCTCGGTTGGTTGCGGCAGGCCTGCCATCGCCATCGCCGAGGCGACGCCGGCCGAGGCGCGGTCGTCGATGCGCTTCATGTCACGACTGACATCGTTGAAGCGTTGATCGGTGTAGTTCTTCGACCAGTCCATGACATCCCCCATGCCCTTGTTGAGTTGAGCAACGTTGACCGCGTCGGTCGGCGCCACACCGGTCCCCACGTTGTGGATCACAGTGCTGGTACCCGCACGCCCCATCGTCACGCTGCCGTAGTTGGTGCTGCCGTCGGTGTTTTCGTCGTAGCGCACGGTGCCTTGCTGCGAAGCCTCCAGCTGGCGCACGTTCACTGCATCGGTGGCCTCGGCGCCGTCGGCCACGTTGGTGACCTGGCGCTCCGCGCCAGCGGCGCCGACGGACACGGTGTTGGCTCGATTGGCAACCGAGCCAGCGCCCAGCGCCACGCTGCCGGCGGCCGACGCGTTGGCACCATCACCGATGGCGACCGCCTGCGTGCCGCTTGCCGTGGCTGCCGGGCCAGCGGCCACGCTGTCCTGGCCCGTCGCCGAGGCGGCAGCCTTGGTCGAGTTCACCGCGAAGTACGCATTACCAGCACCGCCGTTCTGGATGTTGTCGATACGTTTATTGACGTTGACGATGGAACCATCCATCGCCTCCAGTGCGTCGGTGACATTGCCGAAGGTCTGCTGGGTGCTGGCACCGGCAGTGTTGATCGACGTGACATTGAAGCTCGCCGCGGACCATTGCCCTGTGCTGCTGTTGAACTGCATGGTGCCGCCAATCGCCGAAGCAACCGCATCATTGGTGGTTGCCAACTGGCCGCCGTTGATCGCATCCAGGCTGCCGGTGGTGACACTGCCATCGGCCACATTAAGCAAGGAAACCGCCGCACCGGTGCCATCACCTGCCAGGCGTACTTCGTTGGTGGCATTCCCGGTGCCATCGGCCGAGTACAGCACCGCCAGCGGGTCACTGCCGCCCGGGCCGCTGCGCGGCAACTTGCTCAGGTTGAACAGCGAGTCGCTGATGGAGCTGAAGGCCCCGCCGACATCTCCGAAGCTCAGCACAGAGGCCTGGCCCTGCGCATTGATGCTGTTGATCTGGTAGCTGGGTGCACCGAACGTACCACCGCTGAACGTTGCGCCGCCTCCCAAGTAGGTCGCCAGCGCGCTGCCCATGCCGAACAGTTGCCCACCGTTGACCGCCTCCATGCTTCCCGAAGCCACCGCGCCTGCCGCCAGATTGGTCAATACCGTACCGTTCGCAGCCTGCCCACCCCCCAGCGTTACCTTGCCGTAGTTGACGACACCATTGACGTCCTCGTCATAAACCACCGCTGCCAAGCCGAGATCGTCAATCTGATCCAGCGCGCCACGCAGCTGCATGACGTTCACCGCATCGGTGTCCTGGCTGCCGGCGGCAACGTGGGTGATCTGCCGCTCACGACCCACCGAGCCGACCGCCACTTCACCGATGGAGGTCTGTGCGGCGGTCAAGCCGAATGCGGCGTAATTGTCCTGCCCGCCACGTGCGGCGTCGGACTTGAAGCCCAGTGCGACACTGTTGGCCTTGTCCGAGGTCGCTCCGGCACCGAGCAGGGTCTGTGCATTGGCAGTGCCCTTGGCGCTGTCGCCCACCACCACCGAATGGCCTTGTCGTGCGTCGTAGTCAGCGGTGGGAACGCCAGTCATGACACCGTTGGCGTCAACGAATACTTGGTCGGCGGTCTGTGCGGCCAGACGGTGCTCGGCATTGCTGCCGATCACCACTTCCTTGGAGCCGTTGGCAAAGGCGCCATCGCCGATCAGCACCTGGTAGTCCTGAGCGGCAGGCACGGCCCAGCATTTGATCTGCGCTACGCCCAGCAGGTCCAGACAGTCCGAAGCCCAGCCCGGTGCACCATCGGGCAACACCAGGCCCAGCAAGCCGCCCGGATCGCCGTTGTTGATGTTGGTGATGTAGCTGTCGGAGGTGACGCCACCGATCAGGGTCAGGTGCGAGTTGCCGCCCGTGGTCAGGCCACCCAAGCCGTCCAGAACTTCGCCCACCGGGCTCAGGTTCACCAGCGGCACGCCCAGCAGTTCCAGCGATGAGTAGGTCTGCATCACGTTGGTACTGTTGACCTTCAAACTGCCGCTCTGGATGTAGCCATCGCCACCCAGAATGGAATCCAGCGGCGACTCCACCAACTGATTCACCGAGCCCACCAGGCCACCGTTGCCGACGATCAGGCCGGAGGGACCTGACGTCACCGCCGCCGGGGCAGCGTTCGGCACGACCGGGTTGCCGGTCAATCCGCCGACCACATTCGACAAACCACCGGTCAGCCCACCGACGACGCCACTGAGCGTATTGGTCACCCCGGTCACACCGGAGCCGGAGCCAGTGATGCCTCCCAGCGTGCTGCCGGTAGCCCCCAGCAGCGTTGAGGCGGTGTCATCCACGGTACCCAGCAGGTTCTGCACCGTGCCGGTGACGTCGCCATTGGCGAGCGCGCCGGTGGTGTCTTTCACGCCGCCGGTCAAGGCGCCCACCGTGTTGGAAAGCCCGTTACCCAGCGTGCTGGAGCCGGTCACACCACCCACCGTCGCACCAAGAAGATCGCCAACGCCGTCCAGTACCGGCGCGATGCCATTGACCAGACCATTCACCAACCCGCCCAGCCCCGTGCCCTTGGCAACACCACCGGTCAGCGCTTCCACCGCGCCCACCGTTTCGGTCACGGTATCGCGCACCGGGTTGCCGCCCTGCTCCTTGCCTGGCAGCAGCACGTTACCCAAGCCAGCGACACCGCCACCCAACTGTTGAGTGATCGAGGTCACCGTCGTGGTGGCGTGTGAGGTCAGCGTCTCAACCGCAGCCACTGGCTTGCCGCCAAGCACTTCGCCGGTCAGCTCCTTAACCGCACCGGTCGTGGATGCCAGCGTGCCGTGCAGCGGGCTTCCGCCTTCCTCCTTGCCCGGCAACAGCACGTTGCCTAAACCCAGCAAGCCCGAACCGCGTTGCGTCAACGGACCAACTGTCGCTGTCACATTGGCATTGGCTGAAGCCGCCACCGGCTTCACTGCGAGCGCGGCATCAGCCACCACCGACAGCGCCGCTGCCGGTGTTGCCGTCGAGGTGTGTGGCCGCAGTTGCGGCAGTGCCGCACGCACACCCAGCTGCGCGCGCACCGCCGGCGCCGCCGTCGTAGCACGGGTCTTCGCCGCCAACGCAACCGATGCATCTACCTGCACCAAGGCCGGCAGCTTCACGGAGGCATCGAGCGACACCCGTGCATTGATGGGTGGCAGCGCGGTGGACACTATCTGCTGCGCGTCGGTATTGCTGTACTTGGCGACCAGATCCTGCAGGTCGGCCAGCTTGGCGTCAGTGGCAGCGGCTGGCCCGGCCATGGCCAGCGCAATCGCACTGCCCAATCCTGCCAGCGTCCAGCTGCCTGCCGGCGCCAGCTTCGACGGACCCGAGCGTTTGCCTTGCGCGCTGGCCAGCTCCGAGCCGACGACGAATGCGTTGAGTGTGCGGTTCCAGACCAGTCGATAGATGCGGTTCATGTGAAGCCTCCAGTTCGATCCATCCGGGCGCGGACGGGTCTTGGTTCGTGAGGCCAGTACACCTTTTACAAGGGCGATAAATTGCCCACATCCGGCACACCTATGGGGTGATCTGGCAAAGCGTTGCCCGTTACCGGCAAGCCGATGCACGTATTCGGCAATCGAGGTTATTGGCTGATGCGCGTCACGCAGGGGCAGAAACGCAGCGCTCAGGCGGGCGTATAGGTCCCGCGCATCAGGGTTTCGCTGGGGAGTTCACCAAACACCCGGCGATAGTTGTCGGCAAAACGCGACAAGTCCCACAACCCACAGCTCAGCGCGATGGATTTGACCGACTTGCGGCCGGCATCGGCACTGGAAAGGCTGCGGCAGGCTTCACACAACCGCAGCATCGACAGGTAACGCACTGGCGAAATGCCCACCAGCTCTTCAAACGCATAGCGCAATGCACGCTCGCTTACGCCAGCCGCATCGCACAGCTCCTGCATATAGATATGCCGGCGCAAATTGGCATACATCAAGTCTTCGGCGCGACGGAAGATCAGGTAACGCACGCGGCGGCTGCGATTGCAGTTCATCCGCTCGACCGGACCATTGGCGACCAGTTCCTTTACATGAGCATCGAGCATCGCTTCGATTTCGCCGCTGGTGACTTCGCCCTGCGCGATGCGCTCATGCAGCCCCTGGTAGTAAGCCTGCAAGGGAATATGCGGGCGCCCACTGACCAACGGCACGCCCGCTGGCTCCTCACCCAGTCCACCCAGGCGCTGCGCGGCAGCCCTTTCTTGGAAACGCTTGAGCGGCACCAGTACAAACGTGACGCGACTGCCCGCGCCCAACGCGAATTCGGTAACGCCCTCGGGCATCACCGAAATAATGTTGCCTGAGGTCAGTGGCACGCCGTGGCACCAACTGGTCTCGGCATCTACCGCCTGCAACCAGCCGAGCAGGCACCAGTCCACCGGCAGCACGAAACGGCCGCGCGCACGCGCACCAATCTGAAAAGTGCAAAGCAGTGCCTGGTCATGGACAAAAGACGAAATAGCGGCTGCCGGCGGCTGATCGTCAAGCAGGACCAACTCGACATGGCAGACGCGCAAGGTACTCCCAAGCGCAGCCAGATCGAACGACCGCAAACCCCGACCGTCAGCAACCGCATCCATGTGAACGCCTTTGCGATCCCCGAAGGAACGCGCCTTAGAAGCGACTATCCATTGCAGGCTGGAACTGCAGCCTGCAATCCCCGACGCACATCCCGAAATTTCCTACAAAAAGCAGTGGGCGAGTGACCATGTCTATTTGCTTGGTACTGATACTGACAAAGAAACAATGAGCGCCTCGTAAGAGCGCGCCATCAAAACAGCGATCTCTGTCACAGATATGAAAAAGAGTTGTTTTTTGCCGAATTCGCGCATCTCTCTTCACACACACATTGCAATGATGCTCTCGGGCATGCCATGCGTGCCGACAGGGGCAAGACGGAAGCAACGGCCGGGGAAGCCGTACTACGCACGGTCACCCGAACCGCTATCGACACACCGGTCGGTATCAAGCAATCCCAAAGACCACTTCGGGCAGGAATGCCCAGTTTTGCCCGGCTGTCGGTCGGAGCATCACCGACACCGGGTCATCAGGGAGAACGCTATGAACGCTCAGATCCGGAAGTTCTTCAAGGAAGAGGATGGTGTCACCGCACTTGAGTACGGGCTGTTGGCAGCCGTGGTCGCCGGCATCATTCTCTTCTTCGCTCGTGACGGCTTAACCGCTGTTTTCCAGTCTATTCTGACCAAGCTCGAGGCTGCCATCGCCGGCAGCGACACGCCTGCCGCCTGACAACAGACGGCCACTGACATGACGCTCATCGCCCTCACCGCACTCCTGCTGGGCCTGCAGGTCGCCATCAGCGACCTGACGGCACGGCGCGTGAGCAACCGCGCGTTGTTGGCGGTGCTGGGGATGGCCGTGTTTGCACAGGCCGTCGGTGGCGCAACGCCGTCCGTTGCTGATTGTCTGCTGGGTGGTGTCATCGGGTTGGCGGTACTGCTCCCATTCCATCTCATCGGCTGGATGGGCGCAGGTGACGTCAAATTGTTTTCGACCATCGGTTTTCTGCTCGGTGCCAAGGCGCTGCTGCCCATCTGGGTCTGCGCCAGTCTGGCCGCCGGGGGTCACGCGCTCCTCGTCGTCACGTGGCCCTTGGCGGTGCGCTATGTGCCAGCTTCCTTGCACAAGGCCAACGTGGCCTATCAGGGCAACGGCTGGCTGCAGGATTGGCAATTGAACCTACGCGCCGCACGACAGGGACGCGCAGGCATTCCCTACGCGGCCTATCTGGGCATCGCAATGATCGGCTACGTGCTGCACGGAGGTGGGTATGTCTAAGCGCAGACTGCCGCAACGTCGCAACACACGCGGCGTGATCACCCTGGAATTCGCTTTTTTGATGATGTTCGGCGTACTGCCGCTGCTGCTGGTTACCTTCACAGGCGTGATGGTGTTTGCCGCTCAGCAATCGCTGGCGCTGGCTGCCGGTGAAGGCGCGCGCGCGGCGTTGCGCTACGGCGACATCCCCGAACGCCGCGCCAATGCCTGCATGGCGGCAGCGCGCTCGATGCAGTGGCTGCTGAACTTTTCCAAGTCCACGCCCAGCTGCAGTGCGGCCAATGCGCCGCCCATCAACGTCTCACAGCCGTATGCCTGCAGTTCCGATGGCAGCGTGCAGTGCATCCGCGTCATTGCGTCCTACGACCACAACGCCCATCCCTTCTTGCCCGGCACCGGACGCCTGCTGAGCTGGAGCATGGGCAATTCACTCAGCAGTACCGCCGTTGTGCAGTTGGATCTGGGTAATCGCTGACCGCTGCATTCTCCAAGGAGGAGGAGTCTCACCATGCCAAAGGCAATCCGCATCGCCGCCATCCTGTTGCTGGTGCTTGCCGTGCTACTGGCAATACTGGCCTTCGGCATCGGCCGAAGAACCACGTCCTCACCGGAGGTCACGGTCAAGGCCGAGCCTGCAGCGGGGCTGCCCAAACGCGTGGTCGTAGTGACCACCAAGGCCCTGCCAGCCGGTCAACCGATCACAGCAGCCGATCTGTCGACCACCGAGCTCCAGGTGGCACCCAGCGAAGGCTTCCCGTCCATTGCCGATGTCGTCGGCCGTGTTCCCAGCAGCGATATCGCCGCAGGCGGCATGGTCGCGCGTGCGCAGCTGCTGCAAGGCATCGCTGCCGGTATCAAACCCGGCGAGCGCGCTGTCGCAATTCCGGTTGATGAACTGGCCGGCGTCAGCAACCGCATCGCCCCCGGCGATTTCGTCGATGTTTTCATGAGCCTGCAAGCACCATCCGACGCCGGAGCACAACGCGACAACCCACAGGCGCGGCTGCTGTTGTCACGGCTGCGGGTATTGGGCTACGGCGCGGAGGATGTCGGCACGCAACAGGCTGCCGCGCAAGCGGAAAGCGAGACCGCAGCGGGCCAACCGGAACCTGGAAGCCGAGCAGAAACCATCGCCTCACGTAGCAACAACAGCAGCGCTTCAGGCGGCACCAACGGCAACGCCGCACCGCCACGTAGCGCCATCCTGGCGGTGCCGGTGCAGGATGCCGGTCGCCTGCTGCTGGCTGCCCACAGCGGCAAGTTGTTCCTGGCCCTGCGCAACCCTGGCGACACCGCGCTGGCTGACGCCTCCATCTTCGTTGCGCCAGCGCCGGTGCTGCCGCTGCGGCGTGATCTGGACGCCATGGATGCCGAAGCCGCCGCGCGCCCGGAAAACCAAGCCTATGCCGGCATCAGTCTGGCCGCATTGGCCGGTGAGTCCGAAGGCAGAACAGCGCGGCCAACAGCGCCCGCCATAGCGACACCGGTACGCCCACGCACGCCGCGCGCCGCCAGCCGTCAAGGCATCGAAATCATCCGAGGAACAACGCCATCCAATCGCCTGTCTTCGCCATGACCGGGGGCCATCACTTGCTGCTACGTCCACTCAAAGCCACTCCCCTCATCACCGCGCTGGCGTTTTTCGGTGCGGGCGTGATGCCGATGTTCGTCGCGCCACTGGCGCATGCCGAAGCGCCCGCCAACACGGTGCTTCTGGAACTCAACGAACAGCGCCCCTGGAACCTGCCGACAGGCGTGGAGCGCATCGCCATCGCCGATCCATCCATCGCCGACATCACCCGCATTGGTCGCAACAACGAGGCATTGCTGGTCGGCAAATCGCCGGGCAGCACCACATTGCTGCTGTGGTTGACCAAACAAGCCACGCCAACTCGCATCCGCGTGGAAGTGCGCAACGCGATCCAGGGCGGTCTGCTCGATGGCGGTGGCAGCACGGTGACGGTGCAGGCCGGCCAGGCGCTGCTTTCGGGCAACTCCGCCTCGCTGCTGGAGCACGAAGCCAGCCGCAAGGCGGCAGCATCTGCGGTGGGTGAGAAAGCCGCGATCAACGATGTGGCCACCATCAACAACGGCGGCGTGGTGCAGGTGGAAGTGAAAGTGGTGGAGTTCAACAAAAAGGTGTTGCGGCAGATCGGCATCAACTTCAGCAACACCAATGGCGGCTTCACTTATGGCATGACCGCGCCGTCTGGCAGCAGCAATGGCGGTGCGCTGTCTTCGGCGTTCAAATTGATTGCCGAGTCCATTCCAGGCAAGTGGGATGCCAACATCGACATCCTGCAAAGCAACGGCATGGCGCGCGTACTGGCCGAACCCACACTGGTGGCCCTGTCAGGCCAGAGCGCCAGCTTCCTGGCCGGTGGCGAGCTGCCCATCCTCGAACCCCAAGGCCTGGGCACCACCACGGTGACCTTCAAGCCCTTCGGCATCGGCTTGACCGTGACGCCGACCGTACTTTCCTCCGACCGCATCTCATTGAAGGTGGCGCCGGAAGCCAGCGACCTGGATTACACCCGCGGCATCAGCTTGGACGGCACACAAATCCCTGCAATTTCCACCCGCCGTGCCGATACCACGGTTGAACTGGGCGATGGCGAGAGCTTCGTCATTGGCGGACTGGTCAGCAGCCAGTTGTCATCGGTGGTCAACAAGATTCCCTTGCTCGGCGATCTGCCGATCATCGGTTCGTTCTTCCGCAACCTTTCCTACCAACGCGAGGACAAGGAGCTGGTAATCGTGGTGACGCCACGACTGGTACGGCCGCTGGCACGCGGCAGCGATATTCCGCTGCCTGGCCAACGCGAAGCTCAACCCAACCTGCCGGTATGGGGTTCCTGGCTGCTGCACCCTGCAAGCCCGGATCAACTGCCCGGCTTCTCACGCTGAAACCCAACTTATGTCCTCGGTGATGCCCTTGCCCCTGAACCAAAGCGCGACCACCCTGCAGTTGGTGCTGTATGCGCCGGACAACCGGCACATCGCGCGCCTGGGCAGCGTGCTGGCCGGGCATGTGGAACTGCGCTGGGTAGACAGCCGCGAAGTCGCGCCCCGGCAGATGCTGGAGGGCGCAGCAGAGTCGGCTGTGATCCTGCTCGACTACTGCGGCGGCAACGCGGCCTACTCCACCGACATTGCACGTCAATTGAATGCGCAGCAGGCCTACCGGTCGTTGATCGGCATCGGCACCACCGGCCCGGAGCAGGCCACGCATCTGTTGGCGGCAGTGCGCTCGGGCGTGCGCGACTTCATCGACATCGACAACACAACCGCGCAGATGTTGGAAGTGTTCGAGCGCGTTGGCAGCGCGCCGTCGACGGCCAAACCGGTCGCCGCACCGGCTGCCGACGTCAAACCCAGCGGGCGCCTGGTGTTGTTGCTGGGCGTGCGCGCCGGCATTGGCACCAGCACCCTGGCAACACACCTGGGTGCTCTGCTGGCCGGGCAGGAGCCCGCTGCCAGCAATCACGGTCAACACCCCAGTCAATTGTTGTTGCTCGATCTTGGTCAACCGTCAGCCGATGCCGCGTTGTACCTGGGCATGGAATGCCACTTCAGCTACGAAGAAGCGCTGAGCAATGTCGAACGGCTGGATCGCACCTTCGCTGCTACCGCCTTCGCACACCATTCCAGCGGCTTGTCGCTGCTGGGCAACGCCAGCGGTACCTTGCTGAAAAAGCATGAGCCCAATGCGTTGCTGGAGCGACTGCGCAGTGTGTTCCCGACCACGCTGTGTGATGCCGGCGGGTTGCCCATCCAATTGCTGCCGACCAGCCTGCTGCACAACGCCACTGATATCTGGCTGGTCGCCGACCAGGCCATCGGTTCGTTGGTGTCGCTGGACCAGACCATGCGTGAGTTGGAACAACGCGGCCAGCGCGATGCGCGCCTGAAGCTCATCGTCAATCGCTTCGACGCCAACGGCGGACTGAGCGACATGCAGATCGCACAACGCTTCAACCTGCCGCTATTGGCCACCCTGCCCGACCGCGCCCGAGTACTCCGCTCGAATGCAGGCCTTGGCCATCTGCTCACCGAATCCGCACCGCGCGATCCCTACCTCAAAGCCCTGCTGCCGCTATTGCAGGCACTGGACAGCAAGCATGTCGCCACGCATGCATCCAGTTCACCTCTCACCCGTCTCGCCAACCTGTTGGGCAAATGACAATGGAAGACAAAGTCACTCCCCTACCTGCCCGACCGATGGTCCCGCCGCTACCAGCCGAAACGACCGTCAGCGTGCCGTTCGAGCAGACCGAACAGTTCCAAAGCGTGCTGTCCGCAGCGCATGAGTACCTGCTCAATCACGTTGAGGACCAGCGTGTCGACATCGACGCGTGGTCGCCCGAGACCACCGGAAAATATGTCCAAAGCCAGACCGCTGCGTTCGTCAAGGAATGGAAGATTCCAGTCAACGCGCAGGAGATGGAAGCCGTATCCAACGCGTTGCACAAGGAGCTGACCGGCTTCGGCCCACTGGATGACCTGCTGCATGACCCGGAGATCGAGGACATCCTCATCAACGGCTACAAGGACGTGCACATCTCCAGGGGCGGACAGCTCCGCCGGGCCACGCAGCGCTTCAGCGACGATCGCCACCTGCTGCGCATCCTGCGCCGCATCATCGCCCCGCTCGGGCGACGCCTGGACGACTCCAATCCGATGGTTGATGCGCGCCTGCCCAACGGTGGCCGGCTCAATGCCATCATCTCGCCGCTGGCGGTTGATGGCCCGATGGTGTCGATCCGCAAGTTCCGCAAAGATCCGTTCACGCCCGATGAGCTACTCGCACGCGGCGCCTTCGACAAACCGATGTACGCCCTGCTCCATGCGCTGGTGCGTGGCCGTTGCAACGTCCTCATCTCCGGCGGCACCAGCTCTGGCAAGACTTCGTTGCTGAATGCGCTGGCCACGTTTGTGCCGCACAACGAGCGCGTGATCACCGTTGAGGACACCGCCGAACTGGCCCTCAACCATCCACACGTCGTGCGCCTGGAAAGCCGCCTGGGTGGCTTCGATGGCGCCGGCGCCGTCAGTATCCGCGACCTGGTTCGCAACAGCCTGCGCATGCGGCCGGACCGCATCGTGGTCGGCGAAGTGCGTGGCGCCGAGGTGCTGGAGATGCTGCAGGCCATGAACACGGGCCATGACGGCTCCATGGCCACCATTCACGCCAACTCGCCGCGCGACTGTCTCTACCGCCTGGAAATGCTGGCCGGCTTTGCCGGCTTCAATGGCAGCGAGGAAAGCTTGCGCCGGCAGATCGCCAGCGCCATCAACTTCATCGTGCAGATATCGCGCCTGGGCAGCGGCCGCCGGGTCATCACCTCCATCACCGAGATCACCGGCGTCAGCGACAACATCATCACCAGCCAGGAGTTGTTCAAGCACGAGCCGTGGGTCGACCAGGACAGCCGTGAGCGCGACCGTTGGATCGGGCTCGGTTTTCACCCCCATTGCTACAAGCTCGAACCGTTTCGTCAGGAACTGCGTGAAGCCAACATGGGCAACTTTGCATGATGCTTCCCCTGCTACTCGGCAGTACCGCACTCCTGCTCATCGCCGTGGCGATGGGCCTGTGGTGGGGGCTTGCCACGCGCGTGCAACAGCGCGCGGCCGCCGAGCATGCAGAAACCCGTCTGTCCCACCCCGACGCGCAACGCAACGCGGACAATCCCGCCGTGCAACGCAAGCCCACGCGACGCTGGGCCGAGTTGTTGCGCCGCGCTGGCCTGCCGGAATCGCCGCGCACGCTCGTATTACTGCTCATCCCGGGAGTGCTCGCGGGTGTGGGTGCCGGCATGCGCATGAACTCGGTGGGCTTCGGCGTCTTTGTGCTCGCCTTGTACCTGCTTTGCTTGTGGTTATGGCTGTTTCGTCGCATCGAAAAAATCCAGCAACGGCTGGTGGCGCAGATGCCGGATTTCCTCGAAAACATGGTGCGCATGGCAGGCATTGGCAACAGCCTGTCGATGGCGTTCCAGAGTGCGACGCAGAATGTGGATCCCCCGCTGCGTCCCATCCTCGATTCGGCGCTCAGCAACACCCGCGCGGGCATGGATCTGGACCGCGCCCTGCAACATGCCGCGCAGGCCTACCGGTTACGCCCTCTGGAAATGCTGTCGGTGATCCTCGGCACCAGTATCCGCATTGGCGGGCGCAGCGACCAGATTCTGCAGCGCATGAGCGACTTCATGCGCGACCTGGAAGAGGTGCAACGCGAGCTGCAGGCCACCACCTCCGAGACCCGCATGTCGGCCTGGGTATTGGGTCTGCTGCCGATAGTGGCGGCCATGATGATGGCTTTGCTCAGTCCGGATTTCTTCCAACCCATGTTGCACGACCCGCTGGGCAAAAAGGTCCTGCTGATGGCAGTGGCGCTGGAAGCGGCCGGCGCGTTCCTGCTGTATCGCTTGGCCAAGTCGCTATGAGCCCTTCCACCCTGCCTTCCGCTGCATCCGGGAGCACACCATGAACCTGCTGTTGTCGCTGTCCTTGATGCTGGTAGTGTTGGCGTTGCTATTGGCCGTGGCCGGCCTGCTGTACCACGGTCGGCGCTCACAACAGGCCAGTGCCACGCTGCAGACCGCACTGGACAGCGTCAAACACATTGCACCGGAGACCACGGCACCACGCACCTGGTGGCAGCAACGGCTGGCAGATCTGTCCGCCATCGGTCAGCACTTCGACGGCAGCCGCGTACAGAAGGCATTGCTGGCACCGGAGGACCGTCTGTTGCTGGAACAAGTGGGCTGGAACCACACCACCGGCACCGCCGTGTTCCTGGCTTTGCGGATCATTCTTGCGCTGGCCCTGCCAGTACTGGGCTTGGTGCTGTTACGCCCGCAAGGTGGACAGGCATTGATCGTACTGCTGGTCGGCTTCGCTCTCGGCATCCTGCTGCCAAAACTGGTGTTGCGCACGTGGGCAGGACGCTTGCGCAAGAAAGTAGACGACGAACTGCCGCTGCTCATCGACCTGCTGCGGTTGCTGCAGGGCGTCGGTTTCAGCATCGACCAAAGCCTGCAGATGATGGGCGAAAAACTGCATATTGCCGTTCCGGTGCTGGGCAAGGAATTACAACAGGCAAACGCGGCCTACACGCGTGGACGCAGCCGCGAACAATCACTGCGGAGGCTGTCCGAATCATTCGGCAACGACGACCTGCGCAGCCTGATGCAGATGATCCTGCAGGTGCATCAACACGGTGGCGCCGTACAAGAGCCCCTCAAGCAGTTCGGCATGCGCTTGCGCGAACAACGGCGAATGAAGATGAAAGAAAAGGTGGGGAAGCTCTCGGTGAAAATGACCGTGGTGATGATGATCACGCTGCTGCCGGCATTGATGCTGGTACTCGGCGGTCCGGCGATCATTTCGCTGGTCAACGCAGTCAGGGGAATGTGATGCGCATAACCACGTACGTGTCAGTCCTGCTGCTGCCAGTACTGATTGTCGGCTGCGGCAACAACCGCGCCGCCTACAAAATCCCGCCGGTCGAACCGGCCTTGGTGGAAACACCGCAGAACGATCGCGGCATGTACCTGGACCTGATCAAACAGATGCAAACCCAGGGGGCCTACTTTGCCTCGCTGGCACATATCGATGCCTTCCGGCAGCGCTTTGGCGATATACCGGAGCTACGCATCCTGCAAGCCGATGCCCTGCGCGAAACCGGCGAGCGCAGCGCCGCCACTCAGCAATACCGCACGCTGACCAAGGGCCCCCAAGCCGCACAGGCTTGGCACGGGCTTGGACTCATCGCCGCCGCCTCCAACGATGCAGCCGGCGCGCAGCTCGCATTGCAGAACGCCGTACAGATTGATCCCCTCAACGTTGCCTACCTGGGCGACCTGGGTTTTGCGTTGCTGCAATCGGGCGATGTCGGCAAGGCCCGCGC
Source organism: Stenotrophomonas sp. Iso1 (assembly GCF_027497995.1). GTDB lineage: Bacteria > Pseudomonadota > Gammaproteobacteria > Xanthomonadales > Xanthomonadaceae > Stenotrophomonas. The sequence continues at coordinate 1,538,873 of NZ_JAODBT010000001.1, read as the reverse complement.
ACCACTGGCCAAGGCCGCCGAGCTGGCCCCCGGCAATGCGCGCGCGGTGTCCAATCTGGCCCTGTGGGCCTTGCTCGACGGTCGGCCCGAGATGGCCGAGGCCATGATCCAGCGCGCCAATTTGCCGCAGGCCACGCGTCAGGAAATCCTGCGTTTGGCATCAGCACTGCGCAGGCCCATGGCAATGGGGGGCGAGGCCAACAACGTACCTGCCGCGCTCGCAGCACAACAAGGTTCGCAAGCACCCGCGCTGCAACCATTGCCGCCGCGATCAATGCTGGACCGTTTCACCCCCACCACCGCCCAACCGCAGGAGACAGTGCAATGAGCAAGCGTCCCATGATCGCTTCCCTGCTGCTGGCCGGGTTACTTGCCACCGCTACCGCCAATGCCCAGCACACACCGCTGATCGAGCGCATGGCCGATGCGTCAGCAACCTCCTCGCCCACGCCACCTGCGACACCCACGGATGCAGTGTTTGCACCCGCCGCCAACACCGCTCCACTGACAAGCGCGCCATATCGCCCGCAGATCGGCGATACCACGCGCGCCTTATTGCGTATGCAGGCCGATGGCAGCAATGCCGGCAATGCACTGCCGATGCTCGGCGAAACCGCCACCCGCAGCTACCAGCGTTACCTCAACAGTTTCGATCACCCGATCCCCGAGTACTTCGAGGGCGCCCTGCCCAATTCCAAGCAAGGCGGCAGCAGCCGCTGAGGCACGCCATGAAACGCCAGTCCCTGCAGTCCGGCAACAGCCAGCGATACCCCTTTCCGCGAAGCACGGCTGCGCGTCAGCGCGGTGGCATGGCGGTGATGATGATGCTGTTGCTGCTCGGTCTGGTGGTCATCCTTGGCCTGGTGGAAGTGGGTTATCTCTACTGGGCCAAGCGCGACGTACAGAAGACCGCCGACCTGGCCGCGCTGGCCGGCGCCCAACGCCTGGAACTGTGCACCACCGACTACGCAGACAACCTCGCCGCACGCAAAAACGCGGTAGGCGACAACGCCTTTGCCGGCACACTCGAAATCCACTGCGGCTACTGGGGTGCGGAGCTGCCCAGTAACGCGCGCTTTGTCGCCATCACCGCCACGCGCCCATTGAACGCAGTGCGTGTCACCGCATCGCGTCAGTCCGTTCCGTTTTTTGGCCAGTTGGGTGCCATGCCGGTCATCAGCGCCACTGCGGTAGCCCGCCGCACCGAACCACAGGCCGCCTTCAGCGTTGGCTCGCGATTACTCAACGTCAACAGCAGCGCCCCGCTGCAGGGCTTGCTGCGGCTGGTCGGCGTTGACCTCACCCAAACCCAGATCGGCAGTTATCAAGGGCTGGCAAACGTCAAGATCACCCCGCGCGGCCTGCTGGAAGCATTGGGCATCCCGGTAGCGGTGGACATCAGTGCCGGCGAGCTCAACAGCCTGCTGGCAACCAAACAGATCAGCGTCGCCAAGTTGCTGGATGTCATGGCCGACCTCGCTGACCAACAAGGCGTGGCAAACATCAACCTGGGGCTGCTGCAACAGAAGTTGTTGGGTGTGGGCTTGAGCGATGTATTGGTGCAACTGGGCTCCACTGCCACCAGCAGCGGCTTGTTCGCAACCATTGCGGGGGGCGCCAATGCGGCCAGCGGCGCGCTGGACGTGGACCTCAACGCGCTGGACCTGCTCGGCACTAGCATTTCCATCGCCAACTCCAAACACGCTTTTGCCATTCCACAACTGGATCTGCCGCTGCTGCGGGCCAAAGCCAGCATCGTCGAGCCCGCCTCCATCGCCATAGGCCCCGTGGGCACCACGGCCTACAACAGCCAGGTGCGGTTGTTCCTCGACATCGATTCGCATTACCTGCCACTGGGACTGGGCCAGGCACTGAATTTCCTCGGTACACGCATCAAGCTGCCCACCTACATCGATGTGATCGACGGCTTTGGCCGGCTGTCGGCCATCAATTGCAGCGCGCAACCGGCCACTGCCACGGTCGACGTGGAAAGCCCCATCGCCAATGTCTGTATCGGCAAGGCGACCACGCCGTGGGATTCCACCCGCGAACTGTGCAGTACCGGTCTGGGCAACGAGCAACTGATCACCCTGCTCGGCCGCAATGTGCTCACCCACAAGATCGCCCTGCCCGCGCTGCCCAACCACGACCAACTGGTACTCAGCGAAGGCCAGACCGGCACCGTCAAACCCAACGACCTGCAGGTAGGCAAGCTGGTATCCGACTTGGTCAGCGCACTGCTGGGCACGCTGCAATCGCTGTTTGCACCGCAAGGCAGCAGCACCGATGCGGCCAAAGACCTCGCGCGTCAGTATCTGGAAAGCACCAAGGTCAACGGCTTTTATCAGCCCGACGCGGTGGTGACGGCATTGCGCGACGGCAGCGCCACGCTGCCCGCGCTGGGTAACTGGAACACGCAGATTCCCACTTGCGACTACTGGCTGCTCGGCTGCACGCCAAAGAAGGTGGACGGCAATGTGTGGGCGGGCTTTCTCTACGAAACCAACGTCAGCGACCCCAGCATCATTGGCGGCCTGCTCGATGTGCTCGGCATCACTTCATGCAAAGGCCTGCTGGCCGGGCTGCTGGCCTACAACAGCTGCGTGGAGAACGCCTTGGCCAAGTATCTGCAGACCAAACCCGGCGGCCTGAGCGGCACCGGCGGCTACAACCCGGTCACCGGCGGCGGCAGCTGTTCCAGCGTACTGTGTCTGCTACTCAAACCTGTCATCGACAACACCTTGCGGCCGCTGCTGGATGGCGTGGGCAGGTTGCTGTCGGTGATTCTGTCCGACGTGCTGGGCCTGCAACTGGGCCGCAGCGATGTGCACATGCAGTCGATCCAATGTGGCCGCAGCCAGTTGGTGGAATGAACCCGTCAACGGCCCGGCGAATCGTTGCGGCACAGCGCTTTTCACCACTGACACGCGTGCTATGCTCGGCGCCGACCCGTACGCAATCAGCATCTGCGACGGCCATCGCAATTCGGGGGAATTACGAGGATCTATGAGAAGGATCGAGAGATTGCCGGCCCGATTGGCTTGGGCATTGCTGGTTGTTGGCCTCGTGGCCGCCCCTCATGCGTTGGCTGGGCGTTGGCAGCGCGGTGAAGCCGAGCCGCCCGCCGCACCTGCCAACAGCGAGGACACCGCCGTTGGCAACACGGTTGCCGAGCTGCAGCGGCTGATGAACAACCGCGAGTTGACCGAACTGCGTACCACCTACAACGGCAACTACGGCGCAAGCCTGTTGTTTCATGCCGACTCGATGAACTACTACGTGGCGCTGTTCCACGAAAAAGAGTTCTGGCGGGTCATCCGCACCGACTCGGTAGAGAACGCGGAGACGCTGTATGTCACCTTCGCCGACCAGACCAAACAGCTGGCCCAGGTTTACCTGGACACGGTTCGACTGCAGGCCGGCAAGGCCTACAGCGAAAAGCTGGTGGCGTTGAACGAACGTCGCCTGCGCGGCCTGCAGCAGGAAGTGGAGCAGCAGCGCCAGCAGTCGATGCAGGTCAGCAACGCGCTGCAGGAGCGCAAGCAACAGGCGGTGGCATTGAGCTCGGACCTGCGCGCCACCAACTCCCAGCTCGAAACGCTGGACAAGCAGATCAAGGCACTACAGGCCCAGCAGATCAACCCGGAATTGTCGCTGCCGCCCGCACCTGCGGTTGCCCCGGCAGCTGCGGTAACACCCGTCGTGGAGCTGCCCGCACAGCACTGAGTCCCGTTGCAGTGCATACGAACAGCCCGCCCTTGGCACACGCTGTCCACGTGCACAGAAGAGCCTCACTCGAACTCATTGAGCGTATCGAGTGGGGCTTTTTTATTTCTCTCTTGGTTTCCCGGCCGCCCACGCGCCATTTGCACGCGGCGTGTTTAGCCGGATTTAGTTCAGCCAACTGAAGCAAGGCAATGTAGGCGACGAAGCGAACCACAGATTCAATCACCCCACAGACCTGCACTACGGCATCACCTACAGCGGCTGCACAATGCGTTTCAAGAATTGCATCGCCCTGCAAAACGCCACCGCCGGAGTGGTTGAGAACCCGCGCAATCGTCACCATAAAGAAAATCCCTGCCAGCCAGAATCCCGTTATGAGCGAACTCCCCCACGTTTTCGAAGCCACCACCGAGACCTTCGAGGCCGAGGTTCTGCAGAAATCCATGCAGACACCGGTGCTGGTCGACTTCTGGGCCACCTGGTGTGGGCCATGCAAGAGTCTGGGGCCGCTTCTGGAGAAGCTGGCCGGTGAGTACAACGGCGCCTTCGAATTGGCCAAGGTGGACGTGGACAAGGAGCAGCAGGTCGCTGCGGCCTTCCAGATCCGCTCGGTGCCCACGGTGTTCCTGATCAAGGACGGGCAGATCGTTGATGGCTTCCCCGGCGCCATGCCCGAAGGCCAACTGCGCGAATTCCTCACCCAGCACGGCGTGCTGCCGCTGGAGGCTGCCCCCGCCACCGCGGAGCCCGAGGCGCTGCCGCTTGACCCTCACGCCGAGGTCGCCGCGTTGCGTGAGGCCATCATTGCCGACCCCGACAAAGACGAACTCAAGCTCGACCTCGTGCTGGCCCTGCTCAAGATTGGCGCTGCCGAAGAAGCTGACCCGCTGCTCGACGCCCTGCCCGCCAACCTGGCCACTGATGATCGCGCCATACGCGCGCGTGCCCGCCTGGATTTCAGCAACGCACTGAAGGGTGCACCGGCCACCGATGTACTGGTCAATCGCATTCAGGCCGACGGCAACGACCTGGAAGCCCGTTATCAGCTCGGCATTCATCACCTGCTCGGGGGCGAGGACGAGGCTGCACTGGAGCAATTCATCGAAATGCTGCGTATCGACCGCACTTTCCGCGACAACCTGCCCAAGAAGGCGCTGATCGACGCATTCCGAGTCATCGAGGATGAAGATCTGGTCGGCCGCTACCGTCGTCGGATGTCCTCGCTACTGTTCTGAGCCGCACGCGTTCAGGCAGGCGAAACTCCGCCTGCCTGATAATGCAGCGCTGGATCAGTTTTGATCGCGCCGCAGCGGTATTGCGGTATCCGGGGGGATGGAGATGCACGGCTTGGAAACCGGGCTCCGGGGGCCCGTACCTGAGGACGAGATTTCCGTGACCTTGCAGAATCCGCAATTCCTGCACCATTTTTTCAAGGTGCTGCTTGCCAGCCTTTTGCTGTTCAACGCCCCGTCCGTCGGTGCGCAGGACTGGAGCTATCGCATCCGTCCCGGCGACAACCTGTGGGACTTGGGCGCCCGCTATCTCAAGCCCACTGTGCCTTGGCAACAGCTGAAACAGCACAACGCCGTCTCCGATCCTTATCGTCTGCCGCCCGGCCAAACGCTGCGTTTTCCGATTGCGTGGTTGCGGGTTGAACCGGCTCCAGCACGCGTCGTGGCAGTGCGCGGCCCCGTGCAGGTGACCGGTGCGGGGATCGGCTCACAACCCGTTCGCGAAGGCATGCTGCTGCCCATCGGCAGTGAAGTACAGACTGGCGCCGACGCCAGCCTCACGCTGAAATTTGCCGATGACTCGCACTTGCTGCTGCGCGAAAACGCGCAACTCCAACTGGACCAGCTCAGCAGTTACGGCAGCACCGGCATGGTCGATACGCGCATCCGGCTGCAACGCGGGCGCAGCAGCAGCCGGGTAACGCCGGCACGCGGTCCGGCCTCGCGTTACATGATCACGGCCCCTACCGCGACCAGCAGCGTGCGCGGCACGGTATTCCGGGTGAGTGCTGGCGACGCGGGCGCCGCGGCCTCTACTGAGGTGGTGGAAGGCCGCGTGCAAGTGAGCAACCACCTAGGCCAACGGCTGGTTGAACCTGGTTACGCCGCCATCAGCGCTTCGAGCAGTGCTGCCCCGGCACCTGTACACGCGATGCTGCCCGCCCCGCACATCGAGCCGTCCCAGCTGCGGCTGGCGCCCCTGCCATTGCTGGCAGCCTGGCAACCCGTGGCCGGCGCCGTCGGCTATCGCGTCGAGGTAGTACAGGCCGATGCACCCGAAGTGCTCCTGTTCGCCCGCGACCTTGCCGAACCCAGAGTGCAGATCGACAACCTGCCCCCAGGCCAGCTGCGGCTACTGGTGCGTGCAGTCAGCGCCGAGGGAGTAGAAGGTCTCGACGCCGGACACGCCTTTACCGTCCCCGATGGTCTGCCAGCGCCGCTGACACTAGCGCCGCTGCATGGCCAGACCGTGCACCAGCCGCAGCCCCGTTTTGAATGGGCGGTGGTGCCCGGTGCAACCAGCACTTCATTGCAGATCGCCCGCGAGCCGCTGTTCCTGCAGCCGGTGCTGGAACAAGAAACGCGCGGCAACCGCGTTCGCGCGCCGTCCGCGCTTGAGCCGGGCGACTACTTTTGGCGAGTTGCCTCGCTGGATGCACAAGGCCAGCGCGGTCGTTACGGACAAGCGCTGCCACTGCAGATCAGCGATGCCCCACAAGACCCGCAGCTGCAGTCGGACAAGAGCCAGAAGGGTCAATTCACCCTTCGCTGGCAAGCGGGGCAAGAGGGCCAGCGCTACCGCGTGCAGATCGACCGCCACCCGGATTTCTCCCGGCCGCTGCTCGACCGCGAAGTGGAGAGCCCCGAGGTCTCACTGAAACAACCCTGGCGTGGCGGCAACCTGTACGTGCGGGTGCAAACCCTTGATGACGATGGCTACGCGGGCCCGTTCTCACCGGCGCAACAGATCCACCTGCCGTGCAAGCTCTGCTACGGCGCAGGCGCCGGTGCTTTGCTGCTGTTGCTTGCCCTATGAGAACGTTGCGGCTCCGCTGGCATCAACAACTGCTGCTGGTGGCTTTGATGGGTGCGTTGGCCGGCTGGATCAGTCACACCAACGTGTTCTGGCAGCAGGATGAAGTTGCCTACGACCACCTGGTCAGCAACTGGAACTACGAGGCCGATCCAAGCCTGTTGATCGTCGCCATTGATGACCACAGCCTGCAGCAACTCGGGCAATGGCCTTGGCCGCGCAGCACGCATGCACGCCTGCTCGACCGCCTGCAGCAAGCTGGCGCCGAGCGTATCGCACTGGATTTGTTGTTCATCGAGCCCGACCGCAAGGACCGCGAACAAGACACGCTGCTGGCCGACGCGATCAAGCGCAGCGGCAACGTGCTGCTGCCGGTGTTGGCCGTCGCGCCCAGCGACGAGGCAGTTCCCGAAGAGCTGATGCCAGTCCCGGTGATCGCTTCAGCCGCCGCACTGCTGGCGCACACCGACATCGAGATCGAAGGCGACGGCGTCGCACGTGGCCTGTACCTCAAGGCCGGCATCGGCTCGGCCTATTGGCCAGCACTCGGCATGGCCTTGGCCGGTCACGTTGATCCGGTGCCGGGGTTGCCCAGCCCACAGGACATGGCCCTCTCGCCCTACCAGTGGCACCGCGACCACTACGTTCGCCTGCGTTACGCCGGCCCACCGGGCACATTTCCGCAAGTGTCCTACAGTGATGTGCTGGAAGGACGCATCGCGCCTGGCCTGCTGCATGGGCGGCGGGTGATCGTGGGCATGACCGCCAGCGGCGTGGCCCCCCGCCTGCTCACACCTACCTCGCATGAGCGATGGATGAGCGGCAGCGAGTACCAAGCCAATGTCGCCTCCATGCTGCTCGCGCACCACGCCATCCTGCCGTTGATGCCGCCGGCGCAGATATTCTTTGTGGCCCTGCTGGTGATGCTGTGCGCCTTGGCCACCAACAGTTCGCTACCGCCGTGGCTGGTGGCCGTAGTGGCAATACCGGCACCGGTGTTGCTCAGTTTCATCCTGTTGCGCGCCTTCAACCTGTGGTTCGCACCCGTGGCGGCGGTGGCCTGCAGCATTGCTCTGCTCCTGGCCTGGGGCCTATGGCGTATCCGCTATTGGCGCCACCAAGCCAACCGCGACCCTCTGACTGGCCTTGCCAACCGCATGCGTTTTGAAGAAACACTGCAGCTGGAAACCGATGCCGCGCGCCGCAGTGGCCGTCCGTTGAGCTTGCTGCTGGTCGATGTGGACTACTTCAAGTCCTACAACGACACCTACGGCCACTACGTGGGCGACCGCGTTCTGCGGCAAGTCGCCGACACCATCGACGACCTCGCTCGCCGCCCACGCGACCTTGCCGCACGTTTCGGCGGCGATGAATTCGCAGTGATCCTGCCCGACACCCCGCAAGCCGGTGCGGTGCAGCTGATCGAAACCCTGCTTGCACGCACACGCCAGCAGGGCATCACCGTAGACAAGGGCCAGTTGGCGCAGGTCAGCCTGACCATTGGTGTCTATACGGTGGTGCCGACCGCGCAGAACACACCCGCGCACTTGTTCGAGGCAGCCGACGCCGCGCTGTATCGCGCCAAGGAAGCTGGCCGTGACACCTACAGCGCCGACCCCCCTATAGCCTGAATCCGACAAACCATACGCATGCGAATGCTAGACTGGCCACCCTCAGTCCACCCCATCCTGCGATGAAAGCCAGCCTGTTTCGTTTCGGCATCAACCTGTGGCCGCCATTTCTGTTCGCCGGCATCCATGTCACCCAGATCAGCGCCGATTACCGCCATGTACGGGTCGAGCTGCGCCAGCGGCCGTGGAACGTGAACTACGTGGGCACCCACTTTGGCGGCAGCCTGTTCGCGATGACCGACCCGTTCTGGATGCTGTGCCTGCTGCAGAACATGGGCAGCCGTTACTTCGTGTGGGACCGCGCCGGCGCGATTGAATTTCTCAAGCCCGGCCGGGGCGTGGTCTGGACCGAGTTCAAGCTCGACGACGCCATCCTGGACGAGGTCAAAGCCGCCACCGCCAGCGGCGAAAAATACCTGCACTGGTTCGACAACGACATCATCGATGCACAAGGTGAAGTGGTCGCACGGGTACGCAAGCAGGTGTACGTGCGGCTCAAGCCCGACGCCCGCAGCCCGGGCTGATCAATGCATGGTCGCGGTGCCCGGCAAAGGCACCGCAAAGGCAACACCGTTGTCCTTGCCGTAATACGAGGTGACTTCCAGGCTGGTGCCATCACTGCTCAGCAGCAGCGGCCGCGCTCCCTCACGCAACCGCGCCGGCATCTGCGCCAACCCGGCTTTTGCATCGGCCTGCGGGTTCGCGCGCAACCATAACAACGCTTCGGCCAGTCGCAGGCGCGCGCCAGCGTCCTGCAAGGACAAACCATGCTTATCGAATGCCGGCCCGGAGATGCGTGCGACGATGCAGCCCAGCGCATTGGCGGCACACTCCAAGCGCCGAGGGCTGCTTGATGCAACCGGCCATTGCGCCGGGATATCCGCCGCCAAAGCTTCCATCGTGCGCTGGCTGCAGGCGCCGGCCATCGATAGTGCAAGCAGGCCTTCGGTTTTCTGCTTGTCCAGCGCCAGCCAGGCAAACCCACTCGGCGTGGTCTCAATGCTGCCACTGACCATCGCAAACTCACCCTGCATCGCCGGGCACAGGCTCAGTGCCTGCGGTACCGGCGCAACGAACACGCCGTCGCATGTTGCCGGCAGCGGATGCTCCACCGGCAATTCGGCCAGCACTGACGCCAGCAAGCGGACATTCCCGCCGATCATGGCCGCACCGATGTTGGCCGGCACCAATCCGTCGCTGTGCGACATCAGTACTTTCGCGGTGCGTACATCGCTGCAGATGCCTGCCAGCGCCTCATCGCTGCGACCCTGTACATGGGCAAGCGCATGGGCCGATAGCGAGCGCTGCAGCAGATTGAAGCTCGGAATAGGCAGGCGCGCATCGGCACTGAAACGATTGCGGTAATGGCTGTCACCAGACAATGCGTCGATCCGTTTCAGCAAGCCGCGTTGCGCTACAAGTGCCGCTTCTACTGCATCAGGATCGACGCGCACCTGGGCCAGGCAACCAGCCTCCCGCCAGCGGCAGGGCAAGGTCACCTCAGCCACCTGTGGGTAACGACCCTGCGCAACGCTGGCGATATCTACCGGCGTCATCGGCGCATCGTCAGGCCGTTCAGCCAGACGCTGCATTCGCGTGCCGTCTTCAGCAACGATCCCCTCGCGCTCGGCGTCGGGCACACCGTCAAACCCGAGCAGCCAGATACCGTCGAACGCGTTGCCACCCGACGGTAACCCGGCAGGCACTGGCCGCAGCAGCGCCAAGGCGTCCCGTTGCGCCTTGGGCATCGGCATCAGCCGCGACACCAGCCAAACCCCGACCACCACCAGCCCCACCGCCGCCAAGACCCGAACGCTCCAGCGCAGTACGTTCAACACAATGTTCTCCCCTTGCACTCATCCCTGAACCGAGCCGAGCTTATCGGCCGGTGCCGTACCGTTACAATCAGCGCATGTCACCCGATGCCGTGCCCCCCTCCCCCCGCCCCTCCCTGCAACGTCTTTTCCTGACCGGCCTGCTCACGCTGCTGCCGATCTGGCTGACCTGGGTGGTCGTCAAATTCGTGTTCGTACTGCTCTCGGGCATCAGCAGCCCGCTTGTGGTCCCGCTGTCCGAGCGCATTGCTGCCTCGTTCCCGCACTACCTGGGCTGGATCAAGGTGGAATGGATGCAGGACCTCACCGGCTTGCTGGCTACCGTGCTGGTGATCCTGGTCGTTGGCATCCTCAGCCGTCGGGTGATCGGCCAGCGTCTGTTGCGCTGGTTTGGTGCGGTAATCCGCCGCATCCCATTGGCCAGCATCATCTACGACAGCGCCAAGAAGCTGCTGGACATCCTGCAGACCCAGCCCGGCAGCACCCAACGTGTCGTACTGATTGACTTCCCGCACCGCGACATGAAGTCGGTAGGCCTGGTCACCCGCGTCATCCGCGAAACCGGCACTGGCCGCGAGCTGGCCGCCGTCTATGTGCCGACCACGCCCAACCCCACCTCCGGTTACCTGGAGATCGTGCCGGTGGAACTGCTGACCCCCACCGACTGGACGGTAGATCAGGCGATGAGCTTCATCATCTCCGGCGGCGCGGTCGCCCCGGAAACAGTGCCGTTCACCCGCGCCGGAGACCGTTGAGGACACGAGTGAGTGAATGGGAGTGAGAAATGCGAGGCGGCAACATCGGCTTGCCGCATATAAACGGGGAACCAACAGCCTCGCTCGATCGCACCTCTCACTCCCATTCACTCACTCCCGCCGTATAGCCGTAGCCGTCGATATCGGGCAAGCTCCCGGGCCAGTGTGTTTTCGGAACAACCGATGCCTTCCAGCCCGCTTCGCTTTCTTGCGCTCGCAATCGCTTCAATCATGACTCTGTCCGCCACGGCTCCTGCCGAGGCTGCCAAGAAAAAGAGCCAGCGCCCGACTGCGTCGCAGAGCCGCGCCGCCAAACCCAGGCCACGCACCGCACCGCGCCCGGCGCCCCGCCGCGCGACGCCGGCACCGCTGCCGGTCCGTCAGGACAAGGCCAGCCAGCTGAACCGCATCTACGATGAATACTGGGATGCCTCAATGCGGTTGAACCCGCTGCAGGCCACGTTCCAGGGCGACACCCGTTTCAATGACCAACTTCCGAACTTCCTGTCGCCGGCCTCGCGCCAGCAGTCCCACGACTTCATGGTGGAGTGGCTGGGCAAGGTGGAAAAGCTCGGCGCTGACGGCCTGCAGGGCCAGGACCTCCTCAGCTACGAAATCTTCCTGCGCGATGCGCATGTGTCACTGGCCGGCGAGCAATACCCGACCTGGATGATGCCGATCAACCAGTACTACAACCTGTCCAGCATCATCGCGGTGTTGGGCTCCGGTGCGGGTGCGCAGCCGTTTCGCACGGTCAAGGACTACGAAAACTGGTCGCGGCGTTCGCTTGGCATCCCGAGCCTGTTCGACCAGGCCATCGTCAACATGCGCGAAGGCATGACCGCTGGCGTAGTGCAGCCGCGCACGCTGATGGAAAAGGTGCTGCCGCAGCTGGATGCGGTGATCAAACCGACCGCCGAGGAAAGCCTGTTCTGGGGCCCCATCCGCAATCTGCCCGAAGACTTCTCCGCCGAAGACAAGGCGCGGCTGACCGCCGAATACAAGCGCATGATCGAATACCGGATCATGCCGGCCTACCGTTCGCTGCGGGGCTTCATCGCCACCGAATACATGCCGGCCACACGCCGCACCGATGGCATGGGCGCACTGCCCAATGGCCAGGCTTGGTATGCCTACAACGTGGCCAGCAGCACCACCCCGGCACGCACGCCGGCGGAGATCCATGCCCTCGGCGAGCAGGAGGTAAAGGACCTGCAGGCGCGCATCACCACCGTGATGAAAGACGCCAAGATCCGCGGCTCGATGCAGAAGAATTTCAACGCGATGCGCAGCGATCGCCAGTTCGTGTTCAAGGACGCCAATGCATTGCTGGCCCGCTACAGCGAAACCGGCCAGCGCGTGGAAGCCGTATTGCCGCGCATGTTCAACCAACGGCCGAAGGCCGCATTGGAAATCAAACCGGTGGAACCGGAGCGCGCACTCACCGCCAGCGCTGCCAGCTACCAGCCCGGCAGTGGCGACGGCCAGCAACCGGGCGTGCTGTACGTCAACACCGGCGACCTGCCCTCGCGCAAACGCTGGTCGGTAACGCTGCAGTACCTGCATGAAGGCATCCCCGGCCATCACTTCCAACTGGGCGCACAGCAGGAACTGGCCGGCTTGCCACGTTTCCGCCGTCTCGGTGGCGATGTCGCCTATGTCGAAGGCTGGGGCCTGTATGCCGAATCACTCGGCGAAGAACTCGGCCTCTACAACGACCCCTACGACCACCTGGGCTACCTGCAGACCACGTTGCTGCGCACCGTGCGGCTGGTCGCCGACACCGGCTTGAATGCCGCCGGCTGGAACCGCCAACAGGCCATCGACTACATGGTCGACAACGCCGACATCTCTGCCGCCGATGCCGCCTCCGAAGTGGAGCGTTTCATGGCGCTGCCGGGTCAGACGCTGGCCCTGCGCGTCGGCGAAATCAAGATCCAGATGTTGCGTGACAAGGCCAAAGCCGCACTGGGCGAGCGCTTCGACGTGCGTGAGTTCCACCACGAGATATTGAAGGATGGCTCGATGCCGCTGGATATTCTGGAAACCAAGATCGACCGCTGGATCGCCAGCAAACAATCCTGACAACCAACCCTGGAGCTGCCATGTACCGGTGGATGTACCGACTCGCCCCGCTGTGCCTGTTCGCGTTCTCCACTGCCATGGCGGCCCCCGTCGTGACGCCACCCGACCCGGGCATTGATGCGCTGATGCAGCGCTATGACGGCCAAGTGCCAGGCGCTTCGGTGCTGGTGCTCAAGGACGGTCAACCCGCGTTCCGTCGCAGCTATGGGCTGGCGGTATTCGAAGACCGCACCGCCGTCACGCCGGCCAGCAACTTCCGGCTCGCCTCGGTGAGCAAGCAGTTCACTGCCGCCGCGATTCTGCTGCTGGCCGAGGACGGCAAACTCTCCATCGACGATCCACTGAAAAAGTGGCTGCCCAGCCTGCCCGCCGTGGCCGACAGCATGACCCTGCGGCAATTGCTCAGCCACACCAGCGGCCTGATCGATTACGAAGACCTGATGAACCCGGCCGACACTCGGCAGGTGCATGACATCGACGTATTGCAGCTGCTGGAAAAAGAGAACCGCACTTACTTCACTCCCGGCAGCGATTACCGCTACAGCAATGGCGGTTACGCGCTGCTGGCCTTGGTAGTGGGCAAGGCGTCCGGCAGCGATTTCGCCAGTTTTCTGCGCCAGCGCATCTTCCTGCCGCTGGGCATGACCAACAGCTACGCGCACCAGGAGGGTATCGATGACGTGCCCAACCGTGCCTACGGCTACAGCGAAATCGATGGCCGCTGGCAGCGCACCGACCAGAGCACCACGAGCGCGGTACTTGGCGATGGCGGCATTTATTCCTCCATTGACGACCTCGCCAAGTGGGATGCAGCGTTATACGACGAACGTCTGCTGAGCCGTCGTTCGCTGCAACTGGCCTTCAGCCCGGCGACCAAAACCAACGAGCCGGATGTGCCGCATTACGGCTTCGGTTGGCGCATCAACGGTGATGCGCTGTGGCACAGCGGGGAGAGCATTGGCTTCCGCAACGTGATCGTGCGTTATCCCAAGCAGAAGCTGACGGTGATCGTGCTGACCAATCGCAATGCGCCGGAACCGTATTCACTGGCAATCGACATCGCCCGTCGCTGGTTGGACGCGGCGCAATGAAGCTGTTGGCAGGCATCCATCATGTCGCGGTGATCGTCTCTGACTACCCGCGCTCGCGTGATTTCTATACGCGCATCCTGGGGTTGGATGTGATTGCGGAGAACTTCCGCACCGAACGCAACTCGTGGAAGCTGGACCTGCGCCTGCCCGATGGCAGCCAGCTGGAAATATTTTCCTTCCCCAACCCACCATTGCGCCCAAGCCGACCCGAAGCCTGCGGGCTGCGCCATCTGGCGTTCCGCGTGGACTCACTGGACGCAGTCGTTGCCCACCTGCAGCGCGAAGGCGTGGACTGCGAGCCGATTCGCTTGGATGAATTTACGGACCGACGTTTCACCTTCTTCGCCGACCCGGATGACCTGCCGCTGGAGTTGTACGAGGGCGATTGAAGCTTTGGCTTTGGCTTTGGCTTTGGTCTTTGGTCTTTGGTCTTTGGTCTTTGGGCTTTGGGCTTTGGCTTTGGCTTTGGTCTTTGGCTTTTGATTTAGCCCCTCTCCCGCCTGCGGGAGAGGGGTTGGGGTGAGGGCAGCCTTAGCTTTTGGCACTGGCTTCTGCTTTTTCTTCAACAGACAACCGCTAAAGCAGCAACAGTCCCCTCATCCGCCCTTCGGGCACCTCGCTCCGCGCCCCGGCCTCGCACAGCGTGCGAGGCGTTCGGCCATGCACGAGCCAGTGGCTCGTAAACCGCATGCCCTCACCCCGTGCGGGAGAAGAGAGTACGTTGGTCCACGTGCGCTTGGCCGCCCTCGTACTCCTCGTACCAGCCAATCACCGCCCCACTACCCGTCACATATTCCCCACCCGCACGTCCTATGACCTAGTGACTTCCGGCGCATTGCCCGTCCCGGGCTCGGCCTGAATGATGCTTCCATCATCCAAGGGGATTTTTGTCCATGCTGCAGATCCGTGGTTTGTCGAAAACCTACGCCAATGGCGTGCACGCACTGAAGAATGTCGATCTGGACATCCCTCGCGGCATGTTTGGCCTGCTCGGCCCCAACGGCGCCGGCAAATCATCGCTGATGCGCACGCTGGCCACACTGCAGGAAGCCGATTCCGGCAGTGCGGTGCTGACCACTGCCGATGGCGCCAGCATCGACATCCTCCGCGACAAGGACGCGCTGCGTCGCAAGCTGGGCTACCTACCGCAGGATTTTGGTGTGTACCCGAAGGTGAGCGCGCTGGACCTGCTGGACCATTTTGCCGTGCTCAAGGGCCTGACCGCGCGCAAGCAGCGCAAGGAAGTCGTCGAAGGCCTGCTGCAACAGGTGAATCTGTGGGACGCGCGCAAGCGCAAGCTCGGCACCTATTCCGGTGGCATGCGCCAGCGTTTCGGCATTGCCCAGGCGCTGCTCGGCAACCCGCAGCTGGTGATCGTGGACGAACCCACCGCCGGCCTCGATCCGGAAGAGCGCAACCGCTTCCTCAACCTCCTGGCCGAAATCGGTGAGAACGTGGCGGTGATCCTGTCCACGCACATCGTCGAGGACGTGACTGACCTGTGCCCAAGCATGGCCATCATGAACAAGGGGCAGGTGCTGCTGACCGGCCGCCCGGCCGATGCCATCGCCGCATTGCAAGCCCAGGTCTGGCGCAAGCAGGTCACCAAGGCCGCGCTGCCAGAATACGAATCGCGCTTCACCGTATTGTCCACGCGCCTGATGGGCGGGCACCCGGTGATCCATGTCTTCAGCCAGTCGTGTCCGGAACAAGGCTTCGAGCCGGTGGAACCGGGCCTGGAAGATGTCTACTTCCAGCGCCTGCGCCTGCAAGCGCAAGCGGCCTGACGGAGACAACCCATGACCTTCGCCTTCCTGCGCTTCGAGCTGCGCGAGCAGCTCCGTTCTCCCCTGCTGTGGCTGCTGGCGGTGCTGTTCGCCCTGCTCGCCTTCGGTGCGGCCTCCAGTGATGCCGTCCAGATCGGTGGCAGCATCGGCAATGTGCATCGCAATGCACCGTCGGTGGTTGCCACCTTCATGACCTCCTTCACCCTGCTCGGGCTGTTGGTGGTGACGCTGTTCGTCAGCAATGCGTTGCTGCGAGATTTCGAATTGGGCACGGCCGAGCTGGTGTTCTCCAGCCCGATCAAACGCCGCGACTATCTGTTGGGCCGCCTCGGTGCAGCGCTGCTCGCCAGCCTGCTGATGTACGTGATCATCGCGACCGGCCTGTTCATCGCCCAGTTCATGCCGTGGATCGATGCCGCCCGCCTCGGCCCGGTGTCGCTGCAGCCGTATCTGTGGTCATTCGTGTTCATGGTGCTGCCGAACGTGCTGTTCACCACCGCATTGTTGGCGGTGCTGGCGGTGACCACCCGCAGCATCCTGTGGGTGTACATCGGCGTCATCGTGTTCTTCGTGTTGTATGGGGTCAGCCGCGCGATCCTGGCCGACATCGACAATCTGCGTCTTTCCTCGCTGCTGGATCCACTCGGCATGCGTGCGATGTCGCAGGCGATGCGTTATTGGTCGGCCGAGGAACGCAATACGGGCCTGCCCGCCTTCACCGGCTATCTGCTGGAAAACCGTGTGTTGTGGCTGGCGATAACCGGCGCATTGTTCGCTGCCACCTTCGCATTGTTCCGTACCGAACGCAGCGGCACCGGCCGCAAGCGCGGCAAGAAGGTTGTCACGGTCGCCACCACCGACGGCAAGCGCTCCAGCGTTGTAGCGCCCAAGGTAACGCCGGTCTTCAACATCGCCACGGGCTGGAAGCAGCTGCTGCGCCAGGTCGGTTTCGACGCGATGGGCGTGTTCCGCAGTGCGCCGTTCCTGGTGCTGTTGGTGCTGGGCATGGCCAACTTCATCCCAAGTGCGCTGTTCCGCAAGACCATGTACGGCACCCCCAGCTGGCCGGTGACCTCGCAGATGCTGGAAGCACTGCAGAACAGCTACAGCTTCCTACTGATCATCATCGTGCTGTTCTACGCCGGTGAGCTGGTGTGGCGTGAACGGGGAGCGCGCATTGCGGGCATCAGTGATGCGATGCCAGTACCCAACTGGGTACCCTTGCTAGGCAAGTTCCTCACCCTGGTGGCCGTGGTCGGTGCGTTCCAGGCAGTAGGTGGGATAACCGCCATCATCATCCAGTTGAGCAAGGGCTATACGCAGATCGAGCCACTGCTGTACCTGAAAACGCTGTCACTGGATTCGGTGGTCTACCTCCTGATGGGCGGCATGGCGCTGGTGCTGCAGGTGCTGAGCAACAACAAGTTCCTCGGCTACGCGCTGCTGATCCTGATGCTGATCGGGCAATCGGTGCTGGGCATGCTCGACTACACCCAGAACCTGTACAACTTCGGCAGCTGGCCGATCGCTCCGTATTCGGACATGAATGGTTATGGCCATTTCCTGAGCGGCCAACTCGCTTTCCAGGGCTACTGGGCGCTGTTCCTGCTGGTGTTGCTGCTGCTCTGCGCCGCCCTGTGGGTGCGCGGTGTGGATTCGGGTTGGCGTCAACGGCTGCGGCTGGCCCGTCAGCGGCTGAGTGGCAAACTCGGCGCCGCATTGGCGGTCTCGCTGGTTGCCTTCGTGGCTTGCGCTGGTTGGTTGTACTGGAGCACCAACATCCGCAACGAGTTCGTCTCGCCGGATCAGATGCTCGACCGGCAAGCCCGCTACGAGCGCGAGTACCGCAAGTACAAGGATCTCCCGCAGCCGCGCATCGTCGCCATCGACAACAACGTCGACCTGCATCCGGACACCCAGTCGGTGCGCGTCGATGGCCGCTACCGCGTACGCAATACCCACGTAACGGCGATCCCGACCATCCACGTGGCGATGGGCGACGACCCCACGCTGACGGCCATCGACATGGGCGGCGCCAAGCTGACCACGCACGATGAAGAACTGGGCTACCGCATCTACACGCTGGACAAGCCGTTGCAGCCCGGCGAAGAACGCGACATCACCTTCACCGTGGACGTTCATCCCAACGGCATCACCGCCGACCAGGCGCAAAGCCAGATCGTCGACAACGGCAGCTTCTTCAACAGCCGCCTGCTACCGGCGTTCGGCTATGACACCGGCGTGGAAATCAGCGACCGCAACGAGCGCCGCAAACGTGACCTCGGCGAACCCACACGCATGCCCAAGCTGGAGGACGAAGCAGCACGCGCCAACACCTACATCTCCAACGATTCGGACTGGTTGGATTTCCGCACCACCATCTGCACCGCACCGGACCAGATCGCCTTGGCACCGGGTTACCTGCAGAAGGAGTTTGAACGTGACGGTCGCCGCTGTTTCAGCTACGCGATGGACCGCCCGATGCTCAACTTCTACGCCTACCTATCGGCACGTTGGGAGGTGAAGAAGGCCATGTACAAAGACATCCCGATCGAGATCTATTACGACCCCAAGCATCCGTACAACGTGGACCGGATGATCGAAGGTGTACAGAAATCATTGGCGTACTACGAAGCCAACTTCAGCCCGTATCAGCATCGCCAGGTGCGGATCATCGAGTTCCCGGGCTATCAATCATTCGCACAGAGTTTTGCCAATACGATCCCGTACTCGGAGTCGATCGGCTTCATCGCTGACTTGCGTGACAAGAACGACATCGACTACGTGTTCTATGTCACCGCACACGAAATTGCACACCAATGGTGGGCGCATCAAGTCATCGGCGCCAACGTGCAGGGTGCAACCGTGCTGTCCGAATCGCTGTCGCAGTACTCGGCATTGATGGTGATGGAGAAGGAATATGGCCGCACGCACATGCGGCAGTTCCTCAAGGACGAGCTCGACAGCTATCTGTCTGGGCGCGGCGGCGAAGACGTGGAAGAGCTACCGCTGTACCGCGTCGAAAATCAGCAGTACATCCATTACCGCAAGGGTTCGGTGGTGTTCTACCGCCTGCGCGAGGAAATGGGCGAGGAAGCACTGAACCGCGCATTGAGCCGTTTCATCCAGGCAAAGGCGTTCCAGCAACCGCCATACACCACGTCGGCTGAGCTGCTGGAATTCATTCGCGCCGAAGCCAAGCCCGAGCAGCAGGCATTGATCACCGACCTGTTCGAGAAGATCAGCTTCTACGACAACCGCGTGGTCGACGCGACAGCCAAGAAGCGCAGCGATGGGCGCTACGACGTCACCCTGAAACTGCACGCCGACAAGCGTTATGCCGACGGCGTGGGCAAGGAAACGCCCGGCACGCTGGACGACTGGATCGAAGTGGGCGTGTTCGCCAGCGGCGCGTCGGGCAAGGAACGTGATGAAAAGGTGCTGTACCTGCAGCGCCACCACATCACGGGAACCTCGCCGACCATCACGGTGACCGTCGACCAGATTCCCAGCGAGGCGGGTTTCGACCCGTACAACAAGTTGATCGACCGGGTATCTGCTGACAACCGCAAGCGCGTGACGCTGCAGTAAGCCCCGTCGAAGCGCTTGCTCAAAGCAATGGATGAAAGCGCTTGCTCAAATAAGCTACTGAAAGCGCTTGCTCAAAGCCCCTCTCCCGCAGGCGGGAGAGGGGTTGGGGTGAGGGCCGCTCTGTATCGCACTTCTGTTTTTCCAGCGACTGTTTTCCCAGCGACCGCGACAAAGATGCAGCACCCAAAGCTCCCTCATCCGCCCCTTCGGGGCACCTTCTCTTGCCCATGCCAGCAGGGAGCACTCGGGGATGGCCGCACTCTCCAGATCAGGATCGCTTCAATCTGCTGCACCGCGGATTCCGTACGGCGTCGAATGGGGTTACATTCGGCACCGTACCGGCGCCGCCGATTGCTAAAACACACCCTGGGAGGGGATTCATGCGCACCACGATCAAAACCCTGTTGCTGGCCCTGCCGCTGATGGCTGCCGGCTTCTCCGCCAGCGCCTCGGACAGTGCCGCTGGCCGCTGGAAAACCATTGATGACGAAACCGGGCGGGTGAAGTCCATCGTCGAAATCGCCCAAGCCGCCAACGGCAACCTGAGCGGCAAGGTCCTGCAGGTGCTGCAGTCGGCCCAGGGCCCGCACCCGGTCTGCGACAAGTGCGACGGCGCCAACAAGGGCAAGCCCATCGAGGGCATGACCATCCTCTGGAACCTGCGCCCGGACGGCACCAACAAGTGGGCCAACGGCACCATCCTGGATCCGGCAAAAGGCAAGACCTACAGCTCCAAGATCGCCCTGGTCGAGAACGGCAACAAGCTGGAAGTCTCTGGCTGCATCGCCTTCATTTGCCGCACGCAGACCTGGCTGCGCGACCAATAACAAAGACGCGGGCTCCGCTTGAGCCCCTCTCCCGCAAGCGGGAGAGGGGGTTGGGGTGAGGGGAAGCTTCTAGCAAGCAGAGCATTGGGAGCCCTCTCATCCGCCCCTTCGGGGCACCTTCTCCCGCAAGCGGGAGAAGGGAGCCGCGCACAGTGGCCCTTCGTTCCCCATCCAGCCCCGGGCCTCCCGGGGCTGCTTGTTTTCGGTCATGCGATAATCCCGCGTTCCCTTGCTCCAAACGATGGCCATGACCCGTAACGCGCTCGTCACCAACGCCCTGCCCTATGCCAACGGCCCGCTCCACCTGGGTCACCTGGTTGGCTACATCCAAGCCGATATCTGGGTGCGCGCGCGCAGGTTGATGGGCGAGAAGGTCTGGTACGTCTGCGCTGATGACACCCATGGCACGCCGATCATGTTGGCCGCCGAAAAGGCTGGCGTGTCGCCGGAAACCTTCATCGCCAACATCCAGGCCGGTCACGAGCGCGACTTTGCTGCGTTCGGCGTGGATTTCGACCACTACGACTCGACCAACTCGGCCGCCAACCGCGAGCTGACCGAGGCGCTGTACAACAAGCTCGATGCCGCCGGCCACATCAGCCGCCGCTCGGTGGCGCAGTTCTACGACCCGGCCAAGGGCATGTTCCTGCCGGATCGCTACATCAAGGGCACCTGCCCCAAGTGCAAGTCGCCCGACCAGTACGGCGACAACTGCGAAGTCTGCGGAGCCACCTATGGCCCGACCGACTTGATCGACCCGAAGTCGGTGGTCTCCGGAGCCACCCCGGAAATCCGCGATTCAGAACACTATTTCTTCGAAGTTGGCCGCTTCCAGGGCTTCCTGCGCGAATGGCTGGCCGGCGATGTGGCCCTGCCCGGTGTGAAGGCCAAATTGGCTGAATGGCTCGACGCCGACGGCGGCCTGCGCGCGTGGGACATTTCACGTGACGCGCCCTACTTCGGTTTCGAGATCCCCGGTGCCCCGGGCAAGTATTTCTACGTGTGGCTGGACGCGCCGATCGGCTACCTGTCCAGCTTCAAGAACCTGTGCGCCAAGACCGGCGACGATTTCGAGGCCGTGCTGGCTGCCGACAGCAACACGGAGCTGCACCACTTCCTCGGCAAGGACATCGTCAATTTCCACGGCCTGTTCTGGCCAGCGGTGCTGCACGGCACTGGCCTGCGCGCGCCGACCAAGCTGCACGTCAACGGCTACCTGACCGTGGACGGCGCCAAGATGAGCAAGTCGCGCGGCACCTTCGTCATGGCCCGTACCTATCTGGATGCAGGCTTGGCTCCGGAAGCGCTGCGCTACTACTTCGCGGCCAAGTCCTCCGGCGGCGTGGACGACCTTGACCTGAACCTGACCGACTTCACCGCACGCGTGAATGCCGATCTGGTCGGCAAGTTCGTCAACCTCGCCAGCCGTTGCGCCGGCTTCATCGCCAAACGCTTCGACGGCAAGCTGGCCGATGTACTGCCGGACCCGGCCCAGTACGACCGCTTCGTGGCGGCATTGGCACCCGTGCGTGAGGCATACGAACGCAACGACCCGGCCGCCGCCATCCGCCTGACCATGGCGCTGGCTGACGAAGCCAACAAGTACATCGACGACACCAAGCCGTGGGTGATCGCCAAGCAGGAAGGCGCCGATGCCGAACTGCAGGCGGTCTGCACCCAGGGCCTGAATCTGTTCCGTGTGCTGGTGGCGGCGCTCAAGCCGGTATTGCCGGCCACCGCCCTGCAGGCCGAAGCGTTCCTCAATGCACCGATGACCGGCTGGGGTGATATCGCCAAGCCGCTCGCCGCCCACACCATCGCCACGTACGTGCCGCTGTTCACCCGTATCGACCCGAAAATGATTGACGCCATGACTGACGCTTCCAAGGACACCCTCACCGCCCAGCCTGCCGCCGAGGCCAAGCCTGCCAAGGCCGAAAAGCCTGCGAAGGTAGAAGCCAAGCCGGACACCAAGGCCGAAGGTGAAGCCGCCGCGTACATCGGCATCGACGATTTCGCCAAGCTCGACCTGCGTATCGGCAAGGTGCTGGAATGCGGTTTCGTGGAAGGCTCGGACAAGCTGCTGCGCTTCCTGCTGGATGCCGGCGACCTCGGCCAGCGCCAGATTTTCTCGGGCATTCGCGGCAGCTACGCCGAACCGGAAACGCTGGTCGGCCGCAACGTGGTGTTCATCGCCAACCTGGCCCCGCGCAAGATGCGCTTCGGCCTGAGCGAAGGCATGATCCTGTCGGCCGGTTTCGACGGTGGCGCGCTCGCGCTGCTGGATGCCGACGGCGGCGCCCTGCCGGGCATGCCGGTTCGTTGATGCTGCAGGGATCGAGGAGCTGGGAACGAGGAAGGTGATTGTTTCGCAGGTGCGGGTTCACTGAGCGGTTGTTGAAAGCGCGTCATCCAACCCTATTCAAACCCGCGCAAACCTCTCACTGCCCATTCCCTCATTCCCCGCTCACGACCTCCCCACGCCATGCAACTCGCCCTGTTCGACTTCGACCACACCATCACCGTCTGTGACACCTACAGCCGGTTTCTGCGACGCGTGGCCACACCGGAGCAGCGCGCGCAGGCGTGGTGGCGAATTGGGCCGTGGCTGCTGGCGTATCGGTTGAAATTGATCTCGGCCGAACGCATCCGGCGGCGTGTCACTGCGCAGGTATTCACTGGCCGCCATGCCGGTGAGATCACCCAAATGGCACACGACTACGCCCGCGAGCACCTACCGGAAATGGTTCGCCCTGAAATGCTGGAACAGATTCAGTGGCACAAGGCGCAGGGCCACGCCGTCGCCGTGGTGTCTGCATCCATCGACCTGTATCTGCAGCACTGGTGCGATGCGCAGGGCCTGCAGATGATCTGCAACTCGCTGGAAGTGCAGGACAACCGCCTCACCGGCCGCTATGCCGACGATGATTGCGGCCCGCGCAAAGTGGCGCGCATCCGCACGTTGTTCGACCTGAGCCAGTACCAGCGCATCCACGCCTATGGCGACAGCCGTGAAGACAAGCCCATGCTGGCACTGGCGCATGAGCGCTGGTACCGCGGCAAGCTGGTTTCCTGATCCACCTTTCGCGCAGCCCGACGCCACGCATGCAAGAAGCATCCAACAATCTGGTCGAACGCCTGGACCGCCTGCTGCCGCAAACCCAATGCGGGCAATGCGGTTTCGACGGCTGCCGTCCGTATGCCGAGGCGATGGCACGCGGCGAAGCCGGCGTTGATCACTGCCCGCCCGGCGGCGATGCCGGCGCACGCGCCCTGGCACAGGTGCTGGGCGTTGCGGCCATGCCGTTCGACCGCAGCCGTGGCGAGCACAAACCGGCGCAGGTCGCCGTCATCGTTGAAGCCGATTGCATCGGCTGCACCAAGTGCATCCAGGCCTGCCCGGTGGATGCCATCGTCGGTGGCGCCAAATACATGCACACCGTGCTGGCCGACCTGTGCACGGGTTGCGAGTTGTGCATCCCCCCCTGTCCGGTGGATTGTATCGAGCTGAAATTGCTGTAATTCCAGCGGCGGCCTTACCGGAAACACAACGATCGCCCGAGCCTACGTCGCCCGTGTCTGTGCAGTAACAGCACAATCGGCGCGGTTGGCACCTCCCGGCTCGCAGCGTTTAACGCACCCCGGCGCAACTGCGGCCTTATCGCGCAACGTGCTCTGCTGCACGGTCAGAATTCGTCGTCTTCGCTCTTCGCAGGCAACGGCGGTACCGTGTACTGGCGGCCATGCTGTCGGCAATCAGCGATCAGCGCTTCCGCATCAGCGCGCACCACAGCGCGCGTGCCCAGAGGAAATTTCGTGTCTTCGACCAGATCCCGTTGCAGGTCGGTCACCGGCGAAAACGATGCGGAGACGGCGTAGCGTTCTTCCGACGTGGCCAGCTCATCCCCGCCCCACCAGCGGATCAACCACGGTGCGTTGTCCCAGACCAGTACCGTTTCGAGCATCCCGCCCTCCAGGCGATACGCCACCGCACAAAACGTATTGGGAACGGTGCGATCACCGTGGCGCCGCACCATATTGCGCAGCTCGGCGTCGATCAACTTGAATTGTGGGTAATCCTGCGGCGCGACACGCGCCAGCGGTGCGCGTTCGTAGATCAACTTCGACGGCGGCGCCTCCTGTGCCGGCGCCGCATGCAGCGCAGCCCCAATTCCCAGCAGCGCACAGGCCACCGCAGACAACGGGCAACGTTTCATTCTCTTCCCTGCCACCCTGGCGCAGGCATCACTGCCGGGCTGCCCCGGACACTGCAGCATCCGGGGCGAATCACAAACGCGGCTTACGGCACCGCTGCGGTGATCACGATCTCGATCTTCCATGCCGGGTTGGCCAGCTTGGCTTCCACGGTCGCACGCGCCGGACCTGCATCCTTGGCCACCCATTTGTCCCAGGCTTCGTTCATGCCGGCGAAATCGGCCATGTCGGCGAGGAAAATCTCGGCGCGCAGGATGTTGGTCTTGTCGGTCGGCGCCAGACGCAGCAGGTCGTCAATGGCCTGCAGCACCTGTTCGGTCTGGCCGACGATGTCGGCGCTGGTGTCTTCCGGCACCTGGCCGGCCAGATAGGCCACGCCGTGGTGGATGGTCATTTCCGACATGCGCGGGCCGGTATCGAAACGTTCGATCATGGGGTCGTTTCCCTCGGTTGGATGGGGCCGCCATTGTGACCCGAACCGAAAGTTTCAGCTGGCTCTTTGTGCAGGCGTCGCCATGCTGCAATCGCCACCATCAGCAGCCAGCCCACCACCAGCGCGATCACCAGCTTCTGGCCAAGCCCGCGCGGGCTCGCACGCCACAGCACATGCAACCACAGGCCAGCGAAAGCCAGCCACGCCCACCACCAACTCCAGCGATGCAGGGAGGACCAGCGCGGGTCGCGACCGAAGCACCAAGCCTGCAGCAGCATCGCCACGGTCACGCACAGGAAGGCAGCCTGAGCCGACAGGCCATGCACCAGCGGTGCCAGCAAGGGCGCGCGCTCCGGTAGCCAGCTGTCGCCAATCGCCACGGTGGCAAGGCCAAGCCCGGCGGCGGTGAACAGTGCCGGCGGCAGCACGCGACGCGATGCGCCCTTCGCCTGGAGGTGCAGCAACCATGCCAACAGCCCGATGGCCAATGCGAGCAGGCAGTACGCCACCCGCAGCAGCAACCCGTACGGGCCATGCAGGTACAAACTCAGGGTCGCCCAGGCCCAATCCAGATCCGCGCGCGCGAACTGCAGCCAAGTGGTGCAGAGGATGAACACCAACAGCGCCACCATGACCAGAGCGAGGCCAGCCTGTTGTCGTTGCTTGGCGGGATGCGGATTGGCCTGCATGGATGTCCGGAACCCAGCATGGGATGGGGCGAGTTTAGGCCCCAACGCCGCCCGTGTTGGCTGAAGGGACAAACAATGCATCCGCGTCGGTTTTGCGTGAGCGTCACGCACTGGCGATAGTCTTGGCGACCCGCGCCGTCCGGCGCATCTCTGTCACTGCCACGCATGAGTGCTGCACCCGTCGTACTGGACCAAAGGACCGCGGGCTGGCGTCGGCTGGCGGCCATTGCCATCACGCTGGCAATTATGGGGATGGCCCTGCATGCACTGGCAGGGCAATTTGACGATCAGGGTTATCACCTCATCCGCACTGCGCTCAAAGGGCTGTCGTGGACGCAACTGATCGTTGCGACGCTACTGGGCATGGCCAGTTACCTCTGCCTGATCGGCTTTGACGCCATCGGGCTGCGCCGTGCGCAGCAACGCTTACCCGCCAGCCGCATTGGCATCACTGCTTTCCTGGCACACGCCGCCGGGCAGACGCTGGGCTTTGCTGCATTGACCGGCGGAGCCATCCGCCTGCGCAGCTATGGTCGAGCCGGGCTCAGCCTGGCCGAGATCGGCCAAGTGGTGCTGATGTCCACGCTGGGCTTCGTGTTTGGTGCGTGGCTGCTGCTCGGCTTGGCGCTGTGGCTGGAGCCTGGCGCTGCCGCGCGCGCCTTGCCGATCACCGTCCCCGTCGTGCGTGCGCTGGGCATCAGCTTGCTGCTGTTGTTCGCGGCGATGCTGGCCTTGGTGGGCACCCACGGACGCAGCATCGGCTGGCGCACGCACCAGATATGGATTCCCAACCGGCGCACGGTGCTGGAAGTCACCGCGCTGAGCGTGGTTGAACTGAGCCTGGCATCGGCCGCGTTCTACGTGTTGCTGCCGGCACAGGCGGAAGTGGGCTTCATCGGGTTTGTCGGCTTGTATCTGGTGGCGGTGGTGGCCGGCCTGATTTCCACCGTGCCGGCCGGGCTGGGGGTATTCGAGTGGAGCCTGCTCAAGCTGCTGCCGCAGATCGCGCCGGCAGCCATCCTCGCCGCAGCAGTGGCGTACCGCGTCACCTATTACCTGCTGCCGTTGCTGCTGTCCGCCCTGCTCGCCGCCGTGGCCAGCATGCGTCGTCCCATCAGCAGTGGTGCCGGGGCGGCATGGGGTGCACTGCGGCCATGGCTGCCGCAGATCATCGCGCTGGCCGTGTTCGCCGTGGGCGCCTTGCTGGTGATCGACGGCACCCTGCCGGTGCCGCGTCACCGCATCCTGCCCGCGCCATTGCCGCTGGTGGAAACCTCGCACCTGCTCGGCAGCCTTGGCGGCGTCGCGCTGTTGTTGCTTGGCCAGGGCCTGCAACGGCGCAGTCATGTGGCATGGCTGATCGCGCTGGTGCTGTGCGTTGGGCTACCGGTACCCGCCTGGCTACGTGGCGGACACGCGCTGGTGGCACTGACGTTACCGTTGGTGGCCATCGCCTTGTGGGCAGCGCGGCGCGAGTTCTATCGCGAAGGCGCGTTGCTCGACGAAGCCTGGTCATGGCCGTGGCTGCGCAATGTCGCGTTGGTGCTGGTGGCGACGGTATGGCTGCTGTTTTTCGTCTACAGCCACGTCGAATACCAGAACGAACTGTGGTGGCAGTTCGCCACGTCCGGCAACGCGCCACGCGCGTTGCGTGCGCTGCTGTTGATCAGCCTGGTGGTGATCGTATTCGGGCTTGCGCGCCTGCTGCACAGTACCCGCAGCCCGTTGCCTGCGCCGGCAAGCGAAACGCTGGAACAGCTGCGCCCGGTGCTGGCACAGGCGCACGACACCCAGGCCTGCCTGTCGATGATCGGCGACAAGGCCATCCTGCGCAGCGAGCACGGCGATGGTTTCGTGATGATGCAGCGCTACGGCGGATCACTGGTGTCGATGGGCGATCCGGTCGGGCCACCGGCAGTGGTGCGTGAGTTGATCTGGAAATTCCGCGAGGAAGCCGACCGCCTCGGCCTGCGCCCGGTGTTCTACCAGACCAGTGATCGGCACTGGCAGACCTACCTGGATCTGGGACTGACGCTGGTGAAGCTGGGCGAGGAAGCCATGGTGCCCCTGCAGGATTTCAGCCTCACCGGCAGCACCCGTGCCGACCTGCGCCAAGCCTGGAATCGCGGCAAGCGCTCGGCGCTGAGCTTTCGACTGGTGGACGCCGCCGATGTGCAACCGCTGCTGCCGGAGTTGAAAACCATCTCCGACAGCTGGCTGGAGGAAAAATCAGGCGAGGAGAAAGGCTTCTCGCTGGGCAGCTTCGATGATGCCTACTTGTGCCGCTTCCCGATCGCAGTGGTCGAAGCCGAGGGCCGCATCGTCGCCTTCGCCAACGTCTGGCAGGCACCGGCCGGGCATGAGCTGTCGGTGGACCTGATGCGCCACCTCCCCGACGCCCCAAAGGGCACGATGGACTTCCTGTTCATCGAGCTGTTTCTGTGGGGTGCGGCCAACGGATACACCCGTTTTTCGCTGGGTATGGCCCCCCTCACCGGGCTGGCCGAACACCGCCTCGCCGGCCGCTGGAACCGTTTCGCCAACCTGGTCGCACGCCATGGCGAGCGTTTCTATGGGTTCGGAGGCCTGCGTCGTTTCAAGTCGAAGTTCTCACCCGACTGGCGCCCGCGCTACCTCGCCGCGCCCGGTGGCATGCACCTTCCAGCGGCGTTGCTCGACGTCACCCGGCTGATCTCGCTGGACCCGCATCCGCAGCGATAGGCCACAAAGCGACGCAGCGGGAATTGGGATTTGCAGGAATCGCATTGGCACCTACGGTTTTGCAGGTGCCTTCAGCTGCTGCAGGATCACCCGCGCCAGCGCGGCGTAGTCGCCCTGGAAGTGATGGTCACCCGGCAGCTTCACTACCTGCGCGCTGCCCGCTGGCAGCTGCGGGCAGAGGGCGCCATCGTCGTTCTCGCCGTAGATGCACAGCGTGGTTTGCGGCGGCAACTTCGCCACTTCCGGCGCGATGGGCAGGCCATCATCGCCACCGCCACCAATCCAGTTGCTGACGTGAAATTCGTAATCAGCATGGGTGCCGGCCGACATCAACGCGGTCATCCGCAACCGTGACGACGTGCTTTCCGGCAGCTTGTTGATGGCGGCAGGCAACACATCGGCCCCCTGCGAAAACCCAACCAGCACCAACTTTGGACGCTGCCACTGGCGTGCGTAATGACGCGCGATGCGATCCAGGTCTGCGGCAAAACCCGCAGGCGTACGTTCGCTCCAGAAATAGCGCAGCGAATCCACGCCGACGACAGAAACACCCGCCTGCGCCAGCGCGTCGGCCACCTCCTTGTCCAGGCCGGCCCAACCGCCATCGCCGGACACGAAGATCGCGAACGTGTCGCCCTGCCCGGCTGCGGGTACTTCCACCAGCGGCAGGCCGTCCAGCTCCTGCGGCACCGGCGGCAGACTGACGCCCTGCTGCGCGCCGAGCACGCGCGCCGCTGCCACTTCACCCGGCAAGGCATTGCCACTGCGTGTGCGCTGAAACTGGCGCGCCATCGGCACGGCCGCCATGAAGGCATCCACGCTCGCCGCCGGGCATGCGTGATGCGCACCCACCGCCGCCGACAACCAAGGGAAATGCAACGGCTGCGGCTGCAGCGTGCGGTCGCTGATCGCACCACCGCAGACCATCTGCCCGGCATGCCATTGCGGGCAAAAGTCCTCGGTCAGCAGGCCGGCAAACACCTGCGGTGCAGCCTGGGTCGCTACCGCATAGGCCAACGCCGCACCTTCGCCATCGCCGCCCAGAATCGGCAAGCGATACGTTGGCACGCGGTAATAGGCCTGCACGTAACGCGAGAAATTCTCGACATCGCCCGCAGAGAAACCACAGTGTCCCGTTGTCTTTGCCAGCACTTGCTGCAGGTGCGCGGTGTCGATGTCCACCACCATCGCACCGTCGTCGCGCAACGCCTGCAACCGCGCCTGCCGTTGTGCCGGTTTGTCACCACCGGCAAACCACAACACCACCCGCTGCGGCGAGCCCGCGGGCAACTGCACGGGCACGTTTTCAAAACGGCCGTGGCTGACCTGCTCGGCGGCCAGCGCCGGTACGGCGTGCACGGCCAATGCCACCCACATGCCCAACAACGCACGCACCATGGAGACGCTCTCTGGATCGGGAGTTGAAGCCTACGCCTGCTGGCGCGGAAAAAATGTCAGGACGGGCGTTTCAATCCAGCACGTCGGGGTGACGCAGCTTCCACGCGGCCAACGCCTCCCGGTACCGACCCAGCTCATCGGAATACAGGTCCAGCACGCACAGCGGACAACCGCTGCCGCAGCACTCATTGGGGCCGGGAGCTTCAGGCGGCAGCGGACGGGGATCAGGATCGACAGCGGGATTCGGGTTCATCGCAACGGCCACTTGGGCCGGCTCGGCAGCACAGTACGGCGCATTTTAGCCAATCGGTGCCAACTCAGCCGGTGACGCGGCGTAAATTCGCACGAGCCGCCGTGTCATAGCGTTCATGGAAGAAATCGCTGAAGAAGATGCGCGGCTGCGCCAGCACGCCTTTCAGGAAGCGGCGCCGGTTGATGCGGAACAAAAAGCCGGGCACTTTGCCGCTGTATTCCTGGGTGATGCTGCGGTCGTACGCATCGAACACCTCCGGCGGGGCACCAAGGATGGCCATGTCGCTGTCCAGGAACAACGCCGCGTCCACGTCCAGTTCCTCCGCCTGCAGCTGCCCGTGGCGGGCCGTCAACGCGATCAACTCTGCCACCCGGGCAGCGTCCACGCCCGCATCCGGCAACCAGCGCTGGATTGCTGCAACGGCCAACTGCGCCGAGCGCAACTCGTTGTCGCTGCGTCCCGCTTCGTAGATTGCATCGTGGTACAGCACCGCAAGCGCCACTTCGCGCGGCTGCTTCCAGCCCGGGCCTGCGGCGACATCGCGGTAGTGATGCAGCACCGCCTCTATGTGGCCGACGTTGTGATACGCCCGCGGCGGTTGCGCATAGGCCGCTTCAAGTTCGGCCAGCTGTTGCGGCGGAAGGGAAAGCGGCAGCGAAAGATTGTCCATGCACGCATCCTGCCTGAGCGGCAGAAGTGAGTGAAGAGGCCCAAGGATCCAATGAAAGCAGAAGCAGAGCCCGCCGTTTGCCGTCTCCCACCTCTCACACCTTGTTATTCGCCACGGCCCTTCAGCCCAGTTGCCAGCGGCCTTCCAGCTGGTAGCGGCTCTGGCCAAGGAAGCTGCGGATCAGTACGAATTCGCGCACGAACCAGCGCAGCGGCTGTACCGGCTGAATCGGCATGCGGCGCTTGTCGTACAGCAGGGTCATATGCGGAGTGAAGCGCGGGTCGGTCTTGCCGCCCACACCCTGCAGGCAACGCGCCAGTTCTTCATGCAGACCGGTAAGCAGTTCAGCGCCGTACTCGCTGCGCAGCACGAACGGGTTCTGACGGTTGCCAGCAAAGCTTCCCACTTGGTCGAAACAAACTTCGAACTCCGGCATCCGTACGCGGCTGGCGGCCTGGCGCATCTTGGCCAACAAGCTTGGTGGCAGGCCGGCGTAGTCGCCAACGTGGTGCAGAGTGATATGCAGGCGCTCGCACGCCAGCGGATGCCCTTCCAGCCCATGCTCGTCCCGCAGCCCTTCGGCCAGTTCGGCAACCCGCTCAGCGGTGTGCGGATCCGGCAGCACCGCAAAGAACAGGCGCTCGGTGGGGATGTCACTGCCAATACCCAGCGAGAGCTGTGCCTGGTCAGAAGGAAGGAACTTGTTCATGGTTTCGCGTCGAAAGCCACCGGCTGGCCTGCATGTAGCGGCCGCCGATACTGACTGGGGCCGCGGATACTAGCAGACCCCACCCCTCACCGGGATGCCTGCTGGACAAAATATAGCCAGCACTCGGCGAGCCAAGCGCTGCGGGGCCTGCCGACGGTTATCCACATGTTTGCCAAGGGCTGATCCACACCGCCTGTGGATTGCGGGCTTTCCCTGCCCGTGTCGGGCCGGGACCGCTGCGGGAGGCACGATGGATGCAGGCAAGGCACGCTCTAAGGACACCCAACGGGGCCGTTGCCAAACGACGCCCACCTGCCCCGCATCGCGTGATCTGACACTCACACCGGCCCGCTTTTCACAGGCATACACTCGGGCTGCCGCAGCAACCTCCAGGTGGTCGCCATGATCGGTTGGAACGCCTTTGCCCTGCTCGCCGTCACCGCGCTCTCTCCTGCGCCGACGCCGGCGCCGCAGGTCGCCGTGGACATCCCGGCACCGGAACAAATCATGGTCGTGCCGCCCGAGATAAAGGCGCTGTTGCGCGAACGGGTGACCGACACCACCAATTCCCCGGAAAAGCGCCTGCAGCGGTTGGTCGAGTTGATATTCGAGCCGAGCGGGCTCGGCCTGCGGTACGACACCGAGGCAACTTTGACCATCGCCGAGACCTGGCAGCAGCGCCGGGCCAACTGCCTCTCCTTCACGTTGTTGTTCGTTGCCCTGGCCCGTGAGGTCGGGCTGGAGGCGCACGTGCAGGAGGTCGGCCAGGTAGTCACCTGGTACCAGGAGCAAGGGCTCATCTTCAACGCCGGGCACGTCAACGCCGGCCTGCGCGTGAATGGCCGCCCCGCCACCATGGATCTGGACAGCAACGTGCTCTACGACAGCCGTGGCCCGCGGCAGATAACCGACCGCCGCGCACTGGCCCATTTCTACAACAACCGGGGTGCCGACCAGCTGGCCGCGCACGATTACGTCACCGCCCGTCGCTACTTCGACCTGTCACTGCAGATGGAACCGCGCTTCGTGCCGGCCTGGAGCAACCTGGGCGTGCTGGAATCACGGGTCAATGATCTGACCGCCGCCAGCCACGATTTCGAGACCGCGCTGTCGATCAACAAGAACCACGCTCCGTCCCTGCACAACGCCTCCAAGTTGTATCTGCAGATGGGCGATACACGTCGTGCCGCGCAGTTGCAGACGCGGTTGGACCGCTCACGCAGCAATGACCCGTTCTATCAGTTCATGCAGGGCGTGATTGCCGAGCGCGCCACGAACTATCCACTGGCGGTGCATTACTACGGCAAGGCGGTGCGGCTGTATGGGCGCGCCCATCAGTTCCACTTCGGACTGGCACGGGTCTACTTTCTCAGCGGCAACAACCGTCTGGCCGAACGCGAAATGGCCCGCGCTCGCGCCCTGGGAGGCAGCGACGAGCAGCGGGCCATCTATCAGACCAAGCTGGATGGCATCCGGCGCCTGGAGGCGCGACATGCCGCACACTGAGGTGACGCTGGGAGCGGAGAACAAAAAGCGAAAAATCCGCTAGAGGACGCGTGGATGCGAGGCCCCTTGCGGGTTTCTCCCTCCTCACTCACCACTGCGGGTGTCCTGTACCTCAGGCTTTGCGCAGGAAGCAGGTCTTCAGCACCAAGCCCTTGATCTTCTCCGAGTTGCCTTCGATGTTCTCGGCGTCATCCTCGACCAGACGAATGTTGCGGATCACCGTGCCCTGCTTGAGCGGGATCGAAGAGCCCTTCACCTTCAGGTCCTTGATGACCGTGACCGTGTCGCCGGCAACCAGCACGTTGCCATTGCTGTCGCGCACGACCAAGGCGTTGGCCGCCGCTTCGCCGGGCGTCCATTCATGGCCACAATCGGCACAGATCCACAGCGCACCATCGGGGTAGACGTTCTGCAGCGAGCACTGCGGGCAGGAAGAAACGGACATGACAGCTCCCGGAACATGAAAGGGGCCGCCGATTGTAGCCGCTCACGCTCGCTCTCACGCCGCTGGGCCAGCCGCGTAGTAAAGTGCGCGGCCGTTTTAGCCGTAGAAACCCCCGCTCCATGAAACTTGGCATTGACTTCGGCACCAGCAACTCCGCCGCCGCCGCCCACGTTGACGGCAAGGTGGTCCCGGTTCAGTTCGGCGACGCGCTGCAGTTCCGCACCACGGTGTATTTCCCCGAGGTGATGCGCGACCCCAACGATTTCGAACTGACTCCTGCGCTGGAACAGCAGCTGGAAGAGTTGATCGAATACGGCCGTCGCGCCTCGCGTGCTACCGGCACCAACCGCAGCTACGATCAGCTGCGCAGTGATTCCATGCGCGTGGTGCGCCGGCAATGGATGGAAGAACGCATCCGCGAACCGCAAAGCTCCACCACCCTGCTGCAGAACGCGGTCTACGGTGACGACGCGCTGGAAGCCTACTTCGAAGAGAACGAAGGCAACCTGGTGCAGAGCCCCAAATCGATGCTGGGCTACAACCTGCATCCGCGCGCCAAGCAAACCATCACCGGCATCGCCACGCATATCCTGGAACACATCCGCCTGACCGCCTCCAAGCAGTTGGGCCAGAACGTGCGCAGCGCGCTGCTCGGCCGCCCAGTGCAATTCCGCAGTTCCATCGGCGATGCCGGCAACGCCCAGGCGCTGGACATCCTGCGTGGCGCCGCATTGGCGGCCGGCTTCGATGAGGTCGAATTTCTGGAAGAGCCCGCCGCAGCCGCCATGCACTACCACGCCGTCAGCGACAGCCGTCATGAAGCGGTGATCGTGGACGTCGGCGGCGGTACCACCGACATCGCCCATGCCAGCGTCGGCGGCACCCAGGCACCGCAGATTCATCGCGCCTGGGGTATCGCGCGCGGCGGCACCGATATCGACCTTGCCCTGAGCCTGGCCGGCTATATGCCGCTGTTCGGGCGCGGCATCACCCGCGTACCAGCGCATCACTATGTGGAAGCCGCAATGGTGCAGGACATGCCGCGCCAGCGCGATTTCCGCCAGCATGACTATGCGGCCGTGGATGCGCCGTATGGCCCGCGCCTGCAAGCGTTGCAGGACACCGGCAATACTGCGCGCCTGTACCGCGCCGTGGAGCACTGCAAGATTGCGCTGAGCAGCAATGAGCGCCATGCCAGCGCGCTGGATTTCATCGAGCCCGGCTTGAGCGTGGAAACCGACGCGCCGCATCTGACGAAAGCGGCAGGCAGTTATTTGAGTGAGCTGGAAAACCTGTTGCAGCAGGTCCGTGAGGACATCGGTCACGATCCGGCAGCGGTGTTCCTCACCGGCGGCATGTCACGCGCAGGCTATGTGCAGCGCACCGCTGCGTCAGCGTTCCCCAGCGCGACACTGGTGCATGGTGATCCGTCATTCGGCGTAGTGCAGGGATTGGCTTTGGCGGCTGCGCAGGGTTGAGGCGCAGCCCTGCTCACACCCGGGCGGAGCGAAACATAGCCCCTCTCCCGCGAGCGGGACGAAGAGGGTCGTTTGCGAACCATTGGTTCGCGATCTGATGAGTGCCCTTGCGCCAGTGCAAGGGCCGGGGCGCGGAGCGGGGGTTGGGATGAGGGCGCTTTTGATCTCCGGCGTTGGCTTTCAATCAAGGCCGTCCAAAGCCAAAAAGCTCCCCTCATCCGCCCCTTCGGGGTACCTGCATTCGGCACATCCTTGCGCCTCACCCGCTGGGCGGCTTCGCCGTGCAACTCGGCAGTCCTGCCGAGTTGTCGTCCCGTAAACGGGAGAAGGGAGGGAGTTCGAATTTTTCTCGCTGCTCAGTTACATCGAACGCTGAATCACCGACCGCCCAAACTCACCCGCACATCGCCCGAATGCGAGTTGATGGAGATATCACCATCACCGCTGCCGATGCGCGCATCCAGGCTGCTGCCGGGGCCGTAACGGGGACGCTCCACCTGACCAACGTCGGACCGGATATCCCCACTGAAGGTGCTGGCTTTCAACTGCGCTGACGTGCGCGACGGCAGTGTCAACGTGACCGGTGCGCTCACCGTCTGCAGGTTGATGCGCCCACCCGGCTGCAGGCCGGAACTACGCACGCCCAGGTTGCCCGACACGGTTTCAGCATTGAGCCGCTGCACGCCCGACAGATCCAACGCAATACCACCGGACACCGAGTTGGCCGTCACTTCACCGCCACTTCCGCCGCCGCTGTTGATGCCACCGCTCACCGTACGCAACTCCAGCCGCGAGGTACGCAGCTGCGTGCGGATCGAACCACTCACGGTACTGAGTTCAGCTTCCTCGGCCTGACCATTGGCAGTGATGGCACCGCTGACTGTCGTTGTCTGCAGGCGACGCAAATCGACGTCGGCCACATCCACGCCAGCACTCACCGTACTGGTCTGCAGCTGCGCCGCGCGCGGCACTCGCAGTTCCAACCGCGCGCCGCTGCTGCGGCTGTTCTGTGGATACACCACCTTGAACTGCACGCGGTTGGCGCTGTTTTCCACATCCAGGCGCTGGCCGTCGCCGAGCGTGCCGGTGAGCTGTACTTCATTGCGGTCCCAACCGCGCACGGTGACCGAACCAGCAATATTGCCCAGTTCAACCCGGCCGCCGCTGGACAGCGGCAGGCGCTGGTTGACCGTGCTTTGCGCCAAGGCCGACGACAGGGGCGCCAGCAGCAGGGTGGCGGCCAGCACATTCCTCAGAGAGGCTTTCATGGATTGCTCCTTCAGGTGGAAAGTCCGGCGCCGCCAAGGCCTTGCCGGGTGAGTTCAAGACGCAGCGCGTAGGTGCGCTGCAGTTGCCCGAGCAGGAAGCTTGCCTGCGGGCTTTGGTCGATGGCCTGACGGATGTCGCCGGCGCTGGCATCGAGTTCCTGCAGCGCGGGCATCAATTCCGCCGGTACGCTGTCCTGCGGAATCGTCGCAATGGCCAGCCGGTATTCATGGGTCAAGGCCTTGGCCTGCGCCTGCAAGGGCGAAGCCGGCAGCGGGCGTTCCTGCGGCAGCCACAATGCCACCGCGCCAACCAACGCCAACACCGCCGCTGCCGCACCGGCGTACCACGGCCAATGACTAGGCTCTTTGTGCATCACCGGGCGCAGCATCGAAGGCATCACCACAACCGATACAGGCTGCCGGGGCTGCTGCAATTCAGCAGCAATGCGTTGCCAGACCACCGCTGCTGGGACGCGCTCAGCAGGCAGTTCGCGCAGCTGGCGGACCAGGTCGTCGTTGTCGTGCTCGTTGTCGTTCTGATTCATCGTGCTTCTCCAAGCCGTACCCGCAGCAAGCCACGGGCACGGTGTAACTGCGCTTTGGAACTACCGACGGCCATCCGCAGCTCCGTGGCGATTTCCTGGTGTTTCCAGCCTTCAATGTCATGCAGCACCAGTACCGCGCGAGCCCGCGGTGGCAATGTCTGCAGCGCGCGTTCCAGATCCATCCCGGTGGCATTGCAGCGCGCGGGGGCGGTCATTTCCGACAACATTTCCATGCCGTCCTCGCCAACCTCCAGCGATTCAAAGGTGGCACTGGCGCGCAGTTCCATCAGCGCCGTGTTCACCGCCAACCGATGCAACCAAGTGCCCAGCGCGCTCTCGAAGCGGAACTGCGGCAATTTGCGCCAGGCCTGGATGAAGGTTTCCTGCAGCACGTCCTCTGCACGACTGGCGTTGCCACCGCACAGCCGCCACAACAGCGCATTCAACTTCGGCGCGTGACGGCGGTAGATACGTTCGTAGGCGTGCACATCGCCGGCAGCGGCGGCTCGAGCCAGCGCTGCGTCGTCCACGGCGGGCGATAAAGGGGCGGCGGTGGTCACAATGGCGTTGAGCATATCCATTGGATGCAGCAACCGGGCAAAAGGTTTAAACGCCGGTGCGTTGTCGGTCTATGCCCGCATGGCCGACAATCGCCTCCCCCACCGTTGCTGATTCATGTAACTGGTCCCTGCTCGCCTCCTGGCGCGGCTGAACCACGGCATGTCGGCACAACCACCATGCCGGCAGACCGGCGCGCTGCAGACACCTGCAGTCAGCAAGGAGATTGACGATGAAGCAGTACCTGCCACCCTCGATGCATGACTGGATCGGTCCGCTGACCACCGGTCTGCACATCGTCGTGATCCTGCTGGTGGCCTTGCTGCTGCGCCTGCTGTTCCGCCGCCTGCTGTCGCGCCTGGGCCGGCACTACACCTTGCCGCAACCCATCGAGATGGCGATACGCCGGTTGTCCAGTTTCATCATCTGGACAGTCACGGCGCTGGCAGTGCTCGACCGGATTGGCGTGGAGCCGTCGGTGCTCTGGACCGCCTTCACCGGTTTTGCCGCCGTCGGTGCGGTGGCGTTCTTTGCGGCATGGAGTGTGCTGTCCAACGTTTTCTGCACGTTCTTGATCTTCACCACCCGCCCGTTCCGCCTGGGCGACCAGATCGAACTGCTGGAGAACGGCGAGAAGCCGGGACTGAAAGGCAGCGTGGTAGACATCAACCTCATCTACACCACTCTGCATGAGATCGGTGGCCCGGCCGAAGGCACGTTGATGCAGATCCCCAACAGCCTGTTCTTCCAGCGCGGCCTGCGCCGTTGGCGTGGGGGCGACACGGCCCACGGAGCGATTGAGGGCGATGGTTGAGGGGAACCCAACCAGCAGCACCGCATGCACCCCGCTCTCCTGCACGGGGGAGAAGGTGCCCCGCAAGAGCGGATGAGGCGAGCGTTTGGCTTTCGACGCCTCAATTGACAGCAGGCGCCGAAGATCCGGATTGCTCTCACCCCAACCCCTCTCCCGTAAACCGAATGAGGGGTTTTGATTGCTGGCTTACGGTGGTCCCACGCGGGTCGTGCCCTGCTGGGCCAGCATCCGAAGCGACCGTTTGAACCACAGCATTTCACTCATGTTGCGCCGCCGCATGCGAAAATCGGCACCGATTTCCCGGTCTTTCTGACCGCACCCTTCGTAAACGATGTCCTCCTCAGCCAACGCCCCCTGCTCTGCCTGCCCGGCAGACACCACATCGCCCGTTGCCGTTATCCCGGCCGAGCCCAGCGACCGCCAGCGCTGGTTCAGCGTCATCGCGCTGGCCCTGGCCGCCTTCGTGTTCAACACCAGCGAGTTCGTGCCGGTGGGGCTGCTGAGCGATATCGGCGGAGCGTTTGGCATGCCCATCGAGCACGTCGGGCTGATGTTGACCATTTATGCCTGGGTCGTCGCACTGACCTCACTGCCGTGCATGCTGCTCACCCGCAATTTCGACCGGCGTAAATTGCTGCTGGGCGTATTTGCGTTGTTCATCGCCAGCCATGTGCTGTCCGGCGTTGCATGGAGCTACCCGGTCCTGATGGCCAGCCGCATCGGCATTGCGCTTGCGCATGCGGTGTTCTGGTCGATCACCGCGTCGCTTGCGGTGCGCATGGCCCCCGAGGGCAAGCGTCCGCAGGCCTTGGGTTTGTTGGCTACCGGCACCTCGGTGGCAATGGTGCTGGGCATTCCGCTGGGCCGCATCGTCGGTGAGTGGCTGGGTTGGCGCGTCACCTTCATGGCCATCGGCGGCGTCGCGCTGCTGGTGTCATTGGTATTGGCACGCCTGCTGCCGGCCCTTCCCAGCCAGAACAGCGGCTCGGCCAGCAGCATTCCCGTGCTGCTGCGACGCCCCGCGCTGATGGCGTTGTATGTGCTGGTGGCGGTGGTGATCTCGGCGCAGTTCACCGGCTACAGCTATATCGAACCGTTCGTGCAGAAGATCGGCGGCTTCGATGCCCACGTCACTACGCTGGTGCTGCTGCTGTTCGGCGGCATGGGCTTCATCGGCAGCGTGCTGTTTTCACGTTACGGACTGCGCTGGCCGCGCGGCTTCCTGTTGACCGCCATCGGCACCCTCGCCGCCTGCCTGTTGTTGCTGCGCACCGGCCTGGGCAACGCGTGGATGCTCTATGTGCTGGTGTCCGTATGGGGCGTGGCGATGATCTCCTTCGCACTGTCGATGCAGTCCAAGGTGCTCAGCCTGGCCTCCGACGCCACCGACGTGGCGATGGCGCTGTTCTCCGGCATTTTCAACATCGGCATCGGCGCCGGTGCGTTGATCGGCAGCCAGGTCAGCCTGCATCTGGGCATGCAGCACATTGGCTTGGTCGGCGGGCTGATCGCTACGGCCGGCTGGCTGTGGTGCACCTTCGCGCTGCTGCGCTGGAGCGGTAGTTTCCAGCTATCGGCCGCGCGGCACTGACGCCCGGCAGCCTTCGCACCCGGCAGCCGCCACTCCCGTTATGCTCCACGCAGAACAGGGCAACGGGGCGGCCAATGGACTCAAACAGCACACTTCGCGATGCGACCACTGCTGACGCTGACGCGCTCAGCGCGTTGGTCACACCGCTGGCCCGGCACCTGCTCGACGCCGCTACCGGCGCCAGTGCCCACGCCTTCCTTGCCACACTTACGCCGGACAGTTTTGCCCAGCGCTTGGCATCACCACAGTTTGTGCATTACCTCGTCCAGGACGATAGCCAGCTGTGCGGCATGATCGCCCTGCGTGACGGCAGCCATATCCACCATCTGTTCGTGAGCCGCAACACGCGGCATCAGGGCATCGCCCGCCGGCTGTGGGAGCACGCATTGCACGTCCACGGTCGCCGCGACTACACGGTCAACTCCTCGGAAGTGGCAGTGCCGGTGTACGAGAAATTCGGCTTCGTTGCCAAAGCAGCGCCGCAGACGGTAAAGGGCGTGCGCTTTGTGTTGATGGAACGGCCGCGTCTGTTGCGGCCGGCAATCCAGAAGCAGTACCTCAACGAACTATTGCCGCAGACCGGCAAGCACTAACGCAACTGGCTGTCCTTGCTGCCACGCCGGTTGTAACCGCTGGCGCTGGCATCTTCGGCATCGTGCGCCTCCTGGCAGACAACGCACAGGCGCACACCCGGCACTGCCTTGCGTCGTGCCTCGGGGATGGGCGCGTCACATTCCTCGCAATGTTCCAGGCTGGGACCGCTGGGCATGCGGCTACGCGCACGCTTGATCGCGTCCCCGACCGTGGCATCAATCTGATCCTGAACAGCGGTGTCGCCTGCCCAACCGGTGGCCATGGCTGAATGCTCCGTAGTAACCGGCATCCAGCCTAGCGCAGTTGCCTGAGTGGCAGGTCAACATTACCGAAACGGCGGGTTACCACATCAGATCGTCAGGCACCTGGAACTGGGCGTAGTAAGCATCATCCTCGGCGTTGCCGGTGGACACGGGGGCATCCTCGCTCTGGCCGTGGTCGAGCACGATCAGCTCGGCGGCACGCGAACGCACCTGCTCGGCGGCCACCCGTGCCAGCAACTCGAAACTGTCGCCGTGGCGCACCACCACCAGCGCACCGTTCGCCAACTGCTTGCGCAGCGCCTCGGTGACCAGCAGCGTGCGAATGATTTCGCCATCATTGAAGCGGTATTCCAGCTCGCCGCCACGTGGCAGTTTGCGGTCGCTGATGATCTGCCGCGCCTGCGCGCGCAGTTCTTCGGCGCGGCGTTGCGCATTGCGCTCGGCGGCCAGCTCGCGGTCCTTGTCGGCCTTCTCGGCGCGCACACGTTCGGCCTCACGCTGGCTTTCGGTGGGCGCCGCCGGGCCCTTGCCATGGCGTGCCTTGACCTGCTCACGGGCCACCTGGGATACCTGGGATTTCTTCACCAGCCCAGCCTTGAGCAACTGTTCCTGCAGCGGATTTGCCTTTGCCATCGTCGTATTCGTGTTCTGTTGCCGATGGCTGCCATGATACCCATCGGCCCCCTACCTCGCCCGCAAATCCGCACAGCCACGATGCAGACCCTGAAGTACCTGAACGGATATCCCGAACCCCTGCAGCAGCGCGCCCGTGAGCTGCTGGCGGAAGGCAAGCTCGGCGAAGCGGTACGCCGCCGCTATGCGCAGCCACACGCAGTGCGCAACGACCGCCAGCTTTATGACTACGTGCAGGCGCTGAAAGACCGCCATCTGCGCCAGTCACAGCCTTTGGGCAAGGTGCTCTACGACGGCAAGCTGCAGGTGGTGAAGCATGCGTTGGGCACACATACGGCCATCTCACGCAACCATGGCGGCAAACTCAAGGCCAGCCGTGAAATCCGTATCGCCAGCGTGTTCCGCGAGGCCCCGGCCGAGTTCCTGCGGATGATCGTGGTGCACGAACTGGCCCACATCAAAGAGGCCGACCACAACAAGGCCTTCTACCAGCTGTGCCTGCACATGGAGCCGGACTACCACCAACTGGAGTTCGATATGCGCCTGTATTTGACCGCGCTGGAACACGAACCGCGCTGAGCCTGCGTTCGCGACCGCGACGCATCGGCGCTACACTCCCCGCCCGCCGTAGAACACCGTATCCATGACCACGCCCATCCGTCTCGACAAGCGCCTGTCCGCGCAGCTGCAATGCTCGCGTGCCCAGGCCCAGCAGTACATTGAAGGCGGCTGGGTGAGCGTGGATGGCGTGGTGGTGGAAACCCCGCAGACCATGGTCACCGAGGAAGTGGTGACCTTGGCTGACAACGCCAATACCGAAGGCGCCGAGCCGGCGACGTTCCTGCTGAACAAGCCCGCCGGAGTCGGCCCAGGAGGGCTGCTGGCGTTGATCGAAGAAGCCAGCCACTTCACCGACTATGCCTCCAGCCAGCAGCACCTGCTGCGCCGCCATTTCCAGCGCCTGGAAGTGCCCATGCCACTGGACGAAGCGGCAAACGGGCTGGTGGTACTGACCCAGGACTGGCGCGTGCGCCGCCACCTGATCGAAACCGGCCCGTCACTGGAACAGGAGTTCATGGTGGACGTGGAAGGCGAACCCAGTCCGTGGGCGAT
This sequence comes from Stenotrophomonas sp. Iso1, assembly GCF_027497995.1. Lineage (GTDB taxonomy): Bacteria > Pseudomonadota > Gammaproteobacteria > Xanthomonadales > Xanthomonadaceae > Stenotrophomonas. The sequence continues at coordinate 1,496,604 of NZ_JAODBT010000001.1, read as the reverse complement.
GTCGCGCCTGACCCAGGGCTTGATTTACGAAGGCCGCAGTCTGCAAAGCTGCAAGGTCAGCTGGCAGAGCGAGCAACGCCTGCGTTTTGCCATCAAGGATGTACGCCCAGGCCAGTTGCAGTTCATGTGCAAGGAAGTCGGCCTGCAAGCCACGGCTATCCGCCGGCTGCGTATCGGCCGCATTGGCCTGAGCAAAATGCCCGAAGGCCAGTGGCGCTTTTTGATGCCCAGCCAGAAGTTCTGAGCTACGCGGAAACGTATTACCCGCGTGGTCAGGCAGAGCATCGCGGCACCGTCGGCAACCTGTGGATGCAAACGCAGGGAGTGCACCGCATCCCCGCCTGATCGGCGTTACAGCAAGCGGATCAACGCCGCAGCCACCGCCCCCAGCACCACAACCAGCAGGAAGGGTGCCCGCAACGCCAGCGCCACTGCTGCTACCAGTAACGCACCAATGCGCGCATCAAATGCCAGCCCCTGCCCGGCGGAAAACGCATTCATTGCCGTCAGCGATGCCAGCAAGCCAATGGTCAAGGTACCCGCCACACGGCTCATGCGCGGTGATTCCATCCACCGCAGCGGCACCAGATAGCCGACGAACTTGAGCCCCCAGGCGGCCACGCAGGCCAGCAGAATCCAACCCCAGAGCGTCATCGCGAACCCTCCTTGATGGCGGGTGGCGCTACATCCGGCTCAAGCCCTTCGTCGGCGGGGCCCTGCCCGAACCACCCCCAGACCGCCGCCACCGTCGCTGCCAACAGGATCGGCACACCGGGCGGTAACCACGGCAGCGCCAGCAGAGTCACCAGCGCGCAGACAATGGCGATGGCCACCGGCTCACGCGAGCGCAGGCGCGGCCACAGCAACGCCAGAAAGGCCGCCACCGCTGCGCCATCCAGTCCCCAGCGGCGCGGGTCGCCCAAGGCGTCGCCCAGCAAGGCGCCCACCAAGGTGAAGAAATTCCAGAACAGGTACACGCCGATGCCTGCCACCCAGAAACCCCGCCGTTGCTCGGCCGGCTCGCGCTGACTGGCGGCGGTGGCGGCGGATTCGTCGATGGTGATCTGCGCGGCCAGCGGCCGCAGCCAACCGCGCGGCACCAACATGCGGTTGATCTGTGCGCCGTACACCGCATTGCGGATACCCAGCAGCGTGGCCGCTGTAAATGCCGCACCGCCTGCACCACCGGCAGCAATCACCCCGATGAAGGCGAACTGCGAGCCACCGGTGAACATCAACAAACTCAGCACCGCCGTCTGCGCGACGCTGAACCCCGACGCCACTGCCAGCGCGCCGAAGGAAATGCCATACAAGCCGGTGGCCAGCGCAATCGACAGGCCAATGCGTACCGCGGGTGTGAGCCGCTCGCGCATGCGCATCAGTCCCGCCCGCGCGCCTGTTCGGCGGCAGCAACAAACACCACGTCGGTGGAGGAATTCAACGCGGTTTCGGCCGAGTCCTGCACCACACCCACAATGAAGCCCACCGCTACCACCTGCATCGCCACGTCATTGGAAATACCAAACAAACCGCAGGCCAGTGGAATCAACAGCAACGAACCACCCGGCACACCAGAAGCACCGCAGGCACCGACCGCCGCCAGCACGCTCAACAGCAGCGCAGTCGGCAGGTCCACGGCGATGCCCAACGTGTTGACCGCAGCCAATGTCAGCACCGAAATGGTGATTGCTGCGCCGGCCATGTTGATGGTGGCACCCAACGGGATCGCTACCGAGTAGGTTTCCTCATGCAGGCCCAACTTGCGGCACAACTCCATATTGACCGGAATGTTGGCCGCCGAAGAACGCGTAAAGAACGCGGTGATGCCACTTTCACGCAGACAACGCAGCACCAGCGGATAGGGATTGCGACGCGTCACCAGCGCCACGATCAGCGGATTGCCGACGAACGCCATGAACAGCATCGCGCCGATCAGCACGTACAACAGCTGTAGATAGCCCTTCAGCGCTCCCAGGCCCGATTCAGCCAGCAGCGAGGCAACGATACCGAACACGCCCAACGGTGCCAGCTTGATCACCGCACGCACCACCCACGTGATGGCGTCGGACAGATCACTCACCAGCACGCGGGTGCCGGCGCTGGCATGGCGCAACGCCATGCCCAGACCCACGGCCCAGGCCAGCAGGCCGATGTAGTTGGCGTTGAGCAGCGCATGCACCGGGTTGTCGACGACTTGCATCAGCAGCGTCTTGAGTACTTCGCCGATGCCGCCTGGCGCAGTCATGCCCGCCTCGGCTGCGACTTTCAGGTTCAACATGCTGGGGAACAAGAAGCTGGCGGCCACACCCACCAACGCGGCAGTCAGGGTGCCGATGACATACAGCGCCAGAATGAAGCGGATATTGGTCTTCTGCCCATGCTTGTGGTTGGCGATGGAGGCGGTGACCAGCACCAGCACCAAAATGGGCGCCACTGCCTTGAGCGCGGAAATGAACACCGTGCCGAGCAGCCCCACCGCCGTCGCCCCCTGTGGCCAGGCCATCGCCAGCACAATGCCTGCAACCAGGCCAATGACAATCTGCACCACAAGGCTCGGTGCGCGGAAGGAGGTTGAACGGTCGGTCATTGGCAAGGCCCAGGGAACGCAAACCCCGATTCTCCCCCAGCTCTCCCCCCGCTGACACCTCCGGAACGTCACGGTCGGCCAGATACCCTGACCCGCAACCCAGAACATCGCTAGGATGCGCGCATGGAAACCACCCGCTCCCGTGGCCACAAGCTGCTGCGTCTGTTCGGTTACGTCATCGTCGCGCTGCTGTTGCTGGTCGCCAGCGGCCTGATGTTGGGCGACCACCTCACTCCCAAGGCGCTGGGCACTCCATCGCATGCCTTGCCGGTGCAGCCCGATCAAACCCTGATTGATCGATCACTGGCACCGATGCTGGCAGCGCATCCGGGCGAAAGTGGCGCGTTCTACCTGTCCGAAGGGCTGGAGGCCTATGCCGCGCGCTCGATCGTTACCCGCCAGGCCGGGCGCAGCCTGGACCTGCAGTACTACATGTGGCACGACGACATGGTCGGCCACCTGCTCGCCAACGACGTCTACCAGGCCGCCGAACGCGGCGTGCGGGTGCGTCTACTGCTGGACGACATGAATGCCGCCGGGCTCGATGCACAGATGATGGCGCTGGATACCCATCCCAATATCGAGATCCGCCTGTACAACCCGTTCCGCAATCGCGAAGGCCTGTGGCGTTTGTTGGAAATGGTGCAACGGGCCTTCAGCATCAACTACCGCATGCACAACAAGGCGTGGATCGCCGATGGCCGGGTGGCCATCGTTGGTGGCCGCAACATCGGCGAAGAGTATTTCGACGCACGCCCAGACGTGAATTTCCGCGACCTGGACCTGCTGCTGGCCGGCCCAGTGGCCGCTGATGCCAGCCGGATATTCGACACATTCTGGAACAGCCAGGAGGTCGTGCCCATCGGCGCACTGCAGTACAACACCGCGCAGCAGATGCAGAACTTCATCGACCAAGCCACGGTCGAGGCCCGTGAGCAGGAAGCCGCACCCTATCTGCAACGGGTGCGCGCGCGCATGGACGACGCCTACCTGAGCAACCAGCTGGCACTGCATTGGACCTCGCAGATACATATCCGCTCCGACCCACCCAGCAAGCGCAAGGACGCCGACCCCAGCGACTGGCTGGTCTCGCACCTGGCGCAGGAACTGGGCAGCGCCCGGCACAAATCCCTGCTGATCTCGCCGTACTTCGTGCCCGGTGCAGCAGGCACCAAGGCCCTGATCGGGCAGGTCAAAAGCGGCGTGCAGGTCGGCATCATCACCAACTCGCTGGCGGCCAACGACGTGGCCGCCGTGCACAGCGGCTACATGCACTACCGCAGGCCGCTGCTGGCCGGTGGCGTGCAGTTGTACGAACTCAAATCGCATGGCCACGGCGAGCGCGCATCCACCTTCGGCAGCAGCGGTGCCAGCTTGCATACCAAAGCATTCGTGGTGGATGACCGCCGCGGCTTTGTCGGTTCGTTCAACCTGGATCCACGTTCGGCCTACCTCAACACGGAGATGGGCGTGCTGTTCGACGATCCGGTGCTGGCCGCACGGTTGCGCACCGAATATCTGCGTCTGTCAGATGCCGAACAGAGCTACTGGGTGTATCTGAGCAAGGGCTCGGACCTGCGCTGGCTGGACCGCAGCGCGACGCCGCCCGTCACCTACCGCATCGAGCCGGACACCACTGTGCTGCAACGGGCTACCACCCGCGTGATCAGCTGGTTGCCGCTGGAGTCGCAGCTGTAGCGGCGTGATCGTCGCTTAGCGGTGGTCGTCCGGTGCCTGTCGGTTCACCCGCTTCCACAGCCACACCGCAACATGCGGCGGCAACTGGCTCGACAACGCGGCCAACGCCTGCTCTTCCTGCATTTTCCCGCCGGCATGCAGCATGGCCGCACTGGCCGCCAAACGGCCCACCTGCAGTGAATGCGCCAACCCTGCAGGCGCTTGTGCATCAACATCACGCAGTGCCTGCATGATCGACGGAGCGAGTTTCCAGTGCTCGGCAATACGCACGGCGGTGGGTGCAGTGCAACGCTCCAGTGCCTCCAGCAAGGTACCCGGCTCGCGCGCACGCAGCGGCGACCTTGCCAATACATCGGCGCAAGCCTGCATCACCATTGCGCCACTCAGCCCCAGCAACAGGCCGGCCAACTGGGCAGCAAAGCCATCTTCCTGTTCCATGCTGCGCGCATGGTCAGCAGCGGCCAGTGACAGGACCAGCGTGTAATCCCATAGCTGGCGCGCGAACAAAGCATCCTCGCCACTGGCAGCCTGCATTACCGGCTGCACCAACGCAGCCGAGATGATCTGCCGGATGCCGTCGTTGCCGATCAAGGTCACCGCCCGCTCGATGCGCTGCACATCCTGCCGCTGCAGCCGGTACAGCGGGCTGTTGGCAATGCGCAGCAAGGTCGCGGCAAGCACAGGGTCGCTGCCGATGATGCGCGCGATCGAACGCGAAGAAGCCGCGCTGTCGTTGACGCTCTGGATCAGCTGCGGCAACAGGTTCGGGCGGCGCGGCGTGTAGCGGGAGGAAAGATCGGCGCGCGTCAGCGTGGCGACCACGTCATCGACCACTGCACGCTGCACACGCAAAGGTGCATCGTCAGCAACCGCCAGGGCATGTAAAAGAAAACGCCGCTGCAGGTCCCCCGCCGCTACCGGCGCGATGGCAACCGGCACATCGGTTTCAACCGGCGCCACCTCGCGCAGTCTGCTGGCCGGCGCGGGCGCCTGCACATGACTGCGCAGCCAGAACCAGGCGATGCCGCCCACGATGACTGCCGCCAGGATTGCCGAAAAGATCACCATGCCGAATGTGGAAAAGGCCAATGCGAACCCATGCACTCCATATCGACACGCACCGCCGGTTCTTCAGCCACCCGAGGCGGGCGCAATGTGGTCGTCCCCCGCTGCATTACGGCTTCACCTGCTCCAGGTGCACGCCCATCGGCCCCTGCAGCGAGCCATCCTTATTGACCGTGAAGGCCACCGGCACGCCTTCCGACCCCGGTACGTGCACCGTTACGGTGTCGCCTTCGCGCACGTACTGGGCCTGCTGCGTCTGGCCCAGCACCGATACGGTAGCCTTGCCATCGTCCTCGAAGGTATAGCGCAGCAGCTGCGCCGAATCGCTGTAAATGCCACGCGGGCCTTGGCTGCAGGCAGCCAACAGCATGACCAGGGCGATGATCAGCAATTTCCTCATACGGGCATCTTCCAGAAAGTGCTGCTGTGGCAGCGAAGGCGTTGACCGGTAATTCTGGCATATCGCCATCTACCCGCTGCTTCTATTGGGTTAGGCTGCGGCCACCTCCCTGCCAAGGCTGGCCGCTATGCGACGCACCCTGATGTTGCTGCTTCTGTCCGTGCTGGCCGGCGGCGCCAGCAGTTCCACCATGACCGGCGATCCGGGCGGCCATTTCGTTGCACGCGAAGTGACAGTCGAAGGCCGTCAGTTCCGCTACCAGGTGTTCGTACCCGCTACGCATGTGCCACGTCCACTGTCGGTGCTGCTGTTCCTGCATGGCTCGGGCGAACGCGGCGACGATGGCATCAAGCCCACGCAAGCCGGCGTCGGCCCGTGGATCAAGCAGCACATGGACAGCTTCCCGGCGCTGGTGGTGTTCCCGCAGGTGCCCGATGACGAAGAATGGCGTGGCCGCAACGCCCGTATGGCGCTGGCAGCATTGGACGCGGCGAACGCCGAATTCTCCACCGACCCTGCACGCAATTACATCAGCGGTATCTCCATGGGCGGCTACGGCACCTGGGAGTTGGCATTGACCCGACCAACGCAGTTTGCCGCGGTGATGCCAATCTGCGGCGCGCTGCTGGCCCCACGCGCCGACCGCTCGGGATTGATCGTTGATCACGTGGCAGGCATCGCCGATCCCTACGACGCCGTTGCCTCACGCCTGCATGGCGTGCCGGTATGGATGTTCCATGGCACGCTCGACACGCTGGTACCCACGCGCGATGACCGTGCCATCGCGCAGTCCAGCCAGAAATTACAGGCGGGCTTCCGCTATACCGAGTACCCGGACACCCAGCACAACGCGTGGGATCCGACCTATCGCAACCCCGCTGTTTGGGAATGGCTGTTCGCTCAGCGGCGCCGCTGAAGGCCCCTGTTCAATTGCAACGGGCACCGCTGAATGGCAAAAGGGCGATCACGCTGTCTGCATGATCGCCCTCTTTTTCCCGACAACGGCCCGCCAGCTTCGCTCAGCCAACCCCACGCAGCGCCAGGGTCAGTGCCAGCACACTCAGGATCACCGCGATGGTGCCGTCGAGCACGCGCCAGGTGGACTGCTTGGTGAACAGCGGCGCCAGCAGGCGCGCGCCCAGCCCCTGCGCGGTCAGCCACACGCCACTGGCAGTGATCACACCGGCCGCGAACGCCATGCGTGATTCACCGAAATTCTCGGCGATGGAGCCGATCACCATCATGTCCAGCCAGAAATGTGGGTTGATGATCGAAAAGCCCGCTGCTGCCATCAATGCCGTCCGCAGTGATTGCTCGGCATTGTCATCCAGCTGCATGCCACCACCGCCCACCATCGCCCGCCGCGCCGACAGCACGGCATAGCAACTCAGGAAGGCCACGCCACCCCACAGCAGCACCGTGGTCAGCCACGGCACCTGCTCGGTGAGCGTGCGCAACCCAGTCACGCTGGCCAGGATGAAGACCGCGTCGATGGCAAAACAGGTGGCGATGATCGGGATCACGTGCTGGCGCATGATGCCTTGGCGCAGGATGAACGCACTCTGCGCGCCAACGATGGCAAACAGACCAATACCGATACCGGCACCACTGAGCCAGGCACTACCTGCAGCCTGCGCGGAAACAACGGAAAACATGGGGGAACTGCCTTTACTTGAGGGGAAGGCCTGCGGGAGAAAGCACCGCAGCGACCGGATGCGGCAATTGTCGCAGCGCAACATTGAAAAGTAGAGCTAAACTTTGTTAACCATCATTAGCAAAACTTAATTCATGCGCATTGACCACTCGCAACTACGGGCACTGGCGGCAGTGATCCGCGAAGGCAGCTTCGAGCGCGCCGCGCTGTCGCTGAACGTCACCGCCTCGGCCATCTCCCAGAGGATCAAGGCGCTGGAGGACCGGGTCGGCAAACTGCTGGTCAAACGCAGCATCCCCACCGAGGCCACACTGGAAGGCCAGGTGCTGGTGCAGTTGGCGGAGCAGACCGCCCTGCTGGAGCGTGATGCGTTCGAGCGCATCGGTATTTCCGACGCTGAGCTGCCGCGCGCCAGCATTGCGGTGGCGGTCAACCACGACAGCATGGAAACCTGGTTTCCCGAGGCAGTGCAGACCTTCTCGCAATCCACCAGCACCACGCTGGACCTGCATACCGAAGACCAGGACCACACCGTCGCCCTGTTGCGGCAAGGCGCCGTACTGGGGGCGGTCACCACCCTTTCCGAACCGGTACAGGGTTGCCAGATCCACGCGCTGGGCAGCATCCGCTACGCCGCCACCTGCACCCCGGAATTTCACGCACGCTATTTCGCCAAGGGCGTGAACGCCCAAGCGTTGACCCTGGCGCCGGTACTGGTGTTCAACCGCAAGGATGACCTGCAGGCCCGCTATGCACGACGTATCGCCGGCATCGACCAGCCATTGAACGCGCCCACCTGGTGGATTCCCTCCACCCGCGCCTTTGTCCACGCCAATCTCGGCGGCCTGGGCTGGACCATGAACCCGTTGCCGCTGGTGCGCCGCCATCTTGAAAGCGGTCGCTTGGTCTACGTGAAAGCCCGCGCCTGGGAAGACGTGCCGCTGTACTGGCAGCACTGGAAGGGGGAAGTGAAAACCATGGCGCTGCTGACCCGCGCCATCCTGCAGGCCTCAACCATGCTGGTGCGCACCCGCAAGTGATGCAACGGCGATGCTGCACTGCAAGTTTCCCCATTGGACAGTGCCGCGCCGCCGCCCGTGGCCGGATGCTGGCAGGACCATCAGGACTCACCTGCCCGGAGCTGCCGCATGTCGATCATCCGATCCGTCCCCGTTGTTGCTTCATGGTTTCTCGGTACCGTTGCTGTTCCAGTTGCAGGCGCGCTCGCGCTTTTGCTTCCCACGGATGCCGCCGCGTTGGATTGCGGCAGCAACAACGGCTACACCTGCACGGGCGCCGCTAGCCAATACGCAGGTGGTTTCAATCCCGGCGTCGGCCAGGGCGGTTTCGGCGGTGGCAATTGCACTGCAACCAAGACCCCGGTGGTGTTCATTCCAGGCAACGGCGACAGCGCCATCAGCTTCGACATGCCCGCCAGTGCAGTCAGCGGCTACAGCACGCCCCCTCGCTCCACCTATGCCGAACTCAAGGCGGCCGGTTACAACGACTGCGAACTTTTCGGTATCACTTACCTGAGCGCCAGCGAGCGCGCCGCGCCGCAGAACAACTACCACTCGCCGGCTACTTACCAGGTCATCAAGACCTTCATCGACAAGGTGAAGGCCTATACCGGTAAGAGCCAAGTGGATCTGGTGACTCATTCGTTGGGGTCGACGATGGCGCTGGCGACGATCAAGTACCACGGCAACCAAAGCAGCGTCCGGCGTTTCATCAACATCGCCGGCGGCCTACGCGGGCTGCAGACTTGCCGCAGCACCGGCTATCAATCGGCATTGGCACCCACCTGCAACGCCGAGGCCTATGTCTACCCGTACAACTACTACACGTTTGGCCTGTACCCGAGTACCGGCGTGACCTTCTACGGCTACAACCGCTGGACCGGTAGCGGCTCGGGCAGTCTGCGTACGTTCCCGGCCACCTATACCGGTATCCGCTTCTATACGATCACCGCCGGCCTCCGCGACCAGGTGCATTGCTTCACCACCAGCTACAGCGCTGGCTGCGGCGACGGAGCATTGTTCAACAGCGCCACCAATGTTTACGCACAGGTGGATGTGGGTGCAGGCAGCAGTGCCTACAGCTTCGATTGGGATTGGAGCGACGGCAGCCCTTATAACTTTGGTGGCGGCGATACCAGCAATGGCGTCGGCCATTTCCGCTCGAAGAACAACAGCGGCATCATCGTCCGCAACATGCTCACCAGCGACTGCACCAACAACTGTGCCGCCGGCTACAGCGGCGTGTACGGCCCTGCAGTCAATCGCTGAGCAACGGAATCAATCGAAGTACAAGGCCAGCCCCACCCCGCCCTGCCAATCGGTGGTTTCAGCATCCAGTCCGCGCAGAAACGAGGCGTCCAATTGCAGGCGCGGCGTGGCCATCCAGGTCACGCCTGCGCCGGCCGCGCGCATGTATTGCACGCCAGTGCCGTAGCCCCCTTCCACATAGCCTGAAACGTCTTCTCCCAATGGAAAGCCATAGCTTGGGGAGAACAACCACCCGCCGCCGTTGTCACCCCATTGCCGGTCTGCATAGAACGCCAGGCTGGTATCGGCCGGCAGTGCCCAAGCCAAGGTGACACCAAGGTCATAATCGTGGCCGCCATCACCCAACGGTGCGCGGTCCCACGGCAGCGTCGCGCCGCCTTTGACAGCCAGCGAGAACTGCTCGCTGCGCAGTGCCGGCGCCCATTTCAGCGCGATGCTGCCATCCCCGCCGCCGGTGTCGCTCTCGCGAATGCCCGCGCCACGCACGCGCAGGCCGCCCCAGGTGTCGGCACCCAGCTGTAGCTCCGTGGTTGCGGATAAACCCAGCCGTAGCAAGGTGTCAGCTGTCCAGGCCGTCGTGGTGATTCCATCGCGGCGGTCGCGGCTGCCATCAGGCAACCCCTGTTCCCAGACGAAGACGCCCTTGCCCACGGTGCTCGTGGAAAAGCCAATGCCGGGGCGGTCGTACTCGGGGGCGTCGCCTGCCCATGCACTCATGCTGGCCGAGGCCAGGATCGTGAACATCATCAATCGTCGTCTCATGTACTGATGCTCACATGCGGGTGCGCGGTGGTTGTGTGAAGTTGGGGGAGGGTTGTTGTCCCATCTCGGGTTGCTCATGAAAAGAAGAAGCATGCCCTCATCCGCCCTTCGGGCACCTTCTTCCGCTTGCGGGAGGAGGGAGTACTCAATTCTGTTCTCTGCGATTGGCTTTATCGAACGATGAAAGTTCGCGTACAAGCCCTCGCTATACGCTGGCCAACTTTGGCTTTGCTGTGGCTTTGCTGTGGCTGTGGCTGTGGCTTTGCTGTGACAATTGCCCTGCCCTATCCCTTCTCCCGCTTGGCGGGAGAAGGTGCCCGAAGGGCGGATGAGGGCCGCCGTTCCGCTTCTGCAATACCTAACCAAACAACAATCACCCTCAACCGTTGCTCAAAGCAAACTCCAGCGCACCAATCACCGCGGCCACCTGCGCGTCATTGCACTGCTGCGGGGTAGCTTTAGGGCTGTCCGGATACACCTCGGTGGTGGTGGTGTAGCGCGCGCCGCTGACGCTGGCGCACAGCCCCAATGCCTTGAGCGGATACTCGATCACCCCCAGCGCGACAACCGGCGAACCAATGATTTCCCCGCGCGCATCAGCAGGCGCAAGATGGGTGACCTTGACCACCTCGGCATTCACTGCCTGCTGAAACACCGGCTGGCGGTTTTCGCTGTCGTCCACCAGATAGAAACCATCGGGAATTTCGCCCGGTTCAAACGGCTTGCCATCGCGCGCGGCCAATGCCGGGCGGAATTCGCTTTCGTCGGTGTCGGTGGTTTCGTGCAGATCGATATGCATCACGATCTGGCCCTTCAACGGCGCCACCAGTGCCATCAACGCGGCCGACTCCGGTGCAGGGCTGTTCTGCACAAACGAACGGTTCGGGTCCAACGCCAATGCGTTCCAACGCTGCACACGCTCATAGCCCCACGGGCTAACGCACGGCACGACCAGCAGATTGCACCTGTCGGCATAGTCCGCCGCATGTTGATCAATGAACTGCAGCGCGCCCTGCACGCCGCTGGTTTCATAGCCGTGCACGCCGCCAGTGACCAGCATCACCGGCAAAGCATCGTTCCAGTTACGACTGCGCACTGCCAACAATGGATAGCGGCCACTGGGGTAATCCAGCTCGCCGTACTGCGTCACGTCAAAACGCTCACGCAGTGCATCGATCTTCGCCACGACTTCATCTGCATGGCTACGCTGCACCACTTGGCGTTGCAACCACTGCGCACGTTCCGACGCACCCCAAGGCTGGCCGGGCGTACCCACGGGATAGAAAGCGGTAACAGTATTCATGCGGAACCTCGTTGAAAATGGCGGTCAGGCGCGAACTCTACACCCAAGCCGCGCCGCGTTCAGTTGCCGAAAGCCATGCAGAATGAACCCCACTTCAACCTGGGAGCCGGGCTTTCACTTCCGGTTCGCCCACATGCGCGCAGGGTTGACACACGGGACTACTCGTCCCCGTTACCAACACGCACAAGGAGCAGATCATGCGCACTTTCCACAGCAAACTTGCGACTACTTTTGTCGGATTGGGAATGCTGTTCGCCGCCAGTGCCCAGGCTCAAACCTACGGCCCGCGTGATGAAGGCCGCCGCTTCAACGACGGCAGTCGGGTGGAGTGCCGCAAGGTTGAAGTGGCCAACAATGCCCGCGACCAGAACCGTGTCGCCGGCACCGCCACCGGTGCGGTGGTCGGCGGCCTGCTCGGCAATCAGGTCGGCAAGGGCAACGGCCGCAAGGTTGCCACTGCGGCGGGCGCGGTGGCAGGTGGCTTGGTGGGCCGCAACGTCCAGGGCCGCAACCAGGAGCGCAACGGCCAGCGTGTCATCGAGACACGCTGTGAGCGCGTTTACCGCTGAACCCCCGCACGTTTAAAGCACAAAGGCCCCGTCGGGGCCTTTGTCGTTCTACGCGAGCGGCAAGCGTCAGGACTTGCCCTCCAACATCGCTGCGATCTCAGCGTCCTTCTGCACCCACAGACTGTTCATCCATTGCTGGAACTGCGCACGATAGGTGCGGTCGTCCTGGTAGTTGCCGCCTACCAGTTCAGCGGGGATCGGCAGCTTGCGCACCAGCACCCTGACTTCGGGCAGGCGGTTGGCCATCAGGTCGATCATCGACGGAATGCCCTTCGGATAAACGATGGTCACATCCAACAGCGCGTGCAGGCCCTTGCCCATCGCATCAAGCACAAACGCCACACCACCCGACTTGGGCTTGAGCAGGTATTTGAAGGGCGAGCCCTGCCCGTCATGCTTTTCCTGGGTGAAGCGCGTGCCTTCGACAAAATTCATCACCGCCACCGGGATGCTGTTGAATTTTTCGCAGGCCTTGCGGGTGACTTCCATATCGCGGCGCCCCAGTTCCGGGTTCTTGACGATCTGCTTGCGCGTGTAGCGACCCATGAACGGGAAATCCAGCGCCCACCATGCCAGACCCAGCATCGGCACCCAAAACAGCGAACGCTTCAGGAAAAACCGCAGCAGCGGGATGCGCCGGTTGAACACCTTCTGCAGCACCAGGATGTCCACCCAGCTCTGGTGGTTGGCCAGCACCAGGTAGTGGCCATCGCGATCAAGGTCGGCCAGCCCGCTGACCTCAAAACGCGTGCGGGTGAACAACTGGATCAAGGCGCTGTTCACGCCGATCCAGCTTTCCGCCAAACCGGTCAGCAGCGGATTGCAGGCCCGGCGCACTGCCTGAAACGGCAGCGCTGCCTTCACCAGCGCGACAACGAACAACGGCAGGCAATGCACCACCGTGTTGATGGCAACCAGCGGAAGAACCAGAGCGACACGCAACCACACCATAGAAATACCGGGGACTAGTCCGAAAGAGGGACAGGGTAGCAAAGAGCGGGAGAGAGTGAAGCGGCCTGAGAAGTGTGTAAAGACGGAAGCAGCCCCGGCTTGCTGACCGCGTGCTGCTCCTTACGCGGGAGAGCCAGCTGACCCGGCGGTTGTGCTTGGCCGTTCCGCCCGCCCCTCTCGCGCCCCCGTTTTCCCGCGCCCACGAAAAAGGCCACCTCGCGGTGGCCTTTTTCTACTGCAGGAACGAACTGATTGCTCAGCCCATCATGTGGTAGTTCATGTTCCACATGACCCACAGCGTGCCCAGCACGATGATGCCGATCACCACGAGAGTGAACAGGCCAGCGCTGACGTTCCAACGCTGTGCCGAGGAGCGATCCAGGTGCAGGAAGAACACCAGGTGCACCAGCAGCTGCAGGATGCCAGCGACTACGATCACCGCACCTGTGGCAAAGCTTGAGGACAGGCCGCCACTCATCACCACCCAGAACGGGATGATGGTGAGCACCGCTGCCAGCAGGAAGCCAACCAGGTAGGACTTGACGCTGCCGTGGCTCTCGCCACCGGCACCGTGTGCATGATTGTCATGTGCGGACATTACATAGCTCCCGACAGGTAGACGACAGAGAACACGCCGATCCAGACCAGATCCAGGAAGTGCCAGAACAGGCTCAGGCACGCCATGCGGGTCTTGTTGCGCGGGGTCAGGCCGTCGTTCTTGAGCTGGATCAGCATCACCAGCAGCCACAACATGCCGGCACTGACGTGCAGACCATGGGTACCGACCAGAGCAAAGAATGCCGACAGGAAGGCACTCTTGTCCGGGCCGTGACCCTGATGGATCAGATGGTTGAACTCCCAGATTTCCATGCCCATGAAGCCGGCACCCAGCAGCCAGGTAACGGCCAGCCAGAAGAACATCAAGCCCTTCTTGGACTGATGCAGAGCAATCATGCCCAAGCCGAAGGTCAGCGAGGAAACCAGCAGCAGTGCGGTTTCCCATGCGACGAAGGACAGGTCGAACAAGTCCTTCGCGGCCGGGCCACCGTTGGTGCCACCGGACAACACCACGTAGGTGACGAACAGTGTGGCGAAGATGAGCAGATCGCTCATCAGGTACACCCAGAAACCGAAGACGGTGTTCTCGCCGGCGTCGTGATGCTCGTGGTCATGCCCATGGTCGGCCGCGTGGGCCGAGCCGTGGGTCATCGTGTGGGCGTTGTGGCTCATGCCTTCACCTCGGTCTTCACCAGGCCCTGGGCAACCAGGTGCTTGCGGTGTTCATTCTCGATACGTTCGACTTCAGCGGCCGGCACCCAGTAATCCACGTCCTTGTCGAAGGTGCGGTAGATGAAGGTGCCGATCATGCCGACCAGGCCAATGATGGCGAACACCCACATGTGCCACACCATCGCAAAGCCCAGCACCAGGCTGAAGGCACCGATGACCACACCGGTACCGGTGTTCTTGGGCATGTGGATGTCGCTGTACTTGGCCGGTTTGACCCAGGCTTCACCACGCTGCTTGCGCTGCCAGAAATCGTCCAGTTCCTCGCCCTTCGGCAGGACAGCGAAGTTGTAGAACTGCACCGGAGAAGCGGTTTCCCACTCCAGCGTACGGGCATCCCACGGATCGCCGGTCAGGTCAGCATTCTTCTTGCGGTCGCGGATGGACACAGCGATCTGGATCACCTGGCACAGGATGCCGAAGGCAATGATCGCGGCGCCGACAGCGGCAACGATGAAGAACGGCTGGTACTCCATGTTCGGGTAGCTCTGCAGGCGACGGGTGGCGCCCATGAAGCCCAGTGCGTACAGCGGCATGAAGGCCACATAGAAGCCGATGAACCAGCCCCAGAACGCACGCTTGCCCCAGGTTTCATCCAGCTTGAAGCCGAACATCTTCGGCCACCAGTAGGTGATACCCGCGAACATGCCGAACACCACGCCGCCAATGATGACGTTGTGGAAGTGGGCAATCAGGAACAGCGAGTTGTGCAGCACGAAGTCAATGGCCGGAATCGCCAGCATCACGCCGGTCATGCCGCCGATGGTGAAGGTGACCATGAAGCCAATCGTCCACAACACCGGGGAGGTGAAGTGCACGCGACCGCGGTACATCGTGAACAGCCAGTTGAAGATCTTCACGCCAGTGGGGATGGAGATGATCATCGTCGTGATGCCAAAGAAGGCATTGACGTTGGCACCCGAACCCATGGTGAAGAAGTGGTGCAGCCACACCAGGAACGACAACACACCAATGGCACAGGTCGCATAGACCATGCCCTTGTAGCCGAACAGCGTCTTGCGCGAGAACGTGGCAATGACTTCAGAGAACACGCCAAATGCCGGCAACACCAGGATATAGACTTCCGGGTGACCCCAGATCCAGATCAGGTTGATGTACAGCATGGCGTTGCCGCCGCCATCGTTGGTGAAGAAATGCGTGCCCAGGTAACGGTCCAGGGTCAGCAGCACCAGCGTGATCGTCAGCACCGGGAAGGCGGCGATGATCAACAGGTTGGTGACCAGTGCGGTCCAGCTGAACACCGGCATCTTCATCAGCGGCATACCCGGGGTACGCATCTTGAGGATGGTGATGAAGAAGTTGATACCGCTCAGCGTGGTACCCAGACCTGCAACCTGCAGCGCCCAGATGTAGTAATCCATACCGACGCTTGGGCTGTACTCCAACCCCGACAACGGCGGGAACGCCAGCCAGCCGGTCGCGGCGAATTCACCAATCCACAGCGAGATCATCATCAGGGCGGTGCCTGCGACGAACAGCCAGAAGCTCAGTGAGTTCAGGAACGGATAGGCAACGTCACGTGCACCGATCTGCAGCGGCACCACCAGGTTCATCAAACCGGTAATCAGCGGCATGGCCACGAAGAAGATCATGATCACGCCGTGCGCGGTGAAGATCTGATCGTAGTGGTGTGGCGGCAGATAGCCTTCAGCACCGCCAGCGGCCATCGCCTGCTGGGCACGCATCATGATCGCGTCGGAGAAGCCGCGCAGCAGCATCACGAACGCCACGATCAGGTACATCGCGCCGATCTTCTTGTGGTCCACCGAGGTGAACCACTCTTTCCACAGGTAGCCCCACAGTTTGAACTTGGTGATGGCCGCAACAACGGCCAGACCACCGAGCATCGCGCCGATCAGCGTGGTGAGCACGATGGGATCGTGCGGCAGTGAATCAAGAGAGAGTTTTCCAAGCATCGTCATTCTCCCGAGGGACCGTTGCCGGCAGGTGCGGCTTCGGTGGACTCGTTTGCATTGTGACCGGCGTGGCCTGCGGCCTCGGCGGCGGCAGGAGCGGCGGCGTCATGACCTTCGTGGCCCATGGCCTCGTGGTTCATTGCCTCATGGCCCATGGCTTCGTGATCCATCGACTCATGGCGCATTGCTTCGTGGCCCATGGCCTCGTGCGACATCGCCTTGCCGTCATGCTTCATGCCGAAGTGGTGGCTCTCGCCCATGTGCTTGGCCATGATCGCGCCAAACAGACCTGCCTCGGTGCTGCCGTAGTAGGTCACCGGGTAGTAGTCATGGTTCTTCTCGGCGGCCAGCTCGGTAAAGGACTTCTGGTCCATCACCTTGGCGTCGCCACGTACCTTCGCCAACCAGGTCTGATATTCCTCATTGCTCACTGCGTGGGCCATGAAGTGCATCTTGCTGAAGCCGGCACCGCTGTAATGCGAGGAACGACCTTCGTAGCTGCCCGCCTCATCGGCAATCAAGTGCAGCTTGGTTTCCATGCCGGCCATCGAGTAGATCATGCTGCCCAGATGCGGAATGAAAAACGCATTCATCACCGAATCGGCCGTGATCTTGAAGTTCAGCGGCGTATTGACCGGGAAGGTCAGCTCGTTGACCACGGCAATGTTCTCTTCCGGGTATACGAACAGCCACTTCCAATCCAGCGAGATCGCTTCGATCAGCACCGGCTTGGTGTCCGACTCCAACGGCTTGTACGGATCAAGCGCGTGCGAGGAGCGCCAGGTCAGCACTGCCAGCACCAGGATGATCATGCACGGGATCGACCAGACCACCACTTCGATGGCGGTGGAGTGCGACCAGTTGGGTTCATAACGGGCCTTGGTGTTGGATGCGCGGTATTTCCACGCGAACACCAGTGTCATCACGATCACCGGGATGACGACCAGCAACATCAGCACCGTACAGGTGATCAGCAGCGTGAGTTCGTCCCGGGCAATCTGGCCTTTGGGATCAAACAAGGCCCAGTCGCAGCCCGTCATCATGACGGCCATAGCAACAATGAGGCCCGGGCGCAGCATGCGCCCAAGGGTTTTCAACGGAATCATCGGTCGATCCAATTGCGAGGGGGTACCTGATCCGGCAACCCATGCGCGCTAACGCGAACGCCCGCCCGGAGATTGCCACCGGGGGAACACGTGCAGGGGAGTGCCAGATCTCAGCAGCGCAATTTTAGGCCTTCACGCAACACTTAAGATAGACATTGACAATGATTTCACGCAGTAAACAGCGGCTTCGGCGTGCGACACGTTGTCGCACCTGCGCGCATTTGACGCACCCGTAAAAGCAGAAAGCCGACTGCGGGCAGTCGGCTTTCTGTTACTGGTGCCGGAAATAGGAATCGAACCTACGACCTACGCATTACGAATGCGCCGCTCTACCAACTGAGCTATTCCGGCGAGCCGCGAATTGTATGCGAACGTCAACGCTGTGGTCAATCCATGCCGCCAGCTGACCGTGCCTGCCCTCTTTGGCCACCGGGGTGGCACTCCCGGGTGCGGATGGCTACCGCCGCCGCTGCAATGCCGCCAGCCGATAAGCCCGCAGACGCACATACAGCATCGGGTCGCCCGCAAAGGCAATACCCTCTGGCAGCAATGCCGGGTCGAACACCAGCCGGCGCTGTACGCCCTGTCGCAAAGCCACGCGCTCCAGCCACAAATGGCCCAGCGTCACAGAGGGCAGTAAAGGATCCCAGGCCACGCTCAGATCCGTAGGATCCACCCCCCCGGTGACGGGAGTGAACTGCAATGCCAGCACCACCGGGCCTTTGGACAGTTCGCTGCGCAGGCGCTTGTCCAGGCAGTCAGGGCCGTCCCGAGTGGTTGTACCGGCTTCCGACCGAGGCGCACGTATGCTCAGCCGGCCGACGCGCACATGTCCATCGGCAGCAATCAATCGATACGGATGCAGCATGTGGTAATCCAATGTGGTGAAGCTGCTTGCGGGCTGCTGTCGCAAAGCCTCGAACCGTGCCGATATTGGACAATCATCCCGCCCCGTCGTTGCACCTACGTTGACAGGCCGGTTCGCATTCATCGCGATCAACATCGCCAGAAACCGCTCCGGATCAGCTGCTGGAAAACCCTCGATTGAGTGGCCGACCAGCGTCAGCGCCGCGTTGTTGCCGATCCGCAGCGCCAAACCACGCGGCTCGGCGAGCGGGCTGCGCTGATCGATGTGCGGATCCGCGCCGGAGCTGGAGAAGCGCGCCGACACGCGCTGCTCGGCGCCATCAAATATTCCTGCCAGGCAAAACCGCATGGCGGTGCGGGTGGCACGAAAGTGCCCTTCGACCAAGATGCCGCGCGCATGGTTGACTCGCACTCCACCGCCCACGCGCGCAAGCGCGCGCAAAGCATCGAACAGTGCGCTGGCCATATCCGTATTCATAGCTGCGCGCTCCCGCGCTACCACCTGCAAGGCAAACAAACGATCAACGACGGCCGACGTCAGTGCCAGGCAAGGCCGGGCCGCAGGGCGATGTGTTTGTATTCCACAAAATCTTCAAGTGCGGCAAGGCCGTTCAAGCGCCCCAACCCGGATTGTTTGAATCCACCTTCTTCGGTGCCATCAAATACCTGCGCCCAATCGTTGATCCAGACCGACCCGGCATCGATGGCCTCTGCCATACGCAGGCCCCGATCCAGATCCCGCGTCCACACACTGGCCGCCAGCCCATACGGGTTGTCGTTCGCCAACTGCAGCGCCTCGGCTTCATCCGTGAAAGATTGCAACGTCAGTACCGGGCCAAAGGTTTCTTCCTGGATGATGTCCAAGGTGTTGTCGAATACCTCCAGCAACGCCGGTCGGAAAAACGCACCCCGCGCCAGTACACCATTGCGAACTGCCCCGCCCCGCTCCACTGCCCGCGCACCAGCAGCAAGCGCCGCTTCCACCACCTGCTCCACCCGCTCGACATTGGCCCGGTCGATCAATGGCCCCATGTCACTGTTCGGGTCGTCGGCCGGCCCTATCGTGACCGCGCGCAGCCGTGCTGCCATGCGCTCACGCACCGCGTCATAAATGCCCCGCTGCACCAGCAGTCGCGAGCCCGTCATGCAGAACTGTCCGCCGAATACGGTCAACGCCTTTTCCAGCACCGGCAAGGCGGTATCCAGATCGGCATCATCGAACACGATCATCGGCGTCTTGCCGCCCAGTTCCATGCCAAAACGTTTCAGGTGGCGCGCACCCACGCCCGAAATCGCGCGGCCGGTGCGGGAAGATCCGGTAAAGCTGATCACCGGCACTCGGGGTGTCTCCACCAGATAGGCTGCGCCCTCTGAGCCAGTCTCGAAGAACAGGTTGATCACCCCGCGCGGGAGCTCATCCACTTCGGCCATGATCCGCGCCATCAGACTGGCGATCTGCGCCACTTGCGCCGGCAGCTTGATCACCACCGTGCAACCTGCGGCCAATGCCGGCGCCAACGAACGAATGGTCAGAACCACCGGCGAATTCCACGGTGCAATCACCGCTACCACGCCCATGGGCTGGCGCAGCACCATCGAAATACGGCCTGGCTTGGGACGTAGCGCGCGCCCAGCCTCAAGCATTGCGCAGGCTGCCGCGTAACGCAGTTTGCTCGGCACCATGTCCAGCTCAAACGCCGCTTCGCGCATTACTTTGCCGTTCTCCAGCGCCAGCATCTGTAGCAACCTGTCGCGGTTGCGTTCAAAAGCCGCCGCCAATTTTTCCAGCACGCGTGCGCGCAGTTCATGGTCATGCGCCCAACCCGGTTGCTGGAACGCCATCGACGCAGCCGAAACGGCCTCCATCGCCACAGCAAGACCATTATCGGGATAGCGGCCAATCACCTCATAGGTCGCTGGATTGATTGACTCTTTGAACACGCCATCGAAGCGTTCAACGCCGTTGATCCAATTGGAGGCACACGGCAGCGGGGTTGACGATGTTGAAGTATTAGCCATGGAAACTCCGTAATCATTGGTTGTCGTCGTGCCGGTCGATCCGTCGCGACGCCCTGCCCAACGCTGCCACTACTGTCTGCACCAGCGGCAAACTGATGTTTGCCACCACCGGCACGATGATCAACGTCGAAGCCAGCACCCGCATCGGCAACGGCCAATGCCTGAAGCGCTCACCCACCAAACTCAGCACCAGCAGCGCACTCGGATACACCGCCAACCAAACCAGCGCCGTGCGCTTGAGTCGCTCGCCCAGCACCGCGAGCAACGTCATCTCAGTCGCCCCGCATCCATTGGCTGATGCGCTCGGCCAACATGATCACCGTGGGATTGGTCGCCACGCAGGGCACATCGGGGAAGGAAGAAGCATCGGCAACACGCAGACCATCGATGCCTCGCACACGGCCTTGATAGTCAGTGACTGCATGCCGATCATCCGCTCCCCCCATCGGCGCAGTGGAGGTGGGGTGGTGGTAGACATCCAGCGCCAGCGGCAGAGCCGCTTCCAGTGCTTCATAGCTGGCAGACAACGCGCCAGGTGTCAGCTCGTCAACGATGATTTCGGCCAGCGGTCCACGTCGGGTAATGCGTCGGATCAACTCGATCCCTTCCACCATCAATCGGCGGTCGCGCACATCCTCAAGCAGATTCAGCGCAATACGCGGCGCAACGGTCGGGTCACGCGAACGCAGTGTTACCGAGCCCAACGAATGCGGCCGCGTCAATGCAAGCGCCAACGTAAAAATGGCACCGGTAGGCGAACTGGCCGGGTCCCCGTAGTGCACTGCCGAGACATGAAAATCCCCCACGCCCAGCGTCGCCTGCGAGGATTGCGTCCACAAAATTGCACCCACAGGCGGCAAGGGCAGACCAATCTTTGTCGGTCGCGCCGACCACGTCGTGTAGAAGAAGGGATGCTCCTGCAGGCGCTTCCCTACCGGCAGATCCGCCTGCACATCCACACCGAGTTCCCGAAGATCTTCCGCCGGGCCGACACCCGAACGCAACAGAATGGCGGGGGTGCCATACGCACCCGCGCACAGCACGATCTCCTTGGCATCAATGCGTTGACCGTCACTGAGCAGCACCGCTACTGCCCGGCCCTGATCGATCTCGATGCGATCCACCAACTGCTGCGCCCGGATGGTCAGATTCGGGCGCTCACGAACTTCCTGCGAAAGATAGGTCATGCCGGTATTGAGCCGCTGGCCCATGCGGTTGTTCATCGGATACGCACCCACGCCAAACGGCTGCGCACCATTGAAGTCCTGCACATGCGCAAAGCCTTCCTGCACGGCCGAAGCGATGAAGGCACGCTGCATATCGGAGACTTCATCATCCTGCAGATAGTGAATCGGCCAAGGACCATCACGACCATGGACTGCATCATCGCCATGCACGGTACGCTCGCTCTTCTGGAAGAACGGCAGTACTTCGGCGGCCGTCCAATGCTCAAGCCCTGCGTCGGTCCACCGTGCGAAATCGCCGGCCGGTGCTCGCATCGACACGCCGGCATTGACTGCTGACGAACCACCAAGCACCTTGCCTCGTGGCACCGCCAAGCGCACATCGCTCCAGCTTGACTCCGAGGCATAGCCCCAATCGTGCGCGGCATCACCGCCAATGACGTGCTGCAGGCGCACTGCATCCGGGTAAGCATCCGGTGCGTAGGAAGGGCCCGCCTCCAGCAGCAACACCCTTCGATACAGATCTTCACTCAAGCGCGCAGCCATCACCGCACCCGCAGAGCCCGCGCCAACCACGATGCAATCAAATTTCAAAGCCTGAATTTGTCGCGACCGTCCTGATTCTTGCTGACCACTCATCTGTCGACCCTCCATTGATGCGCCGCTTTCGCCTCGCACTGTTTTGTCGATATACGGGTACACACCCGTCCGAAGCCCACGATCAATGCTTGATCACTTGCGCGTTTGACGGAAGACGCCTGGCAGTCTCAACATTGCCGACAGAATGTCCAAGCACCTGACATCCATCGAATCACTCACTGGGCTTGTTGCATTCGCCACTGCAGTAGAAGCACGCAGTTTTTCGGCAGCAAGCAGAAAGTTGGGACTGTCTGCATCGGCAGTTGGCAAAGCAATAGAACGACTGGAACTGCGGCTGGGAACGCGCCTGCTCAACCGCACCACGCACGCGTTATCACTGACCGGCGAAGGCGAAGTGCTCTATCGACATGTGGTGAACATCGTCGAGAACCTGCACGATGCAGAGCAGGAATTGCATCTACTGGAACGCACGCCGCGCGGGCCATTGAAGATCAGCCTACCTACGGTGATAGGCCGCCGGATCGTATTGCCGGCCATGATCGATTTCCAGCAGCGGTTTCCCGAGGTGGTGGTCAGCCTCAACCTGGAGGACCGTCGACTGGATCTGGTCGAAGAGGGATATGACGTCGCACTGTGGCTAGGCGAACTGGAAGACTCCAGCCTGCAGGCGCGGCGGCTGGGCCCGCTACGGCTTGCCACGTTTGCTGCGCCCAACTACCTGCTCAAACATGGCTTACCCGTCATACCCACCGACCTCAGCAGGCACCGTTGCATCCATTACCGGCCGTCATTCACGCGTCGCGTGGACGCATGGTTGTTCAAGGGGGCCGCACCTTTCAGGTCACTGTTGCCGGCCACCATTCTTAACGACGAAGAAGCCATCGCCGTTGCCGCGCTCGCCGAGCTGGGAATTGCACAAGCGCCCGACTATCTGGTCAAGGACGAAATCGCAGCGGGCAGCCTGCAGCGGGTGCTGGAAAGCCATGCTGTGGAGCGTGGCAGCATCTCGCTGGTTTGGCCGCAGATGTTCGGCCAGGTTCCGCGCACCCGAGTGTTCATCGACTTCATCGCCGCGCGTATCTGCGCGCAGCTATACCCGGATTTCTAGCTGGTACTGCAGGCCCCGGCCAGCGCAGCTGGCTCAAAGCCATCAACTGGTTTAGTCCACAAGCCTGAGACGCAGCTCCTTGGGCAGCGCGAACACCATCGATTCGGGCTCACCTTCCAATTCCGAAAGGCCCTCCGCGCCCAGTTCACGCAGGCGCGCGATGACGCCATCCACCAGCACCTGCGGTGCGGATGCGCCCGCCGTCAGGCCGATATGCTGCTTGCCAATCACCCATTGCGGGTCGATCTCGTGCGCACCATCAATCAGGTAAGACTCCACGCCTTCGCGGCGCGCCAGTTCGGCCAGCCGATTGGAATTGGAGCTGTTCGGCGAACCGACCACCAGCACCAGATCGCATTGTTTGGCCAGGTCACGCACGGCGTCCTGACGGTTCTGCGTGGCGTAGCAGATGTCATCGTTCTTCGGGCCCTGCATTGCCGGGAAGCGCGCACGCAAGGCTTCGATGATGCTGCGCGTGTCGTCCACTGACAGCGTGGTCTGGGTGGTGTAAGCGAAGTTCTCCGGCTGGTCGATGACCAGCGTTGCCACGTCGTCCACATCTTCAACCAGGTAGATCTGGCCGGTACCACGCTCGCGGTTCCACTGGCCCATGGTGCCTTCTACTTCCGGATGCCCTTCGTGGCCGATCAGCACCACGTCGCGCCCCGCACGGCAATGGCGCGCCACTTCCAGATGCACCTTGGTCACCAGCGGGCAGGTCGCGTCGAACACTTTCAGCCCGCGACGGTCCGCCTCTACACGCACTGCCTGCGAGACACCATGCGCACTGAAAATAACCGTATTGCCGTCCGGCACTTCGTCCAGTTCCTCCACGAAGATGGCGCCGCGCGCTTTCAGGTCATCGACCACAAAACGGTTGTGCACCACCTCGTGACGCACATAGATCGGCGCGCCCAGCGTCTCGATCGCGCGCTTGACGATCTCGATCGCGCGGTCGACACCGGCGCAGAAACCACGGGGATTGGCGAGCAGTACGTCCATCAGTCAGGTAGTCCAGCCGGCCGCAACCGGTCATGCAGAAAACAGGTAAAGGGATTATCCGGCCTTTTTGCCGGACTTGCCGTCGAACAGACCGAACACCGCGATGCCAATGGCACCCACGACAATCGCCGAATCCGCCAGATTGAACGAGGGCCAGTAATGGTCACCCACGTACCACTGGATGAAGTCCACCACGTGACCGTGCATCTGCCGGTCAATGACGTTGCCGATGGCCCCGCCGATCACCAGCGCGTACGGCAACGCGGCACGCCAGTTGGCACGCTGCGTCTGCGACAACCAATAGGCCATCAGGCCACTGATGGCCACCGCCAGCGCCGTGAAGAACCACAACTGCCAACCGCCGGCATCACTGAGAAAACTGAACGCCGCGCCAGTGTTGTAGGTGCGGTACCAGTTCCAGAAGCCATCGATGACCGGCACCGGCGTGAACTCGGGCAGGCTCGACAGCACCCACGCCTTGCTCCACTGGTCCAGCCCGATCACGACTGCCGAAAGCAACAGCCAGATCAGTGCATTGGGTTTAGCTACTTTTGCTTGCATGTAATGCGCCTGTGCGAAATTGCCATGGAGAAGTGAGAACGAAGTGGTTGCCCTTGCTCATTTCTCACTCCTCTCCATTCACTGCTGCCGTCAGAACCAGCGACGCTCTTCGCCAGCACCTTCGATGTTGATCACGCAGCGACCGCACAGCTCAGGATGCGTTGCCACCGTGCCCACATCGGCGCGGTAATGCCAGCAGCGCACGCACTTGGCCTTCTCGGTCGGCTGCGCGCTGACAAACACCTCATCGGTGGTCGCCGGTCGCACACTTACGTCGCCACTGATGAACAGGAAGCGCATTTCCTCCGCCAGCGGCTGCCAACGTGCGGCCTGTTCTTCGCTTGCGGCGACGGTGATCTCCGCTTCCAGCGCGGCACCAATGGCGCCATTGGCACGCATCGGCTCCAACACCTTGGACACCTGCTCACGCAGTGCCAGCAGCTGGTCGAAATCAGCCGCCGTCAACTGTGCATTCGCAGGAAGCGGTGCCAGGCCGTCGTACCAGGTGGTGAACAGCACGTTGTCGGCACGCTTGCCCGGCAGATAACCCCACAACTCTTCAGCAGTGAAGGTCAGAATCGGCGCCACCCAGCGCACGAACGCTTCGGCGATATGGAACATCGCACTCTGCGCCGAACGACGACCGCGCGAATCTTCGCGCATCGTGTACAGACGATCCTTGGTCACGTCCAGGTACAGCGAGCCCAAGTCGACGCTGCAGAAGTTCAACAGCAGCTGCACGATCTCAGCCATGTTGTAGTTGGCGTATGCAGCCTTGATTTTTTCCTGCAGTTCGAACGCGCGATGCACGATCCAGGCATCCAACGCCACCATGTCCTGCAGCGGCAACAGGTGCTGGGCTGGATCGAAACCATCCAGGTTGCCCAGCAGGAAGCGCGCGGTGTTGCGCAGCCGGCGGTAGGCGTCGGCATTGCGCTTGAGGATTTCCTGCGACAGCGACATTTCGTTGCTGTAGTCAGCCGAGGCGATCCACAGGCGCAGAATATCCGCGCCCAGTTTGTTCATGATGTCCTGCGGCTCGATGCCGTTGCCCAGCGACTTGGACATCTTGCGGCCGTGCTCATCGACGGTGAAACCGTGGGTGAGGCACTGCTTGTACGGTGCGTGTTTGTCGATCGCCACGCCGGTCAGCAATGAGGACTGGAACCAGCCACGATGCTGATCCGAACCTTCCAGATACAGATCTGCCGGCTTGCCGAAACCACGCTCCAGCAACACGCCTTCGTGCGTAACGCCCGAGTCGAACCAGACATCCAGGATGTCGGTGACCTTTTCGTACTGCGGCGCTTCATCGCCCAGCAATTCTGCCGTATCCAGCGAATACCAGACGTCGATGCCACCGGCCTGCACGCGGTCAGCCACCTGCTGCATCAACTCAACGGTACGCGGATGCGGCTCGCCGGTTTCGCGATGGGTGAACAGTGCGATCGGCACGCCCCAGGTGCGCTGGCGGCTGATGCACCAGTCCGGACGACCGTCGACCATGCTGCCGATACGCGCTTTGCCCCAGCTCGGGAACCAGCCCACGCTGTCGATCGCGGCCATCGCATCGCTGCGCAGGTTGGCCTTTTCCATCGACATGAACCACTGCGGCGTGGCGCGGAACACCACCGGCGTCTTGTGGCGCCAGCAATGCGGGTAGCTGTGCTGGATCTCGACGAACGCCAGCAGCGCACCGGAGGCACGCAGTACATCAACGATCAGCGGCTGCGCCTTCCACAGGTGCACGCCCGCCAGTTCGGCCTCACCCGCAGCCGGTGTCGACGGCAGATACACGCCACGGCCATCGACCGGATTGATCTGGCCAGCGTTGTACTGGTCCATCAACCCGTACTGCTGGCTGACCACGAAATCTTCCTGACCGTGGCCGGGCGCGGTATGCACCGCACCGGTACCGTCCTCGTCAGAGACGTGGTCGCCGTTGAGCAGCGGGATGTCGCGGTTGGCGTAAAACGGGTGCGCCAACAGCTGATTCTCCAGCGCCGAACCCTTGGCATGGCCATGTACGACCACCTCGCTCACGCCATAGCGCGACAGCGAACGCTCGGCCAGCGACGAAGCCAGCACCAGCCAGCGCGGCTGGCCGTTGTGGGCCGGGCCTTCGGCCAGCACGTATTCGATATCCGCACCCAGCGACACGGCCAGCGAAGCCGGCAGCGTCCATGGCGTGGTGGTCCAGATCGGCACCGCCACTTCCACGCCGGCCGGCAGGTCGACGCCGAAGCTGGCAGCCAGCGCCTTGGAATCGCGCGCAGCGTAAGCCACGTCGATGGCCGGCGACGTCTTGTCCTGGTACTCGATCTCGGCCTCGGCCAGCGCCGAACCGCAATCGAAGCACCAATGCACTGGCTTGGCGCCGCGCACGATGTGACCGTTGGCAAAGATCTTGGACAACGCGCGGATTTCATTGGCTTCGAAATCGAAGCTCAACGTCTTGTACGGGTTGTCCCAGTCGCCGATTACACCAAGGCGCTTGAAGTCGCGGCGCTGCAGCTCGATCTGCTCTTCAGCGTACTCGCGGCACTTCTGGCGGAACTGTTCGGCATCCAGCTTGACGCCAACCTTGCCCCACTTCTTTTCGACCGCGATTTCGATCGGCAGGCCGTGGCAATCCCAGCCCGGCACGTAGGGCGCATCGAAGCCGTCGATGTAGCGCGACTTGACGATGATGTCCTTGAGGATCTTGTTGACCGCATGACCCAGGTGGATCTGGCCATTGGCATACGGTGGGCCATCGTGCAGCACGAACAGCGGGCGGCCTTTCGCGTTCTCGCGAAGCCGCGCGTAAATGCCCTGCTCTTCCCAATGCGCCAGGATGCCCGGCTCACGCTTGGGCAGGTCGCCGCGCATCGGGAATTCCGTTGCAGGCAGATGGAGGGTGGCTTTGTAATCCTGGCTCACGCGGTAGCTCGCAATCTGTGTTCGGAAAGGATGCGACGCGCCTGTTCGGCGTCGCGGTGCATCTGCTCGGTCAGTGCCGGCAGATCGTTGAACTTTTCTTCATCGCGCAACTTGGCGACGAATTCCACTTCGATGTGGCGGCCGTAAAGGTCGCCCTGGAAATCAAACAGGTGCGCCTCCAGCAATGGCTCCACGCCCTGCACCGTCGGTCGCGTGCCGAAGCTCGATACCGAAGGCCATGGCTGCTCGAAAACACCATGCACCCACGTTGCGTAGATACCAGAAAGTGCGGGTGTTTTCGGGAATCGCAAGTTGGCGGTCGGGAAACCCAGGGTGCGACCCAACTGCTGACCGCGCACTACCCGGCCGCCGATGGTGTACGGACGCCCCAGCAGGCTACCGGCATGGGCGAAGTCGCCTTCCAGCAGCAATTCACGGATGCGGGTGCTGGAAATGCGCTCGCCGTTCAGGTGCACCGGCTCGATCTCGCCGGCGACAAAGCCCAACTCGGCACCCATCGCCCGCAGCAGCGCGATGTCGCCACCACGGCGATTGCCGAAATGAAACTTGGGGCCGATCCAGACTTCACGCGCACCGAGCCGGCGGACCAGCATGTCGCGCACGAAATCCTCGGCGGTGGTGGCTGCCATCTTGGCGTCGAAACGCAGCAGGCCGACGCTGTCCACGCCCAGCTCACGCAAGGCGGCAACCTTGTCGCGCGCCAGCATCAACCGCGGCGGCGGGTTGTCCTTGGCGAAGAATTCACGCGGCAGCGGCTCAAACGCCAACGCCACGACCGGAACCCCAAGCGCACGGGCGCGATCAACCGCGTGGCGCACCAGCGCCCGGTGGCCCAGGTGCAGGCCGTCGAAAGCACCGATGCAGACCACGCTTCCTTGCGGGAACAACACCCCGCCTTCGACGTCTCTAAAAAGCCTGCTCATTCCATCCGGATGCGGCCCATACGGGCCGGTTCTGTCGTGTATAGCCGGGCAGTATAACGGCCGCCTCAGTGCCCGCGCAGTTCGCGCGGGCGGAAACCCATGGCCACCATCGCCAGCAGATAGGTCAGGCCACCACTGCCAACCAACAGCGCCAGACTGCCGATCCGGTGCCACTTGTCCATGCCGGTAAAGCCAGGCAGCCAATACAGCAGCGCTGCCAGCACGGCTACCATCGCCACGCAGGCCAGCATCAACCGCACCATATAGGCGCCCCAGCCCGGTCGTCGCTGGTAGACACCGGTCTTGCCCAGCCAGTACCAGAGCAAGCCCAGGTTCAGATAACTGGAAAGGGCGCTGGCAATACCCAGCGCCAGATGCAGGCCCGGCTGCTTGGACAGCGCCACCATCACACCCTGCGCCTTGAGCGTCTCCGGCACCATCGCGTGGTACAGCACCGCTAGCAAGGCGAAGTTGAAGACCATGTTGGCCACCAGCGCGACCAGGCCGGCACGCACCGGCGTCCGCGTGTCCTGGCGCGAGTAGAACGCCGGCAACAGCACCTTCAACAACGCAAACGCCGGGAGACCGAAACTCAGGCCATAGACCGCCAGCGCGGTCATCTGGGTATCGAACGCTGTGAACCTCTTGTACTGGAACAGCGTAGCGATCAACGGCTCAGCCAACAGCAGCAAGCCCAGCATGGCGGGCACCGCGATCAACAACGTCGTGCGCAGCCCCCAGTCCAGCGCATTTGAAAACCCCTCGCCATCGGTCTTGACGTGATGCCGCGCCAGCGCCGGCAGAATCACCGTCCCCAGCGCCACGCCGAACACGCCGAGCGGCAGCTCCAGGAACCGATCGGCCAGCGACAACCAGGACTGCGAGCCATCGGTGAGATGCGCGGCAATCACCGTATCCAGCAACAAGTTGATCTGCGCCACCGATGAGCCGAACAGGGTCGGCACCATCAAGGTCAGCACCTTGCGCACATCCGGGTGATTCCAGCCCCAGCGCGGCAGCGTCAACAGGTTGATGCCCTTCAGGGCGGGTAACTGGAACAGCAACTGCAGGAGGCCGGCAGCCAGCACCGCCCAGCCCAACGCCAGGATCTGCTTCTCTGGCGTCCCACCAAGGCGCGGAGCCAGCCACAGCGCGCCAGCAATCATGCAGAGATTGAGGATCACCGGCGTCAGCGCGGGCATGGCAAATTTCTGGAAGCTGTTCAGCGCACCGCCAGCCAGTGCAGTCAGCGATACGAACAGCAGGAAGGGGAACGTCAATCTGAACAGATCAATCAACAACCCCTGCTTGGCGGGATCCGCTGCAGGCGCACTGGCAAACAACGACGCTAGTTGCGGCGCAAAGATCAACGCCAGCGCCGTCACCAGCAGCAGCACGCCGCCCAGCGTGCCGGAGATCCGCGCCATCAACTCGCGCAGATCCGCGTGCGGGCGGGTCTCCTTCACCTCCGTGAACACCGGCACGAAGGCGGTGGCGAACGAGCCTTCCGCGAACAGGCGGCGCAGGAAGTTGGGGACACGGAATGCCACCCAGAACGCATCCGTGGTCGCATTGCTGCCGAAAGTGGTGGTGATGACCTGGTCACGGACCAGACCCAACACCCGGGAAATCATTGTCATACTGCTAAACGACAGCAGCCCCCGCAGCATGCGCGGTGAACTCACTTACAGCCCCCTTGACAACTCGACTTGACGTTCATTTGGTCTGCCATCATACTTGCGTGCTTGCTGTTCCCACCACACCGATTTTCAGGAAACCACCACTGTGGCCAATATCAAGTCCGCCAAGAAGCGCGCCAAGCAGACCGTTGTGCGCAACGCGCGCAACACGGCTCAGCGTTCGATGCTGCGCACCGCCGTCAAGAAGGTGATCAAGGCTCTGGATGCCAACGACGCCGCTGGCGCCGAGGCAGCCTTCGCCGTCGCCCAGCCGATTCTCGATCGTTTCAGCGCCCGTGGCCTGATTCACAAGAACAAGGCTGCGCGTCACAAGAGCCGCCTGACCGCTCGCATCAAGGCCATCAAGGCCGCCTGATTCGCGCGATCACCAGGAGCCGCAAGGCTCCCGGCATAAAAAGCCCGGCCTTGTGTCGGGTTTTTTGTTGGGCCGGATAAAACCATCCACCAGACCAACTGCCTCCCTGCATGCCAGGGAAAGCGCCCGAAGGCAGGACGAGAGAGCTCGGGCCGCCAGCTTCGGCCGATTACCTCGAAGCAAAAGCGCCTCCACTCCAAACCGCTATCCGCCCTGCAAGACAGGGACCTTAAGTGAAGCAGAAGCAGAAAACCCGGCTTTCGCCGGGCTTTCGCTATCCATCACCGAGCTGCTGTCGATGGACTCAGCCGCCCTGTGCTTCGCGCTCTTCGGCTTCCAGCACCTTCTGATGATCGAAGAAGGCCATGATGTCCTTCATGATCGGCCAGGTGCCTTCGCGACCCAGCGCCGACACCAGATACCACGGCTCTTTCCAGCCCAGCTCCTTGACGATCTGCTCGGCCGCAATCTTGGCCTCGTCCTCGAACATCAGGTCAGCCTTGTTGAGCACCAGCCAGCGCGGCTTCTGCAGCAGCTCCGGATCATGCTTACCCAGCTCGCGCTCGATGGCGCGCACCTGCTCAATCGGCGAAATGCCCTCAACGCCACCCTCCATCGGGGAGATGTCCACGAGGTGCAGCAACAGACGGGTGCGCTGCAAGTGACGCAGGAACTGCGCACCCAGGCCAGCACCGTCAGCCGCACCTTCGATCAAGCCCGGAATGTCGGCGATCACGAAGCTGCGGTAATTCTCGACCTTCACCACACCCAGGTTCGGGTACAACGTGGTGAACGGGTAGTCAGCCACCTTCGGCGTCGCCGCCGAGACAGCGCGGATCAAGGTGCTCTTGCCAGCGTTCGGGAAGCCCAGCAGGCCCACGTCGGCCAGCAACTTCAGCTCCAGCTTGAGCAAGCGCTCCTCGCCCTCCTCGCCCGGCAGCGCCTGACGCGGTGCGCGGTTGGTGGAGCTTTTGAAGTGCATGTTGCCCAGGCCGCCCTTGCCGCCCTTGGCCACCAACAGGCGATCGCCATGAACCGTCATGTCGCCAATGACTTCATCGGTGGCGACATTGACCACCACGGTGCCGACCGGCACAGTGATGATCAGGTCTTCGCCGCCCTTGCCATAGGCTTGGCGACCCATACCGTTCTCGCCGCGCTGCGCATTGAAAATACGGTCATGGCGGAAGTCGACCAGCGTATTCAGGTTCGCGTCGGCGCGGATCCACACGCTGCCGCCGTCGCCGCCATCGCCGCCGTCCGGGCCACCCAGCGGGATGAACTTCTCTCGGCGAAAGCCGATGCAGCCGTTACCGCCGTTGCCAGCGGTGACCTGGATCTCCGCTTCGTCTACAAGTTTCATGATTCTGGTTGCCCACTGATGGCGGCAGGCGAACTGCCCGACCGCAAAGTCTAACTGCCCCGGGAGTGCCAGGGAAAACGACGACGAAAAACCGTCGATTTGATTCTGTCGCCAACGAAAAACCCCGCCTAAGCGGGGTTTTCGTCAGCTACCCACGCTGGGCGTGGGCACCTGCGTGTCCGGAATCAGGCTTCCGTAACAACGCTCACGGTACGACGCTTGTTGGCGCCCTTGACCGAGAACTCAACCTTGCCATCGAGCAGCGCGAACAGGGTGTGATCGCGGCCGAGGCCAACGCCTGCGCCCGGGTGGAACTGGGTGCCGCGCTGGCGCACGATGATGTTGCCAGCTTCGATGGCCTGGCCACCGAAGATCTTGACGCCCAAGTACTTCGGGTTGGAATCGCGACCGTTGCGCGAGGAGCCTACGCCCTTTTTATGTGCCATGACGGATTCTCCTGTGCTTAGCCGGCAATGCCGGTGATTTGAATTTCGGTGTAGTACTGACGGTGACCCTGACGCTTCATGTGGTGCTTACGGCGACGGAACTTGATGATCCGGACCTTGTCAGCGCGGCCATGGGCCACAACCGTAGCGGTCACCGAAGCGCCCTTCAGCGCATCACCCAACTTGATGCCGTCGGCATCGCCGAGCATCAGGATGTTGTCAAACTTAATCTCGCTGCCGGCTTCGACTTCGAGCTTTTCAACGCGAAGGGTTTCACCCTGCGCGACGCGGTATTGCTTACCGCCAGTTACCAGTACTGCGTACATGACCAGACTTCCTCTGTAGTTATTGTGGTCGCCGTGCCGCCATCGAGGGCGGACAGGAGCGGGATTTTAACGGCAGACCAAAGGTCGGGTCAAGCCACCCCCAGCCATAAAACCCGAGCCTGAACAATGACCTGCCTACAGGGCGGCGCGGGGCCTCCGGACTGGCAAATGCAGCAATTGCCCCCAAATCACAAGGCCGCTAGGCTGATTGATTGCCGTCAGCTACGCCCC
Source organism: Stenotrophomonas sp. Iso1 (assembly GCF_027497995.1). GTDB lineage: Bacteria > Pseudomonadota > Gammaproteobacteria > Xanthomonadales > Xanthomonadaceae > Stenotrophomonas. The sequence goes on along the minus strand of NZ_JAODBT010000001.1, from coordinate 1,463,369 downwards.
CCACATCTGCCCCGGCTCGCCGGCGGCGTTCAAAACCGGATTTCCCATGGCGATGGATTTCATCCGCATCCGCGGTGCGCGGACGCACAACCTCAAGAACATCGACCTCGACCTGCCCCGCGACAAATTGATCGTGATCACCGGCCTGTCCGGCTCGGGCAAGTCCTCGCTGGCGTTCGACACCATTTACGCGGAGGGCCAGCGCCGCTACGTCGAGTCGCTGTCGGCTTACGCGCGGCAGTTCCTGAGCGTGATGGAGAAGCCGGACCTGGACCACATCGAAGGCCTGTCACCGGCCATCTCGATCGAACAGAAGTCCACCTCGCACAACCCACGCTCGACCGTGGGCACCATCACTGAAATCTACGACTACCTGCGCCTGCTGTATGCCCGCGTCGGCAGCCCACGCTGCCCGGACCATGGCTATCCGCTGGAAGCGCAGATCGTCAGCCAGATGGTGGACCATGTGCTGACGCTGGATCCAGACCAGCGCTACATGCTGCTGGCCCCGGTGATCCGCGAACGCAAGGGCGAGCATGTGCAGGTGTTCGACCAACTGCGCGCACAGGGCTTTGTGCGTGTGCGTGTGGACGGCGAGCTGTACGAAATTGATGCGGTGCCGGCGCTGACCCTGCGCCAGAAGCACACCATCGAGGCGGTGATCGACCGCTTCCGCCCACGTGACGACATCAAGCAGCGCTTGGCCGAAAGCTTTGAAACCGCGCTCAAACTGGGCGATGGCATGGCCTCGGTGATGCCGCTGGATGATCCCAAGGCAGAGCCGCACCTGTTCTCTTCCAAGTACTCCTGCCCGGTGTGTGATTACGCACTGCCCGAGCTGGAACCGCGCCTGTTTTCGTTCAATTCGCCGGTGGGCGCTTGCCCGGGTTGCGATGGCCTGGGCGTGGCCGAATTCTTTGATCCTTCGCGCGTGGTGGTGCATCCGGAGCTGTCTCTGGCCGCCGGTGCCGTGCGCGGCTGGGACCGCCGCAATGCGTACTACTTCCAACTGATTGCCTCGCTGGCCAAGCACTACAAGTTCGACGTGGATGCGGCGTGGCAGACGCTACCCGAGCATGTGCAGAAGGCGGTGCTGTACGGCAGTGGCGAAGACCAGGTGACCTTCACCTATTTCACCGAGGCCGGTGGCCGCAACCAGCGCAAGCACCGCTTCGAGGGCATCATTCCGAACCTTGAACGCCGCTATCGCGAGACCGAATCATCGGCCGTGCGCGAAGAACTGGCCAAGTACATCAGCTCGCGGCCCTGTCCGGAGTGCAAGGGTGCGCGCCTGAATAAAGCTGCGCGCAACGTGTTCGTCGCCGACCGGCCACTGCCGGAGATTGCGGTACTGCCGATTGATGAAGCCAAGCGTTTCTTCAGCGAGCTGTCGCTGCCGGGTTGGCGTGGCGAGATCGCCACCAAGATCGTCAAGGAAATCGGCGAGCGCCTGGGCTTTCTGGTGGATGTCGGTCTGGATTACCTCACGCTGGAGCGCAAGGCCGACACCTTGTCCGGCGGCGAGGCGCAACGCATCCGCCTGGCCTCGCAGATCGGCGCCGGCCTGGTCGGGGTGATGTATGTACTTGACGAGCCGTCCATCGGCCTGCATCAACGCGACAACGAGCGCCTGCTCGGCACCCTCACCCGCCTGCGCGATCTCGGCAATACGGTGATCGTGGTCGAGCATGACGAAGACGCGATCCGCCTGGCCGATTACGTGCTGGATATCGGCCCCGGTGCCGGTGTGCACGGCGGCGAGATCGTCGGCCAAGGCACACTGCAGGACATCCTGGATGCACCGCGCTCCCTGACCGGCCAGTACCTGTCGGGCAAGCGTGCCATCGAGATTCCGGCGCGCCGCCACAAGGCCAACCCAAAGATGACGCTGCACCTGCGCGGCGCCAGCGGCAACAACCTCAAGGGCGTGGACCTCGATATCCCGGCGGGCCTGTTGACCTGCGTCACCGGCGTGTCCGGCTCGGGCAAATCCACGCTGATCAACGACACGTTGTTCTCGCTGGCAGCCAACGAGATCAATGGCGCCTCGCATCCAATTGCGCCCTACAAAACCGTCGAAGGGCTGGACCTGTTCGACAAGGTGGTGGACATCGACCAGTCACCGATTGGCCGTACGCCACGTTCAAATCCCGCCACGTATACCGGTTTGTTCACGCCGCTGCGCGAGCTGTATGCGCAGGTGCCGGAATCGCGGGCGCGCGGTTATTCGCCGGGACGTTTCAGCTTCAACGTGCGCGGCGGCCGCTGCGAAGCCTGTCAGGGCGATGGCCTGATCAAGGTGGAAATGCACTTCCTGCCGGACGTGTATGTGCCTTGCGACGTGTGTCACGGCAAGCGCTACAACCGCGAGACGCTGGAGATTCTCTACAAGGGCTACAACATCAACGACGTGCTGCAGATGACGGTCGAAGATGCGTTGCGCCTGTTTGAGCCGGTACCGTCCATCGCACGCAAGCTGGAAACGCTGGTCGACGTGGGCCTGAGCTACATCAAGCTCGGCCAGAGCGCGACCACGCTGTCTGGCGGTGAAGCACAGCGTGTGAAGTTGTCCAAAGAGCTGTCGCGCCGCGATACCGGCCGCACGTTGTACATCTTGGATGAGCCAACCACCGGCCTGCATTTCCACGACATCGAAGCGCTGCTCGGCGTGCTGCACAAGCTGCGTGACGAGGGCAATACGGTGGTGGTGATCGAACACAACCTGGATGTGATCAAAACCGCCGACTGGGTTGTCGACCTCGGTCCGGAAGGCGGTCATCGCGGCGGCACCATCCTGGTGACCGGCACACCCGAAGATGTAGCCGCGCACGCGGCGTCGTACACCGGCCAATTCCTGGCAAAGATGCTGCCGTCCACCACCGCGCGCCCGGAGCGCCCGGCAGCCGTGGCCAACAAGCCCGACGCCCGCCCGCCGCGCAAGGAAAAGCCCGCCAAGAAGACGGCCACCAAGAAGGCCGCCACCACCCGCAAGAAGAAGGCTTCCGAATGAGCAACGACCACAAGCAGCTGGCGCAGGTACCGATCAGCGTACGTTGGCGCGACATGGACTCCATGGGCCACGTCAACAACGCCAAGTACGTCTCCTATCTGGAAGAAGCGCGCGTGCGTTGGATGCTGGGCGTGGAAGGCGTGTCAATGAGTGACCGCATCGCGCCAGTGGTAGCCAACACCAACATCAACTACCGCCTGCCGATTGTGTGGCCCAACGACATCGTGGTGGAGCTGTTCGTTGAGCGCCTTGGCAACAGCAGCGTGACCATCGGCCACCGTATCGTCGACCAGAAGGACAGCGGCAAGCTGTACTCCGACGGCAACGTGGTCGTGGTGTGGATGGATACGCAGACGGGCAAGAGCGCACCGCTGCCGGATGCCGTGCGGAACGCGTCGACCTGAGATGCCCACCCCTCTCCTGCACGCGGGAGAGGGGCTTTGATTCTGTCTTGGACGAGAGGCTTTAGTTGCCCGGCCTCTTCACCACCAACTCGGCCGGCACCTCACTGCCATCGGCCAACACGAACGTCACCGGCACGCGCTGGCCTTCCTGCAGCGGCTGCAACGCGCCCATCAACATCAAGTGCAAGCCACCGGGCTTGAGCTCTGCCGTCTTACCCGCAGCAATCGGTAAACGCTCCACTTCGCGCATGCGGCTGACCCCGTCCACCAACGTGGTTTCGTGCAGCGAGATATCGCGCACCTGATCGCTATGGACGGCCACGACCGCCATCGGCGCCGCGCAGTGGTTATGCAGAACACCGAAACCTGCTGCCATCGGCATGGCCGCCATCGGCGGCAACCGGATCCAACCGTTCTGCAATGCCACACAGCTGGGGGAAGCCGCCCACGCAGACGCCGAGAGCACCCACAACACTACGCACATGAATGGTTTGGTTATCATCGAAACCACGACTCCCTGCCGCATGAGAAACCGCAGCATGACCACGCTTATTGAAGTGATCAACCATGGTCCCATCCGCGAGCTGCGCCTGGCGCGGCCGCCGGTCAATGCACTGGATACCGAACTGTGCCGTGCCTTGATCACCGCATTGACCCACGCCATGACCGAAGACGTGCGGGGCATCGTGCTGTCCGGCAGTGAGCGCATCTTCACCGGCGGCATGGACGTGCCATATCTGCTGCGCCACGGCGAGGACAAGCACAAGCTGCTGGACAGTTGGCAGGCGTTTTTCGGTGCCGCCCGTGCGCTGGCAGAAAGCCGCGTCCCGGTGGTCGCTGCGCTCACCGGTCATTCCCCGGCAGGTGGTTGCGTGCTGGCGCTGTGTTGCGATTACCGGGTGATGGCGCGTAGCGCCGATCCAGCCAAGCCGTATGTGATCGGCCTGAACGAAGTGCAGGTGGGGCTGGTGGCACCAGAAGGCATCCAGCGCCTGATGCGTCGCGTGGTCGGCACGCACCGCGCCGGTGTGCTGCTGGCCGGTGGCCAACTGGTCAGCGCCGAACGCGCCCTGGAGATTGGCTTGGTCGATGAACTGGCCGATGGCGCAGCCCTTGTTGTGGAGACCGCCATCACCTGGCTGCAAGCCCAGCTCAAGCTGCCGCAGCAACCGATGCTGCAGACCCGCGCCATCGCCCGCGCCGATCTTCACGAAGCCATGCAGCCGGAGCACATTCAGCTCGACCGCTTCGTTGACGCCTGGTACTCGACCGACGCGCAGACCGCACTGCAGGCCCTCGCCGCACGCTTGGGCAAAAGCTAAAAACAGCGCACAGGAGTGAGGGGCGAGCAAGGGCCGGCGCACGTGGTAGCAAAGCTAACGTCTCCCCGCCCTTTCTCACTCCTCTGCGCTTCACACACTCCTGTTCGCCACGCTCCTGCTCCCAAGCTCCTGCCCCCTATAATTGCCGCCTGTCGAACCGAAGGCCGCCGTCTTGTCTGCCAATGCTGAACCCGTGGTACCCGAGCTGATTGACCTGCTGTCGTTGGAACGGCTGGAGGACAACCTGTTCCGTGGCCAGAGCCGCGATATCGGCACCAAATACGTGTTTGGCGGGCAGGTGCTGGGCCAGGCGCTGGCCGCTGCCCAGGCCACGGTCGAGAACGGGCGCCATGTGCATTCATTGCACGCCTACTTCCTGCGCGCCGGCAATATCGACCATCCGATCGTCTACGACGTTGACCGCACCCGCGATGGCGGCAGTTTTTCCGTGCGCCGGGTCACCGCTATCCAGCATGGCAAGGTGATTTTTTTCTGTGCAGCTTCCTTCCAGCAGGCTGAACGCGGCGCCGAACATCAGCTCAAGATGCCGGAAGTGCCGCAGCCGGAAGACATCGAACCCAACCGCCCGCTCCCACCAGATGTGCTCGAACGCCTGCCGGTAAAGGTGCAACGCTGGCTCTCGCGTGGCGGTCCGTTTGAGTTCCGCCACGTCTATCCGCGCGACGAACTCGACCCGCCCAAGCGCCCGCCCTATCACCAGGTATGGCTGCGTTTGAACGAAAAGGTCGGTGATGCCCCCGAACTGCATCAGGCGCTGTTGGCCTATGCCTCCGACTTCCACCTGCTGGGCACGGCCACGTTCCCGCACGGCATCAGCTATTACCAGCCGCATGTACAGATGGCTTCGCTCGACCACGCCATCTGGTTTCACCGCCCGTTCCGCATGGACGATTGGTTGCTGTACTCGCTGGACAGCCCAAGCGCGCAGGATTCGCGCGGGCTGGCGCGCGGCCAGTTCTTCACCCGCGAGGGCGTGCTGGTCGCCAGCACCGCGCAGGAAGGCTTGATCCGGGTAACGCCGGGCGATACCGACACGAGCAAGGGCTGAACCATGCGCAAGATTTTCAGCAGCCAACGTGTCGAAAATGCCGAAGGCGTGGCGCAGATGCTGCGCGACGCCGGCATCGAAGTCCGCGTCACCAATGGCCGGTCGTACCAGAGCAAACGCCGTGGCCAGTTCAGCTACCTGGACAAGAGCGGCGGCGGCAACCAACCGGCAGTCTGGGTGGTACATGCCAATGACCAGCCACGCGCGCGTGAAATCCTGCGCGATGCCCGTCTGCTGGACACCACCCGCCGCGACCACCCCACCGCCGAGTACGCCTTCCGCGACGATGTCCCGGCGCAGGCCGGTGGTCGCAGCTGGGCATGGCGCATCCGTATTGCCTTGTTGGTAGTCATTGCCGGCGTGGCACTGGTCATCATGCTGCGTCACCGCAGTGCGCCAACCCCACCTGTGGCCGCACCAGCGCAACAGGTGCAACCGGCGCCCGCGCCGGAGCAGCCCGAGGAAGTCCGCGTGCGCATTGAGCCCAGCGCGCCGCCGGCCCCGGCCAAGTAAGTCCGGTCACATTTGGCCCGCGCGCGCGTCATGTCCTGCATATCCTACGGGAACTGCCCATGACGAGCGCGATGCTGGAATCGATGCTGCAGAACGAACTGCCCGCTGCCCGCAAGGGCTGCACCCGGTCATACGGGCGCATCGTGCTGGCCTGCCAGAACACGGTGACATCCATTGCCCTGGCCATCACCCGCGACGTGCAGGCCAGCGAAGACATCGCCCAGGAAGCCTTCATCAAGGCCTGGCAGCAACTCACCCAGCTCAACAACAACGTCAGTTTCCTGCCGTGGCTGCGGCAGATCACCCGCAACCTGGCCCGCGATTGGCTGCGCGCCAATCACCAAAGGCCACTCAGCGGTGAAGCTGCGGAGATCGCAATCGGTATGGCTGCTGATCCCGCACCCGATGGCGCCGATGCAATGGTGCGGGTTGAGGAAGAACTGGCTGCCGAAGAAATCATTTCCGCCCTGCCCGAGGACAGCCGTGAGGCGCTACTGCTGTTCTATCGCGAAGGCCAGAGTTCGCAGCAAGTGGCCACGCTGCTCGGCCTGAGTGACGCCGCGGTACGCAAGCGCTTGTCACGTGCCCGCGCCACTGTGCGCGACGAAATGCTCAAACGCTTTGGCGAATTTGCCCGCAGTACCGCACCCGGGTCGGCCTTTGCCGCCGTGGTCAGCTCTGCCGTCATGTTGGCCGCACCCAGCACTGCCAGCGCGATTGCCATTGGCATGGCCGGCGCCGGAAAAGTCGGCGCTGGTGGCGTGGGTGCAAATACCGTCGGCGGTGGCGCTGCCGGTGGCGCGGTGGGCGCGGTCGCCAACGGGCTGATGCCCAACCCGCCGGACCTGTGGTTGATCTTCGGCGGCATCAGCATCGGCATGCTGGCGGCGTGGTTCGCCAGCCTCTATCTGCTGCGTTATGCGGAAACATCCGTTGAGCAGGTACAGGTGCGCAAATTCCTGCGTCTGCACAATGTGACCACCGTGCTGTTCTGCAGCTCCATGTTTGGCGTGGTGGCGTTGAAGCTGAGTGTGGTAACCGGGCTGACCGTGTTGGCCATCGGCATGATCGTGTTGAACTACCAGTACCTGATCACCCTGCCGCGGGTGATGGCACCGATGCTGGCGCGCGACGCCGCGCGGCACGGTCGCAACGGCCCCAGTTGGGTCTACCGCAGCATGTTCGGGCGCGCCGCGATGGTCACCGCCACTGTATTCACCGTGGCGATGGTGCTTTACACGATGCTGGTCAGGTAACCGCAGGACCGCTCTCGTAGCACGACAGCCATCAGCGGGCCACGGCGCCCCCATAGCGCATCCGGAAAGCTCGAATAACAACCGGCCGACTGCTACTCAACCTCTCTCTGCAAATGCGAAAACAAAACAGCCCCACTGCATGCAGCGGGGCTGTTGTCGATCGGCGCCTCTCCGGGTGTTACTTCGCTGCCGGAGTCAGCGGCACCATCGGCGTGCGCGGGCCATGTGAACCGCGCGGGCCATTCTTGCTGCGGGCCGCTTCCAACTCGGCTTGGCTCAACTTGCCGTCCTTGTCTGTGTCGGCCTTGGCAAACCACTCGGCACGACGTTGTTCGGCGCGGGCCTGACGGTCCGCTCGATCAATGTAGCCGTCTTTGTTCACGTCCAGACGATCGAATTGGGCGCGGTACTCAGCGGCACTGATACGCCCGTCGTTGTCCGCATCCATGCCACGCGTCATGAAGCCACCGTCGCGACCGCCGCGCATCCCACCGTGGTGACGGTCGTGGCGCATCCCATGACGCGGCGCCGGCATTTCATCGCGCGCCAGCTTGCCATCCTTATTCTTGTCCAGTTCGTCGAAACGCTGGGCCAGACGTGGATGTGCGGCCGCTTCCTGACGGTCGATCACACCATCACCGTTGCTGTCCATACGGACCGGGGCCGGTGTGGGGCCGGCGGGGGCGGCAGCAATCGCCAGACCGGTCGCCGAGGTCGCCAGCAGCATGGCCAGCAGAAGAAGAGGTTTACGTCGGGTCATTGTGCGGCTCCGTGGGTAGAAGAACAGACGCAGCATTGCGTCCTCACTACGGTCAACGCCCGGCAAGTGCGACGGTTGACCGCACCACCTGCCGTATTCATCACGCAGACAGGCGCATGTTTTGAGACCCACGGCGGCTATGCTCTGACCATGGCTTTACATCGCGACCCTGACCAAGAACTGCGCCTGTTCCAAACTGGCGAACACCCCTGCGGCTACTGGCCCGACCGACAGGCGCGCGACCTCGTGCTCGACCCGCAAGACGATCGCCTGGCCAGCCTGTATCCCATGGCGCTGAGCTGGGGGTTCCGCCGCTCCGGCGACCTGGTGTATCGCCCGCACTGCCAAGGCTGCCGCGCCTGCGTGCCGGTACGTATCCCGGTGAAGCGGTTTGCGCCTGACCGCAGCCAGCGCCGCTGCCTGGCGCGCAACACCGATCTGGAATGCCGCATCCTGCCGGCCGAGCGCACCGACGAGCAGTTCGCGCTTTACCAACGCTATCTACAGCACCGCCACGCTAAAGGCGGCATGGACGAACACGGCACGCATGAATTCGACCAGTTCCTGATCGGCAGCTGGGCGCACGGGCGCTTCATGGAAATCCGCATGCCGGCAACGGACGGCGGGCGCCTGTTGGCCGTCGCTGTCACCGACATCACCGAGCAGGGTTTGTCAGCGGTCTATACCTTCTTCGACCCGGAGGAAGAGAAGCGCGGGCTGGGTACGTTCGGCATCCTGCAGCAGATTGCCTGGGCGCAGCGCGTCGGTTTGCCACACCTTTACCTGGGCTACTGGATCCACGGCCATCGCAAGATGGGCTACAAGCGCCGCTACCAGCCGCTGGAATATTACGACGGACGGCGCTGGCTGCTGGCCGACCCCGCCAATGCGTCACTTGCACTTTGAATGGGGAGTCCCCAGACTCGCGCCGTCGTCGCGCATGCTGCGGCGGCACAGGGAAGTACCCTCAAACAATTTGGAATCTCACGTGAAAATTAAAATCCTGACGGTTGCTGCAATCACCCTCCTGTCACTGGCCGCTTGCAAGAAGGCAGAAACCCCGGCTGTTGACGCCGCCGCAGCCACCCCGGCCGCAGAAGTCACCCCGGCCCCCAGCACCGACACCGTGCAAGCCGGTACCGGTGTTGCTGAGTGCGACCAGTACCTGGAGAAGGTGTACGCCTGCATCAGCGACAAGGTGCCTGAAGCCCAGCGCGACATGATGAAGCAGGGCATCGAGCAGTCGAAGTCCGCCTGGAACGGCATCGCCGACAAGACCGCGCTGGCTGCGCAGTGCAAGACCGCAATGGAGCAGGCCAAGACCAGCTTCGGCGCAATGGGCTGCACGTTCTAATACGTGTCTCCTGCACCACCTCGACGCCCCGCTCCTGCGGGGCGTTGTTGTTTCTCGTCCTCGTCATGCAGGCATGAGAAAATGCGTCCATGCGCATCCCAACTCTCCTGCTCCCGATGACCCTGTTGCTGGCCGCCTGCACCACCACGAACGCAGCCGACAACACGCCCTCCACCGCCCAGTTGCGACTGGCCACCTACAACACATCGCTGTACTCCGATGACGAAGGCGGCCTGATCCGCGAGCTGCAGGGCGACAGCGCCCATGCCCGCAAGATCGCTGCCGTGCTGCAGCAGACGCGCCCTGATCTGGTCCTGCTCAACGAATTTGACTTCGACGACGCCCACCGCGCGGCGGATCTGTTCCAACAGCGTTACCTGGAAGTCGCCCAGCCCGGCGGCGGCGAGGCACTGCACTATGCCTACCGCTATCTGGCCCCGGTCAACACCGGCGTGCCGAGCGGCCTGGACCTGGACAACAACGGCACTGTCGGCGGCAAGGGCCGCGAGCGCGGCAACGATGCATGGGGCTACGGCCTGCACCCGGGCCAGTACGGCATGCTTGTGCTGTCCAAGTTCCCCATCGATGAAAAAGCAGTGCGCAGCTTCCAGTTGTTGAAGTGGAGCGCCCTGCCCGGCGCGCTGCGCCCAATTGACCCGAACACGGGCAAATCATTCTGGCCGGATGCGGTGTGGTCGCAGCTTCGGCTGTCATCCAAGTCGCATTGGGATGTTCCGGTAAACACGCCGCTTGGCACGGTGCATGTACTCGCCTCGCATCCAACGCCGCCGGTGTTCGATGGCAAGGAAAAGCGCAACGCCGCACGCAACCACGACGAACTGCGTCTGTGGAAGGACTATCTGGACGGTGGCGACAAGCCCTGGCTGTGCGATGACCAGGGCCGTTGCGGCGGTTTGGCCGCGGATGCGCGTTTCGTGATCGTTGGTGACCTCAATAACGACCCGGCAGATGGCGACGGCCGTCACGATGCCATCCTGGAACTGCTCGAACACCCGCGCGTGCTGCGCTACCCCACGCCATCCAGTAAAGGTGCCGAGGAAACCAGCTTGGCCTACGCCGAAAAGGGCATCACCCGTCGCGGCGCCCCGCAGCACGCCACCGGCGATTTCGGCCCTCGTTCGGGCACGATGCGGCTGGACTATGTGCTGCCATCAACCGGCTTGAGCTACATCGGCAGCGGCGTGTTCTGGCCAGCGAATGAAAGCCCGGAAGCAAAGATCGCCGATGGCAGCGACCATCATCTGGTCTGGGTGGACGTTCGCTAAGCGGCTCCGTCTGCACACAGAAAACGCCGGCGAAAGCCGGCGTTTTTGTATCTGCAAATCCAAGCCCGGGGTTGCGGGTTATGCGCGCAGCTCGATACCAATGGCTGACGCCGCATCACGCGCGATCGCACGTGCCTGATCCACATCCGCCGCGCGTGCGAGGGTGACACCCACGCGGCGCTGGCCCTGCACCATCGGCTTGCCGAACAGGCGCAGTGCCGAATCCGGGTGCACCAGTGCTTCGGCCACATTGCTGAAGAACGGCACGCCGTTGCCCTGCGCCAACATCGCGCAGGAAGCCGATGCGCCGTTGTGGCGGATGGTCGGAACCGGCAAGCCAAGGATGGCGCGCGCATGCAGTGCGAATTCGCTCAGTTCCTGCGACACCAGCGTTACCAGACCGGTGTCATGGGGGCGTGGCGACACTTCACTGAACCACACCTCGTCGCCCTTCACGAACAACTCCACACCAAACAGGCCCCAGCCACCGAGGTCATCGGTGATGGCGCGCGCGACGTCCTGGGCGCGTTCCAGCGCCTTGGCCGACATCGCCTGCGGCTGCCAGCTTTCGCGGTAATCGCCGTCCTTCTGCAGGTGGCCCACCGGATCGCAGAACGCTGTACCGCCGGCATGGCGCACGGTCAGCAGGGTGATTTCGTAATCAAAGTCGATGAAACCTTCGACGATGCAACGGCCCGCACCGGCACGGCCGCCGGTCTGGGCGTAATCCCACGCCGGGCCGATATCGGCATCGCTGCGAAGCGTGCTTTGCCCCTTGCCGGAAGACGACATCACCGGCTTGACCACGCACGGCAGGCCGATAGCGGCGACCGCCTCGCGGTATTCGGCTTCGGTATCGACAAAACGATATGCCGAGGTTGGCAGGCCCAGGGTTTCGGCGGCCAGACGGCGGATGCCTTCGCGATCCATGGTCAGGCGCGCCGCGCGTGCGGTCGGGATCACCCGCAGGCCGTGTTCGGCTTCCAACTGCACCAGGGTTTCGGTATGGATGGCCTCGATTTCAGGTACCACCAGATGCGGCTTCTCCTGCTCGATCAGCGCCTTCAATGCGGCGGGATCGAGCATGTCGAGCACATGGCTGCGGTGGGCGACCTGCATGGCCGGGGCATTGGCGTAACGGTCGGCGGCGATCACCTCCACGCCAAAACGCTGCAGCTCGATGGCCACTTCCTTGCCCAGTTCGCCGGAGCCGAGGAGCAGAACGCGGGTGGCGGACAGGGACAGCGGGGTACCGAGGGTGATCATCAGGCAGTTCCGGGCAGGCGCTAAAGAGGATGCACATTCTAGGACGTGCCCTGCGCTGCCGTGCACTCGGCGGATGTCTCGGGCGATTACAGCCGGGCACCCAGCTGGCCCGTCGCCAGCCCTAAGCACGCCCCATTGAGGGAGTGGCTCATTCCCCCTCCAATCCCGCCCCACCCGATGCGCTTACCCGGCCTGGGTTCCCGCCGCTCAGCACAGGGCGGCGGCCAAGGACTGGAGCGATCTCCGGCCGCTCGGGAAAGGCACCCCTCACCTCACCGCCCGGCACTTGCGAGTTGATATCAATTTGATATCTTTCAACCCAACCACCACGGAAGATCCGCCATGAAAGAGAAGTCCATCAGCTCCCTGTCCGGCATCCCCACCCTGCTCGGCATGCTTGTCCTGATGCTGGCCGGCGCCGGCGCCATCATCCTAGCCGCGATGCTCAATACGAATGGCGTCAGCGGCGGCGGCTGGCTGGTTCTCAGCGGCATCGTGCTGGTGACCGTCGGCATCTTCCTCAGCTGCGGTCTGTACATGGTTCAGCCCAACCAAGTGGCAGTGCTGAGCCTGTTCGGCAAGTACGTTGGCACCGTCAAGGACAACGGCCTGCGCTGGAACAACCCTTTTTTCAGCAAGCGCAAAGTCAGCCAGCGCGTGCGCAATTTTGAAAGTGGCAAGCTCAAGGTCAACGAGTTGGGCGGTTCGCCCATCGAAATCGCTGCCGTCATCGTCTGGCAGGTGGTTGATGCGTCCGAGGCCGTCTACAACGTGGACGACTATGAGAGCTTCGTGCACATCCAGTCCGAGTCCGCACTGCGTGCAATGGCCACCAGCTATCCGTACGACCAGCACACCGATGGTCAGCTGGCACTGCGCAGCCACGCGGCCGAAATCTCCCAGCACCTGAAAGACGAACTGGCCGAACGCCTCGCCGATGCCGGCGTGCAGGTGATCGACGCACGCATCAGCCACCTCGCCTACGCACCAGAAATCGCCCAGGCCATGCTGCAGCGCCAGCAGGCCAGCGCGGTGATCGCGGCGCGCACACAGATCGTCGCCGGCGCGGTGGGCATGGTCGAAATGGCCCTGCTGGAACTACAGAAGAACGCCGTGGTTCACCTGGACGAAGAGCGCAAGGCACAGATGGTCAGCAATCTGCTCACGGTGTTGTGCTCCGATCGCGGCACCCAGCCGGTCATCAATGCCGGCTCGCTGTACTGATTACGTAATGAGGTAATGGAAGTGAATGCAATCGCCCCCCTGATCATCGCCGCCACTGGCATCCCCGCACTGTGCTTTGCTACCTGGAGCGGTCGCCCCGGCACCGCGCATGCACGCGGCATGGGCCTGCGCTGGGCGCTGATCGCGCTATGTCTTTTCATCGGCGCCATTGGCGTGTACTTGGCCGGCGACAACCGCAACATCGCTTACGGCGTTGTGATCGCACTGGTAGTGGCGGTCAACGCGCTGGGAGTGTCGCTGGTGCTGCACCTGCGCCGCGACAACAACGGGGCACCCAGGAAGTGAACGAAAAAAAGGCCTACCCGCTGCGAATCAACGCTGAAGTACTGGCGGCGACCCAGCGCTGGGCCGACGACGAACTGCGCAGCCTCAACGCGCAGATCGAGTACGTGATACGCGACGCCCTGCGCAAGGCCGGGCGACTTCCACAACCCAAGTCAGATACCGAGGAAGATCAATGAGCAAGCGCTGGCAGTACCTCACCATCGAAATGCCTCCTTCAATGATGAAAGGTGGTCCACACCCGGAAAAGGTGCAGGCCGAACTCACCAAACAGGGCAACCTGGGCTGGGAACTGGTCAACATGGTGCATTACGGTCAGCTCTCGCCCGGGCTACTGATCTTCAAAAAGGAGCAGTAATGAAGCGTCTCAGCGGATGGATCTCGGCCATGCTGCTCATGACATCGGCCACCAGTTTTGCCGCCGACGCACCGGCCACACTGGCCACACGGCTGCTCGATCAACTCGATGCTGCGCAGTACAGCGCAGCTGAAGCGATGTTTTCAGCGGAGATGAAGGCCGCCGTGCCGGCCGACAAACTCCAGGCGGTGTGGGAATCGTTGCCTGCGCAGATGGGCGCTGCCGGCAAGCGCGGTGATGCGCAAACCAGTGAGGCGGAAGGCTTCCGTATCGTCGTCATTCCACTGGAATACGCCAAGGGGCGGTTGCAGGCACGCATCGTGCTGGACAAGGACGACAAGGTTGTCGGCTTCCTGGTGCAACCGGCCGCACCGCCGCCAGCCACTGCACCTGCGGTAGATGCCGCCTTCATCGAACAGCCTTTCATCGTGCCGATTGGGCCGGAAGGAAAGAACGGCCTGCCCGGCACACTGGCGCTGCCCAAGGGCAATGGGCCGTTCCCGGCGGTGGTACTGGTGCACGGCTCCGGTCCGCAGGACCGTGATGAAACCATCGGTCCGAACCGCCCGTTCCTGGACATCGCACGAGGCCTCGCCGCGCAGGGTATTGCCGTGCTGCGCTACGAAAAACGCACGCATGCGCGCCCACAGGATTTCAGCGGTGCCTTCAGCATTGATGATGAAACCACCGACGATGCCGTCGCCGCTCTTGCCGCGCTCACCGCGACGGCAGGCATCGACGCCAAACACATCTACGTGCTCGGCCATAGCCAGGGCGGCATGCTGGCCGGCCGCATCGCCAAGGCCAGTGACGGCAAGCTTGCCGGCCTGGTGCTGCTGGCTGCACCGGTGCGCCCCATTCTCGACATCCTTGCCGAGCAGAACCGCTATCTGGTCAGCCTCGACGGGAGCATCAGCGCCGAGGAGCACGCTCACCTCGACGCATTGAATGCGGCCATTGCCAAGGTACGACGCGACCCGGACGCGACATTGATGAATCTGCCCGGTCGCTTCTGGCAGCAGCTTGAGCAGGTGGATCCAGTAGCCGATGTGCGCGGCAGCGGCCTGCCCGTCTTACTGCTGCAAGGCGGCCGCGACTTTCAGGTAGTCGACGCCGAATGGCAGCTGTGGAAGAAGGGCCTGCAGGGCGAACGCTATCGCTTCCATCACTACCCCGCCCTTAACCATCTGGGCATCACCAGCAATGGCAAAGGCGGGATGGCGGAGTACGAACAACCCGGCCATGTCGATACAGGCCTGATCGATGACATCGCCCAGTGGATCAAGGCACGCCCATGAGCAGCCGCCACACCTCAACCGCCTCGAGCCCCCTCAAGGTCGCCGCCCCGACCAGCTCGCTGCTGTTCTGGTTGTGGGCACCCCTGCTGCTGGTGCTCAGCATCGACCCGTTGATCCAACTGTTCGCCGGCAAACCGCCATTCGATGCCTCCATCAACTCGTGGGGCGGCTGGCTGGTACTGCCACTGGTGGGAGGCGCGTTGACTCTGGCCTACCTTCGTCGTGAACTGCGCCTGGAGCCCCAGCAACTGACCATTGCCGCCACGCTGTATACCCGGCGGGTGCCACTGAGCTCGATGCGGCTGGACCGCGCCCGCGTCGTCAACTTCGCCGAAAACCCCGACTTCAAACCGGGCATGAAATCCAACGGCTTTCAGTTCCCGGGGTTCCGTGCCGGCCACTTTCATATGAAGGATGGTGGCAAGGGCTTTTGCCTGATCACCGATGACAGTCGCGTGCTGGTAATCCCCCTGCGCGATGGCAACAGTGTGCTGATCAGCCCCGAGCAGCCACGCGCTCTGCTCGAAGAACTCAAGCAACTGGCCGACAGTCGCAACCGGGCCTAAGCTGGCCACATGCGCAACGCTCCCCATCTCCTGCTCAACACGCCGGACATCGAAATCTGGCCCGGCGGCCTACTGCGCGCGCGCAGCAACCACGATGCGCGTCTGCTGGCGCGGGCCAGCCATGTGCTGCGCCGTAAATGTGATGGCCGCTATCTTGCGGTGCAACTGCCGCGTGGCCTGATGCCGTTGATCACCCGGCTGCCGGAAGTACCCGGCATTGACCACGCGCTGTCACTACTGGACGCGCATCTGTCGCTACCCGCACGCATCCCGCCGCCGCAAGGCGAACTGCCGCTGCATCAACTCCAGCACCGCCTTGACCAGTTGGGCCTGGACAGCGATGACTACGCTGCAGAAACCGGGTTGTGGCTGATCGCCGAACCGGCGCATCTGGTACTGGCAGGCTTCGACCGTTATCGCCGCCCGTTGTGGCTGACCCGCCCCGCAGCACGCAGCTGGCAGCGCATGCATGACGCCGCTGCCGCCAGCGGCATCGCGATGGACGCGATTTCCGGCTATCGCAGCCATGACTATCAGCTGGGCATCTTTGAACGAAAACTCGCGCGCGGGTTGAGTGTGTCCGACATCCTCACTGTCAACGCAGCACCGGGCTTCAGTGAGCACCACGGCGGCAACGCGCTGGACATCGGCGCGCCCGGTGAACCCCCAGCCGAAGAATCCTTCGAACACAGCGATGCCTTCGCCTGGCTGCAACAGCATGCCGCTGATTACGGTTTCCATATGAGCTACCCGCGCGACAACCCGCACGGCATCATTTACGAGCCATGGCATTGGTGTTGGATGGGCATTGCCTGAAACCGCTGTATTCCTACGGAAGTGCGGCGGCCTCAATCGCACTGAATCACCCTCACTCGACTTTCAAAGAGAGAGCGCCCATGGACGGACACAACCCTTATCAAAGCTCCACTGCACCGGTGATGCAGGTGCACAAGCGGCTCGAGGCCGATATTCCCGACACCATCACCTCGCCCATCCGCAATGGATGGATCACAGCCTGTGTGTCATGCGCATTGACGCTGATCCTGACGGTGGTTTCCATGACCTCTGTTTCCGACAGCAGTGAGCCGGTGTTCAGCGCGTGGAATTTCGTCGACGTGGCGCTGATTGCCGCGCTTGCCTTCGGCATCTACAAACGCAGCCGAACCGCAGCAACCATCATGTTCGTGTACTTCGTGCTGTCCAAAATTCTCATCATGCTCGACACCGGCCTCCCCACAGGGCTGATCCTCGGTCTGGTGTTTGCGACGTTTTATTTCCGCGCGATGACCGCCACCTATCGCTATCATCGGCTCCTCAAAGAGTGGCAGCGCAATCCGCCTGCACCGCGCAAATCACTCGCAGACAGTCCCGCATTCAACCGTAGTGGTCCGGATGCAGGCGCATCCTGACGCGACACCCGCCCCATCGTTACCACCGGAATAACGCGTCATGGACGACAGCCCCTATCGCAGCAGCGCGGTCAGCATCGAGGTCGCAGCACGTGGACCACTGGCAAAAGCCATCGTCTTGATGGCAACTACAGGCGCACTACTGGGCATCACCCAATTGATCATGACGGTATGGGCATGGCGAATTGAGGCGGTCTCGCAGAACGTGACGCTCTGGATCATGCTGGGCAACAGCCTGCCGTACTTCGTACTGGCCTATGGCACGTACCGTCGCAGCCGCATCTGTGCATGCCTGCTGCTGTTGTATTCCGAGCTGCATGCCCTGCTCATTGTCTGGCTGTTTTCGCCACTACCTGCCTATGCCTTGCTGGCCCCACTGGCGCTTTTGTTGCTTCTGGTCATCGGCACCCAGGCGGTATTCCGCAGCCACCGCTTTTGATTGAAGACGGCAAGGTGCTCAGTCCTGCGAACGATTGGTCTTGAGTTTGGGGTCTGCAGTGAAGTCAGCAATACGCCAGAGATAAAGGCTGGCATAGGTACGGTACGGCCCCCAGCGTTCACCACGCTCGGCCAACGCCTTGGGCGTCAGCATCGCCTCGGCGCCATCCACACGCTGCGCACCTTTGCGGATGCCCAGGTCATCAATGGGCAGGATGTCCGGCCGGCCAAGGCGGAACATCAGCATCATCTCCACCGTCCAACGGCCGATGCCACGCACCGGCACCAGCGCATTGATGATGTCCTCATGGCCCATCACCGCCATCTGTCGCAATGAAGGCAGTTCGCCCGCCGCTTCACGACGCGCGAGGTCTCGCAGCGCCAATGCCTTGTTACCGGAGACACCACAGGCGCGCAGCGCCGCGTCATCGATCACACCCAGCGTACCGGCATGCAGACGCTTGCTGCCGATGGCCGCCTCCACCCGGCCGACGATGGTCGATGCCGCCTTGCCGCTGAGCTGCTGGAATAAAATGGCGCGCGCCAGCGCATCCACCGGATCAAACGATTTACGCCAGCCATCGGGCGCTGGCAGCGGACCGAGCCGGCGAATCCATGTCGCCAGCCGCCTATCCTTACGCTGCAAGTGCTCCAGTGCCTGCTCGACATCAAAGCCACGCGCATAACGAGGCATGACGTCAGCGCTTCAACGCACTGAAAGCCAGCAACACCCAGCCGCCCATCAAAGTCATGCCACCGAACGGCGCGAGCGTGGTGGGCCATTTCATCAGCACGTTGCCGGCCAGACTGCCTGAGAACAGCAGCGTCCCCAATAGCAGCACGCAAAGGGCAATGCGCCCGAGCGGATGCTGTGACTTCGCTCCTAGCGCCGCCAATGCCACGCCATGCCCAAACGCATACAGCGCTGCAGTGTTCAGATGCGACTGCGCCAAAGGCTCGGTCACGCCATGCGAGGCATAAGCTGAAAGCCCCACCGCCGCCGCTGCCAACAGCCCCCCACAAAACGCCAGGAAAGAAGGCTTATTTTTACGCCGCTCCTGCAGAAACATGTCGTACTCCCCTCATCCGATAGCCAGTTTAGATGGCCATAAAAAAAACGCGCCGCAGGAAGCGGCGCGTTTTCTGACAATCATCTCATCGTCAACAACCGGGCGATTACTTGACTGCCCAGTAGATGTCGTAGCTGCCTTCCGTGGTGAAGCCCTTGGCCACGCCACCCTTCCAGGACTCGTACGGACGATCGATCACTTCGCTACCGGTGGTCGTCGCCCATGCACGCAGTGCGTTACGAGCGATATCCAGACCTGCCATGTGGCCGGTGTAGGAAGCAAAAGCGGCGCGACGGGCATCTGCATGCACATACTTGACCGGGTTGCCCGCCGGGACCTTGACATTCAACTGACCATCGACAGCAGCCACGGCAACCGGAGCGGCAGCGGCCTTGTCAGCCTCGCCTTCCTTCTTGTCAGCGGCCGGAGCAGCACCACTGCGCTTGCGCACCGGCTGCACCACGTCGAACGCATACTTCTCGGCACCGAAATCGGTGGTCACGATGCGCACCGGACCGGCGGCTTCAAGACCATTGGCCTCCATCGTGCGCTTGATCCATTCCTGGTTGTCCTCGATGGACTGGCGGATGCTGTCGTTGTTGCGATCGATGTTGCCGGCGTTGACCACCAGCAGATCTTCTGCCGGCACGTCCACAACCTTCAGGTCGGTCAGCGGGGCATCGGGAGCGCGGTAATCCACGTTCGGCACCGAGGCCAGCATGTTGGCCATACGCCCCAGGCCCAGCTTGACGTCATCACCAATATGGCGGCTCACGTACAGGCCAGCATAGCGACCGAACAGGTCGAAGCCGTACTTGACGCTGTACTCCTGCGTGATCTTGACGTTGCGGTCGTTCTTACCGGTCGGCTCAAGAGTGAAGGCAGTGACCTTGTCGTGACCACGGGTCTGGTCATCGATGGCAATCACGACGCGCTTGTTCTTCTCGCTTTCGGTGATCTCCCAGCTACCCTGGCCCAGCGTGCTGTCCTTGGAGCTGTAATCCATGCGGGCGCCCTTGCCGGCGTCCGGACCGCTGAACTTCAGTTCCACGCCCTTATCGCGCAGCACCAGCGGGTTCCAGTCCTTGAATCGGCGCAGGCTGTTGACCGTGTCATACACGATCGTCATCTTGCGGTTGGTTTCGATGCTTTCAGAAATATGGCGCTCGCCCGGCAAGCACACGCCAATGATGACGAACAGGCCAGCCACGATCCCCAAGGCAATCAGGAACTCGATAATACGGGTCATTCAAGAGTCTCCGTGGCCGATCCCACGGCCGGGTTGATTGAAGCGAAGCCCCCATCCTAGCAGGCTTTTCGCACGTTGTTGATTACAAATGGCGTACCGGTTTCCTTGCCCGATTACGGCATCCCATCGCTCGGGCGCAAGGTAACGCATCCATTACCAACGATACGCGCCTTCTGGCGATAGCACGGGCCGTTGGGCGGCCCCTGCTGTCCATTTTCACCTCAGTCCGCAGGCGAGCACCAGCATTTATGCATGTTTTTTTAAAGACAAGCCGTTGCCATGTGTCAGTGGAAGCCCTCATCGGCAGAATCCGGCTCAACTGAAGGATGGCGACACACATTCGTATCGACCCAACCGAGCCGCCTCCGCCGCTCGAACGCCCGCCGCGCATTGGCAGCGGGCCAACCATCCCGTCACTCAGACCAACTGCAGCTCAAAGGCCTTGAGCACGGCCCGGGTGCGGTCACGCACGCCAAGCTTGGAAAGAATGTTGGAGACGTGATTTTTGATGGTGCCCTCCGCCACCCCAAGTGAATTGGCGATTTCCTTGTTGGAGAAGCCGCTGGCCATCAGCCTCAGAATTTCGGTCTCCCGGTCGGTGAGCGGGTCAGGCCGATCCAGGCTGACGAACTCGTTGCGCATGTGCTCCAAGCCCGACAACAGCCGCTGGGTCACCGCCGGCTGAACCAACGAGCCACCGCCTGCCACCGTGCGGATTGCCCCCACCAGCTGTTCCAGCGTCACGTCCTTAAGCAGGTAGCCCTTGGCGCCCGCCTTGAGTCCAGCCAGCACGAGCTGGTCGTCGTCGAAGGTGGTCAGGATGATCGAAGGCGGTAGCTGGCCCAGGCGACTCAAGGTCTGCAACGCTTCGAGGCCGGACATCATCGGCATGCGCATGTCCATCAGCACGACATCCGGCTTGACGACAGGAATCACTTCCACCGCATGGCGGCCGTCGGTCGCCTCGGCAACTACTTCAATGCTGTCATCCAGCGCCAGCAAGGAGCGGATGCCCTGCCGTACCAGAGTTTGGTCGTCGACCAGGCAGACACGGATCATCAACTCACTCCTTGGGGCCCTGAGGCCAACATCATATTGGTTGCCACCGGCAGACTGGCGCGAAGGCGGAAACCCTCACCCCGACGCGCGGACACATCAAAGCCACCGCCGTACTCGGCCAGCCGTTCACGCATGCCGCGCAGGCCATTTCCCGGCAGGATCTCATCCACTTCGCCGCCGATGCCGTCATCACGCGCATCGATGACGATGTTGTCACCTTCTTTTTCTACCCGTATCCACAGATTGTGAGCGCCGGCATGGCGCACTGCGTTGGTGATGATCTCCTGGGTGCAGCGCAGCAGAACGTGAGCCCGCTCGGGGTCATCGACGTTTAGCGGTTCGTCCACTTGCAGGTGGATATCCAGCGACGGCACCCGTTCAGTCAGGGGCCGCAACGCGGCGACCAGGTCGATAGCGCCGCTTTCACGCAGTTGACTGACCGCTTCACGCACGTCGGTAAGGAGTAGCTTGGCCAGCGTGTGGGCCTGGCGCACATGCTCCTGGGCCTGGCCTTCGGTGATATGCCCGGCAACTTCCAGATTCAGGCTGAGCGCGGTCAGGTGATGACCCAGCAGGTCATGCAGCTCACGGGAGATGCGGGTGCGCTCGTTTACCCGGGCGCTTTCGGCCAGCAGCAGGCGGGTTGCCCGCAACTCGGCATTGAGCCGGCGCTGCTCTTCCCGGGCTTGAGTCTGCTGGCGTGCCACCAAGCTGGTCACGAACACAAACATCGAGAATCCGCCGTACAACAGCGACTGCAGCAGTGCTTCAAACAGCGGCAGCCCCATGATCAGGCTGTAGACCGGCAGCACCGCCAGCTGGCTCACCACCAGCCAGATCACCCCGACCCGCTTGCTCAGCAGCCACGGGATCACCCCGGCCGCCACCATCATCAGGATGCTGCCCAGGCCGGTACCGGAGATGTAACTCACCGCCAGCGCCGAAATGGTCAGCACCAGCAAGGCCAATCGGTCATACCAACCGGTATGGCCGGCCGCGCTAAGCCCCCGGGTCAGCCAGAAGTAGCAGCCACCGAAAGCCAGGTATGCGGCGAACAACCAAGTCGCCTCGCCCGCACCGGGCTGGATCATGCCCTCTTCGGGAGCGTATTGGGTGTAGACCAATGGCAAGCTGACCAAGGCCCAGGTGAACAGGCCGGCCAGGCGGAGAACGCGGGTGTGACTGAGATGTCCCAACATGCGCCCATGTTAAGGAACACGGAGGCTTTGCGCCCTCCCACGGAAGTCATGCATCCCACCGGCATGGCCGACGCTCGCCCGCCTCGCCCCCCCCATGCGATAATCACCCGCAAAGCCTCAGGGTCCACCGTTTTACCCCACGGAGTCACAATGTCGATTGTCATCCGCGACGTGCGCGAGCATGAGCTCGATTCCGTCCTGGCACTGAACAACAACGCGGGCCTTGCCATCCTGCCGCTCGACGCCGCCAAAGTCCGGCGCTTCTACGAGACCGCAGAGTATTTCCGGGTCGCCGAGCGTGACGGCAACATGGCCGGGTTCCTGGTGGGTTACGGCAGCCACAGCCCCCACGACAGCTGCAACTTCGCCTGGTTCCAGCAGCGCTACCCCAGCTTCTTCTATATCGACCGCATCGTGGTGGCCAGCCGGCGCCGTGGTGGTGGTGTCGGCCGTGCGTTCTATGCCGATGCCCAGAGTTATGCCGAGCTGCGTTACCCGCAGATGGCCTGTGAAGTGTTCCTTGACCACGGCGCCGACGCCGCACTGCTGTTCCATGGCAGCTTCGGTTTCCGCGAAGTGGGCCAGAACACCATGCCATCGGTGGATGTCCGCGCCAGCATGCTGCTCAAGGAACTGTGCAGTTATGAATGGGTGAAAGAGACCTACGGCGACAACCTTCCCGACGTTCCCTGGGTGGGCAACACACGTCGGCCGCTGCAACACCGGTCGACGGGAACCTGAGATGGCAGTGAATTTGGATTACGAACAAGCTGGTGAGCTGAAAATCGGGCAGGTCGGCATTGCCAACCTGCGTATCCGCACCCTTGATGTGGCGCGTCTGGTTCAGGAAATGCACGAGCGCGTGTCCCGCGCACCGAAGCTGTTCGGGCGGGCGGCAGTGATTCTGGACTTCGGCGGGTTGAGCCAACTCCCAGATCTGGCAACCGCCCAGGACTTGCTCAACGGCCTGCGCCAGGCCGGCGTACTGCCGGTGGCGCTGGCCTACGGCACACAGGAAACCGAACAATTGTCCGAACAACTTGGCCTGCCACTTCTGGCCAAGTTCCGCGCCCAGTACGAGCGCACGGCAGGTGAACCGGCACCGACACCGGCAACCGCCCCGCCACCGCGTGTGGCAGAACCCAAATCCAAGCCCGCACCGGCAGCCGCTTCAGCAGCCGCACCGCAACCCGGGCGCATGCAGCGCACAACTGTCCGCTCCGGTCAGCAACTCTATGCCGAGAACTGCGACCTGACCGTACTTGCAACAGTGGGTGCCGGCGCCGAGGTGATCGCCGACGGCAGCATCCACATCTACGGTACGCTGCGGGGCCGTGCACTGGCAGGCGCACAAGGCAATGAGGGCGCGCGGATTTTCTGCCGCGACTTCCACGCTGAACTGGTCGCCATTGCAGGACGTTACAAGGTACTGGACGATATTCCCGACAATCTGCGCGGCAAAGCCGTGCAGGTCTGGCTGGAACAGGACCAGATCATGATCGCTGCGCTGGATTGACGCAGCTCACTAGAAACATTCAGGAGAGATCCTTTGGCTGAAATCATCGTAGTCACTTCCGGCAAAGGTGGCGTTGGCAAGACGACGTCCAGCGCCAGCATCGCGTGCGGGCTTGCTCGTCGCGGCAAAAAAGTTGCCGTCATCGACTTTGACGTCGGCCTGCGCAACCTTGACCTGATCATGGGCTGCGAGCGCCGGGTGGTGTATGACTTCGTCAACGTCGTCCATGGCGAAGCCACGCTGAAGCAGGCGCTGATCAAGGACAAGCGTTTTGACAACCTGTTCGTGCTGGCTGCTTCGCAGACCCGCGACAAGGACGCGTTGAACAAGGAAGGCGTGGAGAAGGTCCTCAAGGACCTGGCCGCCGATGGCTTCGACTTCATCATCTGCGACTCACCGGCGGGTATCGAGAAGGGCGCGTTCCTGGCGATGTACTTCGCTGATCGCGCCGTTGTCGTGGTGAACCCGGAAGTGTCTTCGGTACGCGACTCGGACCGCATCATTGGCCTGCTCGATTCCAAGACCGCCAATGCCGAAGCCGGCAAGAGCGTACCCGCCTACCTGCTGCTCACCCGCTACAGCCCGTCGCGCGTTGAGACCGGTGAGATGCTGAGCATCACCGACGTGGAAGAAGTGCTGGGCCTGAAGGCCATCGGTGTCGTGCCCGAATCCGGTGACGTGCTCAACGCCTCCAACAAGGGCGAACCGGTGATCCTGGACAGCGAATCGCCAGCCGGCCAAGCCTACGACGATGCCGTCGCACGCATTCTCGGTGATGAGCGCCCGATGCGCTTCATCACGGTTGAGAAAAAGGGCTTCTTCAGCAAGCTGTTCGGAGGGTGAAGATGGGACTTTTTGATTTCCTCAAGGCCAAGAAGACCACCGCAGAAACCGCCAAGAACCGCCTGCAGATCATCATTGCGCAGGAGCGCAGCCATCGCGGCGGTCCCGATTACTTGCCGCTACTGCAGCGCGAGCTGCTGGAAGTGATCAAGAAGTACGTCAACATCGATGCTGACGCGGTGAAGGTGGATCTGGTCAAGGATGGCGAGCACGACGTGCTCGATATCTCCGTGGCCCTACCGGAAGGCCCCCAGGCCTGATTACCGCAATACCCTTCCGGGGCCGCTGAATCCAGCGGCCCCGGTGGTTTTGAAGCCCATGCCCGACCTGACCACCCCCGACGCCACCGCCGACATCCTGTGTGTGGGTGATATCCACTGGGACGACGCTGCCGCCCTGCTCGGCCGCCACGGCCTGCGCCTCAATCACGTTGCGGCCGGTGAAAAAATCCCCGGCAGTTACTGGGGCGAACCCGAGGCCGGCATCATCGCCTGCGATGTCTATGTGCGCGACGACACGCCGGTGCATTCGATGCTGCACGAGTCCTGCCATCTCATCGTGTTGCCGCCTGAACGGCGTGCGCAGGTACATACCGACGCTACCGATTCGGTACCCGAGGAAGACGCCACCTGCTATCTGCAGATTGTGCTGGCGGGGCAGTTGCCCGGCGTCGGCAGCGCGCGCCTGATGACAGACATGGATGCGTGGGGTTACACCTACCGTCTGGGTTCAACACAGGCATGGTTTGAGCAGGATGCTGACGATGCACGCCAGTGGTTGATCGAGCGCGAGTTGTTGCCGGTTTCGTAAGAGCAAAGTGAGCTACTGGACTGGCTGTCCCGAGCAAGAGCCAGCCCTCCCCGACCCTCCCTTGCCTTAACGGTAGAAGCAGGGATGTTTCCGGCGACGGGTCAGATTGGCGAGCACCTGCCTCAGCGGCTCATCCAGGCATACGTCATGCCGGCAGCGAACTACTCATGTCGAGGGTGACCCGAGTGCCGCGTTCGGGCTGCGATTGAATGTCCAGCTTCCAGCCCAGGTGATCGCATAGCCGCGCGATCAAATCCAGACCGATTCCCAACCGCATATTGCGTTCGCCCTTGGCCATGCGTGCATACACCTGCGCCACTTCTTCCGGGCTCATGCCATGACCGGGATCTTCGATGGTGACCACGGCCTGCGGCGATACCGTCAGGCGAATCACGCCACGGTCACTGCTCTCGATAGCGTTGCGCAACAGGTTGCCAATGGCAGCCTGCACCACGCCGAGCGGCGCCAACACGCGGCATTCGTCGAGCTGCTGCAACGCCAGGTCCAACTCTTTGCCGCTGGCCAGGTGACGATGGTCCTCGACGATCTCCGGCAACAGTTGATCCAACGCCACCAGCTCGCTCATCGCTGCCAGCTTGGCCGGGTCGCGCACCAACACCAACAGCAGTTGGATCAGCTGTTCGACGCCAGCCGTGGTATTGCGAATCCGCTGCAATTGCTGTCGTGCTTTCACCGGCAACTCAGGTTGCTCCAGCGCCAACTCGGTCGCGCCGCCAATCACTGCAATCGGCGTGCGCAGTTCATGGCTCGCGGTACTGATGAACACCCGCTCGCGTTCGACGAAGTGCTCATTGCGCTGCAGGTAATCATTCAATGCGCCGGCGATGACCTCCAGCTCCGCACTGCCGCCCGAACGCACTACCACCTTCTGCCCGCGCAGCTCCGGCCGCAACGCGCCGATATCCTGCGCCAGCGTCGACAATGGCCGCACCAAACGATTCATGCCGACCCACGCCATCAACAGCGTGACCAGCACCAAGGCGACACCGGCAAGCATTGCCCAACGGGTGGCGAAATGCTCCAGCTCGGCGAAGTCGGTGATGTCCAACACCAGCACCACGCGGCCGAAGTCGGAGGTGTCGCGCACCATCGCCGCACTTTTTCGGCCTTCCAGCAGTGCTCCGTCGTGCAGGCCGGGCCTCAACTCAGCCAACGAATCGGGCAAGGGTTGCGACGGGTTGCCACCGAAGAAAAACAGCGTGTCCGAATCCTGCCAATGGTAGTCAGCATCTACGCGCATGTGCGCCAGAATGCTGTCCAGCTCGGTGTTCAACAACGAACGCCAGACCGCGTGCTCGGCGTGCTCATGCACATAGTTGGCCGCACCAAACACCGCCAGCGTGATCAGGGCTAGATACGCCCCCAGCCACCCGAGCAACTTGCGCCGCAAAGTGGGCCGCTTCATGGCGCCTTGTCCGTCCCGCTTGGTACCGACAACCGGTAACCCACACGCGGCAACGTATGCAGCAACTTCTGCTCGAACGGGCCATCAACGGCGCGGCGCAACTCATAGATATGCGAGCGAAGCATGTCGCCGTCCGGTGGCTCGTCGCCCCAAAGCGCGAATTCGAGCTGGTCGCGGGTAACTGCAGCCGGGCTGGCACGCATCAACAACTCCAGCAGCTTGCGGCAGGCTGGATAAAGATGCAGTACCTGGCCAGCGCGCTGCGCTTCCAGCGTGCCCATGTCCAGGGTGAGGTCGTGCACTTCCAGCACCTTGCGCGGATTGCGGCCCTTGATGCGGGCCATGACTGCCTCAAGGCGGACTTCCAGCTCGGGCAGGTCGAACGGCTTGGTCAGGTAGTCGTCGGCACCGGCGCGAAAGCCAGTGATCTTGTCCGGCAACTCATCACGAGCGGTCAGCATGATGACGGGCACCTCGGAACGGTGCTCTTCACGCAGAAGGCGCAGGACTTCCGGGCCTTCCATGCGCGGCAGCATCCAGTCGAGCAGGATCGCGTCGTAACTCTGAGTGCCGGCCAGATGCAGGCCGGTGACACCATCCGGGGCCACGTCGAGCACATGACCGCGCGCTTCGAAGTAGTCGAACAGGTTGGCAATCAGATTGCGATTGTCTTCAATGACCAGCAGCCGCATGCAGGCAGAACCTTCAAAGCCCCGCACTTTGGGGGCGAACCTGCACATCCTAGCGCCGGGGTCGTCGGAATGCCGTCGAAACGGCGGATGGCGATTCTGACGCGCTTCCAACGCCTGACGCGTCATCATCCCGCCGTCCAACCCAACGAGCCCCCAGTGCGCCCGTCCAATCCCCGCCCCCATTCGACCTCCCTGTGGTTTGCCATCGTCATCGCGCTGGTCATCGCCAGCCTGCTGGCTGGGCTCGGCATGCGCTCACCGCAGCCGCCGGATGAACCCCGCTTCGTGCTGGCCGCCCGGCACATGGTCGAAACCGGGCAATGGCTGCTGCCCCACCGCGGCAGCGAGCTGTATGCCGAAAAGCCGCCGACCTTCATGTGGATACAAGCCGGCACCTACAAGCTGCTGGGCAGCTGGAACCTATCTTTCCTGGTGCCGTCATTGCTGGCGGCACTGCTGACGCTATGGCTGACCTGGGATATGTCACGCCGCCTGTGGAACCGGCAGGTGGCGCGCTACGCGGTCCTGGGGCTGTTTGTCTGTATCCAGTTCGGGCTGATGGCCAAGCGGGCGCAGATCGACATGGTGCTGATGGGCATGACCACGCTGGCCCTATGGGGCTTGCTGCGCCATCTGCTGCTAGGTCCAAATTGGGGCGCGTTGGCACTGGCAGCGTTCGCTGCCGGCGTGGGCACCGTGACCAAGGGCGTAGGCTTCCTGCCGCTGCTGATCCTGCTGCCTTGGCTTGCCTGGCGCTGGCGTCATCCTCGGGCGCCGGGCCCAGGCCGCAGCTGGGCGTGGTGGCTACTCTTGCCTGCCTTCATTGCCGGCACGGCGGTGTGGCTGGGGCCACTGGCCATCGCCCTGCTGAAGAATCCGGACCCCGGGCTGCAGGCCTATGCGCATGAGCTGCTATTCAAGCAGACCGGCACCCGCTACGCCAACGCCTGGCATCACACGCAGCCCGCCTGGTACTACCTGCAGGTGATGGTCACCCTGTGGCTGCCGGGCAGCCTGCTGCTGCCCTGGCTGCTGCCGGCGTGGTGGCGCCGCTGCCGCCGTGCCGACCCGCGTTACCTCCTGTTGCTGGGCTGGGCGCTGCTGGTGCTGCTGTTCTTCAGCGCCAGCCCCGGCAAACGCGAGGTCTACATCCTGCCGATGCTGCCCGCGTTGGCCATTGCCGCTGCACCGTTGCTGCCGGGCCTGCTGCGGCGCACCGGCGTGCGCTGGGTGCTGCTGCTGTACGTACTGGTGCTGGCGATAGCGACGCTGGTGGTCGGCTATGGCGCAGTGCACGGCGACGGCTGGGCGCAACGCAATGCGGTCAAACGGGCCATCGACCTGTGGGTACTGCCGCGCGTGGGCTGGTGGCTGCTCGGCTTTGGTGCGGCAACGCTGGTACTGGCTATCGTGCTGCGGCTGCGTCGTGTCGGTTTGGCCGTGGTGCTGACCACGGTGCTGCTGTGGTCGATGTATGGGCTGGGTGCCATGCCGGCGCTGGACCCCTACAGCTCAGCCTCGCTGGTGATGGACAAGGTGCGCGCGCGCATTGGTCCGGATGCGGAGTTGGGCATGGTGGCCTGGCGCGAACAGAACCTGCTGCAAACCGATCCCCAAGCCACGGATTTCGGCTTCAAACGGCCGGTGGGTGAGCAATGGGAGGACGCCGCCCGCTGGGTTACCCAGGCGCCGACGCGACGCTGGTTGTTCGTACTGGACGCGGCAATGTCGCCCTGTGTCGATAAAGCACAGGTTATCGACATCGGCAGTGCCAACCGCAACAACTGGCAGCTCCTACCGGGCACTGCATTGGATGCGGCCTGCATCGCACGCACCCACGGCGTGGTTCCTAGTGGCAATGCCGCTGTTGAGGACAACAACGACTAAGCCGCGCTGGACGTCGATTGCCCGGCAGGCAACGGAGGGGCAATCGACATCACGCGCACTGACTTGAACCGCAGCACCCGCTCCAACATAAATCCGACACAACTCCGACCGCACTCCGACAGATGCGGGAACAGCATTCCGCCATCAACCTTGATGGCACGCCTGTTCCATGCCCCAGTCCACGCCCGTTCGCCTCTTCGTCGCATCCTTGCCAAGCACGCGTTTGGAGTTCATCAGCCGGACGCTGCTGATCCCCGCCGCCATCCTTGGCGTTGCCAGCCTGCTGTTGATGGCCGGTGGTGGCGACCAGTGGCTTGCTGACCAGCTCTATCGTTGGCAGGGCAACCAATGGGTACTGCGCGATGCCTGGTGGACCAGCCATCTGCTGCACAAGGGCGGCAGGAACCTCAGTACCTTCGCCGCATTGCTGGTGATTCTGGGGTTGGTCCGCACCCGTTTCGATGCCCGCTGGCGCCCGCTGCGCAAACCATTGCTCTACTTATTGCTGGCTGTGGCGCTTTCCACCGGCGTGGTATCGCTGCTGAAAAGCTGGACCCAAATGGATTGCCCGTGGGACCTGGAACGCTACGGCGGCCTGCGTCCGTTCATCGGTTTGTTGCAGGCGCGCCCGATATCACTGGGCCACGCGGCCTGCTTCCCGGCCGGCCACGCCAGCGCCGGTTATGCCTGGGTGGCGCTGTACTTCTTCATGCTGCAGATACGCCCGCAGTGGCGTTGGCCGGCGTTGGCCGCCGCCCTGGCAGTCGGCGCTGCCTTCGGTATCGCGCAGCAATTGCGCGGCGCGCATTTCCTTTCGCATGACCTGTGGTCGCTGGCAATCAGCTGGGCGGTTGCCGCGCTGCTGTCCCTCTGGATGTTCGGCCCGGTCACCGCTCCGGCGCCGCAGGCATACACCCGCCTGCTCAACAAGGGAGAAGCCGCATGAGCGTCGTCGCCCCCCGCTTTCGTCTGCAGGAAATGTCGTGGAGCAAGCTGCGCGATTGGCGTCCGGAGATCAGCAGCGAGACGCTGATCCTGCTGGCCAGTACATTTTTTGCTTTGGCGTGCAACGCGCT
This sequence comes from Stenotrophomonas sp. Iso1, assembly GCF_027497995.1. GTDB lineage: Bacteria > Pseudomonadota > Gammaproteobacteria > Xanthomonadales > Xanthomonadaceae > Stenotrophomonas. Next base: position 1,432,706 of record NZ_JAODBT010000001.1, on the reverse strand, counting down.
GTTCTGGCGCAGCGCGATGGCCACGCATCCGGGCAGCGTACTGTTTGCCACCTCGTTGTTCGCCCTGCTGTTGAGCGTGCACGCACTGCTGTTCGGCCTGCTGCTGTGGCGCTGGAATGCCAAGGTGCTGCTGACCGTGTTGTTCATCACCACGGCCTTTGCCGTGCATTACATGAACAGCTACAACGTCTACCTGGATGCAGACATGCTGCGCAACGTGCTGGCCACCGACCGCAAGGAATCCAGCGAGTTGATGACACCTGCCCTGCTCTTGCCGCTGTTCGGCTACGCCGTGCTGCCCACGCTGTTGCTGTGGCGCGTGCGCATCCGCAAGCGCAGCGTAGGGCGCACGCTGCTATGGCGTATTGCCTTCCTGCTGGGCGTGGTGATCGTGGGTGGCGCGGGTGCGATGGCGTCGTTCCAGGACATCTCCGCATTGATGCGCAATCACCGCGAAGTGCGCTACCTGGCAACGCCGGTCAACTACCTCATCGCGTTGCGGCAGAACATGAGCAGCGCCAGCCCCATTCGCAAGCAGCCCAAACAGGCCATCGGCACCGATGCCAAAGCAATGCCGCGCGCCGCCAACAGCAAGCCGCGCCTGTTGGTACTGGTGGTGGGTGAAACCGTGCGCGCGCAGAACTGGGGGTTGAATGGCTATGCACGCCAGACCACACCAGAACTGTCGCAGACCGGTGCGGTCAATTTCCCCGATATGCATTCGTGCGGCACCAGCACTGAAGTCTCGCTGCCCTGCATGTTCTCGCCGTTCGGTCGCCACGACTATGACGAAAAGAAAATCCGCGGCCATCAATCGCTGCTGCACGTTCTGGAACGCGCCGGCATCAGCACGTTGTGGCGCGACAACCAGTCCGGCTGCAAGGGCGTGTGCGATGACCTGCAGATCGAACGCCTGGACGATGCCACGCTGCCCGGCCTCTGCGCCGACGGTCGCTGCATGGACGAGATCCTGCTCAACGACCTGGCCACACAAGTGCGTGCCAAGCCCGGTGACCGCGTAGTGGTACTGCATCAGCTGGGCAACCACGGCCCCAGCTACTTCCAGCGTTACCCGGCGCAGTTCCGCCAGTTCACCCCCACCTGTGAAACAGCGGACCTGGGCAAATGCAGCCGCGATGACATCGTCAACAGCTACGACAACGCCATTCGCTATACCGACCATTTCCTCAGCCGCACCATCGCTGCATTGCGCGGCATGGACGATTACGACACGGCAATGATCTACCTCTCCGACCACGGCGAGTCACTCGGCGAAAAGGGCCTGTATCTGCACGGCATGCCCTATGCCATCGCGCCGGAAGAACAGACCCGCGTACCGATGGTGATGTGGTTTTCGCCGGGCTTCGCCAGCGACCGCGGTTTGAACCTGCAGTGCCTGCGTCAACGCGCCGGGCAGCGCGCCGACCATGACAACCTGTTCCCGTCGGTACTCGGCCTGATGCAGGTAAGCACCTCGGTCTACGACCGCAGCCGCGATGTGTTCGCCGGCTGTGAACCCGGAAGCAAGACGTAGGCAGAGCAGGATCAGCCGCACAGCCGATATCACCCTGCGCAAGTAAACCCGGGTGCGCCGCGCGCATCCGGGATGCGCGGTTGCGGCAACGCATCACTGCTTTGCAGTGCACACCGCTCCTGCGGGTAGGCCAAGCCTCGGAATCATCTCAATTCCGGGCCTGCAGCCACTTGCCCTGCCTTGGTCCACTTGCGGCCCCCGCGCCGCCCCTCTAGCCTTCGCCGGTACTTGTAACCATTACCGGGGATTTACGTGAAGAATCGTCATCTGTTGCTGGCCGCCGCCATAGGCGTGGCCGTACTTTCGCTGGCTGCCTGTAAAAAGGACGCCACACCGGACGCCGGCACGCCGGCCACCACCGCTGCCACACCGGCGGAAAGCGCCGACCAGTTCATTGCCCGCGTCAATGCCGAATACAAGGCCATGTACCCGGAAATGACCTCGGCGCAGTGGCTGTCGTCCACCTACATCAATGACGATTCCGCACGCGTGGCCGCCAAGGCCAACGAGCGCTGGCTGACCGTTCTCAATGGCTGGATCGAGCAGGCCAACAAGTACGACGGCCAGCCGATGAGCGCCGACACCACGCGCGCCATCAGCCTGCTCAAACTGATGACCTCCATGCCCGCCCCGCGCGACCCGCAGAAGCTGGCTGAACTGGCCGGCATCGCCACCAAGATGGAAGGCGACTACGGCGCCGGCACCTACTGCGTGGGCGAAGGCGACAAGCAGAACTGCCGCCAGCTCGGCGACCTCGAAAGCGTGCTGGCCAGCTCGCGCGACTACAACAAGCAGCTCGACGCCTGGCAGGGTTGGCATTCCACCGCCGTGCCATCGCGCGCCAACTACCAGCGCTTTGTCGAGCTGGTGAACGAAGGCGCCCGCGAGCTGGGCTACAGCGACGCCGGCCAGATGTGGCGCAGCGGCTACGACATGCCGGCCGAGCAGGTTGGCCCGGAAACCGATCGTCTGTGGGACCAGGTCAAGCCGTTGTACGAACAGCTGCATTGCTACACCCGCGCCAAACTCGACAAGGAATACGGCAAGGACAAGGCCGAAGTGGCTGGTGGCATGATCGCCGCCCATCTCACCGGCAACATGTGGCAGCAGGACTGGAGCAACCTGTGGGACATGACCGCGCCGTACCCGAACGCAGGCAGCCTGGACATCACCGCCGCGCTGGAAAAGCAGTACCAGACCAACCTCAGCGCCTCGCTGCGCAAGATCGACGGCAATGCCGACGTGTCTGCCCGCTTCAAGGCGCAGCGTGACGCCGAACTGGCCACCGCCAAGCAGATGACCGAACGCGCGCAGGATTTCTACGTGTCACTGGGCATGCCCAAGCTGCCGGAGAGCTACTGGCAGAACACCCAGTTCATCAAGCCGCTGGACCGCAACGTGGTCTGCCACGCCAGCGCCTGGGACATGAACATGGGCGGCGACGGCAAGGACATCGGCGCCGACGTGCGCACCAAGATGTGCATCACCCCGAACGAAGAAAACTTCACCACCATCTACCACGAGCTGGGCCACATCTATTACGACCTGGCCTACAACCCGCTGCCGCCGTTGTTCCAGGGCGGTGCCAACGACGGCTTCCACGAAGCCATCGGCGACACCATCGTGCTGGCGATGACACCGAAGTACCTCAACTCGATCGGCCTGGTCGACGCACAGCAGGAAAGCCGCGAAGCCACCATCAACGCGCAGATGCGCATGGCGATGTCGGGCGTGTCGTTCCTGCCGTTCGGTCTGATGATCGACCGCTGGCGCTGGGGCGTGTTCGACGGCTCGATCAAGCCGGACCAGTACAACCAGAAGTGGTGGGAACTGAAGGCGCAGTACCAGGGCGTGGCCCCGGCCGGCGCACGCGGTGAAGAGTTCTTCGACGCTGGTGCCAAGTACCACGTGCCAGGCAACACCCCGTACCTGCGTTACTTCCTGGCGCGCATCCTGCAGTACCAGTTCTACAAGGGCCTGTGCGACGCGTCCGGTTACACCGGCCCGCTCAACGAGTGCAGCTTCTACGGCAACAAGGAAGCCGGCCAGAAGTTCTGGGCAATGCTGAGCAAGGGCGCCAGCCAGCCATGGCAGGCCACGCTGAAAGAACTGACCGGCGAAGAGAAACTCGACGCCGGCCCGATGCTGGAATACTTCGCCCCACTGCAGGAATGGCTGAAGCAGCAAAACGAAGGGCAGATGTGTGGGTGGACGGCGCAGGCGCCGGCGGCCAATGCACCGGCAACCCCGGCCACCGCTGCGAAATAAACCTTGCGTGTGAATTGAAGACAAAGGGCGCCTTTATGGCGCCCTTCTTTTTTCTGGTGATTTCATCTGAATTTTTCAAATGCGTTATATACGTGGCACCCTCATTGCATCAGCGAGCGGCAGCACAACCGTTATCTCCTACTTTTGCGGCATAACACCCGGGCAGCCCATCAAATAGCTGAAAAGCAACAAAAACCCCTTGCATTGCCAGCACCATGAAAGTCGGCCATGATCGGCGCCATGCCGCAATTGGGCGGTCCAATAATATTTAGCGCGTATTCGATATATGGGGGAAGACAATGCAAGACGTACTTGACGCGATCAGTGCCCGTATCAAGGCGCCATACTTTGGCTACGCGCTACTGGCGTTTATAGGACTCAACTGGAGAGGCATCTTCCTACTCTCGGTGACGAATGGAAGTCCGCAAGAGCGCTTAGCTGCATTTGATGCACAAACGAGCGCATGGAGCTTAATAGCAATTCCACTACTTGCTGGCGGACTTATAACACTTGTATCCCCTTGGGTTCGGCTAGGATTCGGCCTTCTATCAAGGCGCCCATTCGAGTATATAGACAACCTTCATCTCGATTCAGAGCATAAAAAGACACTAAGGAAGACTCAGCTCGAACAATCCAGATCTGCATTCTTCGCGAGCAAAGAGTCCGAATTGATCGAGCGCGCGAAAAGGGATGAGGAAGTTCTTGAAATTGAGGACGAGAAGCTCAAGGAAAAATTGAAGAAAGAAATTGATGCGCTTCGTCGCGAAAGAGAAGAGATGTCAGTTGCCCTCACTGATCGCGAAAATGGTGCTCGCGTGTCGGCGCAAGGGCGAGAGATCTTGAAAGCTGCTGCGCAGGACAAATCAGGAAGCATCATGAGGATGAGCTACATCGGCGGACGCACCATTCAGGCAGGCCGCCTGACCTTCGGGGAAGGAAGTAGTCGAGATTTCGCAAAGTACGATTCTGCGTTGAGCGACCTAGTGTCCAGCGGCCTTGTGTCTACAGTTGGGAACAAAGGAGAGATGTTCGAGCTTACACATGCCGGGTGGCAACTCGCAGATGCGCTTTAAATAACAGCTCCAGACTCACTTACCACCCTCGCCGAGAATGGTTCGAACAACGGGGTCAGGCTCACTTTCACACCTCACGAAATTCAGCCCAACCCCATTGCTGCAAATTAATCCAGGAGACTCCCCGATGTTTATTGGATCAAAAGAAAAATACGAAGAAACCAAAGAGTCTCTCGAGCGCATTCAGTCGTTTCAATCCGAGACACTGAGGCGAACTGAAGACCTCGGCGCTCAGCTACATTTTGGAGATGCAGTTGAGCCTGCACAGAGGCTCGTTGATATTTTTCGGAGACTTTCAGTCGAAGCACTCCAGGACTTCCCTGATCCAGTTCTCGAAAGCATCAAGAGTCATGCGAACAACGTCTTTAATCTATTCAAGCAGATTGAAGAATTCAGCCCCGAAAGTGGCAACCCTAAGCAACAACGCCAGCAGATCATTGACACTCTGATAGCCACCTATCCAAGCATATTCCAAGGACTTCACCCTTACATTTCATACTCACTCCATCGGGCAGCTGATTTTCAGCGTCTTGATGCGACGGCTCGAGCAACACTCCAGTCAGTTGAGGATAGGTCAACATCATTCTCAAAAACAATGGCGGAGCACGAAGCGGAAGCCCGTCGGGTTCTCGACGAGATCCGTAAGGTTGCGGCAGAAGAGGGCGTCACTCAGCAAGCGGCTCACTTTCGAGCGGAAAGTGAAACTCATGAAAACAAGGCCGAAGAGTGGAGGAAGCGCACTGTGCGCATCGCATGGTTCCTCGGCGCCTTTGCCGCGGCTTCGTTGTTTATCCATCGCATTCCAGTCCTGCGCCCAGAAACCATTTACGACACTATCCAGCTTGCGATCAGCAAAGCTCTAGTGTTCTTTGTCATCACATATATGCTGATCCTGTCAGCGCGCAATTTCATGAGTCACAAGCACAACTCCGTCGTTAACAAGCACAGGCAAAACGCGCTAATGACGCACCGAGCACTCGTCGAGGGCGCAACCGACAGCGGAGCACGCGATGCCGTCATGGTTCACGCCGCGAGCTGCGTCTTTTCCCCTCAACCAACTGGCTACACGCAACAAGGAGGTGAAGGGGACAACTCGTCGCCGCGCTCTGTCATAGAACTCGCATCGAGATCTGTGGTTGCTGCAACGAAGCAATCTAGCTAACTGCCCATTATCGCTTCCAATATCAAATGACAAAACAGGGCTCAGGACCGTAGGCTGGGTTAGCCACACCAACCCAGCGCCTTTGTTTTTTACAATGCTGGGTTGATAGAACCAACCCAGCCCACGAAACTTTCAGGCGCAACCGATAGCACCACCGGAATGCGGGGAGGCGACACTTCATCAAGCAAAGAGTTGGCGCAAGTTATTATTTTAAAACAAGCATGGGAATCCACATGCCCGGCGAAAAACGGGATAGTCCACCAAACACTGTGCCTAAGCACCCGAATAAACTGGAGCATTTATGAAAGGACTCAGCATCTTCCGCGAATGGTGTAAAGAAAACGGCCCCATCTTCGATTTTTTCTCAAAGATTGTGTTCGCTTTATTTACAGGAACCATTGCTTACTTTGCTGTAGGAATAGCCAAGACACAGAGTGAAATTCAAAAGTCCGCACTAGAAGTTCAACGAACCCAGGCGCTAGCACAGATAGAAACACACCTTCCAAACATACAATTGCGTTATTCATTAAGAAACCTAGAAGGCCCGCGATTTGATGATCTCATTATTTCAAACGAAGGATCTGACCTTTTTTCTTTAGAAGTTGAGATTTTTCCATTCTGGCACCCACGGGAACTTGAAGTTATTCGCACAGGAGAAAGCAGAAACCCTCCTTTGCAACTCAAATCCGCACTCATCCCCATTCGCAACCTCTTCTCCTCAGTCATTCAAGCAAATTCTGAATCACGAGGCCAATTACGCATTATCCAAGGAAAGCCTCACACACAATGGAATCTAGCCACCAGGGAATTTGAAGAATCAATAACCACTGAACGACGGTCAATTACGTCTGATATAAAGATATTTTCACGCATCAGCTATGCGGACAAATTTGGAGAATCGCACACTCGCTACTTCGAAACTCAGTTTTGGGGCATGCGTCCGATCTCAGATTCTGAAGGGGCGTCGATTGCAAACCGGTACTATCAACAAATCAGGTCAGGAAACTCAATCGACTTTGACACCCCCAATAAAGAAAGCTTTGACAGTAATTGGAAGTTGCTACGCACCCCCTAAGACCTAGATCTCTAAACACATTTCCCATCAGCCCGGCGACGCCCCAATTTTTCCTTGTTTTTCGATACTAGCTTGATAGAGCCAACCCAGCATGCGGCAAAACAGGGGGCAGAGTGAACTACCCCGGATTCCATGGATAAGGTAGTCAGGGGACACTCCCGACCTGGTGATATTGCTGCTCGATCTGTAAAGGCGTGGCGTAGCCGAGGGCTGAATGGAGTCGGGCTCGGTTATAGAACCGAGCAAAACAGGGGGCAGAGTTGAGTTATTGAAGAACCCGACTCTGACTCCTGCTTTCCCGACGTCCCCCCGACCTGAGTAATGGTCGGGTTTAGAGTCCGGTTTTGATCTTATCTGTCTTCGCCGCCAACTGCGCGGCGTACTGGGCAGGTGTCACCCCATAGAGTGCTCTTTTGGGCCTTTCTTCGTTGTAGTCACGTCGCCAGCTTTCGATACCGGTAAGGGCATGGAACAATGTTGGGAACCAGTGTTCGTTGAGGCATTCATCGCGTAGCCGGCCGTTGAACGACTCAACATAAGCGTTCTGATTCGGTTTCCCTGGCTCGATCAAGCGCAGGGCGATTTCCTTGTCGTGAGCCCAGGTCACCATGGCTTTTCCGCAGAATTCCTTTCCATTGTCCGTCCTGATGACTCGCGGCAGACCGCGCTGAACTGACAGCCTGTCCAGCACTCTGGATACCCCTTGGCCCGATATGGCTCGCTCCACTTCGATGGCAACTGCCTCATGGGTCGCATCATCGACGATGGTCAGACACTTGATCACCCGACCCTCAGCAGTTCGATCAAATACGAAGTCCATCGACCACACTTCATTTGCAGCGGACGGCCGTATCAGCGGCTGGCGCTCGCCCACTGGCACCTTTTTGCGCTTCCTGCGACGGACTTGTAGACCGGCTTCTTGGTACAGGCGCTCCACCCGCTTGTAGTTCACAACAAGCCCTTGCTGCCGCAGCTTCAGATGGATCATGCCCACGCCGTAGCGTTTGTGCCGGTGTGCCAAAGCGGCAATCTGCTCACGAAGCTCGGCGTTGTTGTCGGGTCTGGGCACATATCGCAACGCGCTGGCGCTCATGCGCGCTACCGCCAGCGCTCGCCGCTCGCTCAACCCCTTCTCAACCATGCTCCGCACCAGCAGCCTGCGCGCTGGTGCGGTTACCACTTTTTCGCAATGCGTCCTTGATCACGTCGTTCTCGAATACCTGCTCAGCCAGTAGCTTCTTCAGGCGCGTGTTCTCCGATTCCAGGTCCTTCAGCCGCTTGGCTTCGGGCACGCTCATACCGCCGAACTTGCTGCGCCACAGGTAGTACGAGGCCTCGCTGAAGCCGTGCCGGCGGCAAAGATCCTTGATGGGCATGCCTGCTTCAGCCTCACGCAGGAAGCCAATGATCTGTTCTTCGGTAAAGCGCTTCTTCACGTCCAATCTCCTTGTCATTGAGGATTGGACTCCAAACCGATGTGCTACTCAATCTTGGGGGGACGTCGGATGGTTAGTGCTTGGCGGCTTGTTCCGCATGCTTTACCTGAGACATGGCGCTCTCATTCGTTCTTGAGTCCACACGATGCCTTCAATCCGATATCGTTTCGCGACTCCACCCGCCCCCGACACCCGTTCCCTCAGGGCATCACATGACCCGCTTCCTGCTGCTCACCCTACTCTTCGCGATGTCATCCACGGCCAGTGCCATCGTCATCCGGCATGACGTTGATGACTCGAAGTATCGGATCCCCACCTCTGAGTTTCCTGCTCTCGTCGACATGCCCGGTGAGGGGCACGGTGTATTGATTGCTCCGCAATGGGCCATTACTGCCGCGCATACGCTCCCGGCGCACGCCGAACTCAAGCACGTGACGATCAACGGGGTATCCAGGGACGTTGAGCGCGTCGTCGTGCATTCCGGGTACAAGACGTTGCCGCAGGAGTTGATCGATCAGGCGACGGCCAGTGGCGAAGCAATGTTGATCGTGGTCGTTCTTGCCTCTTCTGACGACATCGCACTGATCAAGTTGGCCCAGCCGGTGACGGATGTCGCTCCTGCCACCATCTACGAGCGCAGCGACGAACCGGGCCAGATCATCAAGATCATCGGGAAAGGCGCTACGGGTACAGGCGACACGGGGCACGATCCACGAGGCCCCAATCGGACCGAACTCCGCCGCGCGTTCAATAAGGTCACCAGCGCCTACGACCGCTGGCTTTGCTACGTGTTCGACGAGCCAGCATCGGCCCTTCCGCTGGAAGGCGTATTGGGGAACGGTGACAGCGGCGGCCCTTTGCTGATCCAGACCAATGATCAATGGTCGTTGGCCGGGCTGGGCTCCTGGAAAGTCGTCCAGGGCAACGTCCTGACCGCCCGACCCGGGCGCTATGGGCAGGTCACCTGCAATGTCCGCTTGAGCCATTACATCGGATGGATTGAGAGCGTAATGTCTGGGCAGCCGCAGACGGGGGCCGACCCTTCATCCACGTTGAAGCCGCAAGGCGGTGGGATTTAAGACCGCCATCTTTCCGCCTTGAGAAAACAGGATGGGGACGTATGCGTCATTTCATCACTCCTGCCATCGCCCTTGGCTTCATGCTGATGACGAGCTCACTTCCTGCGCAAAACATCGCAGCACCAGTGGCTAGCACTGAGCTTCCCGATGTTGAATTGCCGCCTGAGTTGGATCGTGTCCTCCGCGACTATGAGCGCGCATGGCAGGCCGGTGATGCTGCAGCCCTCGCCTCTTTTTTTGCAGCGGATGGATTCGTGCTGCAAAGCAATCGTCCGCCAGTCCGTGGCCGCCCGGCGATCCAGGCGGCCTACGAAGGTCAAGGTGCGGGCAGCCCATTGCGGCTGCGCGCACTCGCCTTTGCCGCTGCAGACACGACCGGCTACATCATCGGTGGCTACAGCTTCGGCACCACATCCCGCGACGCAGGGAAATTCACGCTCACCCTGCGTCGCACGCCCGATGGGCCTTGGCAGATAGTCTCGGACATGGACAATTTGAACGCGCCATCGCGGCAGAGAAGCGTGCCGGGCACGCCAACCGGAAACCCGGAGGCAGGACAGTGATGTTGTATCCGTGCCTCGCTATCCTGCAGGGTCGCTGGGCATAACCCGACAACCACTTAAACCGAGAGTACTTCGCGAGTAGTCTCAGCCCTGACGTTCAATAGAATCCATGAACCTCTTGAAGATCAAATCTGGAACCGGCCGAAGCAAGGCATTCGCCGTACTTACCGCCATCATCATTCTTTGCATTGCTTCCAACCCTGAACTTGCAACGTTCGTCCCCGTACTGGATGCGCTGGGGCTGGATGTACTGGTCTACCTTGTCTCCGCTCAGCTGAGCGTTGTATTCGGCAGCATGATTCTTCCCTATGCCCGGCACCTGTATCGACGCTGGGGAAAGCGCATCATCAAGCACCTTCCGCATATCGCCTTCAGCGTTTCCGGCGGCTACTTGAGGCAGCTTGCGTTGCACGCAACGATTGGCGGGACGATGTCTGCAGTGTTTTTACCGAACACCACTCTCAAGCCATAGTTGCATCGCGGTTCGGCTTGATCCCTGCGTTTACCAGCAACAACTGGAGTAGATCGCATGAACAAGATCATCGCTGTCGCTCGTTGGTTGTACGCGCTGTTCTATGCCTATGCCGGCGCATCGTGGTTCTCCCACAAACTGTTCGCCACCTCCTGGCCCGATCATGAAGAGGCGCCGGCGGCAAAGGCACTCACCACTGCATTGACGACAAGCGGCATCGTTGAACCGCTCATCGCAGCCGTCTGTCTTGTCGGTGGCGGCCTATTGTTCTTCCGTCGAACCGCGCCCTTGGGCATCGCGATTCTGGCGCCATTGGTCACCGGCATTTTCATCTTTCACCTGTTCCTCAATCAGCAATGGCCTTGGGGAACGTTCCACTTCTGCTATCTCGCCGCCTTGGCCTGGCTGCATCGCGCGGCGTTCCGCCCACTGTGGAACTACGGGGGGTCTGCAGCGTGATGGTGAAATCTGCAGCGATGGCTGCAACGGTGTTGTGCGGACTGCTTGCGTTGAGTGCATGCAGCTCCATGCCGCATGCCCCGACTGCGGCACCGCACGATGCAGATGCGAAAGCCATCAAAGAGAACTGCACGCTCGCTCGCGAACGACAGAACGAAGCGGCCATCGCGCATTGGTGTCGCGGGCGATAAGCGCGGGAAAGCCGTTCCCCGGGTGCGCTTCGCTTACCCGGGTTACGAGGACAAAACCGCTCAACTGCTCTCACGGGCTATGCCGCATCAGCGATGGCGACTTCACCAACACAAACGACAAGGGCGCCTTTCGGCGCCCTTGTCCATTCACTGCCAGCACACGGGCTTCAATGCGTGGCGGCGGTGTTCCGGGCGCCGGCGCCGAGCTCTGCGGCCAGGTTGCGCTTGTAGGTATCGAAATCGATGCCCTGCTCTGCCACTTCGGCGTGGGCAGCGTCCTTGAGTGCGTCCGAATACATCAGCCGCACAGGGGTGTTGTTGCGCTCGTGTAATTCGGCAGCGCGCATGATCAGCGCCAGTACGCGAGCGGCGCTGGTGGTTTCACCGGCGATCTTGCCGTTCATGCCCAACACCCACTCACCCTCGCGGCGGACGATGCCAGCCAGCAAGGTACGGTCCTGGTCGCGCAGTTCCGCATGCGGCTCCACTTTCGCCTTCGGTTCTGGATTGGCTTCGGCCTGGTTGCGCTCGCGCTCGGCCAGCTTCTTCTTCGCCTCGCGGCGGCCTTTGGATTGGATCGACATCGTTGGGGGCTCTTTTACCGTCGCCGCTGATGGCGGCCTGCGTATTGTCACTAATCCGGGTGATGACGCGGTAGTGGGTTCAGGGTTGTGCTGCGGCGCGCTTGGAGCGCTGGCTATGGCGCTCCCACTTCCATGCCACGCCGCTGGCGACGGCAAACAGCCCGGCGCCAATTGCCAACCACAGTCCACTACGGCTCAGTAGCGGCGACAGCACGCCGGCGATGATGGAGTTGGTCAGCAGCGTGCTGAATGCCTGCATCGACGATGCGGTGCCACGTTGCCGCGGGTACATGTCGAGGATGTCCAGGCTCAGGATCGGGAAGATCAACGCCACGCCAAACGAGGCCAGTGGCAGCGATAGCACCGCCCACGGCACGCTCATTTGTGGCACCAGCGCGTTGTAGCCAATGTTGTAGAGCGTGGCCACGGCAATGCAGGCGTAGCCGATACGCACCGCACGTGCACCGTTGATGCGTCCGGCCGCACGGCCCGAGGCGTAAGCGCCCAGCGCCATGCCACCGATGGTGGGAATGAACAGCCACGCAAACTGACGCTCATTCAAATGCAGCAGGTCCAGAATGAACGCCGGTGCCGAGGCAATATAGAGGAATAAGCCACCGAAACCGAACGAACCGGCCGCCGCCAGACGCAGGAAGCGCGGATTGCTGCCGATGCTGACGTAATCCCGCAGCAGGCGCGCCGGGTGCAGCGACAAGCGCGCATGCGGCGGGTGGGTTTCGGGCAGCCACAGCATGGTGATCAGCAGCAAGGCGGTCGAAAAGGCGATCAGGAACCAGAAAATGCCCTGCCAGTTGCTCCAGCCCAGCAACCAGCCGCCGATGATGGGTGCGATGGCCGGGGCGATGGAGAAGATCATCGACACCTGGCTCATCAATCGCTGTGCATCGTCACCATCGTACAAGTCGCGGATGACCGCGCGGCCAATGATGTAACCCACGCCGGCCGACAGGCCTTGCAACGCGCGGAAGAACAGCAGCGTCGCCATGTCGGTGGCCAACGCGCAGCCAACCGAGGCGGCGATGAACACCGCCAGCCCGGCAAGGATCACCCGTTTGCGGCCCAAAGCGTCGGACAGCGCACCGTGCACCAGGCTCATCAGCGCATAGCCCAGCAGATACACACTGATGACCTGCTGCATGGCCAGCTTGTCGGCGCCCATATCGGCGCCAATCTGCGGGAATGCCGGGAACACCGCGTCAATCGCGAAGGGGCCGAACATCGACAATCCACCCACCAGCACGGCGATGCGGCGCAGCGAAACCTGTTTGTTAGCTTCCATGAGTTCCTGTGAAACAACGTGCAACAGCACCAGCGTCAAAGCCAGTGCGGGGGGGAATGACAAAAATGAACAGGGCCGGGCACATGCGGCGGCGCGGGGCCATGATGCGACAATTTGTCCGGACATTCACCCGCTTCAGCCAGCGGTTCCGGCGCCCCGGCCAGCCACGTGCAACGCGCGGCACTCAAACCGGGACACAGATGGTAATCCAAGCCGGTGCGCAGGTCTGCCCCGGGCTATAATCGCCGCGCTGTACGCAACACGGTGGGAGAAGCGGTTCACCCCGCTGCCGAAGGCGCAAACGCCCGTGAATCGCTCAGGCCCGATACCACCTGTAACAAAACTCTGGAGAGACCGGTTTACTCCGGCGCCGAAGGTGCACGAAGCGCACGATCCTCGTCGCGTCGCTTCCAAACTCTCAGGCAAAAGGACAGAGGGGCGCGAGGTAAGCCTCCGGTTTGCCGGCTGTGGTGTCGCGTGCGCGCGGCACCCTGACGGCAACGGGGCTGACCTGGCTCACCCGCCCCGCACGCCTTCTCCGGACGTCAGCCATGACCCAGAACACCCCTTCGTTGCGCGAATTGGAACACTCCACCGCGTTCGTTGACCGCCACATCGGCCCCAACGATGCCGAAATCGCGCAGATGCTGCGCACCGTTGGACATGATTCGCTTGAAGCGATGACCGACGCGATCGTGCCGGGCTCGATCAAGTCGCCGGCGCCGCTGGCACTGCCTGAATCGCTTACCGAAGTGGAGGCGCTGGCCAAGATCCGCGCCATCGCCAACAAGAACAAAGTGCTGCGCAGCTTCATCGGCCAGGGCTACTACGGTACCCACACGCCGAACGTCATCCTGCGCAACATCCTGGAAAACCCGGCTTGGTACACGGCCTACACGCCGTATCAGGCGGAGATCTCGCAGGGCCGCATGGAAGCGCTGATCAACTTCCAGACCCTGTGCGCCGACCTGACCGGCATGGAAATCGCCAACGCCTCGCTGCTGGACGAAGCCACCGCCGCCGCCGAAGCCATGACCCTGGCCAAGCGCTCGGCCAAGTCCAAGTCCAAGGTGTTCTTCGTGCACAACACCGTGCACCCGCAGACGCTGGAACTGCTGCGCACCCGCGCCGAGCCGATGGGCATCGAGCTGCAGATCGGCACCCCGGCTGAAGCCATGACCGCCGATGTCTTCGGCGTGCTGTTGCAGTACCCGGACACTACCGGCCATATCGCTGACCACAAGGCACTGGCCGACGCCATCCATGCCCGTCAGGGCCTGGTCGCGGTCGCCACCGACCTGCTGGCATTGACCCTGATCGCCGCACCCGGCGAATGGGGCGCGGACATCGTGGTCGGCAACAGCCAGCGTTTCGGCGTGCCGTTCGGCTTCGGCGGCCCGCATGCCGCATTCATGGCCTGCCGTGATGCGTACAAGCGTTCGATGCCGGGCCGCTTGATCGGCGTGTCGGTTGATGCCGAAGGCAAGCCGGCCTACCGCCTCACCCTGCAGACCCGCGAGCAGCACATCCGCCGCGAGAAGGCCACGTCCAACATCTGTACCGCGCAGGTGCTGCTGGCGGTGATGGCCTCGATGTACGCCGTTTACCACGGCCCGCAGGGCTTGCAGCGCATCGCCCGCCGCACCCACCGCCTGGCCGTCATTCTGGCCAGCGCGCTGCGCAGCGCCGGTGTCAGCGTTGGCAATGATTTCTTCGACACCCTGCACATCACCAGCATTGATGCTACCGCTGTGCAGGCCAAGGCCGTGGCCGCTGGCTACAACGTGCGCGTGATCGACGCCGGCTCGGTGGGTATCAGCCTGGACGAAACCGCTACCCGCGCCGACATCGTCGCGCTCGGCCAGCTGTTCGGCGCTACGGTCGATGTGGAAGCGCTGGACGCGACCACCGCCAATGCACTGCCGCAGAACCTGCTGCGTACCAGCGAGTTCCTGAGCCACCCGGTGTTCAACACGCATCACAGCGAGCACGAAATGCTGCGCTACCTGCGTTCGCTGGCCGACAAGGATCTGGCGATGGATCGCACCATGATCCCGCTGGGCAGTTGCACCATGAAGCTCAACGCCACGGCCGAAATGATTCCGGTCACCTGGCCGGAGTTCGCCAACATCCATCCGCTGGCCCCGGCCGACCAGGCTACCGGCTACAAGGAACTGATCGACGGCCTGGAAGCCATGCTGGTCGAATGCACCGGCTATGACGCGGTAAGCCTGCAGCCGAACTCCGGCGCGCAGGGCGAGTACGCCGGCCTGCTGGCCATCCGTGCGTATCACCAGTCGCGCGGCGAAGCCCATCGCGACATCTGCCTGATTCCCGATTCGGCGCATGGCACCAACCCGGCCTCGGCACAGATGTGCGGCATGACCGTCGTCGTCACCAAGACCGATGCCAACGGCAACGTCGATGTGGATGACATCCGCCTCAACGCCGAGAAGTACAGCAACCGCTTGGCCGCCATCATGATGACCTACCCGTCCACGCACGGCGTGTTCGAGGAAGAGGTCGTCGAGATTTGCGAAATCATCCACCAGCACGGCGGCCAGGTGTACACCGACGGCGCCAACATGAACGCCCTTGTCGGCGTGGCCAAACCCGGCAAGTGGGGCTCTGACGTGTCGCACCTCAACCTGCACAAGACCTTCTGCATCCCGCACGGCGGCGGCGGCCCGGGCGTTGGCCCGTGCGCGGTGAAGTCGCACCTGGCACCGTTCCTGCCGGGCAAGCTGGGTGACAACGGCCCGGTGGGCATGGTCAGCGCAGCAAGCTTCGGCAGCGCATCGATCCTGCCGATCAGCTGGATGTACATCACGCTGATGGGCACCGCCGGCCTGCGCAAGGCCACCCAGGTTGCCCTGCTCAACGCCAACTACGTCGCCAAGCGTCTGGCCCCGCACTACAAAACGCTGTACACCGGCCGCAACGGCCTGGTGGCACACGAGTGCATCCTCGACGTGCGTCCGCTGGAGAAGACCTCTGGCATCGGCGCCGAGGACGTGGCCAAGCGTCTGATCGACTTCGGTTTCCATGCCCCGACCCTGAGCTTCCCGGTCGCCGGCACGCTGATGGTGGAACCGACCGAAAGCGAATCGCAGCACGAGCTGGACCGCTTCATCGACGCCATGATCCAGATCCGCGAAGAAATCCAGGCCATCGAAGATGGTCGCCTGGACCGCGAGGACAACCCGCTCAAGCACGCCCCGCATACGGCCGGTGCAGTGTCTGCCAGCGAGTGGGCCCACGCGTATCCGCGTGAACTGGCCGCCTTCCCGCTGCCCTCACTGAAGCTGCAGAAGTATTGGCCGCCGGTGGCGCGCGTGGACAACGTCTACGGCGACAAGAACATCATGTGCGCCTGCATCCCGGTGGATGCATACAAGGAAGATGTGGAGGCCTGATCGGCCTTTGCAGTGAAGTGATGTGATGTAAAAAAAACCAGCCGGTGAAAACCGGCTGGTTTTTTATTGCCCCTCCCTTTGGCGAAGCCAAGGGGAGCATTGGGTTGGCCGCTTTTTGTGTCGCGCTAGAAGCCTCCCCTCACCCCCTCTCCCGCCTGCGGGAGAGGGGCATTAAGCGCAGAGCGAATGCCAGGCTGCACCTGCGAGAGAAGGGCTTTCAGTGCAGTGCGGCTTCGCGGATTCGTATCAATACCCGTTCTGCTTCAACCATGCGTCAATCTGCGGCTTGCGCTCGCCACGCAGTTTCAGTCGCGTCTGGATGTTGGCGATCACCGTTTCAGCATCACGACGCGAAGTAGGTGCGATGTACTTGTCGGCATACACCTTGATCTTGTCAACCATCTGCAGGTTGTCAGCATTGGCACCCAACCCCGGGTAATAACCCGCACGCGAACTGCCATCGACCAGCGTGTCCACCTTCTCGCGATGGGCCAGCGCGAAATCAAACGCCATGTCCGCGTGCTCATCCGATACCTCACCGATCATGCCGGCACCATTGGTGGCGCCCGGTTCGTCGGTCAGCGCCATCTCCAATGCACGCTGTGCGAGCGCCTTGTCCTTCGGCATGGCCAGCAGGCTGTAGTACTGGTCACGCACCATTGACGAGGTTTCGTTCTTGGCCAGCGTGTGCAGCTTTCCCCAGGTGGCGGCGTCGGCATTGCTTGCCACTACGCCCAACACGGTGCGGCGCAGCTCCGGCGACAGCGATTCCGGATTGGCAAGGAAGGTATCGAACCGGCGACGCGCCTCTGCGATGACCTGCGCGTCATTCATTCCACCCAAGGTGCCGATCAAACTACTGCGCAGCTGGCGGGTCTGTGCCGATTCGTCCTCGCGCCCATCCCATCCCAGTGAAGCCAATGCCGGTGCCAAGCGCGAATGTGCGTACTTTCGCAGCGCTGTCTGGCGCGGCACATCTCCATCGAACATGCTGTCGATACCGCCCAGCGTGCGCGCCACCATCTGCCACAGGTCTGCGGGTGCATCTGCGGCTACCTTTGCGGTCAGGTCCAGCATGTCCGCTTCCGGCTGCAGACCGACTGCAGCCAATGCACTTGCATCCATCATCACGCCCAACTGGTCGACCACCGGCAGGCGATCAAAGCCACCGCTCAATGCCTTGAACTGCTCCGGGGCATACAACGTGCGGTAGTAACCTTTCTGCCCGGCATTGACCAGCACCGGCCCGGTGCAGCCCGGCAACTGCACGTTGCTGCTGCCATCCACCAGTGTGCGCACCTCCCCGCCGTCTGCTCCACGCAGCGTCACCGGCACACGCCAACGCAGCGGAACCTTGTCCTTGCGATCGATGGTGTACTCGCCCTGTTGCAGGGTCACCTGGGTCTTGCCATCAACGCAGGTGCTGGCGGCACGGATCAGCGGAATGCCCGGCTGCAGGGTGAAGTCATGCGCCACGTTCAGAAACTGCTTGCCCGGGGCAGCCTTGTCCATCTCGCGCCACAGGTCGTCGGTGACCGCATTGCCATAAGCGTGAGCGCTGATGTAGCTGCGCACGCCGTTGCGCCATGCATCCGCACCGACGTAGTCCTCCAGCATGCCGATCACCGCAGCGCCCTTGCCGTAGGTGATGCCGTCGAATGCCTGGCTGGCCTGCTCCACCGTCGCCACGTGCTGCACGATGGGATGGGTGGTGACATAGGCGTCCTGCCCCATCGCGCCACGGCTGACACGCGCCGCCCTGACGCCGTTGAGGTCCCACTCCGGATGCAGCTTCTGGGTAGTGCGGCCTGCCATCCAGGTGGCGAAGCCTTCGTTGAGCCACAGATCGTCCCACCAGGCCATCGTCACAAGATTGCCAAACCACTGGTGCGCGATTTCATGTGCGGCAATGCTGAAAACGCCCTGCTTGTCCGACACGCTGGATACCGCGGGGTCGACCAACAGTGAGTACTCGAAGGTAAAGATCGCGCCCCAGTTTTCCATTGCACTGAAGAACTGGCTGCTGCCCGGCGCGGCGACGTTGTCGAGCTTGGGCAGCGGATAGGCAACGCCGAAGTAATCGTTGTACTCATGGATCACATCGCGACTGGCCTCCAGCGCGAAGCGCGCCTGTTCAACCTTGCCGGTCTGCGCGATCACACCAATCTCGGTACCGTTGTCGGCCTTCACCGTCGCCCGCTCGAACTCACCGGCCGACATGAACAGCAGATACGTCGACATCTTCGGCGTGGTCTGGAACACCACCTGCTTGAGCCCATTGCCCAGCGCCTTGCTGCTGGCATCGGGCATGTTGCTGACTGCCATCTGCGCCGCCGGCACATTGAGGGTGAGATCAAAGGTCGCTTTGTAACCAGGCTCATCCCAAGACGGCATGAAACGCCGTGCATCGGAGTTTTCGAACTGAGTGAACAGCGCGCGCTTCTTGCCGCTTTCGGTTGTGTAATCCAAGGCAAACAAGCCATTGGCCTGAGTATTGATAATGCCGCTGTAGTCGGTGCTCAGCGTGTAGCGGCCGGGCAACAACGGTTTGTCGAACGCGAACGTTGCCGTCTGGTTGGCTTCATCGACGCTGACCTTGGCCGGCAGCACAGCGCCCTTCTCCGTCACCAGCTGGCTGTTGGAAAAACGCAGCGCTGCGGCCTGCAAGACAATGCTGTCGGAGGCCGACAATACGTCCAGTTCAATGCTGGCTTTGCCGTCGAACGTCATCCGTTCGGCATGCGGCGTGACTTCCACGCGGTAGTGCAGCGGCCGCGCGGTACGCGGCAATTGCGTGGTCACTTCGGTTGCAGCCGGTGCTACCACCGCCTTTACCTGTGCGTGGACCGAAACAGCACTGCTTGCCAATGCCAACGCAATGGCAGTTACCAGGGAACGACGCATCAGGTTACTCCTGAGGAGATGGATGGGTTATGCAATCCGCGAGCCTCGGATCATCCCCATCCCCATCACCATGCCGACAGCCCCGGAAGTCATGCCTGCACCGATTCTGCAACGGTTGTGACATCCCGTATGACGCCCCATCAACCTTGGTCGCATTTGATCACTTGATGCAGCAGTTGCTCCCACTCCATCTCACTCTTGGCGGCAGCCCTGCCCAGGGGAAAACCCCGCTGCTGCGGCGCACCCCGCAGGCTTGATGCCCGCGCGCGGACGCCTGCTCCCTGCCATACACTCGCGAAAATCCCGTTGCAGGCAGGGTTACAGATGCGATCGAGCAACACGGCTCCTCTTTTAGTCACCTTGGTGCCCCGGTGGCGCTTGCCCGCCTGTATCGGCTTGGCCGTGCTGCTCACTGGCGGTGTGGCGGCACAACCTGTGACAGCAACGCCCGACGTGCAGTGCAACACCGTAGTGAGCAACACCCTGCGCCCGTCGGCGCTGCCGATGAATGCCCCGTTGCCATACTGGTCAATCCAGCAACGCATGGCCGAACACAAGGTTCCGGGCGCGGCCATCGCCGTGATTCGAGATGGCAAGGTGGCCTATGCCTGCGGCTACGGCCTGCGCCAGGCCAATGGCAGCGAAGCGGTCGACGCCGACACACTTTTCTCGGTCGGTTCGGTGAGCAAGGTGGTGACGGCTGCCGCTACGCTGCGGGAAGTTGCGGCTGGCAGGCTGGCGCTGGACCACAGCGTCAACGCCTATCTGAGGTCATGGAAGATCCCGGCCAGCGGCACCTATAACCCGGACACCATCACCCTGCGCATGTTGATGTCGCATACCGCAGGGCTGACCGTCTGGGGCTTCGATGATTTCCAACCCGGCGAAGCCCTGCCCACGCTTCTGCAGACGCTGGACGGCATCAAACCCGCACGGAATGAACCGGTGCGCATCGATTTCGCGCCGGGCATGCGCATGCGGTATTCCGGTGGCGGCGTGATGGTAGAGCAGCTTGTCTTGCAGGACACCGCCGGGAAGTCGTTTGAAAAAATCGCCCGCGAATCCGTGTTCGCACCCATCGGCATGCATCGCAGTACATTCACCAATCCCTTGCCCGCCACGACAACCAATGTCGCCCATGCTCACGACAACAATGGCAACGCCGTGGCGCTGCCAACCGGCTGGGAGACCTTTCCCGAACAGGCCGCCTCGGGCTTGTGGACCAACGCCAATGAGCTGGGTGCGTTCGTGGCAACCCTGCTGAGTACCTATGCCGGCAACAGCGACTTTCTACCGCAGCCCATCGCAGTAGCGATGATGAGCGAAGTAGCGCCCAGCCAACACGGGCTGGGGCCGCGACTGGAGGGAGAAGGCAGCACGCGCATCTTTCATCACGGCGGCAGCAACGACAGTTACCGCGCGTGGATTGAGGGATATCCCGCTCACGGCGATGGCTTCGTCATTCTGACCAATGGCGCGAATGGGGGCCGCCTCGCCGCTGAGATCCGCAACGGGCTTTCCGATGCCCTGGGCCATGGTGGCAACACCGTGCTGCGGACCATCACGCTGCCGGAGACCGCCCTAGCCGACTTCGCGGGGGAATATGTGCTGCAGACCGACCTGCCCAGGGAAGTGGGCGGCAACATGATCGGCTACTTCGAGCACGACCATCTGAGCGTCACCCTGGGCCCGTCCGGCCTTGCGCTTGCCAGCGCGGACGTAACGCGTCAGCTGCAACCATTGACCCCAAACCGCTTCATCAATCCCGCGGCAGATGCTTCACAACCCCGCTACGAATTCCTGCGCGATACCCGCGGCAAAGTACATGCACTACTGGTGCAGCGTGATGGCGGCCGCGTGTACTTCCGTCGGCTGCCTACCGGCTGAGTGGCGCGCTCTCCGCATGCGCACCCCAACCAGCGCCGCCCTACATAAAAAAGCCCGCCGGCATTACCGGCGGGCGGGTGTGGCTGGTGTCGGCGCGCGGGGGAGAGAGAACCGCGCCGACACATGTCAATCAGACACGATCAGCCAAACACCTTGAAACGGGCCTCGTCTTCCACGTAGGCCTTTTCACCAAAGCCTGCTTCGTTGGAACCGAACGGCATCTGTGCACGCAGGGTCCAGCTCGCCGGCACGCCCCAGGCTTCGCGTACGGTGTCGTCCACCAGCGGGTTGTAGTGCTGCAGGCTGGCGCCGATGTCCGCGTCGGCCAGTGCGGTCCACACCGCAAACTGCGCCATGCCGTTGGACTGCTCAGCCCAAACCGGGAAATTGTCGGCGTACAGGGCGAACTGATCCTGCAGGCCCTTCACTACGTCGGTATCGATGAAGAACAGCACCGTCCCTGCGCCGGCGGCGAAGCTGTCGATCTTCTTCTCGGTGCCGGCGAATGCTTCGGCCGGCACGATCTTGCGCAGTTCGTCCTTGGCGCGGGTCCAGAACTTCTGGTTCTCGGCGCCGAACAGGATCACCGCACGCGAGGACTGCGCGTTGAAGGCCGACGGCGCTTCGCGCACGGCCTGCTTGATCAGGTGGGTGGTGTCGTTCTGGCTGATCGGCAGGTTCTTGCCGAGCGCGTACTGGGAACGACGCTTCTTGTACAGGGAGATGGCTTGGCTGCTCATGATCATTTCCTTTGGGGAAGGTAGACCGGCAACAGCGCCGATCTGTCTTGTTGGCCGCCATTCTATTTGCTTGCAAAATTAGAACAATTACTCAAATTCCAATGAATAGTTTCATTTTTAGAACAAATCGCAAGACCAAACGCGCCGGGCCTGCTGCAAGCGCAGTTTCAACCGCGAGACCCGAAACACCCCGCTCCTCGTGCTGTCAGGAATTGCTACGAAAACGGCCGAGTTCCGCAACAGCAGCCGGCGTATGACCCGGCGGCCGTGAATCTCAATCGCTACTGATTCCTTTCCGTCCCAAGCAAACAACCGATGGTTATCAGTCCCCAGTGGGTGCAAAGCCCCGCCCCACAAGGATTGCCACCCACACTGCAATGCTGGGTTCCCGCATTGCATGCGCAGCAGTAACGGACGCTGGTGATACTTGCGGGATTCCTGCAAGACGCCGTATCCATGACGCTCAATGACTTCCCCTACCTGCATGGCTTCTCCGCCAACGAGCAGACCCGGCTGCGCAAACAGGCGCGCCTGTTTGAACCGGCCGTCTTTCACGACATCGACTTCTGCAACGCCCGCCACGTACTGGAAGTAGGCAGCGGTGTGGGCGCGCAGACCGAAATTCTGCTGCGCCGCTTTCCCGACCTGCGCATCACCGGTGTGGACCTCAACGAACGGCAGCTGGCCGCCGCCAACGAGCACATGGCTCAGACGCCGTGGTTGCGTGAGCGCTGCGAATTCCAGCGCGCCGACGCCACCGATCTGCCGTTCGAGCCGCGCAGTTTCGACGGCGCCTTTCTGTGCTGGGTACTGGAACACGTGCCCTCGCCCGCCCGCGCCCTGGCCGAGGTCCGCCGTGTGTTGAGCCCGGGCTCGCCGGTGTTCGTGACCGAGGTGATGAATGCCTCCTTCCTGCTTGATCCGTACTCGCCCAACCTCTGGCGCTACTGGATGGCGTTCAACGATTTCCAGATCGACAGCGGTGGCGACCCGTTCGTCGGCGCCAAGCTGGGCAACCTGCTGCTGGCCGGCGGCTTCCGCGACGTGCAGACACAGACCAAGACCGTGCACCTGGATAACCGCGAGCCGGCACGGCGCAAAGTGATGTTCGCGCTGTGGGAAGAACTGCTGCTGTCAGCCGCCGACCAGTTGCTGGAAGCCGGCAAGGTGGATACGGCCACAGTCGAGGGAATGCGCCGCGAGTTCAATCAGGTACAGAACGACCCCAATGCGGTGTTCTTCTATTCCTTCGTGCAGGCCAGTGCCACGGTCTACTGAGTATTGGCAGCGGCGGCGGTGGGCTCAGGCGCCTGCCAGATCCGCTGCCACATCTGCGCCAGACGCTGCTTGAGAACGCCTTGGTTGCCCGCCTCGCGATACGACGGCCGCTGCTGTCGCGGCGCAGTGGCTTCCCACCGGCCATCGTGCTCGACCGCCACCGCGAAGTTGAAGTTGTAGTCCGGCTCCAGCCCCATGCGCAGATCGCTGAGCACCAGCTCGCCGTCCTTCGCCTGGGCCCGCATGAAACCGTGATTGAACCACTGCAGGCGTCGCACGGCCGGGATCTCACCGGCCTGGCGCAGCGCCTGCACATTCGATGGATATCCTTGGAACTGCATCGGCCCATGGTCCGCCCACAACGAACGGTCACCAACTACATAGCCCTGTGGCGTCATCGCCACCACGCGCCACAACAAGGTGTTGAAAGGCATCGGCACCGAGAAGCGTGGCGCATCGGCCAAGCCCATGCTGGCCAACGCCTGGTCGGCGGCACGGTCAACCTGCGCCTTGGCCAGCAACGACCAGCCCAGGTAGCCCGTACTGAGGACCAACCCAAGCACCAACGCCCGTTGCGCGAGCGGACGTGCCCGCGCCCACCACGCCACCAGACAGCCGATCAGCAGCCACACCGTGTACAGCGGGTCGATGATGAACACGCTGGACCACATGGTCGGCGGCGGCGTCAGCGGCCACCACAGTTGGGTGCCATAAACGGTGAAGGCGTCCAGCAACGGATGGGTAACCAACGCCAGCACCATTGCCCACCACCAGCGGCCCGGCGCCTCGGCGACCCGGCCATGGCCAAAGCCCCGATACAGCCACCAGATCAGCGTACCGAGCAGCGGCAGCACGAACAGCGAATGGCTGAAACTGCGGTGCACCGTCATCAGGCTCACCGGGTTGTCGGTGAAGGCTGCGATGAACAAACCATCGAGATCGGGCACGGTGCCCAACGCGGCGCCTGCCAACAGCGCGGCGCGGCGATGCCCAGCGGGGGCGATGGCGGCGGCAATGGCGCCACCAAGAACGATTTGGCTGAGGGAATCCATGCGCGGATCCTAGCAGCCAGTCACACCGCCCCCTGCTCCGGCGACCCTCTGCTTAACGAGCGGCAACATGCCTCGGCGCACAATGCACCCTTGGGGCATGACGTGTATCATGCGCACCCATCTTTCCATCCGAATTAAAGGATATTGCCTCGATGTCCAGCTACCTGTTCACCTCCGAATCGGTCTCCGAAGGCCATCCGGACAAGATTGCCGACCAGATCTCCGACGCGGTGCTGGACGCAATCCTGACCCAGGACAAACGCGCCCGCGTGGCCTGCGAAACCCTGGTCAAGACCGGTGCGGCCATCGTGGCCGGCGAAGTCACCACCTCGGCGTGGGTCGACATCGAAGACCTGACCCGCAACGTCATCAATTCGATCGGCTACGACAACTCCGACGTCGGTTTTGACGGCCACACCTGCGCCATCATCAACATGCTCGGCAAGCAGTCCGTGGACATCGCCGCCGGCGTTGATGGCAGCGGCAAGAAGACCAAGAAGCTGGAAGAACAGGGCGCTGGCGACCAGGGCCTGATGTTCGGCTACGCCTGCAACGAAGCCCCGGAGTTCATGCCGGCGCCGCTGTACTACTCGCACCGTCTGGTCGAGCAGCAGGCCAAGGTCCGCAAGAAGAAGAACTCGCCGCTGCCGTGGCTGCGTCCGGATGCCAAGAGCCAGGTCACCCTGCGCTACGGCCAGGACGGCAAGATCGAAGGCCTGGATGCCGTGGTTCTGTCGACCCAGCACGACCCGGGCGTGAAGCAGAAAGACCTGATCGAGGCCGTGCGCGAGCACATCCTCAAGCCGGTGCTGCCGAAGGCATGGCTGGACAAGCTGTCCAAGAACAAGGTGCACATCAACCCGACCGGTATCTTCGTGATCGGCGGCCCGGTGGGCGATTGCGGCCTGACCGGTCGCAAGATCATCGTCGACACCTACGGCGGCATGGCCCGTCACGGTGGCGGTGCGTTCTCGGGCAAGGATCCGTCCAAGGTTGACCGCTCGGCCGCTTACGCTGCCCGTTACGTCGCCAAGAACGTGGTTGCCGCCGGCTTGGCCGACAAGTGCGAAGTGCAGGTTTCCTACGCCATCGGCGTGGCCGAGCCGACCTCCATCTCGGTGACCACCTTCGGCACCGGCAAGATCCCGGACGCACAGATTGAAAAGCTGATCCGCGCGCACTTCGACCTGCGCCCGTACGGCATCATCAAGATGCTCGACCTGATCCACCCGATGTACCAGCAGACCGCTGCTTACGGCCACTTCGGCCGCAAGCCGAAGGAATTCTCGTACGTTGACGGCGACGGCAAGACCCAGAACGCGACCGCCTTCTCCTGGGAGAAGACCGACCGCGCCGAGGCCCTGCGCAAGGCTGCAAAGCTGAAGTAAGTTCGGCCAGCATCGCCAGCAATACCCTGACGGGCCGCGCAAGCGGCCCGTCTTCATTTGCATCTGCGCGCTTGCCAAGCATCACCCTGCCCGCACACGATGCCCGTGCATACACAAGGAGCGTTGGCATGTTTTCCGCATTGATCGGCAAGCTGTTCAAGGACAAACCCGACCCGGACCGCTTTGCCCAAAAGTTCATGGAGGCGGTGCGTGCCAAGGGCTACCCGCACGCGCTGGAATACGACGCCGACACCTTCCGTATCCGCCACGCCAACGGCTCCTACTTCAACCTGCACAACGCCTACCAGGCCTATCTGGGCGCGCCTCGCGCGCAGCAACGCAAGGCCTTGGAGTCCTTCAGTCAGTTGCTGGGCATCCATGACAACGACGAGGCGATGACGCTGGAACAGGCACGGCCTCTGCTGCGCCCGCTGATCCGCAGCATCACCCAGCTTGAGGAGATCAACCTCCACCACGCCGAGCAGGTCGGCTGGAGCGCGCCGCCTCAACAACTGCAGTACCGCCGCCTGAGCGAGGAGTGCGTGGAGTTGCTGGCCGTGGATCACCCGGATCACACCGCCACCCTCACCCGGGGCCCGCTGGAGGAATGGGGCATCAGCTTCGACCAGGCACTAGCCATTGCCCGTGCCAATCTGCGCCAAAGCCCGGACGAGCCGTTCGTGGAAGTGGCGCCGGGCGTCTACCAGGCCGCGTGGGGTGATGCCTACGACAGCAGCCGCGTCCTGCTGCCGGATCTGCTGCATCGGGTCCCGGTTGCTGGCCTCCCGGTGTTCATGCTGGCCACCCGCGACATGCTGCTGGTCACCGGTGAGCGCGACCTGCAGGCGCAGGCCCATATGTTGGAAATGGCAGGCGAGGCCTTTGCCGACGGCCGCGTCATCTCCTGGGAGGTGCTGCGCTACGACGAAGGGCAGTTGCACGCGCACGTTCTGGCCGATGCAGCGTTGCGCGAAAAGCAGCGGCAGCTACGGCTGGAGCTGGACGCAGGTGCCTATGCGATGCAGAAGCAACTGCTGGACCGTGTGTGCCAGGCGCACGAGGAAGATGTTTTCGTCGCCAACTTCATGGTCCACAACGAAGAACAGCATTCCTTATGCGCCTGGACCGAAGGCGTGGCCAGCTCCCTGCCGCGTACTGATCGCATCGTGCTGGTCATACCCACCCATGATGACGACGCGGACACCCTGATCGTCGATTGGGAAAAAGCCCAACCCATTCTCGGCCACCTGTTGCAGAAAGACGCCCGGCACATCCATCCACCACGCTACCTCACGCTCGGCTTCCCCGATGCCGGCATGCGTGCACGCCTGCAGGCACTCTGAGCCAATTCCTGATTACGCCCATTGAGCATGACGATGCACTACCATCGCCGACATGGGAAAGGATGACCGTAGACCGATTGCCGCCCGTTCCACCGGCTGGGCCCGCGCCCTGAGTGCCGCGCTGGTGCGTTCCTCCATCACACCGAACCAGATCTCGGTACTGAGCATCTTCTTCGCCGCCATTGGCGCAGCTGCCCTGCTCCATTGGCCCGGCATTGCGGGCCTGATCACCTGCGCCGTCTGCATACAGCTGCGCCTGATCTGCAACCTGCTCGACGGCATGGTCGCGATGGAAGGTGGCAAGCAAACCCCGACTGGCGCGCTCTACAACGAATACCCCGACCGCATCGCCGACTCACTGTTGATCGTCGCCCTGGGTTACGCCGCCGGCCTGCCATGGGTGGGCTGGCTGGGTGCCCTGCTCGCCGCGCTGACCGCCTACGTGCGTCTGTCCGGCGCCAGTCTCGGCTTGCCCCAGGATTTTCGTGGGCCGATGGCCAAGCAGCACCGAATGGCCGTGCTCACCGCAGCCTGCCTGCTGGCCTTGATCGAAGTGCTGGTCACGCACACCGCTTACGTACTGCCGACGGCTGCCGTCGTTATCGCAGCAGGATCGCTGCTGACCTGCATCACCCGCATGCGCGCTATCGCCGTGCAACTCAATGTGCGCTCGTGATGCTGTCGCGCCTGCTGGTTGCGACGGTCAAGATCTTCATCGGCGCTTATCCGCGCTGGATCGGCAGCCGCCCCACGGATATCCAACGTATCTATTTCGCCAATCATTCCAGCCATCTGGACACAGTGGCTCTGTGGTCAGCATTGCCGCCTGCGCTGCGCGAGCACACCCGTCCAGTAGCTGCACGCGACTATTGGAGCAAGGGCATCCGCAAGGTCATCGCCAACAAGGGCTTCAATGCGGTGCTGATCGAACGTGATCGCAACAAGTGCGAAGGCGACCCTCTGCAACCCTTGTACGACGCACTGGATGCCGGTGATTCGCTGATCCTGTTCCCCGAAGGCACGCGCAACCACGAAGAACTGCTGCTGCCCTTCAAGGCCGGTTTGTTCCATCTGGCGCAGCGGTACCCGCATGTGGAACTGGTGGCGGTACATCTGGACAACGCGCGCCGCGCGCTGCCCAAGGGCAGCATGGTGCCGGTGCCACTGGTATGCACGGTGCGTTTCGGCGCCCCGCTCAATCGCATCGTCGACGAAGACAAGGTGCAGTTCCTTGAACGCGCCCGGCAAGCCGTGGTGGATCTGGCATGAACAACGTGTTCCAACATCTGCCGCTCGGCAGCTTTCTGCACCAGGCCATTGACCGTGCGCCGCCGAAGTTCTGGTGGATGATCGGCGGTGTGATCGGCGTGCTGGTGCTGGCCAGTGTGATCGGCTTCATTCTGGGCCGTATCAAACCCGGCTCGGTGGTCGACAACCTCAACGCCCGCATCCGCGCGTGGTGGGTGATGGCCGGCGTGCTGCTGGTCTGCTTCCTGATGGGCAAGATCGCCACGCTGGTTTTCTTCGGCCTGCTTTCATTCTTCGCGCTGCGCGAGTTCATTTCGCTTACGCCAACGCGGCGCGGCGACCACCTGGCGCTGTGCCTGTGCTTCTATGTCGCCATTCCGCTGCAGTACTGGCTGATCGGCATCGATTGGTACGGCCTGTTCGTCATGTGCATTCCGGTCTACGGCTTTCTGGCGTTACCGGCAATTTCCGCACTGTCCGGCGACACCGAGAATTTCCTGGAGCGAAATACCAAGATCCAGTGGGGCGTAATGCTCACCGTGTTCTGCTTGAGCCACGCGCCAGCGTTGATGCTGCTGCGCATTCCCGGCTACGAAGGCCAGAACCTGATGCTGTTGTTCTACCTGCTGCTGGTCGTGCAGCTGAGTGACGTGCTGCAGTACGTGTTCGGCAAATTGTTCGGCAAGCATCTGCTCGCACCACTGGTAAGCCCTTCCAAGACGGTCGAAGGCTTGGTCGGCGGCGGGCTGGCCGCTACGGGCGTCGGTGCTGCACTGTATTGGATCACTCCGTTCACTCCCCTGCAGTCGGCCGCGTTGTCACTGCTGATCGTGATCTGCGGCTTCCTCGGCGGGTTGGCGCTGTCTGCAGTGAAGCGCAGCCTCGGCGCCAAGGATTGGGGCGAGATGATCGAAGGCCATGGTGGCATTCTCGACCGGTTGGATTCGGTCGTGTTCTCCGCGCCGGTGTTCTTCCATGTAGTGCGCTACAACTTCCAGTAATCGCTCAAAGCCCTTTTCCCGGACACGGGCGTGGGGTTGGAGTGAAGGCAATCCCCTGCCCCACTGAGAAGTTCCCCGGGCCCAGAGTTCCACTGCACAAGCGCACCATCATCTGCATCTGAACACCACGCAGCGCGCAGGGTGTTCCGTCATGCACCAGCAAGCCGCCTGGCTTCGCCCCTTAACGGGAGAAGGGGAACGCATCATTCCTGCGATCGGACTATCGCCACCACCCGCGCTGGAGTAGCCTGCGGCTCCTGCTGTCGTGGTGTTGCCCATCATGTCCGAATCCAAATCCCACCAGTTGTCGATGACTGTTTTGATGACGCCGGAGATGGCAAATTTCTCTGGAAAAGTGCACGGCGGCTCGGTGCTGCGCCTGCTCGACCAAGTGGCCTATGCCTGCGCCAGCCGCTACGCCGGCAACTATGTCGTCACGCTGTCGGTGGACCAGGTGATGTTCCGCCAGCCCATCGCCGTCGGTGAGCTGGTCACCTTTCTGGCCTCGGTGAACTACACCGGCACCTCCTCACTGGAAGTAGGCATCAAGGTCGTGGCCGAGGACATCCGCAAAGCCAGCGTGCGCCACGCCAACAGCTGCTTTTTCACCATGGTGGCGGTGGATGATCACGGCAAGCCAACGCCGGTGCCGCCGTTGCTGCCGGAAACCAGCGATGAGAAACGCCGCTTCGCCGCCGCGCAGATACGCCGCCAGCTGCGGCAGGAGATGGAGCAACGTCATCTGGAACTGCTCAAGAGCAATCCGTCCGGCGAGGCTGACTTCCCCGTAGATGCGGCATAAGCCGCGAAGCTGCTGACACCGAGGAGGCAGCAAACCTCTCCTGCCTAGCGGTCCCATCGCCTTCGGCGCAAGACAGGAAGTTTGAGACCCGCATGCGGCAGTCCTGCAACCCGGGTAAACACGGCACGCCCGGGTACAGGAGATAACGGCGCGTTCGAGAGGCTCCAGATCCGCGAGCCAAACAAACGTTGCTGACACGACTGAATCACGCACTTCCCAGGTGCGTTTTGCGCACCCGGGTTGCGTGCGTTCGCAGTTCATGTGGTTACTGTGATCAACCGGTGTTCTGCACGCCCTGCGAGACGCCGTTGACGCAAGCCACCAGCGCGCGCAGCAGCGATTCATCCTCACGCCCACTTGCGCGCCAGCGCTGCAGCAGATCCACCTGCAACGTGCTGATCGGGTCGATGTAAGGGTTGCGCAGGCGAATGGAAAGCGCCAGTCGCGGGTCGTGTTCCAGCAACTCCTGCTGGCCACTCAAGCGCTTCACCCAATGCGCGGTCAGCGCCAGTTCTTCGCGGATTACCGGGAAGAACCGCTCATGCAGCGGCCCCGCCAAGCGCGAGAACTGCTCGGCGATATGGATGTCGCCCTTGCTCAGCACCATCGACATGTCATCGAGGAAGGTTTCGAAGAACGGCCAGTCGTGCGCCATTTCCCGCAGTAACTCTTCATGGCCGGCATCGGCCGCCGCCTGCAGGCCACTGCCCACGCCGAACCAACCGGGGATCACCGCACGCGCCTGGCTCCAGGCAAACACCCATGGAATGGCGCGCAGGTTGGTCAGCGCCGCGTCCTCACCGAGTCGACGCGATGGGCGCGAGCCCAATGTCATGCGCTCGATCACATCAATCGGCGTCGCCTGGCGGAAATAGCTCATGAACTCTGCATCGCCAACAAACGCGCGATACGCACGTGAACTCTGCTCGGCCACCACACCCATCACCGGCTTCCACTGTTCCTCGCGCGGCTCAGCCTCACGCGGGCGCAGGCTGGCGCGCAGCACGGCGCCGGCGGACTGCTCCAGCGAGCGCAGCGCCAACGCACGGATGCCGTACTTGCGGTGGATCACCTCGCCCTGCTCCGTCACGCGCAGACGGCCGTCAATGCTGCCGCGCGGCGATGCGTTCACTGCGAGGGTGGTCTTGGTGCCGCCCCGGCTGATCGACCCGCCCCGCCCGTGGAAGAAGGTCAGGTGCACACCAAACTCGCTGGCCACTTCCAGTAATTCCACCTGGGCCTGCTGCAGCCCCCAGCGTGATGCGGCAATACCACCGTCCTTGCCGCTGTCCGAGTAACCCAGCATCACCATCTGCACGTCATCGCGTGCGGCCAGGTGTGCACGATAGACAGGATCGGCCAGCAGGTCGCGCAGCGTGACGGTGCCGCGCCGCAAGTCGTCCACCGTTTCAAACAGGGGCGCGATGTCCAGCGGTACCGCATTGCCCGCGTCCAACAAGCCGCCACGTCGCGCCAGCGCCAACACGGCAAGTACGTCGCCACGATCATGCGCCATCGAAATGATGTAACTGCCCAAAGCATCGGCGCCATGACGGTGGCGTGCATCGGCCATTGCACCGAACACTTTATCCAGACGTTGACCTGCTTCATCGGCCCCGTGTGCCAGCGATGACTCACCCGATGCATACGGCGAAAGCGTCTGCGCACGCGTTGTATCGTCCAATGCCTCGAATGCTTCCTGCCCGCCCAGCACTTCAGCCAACGCACGCGAATGCACGCTGGACTCCTGACGTACATCCAATCGCGCCAGATGAAACCCGAAGGTACGCACGCGCCACAACAGGCGGCGCACGGAGAACCAACCGGCATGCTTGCCCTTGTTTGCTTCCAGGCTGTCGAGAATCAGCTGGATATCGCCAATGAATTCCTCCGGCGACGCGTACGCCGCCGGCGCATCGGCCAAGGTGGCTTGCAGGCGCGCACGCATGCGGTCATTGAGCAACCGATACGGCATGTCGGCATGACGCGGACGCGATTCCACATCCGGCAGCAGCTGACGGTACTCGGCCACCCGCGCCACGACCGCATCGCTGACACCCACCAACTCGGTGGATTGGCTGAGCAGGCTGGCCAGCCCGAGCATGTCTTTGATGTACAGCTCCAACACTGCTGCACGTTGTGCGTTCAACGTCGCGGTGATGGTGCTGGCATCCACATTGGGATTGCCGTCCATGTCACCGCCTACCCACGTGCCGAAACGCACCAATCGCGGCAACGGTAGAGTGCGGCCCCACGTATCGCGCAGCGCCTGCTCCAGCGATTCATAGAACACCGGGATCACCCGGTACAACACGCGCGTGAGATAGAAACCCACATGCTCGCGTTCGTCATCAACGGTGGGACGTACCGGCGAGGAATCAGCGGTCTGCCAGGACGCAGTGAGCGCCATGCGGAAACGGGCGGCATCGGTAGCCTGCTCGCCTGGCGTGCGCTGGCCGTCGAGGTTGTCGACCAGCGAGGCCACCATCAACTGTTCTTTTTCCAGCAATGCACGACGCACGGCTTCGGTGGGGTGCGCGGTGAACACCGGCTCGATGTCGATGCGCGGCAACCATTGCGCCAATTCTTCAAGCGACACGCCCTGCGCCTTGAGGGCGAGCAAGGCGTCGTGCAGGCCATCCGGTTGCGGGCGTTTTGTGCCTGCACGTTGATAGTCGCGGCGGCGTCGAATGCGGTGCACGCGCTCGGCGATGTTCACTACCTGGAAATAGGTACTGAATGCACGCACCAATGCTTCGGCTTCGCGCGGCGAACGGCCGCCCAGTTGCGTGATCAACGTGGCCAGCGGCGTATTGCTTTCGCGGCGTGCAATGGCGGCGGTGCGCACGTCTTCCACTTCATCGAGGAAGCTGGGCGAAACTTGTTCGGAAAGAAGGTCGCCGACCAAAGTACCGAGGCGGCGCACATCGTCGCGCAACGGCAGGTCGGGGGTGGCAAAGACTACGCTGCTACGGTACTCGTTCATCTACGACGTACAAGCCTTGAGAGCGGAAACGCGTCAAGCCTACCCGAAAAAACAGTTGGTTTTTGCAGTGCATCAAACCTGCAGATAGTTGCATTTGCATATTGTCCGACGCTTGTCCGTGCAGACAGCACAACGGGGCGAAGCCGCCCCGTTGTGGACACGCATTGTCGTGGATTGAGTCTACGAGAACGGAGGAACACCCCGCCCCTGCCCCCCTTTCGTGGCACGAAAGGGGGCCGATTCAATCAACGCTTCTTCGCATCACCCGGCTTCGGTGCAGCCAGCCACTTGTCCAACCACGACTCACTCTCCGCCAGCATGGTCATGATCGATTCGCGTGCGCGGTAGCCATGCGATTCGTTGGGCAACATGACCAGACGCGAGGTTCCACCCAGGCCCTTCACCGCGGCGAACATGCGCTCGCTCTGGACCGGGAACGTACCGGAGTTGTTGTCATCCTGGCCATGAATGAACAGGATCGGATCCTTGATCTTGTCTGCGTAGTTGAACGGAGACATCTTCAAATACACGTCCTGCGCCTGCCAGTAATTGCGCTCTTCAGCCTGGAAACCGAACGGCGTGAGCGTGCGGTTGTACGCCCCCGAACGCGCGATGCCCGCCTTGAACAGGCGTGTGTGTGCGAGCAGGTTGGCGGTCATGAAGGCACCGTAGGAATGTCCACCCACGGCGATGCGTTCGCGGTCACCCACACCACGCTTGACCACCTCATCCACCGCCGCCTCTGCGCTGGCAACCAGCTGCTGGACATACGTGTCGTTCGGCTCGGCATCGCCTTCACCGATGATCGGCATGGTCGGATTGTTGAGCACCACGTACCCCTTGGCCAGAAACGCCTGCGGGCCCCAGTAGCTGACCGCGTTGAAGCGGTACTTGGAACCGGTGACCTGGCTGGCGTCCTCGGCAGATTTGAACTCGGCCGGGTAAGCCCACATCAGCACCGGGCGCGGACCGTCCTTCTTCGGGTCGTAACCGGGCGGCAGCAGGAGGTCGGCGGTGAGTTCCACGCCATCGTTGCGCTTGTAGCGGACCTGCTCCTTCTTCACTCCGCGCAGCTGCGGCAACGGATGCGCGAAATGCGTCAGCTCCACCGGCGTGGCATCGGCAGCCAGGCCGCGTGCGAACAGGTTGGCCGGTACATCGTTGGATTCGCGATAAGTGAGGATCCGCGCGTTGTCACCTTCAATGATGGTCAATGGCATTTCGTAGTAAGGCGCCTGCGAATGGAACAGGCGCTCACTCTTGCCGCTGACCAGGTTGATGCGATCCAGGAATGGACGATCACCTTCCGCCGACGCGCCATCGCCGATGCGATAGAAACTGCTGCCATCGGCGCTGAGCTGCAGGCGTACGCGGCCTGCATCATCGGTCTGCAACAGCGGTTCACCCGGATCGCTGTAACGGTCGTCCTCGGAACGTTCGGACAGCAGCGTCGGGGCCTGCTGCAGATTGTCCGGGCTGATCTTCCACTGCTTCACCTGGCGGGTCTTCCACCAATATTCGTCCAGCAGTGCGACATCGCCGCTGCTCCAGGTGATGCCGGCATAGCGCGACCCCAACTGCGCCAGCGTGACCGGCGGCTTCTCAAACGGCGCTGCCTGCAGCAGTACGGCGTCACGGATGGCCGCCTCACGGGAAGGATCGCCCCCATCCTGCGCTTCCGCCCACACCAATGTGGCCGGTGCATCAGCACGCCAGGCAATCGAACGCACGCCGGTGGGTACCGCGTCGTTGCCGGTCGGCAGGCCATCCACCAGTGGCAGCTTGGCGACCGTGTGCACGAACTTGCCTTGCGCATCCAGCACGTCGATATGACGTGGGAAGCGGCTCACCGGCACCGCGTAGGAGAACGGCCGCTCCACGCGCTGGCTGAGCAGGTAATTGCCGTCCGGCGAGGACGACAGGCCCAGGTACAGACCCGGCGCGCCAACCGGCGTGGCTTGGCCATTGATTGCAACGCGGACCGGCTGCGCCTTCAGGTAATACTCGAACAGGCGCGCGTCATCTTCGTTTTTCAGCAGGTCCTGGTAGGTACGCACCGTGCGCACGCCCTGGCCGGCGATGGTTTCTTGCACGGCTGGGCCGGTCGGAATGCCGTCGCCCTTCGGCGGCTCGCCCTGCCCGGCCGGACGCTGCAGCACCAGCAGCGCGTCGCCACCCGGCAGCCAGGCATAACCATTGCCGACGATGCTGTTCAGGTTTTCAGCCACGCGGCGGGCGCTGCCCGATTCGACATCCACCAGCCACAGCTCATTGGCGCCGGTTGCCGGGTTCAGCTGGTTGAACGCGAGGTATTTCTGGTCGGGCGACCACGCCAACGATGCCACCGACAGCGGCTGCGGCAGACCGCTGATCTGGCGCTCGGCGCCGTCGCTGTTGGACACCAGCCACAGCTTGTTGCCGAACGAGAAGCGGCTGTCGGACACGGTCTTGGGGTTGATGCGCAGGCCCGCGAGCTTCAGCTCCGGTGCCGCCACCTGGGCGATGGACGGCAGCGGCGGGGTCTGCAACAGCGCTGTCAGGTCTCGCTTGGGGGACAGGTACAGGCTCGGCGCGCGCGGGGCGTCCACCACGGCCTGTAAGGCTGCCGACGGCAGCTGATAGCCTTCGCCCTGGGCCGCCTTCTGCGTCGCTACCGGGCTCAGCGCAAGCACCGGCGGCACCGCCAGCAGCAGGCCGGCGCACAACACCAATACGGCCGAAGCCCGCTTGGCACGACGGACGGGGAACTTGTTCATGGCAATCCTCAACAACGGGGCAATCGACCAACTTAACAATCTCTGTCGCTAATCTCCCCTGCCGTTGGTTGGGCAGCGGGCGTTGCACTGCCGCCGCGATATAATCACCGGCCCGTTCCGAGGGGCGCTGCGACCGTTGGGTGGACCTCCACACCGGCCAGGCTCGGACGGCTTTCATGCAACAACGGCGCCCGGCGAACGCGAGCCTGCTCGCACCACACCGGAGCTATAAATGAACGTTGCTGCCAAGACCTTCTCGCAGGAAGGCGATTACAAGGTTGCTGATATCTCGCTGGCCGATTGGGGCCGCAAGGAACTGGACATCGCCGAGCACGAGATGCCGGGCCTGATGTCGATCCGTCGCAAGCATGCTGCCACCCTGCCGCTGAAGGGCGTGCGCGTGACCGGCTCGCTGCACATGACCATCCAGACCGCCGTGCTGATCGAGACCCTGAAGGACATCGGCGCCGACGTGCGCTGGGCCTCGTGCAACATCTTCTCGACCCAGGACCACGCCGCCGCTGCGATCGCCGCCTCCGGCACGCCGGTGTTCGCCTGGAAGGGCGAGTCGCTGGAAGAATATTGGGACTGCACGCTCGACGCGCTGACCTTCACCCTGGCCGACGGCACCCTGACCGGCCCGGAGCTGGTGGTTGACGACGGTGGCGACGTCACCCTGCTGATCCACAAGGGCTACGAGCTCGAGAACGGCAGCAACTGGGTCAACGAACCGGCTGCCTCGCACGAAGAACAGGTCATCAAGAACCTGCTCAAGCGCGTTGCCACCGAGCGTCCGGGTTATTGGGCGCGCGTGGTCAAGGACTGGAAGGGTGTCTCCGAAGAGACCACCACCGGCGTGCACCGCCTGTACCAGTTGGCCCAGGCCGGCACCCTGTTGATCCCGGCAATCAACGTCAACGACTCGGTCACCAAGAGCAAGTTCGACAACCTGTACGGCTGCCGCGAGTCGCTGGCCGACGGCCTGAAGCGCGCGATGGACGTGATGCTGGCCGGCAAGGTTGCCGTGGTCTGCGGCTACGGTGACGTGGGCAAGGGCTGCGCCGCGTCGCTGCGTGCCTACGGCGCCCGCGTCGTGGTCACCGAGATCGACCCGATCTGCGCCCTGCAGGCTGCGATGGAAGGCTTCGAGGTCAACACCCTCGAATCCACCCTGGGCCGTGCCGACCTGTACGTCACCACCACCGGCAACAAGGACATCATCCGCATCGAGCACCTGAGCGCGATGAAGGACCAGGCCATCGTCTGCAACATCGGCCACTTCGACAACGAGATCCAGGTCGATGCACTGGTGGGCTTCCCGGGCGTGCAGCACGTCAACATCAAGCCGCAGGTGGACAAGTACATCTTCCCGAACGGCAACGCGATCTTCCTGCTGGCCGAGGGCCGCCTGGTCAACCTGGGCTGCGCCACCGGCCACCCGAGCTTCGTGATGTCCAACTCGTTCGCCAACCAGACGCTCGCGCAGATCGACCTGTGGGCCAACAAGGACAGCTACGAGAACAAGGTGTACTTGCTGCCGAAGAAGCTGGACGAAGAAGTGGCGCGTCTGCACCTGGAAAAGATCGGCGTGAAGCTGACCACCCTGACCAAGGACCAGGCCGATTACATCGGCGTGCCGGTGGACGGCCCGTTCAAGCCGGAACATTACCGCTACTGATCGGCAAAGCATCTGCTTTTGCTCAAGCCCCTCCCCCGCCATGCGGCAGAGGGGTCGGGGTGAGGGGAAGCTTCTGGCAAGCAGA
Organism: Stenotrophomonas sp. Iso1; assembly: GCF_027497995.1. GTDB lineage: Bacteria > Pseudomonadota > Gammaproteobacteria > Xanthomonadales > Xanthomonadaceae > Stenotrophomonas. The sequence goes on along the minus strand of NZ_JAODBT010000001.1, from coordinate 1,394,946 downwards.
TTTATGGCTTTGGAAGCGCCCTCATCCGCCCCTTCGGGGCACCTTGTCCCTCGTGAGGGAGAAGGGCAGCGGAATTTTCAAACCAAAACGGGCGCCGCAAGGCGCCCGTTTTGTTTGCGGCACAATCACCCCTCCGCAACTGATGCCAGCCCTAATGACGTCGCACATCCCCGATGCCATTGCCGAACAGCTCCGCCTTGCCTGCGATGTGATCGGACGGCAGCTGGCAGCGAACCTGCTCGCCATCCACCTCTATGGCTCCGCACTCGACGGCGGCCTGAAGCCCCGCAGCGATATCGACCTGCTGGTCATCGCTGCCGAACGTCCCGATCAAGCCACGTTGCGTCATCTGCAGCGGACGCTGCTGGCTATCTCCGCCCCACCCGGCCAGCACCGGACGCTGCGCGCACTGGAAGCCACCCTCATCGTGCGTGGCGACGTCGTTCCCTGGCGCCACCCGGCACGGCGTGAATGGCAGTTCGGCGAGTGGCTACGGCAGGACATCCTCGCCGAAATTCTGGAGCCGCCCACGCATGATCCGGATATCGCCATCCTGTTGACCAAGGCGCATCAACACAGCATCGCGTTGCACGGCCCTGCCCTAAGCGAACTACTGCAACCTGTGCCTCAACGCAATTTCCTGCAGGCGCTGGCCGACACCCTGACGTTGTGGAATGGCCCGGACGACTGGCGCGACGAAGAAGCGAACATCGTACTCACCCTGTCACGCATCTGGTACAGCGCGCAGACCGGCCGCATTGCCCCCAAGGATGTCGCCGCCGATTGGCTGCTGCAGCGACTGCCCGACGAGCATCACACCGTCGTCGCCAGTGCACGCGAGGTGTATCTCGGCCAGAGCGATAGTGCCGCACGCTGGCCTGCTGCACAGATGGCCGCCTTCATTCACTTTGCGAAGGCGCGTATTTCTGAAATCCTCCCACCCGAAAACAGTTGAATCGCCATCGCACACTGTTCTCCACATCATGATCCGGCATCTCCCTTTTCAGGACATACCCATGACCAGCAGCGAAAAAGTCCAAGGCCCCGCGTCGTACTTTCCGTCCATCGAAAAGACCTACGGCAAGCCCGTCACCCATTGGCTGAAACTGCTCGACACAGTCAAGGACAAGAAGCACATGGAGCAGGTGGCGTTCCTCAAAGACCAGCACAAACTTGGCCACGGTCATGCCAACGCCTTGGTCGCGCACCACCGGGCGCAGAACGGCACTTGATACGCCAACCAGCAGACACCAGTGCTGAAGGCATTTCCGCCGCCGGCAGAGCGTTTCCGGTGCCTGTCCTCTTTGGAGATAGCAACGCCATGCAACTTCATATCGTCGAACGCTCCGCCTTTGTCGTCATCGGCATGGAGGCTGTCTTCCGCGAAGGTGACGAAGGTTTCGGCGACCTCTGGCAGCGCTTCATCCCGCGCGAGGATGAGGTCACCGGCAAGGTCGAGCCTGGCGTCAGCTACGGCATCTGCGTACCGCGTATTGATGGAGATCTCCAGTACATCACCGGCTTCCAGGTGGGCGAAGACGCGGTGATTCCCGAGGGCATGGTCCGCTTTCAGGTGCCAGCGCAGCGCTACGCCGTGTTCACCCACACCGGCAACGCCGCCCAGATCGGCGCGAGCTTCCAGGCAATCCACGACCACCTCCTCGGCGCGCACGGACTGCAACCCAACGACGGCATTGATCTTGAACGCTACGACGCGCGTTTCGACGATCCGTTCGACCATGCATCGCAGATGGAGCTGTACATCCCCATCCACTGAACCGCGTCATTGAGCCGACATGCCATGATTCCGCTCCCTTGCCGCCGGCCACCGCAATGACCGATCAACCGGAAGATCTTCAACACCTGCACGAACGTGCCTATGCGGCCGTGGACGAAGGCGAACTGGCCGACGCTGCGCGCGACTTCGCTGCGCTGCTGCAACACACGCCGGAAAACCCGTACTACCACTACATGCAGGGATTGGTGCACAAATACCTGCTGGACTGGCCCACCTCGCTGCGTCACAACCTGCAGGCCATCGAACTGGCCGAAGAGTTCAGCCAGGCCCAGCATTGGAATGCGGCTATCGCCGCTACTGCACTCAGCGAATGGGACACCGTACGCGCCCTGTGGTCTGCCTGCGGCATCAACGTCCCGGAAGGTAGCGCCGCTATTGAAGCGGATTTCGGCATGTCGGTGGTGCGGTTGAATCCGTGGCACAGCGGGGAAACAGTGTTCATGCGCCGCATCGATCCGGTGCGTGCACGTCTGCTCAATGTGCCACTGCCGGAAAGCGGCCACCGCTTCGGCGACATCGTGCTGCACGACGGCGCGCCGACCGGCGAACGGATGTTGGGCGAACGTGCCGTACCGGTGTTCAACGCCATGGCGCGCCTACAGGCATCGGAGTTCCAGACCTTCGTATGCTTCATCCGTTGCCAAAGCAGCGCCGACCTCAACGCCTTGCTACACGCCACCGCGCCGGGCATCGGCCTGAGCGAAGACTGGACTGACAGCATTCGTTACGTCTGCTTACGTTGCAGCTACGGCGCGCCGCACCATCATGAAGAACAGGACGAATCCGCCGAATGGCAGTCAGAGCGCAATCTCGGCATCGCCGCACAGAGTCGCAAATCGGTGGAGACGCTGCTCAAGAACTGGGCCAGCAGGCATGCCGACCGCCACATCGATGCCATCGAAACCCGCGAATGCGCACCACCCGCCTGCGAAGCGGGCAACACGTGGTGGATGTCCATCAATGACGAAGCCGATGACGAAGCTTCGAGCGATGAGGAAGAATGACCTGCAGCGTGGCAATCACGGCCACGCTGCGGCATTGATCATGCGCCGGTAAATACCGGCTCCAACATCCGGAAGCTGCCGGCGTCGGCATCCATCTCCACCCTGCCACCGACCGGCACGATGAATTGCTCGCGGATGTGGCCGATCATCGCGCCACGATAGGCGGGAATCTTCAGTGGCAGGATGTAGTCGTCGAATATCTGGTCCAACGTCAGCGAGCCGTAGCCATCGCCCGGCTTGCAGTCGGTGCACTCACCGAAGATGAAACCCGCGATCTTGTCCAACGCGCCCATCAGCTTCAACGTGGTGAACATCCGATCGATGCGGTACGGCGCCTCTTCCACGTCTTCCAGGAACAGAATCTTGCCGGTGAAATCGGGCAGATACGGCGAGCCAGCCAGCGCCGTCAGCACGGTCAGATTGCCGCCAATCAACTCACCACGGGCAATGCCGCCGCGCAGGGTGAGCGTGCGGTTCTTCCGCGGCACCAGTTCGTCGTCGCCATCCACCACCACATTTTGGTAATGCATCAGCTCGCGCTTGAAGAACACCCGCTCGAACTGATCGGCATTGAAGCGATTCCAACTGCCGGAACCGATCTGGCCGTGGAATGTCACCAACCCCGTCCTGGCTTGGATTGCGCTGTGCAGCGCGGTGATATCCGAGTACCCCAGCAGCACCTTGGGATTGGCGCGAATGCGGTCGTAATCCAGCAGCGGCAACAAGCGTGCAGCACCCGACCCACCGCGCACGCAGACGATGCCCTTGACCTGTTTGTCGGCGAACATCGCGTTCAGGTCACCGGCGCGCTCAGCATCGGTACCGGCCAGATGACCATAGCGAGCGTCATAGTGCTCGCCGGTCTTCACGACCAGGCCCAGGGCCTCCATTGCTTCGCGCGCCAGCTGCAGGCTCAGGCGATCACTGCTGGCCGAAGACGGGCTGACCAAGCCGACGGTGTCGCCCTTGTTCAACGCAGCCGGCAAGAGCCGTCCGCGCGGCGCCGCCAAAGCGCCTTGCATACCCAGTACGGGCAGCAGCGCCGCCGTCAATGCCGTACCGCCAATGAAACGCCGCCTATCCATAGTGCCGCCCGCTGTTGAGTGTCCGGCCCAGAGTAGCAACCCACTCCATGACCGGACAATCCAGCGTAGTGGCTTACATGTTGCGTCGGTACTCGCCACCCACGTCGTACAGCGCGTGGCTGATCTGACCCAGGCTGTGGGTCTTGACCGCTTCGATCAATGCTTCAAATACATTGCGTCGATCACGTGCAGTCTTCTGCAGATAGGCCAGGCCATGGCCGTCGTGCACATCGCTTTCATTGGCAGCACCATCTCCAACCTCATGCGCATGCGAGGTTTCGCCAGCCGGCGCCAACGCATTGCGATTGCGCTGCCAGGTGTGCACGTTCTCGATCTGTTGGCCCTTCTCTTCTTCCGTGGAACGGATCAATTCGATCTCGGTCGCCACTTCACCGGCATGTTCCTTCGGCAGAAACATGTTGACGCCCACCAGCGGCAGACTGCCGTCGTGCTTCTTGTGCTCGTAGTACAGCGACTCTTCCTGGATCTTGCCGCGCTGGTACATGGTGTCCATCGCGCCAAGCACGCCACCACGTTCGCTGATCGCCTCAAACTCCTTGTACACGGCTTCTTCAACAATATCGGTGAGCTTGTCGACAATGAAGCTGCCCTGCCACGGGTTCTCGCAGAAATTCAGCCCCAACTCCTTGTTGATGATCATCTGGATCGCCACCGCACGACGCACGCTTTCCTCAGTGGGCGTGGTGATCGCTTCGTCGTAAGCATTGGTATGCAGGCTGTTGCAGTTATCGAACAACGCATACAACGCCTGCAGCGTGGTGCGGATATCGTTGAACTGGATTTCCTGCGCGTGCAGTGAGCGGCCTGATGTCTGAATGTGGTACTTCATCATCTGGCTGCGCTCGTTGGCGCCATAGCGCTCGCGCATGGCACGCGCCCAGATGCGTCGCGCGACGCGGCCAATCACCGTGTACTCCGGGTCCATGCCGTTGGAGAAGAAGAACGACAGGTTCGGCGCGAAGTCATCGATCTTCATGCCACGCGCCAGGTAGTACTCGACGATGGTGAAGCCGTTGGACAGCGTGAAAGCCAACTGGCTGACGGGGTTCGCGCCGGCTTCTGCGATGTGATAACCGGAGATCGACACCGAATAGAAGTTGCGCACCTTGTTGTCGACAAAGTACTGCTGAATATCCCCCATCATCCGCAACGCGAATTCGGTGGAGAAGATGCAGGTGTTCTGCGCCTGGTCTTCCTTCAGGATGTCTGCCTGCACCGTGCCGCGCACCGTGGACAGTGTTTCCGTCTTGATGCGCGCATAGGTATCGGCGTCCACCAGCTGGTCGCCGGTGACGCCCAGCAACGCAAGACCAAGGCCATCATTGGTCGGTGGCAAATCGCCGTGATACTGCGGCCGGCTCCGGCCTTCAAAGATCTTCGCAATCTTTGCCTCGGCATCGGCCCAGCGCGCGGGATCCTCCTTCAGGTATTTTTCAACCTGTTGATCAACGGCGGTGTTCATGAACATCGCCAGGATCATCGGCGCAGGCCCATTGATGGTCATCGACACCGACGTAGTCGGCGCACACAGGTCGAAGCCGGAATACAGCTTCTTCATGTCATCCAGCGTAGGGATGTTGACGCCGGAGTTGCCGATCTTGCCGTAGATATCCGGGCGCGGCGCGGGGTCTTCGCCATACAGCGTGACGCTGTCGAATGCGGTAGAAAGACGCGCGGCTGGCTGGCCAACACTCAGGTAATGGAAGCGACGATTGGTGCGCTCCGGCGTGCCCTCGCCCGCGAACATGCGGATCGGATCTTCGCCGGTACGGCGGTACGGATACACACCACCGGTATACGGATAGGAACCGGGCAGGTTCTCTTTCTGCAGGAACACCAGCAACTCACCCCAACTGCGATAGGTGGGAGCAGCAATCTTGGGAATCTGCTGGTGGCTGAGCGATTCGCGGTAGTTCTCCACCGCAATGGTCTTGCCACGCACGTGATATTCGTTGACCGGATCAGTGATCGACTTCAAGCGTGCCGGCCACTCGCGCAGCAGGCGCAGTGCATCGGAATCCAGGGTCTGCACCGCATCGTTGTATCGCTGGCGCAGGGTGCGAACGCTGTTGTCGACGTCACTGCCGGTCAGTGCATCTGCTGCATACAGGTCCAACGCGCCCGGCAGCGCCACATCACCCAGCTCCTTCAATGCCTGCCACACGCTCTGCGCGCGCTCGGCAACTTCAGCCTGCGATTCAATACGCGCATTGATGCCGCGGCCCTGCTCGGCAATCTCGGCAAGGTAACGCACGCGACTGCCCGGGATCAGCACCGTGGCACGCGGCTCTTTCAACGTCGTGTCGATCTGCGGGACGAGCGTGCAGCCGGAACTTTCAACTCCCAGCTCGCCCTTCCCCGTGCCCCGCTTCTCACGCAACAAGCGGCACAGATTCGCGAACATCCAGCTGATGCCGGGATCATTGAACTGGCTGGCGATGGTCGGGTAAACCGGTACATCCTCATCCTTCATCGTGAAAGCAACGCGGTTGCGCTTCCACTGTTTGCGCACATCACGCAGCGCGTCTTCGGCACCGCGCTTGTCGAACTTGTTCAGCACCACCAGCTCGGCGTAATCGAGCATGTCGATTTTTTCCAACTGGCTCGGCGCACCGAAATCACTGGTCATCACGTACATCGGGAAATCGACCAGGTCGACAATCTCCGAATCACTTTGACCGATACCTGCGGTCTCCACGATCACCAGATCGAAATGCAACGACTTCAGGAAGCCGATGCAATCGCGCAGCACCGTATTGATCGCCGCGTGCTGGCGACGGGTCGCCATCGAGCGCATGTACACGCGCTTGGAACGCAACGAGTTCATGCGGATGCGGTCACCCAGCAGCGCGCCACCGGTACGGCGGCGGGTGGGGTCCACTGAAATTACCGCGATGCGCATCTGCGGGAAATTGGCCAGGAAGCGATTAAGCAGTTCGTCGGTCACCGACGACTTGCCGGCGCCACCGGTACCGGTAATGCCGATGACCGGAGTCAGCGGGGATTGGGCAGCGGGGAACGGGGATTGTCCGTCAGCCTTTGCCCATTGCTTGCGCAGCTTCTCAAGTTCGGTGTCGGTAAAGCGACCGTCTTCGAGCGCACTCAGTACGCGACCAATGCCGATTTCATCATTGATGTCCGGCGCGCCCGACGCCTCGCCTTCCAGATTTCCGACTCCCTGCTCCCGCGCGCCATCAGCACGCTGGACCACATCCTCGATCATCTCCACCAGCCCCATCTTCATGCCGTCATTGGGGTGGTAGATGCGCTCCACGCCATAGGCCTGCAGCTCGCGTATTTCCTCTGGCGTGATGGTGCCGCCACCACCGCCGAATACCTTGATGTGGCCAGCGCCGCGTTCCCGCAGCATATCCACCATGTACTTGAAGTACTCGACATGACCGCCCTGGTACGACGACAAGGCAATGGCGTCAGCATCTTCCTGCAGCGCCGCCCGCACCACGTCCTCGACGCTGCGGTTGTGGCCCAGATGGATCACCTCCGCGCCCTGCGCCTGGATCAGGCGGCGCATGATGTTGATGGCCGCATCGTGACCGTCAAACAAGCTGGCGGCGGTGACAAAACGCAGCGGAGTGTTTTCTGGCTGCGTCTGCGGGAGCTGGGAGGCGGGGGTACTCATGGGCCGTGCAACATCCGGTTTCTGTTGCAACCGATCATAGAACCGCGCGCGCGGTAGGTCAGGTTGCAGCGCAGCGTGACCTTTTCAGGGTTTGCGCTATCGGCAATGGACGTGAAGGCCCGTGAGGGTTGACGAAGAGCCGTATCAGGCATGCTTGCCTGAACACTTCCCGTACCGGGAATGGATTAGAATGGCGCCCTCGCGACCCGTCACCCCAACGACGAAGTCGCATTTTTGTTTTATGGGCCGCCATTTGGCAGCAAGATCACTGACGTTGTGGCAAAAGCCGCTATGGGAGCTTCCATGCTTTTCGAAACCCTCGAGACTTCCGGCCATGAACAGGTCGTGTTCTGTCAGAACCGCGAAGCAGGCCTGAAGGCGATCATCGCCATCCACAACACCACCCTGGGCCCTGCCTTGGGCGGCGTGCGCATGCGCCCCTACGCCAATACCGATGACGCGTTGCGCGATGTCCTGCGCTTGAGCCGGACCATGACCTACAAGAACGCCCTGGCAGGGCTGAACGTAGGCGGCGGCAAAGCCGTCATCATCGGCGACCCCAAAACCGAAAAAAGCGAAGTCTTGTTCCGCGCCTTCGGCCGTCAGGTCGAGGCTCTGGGCGGTCGCTATTTCACTGCCGAAGACGTGGGTACCGACGTCAACGACATGGAAAACATTTACCTGGAAACCGGCTACGTCACCGGCGTGCACCAGGTGCATGGTGGCTCCGGCGACCCGGCACCGTTCACCGCCTACGGCGCACTGCAGGCCTTGATGGCCTCCATCAAACGCAAATTCGGCCATGAGGAAGTGGGCAAGGTCAGCATCGCTGTACAAGGCCTGGGCCACATCGGCATGGAGCTGGTGAAGCTGTTGCGCGAGCGCGGCGCCAAACTCTATGTGACCGACCTGGATCCGGTGCTGGTGCAACGTGCGGTTACCGAATACGGCTGCGAAGCCGTCAAGCCCGATGCAATTTACGATGTAGCTGCCGATGTATTCGCGCCCTGCGCGATGGAAGGCGGCATCGGCATGGATACGCTTGACCGCCTCAAAGCCAAGGTTATCTGCGGCACCGCCAACAACCAGCTGGCCAGCCACGCCGTGGGCGATGAGCTGTACAAGCGCGGCGTACTGTGGGCACCGGATTACGCGGTCAATGCCGGCGGCGTAATGAACGTGTCGCTGGAAATCGACGGCTATAACCGCGAACGCGCGATGCGCTTGATTCGCAGCATTTACCACAACCTCGGCAAGATCTTCGATCAATCCGAGCGTGATGACATCTCCCCGCAGCGCGCGGCAGACCGGATCGCCGAAGTCCGCCTGGAAGCCATCGGCAAGTTGAAATTGCCAATGGGCCGTTCCACCCCGCGCATGAATCGCCTGCGCGGCGAATAAGCAGAAGTGAGGAGTGAAAGAAAGGCTAAACCGCCCTCTCTTGTTCCTCACTTTTTCGTTTCTCACGCCTGCAGAGCAAACGAGCACACGCAGGAATGAGAAAAGGCCACTACCGCCCTTCTCTCACTCCTGTTTACTCACTCCCGCATCAAAGCTCCCGCTGGAACCGTAGCGACACCTGCCGGTTATCGCCGCGTGGGCCGAAACGCTGGTCGTAGCCCAACGACAGCCGCGTCTTGCGCGACAACCATGCGTCTGCCGACATTCCGAGCAGGCCGCCCGACCGCGACGGCTGCAACCCTGACAGCGGTGCCCACGCATCCACGCCAACAAAACCAGCGTCCAAGGTCAGGCCACTGCCATCCAGCGTCTGCTGCCACTCGGCATAACCATTGAATGCAAAGCGCTTCCACAGGTACTGACCACGCAGACCAGCCAAAGCCTGCGTGCGACTGCTGCTCCAGTCATCCGCACGCAAGCCGAAACCGTAGCCGCCCTGTTCGCGGAAGGCGTCGTTATCAATACGGGTGTACTCCGCGCCCAGGTAAGGCGTGAGCGTGGCGGCACCCTGCCCCAGGCGATAGCCGCTTTCCAGGCTGCCGGACAGGAAGTTGCCGCTATAACGCGAGTGCACGCCCGCGCGTTCATTGCCAAGCAGCAGGCCGCGGTCCAGCTCGCGTTGGTATTGGCCAAAGCCCGCCTGTCCCAACACATAGGCATCGCCCATGCGCCAACCAGCGTACAGCTGGGACTGCGTCTGCCGGTCGCGGCTACGATCCTGCGCCACTCCGGCCGTGGCATTGGCACGGGTTTCGCCGAACGCAAACCCGAGCACGCCATTGCCTGCGATGGGCGCTTCCCCGCCCATCATCCAGCCGCCCACGTTGTAGTCGCTGCCGAGATAGCCGCCCTGCCCCCCTCCGCCCAGCGCGCGCGTCCAGCTGCGCCACTGAAGCGGCCCGGCCGACGCATCAGCAAACTGTGTCGAAAGCGCGCGACGGTTCATGTCGACGCTGTCGAAGGTCATTGCCGTCGCCGCTGCATGCGCCTTGCCTGACAGGCTTTCAAGGCTGCTGCTCAAACCACTGAAACCGCCCCCGCTCTGCTGCACGGCCGCTGCTGCGGCACCGAACGCACTTCCCTGCAATGCGATATCGCCGTCCAGCAGCTCAAATGCCTGCTCCACCCGCTGCGCCACCGACATCGCCTGGATGCCCACCCCCGCCGAACGCGCTGCGCTGGTCACGCTCACCTGGTCCAGCATCAACCATGCATTGTTGGGGTCATAGCCGTAGTGGCTCTGCAGCAGGCTCAGGCCGGTGTTCTGGGTCACGGTGGCGGGCGTGGCGAATTGACCGCTCACACCGCTGCCGGCACGGATCAGATCCTGACGCCTGCCGTCCTGTGGGACGTAGCCATTCACGATGCCATTGATCACCACGCCGCCGTCCAATGTCGCTGTTCCACTTACTTGTAGCGCTTTTGCCCCCAACGCAATCATCAGCTGCCCACCGGCACGCTGCACGTAATTGCCCTCGATGGTTCCACTACTGTCCGCACCCAGCAGCAATACACTGCCGCCGTTGTCGACATTGCCCACCACGCGGGTATCGCCGTTGAGAAACTGCAGCGCTGCCATTGTTGGATTGGACTGCGGGGTGATGGTGACGTTGGAGCGGATCGAACTGCCATCTCGCAGTGCCAAGGTGCCGCGCTCGATGCGGGTGGCGCCGCTGTAGGTGTTGCTCCCCGACAGACTCAGTGCACCTTCACCTTGTTTCACCAGCCCACCACTGCCACTGATGTCATTGCTCCACACCGAGCCCAGCCCGAGCTGATTGACGTTGACCACCGTATCGCCCCAGTCGAACTTCGCCGGCCCCTTCACCGCCTTGCCGACGTTGAGCAAGCCATAGCCGAACTGCGCATCCGGCCCCGGTGTACCCAGATCCGTGGCGGTACCGAGCAGCGTCTGCCGCACCAGATCATTGTTGAAATACGGGAACGCCTGCCACACCAGCGCCGCAGCACCAGACACCAACGGCGCAGAGAACGAAGTGCCGCTGTTGTACTGATAACTCAGGTTGCCGGCAGTGCTTTGAGCGCTGACATAAGCGGCCGTGCCCGGGGCAACCAGGCAGTAGTTCTTCGCCACGCCACAGGCATTGGAGTAGGACGCCAACTGTGTGGGGTTGGCAGTATCCAATGCGGCTACCGCCAGCCAGCCACGCTCCAGATCCGCCGCTGGCATGGTGCCATTGGGGCCGGGCTGGCTCGGCAGCGCCGCCATGCTCGACGGATTGGCGCGCGATTCATTGCCGGTGGCGAACACCACCAGGCCATCGTTGTTGATGATGAAGGGGCGGTACTCGGCAGCAATGGGTGCGGTGGCCGTGGGCTTACTCCAATACAGGCCGCCCCAGGAGTTGTTCATGATGCGCACGCCGGCACGGATCAGGTCATCGTGGATCGACGCGAAACCCAGCGCACCATCTACTTCATTGCCTTGCCCGGAACCGTCGTCGGTGGGCCGCGTGTCGCTGATGATGCGTGCCGAGACGATCTGCGCCCCCGGCGCGATACCCCCCGGCCACGAACCGACCGCCGCACCGGCTGCCAGCTCAGCCACCGCCGTGCCGTGACCGACCACATCATCGACGTTGACGTTGTTTCTGGCAGGATCCAGATAGAAGTAATTGGCCACCACGCGCCCCGCCAGGGCGGGGTGATTGCGCATCACACCCGAGTCGACCACACCAATGCGGTAACCAGCACCGGTCAAGCCCATCGCCTGCGCCGCCTTGGCGTTGGTCAGCGCCAGGTGCGCGTCGAAGGCCGGCTGCGGAATCGGCGGCGGCGTGATGGGTGGTGGTATGACGGGGGGTATGACGGGCGGCGCAGTGGGCGGCGGCGACACTGGTGGGCTGGACTTTGATCCGCCGCCACCACCACACGCGCTCAACACCAACGCCAGCGAACTGGCCAGCACACCATGCGCATATATGTTCCTGCCCATACCGTTCTCCGTTCCTTAGTTAGGTACTGCTGCCAATTCAGGTATTACCGGTGTCCAGCTCCATGGCACCGACCTTCTATACTGCAGCGACAATCCACAGTCCGCCGGATGTGCCGTTGGTCCAATGGGCCACGCGCCGGCGACGTTCGATAATTGCCGCAAGGTATAACCGAGATTGCTCATGTCCGACATCGTCATCGCCGCCGCCAAACGTACCGCCATTGGCTCCTTTCTGGGTCAGTTCAACGGTGTACCCACCCCGACCTTGGGCGCAGCTGCCATCAGCGCGGCCATGGAGCAGTCCGGCATTCCCGCCGCCGACGTCTCCGAAGTAATCATGGGCTGCGTTCTGCCGGCCAACCTGGGCCAGGCACCGGCGCGTCAAGCGTCGTTGGCTGCTGGCTTGCCGACCAGCACCGGCGCCACCACGCTCAACAAAGTGTGTGGCTCGGGCATGAAGGCCATCATGTTGGGCCATGACCTGATCAAGGCCGGCTCGGCCAGCATCGTGGTCGCCGGCGGCATGGAATCCATGTCCAATGCCCCGCACATGCTCCCGAACTCGCGCACCGGCAACCGCTACGGCAACTTTCAGGCAGTGGACCACATGGCGTGGGACGGCCTGACCAATCCGTACGACGGCCAGGCGATGGGTGTGTTCGCTGAAGGCACCGTCGCCAAGTACGGCTTCACCCGCGAAGAACAGGACGCCTACGCCATCGAGTCGGTCACCCGCGCACAGGCCGCACAGGCCAATGGTGCGTTCAATGACGAGATCGTTGCGGTCAAGGTTGCTACCCGCAAGGGTGAAGTGGAGTTCAACCAGGACGAGCAACCGGGCAAGTCGGACATCGCCAAGATCCCGACCTTGCGCCCGGCATTCAAGAAGGATGGCAGTGTCACTGCTGCCAGTTCCTCCAGTATTTCCGACGGCGCCGCTGCGGTGGTGCTGCTCTCGGCCGACGAAGCTGCACGCCGCGGTGTGAAGCCGCTGGCCCGTATCGCCGGCCATGCCACCTTCTCGCAGGAACCGGAGTGGTTCACCACGGCCCCGATCGGCGCTATGAAGAAAGTGTTGGACAAGGCCGGCTGGAAAATCGAAGACGTTGACCTGTTCGAAATCAACGAAGCATTCGCCGTTGTGGCGATGGCTCCGATCCGCGAACTGGGCATCCCGCACGAAAAAATCAACGTGAATGGTGGCGCCTGCGCACTGGGCCATCCGATCGGTGCTTCGGGTGCGCGACTGGTGGTTACGCTGGTAAATGCATTGCGCACACGCGGCCTCAAGCGTGGTGTTGCGTCACTCTGTATCGGTGGCGGCGAAGCAACTGCTATCGCCATCGAATTGATTTAATTTGGAAATTTAAGAAATTTCGAAATATGAATGCGGGATCGCTTGACAGTCGAAATGGGCTTGTCATCATGTTCCCGGCGCGCAATGGCGCGTTGCCAAATTTCCACGACGAGGATTACACAATGAGCATCAACAAGCTGCTGATCGCGATGGCCCTGGGCCTGGCCCTGACCGCCTGCTCCAAGCAGGAGCAGGCTGCTGACGCCGCCGCTACCGCCGACGCCGCCGCTACCGAAGCCCAGGGCGCTGCTGACGCTGCTGCCACCGCTGGCGCTGCTACCGCTGACGCTGCCCAGGCTGCTGCTGACACCGCCGCCACCGCTGCTGACGCTGCTGGCGAAGCCGCTGCTGCTACCGCCGGCGCTGCTACCGACGCCGCTGCTGGCGCCGCTGCTGACGTTGCCGAAGCCGCTAAGGACGTCGCAACCGAAGCCAAGGACGCTGCTGAAGAAGCCAAGAAGTAATAACTTCTTCTTCGACGCAAGTCTCGAAAGCCGCTGGTTCGCCAGCGGCTTTTTTTATTGCCTGCCTGTTGCCTATCTCCCGCCACAGCATCTGCGTCTGCATCGACGCAACACAACGCTGGCGCGCTCCTTTGACGCGGCGTGAATACGCCAGCCTCTAGGCTGCGTGGGTGGGTTCCCATCAAGGAGAAGCGCAATGAAGCTGTTTGTACCCCTACTCGCAGGAAGCTTGGTCTTGGCGATGGCTGGCTGCAACGACCACGCTGCCGAACAAGCCAAGCGCGACGCCGCTACCGCCGCCGAAGCCGCCAAGGATGCAGCCCATTCCGCTGCTGATGCCACCCGTGACGCCGCCAGCCAGGCCGCCGAAGCCACGCGCAATGCGGCGGCTGAGTCACAACAGGCGCTGGACAAGGCAGTAGACGCCACCAGCGAAGCCGCCAAGGATGCATCGGTCTCTGCCAAACAGGCTGCCGCCGACGCCAGTGCCGCCAGCGCTGATGCCGCGCAGAAGGTGGCTGACCATGCGCATGACGTTGCCAAAGATGCGCGCGACAAGGCGGACCAAGCCAAGCATTGATAGACTTTGCCGCACAGTCACCGCACACGCGGTGACTGTGCATCTCGCAGCGCTTGCGCGTTGCCGTGGGGGAAAGGGCCCCCACAAATCAATTTGATTGGCCAGAAAGGCTGGCGCGGGACTGCACCCGCTTCTTCCATCACGCACGCAAGGTGGCGATGCAACAACGCACCCGCATCAAAATCGCGCTGACCTTCTCCGCACTGGTCTTCATTGCTATCGGTATTGGCGTGTTTGTCGGCGCCCGCTGGTTCATTGCCGACGCCCGTCTGGTAGCGCACACCCATGAGGTCATCGGCCGTATCGATGAAATCCAGTCGATGGTGCTTGATGCCGAATCCGCCGAACGCGGCTATCTACTCACGGGCAGCCAGGCATATCTGGTCGATTACCAGATGAGCCTGGAGCGCCTTCCGCTGGTGCTGGCAACGCTTTCCCGCTCCATTACCGACAACCCCGAGCAGTCCCAGAACACGCGCAAGCTTGAAGAACTGGTCGGCCGCCGTTTGGGGCAGATCCAGCACGTTGTAGGCATCTACGACAGTCAGGGTCTGGACGCAGCACGCGCGGCCATCAACCAGAATGCTTTCCGCACCACCAGCGCCATCCGCGAACAGGTGCGGCTGATGGTCCAGGCCGAACATGCATTGCTGGTAGAGCGCGCGGCCAGCTCGCGCCGCAGTGCCGACCTGCTGCTGGGCCTGGCCTTCGCGGGCATTCCGTTCGGACTGGCGGTGGTGGCTTCGGTGTACGGCATTCTGTTGTCGGAATTGCGCCGACGTTCGCGGGCCGAAAAACGTGCGGCCAGTGCCGGCCAGCAGCTGGTCACCAACCTGGAGCAGCTTGAGCGTTCCAGTGCCGACCTGCAGACACTGGGTCGTTACACCGGCCTGCTGCAGAGTTGCGCCAATCCCGAAGAAGCGCTGGACATCACCGCGCGCACGCTCAAGGCGCTGCTGCCCGAAGCCGCCGGTTCGGTTTACCTGTTGCGCGCCTCCAACGACCGCGCTGAGAACATCGTCAACTGGGGTACACCGTTGGTGGAAACCAGCGCGTTCCTGGTACCCAGTGACTGCTGGGCCATCCGCCGTGGTCAACCGCACCTGATCGACGACCTGCACCGTGATGCGGGCTGCCCGCATATCGCAAGCCCGGAGGAAGGGCTCAGCGTTACAACAGCCTGCATTCCGATGTCAGCACAGGGCGTGCAGATCGGCTTCCTGTTTCTCTGCGCTGCCGGCCCCGGCCCGCTGCCGCGCCTCACCGTGGCCGAGTCGGCCGTCGAACAGTTGTCGTTGGCACTGAGCAACCTGCGCCTGCGCGAATCACTGCGTCTGCAATCCATCCGCGATCCGCTCACCGGCCTGTACAACCGCCGCTATCTGGAAGAATCGCTGGCGCGCGAGATTGCCCGCTGCGGACGCCGGGACTTTCCGTTGTCGGTGTTGATGCTGGACGTGGACCATTTCAAGCAATTCAACGATACCCACGGCCATGGCGGCGGCGATGCGCTGCTGGCAGCGGTCGGCCAGTTGCTGTCCTCGCGGTTGCGCGGTGAAGACATTGCCTGTCGATATGGCGGCGAAGAATTCACAGTGATCCTGCCCGAATCTGATCGTGCATCGGCACTGCGCTATGCCGAGGAACTACGCATCGCGCTATCGCAGATGAGCGTGCCGTTCTCAGGCAAGACGCTGCCCCCGATCACGGTGTCGCTGGGTGTGGCGACTTACCCGATTGATGGCGTGGCCGGCATCACCTTGCTGCGCAAAGCCGATGCCGCGCTGTACCGCGCCAAACGCAGCGGCCGTAACCGCGTGCTGCCGTTCGACGCCAACCTCGACGGCGCCGGTTGATCAATCAGCCGGCAACGCGCGCGCCAGAATGTCGGTGAAAGGCGTCGTAGCATCCAGCACACCGTAAACATGGCCCGCGTCACCAAGCCGCGACTGCACGAAGGTGGCCGCAAGCGGACTACCCACTCGCAACAACGTGGCCGCCTGCAACAGCACGGCCAGGCGCGAAACCACGGTACGTGCATCGGCCTCGGCGATCACGGCGCCCGACAACGCTGGTGATACGACGGCAAGCGCGCGATCGTAAAGATCCGCCCGGCCTCCGGGCTGCTGCAGCTCGTCCAACAGCGCTGTGCGTGCCTGAGGCTCGCGCGCCAGTGCACGCAGTACATCCAGGCATTGCACGTTGCCGCTGCCTTCCCAGATCGAATTGAGCGGCGCCTGCCGGTACAGCCGTGGCAGCATCGACTCCTCGACATAACCTGCACCGCCGAGGCATTCCTGTGCCTCGTTGACGAACGCCGGCGCGCGTTTGCATATCCAGAACTTGCCAATGGCAGTCGCAATACGCGCGAATGCGGCTTCGCGCGGCTCCTGCGGCGCTGCATCCACCGCCCGCGCGACCCGTATCGACAACGTGGTGGCGGCTTCCGATTCGATAGCCAGATCCGCCAACACGTTGGCCATCAACGCATGCTCAACCAGACATTTTCCGAAGCTGCGTCGGTGTCGCGCGTGATGGAGCGCCTGCGCCAGCGCCATGCGCATTTCCGCAGCAGCACCGAGCATGCAGTCCAAGCGCGTCAGCATCACCATCTCGATGATGGTCGCCACGCCGCGCCCTTCTTCGCCGATACGGCGCGACCACGCACCGCAGAACTCGACCTCGCTGGAGGCGTTCGCCCAATCGCCCAGCTTGTCTTTCAGCCGCATCAGGTGAAATGCATTGCGTCGTCCACAAGGCAGACGACGCGGCATCAATAGACACGTCAACCCACCAGGCGCTTGGGCCAATACCAGCCAGCCATCGGACATGGGGGCGGAGAAAAACCATTTATGCCCCACCAGGCTGTATTCACCCGCCGTCGCCAGCGGTGTTGCGGTGGTGGTGTTGGCACGGACATCCGAGCCACCCTGCTTCTCCGTCATGCCCATGCCCAGGGTGATCCCGGCTTTGTCACCAATCGGCAGGTCACGCGGATCGTAAAACGGCATGGCCGCCTTGCTGGCCCATTCGGCCAACGCCGGCTCCTGCCGCAACACCGGCACCGCCGCGTGGGTCATGGTCAGTGGGCAACTGGTGCCTGCTTCAGCTTGATGATGCAGGTAGCTCAGCGCCGCACGCGCGACATGCGCACCGGGCTGCAGCGCATGCCAGGAAAGCCCGCCGACGCCATGCGTCTTGGCGGTCGACATCAGCTGGTGATACGCCGGGTGGAAATCCACGGTGTCGATGCGATGGCCCTGCGCATCATGCGTGCGCAGCAGTGGCCGCTGACGGTTGGCATCAAAGCCGGCGCGGTACAGATCACCACCGGCCAACTCGCCGTAATGCGACAACGCTGCCACGAACGCCTTGCCGCCCTCGCGTGCTATCGCTTCCTGCAGCGCGCGGTCATCGCGCCACAGGTTTCGGCCGCCAAACGGCGGCGGCTGGTTGTCGACGACATGGGTTTCAAACGCGGGCAGTTGCAGCGACATGGCAGCGGCTCCTCGATGGCACGGCTGATTCTGCCGCATGCCCCTGTTGCGCGCCCGTCATCGCCCGCTGGGCAGCTCCTCCTGCAGCGCGGCGATGAAGGCATCCTCCAACGCCAGCTTGCCGAACAGCCCGTGCTGGGTGCCACTGAGTATGCGCAACATGTGCCCACGCCCACCCGGCATGCGCCCCATCGGCTTGAACAGCATGTCGCGGGCGCCTGCTACCCAATCACGGTCGGACTGGAACACCGGCGTCAGCCAGCGGCTCCAGAACTGGTACAGCCAAACATGCGCCTTGCGCTGGGCCTGGTAGCGGGCCAATGCGGCGTCAATCTGACCTTCTGCACGCAAGGCATCGCGCAGCGCCAGCGCATCCTGCAGCGCCATGTTCACGCCCTGCCCCAGCTGCGGGCTCATCGAATGCGCCGCATCACCGGCCAATACCAAGCGACCGCGATACCAGTGCTCCATCACTGCATCGCGATAACTGGCGCGGGCCAACTGGGTCTGCACGCCGACACTCTCCAGCCGCTGCCGCGCTTCGGGCCACAACGATTCGATCTCGTCCAGCCAGGCCGGCAACCCGTTCTGTTCCCAGGCCGCAAAACCATCCCGCGGCAGGCTCCAGAAAAAACTCAGGCGTGGTTCGTCATCACCGGGCCGGGTGCCTACGGGAAGCAGGCCGATCATCTTGCGCGCCGCAACATAGCGCTGGCGCAACTCATCACCGAACGCCCAATCGCCGCGTGGCAACAGGCACCAAAGCGCGCCCCATGGGTAAATCCGGTCCAGTTGGGTGCCCTGCACCTGGGCACGCAGGCCTGAAGCCGAGCCGTCGGTAGCGATCACCAGGTCAAACGGCCCATGCCAGCGGCCGTGGCAGTCCTGCACACGCTGTAGGCTGTCGTCGATGGCCGTGATGCGACTGTCCACATGCAGCGTGCCAGCGCCTTCCCATGCCGTGTCCAACAACGAAAACAAAGCGCCCCGCTGCATGCCTACGCCGTACAAGCGAGCATCCAGCCCGGCGTAATGCATATCCATCACCGCGCGCCCGCACGGGGTTTCCCCGTACAACCGGCGCACTACCGCGCCGTGTTCCAGCACCTGCGGCAACAGCTGCATCTGCCACAGCACCTGCAGGCCGCTGGGCTGCAACAAGAATCCTGCGCCCACCGGCCCCGGCGTAGCCGCCTGTTCAAACACCTGCACCCGGTGGCCATCACGCGACAGCAGCACCGCCAGGGCCTGCCCTGCAGTGCCATAGCCAACGATGGCGATATCCAATGGTTTGCTCATTACGTTCCTTCTTACCTGCAACTCAACCCTTCTCCCGCGCGCAGGAAAGAGGGGGTTGGGGTGAATGCAGCCTGTGCCGTCCAGCCATCATCCAACCCAAAAAAAACCCCGCCGAAGCGGGGTTTTTCGGCACAACCGGGTGAATCACTCGGCCGGCGTGATATTCGAAGCCTGCGCACCCTTCGGGCCATCGGTCACGTCATAGCTGACGCGCTGGCCTTCCTGCAGGCTGCGGAAGCCCTTGGAGTTGATCGCGGAGAAGTGCGCGAAGACATCGGCGCTGCCGTCCTCCGGTGAGATGAAGCCAAATCCCTTGGCGTCGTTGAACCACTTGACGGTACCGTTCGGCATGGTGATGCGAGACCTTGTTCGATGAATGGATTGATGCACGCTGAATGAAGCGCACTGGCGGAGTATGCAAACCTTAAGCCGGGATGACAATCACCCCTTCGCCAGTTCACCCACCAAAGTCGGCAAACCCGCCGAAGCCGCCTCCACATTTGCCAGCACCTCGGCCATGGTGATCTCCCCCGCGTCACCGCAGCCAGCCGCCCAATTGGCGACGATGGCCAGGCAGGCATACTCCAGCCCCAGCTCGCGCGCCAAGCCGGCTTCCGGCATGCCGGTCATACCGACCAGATCGCAGCCATCCCGGCGCATCCGCGCGATTTCGGCATTGGTTTCCAGGCGCGGGCCCTGGGTAGCGCCGTAACAGCCGCCGTCCTGCATCACCACGCCTTGGGCGTTGGCCGCGGCCAGCACCTTGGCGCGGAAAGATGGCGTGTAAGGGTGGCCAAAATCGACGTGCAGCACCTCGCTGCCGGCTTCCTCGCTGAGCGTGGAGATGCGGCCCCAGGTGTAGTCGATCAGCTGATCCGGGCAGGCCAGCACGCGCGGGCCGAAGTTGTCGGTGATGCCGCCCACGGTATTCAGCGCCAGCACCCGGGTCGCGCCCAGTTGCTTGAGCGCGGCCAGATTGGCGCGGTAGTTGATCTTGTGCGGCGGAATCGAATGACCCTCACCGTGGCGGGCCAGGAACGCCACGCGCTGGCCGTTCAACAGGCCGACACGGACCGGGCCTGAGGGCGCGCCGTAAATGGTTTCCACTTCGTGGGTATGGACATCGTCCAGCGCGGCCAACGTGTAGACGCCGGTGCCGCCGATCACGGCCAGGGCAATGGAACTCATGGATTTGTCATGCTCGTGTAGAGGAAGAGGAGTTGGCCCGGCACATGGTGAACAGGCGGGCAGATACGATCACAGCCATGCATAGGCCGGTTCCGCCCATCGTGGCCCATATGTCCTGCCAGTCGAAGGTCCGGTTGGGCCGGGACCGCTGGATGAACTCCCAGGCCAGCAACCCGCCGGTGCTCAACAGCAATCCTGCACACAGCGCACGCCCCTCATGCCACAGGTCCCGCCAGGCATAAGGGCCATCCAGCGGACCGCCCCGCTTCAATGCCACTGCCAATACCAGCCAGGGCAGCGTTGCCGCCGCCACAAGATTGGGGGCATAGCCAAAGAAGGCGTACTGCTGCGCCAAGGGACTGCCCTGCTCGCGCAGCTCCTTGATCCCGAGGATGGCCAACTGGCCCAAAATGAAGACAACCGTCAGCCAGCCTGCAACGGATCGCCGGCTGGCCATGGGCTTATTCCTTCATCGCGTAGATGGCAGGCAGCGTGCGCAGCGATTCGTTGACGTCCATGCCGAAGCCGAACACGAAACGGTCCGGCAGCTCGACGCCGAGGTAATCCGCCTTGACGTCCGGCAGTGCACGGTCGTGCTTCTTCACCGTCATCGCGGCAATGCGTACATCCGTGGCGCCCTGTTCCATGCACCACTGGCGCACGCCCTGCAGGGTGAAGCCTTCGTCGAGGATGTCATCGACCAACAGCACGCGGCGGCCGAACAGCGCGGTGGCCGGGCGGTGCTTCCACACCAGCTCGCCGCCGGTCTCGCCGTGGTAACGGGTGGCATGCAGGTAGTCGAACTGCAGGTCCTGGCCGCGTGCGCCCAGTTCCAGCGCCAACTGGCCAGCGAACGGCAGCGCGCCATGCATGATCGACAAATAGACCGGGACTTCACCCTTGTAATCGCGTGCAATCGCGTCGGCGATGCCGGCAATGGCCTTGTCGATGGTGGGGCGGTCGACCAGCAGGTCGGCCTGGGACAGGGCCTGTTCGATAGTGAGGTTGGGCATCAGACGGTTCTTCCAAGGTTTTCAAGCAAACGGTTGCGGGTATCGCCATGACGGCTGTCGGCCAGCAGGCCGCCCCAGGCCATCGCGCCACGGGTAATCAAGCCCAGCAGCGCAGCGGTATTGAGACTGCGGCCAGCAACAGCCTGCAGCGATTCTTCGACCAGCTCCGGGTGGCAGACCAACACCACGTCGCAGCCGGCATCCAGGTGAGCATCAACCCGGGCCTTGACGCCACCAGCGGCGAACGAAGCCGCCATGCCAATGTCGTCGGAGAACACCACGCCGCGAAAGCCCATGTCTTGACGCAGGATCTGGTTGATCCAGCGCGGCGAGTAACCGGCCGGCTCCGGCGCGACCTGCGGGTAGATGACGTGAGCCATCATCACCGCATCGGCGCCAGCGGCGATGCCTGCGCGAAACGGTACCAGATCAAGGCTTTCCATTTCCTGCAACGAGCGCGGATCAATGGCGGTGTCGACATGGGTGTCTTCACGCACGGTGCCGTGGCCAGGGAAATGCTTCAGCGTTGCTGCCATGCCCACCGAATGCATGCCGCGCACATAGGCGGCGGTAAGCGCGGCCACGGTCTGCGGGTCTTCGCCGAAAGCGCGGTTGCCGATGGCCAGGTTGCCGTGGCCCACATCCACCACCGGGGCAAAGCTCAGGTCCAGGCCACTGGCGCGGACTTCACTGGCCATGAGCCAAGCGTGCTGTTCGGCCAGCGCCAGTGCGGCGTCCGGGTCAGTCCCATACAGCTTGCCCAAGCCGTCCAGCGGCGGCAGCTCGGTATAGCCCTCACGGAAGCGTTGCACGCGCCCGCCTTCCTGGTCCACGGCCAGCAGCAATGGCCGCGCCGTGGCGGCACGGATGGCCGAGGTCAACTCGACCACCTGCTCGCGGGAGGCGAAATTACGTTTGAACAGCACCACGCCCGCGACCGCATCGTGCTGCAGCCAGTCTTGCTCCTGGGCAGTCAGTTCGGTGCCGGCAACGCCGATCAAAAGCATGCATGGACTCCAGGTCACCGCAGGCTGCGGTCTAGCCCCGCATTGTCGCAGATGACGCCTTTGTCGTCAGACGCTGCAGCCGTCCGGGCCGCAACCGTGTTCATCGTTTGAAGGCGCCGCAGGCGTCCCTTCAGCAGCCACTTTTTCCAACACCTGGGCGATCACTTCCGGCGGCTGTGCGCCCTGCACTGCGTACTGGCCATTGATGACAAAGGTGGGCACCGACTGAATTCCCAATGCCTGCGCTTGGCCCAGCCCAGCGCGAACCTCGGCCAGACCCTCCTCGGAACCGAGCATCGCAGTGACGCGTTCGGCGGGAATACCGCCGGCAGCAGCCGCTTCGATCAGCACCTGCGGGTCAGCCAGATTGCGACCGTGCTCGAAATGCGCCCGGAACAACGCCTCAGCCACAGGTTCCTGCACGCCTTGGCTGCCGGCCAGCCACATCAGCCGGTGCGCCGGCAACGTGGTGACCTTCACTTGCCCCCGGTCGAAATCCATCGGAAGGCCTTCGGCCTGAGCGGTTGCCTGCGTCTGCGCGAGCATCTGGTTGGTGCGCTCGACACCCCCAAACTTGGCCGCGTACGCCTCACGCAACGGCACCGGTGTGGCGTCGGCCTCGGGGGCCAGCAGGAATGGGTGCCAATGCACGTCCATATCGGGCGCCTTGTCGCCCATCAGCTCCAGCGCACGCTGAAAACGGTGCTTGCCAATCCAGCACCAAGGGCAGACCACGTCAGACCAGATATCGATACGCATGAACGGCTCCTTTTTCGTATGGGGCGCTGCGGCCAACTCACGCATCAGATGCGAAGCCGACAGTCCGCAGCAACGGAGCCGCAGTGTATTTCGGAACTGACCCATTCACGGAGCGCCTTCGGCGAACACTCTGTCGCGCGCAGCGCCTGAAACGCCTCCAGAAAGCGCTTGCGAGTTGCGGCCACGCCGCGATCAGCAGCTCCTCAGCAGCCCAGATAAGCGCAGCGCACTGCGGGGTTACCCAGGCAAATCGCGAAGCGGTGTCTCGTGCCGATTCGCTTGGAAACTGACACGTAAAACCCCGGTACGCATTGCTTATTCGGGCTATCAATTCATCGCGCTGGCAGGCCGAAGCGGCGCTGGAAGTTCATCCCAACCTCGCCCAGCTCAGTCGCTGCCCTTATCGCGCTCTTCGGCGCTCCACGTGCTGTACGGACGCGAGGCCAGCGCCAGGTTGTAGTAACGCAGTTCATCGGTGACTTCAGCACCGGCCCAGTCGGGTGTGTCGAAGCGCTGCTCGGCGCTTTCCAGTTCAACCTCAGCCACCACAAGACCCGCGTTGTCGCCGAGGAACTCATCGACTTCCCACAGCAAGCCGCCGTGGCTGACCATATGCCGACGCTTGTCGATCAGGCCGCCCACACACAGCGCCAGCAGCTCGCGCGCCTCGCTCACCGGCACCGGGTAATCAAACTCCTGACGGGTATGGCCCAGTTCCCGCGACTTGATGTTCAAGTACGCGTCCTGGCCTTGGATGCGCACGCGCACCGAGGCCTTCTGCGTGCCGCTGTCCATCGCCGCCATGTCATTGATGTAGCCCTGCGCCATCGGGACAACGGCATGCGCCGCAGCGCGCCACGCGTCATTGGTGACCAGAAATTTGCGTTCGATCTCGATGCCCATGGCTTACTTCTTCTCGAACACGGCAATGCTTTCGACGTGCGCGGTGTGCGGGAACATATCCATCGCACCGGCCGACACCAAGGTGAAGCCCTGCTCGTTGACCAGGTAACCGGCATCACGTGCCAGCGAGCCCGGGTGACAGCTGACATAGACGATGCGTTTGAACTGCTTCAACGGCAGTTGTTGCAGCACATCGATGGCGCCCGAACGCGGCGGATCCAGCAACAGCTTGTCGAAGCCCTGCTTCATCCACGCCGTATGGCGCTGATCCTGGGTGAGATCGGCGGCGAAGAACTGCGCGTTGTCCAAGCCATTGCGCTCGGCGTTTTCCTTGGCGCGCGCAACCAGGCCGGCCTCACCTTCCACACCCACCACTTCGCGCACGGTGCGTGCCAGCGGCAGAGTGAAGTTGCCCAGGCCGCAGAACAGGTCGAGCACGCGCTCGTCGGGCTGCGCATCCAGCAACGTGAGCGCGTGCGCGATCATCTGCTCGTTGAGCTTGGCGTTGACCTGGATGAAATCCAGCGGACGGAACGCCAGTTCCACGTTCCACTGCGGCAACGCGAACGACAGCGCCACGCCTTCAGCCGGCCACAGCGGCTGCACGGTTTCCAGACCGCCGGATTGCAGGTAGATGGCGAAACCCTGCTCCTCGCCGAACGCCTTCCAAGCCTGCGTGTCGGCAGCAGAAAGCGGCTGCATGTGACGCACGGTGAGCGCGATGGCGGCGTCGCCGGCAATGAATTCAATCTGCGGAATGTCGCGCTTGCCTTCCAGCGATTCGATGAACGTGGACAGCACCGATACCTTGGTACCGATCTCCGGAATCACCGTCAGGCACTGCGAAAGATCCGCAACGAAGCGCGGATCAAGCTCACGGAAACCGACCAGCGTTTTGTCCTTCTTCTCGACGCGACGCACCGAGAAACGCCCCTTGCGACGGTAACCCCAACTGTCGCCAGCCAGCGGCGGCAACACGACGCCTGGCTTCACATGACCGATACGCTCCAGGTTGTCCATCAGCACGCGCTGCTTGGCGATGATCTGCTGGGACTCCTCAAGGTGCTGCAGCACGCAGCCGGCACACACGCCGAAGTGCGGGCAACGCGCTTCCACACGATGCGGCGATGCCTTCACCACTTCAACCGTGCGGGCCTGATCGAAATGGCGGCTCTTGGCGGTCTGCTCGGCCATCACCGTTTCCTGCGGCAACGCGCCACTGATGAAAGTGACCTTGCCACCCTCGCCTTCACGGCGCGCAACGCCGCGGCCATCGTGGCTCAGGTCGAGGATGTCGGTCTGGAACGGAGTCTTGTCTATGCGGGGGGTTCGGGTTCGGGCCACGTGGCAACAGGCTGCGGGCAAAAAGGGGGCGTATTGTCGCAGATGCGCGACAGAACCTCTCCCACCGCTTGCAGATGCTGGCCCCCTCGCTAATATGCATAAAACGCGCTGGCATGGAGGCAGCAGATGAATACGCACGTACAGGGATCCGTTCCACACCTGTTACTGGTCGAGGACGACATGACCAGCCAGGGTTTCTTCCAGTTCGCACTGGAATCACTGCCAGCGACGGTGGATATCGCCGACTCGTTCGCCAGTGCGCTGCAGCGCGCCGAATCGTCGCATTACGACCTCTGGTTGATCGATGTGAACCTGCCTGACGGCGACGGCCCCACCCTGCTGCAACGACTGCGGGCCAAGTACCCGCGCGTGTCAGCACTGGCGCATACCGCCGATGCCAGCACCGAGATCCAACAGGCACTGCAGCAGGCCGGCTTCAGCGAAACGCTCATCAAGCCGATGACCCGCGACACCTTGCTCAAGGCGATCCGTCGCACCTTGGCCAAATCGGCCGCAGCCAGCGACAGTCGCGATGAAACCGAGGTTCCCCATTGGGATGAGGCGGTCGCGCTCACCGCACTGAATGGGCAACAGGCCCATCTGCGCGCGCTACGCGAACTGTTCCTGGCGGAACTCCCCGTCGCGCGCGATGCGGTGGGCCGTGCGCTGGATCGACATGACGAGCCCGAGCTGCGCAACCAACTACACCGGTTGCAGGCCAGCTGCGGCTTTGTCGGCGCATTGAAGCTGGCACGGTCGGTCCGTCAGCTGCACAACAACCCCAGCTCAACCACCGCCCGGCAGCACTTCGACACCGCCGTAAGCGCCCTGCTCGGCTGAGCAACGCTTCACTCTGCCGGGCGGCTCAGGTCGCCCAGCATTTCCCAGGATTTCAATCCACGCCCGCCCAGGTGGTGCAGCAGCACCGCGCGCATCTGCAGCCGCAGGCTGGCTAGATCGGACGCAGCCGGGAGCCGGTCTTCAGCCAGCGCCAACAAGGCGGCGCCAGTAGCCAGTCCGCGACGCTCAGCGCTGCTTCGTTCGCTGAGCTGGCGTAGCGGCCCTTGCGTCGGGTCCAGTTGATAGCGCGCGGCAGGATCAATGGCTTCGCCATCAGCCGCACACGCCCAATCGAAACCCACGCCTAAGGCTTCAAGCAGGTCGCGCTCGAAACAGCGCAGCGACCACGCCAGTACCTCCGGTAATTCAAGCCGGCTGCGCAACACGCCGTAGGCGACGAACAGCTCCGGAGACGGATCATTACGGGGTGCGAGCCGCATCACCAGCTCATTCATGTAGAACCCGGCCAGCATCGCGTTGCCGTGCAGGCGCGGCGCAACATCCTGGCTTTCGGCGCGCCGCAGCTGCGCCAGTTCACCGCCCATCACCGCATCGAAATGGATGGACTGCAGCGGCTGCAACGCCGCACGCAACGCCTGCTTTTTGGGCCCCTGCACGCCGCGCGCCAACAACCCAACGCGACCGTGCTCCAGCGTCATCACTTCGACCAGCAAGCTGGTCTCACGCCACGGACGTGCATGCAGGACGTAGGCGGGCTGGTCGTCTAAGCGCATGGCTCTTCAGTGGGACGGAGGAACGAGCAGGCGTATCAAAGCTTCGCGAGCGCTCAAGAAACGGAGCAGGACAGCGGAACCCAAGGGGCCACGCCTGCCTGCTCTCACGACCTTCTTCCGGACGCCGCGGGCTGCCTGCTCTTACTCGCCGTAACCGAACGCCTTCAGCGCGGCTTCGTCGTCGGACCAACCCTCGCGCACCCGCACCCAGGTTTCCAGGAAGACTTTGGCGCCAAACAACCGCTCCATCTGCATGCGCGCCTTGGCACCGATGTCTTTCAAACGGGCGCCCCCCTTGCCGATCACGATGGCCTTCTGGCCTTCGCGCTCGACCCAGATCACCGCGCCGATGCGCAGCAGGTTGCCGTCCTCGGCAAAGCGCTCGATTTCCACGGTGGTGGCATAGGGGAGTTCTTCACCCAGCTGACGCATCAACTGCTCGCGTACCAGCTCACCGGCGAGGAAGCGTTGGCTGCGGTCGGTGATTTCGTCTTCGCCGAACATCGCCGGCGCTTCCGGCACCAGACCAATCAGGTCACGCACCAGCGATTCCAGGCCATTGCGCTTGAGAGCAGAAACCGGGTGCACGGCGGCGAATTCACGGCCGGCGGTGATTTCCTGCAGGAATGGCAGCAATGCACCCTTGTCCTTGAGCCGGTCAATCTTGTTGACCACCAGTACGACCGGAACATTGGCATCGCGCAGCACATTGAAGGCGAGCGTGTCTTCTTCGTCCCAGCGGCCGGCTTCAATCACCAGCAGGCCGGCATCGACGCCTTCCAGCGAGCCACGTGCGGCCCGGTTCATCACCCGGTTCATCGCCCCTTTCTGCTGGCGATGCAGGCCGGGGGTGTCAACCAGCACCAGCTGGCCTTCCGGATAGGTGGCGATGCCCAGCAGACGGTGACGCGTGGTCTGCGGACGGTTGGAGACGATGCTGACCTTGGCACCAACCAACGCATTGGTCAGTGTCGATTTGCCGACATTCGGGCGGCCGATGACAGCGACGCTGCCACAACGATGGGGGGAGGTGTCGTTCACTTGGTTTCCAATAGCGCAATTGCGGCAGCAGCCGCTTGTTGTTCAGCCAACCGGCGCGAAGTGCCTTCGCCTTCGGTAGCCACGGCAGGGTCTGCCACACGACAACACACTTGGAAGTGCTTGGCGTGATCGTCGCCGGTTTCCGATACCAGCTCGTACACCGGCAGCCCCTTCTGCCGGGCCTGCAACCACTCCTGCAGGCGTGTTTTGGGGTCTTTTTCGGGCTTGCCCACCGGCACGGCGGCCAGTGATTCCTCGAACCAGGGCAGCACCACCGCGCGGCAAGCATCAAAGCCGACGTCCAAGTAGATGGCTGCAACCACCGCTTCCACGGTGTCGGCCAGGATCGAATCACGGCGGTGACCGCCGGATTTCATTTCACCTGGGCCCAGCGTCAGCCGTTCGCCCAGCTGCAGGGTACGCGCGATGACCGCCAGCGCCCCTTCGCAAACCAGCATGGCGCGGGCGCGGGTCAACGCGCCCTCGTCGGCCTTGGGCCAGCGCCTGAACAACGCCTCGGCGATGAGCATGTTGACGATGCTGTCGCCCAGAAATTCCAGGCGCTCGTTGTGCGGAGCGCCAGCACTGCGATGGGTCAGGGCCTGCTTGAGCAGATCCTGATCCTTGAATGGGTGACCTATCAGGTCACCCCGTTGGAACGTCTTATTCAACACTGCGCGAAGTCAGATCCTGGGAGTTTTCAAAACGGCCGACGATGTCGAGATTGCCGACCAGCGGGCGACGGACTTCGTAATTGACGTTCATGCGCCAACCGCCATCGATGCGTTCGAACTTGATGTCGTCACGCTTGACGCTATCGGAATAATTCATGTCCATACGCTTGAAGAACAACTCCTGCGCCTTGGCCGGAGCCATGTCAGCACTGCCAGATTCGTTGGCCAACGCCTTCATCGATGACTTAACCGCAAAGAACTCCTGGTACATCGGGAACAGCTTCATGCCGATGTAGAGCGCAAACCCAACCACGGCCAGCACGGCCACGAACGAGGTCAAGGTCATGCCATTTTGCTTGTGCTTCATTGCGATCTCCCCAGATACACGTTGTTGATCATTGATTGCTCTCCCCAAAAGGTCGGCTCGAGTATTGTCATTGTGCTGCGGCAGCAACACCCCCGCGCCCTGAACGCCCTGCCCTGCAGGTTTTCATGGAGCAGAAAACTGCCCGACAACCTGAAGCGCCAATCCTCGGCATTACTGCGATTGTCACCCATCACGAAGCACCAGCCCACCGGCGCGGCCCCGTTCCTGCGGGCCGCTGGCGCCGGCCGAACCCCGCACTCCGTCAGCGTATGGGTACGCTCCGGCAGTCGCTCGGTCAACTGGTCGGCGCCTGGACAGGGCGCCGTCTGGCGGTGATCGTCGTAGTGCAATGGTGCATCGTTGATGGACAGGGCATTACCATCGAACGCCATTCCGTCAACCTGCGGGCTGATCATGCGCTTGATCCAAACCTGCCCGGGCACGCAGGTAGCGACGCGAAAACCTCCACGCCGCTTCCCTCCGCTGATACGCGGGCATTGGGCAGGCTGCATACCGATTACTGAATGCGCGTCCCGATACGGGACGGCTCAAAGCTGTTCTTGCAGAACCAGCCGCTGCAGTTCAGCCAGATCAGGAAGGCCTTGCCGCGCAGATTCTGCTCCGGAAGCACGCCCCAGAAACGGCCGTCGTCGCTGTTGTCGCGGTTGTCGCCCATGACCAGATAGTGGCCCTGCGGCACTTGCCACTCGCCCTGGCCGCGCGGGTCAGCCACGCCCAGCTGCTCCAGCACCGTGTGGGTACGGCCCGGCAGGTTTTCGGTCAGCAAGGTTTGCCCGGTCTGCTTGCCATCGAACAGATACTCGCCCTTCACTTCATAGGACACCGGCTGGCCGTTGATGGACACCGCGTCACCATGGAAGCTGATGTGGTCACCCGGCAGGCCGATCACGCGCTTGATGAAGTTCTCACCAATCTGCGGGTCTTCCGACTGACCCGGATGGCCCGGGAACTGGAACACCACCACGTCGCCACGTTCCGGCTCGGACACCGGAATCACCTTGGTATTGGTGACCGGCAGACGGAAGCCGTAAGAGAACTTGTTGACCAGGATGAAATCGCCGATCAGCAGATTGGGCATCATCGAGCTGGACGGAATCTTGTACGGCTCGGCGATGAAGCTGCGCAGGATCAACACCACTGCCAGCACCGGGAAGAAGGCGCGGGAGTAATCCACGATCACCGGCTCTTCGCTGTCCAGCAGGCTGGCCTTGGCGGCCCGGCGCTTGGCCAGGAACAGCTTGTCCAACAACAGCACCAGACCTGAGCCCAGCGTCAGTACCACCAGGGCGATTTCAAACCATTTCATTCGTGTTCCTTTGGAATGGGAATGGGAAACAAGGGCGAGGAGACGGGAGCCCAAGCGAGCTCGTCCGGATCCACGATCCCGAATCCCGACTCACCGTTATTTATCCATCTGCAGCACGGCGAGGAAGGCTTCCTGCGGGATTTCCACCCGGCCCACCTGCTTCATGCGCTTCTTGCCTTCTTTCTGCTTTTCCAACAGCTTTTTCTTGCGCGAAATGTCGCCACCATAGCACTTGGCCAACACGTTCTTGCGCATGGCTTTGACCGTGGTCCGGGCGATGATCTGCGCTCCGACGGCGGCCTGGATGGCCACGTCGAACATCTGTCGCGGGATCAGCTCTTTCATCTTTTCGCACAGCTCGCGACCACGTCGGTCGGCGTGGCTGCGGTGGACAATCAAGGACAGTGCATCGACCTTGTCGCCATTGATCAGCACATCCAGACGTGCAAACGGACCGGCATCGAAACGCACGAAGTGATATTCCAGCGAGGCATAGCCACGGCTGACCGACTTGAGCTTGTCAAAGAAATCCAACACCACTTCGGCCATCGGCAGCTCATAGCTGATCTGCACCTGGCTACCCATGTAGTTGATACCGATCTGGCTGCCACGCTTCTCTTCGCACAGCTTGATGATGCTGCCGATATATTCCTCGGGGGTGAGGATGTTGGCGCGGATGATCGGCTCACGAATTTCTTCGATGGTATTGATAGCCGGCAGCTTGGCCGGGTTGTCCATCATCACGATGGTGCCGTCGCTCTTGAGCACCTCGTAGATCACCGTCGGTGCAGTGCTGATCAGGTCAAGGTTGTACTCACGCTCCAGACGCTCCTGCACGATCTCCATGTGCAACATGCCAAGGAAGCCGCAGCGGAAACCAAAGCCCATCGCTTCAGAGCTTTCCGGCTCGAAACGCAGCGCCGCGTCGTTCAGGCGCAGCTTGTCCAGCGCCTCACGCAGATCCGGGTAATCCTCGGCGTCGACCGGGAACAGGCCGGCGAACACGCGCGGCTGCATTTCCTGGAAGCCCGGCAGTGGCTCGGATGCCGGGTCGGCCAGCAGGGTCAGCGTATCGCCGACCGGTGCGCCATGAACGTCCTTGATGCTGGCGTTGATCCAGCCCACTTCACCAGCACGCAGCGCAGGCATATCTTTGCGCTTGGGCGTGAACACACCGACCTTGTCGACCAGATGCCAACGGCCGGTGGACATGACCTGAATCTTGTCGCCGGGCTTGATCTCACCCTGCATCACGCGCACCAGCGAGACCACGCCCAGGTAGTTGTCGAACCACGAATCGATGATCAGTGCCTGCAGCTTGTCGCTGCCGCGGTCAACCGGCGCCGGGATGCGGTGCACGATAGCTTCCAGCACTTCTTCCATGTTCAGGCCGGTCTTGGCACTGACCGCTACCGCGTCGGAAGCATCGATGCCGATCACCGCTTCGATCTCGGCCTTGGCACGGTCGATATCGGCAGTTGGCAGGTCGATTTTGTTCAGCACCGGCACCACTTCAAGGCCCTGCTCGATAGCCGTGTAGCAGTTGGCGACCGACTGCGCTTCTACGCCCTGGGCAGCATCGACCACCAGCAACGCACCTTCGCAGGCCGCCAGCGAGCGGCTGACTTCATAGGAGAAGTCGACGTGCCCGGGGGTGTCGATGAAGTTCAGGAAGTAGGTCTCGCCGTTGCGGGCCGTATAAG
Organism: Stenotrophomonas sp. Iso1; assembly: GCF_027497995.1. GTDB lineage: Bacteria > Pseudomonadota > Gammaproteobacteria > Xanthomonadales > Xanthomonadaceae > Stenotrophomonas. The sequence goes on along the minus strand of NZ_JAODBT010000001.1, from coordinate 1,362,884 downwards.
GCACCGACACCGACTGCGACTTGATCGTGATGCCACGTTCGCGCTCGATGGGATTGTTGTCGAGCACCTGCGCTTCCATTTCGCGCGCGCTCAAACCGCCGCATAACTGGATGATGCGGTCGGCAAGTGTGGACTTGCCGTGGTCGACGTGGGCGATGATGGAGAAGTTGCGGATCATCCGCATTGAATCGTGGGGCATAGGTGGGCAGCGGCGGCGCGGCGTCGACAGGATAACGGGGCATTATCGCATGCCCGGACACGGGCCCGCACAAGCGTTGTGCGGAGCTGAACGAAAGGAGCCGCCCGAAGGCGGCTCCCGTTGCTACAACTGGCTCTCAGTGGATCAATCGCCCGCCCGGAGCGCCACGAAAGCACTGTTGGCGCCGCTGCGGACCAGCAGCATCACCACATCGCCCTTCTTGACGCCGGCCAATTCGCGGTTCAGCGCGGCAACACTGCCCACCGGGGTGCGGCCCACCTGCATCACCACCACGCCCGGCGACAGCCGTGCCTCGCGTGCGGCCTGACTGTTCACACCAGTGATACGTACGCCCTCGCCCGCCCCGAGGCCCAGCTGACGGCGCTCGGCAGCGGTCAGGTCGGTCAACTCCAGGCCCAACAAGGCATTGGCACCGGTCTGCGGCTTGCCTTCGTCGGCGCTCTCGCCGGCATTGCCTGCACGCTGCGCATCTTCGGCCAGCTCGCTCAGGGTCACATTGATGTCGCGCGCCCTTCCGTCACGCACGATACCAAGACGAACCTTGCTGCCCGGCGGCATGGCGCCGATCAGCGGCGGCAATTCGCTGGAGGAGTTGATCTCGGTGCCATTGACCGAGCGGATCACGTCACCCACTTCGATACCGGCCTTGGCAGCCGAACTGTCCGGAACCATCTGGTTGACCAGCGCACCACGGCCGTCGGGTAGCTTCAGCCCCTCTGCTGCATCAGCGGTGATCGCGCCGACCATCACACCCAACTGTCCACGACTGACCTTGCCAGTCTTCTTGATCTGCTCCACGGCATTCATCGCCAGATCGATCGGAATGGCAAAGCTGATGCCCATGTAGCCGCCCGAGGCGGAGAAGATCTGCGAATTGATGCCGACCACCTCACCTCGGGTGTTCAAGAGCGGGCCACCGGAGTTGCCCTGATTGATCGCCACGTCGGTCTGGATGAACGGCACATAGCGCTGATCGGCATAGGGGTTGCTGCGACCCGTGGCGCTGACGATGCCGGCAGTGACCGAGTGGTCCAGACCAAATGGCGAACCGATCGCCAACACCCACTGGCCCGGCTTGAGCGTATTGGAGTCACCCACGCGCACGGTCGGCAGGTTCTTGCCGTCGATCTTCAGCAGCGCCACGTCGTACTGAGCATCGCTACCAACCACTTTGGCGGTGAACTCGCGACGGTCACTGAGCTTGACCTTGACCGACTCGGCCCCATCGACGACGTGGTGGTTGGTCAACACATAACCGTCATTGGAAATGATGAAGCCCGAGCCCATGCCACGACCGCGCGGACCGTTGTCCTGACCACGCGGGCCTGGCCCCTGCTGCCCCGGCCCGGGGAAATCCGGGCCGAAGAAGCGGCGGAAGAACTCCGGCATCTGGTCCATGTCCGGATTGCTGGCCATGCGTGGATCACGGCGCGCACCGATGATGGTTTCCACGTTCACCACGCCCGGGCCGACCTGGTCGACGAGCTGGGTGAAATCAGGCAAACCACTGACCAACTGTGGCGCGGGCGCAGCAGGCCGTGCAACGGCAGCCTGCTCGGCCGGCGCCGTGGGCGCCGTGGTCTGGGCACAGGCCGCCAGTGGCAGAGTCATTGCCATCAGGCCAAAAATCTTGGAATGGATACGGTGCGTCATCGGCAGCGAGCCTCCGGTTAATCGGGATACGGAAAGGAAGTTCTGCGCGGCCACGCCAGGCAATGGCGGGTTGGCAGGATCAGCGGGAGATGCCGGCGAGTAGCCCCCGACCGGCACCGAGAATTCAGTGACGTGGGGTCAGCCGGGGCAGTTCAGCCGCATCAGCCGCATCAGCCGCATCAGCCGCATCAGCCTCATGGGCCGGCAAGCGCGGCTCGAATGGGTAGAACGTCGCCCCGCCCTGCTCCCGCACCGGGAAGCTGGCATTCAATGCGCCCCCTTGGGAAAGCGCTGGCGACAGCGTCGAACGCGGCCACGGCCGGGCCTGCAGGGTGCCGGCGGCAGCGAACGGATCACGCTGCAGACTTGGCCCGACAGGCAAGGCGGGCGCGGCAGCCAAAGCGCGTTGCGGCTCGGTGACACGGGCAACCGAAGAAGCACGCGCGGCCTGCTGGGTGCGGGTGGCACTGCCGCGACGCTGCGCTGCGTCCTGACGACGGGCCACGGCAACGGCAACAGCCGGGGCTGCTGCGACCAACGCGGCGGCATCGCTGACTACCGGACCGGGCGCGGGTTGCACGGGCGCGGCGGAAACCTGCGCGGTGGTGGCGATCACCGGATCGGGCAATACCTCACCCGGCAGCTGTTCGCGAGCCATGAACAAGGCGACGGCGGCGACCGAAGCAGCCAACGCCGCACCGCCACTCCAGCGCATCCAACCGCGACGCGTCGGGCGCTGCGGCGCTACTTGCGCCGGGCCGTTCTGCTGTATGTCGGCCGCGATGGCCGCTCGTACCTTTTCAGTGAAATCCATGGGCGCTGGCGCGCAGGCCTGCCCGCGCAGCGTATCGCCCAGCATCTGCCAGCGTTCCTGGCAGGCCGACAAATCCGCATCGTGCTCGATACGGCGCAGCATGAAGCGTGCCTCGTCGGCGGCCAGTTCACCATCCACCAACGCCGACAACTGCTGCCGGTAGTGCGCTTCAAATTTGTCGGCGGTGGTTTTCATGATCTCCGGGGTAGGACCTGTGCTGTTCATGTGCGGCTCCGTTCACGGGTTGCACTGGCGGTATCCAACAAGGGCCGCAGTTGAACGTCGATGGCTTCGCGTGCACGGAATATCCGAGAACGTACCGTGCCGATCGGGCAACCCATTTTTTGTGCGATTTCCTCGTAACTCATGCCTTCCACCTCTCGCAACGTGATGGCCGAACGCAACTCTTCGGGTAACGCATCGACCGCCTTCATTACGGTTTGCTCCAGTTCCTGGCGCATCAACTCACGCTCAGGCGTGTCGGTGTCGCGCAACCGGGTACCGCTGTCGAACTGCTCGGCATCACCGATGTCGATATCGTCGGTCGGCGGGCGCCGGTTGTGTGCAGCCAGATAATTCTTTGCGGTGTTCACTGCGATCCGATGCAACCAGGTATAGAACTGGGCGTCGCCACGGAAGTTCCCAATCGCGCGGTAAGCGCGGATGAAAGTGTCCTGGGCCACGTCCTGACATTCACTCCAGTCGGCGATGTAGCGCCCGATGAGGGCAACGACACGGTGCTGGTACTTGCGGACCAGGACATCGAACGCTGCGCTCTCGCCGTGCTGCACTCGCCGGACCAGTTCCAGGTCCAGCTCCTGTGGTGTTTCAACCTCGGCCATAACGGGCCGCACTCCTGTCAGCCCAACCGACGTCGGGCAATGAGACCGCTGCTCGCGGAAAAAGTTCAGTCCCCTCGCCGGAGGGGGGCGCACCGGCTTTTAACTCCTGTTCGGCTAGGCTGTCAGGAAGCAATTGCCGGCGCGAACGCATCACATTCCAAAGCATTGGGATTTGACGCCGGGGAAACAACCTCTGGATCATAGCGATCTTCTCCATACACAACCGGATGGAACGTCCCATGCTCTCAGGCTTCGACGGGCTCCGCTTCAATCATTGGCACACCGAACTGCGCGAGGACGGCATTGCCGTGCTCAGCCTCGACCGCAAGGACAGCCCCGTCAATGCGATGTCGCAGGACGTGCTGCTGGAACTGGGCGACATCGTCGAGCGCTTGGCCATCGACCCGCCCAAGGGTGTGGTGGTGTGCTCGACCAAGCCGGCCGGCTTCATCGCGGGCGCGGACCTGAAGGAATTTCAGGAGTTCGACCGCCGCGGCACCGTCAATGACGCCATCCGCCGTGGCCAGAACGTTTACCAGAAGCTGGCTGAACTGCCCTGCCCGACCGTTGCCGCCATCCACGGTCACTGCCTCGGCGGCGGCACCGAGCTGGCGCTGGCCTGCCGCTACCGCGTGGCATCCAACGACGCTTCCACCCGCATCGGCCTGCCGGAAACCCAGTTGGGTATCTTCCCGGGCTGGGGCGGCAGTTCGCGACTGCCGCAGCTGGTGGGCGCCCCCGCGGCCATGGACATGATGTTGACCGGCCGCACCCTGTCGGCCTCGGCCGCGCGCAGCATTGGGCTGGTGGACAAGGTCGCCGCACCGGCGGTGCTGGTGGATGCTGCGGTGTCTTTGTTGCAGTCAGGCGTGACCCGACCATTCAAGCAGCGCGCCACGGCGTGGGCGACCAACACCTGGCTGGCCCGCAAGATTCTGGCGCCGCAGATGGCCAAGCAGGTGGCCCGCAAGGCCAAGAAGGATCAGTACCCGGCGCCCTACGCGCTGATCAGCACTTGGGAACGCACCGGTGGCAGCCCCATCCAGAAGCGCCTGGACGCCGAGCGTCGCGCCGTCGTCAAACTGGCCAGCAGCCCGACCGCTCGCAACCTGATCCGCATCTTCTTCCTGACCGAGCGGCTCAAGGGCCTGGGCGGCAAGGAGTCAGGTATTCAGCACGTGCATGTAGTCGGTGCCGGGGTGATGGGGGGTGATATCGCGGCATGGGCGGCCTACAAGGGCTTCAACGTGACCCTGCAGGACCGTGAGCAGCGTTTCATCGACCCGGCCATGACCCGCGCGCAGGCACTGTTCGACAAGAAGGTGAAGGACCCGTCCAAGCGCCCCGAGGTGGCTGCACGCTTGAAGGCCGACCTGGCCGGCGATGGCGTGGCCGTGGCGGATCTGGTGATCGAAGCCATCATCGAGAACCCAGAAGCCAAGCGCGCGCTGTACCAGACGCTGGAGCCGAGGATGAAGGCCGATGCATTGTTGACCACCAACACTTCATCGATTCCGTTGGTGGAGTTGCGCGACCACATCCAGCGCCCGGCACAGTTTGCCGGGCTGCATTACTTCAATCCGGTAGCTCAGATGCCGCTGGTGGAAATCATCCATCACGACGGCATGGCGCCCGAGACCGAAAAGCGTCTGGCCGCATTCTGCAAGGCCCTGGGCAAGTTCCCGGTGCCGGTTGCCGGCACGCCCGGCTTCCTGGTCAACCGCGTACTGTTCCCGTACATGCTGGAAGCGGCAACGGCATATGCCGAGGGCGTCCCCGGCCCGGTGATCGACAGGGCCGCGGTGAAGTTCGGTATGCCGATGGGCCCGATCGAGCTGCTCGATACCGTGGGCCTGGATGTCGCGGCTGGCGTGGGCAAAGAGCTTGCGCCGTTCCTGGGCCTGCAGATTCCGGCCGCACTGGCCAGCGTTGAACAGGGCAAGCGCGGCAAGAAGGACGGCCAGGGCATCTACAAATGGGAGAACGGCCGCGCAGTGAAGCCGGAAGTTGCCAAGGATTATCAGGCGCCGTCGGACCTTGAGGACCGCCTCATCCTGCCGCTGCTCAACGAAGCTGTGGCCTGCCTGCACGATGGCGTGGTCACCGATGCTGATCTGCTGGATGCCGGCGTCATCTTCGGCACGGGCTTTGCCCCGTTCCGTGGCGGCCCGATCCAGCACATCCGCGCTACCGGCGCTGATTCACTGGTGGAGAAGCTGAAGACGCTGCAGGCGCGGCATGGCGATCGCTTCGCTCCTCGCCAAGGCTGGGACATGGCGATCCTGCGTGAACCGGTAGCGTGAGCGACTGAGTGATTGATGAAAAAAAACGGAGCCTTGAGGGCTCCGTTTTTCTTTTGGCCGCAATGAAGCCTGGCGGGCCCCATCGCATTGAGACACAGGGTTGTTGTGCCTCATTTACGGTGCGGGTTCGCGTTGCACCTTGTGCGATTCGTGATGCATGACGATCGGGACAGCGCATCGCGCTTCCCCCTACCCAACCCTCTAATTCAGGGAGAGGGACAGCCGACGAAGCACATCACTCAGCGATGCACATGCCCGTGATGTCCCTGCCGATCCGAATCGTGCGAATGCCCTTCGTGATCGTGGTCTGCGTGCGACTTCACATTCGCGCAGTCATCACCGCAGTGGTCCGTTTCCACCTGCAGCGTCACATGGTCTATCTCAAATCGCTCATGCAGCATGTCGGCCAGTTCTCGGCGTAACGCATCCGGCGCGTGTCCGTCATTCATCACGACATGCACCGTCAGTGCCGGCGTGCTGGATGCCAGTGCCCACACATGCAGGTCATGGATGCCTGCAACACCGACATGGCCCCGCAGCGCCTGCTCGATATCGGCCAGCACCACGCCCTTGGGCACGCCTTCCAGCAATACGTTGATGGCCTCGCGCAGCAGCACCCAAGTGCGTGGCAGCACCCACAGGCCGATCAGCACCGCGAGGATCGGATCCACCAGCGTCCAACCGGTGAGGTAGATGATCAAACCGCCAACGATCACTGCAACCGAGCCGAGCATGTCGCTCCACACTTCCAGGTAGGCGCCCTTGACGTTCAAGCTCTCGCCACTGCCGGCACTGAGCAGGCGCATGGCGATCAGGTTGACCACGAGGCCGAATGCGGCCACCCACATCATGCCGGTGGAAGCGATGGCCTGCGGTTCGCGGAAACGCTCCGCCGCCTCCCACAAGATGTAAATACCAACGCCGAACAACAACAGCCCGTTCGTCACTGCGCCCAAGGCTTCCAGCCGCGCGTAGCCGTAGGTACGACGCGCGTCGGGCGGTCGTCGGCTCAGACGCACCGCGGTCAGCGCGATCATCAAGCCCAGTGCGTCGGTAGCCATGTGTGCGGCATCGGACAACAGCGCCAGGCTGTTGGTCCAGAACGCGCCGATTACCTCCACTACCAGGTAGGAAGTGGTCAGCCCCAGTGCCCACCAAAGGGGCTTCTCGTGGCGGATTTCGGTGGGTAGATGGTTGTGGTCGTGGCTCATGGTCTGGCTCCGGAAAACGGGGCCAGCTTAGTCAGGCGCGTGCGGCGGAGACTATTACATCGCCGCACGCGCCCGACCTAGGTTCAGCGCGGCCCCAACACGGTCTGCAGGTCGTTGCCCTGGGGCATGCCTGAGCGCATCTGCACGGTGCCGTCGGCGTCCTTGAACAGGATGCCTGGCGTGCCCTGGAAGCCCAGCTCCAGCATCAGCATTTCGTTGCTGCGCAGTTTGGCCTGGACATCGGCCGGCACCGTCGCCAGCGGCTTGATGCCGCCCTTTGCGAAGTTGCGCTCGTTCTCCAGCAACGCAGCTTCCGGCGAGGCAGCGCCCAGGATCGCGGCAGCCTTGTTGGCGCTGTCCTCGCGGATCACACCCACCAGGATTTCGCGGATCTGCACCTTGCCCGATTCCACCCACGGCCGTGCCGCTTCCCAGAAATGGTTGCAGTACGGGCAGTTCGGATCGCTGAAGGCATAGATGATGCGCGGCGCATCTGCCTTGCCGTCAGCTACCCAGTGGCTGGCTTCCACCTTGGTCCACGCCTGCGCGCCCATCGGGCCAGATACCAGCTCTTTGAGCTTGTCCGCGCTGGCGTCTTCACCCTTGGCGTTGACCAGCGTGCCGACCACGGCGTACTGGCCGTCCTTGGAGACATACACCGCCAACGGTCGCTGCCCGGCCACGCCGGCATAGCCGGTCAGGCCAACCGGCGTTTCAAAAGTGCCCATGAATTCCACGCCCTGCGACCGCAAGGTCTTCACCACGGCCGGCTCGTTGGGGTCAGCGGGCTTGGCGGCGGGCGCTGCCGCTGTGGCAGCAGCGGGTGCCGGTTTGGCCTGCTCGCCATCGCGGGCACAGGCGGTCGGTGCCAGTACGACAGTCGCCAACAGGAGCAGCATTGAATGCGATCGAATCATTGTTTACCTCTTCAGAAAAAGCGAGTCACTGCAGCTCGCGCAAACGCGTTTCCAGCGTCGCGCGTGAAAGTTCACCCATGTGCACGTTGCGCAAACGGCCATCGGCACCGAAGAACAACGTGGTCGGCAGCGCTCGCGCGCCGGTTTGGTGCATCACCGTGGAGGTGTCATCCAGTAATACGTTATCCAGCAGCATCTGCTCGGATGCCAGATAGGCAGCGACTTCTTCGCGCGTTTCGCCTTGATTGGCAAACACGAACTGCACTTGCGGGTGTGATTGCTGGGCGGCAGCCAGCACCGGCATTTCGCGCCGACACGGGCCGCACCAGGTAGCCCACAGGTTGATCACCACCGGTTTGCCCAAGAAACCGGTCAGCGGCGCCGGCTGGCCCTGCATGTCCACCAGCACCGCATCAGGCAACGGAATCGCGGAACGCTGCACCGCGAACAACACCATGCCGCCCACAGCCCACAGCGCGGCACCCGCGACAAGGCCGAGCAACACCGGCTTGCGCGGCACGTGCTTACGGGTTTTCCACAATGCGTAGCCGGCGGCCACCAGCAGGCCCGCCCAGATCGAATAACCACCATCACCCAGGCGAATGATCGACAACGGCTGCGCCAGATAGTCACGCGCATGCAGCGCGACATGTGCCAAACGCGCACCCAGCAGGCCGAGCAGGAAGGCATCCAGCACCACTGCACCGGCGCGACTGCGCAGGCCGTCAGCGGCGGGAGTGAGCGCGCGTGCAAAGGCCCAGCCCAGCCCCAACGCAAGCAATGCCACCAAGGCCATCAACGGAAACGGGCCAGCGCTGATCATCGCCACCACCCCACACAAACCACCCTGCAAGCAATCAGGGGGACAGACAACACAATGTTCCGCACGGTTTCTCCTCAAACAACGGCGATACTTGCCGATAATCACCCTCTGCCCGTTGGCAGCCGGCTAATCCTACGCATGAACAACGTAACCTCCCACAACACCGACGCAGAAACCGCTGCGCTCGTCATCGACTGGAAGAACAGCCTTGCCGCTGCAGGCCCGCAGGCCAAACAACTACTGGCGGATCTGGGCGACCATCATGCCGCCGAGCTGGCAGCGCACTTTTACAAAGTCATGATGAATGACGTGCGGGCCTCACGTTCGCTGTCACTCGATCAAGTGCGCGAACGCCTGCAACCGGCCATGCAGCGCTGGGTAAGTAACTTGTTGCACGCAAACCCTGACAACGTGGAAAGCTTGATCGCGGCGCAGCGCGTGGTGGGCGACGTGCATGCGCGCGTTGGTATTCCCGTTGACCTGGTCACCCGTGGCACCCGTGTGCTGAAGCAACGCATGTTTACCTTGATCGCCGAAAGCGCCGGGCACGGCGAAGCGGCGCATGCGGCCATCGCTAGCCTGACCGCCTCGTTTGATATCGCACTGGAAGGCATGACGCTTGCCTACTCCAATGCACGCGAACGCTCCTCGCGCACCGATGCGGCTTACCGGCTGTTCTCGTTGGTGCAGAACGTGAGTACCGAGCGCGAGCGCCAACGCGCTTTGCTGCTGGATTGGGAAAACACTTTGCTATACGCCCTGGCCAGCCAGGGCGAAGTGGCCGCCTTCGAGCCATTGGCGCAATCCGAATTCGGCTTGTGGTTTACCCACAAAGGCATCCCCAGCTTTGGCGAAAGCCCCGAAACCAACCAGATCAATGCCCTGATCAACAGCGTCGATCAGCTACTGCAGCACACGCTGCAACAAGACAGCGAACCCAGCAGTCGCGCCCTGCAACTGCAGGACGTGCGCATGAAAGTAAGCCAGATCCGCAACCTGCTGGGCATGCTGTTTGAACGCATCGGCGAGCTGGATGCGGGCTGCGATGCACTTACCAACCTGCTCAATCGCCGCTTTCTGCCAACGGTGCTCCGTCGTGAGATTGAGCTTGCCCACAAATCCAACGGCAGCTTCGCGGTGCTGCTGCTGGATCTGGATCACTTCAAGGCCATCAATGACGCGCACGGCCACGAAGCCGGCGACCGTGCGCTGCAGCATGTCGCCAGCATCCTCAACCAGTTCACGCGCGGTAGCGACTATGTATTTCGCTACGGTGGAGAGGAATTTGTGGTGGTGCTGGTAGCGGTGCAAGAGCAGCAGGCACGGGTCATCGCCGAAGGCCTGTGCCGGCGTATCCATGACACGCCGGTGTTGCTCTCCGATGATCAGCGCCTGGATATCACCGCAAGCATTGGCGTGGCGCTGTACGACGGCCATCCCGACTACGAGCGGGTAATGGCACGTGCCGACGCGGCCATGTACCGGGCCAAGAAGCAGGGCCGCAACCGCGTAGTCCTGGGCACTGATGCCATGCCAAGCCCTCCGGGACGAGCAGCGCTGCAACGCAGCTGAAGCAGACCAAAGCACCTAGAAGCAAACCGATAGCACATGCCGCCCCAATGAGGGCGGCGTAGGCTGCACAGGTGGATGCATATCGCATCGTTTCGTGAAGCCCTTGCCTGATGCGCTCTCTTCGACATTCTCTGTTCCTGCTTGCCCTGCTGCCACTGGCTGCTTTCACCAAGGAAGTACCGGCACCTGCCGAGCATGTCGATGCCGATGGCCCTTACGTGTTCCGCAACGGCGATACATTGCTGGCGCGGTGGATCTGCGATGACAAGGTCTACGCGCGCAAGCTGCTCGACACGCCCACCACGCTCCCGCCCGAATGCGGCTACCCGCATGCTCTGGCATTGCAGCCGCCCGCCGCTGTGTCGGTGTCCACCCTGCCGGCGGTGCCACGCATCGTTGCGGTGTCCGACATTCATGGCCAATACCAGCTGCTGCGAAACCTATTGCGTGCCAACAAGGTGATCGACGCGCAGGACCAATGGACGCTAGGCAGCGACACGCTGGTGATCGCAGGCGATGTGTTCGACCGTGGCCCGCAGGTCACCGAGGCATTCTGGCTGCTGTACAGCCTGCAGCAACAAGCGGCTGAAGCCGGCGGCGCCGTGCACTTCGTCCTGGGCAATCACGAGACGATGGTGCTGTACGACGACCTGCGCTACGTCAATCCCAAGTATCTACGCAGTGCACAGCTGCTCGGACGCAGCTACCCGCAGTTGTACGGCGCCGACTCGGTGATCGGCCAGTGGCTGCGCACCCGCCCGGTACTGTTGCGCATTGGCGATACATTGTTCCTGCATGGCGGCATTTCACCGGAAGCGGTGCAGCTGGCGCTCGACCCTGCATCCACCAACGCGGCCTATCAGGCCTCACTTGGTATCCCCAAAGCCGAAGTCAAAGCAGACCCCAACACCGCGCCGCTGTATGACGGCAAGACCAGCCCGATCTGGTATCGCGGCTACTTCGATGGCCGCCTGGACACAGCGGGCGTGCAGTCAGTGCTGGACCAACTGGGCCTGCAGCGCATCGTCGTTGGCCATACCTCGATGAAGCACGTGAGCAGCTTCCATGGCGACCGCGTCATCGCCATCGACAGCAGCATCAAGAACGGTGAGAACGGCGAGTTGTTGTTCATCGAGGACGGCAAGCTCAGCCGCGGCCTGCTGGATGGCTCGCGGGTGCCATTGGCGGAGGGTGTGGTCGAGGCGGACGACTGAGTGGCCAGCCTTCTTCGGGAACCGCGACAACCTCTCAATGGTTCGATTGAACATAAATAGCGCTTCGGGAAACGTTGAAGGCGAGCATCCGGCGATGAATTTTCTTCTCAACGGAATCGCCCGCCAACTCAGACACTGCGCTTGGACCGGCGCTTGCCCTTTGGCGTCGTTGGCGCCAGCACGAACGCCAGACTGACCAGATGCTCGCGCTCCTCACCGCGCGGTTGACTGGTCAGTTCGCACAGCCGCTCCAAAAGCGCATTCACTTCGACCAACTCGCCCGCACTCAGCCAGCCCTTGTTGCGCGCCGCCCATAACGTGCGCCGCTCTCCAGACACCACGACGTCAGAATTCAACGCGGCCTGGAAGTCCTGCCCAGCCACCTGCAGCAAACCTTTGGCGTAGACCCGCAACGCATCCCTTGCGGCCTGGGTTTCCATCGAGTAACCCAGGCGTCGCGGCCCCGGGCCGCCTACCAGGGAAAATCTGCGTTCGCCTGCCGCACCCACGACCTCTTGCACGAGCCCGCCTTCAGCCAGCAATTGCAGGTGGTAGTACAGGCCATCTGCCGGCCGCCCCAATTGCTCGGCCAGCGTGGCCACCGACGCCTGACCACCCAAAGCCGCCAAGGTATCCACCAGTTCCTGCCGTAATGGGGAAGCAAGCAACGCAATCTGCTGCGGATCATCAATCAACGTAGGTTTCATCAGCACTTCGTCCGGGCTTGCCATTTGTTGAAATTGTGCCATATTTTTTCAACAACCTAGAAGGCAACTCTTCATGCGCCTGACCTATCTGCTCGTGCTTGCCCTTCTACTGTCCAGCCCAGTCAGCGCCCGGGAACCAGCCACCCAGTTCACTCCCGCACAGCTCCGCGAAGACCTTGAAACACTGCGGGCTGGACTGCTGGCGACGCATCCTCGCCTTTCCCATTCAGTGGACCCACGCGAGCTGACCGGTGCACTGGATACGCTGTCAGGTCAGTTAGACCACGACATGGACCGCGACCAAGCCTGGCGCGTACTGGCCACGCTGAACCCATTGCTGGCCGATGGTCATCTGTTCGTGGCCCATCCCGACATGCGTGCCGATACCCGCCGTCATCTACGCGATGGCGGCCAGCTTTTTCCTTTCGAGGTCGCCTTGGATGACGCTGATCAACTCCGCATCGTGCGTACCCTCGACGGCCAGCCAACACCCTTGGCTGGCACACGATTGCTGAGTATCAACGGGAAAGAGATCAACCAGATACTGAGCGAACTGCGGGCACGAACCCACGGTGATAGCCCGCGTTTTCGCGATGCGCTACTCGCCCGTCGTTGGTGGTACCTGTACTGGAAAGTCCTTGGGGCACCGGAACAGTTTTTCCTCCAGCTGGAAGGCAACGCGCAGCCGCTACGGGAGGTACCGGGAAGCCGATTCCTGCCAGCGATGATTGCCGGTGAGGATGTCTTCGAACAGCAATTTCAGTTCACGCTGTTGCCCGATGGCGCCGCCCTGATGACAGTAAGGACGTTCTCTTGGCCTGACGATGGTCGCTTCCGTGCATTTACCCAAGATGCCTTTCGCCGCATGCATACCGCCGGCACTCGCACACTTGTGATCGATATCCGTGACAACGGCGGTGGCGACGACGCGATGTGGCTGGATCACCTGCTGCCCTGGCTGGCTGATCGGCCTTTCCGCTGGGCGTCGGCCTACGAAAAAAAGGTGCTGCGCGATAACCCAGAGCAAGGCGAGCATCGCGGCCAGGTATTGCATGGAACCATCGACAGCTGGCGCCAACCTGCCAGCAATGATCCCTTGCATTTCCATGGCCAGACCTGGGTAATCGTCGGCCCGACCACCTACTCATCGGCCGTGCTTTTCGCAAACACAGTGCAGGACTTCGGCATCGGCCGCATTGCAGGCCAAGGTGCCAGCGTACGCAGCACCCAGAGTGGCGGCATCCAACGCATCAGCCTCCCCAACACTGGCCTTGCACTGTGGGCACCACGTTTTTTGCTGCAACGCCCGTCCGGTGCAACTGCCCCGTACTGGCTGACACCGGACCTGCCACTACGGGAAGACCCACTGCATCCCCAGGCACAGATACAAACCGTACTACGCGCCGCACCTGCCAGCGCACAGCCCTGAACCCCGCCTGCGCGCCCGTCGCCCAGCCTTCATCCAGCCCCTACAATGTCGCCTTTACGGCAGCGCTCCTGCCCGGCAATCGAAGTGGAAACCGCGTGACCGAGAAAAAGCCCGAACACACCCCGTTGATGAAGCAGTTTTTCGCAGCCAAGGCCGATTATCCCGACCTGCTGCTGCTCTTCCGGATGGGCGATTTCTACGAACTGTTTTATGACGATGCGCGCAAGGCCGCGCGCCTGCTGGATATCACCCTGACCCAGCGTGGCAGCTCTGGTGGCGCGCCCATCCCGATGGCTGGCGTGCCGGTGCACGCGTATGAAGGCTATCTGGCCCGGTTGGTGGCGCTGGGTGAATCGGTGGCGATCTGCGAGCAGATCGGCGACCCGGCGCTCGCCAAGGGCCTGGTCGAACGCAAGGTGGTGCGCATTGTCACACCCGGCACCGTCACCGACGAGGCGTTGCTGGACGAGCGCCGCGACACCTTGTTGATGGCCCTGTCGCGTAGCAAGAACGGTTATGGCCTGGCATGGGCCGATCTGGCCGGTGGTCGCTTCCTGGTCAACGAAGTCGATACCGATGACGCGCTGGAAGCCGAGCTGGCCCGTCTGGAACCGGCCGAACTGCTGATGCCCGACGAAGAAGAATGGCCTGAATTTCTGCGTCAGCGCGTTGGCGTACGCCGCCGCGCGCCGTGGCTGTTTGACGCCGACAGCGGCCGTCGCCAACTGCTGAACTTTTTCAAGCTGCACGACCTCAGCGGCTTTGGTCTCGACGATAAGCCGCGTGCGACGGCTGCTGCCGGCGCCCTGCTCGGCTATGTCGAGGAAACCCAGAAGCAGCGCCTGCCGCACCTGACCTCCATCGCGATGGAAAACGCCGGTGAGGCGATCGCGATGAATGCGGCCACGCGACGCCACCTTGAGCTGGACACCCGCGTTGACGGCGACACCCGCAATACGCTGCTCGGCGTGCTCGACAGCACCGTTTCGCCGATGGGCGGGCGCCTGCTGCGGCGCTGGCTGCACCGTCCGCTGCGCCTGCGCAATGTGCTGCAGCAGCGTCACCATGCGGTTGCCACGCTGATTGATCGCGGCACGGATGCAGATCTGCGCGAGAGCTTCCGTGCGCTCGGCGATATCGAACGCATTCTCACCCGCATGGCGTTGCGCTCGGCGCGCCCGCGTGACTTCTCCACCCTGCGTGATGGCCTGGCGTTGTTGCCGGCGATCACCCAACAGCTGCAGCCGCTGGATTCTCCGCGCCTGCAGCAGCTACGCGCCGAACTGGGCTCGCATGACGTCAGCGCACATCTGCTTGCCAGCGCCATTGCCGAACAGCCGCCCCTGAAGTTGTCCGACGGCGGCGTGATCGCCGAAGGCTACGATGCCGAGCTGGACGAACTGCGTCGGCTGTCCACGCATGCCGACCAGTTCCTGATCGACCTGGAACAGCGCGAGCGCGAAGCCAGCGGCATCGCGACGCTGAAGGTCGGCTACAACCGCGTGCACGGTTACTACATTGAGATCAGCAAGGGCCAGGCCGACAAGGCGCCGGTGCATTACACCCGCCGACAGACGTTGACCAATGCGGAGCGCTACATCACCGAGGAGTTGAAGAGCTTCGAGGACAAGGTGCTGTCTGCGCGCGAGCGTTCGTTGAGCCGTGAAAAACTCTTGTACGAAGGCCTGCTCGACATCATTGCCGAGCACCTGGAGCCGCTCAAGCGTTGTGCGGCGGGCCTCAGTGAACTCGACGTATTGGCCGCCTTTGCCGAACGCGCGCAGGCGCTGGACTGGTCACAACCGGAGCTGCAGGAAGAACCCTGCCTGCGCATCGAACGCGGCCGTCATCCGGTGGTGGAAGCCGTCCGCGATGCGCCGTTCGAGCCGAACGATATCGACCTGCATCCAGACCGCCGCATGCTGGTCATCACCGGCCCGAACATGGGTGGTAAATCCACCTATATGCGCCAGAACGCACTGATCGTGCTGCTGGCGCATATCGGCAGCTTTGTGCCGGCCAGCCGCGCGGTGATCGGCCCGATCGATCGCATCCTGACCCGCATTGGCGCCGGTGACGATCTCGCCAAGGGCCAATCCACCTTCATGGTGGAAATGGCCGAAACCAGCTACATCCTGCACCACGCCACCGCGCACTCGCTGGTGTTGATGGATGAGATTGGGCGCGGCACGTCCACTTATGACGGCCTGGCCTTGGCCGATGCGGTAGCGCGCCATCTGGCATATCAGAACCGCTGCTACACGCTGTTTGCCACGCACTATTTCGAACTGACCGCACTGGCCGATGAAAGCCATGAAGGCGGTGCCAGTGGTATTGCCAACGTGCATCTGGATGCGGTGGAACATGGCGACAGCCTGGTGTTCATGCATGCCGTGAAGGACGGCCCGGCCAACCGCAGCTTCGGCTTGCAGGTGGCCGCCCTGGCGGGCTTGCCGCGCTCCACCGTGGCGCAGGCACGTCGGCGTCTGGCTGAGCTGGAACAGCGTGGCGGTGAAACGCAGGCCGCGTTGATGGCACCGCAGGCACTGGATGCACCACAGCAGTTTGGTTTGTTTGCCGCGCCCAGCTCGGCTGCATTGGACGCGCTGCAGGCAATTGATCCGGATGAGCTGACACCGAAGCAGGCACTGGAAGCGTTGTATCGGGTGAAGTCGCTGCTGTAACGAAATACCGAGGGCCGCGAAAGCGGCCCTCGACATATCCGCATCAGCTACGCGGCCGAAGCGATTGCTCCGCAGATACCAGCGGTACGTACAGAAGCGGTTTCAGCCCCGAAGCGGAAGATGCCTCCGTCACTGCTGAAATCAGCGCTCGGACAACCTGCAATCGCAGATTCGACGACACACTTGTAGAACACCCGCTTCGCGAACAAGGCTGCGACGGATGCGACTCAGGCTGCGCCAGCGGTCACCAACGCATCATCAATTGCATTGCCACGCACCGCCGCGGGGCGTTGCAGGTGCGGGGTGAAGTAATCCTCGAATACGGCGCTGGCTTCCAGTTCGCCCACCTGGATGTAGTAACTCAGTACCGCCGCGAGATAGAGATCAGCAACGGTGAAGGTGCCACCGACCAGGTATTTCTTTCCTGCCACGGCACCTTCCAGTGTGCGCATCAGGTCGGCTGGATTGCCGTAGCCCGCCTCCCGTGCAGGCGCCAAGGCGCCATGGCGGCGGGCAGTGATGAAGCCTTCCAGCGGGCCGGCTGCCAGCAGCACCCAACGGTAGCAGGCACCACGCGCCGGCGTGCCAATGGCCGGCAGCAACGCTTTCTCCGGCACCAGATCAGCCAGATGCAAGCAGATGGCGGCGTTCTCGGTGATTACCGTTTCGCCATGGCGAAGCGCCGGCACCTTGCCCATCGGATTGAGGGCCAGATAGTCCGGCGACTTCATCGTGGTGTCGAAGTGGAGGAGCACGTCCTCGTACGGCAGCCCGGTCTCCTCCAGCATCCAGCGCGCGACACGGGCGCGGGAATAAGGATGGGTATAGAAGGTCAGCTTGGCGGTCATGGCATTGCCTGCGGTGTTGTGAGCCCCCAGTGTGCGCAGGGGCTGCTGACAGCCACTGTCAGCAGTCAGCCAATCTGCCGCTGCAATCGCTCACGGCTCCAACGCTTGAGCAGGCTGTGTCGCTGTTCTGGGTAACGTGTGCCGGTATCTTCCAGTGACACCACCCGGTCGGCGCGGAAGTGACGGAAGTCACCACGCATCTCGCACCACGCCGCCAACAGCCGAACCTCGCTCAGGAATGCCATCGCGAACGGCCAGATCACCCGCTCGCTGCTTTGTCCTGCGGCATCGCGGTACTGAATGCGCACGGTGTTGCCCGCGCGGATTGCGCGGCGCAGCGCCGGCAGCCACGGTTCGGGGGCGACCGTATGCCATTTCGGCGCGAACAATGCGCTGGTTTCCACCTGTAACCGCAGAACCTCCGGCAGCACGCCCGTCACGCGCTCCAGTGCGGCATTGGCAGCGGCCGCTAATTCGGGGTCGGCATGTGAGGCCACCCAACGCGTGCCCAGCACGATCGCTTCCAACTCCTCGGCCGAGAACATCATCTGCGGCAACAGGAAACCCGCACGCAGTTGATAACCGACACCCGGGTCGCCTGCGATGTCTGCACCCTGCCCGCGCAATGCGTCGATGTCGCGGTACAACGTGCGCAGGCTTACCCCCAGTTGTGCACCGCGCACCGGCTTGCGACGGCGGCGCAGCTCATCAAGCAGATGCAGCAAGCGGGTGGCACGTTGTGTCATTGAGGAACCGCAGATCGGGGGCTCGCAGCATAACGGCCAAGCCGCAGGATCCACCGTTTGGCCCTTATGACAGCAAGGCTGTCGCAACAAGCAACATTGCTGATTCATCCCAGGCAAGTCGATAGACAAATCCTATTGATGCGAGCAGATCATTTGATTAGGCATTTCACCTATTCATGCCTACAGTCGGTTCAAGATAGATCCCTGAGCCAGCTGGAGCCAGCCATGAGCAGCAACGACAAGCCTACCTGCCCGTATCACGCCGCACCCTCGCCCGAGCAGGCCGCCCAATCACAACGCGACACCAGCACCACGCCGAAGCAGAAGCAGGGCGATGCACCGGTGACGCCGATGACCACCGCCTTTGGCGCGCCGGTGGTGGACAACCAGAACAGCAAGACCGCCGGCCCGCGCGGGCCGCTGTTGATGGAAGACGTGTGGCTGCTGGAGAAGCTGGCCAACCTCAACCGCGAGATCATTCCCGAGCGTCGCATGCACGCAAAGGGCTCCGGCGCGTTCGGCACCTTCACCGTCACCCACGACATCAGCAAGTACACCCGCGCCAAGATGTTCTCGGCGGTAGGCAAACAGACCGAGATGTTTGCGCGCTTCACCACCGTGGCCGGCGAACGTGGCGCTGCCGATGCCGAGCGCGACATCCGTGGCTTCGCGCTGAAGTTCTACACCGAAGAAGGCAACTGGGACCTGGTGGGCAACAACACCCCGGTGTTCTTTCTGCGTGACCCGCGCAAGTTCGGTGACCTCAACAAGGCGGTCAAGCGCGATCCGCACACCAACCTGCGCAGCGCGCGCAACAACTGGGATTTCTGGACGCTGCTGCCCGAAGCACTGATGCAGGTGACCGTGGTGATGAGCGACCGCGGCATTCCGCGCAGCTTCCGCCACATGCACGGTTTCGGCTCGCACACTTACAGCTTCACCAACCATGACGGTGAGCGCTTCTGGGTGAAGTTCCATTTCCACAGCCAGCAGGGCATCGAAGCGCTGACCGATGCACAAGCCGAAGTACTGGTTGGCAAGGACCGCGAGAGCCATGGCCGCGACCTGTTCAAGGCCATCGAGCGTGGCGATTTCCCGAAATGGAAGCTGTTCGTACAGATCATGCCGGAGCTGGACGCCGAGACCTATCGCATCCATCCGTTCGACCTGACCAAGGTGTGGCCGAAGAGTGATTACCCGCTGATCGAAGTGGGCGAGTTCGCGCTCAATCGCAACCCGGTCAATTGGTACCAGGACGTGGAGCAATCGGCATTCGCGCCGAGCAATCTGGTGCCGGGCATCGGCCCGTCGCCGGACAAGATGCTGCAGGCGCGCCTGTTCGCCTACACCGATGCGCAGCGTTACCGCCTGGGCGTCAATCACCACCAAATTCCGGTCAATGCGGCGCGTTGTCCGGTACACAGCAACCACCGCGATGGCGCCATGCGTGTGGACGGCAACTACGGCGGCCTGCCGCATTACGAGCCCAACAGTTACGGCCAGTGGCAGGAGCAGCCGGCGTTCCGCGAGCCCGCGTTGAAGATCCGTGGCGATGCCGACTTCTGGAATTTCCGCGAAGACGACAACGACTATTTCAGCCAGCCGGGCGCGCTGTTCCGCAGCTACAACGCCGAACAGAAGCAGCGTTTGTTCGACAACACTGCGCGTGCACTGGGTGATGCGCCGGACTTCATCAAGCAACGTCACATGGACAACTGCAACAAGGCCGATCCGGCTTATGGTGCAGGCGTCGCCGCCGCACTGCAGAAGCTGGCTGCCGCGCCGGCACCAGCCGATCCTTTCGCGCCACCGCCGCACCCGGGTAGCGATTTCCCCAGCGCCACGCCCGGCGCCGAGGATATCGAACTCTGATTCACCGGCCCTGCCCGCAAGGCGGGGCTTGTTGGTTCCCACAACGCCCGGGGTGCACGCGATGCATCCCGGGCGTTGATGTCAGGCCCCACGCAACTGCCCCTTCCCAGGGTTAACATCCCGCTCTGCAACCCATTGCAAGGAATCTACGACATGAGCCTGACCGACGACCTCCTCTCCCAGCTGCAAGGTGCGCCCCTGCAACAGGTTTCCCAGCAACTGGGCATCGACCCCCAGCAGGCGTCCGGCGCGATCAGTGCTGCCCTGCCCTTGCTGATGGGCGCACTGGGCAACAACGCAGCCCAACCGCAGGGCGCACAGGCCCTGCTGGGTGCGTTGCAGACCAATCACAGCGGCCTGGATATCGGCAACGTGCTGGGCTCGGTACTGGGCGGCGGCGGTGGCAACCCGGCTGCCAACGGTGCCGGCATTCTTGGCCACATCTTTGGCGGCAATGAAACCCGCGCTGAAACCGGATTGGCCCAGGCCACCGGTCTGAGCCCGAGCAGTTCGGGTCAACTGCTGAAGATCCTGGCCCCGATCGTGATGGCCTTCCTGGCACAGCGCATGGCCAGCGGTGGCAGCCAGACGGATGCCGGCGGCCTCGCCCAGTTGCTCGGCCAGGAAAAGCAGCAGGTAACCCAGGCCGGCGGCATCGGTGGCGGCCTGCTGGGCAGCGTGCTGGATCAGGATGGTGACGGCCAGTTCGGTGTCGGCGACCTGATCAAGCTCGGCAGCGGCCTGCTGGGCAGCGGCAAGCGCTGAGTTCCCGCACTACCGGGTTCAAACCTGACAAAAACGCCACCTCTACGGTGGCGTTTTCTTTTGATGGCTCCAAACACCAGGGACGCTCAACGCCTTTTACCCCTCCCCTCACAACGCGTCCAGATCACCCAATGCGCGAATCAGGCGACGCGCGCGTTTGTCGGGCTTGTGAGCCGGAGCACGGTAACCCGTGCGTTCGGCGGCACGGCGCAGTCTCACTTCCTCTCGCGCCTTCTTCGACGCTTCGCTTTCGTCGTACAGCGCCTGCGCGGCCGGTGCCGAGCCGCGTAATTCGCTCAGACCGCTGACGCGCAGCTCAAACACTTCTTCGCCACGCTGCACGCGCATCGCATCGCCGATGCGGATGGCACGCGAGGATTTGGGGCGCTGCCCTTCGACTTCCACCTTGCCGGTGTCCACCGCCTGTTTTGCCAGGCTACGGGTCTTGAAGAAACGTGCGGCCCACAGCCACACATCGAGGCGGATGCTGGGGACGGGTACGGCGTCTTGGCTCATCGTATTCCTGTTGTCTGCGTTCAAAACGCCGGGTGCTCAGGCCCGGCTTGATGCATACCAATGGTCGGCATCGTCACTGGCAAGATGCTAGTGTGCCTGCCACGTTTCAAACAGCGGCATCCAATGTCGAAAGCCAGCCCAGCCCGCTCACTCACCGAAGGCCCAATCGGGCGCAGCCTGCTGCTGTTCTCGCTGCCTATTCTCGCCGGCAACATAGCGCAGTCGCTGAATGGGTCGGTCAACGCGATATGGGTGGGCAAGTTTCTCGGCGAGGCGGCACTGACCGCCACGGCCAACGCCAACAACATCATGTTTTTCCTGATCGGCTCGGTATTCGGCATCGGCATGGCCGCTACCATCCTGATCGGCCAGTCCATCGGCGCCAAGGACCTGCCGCAGGCGCGCCGCGTGATGGGCACCAGTGCGACGTTCTTCATTGGCCTGTCGGCGGTAATCGCGGTGGCTGGCTGGTTCCTGTCGCACCGGCTGCTGCTGGCGATGGGCACGCCGGCCGAATCCCTGGCAATGGCCGACGCCTACCTGAAGGTGATCTTCCTCGGCATGCCGCTGATCTACGCGTTTGCCTTCTTCACCGCGGCATTGCGCGGCGCGGGCGATGCACGCACGCCGTTCCGGTTTCTGCTGCTGTCGGTGCTGTTGGATATCTGCATCAATCCCTTGCTGATATTCGGGCTGGGCCCGTTCCCGGAACTGGGTGTGGCAGGTGCGGCGTGGGCGACATTCTTCGCACAGGGTTTGGCGCTGGCGGCGATGCTGCTGTACCTGCGAAACAAGCGCCACATGCTATGGCTGGGGCGCAAGGACGCCGCATTGCTGAAGATCGACCCGGTGATCCTCAAGGCACTGGTGATCAAAGGCGTGCCAATGGGCCTGCAGATGGTGGTGATCTCGCTGGCGATGATCATGATGATCTCCATGGTCAACGGCTACGGCGTGGCGACCGCCTCGGCCTATGGTGCCGCCATGCAGTTGTGGACCTACGTGCAGATGCCAGCGATGGCCATTGGCGCGGCCTGCTCATCGATGGCAGCGCAGAACGTGGGTGCCGGCCGCTGGGATCGCGTGCATGCCACTGCGCGCACCGGCGTGCTGTTCAACTTTCTGCTGACCGGTGCGTTGATCGCGCCGATCATTTTGTTTGATCGCAGCACGCTGGCGCTGTTCCTGCCGGGCGACAGCCCGGCGCTGGAAATCGGCCGCCACCTCAACCACATCTCGGTGTGGTCGTTCCTGTTCTTTGGCGTGACCTTCGTGGTGTCCGGTGTGGTGCGCTCGACCGGCGCGGTAGTACCGCCGCTGTTGATCCTGGCCGTGGCGATGTGGGGCATCCGTGTGCCGTTCGCCAAGCTGCTGCAACCGGAGTTTGGCGTGGACGCGATCTGGTGGAGTTTCCCGGTGAGCGCGTTCTGCTCGATGCTGATGGTCATGGCCTATTACCGCTGGGGCAATTGGCGCAAGGCCAAAATGCTGGAGAAGCACGAGACCGACAAACTGGCCACGCCTGCGGAAGTGCCCTCCACGCCGCCGTCGCCGGTGGCTGATGCCAACCTGGAAGTGGAAGCTGATACCGATACCGTGGTTGAAACGCCCGCAGTCCGTTAGCGGGCGCCTTACCCCTCCCCCTGCCATTGCAAAGGGAGGGAGACAAGCCTCAGTACTTTCCGTCGAACGCAAAAATCGGCTTGCGCTGTTGCCACAGGCCCTTGGTGAAGTCCGGGAACTCCAGGGTCTGGAAGCTGTTGCTGATCGACTGCTCGGACAACGGGGTGATCGCACTCCAGGTCACTGCGTCGTAGATGTCGATGGGCATCGGCGCCTTGGCCTTCAGCGCTTCGACAAAGGCATGAATCACGAACCAATCCATGCCGCCGTGGCCTGCACTGGCGGCGGTGTCGGCATGCTGCTTCCACAGCGGATGCTCGTATTGGTCCTGGTAGGTCTTGAACTCTTCCCACTGGTGCGGCGGGCTGCGGCCTTCGATATGAATGCCATGGTTGACGTCCATCCACAGGCCCTTGGTGCCCTGCACGCGGAAGCCCATCGAGTACGGGCGCGGCAGCGAAGTGTCGTGCTGTAGCAGGATGGTCTCGCCGTTGGCACAGGCCAGCGTGGTGGTGACGATGTCACCCAGCTTGAACTGCACCTGGGTGCTCGGGTGCGTGGTGCCGCCGCTCTTGGCGACGGTGTACTCGTGCAGGCCGCGCGCCTTGCTGGCGAATGCATTGATATGGGTAAAACGGTTGCCGCGGTTGATGCCGGTATACATCGCGCACGGGCCGATACCGTGGCTGGGGTACAGCTCGCCGTTGCGCTGCACGGAATGCTCGGTGCGCCAACGCGCTTCAGACCAGCCTTTGGCACCGAACTCGACCCCGCTGTCATAGGGATGCTCCGGCGTGCCGTCGTTGAACTTCACGCCGCGCAGGTCGTGCTGGTAGCCGCCCTGCAGATGCACCAACTCGCCGAACAGACCTTCACGCACCATCTGCAGCGCGGCCATCACGTCGCGGCGATAGCACACGTTTTCCAGCAGCATGTACGGAGTACCGGTGCTGAGCTGGGTGTTGAGCACGTCCCAATGGTCTTGCAAGGTGATGCCGGCCACCACCTCGCAACCCACGGCGACCTTGGCCTGCATCGCAGCGATCGCCATCGGCGCGTGCAACTCCCACGGCGTGGCGATGATCACGCCATCCAGGCCGCGTTGTTCGATCAGGCGCTTCCATGCATTCGCATCACGGTCATCGCCATACACCGTAGGTGCCGGCTTGCCGGCCTTGCTGACCATGTCGGTAGCGCGCTTGAGCATGATCGGCTCGATGTCGCACAGCGCCACTACTTCCACGTCATCGCGGCGCACCAGTTCCTTCAACAGCACCAGACCACGCATACCGGTACCAATCACGCCCAGACGCACCTTTCGGCCACGTGCCCAAAGCGGAGTGGACGGCAACAGCGCGCTGGCGCCAATGGCGGCGCTGGCCATGATGAATTCCCTACGTTTCATTGCAACTCCTCTTTCATGAAATCGTGCCGGTGATGGCATGCATGCCACGACCGTGCTGACGGTGTCACCGTCTTCCCCGTCATGCAATGCATAACGGGGAAGCGGTGCACCGGCGTCCTTAGAACTTGTAGGTCGCGGTCACGCTGTAGATGCGACCGAAGTTGTTCGCGTACCCGGCGAAGTTCATCCAGTCGTTCGGATCGTAGAACGGCAGACGGTTGAACAGGTTCTTCACGGTCACACCGACGCTCAGGTTCTCCATGGGACGCCAGTTCACACTGAGATTGGCCGTCCACCAGGCCGGTGCGCCACCGCAGTGGCCGGGCGCCAGGTTCAGGAAGCTGCCGGTGCAGGTCTGCGCGTTGTTGTCGGCCGCATCGATGCGGTCATACGCCCACTTGGTGCCGCCGACATAGTTCACGTAGAAGCCGGTATCCCAGTTGCCGTAGGTCCAGTTGGTGTTGAAGGTCGCGCGCACTTTCGGGTTGTTGTAGTAGCCCACGAGATTGCCGTAGTACCAGCCATCAGCGTCATCAGAGTTGTACATGTTGCGGTTGGCGATGGTCGCGGCGATGCCGACGTTCAACCGGCCCCATTCACCGAGATCGAAACGACCACGCGCGTCCACGTCCAGACCGTCGATGAGCGTACGGCCACGGTTGCGGTACTGGCCGATGACGCTGGCCACGTTACCGGTGCTGTATACCGGCAGGGTGCCCGGACAGGTCACGCCGCTGGCGGGATCGCTGCACATGGCGGCCAGTGCCGCCTGATTGGCCAGATCGCTTTCGGTGATTGGGAAGCGCGACATGTCGCTGATTTCTTCCGGCTTGCTGTAGTCCGGCGCGACGATCTCATTGCGGCGGTACACGAACCAATAGTCGGCCGACACCGACAGCCAATCGGTCGGTTCCAGCACGACACCGAGGGTGGCGATCTTCGCCTTCTCGGGCTTCAGGTCCTGATTGGGCTGGGTCATGCGCGCCACGTTGCGGCTGCAGTCGCTGTTCCACAACGCATTGCCCAGGTCCTTGTCGACGCCACGGTTGGACTGCCGCAGCAGGCCAGCGATCGCATTGGTCTCGGCACAGCGTACTTCGTCGCGGTAGCCACCAATCTGCGCATACACGCCACCGGTACCGGACTCAGCCAGGCTCGGTGCGCGGAAACCCTCCGAATAGGTACCGCGCAGCATCAGCTGCGGCAACGCCTGGTACTTGAGTCCGAGCTTCGGCGCCAGGTTGGCGCTGAAGTTGGGGTACTTGTCCACGCGCAGTGCGACATCCATTTCCAGCTTTTCAGTGAGTGGGACGACGGCTTCGGAGAACAGCGCGTAGGTGTTGCGCGCACCGTCGAACCACGAGCCACCCTGCTGGGTGATCAGGCCGTTGGCAGCGTCCGGGTTGCCCGGCGTGTAGAAGGTTTCGCGGGTGGCATTGAAGCCGAATGCCGCACGCACTTCACCGGCCGGCAGGTTGAACAGCGGGCCTTCCACCTTGCCGTCCAAGGTGTGCAGGCGCGTCCACGACTGGATGTCGAAGGTCGGGAACGCCTCGCGGATCAAGGCGGCATTGGCTTCACTGATCTCGCCGAACTTGTAGGCCGGGTTGTCGGAAATAATGACGCGGCCGGTACCTGGATCGGTGGTGTACGGGCCAAAGGCCTTCTCGAAGCCCTTCAGGTTGACGTTGGTGGTCTGGTAGGTAATCGAGTGCGAGCCGGCAGTGGCGAATGCGGTTTCCCAGTTCCAGTCCCCCACGCTGCCACGCAGGCCGGTGACCGCGCGGTAGCTCTTGTCGGTATTGCGCTGGCCGAAATGACCGCCTCCCACGTCCTGCAGCAGGTAGCTGAGGCCGACCACGCCACCCATCACCGCCTTCATCTCCGGGCTTGCGTGGTTGTACACGTTGTTCGGGCCAAGCCACGGGGTCAGGAACTGATTGACCGTGTTGCCGGTATTGCGCGAGAACCAGCTCTGCGGGTTGCCGGTGGTCGTGCCGTAGGCACGCGGCGTACCGCCGTTGGCGCGCAGGTCGATGTCGGTATAGGTCAGTTCGGCGAATGCCTCGGTGGTATCGCTCACCTGAAAATGGCCATTGACGTAAGCAGTCATGCGCTTGGAGTCAGCACCGCCATTTACCTGACCATTCAACCAGTTCTGCCAGACGCAACGCGTGCCGCTGGCCACCTGCAGCACGTTGTTGCAGCCCGGCGCAGCTTCATCCACGCGCGCCTTGGTCACCGGATCGATGGCGTAGTAGTAGCCGGGGTTGAACACGCCCGGCGCGCTGCCGGAGTCCAGCCGCATGTTTTTGATGTAGTCCGGATTGTTGACGTAGAACTGTGCAGGGTTCTTGTCGTACCACTCGCGGTCCGGGATGCCGTCGCGCTCATAGAGGTTGACGCTGGCATAGACGTTGTAACCATCCTCGGACATGTCACCAAAGCCGCCGGTAACGCTGGCCTGCTTCTCACCAAAGGAATCGAAACGTGATGCAGTGTCCCAGGTGCCGCTGACTTCCAGCCCCTGATAGCTGCTCTTGGTGATGACGTTGATGACGCCAGCCACCGCGTCGGTGCCGTACACGGCAGACGCACCGTCGGTCAGTACTTCCATGCGCTCGATGACGGCAGCGGGAATCGCGTCAATATTGACGAACTGGGTCTGGAAACCCGCCGGCGCACCGTAGTAAGACAGGCGGCGACCATTCAACAGCACCAGCGTTCCCTGCGCGCCGAGGCCACGCAGATTGGCCTGCGAGGCGCCGTCCGAACCGGTGAACAGCGATTTGGAATCCACCTGCCCCGGTCGCGCGGCCGGCAGGTTGTCGAGCACCTGCAACAGCGTGCGCGCGCCCATGTTCTCGATGTCCTGCTTGCTGATGACCTGCACCGGCGACGCGGTTTCCACATCGGTGCGGCGGATGTTGGAACCGGTGACCTCGATGCGGGCCAGCTCGGTGGCCTTGTCTTTTTCCTTTTCACTGCTGTCCTGAGCGAAAGCAGGTGCGGCGACGGCGAACAACACGCTGGCGACAGCCAACGATAGCGGGGCTGGCAAACAGCGTTTGGCACTGCGATTGGCGGGCAACATCGGGTTCTCTCCTGGCAAGGTCACGCAAAAAACAGCAGTTGGCGGGGCAAAGCGGTCCCGGCCCGCGCCCCCTGAGAGCGCAGTCGGTGTGTTGCGGGGGAGCAGCGGTGTTACGAAGTGGCGGTCATGGGGCGACGATTTCGGCGCTGTCGCCCTCCTCGCCGATCAGCACGGCGTTGGCCCAGTTGCCACAAACCTGGGAGGGTTGCTTGCCCTGCGCACCCAACGTGCGCAGGCTCAGATGGGTGAGGCCGCGGACATCCAGCTCCGGTTTGACCACGCCGGGCGCTTTCACCAGGCCACTGTCGTAGAGCAGGCGGTCGTCGCCCCACACCTGGAACTGCATGCCACCGGCCTGACGGCATTGGTCATCGATGCCGAGATCGGCGCGCAGCAGTTTCCAATTCCCCTTCATGGCCAGATCAATGCGACTGCTCGCACCAACACCCAGTCCGCGACGGAACTGCAGGCCGTTCATGCGCATCGGCACATCGGCACTGAACGCACGATCTGCGTGGACCGATACGGCCAGCGCGGCCGGTAGCGGCAGTTGGGAGAGAAACTGCTGCTGGGCCGGCCGCTCGGCCGCTTGCTGCTCAAGAATGTGGAAGGTGGACAGTGCAATCGGACCGACATCGCGCGGCTGCAATGCATCCACCGCACGTGCGGCGTTGCCCTGCGCTGCGGTCACCATCGGGTCGTTGGCGCCAGCGCCGTCGCCGTCCGGGTTCTGCACGCTGAGTACGCGGAAGCGCAGCAGGCGGCCCGCGTGTGCCGGGAAGTCGATGCGCTGCAGTCCTTCCTTCAGCTGCAGATGACCACGCGCAATCGGCTCGCCCCACTCGCCATTGCTGTCACCCATGTAGATTTCGTAGTCGCGAACCTGGCCGTGCTTCCAGTTCTTGTCGTTGCGCGGTACCAGTTCGATGCCGTCGATCAGCTTGCGCTCGCCAAAACCGACCACCCATTCGTGGGCACCGGTGCGGATGGCTTGATTGCGCACGCTGCGGAACCACGTTGCCGGGTCGTCGTCGAACGCATTTTCCAAGGGATGGCCTGATTCTTCCGCCGGGCGGTTGACCACCAACAGGCTGTCCGAAGGCAACGCGCGGCCCAGTTCCGGTGCGGCCGGGAACGCGTCATCGGCCAGTGCCGCAGCTACCGGGAAGTCCAACTGCAATTGCAGCGGCTGGCGGATGTCCTGCGTGGCAGTGCGCACATGCAGCGTGCCCTGACGCTCCTTCGCATCGAAGTACCAGCCTTCCGCCGCGCCCTGCAAGGCGGCAGCGTCGGCCAGTTGCGTCAGGGCACGCCCGTCCACCTGCACCGCACGTGGCGCCTGCCGGCTAAGCACCCGCAGGCCATAGCGGCGCTGCGGCAGCTGCCCCTGGTACCGGCCCTGCACTGCTTCAATGTGCACCTGCACCTCACCACTGCCCTGTGCCGGGGCCTGCACGCGGATCTGCTGCGTGCTTGATTCACCCTGCTGATACCGGCGCGTATTGCCGTCATCTTCGTACAGCGTGTAGCGGGATTCGCCCTGCGGATAAAGGTCGAACGTCACTTCGTCCAGCGGCTTTTCGCCGTCGAACAACATGCCCGGATACATCGGCACGATTGCGCCAGCACGCACGAAGACCGGCAGCGTGGCCAGCTCCACCTTGCGGTCCAACTGGCGGCCCTGCGCCGGGGCCTGCACCTGGCGGCCATCCCAATAGTCGAACCAACCGCCGGCCGGCAGATGGATATCACGACGCCAGCCACGGCTTGCCGCCTGGCTGCGGTAGACCGGCGCAACGAGCAGGTCGCGGCCAAGCAGGAACTGGTACTTGTAGGTTTCATCCTGCGCATGCGGATCCTGCGGGTAATCCCACATCAGCCCGCGCACGGGCGGCGCGCCGCTCTGTGCAGCGTCATGCACCAAGCCGTACATGTACGGCGTCAGGCGCATTTTCAACTTGAGGTAATCGCGGTTGATCGAACGGTAGGGTTCGTCGAACCACCACGGGTGCTTGCGCGCATTCGACGACCAGCCGGACATGCCCATCAGCACCGGCGTGAACGTTTTCCACTGCAGGTCGCGGGTGAAGGTTTCCGCGCTGCCGCCGAAGATCGCATCCACGTCGCCGCTGGCATACGCCATGCCGGACAGGCCGGAACCCACCAGGGTCGGCACGTGCCAGCGGATGTAATCCCAACTGCTGCTCTGGTCGCCGGTCCACGCCACGGCATAGCGCTGGATGCCGGCCCAGCCCATCACCGTCCACAGAAACGGACGCGAGTCGGAGTTGTCGAGGATGCCGTTGAACGCCTGTTGATTGGCGTCCATCGCGAACTGATAGCCCTGCCCGGTCCAGGCCACGTCCAGCTTCTGCACACGGCTGCCGGCCTTGCCGACTTCCCAGGCGATCTTGTCGACGCCGTTCTCAGTCCACAGGCCGGTCTTGAAGCCGTACTTGGCCAAACCCTGCGCGGTTTCCGGCAGCTGCTTGTAGCCGCAGCCGTAGCCGTCGTTGGGCAGGATCCAGCCGCCCGGCATATCGTGCTCGCGGTACTTGGCGGCAACACTGTTGACCACATCCGGCGTGGTGCCGGTGGGGCCATCGCTCCAGCCTTCCGGCACGGTGCCGGGCTTTTTGATGTTGTCGCCGTCGTTGTAGCAATCGGCATCGCCGTAGGACAGCGCCCAGCGCGCGACCATGTTCGGGCGACCGGTCAGCTGCGTATAGCGCTCCAGCAAGCGCTGCAGATCGGCACCGACGAAATAGTAGCCATCGAAGCGATCTTCGCGATGCAGCAACGTGGCCTGGTCCGGCTGGCGCAGATCGTAGCTGCCGTCGCTCCAGGTATTGCGCAACATGCCCCAACCGCGCGAGCTGAGCAGCATCGGCGCCGGGCTCGGGCGGTCACCTTCTTCCCAACCACCGGAATAGGACACTTCCAGTTCGCGGCCCTTGAACTGGAAGCGACCGTTCTGCTGTCCACCGCCGTAAAACGCTTCATCGGCCTGCGAAGACAGCACCTGCACGCTTTGTTCGGCAGCCAGATCCAACGGCTGCAACTCCTGCCACAGCGGCACACTTTGCGCGCCGTCCAAGCGCTCCAGGCGCAACTGCAACGGCTGCCGTTGCACATGCAGCACCAGCGACGGGGTGCGTACGCGAATTTCGGTGGCGTCCTCTTCCATCTGCGCCTGCACCGACTGCACCGGCTGCGGCAGCACGATGGGTGCGGCCTTGTTGCCGGGGCCAGTGAGCTTGCCTTTGCGGCCGGCCTGCACATGCACGATGTCGTTGGCCAGCACGTCGATGCGCAGCGTGCTGCCGGCATCAGTGCGCAGCTCCCAACCGCGCACGCCATCCTTGCCATCACTGGCAGCCACTGAACGGAGATTGCCTACCGGCTCGGCATGCGCAGGCAGGGCCGGCAGCAGCAGCGCGGAAAGCAGGGCCAGCAGCAGCGGTGAGCGACGATTATGGATATGCACCTTGTCCCCTGGCCCGTTCATCGGACATTTCGAAAGCGGTTGCGGCCGACTCTAGGGCAGCAAATCGAAAGATGTCAACAAAATGAAAGTAAAAAGTAAGTTGAATTTCTTGCAATCGAAAGATGCTGCAGAGCACCACTTTCCATTACCCCGAAATATGGCTATTCACCTGCTACGAAAGGGTTTTACGAGAAACCTTTCGTTCGTGACGGGGTTCGCAGCGTGAAAGTGACCCGCTCTTATTTCTTTTCTTTTGCTTTCGATATTTGACATTCCGAAAGAAAACGAAGATGGTTCGCTGGCACAACAGGAACCAAGAATGGATCTCACCCTGCTTTCCGACCTGTCCACCTGGCAGCAGCTGGGCGGCACCGATACCGCTACCGAAATCGCCCAGCAGCCACTGCTCTGGGAAACCCTGGCCAGCAACCTCGCCGACGACTGCGCACGCGTGCAGGCTTTCCTTGGCGAGCGCCTGAATGACCCGCAGCAATGCGTGTTGTTCACCGGTGCTGGCAGCTCCGGCTTCATCGCCGAGATGGTGGCCGACACGATCAATGCGCAGTGGCCGGCCGAGGTGCGCGTCGTGCACACCACCAGCCTGCTCACACATCCAGCGCTCTACCTGCAACGCGATCGCCCGACCCTGCTGGTGTCGTTTGGCCGCAGCGGCTCCAGCCCGGAAAGCGTGGCAGCGGTAGAGCGCGTGCGTGCCGACGTGGATGACGCGCGCTTCCTCGACATCACCTGCAATGCCGACGGCGAGCTTGCACGCCGTGGCGCCGGCCGCGAAGACACCTGCACGCTGTTGATGCCGGCGGCCAGCTGCGACCGTGCCTTCGCCATGACCAGCAGCCTCACCTGCATGCTGCTGTCCGCACTGGCCGTGTTCGACCGCGCGCCGTGGGACGAACGCATTGCACGCCTGCAGCAGGTTGCAGCACTGGCGCGCGCCGGTATCCACCAGTGGGACGCCGCCGTGGCGGCGCTGGCGCGCGAACCTTTCAGCCGCGTGATCTACCTGGGCAGCGGCCCGCATGAAGCACTCGCACGCGAAGCCGCGCTGAAGGTGCTGGAGCTCACCGCCGGACGCGTACTGGCCATCGCCAACACGCCGCTGGGTTTCCGCCACGGGCCCAAGTCCACGCTCAACAGCCAGACCCTGGTCGTCGTGTTCCGCAGCGCGCTGCCACTGGCCCGTCGCTACGAACAGGATCTGTTGGAAGAACTGCGCAGCGATGGTGTGGCAGGCAACGTGTTGTCGATTGGCCCGCAGTCCGACATTGGCGCCGATGACGACTACACGCTGCCGGTGCCGGCCGTCCAAGACAGCTGGCTTGCACCGGTGTGGCTGACGTTTGCGCAGCTGTATGCATTGCAGCGTTCGGCCTCGATGGGCCTGACGCCTGACAACCCGTTCCCCGACGGCACCGTCAACCGCGTCGTCAAAGGCGTGACCATCCACCATGACTGAGCCCACGCCACACGCCTGTTACGGCATCGACATCGGCGGCACCAAGATTGAACTGGTGGCCTGCGATGCCGCATTGCAGGTGACGTGGCGCAAGCGCATCGCCACACCGCAGGGCGACTACGTCGCGTTTCTGCAGGCAGTGCAGGAACTGGTTGAAAGCGCCGACGCCGAACGGGGCAACGCTGTCGCCTCCATCGGCATCGCCCTGCCCGGTGTGCGCGACCGTCGCAGTGGCCGTCAGCTCAGTGCCAACGTGCCTGCACTCACCGGCCAGTGCGTGGCGCAGGATCTGCAGGCGCGCCTGCAACGTCCACTACGCTTCGGCAACGATCTGCAGTGCTTTGCCTTGTCCGAAGCACACGGCGGTGCGGCCGATGGCTACGCCAGCATGTTCGGCGCCATCCTTGGCACCGGCGCAGGCGGCGGCTACTGCGTGCAAGGCCGGCTGATCAGCGGCTTCAACGGCTTGGCTGGCGAATGGGGCCACTGGAGCGTGCCGGCCAATCTGCTGCAACGCCACGGCCTGCCGCTGCTCGACTGCGGCTGCGGCCTGCGTGGTTGCGTGGAGCGTTATGTCTCTGGCAGCGGCGTGTCGATGATCGAACGCCACCTCGGCGGAGGCGCCCACAATGCCAGCGATGTCATCGCTTTGGCCGAAGCCGGCGATGCACGTGCGCAGCAGGCGTTGGATATCC
The DNA here is from genome assembly GCF_027497995.1 of Stenotrophomonas sp. Iso1. Taxonomy (GTDB): domain Bacteria; phylum Pseudomonadota; class Gammaproteobacteria; order Xanthomonadales; family Xanthomonadaceae; genus Stenotrophomonas. Next base: position 1,329,970 of record NZ_JAODBT010000001.1, on the reverse strand, counting down.
ACCGCGACCTGCTCGGCCACAGCTTCGCTGCGTTGATCCTGGCACTGGACCCGCATGTGATCGTGCTCGGCGGCGGTTTGTCGCAATACGCACCGCTGTACGAACAGTTGCCGGCGGCCATCGCCGCCCATCTTTTTGCAGGCGTGGAAGTGCCGCCCATCGTGCCACCGCGTTTCGGTGATGCCGGTGGTGCACGCGGTGCCGCCCTGCTCGCCTGCCAACCTGCTTTTTCCTGACCCCCCGGGAGTCCGTCATGTCCTCGCTGCAAACCCTGCTCACCGCCCATCGCCAGGGCCAGAATGTCGGCCTGTACAGCGTCTGCTGCAGCAATGAGCAGGTGCTGCGCGCCGCCATGCAAGTGGCCGCGCGTTACGGCACGGTGCTGCTGATCGAGGCTACCTCCAACCAGGTGGATCAGTTCGGTGGCTACACCGGCATGACCCCACCGCAGTATCGCGACTATGTGCAGGCGCTCGCCGACGAAGAAGGCTTCCCGCACGAACGCCTGATCCTTGGCGGCGATCATCTCGGCCCGAATGCTTGGCAGAAGCAACCGGCCGCCGAAGCGATGGCCAATGCACGCGTGTTGATCGAAGCCTATGTCGCTGCCGGCTTCAACAAGATTCACCTGGACTGCAGCATGTCCTGCGCCGACGATCCCACGCCGTTGCCCGACGCCATCGTCGCCGCACGCTCGGCCGAGTTGGCCGTCATCGCCGAACGCACGGCCGCAGCCCACCATCTTCCGCTCCCGCTGTATGTGATCGGCACCGAAGTCCCGATTCCCGGTGGCGAAGCCTCACTCGAAGGCGGCCTGGCCGTCACCACCCCGGCCGCCGCCGCGCAGACGCTGGCCATCCATCAACAGGCCTTCGACACGCCGGAACTGCGCGATGCGTGGCAGCGCGTGATTGCCATGGTGGTGCAGCCCGGCGTCGATTTCGACCACAGCAGCGTGCACGACTACGATGCCGCCGCCGCTTCCACACTGGCCGATTTCCTGGAGCAGCAACCGCACATTGTGTTTGAAGCGCACTCCACGGATTACCAGCGCGAATCCGGCCTGCATGCACTGGTACGCGATCACTTCGCCATCCTCAAGGTCGGTCCGGCCGCGACCTTCGCTTACCGCGAAGCGCTGTTCGCCCTGGCCTCAATTGAAGCCGAACTGTTGCCGGCCGCGCAGTGCTCGCAGTTGCCACGCGTACTGGAACAGGTGATGACCGCACAGCCGAAATATTGGCAGGCGCACTATCACGGCGACGAAGCCACGCTGCGTCTGCTGCGCGCTTACGCCTTCAGCGACCGCTGCCGTTACTACTGGGGCGAGCCAGCGCTGCTGCAGGCCGTGCAAACCTTGTTCGCCAATCTTGAACAGCACGCACCGCCGTTGGTGCTGCTCAGCCAGTACCTGCCCGAGCAGTTCCGCGCGGTGCGCGCCGGCCAATTGCTCAACACGCCCGCCGCGCTGGTGCAGCACCATATTGGCCTGTGTCTGGGCGAGTACGCGCGGGCCTGTAGCGCCAACCTCGCCGGCGCCCGCAAACAAAACGAAAGCTCGCAAGCTTCCGTTCTTGCGAACGGTTAATCTCCCTCTTTCATTCCAGACAGAGAGAACAGATGGCCATGCGCAATACACGCTCCCGCCGCCAGCAGATCCTGCAGCTCCTGATCGAACAGGGCAGCGTGCAGGTCGCAGAGCTGGTTGAACGGTTTGGTGTGTCGGCGGTGACCATCCGCACCGATCTGGGCCAGATTGAAATCCAGGGGCTTGCCACTCGCACCCACGGCGGTGCGACCCTGGTCCGGATGCCACCGCTGGAGCAGGACATCCATGAAAAGGATGCGCTGAATCTGTCGTTGAAGGAGTCCATTGGCATGCGTGCCGCGCTGCAGGTGCATGCGGGCGAAAACATCATCATCGACTCCGGTTCCACCACCATGACCCTGGCCCGTCATCTGCACGGGCACCGCGATGTCACGGTGATGACCAACGGCCTCAACATCGCCTGGGAGCTGGCCAACGCGCCCGGCGTAAACGTGCTGCTGACCGGTGGCATGCTGCGCAAGCAGTCGCTGTCGCTGCAGGGCAGCCAGGCCGAAGCCAGCCTCACTTCTTACAGCTTCGACACCTTGTTCCTGGGCGTGGACGGTTTGGACCTTCAGTTCGGCCTCACCACCCACGATGAAGGCGAAGCCCGCCTCAACCACCGCATGGTCGAGCGCGCACGGCGCATCGTGGTGCTGACCGACGCCTCCAAATTTGGCCGCGTCAGCCTGCATCGCATCGCCCGCCTGGACCAGATCCAAGCCATCATCACCGACCCCGGCATCGACGATGCCACCCGCGAGGGACTGCAGCAGCAGGGGATCGAGGTGATCATCGCCGAGCCTCCACCGCCATGACCGACACCCGCTCCCTGTACGGCCGCATCCTCACCCCGCTGGGATGGCGACGTGGCCACGTTCACTTCGGCCAGCACATTCAATCGCTGGACATCGAAGACCACGCCGGCGATGCCACGCAACTGCCGGTGATCCTGCCCGGCTTCATCGACCTGCATGTGCACGGCGGCGCCGGCGTCGATCTGATGCAGGGTGGCGATGTCGCCCGTACCATCGCGCGCACCCATGCCCGCCACGGCACCACCACGTTGCTCGGCACCACCATGACCGCCGCGTTCGAGGACATCGAAAACGCATTGCGCGGCCTGGCCCAGGTGATCGCCACGCCGGATGCAGACGCTGCGCAAATCATTGGCGTACATCTGGAAGGCCCCTTCATCAGCCCGCAGCGGCTCGGCGCGCAACCGCCACGCACGCTCGAAGCGACACTGGAATCAGTACAGCACCTGCACGCCCTGGCACCGATCAAAGTGCTGACCATCGCCCCAGAAATCGGCCAGCATGCCGTGTTGATTCCCGCACTGGCAGCGATGGGTATCCGCGTGCAGGTCGGCCACAGTGCCGGCACCTACGAGGACGGCGTGGCCGCACTGCAGGCTGGCGCCACCGGCTTCACCCATCTGTTCAATGGCATGACTGGCGTTGATCACCGCAATCCCGGTATCGCGGCCGCCGCGCTGGCGCATGCGCAATACGCCGAACTGATTCCCGACCTGCAACACGTCCACCCCGGTGTGATCCGGATGGCAGTGCGCGCCATTCCGCGTCTTTACGCCGTCACCGATGCCACCGCCGCCACCGGCATGCCCGACGGCGAGTACGCGCTGGGCGAACAGCGCGTGCACAAATGCCTGGGCTGCGTGCGCCTGTCCAGCGGCTCGCTGGCCGGCAGCGCGCTGACCATGGACCAGGCGCTGCGCAATCTGGTTGAGGTCGGTCTGGAGCTGGCAGACGCCTCGCAGCGCGTCTCCACCTTCCCCGCCGACTACCTCGCGCTGGAAGACCGCGGCCGCATTGCACCCGGCCTGCGCGCGGACATGGTGGTGTTGAGCCCCGATCTGCAATTGCAGCAGGTGTGGGTCAACGGCCACCCGGTCGATCTGCACCGTTAATCACACCGGCGCTCCACCCGCGCGCCTTCCCGCTGCACCCGCGCTTCCCTCTGGAACGAGCCGATGACCGACTCAGCCTTCGCCACGTCCGCCACCGATGCCACGCCCCGCTGGCCGGTCCGCTACCTGCTTTTCATCGCTGGCCTCGGCGGCCTGCTGTACGGCATCGATATCGGCATCATCGCCGGCGCCCTGCCCTACCTTGAAGCCACCGCCAGCCATGCCTGGCAGTTGAGCAGTCAACAACTCGGCTTCGTGGTCGCAGCGGTCTTGCTGGGCAGCGTGTTGTCGTCGTTGTTCGCGGGCCTGATCGCCGACCTTATCGGCCGCCGTGGCGCGATGCTGCTGGCCGGCGTGCTGTTCACCGCCAGCATCCCGGTCATGGCGCTGGCATCCGGTTACACGCCGCTGTTGCTCGGGCGCTTGCTGCAGGGCATCAGCGGCGGCCTGATCGGCGTTGTGGTGCCGTTGTATCTGGCCGAAGTGCTCGCACCCGAACGCCGTGGTCGCGGCGCGGCCATGTTCCAACTGCTGCTGACCATTGGCCTGGTGTTGGCCGCACTGATCGGCCTGTACCACGCCCATGTGGTGGATGCCGCCGCCGACACCGTGCGCAACATGCCGCTGGTGCAGCAGGCGCAGGAATTGTTCCCAGTCAAAGACCACGCATGGCGCACCATCTTCTGGAGCTGCCTGCTGCCGGGCGTAATGTTCTGCGTGGGCGTGTTGTGGCTGTCCGAATCACCGCGCTGGCTGGTGCAGCGCGGGCGCATCGATGCCGCCCGACAAAGCCTGCAACGCACGCTGCCGGCAACGCAAGTGGAAAGCACGTTGCAGCAGATCCAGGCGCCGGTCGTTGCGCAGGCCGATGGCAAGCGTGACCGCTTGTTCAGTCGTCGCTACATGGTGCCGTTCCTGTTGGCCTGCGTGATCCTGGCTTGCACCCAGGCCACGGGCATCAATTCGATCCTGGCTTACGCGGTCAACATCCTCAACCAAGCCGGTCTGCCCGGCTCGGCCGCCAACAGTGCCGATGTCGCCATCAAGCTGCTCAACGCACTGATGACTGTCGCCGCGCTACTGCTGGTGGACCGTAAGGGCCGCAAATTCCTGCTGATGCTCGGCAGCGGCGGCATCTGTCTGGCCTTGCTCGCCTCGGCAATGTTGTTCTTCAAAGCCGAACAAGGGCGCGCGGATGTGCAGCCGCTGCTGCAACACGCCGTGCTCGATGACCGCCTGCAGCTGGATCTGGACGCCGCGCAATGGCGGCAGTTGGGCGGCGCACGCATGCACGGCCAACAGCCGCTGCAACTGACACTTTCCTATTCCTACGGTGGCTTCAGCGATGTGCGTTCATTGCGCAGCGACAACGCCAGCGACCATCAGTTGAACATTCAACGCGGCACGACCGTGCGCGCCGACAGCGTCATCGGTAGCTTTTTCCGCCGCCTGCACTTGAATCCCTTCCCGGATCCAGCCGTGGCAGCAAACGCGCCACTGAAAATCGAACAGGCCTGGATTGGCCCGGTCCCGACGCCCGCACATGGCTGGGCGGTTGCAGCGTGCATTCTGGTGTTCGTCGCATTCTTCGCGGTCGGCCCGGGTGTATGTGTCTGGTTGGCCCTGTCCGAGCTGATGCCCAACCGCATCCGCTCAAACGGCATGAGCATCGCGCTGCTGATCAACCAGTTCGTCTCTACCACCATCGCTGCCGTGTTCCTGCCCACCGTTGGCCATTACGGCTACGCCAGCATGTTCCTGTTCTGGGCCGGCTGTACCTTCGTGTTCTTCCTGGTCGCCGCCTTCTGGATGCCGGAAACCAAGGGCAAGACGCTGGAACAGATTGAAGCGCATTTCCGCTAAGCGGCAGAAGCACGCCTTTATCCGCTCTGCTGGAGCAACTCGCTCCGCGCCCCGGCCACGCACAATGTGCGTGGCGTTTAGCCAAGCAGAAACCAGTGGCTCGCAGGCCACATGCCCTCACCTGACGTGTGGGTGAAGGGAGTCGTCAGGCATCTCCGCACACATGACGCGGCCCGGCGCAGGAATCTTTCCGCGGGTAGCCAGCCGCTTTCGCATCCCTTCTCCCGTTTACGGGAGAAGGTGCACCCACGGGACGGAGGACGGTGAAGTACCAACAGAGACAGCCTTTCAAGCTCTCAAATTCCCAGAGCCTCCCATCGCCCAAACGCAAACGGCCGCCCGAAGGCGGCCGTTCTTTGCAAACAGGCAGAGGCCTGTCGGCGGGCTTACTCGGCGGCGGCAGCAGCTGCTGCAGTCGCAGCGGCCTTGGCAGCCAGACGAGCGGCCTTGGCCTGCTGAGCAGCGGCCAGATCTTCCTTGATGCGAGCAGCCTTGCCTTCCAGGCCACGCAGGTAGTACAGCTTACCGGCGCGAACCTTACCGCGGCGCTTCACTTCAACCGAGTCGATCACGGCGCTGTGGGTCTGGAAAACGCGCTCAACGCCGTAGCCGTGCGAGATCTTGCGCACGGTGAAAGCGGAGTTCAGGCCGGCATTCTTGGTGCCGATCACGACGCCTTCATATGCCTGCAGACGCTCGCGGGTGCCTTCCTTCACCTTCACATTCACCACGATGATGTCGCCCTGGCTGAACTTCGGCAGTTCGCGGGTGACCTGGGCGGATTCAAACTCCGCGACGATGGACTTGTTCAGCTTGCTCATTGGATTACACCGATTGTTCGGGTGGGCGTGTCATTCGACAGCGGATTCTTATGCAGTCACCGAATTGCGCTGCACGTTTATTGTTTTGTTTCCAACGCCAACCACAAAGGGCTGACGGGAACTCGCAATTCTAGCCTATTGTTAGCCCTTGGCGCCAGTAGGTGCTTGATCAGCCGCCGTCAGAGCCTCACGGGCCTCCATCAGCAGCTTGCGGTCGGCCTTGCCCAGCCCCGCCTCGTCCAGCAAGTCAGGCCGCCGCTGCGCCGTGCGCAGCAACGATTGCTGGCGGCGCCAGCGCGCGATGGCGGCGTGGTTCCCCGAACGCAGCACGTCCGGCACGTCCCCCAGCTCGTGGCTGGACGGCTGGCTGTAATGCGGGCAATCCAGCAGGCCATCGCCCTCAAAGCTGTCCTGAACCGCCGATTCAGCATCGTTCAGGGCACCTTCCTGCAAGCGGGTAACCGCATCGATGATCACCGCCGCGCCCAGCTCACCGCCGGACAACACGTAATCACCGAGAGAAATCTCTTCGTCCACTTCCGACGCCAGAAAACGCTCGTCCACGCCCTCATAGCGACCGCACAGCAGGATCATCCGCGGCAACGCAGCCAGTTCCCGGACCTTGGCCTGGGTCAGCGGCCGCCCTTGCGGGCTGAGGTAAATCAGCGGCGCCGGCTGCGGATCGGCTGCACGTGCAGCGGCCAGCGCAGCACGCAGCGGCTCGATCAGCATCACCATGCCGGGACCACCACCGAACGGACGGTCGTCCACTCGCCGGTAGTTGCCTGCGGCAAAGTCACGCGGGTTCCAGCCATGCAGCTCCAGCAGACCACGCTCTTGCGCGCGGCCGACCACGCCCAGTGCAGCGGACTGGGCGAGGAATTCCGGAAACAGGCTGATGACGTCGACGCGCACCGGACTTAAAACTCCGGGTCCCAGTCGACCACGATCACGTTGGTGTCGAAATCAACTGACTTGACGTAGTCGCCCATCACGAACGGCACCATGCGCTCACGGTCACCACGCACCACCAGTACATCGTTGGAGCCGGTACTGAACAGGTGCGAGGCCTGCCCCAGTTTCACGCCGTCCACGGTCTGTACGTCCAGGCCTTCCAGATCAACCCAGTAATACTCATCGGGACTGGGCGGCGGCAGCGCGCTGCGGGCGATGTAGATCTCGGTGTCGCGCATGGACTCGACCACATCACGGTCGGTCACGTCCGGGAACGTAGCCACCAGATGCTTGCCCGAATCACGCCCACGCACACCGGACAGCTCGGATTCCTGCCCTGCGGAAGTGCGCAGAATCCAAGGTTGATATTTGAAAATGGCAGAACGCGGCTCGGTCCAGGACTCGAGCTTAAGTTCGCCGCGCACACCAAAAGCGCCGGCAACCCTGCCAAGCAGGATCCGGCGCTCGGAATCTTTCTTCATGTCAGAAACCGTCGGGCCGCGCTTGCACGCGGCCCGTCAGGATCAGGCCGCGACGGCCTGGGCCTTGGTCGCTTCCTTGTACAGGTTGCGAACCTTGTCGGTCAGCTGGGCGCCGTTGGCAACCCACTTGTCGACAGCGGCGATGTCCAGCACGATGCGCTGCTCGGCGCCCTGGGCAACCGGGTTGTAGTAGCCGACGCGCTCGATGTTGCGGCCGTCACGGGCGCTACGGACGTCGGTCACGATGATGTGGTAGAACGGACGCTTCTTGGCGCCGCCGCGGGTCAGTCGAATCTTGACCATGGTGGTTTTTCCTTATTGCCCAGTCGCCAGGATGGCGCGGTAAGCCGGCGATTATAGCGACGCCAACGGCCCATTCCAACCCCGCCCCTGCCCGCCAAGCTGAACGCAGGCTGTGGCTTTGGGCCTCCCGCAAAGCGCCGCTGCCTCCCTTGCGACGACGGGAGTGGGTTATGGCAATCCCCTGCAACCCCCACAGATTGCGTGACTGGCCGCCTTGCTTTGCCACAGGTAAGGGGAGAGCCAGTCGCTGACGCTGTTTCTGCAATCCGCGCCTAACTCCCTATCTGAAGCCGCTCCCAAGGCGCCTCACCCAACGCCCGACGCAATAACTGCAGCAGCAAATCCGACTGTGCAAACGACACACCGTCAATTTGCGCAAGTGGCCACAGACCACTGGCATTGCAGGCCACTGCACCGGCAAATCCGGTCAGCGCCGTTAGCTCCAACGCGCGCTGGGCCTGCCTCTGCCCCAGCCGATCCAGACCGGCCATCAGCAGTTGCTCGGTAACACCTCGCAGCGCAGCCGCCTGCGGCCACACCACCTGTGCGCCATCCCAGAACGCCAGGTTCCAGGTGCTGCCCTCACTCACTTTGCCAGCCTCATCCACGAACACCACATCATCGAACCCCTCGCGCATGGCATGGCGACGGTGATGAAACAACGGGAATGTGCCTACATGTTTGATATGCGGCAGTTCACGCTGATAGCGCAGCGACATCACCGCGCGCGCAGTCGTGGGCATAGTGACGGGCGCGGTAATGCCGACCAACACATCGACCGGCACCACACGCAACGGTTGGCGGAAATCAAACTCACGCGAAAAAACCGTAATGCGCACCGAGGCATCGCGCATACCGCATTGCGCCAGCGCATCCTCCAGCCATACGCATAGCTGCGCGACATCCAATGGGGTGTCGAACAATTCATGCGTGGCCTGCTGCAAACGTCGCAGGTGCAACGACCATCCCTGCACCGCGCCATTGCGCACCTGCAAGGAAGTGAAATGCCCGTAATTGACCAACACCGCACCCAACAAGGTGGCATCAGCCGGTTGCCCGTTGCAGAACAATCGGCTCATGACAGTGCCTGTGCCTGCGCCCACATCGTCTGCAGTATTTCAGCGGCAGGTGCGCGACGCGCCAACCATGCCGATTGTCCCGCCCACGCCTGCATCGCATCGAGTTGATTTGCAGCATTTGCTTCGCGGCGCATGCCGGCGGTAAGCCCTCGCTGCACCGGGTAAGGCTGCGGTTGCGGCGCATCGGCGGCGTCGGCCGCTCGCACGTACGCGGTACTCAACGCCCGCCCCAGACGACCACTGAAAGCACGTGTGGCGCGCGTTCCTTCTGGTTCGGTAGCGGCCAATGCCTGCCGCCACGCTTGTGGAATATCGGATTCGTCAGCGGCAAGAAATGCGGTTCCCACCTGCACGGCGCTGGCCCCGAGCAACAGCGCAGCAGCGACGCCACGACCATCGGCAATGCCGCCGGCTGCGATCACGGGCACGTGCAACGTATCGGCCAACCGCGGCACCAAGGCGAACAATCCACTCATCTGCAACTCGGCACTGGCCGCATCGAACGCACCGCGATGCCCCCCAGCCTCCATGCCCTGCGCGATCACCGCATCGGCACCTGCAGCTTGTGCCTGCAGGGCTTCGTCCAGCGTGGTTGCACAGGCGAACCAGGCAATGCCTGCGGCTTTCAATCGCCGCACCTGCACTTCGGAAAGCACGCCCATGATGGTCGAAGCCACAGCGGGCCGGGCCTGGATCAACGCATCGAACTGTGCATCGAAATCGGCAGGCTCCGCATCACCGGCAGTCGCCAGCACCTGCGGCCCCCATTGTTCCAGGAAGTCGCGGGTAGCCACCTCAGCGGCCGCATCGCGCTGGGGCGCCGGATCCGGCACCCACAGATTGATCTGTGCAGGGCCTTGCGACTGCGCCCTGAAATCATCCATCCACTGCCCGATCTGTGCCGGCATGGACAGCACCGCTCCCATCGCACCCATGCCACCCGCATTGGCGAGCACCGCCGACAATGACACCGGGCAGGCGCCCGCCATAGGCGACAACAAAATCGGAAGGCCAACGCCGAAGCGTTGGCAGAAGGCGTCGACGCGTTGCTTGATGATTGGATTCATGGACAGAACCAACTCCGATTTTGGAAGCATGCTTCGTAGCGCATTTTCCGCCCTCCGGAGGTGTTCTCCAACCACAACGCCGCTCCCGCAATTACGAGCGCGGCGCCTGACAACACCTGCTTATCAACGGAACGGCAAGCCGCCCTTGCCACCCATGGCGCCGAGCATGCCCTTCATGTTGCGCATCATGCCCTTCATGCCGCCGCCGGCAAGCTTGCTCATCATCTTTTCCATCTGCATGTACTGCTTCATCAGCTTGTTGACGTCAGCCGGCTGCGTACCGGAGCCGCGTGCGATGCGAGCGCGACGCGAGCCATTGAGCAGGCCCGGGTTGCGGCGCTCTTTCTTGGTCATCGAGCCGATGATGGCAATCATGCGCGGCACTTCCTTGCTCTGCGACGCCTGCTGCTTGAGATGCTCGGGGATCTGGCCCATGCCTGGCAGCTTGTCCATCAGGCCACCGATGCCGCCCATGTTCTGCATCTGCTCAAGCTGGTCGCGCATGTCGTTCAAGTCGAACTTCTTGCCCTTGGCGACCTTCTCGGCCAGCTTCTGCGCCTTGTCCTTGTCGACCTGCTGCTCAACCTGCTCCACCAGCGACAGCACGTCACCCATGTCGAGGATGCGGCTGGCCACGCGCTCGGGATGGAACACATCCAGCCCATCGACCTTCTCACCGGTACCAGTGAACTTGATCGGCTTGCCGGTGATGTAACGCACGCTCAGCGCGGCACCGCCCCGGGCGTCACCGTCGGTTTTGGTCAACACCACGCCGGTCAGCGGCAGTGCTTCGCCGAAGGCCTTGGCGGTGTTGGCAGCATCCTGGCCGGTCATCGCATCGACCACGAACAGCGTTTCAGCCGGGTTGACCGCTGCATGCAGGGCCTTGATCTCGGCCATCATCGCTTCGTCGATGGCCAGACGGCCTGCGGTATCCACCAGCAGCACGTCGACGAACGACTTGCGCGCGTCATCAATGGCGGCGCGGACGATATCCACCGGCTTCTGCTCGGCAGTCGACGGGAAGAACAGCACGCCGACCTGATCAGCCAACGTTTTCAGCTGCTCGATGGCGGCAGGGCGGTAGACGTCAGCCGACACCACCATCACTTTCTTCTTGCGCTTTTCCTTCAGGTGCTTGGCCAGCTTGCCGACGGTCGTCGTCTTGCCCGCGCCCTGCAGGCCCGCCATCAGGATGATGGCCGGGGCCGGCACATTGAGGTTCAGGTCGGTGGCCTGCGCGCCCATCACCGCAGTCAGCTCATCGCGCACGACCTTGATCAGCGCCTGGCCCGGGGTCAGCGACTTGAGCACTTCCTGGCCGACAGCACGGATCTTGATCTTCTCCACCAGCGCCTGCACCACCGGCAGGGCCACGTCGGCCTCAAGTAGTGCGATGCGGACTTCGCGGGTGGCCTCGCGAATGTTTTCCTCGGTCAGGCGGCCGCGCCCACGCAGACGCTCGATGGTGCCGGAAAGGCGCTGGGTCAGTGACTCAAACATGCGATGGGACCTGCGGAAATCGTGGAAACAGAGACGGTAAGTATAACGGGCAGCCCTGCTGCCCGCCGGTTCACATCGCCAGCGGCTGGCCCGTGTGCGAAACTCACGCGATGACAATCGTTCTCATCGCCGCATTCCTTTATCTGTTGGCCACCGCTCTGCTGGTGCGCGCCCTGACGGCAGACCGTTCGCCGCCACCGCGCACCTGGTTGTTGCCAGCAGTGACTGCGACGGTATTGCATGGCGGCTACCACCTGATGGTGGCGATGCAGACCGCCGGCGGCCCGGACATGCACTTCTTCGCCGCGCTGTCATTGGTCGGCCTGGGCATGAGCGCGTTGACCGCATTGGTGGGCGCGCGCGGGCGCATGGCGGCACTGGGCGTCGTGGTGTTCCCGATGGCCGCCATCCTGCTGTTGGCATATCACGGCTACGGCCATGAACCGAGCAAATTGCTGGGCTGGCGGCTGGCCACCCACGCCTGGCTGGCACTGCTGGCCTACGCCACGCTGAGCATCGCCGCATTGCTGGCGATCATGCTGTGGCTACAGGAGCGCGCATTGCGCCGCCGCGATTTCCGACCATGGCTGCGCGCATTACCGCCGCTGGCAGATCTGGAAACGCTGTTGTTCCGCACTATCGCCGTTGGCTTCAGCCTGTTGACACTGACCCTGGTGACCGGCGTGTTGTTCGTCGATGACCTGCTGGCGCAGAAGCTGGTGCACAAGACCGTACTCAGCGTGCTGTCGTGGATCGTGTTCGGCACGCTGCTGATCGGCCGCCGCCGTTATGGCTGGCGTGGCAGCAAAGCGGTGCACTGGACCCTGAGCGCAATGGCGCTGTTGTTGCTGGCGTTCTTCGGCAGCCAGTTTGTGATTGAACTGGTGCTGGGCCACGCCTGAGGCTTGGGGAAGCCCCTCTGCTTACTTGCGACAAAGGGAAGGGACGAAGCAGTCCTTGCAATTCGAAATGTTCGCGCGGCCCACCCCCTCCCTTCTGCACAGTGGGAGGGAGCGGTTCCCGCCCTACTCCGCAGCTGCTTCCAGCGCCTCGGACAACCGCTCCACCGCGATCACTTCCATCCCCTTAACCGAGCCGTTTTTTGGCGCGTTGGCCTTGGGCACGATGGCGCGCTTGAAACCGTGGGTGGCCGCCTCGCGCAGGCGATCCTCGCCATTGGGCACCGGACGGATTTCACCGGACAAACCCACTTCACCGAAGGCAATGGTCTTCTCGGCCAGTGGCCGGTCCTGCAATGAAGACAGCACTGCCAGCAGCACCGGCAGATCCACCGCCGTCTCCTGCACACGAATGCCGCCGACCACATTGACGAACACGTCCTGGTCCCCAACCACCACGCCGCCATGACGGTGCAGTACCGCCAACAACATCGCCAGACGGTTCTGCTCCAAGCCCACTGCAACACGGCGCGGGTTGGACAACGGTGATGAATCCACCAGCGCCTGCACTTCCACCAACAGCGGGCGGGTGCCTTCACGGGTGACCATCACGCAACTGCCGGGCTGACGGGTGCTACCGCCGGACAGAAAGATCGCCGATGGGTTGGGCACTTCTTTCAGGCCCTTCTCACCCATGGCGAATACACCCAGCTCGTTGACCGCACCAAAGCGATTCTTGAATGCACGTAGCACGCGGAAACGGCTGCCGCTCTCGCCCTCGAAGTACAGCACCGCATCGACCATATGTTCCAGCACGCGCGGGCCGGCAATGCCGCCCTCCTTGGTGACGTGACCCACCAGGAACACTGCGGTGCCTGTCTCCTTGGCGAAGCGCACCAATCGCGCGGCGCTCTCACGCACCTGGCTCACCGAGCCCGGCGCGGCGGTGACGGATTCGGTCCACAGCGTCTGCACCGAATCAGCCACGATCAACTTCGGGCGCGCGTTGGCGGCATGCTGCAGGATGTTTTCAACGCCGGTTTCGGCCAGGCCATTGATGCCTTCCAACGGCAAGCCAAGGCGCACCGCGCGACCGGCGATCTGCGCCAGCGATTCTTCGCCGGTCACGTACAACACCGGCAAGGTGCTGGCCATCTTCGCCACCGCCTGCAGCAGCAAGGTGGACTTGCCGATGCCCGGATCGCCGCCGACCAGGATCACCGCGCCTTCGACCAGGCCGCCGCCCAGCACACGGTCGAACTCGCCGATGCCGGTAGACACGCGCAGGTGGTCGGTCTGCTGCACGTCCTTCAACGCAGTGATCTTGGGTGCGTCGACCTTGCCGGCCCAACCGCTGCGACGCGAGGCTGGCGACTTCGCGGCGGCAGCGCTTTCCAACACGATTTCACTGAGCACGTTCCAGGCGCCACACTCGGTGCACTGGCCCTGCCACTTACTGTATTCGGCACCGCATTCCGTGCAGACGTAAGCGCTACTGCGAGTCTTGGCCATGGAGGTTCCTGTCTGCGGGGAACCGCAGGATAGCCGAGGCCGGTCGCAACGGCTGCGACCGCTCGCCCGAGACTCAGCCCTGCGCGGCGCGCGCGGCGATCATCGCCCGGTACTGGCGCGGCGCCATGCCCACTTCAGCCTTGAACTTACGGGTGAATGCACTCTGGTCACTGAAGCCACACGCCTGGCCAATGCTCGCCACGCTTTCATCGCCATGCAGCAGGTGCAATGCGATCTGGATGCGCAGCCGGGTAAGCACTTGCTGCGGCGTCATCTGGAATACCTTGCGGAACGAACGCTCCAGCTTGGACAGCGAGAATCCGGTGATATCCAGCAAGGTCTGCATGCGCACGTTTTCGGCGTAATGCGTGTTGAGGTAGTCCAGCGCCAGCCGCAACGGTTCGTACTGCGATTCCAACCCGCCGCGCTGACCTAGGTCACGGGAAATACCGATCAAGCCGACCACGCTGCCGTCCTCGATGATCGGGCGCTTGCAGGTCAGGCACCAACCGGGCTGCTGATTGGCCAGCAGCTGCAGCTCCATGACATTCTCGACTACCTCACCTGCCAACACCCGCGCATCCTGCTCGACATAAGCCTCGCTCATGCCGGCCGGGTACAACTCATCTGCGCGCTTGCCAATGACCTCGCCGCGCGACTTCACGCCCAGCCGGTGCATCATCGTCAGGTTGACGTGCGTATAGCGCCCCTGCATGTCCTTGGCGAAAAACAGCACGCTGGGAATGGCATTGAACAGGGCTTCGATTTCGGCAGGGTCGATTCGCATCAGATCAATCAGGCTGGCGGCAGGATGAAACGCCGGACCATTCTAGCCAGCCCTGGGTTGCCTCCGCCCCGGCCATTGGTCTTGGGCCTGCGGCAGCTCCCGCCAGATCATGACAAGTCGACCGCCGGTGTTGTCGGCATCATCGGCAACAACTACGCGCGGAAGCCGCTCATGACTATCCCGAATCATTACGCCGTCGGCCAGCTATGGGCCTGCAAGGGCCGCCATGCCGATGAACAACCGACGCTGCTGATCAATCGCATCGACCAGCATCCGCTCGGCGGCGGCAACATCTACCACGTCACCCTCGATGCGCTGAAGATCCGTCACCCTGGCTTGCCCGGCGGCTATATGACCGATCTTGAGCACGCCCCGGTCACCGACCAGACCCTGCAGCGCAGCGAGCTGCGTTTCATCGGCCTGCGCGAACCCAATCCGGCTTACCAGAAGGGCTATGCACAATGGCGCCAGGCCTTCGACGAGGGCACTGCGGGCTCGTTCGGCGTCAGTACGCCAACCATTCTGGAAATCGTCGAACGTCGCTTGAACGACACCCCGCTCGACCAGCCTTGAATCACGCGCGGAATCGGTAGCCCGGGCAAGCACGGCGCAACCCGAGCAACGGACTCTCCCCTGGCCGTGACTGGCACTCTGCAGCGCGCCAGTCGACCAGCCAAAACAAAGCCCCGCCGAAGCGGGGCTTTGTTTCAATCACAGAATGTCACGATGGCTACGATCAGCCCCACGGATCCTGCAGGACCATGGTGTGGTCGCGGTCCGGACCGGTCGACACGATCGAGATCGGGCAACCTGCCAGTTCTTCCAGCGCGCGCAGATAAGCACGGGCAGCCGGCGGCAGCTTGTCCCACTCGGTGACGCCGTGGGTGTTCTCGCTCCAGCCCGGGAACTCCAGGTAGACGGGAGTGCATTCTTCCCAGCCCTGCGCATCCAGCGGTGCGTACTCGGTACGCTTGCCACGGTATTCGTAGGCGATGCAGATCTTGAGCTTCTCCATGCCATCGAGCACGTCGAGCTTGGTGATGCACAGACCGGAAATACCGTTGATGGCGACAGCACGCTTGAGCGCGACGATGTCCATCCAGCCGCAGCGACGCGGGCGGCCGGTCGAGGCACCGTACTCAGCGCCACGGTCACGGATACCCTGGCCGACTTCGTCGTCCAGCTCGGTCGGGAACGGACCACCGCCAACGCGGGTGGCATAGGCCTTGGCGATGCCCAGCACGTAGTCGATCGCATCGGCGCCAACGCCAGCACCGGCCAGTGCACCACCGACAGTGGTGTTGGAGCTGGTGACGTAAGGATAGGTACCGTGGTCGATGTCCAGCAGCGCGCCCTGCGCACCTTCAAACAGCACGCGCTTGCCCTGCTTGCGCAGGTCGTGGCAGATGCCGGCAACGTCGGACTTCATCGGCTCGACGTATTCGCCGAAGGCCAGCGCTTCCTTGTAAACGGCGTCGAAATCCACCGCTTCCACGCCCAGATACTTGGTCAGCACGAAGTTGTGATAATCCAGCGCCGCGCGCAGCTTTTCAGCCAGCTGTTCCGGGTAATGCAGGTCGGCCACGCGGATGCCGCGACGCGCCACCTTGTCTTCATACGCCGGGCCAATACCGCGGCCGGTGGTGCCGATGGCCTTGCCGCCGGCAGCCTTCTCACGGGCCTGATCCAACGCGATGTGGTACGGCATGATCAGCGGCGCTGCCGGGGAGATCTTCAGGCGCGAACGCACTTCAACGCCGGCCGTTTCCAGCTCTTCGATTTCCTTGCACAGGGCGGCCGGGGAAATCACCACGCCATTGCCGATCAGACACAGCGCGTCATCGCGCAGAATGCCGGACGGAATCAGGTGCAGGACGGTCTTCTTGCCGTTGATGACCAGCGTATGGCCCGCATTGTGGCCACCCTGGAAACGGACCACTGCACCGATTTCTTCGGTCAGCAGATCGACGATCTTGCCCTTGCCTTCATCGCCCCACTGGGCGCCGAGAACAACAACTGATTGACCCATGACGGGTAACTCCTGAATTTTGCTGCGGCCATCGGGGCCGCGGACGGGACCGTGCGCTGCCCCTGGTCCGCCTTCACGGAAGCCCCATCGGGGAGCATCCGGCAAACGCCAGGGCCATACACGGAAAAAGCCGAACGGGACGCTCTGTTAGGAGCTGGCCCGACCGGCTTTTGTGGATTATCCGGGTTTTGCCTGACGGCTACCACCCCTTCGGGTTCAGCTCGTCGGAGCCGGTCGCCGCGCGTTCAGTGGCGTGACCACCACAGCACTACCAGCCCTGCGATCAGTACCAGCGCCCCCATCTTGCGCAGCGACGATGTGGGAAGTTCCAGCATCTGCGAAGCCATCCGTTTCCAGGCCAGTGGCGTGGCAAACAGAAACAGGCCTTCGAGAACAGCCACGAGGCAGAGTGCGGAGAGGAGATCTTTCATTGGATGGCGTAAGGCTTTGGAGCGGGAGGCTTCGGCTTCGGCTTCGGCCTCGGCCTCGGGCTTTGGGCTTTGGCTTTAGCTTTGGCTTTGGGCTTTGGCCCTAGCTTTTGACTATCCCTTCTCCCGCTTGCGGGGGAAGGTGCCCGTAGGGCGGATGGGGGGTGCTCTTGAAGGCTCTACCGCCCCTCACCCCAACCCCTCTCCCGCACGCGGGAGAGGGGCTTTGAGCAAATGCCTACTGACGATCAGACGATCAGACGATCAGACGATCAACGATCGCTCTTCATGTACTGCAGGAACGGGTCGTTCTTGTCGAGCACGATCACGCCGTTGCCGTCGGTCATCGAGACTCGGTACGCCTCCAGGCTGCGGTAGAACGCGTAGAACGCCGGATCGGCCGAACCGGCCTTGCCATAGATTGCTGCAGCCTGTGCATCACCTTCACCACGCAGCTGCTGGGCGTCACGCTCAGCCTCAGCGACGATGACGGTGCTTTCGCGGTCGGCCTGGGCGCGGATGGTCAACGACTGCTCTTCGCCTTCGGCGCGCAGCTTGGCGGCCTCCTGCTTACGCTGGGCGCGCATGCGCTCGTAAACGTCGGTGATCACCTGGCTGTCGGTCGGCAGGTCGATCTGCTTGATGCGCAGGTCGACGATCTGCATGCCCAGCGTCTGGATGGCCTCGTTGATGCTCTTCAGCTGCCCGGCAATCAGCTCGCCACGGTCACCGGACACCAGCGCCTGCAAAGTGCGCGAGTTGATCTGGTTACGCAGCGAGTCGGTGATGATCGGCGCCAGGCGGGCATTGACCACCGTGCTGTCACCACCGGTTGCACGGTAGTATGCACGCACATCGGAGATATAACCGATGGCGAAGAAGTCAACGCTGACGTCCTTCTGCTCGGCGGTGAAGTAACGCGCCGGAGCAGTGTCCAGCACCTGCAGACGGCGGTCGAACACACGCACCGATTCCACCAGCGGCACCTTGAAGTGCAGGCCTGGCTTGATATCCGCGCGCACCACCTTGCCCAGGTTCAGCACCATCGCCGTCTGGTCTTCACGCACTATGTAGACCGAGCCCAACAGGCCCAGCAGCACAACGACCAGCAGGCCGATTCCAAGAGAATTTTTCATCGGCCCGCCTCCTCACGATTTGCCGAACGCGAGACCGAACGGTCCGGGTTGCGAATGCTGTCCGTGGTTGCAGGCAATGCCGGCACCACCATGTCCGGGGTCAGCTGCGGGGCGTTGCCCGTGGACTTTGCATCGGCCGGCATCGGCACGTAAATCAACTGGCGACCATCACCACCGATGACCTTGCGGTTCTCCGACAGCACCTGCTGCACGGTTTCCAGCCACAGGCGCTTACGGGTGACTTCCGGCGAGTTCTTGTACTCGGCTTGCAACAGGCTGAAGCGACGCGCATCACCCTCGGAACGAGCAACGATGGCCTGCTTGTAGCCTTCAGCAGTAGTACGAGCACGCGAGGCCTGGCCGCGCGCTTCTGGCACAACCTTGGCAGCGTATGCCTGAGCTTCGTTGATCAAACGTTCCTTGACCTGCTGGGCACCGTTGACCTCGTCGAAGGCCGGCTTCACTTCTTCCGGCGGACGCGCGTCAGGCAGGGTCAGGCCGGTCACACTCAGGCCGGTGTTGTAGGCCTTCAGCGAGGCCTGCAAACGCTGCTCGGCAACCACGGCCAGCGGACCACGGTTGTTGAGCACGGCATTCAGGTCGGCACGGCCCACCTGCTCACGCACGGCACTCTGCGCGGACTGCTCCAGCATCTGGTCACCATCGACCGTACCGAACAGATACAGGCGCGGATCATCCACGCGGTACTGCACGTTGAGCGCGACGTTGACGATGTTCTCGTCACGCGTCAGCACCGGCACGTTGCTGCTGAAGGTCTTGATCTGGGT
This sequence comes from Stenotrophomonas sp. Iso1, assembly GCF_027497995.1. GTDB lineage: Bacteria > Pseudomonadota > Gammaproteobacteria > Xanthomonadales > Xanthomonadaceae > Stenotrophomonas. The sequence goes on along the minus strand of NZ_JAODBT010000001.1, from coordinate 1,310,801 downwards.
GGCGTTGACCTTGATCACCGATTCCAGCGGCCATGGCAGCTTGAAGTTCGGGCCCGGCTGCAGGATCCGCGAGTACTCGCCGAAGCGCAGCACCACGCCACGCTGCTGTTCGCCGATCAGCTGGAAGCTGGAGAACAACACCAACAGGGCCAGTGCACCCAGCACCCAGCGCCAGATACCGCCATCAAACAGGTCGCGCAACGGCCCGGGCAGACCACCGCCCCAACCACCACCATTGCCGCCGCGTGGCTTGCGGGGCGCACGATTGTCGTCCCCACTATTGCCGCCGGGTGTATTCCAGGCCATGCATGCTCCATCTGTAAGGGCCGGTGTGCGGGTCGCTCCCCGCCCTGCCCGGCCATCAATCGAATCCCGATTCTAACAAGGGAGTCTCTGAACAAGTTCAGAGGTTCCGCAATCCGGGCGAGTTTCCCGCTGATCGGTTAAGCCTGCGTGTGATCCACGGAAGCAGGCCTGGTGCGCGCCAGGCCAGCGGTATCCCGACAAGCCCATCATGGCCCTGTCTATACCAGTAATAGGGGCAGACCTGTCGTTTCCCAACCGCTATCGTTGGATATCCCCGTTCCAATGCAGGCTACCGCATGTCCGTCTCCCCCTCATTTTCCGCTTTCCGCATCCACAGTGACGACGCTGGCTACCGTAGCGGCCTGGAGCAGGTGGCACTCGACCAGCTCAGCCCCGGCGAAGTGGTGATCCGCGCCAACTGGTCCTCGGTCAACTACAAGGACGCACTGGCGGGCACCGGCAAGGGAAAAATTCTGCGCCGCTTCCCCTTGGTGGGCGGCATCGATGTGGCCGGTGAAGTTGTCGCCTCCACCGACCCGGCCTTCCGGGAGGGGGACAAAGTGCTGACCACCGGCTGCGGCCTGAGTGAAACCCGAGACGGCGGCTACAGCCAGTACGTCCGACTGGAATCGAAATGGCTCATCCCCCTGCCCGCCGGCCTGTCCCTGCGCGAAGCCATGATCCTGGGCACTGCCGGCTTCACCGCCGCGCTGGCCCTGTTCCGTATGAAGGAGAACCGCCAGTCGCCCGCACACGGCCCTCTCGCGGTGACCGGTGCCACCGGTGGCGTCGGCTCCCTGGCGGTGGACATCTTCAGCCGCGCCGGTTTTGAAGTGCACGCCATCAGCGGCAAAGCCGAGGCAGCAGACTACCTGACCACCATCGGAGCCAGCCAAGTGCTGGGCCGCGATGCGTTGGGCACGACCAGGCCGATGGAATCGGCCCGTTTTGGCGGCGGGCTGGACAACGTCGGCGGGCCGATGCTGACCAGCCTGCTGGCGCAGACAACGCCTTACGGCAACGTCGCATCAGCCGGCCTTGCCGCCACCGCCGAACTGGACATGACCGTCATGCCCTTCATCATCCGCGGCGTGTCGCTGCTGGGTGTGGCCTCGGCGGGCACTGCACGCGATGTGCGGGAACAGGTCTGGCAGCTACTGGGCAACGACTGGAAGCCACGCCACCTGGACACCATCTGCACCCGTGAGGTCGGCCTGGACGAGCTGCCTGGGGTGTTTGAGACCATGCTCGACGGCAAATCCTTTGGCCGCACCGTCGTAAGAGTTGATTGAGGGCGCGCATGTCGCGCCATGGACGTGACGCACAACGCTTCACGTCCATGGCGAGCGGGCACTACACTCGCCAGCATCTTGGGGAAAGCAGGATATTGGGGAAACAAAATGGCACGCATCCTGATCGTCGACGACTCGCCCTCGCAATTGATGGGCATCCTTCGCATCGTTGAGAAGCTGGGGCACGAAACATTTACCGCCACCGATGGCGCCTCTGGGGTAGAGGCTGCCAAGTCGGTGCTGCCGGATCTGATCCTGATGGATGTGGTGATGCCCAATCTCAATGGGTTTCAGGCCACGCGCACGCTCAAGCGCGAGGCCACAACGCAGCACATCCCGGTGATTCTGGTGACCACCAAGGATCAGGACACCGATCGTCTGTGGGGCATGCGCCAAGGCGCCAAGGCCTACATCACCAAGCCCTTCACCGAGGATGATCTGTCCGAAGTCATCGCGCAGGTATTCAGCGCCGAAGCACCGCCCGCCGCCTGATCCAACTGCTGCGTTAAGGCTGGGCAACACCACCCGGCGTAAACGACAGCCACAAAAAAAGCGGCGCAAGCGCCGCTTTTTTCGTACCACGCCTGGCTGGAATCAGCCGGCCTTGGCAACTGCCTTCTTCGCTACAGCCTTCTTGGCCGGCGCCTTGGCGACAGTCTTCTTGGCGACCGGCGCAGCTGCGCCCACGGCCACCTTGCTCACCGTATGCGAACGCGAATTGCCATAGCTGGCGTTGTAACGCTTGCCCTTGGCGGTCTTACGGTCACCCTTACCCATGTCGTCAACTCCTTAGTTTGAAATCAGATTGCCCCGTGCTGACACGGGTTTGGCGAGGCCGCGATGAGCGCCCCCGCGCGTGAAGTGGTACAGCCTAGCATGTGCCCTCAATGTGCGCAGCTGGCGTCGTGAACGTGACGGTGATTCAGACGCAGATTCAGCACATGCGCGAGCCCAACCAGCACGCCGCCCAGGGTCATCACCACCGCGTGCGGCACCTGTGAATGGTGCAACTCGGCATGCAACAACCCAGCCCACAGCAGCACCAGGCCCGGCACCAGCAGGGCCAGCGCCAGCAGCGCGCGGTGGCGGTAATAACCCCAGATCAGGCTCGCCAGACCGAGCAATGTCACAAAGATCACCACACCCGCCTCGACGCTATCGCTCAGCCAGAACGACAAACCCAGCGACGGCGCAATGGCAAGCAACGCCGGCAATACCGCGCAATGCACGGCACACAACAGAGAGCCCGTGGCTCCGAAGCGGTCGAGGAACTGGCGTAGCGAGATCGGCAAGGGCATGACTTTCAGCAGGGTCGGCGAATCGTTATGGAATAATATAACATAATCACCGATCCGAGCCGAACCAACTACCGCCTCCCCCACGTCGCCTTTGGTTCAGCACGCCCACCAAGTGATACACAGTAACAACGAGGACACTTCGCAATGCATGCACACCGCCGCCGCTTCAATCGCCATCTCCTTTTCGTCGCGCTGACCGCCGCCCTGCCCGGCATTGCCATGGCCGCGGACAACGATGACGCTGGACAGAGCCACCATCTGACCGAACTCTCGGCGGTCAAGGTCACCGCCTCGCCACTACAGGGCCCCGCCGAATCATTGGCTCGCCCGGTGGATGTGTTGGCCGGTGAGCGTCTGGACGAACAGAAGTCCGGCACGCTCGGCGACACCGTTGCCAAGTTGCCCGGCGTGCAGAGCACCTTCTTCGGTCCCGGCGTCGGCCGCCCGATCATCCGAGGCCAGGAAGGCCCGCGCGTTCAGGTGCTGTCCAACGGCGTCGGCAACATGGACGCCTCCACCGTCAGCGCCGACCACGCCACCAGCATCGAGCCGTTCCTGGCTGACCAGATCGAAGTACTGAAGGGTCCAGCAACGCTGCTGTTTGGCAGCGGCGCCATTGGCGGCGCGGTGAACGTGGTCGATGGCCGCATTGCCAGCGAGATACCGGACCGCCCGCTCAGCGGCCGCGCCGAACTGCGCGGCAACTCGGTCAACGACGAGCGCAGCGGAATGTTTCGCCTGGATGGCGTTAACGGAAACTGGGTGCTGCATGTGGATGGCCTGGTGCGTAATGGCGATGACTACCGCATTCCCGGCTACGCGGTGATCGATGGTCTGGAAGAACATGACGATCATGACCACGCTGATGCCGACGAGCCGCGTCGCGGTCGACTGGACAACAGCTCCGTGCGCACTCGCGCAGGTGGCCTGGGTGCAACCTGGCTGGGCGAAGGTGGCTATTTCGGTGTATCGGCCAGCACCTATCGCACCAACTACGGCATCCCAAATGGCGCCCACGTGCATGCCGATGACGACCATGGTCATGACCACGATCACGAGCACGGCGACGAGGAAGAAGAAGGCGAGCACGATGTCCGCATCGACATGGTGCAGAACCGCTTCGACATGAAGGCCGGCATCTATAACCCGACTTCATTCCTGAAGAACATCAACCTGCGCGCGGGTTACACCGATTACGAACACACCGAACTGGAAGGCGGCACGCCGTCCACGCGCTTCACCAATCGCGGCATTGAAACCCGCCTGGAAGCAGTGCAGCAGCAGATTGGCGGCTGGGATGGCGCGTTCGGCCTGCAGGTGAGCAACGGCGACTTCGGCGCAAAGGGTGAAGAGGCTTTCGTGCCCGACACCGGCACCCGCAGTGCCGGCCTGTTCGTGCTGCAGGAAAAGCAGTTCGGACCGCTCAAGCTGGAGTTGGGCGCACGCCACGAGCAGATCAAGCTGGATCCGGTGGGCGACTACCAGCGCCGCACGTTCGATGCAACCAACCTGTCGGCCGCCGGTATCTGGAAGCTCAATGAGTCGATTGACCTGCGCTTCGGCGTGGACAGCTCCGAGCGCGCACCGACCAACGAAGAGCTGTACGCCGCCGGTGCGCATATCGCCACCCGCTCATTGGAGATCGGCGATTCCAGGTTGAAGACCGAGCGCGGCCAACGTGCGGAACTGGGCATCCACGCCCACAGCGACCGTTTGGACTTCACCGCGGCGATCTACCAGACCAAGTTCAAGGACTTCATCTACCTGGCGGACACGGGCGTGGTCGAGTCGCTGCCGGTGCGCCTGTGGACGCAGCAGGACGCCACCTTCAAGGGCGCCGAAGCCGAGGCCACCGTGCACATGTTTGAAGGTGCTGCCGGTGACTGGGATCTGCGCGTGTTTGGTGACTACGTGAAGGCCGAACTGGATGGCAGCGGCAGCCGCACTGCCAACATCGCGGTGCCGCATGGTGATCACAACCACAACTACACGGTGGAGCTGGCCAACGGCGGCTACTTGCCGCGTATCTCACCGGCCCGTGTCGGTGCGGATCTGCGCTGGTCGCGTGATGGCTGGCGCGCGTCGGTGGGTGCGGTGCGCTACAGCAGCCAGAAGGATGTCGCGCAGAACGAAGCGCCCAGCGATGGCTACACCTTGGTGGACGCGCACATGGCCTATCGCTGGGATCGCAGTGGCAGCAACAGCTACGAAGTGTTCCTGGACGGCAACAACCTGACCAACCGCGAGGCGCGCCCGCATACCTCGCTGCTGCGCGATTTCTCGCCGCTGCCGGGTCGCGGCGTGGCGTTTGGTATTCGTGCCTGGTTCTGATGGGTTTAGCGTGGGTTGAGTGACACCCTCCCCCTCCCTCAACCCCACTCCCGCTTGCGGGGGTGGGGTTTTGTTTTTGATGGCTTGGTTATTCCACGCTTGCATGGCCAGCGAGCGTTCCATTCGTAGCACGCCACATACGTGCATATACACATAAACTCAACGGCACCATTTCCTGGACGCCGTGATGGACACCTCCAGCCCCTGCACCTGCTTCCAGTTGCGCCGCGCTTCCCGCCGGGCGTCTCAGGTCTATGACCACCACCTGGCTGCCGCTGATCTCAGCCTCAACGCTTATTCGATCCTGCGCCGCGCGCGTGAGCCACGCCCCCTGGGTACGCTGGCCGATGCGCTTGGCATGGACCGCACCACGCTCAGTCGCAACCTGAAACCGCTGATTGCTGCTGGCCTGTTGTCATCACGGCCCGGCGAGGATCCGCGCCAGCGCCAAGTGCAGATCACCGCCACGGGGAAGCGTCGCCTACAGAAGGCGCAACCGCTTTGGCAACAGGCACAGGATGAGATCGAGGCGATCTTTGGCAGCTCACACGTCGCAGCGCTTAACCAGCAACTCGAAGCACTGAGCGTCGCGCTGGAAGCGGAGGGCCGCGCATGAGCGCGACACCCTTGGCACGCACACCGTGGGGCTTGCTGCTGGCTGCGTCAGCCATCCTGATGGTGACGATGGGCGTGCGCCAGACCAGTGGCCTGTTGATCGACCCCATCAATTCCGCCACCGGATTGAGCATCGCGCAGATCAGTTTTTCCCTGGCGATTGGCCAGTTCGTGTGGGGCGCCGTGCAGCCTCTATTCGGTGCAATGGCCGATCAACGCGGGCCATTGCCGGTCCTGGTAAGTGGTGGCGTGCTGTTGGTTATCGGCCTTGTCGCCGCAACGATGATGCCGAGCACCTGGGGTCTGAATCTCAGCTTCGGTCTGTTGATGGCTGCCGGTGCCGGCGCCGGCAGTTTCTCGGTGTTGATCGGTGCCAGCAGCTGGCGCATTCCTGCGCACAAGCGTTCGATGGCAGCCGGCATCATCAACGCCGGAGGATCGCTCGGGCAGTTCCTGTTCGCGCCGCTGGTGCAGCTGCTGCTTACCGCATTTGGCTGGGTGCGCACGCTCTACGCGCTGGCGGTGATCGTACTGCTGTCGTTGCCGCTGGCGTGGCCACTCCGCAAGCGCGCCCCGCGCGCCGAGAGCGGCGTGGATGACGAAAGCCTTGGGCTGCAATTGCGCAAGGCATTGCGTGATCGCAGCTACTGGTGTCTGCATCTGGGGTTTTTCACCTGCGGTGTGCATATCGCTTTTCTGGTGACGCACCTGCCCAGCGAGATCGCCATGTGCGGTCTGTCGCCGACGGTGTCTTCGATTTCCATCGCGTTGATTGGCCTGTTCAACGTTGCCGGCAGTCTGATCATCGGTGCATTGGGCGAACGCTTCCGCATGAAGTGGTTGCTGTTCTGGATGTACCTGAGCCGCGCGGTGCTGATCGCGGTGCACCTGGTTTCGCCGCCAACACCGACCACCTTCTACGTATTTGCTGCGGCCCTGGGTTTCACCTGGCTGGCGACAGTACCGCCTACCGCTGGCCTGGTCGGCAAATTGTTCGGGCCTCGCCACATGGGCACGCTGTTCGGCCTGACCCTGCTATCGCACCAGATCGGTGGTTTCTTCGGTGCGTGGCTGGGCGGCGTGGCGCTGGAGTATGGCGGCGACTACAGCTGGATGTGGTACGGCGACATGGTGCTGGCAGTTGTTGCGGCACTGGTCAATCTGCCCATCCGCGAAGCACCTGTGACGCGTGCGGTAGCCCTCGCCAACTGAACCGTACAGAAGTTTCGGCGGCTGTTTCATAGCGCGCCAGTTGAATTCGGACATTTTTGTCCGGATTATCCCGCCATGACCGCAATCCGCTCAGATGTCGCTGCGCGCCGTGCCCTGATACTGGACGCGGCCGATGCCGTGTTTGGCGAACACGGCATCACCGCACCACTGGATCTGGTGGTCGAACGTGCCGGTGTTGGCCGCGCCACGCTGTACCGCAATTTCCCGGATCGCGCTTCGCTGATCGGCGCCATGCTGGAGCGCACCGTCAAGCGGCTGGAGGAGCATCTGGTCGAATTGGGTGATCGCGACGATGCTTTTTTTGAGGTGATCGAAGGCATGGCCATGCGTATCGTCGAATCCCCTGCCCTGGCCGACTACTGGCGCGCGGTGGATCAGGACAGTTCAGCCATCAGCGCCGCGCGTCAGCACATCCTCCGGCTGATGGAGCCGGCGCTGTTGCGCGCCAAGGCGGCCGGCATGTGTCGTCAGGACATGCAGCTGGCCGATGTCTCGTTGATTTCCAGCATGTTGGGGGCGGCATTGCGGGGGCGCACCCGCGCCGATCGTGCAGTTCTCGCCCGCCGGGCATTGCAACTGCTGCGCCCGGGGCTGGCCGAGTCGGCCGCCCAGGAATGGCCATGAAACCCCTCAAGCCCATCCCGGATTGGGACGACAGCGAAAAGCCCACCCTTCCCGGCGGCGCATCCATGCCGTGGCATCCACCGCATCGGCGTGCTGCCTATGCGGCGATCGCAGTGTTGGTGGCGCTCACCGGTGGATTGGGAAATGCGCTCATCAGCGCCAACCTGCCATTGATCACCGGGCAAATGGGGTTGCAGGCCACCGAGGCCAGCTGGCTCGTGGCGGCGTATCTGATGGTCAACGTCAGCGCCAACCTGCTGGTGTTCAAATTCCGCCAGGAGTACGGCCTGCTGCTATTCGCTGAAATCGGATTAGGCGTGTACGCGGCGCTGGCCGTGCTGCACCTGTTCGTCGGCAGCCTCACCACCACGTTGCTGGTGCGGGCAGGCAGTGGTTTCGCCGGTGCCGCGTGTACCACGTTGGGTGTGCTGTACATGCTGCAGGCGCTGCCGCGTAAATACGTAGGCCAGATGCTGGTGGTGGGCATGAGCCTATCGATGCTTGCCACCCCGGTCGCCTGGCTGATTTCCTCCGGCCTGCTTGACCGTGGCGAATGGCAGAACCTGTATATGTTCGAGGCGGGCCTGGCGCTCTGTGCATTTGCCGCCGTGGTGCTGTTGAAACTGCCCCCGGGTGTCCAGATCAAGGCGTTCGAGCGCACCGACTTCCTCACTTTCGCCCTGCTCGCGCCGGGCCTGGCGCTCATTGTGGTTGTCCTCAACCAGGGCTTTCTGCGGTGGTGGTTTGATACGCCCTGGCTGGGCTGGGTACTGGCTTGCGCGGTGGTGTTGCTGGCTGCCGGGTTGTGCATCGAACAACAACGTCGCAATCCGCTGGTGCAAGTCCGTTGGCTGTTGGGGCCGACAATGCTGCGCTTCATTATCGGCGCGTTCCTGATCCGCTTCCTGACCAATGAACAGAACTACGGCATGGTCACGATGATGCGCACGCTGGGCATGGGGCCGGACCAGATGGCGCCGTTGTTTGGGGTGATCCTGTGCGGCGTGCTGGTCGGCATCGCCATCAGTGCGCTGACATTCGGGCCAAAGGCGCTGATCCCGCAGCTGTCAGCGTCGATCATTCTGCTTGGCAGCGCTGCGTTCCTGGATCAGCACCGCACCAGCATGGACAGGCCGATGGATTTCGCCCTGAGCCAATTCCTGGCAGCGGTTGGCAGCGGCATGTTCATGGGGCCGCTGATGTTGATCGGCATACAGCGGGCATTGGCGCGTGGGCTGGACCACATCGTGTCGTTCGTGGTGATCCTTTCCCTCACCCAGAACTTCGCCAGCCTCGCCGGTTCCGCCCTGCTGGGCAGCTACCAGTTACACCGTGAGCATGTGTACTCGACCGAGCTGGTCAGCCATATCAACGCAGCCGACCCACAGGTCGCACAACGCCTGCAACAACAGCAACAAAGCTATGCACGCCTGATTACCGATCCGGTACAGCTCAGGGCACAGGGCAACGCCGCGCTGGCCGCAGTGGCCAAGCGTGAGGCCAACGTCCGCGCATTCAATGACGTATTTGCACTCAGCGGTTGGATCGCCATCGCCTTCCTCAGCTGGTTGCTGCTGGAAGTGACACTGCGCGATCCGCGAGTGCAACACGTGATCCGACGCAAGAAGGCCGCTACATCCTCGAACCGGGGTTCCCCATGAGCAACAGCACCGACACCCCTTCCACCACAACACCGGAACCGGTGTCCAAGTACAACCGGCCTAGCCGCGTTGCCGTGGTGGTGATGATCATCATCGCGCTGATCGGGCTGGCCTTGATCCTGCGCGCCTGGCAGTTGTGGCCATTCAACAGCAGCACCATGCACACCGACAACGCCTACGTGCGCGGCCAGGTCACCGTGCTGGCGCCACAGGTCAACGGCTATGTCACCGAGGTGCTCGTCAAGGATTTCGACTTCGTCAAACAAGGCCAGCCGTTGCTGCACATTGATGAGCGAATCTACCGGCAGCGTGTGCAGCAGGCCGAGGCAACGCTGGCGGATGCACAGGCGCAACTGGCCAATTCCGACCAGAGCCAGGCACAAAATCGTGCGCAGATTGCCTCGGCACAGGCCAATCTCTCCGCCGGCCGTGCGCAGCAGCAACAGACCCAGACCGAACTGCGTCGTTACGAACAACTGGCTGCACAGCAGTTGGTGTCCAACAGCGATCGCGACAAGCTGCGCGCCAGCGTGCAGTCGTCCAATGCCAGTGTTGCGCAGTCGCAGGCATCCATCCGAATTGCAGAGGAAAACCTCACCGCTACCCAGGTGTCACGACGCGGGCTGGAAGCCAAAGTCGCCAACGCAGAGGCTGCATTGAAGCTGGCCCAGATCGACCTGGACAACACGGTGATCAAGGCGCCACGCGATGGGCAGGTTTCCGAGGCGTCAGTACGGCTGGGGCAATACGTCACCGCCGGCAGCCAGTTGCTGTTCCTGGTGCCGGACAACTTGTGGATCGTGGCCAACTTCAAGGAAGGCCAGACCTGGAACATGGCCGTCGGCCAACCGGCAACCTTCTCCGTTGATGCCTTCAAGGGCAAAAAACTGCACGGCCACATCCAGCAGATTGCCCCGGCCACCGGCTCGGAGTTTTCCGTGCTCAGGCCCGACAATGCCAGCGGCAACTTCACCAAGGTGGTGCAGCGCCTGCCGATCCGCATCGCCATTGACCCGGACCAACCGCTGGCTGCACGTCTGCGCCCCGGCATGTCGGTGGTGGTGAAAGTGGATACCGCAGCCGAACCACGACCAACCGCCACAAACTGATCCTGCATCGGTGGACATTGGGGAACCCGGGTCTGCGCAGCGCACTCGGGGCTTCCTTCGGAATCTGAAAGAGGGCACCTCGCCACCGCAGTTGTGGCGAATGGTTGTAGCCGTCCATCTACTCGTCGCAATGGCTCCCGGGCGCGCAGCGCTTACCTGTGCGGTGGCCAGTGCAGACGCGGCGGACTGCGATGATGTGTCCACGTCCGCTTCGCGGCGATTAGGCTACGCTTCCGGCCTGTTTATGGTTCCGGAGAACCCCCGATGAGACTGCAGCTGACCGTTTCGGTCCTGGCCGCACTGATGGTCAACGCAGCCGCGCACGCCGATACGCTGTATTCCGGTGGCCCCATCATCACCATGAACGACAAGCAGCCACAGGCCGAGGCCGTCGTGGTTCGCGACGGTGCCATCGCCTTCGTCGGCAGCCAAAGGGCTGCACGGCGCTTCAGCCCCGACGCCCAGCAAGTGGACTTGCAGGGACACACGCTGACTCCCGGCTTCATTGATGCACACGGGCATGTCTCTGGCGTGGGCCTGCAGGCGCTGTCGGCCAATCTACTGCCGGCACCGGACGGCGAAGGTAACTCCATCCCCGCGTTGCAGAAGATCATGCGCGAGTTCCGCGCCACCTCGACCGTACCCGGCGGCTACAAGGTGTTGATCGGCTTTGGCTACGACGACTCGCAGTTGGTGGAAAAACGTCATCCCACACGCACCGAGCTGGATGCAATCGCCACTGACATCCCCATCATCCTGATGCATCAATCCGGTCATCTGGGCAGCTACAACAGCAAAGCGCTGGAACTGGCCGGTATCACCGCCGACACGCCCAATCCGGAAGGCGGCGTGATCCGTCGCGAGCCCGGCACCGCCATTCCCGACGGGGTTCTGGAAGAAAGCGCGCACAACCTTGCCTTGGCCAAACTGATGCCGCCGCTGGATCTGCAACAAGCCATGGCGATGCTTGAAGCCGGGCAAGCGCTGTACATGAAGTTCGGCTACACCACGGCGCAGGATGGCAAGACCGACGCCGGTACGCTGGCCATGCTTCCCATGGCGGGCAAGGCCGGCAAGTTGAAGATCGATGTGGTCGCCTACCCGGACATCGAGGTCGCAGTGAAAGATCCTGCGATGCACGGCCCGTATTACAGCCTGAACTACACCGATCACTTCCGCATCGGCGGCGTGAAGATCAGCCTGGACGGCTCACCACAGGGCAAGACCGCCTGGCTGAGCCAGCCTTACTACAAAGTGCCCGAAGGCGAAAAACCCGACTATGCGGGCTACCCGGCCTTCCCCGATGCGCAGGTCAACGCGTTGATCGACAAGGCATGGAGCAACGGTTGGCAAGTGCTTGCGCACGCCAACGGCGATGCAGCCATCGATCAGCTCATTCGCGCGGTCACCGCTGCCGAAGCTGCGCATCCTGACAAGCACCTGATGCCGGTGTTGATTCATGGGCAAACCTTGCGCAAGGACCAGGTAGATGAGATCCGCAAACTCGGCATCTTCCCGTCGCTGTTCCCGATGCATACGTATTACTGGGGCGACTGGCACCGCGAATCGGTGCTGGGCCCGGAACGCGCCGAGAATATTTCGCCCACGCGCTGGGTGCTGGATGCCGGCATGAAGTTCACCTCGCATCACGATGCGCCGGTGGTGTTCCCCGATGCGATGCGCGTGCTGGATGCCACCGTCAACCGCACCACGCGCAGTGGTTACGTGCTGGGCCCGGATCAGCGGGTCACACCGGAACAGGCATTGAAGTCGATCACCTTGTGGGCGGCCGAGCAGTATTCGGAACAGGCCCACAAGGGATCCATCGAAGTGGGCAAGCGTGCGGACCTGGTGGTGCTGTCGGACAACCCATTGACCATTGCCCATCCGCAGCTGCACACCATCAAGGTGCTGCAGACCATCAAGGATGGCGAGGTGGTGTATCGCGCGGAAGGTGCTGCGCGGCAAGGCCGATAGCGGTTGGATTGGGAGTGGGCAGCCGTCGCTACCCTCCCCCATAAAGGGAGAGGGATTTCAGAGGCAGCCATGGCTCCCGGCTCGGCCGGAGCGTGTTCCGGCTTCAGCACAAAAAAGGCCGCGCAATGCGCGGCCTTCTCATAGCACCGGTTCAAACACTCAACCCGCGCAGCTCGCGCACAAGCCGTGCACTTCCAGCGTCTGCGCCTGCGGCTTGAAACCCAGTTCCTTGGCGCGGGTTTCCAGCTGGCGGACGATGTCGCGGTCTTCCAGCTCCACTGCACTGTGGCAGCGGTCGCAGATCAGGAACGGCACCGAATGCTGGTTGCTACTGGGATGGTGACAGGCCACGAACGAGTTGACCGAAGACAGCTTGTGCACGAAGCCATTGGCCATCAAAAAATCCAGCGCGCGGTACACCGTGGGTGGCGCATCGGCACCCACACCCTTGCCTTCGCGCACCCACTCCAGCAGCTCGTAGGCTTTGACCGGTTTGCCCGCCTCTGCGATGAGGCGCAGCACGTTCGCGCGGATCGGCGTCAGCCGCAATCCGCGCTCACGGCACACCCGTTCGACCACCGCAACGAAACCCGCCGCGTCGTCGACGTGGTGGTGTGGAGCGGTACAGGAGTGCGATTCGGTCATGTTCTATCTCGTCTGTTTCAGGCCTTGGGAACCTTGATGAGTGCAGCGTCAATGCGTTTCAAGGCCTCGTCGCGACCCGCCAGATAGATGGTATGGGAAATGTCAGGGCTGACCTGCGTACCGGTGATGGCCACCCGCAGCGGCTGCGCCACCTTGCCCATGCCCATTTCCAGCTGCGCGGCAACGTCGTGCAACGCTGACGACACGCTTTCCGCATTCCATTGCGACAGCCCGGCCAGCAGCTCGCGGGCCTTGGCCAGCGGTGCATCAGCGCCGGGCTTGAAGTGCTTGGCCACGGCTGCTTCGTCGTATTCGGTCAGCGCGGTGTACCAGACCACTGCCTTCTCGGCCATTTCCTTCAGCGTCTGCACGCGCTCGCGCAGGGCGATGACCACGTCGACGGGCGCCGGACCCGCCGCCACGTCCAGGCCCAGCTTCTCCAGCTGGTAGACCAGCTGCGGAGCGATGGCGGCCGGGTCTTCGCTCTTCAGGAAGTGCTGGTTCACCCAGCCCAGCTTGGCCATGTCCAGGCGCGCGGCCTTGGAGTTGCAATTGGTCACGTCGAACAGGTCGATCAGCTCCTGCCGGGTAAAGATTTCCTGGTCACCGTGCGACCAGCCCAGACGGGCCAGATAGCTCAACAACGCTTCGGGCAGGTAGCCGGCGTCCTTGTACTGCATGACATCAGCCGCGCCGGTGCGCTTGGACAGCTTGGCGCCCTGCTCGTCCAGAATCATCGGCATATGGCCGAACTTCGGCACCGGGGCGCCGATAGCTTCGTACAGATTGATCTGACGCGGGGTGTTGTTGATGTGGTCATCACCACGGATGACCTCGTTGATCTTCATATCCCAGTCGTCCACCACCACCGCAAAGTTGTAGGTGGGGAAGCCGTCCGGACGGAAGATGACCATGTCATCCAGCTCGCTGTTGGCGATTTCGATGTTGCCCTTGATCAGGTCATCAAACACCACCGTGCCGTCGAGCGGATTCTTGAAGCGAATGACGCGGTTCGGGTCGTCCTTGTAGGCCAGCTTCAGCTCGCGGGCAGCGCCGTTGTAGCGCGGCTTTTCCTGCTTGGCCATGGCTGCTTCACGCATCGCGTCCAGCTCTTCCTTGGTCTCGTAGGCGTAGTAAGCCTTGCCGTCGGCGATCAGCTGCTCGGCCACTTCCTTGTAACGGGCGACGCGGTGAGTCTGGTAGATCGGGCCTTCGTCGTAGCCCAGGCCCAGCCACTCCATCGCCTCGAGAATGGCATCGATGGCTGCCTGGGTGCTGCGCTCGCGGTCGGTGTCTTCGATTCGCAGCACGAACTCGCCGCCACGGTGACGGGCCTCCAGCCAGCAATACAGCGCGGTGCGGGCACCACCAATGTGCAGATAGCCGGTGGGACTGGGGGCAAAACGAGTGCGAACGGTCATGACAGGCGCAGAAGTGGGGATCGCGACATTTTACCCCTTCGCCCTGCTGACCGCTTTTGGGCCGCTTCAAACCCTGCCCCCATCAGCGGCGGGCGGGTTGGGATAAGGCTGCTTTGCGCAGTTCCAGCCGCAAAAGCCCGCTCACCCGCCCTTCGGGCACCTGCATTCGGCATACCTGTGTGCCTCCCCCTTTGAAAGGCTGCGCCAGGCAATCTCGACAACGCTGCCGCTTTGTCGCCTCACACGCGGGAGAAGCGAGATATCACACATCCTCGCAGCGTTGTCCAAAAGCAGAAGGGCCGCAAAGCGGCCCTTCCTTTTCAGTCCTTCACACCCAACGCCCGCTCAATTCTCCAGCAGCGGCTTGCGCGGGAAGCGCTCTTCACGCATCGCTGCGTTGTACACGAACGAAGCCACGATGGCCGCTGCCTGCTTCAGGTCTTCCGGCTCGGCGTGGTCCCAGGTGTCCAGGTGGCTGTGGTGAACGTTGCTGAAATAGTCCAAGCGGTCCTGGATGAACTGAAAGCCCGGCAGTCCAGCACGGTCGTAGCTGATGTGGTCGGTGCTGCCGGTATTACGGGTAGCCACGGTGGTGGCGCCCACGTCGTTGAACGGCTTCAACCATGCCTCGAAGATCGGCATCGCTGCCATGTTTTCCTGCGCATAGATGCCACGGAAGCGGCCCGAGCCGTTGTCCATGTTGAAGTACACCTGGAACTTGTCGTAATCACGCAGCTTCTGCAGCGGGCCGGTCGGGTCACGCAGCGAGGCCGGCAACGCCTTCTGGGCGGCGTCGGTCGGCTCCGGATAACGGGCGAAATGCTGGGCGACATACGCCTGCGAGCCGATCAGGCCCTGCTCTTCGCCGCTCCACAGTGCCACGCGGATGGTGCGCTTGGGCTTGGCGCCCACGGCCTTGAGGATGCGCATGGCTTCCATCATCACCGCCACACCAGCGGCGTTGTCCGCCGCACCGGTACCGGTGTGCCAGGAGTCCATGTGTGCGCCCAGCATCACGATTTCGTCGGCCTTGCTGCTGCCACGGATCTCGGCCAGCGTGTTGTGGCCTGGTTGGTTGGTGTCGTCGGTAAAACGTGCATCCACGTTCACGCGCAGGCGCACGGTCTGCTTGTCCTTCAGCGCGCGTACCAGCGGGTTGAAGTGCTCGGCAATCATTGCCAGCTCCGGAATACCGACCGATTCACCCGCCTTGCGCGAGCCACCGCCGGCGACGCGGATGATGCCGTTGTCCCAGCCACTGATGCTGATCGCAGCCAAGGCACCTTCCTCGATGAAGAAGGCATTGGTGGCGCGGACCAGCTCCTGGCGTTCGTTGAATTCCTTGAGCCGCTTTGCGCGGTCCTCGGCGGCCGTCTTGGGAATGGTGAATTCCTGCAGGCCTTCCAGCGAGGTGGCGTCGTGGCGGTGCGAATCCGCCTCGGTACCGCGCTTGTACTCACGCGCATCACCCAGCAGCAGGATCTTGCCGCGCAGCTTGCCTTTGTACTGTTCCATATCGGCCAGCTTCTTGATCTGGACCTGGATCAGTTCGCCTTCGACCGGGCCGTTGGTACCGGGCGTCCACGCCTTGGGCAGTGCATGCAGCGGTTGGACGCGCTCGGACAGCATTTCGACACTGGACGAAGAGAATTCCCAGCCACGGCCGAAATCCTCGAACGCTTCGTCATGCACGTTCACCAGGCCCCAGTCGTTGAACTTCTGACGGCTCCAGCGATTAGCTTCCGTCATGGCCGGGGAATTGGTCAGACGCGGGCCGATGTTCTCGGTGAGGTGGCTGAAGGTGGCCATCACCTGTGAACGGTGGAAGGCCTCCTGACGAATCTTGCCCACCATGTCCAGATCAACCTGCTCGGCGGCATACGCCGGAGCGCCCACGGCCAATCCCATGCACAACGCCAACAAACCACGCTTGATCACCAGTATTCCCCCGGGCACTCGGCCAACTACGACAAAGGCCCGAGTCTAGCCAGCGGGGGCTGTTGTCCGAGTCGGCCAATGGTCATGGTTGAGGTGAATCAGGCCGCGTTTGTGGAGGAGAAGAGTTGGGAATGGGAAAAGTGGGTCTCAATTCAACCACCCGTAAACCACCAACCGCTCCACCGGTAGCACCGCCAACCACGCGCGTCTATCGAGCGAACCCGCGAAATAGGCTGCCCCGTTCCAATCTGCAATCACCTCGCTGGAAAACGCGGCTTCCGCCGAAATGCCTTCCTTAGCGCCCAACAGCATCCGCTGCCACTGCCCATAATGCGCGGGCACAGCCTGCTGCAATCCCGCACGCGCCACATGGGCCTGCTCAAAGAACGCCAATCCCTGCCGCTGGATCGCAACGGCCGTCTGCCCTGCCAATCGCAACACCACTACGCCCTGCGCGCCGCAGTCGAACACGCTGCCCAGCAACACTCCTTCCACCTGCCCTGGCGAGGTACCGAAATGCAGCAGGCCACTGGTTTCAATGCTGTCAGGTAAGGCGCGCTGTGCGCGACGATGGATCAAAGCCCGGTTCATAACCTGTTCCTCCCGAAACAGCGGGGTGGCCTGCGCCACCCCGCGTCGATTACAGCAAGGTCGGAGGTGTGGTCGGCTTGGCCGCAGAGCGGCTGCTCAGCTCGTACCAATCCACCTTGCGGGTGATCCACATGATCACGGCCAGAATGCCGAACAGCAGTAGCGAGCCCATCAGCAATGCGTTGTTCTCTGAAGCCAGCAGCATGTACAGCACGCCGTACAGCAGGGTCAGCATGGTTGAGAAGCCCAAGCCGTACTTCCAGCTGCGCAACACCCCGCTCAGGTAGAAGCCCTGCAGGCCAATACACGCCGCCGCCGATATCAGATACGCCTGCCAGAACGCGATCTGCTCGGACAAGCTCACCAGCAGCAGGAAGAAGATGGCCAGCGCCAAACCCACCAGCAGGTACTGCAGCGGGTGAATCTTGAGTTGCTTGATCAGCTCGAACAGCGCAAAGCCGACAAAGGTCAGCAACACGAACAGGATGCCGTACTTGGTAGCGCGGTCGGCCTGCGTGTAAACGTCCACCGGATCCACCAGCGCGACATTCAACGACTCCACACTGCCGCCAACACCACGAATGTTCTTGAGCAGCTGTGCCTGGGCTGCCGAGGCCAATGAGGACACTGCCCATTGGGCCTTGAAACCGCTGTCGTCGATGGTGCGTTCATTGGGCAGGAAGCTGCCGCCGAACAAGGGGTGCGGCCAAGGGGAATCCAGCGACACGCGGGTGTCGTCGCCCACCGGCACCACCGACAGCGAACGGGTGCCATCGAGCACGAACTCCAGCTCGACCTTGCTGCCCTCACGCAACACGCCCTGAGTGATGTCCATCAACTCCGTCAGCGGCGCATGCAGGCCCTTTGAGGTTTCTTCCAGCACGCCGGAACCGGACTGCAGCGGAACCGCGCGGCCATCAACGCGCAGGTTGGGCGTACCAACCAGACCACGCACGTCGGCAACGCCCAACGCCAGGTACGGGCGCTCGTAGGTACGGCCCGCGACCGCTGTGTAATTGACCGGAGCGAACTCTGCCTGCAACTTGGCCTGCCAGCTGTAGACCGGCACCTTGAACAAGCCGACGCGGCGTTCGTCCGGGCGCATCTTGCCTTGCACGTTCAAGCGCGTCGGCATCTGCAGGTCATAGCCGTGCTCGGTGCGCAGTTCCGTCTTGCGTTGGGCGCTGCCCTCCACTTCCACTTCCACCTCGCGCTTCTGCGTCCACGGCAGCACGCGCACCGGGCCGATCAGCGTCTGCTCACCTGCCCGGCTCTGCGCCACCCGCTCGATGGCCTGGTCGCGATAGCTCTCGCGCTCATTGATGGTGCCGCGGATCAGCAGCAGGGGAATCAACAACAACAACGCCAGCCCGCCGACAATGGCGAAGCGCAACAGCAGTTTCAGGGAAGTCATGTCCCGTCCTCGTGTGGTAACCGAGGCACAGCTTCCCCCCGCCCGGTGAGCAGGGTTTGTGGCGAATTTGAAGCGAATGTGAAGTCAGACCAGCGGCAGTACCAGGCTTGCCTCGGCGCCGCCGCCAGGGTGGTTGCGCAACTGCGCGCGGCCGCCGTGCAGTCGCGCGACTTCCGCCACAAACGGCAAGCCCAGACCGCTGCTGCGCTGCCCGCTACGTGGCCTCGCCAACGAATAAAAACGCTCGAACACCCGCTCCTGCGCGTACTCCGGCACACCAGGGCCTGCATCACGCAGACTTGCCGTCCAGCCTTCCTCGCTCTTTTGCACGTTCAACGCGACACGCCCCCCTTCTGGCGAAAACGCGATGGCGTTGTCCAGCAGGTTCGACAACGCCTGCCGCAGCAGGAACGCATCGCCCTGCAGCAATGCACGCTCGGGCATCTGACAATCCAACTGCAGCTGCGCAGCCTGCAGGCTGGGGCCAGCGTCATCGGCCAGCGCGCGGCACAACGCAACGAGATCCACCTCGCCACGCTTCTGCAACCAACCGTGTTGCTCCACTTCGGCCAGCCGCAGCAGCTGGTCGATGGTTTCCGTCAGGCGCCGCTCCTGCTGCACGATGTTGCCGGCGAAGCGTTGCCGCTCGGCCTCAGGCAGCGGTTCCTGCAACAGCTCGGCGGCCCCACGGATCGCGGCCAGCGGGCTCTTCATTTCGTGCGTGAGTGACTGCACGTACTGCTCAACGTAGGCCTTGCCTTCTAGCTTGCGACGCATGATTTCAAGCGCCTGGCCGAGGTCACCGATTTCATCGCGGCGACGCGGCGGTGGCGGCACGGGTTCACCCGCACTCACCGCCTTGGCATAGCGACTCAGGCTGCCGATACCGCGCGACAACCACCACGTCATCAACAATCCGATCAATGCCGACAGACCGATCAGCCATGCACCGCGCGCGATGATGGCGCGCTGACTGGCAGTGATGAATGGATCAATGGTGTCGTTGGGCTGCGACAGGGTCAGCACGCCGATCAAGGTACGGCCGTCGGCCGGGTCGTAGATCGGCGCGGCGACGTGCATCACGGTGGAGGTTTCATCGCCGGGCTTTTCCGCACTGGACCGTGCGCCGTACTCGCCACGCAAGGTCTTGTACACATCGTTCCAGCGCGAGTTGTCACGGCCAACGTCCTGCCCACGCGAGTCGTAGATCACGATGCCCTTGGCGTCGGTGATGGTCACCCGATACTCGACGCTGCGCTTGGGGAAGCGCCACACCATCGCCTTGGGATCACGCCGCTGCGCGGTGGCCATCTGGGCGGCGAAGGTACCTTCGGCGATCTGCCCGGCCTTCAAATCCGGTGCAGCGATCACCGCCAGCACGTTGGCCGCATCCACCAAGGTGGATTCCATGGCCTGACGCACGCCGGGCTTCACCTCGTTGACGAACACGCGCATCACGAAGAACGCGGCGATGCCGACGATCAGGAAGAAGCCCAGGAAGATTTTCAGCCCCAGCCGCATTACAGCTCCAGCGCGTAACCCACGCCGCGATGGGTGCGAATGGGATCATCCTGCGCACCGGCCGCACGCAGCTTGGCCCGCAGCGTTTTGACGTGGGTATCGACGGTGCGGTCCGTGCTGTCGCTGGCGTGGTCCCAGCCTCGCTCCATCAGCTGCGCCCGGCTCAGGATCGCACCGGGCCGTTGCAGCAACGCGGCCAGCAGGGCGTACTCGTAACGGGTGAGGTCCAGCAGCGCGTCCTGGTAACGGATGCGCTTGCCGTCTTCATCAATGGCGAAGCGGCCGCATTGGCGCCAGCCCGCCACGGTCGCCGCCAGCAGCGAAGCGGCCGTACCCGCCCCACGGCGCAGCCGGGCCCGTACCCGCGCCACCATTTCACGCGGCGAGAACGGCTTGGTCACATAGTCGTCGGCGCCCAGTTCCAGCCCCAGTACCCGGTCGAACTCGTCATTGCGGGCAGTCAGGAAGATCACCGGCACCTGGCTGAAAGTGCGCAGTTGTCTACACACCTCGAACCCGCCCAGGTCGGGCAGGCCCACATCCAGCACCACCACGTCGGCGCCCTCGTCGCGCAGGCGCTCCAGGGCTTGGCGGCCCAGTGCGCAGTGGCTGGCGGCATAGCCTTCGCTGCGCAGGGCATACAGAAGGGTATCGGCAATGGCGGCCTCGTCTTCGACGACGAGTACCCGGGCTGGCTGGTCTGACATGCCGCCAGCATAGCCGCCGCCCGGGCACCCCCGTACACTTCGCCGATGAACTATCGCCACGCCTTCCACGCCGGCAACCACGCCGACGTGCTCAAGCATGTCGTCATGCTGGCCATGATCGACGCGCTCAAGCAAAAAGAATCCCCCTTCTTCGTCCTGGACACCCATGCCGGGCGCGGACGTTACCAGCTCTCGGCCGAGGAAAGCCGCAAGACCGCCGAGGCCAACCTGGGCATCCTGCAGCTGATGACCACGCCCGCACTGCCCGAGGTGGTCGAGCGCTACCTGCGTGCCGTGCAGGCCGACAATCCGGTCGGCGCCCTGGTGTCCTACCCCGGCTCACCGCTGCTGGCCGCCCGTGCCCTGCGCGAGCAGGACCGCATGGCCGCCTGCGAGCTGCAGAAGGACGAAGCGGCCGCGCTCAAGGAGCTGTTCGCCCATGACCGCCGCGTGCAGGTCTTTGCCGGCAATGGCTACGACAGCATCCGTGCCCTGCTCCCGCCCAAGTCCGGCAACGACAAGATCGGCCGGGCACTGGTGCTGATCGACCCGCCCTACGAGGCGCAGGACGCCGAGTACCCGCAGATCATCTCCACCCTGCGTGAAATCCTCACCCGCATGCCGCAGGCCCAATGCGCAGTGTGGTACCCGATCAAGCAGCGCCGCAGCCTGCAGCAGTTCTTCCGCAAGGCCACCCATCTGCCGGCCAAATCCGTACTGGTAGCTGAACTGCTGGTCAGGCCCGACGACTCGCCCCTGCGCCTGAATGGCAGCGGCATGCTATTGGTCAACACCCCCTGGCAATTCGACAAAATTCTGTCCCCGGCGCTGCCCACCCTGAAGAAGCATCTGGGCGAAGCAGGCGCTTCCACCCGTCTGGAATGGCTGAAGATGCCCGAGTAATGCCCGCTGTCTGCGGCCACGACTCTGCGTTGAAGAACGTTCACAGTATTTAGGCGGGCGGATGACAGAATCCGGGGACTTTGGAGGAACCGTAGTCATGGCTACCCGTAATCGCATGCCGCCCTGGCATGAACATTTCAAGGCACCCAGCGGCCGCGAACTGCTTATCCGCCCCATCCGCCCGGAAGACGGCGCCCCCCTGCAGGGCGCGTTCGCCCTGTTCGGGCCGGAAGAGGTGCGTGACAAGTTCCTGCAGTCGGTGGAAGCACTGTCTGATGAGACCGCACAGCGGCTCACCCACCCCAATCCCAAGACCGAGATCGCCCTGGTGGCCGCCGAGCCGCTGCCGCCGGGTGAAGCCGTGGTCGGCGCGGTCGCCCGCGCCTCCATCATCCCGGGCACCCGCGACGCTGAATACGCCATCCTGGTCAGCCGCTTCCTTGCGGGGCAGGGCCTGGGCCGGCAACTGATGCGCAAACTGGTGAAATGGGCGCGCGGCAAGTACCTGGACCGTCTGTACGGCGACATTGCCGAGCAGAACGAGCCGATGCTGCAGCTGGCTGCCTCGCTGGGCTTCAAGCAGGTACCTCATCCCAGCGGCACGCCGGGATTGGTGCGGATGGTGCTGGAACTGGCTTCCTGATGCAGGCGTGAGAAGTGATGAGGAAGCGTCGGTTTGGACGCTGCTCCCGGCACGTGTCACTGCCCCACTCCAAAACACGAGCCGCAGCCAAGAGCAGAAGCAGGGCCGCCTGCCTCTGCTCTTGTCGTTTGCACCCTACCGTGGCGCAGATGTGAAAGGAAATGAGTGAGCGAATGCGCTGAGTCCGGCGCTGTTCCGCGCATCCATCGCTCCCCGCTCCGACACGGACACCATGACGAAAGGACGCGGCCCGCCCTTGCTCTTGTCGTCTCTCACGCCTCACTCCTGTCCGCTCGCGTCTCCCCCAGCCCTGCCCGAAAAGCCACATCTGGTAAAATTCGCGGCTCATGTCTGCCAACCAATACCCCTCTCCGCCGCTGCCCCGTTCGGGCCAGCTCCGCGCCTGGTGGCGCGCCCCGGCTTCCACGACTGCGCTGGCCTGGCATGTGGCGCAAGCCGCGCAGGCACACGGCAAGCCGCTGTTGTTGGTCACGCGCGATAACCAGAGCGCGCACCAGACCGTCGCCGATCTGCAGACACTGCTGGGCACCAGCACTAATGCGCTGCCGGTGGTGCCGTTCCCGGATTGGGAAACACTGCCCTACGACCAATTCAGCCCGCACCCGGACATCATTTCGCAGCGTCTGGCTGCCCTGCACCACCTGCCCACGCTGACGCGCGGCATCGTGGTGGTGCCGGTGCAAACGCTGCTGCAGCGGTTGGCGCCGCTGAGTTACATCGTCGGTGGCAGCTTCGATCTGAAGGTCGGCCAGCGCCTGGACATGGACGCGGAGAAGCGGCGGTTGGAAAGCGCCGGCTACCGCAATGTGGCGCAGGTGTTGGACCCGGGTGACTTCGCCGTGCGCGGTGGCCTGCTCGACGTCTACCCAATGGGCGCCGACGCGCCATTGCGCATCGAGTTGCTGGATGAGGATATCGACTCCATCCGCGCGTTCGACCCCGAATCGCAGCGTTCGCTGGACAAAGTGTCGGCGGTGAAGATGCTGCCGGGCCGCGAAGTGCCGGCGGATGAGGTCAGCCTGGCCAAGGTATTGACCACGCTGCGCGAACGGTTTGATGTGGACACGCGCCGCAGCCCGCTCTATCAGGACCTGAAAGCCGGTGTACTGCCTTCGGGCATCGAGTACTTCCTGCCGCTGTTTTTCGACCGAACTGCCACGCTGTTCGACTACCTGCCTGAAGGTTTCCTCACCGTGGTGGGCACCGGTGTGGGCGAGGCGTCCGATGCGTTCTGGCAGCAGACCACGAGCCGCTACGAACAACGCCGCCACGACATCGAGCGGCCGCTGTTGCCGCCCGATGAGATCTACCAATCGCCGGACAGCCTGCGCGAGCAGTTCAACAAGCAGCCGCGCGTGGAAGTGTGGCCGGCCGATCATCCGCGCATCGACGAAGCGCAGCCGCTGGGCGACCAGCCGCTGCCACCGTTGCCGGTCGCAGCCAAAGACGCGCCTGCCGGGCAAGCACTGAAATCCTTCCTGGAGCATTACCCAGGTCGGGTGCTGATCGCGGCCGATTCACCGGGCCGTCGCGAGGCACTGCTGGAAGTACTGCAGGCTGCCGAATTGCGTCCACCGGTGGTGTCCGGCCTGCCGGCTTTCCTGGCAGATGCCGCCGAGAAATTCGCCATCACCGTTGCGCCGCTGGATGATGGTTTTGCCATCACCCAGCCGCCAATGGCGGTGCTGACCGAGCGCCAGTTGTTCCCTGAGCGTGCCGGCCACGCGCGGCGCACGCGCCGGGCCGGGCGCGAGCCGGAAGCCATCATCCGTGACCTGGGCGAGCTGACCGAAGGCGCGCCCATCGTCCACGAAGATCACGGCGTTGGCCGCTACCGTGGCCTGATCGCGATGGACGTCGGCGGCATGCCCGGCGAATTCCTTGAGATCGAATACGCCAAGGGCGATCGCCTGTATGTGCCGGTCGCGCAGCTCCACCTGATCAGCCGTTACTCCGGCGCGTCGCCTGAAACTGCACCGTTGCATTCGCTGGGTGGCGAGCAGTGGACCAAGGCCAAGCGCAAAGCCGCTGAAAAGGTGCGCGACGTTGCGGCCGAGTTGCTGGAAATCCAGGCGCGCCGTCAGGCCCGCGCCGGTCTGGCACTGGATATCGACCGCTCCATGTACGAACCCTTTGCGGCGGGTTTCCCGTTCGAGGAGACCACCGACCAGTTGGCCGCCATCGAAGCAACATTGCGTGACCTGCAATCCAGCCAGCCGATGGACCGCGTGGTCTGCGGCGACGTTGGCTTCGGCAAAACTGAAGTCGCCGTGCGTGCAGCCTTCGCCGCTGCCAGCGGCGGCAAGCAGGTGGCCGTGCTGGTACCGACCACGCTGTTGGCCGAACAGCATTACCGCAACTTCCGTGACCGTTTCGCCGATTACCCGCTCAGGGTGGAAGTGCTGTCGCGCTTCAAGAGCACCAAGGAAATCAAGGCCGAACTGGAAAAAGTGGCCGAAGGCACCATCGACGTGATCATCGGCACGCACCGCTTGTTGCAGCCAGACGTGAAGTTCCGAGATCTGGGCCTGGTCATCGTCGATGAAGAACAACGTTTCGGCGTGCGCCAGAAGGAAGCGTTGAAAGCGATGCGTGCCAATGTGCACCTGCTTACGCTCACCGCCACGCCCATTCCCCGCACGCTCAACATGGCCATGGCCGGGCTGCGCGATCTGTCGATCATCGCTACACCGCCACCGAACCGGCTGGCGGTCAAAACCTTCATCACCGCCTGGGACAACGCGCAGTTGCGGGAAGCGTTCCAGCGCGAGTTGTCGCGCGGTGGTCAGCTGTACTTCCTGCACAACGATGTGGAAAGCATGGGCCGCATGCAGCGCGAGCTGTCCGAGTTGGTGCCCGAGGCACGCATCGGCGTGGCACACGGGCAGATGCCCGAGCGTGAACTGGAAAAGGTGATGCTGGATTTCCAGAAGCAGCGTTTCAACGTGCTGCTGGCCAGTACGATCATCGAATCCGGCATCGACATTCCCAACGCCAACACCATCATCATCAACCGCGCCGACAAGTTCGGCCTGGCCCAGTTGCATCAGCTGCGTGGCCGCGTGGGTCGTTCGCACCATCGTGCCTACGCCTACCTCGTGGTGCCGCCGGACAAGCGCTCGATCAGCGCCGATGCGCACAAACGTCTGGAGGCCATCGCTTCGATGGACGAGCTGGGCGCCGGCTTCACCCTGGCCACGCATGATCTGGAAATCCGTGGTGCAGGCGAACTGCTGGGCGAAGATCAAAGCGGCCAGATGGCCGAGGTCGGTTTCAGCCTGTACACCGAGTTGCTGGAACGCGCGGTACGTTCGATCAAGGCTGGCAGGCTGCCGGATCTGGATGCAGGCGAAGAAGCACGCGGTGCCGAAGTCGAACTGCATGTGCCGGCGTTGATTCCGAACGACTACCTGCCTGATGTGCACACGCGACTGACGTTGTACAAGCGCATTTCCAGCGCCCGCGACAACATCGCGCTGCGTGAGTTGCAGGTGGAAATGATCGACCGCTTCGGCCTGTTGCCGGACCCGGTGAAGCACCTGTTCGCCATCGCCGAACTCAAGCTGCAGGCCAACGAGCTGGGCATCCGCAAATTGGAGCTGGGCGAGAACGGGGGCCGCATCGTGTTCGAGAGCAAACCCAACATCGACCCGATGGCGGTGATCCAGTTGATCCAGAAGCAGCCCAAGCTTTACCAGATGGACGGCCCGGACAAGCTGCGCATCAAGCATCCGTTGCCGGAAAGCGCGGACCGTTTCAATGCAGCGCGCGCGCTCCTGACCACCTTGCACCCGTGAGTTCCTGAACGGGAATTCCGGGCAGGTTTGCGTGAAGACGAGGGCACGCCGAGAATGCGCGCCCTCGCCTATCATCGGCCAGCCTCTTCAAGGCTTTGCATTTCATGTCATCCATCTCCGTACACGCAGGGCTGTCCATTCCTCCCCAGGACGACTCGTGCGCCATCACGGTATTGGCCGCCGCACTCGACCAGCGCGACAGCTACACCGACCACCACTGCGACCGCGTTTCGCAGTTGGCCCACGCGATGGGCCAGCACTGTGGTTTGTCGGACGCGCGCCTGGGCCATCTGGTGCTTGCCGCGCGCTTTCACGACGTCGGCAAAATCGGCATCCGCGATGACGTGCTGCTGTATCCGGGAAAGCTGGATGAGGACAAACGCTCGATCATGCGCACCCACCCGGATCGCGGCGCGGCCTTGTTCAGCGCCACCGGCCGGGAGGACGCGCAGCAGGTGGCCACGCTGATCCGCCATCATCACGAAGCCTGGGATGGCAGTGGGTATCCGCATGGTCTGCAGGGTGAAGAGATCCCGATGGAGTCACGCATCCTCACCATCGTCGACGGCTACGACGCGATGACCTCGCTGCGTCCCTACCGCGAGCCGATGTCGAGCGACCTCACACTCGACATCCTCGACAAGCAGCGCGGGCGCTTGATCGACCCGCGTCTGTTCGATGAATTCCTGGGTCTGCTGCATGCAGGCGGCGGGGCCGCCTGAGGTTGTCAGCGGTTGCGGAAACTTCCCGCCTGAGCGCCTGCCCCCAACGACGAATATACGATTGATATATGATTCGTATATTCAATGATCTGGGCCAGCCATGGGCATCGTAAACATCGACGACGAGCTGCACGACAACATCCGCAAGGCCAGCTCGGTTTCTGGCCGCTCCATCAATGCCCAGGCCGGCTTCTGGATCAAGATCGGCATGCTGTGCGAGCTGAATCCGCAACTTAGCTTCCACGAGATCGTTGTCCGCGAACTCACCGCTGCAGGCGTGCGCCCGGCAGCATTGACGGCCGCCGAATCATGATCAAACAGCCGCACGAACTGGCATTCATGGCCGAATCTGGTCGCTTGCTCGCCCTGGTGTTCGAGGCGCTGGATCAACTGTCCCTGGAAGGCATGACCACGCTGCAGGTCAACGACTGGGTCGAGCGCTTCATCGTGCATGAGCTGAAGGCCCGCCCTGCCAGCAAGGGACAATACGGGTTCGCATATGTGCTCAACAGCTCCATCGACAACGTCGTCTGCCACGGCGTGCCGTCCGCGTCGGACATCCTGCGCAATGGCAGCATCGTCAACCTGGACATCACCCTGGAGAAGAACGGCTACATCGCCGACTCCAGCAAGATGTACCTGATCGGCGAGGTCAGCCATCAAGCCAGGCGTCTGGTGAACAGCACCCGCGACGCCATGTGGAAAGGCATCGCGACGGTACGGCCGGGAGCAACGCTCGGCGACATCGGTTTCGCCATCCAGCGCCACGCAAAAGACTGCGGCTACTCCGTGGTCAAGGAATACTGTGGGCACGGCATCGGTCGCGAGATGCACGAAGACCCCCAGGTGTTGCACTACGGCCGGCGAGGTGCAGGCCTGGTGCTGCAGGCGGGCATGACGTTCACCATCGAACCGATGATCAATCAGGGCCGCGCGGCCATCGACAGCAGCGACGACGGCTGGACGGTGACCACCCGCGATGGAAAGCTGTCCGCGCAATGCGAGCACACGGTGGAAGTGACCGAAGACGGGGTGCGGGTCTTGACGTTGCGGCAGGAAGAACAGGCATTGCTGGCGACTGTTCCGGGAAACATCCGGTAAGCAGCCTTCGCGGATTTTGCGATCGAGGATGAAGCCACGTTCGACATCCTCGACACGCTATGCGGGTGTTTGATCGACCTGCGCTTGTTCAATGAAACACCTGGCCTGCTGCGCGCAGGTTGCCACGTCGCCTGAACGCGCCACCCGCGCCACCGCGCGCGCACCCTCTGCTACGCACCGGCACTGACAGGGACCGGCTGACGCCTGCTACTGCACCACCCGGAAGCGAACGCGTGTCCATGCGCCGTCTTCGGCAAGCGCGGTGAGTGTGTGTTCGCCGGCTTCCTCAAAGTCACGCGTGAACACGCGCGTTCCACGCGTCTGCGCTATCCAGCGCCCGTCCAGCAACCATTCGATCGACGCCTCACTGCCCAGCGCGCGCAGCTGCAGTCGCGGCCCGTGCGTTGCACCGGGCGGGCGCGCCAGAATCGCTTTGTCGTTGAGTCCTTCGATATGCAGCACACCATCGGACTGCCGCCCATCATCCAGGCAATCCTGCGCCAACGGGGGCAGCTGCTGCGCCTGCCGTTGTGCAACCGACAGCCACGGTGAAGCCAGCGCCGGCCACCGTGCAATCTCGCGATCTTCGCGTTGCTCGTGCCCTTCACAGCTGGCCGAAATCCGCTGACCGCTCTTTGTATCGACCTGAAAACGCACCCTGCCCGCCTGCCACAGGCGCGCGTCGCGTTCTGGGAAGGTCGGCGGTATCACACCATCAAGCACCATCGCCGGGAACCGACGCTGGCACATGCCCGGTGGTGTCTGCTCGGCAGCAATCCCCAGCGGCCAACAGATATCCACCTCGCTGACGCTGGCCGGCACCGCGTGTGCAGCGTTGTCGCCGCCCTGTCGCGGTAGGCTGTCGATCACCTCGAACATCAACGGCAATGCGGTCACCGCGCCGTACTGGCCCGGCAACGGCGTGCCATCCGGCCGCCCCACCCACACACCCACCGTGTAGTGCTGCGTGCTACCAATCGCCCAAGCATCGCGGTAACCGTAGCTGGTGCCGGTTTTCCAGGCCACGCGGGGACGACTACCGGTGTCGAACGTACCTACGCCATAACCGGGACGTGGATTGGACTGCAGGATGTCCCGCACGATCCACGCCGCGCCATCGGACATCATGCGCCGCTCAATGCGCGGGTCCTGCGGCGTGTAACGCACGCGGCCGGCGATACCGCCACGGTTGAGTGAAGCGAACGCGCCAACCAGCCCTTCAAGCCGCGCACCGGTGCCGCCGAGGATCACTGCCAGATTGGGTTGCGCACCGTGGGGAAATTTCAAAGTGACGCCGGCATTGGCCAGGCGCGCAGTGAAGCGCGACGGCCCGACGCGGTCCAGCAGATCCACCACCGGCACGTTCAACGACAAACGCAGCGCACTGGCCGCACCCACCGGCCCGTTGAACGCCGCGTCGAAATTGCCCGGGCGATAGCCACCGAAGCTCTGCGGCGCATCCATCAACAGGCTTTCCGAATGAATCAGTCCATCATCCAGCGCCATGCCATACAGAAACGGCTTGAGGGTGGAACCGGGTGACCGCCATGCCTGCACCATGTCGACATGGCCCAGCCGTGCCTTGTCGCCGAAGGCGACCGAGCCAACGTAGGCGCGCGCTTCCAGCGTGGCGTTGTCCATCACCAGGAGCGCGGCCGACGTACGCTCAGGCAGTTGTGAAAAATATGAAGAAACGCGCTCTTCCAGCATGCGCTGCAGGCCACTGTCGATGGTGGTCTGGATATGCGCCACGCGGGGTTGCTGGCTGCGCAACCGCTGCGCCAGCAGCGCGGCGTACAGCGGCTGTTTCAGTGAGCGCGCCACCACCGGTTCAATGCGCGCATCGGCGACATCATCGGCCGACCACACGCCCAGCTCAGCCATGCGTACCAGCACTTTGTCGCGGGCGCGTTGCGCCGCTTCCGGATGACGATCCGGGCGCAAGCGGCTCGGCGACTGCGGCAGTACCGCCAGCAATGCCGCTTCCGCCTGCGACAGACGTGCAGCGGATTTACCCAGATACGCCCAGCTGGCCGCTTCCACGCCTTCGATGGTGCCGCCATAGGGCGCGCGTTCCAGATACAGATCCAGAATCTCGCCCTTGCTCAGATGCACTTCCAATTGCACCGCACGTAACAGCTGCTTGAGCTTTCCCCACGGCGTGCGCGTGTGTGGATCAAGGATGCGCGCCACCTGCATGGTGAGCGTGGAGCCGCCGGAGACAATGCGCCGCTCCAGCAGCCACTGCTTGCCCGCGCGCAGCAACGCCCACGGGTTGACGCCCGGATGCCGCCAGAACCAACGGTCTTCGTAGGTAAGCAGCGCCTGCAAATACAACGGCGACACCGTTTTGGCATCGGCCGGATAACGCCACACACCTTCGGCATCGGCGAAGGCGCGCAGCGGCGTGCCATCACTGGCCACCACCAACGTGCTGGTATCGCGCGACTTCGGCAGTGGCGGCGGGAAAGCCAGATCAAGGACAAGCAACAGCGAGAGAAGTACTGCAGCTCCCCAGCGCATGTAGCGAAGCGTGAAAGCGGCGCGCAGGCGGATGCCAACATTCCTCAGCCATTGGATGCGCGTGTTCACTCGGGCTTGCTCTTCAATCGTCATCTGCAGAGGTTGTGGAGCGACCTTGGTCGTAAATTCGGCAGAGGTCACCGCTACGACGATGCACGCATGCGTGCATTCGCGTTGCCGAAGCACGGTCAGCTTCGCGGCCGATGGCACTTCTACGCAGCATCGCCGACCCTCCCCTACGTCTTCGACGTAAGGGAGAGCGCACAGAGACGCGCATGCCGATTAGGGCTGCACCACCGTGATGGTGGTCGGATTGGAACGCCCCACGCCACGCAGGTCCGGGCGATACATGTCCTCAGCCAACGGCGGCGGCACGGTGTAGGTACCCGGCGTTACCGCGCGCACCAGGTAGAACACATGTGCCTTGTTGCCGCGCGACAGATTCAATGCCGCCACGTAGCGGTCGTCACGGAACTCTTCATGCTTGACGTCGGCTGCGCGTGAGCGGTCGCTGATTTCCACGCCATCCACGACCACGTCGGCCCACTGTTTGGCATCGCCCAGATTGAAGTTCTCAATCTCCAGGCCGGCGGGCAGCAGGTCGGTGACCAATGCATCAGGCATCGAGGTACCGGCCGTGATGCTCAGGCGCACGATCAGCGCCTCGCCCTCCTTCAACGGGCGCGGCGACCACGGCTTGCCATCGGTGCCATACCAGCTGCGTTCGATGCCGATGTGGGTGTTGTCCGGTGCCGGCGCCTGGCGCGGAATACCCGCCACTTCCAGGCTGGCGAACATCGGCGCCTCGCCCTGCGGCGAGAAACGTACGCCCTGCGCCAGCTGTGCCGTATCGAACACACGCGCAAACACCTTGCGTGCCTCGATGGTCTCGGTCTTCTCACCGATTGCCAACTCGCCGGACACCAGCTTCTTCTGGTTGGCCATCAACGCCTTGCCCAGACGTGCCAGCGCCACCTGCTCCTGCGTGCTCAACCACAGCCAGCCGCTGTTGCGACGCGCATCCATTTCGCGCCCCAGGCTCACCACGCGTGCGTCGTACTCCGGCTTGGCCAGGCCACGCTCGTGCAGCAGCGCAATCATCAATGCATCGTCGCGCAGCGGACTGCCGTAATCGCCGAAATAGGCGGGACGGTCCGTCGCGGACTTGGCAAAGCCGGCCGCAATTGCCGCCTGGCCACGCTTGCTGTCGCCCTGCAGCGACAACGCCACGCCCAGATGCACCAGCGACAAGCCCGTCGCCGCCTTGCTGCGTTCGTTGTCCCACAACGTGCGCAGCGTACCCAACGGTGCCCGGTTGACCCGCGCCAGCACGTAGCCCGAATACGCCTGATTGGCGAACTTCAGCGAATCACGACGGTCCTGCCCGTAGAACTGGTTACCACCGCTGAGCAGGTCTTCGCTGATGCGATTCAACGCCTTCTGCAGCAGGTTGTCCGGCACAGCGAAGCCGGCATCCTTGGCATCCAGCAGGAACTCGGCGATGTACGGGGTCAGCGCCGGATTGATGTAGTCGTCGTCCCCCCACATCGAGAAGTTGCCGTTGGCTACCTGCATCGATGCCAGTCGCCCGAACGCGCCTTCCATGCGTTCATTGCGTGCCTTGGCATCCAGCCCGTCAGCGCCGAGCATGGTCGAGGTGGCCTGGTCCAGCATCAGCGCCGCATAGCCCTTGCTGGTGGTCTGCTCCGCGCAGCCATAGGGATAGTTCAGTGCACCCTGCAGCGCCGAGGCGAAGGGAATCGGCGGCAAGGCACTGACCAGCATGCGTGCATTGACCGAGCCGGCCATCAAGCCACTGGCGAAATCGCTGTCCAGCGTGACCGGTGCCAACGGGTCCAGCGTGCGCGTCTGTGCACGCAGCACCTGCGGCCACGCCGCACGTACCGGCAGGTCATACCGGCGGTCCACCTTGAAGCCATTGCCGTCTACCCGCACCCGCACCTTGGCCACGCTGTAGCCTTCCTGCGCGCTCAGCGGAAAGCTCAAGGTGCTCTTGGCATCGGCGGCCAACTGCACCCTGCGTGCGGATTCGGCGATACCCAGCGGGCCTTCGCCGTCCACCCGTACCGTGAACTCACCCGGTTTGCCGGTGAAGTTCTGAACGTCCAGGGTGACGGTGCTGCGGTCACCCGGCGCCATCACCCGCGGCATGCTGGCCTCGGCCAGGATCGGCGCGCGCACCAGCGTTTCAACGTCGCGGTTACCGTAACGCTCGTCGGTGTAAACCATCGCCGATACGCGCAGCGTGCCGTTGAAGTCAGGCACCTGCAGATTGACCCGCGCATTGCCCTTGGCATCCAGCGCCACCGGCCCGGAGAACAGGTCAACGGTCTGCACCCGCGCGGTCGGACGTTTGGCCTGCGGCAGCGCCGCCAATGCCATGTCGCCGCCGAACTTCAGCTTGCCGCTGTTACCTTCGAAGCTCTCGATCACTCGGCCATAGATGTCATACGCATCCACTCCCAGACGGCGCTGGGCGAAGAAGTGCGCCGGTGCATCCGGCACCGCGAAACGGGTGATGTTGAGGATGCCCACGTCCACCGCTGACACCGTGACATGCGCCTGCTTGCCCGCCAGTTCCGGTGCGCTGACCGTCACCGCCATCGGCTGCTCTGGGCGCATCTGTTTGGGTGCGATCAGCCCCACCGCGATGCGACGATCACTGCGGTCCATCGGCACATGCACCACGCCTACCGCGCGTGCCGGGGTGATCTTGCTCGGCGCACTGCCGCCACGGAACACCAGCGCGGTGACATAGACGTCATGCCGCTCCCAATCGGCGGTGACCGGGATTTCAAACGTGCTGCCCGGTTTGGCGTCGATGTCCTGCACGTAGAGCATGCGGTCGCTTTCCACCATCAGCAGGCCACGGCCGGCATGCGGCGGCGTCACCGTCACCTTGAGCGTGTCGCCAGCACGGTAAGCCGTCTTGTCCAGCGCTACCTTGACCTTGTCCGGGCGTGCATCGAGACCACGGTTGTCGTCGTCCCAGCTCCAACCAGCGCGGAACGGATAACGCGTGGTCAGCCCGGTGCCCGGGTCGAACACATCCACTCGGTACTCGCCCCACTCGACCGGGAAATCAAACTTGGCCGAGCTGGTGCCAGCGTCGAGCGTGCGGGTGTCCTTGTTCTCGAAACGACGGGTGAAGTTGTAGTCCCAGCTGTTATCGGTGTAGGTCCAGTGGTAATCACGCAGCTCGCGTACCAAGGTGATCTTCAATCCCTTGGCCGGCTGTGGCTTGCCCTCGGCATCCACTCGCATCAGCTCAAAACGCGCGTTGGCGTTGGCATCGGCACCGTCGGCATCACTGAACAACGGGCGTACGGCCACCAGTGCCTGCGCCGGCCACACCACGCGCTTGAGCGTGCGGGTGACGGTTCGCCCACCGGTTTCATACACGCTGCCGGACACCAGCGCCGACACCGTCGTGCCCTTGCCCGTGTCGGCCGGCAATGCAACATCCTCACGCAGTTTTCCGTCGGCTGGGAACTTGGTATCGATCACGTCATTGGCTTCGCGCGGCAGCTGCACCGTCGGGTCACCGAAGAACCAACCTGGCATCGATTCCA
Organism: Stenotrophomonas sp. Iso1; assembly: GCF_027497995.1. GTDB lineage: Bacteria > Pseudomonadota > Gammaproteobacteria > Xanthomonadales > Xanthomonadaceae > Stenotrophomonas. The sequence goes on along the minus strand of NZ_JAODBT010000001.1, from coordinate 1,276,815 downwards.
CCGGGTGTTGTTCCACCGTCAACGCCAAGCGCGCAGTGAAGCGGTTGCCGTCTGCTGGCGCGCCGTACAGGTACGCCGCATCCGCCTGCAGCTTGAGCGGCTCGCCCGGCTTGATCGTCTTCTGCGCGCTGTCCAGGTCCAGCTTCATGCGTTCGGGCAGGAACTCCTCGATGCGCAGGGTCATGCCCTGCACGGCCTCCTTGCTGCCCGGATCGGTGCGGAATTCCACCTGCCAACGGCCGGTCGGTGCTTCCACCGGAATAGTCTGCTCGAACGAGAAATACCCCTGTTCGCCCGGCTGCAACCGCGTTTCGCGGAAGGTCTTGCCGTCGGGCTGCTTGAGCCGCAGGAAGACCGGCTGCCCGCCCGTCGCCGGGCCGGGGAGTTTCTTGCCGTCGTTGTCGCGCAGCACGGCTGACACCCGCACGGTTTCGCCCGGGCGGTACAAGTCACGACCAGACCAGGCGAACACATCGAAACCGGCGTTCTGGCGCCCGGCCACAGCAAATTCACTCAGGTCCAGAGCCGGCTGGTTGAACGCCAGCATCGTGGTGTCGTTGCCACTGGACGCCACCAGCACATGCGCGGCATCAAGCGTGTAGTTCAGCAGTGCGTTGCCATTGGCATCGGTCTGCCCACGCAGCACCACTTCGCCTTTGCCATCGATGACCTTCAGCTCCACCTTCTTCGCAGGCGCGCCATTGGCCAGCGAAGCGGTGTGCACGAACAGCGTGTCCTTGTAGGCGCGCGTGTGCAGGCCGATGTCACTGACGGTGAAGAAGGCGGTGTCGAATTCGCCTTCAAAGCTGCCAGTACGCTTCATCACCGCGAAATACAGGCCAGGCTGCTGCAGTTCCTTCACTTCCTGGATCGGCAGGTAGGTCAGCACACGTTCGTTCTGCTTTCCACCCAGCACAAAGCGGTTCACGTACACCGGCTCGGCCAGCTTGGACAACGGCGTGCGGTCGCTGTACTCGCTGTCCAGCTCCCAACTGCCACGACGGCCGCCGCGCTGGTACTGGCTGAAGAACGCGGGCAGGTCTTTCTCGCGCACGCGCAGGAACTCGACGTCCACCTCCGGTACGTTCACCGACACCACGGGTAAGCCGCGGCTGTCCTTGGACGGCAGCACGCTGCCCTGCGAGGCAAAGCCCACCGCAGGATCCAACTCACCGGTGAATACCTTCTGCCGCACCTCAGTGCCCAGCCGGTTGCCGTCAGCGGCAAGCAGGTCTGGCGAGATGATCAACGTGTATTCCTTGGCCGCCTCCACATAGGGATAGCGCAGGGTTTTGCCGTCGTCGGACAGTGACCAACTGCTTTGATCGGTGCCGACCTTTTCCTCGAAGCGCAGCAGCTTGTCGAAATCCTGCGTGCCTACCAGCGGCCGCGAGAATTCGACGGCCAATGCCAAGCCATCACCGCGCTGCTGGTCTGGCCAGGCGCGCAGCAGGGCAAAGCCTTTGACCTCTTCCTGCTTGGCCACGATGGCCTCACCCGTGGCGCCGGGCAGCTGTCCGGTTTCATTCCGTTTGCATCCTGCAATCAAGGCCAACGCCGCAAAAGCGACCGCCGCCCACCGCATACGCACCGACTTCCTGTATTCCATGGTGTCCTCCAGCAGATGGCGCGGAGTATACCCAGCCATCAGTAAACACCTTGCGTACGCGTCAACATTCGAGGCAATTCTTTGCGCACGCAAACCAACCGTGTGGCTGCCGTGGCGAACCGGCTTTCGAGCCAGCGCTTGAAACCCGCCGCCGGAATCTGGCCTGGCACGGCGCCCCACCCCGCGCTCTTCATTCGGAAGCGAGGCACAAAAAAACGCCGGTGCATGCACCGGCGTTTTCCTTCAACTCAACTGGCGCGCGTGAATTACTTGACGCTGACCAGCTTGATCTCGAACTGCACAGCCACGTTCGGCGGGAACGGGGTACGCGGGTCGGCACCGTAGGCCTTGTCCGGCGGCAGGGTGACTTCCCACTTGGCGCCAGCCGGCATCTGCAGCAGGGTTTCGCGCATGGCAGCCATTTCGACTTCGCTGAGCTTGATCGACGGAATCGACTGGGCCGGACGCGCTTCGGCCGGACGCTGGCCGAACGGGAACGGACCGGCAACTTCCAGAGCAACGTTGCTGGCCTGAGTCGGCTTGGCGCCGCTGCCGGCTTCGATCACGCGGTACTGCACACCACCGGCGAGGCTCTGCACGCCCGGCTTGGCCTTGTTGGCGGCCAGGAACTGGTCGCTACGGGTTTTGTTGTCAGCAGCAGCCTTGTCGTACTCGGCCTTGGCAGCCTGGGCACGGCCCTGCTCACGGCGCTGGAAAGCTTCGACGGCGGGCTTGAGCTGGTCGGCGGTGATGGCCGGCTGCTTCTTGGCGTAGGCATCCTGCAGGCCCTTCACCACCGAAGCAATATCCAACTGTTCGCCACGACCGGTGAGCTCGGCGAGGTTGTTGCCGTAGTCGTAGCCAAAGTAATAACTCAGCTTGCCCTTCTCGGACGAGATGTCCTGGGCGAATGCGGTGCCGGTCAGGGCCAGAGCGGCCACGGCGACCGCGATAGAACGCAACTTCATCAAACAGTTCTCCAGGAAGGGTGTCTCAGGGGCAACCATGCCGCATGAGGCGACGGGTTAGGATAGCCGTCACAAAGGCTGTCCGCCACTGACGACGCAAGCTCAGACACAGTTCGCCGGGCAATAGTTCCAGCATCACTTTTTTTTAACTTTTTCAGGAGTTCCACTGCATGTCCGAGGCACCGGTTTCAATCAGCACCCGTGATGGCATTCGCACACTTACGGTGCAGCGCCCGGAAAAGCTCAACGCCTTGAATCGACACACTTTGGAGTCGCTGGATGCAGCCTTTGCCGACGCCGCCCGATCCGATGACGTGCGGGTGGTGGTACTGACCGGTGCCGGCCCCAAAGCCTTCGTGGCCGGCGCCGACATTGCCGAAATGAACGGATTGACCCCGGTTCAGGGGCGTGACTTTTCGCTGATCGGCCAGCGCCTGATGCGCCGGATCGAGCGCCTGAACAAGCCGGTGATCGCCATGGTCAATGGTTTTGCGCTCGGCGGGGGCATGGAACTGGCCATGGCCTGCCACCTGCGCATCGCCGCTGACAGCGCCAAAGTCGGCCAGCCGGAGATCAATCTGGGCCTGCTGCCGGGCTTCGGGGGTACCCAGCGTCTGCTGCGTCTGGCCGGCCGTGCGGCCGCTCTGGAGCTGTGTTTGTTGGGTACACCGATTGACGCAACCCGCGCCCAGCAGTTGGGCCTGGTCAACCGCGTCGTACCGGCCGCCGAGCTGGAAGCTGAAACCCTCAAGGTCGCCACCCAACTGGCCAACGCCGCGCCGCTGGCACTGCGTGCCATCCTCGACGCGATCAACGTCGGCGGCGAGTGCGGCATTGAAGAAGGCCTGGAATACGAAAGCGCACAGTTCGGTCTGGCGTTCTCCACCGACGACATGCGTGAAGGCACCAATGCGTTCATCGAACGCCGTAAGCCGGAATTCAAGAACCGCTGAGCCACGACCGATGTCCGCCGTTTCCGCTTCACCGCAACAGTTGTTGCAGTTCGTTATTGATGACGACCTGGACGCCGCCGTGCGCGCCGGGTTGATGGAGTACACCGAGTCGCTGGGTGAAACCGAACTGTTGCCGGAACAGTCGCAACAGTTGCTCGATGTTCAACAACGTCTGCGTACCGCCTGGGCCGCACGCGAGCGCCACCGCGCACGCGATGCACGGCTGGCGCGGCGCGCTGCCGAACGCGAAGCACGCCGTGCACCGCCGCCGGTGGCCGACAGCAAACCGGCCCTGCCCTCGGCAGCGGCCGCCATCCTCGCCCGCGCCAAGGCGCGCGCCGCGGAGAAGCCGTCATCATGAGTGCCGCCGCCATCAAGAAAACTGCGGCAAAGAAAGTCGCAGTGAAAAAAAACAGTGCAAATAAAGCCGTCGCTGCCGTGAAAAAGCCGGCGACGCCGCGCAGCAGCAAGCGCATGAGCCGTGAAGAAGTGCGCGAGATGTTCACGCGGCTGCGTGAGCTCAACCCGCATCCCAAGACCGAGTTGGAATACAGCTCTCCGTTCGAGCTGCTGGTTGCGGTCGCGCTGTCGGCACAGGCAACCGATGTAGGCGTCAACAAAGCCACCCGCAAGTTGTTCCCAGTGGCCAATACCGCACAGGCCATCCTTGACCTGGGCGAAGAAGGACTGAAGCGTTACATCGCTACCATTGGCTTGTTCAACGCCAAAGCCAAGAACGTGATCGCCGCCTGCGCAATCCTGGTTGAAAAATACGGTGGCGAAGTCCCCGCCGAGCGCGCGGCGCTGGAGGCCCTGCCCGGTGTCGGCCGCAAGACCGCCAACGTCGTGCTCAACACCGCCTTCGGCCAGCCAACGATGGCCGTGGACACGCATATCTTCCGCGTCGGCAACCGCACTGGGCTGGCGCCGGGCAAGGATGTACGCGCGGTTGAGGATGGCCTGCTCAAGGCCATCCCCGAGGAATTCCTGCTCGACGCGCATCACTGGTTGATCCTGCACGGCCGCTATGTGTGCAAGGCCCGCAAGCCCGACTGCCCGCAATGCGTGATCCGCGATCTGTGCCACTTCAAGGACAAAACGGCGGACGCCTAAGCGTCGCCAACTGCCATCTGCGCGACACCTGCCGGTAACAGCCCGTCTGTCAAATACAGTGGCATGAGCCGGGCGCGGGAAAAAGTTAGTCGCCGGACTGTCACATTTACGCAATCTTTACGCCCTAGCCTTCGCAGCATCCTCAACCTGCCTGCAAGGCCATCCACCCATGAAACTGCATCGCCAACTTCTTACTGCAGCCGTTGCGGCGGCGCTGTTTGTGCCGGCCGCCCACGCTGAAGTCGCCATCGACGTCATCGGCGGTTCCGAAATCACCTTCGAAGGCCTGGTGCAGGCTGACGGCAACTGGTTCGACAACGACAAGGCCGACCTCAACGGCGTCGGCAAAAATGGCAAGGACAGCGAATTCGAGCTGCGCCGCGCCGAGCTGGTACTCAAGGGCAAAGGCCCGGGCAACGTGGAATGGGTGGTCGGTTATGACGCCAAGGCCGACAAGTTCCTGGACACCAACGTCAAGTACAAGCTGGGTGGCAACGCCAACCACTTCCTCCAGGCGGGCCAGTACAAGCAGCCCAACAGCCTGGAAGAACTGTCCAGCACCAAGAACAACGACTTCATTTCCAAGGCCACGGTCACCAACACCTACGCGGTGGCCCGTCGCCTCGGTGTGGGCTACGGCATCGGCGACAGCAACTGGTCGGTCAATGCCTCGGCCTTCGGCCGCGAGCTGACCCGCGACCTGGCCCACGGCAGCGGCTACGGCGTGCGCGGCACGTTTGCCCCGATCAATGAGAAGGGCAACATCCTGCACCTCGGCCTGAGCTACGCCGCCTATGACACCGACGCCGACCTGCTGCGCCTGCGTGCACGTCCCAACGCCGATCTGGCCACCGTGCGCCTGGTCGACAGCGGCGACCTGAAGGACACCGACCGCCTCAGCACCGTAGGCGTTGAAGCCATGTATGTGCGCGGCCCATTCAAGGCCCAGGGTGAGTACTACAACTCCAATGCCAAGCGTTATGACCACAGCAACTACACCACCGATGGTTTCTACGTCAGCGGCGTGTGGAATGTCACCGGCGAGACCTGGGGCTACAAGGGTGGTACCCCGAGCCTGGGTTTGCCGGACGAGCCGGGTCGTGGCATGTGGCAGTTGGCTGCGCGTTTTGATCACATCGATCTGAACGACGGCGGCTTGCGCGCACCGGCGGTGGTCGGCGGCGCGCCGCTGGTTGATGGCGTGTTGGGCGGCAAGATGGACATCTGGACCGTCGGCGCCAACTGGTACTGGCGTTCGAACTTCAAGGCGTCGATGAACTACGTGATGGTGGACAGCGAGAAGTACAGCTCGAGCGCACGCGGCTTTGTCAGCGACAAGCCGAACATCCTGGAAGCGCGCCTGCAGTTCTTCTGGTAACCAATGGCTGCATGCAACAGCACGAACGCCCCGCAAGGGGCGTTCTTTGTTTGTCATGCAAGCCGAAGGATCGAGCGGCGGGCTATCCTCATCTCCCTCTTTTCAAAGGATTGATCCATGCGTCTGGCCCTGTTGATGTTGCTGGCCCTTCCTGTCACCAGCTTGGCTCAGGATTGCGGCGCCGATAGCGCCGAACGCATTCGCAAGGCCTATGCGCAACGGCCTGCGGGCGCACTCCCCCTCCACTCAGGTACACGCCTCAATGCCGAGCGGGGCACCTGCCGTGTATGGCCGGCGGATACGACATTGACGTTGATGGCCGTACCCGTGCTTGGCCCTGAGGAGGAAAATGGCGCCTACCAGGATGGTGATCTGGATCTGTTGGTGGTGGATACCACCACGCTGCGTCCGCGTGCCACCCTGCGCCTGCCCGGCATGATGAGCAGCGACGCAATCCGTAGCGAGAGCGTGAGTCTGGACACCGCACGCTACCGGCTTTCGGCCGACGTTCGCGCGTTTGGCGTGCGCATCGGCCGTAGCGGCTCGTCACAGCCCAACCCATTCAACGACACGCGCCTGCAGTTGTTCGTACTGGACGAGGAAAGGATAGAACCGGTCACCGGGCAGATCGTGGTCGCAAGTTTTGGCGGCGAATGGAATACCCGTTGTACAGGCGAGTTCCATGAGCTAAGCCGCACCGTGGAGGTCGGCCCCATCCCTGCACAAGGCTTCGCTCAGCTGCAGGTGCGGGAACGCAGCGCCGCCATCCAAAATCGCGAGGATGCCGCCGGCGAGTGCGTTGAGACCCGCCGTAATCTGCCTGAGCAGCGTTACCTCCTGCGCCCGCAGGGCCGCCATTACCCACTACCGAAGACAATCGAAGCCACCTTCTGAGTGGATTGCAGCTGTCACCACAACGTCATATGACAGACGCTGCGCTGTCATCAAATCGTTATGCAATAGGCGCTGGGCGGAACCACCGCACCTCTACTCCCAGGAGCCTTTCGTGATCCACGCCATCAAGTCGCGCGCCGTCGTTGCCATCCTCGCTGCGTCGTCCGTGTTCGCCGTCAACGCCAATGACGTTACTGGCGCCGGCGCGTCCTTCATCTACCCGGTCATGTCCAAGTGGTCGGCCGACTACAGCACCGCTACCGGCAAGAAAGTGAACTATCAGTCCATTGGTTCAGGTGGTGGTATCGCCCAGATCAAGGCCAACACCGTGGACTTCGGCTCGTCCGACGCGCCGCTGCGCCCGGAAGAACTGGCCTCTGCTGGCCTGGTGCAGTTCCCGTCGGTGATCGGCGGCGTGGTACCGGTGCTCAACGTTGCCGGCGTCGAAGCCGGTGCGATGAAGCTGGATGGCCCGACCCTGGCCAACATCTTCCTGGGCAAGATCACCCAGTGGAATGACCCGGCCATCGTCGCGCTCAACGCAGGCCTGGCGCTGCCGGATACCAAGATCACCGTCGTGCACCGCTCCGACGGTTCGGGCACCACCTTCAACTTCGTCAACTACCTCTCCAAGGTCAACAACGACTGGAAGACCAGCGTGGGCGAAGGCACCAGCGTCCAGTGGCCGGTGGGCATCGGCGGCAAGGGTAACGAAGGCGTCGCCGCTTACGTCAAGCAGATCAAGGGGTCGATCGGCTACGTCGAGTTCTCCTATGCACTTCAGAACCGCCTGACCTTCTCGCGCATGAAGAACGCCGCCGGCAACTTCGTGCAGCCGCGTGACGAGAGCTTCTCGGCCGCTGCCGCCAGTGCCGACTGGGCCAACGCTCGCGACTTCTACCTGGTGATGACCAACGCCCCGGGCGAACAGTCCTGGCCGATCACCGCCACCAATTTCATCCTGATGCGCAAGCAGCCCAAGACGGCAGAAGGCGCCAAGGCAGCAGTCGAGTACTTCCGCTGGATCTACGCCAACGGCGACGCACAGGCCCGTCAGCTGGACTACGTGCCGCTGCCCGATCCGCTGGTCCGCCAGATCGAAACCTACTGGCAGCAGAACCTGGCTTATTGAGTGTAGAGACGCCGAGTCCCTCTCCCTCGTCGCCTCAGGCGCGGATCACGTGATCCGCGCCATTTTTTTGAGCGGCACCAAAATCCGCTGAAGCGTTACGGGAAAACGCCTGACGTGGCACACCTCGGCATTACTGCCGCCACCGCTTTGCCATTGATTTTGCTAGCCTTTTCAGATTCTTTTAACGATGTAATCAGGCTGTAACAAAAACATCATTTCATAGCCTCATCCGCTAGCCCTGCTGGCATTTTCCCCGCTATGGAGTGACCCATGAAGTTGCACACGACCGGTCTTGCCGCCCTTTCCCTGGCCATTGCCCTGGGCCTGTCGGCCTGCGGCGGCACTGGCAACCAAGCTGCTTCCACCCCGGAAAATGCCGCCGCTGGCGCACCGGCTGCCGGTGACAAGCTGACTGCCGAAATCTCCGGGGCCGGCGCTTCCTTCATCTTCCCGCTGGTGTCCAAGTGGTCGGCTGACTACAACGCCGCCACCGGCGCCAAGATCAACTATCAGTCCATCGGTTCGGGTGGCGGCATCGCCCAGATCAAGGCCGGCACCGTGGACTTCGGTTCCTCGGACAAGCCGCTTTCCTCCGAAGAGCTGGCTCAGGCTGGCCTGGGCCAGTTCCCGTCGGCCATCGGCGGTGTGGTGCCCGTGGTGAACCTGGAGGGCCTGCAGCCAGGTCAGCTGCGCCTGAGTGGCGCCCTGCTGGCAGACATCTTCCTGGGCAAAATCAAACTGTGGAATGACAAGGCGATCGCCGACGCCAACCCGGGCGTGACCCTGCCCGACACCAAGATCACCCTGGTGCATCGCTCTGATGGTTCGGGTACCACATTCAACTTCTCCAATTACCTGTCCAAGGTGAGCAGCGAGTGGAAGGACAAGGTTGGCGAAGGCACTTCGGTGCAGTGGCCGGACGGCGTGGGCGGCAAGGGCAACGAAGGCGTGGCCTCGTACGTGCAGCAGATCAAGGGTTCGATCGGCTACGTCGAGTTGGCCTACGCCCTGCAGAACAACATGCCGTATGCCTCGATGCAGAACGCCGCCGGCACCTGGGTACAGCCGACTGCCGAGACGTTCGCCGCCGCTGCTGCCAGCGCTGACTGGGCAAACGCCCGCGACTTCAATCTCGTCATCACCAACGCCCCGGGCGCCAACGCGTGGCCGATCACCGCCACCAACTTCATGCTGATGCACAAGCAGCCGAAGGATGCCAAGCGCAGCGCCGACACCCGCGCTTTCTTCAAGTGGGCCTTCGAGAACGGCCAGACGCAGGCCAACGAACTGCATTACGTGCCGCTGCCGGCCGAGTTGGTGGCGCAGATCGAAAGCTACTGGGCTGCTGAGTTCAAGTGATGCAACGGCGCGGGTGCGTCGCTGGCGTACCCGCGTTTGCCACCACCTGATCCCCGCACAAGCGGGGACCAGGCTTGCTTCCCCGGTTTCTCTTGTTCCTGCTGTTGACGTTGAAGCCACAAGCAACAGCAAGAGCGATGGACCGACATTCGTCGGTTGAAGTCCCCGCCTTCGCGGGGATGTCGATTCCTCCCAAGGCGCCTGCCCTGGGTCTGAAAAAACCGCTTCCCCCTTGGGCCCACGCCGCTGCCATGAATGCCATCGCACCGCCTCTCTCTACGCCCTCCTCGCGTGATCTGCGCGACGCCCGCAACGACCGGCTGTTCCGCTGGTTGCTGATCGCAACCGTGATCTTCGTGCTGGTCGCCTTGGCCAGTGCTGCGCTATCCATGCTGTGGGGTGGACGCCATGCCCTGCAAGAACAGGGGCTGAGCTTCTTCTACTCCTCCGACTGGAATCCAGTGGAGAACAAGTTCGGTGCGCTGGCACCGATCTACGGCACCATCGTCACCGCTCTCATTGCCATGCTGATCGCCGTTCCGGTCAGTTTCGGCATCGCCTTTTTCCTCACTGAGGTTGCACCGCGTTGGCTGCGTGGCCCGGTGGGTACCGCCATCGAACTGCTGGCGGGCATTCCTTCGATCATCTACGGCATGTGGGGTCTGTTCGTATTGGTGCCGGTAATGACGGAATACGTCACACCGTTCCTCAACGAAACACTCGGTCAATGGCCGGTGATCGGTATTTTCTTCCAGGGCCCACCGCTGGGCATCGGCATGCTCACAGCTGGTTTCGTACTGGCCATCATGGTCATCCCGTTCATTTCTTCGGTGATGCGCGAAGTGTTCCTCACCGTGCCCACGCGCCTGAAGGAGTCGGCCTATGCGCTGGGCTCCACAAAATGGGAAGTGAGCTGGGACATCGTGCTGCCTTACACCCGCTCGGCCGTCATCGGCGGCATATTTCTGGGGCTGGGCCGTGCGCTGGGCGAGACGATGGCGGTCGCCTTCGTGATTGGCAACAGCGTGCGCCTGTCGCCATCGCTGCTGGAACCGGGCACCACCATCGCCGCGTTGATCGCCAACGACTTCGGCGAAGCCACTGAAACCTACCGCTCGGCGTTGTTGTTGCTCGGCTTCGTGTTGTTCATCGTCACCTTCGTGGTGCTGGCCATCGCCCGCCTGATGTTGATGCGTCTATCCCGCAAGGAGGGCAACTGATGTCCACCGCATCTGATTCGCTGTACCTGCGCCGTCGCATCGGCAACGTGGTGGCACTGGTCCTGTCCTGCGCCACCGCCTTGTTTGGCCTGTTCTTCCTTGGTTGGATCCTCTGGACGCTGCTGTCCAAGGGCCTGCCGGGCATCAACATCAACCTGTTTACCAAGATGACGCCGCCACCGATGCAGGAAGGCGGCCTGCTCAACGCGTTCTTCGGCAGCGCGGTGATGTGTGCACTGGCGATCGGCATCGGTACGCCGCTGGGCGTGGCAGCTGGCACCTGGCTGGCCGAGTACGGCAATGCCCGCAAGGCCGGTACGGTGGTGCGCTTCGTCAATGACATCCTGCTGTCAGCGCCGTCGATCGTGCTGGGCCTGTTCGTCTACACGTTGTATGTGATGCAGACCGGCGGCCAGTTCTCCGCATTCGCTGGTGCGTTGTCGCTGGCCTTCATCGTGTTGCCGGTGGTGATCCGCACCACCGACGAAATGCTCCGGCTGGTACCGGTGCAGATGCGCGAAGCGGCGCTGGCGCTGGGTGTGCCGCAATGGAAAGTGATCATGCAGGTGCTCTATCGCAGCGCGATGGCCGGCATTGTCACCGGCATCCTGCTCGCCCTGGCCCGTATCTCTGGCGAGACCGCACCGCTGCTGTTCACCGCATTCGGCAACCAGTACTGGAACAGCAACGTCTTCCAGCCCATGGCCTCAGTGCCGGTGGTGATGAACCAGTACGCCGGCAGCCCTTACGAATCGTGGCAGGTACTGGCTTGGGCCGGTGCACTCGTGCTGACCGTGTTCGTGCTGCTGGTAAGCCTCTCCGCGCGCGGCCTGCTGCTGCGCAACCGAATCTCAAACGATTGATCCCATGGACCTTGCCATGAACGACCTCACCAACGCCGTGCCGATGCAGCGCATCAATCTGCCCTCTTCCGCGCGGGAACTGCTGACGCCGGCACCGGTCAAGCTCGCCGCACGCGGGCTGGATTTCTACTACGACAAGTACCACGCGCTGAAGAGCATCAATCTGGAAATCCCTGAGAAGCGCGTCACCGCGTTGATCGGCCCATCCGGTTGCGGCAAGTCCACCCTGCTGCGCATCTTCAACCGCATCTACGCGCTGTACCCGAAGCTGGAAGCGCGTGGTGAGGTACTGCTTGATGGCGAGAACATCCTCTCGCCGAAGTATCCGATGAACCGCCTGCGCTCCAAGGTCGGCATGGTGTTCCAGAAGCCAGTGCCGTTCCCGATGACTATTTTCGAGAACGTGGCCTACGGCATTCGTCACCACGAGAAGTTGTCCAAGGCCGACATGCGTGACCGCGTTGAACAAGCGTTGCGGCAGGGCGCACTGTGGGACGAGGTGAAGGACAAGCTCAACCAGAGCGCGCTGGGTTTGTCCGGTGGCCAGCAGCAGCGCCTGTGTATTGCCCGTGCCGTGGCATTGCGCCCGGATGTGTTGTTGCTGGACGAACCGACCTCGGCGCTGGACCCCATTTCTACCAGCCGCATCGAGCAGCTTATCGAAGAGCTGAAGAACGATTACACCATCGCCATCGTCACCCACAACATGCAGCAGGCGGCGCGCGTGTCCGACTACACCGCCTTCATGTACCTGGGCGACCTGATCGAACACGACCGCACCGAAGTGATCTTCTCCAACCCCTCCAAGCAGCAGACCGAGGACTACATCACCGGTCGCTTCGGTTGATGTGCAGCCGCGCAGCGGCAAACGCATGCTGCGCGTTCGGGCTCTGTTTCAAACCCTGTCCCCCTTACACCTGCCAGTGAGCATTCCATGAATCTCCCCAACGACCACATCGTCAAGAGCTATGACGAAGAGCAGCAGCGTCTGGTGGCCGAAATCCTGCGCATGGGCGAGATGTCCGTCGCCCAGCTGGAAGCGGCACTGGATGTGATCGAACGCCGCGACGAAAAGGCCGCCCAACGTATCGTCGCCAACGACGACGCCATCGACCAGCTCGAACAGCAGATCAGCCATGACGTGATGCGCCTGGCGCTGCGCGGGCCCATGGCACGCGACCTGCGCGAGATCCTTGCCGGCCTGCGCATCCCCTCCGACATCGAGCGCATTGGTGACTACGCGGCCAATGTCGCCAAACGTTCCATCGCGCTGGTGTCGGTGCCGCCGCTGCCGCAGATCCAGGGCCTACGCGCACTGGGCCGGTTGGCAGCCATCCAGGTCCGTGGCGCGATGGAGGCTTATCGCGACAACAACGTCGAAGCCGCGCTCAAACTGCGCCAGGACGACGCCCGTCTGGACGCGCAGTACACCGCGCTGTTCCGCGAGCTGCTCACCTACATGATGGAAGACCCGCGCAACATCACCCCGTGCACGCACCTGCTGTTCATGGCCAAGAACCTGGAACGCATCGGCGACCACGCCACCAACATTGCCGAAAACGTGTGGTTCCTGGTCAAGGGTGAAGAGCCGCTGCCGCCGCGTGAAAAACGCGATGAAACCAGCAGCCTGGATCACGCCTGATCCTGTTCATCGCAACAGCACATCCCGGCATGCCGGGAGTTGGCAAAAAAACAGGCCCGCGAGGGCCTGTTTTCGTTTTGGTGGAGCTGAAAGTGCCCCCACGCAGTCCACAAGGGAACGGCGGCTTGTGGCTTCGTTCGCTTCCGCCGCCCGTAAACCGAGCACACGAGACCCTGGGTAGCCCTGCCCTTGCCGTCACTCACCTCTCATCCCCATTCACCCACTCCGGCAGCACCAGTTGCCGCAGATACATTTTCCGGCACCCTCGCTTGCTAAGCTCCAGCCTCCCCCCGGCCCCTTACTGTTCCGGAGATACACAATGACCATTTGCACCCGCAAGTCCGTTTCCTTTGCCATTGGCGCCGCCCTCATTGGAGGCATGGCCGCACCGGCCTTCGCAATGACCGACCTTGCCCAGGGGTATGCACTGGGCGCCAGCACCCAGACCCCGCCGCCGACCACCGCTGAAGCACAAGCCACCACCGAAACCACCCAGACCACCGACGCCGATGCCAAGCAGAAGGCCGAGGGCAAATGTGGCGAAGGCAAATGTGGCAGCGACCACAAGAACGAGCCCGCAAAAGCCGACGCATCAAAGGCGGCCGACGAAGCAGCCGGAGCAGCCAAATCCAGTGCCGAAGGCAAGTGTGGCGAGGGCAAGTGTGGCGGCAACCACTGACCTCCTCTGCAACCACCTGCGCCTGCCTGCACCGGCAAGCGCAGGCCTCGGTCTGCGCCGCTCGTTGTTGGATGCACTGCAGTCCGCGCCCGACGGCGCATTCGATTTCCTCGAATGCGCCCCGGACAACTGGCTCGGTGTCGGCGGCAGGCTGGGCGAAGCCCTCGGCGAACTCTCGCGTCGGCACCCACTGACCTGCCACGGCCTGTCGCTCTCATTGGGCGGCCCCGCACCGCTGGATGTGGGTTTCCTCCAGCGCACGCGCCACTTCCTCGACCAGCACCGCGTCGCCCTGTACAGCGAGCACCTCAGCTGGTGCAGCGACGACGGCCATCTGTACGAACTGCTGCCATTGCCGTTCACCGAAGAAACCGTGCATTACGTCGCTGCACGCATCCGCCAGACGCAGGACATCCTCGGCCGCCGCATCGCTGTGGAAAACGCCTCCTACTACGCCGTGCCCGCCGCCGACATGGACGAGGCCAGCTTCATCAACGCAGTGTTGGCCGAAGCCGATTGCGACCTGCTGCTGGACGTCAACAACGTCTACGTCAACGCCATCAATCACGACTATGACGCTCGCGAATTCCTGTCGATGCTGCCATCGGCGCGCATTGCCAGCTATCACATCGCCGGCCATCACGATGAAGCCGACGACCTGAAGATCGACACCCATGGCATGCCGGTCAAAGACGACGTGTGGTCGCTACTGTCTGCCGCGTACACGCTGCACGGCGTGCGGCCCACCCTGTTGGAGCGCGACTTCAACTTCCCACCGCTGGCCGAATTGCTGGAAGAGCTCACAGAGATCCGGCAACGGCAGCACAGGGTCGATGCCCCCTTGGTTGCCACACATGGCTGAAACGCTGCAGCAGTTACAGACACGCTTCGCCGCACACCTGCGCGACCCGCAGCACAACGCCGCACCTGGGCATATCCCAGACGCGCGAATGCAGGTCTACCGCGAGTTGTACTTCAACAACATCCAGAGCTTGTTGGCCGCCAACTTCCCGGTGATCAAACGCACGCTCGGCGACACGCACTGGCGGGAGTACGTTCGCGCGTTCTGTCGCGATCACCGCGCGCATACGCCCCTGTTCACCGAGATCGGCCAGGAGTTCATCCACTTCCTCGACGCAGCACCGGCCAACGCCTGCGCGCCGTGGTTGCTGGAACTGGCCCACTACGAATGGATCGAGCTCGCGCTACAGGTCAGCGACGAGCCGCTGCCAACCCATAACCCGAGCGGCGATCTGCTTGAGGGCGTACCGGTGTGTTCACCATGGTGCCGCGCCTTGGCCTATCAATGGCCGGTGCACCGCATCGGTCCGGAGCATCAGCCGACGCAGTTGCCAGCGCAGCCCACCCTGTTGCTGGCACGACGACAGACCGACGGCAACATCGCCTTCTCCGAATTATCACCGCTGCTGTATCGGCTGCTGGAACGGCTGGAGCAAGAGCCCGAACTCAGTGGACACCAGCAGTTGCTGGCGTTGGCAACCGAAGCCGGTGTTGCTGCCGATGAAAATTTCATTGCAAGCGGCGTGGCCATGCTGCATCAGCTGCACGCGCGCGGCTGTTTGCTGGGAGCGAACTAGTCTCGGGCAAGTGGCCCCCTAGCTCCTGCCGGATTGAATAAGCAGGCTGCGTACCTCCTCCGTATTGCGGCTCCTCGAACGCCCTGGCGACCGCCCGAAGGGCCTGGGTCCGGAACATGGGGTGAGCCGGGGCAGCGAACCAGGCCGAACTGCCGACAACAACGCCGCAGGCTTCGCCTCTCTGCATGCGCTCCTTCGAGCCACTTCCCCTACAAGCGGGCGAAAGAACCTGCCAGCCTCGCCCGGCCCTCCCCCCAACGCGGCCCCTTGACCCGCTCTGCTACCCTATTGCGATGAACGAACACGTCGAATCACCTGTCCCGCGCCCCGCTTTCACGCCCATGGCGCAACGTTTTCGCGGCTTTTTGCCGGTGGTGGTGGACGTGGAAACCGGTGGCTTTGACTGCAACCGCCACGCGCTGCTGGAAATCGCCGCCGTACCGGTGGAGATGGACGAAAACGGCCTGCTCTACCCCGGCCAGACCGCCAGTGCACATGTCATCCCTGCTGACGGCACGGAAATCGACCCCAAGTCGCTGGAAGTCACCGGCATCGTGCTGGACCACCCCTTCCGCCTGGCCAAACCCGAGCGCGAGGCGCTGGAACATGTGTTCGCACCCGTGCGCGCGGCAATGAAGAAGTACAACTGCCAGCGCGCCATCCTGGTGGGGCACAACGCGCATTTCGATCTGAATTTCGTCAACGCCACCGTGAACCGCAGCGGTCACAAGCGCAATCCGTTCCATCCTTTCAGCGTGTTCGATACGGTCACGCTGGCCGGTGTGGCCTACGGCCAAACGGTGCTGGCGCGGGCGGTGCAGGCCGCCGGCTTCCCGTGGGATGCCAGCGAGGCGCACAGCGCGGTGTATGACACCGAACAAACCGCGCGCCTGTTCTGCAAGATCGTCAATGCTTGGCCGTCTTCGCCACTTGCTTGATGCTCACGCCACGCAGGTACGGGCACGCCCTTCCTGCTTGGCCTGCGCCAGCGCCCGCTTGGCGCGCTGATACAGCACCGGCGCCTGGTCGCCGCCCAACTGTACCGCCCCAGCACTGAAGGTGACCGCGATGTCACCTTCACTGCGACCACCCCATTCGCCGTACTGGCCAAACAAACGCTGGAGACGCTGACAGACACGCTCGGCTTCGGTCAGCGGGGTGCTGGTAAACAGCACTGCGAATTCCTTCTTGCCCAGGCGCGCGGCCATGTCCGATGCCCGCAGGCTGCGCCGCAGCAATTCGGCCACTTCGCACAACACCAGATCACCCACTGCTTGCGACCACGTGTCGTTGATCTGTTCCAGTTGATCAATGCTCATCACCACCAGACTCAGCTGCCGTCCCTCGCGCCGCGCCGATGCCATTTCGCGCACCAGCGCTTCATCGAATGCACGGCGATTGGGCAAGCCACTGAGCTCGTCTTCATGCGCCAACTCTGCAAAGGCGTCGGCCTGTTCGCGTAGGCGTTGCTCCAGTGCAGCTTTTTCCTGCTCGATCGCTTGCAGCTGCAGCGCGCTGTATCCCGCCTGCTGTACCTGCCGCTGCAATGTGCGCAGCCGAAGGCGCTGCCGCTGCAGTTGATAACCGCAGACCGCCAAGAAAATCAGCATCGCTCCGCACAGCGTGCCGAGCATCCCAGGAGCACGCATCAACGCGGGGAAAGCCGCATGCGAGGCTATTGCCGGAGCGGAAAACAGGCTACATAAAGCGCCTATCCACGCCTTCGTCAAACCCATTCCGTCAGTCACAGCCAAGCCGGTTCGCGATACCGGAATCGCACTCGTTGCCATCGTTCAGCGCCCCCTGAAGTGCGCCGATACTAGCAAAGGTTTTTCCCTGTGCGTTTCAGGCAGGCCGATCGCGGTGCCCGGCTGCCCATTGCGGGTTATCCCAGCGCACCACCGCCTCCAGTCCACCATCCGGGTGGTTGCGCAGCACCAGCGTGGCGCCGTCCTTTTCTGCCAGCGCGCGGGCGATGGTCAGGCCCAGGCCGGCACCGCCGGTTTCGCGCGAACGTGATGTCTCCAGCCGCAGGAACGGGGTGAACACCGCTTCCAGTTCGTCGCTGGCCAAGCCAGGCCCAGCATCACGCACAACCACCTCAACTGCATCGCCCTGTTGAACCGCCTGTACCTGGGCACTGCGGCCGTACTTCACCGCATTGTCGACCAGGTTGGAGAACAAGCGACGCATCGCCAACGGCCGCAGCATCATCACCGCCCCACAGCCTTGTTCCAGCACCGCGTCGTGGCCGGACTCCGCCGCGTCCTCGACCACGCTTTCCAGCAGCGAATCCAGATCCAACGCCGCCCGTTGCTCGGCGCTCTCCGCACTACGGGCAAGCTCCAGCCCTTCGCGGATCAGCGCTTGCATCGCCGCCAGGTCGCCGATCAAACGCTCGCGCAGCTGCTCGTCTGCCACGTTTTCCAAGCGCAACCGCAGCCGCGTGAGCGGCGTCTGCAGGTCATGGGTGATGGCCGCAAGCATCTGCGTGCGTTCACCCAAGTGCCGCTGCAAGCGCTGCTGCATGGCGTTGAACGCCTGCGCTGCCCTTTGCACTTCCAATGGGCCGGTCACTGGCAGCGGCTCGCGCTGCAGATCCTGGCCCAGCTGGGTTGCGTGGGTGGCCAGCCGCTGCAACGGCGAACTCGCGATGCGTGCCACCACATAGGCCAGCACACCGATTGCCAGCACCAACAGCGACAGAAACCACGGGTCGAACGCCGAGGCCGTGCGCCGCATCATTGCCGGGTATTCCAGCGCCAGACGCAATGGCGTGCCGTCGCTCAGATTCAACTCCACCAGCCGACAACGCGGCGGCGTGAAAGAGGGATCGCGTTCACGCACATGGCGCGTACGCGGGCCTCTCTCTCGCGGCGGCAGGAACTCTGGCAAGGGTGGTAGGCAAGCGCGAAAACTGCTCGCGCGTACCCGTGCATTGGCCACCGCGCCATCGCGCGCAGCCAACACTTCCATCAAGGCCTCGTCGGTGTCGCCGACGCGAAATTCGCCCTTGACCTCACGCACGCTGGGGCCGCCCACCGCGAGCAGACGCGTACGCAGTTCCGGATTACCGTCGATCAGGTTGACGAAGCCCTGCAAACGGTCGGCGATACGCGCAAGGTTCTGACGTTCGAATTCCTGCTGCCTGCGTGACTCGGCCAATACCGTTGCACCTACCGCAGCCACCATCATGCCAACCAGAAGGATGACGAACAGCCGCCCTGCCATCGACGACAGGAACTGGCGCAACCGTTTCATTCCAGTGTCACCGCACTTGCGAATACATAGCCTTCATTGCGCACGGTTTTGATTGGGCTATCGCTGCTGCCGGCATCGCTGAGTTTCTGTCGCAGCCGACTCACTTGCAGATCAATCGCGCGATCCTGCACTTCGTAACTGCGGCCGCTGCTCAGCGCCACCAACTGCTCGCGCGACAACACTTTGTTCGCATGTGCAACGAACACGCGCAGCAGCCGGAACTCGGCACCGGAGAGCATCACCACGCGTCCGGCCGGATCAACCAAGTGACGGTGCTCCAGATCGAATACCCAATTGGAGAACGCCGCACGACGCATCGCCAGCGGCTCCAGATTGGCCGGCAAGGCCTCAGTCCGCCGCAGCACGTTGCGGATGCGCGCCAGCAGTTCGCGTGGCTCGAACGGCTTGGCGAGGTAGTCATCGGCACCCATTTCCAGACCGAGCACGCGGTCGATGGGTTCGCTGCGTGCGGTGAGCATGATCACCGGCGTGCTGGAATGCGCGCGGATTTCGCGGCACAGCAACAGCCCATCCTCGCGCGGCAGGTTGAGGTCGAGCACGATCAGGTCGATGTGCTCGCGCGCCAACACCTGCCGCATCTGGCTGCCGTCACCGGCGGTGCTCACGGCATAGCCGGCCCGCCCTAGCTGTTCGGCCAGCAGGCTGCGGATGTCGCTGTCGTCGTCTACCACCAACAGGCGATGCATGGTGTGTGCTTCCGTCATGGTGCAATGATCCATGCTAGCGGATGAACATGTGTGATCGCGCATGTATCGCTGTGTATCGCGCCTCACGCGTGATACATGGCGATACACCTCGTCGATGGCCGGACACAAAGCGACACACGCCGAGCGTTGAGCCGCCCTCCACGGCTGTCCACACTGGCATCGACGCCGCGGCCTGCGGCCCGCCATGAGTGCCTGACCATCGTGAAGCTGCTGCCCTCCTCCCGCCGCAACCGCATCCTGCTTGCCACCGCCATTGTCGTGTTGATCGCGGGAGGTACTGCCTGGGCCATGCGCACGCCCGCAGCACCTTCAATGGCCACCTCGCCGGTCACCCGTGGGGACCTGGAACAAACCGTTGATGCCACCGGCGTGATCGATGCCTACAAGCTTGTCAGCGTAGGTGCGCAGGCATCGGGCCAGATCAAGCTACTCACGGTGCAGCTGGGCGATGTGGTCAAACAGGGCGACCTGATTGCTGAGATCGATTCGGTCACCCAGGAGAACAGCCTCAAGAACGCGCAGGCCGCCCTCGAAAACATCCGCGCCCAACGTGCGGTACAGACCGCCTCGTTGAAAGAGTCGGAGCTGGCCTTCGCCCGTCAAAAGGAAATGCTGGCCGCCGAAGCCACCTCACGCTCGGAGTACGAATCGGCCGAAGCCAACCTGGCCAGCACCCGCGCACAGATCCGCGCCCTCGAGGCTCAGATCCGCCAGCGTGAAACCGAACTTGGCACCGCCCAGGCCAACCTCGGCTACACCCGCATCACCGCACCCATTGATGGCACGGTGGTGGCGGTAGTGGCCGAAGAAGGCCGCACCGTCAACGCAAATCAATCCGCACCGACCATCGTCAAGCTCGCACGGCTGGATCTGGTCACGGTAAATGCAGAAATCTCCGAAGCCGACGTGGTCAAGATCAAACCCGGTATGCCGGTGTACTTCACCATCCTTGGCAACCCCGACCACCGGTACGAAGCCAAGCTGCGCACGGTCAACCCGGCGCCGGCTTCGATCAGCACTGACACCGCCAGTTCCAGCAGTTCGTCTTCGTCCAGCTCCAGTTCGGCGGTGTATTACAACGCGCTGTTCGATGTCGAAAACCCGGACGGCACGCTGCGCATCGATATGACCGCGCAGGTTTCAGTAATGCTGGCCCAAGCCAAGAATGCACTGCTGATTCCCACCGTCGCACTCGGCCCGAAGGTGCCTGAAGGCGGTGGCCACCGCACAGGCGCAGGCAGCGCCAATGGCGAACCGCGCGCCACACGCAGCAGACCGGAAGGGCAGCGCCCACAGCGCCGTCAGCCCGATGCCGCCGCCTTGGCAAAGAGCAACAGCTACATGGTGCGTGTAGTCGGCAAGGAGGGACAACCGGAGCCGCGTCGCATCAAAGTCGGCTTGAACAACGGCTCCAACGTTGAGGTGCTGGAAGGTCTGAGCGAAGGCGAACAGGTCGTCGTCGGTGAGGCCAGTGCGGCCGACAAGGCCAATGCGCGCGGCAATCAGCGCAGTCCGATGGCACCGATGATGGGTGGGCCACGCCGATGAGCCAACCGTTGCTGCAACTACGCGAACTACGTCGCGAGTTCCCGGCCGGCGAAGACACCATTGCCGTACTGAAGGACATCAATCTCGATATCCATGCCGGTGAAATGGTGGCCATCGTCGGCCAGTCCGGCTCGGGCAAGTCGACGTTGATGAACATCCTGGGCTGTCTGGATCGCCCGACGGTCGGCTCTTACAAAGTGGCCGGTCGCCAAACCGGTCGCATGGAACCCGACGAACTGGCCGAACTGCGCCGCGAACATTTCGGCTTCATTTTCCAGCGGTATCACCTGCTTGGTGATCTGGATGCGCGCGGCAATGTGGAAGTGCCGGCCATCTATGCCGGCACGCCTTTGGAAGCGCGCCGTACTCGCGCTGAAGCACTGTTGGCGCGGCTGGGTTTGTCGGATCGCATGGGCCACACGCCCGGCCAGTTGTCCGGTGGTCAGCAACAACGCGTATCCATCGCGCGGGCGCTGATGAACGGCGGTGAGGTGATCCTCGCCGACGAACCCACCGGTGCGCTGGACAGTGCTTCCGGCGAGGACGTCATGAAGATCCTTGGCGAACTGCATGGCGAAGGCCACACCATCATCATCGTCACCCACGACATGCATGTGGCCGAACACGCGCAACGCATCATCGAAATTCATGATGGCGAGATAATCGCGGATCGTCGCAATGACAAAGTCCCGCCATTGACCCAGCAGGATCGCCCCGCCCCACCGAAGATCGGCGGCAGTGCATTCCAGGCAGCGCGTGACCGCTTCTTTGAAGCCTTCCGGATGGCGTTGCTCGCCATGAACGCGCACCGCCTGCGCACCTTCCTGACCATGCTGGGCATCATCATCGGCATTGCCTCGGTGGTGTCGGTGGTAGCGATGGGCAACGGTTCGCAACAGGAGATCCTGAAGAATATTTCCTCGCTCGGCACCAACACCATCGATGTGTATCCGGGCCGGGGCTTTGGCGACATGCGCTCAGGCCGCGTGCAGACGCTCAAGGGCAGCGATGCCGATGCGCTTTCCACGCAAAGCTACATCGATAGCGCCACGCCCAGTGTGTCCAGCTCGGTCACTGCACGTGTGGGCAATAAGGCGGCATCCGCACAAGTCAGCGGCATCGGTGAGCAGTACTTCCGGGTCAAGGGCATGACCTTGGTGTCGGGCCGTTACTTTGACGAAAGCGAAGTGAAAGGTTTGGCACAAGTGGTGGTGATCGACGAAAACACCCGCACCCAGTTGTTCGGCAGCGACGATCCGCTCGGCCAGGTGGTGCTGCTGGGCAACGTGCCGGCGCGGGTTATCGGCATCGCCAAGCGCCAGTCGATGGGCTTCGGTGGCAGCACCAACCTGAGCGTGTGGGCGCCGTACACCACGGTGATGTCGCGCATGCTCGGGCAGAGCTACATCAACGGCATCACCGTGCGGGTCAAGGACGACACGCCGATGGACGCGGCGCAATCGGCCATCACCAAGCTGCTGACGCTGCGCCACGGCACCGAGGATTTCTTTCTCAGCAACACCGCCGAAATCCGCGAGACCATCGAGTCCACCACCAAGACCATGACCTTGCTGATCGGCGCGATTGCTGCCATCGCACTGGTGGTCGGCGGTATCGGCGTGATGAACATCATGCTGGTGTCGGTCACCGAACGTACCCGAGAGATCGGCGTGCGTATGGCGGTGGGGGCGCGGCAAAGTGATATCCGCCAGCAGTTCCTGATTGAAGCGGTGCTGGTGTGTCTGCTCGGCGGCATCCTCGGCATCGTGCTGGCACTGTCCATCGGCTGGGCGTTCAAGACCTTCGGCGCCAGCTTCACCTTGTTGTTCTCCACCGGCTCGATTATTGCCGCCTTCGCCTGCTCGACCTTGATCGGCGTGGCGTTTGGCTTCCTGCCGGCCCGCAATGCCGCCCAGCTCGACCCCGTGGAGGCGTTGGCCCGCGAATGAAGAAGACCATGATCCATTCCGCAAAAAAGACGTATCGCCCGCTGCTGCTTTCCGCCGCAGTTGCCGCGTTGCTGGCCGGCTGCGCCACGACACCCAGCGCCGATCCCGCCGCAGATATTCGGGTTGCCGCGCAGTACGGCCGTGGCGACGCGCTCGCCAATACGCCCGCGCAATCGATTGATCGCAACGTCACCGCACCAGCGACAGACACACGCGCCGATGCGTGGTGGCAGGGCTTCGCCGATCCGCGCCTGAATCGACTAATCGAACGCGTGCTCGACAGCAACACCGACATGGCCTCGGCCGGCTTGAAGCTGGAACGTGCGCGCGTGCAGGCCGGTCTGGCCAGTACCGATCTTTGGCCGCAGGCCGCAGGTTCGGTGAGCGCCAATGGCAGCCGCCGCATCGACAGCGGCGACGACTGGTCGCGCGGCAACAGCGCCAGTGTGTCGCTGGGTTGGGAGCTGGACCTGTGGGGCAAGCTGCGTGGTCAGCGCGACATCGCCGGTTGGGAAGCGCAGGCCACCGCACAGGACCTGCAGAGCACGGTACTCAGTCTGATCGGCCAGAGCTGCGAGCTGTATTGGCAGCTGGGCTACCTCAACCAATCCATCGCCACCGGCCAGGCCAATCTGGATCGCCTCGAACGTACCGCCTCATTGGTGCATACCCAGTTCGATGCCGGTGCGGTGTCGCGGCTGGAAGTACGTCAGGCCCGCCAGAACATCGAAAGCCAGCGCGCGACACAGGCGCAGTTGGAACAACAGCGCGTGGAGACCCGCAACGCGCTGACCGTACTGCTGGATGGCCAGCCATGGCCGCAAGCGGATGAACCGCAGAATCTCGACGTCGCCCATAGCCCGGTGATCACCGAAGGCCTGCCCGCCGAACTGTTGGCACGCCGCCCGGATCTGCGTGCCGCCGAACTGCGCCTGCGCCAGTCTCTGGCCAGCATCAAGGTCACCGCTACCAGCTATTACCCGAGCCTGAGTTTGAGTGGTTCAGTGGGCAGCTCCAGTTCTTCCCTGGGCGATGTACTGACCAATCCGGTGGCAACGCTGGGCGCCGGATTAAGCCTGCCGTTTCTGAAGTTCAGGCAGATGCAGTTGGATATCGATTCGGCGGATCTGTCGTATCAAATCGCCGCCAATGATTTCCGCAAGACGCTGTACACCGCACTGTCGGAAGTGGACAACGCATTGTCGGCACGCACGCGATTGACCGAGCAGGTTGCGGCGGCGCAGGCCTCGTATGACGAGGCGGTGGAGATCGCACGCCTGTACGAAGTGCGTTACCGCGCCGGTGCCACTGACCTGCGCACATGGCTGGAAGCAGAGCAGACGCGCCGCAACGCGGAGTTGTCGCTGGCACAGGTCAAACGCAGCCAGCTGGTCAACGATGTGACGCTGTACAAGGCGTTGGGCGGTGGGGCGGTAACAGCGCAGTAGCCCCACAAAGCCCAAGCGATGCAAAGCCCCTCCCCCGCTCGCGGGGCGAAGAGGATTGCTTGCAAACCGTCAGTTCGCGATCCGTTGAGTGCCCTTGCGCCAGCGCATGGGCCGGGACGCGGATTGGCTGTTGGCGTAAGGGCGGCTCTTAAAGAAAGCAGAGCGGAAGGTCACTCTTCCGGTGCTTTGCATCCCCTTATCCCGCAAGCGGAAGAAGGGAGTGCCTCCCGCATTCCTGCAGCCTGCCAGACCCCCGCTACGTTTACGGTTTCGGCGATGCTATTCCATGTGCACGTAGGATCTCTCGCACCCGATCCAACGGAATCGCTTCCACCGTCTGGCCATTTCCGCTTGTCGTGGTTGCCATGAACAAAGCGTTGTAAACCGACTCTTCCACCGTATCCACGCCGGCCTGAAACACCGCGCTCATCGCTTCATTGGCCAACTCGGTGGTCTGCAGTTGCTGCGCATCGAAGGCGCGACGCACCGACTCGGCGGTAGAAAACGCCAGCACGTAATCGCCACTGCCGTTGGACGCGGAACTGCCGGTGCGGCCCAATCCCATCATCCCGCGCGATGCCAGACGCCGCAGGTTGCGATCCGACAGCGGCGCATCCGTGGCGATGACGATGATCACCGAGCCATCGCCGCGATCATCCGCCAACCCACGCGCGTTCTCCTGCTGGGCAACCGCGTTCTGGAACGCGTAGCGATCCAGTTCACGACCGACCGGCGCGCCCTCTACCTGCAGCACACCGCCGAAATTGGCCTGCACCAACACGCCCACCGTCCAGCCACCAAGGCTGTCAGGCAGCTTGCGCGACGAGGTGCCGATACCCCCCTTCCAACCAAATGCGACCGTGCCCGTACCAGCGCCCACGCTGCCTTCCTGCACCGGCCCGCTCTGCGCGGTTTCCAGTGCGCGACGTACGGCATCGGCGGTGATTGGCCGCGCACGGATGTCATTCAAACCGCCGTCGTTGGTCTCGCCGACCACGACATTCAGCGAACGCACCTGCTGCATATCGGGTTTGGCCAGCATCCACTCAGCCATGGCATCGGCTGCCTTCCACACGCATAGCGTGCAGGTCAGCAAGATCGGGGTTTCCAACTCGCCCAGTTCGTTGACCTGGGTGCTGCCGACGAACTTGCCGAAACCATTGCCCACATGCACCGCTGCTGGCACACGGGAGCGATAAACATTGCCGGCATGCGGCAGGATCGCGGTGATGCCGGTGCGCACCGTGTCGCCCTCCGCCAGGGTTACCTGGCCCACACGCACGCCCGCGACGTCAGTGATGGCGTTGTACTTGCCAGGAGCGAAGATGCCCGGCGCGACGCCCAGATCACGCGCATGGGCACGGGGGGCTTCCTTTGCGACGGCCGCAAAGGCGCATAGCCCCAGTAACGCCGCAGTCAGTGGAAGAAACAGACGGTGCGGCGCGTGGAGCATGCAGATTCCTTTACAGACGTTGGCGGACGGCTTCGAACAGGGCCACGCCGGTGGCGACGGAAACATTCAGGCTTTCGATATCACCCGGCATCGGGATGCGCACCAACTGGTCGCAGGTTTCGCGGGTGAGGCGGCGCATGCCATCGGCTTCACCGCCCATCACCAGCGCCACGTTGCCGCGCAGGTCGAGCTTGTGGATGGTCGTGTCCGATTCACCGGCCAACCCGTAGACCCACACGCCCAGCTTCTGCATGTCCTTGATGCAACGGACCAGGTTGGTCACCGACACCACGGGAATGCTGTCAGCGGCGCCGGCGCTGACCTTGCGCACGGTGGCATTGACCGGCGCGCTCTTGTCCTTGGGGATCACCACGGCGGTAACGCCAGCGGCAGCGGCACTGCGCAGGCAGGCGCCCAGATTGTGCGGATCCTGCACTTCGTCCAGCACCAGCACCAAGGCTTTGCCTTCGGCGGCTTCGATCAGGCCCTGCAGTTCGTTCTCGTCCCACAGTTTGGGCGCGGCATACCGCGCAACCACACCCTGATGGCGGACCTGCCCGGCCACGCCGCCCAGCGCCTGCGCATTGACCTTGCGCACATCGATGCCCTTGCGCAGGGCTTCTTCTTCAATTTCGACCAGACGCGGGTTTTTGGCACCGGCCTCGATCAGGACTTCACGAACGTTCTCCGGGTCCTTCTCAATCGAAGAAGCCACGGCATTGACGCCGACGATCCACTGGTTCTGCTTGCTCATTGGCGTCACATGGGGGGAAATTTGGGGGGCAATGGTACTACTGAGGAACGCGCGAAGAGGAGTGAGGGGCAAGTAAGCGCAAGGGCAACCGCTCGGTTTCCCGCGCCGGTCGCCCCCTGACGAAGCTGAAGGAGAAACGCAGCAGGCCATTGCTGCTGCCGTTTCTCACTCCTTTTCACTCACCTCGGCCACTCATCACACCGGGCCTTCAGTACTTCTTTTTGACGCGCTTGGCCGGCTTGCCGCGCTCGGGCAGTGGTGCCGCGTCACTGGCCTCGCCGTCCTTCTGGACCAAGCGGAAGTCGATCTTGCGCTCTTCCATGCTGGCCTTGAGCACCAAAACGCGCACCCGGTCGCCGAGACGGAACTCACTGCCACGGCGGTCGCCGCTGAGCGTTTTGCGAATCGGATCAAACTGGTAATAGTCGTGCGGCAGCTGGGTGACGTGGACCAGACCGTTGACCTTGGACTCGTCCAGTTCCACAAACAGGCCGAAGCTGGTCACACCACTGATCACGCCATCGAACTGGCCGCCAACGTGTTTTTCCATCCAGGCCGCGCGGAAACGCTCGTCAACTTCGCGCTCGGCCTCATCGGCACGGCGCGCACGCTCGGAGCATTGCAACGACAGCGCCGCAACCTCGCGCGGGGTGTAGATGTATTTCTCGCTCGGCCCGCCGGTCAGCGCGTACTTGATGGCACGGTGCACCAACAAGTCTGGATAACGACGGATCGGCGAGGTGAAGTGCGCGTACGCCTCCAGCGCCAGACCGAAGTGGCCGTTGTTGTCCGGCGAATACACCGCCAGCGACTGGCTGCGCAGCAACACCGATTCCAGCAGGGCCGAATCCGGACGCTCACGCACCTTCTTCAGCAGCTTGGTGTAATCGCCCGGCTGCACCTTGTTCCATGCCGGCAGGCTCAGCTTGAATTCCTTGAGGAACTCCAGCAGGTCGGCGAACTTGGACTCCGGCGGCCGCTCGTGCACGCGGAATGGCGCCGGGATATGCATGGACAGCAGATAACGCGCGGCTTCAACGTTAGCCGCGATCATGCATTCTTCGATCAGCTTGTGCGCGTCGTTGCGCACCATCATGCCGGCTTGGGTGACTTCGCCCCGGTTGTCGAGCACGAAACGCACTTCCGAGGTTTCAAACTCGATGGCGCCACGGCGGTCGCGTGCCTTGGCCAGAATGCGGTACAGCTGGTGCAGGCTCTGGATCTGCGGCAGCAACGGGCCGATGAACGCCTTGGCGTCTGCATCGTCCTCGCCCACCGCATTCCATACCTGCGTGTAGGTCAGGCGCGCGTGCGAGTTCATCACCGCTTCGTAGAACTTAGAACCGCTGACCTGCCCATCGCGGCCCACCTGCATGTCGCAGACGAAGCACATGCGGTCTTCCTTCGGCCGCAGCGAGCAGATGCCGTTGGACAGCGTCTCCGGCAGCATCGGCACTACGAAACCGGGGAAGTACACCGACGTCGCGCGCTTCTGCGCTTCATCATCCAGCGGCGTACCGGGACGCACATAGTTGGACACGTCGGCAATGGCGACCACCAGGCGGAAGCCATCGTGGTTGGCTTCGCAATACACCGCGTCGTCGAAGTCCTTGGCGTCCTCGCCATCGATGGTCACCAGCGGCATCGAACGCAGGTCCACGCGCTTGCCGATCATCGACGGCTTCACCGTCATCGGGATGGCGGTGGCTTCGTCCAGCACTTCCGGCGGGAACTCATACGGCAGCTCGTGGCCGTGAATCGCGGTTTCCACCACCAGCGACGGGGTCAGCTTGTCGCCCAACACGGCGATGATCTTGCCGATCGGAGGGCGTCGCGAATCCGGCGCGTGGGTCAGCTCGCACACCACCAGTTGGCCATCCTTCGCACCGCCGGTAGCTTCACCGGGGATCTGGATGTTGCGCTGGATGCGCTTGTCATCGGGCACCACATAATTGATGCCGAATTCCACGCTGAAATGGCCGATCAGCCGGTTGACGCCCCGCTCCAGCACGCGCGCGATGCTGCCTTCGCGGCGGCCTCGGCGGTCAATGCCGGTGACGTTGGCCAACGCACGGTCACCGTGCATCACCTTGCGCATTTCATACGGCGACAGGAACAGGTCATCGCCGCCTTCGTCCGGGCGCAGGAAACCAAAACCTTCCGGATTGGCAATCACCACGCCGGGGATGAGGCTCAATGCCAGCACCGGCGCGAAACCACCACGGCGGTTCTGCACCAGCTGACCATCGCGCACCATTGCACCCAGGCGCTTGGACAGGGCATCGGCGCGGTCGGGCTCGGTCAGGCCAAGTTGACGGCCAATTTCCTCAAGGTTCTGCGGGCCCTCGCAGCGCTCCAGCAGTTGCAGGATGGCTTCACGGCTGGCAATGGGCTGCGCGTAGCGTTCTGCTTCGCGGGAGGCATAGGGGTCTTCAACCGCTACCGCCGGCCCTGCTGCGGGCTTGCGACGGCCACGCACGAAGCTCTGCGGTGCAGAAGAAGCGGTGTCTTTGGGTTTGCCGCGGCCGGGTTTAGCGGGAGCCGACAGGCTCTCCGGCATCCACGGCGGCAGTTTTGCGGATTTGCGGGCTTTGCCCGGGGCCTGGTCCGGCTTGGCGCCGGCGGCGGACTTGCGGGCCTTTCCGGCCCCATTGGTCTTTTTGTTGTTCATCGACCGCCATGGTACCTGCTGAACCGTGTACGCAGTGCGCATGCCAGCACGCCGCGTCAATGTGAAAAACCGTTGACAAACGCCAGCGCGCTAGCCAAACTCGCCGGCCTGAAGTGCCCAGGTGGCGGAATTGGTAGACGCACTAGCTTCAGGTGCTAGCGGGGGCAACTCCGTGGAGGTTCGAGTCCTCTTCTGGGCACCAATTTAAAAGAAACCCCTGAGAAATCAGGGGTTTCTTGTTTTTCGGCCCCCGTAACGGCCTCTGCCGGCGCCCTTCTGTGAAATAGGCGCGCTGCGTACTTGAGACCCGCCCGCCACCCAGCCCGGTGATGCACTTCCGATCTGCCTTTGCGCGATAGCGCTTTGCATGTTCAGGCAGTAATCTCGCCACGGGCACGTTCGCATGGGGATCAAGCGAGTGTCCGCAGGACGAAGTTCATCGCAGCGCAATCGGCTATTCGCAGCGGAAGAATCTGAGCGTCTGTAACAACAGATTTCCGATGGCGGATTGGTCTCGGGGTTCGTATACGCCGACTGAGACAGGGTTGTAGCTGACCGCATTCAATCCAGCATGGAGATAACCATGAAACATCTCGCCGTCGGATTATGTTTCGTCGCCTTGGCTTTAACCGGTTGCTCCGCGGGACATGATGACGCGGCACGTGCACCCGCAAGCGATTCAGCCGGCCAGATCGTTGCCGATTCCATCTACTACGGTGGCGACATTGTCACCGTCAACGACGCTCAACCCACGGTGGAAGCGCTCGCAATCAAGGACGGAAAGATAGTAGCCCTCGGCAGCTTGAGTGACATCACAACGAGCAGCAAAGGTGCCAGCACCAAAATGGTCGATCTGAAAGGAAAGACCTTGCTGCCGGGCTTCATAGATCCTCATAGCCACTTCATCAACGGCATGGCAATGGAGGATCAGGCAAACGTTACCGCGCCCCCCGTAGGCCCCGCCAGCACCGCTGCGGAGATCGTTACCGAGCTGCAGCGCTTTGCGAAAGCAAAGTCCAAAAAGCCCGGCGACATCATTCTGGGTTATGGGTACGACGACAACATGCTGCCCGGCGACCATCCACTGACTCGCGACGATCTCGACCCTGCTTTTCCTGACAACCCGGTGATTGTCCTGCACGTATCGACGCATGGCGCGGTTCTCAACTCTGCTGCGCTGAAGAAGTTCGGCATATCGGCGGAGACCAAGACACCTGCGGGCGGCGTTATCGCGCGCAAACCCGGCACCCAGGAACCTACCGGCCTTCTGATGGAAACCGCTTGGATTCCTTTGCACGAACAACTCCCGGCGTCCTCTCAGGAACAAGAGCCGGGCCAGATTAAATACGCCCAGGACTTGTATGCCGCCGCTGGCGTGACCACCGCGCAAGATGGTGCCTCCATGGCTCCTCAAGTCGAGGTGCTCAAGCGTGCTGCCGAACGTGGCGAGCTCTTTATCGACGTGATCTCCTACCCGTTCATCGGCGATCTCGAAAAGGTCCTGCAGGTTCACCCAGCAAATACATTTGGCAGCTACAGCAATCACCTCAAGCTGGGCGGATGCAAGATTCTCGCCGACGGGTCGCCCCAAGGAAAAACTGCGTTCTTCACCACGCCATATCTGACCGGCGGACCGGGCGGCGAAAAGGACTGGAGAGGTGAGCCCACCTTCCCGCAGGACGTGCTCAATGGCATGTTCAAGACCTGCTATGACAATGGCTTGCAGGTGATCGCTCACGCAAACGGTGACGCGGGTATCGATGCGGTGCTGGAGGGCCACGAATTCGGAATCGCGGGCGCTGCCGAGAAGGACCGTCGCACGGTGATAATTCACTCGCAATTCGTCCGCAAGGATCAACTCCAGAAATATCTGGACTACAAAATGATCCCTTCGTTTTACACCGAGCA
The DNA here is from genome assembly GCF_027497995.1 of Stenotrophomonas sp. Iso1. GTDB lineage: Bacteria > Pseudomonadota > Gammaproteobacteria > Xanthomonadales > Xanthomonadaceae > Stenotrophomonas. The sequence goes on along the minus strand of NZ_JAODBT010000001.1, from coordinate 1,245,687 downwards.
CACGTTCTTCTTCGGCGAAGCCCACGTCAAGAACAGAGGGATGCAACAAGCGTCCTTCATCAGCCCGATGAATACCGCCATTACGATGGGCCTCAAGCCGACAAACCACACTGACTTCAGCGTGGTTCCGATCAACCAGATGATGGTCGTGTGGACTGCCGTGAATCGGAAGCTCCGCAGCGGGGAAGTGCTGGGGCCGGAAGAAAGAATCAGCCCACTTGATGCGATCAAGGCCATCACTATCAACGCGGCATACGAGTATTTCGAGGAAGCCAGCAAGGGTTCCCTTGAGCCTGGCAAACGAGCTGATCTGGTTATCCTGGACAACAATCCGATGAAAGTGGATCCAGACGCAATCAAGGACATCAAGGTTGTTGAAACGATCAAGGATGGCAAGACCATTTACACCGCACTCTAAACACAATGGGGGCACGCGATCACCACCTGATCGCGTGCCCGGATACTTGCCACCCTATGGAGGCATCCCATGAGGAAACAGTATTTAGTTGCTGCATCAATCGCGCTCGCTGGGTTTCCTGCCATGTGTCTTGCCAGCGAAGGCCACGGCCCGGGCTATGATTTCATCGAAGCTGGCTGGTCTTGGCTGCATGCTGGGCACAATGGCGACGGCTTCGCGGCGAACATATCGTTTTCGGTTTCAGACCATGTGTTTTTGTACGGCGCCGGCAGCTTCATCGATCTGGAGCATGGGGCAGGTGACGCGAATTCCCTGCGAGGTGGCCTCGGCTTCCACACTCCCCTGAACGACAGCTGGGATTTCTTGATCCGAGGTGCTGCCCAACACATTGACGAAGGCCACACGTCATACGGCATGCAAGCCGAAGCCGGAGTCAAAGGGAAATTCACACCTCAGCTGGAAGCGTGGTTGATGGCCGGCCAGTCCAGCTGGCAAGACGAACATTTTCATGACCAGACGTTTTTACGTGCAGGACTTCTGTACGAGTTCAACCACCATTGGGGCGTGACTGCTGATGTAGTCAGCGGCAAGCACGAGACCGAATACTTCGTCGGGGCAAGCTACCTGTTCTGAGTCGAGGCGCCATTTTCGCCAAGGCTTTCAGGGTGGGGATCGATGGATTCTTTCGACCTCCCGAGGGGCGGACTGGGCCAAGCGACGGGTCCTTGGTCGCCGGTAAGGGGAGGCTCGGCGAGGCTGCACTCCAGCCCTTGCAACCGGATCCGTACGAAAGTGTTGACGCACCAAGGATCGCCATGCATAATCCCGCTCCTGAGTCGCCCAGATGGCGGAATTGGTAGACGCACTAGCTTCAGGTGCTAGCGGGGGCAACTTCGTGGAGGTTCGAGTCCTCTTCTGGGCACCATGACTCAAGAATGAAACAACCCGCGAAAGCGGGTTTTTTCATGCCTGCGATTTGAGCATTGCCATTGCAGCATCGTAGGCGAGGATGAAATCCCAGCACCCTCGACGCGCCGCCAACCGCTGGGATTTCATCCCGGCCTACGTGTGCAGATAACACCCCTCGGTCAGTCTCACGGCGACATAAGCGGCTGCAGCAACAACTGCAGCCCCAGCAGCAACAAGAACATCAGCAGGCATTGGCGGAAGCGGCGCGGGCTGATCCGCGCGCGGATCTTCTGCCCCAGCCACATGCCGGCAAGTGCGGGGAGCACCGACAGCGCCGACCAACCCAACGTGCTCAGAGCGAACGCGCCCTGCATCCATAAACCCATGGCCAACGCGAACGTGGAAACGGTGAACGACAAGCCGAATGCCTGCACCAGCACATCGCGCTCCATATCCAGCGACTGCAGCCACGGTACGACCGGTATCACCGACACGCCGGTGGCGCCGGTAACGATGCCGGTCACCACGCCAACCGCTGGCGAAAATCGCTTTTCCACCCAGACCGGCACCTGCAATGCCGGCGCCAGCAAGCCGTGCAGCACGTAGGCCACCAACACGCCGCCGAGTGCGAAGCCCGACCAGCGCGCATCCACTTTCGTCAGCAATGCCGCTCCCGCCAGGGTGCTGACCATGATCGCCAACATCATCGGCCACAGCCGTTGCACCACCGTGTGCAGATGCGGCCCATGCAACAGCTGCCAGATATTGGTCACCAGCGACGGGATCACCAGCAACGCCGCCGCGACGCTGGGCGACATCAATGTACCCAGCAGTGCCATGGCGACGGTGGGCAGGCCCATTCCGGTCACGCCTTTCACCGTTCCGGCAAGGGTGAAGGTGGCGACCAGCAGTAGCGTCAAAACAAGGGAATCAGACATGCCCGCATTGGAGCGGCGCCCGGACCTGGCCACAATGCGGATGTTCCGCGCTACCCTTCGGCGCATCCGAAGGCTGGACAGGAGAATGCCCGTGCGAATGGATCTTGCCGACCTGCGTCTGTTCCTGTGTGTGGTGGACGCCGGCAGCATCACCGCAGGCGCTGCGCGCGCCAATCTAGCCCTGGCCTCGGCCAGCGAACGGCTGCGCGCCATCGAAACCGATGCCGGCGTGGAACTGCTGCTACGTCACCCGCGCGGCGTGACGCCGACCGAGGCTGGCGATGCCCTCGCCCACCACGCGCGATTGATCCTGCAACAGCGTTCGCGCCTGCGTGATGAGCTGCAGGATTTCGCCCAAGGCGCGCGCGGCACGCTGCACCTGTATGCCAATACCGCCGCGCTGACCGACTTCCTGCCTCCGCCACTTGCCCCGTGGCTGGCCGAGCGGCCAAAGCTGCGGGTGGATTTGAAGGAACGCACCAGCATCGAGATCGTCCGCGCGGTGAGCGCCGGTCTGGCCGAAGCCGGCATCGTCAGCGATGCGGTGGCGGCCGACGGTCTGCACCTGCAACCGGTGGCGAAGGATCACCTGGTGCTGATCGTCCCGCCGAAACACCGCCTGGCGCGCCACACATCCGTTGTATTTGCCGACGTACTCGGCGAAGCCTTCATTGCTCTGGCCGACGGCAACGCCCTGCAGGAGCACATCAACCTGCAGGCACAGGATGCGGGCCGGGCATTGGCCGCGCGCGTCCACATGAAAACCTTTGAGGGCGTGTGCGCGATGGTGGGTCACGGCGTCGGGATTGCGGTGGTGCCGCAGGCGCAAGCGCGGCGCTTCCGGCGCACGCATGGCTACCAGGTGGTGGCGTTGCGCGACGACTGGGCGCGGCGCCATCTCTGCCTGTGTTTTGCACAATGGAAAACCCTGTCCTCGGCGATGCGCAGCCTGCTGCTGCATCTGGGCGCGGTGGCGCCGCATTGAAGCGGCTGCCCGTACCAACGCATTTGTCGCTGAAAACCTGTTGACACATTCCGCGTTCTCACACAGAATTCGCCCCCTGAGTCGCCCAGATGGCGGAATTGGTAGACGCACTAGCTTCAGGTGCTAGCGGGGGCAACTTCGTGGAGGTTCGAGTCCTCTTCTGGGCACCATGACTCAAGAATAAAAAAACCCGCGAAAGCGGGTTTTTTCATGTCTGCGATTTGGAGATTGGCGACGCAATACGTGCACTTCGGTAGTGCCGAGCCGCGCTCGGCAGGGGCTTCACCGGTAATGCCCCAGCGCAGCGTGGCTGTGCTCTACACAATGCACGCGCCACGTAGTGCCGAGCCATGCTCGGCAGGGGCTTCACTGAATAAGGCTGCAGCGGAGCATGGCTCCGCTCTACCAATGCGACTAGGCCTGCCGCTTAATGCCCGCCGCCTGCCGCCGCACCGCCGCCTGCACCAAACGGCGGCTTGGCCATCCAGACAAACACGATGATTGCCAGAAACACCCAACCCAGCAGCAGGAAGATGTCGTTGAAGCCCATCTGCGAGGACTGGTGCAGGATCATGTTGTCCAACACCGCAGCACCGCGTTGCAGGTCGCCCTGCCCCATCGCGGTGACCTGCGCGTGCATGCCCGGGTCATAGAGCGAGATGTGCTCGGTCAGCCCCGCGTGGTGCTGCTGGGTCCGCCGTGCCCACAACCAGGTGGTCAGCGATGCGGCAAAACTGCCGCCGAGGGTCCGCAGGAAGGTGGCCAGACCGGAGCCGGCAGCCACTTCGCGCCCATCCAGATCCGACAACAGAATCTGCAGCACCGGCATGAAGAACAACGCCAGGCCCATGCCCATCAGCAACTGCACACCGGCCACATGCGCGAAGTTCACCTGCAGGTTGAAGCCCGAACGCATGAAGCTGGTCATCGACAGCACGAAGAAGGCGATGGTGGCCAGCATGCGCATGTCGAACTTGTGCCCGAACTTGCCCAACATGGGCGCCAACAGGATCGGCAAGAAGCCCAACGGCGCGGTCGCCAACCCCGCCCAGATTGCGGTGTAACCCATGTCGCGCTGCAGCCATTGCGGGATCATCAGCGCCACCGAAAAGAACGCGGCGTAGCCAACAATCATCGCCAGCGTGCCGGCGCGGAAGTTGCGATGGCGCAGCAGGCGCAGGTCGACGATGGGGTCCTTGTCGGTCAGTTCCCATATCAGGAATACCGCCAGCGCCACGGCCGCAACGCAGGCCAGCACCACGATCTTGGTCGAGGCGAACCAGTCCTCCTCATTGCCCAGATCCAACAGCAACTGCAGGCAGCCAACGCCGATCACCAGGGTGACCAGGCCGACGTAATCCATCTTCGGCTTTTCGACCTGCTCCACCCGGTGCCGCAACTGGCCGCCGACGATTACCGCAGCAATCACGCCCAGCGGCACGTTGATCAGGAAGATCCATTCCCAGCTGTAGTTGTCGGTGATCCAGCCACCAAGGATGGGCCCGGCGATCGGTGCAACCACCGTGATCATCGCCAGCAGTGCCAGCGCCTGCCCCCGTTTCTCACGCGGGTAGATCGACACCAGCAGCGATTGGGTGATCGGGTACATCGGTCCGGCAACAAAACCCTGCAGCGCGCGCGATACCACCAGCATGCCCATGCTCTGCGCTATGCCGCACAGCAGCGAGGCGATGGAGAAAGCGATCGTCGCCCAGATGAACAACTTGACCTCGCCGAAGCGACGGCTGAGCCAACCCGTCAGCGGCAGCGCGATGGCGGTGCTCACCGCGAAGGACGTGATGACCCACGTCGCCTGCTGCGAACTGGCACCGAGGTTGCCGGCGATGGTTGGCAGCGACACATTGGCGATGGTGGTGTCGAGCACCTGCATGAAGGAGGCCAGCGCCAGGCCGGCCGTGCACAGGGCTACATTGGCCGGCCCAGCACCCACCGAAGGAGCGGCGGGAGCGGCGGGAGCTTGAGCAGACATGGTGACCTCAGCTGGCGCGTGCCGACGACGGCAGGTTGCCCTGGATGATGGTGTGTATCAGCGCGTCGGCATCCTGCAACTGCCTGGCATAGACCTGGGTGCCGTACACCGTGCCCTTGGCCACATCGACCGGCAGCACCCTGCCCTTCTGGTCATGCAGATTCACGTCGGCCTTCATCGACAGGCCAATGCGCAGCGGATGCTCGGCCAGTTGCTTCGCATCGATAGCGATGCGCACCGGCACGCGCTGCACGATCTTGATCCAGTTGCCGCTGGCGTTCTGCGCCGGCAACAGCGAGAACGCCGAACCGGTGCCCAGGCCGAGGCTGGTGATCTGGCCTTTGTAAGTAACGTCGCTGCCGTACAGGTCCGAACGCAGCTCCACTTCCTGGCCCAGGCGCATATGACGCAGCTGGGTTTCCTTGAAGTTGGCTTCCACCCACATCTGCTCGGTTGGCACTACCGCCATCAAGGCAGCGCCTGGCTGCACGCGCTGACCCAGTTGCACCGAACGGCGTGCGACATAGCCGGTCACCGGCGCGACAATGCCTGCGCGTGCATGGTTCAAGTACGCCTGGCGCAGTTGCGCGGCGGCGGCTTGTACGTCCGGCTGGGTCGCGATGATGGTGTCATCGACCAGCGCGCGGCTGCGTTCCACCGTTTCGCGTGAACCGGCCACGGCCGCTTCGGCGGCGGCAAGTTCATCACGCGCGTGCGCCAGTTCTTCGTTAGAAATGGCACCGGTAACGGCCAGGTCCTTGCGTCGTGCGAAGTCGTCGCGGGCCCGCTTGAGGGCGATCTGACGTGCGCTCAGTTCAGCCTGCGCACCTTCAACGCTGCGATACAGGCCGCGCACCTGGCGCACGGTGCCGGCCAGGTTGGCCTGCGCTTGCTGCATCGCCACTTCGGTATCGGCTGGGTCCAGCTGCACCAGCAACTGGCCCTGCTCGACCTTCATGCCGTCGTCTGCAGCAATGGCGACCACGGTACCGGCGATCAATGGGGTGATCTGCACCTGGTTGCCGACCACATAGGCGTCATCGGTTTCTTCGGCCCAACGGCCGAGCAGGTAATACCAAGCCACAAATGCGGCGAGAAGGATCACCACAATCAGCAGCAGGCCACGCAGCAATTTGCCACGACGGCTGGGCGCGGCGGCGGCCGCTTCGGGAGAGGAAGTCTGGCTCATGAGGGTTCTCAGGAATTCTTGTTATCGGATTCAACGGCGACCGGCAGCGCGTTGTCGGCAGGCTGGAAACCACCGCCCAGCGCCGCGCTCAGGCGCACGCTGGACAGCAGCCGCTGCGACTGCAGGTTGCTCAAACGTTGCTGGGCCTGCAGCAGCACGTCCTGGGTGCTGAGCACGTCCAGGTAGTTGCCGATGCCGGCGTGGTAGCGCTGCGACGCCAACGCGTATGCGGCCTGCGCGATGCCCATCGCCTGCTGCTGTGCTTCCACCTGCGTGGCGAGCGAACGCACCGCGTTGACCTGGTCGGCCACCTCGCGCAGTGCATCCACCACGGCGTGGTTGTAGCTGGCGACGGCCAGGTCGTAATCGGCATCGCGCCCGGCCAGACCGGCGCGCAGGCGGCCGCCATCGAAGATTGGCAGGCTCAATGCCGGCGCCAGGATCCCGAACGTGGAGCCGCTCTCAAGCAGGCTGCCCAAATCCTTGGACACCACACCGCCCAATGCAGTCAGGTTGAGGCTGGGATAGAAGCGCGCCTTGGCTGCATCAATCTGGCGCCCTGCTGCCTCCACGCGCCACCGCGCGGCAACGATGTCAGGGCGTCGCCCCAGCAGTTCGCTGGGCAATACACCCGGCAACTGCAGCGCCAGCGGATTCAACGGCTGCGGCTGCGTGATCTGCAGGCCGCGATCCGGGCCCTGCCCAACCAGTGCCGCCAACGCATTGCGAGCGGCATCGATCTGCTGCTGTGCAGCCAGTTGCTGTTGCTTGGCCAGCGGCAGACGCGCTTCGGCCTGACGCACCTGCAGCTCGCTATCGATACCGGCGCTGCGGCGCTGGCGGGTCAAGGACAGGGTTTTGTCGGCGCGGGCCAGTTCGTCATTGGCCACCTGCTGCAGCTCCCAGGCGTGAGCCAACTCCAGATAGGCCTGGACGATGCCGGCCGACAGGTCCAGGCGCGCGGCCTGTGCATCGACCGTGGCGGCATGGTTGCTGTCCACCGCGGCTTCCCAGGTAGCGCGTTTGCCGCCCCACAGGTCCACGCCGTAGCTGAAGTTCAACACCGTCTGCACGCTGCCGGCGTAATGGCCGCCGGCTTCGTCGCCGAGCATGGACTCCGGCAGACGCATGCCGGTGTAGCCCGGCGATACGGACAGGCTCGGCAGGCGGTCGGCGTGCGCACCGGCGACCTGCGCCTGTGCTTGCCGCAGGCGCGCGTCGGCGATGTCCAGCGACGGGCTGTTACGCAGCCCTTCGTCAACCAAGGCATCGAGCTGGGCATCCCCCAGCGCGCGCCACCAATCGGCAGCAGGGAATCCAGAGGCACTGAGCCCGCTGCCTGCCAGTGTCTGGCCGGCATGCAGGCTGTCTGCATCCAGTAGACGTCCTTGCGGTTGCAGCCCACGGCTGCTGGCGCAGGCGGCGAGCGCCAACGCCAAAGCACCCACCAGCAGCGGGCGGGACAAACGTATGGGGGAAGTTTTCATGGGGGAGAGAGTGAGTCGCGTACGCGGGTAAGCAGGGAGAACAACTGGTCGCGCTCGGCGCGGTCCAGGTCGTGCATGGCCAGGTCGATCACCTGGTCACCACGCGCCTTGAGCCGTAGCCACAGCGCTCGGCCTTCATCGGTCAACACAATCTGCAGGGCGCGGCGGTCCTGGGCGTGCGGCTGGCGACGCACGCAACCCAGTTCTTCCAGCCGGTCCAACAGGCGGGTCACAGCACTGGGCACTTGGTCGATGGCATTGCCCAGCTCCGCCGCGGTGCAGGGCGCCCGGCAGGACAGCGCTTTGAGGCCCAGGTAGTGGGTGAAGCCAATACCCAGGCCTTCCTCGCGCATGGCGATGTCCAATTGCCGGACAAGGCCATCACGGACCTGCCTGAGCAACAGGCCGAAGCTCGGCGGCATGGGAAAGGGATCATTCATGGGGCGTCATTTTATTTCCAACTGGAAATATTCTCCGTGAAATATTTCCAACAAGAACTGAATTCAGTGTTACACATCTGGACACAATCGCTCCCCGCCGGCATCCGCAGCTCGCCTCCGGCTTGGCATCCCCGCCGCCATCCGGATAATCGGCAGGCTGGAAGCCGGCAGCCACGCCGCGGCTTCACGTTTACAGGTAGCACCCCTCGTAATGACCGACCTCGCACGCCCAGCCTTCCACGGCTTCGAACAGCAGCCGCTGCGCGAGTACGCTGAACGCGCCTATCTCGACTATTCCATGTATGTGGTGTTGGACCGCGCCCTGCCGTTCCTCGGCGACGGGCTCAAGCCGGTGCAACGCCGCATCATCTATTCCATGAGCGAGCTGGGCCTGAGCTCCACCTCCAAGCCCAAGAAGTCCGCACGCACCGTCGGTGACGTGATCGGCAAGTACCACCCGCACGGTGACAGCGCCTGCTACGAGGCGCTGGTGCTGATGGCCCAGCCGTTCTCCTACCGCTATCCGCTGATCGAGGGCCAGGGCAACTTCGGCTCCACCGACGACCCCAAGTCGTTCGCGGCCATGCGTTACACCGAATCCAAGCTCACCCCGATCGCCGAAGTGCTGCTGGGCGAGCTGGGCCAGGGCACCGTGGACTGGACGCCCAATTTCGACGGCACGATGGAAGAGCCCAGCTGGTTGCCGGCTCGCCTGCCGCACCTGTTGCTCAATGGCACCACCGGCATCGCCGTGGGCATGGCCACCGACGTCCCGCCGCACAACCTCAATGAGATCGTCAGCGCGCTGCTGCACCTGATCGACGACCCGGACGCCACCATCGCCGAGCTGTGCGAGCACGTGAAGGGCCCCGACTACCCGACCACCGCCGAGATCATCACCCCGGCGGCGGATCTGCGAAACATCTACGAGACCGGCTACGGCAGCGTGCGCGCACGCGCCACCTTCCTCAAGGAAGGCAGCAACATCGTGATCACCGCGCTGCCGCACCAGGTGTCGCCGTCCAAGGTAATCGAGCAGATCGCCGCGCAGATGCGCGCCAAGAAGCTGCCGTGGCTGGAAGACATCCGCGACGAGTCCGACCACGCCAATCCGGTGCGCGTAGTGCTGATGCCGCGCTCCAACCGCGTTGATGCGGACCAGCTGATGGGCCACCTGTTCGCCATCACCGACCTGGAGCGCAGCTTCCGCGTCAATCTCAACGTTATTGGTCTGGACGGGCGCCCGCAGGTCAAGAACCTGAAGATGCTGCTCAGCGAGTGGCTGCGCTTCCGCCAGGACACGGTCACCCGTCGCCTCAACCACCGCCTGCAGAAGGTCGAGCGCCGCCTGCACCTGTTGGAAGGTTTGCTGGTCGCATTCCTCAACCTGGATGAAGTGATCCACATCATCCGCACCGAGGACGATGCCAAGGCTGCGTTGATCGCACGCTTCGAATTGAGCGAAGACCAGGCCGAGTACATCCTTGAGACCAAGCTGAAGCAGTTGGCCCGCCTGGAGGAGATGAAAATCCGTGGCGAGCAGGACGAGCTGGCCAAGGAGCGCGACAAGATTCTGTCCATCCTGCAGAGCAACGCCAAGCTGAAAAAGCTGGTCCGGGACGAACTGCAGGCCGACGCCAAGAAGTTCGGCGACGAGCGTCGCTCGCCGCTGGTGCAGCGTGGTGCCGCACAGGCCATCGACGAAACCGAGCTGGTCGCCAGCGAGCCGATGACCGTGGTGTTGTCGGAGAAGGGCTGGGTACGTGCAGCCAAGGGTCACGACGTAGACGGTGCCACCCTCTCCTACCGCGACGGCGACAGCATGCTTGCGGTCACCCGCACACGCAGCACGCAGCAGGTTGCTTTCCTCGACAGCGAAGGCCGTGCCTACTCCACGCCGGTGCATACCCTGCCCTCGGCGCGTGGCAATGGCGAACCCCTGACCGGGCGCTTCTCGCCGGCACCGGGGACGTCTTTCGTCACCATCGCCAGCGGCGACAACACCACCCGCTTCGTGCTCGCTTCTTCGCACGGCTACGGTTTCGTCACCCGCTTCGAGAATCTGGTGGGCCGCAACAAGGCCGGCAAGGCCATGCTCAACCTGTCCACCGGTTCAGCGGTTCTGTCGCCGGCCACGGTTGCCAATGTGGAAACCGACCGCATCGTTGCCGTCACCAGCGCCGGCAACATGCTTGCCATCCCGGCCAGCGATCTTCCCGAGCTGGACAAGGGCAAGGGCAACAAGATCATCGAAATCCCCAAGGCCAAGCTCTCCACCGAGCGCGTGGTTGCAGTGGTCGCGGTAAGCCCGGGCAACACCCTGCTGGTGCGCAGCGGCCAACGCACCATGAACCTGTCGTTCAAGGATCTGGAAACGTATCTGGGAACGCGGGCCACGCGCGGGCATTTGTTGCCGCGCGGCTGGCAGAAGGTGGAAGGCCTTGAAGTCCAGTAGTTCACCTTGCTGGCGCGCAACGGCACTGCTGGCAAAACAACTGCCGGGTGTGTGCGTGACGCGGCCGAAGGCTGAAAAGGTCTTGAAGTCCCGTCAGCAATGAAGAAAAGGCCGGGTGCAAACCCGGCCTTTTCCTATCCAAACGGCTTTGCCCTCCCACTATCGCCACGCCTACCGAAGGAGAACCACCATGCATCCCGAGTTCTGGTTGCAACGCTGGCAAGACGGCCAGATCGGCTTCCATCAAGCCGACGTGATGCCGCTGCTGCAGAAGCACTGGCCATCGCTTGAACTTCCTGCCGGCAGCCGCGTGCTCGTGCCGCTGTGTGGCAAAACGCTGGACATGCATTGGCTGGCCGCACAGGGCCACCGAGTGCTGGGCGTGGAGCTTTCGTCGTTGGCGGTGGAACAGTTCTTCAGCGAAGCCGGCCTCACACCGCAGCGCCATCGCAGCGCCTTTGGCGAGCACTACATTGCCGGCCCCATCGAGATCATCTGCGGCGATGCCTTTGCATTGGATGCTGAACTGCTGGCTGATGTAGTTGGTGTCTATGACCGTGCAGCGTTGATCGCACTGCCGCCGCAACTGCGCCAGCATTACCGCGACACCGTGTACGCGCGTCTGCCACAGGGTTGCCAAGGCGTGCTGATCACCCTGGAATACCCGCAGGACGAAAAACAGGGTCCGCCGTTCTCGGTCGAGCAACCCGAAGTAGAGGCGCTGTTCGCCGCACCGTGGCAGGTAGGTCTACTGGAGCGACGCGACATCCTCGATCAGCAACCGGACTTCCGCGCGCAGGGTGTTAGCGCGTTATGGACTTCGGTGTATCAATTGCGACGCGGTTGAGAACAGCGCCGTGCCAAGAGCCTGCCGCCCCCCCTCTCCCGCTTGCCGGAGAGGGGCTGGAGTGAGGGCTGCCTTCGCTTTGGGGAAGGACCACCCCTTCAACGAAAAAGGGCGGCTTACGCCGCCCTTTCGTTCAATCAATGTGCCGCAGTCCCTTTGGCGTCCATCTTGCTCACCTGGTAAAGCTCAAGGCCGATGCGCTTGATCAGACTCAGCTGCTGCTCCAGCCACCAGGCGTGGTCTTCTTCGGTGTCACGTAGCTGCGCGATCAGGATGTCGCGGCTGACATAGTCACCCTGCGCTTCGCACAGCTTCACACCAGCGGCCAGATTGGCGCGCACCTGGTACTCCACCTGAAGATCCTTCTCCAACATCTCCATCACCGTCACGCCCGGCTCGAAACCGTGCGGACGCATGTCTGGATTGCCACCCAGGAACAGGATGCGACGCAGCAGCGCGTCGGCGTGCTCGGTCTCCTCTTCCATTTCGTGGCCAATGCGCTCGTACAGCGCTAGCAGGCCCTGATCTTCGTAACGACGGGAATGGATGAAGTACTGGTCACGCGCAGCCAGTTCGCCGCGCAGCAGCTCCTTCAGGCATTCAATGACTTCGGGTTTGCCCTGCATGGGGGTGCTCCTGATGGTTCGAATGGACATAGGGTGCCCCATCCGGCGCGGCAATGATCTAATCGGAATCACTTTCAGTTGCGATACCAGATTCACCAACGGGCCCCCTCGCTTTCCGCCCTCCCGCCGGGGACAGCCTTGGCGGCAATCCCCGCCAATCGGCCGGGTGCCACATTCCGCCTTCACAACCTGTCTACAATCGGCCGCAGTGACTGCTACCGGGGGTAGGCCTGTGCTGCGTTGGCTGCTGCGTGTGCTGGGGATCTTGCTGGGACTGCTGCTGTTGTTGCTGCTCATCGTCTGGATGCTGCTGCGTGGCAGCCTGGCCCAATTGGATGGGGAGTTGGTATTACCGGGCTTGTCGGCGCCGGTCAGCATTGATCGCGATGCCAATGGCATGCTCACCGTCGAGGCCGCCAACGAAGCCGACATGGCGCGCGCACTGGGCTATGTCCACGCGCAGGAACGCTTCTTCGAGATGGACCTGATGCGGCGCTCGGCCGCAGGCGAGCTGTCCGAACTATTCGGCGCCGATGCCCTGCCACTGGATCGCAGGATGCGCCTGCACCGGCTGCGGGCGCGCACTGTCGAGAACCTGGACACCGCGCTGGGCAGCAAGCGTGCGGCCGTGCAGGCCTATCGCGACGGCGTCAACGCCGGGCTGGCAGCATTGCCGGTCCGTCCGTGGCCTTACCTGCTGCTGCGCCAGCAACCACGCCCGTGGGAACTGGAGGATTCCGTGCTGACCGGCCTGGCGATGTATGCCGATCTACAGGACCCGACCAACACACGCGAACTGGCCCTGGCGCGTGTCCGCGAGGTGGTTCCCCCTGCGCTGTATGCGTTGCTGGCACACGACGGCAGTGAGTGGGATGCGCCTTTGTTTGGGCAACCGCGCGGCAATGCCACGTTACCGGATGCTGCGACATTGGATCTGCGGGCGCTGGAAGGTGCGCAGGCGAAAAGCGATGGGACGTCTGCTGCTCTCACTCCACCCTCTGCGCCGCATAGGGTCCCCCTCTCTCCCGCCGCGCAGGAGAGAGGCTTCGGTGTGCCACCACTGGCGGCCGAGTATTTTCCGGGCAGCAACAACTTTGCGGTGGCGGGCGCACTCACTGCCGACGGCCGCGCGATCATCGCCGACGACATGCACTTGAACCTGCGCGCGCCCAATATCTGGTTCCGGGCACGCCTGCGTTACACCGAGCCCACCGCGCCGGAAGGCAAGGTGGACGTGACCGGCTTCACCCTCCCCGGCCTGCCTGCGGTGATCGTTGGCAGCAATACACGCGTGGCCTGGGCGTTCACCAACAGCTACATCGACACCGCCGATTACGCTTGGTTACCTGCCGGCACCTCGCTGAGCAGCCACAACGAAACCATCGCCGTGGCCGGCAAATCACCGGAAACCCTGGTGGTGCGCGAAAGCAGCTGGGGCCCGGTAACGAGCGAGAACGCAGACGGCAGCCTGCTCGCGTTGCGCTGGGCCGGCCAACTACAGGGCGCGGTGAAGCTGGAGTTCGCCGACATGGCCAAGGCGGCCGACCTCGACGCGGCGCTGGCGGTTGCCGATCGCTCCGGCATTCCGGCGCAGAACCTGTTGGTCGGTGACCGCAAAGGCCGTATTGCCTGGCGGCTGATTGGCGCCCGCCCGGATCGCGGCGGCAACTGCAACGTCGGCGGCATTGCCAATGCACCTGACGCCCCGACGTTGGAAGGCGCCAGTGCCGCCTGCCCACCATGGACATTGCGTACCGATCACGCACCGTCTTTGATCGACCCCGCCGATCACCGGCTGTGGACCGCAAACGGCCGCGTGCTCGATGGCGAAGCGCTGGCCCTTGCCGGCGACGGCGGCTATGACTTCGGCGCGCGTGCAAAGCAGATCCGCGATGGCCTGTTCGCTCGTGAGCGCTTCACCGAACGTGACCTGTTGGCGATCCAACTCGACGACCGCGCATTGCTGATGGAACGTTGGTGGAAGCTGATGCGGCAAACGTTGGAACACAGTGACGACCCCGCACTGAAACGACTGGAAGCCGTCAGCCGCGAATGGCAGGGCCGTGCCAGCATCGATTCGGTGAGCTATCGCATGGCGCGTGGTTTCCGTGGAATCACGTTGGACACATTGCAGGGCGCGCTGCTGGCGCCGGCAAAGGAGGCGCTGGGCGAAGGTTATGTCGCGCCGAATCTGCCGCAGCTGGAAGGCGTGGTATGGCCGCTGCTGAGCGAGCGTCCCGCACATCTGCTGCCGCCGCAGTTCAAAAGCTGGGACGCTTTGCTGGTGGACAGCGCGCAGCAGCTGGAACGCGACCTCGCCGCACAAGAACCGGACCTGAGCCAACGCACCTGGGGCGAACGCAATACCGCCGCCATCTGCCATCCGGTTTCGCGCGCGTTGCCTGCATTGTTCAAGCGCTGGCTGTGCATGCCACGCGAACCGCTGCCCGGTGACAACAACGTGCCGCGCGTACAGGGGCCGTCATTCGGTGCGTCCGAGCGCATGGTGGTGTCGCCCGGCCATGAAGCCGACGGCATCGTGCATATGCCGGGCGGCCAGAGCGGCCATCCGTTATCGCCGTTCTGGGGCGCGGGCCACGACGATTGGGCACAAGGCAGGCCCACCCCCTTCCTGCCCGGCACCGCGAAGCACACGCTGACGCTGCGCCCGCGTTGAATTGCATGGCATAGCGCGGAGCCGCGCTACGCTTAGGAGTTATTGATGAAACACCTGCCGGGTGTGGCCCGGCAGCAGCCACATCAATTGCTCAGAACGCATCACCCGGCACGCGTACCCAGCCTTCCATCAGGATACGTGCACTGCGGCTCATCACCGCCTTGGTCACGGTCCATTGACCCTCGACCAGCGTCACCGCCGCGCCCACACGCAAGGTGCCCGACGGATGACCGAAACGCACCGCGTCACGCTGGCCGCCACCGGCCGCGATATTCACCAGCGTGCCGGGTACCGCAGCTGCCGTGGCAATCGCCACCGACGCGGTACCCATCATCGCGTGGTGCAGCTTGCCCATGGACATGGCACGCGCATTGAGGTCGATATCTGCGGCTGCAATCTGTTTGTTGCCGCTGGATACGTACTCCTGCGGTGGCGCTACGAACACCACCTTCGGTGTGTGCTGACGCTTGAGTGCTTCATCCGGCGTCTTGATCAGGCCCATGCGCAAAGCACCGGCCACGCGGATGGCTTCGAGCTTCAGCAGTGCGGCGTGGTCTTCGTTGATGGACGGCTGCAACTCGGTGCCGGTGTAGCCGATATCGGCCGCGTTGACGAACACGGTGGGAATGCCGGCAGTGATCATGGTCGCCTTCAACGTACCGACGCCCGGTACATTCAGTTCATCGACCAGGTTGC
This sequence comes from Stenotrophomonas sp. Iso1, assembly GCF_027497995.1. Classification (GTDB taxonomy): domain Bacteria; phylum Pseudomonadota; class Gammaproteobacteria; order Xanthomonadales; family Xanthomonadaceae; genus Stenotrophomonas. The sequence continues at coordinate 1,230,030 of NZ_JAODBT010000001.1, read as the reverse complement.
CGGTGGGAAACATCGCACCGCCGCCCTCACCTTCGCCCTCATCGGCTGGATCAATGAACTCCAACACGATCTCGGCCGCCGGGAAGGTCACCCCATCCAGCGCGAAGTCACCGGTCTCCTGCACTTGGCCATTGCTGACCGGCACGTGCGCGATGATGGTCTTGTTGATGTTGGCCTGCCAAATACGCACCACGCAGATGCCGTTCTCCGGCACGCGCGAAGCATCGACATAACCGGCATGCAGCGCGAACGCACCGGCGCCGGTGGACAGATTGCCGCAGTTACCGGACCAGTCCACGAAATCGGTGTCGATGGACACCTGGCCGTAGAGATAGTCCACGTCGTGACCGGGCTTGCTGCTCGGCGAAATGATCACGCACTTGCTCGTGCTGGACGTGGCACCGCCCATGCCGTCGGTGTGCTTGGCGTAGGGATCGGGCGAACCGATCACCCGCTGCAACAGGCGGTCACGCGCCACGCCGGGCTGCTGTGCGCTGGCCGGTAGATCTTCCAGGCGGAAGAACACGCCCTTGGAAGTGCCGCCACGCAGGTAGGTGGCGGGGATGCGAATCTGCGGGGAAACGCTCATGTGGAGTTCTCGATAATGTGGGAGGAAAGAAATCAGCTCGACATGGCGGACCGCTGCCGGCGTTCTCCGGCCTTGGCCCCATGCTGCCAACGGAACAGCCAGATAATGGCCAACTTGGTGGCGCCGCTGACAATGGCCAGCAACAACAATGGCCAGCCCAGCCGCAGACCCATGGCGAACGCGAAGACAATGGTGGACAGATCCATAAGCAGGATCAGCTGACTCATGCGCAGCGAGACCGCCCCGGTATGCCCGATGCGCCAGATGAGTAGTATCTGGTGTGTGTACCCCTGTGCGAGCAACAGGGTGATCACAACGATCATGGCACTGGCGAATATCCGGCCTTGGTCCACGTAACGCCCGCCCCATAACAATCCGGCCAACGCGCAGACCAGCATGACCGTCGCCACCACCAGACTGCCAGCAGCGGCACTGCTGCGTCGGTCACGCCATATCTCGATCAATATCATCAACACCAGCGCAGACGCCAGCAGTCGCGGCCAGACGATGAAATGATTGAACGGGGTGATGCTGTACCCGTAAACGAAGAACGAAAGATAGGCCAGAAAGCTGACCGTGAACTGGTTGAGCGACAACACCGCAGTTGCGGCATCGGATGCGGCTTCACGCTGGCGTCTGCGCTGTACAAGACGCAACTGCGCCGCTACGCCCATCAGACTGAGCAAGATGAACCCTGTATTGATCGCACCGGCAACGGCGTAAAAACTCATTCTGCCTTCCCAAGGATCTATGCCTCAGTTACATGTGTCGCACTGCAGGCAATATCCGGATCCAGACCAGATGACGCCACCTTTCGACTCCCGCCGCGCCAAGCGCGGTGGGAGCCGAGCCGCTACGATGCCTCTTAGGCAACTGAGCCATCAAGAAAATCCTGCGCAAACCGCTGCAGCACGCCGCCGGCTTCGTAGATTGCCACTTCTTCATCCGAGTCCAGGCGGCAGGTCACCGGTACTTTCAGCACCGTGCCGTCGCGGCGATTAACCACCAGCGACAGCTCCGCGCGCGGCGTGCGCAGGCCCTGCACGTCGAAGGTTTCGGTGCCATCAATGCCCAGCGTGTTGCGATCCGTGCCCGGCTTGAACTCCAGCGGCAGCACGCCCATGCCGATCAGGTTGGTGCGGTGGATACGTTCGAAGCCTTCCGCCGCAATCGCCTCCACACCAGCCAGACGCACGCCCTTGGCCGCCCAGTCACGCGAGCTACCCTGGCCGTAATCGGCACCGGCGATGATGATCAACGGCTGCTTGCGCTCCATGTAGGTTTCAATCGCCTCCCACATGCGCATGACCTTGCCTTCCGGCTCCACACGCGCCAGCGAACCCTGCTTCACGCTGCCATCTTCGTTGCGCACCATTTCGTTGAACAACTTCGGGTTGGCAAACGTGGCGCGCTGCGCGGTGAGGTGATCGCCGCGATGGGTGGCATAGGAATTGAAGTCTTCTTCCGGCAGGCCCATCTTCGCCAGATACTCACCAGCCGCACTGGACAGCAGGATCGCGTTGGACGGCGACAAGTGGTCCGTGGTGATGTTGTCCGGCAGCACCGCCAACGGGCGCATACCCTTGAGCGCGCGCTCGCCGGCCAATGCACCCTCCCAATACGGGGGGCGGCGGATATAGGTGCTCTGCGGGCGCCAGTCGTACAGCGGGCTTACCGGCGCGCCGTGCTCCACGCGTACGTTGAACATCGGGTTGTAAACGCTGCGGAACTGCTCCGGCTTCACCGAGGCCTTCACCACCTCATCGATCTCGGCGTCGCTCGGCCAGATGTCCTTCAGGCGCACGTCATTGCCATCGGCATCCACGCCCAACACGTCTTTTTCGATATCAAAGCGCATGGTGCCGGCGATGGCGTAAGCGATCACCAACGGTGGCGATGCAAGGAATGCCTGCTTCGCATACGGATGGATGCGGCCATCGAAGTTGCGGTTGCCCGACAACACGGCGGTCGAATACAGATCGCGATCGATGATCTCCTGCTGGATCGCCGGATCCAACGCACCGCTCATGCCATTGCAGGTGGTGCACGCAAACCCAACGATGCCGAAGCCCAGCTTCTCCAGCTCCGGCAGCAGGCCGGCTTCTTCCAGATACAACTGCACCGCCTTGGAACCCGGTGCCAGCGAGGTCTTCACCCACGGTTTGCGGATCAAACCGCGTGCATTGGCATTGCGCGCCAGCAGGCCAGCGGCAATCACGTTACGCGGATTGGACGTATTGGTGCAGCTGGTGATGGCGGCAATGATCACCGCGCCATCGGGCATCAGGCCCTTCGCTTCTTCAGCCCGGCCCGACTCCAGCTTGGCTTCGTCGGCAATGCCCCGCTCCACCAGATCCGACACCGGCAGGCGCTTGTGCGGATTGCTGGGGCCGGCCATGTTGCGGACCACGTTGGAAAGATCGAACTCCAGCACGCGCTCGTACTGCGCGGTGACCAATGCATCGGCCCACAGGCCGGTGGTGCGTGCGTAATTTTCGACCAGTGCCAACTGCGATTCTTCACGGCCGGTGAGGCGCAGATAATCGATGGTCTGTTCGTCGATGTAGAACATCGCCGCTGTCGCGCCGTACTCCGGGCACATGTTGGAGATGGTGGCGCGGTCGCCGATGGTCAGTGCCGACGCACCTTCACCGAAGAATTCCAGATAGGCGCCAACCACACGTTCCTTGCGCAGGAATTCGGTGAGCGCCAGCACCACGTCGGTGGCGGTGATATTCGGCTGCGGCCTGCCGCTGAGCTTGACGCCGGTGATGTCGGGCAGGCGCATCCACGAGGCGCGGCCCAGCATTACGTTTTCTGCTTCCAACCCGCCGACACCCACGGCGATGACGCCGAGTGCATCCACATGCGGGGTGTGACTGTCGGTGCCAACGCAGGTGTCGGGGAAGGCAACACCGTCCTGCACATAGATCACCGGCGACATCTTCTCCAGATTGATCTGATGCATGATGCCGTTGCCCGGCGGGATCACATCCACATTCTCGAAGGCCAGCTTGGTCCAGTCGATGAAGTGGAAGCGGTCTTCGTTGCGGCGGTCTTCGATGGCGCGGTTCTTGGTGAACGCATCCGGATCATAGCCACCGCATTCAACGGCCAGCGAGTGGTCGACGATCAACTGCACCGGCACCACCGGATTGACCTTAGCCGGATCACCGCCCTTTTCGGCGATGGCATCACGCAAGCCGGCCAAATCCACCAGTGCGGTCTGGCCGAGAATGTCGTGGCAGACCACACGTGCCGGGAACCACGGGAAATCGAGGTCGCGCTTGCGTTCGATCAACTGCGTGAGCGAATCGGTCAGCGTGGACGGTGAACACCGGCGCACCAGGTTTTCGGCCAGCACGCGCGAGGTGTACGGCAGCGTGGCGTAAGCGCCAGGCTGGATGGCTTCGACGGCAGCCTGCGCGTCGAAGTAGTCCAGATTGCTGCCGGGGAGATGCTTGCGGTAATCGGTGTTCATGGCTGGCCTGTAAGGGTCTGGGCTTGCTGGGCAGGCGGTCTCTTCGGAGAGCCTGCGATTGCAACGCTGAATGCTGGGTACGAAGCCCGCTGCAGCGCTGCATGAAATCTGGGAAGTCCCTTCTCCCGCCGGCGGGGGAAGGTGCCCGAAGGGCGAATAGGGGGAGCTTTTTGACTCCGGCTTCATGCGCCAGAAGCGTCCCCTCACCCCATCCCCTCTCCCGCACGCGGGAGAGGGGCTTTATCTCACTTACGGTGGAGATGGCTTTAGCGCCTTAAGCGCGCTTGTCCAACGGCACAAACGTCTGATCTTCCGGGCCGGTGTAGTTCGCGCTCGGGCGAATGATCTTGCCGTCGATGCGCTGCTCGATGATGTGCGCGCTCCAGCCGGCGGTACGGGCAATCACGAACAACGGAGTGAACATGGCGGTCGGCACACCCATCATGTGATAGCTGACGGCGCTGAACCAATCCAGGTTCGGGAACATTTTCTTGATGTCCCACATCACCGATTCAAGACGCTCGGCGATGTCGTACATCTTCATGTTTTCCTGCTCGGCCGACAGCTCGCGCGAGACGTCCTTGATCACCTTGTTGCGTGGGTCGGACACGGTGTAGACCGGGTGACCAAAGCCGATCACCACTTCCTTTCGCTCCACGCGTGCCTTGATATCGGCCTCGGCTTCATCCGACGTTTCGTAACGCTTCTGTACTTCGAAGGCGACTTCGTTGGCGCCGCCATGCTTCGGGCCACGCAACGCACCGATGCCGCCGGTGATGGCGCTGTACATATCGCTACCGGTACCGGCGATCACGCGGCAGGCAAAGGTCGACGCGTTGAACTCATGCTCGGCGTACAGAATCAGGCTGGTGTGCATCGCCTTGACCCACGACTCACGCGGCTGCTCGCCGTGCAGCAGGTGCAGGAAGTGGCCACCGATGGAGTCGTCGTCGGTTTCCACGTCGATGACCTTGCCGTTGTGGCTCCAGTGATACCAATACAGCAGCATCGAACCGAGGCAGGCCATCAGCTTGTCGGCGATATCGCGCGCGCCCGGATGGTTGTGATCGTCCTTCTCTGGCGACACGCACCCCATCACCGACACACCGGTACGCATCACGTCCATCGGGTGCGCCGACGGCGGCAGTTCTTCCAACGCAGCCTTCACTGCGGCCGGAATGCCACGCAGCGATTTCAGCTTGGCCTTGTACGCCCGCAGCTCCGCCTTGTTGGGCAGCTTGCCGTGTACCAGCAGGTGAGCGATTTCTTCGAACTCGCTGGTGTTGGCCAGATCCAGGATGTCGTAACCGCGGTAGTGCAGATCATTGCCGCTACGGCCGACAGTGCATAGCGCGGTATTACCTGCGGCAGTGCCGGACAGGGCGACGGACTTCTTCGGTTTGAACGCCGGTGCGGCGGTGGATTCAGACATGGTGTGAACCTCGATCAGTACGGGATTTGACTCCCCTTTCCCGCCTGCGGGAGAGGGGTTGGGGGTGAGGGCCGGCGCTCGCAGACCGGTCACTTCTTTGCAGCAAACGTCTTGTCCAGGCTGCGCTCGAACGCGTGGTAACCGATCCGGTCATACAGCTCCTCGCGGGTCTGCATGGTGTCCACCACATTACGCTGGTGGCCGTCACGGCGAATGGCTTCGTATACGTTTTCAGCCGCCTTGTTGGCCGCTCGGAATGCCGACAACGGGAACAGCTGCATCGCCACGCCGGCCGAGGCCAGTTCATCGCGGCTGAACAGCGGCGTCGCGCCGAACTCCGTGATATTGGCCAGCAACGGCACCTTCACCGCATCGGCGAAGCGCTTGTAGGTTTCAAGGTCGTAAGCCGCCTCGGCGAAGATGCCGTCCGCGCCAGCTTCTACACAGGCGATGGCGCGCTCGATGGCAGCATCCACGCCTTCCATCTGGATGGCGTCGGTGCGTGCGATCAGGAAAAAATCCGGATCGGTCTTGGCATCGGCGGCGGCTTTCACGCGGTCAACCATCTCGCCTTGAGTCACGATTTCCTTGCCCGGGCGGTGGCCGCAACGCTTGGCACCGACCTGGTCTTCGATATGGCAGGCACCGGCACCCGCCTTGATCAGCGACTTCACGGTGCGGGCAATGTTGAATGCGCTGGGGCCGAAGCCGGTGTCGATGTCCACCATCAACGGCAGATCGCAGACGTCCGAAATGCGGCGCACGTCGATCAATACATCTTCCAACGTGTTGATGCCCAGGTCCGGCAAGCCCAGCGAACCTGCCGCGACGCCACCGCCGGACAGGTAAATGGCACGGTAACCGGCGCGCTTGGCCAGCAGGGCGTGGTTGGCATTGATCGCACCGATCACCTGCAGCGGCGACTCGGCAGCCAGCGCGGCGCGGAATGCGGCACCTGCGGAAGAGAGACTCATAGGGGGCTCCTGTCTTGGCGGCGGCGGTGGTGCCATTCCGCGATGGCCGACAATCTGGCACCATCGCACGCATTGATCAATCTTGATTCAACCAATCAACCTATTGAGCGCCATGTCCGATCACCCCGATCCAGAGCTGATCCCCGCCAGCGAAGCCTGTGCCCTGCTCGGTATCAGCACCGCCACGCTGTACGCCTATGTCAGCCGGGGGCAGCTGAGCTCTCGGCCCGGCGCCGATTCGCGCAGCCGGGTGTACTTGCGTGCCGAGGTCGAGCGACTGGCGCAGCGCAAGCAGGCCGGTCGCGGCGCCGCCCGTGGCGCGGCACAAAGTCTCGATCGCGGTTTGCCGGTGCTGGAAACGCGCATCTCGCTGATCCGCCCCGACGCGCCCTACTACCGGGGCCGTTCGGCAGTCGCGGCGGCGCAGGCAGGCGCCACGCTGGAGGACATCGCGCGCCTGTTGTGGGAGTGCGAGGAACAGAATCCGTTCGCAGCGTCGGCGCCGCCGCACTGGCCCCAACGCATTGCAACGCTGGCGCTGGATATGTCACTGCCGCCGGTGGAACGCACCATGGCCTGCATTCCGCTGCTGGCGCTGGAACAACGCCAATCGCTCAATGCCGCCGCACCGGTCCGCCGCGAAGTCGCAGCCACCTTGCTGCGGCAGAACGCCGCCCTGTTGGTCGGCATCCAGCCAGACGCTCGCCCGGTGCATTGCCTGCTTGCTGATGCCTGGCGCCCCGGCGATGCCGGTTTCTCGGAAGTGGTGCGCTCGGCGCTGGTGCTGTGTGCCGATCATGAATTGAACGTCTCAGCATTTGCAGCGCGTGTGGTCGCCTCCACGGGCGCGCATCTGCACGCTACGGTAAGCGCCGGTCTGGCCGCGTTGTCTGGCCCGCGCCACGGCGGCGCGACCGCGCGTGCACACGCATTGCTGCTGGATGCGCAGGCCAGCGGTGCGACAGCCGCGTTCATTACCGAACGCTGGCGGCGCGGCGACGAACTGCCAGGCTTCAATCACCTGCTCTATCCCGATGGCGATCCACGCGGTGCCGAAGTGCTGCGTCTGCTGCGAGAACTACGCGGCGATAGCGAGCGTATGCAACACGTCGAAACGGTGATTGCGGCAACCGTCGAGAACAGCGGCCAGCATCCGAATATCGATGGCTTGCTCGCAGCCATCTGCTACGTGTACGACCTGCCGGCCGCACATGCACTGGTGATGTTCGCCACTGCCCGCCTCGCCGGCTGGCTGGCGCATGCACTGGAGCAGCAAGCACTGGGCACGCTGATCCGTCCCCGCGCGCGGTACACCGGCGTGGTGCCCGGCAAGCCCCTCTAGGAGCCGGCGCTCTACCGCTGCTTTCGGCTCCAGGCCTGGATGATCGCCGCAATCGCCTGCACGCCATCGGTCAGCGCCGCCGGACCGGGCTGCAGGATCAGCGGTGACTTGATCTCATGCAGTTCGCCATCACGCACCGCGTTGATGGCTCCCCAACCGGGACGCGCAGCAACACGCTCGGGACGGAACTTCTTGCCGCACCACGAGCCAATGATGATGTCCGGATTGCGCGCGATCACCGGATCGCCATTGGCAAGGATGCGCGCCTTGGCCAAGGGCTCGCATGACAGCTCGGGGAACACATCATCGCCGCCGGCAATCGTCACCAACTCGGCACCCCACTGGATACCGGTGATGATCGGGTCGTCCCACTCTTCCACATAGACACGCGGCCGTTGCGGCAACAACGCCGCCTGCGCAGCGATGGCATCCAATCCCCGCTGCAACTCGTCGGCATAGGCGTTGGCACGTTCGGCCACGCCTACCAGGCCCCCCAAACGGCGGATGTAATCAAGAATGCCGGCCACGCTGCGATGGTTGGCGATCCACACTTCCACACCGTTGCGGATCAACTCCGCCGCGATGTCGGCCTGGATATCGGAGAAGCCAATTGCAATATCCGGCTTCAATTTCAAAATCTCGCCCACCTTGGCGCTGGTGAACGCGCTGACCTTGGGTTTGTCACGTCGCGCCTGCGGCGGCCGCACAGTGAAACCGCTGATGCCGACGATGCGATCCTGCTCGCCCAGCGCGTACAACGTTTCGGTAGGTTCTTCGGTCAAGCAGACAATGCGACGCGGGCCAATCATGGTGCGGCAAACTCCGTGCTATCAACGAACACCGCTGGCGTATTCCAGGGGTGATGGGCAGCGATGCCCTGCTCCAGCAGACGCTGCAACCGCACAGGGTCGCGCGGAATACAGAACTCCAGGCGAACACTGGGCTCACACACCAATTCCCCTGCAGTTCCGCCCACACTTGCCGTGCCGGCCTGCACCTGAAACTGCTCATACCCCGGCGCTGACTCCCACATGCCGTGGCTGTAACCACCGGCGGCCAGGTCATCGACCGCAAGAATGCCGTGCTTGAGTACCTCCAGATGCAACGGCGGCACGAACACGGTAATGCGATAGACCGGGTGCAGCTTCATCACTGCACCTCACGGGCCAACGGCAAGAAGAAACCGTGGCGACTCATGGATACAACAGCTGCTTGCTCCAGCTGCCTGCGGCATCAGCCTCGTAGCTCCAGCGTTCGTGCAGGCGGAAATTGGCGCCGTACCAGAACTCGATGCGTCGGGGCACCACACGCACGCCACTCCAGCCTTCTGGACGCGGCACATCACGGCCTTCAAAGCGTGCTTCAAAACTGGCCAGGCGCTGCGCAAACTCTTCACGCGATGCCAGCGGCTGCGACTGCGCAGATGCCCACGCGCCTACCTGGCTCATGCGCGGACGCGAGGCGAAGTACGCATCGGCTTCCGCTGCAGAGACCAGTTGCGCCTCACCTTCCACCCGCACCTGGATGCCGGCTTCGCGCAGGCTGCGCCACAGGAACAACAGCGCGACCTGACGGTTCGCATGCAGCTCACGGCCCTTACGGCTGTCCAGGTGCGTGTAAAACACGAAACCGCGCTCGTCGAACGCCTTGAGCAACACCGTACGTGCCGAAGGCCGCCCATCGAGGTCAACGGTAGCCACCGTCATTGCGGTAGCGTCGATTTCGCTACCGGCCTTTGCCTCTTCAAACAATGAGGCGAAAGTCGAAAGCGCTTCTGCGTAAAGATCGGTCATGGTTCCAGTTCGGACGGCATGGGATTGGGCTATTGTGGCGCCATGTCCCCCGTTCCGCACAGTTTTTCCCCCCGCCGTTTTTCGCAGGCACTGGTAACCCAGGCGCTGGATGATGCGCTGGCAAGCAGCGCGCCCACACCGGTATTGGCGATCAGTGGCGTGCAGGGCAGCGGCAAATCCACATTGGCCGCGCAAGTGGTTGAGTTGGCACGTTCGCGCGGCCTTTGTGCCGCCGCATTGTCCATCGACGACACCTACCTCACCCGCGCACAGCGCCAGCGTCTTGCTGATCGCATCCATCCGTTGCTGGCCACGCGCGGCCCGCCGGGCACGCACGACATGCCGTTGGCGCTGTCCACGCTGGATGCCGCCAAGGCCGGGGAATCCTTCGCACTTCCCCGCTTCGACAAGCTCGCCGACGAACGCGTGCCGGAGCTGCAATGGAGCCAGATCGACCGCCCTCTGGACCTGCTGGTATTTGAAGGCTGGTTCCTGGGCACGCCCGCCGAATCCGACGCCGCATTACAGGTGCCGTTGAACGCGCTGGAACGCGAAGCCGATGCCGAAGGTACGTGGCGGCGATGGTGCAATCAGGCGTTGGCCGATGACTATCCGGCGCTGTGGCAGCGCTTCGACCGACTCTGGTTCCTGCAACCGCCCGGCTTCGCGGTGGTACCGCATTGGCGTTGGCAGCAGGAGCAAGCACTGCAGCAGGCGTCGCCCGCGCGCACCAGCATGAGCCGGCCACAGGTGGAGCGCTTCGTGCAGTTCTACGAACGCATCAGCCGGCAGGCGCTACGCACGCTGCCGGACATCGCCGACCGCACCATCGCACTGGACGCGCAACGGCGGCCGCTGGACAAAGCATGAAACCGCTGTAGGAGCGGCACAAGCGGCGAAGTCATCCACGCGCCCGAAGCCACAGAAGGACACGGTCCCGCCGCACCTCTGCGAAATACAGGCTTGCATCCTGCCTTCGGCAGCATCGCGGCTTACGCCCCTCCTACAGCGCGCCTGTGCTGTTACTGCACCAGGAACGTTATCCGCAGGTTGACTCGCCACTCGACAACATTGCCCTCACTGTCGGTGACTGCCTTGGTTTCATTGACCCACGCGCCCTGGATGCCCTTGACGGTTTCGCCCACCTTTTTGATCCCGGAACGCACCGCATCTTCAATGCTGGTCTTTGACGACGCGCTGACTTCAATGATTTTAGCCACTGACATGTCCGACTCCTTGGTTGCACCACGAACCATTCGTGGAGCATCCAAGCTTGGCTGCTACCGTGTTAAGGCACTGACACGAGTGCTAGCATCATCCGACGATGAATCCCGCCCCCAATCTCATCCTGGTAGGCCCCATGGGGGCCGGCAAAACCTGCATCGGCCGCCGCCTGGCCGAACGCTTCAGTCTGGCTTTCGTTGATGCCGATCAGGCCATCGTCGATGACGTCGGCTCCAGCATTCCCACCATTTTCGAGAACGTCGGCGAGCCCGGTTTCCGGGCCCATGAAAAGCGGGTACTGGCCGGGCTGCTGGCAAAACGGGGCCAGCTGATCTCCACTGGTGGTGGCTCGGTACTGGATGCTGACAACCGCCAGCGTCTGGGCGAGCGCGGCTTTGTTGTCTACCTGCGGGTCAGCGTGCAGTCACAGCTGCAACGCCTGCACCGCGACAAGACCCGGCCGCTGCTGCTGCGCGAGGACCGCGAGCAGGTGCTTCACGCCATGGCCGAGCTACGTGACCCGCTGTACCGCGAAGTGGCCGACCTGACCATCGACACCGACCTTTACTCCCCCGCCGATGCCACCGCCCAGTTGGTGGTACGGCTTGCCGCGCAATGGCAGATTTCGGAATCCCCCTGCATGACCGCTTCCCCCCGCACCGTCGCCGTTGGCGGCGAACTCCCCTACCAGATTCATATCGGCCCGGGCCTGCTGGCCGAAGCCGAGCTGCTGGCTCGCGCCATCCGTGGCCGCCATGTCCTGCTGGCCAGCGATGACACCGTCGCGCCGTTGTACCTGGCGCGCGTGCGTGAGGCGCTGCAGGCCGCGCGCCCGGATCTGAAGATCGGCCAGTACATCATCCCCGCCGGCGAAGCCTCCAAGACGCTGGACAACTTCAGCGGTGCCATCAACGCGCTGGCCTCGCTGGGCGCTACCCGCGATGCCTGCGTGCTGGCGCTGGGCGGCGGGGTGGTCGGCGACCTGGCCGGCTTTGCCGCGGCCTGCTGGATGCGCGGCGTGGACTGCGTGCAGCTCCCCACCACCTTGTTGGCGATGGTCGATTCCTCAGTCGGCGGCAAGACGGCGGTGGATATCCCGCAGGGCAAAAACCTGGTCGGCGCTTTCCATCCGCCGCGCGCGGTGATTGCCGATACCGGCGCGTTGCGCACCTTGCCGGTCCGCGAACTACGCGCCGGCCTGGCCGAAGTGATCAAGTACGGCGCCATCCGCGACCCATTGTTCTTCCAGTGGCTGCAGGCCGAGCGCGAAACATTGCTGGCCGGTGACGACACCGCCCTGGCCCAGGCCATCGCACGCAGCTGCGAGCACAAGGCTGAGATCGTCGAACGCGATCCACTGGAAAAGGGCGAACGCGCCCTGCTCAACCTGGGCCACACTTTCGGCCACGCCATCGAGACCGCGCAGGGCTACGGCGCGCCGGGTAACGACAACCTCAACCATGGCGAGGCCGTGGCGGTGGGCATGGTGTTGGCAGCCCGGTTGTCGGCGGCGCTCGGTATGGCCGCAGCGGCCGATACCGAAACGCTGCGCGACCTGCTGTTGAGCTACGGCCTGCCGGTGGCCATTCCGGTGGGGCTGGAACCGGAAGCCCTGCTAGCGCACATGCGCCTGGACAAGAAAAACATCGCCGGCCGCTTGCGACTGGTCCTGTGGCGCGGCATTGGCAAGGCCGAAGTGGTGCCGGATGTGGATGAGGCCGCGGTGCTGGAAGTACTGCGTTTAGGGTGAAATGGCAGGGACGACCCCGTCCCAAATCTCCCCTGCGCCTGCAGCGCAAGCAAGGGACACGCAAAGCCTAAAGCAGAGCCAGCGCATATCCGCCCCACGTCTTCGCCGGCGGCACAAACGCGTCAAAGCCGCGCCATGGCACATTTCGCCCCTCCCCTCCGCCACGGGCGCAGAGGGCGGCCAAGCAGGAGCAAGCCTTGCATGCTCCGGGCCAAAAGCGGCCCAAATTGCCCGCAACGGCTACAATCTCCACCATGCGCGTCCTACTGCAACAGCCGCCCAGCGGCAACGAAGCCCCCCGCTATGTACAGCTCACCCTGGTGCCGGATCTGCTCGGCGGCTGGGAGCTGCAACGTGAAAGCGGGCAGATCGGCGGCCGTGTGCAATTGCGCCGGGAGCTGTTCCTGCAGCAGCAGGAAGCTCAGCAGGCCTTCGAGAAAGGCCGGGACGCACAGATCAAACGCGGCTTCCAGGTGATGTTCACCAGCGGCCTGCAACAACCCTGATCGGCACCTCCCCTGGCCGCACGACGCGGCCGGCGCCGTTCCCTATCCAGGAGTTTTTCGTGACCAGCCCACTTCGCAACGACCGCTTCCTGCGCGCCCTGCGCCGCGAGCCCGTGGACTGCACCCCCGTCTGGCTGATGCGCCAAGCCGGCCGTTATCTGCCGGAGTACCGCGCCACTCGCGCCCGTGCCGGCAGCTTTCTGGGCATGGCCAAAAACCCGGAAGTCGCCTGTGAAGTGACCTTGCAGCCGCTGGAGCGCTTCGATCTGGATGCGGCCATCCTGTTCTCGGACATCCTCACCGTGCCGGACGCGATGGGCCTGGGCCTGTACTTCGTCGATGGCGAAGGCCCCAAGTTCAAGCACCCGATCCGTGACGTCGCCGCCGTCGACAAGCTGGCCGTGCCCGACATGGAAACCGAACTGGGCTACGTGATGGACGCCGTGCGCCTGATCCGCCGCGAGCTGGACGGCAAGGTACCGCTGATCGGTTTCTCCGGCAGCCCGTGGACGCTGGCCTGCTACATGATCGAAGGCGGCGGCAGCAAGGACTTCGCGCGCATCAAGGCCATGGCGCTGAACGAGCCCAAAGCCCTGCACAAGTTGCTGGGCGTGGTGACCGATGCGGTCATCGCTTACTTGTCCGCGCAGCGCGCGGCCGGCGCACAGGCGCTGCAGGTGTTCGACACCTGGGGCGGCGTGCTCGGCCCGGCCATGTACCGCGAATTCTCGCTGCGTTATCTCAACCGCATCGCCGCCGAACTGAAGCGTGGCGAAGGTGCCGAGCGCACGCCGTTGATCCTGTTCGGCAAGGGTACGGGGCAATACGTGTCCGAGCTTGCCGCCAGTGGTGCTGAAGGCATCGGCGTGGACTGGACCATCAGCCTGGAAGACGCCGCCCGCGCCGCTGCGGGCAAGGTCGCACTGCAGGGCAACCTGGACCCGACCACGCTATACGGCTCGCCCGAAGCGATCACCCGCGAAGTCGGCAAGGTTCTGGAAAGCTACGCGGCCGGCAATGGCGGCTCGCGCGAAGGCCATGTATTCAACCTGGGCCACGGCATGTCGCCAGACATGAACCCCGACCACGTCGCGGTGCTGGTTGACGCGGTGCACCGCCTCAGCCGCCGTTGAATCCCCATTACCGGGTGAGGGCTGCACTCTCGCCCGGTTTTGGCAGTTCCAAGGAGGGAAGCCATGCCGCTCATCCATACCGTCCTGCGGTCATCACTGGTGGCATTGATCACCGTCGCCGCCCCGGCACAGGCCGGCGATGCAGCGACCAAACCGCTGCCATTGCAGCGCAACGATTTCCCCACCCTGGCGACGAACGAACAGATCCAGCGTCTGGTGATCTTCAACCCTGACGTTGAAGATTTCCCCCAACGCTGCGAACAGTTGCGCATGGTGAAACTGGCTGAGCTGTCACCCCGTTGGCAGCCGGTAATTGATCGGCTCACGTTGAAGTCCTGTGAGGTCACCACCTTCGACGACGGCGAAACCTACCTGTCCTACGAAGCCCAGGCCACGTTCAAACCCGCTGCGACCACGCTGCAAGGCCTACCGGTGATTGGTTATCACGAAGGCATGGGCGAAAGGCACATCCGCCAGAGCCTTGTGGTGGATGCCCCCATCACCCAGTTGCTCAACGTTTTGCGGCCCGTGATCGAGCGCGATTGCCAGCCCATGCTGCAGCTCAACCCGATGGCTGTGCGGACTTGCACCATGGCCTACGACGGTGAAGCCTGGTCGATGATCGTCGGCGAGCTCAACCACACCGTTTGGCTGCGCGCAGACCCGGACTCCCCAGCACGTTCAATGTACGAGGTCAGTGGCGGCGACTGATCTACGCAACATCTGCACACGGCGGGGCGGACAATAGCGGCCTGCAATCCTGTGACCTGCCCTGATGCCCCCCTCCGTTTCCAGCCCCCTGCCCGCCAGCAATACCCACAAGCCGCTGTTATGGCTGGTGTCACTGGCCATCTTCATGCAGATGCTGGATTCGACCATCGTCAATACCGCCTTGCCCGCGATGGCGCGCAGCCTCGGTGAAAGCCCGCTGCAGATGCAGTCGGTGGTGTTCAGCTACGCACTGGCCGTGGCAACGTTCATTCCCGCCTCGGGCTGGATCGCCGACCGCTTCGGCACGCGCCGCACGTTCTTTGCGGCCATCATTCTGTTCACCCTTGGGTCGCTGGCCTGCGCCTTGTCGCCGACGCTGCAATGGCTGGTGGCGTCGCGTGTGCTGCAGGGTATTGGCGGCGCGATGCTGCTGCCGGTCGGGCGCCTGGCCGTGATGCGCACGGTGCCGCGCGATCAGTTCCTGGCGGCGATGAGTTTCATCGCAATCCCCGCTTTGATCGGCCCATTGCTGGGGCCGACGCTCGGCGGTTGGTTGGTGGAAGTGGCGTCATGGCATTGGATCTTCCTGATCAACCTGCCCATTGGTGTGATCGGCCTGATCGCGGCGCTACGGATCATGCCCGACCACTACGCCCAGCGAAAACACCGCTTCGATCTGGCCGGCTACCTGATGCTGGCGTTCGGCATGGTGGCGCTGTCGCTGGCGCTGGACGGTGTGTCGGCCGTTGGTTCGGCACAGGCATTGGTGATCCTGCTCGCGGTGATTGGCATCGCTGCGCTGGTCGGCTATTGGCTGCATGCGGCCAACAGCCGCGAGCCGCTGTTTTCGCTGACACTGTTCCACATTGCCAGCTTCCGCATCGGCATTCTTGGCAACTTGTTCTCGCGCATCGGCAGCGGTGCGATGCCGTTGTTGATTCCCCTGCTGCTGCAGGTGGGTATGGGCATGAGCCCGATGACTGCCGGCATGATGATGATTCCGGTAGCACTGGCTGGCATGGCCGCCAAGCGTGCCGCAGTGACGCTGGTCATGCGCTTTGGATACCGCCGCATCCTGATGATCAACACGGTCTGCGTGGGCTTGGCGATGGCCAGTTTCGCGCTGATCAACGCGCATCACCCGTTGTGGTTGCAGTTGGTGCAGCTGGCCATTTTTGGCGCAGTGAACTCCATGCAGTTCACCGTGATGAACACCGTGACCCTGCGCGATCTGGACATGGAACAAGCCAGCAGCGGCAACAGCCTGTTGTCCATGGTGATGATGTTGGCCACCGGCTTTGGCGCCGCCACTGCTGGCAGCCTGTTGGCGACGTTCGGCACACATATCGTGGGCCACGGCGCGACGGCAGCATTGCATGCGACCTTCATCTGCGTGGGTGCAATCACATTGAGTTCGACGCTGGTGTTCTGGCAGTTGCCGGAGAGCCGCCCGCACCCGCGCGCGGTGGAACAAGTGGCGGAATAGCCACGCCGCATTTCAGGCGCAGCACCATCTCACCCCTCGGCCCGCTGCGCCCGGGACGCCGGCAAATCATGTGCGCGGCGGCAGGCCTTGTTGGCGCCTACGCTGGGCATCGAGCACGCCCGCGATGGCCTCCAGCAACATCTGCGCGGTAACGGGCTTGCGCAGGAAATCATCGAAACCGGCTTTGCGGGCCTGCGGCTCGGCTTCACTGTCCGAGCGTGCGGTCACCGCAATCAGGGGCATCTCATAGCCCATCGTGCGCAGCTGCAGTGCCACGCCGAAACCATCGATTCCCGGCAGATCCAGGTCCAACAACGCGACGTCGAAGGGCATGCTCGACACCTCGGCCAACGCTGCCAGACCATGTGCGGCATGTACCACCGAGTGACCATGCACTTCGAGCAGGCCGCGGATCACCGCAGCGATGGTGGCATCGTCTTCCACCAGCAAGACCCGTTGTGGCGGCAGCGTGCCCCATGCATTTGCGCCACCACCATCGGCACCCGACTCCGGCGCCACATCCCAGGTCAGCGGCAGCTTGACGTTGAAGCAGCTGCCCTTGCCCGGCGTGCTGTCCAGGTCGATAACGCCGCCCATTGCCACCGCCAGTTCATGGCAGATAGCCAAGCCCAACCCGCTACCGCCGTAACGCGCCGCAGTGCGTGCGCCATCGGCTTGTTCAAAGCGACGGAACAAACGTTTGCGCTGCTCCTCGCTGATGCCCGGCCCGGTGTCACAGACATCGAAGCCGATGCGATTGCCGTCCTCGTCAGCGAACACGCGCAAGCCCACCGCGCCTTCGCTGGTGAACTTGATGGCGTTGCCTACCAGATTGAGCAGAATCTGCCGCAATCGCAGCACATCGCCATTGACGCGCGTGCGCGGCGGCGCTGTGTTTTCCAGATTGAATTGCAAGCCACGACGTTGCGCCAACGGTTCCATCAAGCCGCGTACATCGTCCAGCAGTTGCTGCAGGTCGAACGGCTGCACCTGCAGCTCCAGGCGCCCCGCTTCGATACGCGCCAGATCCAGCGCGTCGTTCACCAATCGCAACAGATGCTCGCCAGCACGGCGGATCGCCTGTGTGTAACTGCGCTGGCGTTCGTCCAGGTTTGAGGACAGCAGCAATTCGCTCATGCCCAGCACGCCGGTCATCGGGGTGCGCACCTCATGGCCGAGCGTGGCCAGGAAGCGGGTTTTGGCCAGCGATGCCTGCTCGGCAAGTTCGTGTTTGTGACGCGCCAACTGCCATTCGCTGCGACGACGCAGACGACGCCGGTACAGCCAGGCGCCCCACAACAACAGCGCCACACCCAACACGATGAAAACCACCAGACCGCCCGCGCTGCGCCACCATGGCGGCTGCACGCGGAAGCTCAGGATCTTGGCATTCGACCAGACGTTGTCCGATGTCGCCGCCTGGACTTCCAGCTGATAACGCCCCGGCGCCAGTCGCGAAAACACGCGCTCGCCGGCCGCTCCTACTTCCACCCAGTCCGTGTCATAACCGGTCAGACGGAAACGGTAGGTATTGGTCGCCGAGTCGGCAAAGGACAGCAGCCGCGCGACGATACGCAGGTCGCGGTCGCCTTCGTGGATCAGCAACATGGGCTCATGCGTGAGGTCCTGCTCGCCGTCGCCACGACGCACGCTCACCCGCTCGATCACCAGAGGCGGCTGCCGGGTGGACGGCTTGACCAAGGCCGGGTCGAACAACACCACGCCGTCGGGCGTACCGCCAGCCAATTGACCGCTGCGCGCCTGCACCAGTGAGCGCCGACGGAATTCCTGCCCGGGCAGGCCGTCATGCACACCATAGAGACGTACCGAACGGCTGGCCGGGTCGATACGGATCAGGCCACGCGGGCTGATCGCCCAGGCCACGCCCTGCGCATCCACCACCAGGCCGCTGGGTGCCAGCATCGGGAAGCCACGGTCGGCACCCACGGTGTCCAACAACACCATGCGCTGCCCATCCCACAGATAGCTTTCCATCCGCCCCAGCGTGCCGACCCAGGCCACACCGCTGTCGGTAACGCTGAAGGTGGACACCCGCCCGGTCGGTGCGCCCGGCACCTGCACAAAGCGCGCTTGTTCAGGGTGCCACGCCAACAGCCCCGAGCCGGTGGCCAGCCACAGGTTGTCGTGTGGGCCACACTGCATCTCCTCGACCGGCGCGGCTGGCAAGCCCGACTGCCCTTGCAGTACGTGCAGCAGCACCTGCCCATCGGCATCGCGCTGCTGCATGCCACCATCTTCCGAATACACCCAGATGTGGCCACCGTTGCAACTGCGGATGATGTCGGCATCGCCCAGCATTGCCGCATCGTGTGAGCCATCACTGCGCCAACGACGCACGCTCTGGTCGCGCGGGTTGTAACGCACCAGTTCGTCCAGACTGCCGACCCACACCTGCCCCTGTGGATCTTCGGCCAGGGATTGCGGCCAGTTGCTGCCGTTCACCCTTTCCAGGTGATGCCGCACGTCGCCGTTTGCCGGATCAAACCAATCCAGCGCGCCACGCGTACCCACCACCCAGATGCCGCCGGAGGCCGATGCTGCCAGCGCCATGGCGTAGGGATTACGCAACGAGGCGGGGTCGTCCTGATGCCGTGACAACACCGAGAACTGGCGCCAACTGGGCGGCAGATGCCAGAGCCCGGCATTGGTACTGGCAAACCACAGCCCGCCTTCGCGGTCTTCGTAAGCGCTGGTCCAGTTCGGTTTGACCAGCCCACGCTCCTGCATGCTGTACAGCGGCACGTTGCGCACGGCACCGCTGCGGATACGGCCCAGCCCGTCCACGGTATCCAGCCAGTAGCTGCCGTCGGCCGAGAACTCCAGCATGTTGAACACGTCCTGCGCACCGGCACCGGACCAGGACGCACGTTCGAAACGTCCATCGGGCTGGCGCACCACCAGCCCGGCGTTGGTGGCTATCCACAATCGTTCCTGGCGATCGACCTTCAATCCGTTGATGCGGTCCGAGGGCAACACGCCCGCACCGATGCGCTCGAAGCCGTTGCCGGTCCAGCGCGCCAACCCACCCTTGGTACCCACCCACAAACTGCCATCGGCCATCGTCACCAGGTAGGTCACGGCTACGGCGGGCAGGCTGTTGGGATCGTCCTGAACCGGCATGAAGTGTTGGATGGCCCCGTCTGCGTCCAGCCGATACAGGCCAGCGGTAGAGGTGCCAAACCACACGCTGCCATCGGGTGTGGACGTGATTGCCCAGACCGTATTGCTGTTGATCTGCGGGAAATGCTGCTTGTCGTAGAAGCGGAAATTGCGACGGTCGGCGCTCAGCATCACCAGCCCGGCGCTTTGTGTGCCTATCCACAGGCGGTTGGCCGCATCCACATGCAGGCTCCAGACCTGGTTGTCACGCAGACCATCCTCGGCACGCCAGATGCGGAAATTACGGCCGTCATAACGTGCCAGGCCGTCCCGGCTGCCCAGCCACAGGTAGCCGGTGTGATCTTCGGCAAAAGCATTGATGTTGCTCGACGGCAGGCCGTCAGCCACGGTGAGCTGACGCGGCTGCGGTGTCGCCGGCACTTCCGCCCCGGCACCCTGCGCAAACAACAGCAGGCAGGCCAATGCGCTGCCGACAATCCCTTTGATCAAACTTCACTCCCGTGCACGCTGGTATTGGACGCAGCCGCCCGAGTCTGGGCATTGCGATTGCGCGCAAGTATGTGGGCAATGGCATTCATCAACAGCAACCCGGTCAACGGTTTGCGCAGGAAACCATCCATGCCCGCTTCCAGCGCCAGCCGCTCGGCTTCGGCGTCCGAACGCGCTGTCACCGCAATCAACGGGAATTCATGGCCCTGGCTGCGCAGCTGCCGGGCCAACGCCAGGCCATCGAGCGCGGGCAGGTCCAGGTCGAGCAGGCCGACATCGAATTCATGCACCGCCACTTCGGTCAGGGCCGCCAGCCCGTGCGGTGCATGCACCACATTGTGGCCGCGCACGCTGAGCAAGCCACTGATGACCTGCGCTACGGTGGCATCGTCTTCGACCAGCAATACGTTCAATGCGTGGCCTATCGCCGGCTCGACACCTTCGGTCGATGCATCCTGCTCGGCAATCTTTTCCCAGGGCAACGGCAGCGCGACCACGAAGCGGGCACCCGCGCCCAGCCGACTTTCCAGGGTAATGCCACCGCCCATCGCAATCGCCAGCTCCTGGCAGATGGCCAGACCCAGACCGCTGCCGCCGTAGCGTGATGCTGTGCGCGGCCCTTCGGCCTGTTCAAAACGGTGGAACAAGCGCGTCTGCTGCTCCTCGTTGATGCCCGGCCCGGTATCACTCACCACCAGCTCGATGCCTGTGTTGTCGGGCCGCAGCGTGACCGACAAACCCACCTTGCCCTGCTCGGTGAACTTGATGGCGTTGCCCAGCAGGTTCATCACGATCTGCCGCAGCCGCATCGCATCACCGCGCACACGCACCGGTGTTGCGAACGGCTCGCCACGCTCGAATACCAGGCCCCTGCGTTCGGCCATGGGCGCCATCAGCGAGATCACATCTTCAAGCACACGGCCCAGATCGAAGGGGTGGTTCTCCAGTTCGAGCTTCCCCGACTCGATGCGGGCCAGATCCAGCGCGTCGTTGACCAACCGCAGAAGGTGCGTACCCGCCTGTTGAATGGCGCTGGCATAGCGCTGCTGACGTGGGTCAAGTTCGGTATCCAGCAACAGCTCGCTCATGCCCAGCACGCCGGTCATCGGGGTGCGCACTTCGTGCCCCAAGGTGGCCAGGAAGCGGGTCTTGGCCAACGATGCCTGTTCGGCCAATTCGTGCTTGTGGATGGCCAACTGCCATTCACTGCGACGCTGCACACGACGGCGGTAGGCGAGCACGGCTGCCGTCGTCAGCAGCAGCGCCAACAGCACATACGCGGCGATGGCCCAGGCGCTGCGCCACCAAGGTGGCGCTACGTCGATGGTCAGCGTCTGCGACGGCGTCCATGCGCCATCGGCCACAGCCCCCTGTACTTCCAGTAGATGGCTGCCCGACGGCAGGCGCGAGAGGATGCGCTCGCCTTCGCTGCCCAGATCAACCCAGTTCTGGTCGTAGCCCTCGATACGGAAGCGGAAACGATGGCGCTTGGGTTCGGCATAGGACAGCAACCGTGCGGTGACGCGCAGGTCGCGATCATCCGGCCCCAACTGAATCACATCACCCGCAAGGCTCTGTTCCTGCGCGGCGTCATTGCGCCGCACGTGCACCGCGTCGATCACCAATTGCGACATCGCGTTGGCAGCAACCACCGCATCCGGATTGAACCCCACCAGCCCGGTGGCTGAGACAGCCAAGGCATTGCCGCAACCGGCGTGTGCCGGTGGACGACTGGTGAACTCCACATCCGGCAGCCCGTCACTCTCATCGAGCACCTGCAGGCGCTCGCCCTGCGGCTGCCACCACACCAGGCCGCGCGGGGTGGTCGCCCACAATTGGCCCGAACAACCCAGCACCAACCCACCCATCGATACCGCCGGCACGCCATCAGCAGCGCCCAAGCTGCGCTTCAGACTGAAGCCGCTGCCCTGTGGCTGGTAGAACTCCAGCAGGCCTTCACGGCCCACCCACAGGCCACCATCCGCGGCAAAAGCGAAGTCGTACACCATGCCGGCTGCAATCCCCGGCACCGGCACGAAGCGGCCGTCCTCGAACCGCAGCACGCCTGCACCGCCCGCGATCCACAAGCGACCGGATGCATCCACGCGCACCTGCTCGACCAGTTTTTCCGGCAAGCCCGGTACCACGCCGGCCGGGTAGTCGGCCAGCAGGTGGCCGTCCGCCGCACGATGCTGCAGACCATGGTTGATGATCGACAGCCACACGCTGCCATCCGGCGCCAACCGCATCAGGTCAGCACGGCGTTGCGGGTCATCGCCCACGCCCAGGTCCACCCGCGAAAAGTGCCCATCGGCAGGCCGATACAACCCGACACTGCCGGCACGCCCGGTCCACACCACGCCGTCTCGCCCGCGCAATACCGACCAGTTGCTACCTTTGCCCAACTGCGCCTCGCCGGCCAGCAATGACAATCGGCCATCACGGTCAAGCTGGTGCACGCCATGTGCCCCGGCAATCAGGAAGCCATCACCATCCACGGCGGCGTTGAGCAGATACAGGCTTTCCAGCGATTGCCCGTCGAGCTGGTAATGGGTGGAGAAGCGCGTCCAGTCCGGCCGTAGATAGGCCAGCCCCTGGGTCAGCATCGCCATCCAGACGCCGCCCTCGTGATCCTGCAGCAGATCCAGTACGCCACTGCGCGCGGTGAGGAAGCCGCTGCCCAGGTCACCGTCCAGCAACCGCAGCGTTTTGGCATCGCCGCGATACATGCCGTTGGCAGTGCCCATCCAATAGCCACCATCGCGGTCATGCAGCACCACCGCTGCGCGTGTCTGTGCGGCTTCCGGCCAAGGCGCTGGCAGCACCGAACCGTCGTCCATTACCCGGTATAGCCCCTCGTTCGTGCCTGCCCAGATGCCACCATTGCGGTCGCCGCTAAGGCGGATGACGTCCTTGCCCTCCAGCAATGGGGAGGCAATCCGGGTGAAGCGGTCGTCGGCCGCGTCCCAGCGCGCCAGCCCGGATGCCGTTCCCACCCACACCACCTTGCCGCCATTGCCAGCCAGCAGCGAGTAAATGGTGTCGTCAGGCAGACTGTGGGGATCATCCGCTTGATGTTGGTAATGGCCGACGCTGCCATCGGCACGCAGCCGGCAGATACCGGTGCCACTGGTGCCAACCAGCAGATCCGTTCCGCTGTTTGCCAGTGCCCAGACCTGTTGCGAGCAGGTTTCCTCAAGGCGGGGGAAGCGTTGAAACTGCTGCCGGTCGGTATCCAGCATGGCCAGGCCAGCGCCATTACCGCCCACCCAGATGCGGTCCTGGGCATCAATGACCATGATTTCCAGCGCATTGCCAGGCAGCGAGCCCGGACGCTGTGGATCATGCCGCCATACCCGCAGCTCCTTGCCGTCATAGCGTGCCAGGCCATCGTCGGTGGCCGCCCAGACATACCCCTGGCGATCCTGCGCCAACGCCAGCACCATCCGCGACGGCAAGCCTTCGGCTACCCCCAGTCGGCGCAACCGGGGCGTCTCGGCCAAATCAGAGGCCATGCTCCAGCAAGGCCATAGGGCCAGCAGCAGCACAACACCCAGACGGGTACAGTCCAACATCCATTTCATCAACGTCCGGCACTCCCTGCGCTGCCGTTTGGTCTACCAGAGCCGGCGCGCAAAACGCTGCAACCCCTCGCAAGGGGCCGACTTTAGCGTCCACAGCAAGGCGGGGCAAAGAAGTTCCCAGCGATCGCAGAGCGACCACGTAACAAACCGTTGCGCAATACCACCACAAACCAACGGCCACATCCGCCTAGAATCCCCTTCATTCCCTACCGGAGCCGGACCTTGCTGCGACTCCTCCTGCTGTTGACCTTCAGCCTGCTGCCCTTGGCGGCCAGTGCTGCCCCGGACCGCTACCGGCTGGATCCGGTGCACACGCGCGTGCTGTTTGCCATCGAACATGCAGGCTTCTCGCAGGCACTGGGTACCGTATCGGGCAGCGAAGGCGTACTGCAGTTCGACCCGGACGATTGGAGCAGTGCACAGCTGGAGGTGGTGGTGCCCATCAGCCGGCTGGATCTGGGTGACGACAAATGGAACCAGGCCACGCTGGCGCGCAATCTACTCGATGGCGACCGCTTCCCGCAGGCGCGTTTTGTCTCCCACCGTGTCGAGCCGATTGATGCGCAACATGCGCGCGTCTTTGGTCAACTGAACTTGCGTGGTGTCACTCGCGACGTGGTGCTCGACGTCACCCTCAATGCGATCAAGCGCCACCCGCTACCGCCGTTCCGGCGCACGGCAGGATTCTCTGCCACCACCACCTTGAGCCGGGCCGACTTCGGCATCGACGCATGGAAGTCGGTCATCGGTGACCGCGTCGAGCTGCGCATCGAGGCTGAAGCCGTACGCGATGGCAACGCCGAAGCTCCTGACACGCCTTCCGATGCTGCTCCCGCGCCAACTGACGACACACTCCAGGACGCGGCCGATTCCGCCCTGAAACTTGAACAAGGACATCAGCCATGACCCTGAAGAACACGCACGAGCGGTGGGGCAGCGTCAGTAAATCACTCCATTGGCTTATCGCCCTGCTGATCCTGGCACTGGGCATCGTCGGCCTGATCATGGGTGAGTTCCCCAAGACACCCAAGTATTTCTGGGTCTACACCATGCACAAGTCCATCGGCATTACCGTGCTGGTGCTGGTGGTCACACGCTTGCTGTGGCGCCTGTATGCCGGTGCACCAGACGCCGTGCCGGGCACGCCCAGTTGGCAGGAGCGCATCGCCTCGGCCACGCACTGGCTGCTGTACGTGATGATGTTTGCCATCCCGCTGTCCGGCTGGTTGTACGACTCGGCCAGTGGCCTGCGCCCGTTCAAACTGTTTGGCCTGTTCGACATGCCCAAGCTGGTTGCGCCCAGCGACCAGATCAGCCAGGTCTCCCACGCCATCCACGAGTGGGGCTTCTGGGCGCTGATCCTGATGGTGCTGGCGCATGCCGGCGCGGCGTTCTATCACCACATTCACCAACGTGATGCCACCCTTACCCGCATGCTGCCGCAGGGTTGGCTCAGCACCCCCCAGAAGGAATCCGCATGAACATCAAGCTCTCTTCCCCCGCCGCCGTCGCCGCAGCGCTCGCCGGCATGCTGGCTACCGCGCCGGTGCTGGCCGCCGACTACGTGCAGGCACCGGGCACCGGTTCGATTCTGGTGTTTGCCACCAAATACGACGGCGAAGTATTCACCGGCACGTTCCCTGGCTTCCAAACCCAGTTGAGCTTCGACCCGGCTGACCCGGCTGCGGCCAAGCTCGATGTCACCATTCCGCTGGCCGGCGCCAAGAGCGGCAACAGCGACCGCGATTCCACCCTGCAGGGCGCTGACTTCTTCAACGTCGCCTCCTTCGCACAAGCGCGCTACACCGCCAGTGGCTTCCGTGCACTGGGCAACAATCAGTTCGCTGCAGATGGCACGTTGGAATTGCATGGTGTCAGCAAGCCGGTCAGCTTCACGTTCACCTGGGCACCGGGCGCGCAACCGGTACTGACCGGCAAGGCAACGGTGAAGCGTTTGGATTTCGGCGTGGGTGGCGGCGATTGGGCTGACACCAAGACCATTCCCAACGAAACGGCAATCAGTACCATCGTCAAGTTCAACGCCAAGTAAGAACGCGCCTGGCTATCCATCGATGGCCAGGCGATACAACCGGAAGTGCCGAAGCCGTTTCATGGAAGGCCGAGCCATACTTGGCCAGGCATTGCCGGCAAGGTGTCAGCGCAGCATCGCTGCGCTCCACCACTCAGCGCCCACGCAACAACCGGTGCAGCAATATGCCGCCGATCATCGCCGGTACAAACCACAGCGTTTCGGGTGACAACACGCCCAGCCCGACCAACACCGGGCCGGGGCAATAACCCGCCAGTCCCCAACCAATTCCAAACAGTGCTGCGCCCAGCAGCAATGGCCGGTCGATGGTGCGGATATCTGAAATCTGAAACCGCGCCGCAAACACGGGCGTCGGTCGCCGCAGTACAAAGCGGAACAACACCATCGTGGTCAACACTGCACCGCCCAGTACGAACAACAACGCTGGGTCAAAGTCACCAAAAACATCAAGAAAGCCGAGGATGCGCAGCGGATTGGTCATCCCCGACACTGCCAGTCCAAGCCCGAACAATGCACCGGACAACACTGCTGCCAGTGTGATGCGTGCGCTGCTCATGCCACATGCCTCACGAGATAGGTCGTCACGATGGCGGTGACCATGAAGGTCAACACCGCTACCAACGAACGCGGCGATAACCGGCCCAGGCCGCACACGCCATGACCACTGGTGCACCCATTACCCATGCGTGTACCAAAACCAACGAGCAAGCCGGCAATCACCAGTAGCAACGGCGGAAAGCCTTGCCGAGGCGCATACGCACCCGGTACCCACCACATCCACGCTGCGCCAGCGCCGACCAGACCGAGCAAGAACGCCACGCGCCAGGCCACCTCGCCACTGCGCGGCATCACCACACCAGCCAGAATGCCGCTGATGCCAGCGATGCGGCCGGTCAGCCATAGCAACAACGTTGCGGCCATGCCGATCAGTACACCTCCTGCCAGCGCGCTCATCCAGCCACTCATTGCCCCTGCCCCATCTGATCCAGTGGCAAACGGAAATAACGGATGCCATTGGCATCCGGCTCCGGCAAACGACCACCACGGATGTTGACCTGCAGGGCCGGCAGGATCAGTCGTGGCACCGGCAACGTTGCATCACGCTGCAGGCGCATCTGTACAAAGGCGGCTTCGTCGGTGCCGCCCTTCAAATGCACGTTGTCCAATTTCTGCTCACCAATGCTTGTCTGCGGCTGTGCTTCACGCTTGCCACCGGGATAGTCATGGCACAGGAAAATGCGCGTGCTTTCGGGTAACGCGAGAATCTTCTGGATCGAGGCATACAGGCAATGCGCATCGCCACCGGGGAAGTCGGTACGCGCGGTGCCGGTATCGACGGCGAACACCGTATCGCCGATGAAAGCAGCATCGCCGATCACATACGTCAGGCTGTCATCGGTATGCCCCGGAGTCGCGATCACCCGCGCCTGCAACGCGCCAATGTTGAAGCTGTCACCGTCAACGAACAGACGGTCAAACTGGCGGCCGTCGGCAATGAAATCATCACCCAGGCCAAACAGCGCCTTGAAGCGCTGCTGCACCTCGATGATGCCGCGCCCGATCGCCACGGGTGCATGCAGGGTATCGGCCAGATAACCGGCCGCACTGAGGTGATCGGCATGCGCGTGGGTTTCGAGAATCCATTCCACTTTCAGCCGCCGCTCGCGCACAAAGGTCAGCACTGCATCGGCAGAGGTCGTAGCGATGCAAGCGCCGGCCGCTTCGTAGTCCAGCACGGGGTCGATGATCGCTGCCGAGCCATCCACGCGGTCGTACACCACATAGGTGAATGTGCCGGTGTCCTTGTCGAAGAACGCCTCAACCCGTGGTGTGGGGAGCGAAGTCTGGCTCATGAAAAGGCCCGCTTTTGTAATTTAGATATTTCTAAATTATAGTGACCGCCTGCAAATCACAAGCCCCAATCAACGCCCGCACATGAATGCGACTACTCGTGATATCGCGCAGATGCAGGCCCATGCCGAACAAGCCGCGCAGCTGCTCAAATCCCTTGCCCATCCAGCACGCCTGCGCGTGTTGTGCCAGCTGGTGGATGGCGAAGCCTCGGTAACTGAATTGCAGGCGCAGGTGGGATTGTCGATGTCGGCACTGTCGCAGCACCTTGCCGTGATGCGCGAAGCAGCATTGGTCAGCACCCGTCGTGAAGGGCAGACCATTTTCTACGCACTGGCCGA
This sequence comes from Stenotrophomonas sp. Iso1, assembly GCF_027497995.1. Lineage (GTDB taxonomy): Bacteria > Pseudomonadota > Gammaproteobacteria > Xanthomonadales > Xanthomonadaceae > Stenotrophomonas. The sequence goes on along the minus strand of NZ_JAODBT010000001.1, from coordinate 1,202,153 downwards.
CAGCCCCGCATTGGGCGTGATGCATGCGCTTCACGCCGCGTATTGTGGCAAGAAAAAACCAAAGCGCAGCAAAGCCAAGCCTTAGGCAATGCTGCAATCACGACACCGCGGCCCTCGCAAACCCGGCGCTGTATTCCAGTCAAACAACGCGACAAAAACCGCACGCTCAAAATTGTATTTTCTGCGCCACGGTTCGCGCTGCCAGCAAACGATCCAGGATTGACTTCAAGGCCAACGGCCGGACCGGTTTTTGCAACAGGGTCAGCCCCTGTTCCAGCACTTCACGACGCGTGGCAAGGCTGTCATCCGCACTCAGAATCAACGTCGGTCGCGCACCAAAACGCGCACCTAACCGTAGCTGCAACGCGGTACCGGTATCGCCCTCGTCAAGGTTGTAGTCAAACAACCACAGCATCGCCGGCTGTCGTTCCATCGCGTCGAATGCCTCGGCATCACCCGAGGCTTCCGCCACTGCATAGCCCCAACCCCGCAACAAGCCAGCCAATGCAGTCAATGCTGCCGGATCGTTGTCCACCACCAACACCGGCACCGCGTTGCCGGATGTGCCGGCCGGCGCATTGATCGCAGATGCGGCCGGCGGCACCGACACAACCGCCGATGCCACCGTCACTGAAAACACCGTGCCCCTGCCCTTGTCGCTGCGCAGCCCCAATGGCGCGTGCAGTAAACCAGCGATGCGGTCGGCAATGGCCAACCCCAAACCCAGCCCCTGACCGCTGGTGTCCTCACCACGGCGGAACTCCTCGAAGATCCGGCGTTGCTCGCTCTTGGCGATACCCGGACCGGTATCGTGCACCTCAATACGTACGCTGCTGCCATCGCGTCGCACGCCGAACAACACACCACCGCGCGCCGTGTAACGCACTGCGTTGGCAAGGAAGTTCTGCAGCACGCGACGCAACAGCTGCGGATCACTATTCACCCACATGCGGGTCGGCACGTAGTGAAAATCCAGCCCCCGTGCCGCTGCCAATGCACGAAACTCTGACGCCAGCGGATCCAGCACTTCGGCCAGTGGCAGGTCGCGCAGTTGCGGTACCAAGCCCCCCGCTTCCAGCCGCGACATATCGAACAGGCCGGTCAGCAGATCGGTGGTTGAATCCAACGCGCCGCGTATCTGCACGATGGACTGTTGTTGCTGCGTGGATTCCACCTGCTGCGCCAGTGTGTCGGTGAACAAGTGCGCCGCGTGCAGCGGCTGTAACAGATCGTGCCCCACGGCGGCAAGGAATCGGCTCTTGGCATCGTTGGCCCGTTCGGCCTCGCGCTTGGCCGACTCCAACAGCGCGGTACGCTCGCCCACACGCTGTTCCAGCGTCTCGTTGCTGCGTTTGAGTTCGCGCTCGCTGCGACGGAACTCGGTGACATTGGTAAAGGTCGCCACGAAACCACCGCCGGGCATCGGGTTGCCGCGAATCTCCACGATGCTGCCATCCGGGAATACGCGCTCGGTCAGATGCGGTGTCCCTGCACGCATGAATGCCAGGCGCCGATCCACCGCGCGCTCACCGCCGCCACGTTGCGGCATTGCCTCCAGCGCCCAGCGTGTCAGGTCCATGATCGGCCGACCGACCTGCAACAAGTCATCCGGGAAACCAAACATGCGCGCATAGGGGCGATTCCATGCCACCAGACGCTGATCGCGGTCGATCACGCTGATGCCCTGGCTCATGTTCTGCAATGCCGCCTGCAGCACCTGCTGACTGAAGCGCAGGTCCTGCGACGCCTCACTGACGATTGCCGCAACGGTCGCCAGTTCGCTGCCTTCGCGCCTGGCTGCATCCAACAGCAATCGTGCCGATGCCGCACCCAACACGGCGGATAACTCACGCTCCAACTGTGCCTCGATCAACGCCGGCACCGGCCCGTGACGCGGCGCATCGGCCAGCACACGCTGCACTTTCTCCGCCGGCAAAAAACGACGGCCGGCATCACGCAGTGTTTCAGCGTCCAGGTTACGGCTGGTCCGGTCGGGCGTATCGCGACGCCACGCCATCGCCAACAACGTCATCGCCGTGCCCACGAACAGACTGGCGCCCACTGCGCGCCCAAGGGGCGTCCATCCGGTCAATCCAAACAAGCCCTCCGGGGCCAGCCACTGCCAACCAAACGGGCCATCCACCAACCATGCAGCAGTACTTCCATCGCCCTCCAGCAGCGATGGCAACAACAGCACCCATGCCCACGTGAGAAAGCCGGCCAACACACCGGCAATGGCCGCGCGCGGCGGTGTCTGCGGCCGCCATATCGCGAACGCCAGCACCGGCACCAATGTCGCCAGCGCCGAGAACGACACGCCACCGATATCCGCCAGCACGTTGCCACCGCCGATCAAACGGCTGTATCCCCACGCCAGCAGCATGATCACGCAGATGCCTACGCGACGCAGCCACACCAGTTCGCGACGGTGGTCACCGCCACCCGCACGCGCCCACGCACCGCGCAGCAGGCCCGGCGCGAACCAATGGTTGCCGATCATCAAACTCAAAGTCAGCGTGCTGACCACCACCATGCCGGTAGCGGCACTGAGCCCGCCGAGGAACGCAAACAGTGCGATGCCCTCATGGCCGGCAGAAAAAGGCAACGCCAGCGTGTACATGTCCGAAGGAACGCTATTGCCGAGCAACGCTGTGCCCGCGCGCGCCAACGGCAGGATCGGCAACGCTATGAGCACCAGATACAGCGGGAACAACCAGCGCGCGGTGCGCACGTCGGCCGGATCGCGGCACTCCACTACGCCGACGTGAAACTGGTGCGGCAGCAGAAACATCGCCAACCCACCCAACAGCACCAACGGCACGAAGCCACCTGCCGGTGCATCTACCAGCGGCGCAGGAGGTGCAGCAGGCAGGCCATCCAACCCAAACCATACAAACAGGCCCAGTACCAACATCGCGCACAGCTTGAATACCGACTCCACCGCCATCGCCAACACCAAGCCACGATTGTGTTCGGATACATCTGCGCGACGCGCGCCAAACAGCATTGCAAACAGCGCCATCGCCAGCGCCACATACAACGCGCTGTCGTGCCAGGGCGAGCCACCTTGTCCGACATCCACCGCACGTGAAGTGATCATGCTGAAACTCATCGCCACCGCTTTAAGCTGCAACGCGATGTACGGAATCAGACCCAAGGCAGCAACCAATGTGACCGTCGCTGCCAGCCACGCATCGCGCCCCAGACGAGCGGCGATCAAGTCGGCCAGCGACGTCGCGTTTGTTTCGCGAGCCAGCCGCACCAATCGCACCATCACGCCCATGGCCAGCGCGTAGAACAGGATCGCGCCGACAAAGGTCGGCGGCAGCGGCCAACCGTAGCGCGCCGCCTGAGTGACGGTGCCGTAGAACGTCCACGACGTGCAGTGCACTGCCAGCGACAGGGCGTACACATGTCGCCAATGCCGTGCGAATGCCGTCGGACGGCGCTCGCCGTACAGCGCCGCACCGAACATCAAGGCCAACCAGGCCAAGCCGGCCAGCGCCACGGTCACCAGACTCAACATGCAGTTACGTTCCCCAAGGGCTACCCCGCAGGATACGGAGTAAGTGCAGCGCGATGAAGCGCTGTCTGGTGCAACGGACTGCCCTCACCCCAACCCCTCTCCCGTACACGGGAGGGGGGCTAGCAATACGTCGGCTCGTAGCGCAGTGAACCCCTCTCCCGGGTGCGGGAGAGGGGCTGGGGTGAGGGCAGCTCCAAAACAAAGAAAGCCCTCCCCGCATCACGCAGAAAGGGCTTCCATCAACGTTCTGCTGTCGGAGGCTGTCACCAGCCCCCAACCCACGGATCAGAAGTTGTAACGCAGCGACACGTACCAGTTACGCGGCAGGCCGTAGTAAGCGGTCTGGATGTTGCCCACACTCGCGAACTCCTGGCCTTCGGTCTTGTACTGCTTGTCGGTCAGGTTGCGCACACCCGCGCGCGCCTGCCACACCAGCTGCGGCGAATCCCACACGCCGTAGGCACCCAACAGCGTGTAAGCGTCCTGGCTCAGCACGTCACGGTTGTCCACCGACAACCAGGTGTCACCACGATAGGAAACATCACCACCGAACGTCAGGTTGCCCTTGTCACCGAGCGATAACACATGCTGCAGAGCGACACGTGCAGTCCAGTCCGGCGAGAACGGCACGTGATTGTGATTCACGTTCGGGTCGAAGCCCGGGTACGACGGGTCAAGACGGAAGTCCTCGAACTTGTCGTACTTGGCGTCCATCCAACCCAGCTGTGCGCTCAGCGTAGTGGCCTCGCCCAGCATCGCACTGCCTTCCAGTTCGATGCCCTTGATGTTCAACTCGGCCGCGTTCAACACCGGGAAGGTGCCCACGTCCTGGGACACGCGCGCCTGGAAATCGCTGTAGTTGCTGTAGAACGCCGCCGCGCTGCCACGGAAACGTCGATCGGCCGAGCTGCCCTTCAAGCCCAGCTCGTAAGTCCACACATATTCCGGATCGAACTTGGCGTTCGCCACGTCAAAAGCGGAATTAGCGCGACCATTGAAACCACCGGATTTGAAACCACGGTTGGCCGAAACATACGCCATCAGATTGTCGCTGAAAGCCTTCTGCACACTGACCGACGGCGTTACCGCCGTCCACGAGGCGGAAGTCTGCGGGAACGGGACCGTGCTATTGAGTGCCGATGCCGGAAGGAACCCAAGGAACAGGCCTTCGGAAGTCCAGAACGTGCTGGTGGTGCGCTCGTAGTCTTTCTCATCCTTGGTCCAGCGTACGCCTGCAGCCAGCGTCCAGCTGGGTACAAACTCCCAGTTCGCATGCGCGAATGCGGCCTTACTGGTTGTGGTCAGGTCGTCGGCGATGGTGCGCAGGAAGCCAGCTGGCTTGCCACTGATGAGGTAGATATCGTCGCCATAGGCTTCCTGATACGAGGGGACATGCTCCCTCATGTAGTACGCGCCGAAAGTCAGATGCAGATTACTGCCGTTGTCATAATGCAGCTGGAATTCCTGGCTCTTCTGGTTCTGGTCAATCGCAACCAGCACGTCGCCCAGCTCGTACTCGGATGCATCGATATCGATGTACGACTCGGTCTTGAGCTTGCGATAGGAACTGATGCTCTTCAGCGTCCACTGCGCATTGATGTCCCAATCCATCGCCAGCGACGCACCGGAGTGCTTCAGATACTGGCCCTGGCCACCGTCGAACGACGTGCGGGCGCGGCGGTTCCACTCTCCCTTTCCACCCGGCTCAAGGATGGAAACTACAGTATTGGTGTTCAACTCACGCTGCTGCAGATCCGCCATCGGGCGGCCAAGCGTCAAAGCAGCATCCTGCTTGGTGGTATCGAGCGACAACACCGCACTGAAATTGTCAGTGGGCTTGAACGCCAGCTTCAGACGCAGCGCCTCGGTGTCGTCATCGTTGTAACGCTTGCCGGTGTCGGCGTCTTTCACGTAGCCATCGTTGGTGATCTTCGCACCGGCGATGCTGCCGGCAACGGTGTCACTCAACTGGCCCGACACATAGAAACGACCTTCCAGACGGCCGTAGTCGCCCGCGGTGACTTCCACTGCGCCGCCGTCGTTGTCGAACGGATTCTTGGTGGTCAGCTTGATCGCACCGCCAGTGGAGTTCTTGCCGTACAGCGTGCCCTGCGGGCCGCGCAGTACTTCCAGCTGCTGAATGTCGAACAGCGAGAACAGCGCGCCATTGATGCGTGAGTAGTACACGTCATCGACGTACATACCCACGCCCGGGTCGAACGTCTGCAATGCATCGGGCTGGCCAATGCCACGGATGAACACATTGACGCTATTGGCCGAACCACGGCCCTGCGCGATGTTCATGTTCGGCACTGCGCCCTGCAGCCCTTCTACGGTCGACGCCTGCAGATCCTTGATCTGCTCCTCGCCGAAGGCACTCACCGCCACCGGCACATCCATGATGGATTCAGTGCGGCGGCGTGCGGTAACGGTGACTTCGTCCAGCTGCGTGGCCTGGGTGCCTGCCGGCACTGCCTGCTGCTCCTGGGCCTGCACGAATGCGGCCGGTGCCAGCAAAATGCCACCGATGGCCATGCTCAGATATTTGCGCTTCATTGGTCTCCCTCCTCCCGGGTATGACGCGACGGCAAAAGGATGCCGCCCATGCTGCGCAAGTTAACGAGGCGTTAGCCGGCTGCGTATCGTCCCTTCGTACAGTGGGCCATCCACTCCAACATCCCGATACTCGCCGCATCGTATTGGCCGGGAGTCGTGGATGTCGTTTCTGATCGTGCTGGCGGCCCTGTGCTTCCTGATGTTCGTGGCCTATCGCGGCTACAGCGTGATTCTGTTCGCCCCGGTAGCGGCGCTGGGCGCAGTGCTGTTGACCGACCCGACCTTGGTGCAGCCGATGTTCACCGGCTTGTTCATGGACAAGATGGTCGGCTTCCTGAAGCTGTATTTCCCGGTGTTCGTGCTCGGCGCGGTATTCGGCAAGCTGATCGAGATTTCGGGTTTTTCAAAATCCATCGTCAGCGCCACCATCAAGCTGGTCGGCGCCAAGCGCGCGATGTTGTCGATTGTGTTGGTCTGCGCGCTACTCACCTACGGCGGCGTGTCGCTGTTCGTGGTGGTGTTTGCGGTCTATCCCTTCGCGGCCGAGCTGTTCCGTCAAAGCAACATTCCCAAGCGGCTGATTCCCGGCACCATCGCACTGGGCGCCTTCACCTTCACCATGGACGCACTGCCGGGCACGCCGCAGATTCAGAACATCATCCCGTCCTCGTTCTTCGGCACCACCGGCTGGGCTGCGCCGTGGCTGGGCGTGATCGGCACGGTGGTGATCCTGGTGCTGGGCATGAGCTATCTGGAATGGCGCCGCCGCGCGGCCGCCGCCAAGGGCGAGGGCTATGCCGGTATCGGCGAGGAACTGCGCAACGAACCTGAAGTTTTCCACGGCGACAAGCTGGCCCACCCGCTGGTGGCGATCCTGCCACTGCTGCTCGTAGGCGTCGCCAATTTCTTCCTGACCCGCTGGATTCCCGGTTTTTATGGGGAAACCCAATCCTTCGTACCCGCCGTCATCGGCAACCCGGCGCCCGTTGTGCAGGAAGTCTCCAAGATGGCCGCGATCTGGGCTGTGCAGGGCGCGCTGTTGCTCGGCATCCTCAGCGTCATTGCGTTTGCCTGGAAGCCCGTGGTCAGCGCTTTCGCTGAAGGCACCAAGTCGGCCATCGGCGGCGCGATGCTGGCTTCGATGAACACGGCTTCGGAGTACGGCTTCGGCGCGGTCATCGCCGCCCTGCCCGGCTTCCTGGTTGTGGCCAATGCGCTGGGCTCAATCCCCAATCCGCTGGTCAACGAAGCCGTATCGGTCACGGCAATGGCCGGCATCACGGGCTCCGCTTCCGGCGGCATGAGCATCGCGCTGGCCGCGATGGCCGACAGCTTCATCGCCAACGCGCAGGCTGCAGGTATTCCGATGGAAGTGCTGCATCGCGTAGCAGCGATGGCCTCAGGCGGAATGGACACGCTGCCGCACAACGGCGCGGTGATTACCGTGTTGGCCGTCACCGGCCTCACCCATCGCCAGTCCTACAAGGACATTTTCGCAATCACCATCATCAAGACCCTGGCAGTATTCGCAATCATTGGCGTGTACTACGCAACCGGCCTGGTGTGATCCCTGGCCAAGCCGGACCGGCTCGTATCTGACCCGGTCTGATTGAGGCGGATCAGGGCTGATCAAAGTCGGCTTGGTCGGACCGAGGCTGGTCAGGACTGCTTCCGTCCTGCATTGCCCCGCATTGCCCATGATCTGCCTTGATCTGGCCTGCCTTGATCTGACCGCAACCTGATCTGATCTGATGTGTTCTGACCCCAGGCTTATCACCAGCCTGGTCACTTGGCAGCTCAGGCCAATACAACGGAAGGCAGCCGCAGACAGAGCCCCTCATAACGCGATCCGTATCCAGCTCCCGCTCCCAGATTTGCATCTTGAAGCCCACGCCGGCCCCAGACGCAAAAAGGCCCGGGTTTCCCCGGGCCTTTTGCTGTCCCCACACATGGGAGACAAAAAATCACCCGCCAGCACATCAATGTGCGGGCGGGTGACCGTACCTCCTTGTTGGCATCCTGCCTGTCCCCCAGCATCCTGCTCTTGTTGGGTTCCTTGTGTGCTCTGCCATCCTGGCGCCGCACAATTCTCGATTCCTTCCGCTCAGCGCCTTTCGATCGGCTTGGCCGCCACCGTCCCGGCGGCGCTCTTGGCGGGGGCTGATCCTGCCCTCACTTCGATATGGTCTCGATTCCGTTCGACCGTGTTCAATCCGATTCCTTTCACCAGTGCCAGTTCCTCGACACTCTTGAATGGCCCGTTTGCTTGTCGGTGATCAACGATTGCTTGTGCCTTCGAGGGTCCGACATTCACCATCACCCGATCCAGATCCGCCGCAGAGGCGGTGTTGATATCGACCTTGTCCGTGGCATACGCCGAAACGGTCAACACCAACGCCAGAACCAATGACTTCAGCGTCACGGTGAAAAACTTCATCTAGCTTCCTTGTGACTTGGACTGTGTTGAGCCAGCTTCCTCGCTGGCCAAACCAGTGTTCCGCGCCACATGAATCCAGACTATCCGTCACACATCGCTCACACAGCCAGCAAACACCCCTACCCTTTGTAGGGAAATCCCTACAAGGATCGTTTCCGAGGGGAGCGGCGTAGAATGGCTGCACCTGACATTGCTACCGGAGATCCAGATGGACAGCGCCAAGATCGGCCAATTTCTCAGCGACAAGTGGGACAAGGACATCGTTCCGCAACTGGTCGATTACATCCGTATCCCCAACAAATCGCCGATGTTCGACGCCAACTGGGTCGCAAACGGCTATATGGATCAGGCCGTCAGCCTGATGGAAAACTGGGCTAAGGCGCAGAACATCCCCGGCCTGCTGGTTGATGTGGTCCGCTTGGAAGGCCGCACTCCGCTGATTTTTCTGGAAATCCCGGCTACCGGCCCGGAAACCGGCTCCGACACCGTGCTGCTCTACGGTCACTTGGACAAACAACCAGAAATGACCGGCTGGGACGACGACCTGGGTCCGTGGATTCCGGTGCTGCGCGACGAGAAGCTGTACGGCCGCGGTGGCGCCGATGACGGCTATGCGATCTTCGGCTCGCTGGCTGCGGTGCTGGCACTGCAGGAACAAGGCCTGCCCCACGCCCGCTGCGTCATCCTGATCGAAGCCTGCGAAGAATCCGGCTCCTACGATCTGCCTGCCTACGTTGACCACCTGGCCGACCGCATCGGCAAGCCATCGCTGGTGGTGTGCCTGGATTCGGGCTGCGCCAACTACGACCAGCTGTGGTGCACCACCTCGCTGCGCGGCCTGACCGGCGGCAACTTCACCGTCAAGGTGCTCAACGAAGGCGTGCACTCCGGTGATGCCTCCGGCGTGGTGCCGTCCAGCTTCCGCTTGCTGCGCCAGCTGCTGTCGCGCATCGAGGACCAGGACACCGGCCGCATTCTGATCGACGGCATGAACGTGGAAATCCCGGCCGAGCGCCTGGACCAGGCCAAGCGTGCTGCCGAAGTGGTCGATACCGCCATCTTCGACAAGTTCCCGCTGGTGGACGGCCTGCAGCCGATGAACGAAGACCTGACCGAACTGGTGCTCAACCGCACGTGGCGACCGGCGCTGTCAGTGACCGGAATCGGTGGCATGCCGACGCTGGAATCGGCCGGCAATGTGCTGCGCCCGGAAACCTCAGTAAAGCTATCGCTGCGCCTGCCGCCCACCGCCAATGGCAAGGCCTGCGGCGAGCTGCTCAAAGAGGCGCTGCTGCGTGATCCGCCGAACGGCGCCCACGTCAGCCTGGATCTGGAAAAGGCTTCCACGGGCTGGAACGCGCCGGCCATGGCGTCGTGGCTGGAACAGTCCATCGACGATGCCAGCCAGGCGTTCTTCGGCAAGCCGGCCATGTACATGGGCGAAGGCGGCTCGATCCCGTTCATGGGCATGCTCGGCGAGAAGTTCCCGGGTGCGCAGTTCATGATCACCGGCGTGCTCGGCCCGCACTCCAATGCGCACGGTCCGAACGAGTTCCTGCACATCCCGATGGGCAAGCGCGTTACCGCTTGCGTGTCCAAGGTGCTGTTCGACCATCACGCCGCCAGCCTGCGCGGCGAGACCAGCGGCTCGCCGGTGGCCGCTGACAGTGGCACCCGCCACGGTGACCACGGCTGCTGCTGATCGCCCGGCCCGCGATTCCGCCGCCATCTGCGGCGGACCGCGATCCAACGATCATGCGCCTTTGATGACGGACGCAGCCTGGCCTTGCTAGGCTGCGTCTTTCTTTATGGTGGACGGACACATGAGCGGACTGTTTGGCAGCGACAGCTGGCTGTACATCATCCTGATCGGTTTCTTCGTCGGCCTGCTGGGCCGGTTTTTCATGCCCGGCAACAACCGCATGGGCTGCCTGTTGACCATCGTGCTGGGTGTTGCCGGCGCAGTGTTCGCGGGCTGGTTCGGGCGTGAGATGGGCTGGTATTCGGCAGGCGAACCGGCAGGCTTCATTGGCTCCATCGTCGGAGCGGTCGTCATCCTCGGCCTGCTGCGACTGGTCAGCGGCGGCAAGCGCTGAGCCCTTCCTTCTTTTTTCTGTGCGCCTTGCGGCGCGGTTTTGACGTACCCGTCCATGAATGATCCTGCTTCCGATCCGCTACGCGCCGAACAACGCCGTCAATGGGCTTGCAACGCGCTTGGCGATGCCGCCGCCCAGCTGGATCGTGCGTCCATTGACGCAGGATTCCGCAGTTACTGGCGTACCACCAGCACGCGCGGCAGCCACATCGTCATGGACTCCCCGCCCGGGCTCGAGGATGTGGCGCCGTGGCTGCGCATGCACGACCTGCTTGAACCCAATGGCGTACGCGTACCGCAGGTGCTGGCGCGCGATCTCGACAATGGGTTTCTGCTGTTGGAAGACCTCGGCGGCCCTACCCTGGCCCGTCATATCAACGATGACAACGCCGATGATTGGTTCGACGCAGCGTTCGCGCAGCTCATCCAACTGCAGTCAATTCCAATTCCCGAGGGCATGGGTGCGTTTGGTGAGGCACTGCTTCAACGCGATGCGGGTTTGTTCGACGAATGGTTCCTGCAGCATCACCTTGGCTTGACGCTGGATTGCGACGAAGTCGAAGGCTTGCAGCTGGTGCAGCGGCGGCTGATGGACAACGCACTCAATCAACCGCAAGTACTCACCCACCGCGATTTCATGCCGCGCAATCTGATGCCGGTTGAAGGTGGCCCGGCCGTTCTGGATTTCCAGGATCTGGTGCGCGGCCCGATTGCCTACGACCCGGTGAGCCTGTTCAAGGATGCATTCCTGAGTTGGCCACTGGAACGCGTGGATGCATGGCTTGCGCGCTATCACGCTCAGGCACTCGCCGCTGGCTTGCCGGTACGGCCGTGGTCACAGTTCCTGCGCGATGCCGACTGGATGGGCGTACAGCGTCACCTCAAGATTTTGGGCATCTTCGTGCGGCTGCGTGATCGCGATGGCAAGGGCCATTATTTCGCGGATGCGCCGCGCTTCATTCGCTACCTGGATGAAGTACTGCCGCGTCATCCCGAGCTGGCGCCGCTACTTGAGTTGCTTGAACACCGCATCAAACCGGCGATGGCGACGAAGGCCGCCGCATGAAAGCATTGATCTTCGCAGCAGGCCTGGGCGAGCGCATGCGGCCGCTTACCGATCACACGCCCAAGCCGCTGCTGCCCGTTGCAGGCAAGCCGTTGATCGAATGGCACCTGCAGCGTCTGGCTGCGCACGGCGTCCGCGAGGTGGTGATCAACACCAGCTGGCTGGCCGAGCAGTTTCCGCAGCAATTGAGCGATGGCAGCCGATGGGGGGTGCGCCTGCACTTCATCCACGAAGGGCCGGTACCACTGGAAACTGGCGGCGGCATGTTCAATGCGCTATCGCTGCTGGGCGATGCACCATTCATCGCAGTCAATGGCGACATCTGGAGCGATTTCGATTTTGCCCAGCTCCCCGCTCTGCCTACTGGCCAAGCGCACCTGGTGATGGTGAACAACCCGGAACATCATCCGCGTGGCGACTTCATTCTTGACCGTGATGGCCAGCTGCACGACGACGGCGATGCCCCACGCCTGACGTTCTCCGGCATCGGCGTTTATCACCCTGCGTTGTTACAGGGCTGGCAAGCCGTGATCGGCGAGGCCGACGGCAGCGCGCAGACGCCGCCGCGCTTCAAGCTGGCGCCGCTGCTGCGCGCAGCAATGACGCGTAATGCGGTCAGTGCCCAGCATCACGCCGGGCGCTGGACGGATGTAGGCACACCGCAGCGGTTGCAGCAGTTGGATGCGCAACTGCGTGAAATGGGAAGCTGATCGGTACTCGCAGGCTGGGAGGCAGCAAAACGCAATTCCGGTATTGCCAGCCACAGAAATTCATCGCAACTGCGATGTCATACCGACCCACGTCCACCACGCAGCTTAAGAACCAGCCTGGAAAAACCCGCAGCTCCCGCGGTAGCTCAGCCGCCGAGTTCGCCGCTTTCCAGCACGCGCTTGAGGAACGGCACCGTGATGCGCCGCTTGGCGGCCAGCGATTCGCGGTCCAACCGTTCCAGCAACGCTACCAATCCACTTAGATCGCGCCCGGTACGGGTCAGCAACCAATCCAGCGTCACCTCGTCCATCACCAGCCCACGACGCACGGCGCGTTCGCGCAATACCGCGCCACGGCCTTCATCGTCGAGCGGATCCAGCATGATCCGGCCGCATTGCGATAGCCGCGAACGCAGGTCCGGCAGCACCAGACCGAGTGCGTCGGGTGTGCAGCGCGCGGTGTAAAGCAAGGTCACATCGGCCGCTCGCGCGCGGTTGTGGAATTCAAACAGTGTGACTTCCTGCTCGCGGCGCCCGGCGACGTATTCCAGCCCGTCCAGCGCGACCATGTCATGGCCTTCCAGCGCTTCGAGCGCTTCGCTCAGACGCGCGCCAGCGGCCTGCAGCGGCAGATACGCCGGCCTGCGACCGGCCTGCAACGCAGCCGCACAGGTGGCAAGCGACAAGTGTGTTTTGCCGGTGCCGCCAGCACCGGCAAGGAATATCCAATCATGGCTGCTACCAACAGCGAGCGCGCGCAACTGGGCCAGCGCGCCGTCCGGCGCGCCGATGAAGGTTTCAAATCGTTGGTCTGGCGGATAACGCAAGGCCAAGGGCAACTGCGGCACACTCACTTCGGTTCAACGTCCTTCAATACAATCGCCATGTTTGCGGGTGGCTCGCTTCGCGCATCCAGCACGATCGTCGGCCCATGGCCCGCATACAACTCACTCTGGCGATAACGCTCGTGCGCATAACGCAGCAGCACGTTGATCACCGCTGCTGCCGGCAATGCCAGCAACATTCCCAGAAAACCAAACAACTGGCCGCCCGCCATCACCGCAAAGATCACCGCTACCGGGTGCAGCCCGATTTTGTCACCGACGATGCGTGGGGTGAGCACGTAGCTCTCCAGCAACTGTCCCACGGTGAACACCACGCCAACCAGTACCAGCAATTTCAGATCGAAACCCTGTGACTGCACCAGCGCCGCCAACACCGCCAACACCACACCGGTAGTTGCGCCCAGGTACGGAATGAAGCTGATCAGGCCGGCAATCAAACCGATCAACAAGCCCAGGTTGAGGCCCACCATCGTCAGGCCTGCGGCGTAGACCATGCCCAGCGCGATCATCACCACGATCTGGCCGCGAATGAAGGCGCCGAGTACATCGTTGGATTCACGCGCCAGCCGCGACACGGTGGTGATGTGGTTGCGCGGAATCATCGCTGCCACACGCTCAACCAGCTTGTCCCAGTCGCGCAGGAAGTAGTACGCCAGGATCGGCAACAGCGCCAGGTTGACCACCCAGCCGACCATCGCAAAGCCCGAGCGCGACACGTAACCGAAGAACGTGGTGGCCACGCCGCCAGCCTGCTGCCAATGGCTACGCACCCAATCGATCAGGCGCTCCGGCTCCAGCCAGCTCATCAACTCAAACCCGCTTTTCTGTTCGATCCACGGAATCGCCGTGTCCAGCAGCCACTGCTGCGCCTGCGGCAGCGCGGCCACCAGCGTGGTGATCTGGCGCTCGATCATCGGCACCAGAATCAACAGCGCCAGCGTCAGCAGCAGCGACATCAGTACAAATACCAGCACCACGGCCGTATTGCGCGAACGGCCACGTGCTTCCAGCCAATCCACCACCGGATCGCCCAGCCACGCCAGCATCAACGCCACCACGAACGGCGTCAGGATCGGCGCCAGCAGCCATGTGACCCACATACCAAATGCCGCCGCCACCACCCATTTCAGGCGGCGCAGGAACAGGGTAATTTCCGTCTCCGCAGCCACGCCGCTCATCGGATGCGGTACTCGGCGCGCTTGCTCTCAACTATTTCGGTAGTGGCGTCACCTTCGACCGCCCCGACCGGCTGCAGCGCGCTGTTCTGGCCGAGCATGCGGTTCAGGCCCGGCAGGCCGCTCATCAATTCCACGTCCAGCTCCAGGCGATCCGCCGTGGCCTGCACCGGCACCATCGACTTCACCACCGGGTTGCTCTGCAGGGCCGAGGCCAGGCGCAGATAGTCGTCGGCACTGTTGATGCCGCTCACCACAATGCGATACGTGCCAGCCGCGCCGCTGACTGGCACCTTGGCGTAACGGCGCACCAGCGCATCGGCAGCCCCATCGGCACCGGCCGCCATCGCACGGCGTGCGTCACCATCCTGGGTGGTCCACTTGGACAGCTCGCGGCCATTATCGACAAACACCCAATCCGCCTGCCAGCCACCGGCCTTGCCGCGGTAGAGCTTGCCGACCAGTTGCATCGGCGGCGAATAACGGGCCGAGGTGCGGGCGACGGCGGCGGTGTCCAGACGCCAGATTGCGCCGGCCATCGCCTGCTCGGCAGCACCGCCAGAAGGCAGGCCCAGGCGGAAACCGCGCTCGATGGCCCGGTCCAGCAAGGGGCGCGCGGCATTGGACTGTTGCACGCTGACCAGACGCGGGCCGCTGCCATCGTCGATGGCCAACCACACCACCGGCTTGGGCCGCGGCTGCGGCCAGACCGGCAGGCCCAGCGCGGCGGCCAGGCCATCCACATCGTCCTGGCGGAAGCGCGCGACCAGCACGGTCCGGTAGCTCGGCGCGCCACTGGCGGCCACGCTCTGGTCCTGGCGGTAGTCATAGCCGGCCACCATGTCCTTGGCCCCGCGCAGTGCCTGCGCCACGCCGGGACGGCCCACCGCGCTGCGGTCGCCGGACAGCTTGCCCAGCACCGTACCCAGCGCGCGCGCCAGGGCGCCGGGGCGATCGGCATCGCTCTGGCTGTTGACGGGCACTTCCGCCTCGTAGGTACCACTGGCGCTGGCGACATCGCCTTCGGTGCGCACGCCGGACTGCGCCTGTGCCAGAGAAACAGGCATGCAGAGCGCCAAAAACAGGATTGTGGCCAGGCTGCGACGCATTGAAAATTCCATTACTCGGTGGTTCCAGAGGGAATTGTTGCCCGAATGGGGCCTTCGCGCCAACGTGGCCTGTTAAAATGCCGCGTTCACCCCGCCAGTGCAGCCGCCCGTGACCAGCTCCCCGACCTCTGCGAACTCTCCCCTGACCTATCGTGACGCCGGTGTCGACATCGACGCGGGCAACGAACTGGTCGAGCGTATCAAGCCGCTGGTAAAGCGCAGCTTCCGTCCTGAAGTCATGGGCGGGCTGGGTGGCTTCGGCGCTTTGTTCGACCTCTCCAACAAGTACCGCGAGCCGGTCCTGGTGTCTGGCACCGATGGCGTGGGCACCAAACTGAAGCTTGCACAACAGCTGGGCCGCCACGACACCATCGGCATCGATCTGGTCGCCATGTGCGTCAACGACGTCCTGGTGCAGGGCGCCGAGCCACTGTTCTTCCTGGATTATTTCGCCACTGGCAAGCTCGACATCGACACCGCTGCGGCCGTGGTCGGTGGCATTGCCAACGGCTGCACCGAGGCCGGTTGCGCGCTGATCGGTGGTGAAACCGCCGAAATGCCCGACATGTATGCCCCGGGCGAATACGACCTGGCTGGCTTTACCGTTGCCGGCGTGGAAAAGAGCGAGCTGAAGGACGGTTCCGCCGTGCAACAGGGCGACGTACTGATCGGCATCGCCTCCTCCGGCCCGCATTCCAATGGTTATTCGCTGGTGCGTCGCATCTATGAGCGCGCCGGTAGCCCGGTCGATCTGGTGCTGGAAGACGGCGTGAAGCTGGTGGACGCGCTGATGGCGCCGACCCGACTGTACGTCAAGCCGATCCTGTCGCTGCTCAAGTCACACGGTGCCTCTGTGCACGGCATGGCCCATATCACCGGCGGTGGCTTGACCGAGAACATCATCCGCGTGGTGCCCGACGGCCTGGGTCTAAACATCGACGCCAAGAGCTGGACGCTGCCGCTGGTGTTCCAGTGGTTGCAACGCGAAGGCAGCGTTGCCGACAGCGAAATGTGGCGCACCTTCAACTGCGGCATTGGCTTTGTGCTGCTGGTACCGGCCGACCAGGTCGCCACCATCAACACCGCGCTGGATGCCCTGCAGCTGGCGCATTGGCAGATCGGTGAAGTGGTGCCGGCTGCGGGTGACGAACGCGTCCACATCGGCTGAGTGCTCCCGACCCATGTCGACCGTGAAGAAGGCCGCCTTCATCGGCGTGCTTGCCGTGTTCCTGGCCACATGGATCAAACCCCTGTGGCCGCTTGAACAATCGCTGCACAGCTCGCTGACTGTAATCGGCCTGGCCGCACTGTGGTGGGTGGACCGTCGCTGGCGGCTGGGTAACGGCGCCTTTGCCGCCATCTGCGGCTTTATCGCCATCCACTGCATCGCGGCGCGCTGGCTATATTCCAATGTTCCCTATGACGCTTGGCTACAAGCCACCGTCGGCTGGTCGCCGGATGCGGCCTTCGGCTGGGAGCGCAACCACTTCGATCGGTTGATCCACCTCCTGTACGGCGCCTGCTTCACCCCTGCGCTCACCCAGCTGACGCGACACACTTGGCCGGCGCTGCGCATCGGCCACGCCTTCATCCTGGCGGTGATGGTGATCATGTGTTCCAGCCTGGTTTACGAATGGTTCGAGTGGGGCATCGCGCTACTGCTCTCGCCGGATGCGGCCGAAGCCTACAACGGGCAGCAGGGTGATATGTGGGATGCGCATGCCGACATGCTGCTGGCCACGCTGGGCAGCCTGTTGGTGTGGCCACTGGCACGCAGGGTCGCCACACGATGACCGCCCCTGCACGCATAGCGGTACTGGCCTCCGGGCGCGGCAGCAACCTGCAATGCCTGCTGGATGGCATCACTAGCGGCCAGCTCAACGCCGACATCGTCGGCGTGTTTTCGGACAAGCCCGCTGCAGCCGCATTGGACAAAGTACCGACAGCACTGCGTTGGGCACGTTCACCCAAGGACTTCGACAGCCGCGATGCCTTTGACGCGGCATTGGCCGAGGCAGTGGCCGCCTGCACGCCGGACTGGATCATCTGCGCCGGCTACATGCGCATCCTCGGTACCGGCTTCGTCCAACGCTTCAGCGGCCGTCTGGTCAACATCCATCCCTCGCTGCTACCGCTGCACAAGGGCCTGCACACGCATGCGCGCGCCCTTGAAGCCGGCCATGCCGAACACGGCGCCAGCGTGCACTTCGTGGTGCCCGAGCTGGATGCCGGCGCGGTCATCGCCCAGGCGCGTGTGCCCGTGCTGCCAAGCGATACCGCCGAAACACTGGCGCAGCGCGTGCTGGGCATCGAACACCCGTTACTGCTGGCGAGCGTGCAGTTGCTGGTTTCGGGGCGCGTAGCTGAACAGGAGGGCACGATCCGGCTGGATGGTCAGTCCCTGCTCAGCCCGCTGCGCCTAGATTCCGCCGGAACGCTGAGCGGCTGACCAACATCCGCCGCTAACCTGCGTGCTGGCATGATCCCCCTTCCCTTCAGTCACCCTCACGCATGACTTACGCGCCTTTCAAATTGCTGGTGCTGACCACCCTGCTGACAACGGCAGGCACCCATGCACAGGAAACCGTCGCACCGGCGCCCACGCCCCCCATTCCTTTGCCGGCAATGGAATGGACCCCGCCCGCCCTGGAGCCCTTCGTCGCCACCTATGAGGCCTCCTACAAGGGCAAGCTGGCCGGCGATGCCACCATGCGCGTGGTCCACAACGACGGGATGCAATGGCGGGTGGATATGGCGGTGCGTGGCAAGCATGGCTTTGCCAGCGTGCTGGGGCTGAACATCGAGCAAAGCACGGTGTTCAACAACGAAGGCAACGTTTACACGCCGCTGAGCCAGAGCACGGTCAAAAAAGCCCTGTTCATGGGCAAGAAGGTTACCGGCACCTACAACTGGCAGGCCGGCACCGCCCAATGGCAGGGCGACCTGAAGAAAGAACGACGGCAGCCCATCCCGCTGCAGCGCGGCGACCAGAGCGCCCTGCTGCTTAACCTGTCGCTGATGCGCGACGCCCGCCCCGGCCAGTCCATGACCTACCGTTATGTGGACGTGGGCCGCGTACGTCAGTACGAATACCGCGCCGCCGATGCCACCGAAAACGTCCAGGTCGGCGATATCAGTTACAACGCCCTGCGCGTGCACCGGGTCAATGGCGGCAATGACGAAACGATCCTGTGGATCGCAAACGGTGTACCCACGCCGGTGCGCATCCTGCAACGCAAAGATGGCGAGGACGAAATCGACCTGCGTCTGATGGAATACCAAGGAGCCTGAGCATGAAACATTTCTTCTCCCCCCTTCGCCTTTTCACCGCCGCCGCATTGGCCCTGGCCAGTCTGCCGGCACTGGCGCTGCAACCGTTCACCGCCAACTACCAGGCCAGCTACATGGGCATGCAGGCCAATGGCGTGATGACGCTGGCCAGCGAAGGCAATGACCGTTGGCGCTATAGCATGCAGATCAAGAACCCGATGGCTGACCTGAGCCAGAGCACGGTGTTCGACGAGCACGAAGGCCTGCTGCGCCCGCTCAGCAGCCATGACCGCTCCGTGCTGCTGATCAAGCGCAAGCAGGTGGACGCGCGTTATGACTGGACCAGCAACCAGGCCACCTGGACCGGCGATGTAAAAGCCGACCGCAGTGGCCCGATCCGCCTGCGCAGCGGCGATCTGGATGCCCTGCTGCTTAACCTCGCCATCGCCCGCGACGTTACCGCTGGCAAGCCACTGACGTATCGCATGGTCGACGACGGCCGCATCAAGCCGATGACCTACCGCGTAATCGGCAAAGAGAACGTCACCGTTGCCGGCAAGACTGAAGAGGCCACCAAGGTTTCGCGTGTTGACGGCAGCAAGGAACAGATCGCCTGGATCGTGCCCGGCATGCCGGTTCCGGCCCGCCTGCTGCAGCGTGAAAATGGCCAGGACGCGTTGGACCTGACCCTGAAGTCGCTCAACTAATAGGCGCACGCTGTAGAACGCAGTCATGCTGCGCTGGAGCGTTGCCGATGCATTACCGATGAAGCCCCTGCCGAGCGTGGCTCAGCATTACAAAGCAACCTCTGCAGCAACAAAAAGCCCGGCAATCGCCGGGCTTTTTGTTGGGCTCGGAGCGAAGGATTACTTCGCCTCGGCCTCTTTCTTGAACACGGTCTTGCAGTCGCGTCGGAATTCTTCACCGCTGCTGCGCCAGACGAAGCTGCGGCACTGACGGTTGCCTTCTTCGATATCCTTCACCTTTACCGCATAAAACGCCTGGAACAGTTCTTCGCGACTGACCTGGCCGTCACCATCCCAGTCCATCTGCTCTTTTTCCACGCCGTGAGTGATCGCCACGCCGCTGTACCAGCCCCAGCCCAACCAGGCCAAGGCCAGCAACACCAGCACCAGCAGCGCTTTACGACGCGGGGTGAAACGGCCCTTGAGAATCATGCTTCGCGCCGGATGCTGGCACCGAGCGCACTGAGCTTCTCTTCAATGTTCTCGTAGCCACGGTCAAGGTGATAGATGCGGTCGATGATGGTGTCGCCTTCAGCCACCAGCCCGGCCAGGATCAGCGACGCCGAAGCGCGCAGGTCTGTGGCCATCACCGGTGCACCGGTCAGGCGGTCGCTGCCACGGCAGATCGCCGTGCGGCCTTCGATCTGCACGTCCGCGCCCAGGCGCTGCAGCTCCTGCACATGCATGAAGCGGTTCTCGAAGATGGTCTCGTTGATCACGCCCACGCCGTCAGCCACACAATTCAACGCCATGAACTGCGCCTGCATGTCGGTGGGGAATGCCGGGTATGGCGCGGTGGTCAGATTGACCGCCTTGGGCCGCTTGCCCTGCATGTCCACGGTGATGGTGTCTTCGGTGGTTTCAACCAGCGCACCGGCTTCAGCCAGCTTGGCCAGCACCGCATCCATCGTGTCCGGACGTGCGTTGCGTGCCACGACGCGACCGCCGGTCATCGCCGCTGCCACCAGGAAGGTGCCGGTTTCGATGCGATCAGCCAGCACCGCGTGGCGGCCACCGCTCAAGCGCTCGACGCCCTCGATCACCAGACGCGCAGTACCGATGCCTTCAATCTTGGCGCCGAGCGCGATCAGGCAATGCGCCAGGTCCGAAACTTCCGGCTCCATCGCGGCGTTGTCGAGGATGGTGGTGCCGTCAGCCAATACAGCCGCCATCAGCACGTTCTCGGTGCCGGTGACGCTCACCATGTCAAAGGTGAAATGACCGCCCTTCAGACGACCGTCGACATGCGCCTTGATGAAGCCGTTTTCGACGTTGATGTGCGCACCCAACGCCTGCAGGCCCTTGATGTGCTGGTCCACCGGGCGCGATCCGATCGCGCAACCGCCGGGCAGCGACACTTCGGCCTGACCGTACTTGGCCAGCAACGGGCCCAGCACCAGGATCGAAGCGCGCATGGTCCTGACCAGCTCGTACGGCGCAACATGCTGGTTGACGCTGCGCGGGTCCACCACGATGGCGCTGCCACGGGACAAGGTGCCCTGGTCGATGGTGACCTTGGCGCCCAGCTCACCGAGCAGCTTCACGGTGGTGATCACGTCGTGCAGGTGCGGCACGTTGGTGATTTCCACCGGCGCATCGGCCAGCAAGGTGGCGCACAGGATCGGCAGGACGGCGTTCTTGGCGCCGGAGATATACACCTCACCGTTCAGCGTTTTGCCGCCGGTGACTACAATTTTTGCCATGGATGAAGGCCGGATATAAGGGAAAATGAGGTGCGCCGGCTCAGCCAGCTTCACCCGGAGTAACGGTTTTCAGCGCCAGCGCGTGGATCGCGCCGCCCATCAGGTCGCCCAGCGTCGCATAGACCATACGGTGGCGAGCCAACGGCATCTTGCCGGCAAACGCATCGCAAACGACCGTCGCCTCGAAATGCACACCGTCTTCACCCTGCACGTCGGCGCGGGCACCGGGCAGGCCGGTTTCGATCAGATTTCGAATGGTTTCGGCGTCCAAAGCGCTTTCCTAATAAAATGAACGCCCATTCTACTATTCCGAGTGGCGCCCGCATGGCTGCTTCTTCGCTTTCCCTGGATACGCTGCGTGATGCCGAGCTGGTATCCAGTGGCCGTCGCGTGTTCCAGATCGAGTCCACCGAGCTGGACCGGGTGGGCAACCGCATCGGCGCCGAGTTCGCTGCCGCCTGCCGCCTGGTGCTGGCTTCACGCGGCCGCGTGGTGACCACCGGCATGGGCAAATCCGGCCATGTGGCGCGCAAGATCGCCGCGACCCTGGCGTCCACCGGGACCCCGTCGTTCTATGTGCACCCGGGTGAAGCCGGCCATGGCGACCTGGGCATGATCACCGAGGACGACGTGGTTTTGGCGCTGTCCTATTCCGGCGAGTCCGACGAGGTTCTGATGCTGCTGCCGGTGTTCAAGCGCCAGGGCAACCTGCTGATCTCGATGACCGGCAAGCCGGAATCCAGCCTGGCCAAGGCCGCCGACGTGCACCTGGACGTGAACGTCGACCACGAAGCCTGCCCGCTGGCACTGGCTCCCACCTCCAGCACCACCGCCTCGCTGGCGATGGGCGACGCGCTGGCCGTGGCCTTGCTCGATGCGCGCGGTTTCACCGCCGACGACTTTGCCCGTTCACATCCGGCCGGCAGCCTTGGCCGCCGCTTGCTGCTGCACATCACCGACGTGATGCATGGCGGCGACGACCTGCCCACCGTGGGCGAAGATGCCAGCCTCAGCCAGGCACTGATGGAAATGAGCCGCAAGCGGCTGGGCATGACGTCGGTGGTGGATGCCGACGGTCGCCTGGTCGGGCTATTCACCGATGGCGACCT
This sequence comes from Stenotrophomonas sp. Iso1, assembly GCF_027497995.1. GTDB lineage: Bacteria > Pseudomonadota > Gammaproteobacteria > Xanthomonadales > Xanthomonadaceae > Stenotrophomonas. Next base: position 1,179,806 of record NZ_JAODBT010000001.1, on the reverse strand, counting down.
TCGCCGTGCCCTCGACACCGACCTGGACGTCCGCACCGCCGGTATCGCTGAAGTCATGACCCACAACCCGCGCACCATCGGCGCCGACCAATTGGCAGTGGAGGCGGCACGGTTGCTGGAGAAACACCATATCAACGGCCTGATCGTGGTCGATGGCGACAACCGCCCCGTCGGCGCCCTGAACATTCATGACCTGTTGCGGGCAAAAGTGGTCTAAAGCCCGCACAATCACTCTTTCGCCCCCCACCCGGCCGCAACGGATACTGCCCGCAGATGCCCTATTCACCGCTCGACCTCTTCCCCGCCACGCTGCATGCCGTTGCCGCCAACATCCGGCTGGCCTGCTTCGACGTGGACGGCACGCTGACCGACGGGCGCCTGTTCTATGACCACGCCGGCAACGAGAGCAAGGCGTACTTCGTGCAGGACGGGCTGGGCCTGAAGTTGCTGCAGCAGCACGGCATACACCCGGTGCTGATCACCGCCCGCAACAGCCTGTCGGCGCAGAAACGCGGCGCGGACCTGGGCATCGACACGCAAATCGCGGTCGGCGACAAGCTGGCAAGCGTGCGCGTGTTGTGCGAACAACACGGCATCGGCCTGGACCAGGTCGCCTTCATGGGCGATGACCTGCCGGATCTTGCGCCTTTGTGTGCCGTTGGTCTGGCGGTCGCACCGGCTGATGCCCATCCATGGATCGCCGAGCGCGTGCATTGGCAGACCCGCGCCCAAGGCGGTCGTGGCGCAGCGCGCGAGCTGTGCGATGCATTGCTTGCCGCGCAGGGCAAGATCGACGCGGTACTGGCGAGGTTCTCGGCATGAGCTGGCGCTCGATACTCGGCATTGGCCTACTAGCCGGCGCGCTGCTCAGCGGCTGGTCCGCGTGGAATCACCGTGCCAGCAAAACGCCGCAGACAATCGACGAAGGCAGCACTGATTTCGTCCTGAAGGACTTCGAGATCACCTCCCTGGACAAGGACGGAAAGGAGTCGGTGACGTTGCGCGCGCCGTCGATGGAGCGCAACCGCCTCGACCAGACATCCAACATCGTTACCCCGTTGTTCCTGTTGCCCGATGCTGCTGGCCAACATTGGCAGCTGCGCGCCGATACCGGCTGGATCAGCGCCAAGGGCGAAGAACTGCGCCTGCGCGGCAACGTCGCCGGCGACAGCCCGAAAGACGGCAAGACCCCGCTCACCACTTTCCGCACCGATGCACTGGACGTACTCACCAACCAGAGCATCGCGCGCACCGACAGCCGCGTCACCGTGACCCGCCCCGGGCTCACCCAGAGCGGCGTCGGCTTCCAGACCAACCTGAAAACCAAACAGTACTCACTCCTTTCCCAGGTCAAGACCCGCTATGAACCCAATGCTGCCCGCTAAGCTCGCGTCGATCACGCTGCTCGCCGCCCTGCTCGCACCCGGTCTGGCGTGGTCGAAGGCATCGGATCGCAACCAGCCGATGACCATCGATTCCAACAACAATGACTGCAATTTCAGCGATGACGGCAAATGCCAGTTCAGTGGCAACGTGGTCATCACCCAGGGCACGATGGAAATCCACGCCGACACCGCCGATGTGATTCGCAAGAACGGCGAAACCGAACGCGTGGTGCTCACCGGCAAGCAGGCCCGCCTGAAGCAGCAGATGGACGACAACACCTGGATGAACGCCCGTGCCGACAACATGGACTACAACATCAACAGTGAAGTGATCATCCTCACCGGCAACTACAACGTTGAATCCGAGCGCGGCACCAATGCCGGCCAGCGCATGGTCTACAACACCCGCACCGGCAACATGCAGAGCGGCGGTGATGGCACCCGCGTGCGCACCGTCATCCAGCCCAAGGCCAAGGCACCGGCCGCCGCGGGAGACAAAAAGTAATGCTCGTCGCTCAAGGCCTGCGCAAGCGCTACAAGAACCGCGAAGTCGTCAAGGATTTCGGGCTCACTCTGGATGCGGGTGAAGTCGTTGGCCTGCTCGGCCCCAACGGCGCCGGCAAGACCACCTGTTTCTACATGATCGTCGGCCTGGTCGCCGCCGATGCCGGCAGCATCGTGCTCGACGGTCAGGACATCACTGCCGATCCGATGTACTCACGCGCCAAGCTCGGCGTGGGCTACCTGCCGCAGGAGCCATCGGTATTCCGCAAACTCAGCGTGGCCGACAACATCCGTCTGGTGCTGGAACTGCGCGACGACCTGGATGCCGCCGGTCGCGAGCGCGAGCTGTCTTCGTTGCTGGACGAACTGCAGATCGGCCACGTCGCCGAGCAGCTGGGCGCAAGCCTCTCCGGTGGCGAACGCCGTCGCTGCGAAATCGCCCGTGCGCTGGCAGCCAAGCCGCGCCTGATCCTGCTGGACGAACCGTTCGCCGGTGTCGATCCGATTTCAGTCGGTGAAATCCAGCGTATCGTCACCCACCTCAAGCAACGCGGTATTGGTGTGCTTATCACCGACCACAACGTGCGCGAGACCTTGGGAATCTGCGACCGGGCGTATATCCTCGCCGAAGGCAGCGTTCTGGCGCAGGGGGCACCAGAAGCACTGCTAGCCAACACTGACGTTCGCCGCGTCTACCTCGGAGACGCCTTCACCCTCTGAAGTCGCGGCACAGCGTCAGGCCCTTCCACGCACGGAAACAGGCATGAAAGCTCGGCTGCAAACATCGATGGGACAGAGTTTGGTCATGACGCCGCAGTTGCGTCAGGCCATCCGGCTGTTGCAGATGTCCAGCACCGAGCTGGAACTTGAACTGGTCGAAGCCGTGGAAACCAATCCGCTGCTGGAATGGGCCGACAACACCGATGGCAGCGGCGATGACGAAGGCCCTCCCGCTACCACCAGCAGCAGCGACGACAGCCCGGTCGATCCCGCACAAGGCGACATCAACAGTGAGAGCGCCGACTGGGAACCCGACGACGCGGAGTGGAGCAGCGGCCGCAGCGGCTCGTTTGATGACGATGGCGAGGACGGCGAACGCGAACAAGCGGCGGATCCGGAAACGCTGGCCGACCACCTGCTCTGGCAGTTGCACCTTTCCCACCTGAGCAAGCGCGACCGCGCCATCGGCGTGGCACTGATCGACGCACTGGACGAAGACGGTTATCTCCGCGAGCCGTTGTCGTCCATCGCCGAAACCCTGCGGCCGGAAGTCATCGCCGAAGACGACGAGATTCTCGCCGTCCTGCGACAGATCCAGCGTTTTGACCCCGCCGGTATCGGCGCGCGCTCGTTGGGCGAATGTCTGTCGCTACAGCTGGACACGCTTCCCTCCTGCACACCTGGCCTCAGCCTGGCTCGCAGCATCGCCCAAGGCCCACTGGAGCGTCTGCCACGCGCAGGCATCCCCGGTATCGCCCAGGAACTGAAGCAGCCGGTGGCTGATGTCGAAGAAGCCGTGCAGCTGCTACGCACCCTCGACCCACGGCCGGGCAAACAACTCGGCGAAATGGCCACCGACACCTACGTCGTGCCGGATTGCGTGATCTGGCGCCAACGCGGTATCTGGCGCTGCGCGCTCGCGGGTCATGCCGGGCCCAAGGTGGTCATCCATCGCGGCTACGAGCAGTTGATACGCAGCTGCGGCGGCGCCGATGCCAGCTATCTGCGTGGCCACCTGCAGGAAGCGCGCTGGCTGCTCAAGAGCCTGGAAGCACGCGGCGAGACGCTGCTGCGCGTGGTCAACAGTCTGTTGAAGCACCAGGCCGGCTTCCTCGAATTCGGCGAACAAGCGCTGCGTCCGTTGACGTTGCGTGAAATCGCAGGTGAACTCGATCTTCACGAATCCACCATCTCGCGCGCCATCGGCCGCAAGTACGTGCGCACGCCACGTGGCACGTTGCCATTGCGCGCGTTCTTTGCCTCGGGCATCGACACCGACGGCGGCGGCGAGGCCTCCAGCACCGCCATACAGTCAATGATCCGCAACCTGATCGATGCGGAAAACCCGCGCAAACCGCTTTCTGACGCCAAGCTGGCTGAGCTGCTCAAAACCAGTGGAATACCGGTGGCGCGACGCACCGTGGCGAAGTATCGTGAGGCCATGAACATCTGTGCCTCCCACGAACGCGTCCGCATCATCTGATGTATTCGTTGGCTTGGCACAGGGTTCATTAGGCAACCCCGAACCACAGGAGGAATCCGATGCGTATCGAGACGTATGGCCAGCAGATCGAAGTAACGCCTGCCCTGAAGGAGTACGTGGAAACAAAGCTGGAGCGGGTAGGACGACATGTCGACCAGCACTGCGAAATCCGAGTGCAGCTGTCCACTCGCAAGCCTGACTTCCTCGTTGTTGCCACGGTGAATCTACCCGGGCGTACGCTCCATGCCGACGCCGCAGCGTCAACCATGTACGCGGCCATCGACATTCTGGCCGACAAGCTTGACCGTCTGGTCATCAAGCACAAGGAAAAGCATCTTCCCCACGCATCGCATGCACTGCGCGACAATGACGCCTAGACGCCATCACCTGCAGCAACCATGCCGTTGACCGACCTTATGGCGGCCGTGAGTACCCAGGTACTTGCGGCCGCCGACCGTGACACCACCCTGCTCGCCGCTTCGCGACTGCTCGCCTGTCGTGAAGCGGGGGCTGACAGCCTATTCCTCAGCCTGCGCGAACGTGAGCGCGTGGGCAGCACTGCCATCGGCCATGGCATCGCCATCCCGCACGGCCGCTCGCCAACCCTGCAACAACCGCGTGGCGCACTGCTAAGGCTGCGCACACCGGTGGATTTCGGCGGCGACGAACCCGTTGATCTGGTCTTCGCCATGGCGGTCCCCGAGCACTACACCCATCAACACCTGATGCTGCTGTCCGAGTTGGCGGAGATGTTTTCCGATCCCGACATCCGGCAGGCACTGCGCGATGCGCCCGATGCGCAGGCGCTCCAACACATCATCAATGACCCGCAGCAGGCATCCCGCGGATGAATACCAGCATCACGGCACAGGAATTGTTCGACCAGCAGCGCGAAAAGCTGGAACTGCGCTGGGTCGCAGGCCGCCAAGGGGCGCAGCGCGAGTTGGAAGCCGGTAACACCGTGTCCCGGCGCCCTTCGCTGGCCGGCTACCTGAACACCATCTACCCCAACAAGGTGCAGATCCTCGGTACCGAGGAACTGACCTGGCTGGATTCATTGGACTCGCGCCAGCGCTGGGAAGTCATCGAGCGCATCATCCAGGCACGGCCGCTGGCACTGGTCATCACCAAGAGCCACGGTTGCCCGGAAGACCTGCGCGCGGCCGCTGACGAATCACAGACGCCACTGTGGATTTCACCCAAGCGTGGCCACGAGCTACTCAACCACCTCAGTTATCACCTGGCTCGCACACTCGCCCCCCGCGTCACCCTGCACGGCGTATTCATGGAGATTTACTCCATTGGCGTGCTTGTCACCGGCGAGGCAGGCTCGGGCAAGAGCGAGCTGGCGCTGGAACTGCTCTCGCGCGGACACCGGCTGGTGGCAGACGATGCCCCCGAATTCACCCAGATCGCCCCCGATGTCCTCGACGGCACCTGCCCGGAACTGCTGCAGGACCTGCTGGAGGTACGCGGGCTGGGCGTACTCAACGTGCGCCAGATGTTTGGTGACACCGCTGTAAAGAAGAACAAGTACCTTCGCCTCATCGTCCACCTGACCAAACCGATGACCGAGCCCAGCTCCTACGGTTATGAGCGCCTCACCGGCGATTCCGGCAAGCGTCACGTGCTGGACCTGGACGTGCCATTGATCACCCTGCCGGTGATGCCCGGCCGCAATCTGGCCGTGCTTACCGAAGCAGCCACGCGCCTGCACATCCTGCGCACCAAGGGCATCGACCCGGCGGCGATGTTCATCGCCCGCCATAGCAACCTGCTGGAGCAACGCACGCCATGAACGCCGCGCCGTCCCCGCTGTTGGTGATCGTCAGCGGCCTGTCCGGCTCGGGCAAATCGGTCGCGTTGAAGACCTTCGAGGATCTGGACTACTACTGCTCGGACAACATCCCGGTGAACCTGCTGCCGGAGTTCGTGCGTGATGTCCTCGGCGGCCCCACGGAAAACCGGCCAAAACGGCTGGCCGTCGGCATTGACGTGCGTGGCCGCAGCGACCTCAGCCAGCTGGCGCTTTGGCGCAAAACCGCGCTGGACCACAGCATTGATGCCCGTCTGTTGTTCTTTGAAGCTGACGACGACACCCTGCTGGCCCGCTACGCCGACACCCGCCGACGCCACCCGCTGAGCCACCTGGGCCTGTCGCTGCCCGAAGCCATCGCCCGCGAACGCGAACTCACCGCACCGCTGCGCCGCGAAGCCAATGCCGTCATCGACACCACCAAGCTCAACGTGCATCAGCTGCGGCGGCGGGTCATCACCGAGTTCGCGCTGAGCCAGGAAAGCAATCTATCGTTGCTGTTCGAATCCTTCGCCTACAAGCGCGGCGTGCCGGCCGAAGCGGATTTCGTGTTCGACGCCCGGGTGCTGCCCAATCCCCATTGGGACCCGGAGCTGCGCTCGCTGACCGGCCGCGACCGCGAAGTGCGTGAATACCTGGACGCGCAGCCGGACGTGGTGCGCTACGTCTCCCAGTTGCAGGACCTGCTCGACACCTGGCTGCCCAAACTCGGCAGCGAGACCCGCAGTTATGTAACCGTGGCTTTCGGCTGCACCGGCGGCAAACATCGCTCGGTGTATCTGGCCGAACGTCTTGCCCGCCACGCACGTGAAAAAGGCTGGCAGGACGTCGCCACCTTCCATCGCGAGCAGGAATAAGCCGCGCAGGGAACCAGATTCACCCCGAAATTCAAGGGGCGCCCGGATGGCACACAGAAGACATGATTTCGGCGCTATCGCGGACTCAGCCTGACCTGTTAACGTTCAAGCATGACTTGCGGCATTCTTCTTGTGACCCATCCCGGCGTCGGCACTTCCTTGCTGGAAGTGGCGACTACGCTCCTGCGCCAACTGCCTCTCAAGACCGAGGCCTTTGAAGTACCGTTCGACGCTGACTTCGACACATTGCTGCCTGAAGCATCCGCGGCCATGCGGCGGGTGGAGGGTGAGGACGGCGTATTGGTCCTGACCGACCTGTATGGCGCCAGTCCCAGCAACCTTGCCAACCAGTTGGCAAAGCTGGGGACACCGGCCAGGCGCGTGTCAGGACTGAGTCTGCCGATGTTGCTGCGGGTCATGAATTACCCGGAACAGGGATTGGACCAACTGCCCGCCACTGCGGCGGCGGGCGCACGCAATGGAGTCATCATCGACGATGCTTGAACGAGAACTTACCGTTTCCAACCGACTGGGCCTGCATGCCCGCGCCACTGCAAAACTGGTGCAGGTGCTGTCCGGTTTCCGTGCCAATGCCACGCTGGTGGCCAAGGGCCGCGAAGTCAATGCCAAGAGCATCATGGGCGTGATGCTGCTGGCGGCCGCACAAGGCACGCCGGTCACCGTCCGTGTGGATGGCGAGGACGAGGCTGCCGCGCTGGAAGCCGTCACCGAGCTGTTCGAACGTCGCTTCGACGAGGACAACTGATGGCGCGGGGCGCGCACCCACGTAGAACGACTGTCAGGCGTCTGCAACCGTGACCCGGTTGCAGGGGCTGGCGGCTTCACGTGGGTCCGCGCTGGGCCGTGCGCGTGTGCGCCGGCCGCATGTTCAGGACATCGGTGAAAAGCGCATTGCCGCTGCAGCCGTTGACCAGGAACTGCAACGCCTGCACCGAGCCACCGATGCAGCGCGCGCGGAAATGCGTGAGCTGCGCACGCGTCTGCAAGGTGCGCTGCCCGCCGAGGTGGGCGAATTCCTGGATCTGCACGCGATGCTGTTGGACGACCCGGAGCTGCTCACTGCCCTGGACGAGCTGGTTCGCAGCAAGCGTTACAGCGCGGGGTACGCGCTGCGCAAACAGCGCGATCGGCTGGCCCAGGTGTTCGAGGGCATGGAAGATGCCTATCTGAAGAGCCGCCTGGATGATCTGGATCACGTCATCGGCCGCATCCAATCGTTCCTGCACAAGCGCCCGGCAAGTGCCAAAGGCATGGCTGGGGAAATCCTGGTCTGCGAAAACGTTGCACCTTCCGAACTGGCTCAGCTGCAATCGCAGGGTGTGGTCGGCATCATCAGCAGTGCTGGCAGCGTGTTGTCGCATAGCGCCATCCTCGCCCGCAGCCTGCATATGCCACTGGTGGTCGGCGCCAGCACCATCCTCAACAAGGTCAGTGACGGCGATGTACTGATTCTGGATGGCAGTAGCGGGGAGATCGTCGTTGATCCTGCGCCTGCCGACCTGCGCCAATACCGTGCCCGTCAGCGTGAACTTGCACGCGAGCAACGTCAGCTCGGACGGCTGCGCAGCAAACCTACGCGCACCCTGGATGGCGCGGAAATCATCCTGCTGGCCAATGCCGAATCACAGGAAGACGTGGCTCAGGCACATGCGCTGGGCGCACGCGGTCTGGGCTTGTATCGCACCGAATTCCTGTTCCTGCAGGGCAATCGCCTGCCGGACGAAGAAGAACAGTTCCGGGTTTATCGCGACACAGTGCTGGGCATGAGCGGTCTGCCGGTCACCATCCGCACGCTGGATCTGGGTGCAGACAAAGCCGACCGTACCGGACTGGTGGTTGGCAGCGAGGAGAACCCGGCGCTGGGCCTGCGCGGCGTACGTCTGTCGCTGGCCCACCCCAAGGTTTCTGATACGCAGCTGCGGGCCATCCTGCGCGCGTCCGGTTACGGGCCGGTGCGCATCCTGATCCCGATGGTGAGCATGCGCGAAGAGATCCTCGCGGTCAGGCGGCGCTTGTCACGGCTGGCTGCGATTCTGCGCAACGATGGCCATGAAGTTGCCGAGAACATCCCGATCGGCGCGATGATCGAAGTGCCGGCCGCAGCCATCGCGCTGGAATGTTTCATCGACCAAGTCGACTTCCTTTCCATCGGCACCAACGATCTGGTGCAGTACCTGCTCGCCGCTGACCGCAACAACGATGCCGTGGCTGAGCTGTATTCGGCATTGCATCCGGCGGTGCTGCGCCTGCTGTGGCAGGTGATGGAAACCGCGCAGCGTCATGCAACACCGGTTGCGGTTTGTGGCGAGATCGCCGGCGATGCAAGCATGACGCCGCTGTTGCTGGCACTGGGGTTGACTGAGTTCAGCTTGCACCCGGCAACATTGCTGGAAGTGCGCCGCGCCATCCGCGACGTGGACCTGGCTGCATTGCGGGCACAAGCACCGCAACTATTGGCCGCGCGTGACCGTCGCGGCATCGAACGCTGGATCGCCAGCACCGCCCGCGACTGAGTTTTTCGTCGCAAAGCCAGTGCAACACCCTCTATTGCACGTGATAATGACGGGCTGAACACCGCCGATGCTGCATCCTTGTCCCGGATAGCGGCCTTTTGACTCCCGGGAGCTCTGCATGGCCGAAGCGGTACGCCACGACAAGACGGCACGACAGCTGCGTCTGCTTTCCGACGCGCTCGACAGTGGCCGGCTTGGGCCGGTCCGCCGCCTGGTCAATACGCTCTCGCCGGCGGAAATCGGCAATCTGCTTGAGTCGCTGCCACCGGGCAAGCGCGAAGTGGTGTGGGGGCTGGTGGATGCCGAGGACGACGGCGAGGTGCTGGTGCATGTCGGCGACGACGTGCGCGAAAGCCTGCTGGCGGACATGGACCCGGACGAAATCATCGCCGCGGTCGAAGACCTGGACATCGATGACCTTGCCGACCTGGTCGAGGACCTGCCAGACACCGTCATCGACGAAGTGCTCAAGTCGATGGACCGCGAGAATCGCGAGCGGCTTGAGCAGGTGTTGTCGTACCCGGAGGACACCGCCGGCCGCTTGATGAACCCGGATGTGGTCACCGTGCGCGCCGACGTCAACGTCGATGTGGTGCTGCGTTACCTGCGTCTGCGCGGCGAACTGCCCGATCACACCGATCACCTGTTCGTGGTCAGCCGTCGCCATCAGTACCTGGGCCGGTTGTCGCTGGCCTCACTGGTGACCCACGAAGACACCACACCGATCAACCGCCTGATCGACGATGAGCAGCCCGCCATCGACGTAGGCGAGAGCGCCGACGAAGTGGCACGTCAGTTCTCCGATCACGACTGGGTGTCGGCACCAGTGGTGGATGACAACAACATCCTGATCGGCCGCATCACCATCGATGACGTGGTCGACATCATCCGTGGCCAGGCCGAGCACCAGGCGCTGGGCGCGGCGGGTCTGGACGAAGACGAAGATCTGTTCAGCCCGGTGTGGCGCGCGATGCGCCGCCGCCTGATGTGGCTGTCGGTCAATCTCGGCACGGCCTTCCTGGCCTCCAGTGTGGTGGGCCACTTCGAGGCCACCATCGACAAGCTCGTGGCGCTGGCGGTGCTGATGCCCATCGTCGCGGGCCTGGGCGGTAATGCTGGCACTCAGGTGCTGGCGCTGATGGTACGCGGCCTCGCCCTGGGCCAGGTGGGTGCGTCCAACGCGCGCACCTTGCTGTGGAAGGAACTGCGCGTGGCCCTGCTCAACGGCCTGGTACTGGGCACGGTACTCGGCCTGATTGTGTTGATGTGGTTCAAGACACCTGCGCTGTCCCTGGTTATCGCCTGCGCGTTGACCATGAACCTATTGCTGGCTGCCACCGCCGGCGTATTGGTGCCGCTGACGCTCAAACGGTTGGGCTTCGACCCGGCGCTCGCCAGCGGCATCTTCCTGACCGCGGTGACCGACTCGATGGGCTTCTTCACCTTCCTCGGTCTGGCCACGCTGGTGCTGATGCACTAAGCCCACGCCGCCCCTGCGGGAATCCGCTGGCGCGTGATGGATGTCAAGGCGGATTGCGCGCCGTACACGCACCATCACGCCATGCAATCACCCACCGCCCGCCCCGGCCCCGCGCTTGGCAACCTTGCCCGCGCACCGCACCGACTGATGTTCTTCATTGGTGCCAGCAACCTGTTGCTGGCAATGGCCTGGTGGGCGCTGTGGTTGCTGAGCGCACGCTGGGGGCTGCTGACGATGCCGACGACCTCGGTCTATGCCGGCTGGTTGCACGCCGTTGTCATGCAGTACCTGGTGCTGCCGAGTTTCATCTTCGGCTTTCTACTCACTGTGTTCCCACGCTGGATGGGACTGCCTGAACTTTCCCGCCGCCACTATCTGCCGGTAGGCATCGGCCTGATCGGTGGGCAGCTGATGCTGCTGCTCGGCGCTGCCGGCCTGCCATTCGGCATTCCAATCGGCATGGCGCTGTCGCTGATGGGCTGGAGCATTGGCCTATGGCGGCTGTTGCGCCTGCTGCTGGCCGAACGCGGCCGCACCTGGCATGCGCGCTCCTGCATGGCTGCGCTGCTGTTCGGCTATGCAGGCCTTTGTGCCTTCACCGCTTTCATTGCCGGCGCCGATCCGGCTTGGGCACTGCTCGGTATCAAGCTGGGCGGGTTCGGCCTGTTGTTGCCGATTTACGTCACCGTCGCGCACCGCATGTTTCCCTTCTTTGCCGGCAACGCGGTGGCGGGCTATACGCCGTGGCGGCCGTTGTGGTGGTTGGCAGCGTTCTGGGGCTGCATTGCGTTGCATCTGTTGTTGGAACTGAATCAACAATCGGCATGGCTCTGGCTGGCCGACCTGCCGCTATTGCTGCTCAGCTGCCTGGCCTTGTGGCGCTGGTGGCCACGCGGCGCGATGCCCGGCCTGCTGCGTGCGTTGTTCATCGGTCTGGCATGGTTGCCGGTGAGTTTGGCGCTGTATGTGGCGCAGAGCCTGACCGAGCTGCTGGGCGGCCAGATGATCCTCGGCCGTGGTCCGGCGCATGCCTTGTTCATTGGCCTGTTCGGCAGCCTGCTGGTGGCCATGGTCACCCGCGTGACCCAAGGCCATTCCGGCCGGCCATTGCAGATGAACGCCGTTGCCTGGTTCGCCTTCGTCGCCATCCAGGCGGTAGCGATCATGCGGGTGATGGCTGAAATTGCACCCGATGCAGGTGCATGGCAGGCAGTGAGTGCCATCGCATGGCTGTTGGCATTGTCGCCGTGGGTCGCGCGAATTGGCCGCATCTATCTGCTGCCACGCCAGGATGGCCGCGAAGGCTGAGCCGGCACGGCAAGGTGCCTTGGCGGCGTATACACTCCGCTACCCCGCTCTATGTGCCACAGCCATGACCACCACCGTCCACGACTATTACCAACCCGGTTGGCGCGAACAGATCCATCCCTGCCCCGCCTGCGAATGGAAAGGCAACTCGCGGCAGATGGAGATGGAACTGCACGATGAGCAGACCGAATACAGCTGCCCGCAATGCGAGTTCCCCTTGCTGGTGGTGCAGCACCCCAATCTTGAACAGATGAAAGCGGCAGCCGAAGCCGGCAATGAAGAGGCTCAACAGCAGCTGGCGATCCTGGCGATGGCCCCACGCGGTTGAGTCATTCCCAAATGCCGGGAATTCGTCCCGGCATTTGATTTAGTGCAATGCCTGGGTGCGTTGCGCCAACCCGGGCGACAAAAGCAGCTTGATGCGACTGTGAAAGTCGCCAGCTTCGCGGCCGTCAGCCCAACAGGGTTTCCAGCACGGCCATGCGTACAGCTACACCGTTGGCCACCTGACGCAGCACCCATGATTGCGGGCCATCCGCCACTTCGTCCGTGACTTCCACACCGCGGTTGATCGGGCCCGGGTGCAGGACCGCTGCATCCTTGCCGGCACGCTTGAGGCGCTCGCTAGTGAGACCGTACTGCGCGTGATACTGCTCCAGCGACGGCACCAAGCCTTCTTCCATGCGCTCGCGCTGCAGACGCAACATCATCAGCGCATCGACACCTTCGAGCATGGCGTCGAAATCCTCGCCGACCACGCAGCCATCGACGATGTCATCGTCCGGCAGCAGCGATTGCGGGCCGCAGATGCGGATCTCACCCACGCCCAGCGTGCGCATGGCGTACAGGTCGGTGCGGGCCACACGCGAATGCTTCACGTCGCCGACGATCACCACCTTCAGCTTGGAAAAATCGCTGCCCTTGGCCTGGCGCAAGGTCAGCATGTCGAGCAAGCCCTGCGTCGGGTGCGCACTGCGGCCGTCACCGGCATTGATCAACGCGGTGCCTTCACCGGCGGAAGCGGCCAGTGCGGCCACCGCACCATCGTCTGGATGGCGCACCACAAAACCGCGAACGCCCATCGCTTCGAGATTGCGCAGCGTATCGCAGGCGGTCTCACCTTTGCGGGCGGAAGACGTGGAGGCATCAAAGTTCAGTACATCCGCACCCAAGCGCTGTGCCGCCAACTGGAACGAACTGCGGGTACGGGTGGAGGGTTCGAAGAACAGCGTGCATACCGCTGCACCGGCCAGCACGGCGCGCTTGTTGTTGATGCGCCCGACGGCGGCGTCGCGGATCTGCCCTGCGCGATCAAGCAACTGCAGCAGCGTTTCACGGGGCAACCCTTCCAGAGTCAGCAGGTGGCGCAGGCGTCCTTGGTCATCGAGTTGCGAAGCAGTCATGGCAGGGTCTTTATGAGTCAGGAAATAGGAGTGGCGTCGTGCGGCGCGGACAGCCAACGCTCGATGATGACGGCGGCGGCGACTGCGTCGAGGTTGGCAGCATCACGGCGGCGCTTGCGGCCTTCGGCACGCTCAACCGCAAAACGACGCGCGGCCTCCACCGAGCTGGAGCGCTCATCGACCAGCAACACCGGCACCTTGTAGCGCTGCTGCAACTGCCGGGCGAAGGCATGCGCGCGCTTGCGGTTGGGCTGGTCGTCGCCTTCGAGGGTGAGCGGATCGCCGACGATCATGCCCTGCGGCCGCCATTCTTTATGCAGGCGATCCAGCGCGGCCCAGTCGGGTCCGTTGGCATGTACGTCGATGACGGCAATGGCGCGAGCGCCCACGCCAAAGGAACTACCGATGGCCACGCCGATGCGGCGCGAGCCGACATCGAAGCCAAGTACGGTGCTGTCAGTGGAAAGTGGGGCCTGTTCAGGCATGACCGCTGTATCCCGCCAGGCGGAACAGATCCACACCGATACGCGCGGCGGCCAGCTGCCAGCGCTCGTCCAACGGCGTGGCGAACAACAACGCTGCATCGGCCGGAACGGTCAACCAGCTGTCCTCGCCCAGTTCCCGCTCCAGTTGCCCCGCGCCCCAGCCCGCGCAACCGAGCGTGACCAGGACATTGCGTGGGCCTTGGCCACGGGCCATGGCTTCGAGGATGTCGCGTGAGGTAGTCAGGAACAAACCCTCGGCAACCGCCAAGCTGGAATCCCAGGCGCGGGCGTCGTCATGGATCACAAAGCCGCGACCGGTGTGTACCGGGCCACCATTGAGCACCGGCACCGCACGCAGATCCGCGTTGTCGCAGTCGATTTCCATCTGCTCGAACACATCGCCCAGCGTGAAATCCGAGACCTGGTTGACGACCACGCCCATGGCGCCGTCGTCGTCGTGCTGGCAGATCAGCGCAACGCTGCGCGCGAACAGGGAATCGGCCAGCGACGGCAAGGCGACCAGCAGGTGATTGGCGAGAGGCGGTGAAAGTGCGGACATGTGCATATTCTAACGGTTACCCGCCGCCGGGTCGTGGACAGCGATAATCCACACCTGACCACCTGCCGAACGCCTCTGATGCCCACCTACTGCGATATCGCTCCCGGCCACCCCGTTCACGCCGACTACCACGCCAACGAGTACGGTTTCCCGCAGCGGGACGAGCGCGAGTTGTTCGAGCGTCTGTTGCTGGAGATCAACCAGGCCGGGCTCAGCTGGGAGACCATTCTGCGCAAGCGTGAAGGCTTTCGTAACGCCTACAACGCTTTCGACGTGGATACGGTTGCTGCGTATGGCGATGCCGACATCGCCCGATTGATGGCCGATGCAAGCATCATCCGCAATCGGCTCAAGGTGCTGGCCGCCATTCACAACGCCCAGGTGATCCAGCGGTTGCGCAATTCACATGGCAGCTTCGTAGCGTGGCTGGATGCCCAGCATCCGCTGAGCAAACCCGAGTGGGTGAAGCTGTTCAAGAAGACCTTCCGCTTCACCGGCGGCGAGATCACCGGCGAATTTCTGATGAGCCTGGGCTACCTGCCCGGTGCACACCAAGAAAGCTGCCCGGTGCATGCACGCATCGCCAAAATCGGCCCCGCATGGATGAAGTGAACGCGGCCCGCCGTCAGCCGCGCAGAAACATCCCGGCCAATGCCATCAACAGCAGCAGCCCGCCGAACACGATGACCAGCACGTGCCAGACCGTCAGCCGGTCCTGATAGGCCGTGCCCATGCGCAATGACTGCCGGTAACGACGCATCAGTGAGTTCACCG
Organism: Stenotrophomonas sp. Iso1; assembly: GCF_027497995.1. Classification (GTDB taxonomy): domain Bacteria; phylum Pseudomonadota; class Gammaproteobacteria; order Xanthomonadales; family Xanthomonadaceae; genus Stenotrophomonas. The sequence continues at coordinate 1,164,498 of NZ_JAODBT010000001.1, read as the reverse complement.
GCAGCAGCGGCAGGAATACCAGCAACGAAATCACCCAACTGTTCCGGCCAACGACGCGGGGGAAAAACACCGACAGGTTGCCCGCGAAATTGATCAGAAAGTAAATCAGCGCCAGCATCACCGGCGGAAACGCCAGCTGCCGGCGCCGGCTTGAGGCATAGCCGTTGAGCCGGGAGAAACCGCTGAATACCCACAAAGGCGCGAACACCGCGCGCCAGAACGGCCAGAGACTCTCGCCTTCATGCTCGGCGATGGCGCGCCAATTGCGATAGAACCAGTACAGCGTGTACAGCCCGAACGTGGTCAGGCTCATGAGGATCAGCTTGCCCGTTGAAGGCGCAAACAACTCTGGATACACCTCCTCGTGCTCGACCGGCGCCGGAGCACGAGTAGATGCGGCCGTGATCTCCGGCGGAGTCACTGGGGGGAGATAAGGATTCTGCACTTCCATATGCAACTGCCCCTTTCATCGATGTTGGTTGAAAACCGCGGTCAGCGAACCTCTGCAATCTCCACGCCATCCAGGCCCTGCGACAGGGTCTTGGCGTCGCCACCTTGTGCGAGCTTGATGCGCAGGCGCACTTCGTTCTGCGAGTCGGCGTAACGCAGTGCATCGTCGTAGCTGATCTCGCCGGCCTGGTACAACTCGAACAGGCTCTGGTCGAAGGTTTTCATGCCCAGCTGCACGGAATCCTTCATGACTTCCTTGAGCTTGTGGATTTCGCCTTCGCGGATGTAATCCTGGATCAGCGGCGTGCCCAGCATTATTTCCATCGCTGCGCGGCGGCTCTTGCCGTCCGGGGCCGGCACCAGCTGCTGCGCCACCACGCCCTTGAGGTTCAGCGACAGATCCATCAACAGCTGCCCGCGACGGTCTTCCGGGAAGAAGTTGATGATGCGGTCCATCGCTTGGTTGGCGTTGTTGGCGTGCAGCGTGGCCAGCACCAAGTGGCCGGTTTCGGCGAAGGCAATCGCGTGATCCATACCTTCGCGGGTACGGATTTCGCCGATCATGATCACGTCCGGCGCCTGACGCAGGGTGTTCTTCAGTGCTGCTTCCCAGCTGTCGGTATCAATGCCCACTTCGCGCTGGGTGATGATGCAGCCTTCGTGCTTGTGCACGAATTCGATCGGGTCTTCGATGGTGATGATGTGGCCGGTCGAGTTCTGGTTGCGATAGCCGATCATCGCTGCCAGCGAGGTGGACTTACCGGTACCGGTGGCGCCGACAAACAGGATGATGCCGCGCTTGGTCATGGCCAGCGTCTTGATCACCGGCGGCAAGCTCAGCTCTTCCACGGTAGGAATGCGCGTCTCGATGCGACGCAGCACCATACCCACCTGGTTGCGCTGGTAGAAACAGCTCACACGGAAGCGACCAACGCCGGACAGGCCGATGGCGAAGTTGCACTCGTGGGTTTTTTCAAATTCCTCACGCTGCGATGGCGTCATCACGTTGAGCACCATGTCGCGCGACTGTTGCGGCGTCAAAGGTGTCTGCGTGATCGGCGAAATTTTGCCGTTGACCTTCATCGACGGCGCCATGCCGGCGGTGATGAAAAGATCCGACGCCTTCTGGTGCGCCATCAACTTGAGGAAGGAGGTGAAATCGATGCTGCTCATGGAATGCTCCTTCGAAACCAGGAAATAGGAAAGCGAAAAACAGGACGTCGTTGAAAGCGAGCTGGAAAACAGGCCCGGGGCCGGCCTTGCCGCCCCGATGCGATGCTTCCCCTTCCCTGCTTATTCGAACTGCTTCTTGTCCTTGGCGTATTCCTTGGCCTGGTTGCGCGTGATCAGGCTGCGCTTTACCAGGTCCTGCAGATTCTGGTCCAGGGTCTGCATACCCACTTGCTGGCCGGTCTGAATCGAGGAGTACATCTGCGCCACCTTGTCCTCGCGGATCAGGTTGCGGATGGCCGGGGTGGCCACCATGATTTCGTGCGAGGCGATACGGCCGCCGCCCACTTTCTTCAGCAGCGCCTGCGAGATCACCGCACGCAGCGACTCGGACAACATCGAGCGCACCATCGGCTTTTCGCCGGCGGGGAACACGTCGATGATTCGGTCGATGGTCTTGGCGGCCGAGCTGGTGTGCAGCGTGCCAAACACCAAGTGACCGGTTTCGGCAGCGGTCAGCGCCAGACGGATGGTTTCAAGGTCACGCAATTCGCCGACTAGGATGATGTCCGGATCTTCACGCAGTGCCGAACGCAACGCCTCGTTGAAGCCGTGCGTGTCGCGATGCACTTCGCGCTGGTTGATCAGACACTTCTGCGAGGTGTGCACGAATTCGATCGGATCCTCGACAGTGAGGATATGGCCGTATTCGCTCTTGTTGATGTGGTCGATCATCGCCGCAAGCGTGGTCGACTTGCCCGAACCGGTCGGGCCGGTCACCAGAATCAGGCCCTGTGGCTGCTCGATCAGCTGGCGGAAGATCGGCGGGCAGCCAAGGTCTTCCAGCGTCAGCACTTCCGAGGGAATGGTACGGAACACCGCGCCGGCGCCCCGGTTCTGATTGAAGGCATTGACACGAAAGCGCGCCAGCGAAGGAATCTCGAAAGAGAAATCGACCTCGAGAAATTCTTCATAGTCGCGCCGCTGCTTGTCCGACATGATGTCGTACACCAGCGCGTGCACTTGTTTGTGGTCCAAGGCCGGAATGTTGATGCGGCGGACGTCGCCGTCAACACGGATCATCGGCGGCAAGCCGGCCGAAAGGTGAAGGTCCGAGGCCTTGTTCTTGACCGAGAACGCCAAAAGTTCAGCGATATCCATACGCCGCGTATCCCCTGTTGCGAGTATCTGGAAGGTGTTTCCCCTACAGGGCAGTATATCCCTCCCACGTAAGAACTTGCGCACGTGGCCCACCGTTCCAGCCCCGGCTGGCCGGCCCTGTCCGGGGCGGGCTGCACGCATGTCACATAGAGGTTTTCTCCGTTGCAAACCGTGTCTTTGGCCACACTCCAGAACCAGATCGCCGCCGCTTCCGGCCCAGGCCGGGCGGTCCGCCTGCTGGCGGTCTCCAAGCTGCAACCGGCCTCGGCCATTGCCACGCTGGCCGCACAAGGACAGCGCGCATTCGGTGAAAACTATGTGCAGGAAGCCGCCGAGAAGGTCCAGACGCTGGCAGCGCTCGGCCTGGAGTGGCACCTCATCGGCCACCTGCAGTCGAACAAGGCCGATATCGCCGCGCGCATCTTCGACTGGGTGCAGACCGTGGACCGCGACAAGCTGGTCACCGCTTTGGCCCGCCATCGCCCTGCAGAATTGCCGCCGCTCAATGTATTGATCCAGGTCAACATCGACGACGAAGGCAGCAAGCACGGCTGCCAACCGGCCGAGGTCGCCACCTTGGCCGCGGCTATTGCTGGCCAGGAACGGCTGCGGCTGCGCGGTCTGATGGCCATTCCGGCGCCGTTCCCCGAGGCGGGAAAACGGCTCACTGCCTTCACGCGCATGCATGAACTGTTCACCACCCTGACCGCGCACCATCCGCACGTGGATACTCTGTCCATGGGCATGAGTGGCGACTATGCCGACGCCATTGCCGCCGGTTCAACCATGGTGCGTGTCGGCACTGCCCTGTTCGGCCAACGCCCTACTCCCTGATTGTCGAGGTTCGATCAATGACCGCTTCCGCTCCTACTGCGCTTCCCGATACCGATATCGCCTTCGTTGGCGGCGGCAACATGGCCCGCAGCCTTATCGCCGGCCTGGTTCGACGCGGCATGCCGGCGTCCCGCATCCATGTGGCTGAGCCGGTGTTGGCGCTGCGTGAGGCACTGGCGCAGGATTTCGGCGTGCAGACGCATAACGATGCGGCCGATGCGGTCGGTCGTGCCGGGCTGTGGTTGATGGCGGTCAAACCGCAGGTGATGCGTGAGGTTTGCGCGGCGTTGGCCGCAGTCGCCGCGCAACAGCAGCCCGTCGTGGTCTCCATTGCCGCCGGCATCACTGCCACGCAGTTGGACCGCTGGCTGGGTGGCAACCAAAGCATTGTCCGTGCCATGCCCAATACGCCGGCGTTGCTCGGCGCCGGTGTCACCGGCCTGTTCGCCAACGCGCAGGTGTCGGCAACGCAGCGCGCTCAGGCCGAGCAGGTGCTTGCCAGTGCCGGCCGCACCGTGTGGATTGCCGAGGAAGCGCGCATGGACGCGGTGACCGCCGTCTCCGGTAGCGGCCCAGCCTATGTTTTCCTGCTGGCCGAAGCGATGGAAGCGGCCGCACTTGAACAAGGCCTGCCCGCCGAAGCCGCGCGCACCCTGGTGCTGGACACTGTCCTCGGTGCCGCACGCATGCTTACTGAAACCGGCGAAGCCCCAGCCGAGCTGCGACGCCGCGTCACCTCGCCCGGCGGCACCACGCAGGCGGCAATTGAAACCTTTCAGGCCGGTGGCTTTGAAGCACTGACCGCCAAGGCCATCGACGCTGCCGCGCGCCGTGGCAAGGAACTGTCCGCCGCCAACGACTGACCGGGAGATCCCCATGCTGCGTGCCGCACCGTTGTTGCTAACCGCTGTACTGATGTCATTGAGCGCGTGTTCCGGTGAGCAGGCACCACGGGCGGCGACCCCGTCGCAGGGCCATGCCAGCCAGGCCGATTTCGGCACGTTGCGGGTGTACTACAACCTGCTGCCGACACTGGCGATGAACGAAAGTGTCGCGCGCAGCTATGGCGTGCAGCGCAGTGCGGACCACGCCTTGTTGGTGGTTGCCCTGCGCCAGCGCAACAACACCGAAGACCAGCCCGTCGAGGGCACGGTGACCGCGATGGCGACGGATCTTTCCGGCCGCCAGCAGCAGATCGTTCTACGCACGGTGAAAACCGGCACCTATACCGACCACGTCGGCAGCGTCCAGATCAGCGACCACGACATGTTGCGTTTTGCGGTGCAGGTCGCGGCAGCCGGTGACAACGGCACGCTGCGGTTTGAACGCGGCTTCTGAGCTGCCAACGGTCACTGTCCCGCGCACCCGTTCTACTCGGCACCAGCACTGCCCCAGCGTTGCGGCCCGTCACCGCGCAGGCCCAGCGCATCATCGGGGTTGCTCAAGCGGCAGCGTCGCAGCGATAGACAACCGCAGCCAATACAGTCGGTGAACGCTTCCTTCAACCGCTGCAGCTGCACAATCCGTTGCTCAAGCTCATCACGCCAGGACGCCGACAACCGCGCCCAGTCCGCGCGGGTTGGCGTACGCGAATCGGGCAGCGTGGAAAACGCGGTCGCCACTGCCTCCAAGGGAATCCCCACCCGTTGCGCGATGCGGATGGCCGCCAACCGCCGCAGCACGTCGCGGTGATAACGGCGCTGGTTGCCCGGCGTCCGCAGGCTGTGGATCAACCCTTTGCGTTCGTAGAAATGCAGCGCCGATACACTGAGGCCGCTACGCTGCGCCACCTCGCCCACTGTCAGTTCACGCGCAATCATCTACTTGACCTCAACCAATGTTGAGGTTGCATGCTACCCCGCTTCGCCGGAACAACTACAACCGGCACCCCACCTGTATCGGAAGTCCCATGTCGTCCCATTCCACCGCCCCGTCCCCTACGACGGCAGGCCCAATCGATCCCAGCACCGTCTCCATCCTCTCGCCGCAGTACCGCGCCACGACGCTGGGAATGGTGGCGCTGGTTGCGCTGTTCGCCTTCGAGGCCCTTGCAGTGGCAACGGCAATGCCCACCGTCGCCAGAGAACTCGATGGCCTGAAACTCTATGCGCTGGCGTTTGGCGGAACCCTGGCCACCAGCGTGATCGGCATGCCGCTGTCCGGCCGCTGGAGCGACCGAAGCGGGCCGGCCGGGCCGCTGTGGAGTGGGCTGGGGTGCTTTCTGATCGGCCTGTTGGTGGCCGGCTTTGCCATCAACATGCCGATGTTGGTGGCCGGCAGGCTCTTGCAAGGCCTGGGTGCGGGCGCGTTGATCGTCGCGCTCTATGTCATGGCAGGCCGGGTGTTTCCCGATGCACTGCGGCCAAAAGTGTTTGCGGCGTTCTCCGCCGGCTGGGTGGTGCCTTCACTGGTCGGCCCCGCCCTGAGCGGCTTGATCGTGCAACACATGGGTTGGCGCTGGGTGTTTCTCGGCGTGCCACTGCTTGCCGTTCCTGCCGCCTTGGTGCTGCGCCCGGCCCTACGCCGTATTGCGACTGCCAAGCCACCCGCTATCGAACCGGCCAACGCCGCTATTGCGGAGGCGTCCCCGGTGCCGTGGGCAATCGGTGCGGCCAGTGGCGCCCTGTTGTTGTACGTCGGCGGCCAATACCACGACATCAAGGCGCTGGCGCTGCTGTTGCCAGCGATCGCACTGCTCGTTCTGTGCAGTTGGAAGCTGTTGCCGGCCGGCACCTTGCGCCTGCGGCGTGGCCTGCCCAGCGTGATCGCGCTGCGCGGCATGATTGGCGCAGCGTTCTTCGGCTGCGAAGCATTCCTACCGCTGTTGTTGTCGCGCGAACGCGGACTGTCGCCGTTCATGGCCGGCATCATCCTGAGCCTGGGCGCGTTGGGCTGGAGTGCGGGCTCATGGTTCCAGGGCCATCAACGCCAAGGCATCAGTCGTCAACGCATTCTGCAGCTCGGTACGATCATGATTGCCAGCGGCGTGGCCTTGACCACTCTGGTAGCGGTTGCTGCGCCGCTCTGGATCGTGCTGATCGGTTGGACCATCACGGGGCTTGGCATGGGCCTGACCTACCCAAGCCTGTCGGTACTCACCTTGTCGCTGTCGCCCCCTGAGCGGCAAGGCGCCAACAGCTCGGCACTGCAGTTGAGTGAAGCCATTGCCGTAGCCACCACGCTGGCGGTGGGAGGCTCGCTGTTTGCGGCGTTGCTCGACCATTCGGTGCAGGCGGGCTATCTGATCAATTTCTTCATTGCGCTGTTGCTGGCCTTGCTGGGCTGCGTTGTCACTCGCCGCATTGGTGCCTGACCCGCTTGGCAGATGCGGGATGCATCGGTTCGGATTGCCAACCGATGCATCTCCCACAACGAAAGCGGTGCCACACGCGTAAAACAGTGCGCTGGCAGTCACTGAAAGGACAACCAATGTCCGGTCGGACACCGATACCGGATAAAATTGTCAGCCCAACTTGCGTCGAAAGATTTCAGGCCCCTGCATTCACCCCGCAGCCGCCGAACCAGATCATGCCGTTCTCTTCAGCACTCCCGCATTCCCATGATTTCCCACTACTGAAGATCGAAAACTGGGGCATGCGCCGCGGCCGTCACACGATCCTGGCCTCGATTGACCTGACCCTTGATGGCCCCGGCATCACCGTATTGATGGGCCCGGGCGGCACCGGTAAATCCTCACTGCTGCATGCGCTGTCGGGACAACACAATGCGCATGGCGAGCGGTGGGGCCAGATGTTTTTTCAGGGCCAGCCATTGCAGGTGGCTACACAGCCGCCGGTATTGGTGCATCAACGGCCGCGCGAACTCGGCTTCAGCGTGCAGGAAAACCTGAGTGCAGCATTGCGCCAGCGCCAGAGCAGCACCCCGCAGGAACTCCGTGAGGAGATCAGCGTGCGCCTGGGCGAACTGGGCGCTGATGCGTTGCTGGCACAGCTGCAGCAGCGGGTGATCGATCTTCCACGCGGCCTGGCACGGCAATTGGCCATCGTGCGCGCAGCGTTCAGTGCTAGTCCCTTGCTGCTGATCGACGAACCCACCAGCGAGCTGAGCCCAGACGACGCAGAGGCCGTACTGGCATTGATCGAACGGCTGGCGACCACGCGCGCCTGCCTGGTCACCCTGCATCACCAAGGCCAAGCGCGCCGCATCGCATCGCGGGCGATCCTGCTTGCCGGTGGCTACGTGCAGGTGGACGCACCAGCCGATGCGTTCTTCGCCAACCGTATGCAGCACCCTGTGTTGGCGCAGTTCCTGCGCACCGGCAGCTGCCATGTGCCCGCACCCGATGCGCGCACCGAAGAACTCGCTGACAACATCGTCCCGCCCGCACCGGTCGCAAGCATTCCGACGATACGTTCTGTAACGGTGGTGGCCCCTGCACCTGCACGGGCGCTGTCGTCACACATTGCACTGCCCGCGACCCCATCGCGGCGTGGCCCCAACGGCTTTCATTGGCTGCAGCCCGGCAGATTGGCCGGCTGCCCGATGCCCGGTGTCGTGTATGCCGCCGACCATGACCTGGCGCTGCTGCGCGGCATGGGCGTCACCGTGCTGGTCAACCTCACCGAAACCGCCATGTCCGCCGAACTACTGGGGCGTCATGGCCTGCGCAGCTATCACCTGGGCATTCCAGACCGCGGTGCACCGCCACTGCTGTGGGCCAAGCTGCTGCTGGCCAAGATCGAAGTGATGCTGCGCGACGGCGACGTCGTCGCTGTGCATTGCCTGGCCGGTCTCGGCCGCACCGGCATGGTGCTGGCCGCGTGGCTGATCCGCGAAGGCCTGAGCGCCGACGAAGCACTGCGCCGGTTGCGCACCATCGAGCCCGGATTCGTCCAATCACAGGAGCAGGAAACCCTGCTGCATGCGTTGGAAGAAAACCTGCTGATCCGCGCCTGCTGATCCGCTGACTCCTCCCGTTTCATCACACCGTGCCCGCCACGCGGGCGCGCCTTTGCGCCTCCCCCAAGGATCCCCCATGTCTCTAGACAGTACTTTGCAGCAATCAGTCGCTTCCGTTCCCGAATGTGTGGCCGCCGGCTACGTCGACATCAGCTCCGGCATGTTGTTGTCGGTCCGTACCGTGGACTCGCATCCGCGCGAAGTCCTGGATCTGGTCGCCGCTGCCACCGCCGACCTGTACCAAGGGCCCAACATCCGCAGCATCGAGCAGATGTTCCGTCGCGCGCGTGGCCTGCAGGAGCAGGAAGGCGCGCACTATTTCCAGGAAATCATCGTCAACAGTGAGAACCTGATCCACATCTTCATGCGCGGCAAGTTGTACCCGGACTATGTGATGGTGTTCGTCTGCCGTCGCACCGCCAACCTCGGCATGGCGCTCACGCGTTCGCGCATGGCGATGCCCGCCATCGAAGCAGCCCTCTGAAACGACGAAGGCCACCGCAAGGTGGCCTTCCCGTATACGCCGGCAGTTGCCGTCGCGGTGGAATACCGCCTTCCCGCATTGCAGGAAGGCGGCGACGGATCAATCCACGCCATCCACTTCACGCAGATCTTCGCGGAGAATCCGGCGCACTTCGAGCACGGCCTCCGGCGTTTCCTGCACGCTGTGTCCCGAGATGACCACCTTCTCCGACAACGCGCCATCCAGGTGCGAACTCCAATAAGGCACCAGCCCATCGTCGGAGTCAGCCGTCGGCACATCGGCCTTTCGGTTGGCGATGATTGAGTGGTATTTCAGTCCTGGTGCCAGCGGCAACGTCGCGGATTTTTCAATGAAGGGATCGCTGGCTTTCAGGTTGTCGATGCTGGTGGTGATGCGCGGCTCCTTGGGCTTGTCGCCGGCTTCATCAGGATTCTGCAAGGCCAGGAACACATCCCCAAACTTGCCGAGAATGGTCAGTGGCAAGCGCACCAGTTTGCCGATCATGCGGCCCAGGCGATTGCCCGCCGCATCGGTGCCTTTGTGTGGCGAAGCAATGAAGATGGCGCGCTCCACATTGGGTTGCGGCGTGAAATGCAGCAGGGGCCCCAATCGCGTTTCCACCCGCTTCAAGCGTTCGCCCTGCAGTTTGAAGCGCGTCAACGCATCGTCCCACAACACTTCACCGGAACTGCTGAGCATCAGCCGGGCGATCACGCCCCCCATGCTGTGGCCAATGAACACCATGTCATGCGTGGCCCGCGCAGTACCACTCGGATCAAAGTGCTTCAACGTGCTGTTGAAGGCGTTGCTTACCGTGTAACGGTTCAGCGCGATCGGTGCATTGGTTGGGTAGTACACGGACCACACCTGGTAATGCTTGCGCATTTCCGGGTCGCCCATGATCTCGTTGGCCAGGTTCACCCATGCCTCCGGGCTGCTGGCCAAACCATGCAGCATGAAGATGATGCGGCGGTTCGGGTCGTATGGCTGCATGAGGTAAATGTGCGGCTCGCGGATGCCTTCGCCACGGCCAAACAAGGTGCGCAACGACTCACTGGCAAAGCCCGACTGCGCCAACCACACGCCATATGCTGCAGTGAAGTTGGCCGCCAGTGGCACCTCCTGCCCACGCAACACGACCGCGCTGGTGTTGTCCGGCGAATAAGACTCCAGGCGTATTTCGCGTGTTGCCAGCACTTCTTCCAGCGTGTCTCCACTGAAATGCAGCAGCACCGTCGCGTTGATCGCCGGCATCTCACTGAACGCTGGTAATTCCGGCGCAGTACCGGTGGCAGCCCCTTCCAACGGGGCCGTCAGTGCTGCCTTTTCCAACACCACGACCAGTTCGGCACCAAAGCCATCTCGCCGGTAGGAACTGCGCAGCCCGGCAAAACTTACCGACGAGGCCGACACCAATTGCTGGGGAATGCTGGCCAGCGGCAACTGCTCGAAGTTGGTGCTGATCGTCCAACGGTCTACCTGTATCGGCCGGGTGAAATCCTGGCCTTCAATCGCCAGTGCACGGGTGCGTTGAAACACCACCGATGCGGTCTGCTCGGCGGCATAGTTGTAGTAGTCACGCACCTGCGTCAGCCGGTCTTCCAACGCCCGCTGTGCGGGCGTGCGACCACTGAAGAACAGGTAGGCATACGAATAGCGTGCGGTTTCCAACCACGCATCCAGTGCGGGTGCAGGCAATTCGGTCGCCTGTCCCAGCTTCGCCTTCGGCGTGAGCGCCAAGGCTTCTTCCATCCACAACTCGGCCAGAGTGGAGAGCCGCTGCTCGCTCTGCAGACCCTCTACCGTCGCCACGGTAGTGCGACAGGCGGGCAAATCTTTACTGCAGGCCGATGCAGTCAAACCAATCACCGACAAAGACTCCTGCGACAGCGCACTCAACTTGCCGCTGTTGAGGATGTCACCACGCTTGAGCATCACATGGTCGGTGGTGGTGACCTGCTTCATCTTCACCATCGCGCAGCCGCTGGACAGCAGCAACAGCACCATTGCAAGCACTGGCAACGTGCGGCGCGAAAGATTTTTCAAGGACAACGTCATTGCTGATTTCCTTGCTCGGTACCGGGTACGCCACGGCGGATCAGTCGGGAGAATGCGGGATCTTCACCGGCAGCGCGCGCGCGTTCGGTAATGCGGCCTTGCTTCTTGAGCGTGGCAAAATCCACGCCCGGAGCCAGTACGCCCAGGTCGTGCGCGTACTCCGCGAAATAGCCGGACACCAGCAATCGATAATCCAGCGGCAGGCCCGGTGCAATCTGCTTGGCCAGGTCGTAAACAATGGTGGTGCAGTTGCTGGTCAGCGTGTTGTAGAACGCAGGCTGCGCATCCAGCTTGCGCGCTTCGCCCAGGTAGGAAAGGAACAATCCCTTGAGCTGCTCACGGGTCATGTCGAGCCGGTACAGATAAACGTCCTCGCCGCGCACATTGCTGCGCACGCGCACGATGTCGGTTTCCTCCGATGCCACCAGGGTCACTTCAAACTTGCGGAAGAAGCCCCCCAGCGCCGAGAACGATTCGCCGCGTTCTTTACGGATTTCCAGCGAGAACACCAGCTGGCGGCCGTCCTCGAATCCGAACGAGATCAGCGTGTGCGCGATCATCGGGCCCATCCAGTAGGACAGGATCAGGTCAGCCGAACGTAATTGGTCCAGGTCGTACTCGCGCCGCTCCCAGCGCGCGTCATAGTCTTTGTCGGTGCGCCAATTGAAGTTGCGGACGTTGTCCAGCACCACATGCGAGCCATCGACCTCGACCACCTTCAGCCGTTGCGCCACATCGTCGGCCCAGGCCCGGTCCTGGCGGGGGCTCAACAGCAGCCACCAGACTCCCGTGGCAACCAACGCGACCACGTACAGCACACCCGGCCAACGCCCCGCACGTGCACGCCCCACCGCCACTGCCGTGGTCAGCGCAAACCCGGCCCACACCGTGATCGCGACCCAGCTCAGCCATGCCGGCCCGGGTAACTGGTAGGCCAACATGCCGGTGACCCACAGCGCTGCGGCGAGCATCAACAGCGCCAGCCCCCATCGTCCTGCCTTCTTCACACGTCGTTCCGTCGTTGGTTCGGGGCGCTAGTTAGCCATAACAGCGGCGCGGCGAACATGGCTGCGTGTTCAGCCTGGGCCTGGCGCGTCATTGCCACCGGCCATGGGCGGCAACCCCACGCCTCGCCCCACAAGAATTCGAAGCACGGGGATGAAGCGCGGGGACAGTATGTGGAACCGACCGCTGGCGGTGGCAGCAGCGCCCCGACAATGCCGAACAGGGCAGTTCGCCCCCGCTACTTCCGCATGAAACAGCCTTCACCCTCAGAAATCCCCCCCGTGCAACGATGGTTACAGTTCTCCTGATGGTTTGTCGCCATGCCCCGCGTCTTGACCATCGAGGACGACCTCGTCACCGCCCAGGAAATCGCCACCGAGCTGAACAGCCGTGGGTTCCATGTGGATCTGGCCGACGATGGCAACCAGGGACTCGCGTTGGCTTTGGAGGGCGGTTACGACGTGATCACGCTGGACCGGATGCTGCCTGGCATGGATGGGCTGTCACTGATGACCGCCCTCCGCCGCCAGGGCATCACCACGCCGGTGCTGATGATCAGCGCCCTGTCCGATGTCGACGAGCGGGTACGCGGCCTGCGTGCCGGCGGCAATGATTACCTGACCAAGCCATTTTCCTCGGACGAAATGGCTGCACGGGTTGAAGTCCTACACCGTCGTCACGGCCGGGCCGGCATCGTCGACAACGTCCTGCACGGCGGCGATCTGGAACTCGACCTGATGGCGCGCTCGGCACGCCGGGCCGGGCTTGATATCCCGCTGCTACCCACCGAATTCAAACTGCTGGAATTTTTGATGCGCAATGCGGGACAGGTGGTCACTCGGAGCATGTTGTTCCAGGAGGTCTGGGGATATCACTTCGACCCAGGGACAAACCTCATCGATGTCCACATCGGACGGCTGAGGAAACGGATCGAACAACCCGGCCGCAAGCAGCCGATCAAAACCGTACGTGGAACCGGGTATGTCCTTGATGCGCTCAACTGACGAATGGCGTTCCTCCAGCAGCCGCCTGCTGGGTATGTACTGCATCCTTTTTGTCACCTGCTCGACTGCGTTGCTGGGGGTCGCGTACTGGCGCGTCGCGCAATACATCGACTATATGGCCCAGGCAGGGCTGGCCGATTACGCCCAACTGGTCGAACGATTCGAAGGAGCGGCGTTGGACAAAGCTCTGAGAGACAGCATCCGGTACGACAAGTATGAATCGTACGTCTATGGCCTTTTCTCACCCACCGGGCAACCTATTCGTGGGCCACTGACGGCCATTCCCCACAACCTGCCCATTGATGGCATCCCGCGCACGATATCGGGCTTGGCATTGGTGGAAGGCAAACTCCAGCACTCCTTTGGCGCTGTGGGAGTAAAAACCCACAAAGATCGGATATTGGTCATCGCACGTCAGCGCGGGCAGCTGGTCACGGTCAAATGCATCATCCTTGATGCCATTTATTGGGGTATCTGGCTGACCATCGTTCCGGGCCTGGCCGGCTGGTTCTTTCTCCGTCGGCGGCACATGAAACGTATTCATGAGATCGAGGCCGCCACCCACCGGATCGTCGCCGGCGACCTCGGGCAACGGCTTCCGGTCTCTGCTCGCACCGATGAGATTGACCAGCTGTCCAGCATCGTCAACGGCATGCTGGAACGCATCGAACAGCTGATGGGCGAGGTAAAAGGCGTATGCGACAGCATCGCCCACGATCTGCGCACGCCGCTGACGCGACTGCGCACGCATTTGTACCGAGCCCGCACCAGCCTGCACGAAGGCGACATTCACGGAATCCAGATCGACAAGGCACTGGCCCAGACGGACACGTTGATGACGCGCTTTACTGCGCTGTTGCGGGTGGCTGAGCTGGGAAACCAGCAACGTCGCTCGGCCTTTGTCGAGATCAATGTCACCGAGCTGCTGCATGAGCTTCATGCGTTCTACCTGCCTCTGGCCGAAGAAAACCAACAGCGACTGGAACTGCATATCGCACCGCAAGTTGCCATGCTGCGTGGTGACCGCGAGCTGATGTTCGAGGCATTGGCCAACCTGCTGTCCAACGCATTGCGCTTCACCCCTGAGCAAGGGCGGATTCTGCTGCGGGCGGTGGATGACAACGGCAGCTTGCGGATTGATGTCATCGATGACGGGCCGGGCATCGCGCCACAGGACCGCTCGTTGGTCTATCAGCGTTTCTTCCGCGGCAACAACCATCGCGGGCGTGATGAGGGCTTTGGGCTGGGCTTGCCAATCGTCGCAGCGATCGCAGGCCTGCACGGGTTCCGGATACGGACCGGAAATGCCCCCAGCGGCGGTGCCTGGTTGAGCATCTGCTGCGTGACCGAAGGCCTGCTTTAAGAAGCCAGGTTCAGGGCTGAGCGGCGTCTTTTCGCCGCCCGCGCACGCCATTCATCCGGACATCGGTGCAAACCACCGCGCGATTGAGCGGTGTCCCTGCGGCATGGGGCACGGGCTACCTACCGTTTCGTCCACAAAAGCACGACAACGCCACGCCCTCATTCATAGTTGAGAATCATTTGTATTCGTATTCCTGCATCCGGATAATCCATCGCCATTGTCAAAGCTGGACCACCCGATGCCCGTTTCAATGCCGCCCCGTCGCCCGCTGCTGCTCGCTCTTGCCATTGCGACCTCGCTGGCCGCCCCGCTCGCCCAGGCACAAGACGCCTCTGAAGCCCGCACGCTGGACGCCGTCAGTGTCGTCGCCGAGCGCGCCAGCACCGCGACCAAGACCGACACCCCGCTGACCCAGACCCCGCAGGCGATCAGCGTGGTCACCAACAGCCTGTTCACCGACCGCGGCGCGCACAACCTGCAGGAAACCCTGCGCTACAGCGCCGGTGTCACCGCCGATGCCTGGGGCCTGGACACGCGCAGCGATGCCAGCACCGTGCGCGGCCTGGACCCGGTGCAGTATCTGGACGGCATGCGCCGCAGCTACGGTTTCAGCCCGATGGCACGCACCGAGGTCTATGGCCTTGAGCGCGTGGAAGTGCTGCGCGGCCCGTCCTCGGTGCTGTACGGCGCCGGCGCCACCGGCGGCATCATCAATGCGATGACCAAGCGCCCCACGTTCGGTGACATCGGTGGTGAGGTTGGCGTGCAGCTTGGCAACTTCGACCGCAAGCAGTTCCAGGGGGATATTGGCGGCGCCCTCAACGACGCCGGCACTATTGCCGGGCGCGTGGTCGGCGTGGTCCGCAACGCCGGCATGCAGACCGATTCCGTCGACGATGACCGCGTCTATATCGCGCCGTCGATCAGCTGGCGCGGCGAGCGCAGCAACCTCACCGTGCTGGCCAGCTACCAGCGCGACCAGACCGCCTCCAGCCAGCAGTTCCTGCCGGTTGCCGCCACGTTGAACGCGCAGGCCGGGCGTCCGCGCCTGGACCCTTCAACCTTCCTCGGCGACCCGGATTTCGACAAGCTCGATTCGCGCGTCTACAGCGTTTCGGCACTGTTCGATCACGCCTTCAACGACAGCATTTCCCTGCGTGCATCGGTTCGCTATCTGGATGGTAAAACCACCTTCCAGGAACTGTTCCCGGACAGCTACAGCAATCCAACCCATCCCTTCATCGATGCCGATGGCCGCGTCCTCAACCGCAATGCCTACGGCATCAAGCCCGACGTGCGCGTGCTGACCAGCGACACCGCACTGCAGTTCGACTTCGCCACCGGCGCGTTCCAGCACCTGCTGCTGGCCGGCGTGGACTACAACGACTACCGCGAAGAATCGGCCAGCGTGGATGCCACCGCCACGCCGATCGACATCTACGCGCCGGACTCCGGCCGCGTTACCGTCAATGGCTGGAACCGCCTGCCCACGCAGCGCAACACGCAGATCGGCGTGTACGTGCAGGACCAAATCCGCTGGGCCGACCGCGTGTCGCTGGTACTCGGCGCACGCCGCGACCACGCACGCAGCAAGACCGAAGGCCTGCCCAGCCAGACCGACAACGCCACCACCTATCGCGCCGGTTTGATCGGTGACATCGGCGCAGGCCTCTCGCCGTACATCAGCTACAGCGAATCGTTCCTGCCGGTCACCGGCCAGGACCTGTACGGTCGCGCGTTCAAGCCGATGCAGGGCCGTCAGGCCGAAGGCGGCGTGAAGTGGCAACCGGCGCGCAACATGCTTGTCACCGCGTCGGTCTATCGCATCACCGAAACCAACCGCCAGACCAACGATCCGGACAACGTGCTCAACGTGGTGCAGACCGGTGAAATCCAGTCCAAGGGCGTGGAGCTGGAAGGCCAGTTTTCCTTCGCCAACGACCTGACCGTGACCGCCGCGTACGCCCGCAACAAGGCTGAAGTGACCAAGAGCAACTTCGCCATGGAAGTGAACCAGCGCCTCAACGACACGCCGCAAGAGCTGTCCTCGCTGTGGGTCGCCAAGGGCTTCCAGCTCGACGACGATGCGCGCCTGCGCCTGGGCGTGGGTGGCCGCTATGTCGGCAACACCCAATCGCTGGGTTACGGCGGTTTCATCCGCACACCGAGCTACACGCTGGTCGATGCGTTGATGGAAGTGCAGGTCACCGATTGGACGATGGCGTTGAACATCACCAACCTGTCCAACAAGCAGTACTTCGCACCGTGCCGCAACTTCGGCGACTGCTTCAGCGGCAACCCGCGCACCGTCACCGGCACGATCAGCTACCGGTTCTGATGTTTCATCCGGCTCGGTCGGCATCACGCTGACCGGGCCGGTCATCGCATCGTCTCAAGCCATCGCCAGAGAACCTCATGCAACGCTCGACCCTCAAAGCCTGGTTCCTCGTGCACAAGTGGGCCAGCCTGGTCTGCACCTTGTTCCTGTTGCTGCTATGTCTGACCGGGCTGCCGCTGGTGTTCGGCGAAGAAATCGCCCACCTCAGCGAGCCGGAAGTCGCCGCCGTTGCGCCCGATGCCACGCCGCGCGATCTGGACGCGCAGGTACGCAGCGCACTGGCCGAATATCCCGGCGACGTGCCGCTGTTCGTTGGCTGGGATCCGGATGCACCCACGGTGTACGTCAACACCGGCGCGCGACCGGATACGCCACCGCCACAGATGCACACCGCACTGCTGCATGCGATCAGCGGTGACGTGCTGCCGGCCGCGCAGTTCAACGAAGGCGTGATGTATTTCCTCTACCGCCTGCACACCGACCTGTTCCTGGACCTGCCCGGCATGCTGTTCATGGGCGTGATGGGTCTGCTGTTTGCCGTGGCGATCATCTCTGGGCTGGTGTTGTACGGGCCCTTCATGCGTCGCCAGAAATTCGGCACGCTGCGCACCGGTCGCAGTCGCCGCTTGGCGTGGCTGGACCTGCACAACGTGCTCGGCATCGTCACCCTCGGCTGGGCCTTGGTGGTCGGCATCACCGGCGCCATCAACACCATCGCCAAGCCGCTCGAACAGGCCTGGCAGACCGAGCAGCTCGGCGAGTTCGCCGCACGCTACGCCGGCCAACCCCGCCCAACGCAACTCGCCTCACTGCAGGCCGCCGTGGACACCGCACGCGCCGCGGCACCGGACATGCGCCCGGCCTTCGTCAGCTTCCCCGGCACCGGCTACAGCGGCGACCATCACTACGGCGTGTTCATGCAGGGCAACACCCCGCTCACCGAACGCCTGTACCGCCCGGTGTTGATCGACGCACAGACCGGCGCCCTCACCGCGCAACCGCAGCTGCCCGTGTACATGAGCGTGCTGCTGCTCAGCCAACCGCTGCACTTCGGCGACTACGGACACCTGCCGCTGAAAATTCTGTGGGCACTGCTTGATCTACTCACCATCACTGTGCTGATCAGCGGCCTGTATCTGTGGGTAAAACGCGGTAGCACCGAAGCACGCATCACCGAACTGGAGCGCGCCGCGCAGACAGGAGCCAGCGCATGAATAAACCCGCTCCCGCGCCACGCAACCCCTTCATCGCCCCGGCATGGATCGCCGCCGCCAGCCTGCTAGGCCTGGTCAGCGCATTGATCGGTGACGGCGTTTTCGATGTGATCTCGTGGCTGGTGTTCAGCGCACTCGTGGCGCTGGTGATTCGTGCTTGGGTTAAGCGGACGCGGTGAGCGTGCGTTCGATTCCTACATCGGCACTAGCGCTCGCCAGGACAACCTGCAACGCACATACGAAAAAACCGGCTTTCGCCGGTTTTTCTGCAACACTTTGATTTATATGGTGGGCGGTGCAGGGTTCGAACCTGCGACCCTTGCCGTGTGAAGGCAATGCTCTACCGCTGAGCTAACCGCCCGTGTTGCGAGCCGCTCATTATAGGGGCCTTGGCGAGCACGTCAACGGGTTCTGCGCAAAATCTTCACATCGTCTGGGTGGGCTTGTCCGAGCCGGCAGTGCCGGCCAACAAGGTCTCGATTTTGTTGCGGACAGCCTCGCCATCGACACCGTCGGCAAGCTGCACGCCGATGCCGGCCTGGCGGTTGCCCTGTGCGCCCAGCGGCGTCACCCAGACCACTTTGCCGGCCACCGGCAGGCGCTCGCTGGAGTCGGGCAAGGTCAGCAGCAGGAACACCTCGTCGCCGAGAAAATAACGCTTGGGCGTGGGCACGAAAACGCCACCGTTCTTCACGAACGGCATGTAGGCGCTGAACAGCGCTGCCTTGTCCTTGACCGCCAATGACAGGATGCCTTGGCGGGCGTTCATCGCACTCATCGAATTGTCCCCTTGGATTGCACTGGATTGGCCGCGTTCCAGGCCA
This sequence comes from Stenotrophomonas sp. Iso1, assembly GCF_027497995.1. Classification (GTDB taxonomy): domain Bacteria; phylum Pseudomonadota; class Gammaproteobacteria; order Xanthomonadales; family Xanthomonadaceae; genus Stenotrophomonas. Next base: position 1,145,673 of record NZ_JAODBT010000001.1, on the reverse strand, counting down.
GTAGCAGCTCCACCACGGCAAGGTCGGCACGCACGGTGGTGCGCAGTAGATCGCGGGTGCGATTGGCGGCGTCAAACCAGGCGGCCAGCTTGTTCAATCGCGCCGGATCGGTCAAGCCGTCGGCGGCTTTCTTCAATGCCAGGTCGGCGGCATGGCGTAGGCGCAGGTCGGCGTGTTCGTCGCCGGTCCAGCGCTGCGCCAGTTCGACGCTGCCCAGCTTGCCGGCCACCAGTTGCTCCAGCTCGCTGGCCACCTGACGCCGCAGCGCCATGCCGTCGCCTTGCAGCCACTTGTCGGCCAGCGCCGGGTGCCCGCGTGCGGCGTCAAGCGCCTCGCGTGCCACGCCTTCGGTGTAGCCACGCGTCTGCAGCCAGGCCATTGCTTCATCGCGTGGCGGCAGGCGGAATTCCAGACGCTGGCAACGGCTACGGATGGTCTGCGGCAACCGCGCCGGATCGGCGCTGAGCAGCCACAGGTAGCGGCCGGGTGACGGCTCTTCCAGCGTCTTGAGCAAGGCGTTGCAGGCGGAGCGATTGATGGCATCGGCCGGATCAACAATCACCACCTGGGCCACGCCGTACTGCGGGGTGAGCGCCAGCTTCTGCGAAATCTCGCGCACCTGCTCGATGACGATCTCGGTGCGCAGCTTGTCGCCGGTTTTGTTGGGGATGAACGAAGTCAGCTGCAGGTCGGGATGGGTGCCGGCGGCGATCAACTGTGCGTTGCGTTGCCGCCCCGCCGCTTCCACACCATGATTGAGCACATGCGCGGCCAGTTTCAGTGCCACCGCACGCTTGCCCATGCCGGCCGGCCCGCAGATCAACAGGCCGTGCCCCAACCTGCCTGCATCAAGTGCGGCCACGGTCTGGTCATAGGCCCGTTGCTGCCAGGGAGCGAAAGCTTCACTCATGCCGACATCCTGCGCGTTTCAAGCATCCCATAGATCATTTCGGTGCCGCCTCGCTTCTCTTCTCACGCAGCCGCTGCAGGTAACGTGCAACGGCTGCGTTGTGCTCGCTGTAGGAAGCCGAAAAAACATGCGCGCCGCTACCATCCCCGACGGCGACGAAATACAGCGTATCGCCCTTTGCCGGATGTGCCGCCGCCTGCAGCGCATCGCGCCCGGGCATGGCGATCGGTGTCGGCGTCAGACCGGCGCGCGTGTACGTGTTGTACGGCGTGTCGGTGGTGAGGTGGCTCTTGCGGATGTTGCCGTCGTAGGCGCTGCCGATGCCGTAGATCACGGTGGGATCGGTCTGCAGCCGCATGCCCATCTTCAGCCGACGCATGAACACCCCGGCAATCTGCGGACGCTCGCTGGCCAGGCCGGTTTCCTTCTCGATGATCGAGGCAAGAATCAGCAGTTCATACGGCGAGGTCAGCGGCAGATCATCCGCGCGTGATGCCCAAGCAGCGGCCAGTTCTTTTTCCATTGCGGCGTGGGCGCGCTTGAGCACGTCAAGGTCATTGTCGCCACGTTGGTAGATGTAGGTTTCCGGCAGGAACCGCCCTTCCGGGTGCTGCTCAGCAAAGCCCAGCGCCGCCATCAGCTCGGTGTCGCTCATGTCGTTGGTGGTGTGCTGCAGCGGCTGCGCACGATTGAGCGCGGCGCGCAGTTGGCGGGTATTCCAGCCTTCGACGATGGTCACGCGGTACTGCAGCACCTTGCCCTGGCGCATGTTGCGCAGCAGCTCACGCGGTGTCGGTGCCGGTTCCAGCGCGTACTCGCCGACTTTCAGCTTGCCGGCCGCGTCCAGTTGTCTTGCCAGCATCTGCCATTGCAGGTCCTGGCCTTCATCGATGCCGACCGCACGCAGCTTGCCCAGCACGGTGGTGAAAGAATCGCCCGAAACCACGGTGACACTGGACTGGGTAGGCGTGACCGGCGTGACGGCAAAGCTACTCTGCCGCTGCCACAGCAACGCCGCACCTGCACCCGCCAGCGCTACCAGCAATACCAGGATCGCCAGCACCACCAGACATCCACGCTTGGCACCCGCCATGGTCACCCCGTTCAGATCAAACCGGTGCGCAGGATACCGCGCCGGCCGCAGTGCAGGCCAAGCTGACCGTTCATTGTTGTGGCTCCAGCGCACGCAACAGGCCACGCGCCTTGGCCCGGGTTTCGTCCAGCTCCTTGACCGGGTCGGAGTCCACCACGATGCCAGCGCCGGTACGGAAGATCGCAGTCGCGCCCTGCACTTCGGCAGTGCGGATCAGGATATTCAGGTCCATGTCGCCATCACGGTTCAGCCAGCCGAATGCGCCGGTGTAGGCGCCGCGAGCGGTCTGCTCCAGCTCGGCGATGATTTCCATGCAGCGTACTTTCGGGCAACCGGTGATGGTGCCGCCCGGGAACGTGGCGGCGATCACCTCGCCGGGCGTCACGCCAGCACGCAGACGCGCACGCACGTTGCTGACGATGTGGTGCACATGGGCATAGCTTTCCACCGTCATCAACTCATCGACCTCAACGCTGCCCGGCGCGGCGATGCGGCCCAGGTCATTGCGCTCCAGGTCGATCAACATGACGTGCTCGGCACGCTCCTTCGGGTGACCGACCAGTTCCCGGATGCGCGCGGCATCGTCGTCGCCGGCAAAGCGCGGGCGCGTCCCGGCGATGGGCCGGGTCTGCACCACGTCGCCGCTTACCGACACCAGACGCTCCGGCGAGGAACTGACCACCGCCCGCCCCGCCGCAGTGAACAGCCCGGCAAACGGCGCTGGATTGGCTCTACGCAGGCGCGCATACAGCGCTTCCGGCGCCAGCGGCGCATCGAACTGCGCCTGCCAGCGACGGGACAGATTCACCTGGAACACGTCACCCGCACACAGGTAGTCCACCACCTGCTGCACGCCATCGGTAAAGCGCTGGCCATCGTCTTCGTCTATCGCACGAGGCGCCTGCCAGTGCGGCAACGCGGGCAGCGCCGCTACTTCGTTCAGATCATGCTGAAGCTGCGCGAGCAGACCGGCGTGATCATCCTCTGCGACCGCAATACAGCGGCCGCTGTCGCGCTCACGCAGCACCGCTGCCGGGCACCGCAACGCGATGGCCGACGGCAGGCCATCAGTGCGCTGCGGCAGATTCAATATCGGTTCGATCTGTCCCGCCAGTTCGTAGTCGAGCAGCAACGCCCAGCCACCACGAAACGGGATTTCGGATTCGGCAGGATTGCGTGGCAAGCGCAACGCCTGCCAGTCACGATCCAGCGCCACAAGAAAATCGCCATCGACCGCCGAGCCATCTTCGCGCTGCAACGTACCGCCGGCACCCAGCTGCAGCTGACCACCATCGGCCATCAACAACATGTCCCATTGGCCTTGCTTGCCGGCAGCGGTGGATTCGAGCAGAACGGAATAGCGATGCGGCGCGAGCCGGTGCAGCGCCAGCAGGTCGGTGTCGGCGTGCAGGGGGAGAAGGTGCATCGTCGGCCTGAAGGAAGTTGGGAGTGCTGCAAACATCCCTTCTCCCGCGAGCGGGGTGAAGGCATGCGGCTTACGAGCCACTGGCTCGTGCATGGCTGAACGCCACGCACGCTGTGCGTGGCCGGGGCGCGGTGCCCCGAAGGGGCAGATGAGGGGGCGCCTCAATACAACCAGAGGCGTAGGCTGGAGAACGCATCGTCACGCGCCAGTTTGGCGAACAACCGTTGCCACCAACCGGACGGTTCGACGAAGCCGCTTCGCTCTGCCCTCACCCCAACCCCTCTCCCGCACGCGGGAGAGGGACTCAAAACTTAGATGCGCTTGAACACCAGCGTGCCGTTGGTGCCGCCGAAGCCGAAGCCATTGGACATCACCACGTCCACCTGCGCCTTGCGGGCAACGTTGGGCACGTAATCCAGGTCGCAGCCTTCGCTGGGATCTTCCAGGTTGATCGTCGGCGGAATGATGCCCGTCTCCAATGCCTTGACCGAGAAGATTGCCTCCACGCCGCCGGCAGCGCCGAGCAGGTGGCCGGTCATCGACTTGGTGGAGCTGACCAGCAGCTTGTAAGCGTGATCACCGAAAGCGGTCTTCATCGCCATGGTCTCGCCCAGGTCGCCCAGCGGCGTGGAGGTGCCGTGTGCGTTGAGGTAACCAATCTGATCCGGGGTGACGCCGGCGTCCTTCATCGCTGCAACCATGCAGCGCGCGGCGCCTTCGCCATTCTCGCTCGGGGCGGTCATGTGGTACGCGTCGGAGCTTGCGCCAAAGCCGGCCAGCTCGCAGTAGATATGCGCACCGCGTGCCTTGGCGTGCTCGTACTCTTCCAGAATCAGGATGCCGGCACCGTCGCCCAGCACGAAGCCATCACGGCCCTTGTCCCACGGACGCGACGCCTTGGTCGGGTCGTCGTTGCGGGTGGACATGGCCTTCATCGCGCAGAAGCCGCCCAGCGCTGTCGGTGAGGAGCCGCGCTCGGCGCCACCGGCAACCATCACGTCGGCATCGCCGTACTGGATCATGCGCATCGCCGTACCGATGGAATGGTTGGACGTGGCACAGGCCGATACCGCCGAGAACGACGGCCCCTTCAGCCCGGCAATGATGCTCAGTTGGCCCGGCAGCATGTTGATGATGGTCTTGGGCACGTAGAAGGGCGAGATCTTCTTGCCCTCATGGAAATCGATGGTCTGTTCCTCGATGCCCAGCAGGCCACCAATACCGGCGCCAACGATGGCGCCAATGCGCTCGGCGTTGGCCTCGGTGATTTCCAGGCCCGAGTCGTGCAACGCCATGAAGGCGGCGCCCAGGCCGTAATGAATGAACGGGTCCATCTTCTTGGCATCCTTGCCACTGACCCTGAACTTGCCGAACAACGGGTTGTCGGCGGTGATGTCGAAATCCTTGACCTCACCTGCGATTTTGGTGGTGAAACGTTCCAGATAATTCTCTGCAACGCTCGTCAGCGGGCCAATGCCCGAGCGGCCATTGATGATGCCTTCCCAGCTGCTGGCCAGATCATTGCCCAGCGGCGACACCATGCCCATGCCGGTAACGACGACGCGACGACTCATTGCGGATTCTCCTGGCCCCGTTCACGGGGATTGAAGCGGTGAAAAGCACAGGGCCGCATTTGCGGCCCCATGGATTTGCAACGCGGCTGGTGGTTTACGCCGGCCGCGTCCTGTCAGGCGCAATTACGCCTTGACGTGTGCCTTGACGTAGTCGATGGCAGCCTGGACGGTGCCAATTTTCTCGGCCTCTTCGTCCGGGATTTCGCACTCGAACTCTTCTTCCAGCGCCATCACCAGCTCGACGGTGTCCAGCGAGTCGGCACCCAGGTCATCGACGAACGATGCGCTGATGGTGACTTCCTCTTCCTTGACGCCAAGCTGCTCGACAACAATCTTCTTGACGCGTTCTTCGATGGTGCTCATTGGATATCGCTCCAGATGGAGTAGTGGTTCAAAAGACGCCATCACGTGGTGATGGCCGTGGGATAGTGTAGTGGAAACCGCAGCGCCCTTGCATTCTGGCAAAAAACCACCGCGATCAATCACTTGGGCGCAGTCCCTGCGCCACACGCTTACGGCATGTACAAACCGCCGTTCACGTGAAGGGTTTCGCCGGTGATGTAGCTGGCCAACGGGCTGGCCAGGAACCCCACCGCGCGGGCGATGTCCACTGGTTCGCCGAGGCGGCCCAGCGCGACCTGGCCGAGCATCGCCGCCTTGGCGTCTTCGGGCAGATCCTTGGTCATGTCGGTGTCGATGAAGCCCGGGGCGACCACGTTCACGGTCACACCGCGGCTGCCGATTTCCTTGGCCAGCGACTTGGAGAAGGCAATGATGCCAGCCTTGGCGGCGGCGTAATTGGCCTGCCCGGCGTTGCCGGTCACGCCGATCACCGAAGCGATATTGATGATGCGGCCCTTGCGTGCCTTCATCATGCCGCGCATCACCGCCTTGGAGGTGCGGTAGACGCTGGTCAGGTTGGTGTCGAGGATGGCCTGCCAATCCTCATCCTTCATACGCATCAGCAGGTTGTCGCGGGTGATGCCGGCGTTGTTGACCAGAATGCTGATCGCGCCGAATTCCTTGCTCACCGCCTCAATCAACGCCTCCACCGCGCCCGGCTCGGTCACGTTCAGCGCGCGGCCGTGGCCGCCCTGCGCGGCCAGACGCTGGCCAATGGCCGCGGCGCCGGATTCAGTGGTCGCCGTACCGATGACGGTGGCGCCCTGGGCGGCCAATTCGTCGGCAATGGCGGCACCGATGCCACGACTGGCGCCGGTGACAAGCGCGATTTCACCCTGCAATGGCTTGCTCATGCGGTTTCCTTAGTGCTGCGAGGCCGCCGATGCGGCGGCTGTCGATCATGGCAGGGCACAGAACGCACCCACTGCCGGTTGAATTACTTGGCCCACTCTTCCAGTGCACCGGCAAAATCAGCCGGGGTGGCGAGCGGACGCCCTTCAATGTTCTTGTCGATGCGCTTGATCAGGCCGGTCAGCACCTTGCCCGGGCCGCACTCGGCCACACGGGTGACGCCCTTTTCGGCCAGCGCCTGCACGCAGCCGGTCCACTGCACCGGCAGGTAAAGCTGCTGTACCAGCGCCTGGCGAATGGCATCCACGCCGTCGTGCACCTTGGCATCGACGTTCTGCACCACCGGCAATTGCGGTGCGCGCCAATCCAAGCCAGCCATGACTTCGGCCAGACGATTGGCGGCTTCACGCATCAGCGGCGTATGCGACGGCACACTGACGGCCAGTTTCACCGCCTTGCGCACGCCCTTCTCAGCCAGCAGCGCCAGCGCGCGGTCAACCGCAGCAGCGTCGCCACCGATGACGATCTGACCGGGTGAATTGAAATTGGCCGGCACCACCACCTGGCTGCCTGCCGCTTCGGCGCAGATTTCCAGCACCAGCGCATCTTCCGCCCCCAGCACCGCCGCCATCGCGCCGATGCCAGCCGGAGCTGCGTCCTGCATCAATTGGCCACGCAGGCGCACCAGATGGGCACCGTCACGCAGGGTCAGCGCACCGGCCGCAACCAGCGCGGTGTATTCACCAAGACTGTGGCCCGCCAGCACGGCCGGCTTGGCGCCACCTTGTGCATTCCACAGGCGCCACACCGCGATGCTCGCCGCCAGCAAAGCCGGCTGGGTGAACTCGGTGCGGTTGAGCTGCTCTTCCGGCCCGCCTTGCGACAACGCCCAGAGATCCACGCCAGCGCCTTCCGACGCCTCAGCGAAGGTCTCACGGACCTGCGGATGCAGCTCGGACAGCTCAGCCAGCATCCCCAGAGATTGGGAACCTTGGCCGGGGAATACAAAAGCGAGTCGGGGATCAGTCACGCGGTTATCTGCTGCACGAATCGAAGCGGGGCATGATAAGCGCGAAAGCGCCCGCTCGTCTGTACTGGCGCGTATGCAGCCAGCCGCGACCCGGCCGAAAGGCCCGCTGCTCCGGAGCAATACGCCGCCACAGCAGGCGGCCTCGCCAGCATCGCCGCTCAAGGGCGCTCTTACGACAACCGGCGCCGTGGCAGGAGCGGTTTCAGCCGTGAAGCCACGGTCGCCTCTGAAACCAGAGGCGGCAGTGCTTATTTGAAGGACATCTCGCCGTTCAGCGCACCCGCTTCGCGCCCACGGACGCGCCTGCCAGTCAGCGCACCTGCGAGCCTGAAACGACATCGGGCAGCCAATGGCTGCCCGAGCGTTGTGTTCGTATGTGCCGCGAACTCAGTAGCGCAGCAGCGCCGAGCCCCAGGTGAAACCCCCACCGAAAGCTTCCAGCAACAACAACTGACCGCGTTCGACACGACCAGAGCGGATCGCCGCATCCAGTGCCAGCGGCACCGAGCCTGACGAGGTATTGCCGTGCTTGTCGACCGTCACGACCACCTGCTCCATCGACATGTTCAGGCGCTTGGCCGTCGCTTCGATGATGCGCAGATTGGCCTGATGTGGAATCAGCCAATTCAGATCGGACTTGTCCAGGCCGTTGGCCTGCAGGGTTTCGTCGACGACCGAGTCCAGCGCCTTGACGGCGTACTTGAACACGTCGTTGCCCTTCATGTTGATCTTGCCGGGCTTGTCGAAACCCACCGACACGCCGACCGGATCCCACAACAACTCCTTCTTGCTGCCATCGGCATGCAGGTGAGTACTGAGGATGCCGGTGTCTTCGTCGGCCTTGAGCACGACGGCGCCCGCGCCATCGCCGAACAGCACGCAGGTGGTGCGGTCAGTCCAATCGACGATACGGGTCAGGGTTTCCGCACCGATCACCAGCACATGCTTGGCGTCGCCGCTGCGGATGAATTTGTCGGCCACACTCAGGGCAAAGATAAAGCCCGAACATGCCGCATTGACGTCAAACGCCGCCGAACCGGCCACGCCAAGGCGTGCCTGGATCAAACAGGCGGTAGACGGAAAAATCAGATCCGGCGTGGTGGTACCCACGATGATCATGTCCAGCTGCGAAGCCTCGATGCCAGCCGCTTCCAGCGCACGAACCGCAGCGTGGTAGCCAAGGTCGCTGGTGGTTTGTTCATCAGCAGCGATGTGCCGCTCACGGATACCCGTTCGCGACTGAATCCACTCATCGGTCGTGTCGACAATCTTGGTCAGATCGTCATTGGTCAACACTTTCTCGGGCAAGTAACTACCAGTGCCCGCGATCCTCGAGTAGATCCGCTTGCTCATGCTGTTTCCTGTTGCGCGAAGCCGCCCTAAGGCGGCCCCGGAAGAATCGGTGCAGCGGCCGCCACGCGAACGTGACGGCCGCTACGAATCAATCTTCTTCGACGGTCGAGGACGACTTGGTCGTGATCACCTTCTTGCCGCGGTAGAAACCGTCAGCAGTGATGTGGTGACGCAGATGCACTTCACCGGTGGTCGGATCAGTGGACAGCTGCTTTGCGCTCAGGGCGTCGTGCGCACGGCGCATGCCGCGGCGGGACGGGGTAACACGGGATTTCTGCACAGCCATGGGATTGCTCCAAACTCGGTTCGTTTGCTTCGTCGTTTAATTGCACGGGACGCCAGCGTCCAGCACTACTCTCGCTTTCGCCGCGACCGCCGACGATAACCGGCCGCTATTGTTTCTTCAGCGCCGCCAATGCCGCGAACGGATTAGCTTTGCTTTGTTCCTCTTCGGTTGCGGGCCAGTCGCGTTCGACTGCCTCGCTTCCCGGTGCCAGCGCCACTACCGGCACGGCCAACACCAATTCGTCCTCGACCATTTCCAGCGGATGCAGGTTGCCGTCTTCGGGCACCAGCAGCGCTTCGTAATCGGGCGGGAGCGCCGATTCCTCGTCTTCGTCGCGGATCAACCCCAACCGCTGCTTCATCGACACCGGCAGCAAAAAGCGCTGCATGCTGCGTTGGCAGATCAACGGCAATGCCGTTTCGATGGTCAATTCGACATAGGCCACTTGCAGGATGTCGTCGCGACCGAATTCCAGCGCATAAGTGCACTGCCCTTCGGTATCGGCGACAAGGCCTTGCAGGCGGGTCAATTCGGACAAAGGCACCTGGCCGTCGAAGCACCTGCGTGCTGCGACCATCCGCCAAGCATCCAGCAATTCGGGCACGTTCGCGGACATAAGCTGCAGAATGTTAAGGAGTACCCCCGCCGCTGTCAAACCCAATGGGCCAACCACGTTGTCTCGGGAGGCGGACGGCAGCAGACTGCTGCGCCCGGACGCTGCATTTTCCCACATGACAGACCTGATCCTCGCCTCCACCTCCCGTTATCGGGCTGAAATGTTGTCCCGGCTACGGCTGCCGTTCAGTTCAGTGGCGCCATTGGTGGACGAAACCCCACTTCCCGCCGAAACCCCGGCCGCCTTGGCCCAGCGCCTGGCCAAGGCCAAAGCGCAGGCCGTTGCCTGTCAGATGCCCGGCAGCTGGGTGATCGGCTCTGACCAAGTGGCTGAGGTGCTCGGCGCACCACTGGGTAAACCCGGTACCGCCGAGGCCGCCCGTGCCCAGCTGGCAGCGATGTCCGGGCAGGAAATCCACTTCCATACGGCCATCTGCCTGAGCAATGGCAGCAGACACTTGCAGGCCTGTGACCTGACTCGCGTTCAATTTCGAACGCTGGATGCCGCCGAAATCACCCGCTACGTGGAGGCCGAGCAGCCACTGGACTGCGCCGGCAGCTTCAAATGTGAAGGCCTGGGCATCAGCCTGTTTGAGGCGATCCACAGCAGCGACCCAACAGCACTGGTGGGCTTGCCGTTGATCCAGTTGTCGGTGCTACTGCGACAGGCGGGCTATCAGCTGCCTTGAAGCGAGACTACCTGCGCATTCAACAACACCGCGCGCAGGAAACACGACGCGAACCGCTTTAACGCTCAACCATGAACGGCTGCTCGGCCCACTGTTCAACGCTGCCATCTGCGCCATACAGGCGCAGCCCGAGCCAGTGTTTGCCCGGCGCGACCTGGCTGACATCCACTTGTCCATCAAATCCCACGTGCGGATGGCGGGGATCGTTGGTGCCCGGCCATGCAGCACGAATATCAAAGTCACGGCCGTAAACCGCATCGCCCACGCTGCGCCCGTCCAACAGCAGTTCCACGCGCGAAAGCCCTACGCCGTCCTTGAAGGCCCAGCCGGTCACGTCCAGTTTGTCGGCGACGACCGCACCGGCCACCGGCACATCCACCCAGGCCATCGCCGGGGTGACGCATGGACCGGACTGTTTCTGCGCGGGCAAACGGAACAACAGGAAACGCTGGAAACCATGATCCAGTGACACCACACGCGGCGGCGGCAATGGCCCGACCAGTTCGCAGACCTGGTGATACCGCGCGAGCAGATCGCGATAACGCGGGTCGCTTGGCGCCAGCACCAGCAATTGCGGGCCGGGGCGCTCGCCCTTGCTGAGCATCCCCCACAACGCCAATTGCGCGGTGCGCCCGTGTCGATCGTTGAGCGCGTGCGGCAGCACCTTGATCGATGGATCATCCAGACGGAAACCCAGCTCCGCGCCCACCTTGAAACTGTCCGCCAACACCGTGGTGTCGGCCGGCATATCCGCCAGTTCTTCGCGCACGGCTTCGGCAAGTGGCTGCCAGCCGGCGAAGTTGCGCGGATAGTACTTGCTGCCGGCCATCTGCTCGCGCAGCGTCGGCACCGACACCACCACGTAGTAGCCCATCGCACACACCAGGCCGATGGCGACGGTCACCCAGACACAACGCCGCCAGAAGCGCGGCCAGCGATTGAGCAGCAGCGGCACGCCGATCAGCAACGCCAGATAGCCCGGCAGCGGCCAATGGAAGCTGATGCGCTCCACATCGGTGAAGAATCCCAACGCGAAGATCAGCAACGTCGACGTCGCGCCCACCAAGGCAAAGTAACGCCACTGCACATGATGGAAACCACCCCGCGCCTGGCGCAGACCACTGACGGCAACGGCCACCATTGCCACGAACAATACCGGCGTGACCATCAGCGGCTGGATCAACAGGAAGCGCAGGCCTTCGCCATGGAACATCCATGGATGGCGTTCCATCACCTGGAATTTCAGGCCCGCATCCTGGTTGTCCAGGTTCCAGGCAAGCAGCGGCAACCAGGCAAAGATACCGACCGCCAGCGCCATCCACACACGCGGATCGCGCAATACCCGGCGACCTTCGGGCAACAACATCAAGGCAATGAAGCCCATGCCGATGACGCCAATGAAGCGGTAATGGCTGAGCGCGCCAATCGCCAAACCCAGCGCCAGCATCAACGCACCACCGGCATCCACACTGCGCAGCAGGCGTGCACCGGCATCCAGACACAGCACCGCCGCAAGCGCCATCGGTACATCCGGCACGGCGAGGATTCCCAAGGTGGCCGACAGCGGCATCAGCAACGTGAGCGCGCCCGCCTGCCAACCTACCCGGCCACCAAACCAGCGTGCGGTGATGCCCGCCACCAGCCATGGCAACAGTGCCCCCATCAACAGGAACGGCAGGCGCACACCGAGACGATTATCGCCGGCCAACTCCACGCCCAGGCGGGTCAACCACGCCGTCAACCCCGGGAGATCGGAGTACGCAGCAGCCAGGTGCTGCCCTTCCTGCCAGTAGAACGATTCGTCAACGAACAGCGGCAACTGTGAAGCAACCAGCACCTTGACCGTCGTAACCAACGCCCACAGCACAAGGAACGTAATGTAGGCGCGTTGCTCCCCCCGGATTGCCACTTACACTTCCCCCTCAACTTTGGAATACGAGACGACCATGACCGTGGTGCCTGCCGGAATGCTAACCGATGTCACGTTGCAGTCTTTGCAGAGGGCGCAGGAACAGGTCAATTCCCTGCTGCTGGGTAAGGCGCAGGAGGTGCGGCTGGCGTTTGTCGCATTGCTGTCCGGCGGACATCTGCTGATCGAGGATCTGCCCGGCCTGGGCAAGACCACGCTGGCGCACGCCATGGCTTCCAGCCTGGGCCTGCAGTTCCAGCGCGTGCAGTTCACCTCCGATCTGCTGCCGGCCGATGTGCTGGGCATTTCGATCTATGAAGCACACAGCCGCAGCTTCCAGTTCCACCCGGGGCCGGTGTTCTGCAATGTGCTGCTGGCCGATGAAATCAACCGCGCGCCGCCGCGCACGCAGAGCGCGCTGCTGGAAGCGATGGCCGAGCAACAGGTCACGCTCGACGGCGTGACGCATGCGCTGCCGGATCCGTTCTTCGTCATCGCCACGCAGAACCCGGTGGATATGTCCGGCACGTTCCCACTGCCGGATTCGCAGCTGGACCGCTTCCTGCTTCGCCTCACGCTGGGTTATCCCAATGCCGAGGCCGAGCGCGCGTTGCTCAGCGGAGGCAGTCGTCGTGATTTGATCGCCCGTGCCATGCCGTGCCTGTCCGACCAGGACCTCGTGGCGCTGCGTGACGCAGTCGAACAGGTACACGCCAGCGACGCCCTGATCGACTACGTGCAGGCGCTGCTCATCCGCAGCCGCCAGCACCCAGGAGTGAAGGTCGGTTTATCGCCGCGCGCCGGCATCGCGCTGGTGCGCGCGGCCAAGGCCCATGCGCTGTTGCTCGGCAGAAAACACGTCACCCCCGAGGACGTGCAGGCCTTGTTTATTGCCGTGGCCGGACACCGCCTGATGGCCGAGGCCGAGTCGTCTTCCGGCCCGGTGCTGGCACGCGCCATCCTGCACAGCGTGCGGGTTGATTGAGTGATCGGCCGAGCACGACAACGGTTGCAGGCCCTGCAGTGGCTGGCGCGCCCACGTCAGCCCGAAGCATTGCCGGTACAACTGGATCGCCACCGCATCTACGTACTGCCGACCGGCTTTGGGCTGTTCCTCGCCGGACTGCTGGCGACGATGTTGCTGGGCGCCCTGAACTACAACAACAACCCAGCGCTGCTGCTGGCACTGACGCTGGCCGCCACCGCGCTGGCCAGTGCGGTATATGCACACCTGCAGCTGTCCGGCATTCGCCTTGAAGCACTCTCGGCCGAGCCGGTGCCCGCCGGTGCACCGATCCAGCTGCGGCTGGCTCTGGCACGCACCGGCACCCGCCCGCGTCGTGCGCTGCAGGTCAGTCATGAAGACGTTCGGGCAACGGTGAATCTCAGCACTGACAGCCAGGTCGAGGCCGACCTCGCCTTACCCACCACCTCGCGCGGCTGGCTGGATATCTCACGTATCCGCATCACCACCACGCAACCGCTGGGGCTGGTGCGCGCGTGGTCATGGTTCTGGCCGGACGCACCGCTGCTGGTCTACCCGGCGCCGGAAACCAACGCGCCACCGTTACCCGATACCGGCACCACCTCAACGCGCACGCGCGTGCATCCGATGGGGGATGAGCTGCAGCAACTGCGCGCCTACCGCAAAGGTGATGCGTTGCGCACGATTGCCTGGAAGCATTCCGCGCGCCGCGATGGCTTGCTGGTACGCGAGTACGAACGCCCAGTGGGTTCGGAGCTTGTGCTGGACTGGCAGCAACTGCATGCCCTGCCCTACGAACGCCGCATCGCCCGCCTTGCACGCTGGGTGGACGACGCCGAGCGCGAGGGCCGCCGCTATCAACTGCGCCTGCCCGGCAACCCCGCCATCGGCCCGGCCGTCGGCGATGCCCATCGCCACCTGTGCCTGCGCGCACTCGCCTTGTTGCCGCCCGCATGAGCACCTCGCCCTCGCTCCCCCTAGGCCCGCACGCACGCGGCTGGGTGCTGTTGACTACCGCACTGTCATTGCTGCCATTGTTGCTGCAATTGCCCGGTGTGCTGGCCGCTGTGCTCGGCGCAACGGCCGTGATCGTGGCCGGCGTGTCATGGCGGCGCCAGGTGCCTTTACTGCTCCGCTTGCTGCTGATCGCCACGATGTTGGTCACGATCTATTGGCAGATGGGCGCCAACCTCGGCCGCGATACCGGCTGCGCCTTGCTGGCGGCCATGCTGGCGATCAAATCCAGCGAGCTACGCACCCTGCGTGACGCGCGCAGCCTGCTCGGCTTCGCCCTGTTTTCGCCGTTCGCCGCCTTTCTGCTGGATCAGGGCCCCACCACGCTACTGCTCGCTACGGCAGCGGTCATCTGCGCATTGCTGGCACTGCAGCGGCTGGCCGATGACGATGCCGGCGTGATCGCCTTGCCGCCCGTCGCTCAGCTGCGAACGATAGGCAAGCTGATGCTGCTGGCACTGCCATTGGCCTTGTCCGCATTCTGGCTGGTGCCGCGCCTGGGCAGCCCGCTCTGGGGCATTCCCGACCGCGTGGTCAGCCGCCCCGGCCTGTCCGACAGCATGGAGCCCGGCGCGTGGATCGACCTGATGGCCGATGACAGCCCGGCCCTGCGCGCGCAGTTCTTCGGCCCGGTGCCCCCGGCCGACCAACGCTATTGGCGCGGCCCGGTGCTGACCCGCTTCGATGGCCGCAGTTGGACGCGCTCCAACCGCCAGCAACGCATCGCACCGGCCGCGTTCGAAGCAGCCGACGTGCGCTGGGATTACCTGATCGAGTACGAGGCCAGCGACAACCGGCAACTGGTCGCACTGGATCTGCCACTTGCTGCACCCGCTGACAGCCAACTGGACGCCGACTACAGCCTCAGCAGTAATCGCACGCTGACCGCACTGACCCGTTGGCGGATGCAGTCCGCGCCGCCACGCCGCTTCCAATCACAATTGCCGGAACGGCTGCGCCAGCAGGCACTGCAGCTCCCCGACGGCTTCAACCCGCGCACGCTGGCATTGGCCAAGCAATGGCGCGCGGAAGCCGGTCCGAACGATGCCGCCATCGTGCAGCGCAGCCTGGAATGGATCCATCGCGAGTTCGCCTACACCCTGTCCACGCCACTGGCCGGCCGCCACGGTGCCGACGAATTCCTGTTCGACCAGAAGGCCGGGTTCTGCGAACACTTCAGCTCCGCGTTCGTGGTGCTCATGCGCGGCGCCGGCATCCCCGCGCGCGTGGTCACCGGCTATGCCGGCGGCGTGCGTAACCGCTATGGCGACTATTGGGTGGTACGCAAGATGGACGCCCATGCCTGGGCTGAAGTCTGGCTGGCCGGACGCGGCTGGGTGCGCGTGGACCCCACCGCCGCCGTGGCCCCCGAGCGCATCTACGACACACTGGAAGATCGCCTCGGCCAAGGCAATGCCGGCGGGTTTGACCTCGCCGGCCGTTGGGACAGCTTCAAGCAGTTCGGCGACTGGATGCGGCGCGGCTGGAACACCGCCTTCCTGTCCTTCGATGCCAACCGCCAGCAGCAGTTGCTCCGTCCCTTCGGCATCGAGCGACTGACGCCGTCACAGTTGATCGCACTGTTCGCTGGCTTTGCCGTGCTGGCACTGGGCTTGATGGCCTGGCTGCTGGCACGTGGCGAGCGTCAACGCGACCCACTGCTGCGCGCCTGGCACCGGCTGGATCGCCGCTACGCCCGCCTCGGGCTGGGCCGCGAACCCTACGAATCGGCCAATGATTGGGCCCGACGTGTGGAACTTAGCCACCCAGGCAGCGGTCTGCTGACACTCAGCCAGCGTTTCACCGATGCACGATACGCTGGCGCTCAGTTCGACCCCGTTTCATTATTGGCTGACCTGCACAGGCATCGCCCGAGACCCGGAGCACGACCATGAACACCCGCATTCTCATTACCCTTGCCGCCACCTTGACCCTGGCTGCCTGTGCCACCGCCCCCAAACCGCTGCAGGGGCAGTTCAGCCCGGTGTCGCCGCGCGACTCGGTCGCGCAGAAGCAGACCGGCACGCCGGTACGCTGGGGCGGCCGCATCATTGAAACGTTGCCCGCACAGGGCGAAACCTGCTTCCAGATGATCGCCCGCCCGCTCAACGGTAGCGGCCGCCCGAGCAGCACCTCTTCCGACGCCAGCGACGGCCGCTTCATCGCCTGCCGTGCCGGCTTCTACGACCCGGCCGTGTTCGAGCCCGGCCGCGACGTGACCTTCATCGGCCGCATCGACGGCTACCAGACCACCAAGATCGGCGAATACGACTACCCGCTGCCCAAGGTCGCCGCCGACGTGGTCTACCTGTGGCCGGTGCAGCGCGAAGTGGACGTAGTCCCGGCCTACCCCTACGGCCCGTGGGGCCCGGCATGGGGCCCCGGCCCGGGCTGGGGTTGGGGCTGGCGCGGCGGCTGGTGGTAAGCCAGCACACGCATGACGAAGCGCCGCCCCTCGGGCGGCGTTTTTCATTGCCGGCACAAGACCCGCGGCATCACGGCAATGGCTTCAGCCGCAGAAACCATGCGGTCTCCCCGGCACGTGACAGCCGTCTGTTTCCGAAGCCACGACATACGGCTAGACGCGGCGCACGCGAGGCAACTCGCGATGTGATTGTGGGAATTTCCCACACGGACGCGGCCCCAGCACCACTGGCAGACACCGCTCCTGCAAATAAAAACACCACCCGAAGGTGGCGTTCTGTCCTGCACATCCAATCACTCACGCTGCGCCGAAATGCCCCAGCGGTGCACCGGCCAACAGGTGCAGGTGGATATGGAACACCGTCTGCCCGGCATCCTCGCGGCAGTTCATGACGATGCGGTAACCGTTCTGCGCCAGCCCCTGCTGTCGCGCGTATTCGGCCGCAGCCAACGCCAGCTTGCCGATCAAATGCGCCTGCGACGGCTGCAGATCATCCAGGGTGGGGATGACTTCATTCTTCGGTATGAAAAGCACATGCACCGGCGCCTGCGGAGCGATGTCCTGGAAACCCAACACGTCCTCGTCTTCGTAGACGATGTTGGCGGGAATCTCGCGGCGGATGATCTTGCCGAAAATAGTGTCGGTCATGCGACGGCTCACTGGGAAAACGGCCTACAGCTTACCGCCACCGCATCGACTATTCGCTGATTTCGCTGCGGCTGCCAAAAGCATGCGACAAGGTGCCGCGATCCACGTATTCCAACTCGCCACCCAACGGCAGCCCCTGCGCCAAGCGGCTGGGACGCACTTTGTTGCGACGTGCCAGTTGCGCCAGGTAATGCGCGGTGGCCTCACCTTCAACGGTGGAATTGGTGGCGATGATCAGCTCGTTGACTTCACCCTGCGCCAAACGCGCCTCCAGCTTGTCCAAGCCAAGCTCACGCGGGCCGATGCCGTCCAGCGGCGACAAACGCCCCTGCAGCACGTAGTACACGCCGCGATAGCTGGTGGCATGTTCAATGGCCAGGCGGTCGGCCGGCGATTCAATCACGCACAGCATCTGCCGCTCGCGGCTCGCGCTGGCGCACACCGGACACACCTCGGTCTCGCTGAAATCCCGGCATTGCACGCAATGGCCGACCTTCTCAATGGCCTCGGCCAGCACCTCGGATAAACGCTGGCCGCCTTCGCGGGCGCGTTCCAGCACGTGATAAGCCATGCGCTGCGCCGTCTTCTGGCCGACGCCCGGCAATACACGGAACGCTTCGATCAGTTGTTCCAGCAGCGGCAGGCTCATCGCGTCAGGCTCTTCATCAAAAACAAGCGCGCGAAGCCCAAAGGCTTCGCGTCGCGGGTAGCACAGACACCGGACAAGGCCGGCGCCGGCTGCATCAGAATGGCAGCTTCATGCCCGGCGGCAACTTCATGCCCGCCGTAGCCGAACCCATGCGGCTCTGCGATTCGGTGTCGATCTTGTTGGCAGCGTCATTGAAGGCGGCCGCGATCAGGTCTTCCACCATTTCCTGGTCGGACAGCACCGACGGATCGATACGCACCTTGCGGCACTCTTTCGTGCCGCTCAGGGTCACCGTGACCATGCCACCACCGGCGCTGCCGGTGACTTCCAACTTGGCGATTTCTTCCTGGGCCTTTTGCAGGTTTTCCTGCATTTTCTGGGCCTGCTGCATCATCTGGGCGATATTGCCGCGCATGGTTGCTTACTCTTTGAATGGACGGATGGAATCGGCCACAACCCGGGCGCCCTGCTGGATCAGCTGCTGCACCTGCGGGTCGGCCATGAAAACGGCTTCGGCCGCAACTTGTTGTTCACCGCGCTGACGGTCAGCGCGCTCATGCAACGTCTCGGCCTGGACGTTGCCGGTTTCAATCACGATTTTAGGTGTGCTACCCAATGCCTGCGAGAGCGCCTGCGCCAACGCGGTCAGCGCACGTTCGGACTGCAGATATTCAAAGCCCGGCATCAGCCCCAGACGCAGCACGCCGTGCTGGAAATTGACGAATGCGCAATTGGCCGCCAGCTCGCGCGACGGACCTGACAGACCACTGTCATCCACCAGATCCAACCACTGCTCGGCGCTTTCCAGCGCACGGCCAGCAACCGGCGTGCTCGGCTCGATCGCGATGCCAGTCGGTCGCGCAGGGGCAGCTGCAGGTGCCGGCGCTGTTGCGACCGGTGGCGCCGGGCGTACCGGCGCGGCCTTGAGCGGCTCAGGCTCAACTTCTTCAGACCCGGCCATTTCCATGGCCATGGCTTCGTCCCGCGCATTGGCTTGGGCAGCGTCCGTCTCCCAAGGCGGCAGATCGTCCGCAGCAGCACGCGGCTTCTCGGCAGATGCGGCGGGAGCTGGTGTCGGTGTCGGTGTCGGTGTCGGCGATTTCTGCACAACCTCGGGCACCGGCGCAGCCACTTCAACGGGAGGCACTATGGGTGCGACAGCCACCGGCTGGGGCGCAGGTTCAATTGCCTTGGTGACCGGGGCGGGGCTGGCTGCGGCCGAGGCGGCAACACCTGTTCCGGTAGCAACCGGCGCAACACCACCGGCGCCAGCACCCTGACCCGAACCTTCCGGCACCGCAGGCACAGCGCCGGACGGGCGGAACGCCAGCATGCGCAGCACGGCCATTTCAAAACCGGCACGCGGGCTGGGCGCAAGGTGCAGGTCGCGACGACCACTCAGCGCCATCTGGTACCAGAGCTGCACCACTTCTGGGCGCAAACGCTGTGCGAAGGCGACCGAGTCGATACCTTCACCCGGTACCACGGCGCCCGGCACCAGTTGCTGCACCTGAATGCGATGCAGGCCTTCGGCCAGCGCGTCCAGCACGCCACTCCAATCCGGTGAGAATTCGGCCAGCGTCGCCACCACCTGCAACAGGCGGCTGCCATCGCCATCGGTCAGCGCATCGAGCATGGCCGACACTTGCGTGCGGTCCACGGTGCCCAGCATGGCGCGCACCACGTCGTCGCGCAGCGCGCCGCCGGCATAGGCGATGGACTGGTCCAGCAGCGACAGGCCGTCACGCAGCGAGCCATCGGCCGCGTGTGCCAACTGCACGATGGCGCTGTCGTCGAACTCGATTTCCTCGGCGGTCATGATCCGCTTCATCTGCCCCTGGATCTGCTCCTCGTCCAACCGCTTGAGGTTGAACTGCAGGCAGCGGCTGAGCACCGTGACCGGCAGTTTCTGCGGATCAGTGGTGGCCAGCAGGAACTTCACATGCTCCGGCGGTTCTTCCAGCGTCTTGAGCAGCGCATTGAACGCCGCCTTGGAGAGCATGTGCACTTCGTCGATCAGGTAGACCTTGTACTTGCCGCGAGAGGGCATGTACTGGGCGTTCTCGATCACCTCGCGCACGTCATCCACACCGGTATTGGACGCGGCGTCGATTTCCAGCAGGTCGATATAGCGGCCGGCATCGATATCCAGGCAGGCCCGGCACTGGCCGCACGGGTCGGCACTGGTGCCCTGCTCGCAGTTCAGCGATTTGGCGAAGATGCGGGCAATGGTGGTTTTGCCGACCCCGCGAGTACCGGTAAACAGGAAGGCATGGTGGACGCGGCCACTGTCCAGCGCATTGCTCAGCGCGCGGACCACGTGCTCCTGGCCCACCAGCTCGGCAAAACGCTTCGGACGCCACTTGCGGGCAAGGACGAGATAGGACATCAGGCAACCGTCTTCATCTGAGTCCCCATTGTGCCATGCCCCACCCGTCCGCCAGCACCCATGCAGGAGGTGCTTGTGGCATTGCACCAAGCCCGATAGAATCTGCGCCCCTGCTGAGGTGTTACAGCGGCAGGATCCGGAGAGGTGTCCGAGTGGTTGAAGGAGCACGCCTGGAAAGTGTGTAAGCGTCTAAACCGCGCTTCGGGGGTTCGAATCCCCCTCTCTCCGCCAGATAAAAAAGAAAAGGCCGCCCATCGGGTGGCCTTTTCTTTTATTCGGGGGACAGCATGGGCGACGAGAGCCCCAACGGGTTCGACCGCCGGCAAAGCTGGTGGGACGGCGCAGCCTCCCGAAAAGACCTGCTACGCCGGATGTACCAGGCTATGCAGGCAAAGAGGTCACCCTGGGAGGCGGCCCCTTTGTTTCCTGCCCGACCCACCGCAGGGCAAGCCTTGCTCGCTCCAGATCAACGTCGAACGTCAGCCTGCCTCGATACCTGGATCTACGCCCCAACCATGCAAACGTCGACCATTGCCAGCAAGGGCACAAAGATGCCCCTGCCTCATGCGCCGCTCGCCGAACCCGCGCTGACGTACTGACGGCGCCGCCACAGCAGCCAGACGCCCCAGGTCAGTAACGGCAGCACGTAGATCGCCAGGAAGAACCAAGTCAGCGTGCCATACCCTTTTTCGATCAGCTCGATCAGACCGACGGCGGTGGCGGCGTACACCGCGAGCAGCATCACGGTTATCGCAATCGCCGGGCGCAATGCCTGCGGCATTGGCTGTTGACGCTCCTCGTAGGATTTCGCCACCCGCTCATTGATTGCGTGCAGCAGCGCCACACCGGTATCCACCAGGGTCAGCATCACCGCAATCTGGAATGCCCATTCGAACCAGGGTGCATGCAGCTTGGCCAGCAGGAAAGCGGAAGGCAGCGCCTCGGCACCGATCTCATGGTAGTAGCCCATCATCGCGATGTAGAACACCACGCCCGGCAACATGCCCAACGGACCGGCAAGCGCCCCGGCCACAAGTGCCTCGCGACGCTGGGTTAAATGGCGGATGCAGAACAGCACTGCAGGGATCGTGGCGACGTTGTACCCGGCATAGCTGACGCCGGCTTTGAACCAGCTGCCGTCGCCCGTCGCCGTCGCGAAGTTGGCCTCGATGCGGTCGCCGAACGCGATCACGCTCCACACCACGAATATGACGTAGACCAGATACAGGTAGCCCACCGACAGGGTGAGGAACTTCTCGATCACCGTACTGCTGAAAACCAACATCGCACCGGTGGCCGCAATCATGCCCAGCGAACCGACCAGTTTCGGCAGTCCGAACAGACTATGGGCGATTTCCCCCGCCGCTGCGCCCATGACCGCCATGATGATGATGATCAGCAGGAAATAGCCGATCTCGAACAGGAACCAGCCGCGGCCGAGAAGCACCTTGAAGAATGATCGGTAGTCGTAGGCGCGTGCGGACCGCGCCAACTCGAAGCTGACCATCAGCACTGCGCTCCACACCAGCATGCTCACCAGCATGGCCAGCAGGCCACCCCAAGGACCGGCCGGCATGAAGAACTCCACCAACTCGCGCCCGGTGGCATAGCCACCGGCAATCACTGCCGCCTGGAATACGAAACCCGGCAGCAGATAGCGCTGAAACCATGAGGACGCGGTGCTCATGACACACCCATGCACACGTTGATTACAGCGCCCACGCATGGGGACAACGCCAACATCAACTTCATATCAGAATCCTTCGAGAGCCATCACTCCGGACAGGCCGCCTGCCGAAGCAGGCGCCTGTGTTCTGTGCACAACAGCGCTACGACATGTGATCGGAAGCCGATCAGAACCGGTAGTCGAACGACACACCGACTGTACGCGGTTGCATCATCACACCGTTCCAGCGGGTCAGCACCGCGGAGGCATACATGGTGCGGCCCGCAGCGACGTAGACAGCTTCGTTGGTGGCGTTGGTGACGAAGAAACGGAACGTCGTATTCTCGTTGCTCAGTTCCGCATTGAGGTCCAGCGAGGTGTAGCCGGGCAGCTCGATCGACAATGCAGGTGCGACCGATGCCTCGCGCTCACCGTAGTAACGCAGCGCGCCGCCCACACTCCAGCCCCAGCCACCGCGTATCGGGAACTGGTAATTGGCCTGCAGGCTGCCGGCCCATTCCGGCACCTGAGGCAACGGATCGCCGGCTGCGGCCTGGCCCGGGAATGGCGAGGTCAGCTTGGCATCGGTGTAGGTCATGCTCCCGCTCAGGCGCAGGCCGTCGACTGGCATCACCGTGCCGGTGAATTCCACGCCTTCGCTGCGCGCGGTGCCGCCGTTGACGCCATAGGCAATGCCCTGTGCGGTCACCAGGCTCAGGCGGATGTCCTCCCAGTCGATCCGGAATGCCGCCATTTCCAACAGCGCTCGGCGGTCCCAAAGATGGGTCTTCAGGCCGATTTCGTAGTTGGTCAGGGTGTCCGAGTTCACCTGCGACGGCACTTCGGGCGCGCCGAGTACGACGGGATTGGGGCCGCCTGCGCGGTAGCCGGTCGCCACGCGCAGGTAGGCCATGCTGTCCTTGCCGAAGAACAGGCGCGGACTGGCACTCCAGGTGGTCACGCCTTCCGAAGACCGGGTGGTCCTTTGCACACCATCGCCACCCAACGGGCCGCCAAGTGTCTGCTTGAACTCCTGGTCGTTCTCCGCGCGGCGTACACCCAGCGAGAGGTCGAACTTATCCGTGAACTTCCAGGTGGCGTTACCGAACAGCGCCTTCTCTTTGTAAGTGCTCAGCACCGACGCGGTGAACAGGCTCATCAAGGGCTTGCCGGCCGGGTTCAGCGCGGCGCCGTCCTCGACGTAGGAGGAGTCTTCATCGGTATAGAAGCCGCCGAGCTGCCATTGCAGGCGCCCTTCGCCCTTGGAGGTCAGGCGGAATTCCTGGGTCCACTTGGTCAGCTCGATGTCGGTGTCGAGCGTGGCATAGGCCATCGCCGGGCCAACACCGGGCTTCTGTCCCAGTAGCGGAATGTATTCGGCCGACAGGTCCGTCAAACGCCAGGCGTTGGATTTCATCCAGCTGCTGGACGAGTTGAAATCGGCCCAGCCCAGATCCCAGTCCACACTCAACCCGTAGACGTCGTAATCGATGCTGCTCGGCTGCAGCAAAAAGAATTCGTTGGCATAGCCCGGCAGCTTCGGCTTGAAGGTGACCGGGTCCAACGCGACCGCACCGAAGTTGTCGCCCTTGTTCTTCTGGCTCAGCGCGGTCAACAGCACCTCGACCGTATCGCTTGGCTTCCACGCCAGCGCAAGACGGCCGGCGTTCTGACGCACGTCGTTGGTATCGCGGCGACCCACCACCGCGTTGTCAATCCAGCCCGGCGTGGTCTGCTCGGCATAGCTGATCCGCAGCCCCAGCTTACCCTCCACCAGCGGTGCATTGATCGCGGCGCGACCGGCGTGCCCCACACCGCCACCATCATCGATGACGCTGATGGTGCCGCCGACCCGGCCCTCGAAGTTCTCCAGGTCCGGCCGCTTGGTCACGTACTTCACCACGCCGCCCAACGCACTGGCACCGTATAGCGTTCCTTGTGGACCGCGCAGCACTTCGACGGATTGCACGTCGTAAGGGAGCAGGTCGAACATGCCCGAGGTCGCACCGGATAGCGAACCGTTCGGAGTCAGCGGCACGTCATCGACATAGATCGAGGTTGAGGCGGTGTTTCCCATCGGCATGATGCCGCGGATCGCAATCATCGACCGGCCCGGTGAGCCGAGGCTGGACACCTGCAGACCGGGAATCAGGCCGGCAAGGTTGTTGATGTTGTTGACCTGCAGACGGTCGAGTTCCTCTTCACCGAGGACGCTGATCGCCATCGGGACCTCGGTCACCACCTCCACGCGCTTCTGCGCGGTCGCGGTCACCGCATCGAGCGTATGCACCGCCTCGCGGCTGGTCTCGGTGGCCGCATCCTGCGCCAGTGCCGTTGCGCTACAGGCCAAAGCCAGCACGCCTGCAATGCAGGCCTGCGACAAAACGGACATTCGGGGCGAGCAGTTGTTCATTGTGGTTACGTCTCGGTATCAGAGGAAGAAATCCGCGGAGATAGAGCCGAATACAGTGGGGGGGCGCTGCGCGGCCGTTGCGGGTGAGCAGAAAACGGCGGCGATGGAACAGTGACAAATGTGACAAACAATCCAGTTCAGGACACATTAATCCTAATCAGAGAATTGTCAATCCTGCCGGAGTGCAGGGGGCCTACAAGTAAAAGGGCGCTCAAGCGAGCGCTCACAGGCTTCAATGGGAGGCGTCAGACAAGGAACCGGGGCGAGCACCCCACACCGCTTCGTCACACCAGATCGTGCCATCGCGATAGATGACACCCGGCGTCCGGTCCTGCTTCAGGAAGGTCGGCCCGTCGAGATCGACCAGGTCACACAGCTGGCCGACCACAAAGCCTGGCGCGGCACCCAGGCTGCTGCACACCATGCAACCAACCATTACACCCAGCCCGGCCTCACTCGCCGCAGCGGCGATCATCAGCGCCTCGGTCAGTCCACCGCACTTGTCGAGTTTGATGTTGACCACATCGAAGCGGCCGCGCAGTCCGGCGACATCGCTCAGCGTGAGCGCACTTTCGTCGGCGGCCAGAGGAATAGGCGAGCGATAACCGTCGAGATTGGCTTCCTGTCCGCGTGCCAGCGGTTGCTCGATCAGCGAAACATTGGCTGCAACCATCGCCGCAACGAGCGCGTCCATATCCCCGATCGAAAACCCCTGATTCGCATCGACACCCAGCCACACATCGCCGCGTGCCGCACGGATTGCATTCACCCGTGCGATATCAAGATCGAGATCGCCGGTGAGCTTGACCTTGATCGAGCGCGCCTGGCGCCAGGCCACGGCCTGCTCCGCCATCTTTACGGGCTCGTCGGCGCCAAGCGTGAACGTCGTTCGCAACGGCCGCAGCGGGTCGAGTCCGGCCAGCGCCCAGACCGGCTTTCCCGACTGTTTCGATTCCAGTTCCCACAAGGCGGCATCCACCGCATTGCGCGCGCCGCCCGGAGGCATGATGGATCGCAACTCGTCGCGGGACGGATGGGCTTGGATCGCGTCGCGGGCCAGCTCAAGCGCCGCGAGCATGTGATCGAGATCATCGCCTATGTAATAGACGCCGGTGGCCTCTCCGCGCCCGACATGCGCACCGTCGTCGAGGGTGACGACAATCGCATCGCGGGAGTCGAATACATGGCCCGAAATCCGGAACGGTGCGGCGAGACGAAGCGTCTCGACCGCCACTTTCATCTTCAGGCGCGACATCAGTAGTTCATCGTCATGGAGATGAGGCCACTGGCCCACGCCAGATACAACGACATGATCATCGCGAACAGGATCAGCAGCGCCCAGATCGACCGCAGCCCGCCGCGACGGTCACGCAGCACGATGCGAAGGTTCCACGCCGCGAGCAGAACGCCGCCCAACAGAATGATCAAGCCGCCAATCTGCAGCATCCACAGCCATGTGTCGTAGGAAGGAATGGGTTTGAACTTGGCGATGCTGACCAGCCAAGCCACTATCAACCCCAGCACCAGACCGGCACCCACCCGCACACCGCGATAGGCGCGCAAGGCACCACGCTCAAGCGTCAACGGCTTCTTGTAGTAACGGCGTATCACTGCCGACACCGGCCATTGCAGCAACGTGATCAGCAGGATCGCCACGCTCAGGAAGAACGCGGGAACAATCCATGCGGAGGATTTCCCGGCAGGTGCGCGGTCGAAGACCATGAAGGGAGACATCCCGTCCATGCTCCATCGCACAACCTTGCCGCCCTCCACCTTCGCGGCGAGTCGTTCATGCCCATCGACGTTGTGCCAGACAAAGGGTGCGACCTCGACCCATTTGATCGGCTTGCCGTTCAAGTCACGCGCAACCGGCACGATAAGCTCGCCCTTTGCATTGGCGCTGACCTTTACCTGCTTCAGCAACGCCACGATCGAGAAGAAGTTGGTCTCGGCGCGACGGCTGTTGATCCAGCTGCCGGCCATCATCCGCGCATGCTCAGCAGCGGTCTTGGCATCGACACGGGTATCGGGCATTGCATTGCCCGGCAGGTAGCGATCGGCAAACTGTTCGAACACGGCCTTGCGCAAGGGGCCAGCTGCGCCCTGCTCGCCCGTCGCATTGAACGACAGGTAGAGACCAACATTGTCGTCAACGAACAGATGCAGCGCCGTGTGGAAAAGTTGCGTGTCGCCCAGATGCCCGATTACTTGGCGGCCGTTGATGTTGGTTTCAAAAAAACCGAGCTCCATCCGGTTGAGCGGTGGCAGCAGGGTGAGTGGCGTGTCATGCATCACCCGCGCGGTTTCGGGCTTCAGCACACCGGCGCCCTGGTTCAGGTGAGCGATCATGAACTTGGCCATGTCCGCACCCGTCGAGGAGAGTCCGCCAGCCGGCGATGGGCCGACAATTTCAAAGTTCGCGGGCCCCGCCGAAAGCGTGCGATAGCCCGTCGCGATATCCGCCTGGAAGGCAGCAGGCAGCGGCTGGCGGAAGGTCGAGCTCGTCATGCCGAGCGGCTGGAAGATGCGCTGTTCAACATAGTCGTCGAACGACATGCCTGAGACGCGTTCGACGATGTAGCCAGCCAACGCGGTGGCGTAGTTGGAATAGGACGGTGTTGTTCCCGCTGCGTAGATGCGCGCCGGAACCCCGTTTTTCAGATAGTCACCCAGCGGAACGTGATACTTCGGATCCTCGAACATGATGGCCCGACCATGCTCCTCGAACCCCGACGTATGCGTCATCAACTGGCGCATCGTGGCCGGTTTGCCGTCCTTCAGCGGGACGTTGAAATCGAGATAGGCATTGATATCCGCGTCAAGATCGATCTTGCCGGCTTCCACCTGCTGCATGACCGCCGTCCAGGTGATCAGCTTCGACACCGAACCGGGGCGGAAAAGAGTTTTGTCGGGATCAACCGGCCTGCGCGCGGCGTAATCGGCATAGCCAAAACCGCGTTGGGTCAGCACCTTGCCATCCTTGACCACCACCACGACGGCGCCGACGAGATCGCCCTTGCCGAGCGCATAGGGCAAGAAGCCGTCGAGCCAACTATCGACGTCATGCGCTGTCAACGACGGCAATGATTCTGCTGGCGGCTCCGCCAGTGGTGTTCCCGGTACCGGGCCGGGCGCGACGACAGGTTCATGCGGTGCAACCGGTTCGGATGCCGCAGTCCCGATCGCCAGGACCAACGGCAGCAACGTCAACAACAGCTTCTTCGCCCACATCTCGATTCCCCTGCTTCTCATTCGATGAATTTCAGTTTTTGAATATGAGATCTATCTGGAAGCCACAGAACCCCAGACAGAAATCCAAGCGTTACGCGGAGGATGCTTACTCGTCGGCCGCCCTCACCACGACGCCGCGTGCCATGACGAAGGCCACGGTTTCAAGACGACGTACATCTGTCAGCGGATCGCCATCGACCGCGACGATGTCAGCCGACTTACCTGCTTCAAGGCTGCCGATCTCGCCATCAAGGCCCGTATGCGTAGCGCCCCAAACAGTCGCCGATTTGATCGCCTCCAATGGGGTGAGTCCTGCCTTCACCATCAAGGCAAATTCGCGTGCATTCTCACCGTGCGCAGACACCGCCGAATCGGTGCCGAACGCGATGGACACACCGCCACGGTGCGCACGCTGCAGCGCATCGATCATCAACGGACCCAGCGCCTGTGCTTTGGCACGAACCGCTGTAGGCATCCACGCCGCATCCACGGCCTGCCGCGTGACGGTGTCACCGGCGAGCAGCGTTGGCACCAGATAGCTTCCTTTGAGCTTGAACAAACGGATCGACTCCGCATCCAGATACGTACCGTGTTCGACCGAATCGACGCCCGCACGCAACGCGGCATTGACCCCATCGGTCCCATGCGCGTGCGAGGCCACTTTCCGTCCGAGCCGGTGTGCCGTCTCGACAATCGCGACCAGCTCCGCATCGCTCATCTGCTGGCCCAGCCCAGCCGCAGTGTTGGACAACACCCCGCCCGTGGAGGCGGTCTTGATGACGTCAGCGCCTTGTTGCACCGCTACGCGTACCGCACGCGCGCAATCATCGGCACCCGAGCACAGGGTTGGCGCGCGAAACACGTCGAGAATTTCCTGCCGATAGCCGTGAATATCGCCATGACCGCCGTGCGCCGCAACGGCACCTGCCGCAATGATCCTCGGCCCCGTCACCTTGCCCGTGGCAATCGCATCGCGCAGCGCATTGATCGCTTGCGGCTCGGAGCCCAGATCGACCACGGTGGTGAATCCGGCGCGCACCGTTCGCTTGGCAAAGACCACGCCATCGAAGGCCTGGTCGACAGCCGATTTGGTCACCGCATCAAGGCGATTGGTCGGGCCGGATTCAAACGTCAGGTGGACGTGGCTGTCGATGAGGCCGGGCATGACAAACTTGTCGCGGAGATCCACGATGTTGCCAACGCCGACAAAGCCGTCGCGGATAGCGGCAATCTTCCCAGCCTCGACGACAATCGTCTTGTTTGTTTCTACCTTGCCGCTGGCCGGATCGGCCAATAGCCGCCCGGCGTAGATATAGGTGGTGGCCGCCGGCACCGGTTCGTCCAGCGCCACCGCCGACTGGGCCATGGCGATCAGAACCAAACCGGCCAGTGCTTTCGTCTTCATGTCGTTTCTCCCGATTCTGTTGCCGCAATCAATCACTTTGACGGCCCCAGATCGCTTCGGCGCACCACGCATTGCCATCGGCATACTCGATCGACGGACTGCGGTCGGCAGCAAGGAATATCGGTCCGTCGAGATCGACGATGTCGCAGAGCTGACCAAGGATGAAAGCAGGCGCCATCGCCAAACTGGAACCGACCATATTGCCGACCATCACCCCGAGCCCGAGTTCGCGCGCGCGCTTGGTCATCGCCAGCCCTTCGGTCAGCCCGCCGCATTTGTCGAGCTTGATGTTGACCACGTTGAACCGCCCGACCAGCGCATCGATGTCGTCCAGTACCAGCACGCTTTCATCGGCCGCCAACGGAATCGGGCACTGGTAACCGGCAAGGTCGGCTTCACGGCCGCGTGCCAGTGGCTGCTCAAGCAGTTTGACGTCGGCCGCAACGAGCGCGGCAACCAGCCTGTCGAGGTCGCCGATCACAAACCCTTGGTTGGCATCGACCCCGATCCAGCAGTCAGGCCGCGCTTTCCGCACCGCCTGCACACGGGCGATATCCAGATCGAGATCACCAGTGAGCTTCAGCTTCAGCGCGCGCGCCTGTGCATAGTCACGCGCGCCCTGCGCCATCACCTGGGGATCATCGGCTCCGAGGGTGAAGGTCGTCAGCAACGGGCGTACTTCAGCAAGCCCGGCCAGTTGCCGAACGGACACGCCGCTGCTCCGCGCTTCGAGCTCCCACAGCGCAGCATCGATCGCATTGCGGGCGCCACCGGCCGGCAGCACGTTTCGCAATTTTTCGCGGGTGATGCCCGCCGTCACCGCAGCACGCACACCTTCAATCGCAGCCGTCATCGCGGCAACATCGTCGCCCAGGTAATAGACGCCGGACGCTTCACCACGCCCGACATGCAGGCCGTCCGATAACGTGACCACGACCACCTGGGCTTCGGTGAAGACATGCCCGGAAATGCGGAAAGGTTTGGCCAGTGGAAAGTGCTCGACTGCAAGATCGAGCGAGAGAGGCGTGTGCGTAGTCATCAAGGTTTGTCCTTCATCCACGGTGTCAACGCGTGGGTGTGGCGGGCGCAAGCGCGGCGGCGATCTGCGAGACATATTTATTCCAGTCGAACTTGTGCCCCTCCGGCGTCCAACCCAGACGAACAATCACCGCATCCTGCGAAGGGATCGACGCGACAATCTGGAAGTTGTGGCCCCGTGCCATGACGGCATCGGCCGGCACATCCGCGAACAGCTTCCTACGCTCACCGTCGGCCTCGGCAACATTCAGCCACAGCTGCGCGCCATAGAAAGGCTGCGGCGCTACCGGCGTTGGCGTCTGCGCGAAGTCCAACCATTTCTGCGATAGCACTTGCCTGCCTCCCGCGTTGCCGTGGTTGAGATGCAGCACCCCATAACGCGCCCAGTCACGTGCAGTCGCGTAGGCATAGGAGCTGCCCATCATGACGCCAGCCTCATCCGGCTCGATCAGTGCACTGGTCATGCCAGCCGGCTCGAACAACCGCTCCTGCGCAAAGCGGACCATGCTCTGCAAGGTACCGCCCGTGGCTTGAAACGCGATCCGCGACAGGATGTTGGTGGTGCCCGATGAATAGCTCCAGTGCGTCCCGGGCGCGTGCTCAAGCGGAAGTTCGGCGGCCATCGCGCCCATGTCACCGGACTCGAACAGCATCTTGATCGAGTCATTGCCAGGCTCATATTTTTCAACGAACGCCAAGCCGCTCGTCATCGTCAACAACTGGCGCAGTGTGATGGCAGCACGTGGATCGCCCTTGCCCTGCCATTGCGGGACCGGTGCGGGCGCATCAAGTGCAAGCACACCGTCGTCCACCAGGATGCCGACCAACGTGCCCATGATGCTTTTGGTAGCGGACCAGCCGAGCAGCTCGGTGTTCTGGTCAAAACCCGGCGCATAACGCTCGGCAACGATCGCACCGCCCTGCACGACGACAATCGCACGCGTATCGGGATAGCCGTCCTTGTTCTGCTCATCAAATGCGGCAGCTACCGCCTTGTCGAGCGCAGCCCGGTCGAGCTTTGCTTCTGCTGCTGCCTGAAGTGCAGGCACGGCAGCGTCACCCAGCGGCCAGGCCCTTGCCGATTGAGCTGGCAACGGTGCAAGCCCTTCCACCTGTGCGTCGAGCGTGGCGGTCGAGACATCGCCGGTCAGCAGCGTACAGCCGGCAACCGGGCGATACAGCGCGGTGCGCGGTGTCGCATCGGGCGCGGATGCCAGGACCGTTCGCGCCTTGCGGTCAACCGTCAGCGTCACCTTTTGAGTGAACGGTGCCAGCGCATGGATATCGTCGCGCAACACATCCGCCTCGTTGCGATCGGCGACGAAGATGCCCGCACACGCGATCTGCGCCGACACCGCAGTGCCGAGGTCGGCGAGATTCGCCACCGGCGGTGCGGCAGCAAATGCCGGTACCGATACCGAAAGTGCCAGGGCGACAAAGCCAAGCCCGGAATTACGTTTGATCATGATGCACGCCTCTGCGCTGCGGGAGTACTGCGTGGAATCAGCCTTGGCTGGGGCACTCATGGCGCAGCACCGCGCCGGCCTTTGCACCGGTATGCGCGCCACCCTCAAGCGTGACGACGCCGTTGACGATCACCGTTTCGATGCCGGTCGGCAACGCGGTCGGTGCGTCCCACGTGGCGCCATCGGCGAGTGTGTCGAGATCGAAGATGACAATGTCGGCACGCATCCCGTCGCGAATCAGACCGCGATCGGTCAGCCCCATCCGCTGTGCCGGCCAACCCGTCATCTTGCGCACCGCATCCTCCAGCGACAGGACGGAACGCTTCTTTACATACTCGGAGATGATGCGCGGGAAGGTGCCGTAAGCGCGCGGATGCGGCAAGCCAAGCGCATCAAATTCCCCCAGCTTTACCGAAGCCGCCGCGTCACTGCCGATGCTCACCCACGGCTGCCGCAGCGCGCTGACGATGTCCTCTTCGCTGATCATGAAGTACAGCGCGACAGACCGGTTGGGCAACCCTTCAAGCGCGATGTCCCAAGCGGCATCTGCCGGGTGACGATTCAGCGCGACACCGATCTCAGCCAGACTCTTGCCGTGATATTGCTTGTACTTCTCGCTGAAGCCGTTGGCGAGGCGCACATTCTGGAAGCCGCCCGATGCATGGACCAGATTCGACCAGCCCGGCATCGAACCCGCTTCGACTTCTTTTTTCATCCGCTCGCGAATCGCAGGATCACGAACTCGCTCAATTCCCTTCTGCAGTCCATCGGCCCACACCCAACTGGGCGCGATGATTTCCAAACCGGTTCCGCCCGCCGTGTAGGGATACAGATCTGCGGCCACATCGACGCCGCGCGCACGCGCGGCGTTGATCAGCTCCAATGCCTTCGGCATCAACTTGCCCCACTGGGGAGCAAACGCGGCCTTCAGATGGAAGATCTCCACCTTGACGCCGCCCTTCTCGCCGATCTCGATCGCTTCTTCTATCGCCTGGACCAGGCCTTCGCTTTCGTCCCGCATATGCGTTGCGTAGAAGCCGTTGCACTGCCCCGCCACCTTCGCCAGCGAGATCAGGTCGGAGGTACTCTGAAAACTGCTCGGTGCGTAGATCAGGGCACTGGAGAGACCAAACGCGCCGGCCTCCATCGCGGTTTTGACCTCACGCCCCATGGCTTCGAGCTGCTCATCGGTTGGTGACCCGGCGCCGTCGCCCATCACCTTCACCCGGGCTTGGGTCGAGGAATAGTAGGTGCCGAAGTTGACCGAAATTCCCTGCGTCTCAAGCTTGTCGAAATACGCCGATATTTCCGCTGCTGCCGACACCGGCGGGCCACCTTCGCCACCGATAAGGGTTGTCACGCCCATCCGTATCTTGTTCTCGGCCTGCCCGTTCTGGAGCAGGACGCGGCCCGACTGATCCATCATGTCGATGAAACCGGGTGACACATAGCGACCGCTGGCATCAATCTCCTTGGTGCCACGCTCGGGAATCCGGCCGATCTTGGCCACCCTGCCGTCCTTGACGCCCACGTCTGCGCCGACCCACGGATTGCCCGCGCCATCGAGCACACGTCCGCCGCGGATCACGATGTCGTATTCGGACGCGGCCGCGTTGGCGACAAGCAACATCGACACAACACCAAAGAGCATTTTGCGTTTCATCACTACTTCTCCCTGCCGGCGCCGAGGCGCCGTTGACGTTTGATGTTTGATGTTTGATGTTTGCGGTTACTTGGCCTGGTCGGCGCGTACTTCGTTCACCACTTCGTGGACCGCAGCGATCACGATATCGGGCCGGTCGATCTGGATGTAGTGGCCGGCGTCGGGCACGATCTGCTGACGACCTCGCGTCGAAAAAGCGGTCTGCTCGGCATGAAGCGTTCGCCACTCCTGCTTGAACCGCGCGCCGTCCTCTGGCTTCATTTCAAGCGCCGCCAGTTCCTCAGGCTTGAAGGGCTTCAACGCCGTCAGCACGATCAGTGGCCGGTCTCCAAAACTGTGGACCGCGCGCGCGTCAGCCATTGTGGCGTCGAAGCCATCGAGTTCGGATGTCGCGCCCTTGATCGATGCATTGATGTAACCGGACAGTTGGTCGACCGACTCCTTCGGCAGCTTTCCGTCGCCGGCGTTCGACCTCGCCGCCAGGAATCGCACAATGCCGGTCCACGACAGCGCCGACGCCGTGTGCATCAGCAACGATGCCCGTCGCGGGTGAACTTTGATGCTCACCACCTTCTCAAGCCGCGCAACCTGGTCGGGATGCGAACCATCGACCATGACCAGCCCCGCAACTTGATCGCCGTAGCGCCCGACATACGTCCGCGTGTACGGCCCGCCGATGGAGTGCCCGACGAGCACCAGCGGATCGGTTATTCCCGCCCCTTTAAGCAACGCATGCAGGTCATCAGCCACCGTCGCCGCGTGCTGCGGTGTGTCCTTGGGATCGCTCCACATGATGCCCGCACGGTCATAGGCACAGGCGCGGGTGAAGCCGGCGATCTTGTCGTGCACCAGCGTCCAATCGATCGTCCCTCCTGTACCCAGTCCGGACTCGAAGATGACTGTCGGCGACCCGGTGCCGCGACAATCAATATGCATCCTGCGGCCGCCGACATCGACCAGTTCACCGCGCGGCGGGTAGTTCGCTTTAGCGTGACGGCGCCCGTGCTGCTCGTAGATAACGCCTACGAAAATGATCAGAATCAACAGCGCCAGCAGGCTCAGGAAGAGCCATTTCATCCAACGCCAGAATCGTCGCCAACCGGTGACCTTTGCCATCTCATGTTCCCCTGAAAGACACAGTTGCCGGATCGACCGCTAACCTCATGCGAGACAGCTGTCGACCAAGCGCGCGAAGGCGTCACCGCCACGAATCGGATCGGCGACCGGCACACCCAGCCGCAGGCTTTCCTCGGCCATCAGCGCATGTGCCTGCGCCTCTTCCATATGAGAGGTATTGAACGAGATTCCGCCACAGCGGATCGCCGGCTGGGTGCGCCGTCCCATCCGCAAATTCAACTCGATGGTTTCTTCGACGCTGGGCAGCGCGAACGTCGGGTGGCCGAGCACCTTCTCGCGCCCCGGCTGATGGCAGACCACAATCACGTTGGGCTGGCTGCCATGCAGCAACGCCAGCGACACAGCGGCATAGGCGGGATGGGACAACGAGCCCTGCCCTTCAATCACATCCCAGTGGTCATCGGCGGCAGCGGGTGACAGCAGTTCGGCGGCACCGGCGGCAAAATCCGAAACCACCGCATCCATCGGGACACCTCGCCCGGCAAGCAAGATGCCGGTCTGCCCGCTGGCGCGAAAATCCGCATCAACACCGCGCTGCGTGAACGCCTTGGCAAGCGCCAGGGCTGCATATTTTTTCCCGAGTGCGCAGTCCGTGCCGACCGTCAACAGTCGCTTGCCACTACGGGGCAAGCCTGTTGCCAACGGAATCCCACGCGGCGGCTCGCGTACATCGATGAGGCTGCGCCCGAGGGTGGCAGCCGTCTCACGCAGGCGCTCAATCTCCCCCAGCCGCATATGCATGCCGCTGATGATGTCCAGGCCGGCTTCCATCGCCTCCAGTAGCGGGGCCATCCATGCGTCCGAAACGACACCACCAGCGTTGGCCACGCCGATGACCATCGAACGCGCACCTCGCGCCGCCGCTTCGGCAGGCGTCATCCGCGGCAGCCCAGCGCTTACCGTCGCACCATCGCAGGCGAACTCGCCGATGCAACGCTCAGGTGCCCAGTCGCGCAACCCAAATGCCGTCTTGCCGTAGCCCGGCTCGGTGATGTCACCCATGAACAACAGATAGGGTTCCGGCAGCGTCTTCAATGTCGAGAGGATAGGTAAGCGAGTCTGCGGCATGCGGTTTCTTCATCTGGATGGTGGAGCACTTGGCCGCTGCCGGGCAGTGGTGGGTGCAAAGGAAGTTGACGCTGGACCTGCCATGCCGCGGAGGAATCGGCAGTCCAACTGGCTGCTGATGCAGTCATGCAGACCGCAAAAACATCCTGATTAGGACTATTGATCCCAATTAGAGAATTGTCAACAGGGATGGTCCACCCGTCCTGCCTGCTGGCCCTCGCCCCTCTCGCTTACCGGTACTCCGGCAGCGGCTTCACCATTCGTCTGGGCCGACGTTGTTTCCGCTTTGCCTGCCGTCGTTAACGCCGAGACAGGCGAAGCAAAGCGCCCCGCCTCCACCCCGCGGACGGGGCGATCCAGCATCCACAAAACAGCGCCGGCCATTGCCGCCAGCCCGGACAACACCAGGAAGAATGCGGAATGGCTGATGTAGGACCAGAGCATGCCCACCGCCCCGGCCAACAGACTGCCGCTGAACACTGCCAAGAACCACGTCGCCACGGTTGTAGCCCCCAATCGCGGCGGTGCGAGACGCGCGAACAGGCCCAAGCCGGTCGGCAGAATGTACAACTCGCCCAACGTGAGTATTCCGAAGAACAGCAGCAGCCATGGCCAGGCAAGGCGGTCGCCACCGGCCCAGCCTTGCAACGTCGCAAGCAACAGGTACGCCAATGCAACAATTACCGCGCCAATCGCCATCTTGCGTGCCGGCGACGTCTCGTTGCCGGCATCTGCGCGGCGACGCCAATGCAACAGCAGCAGCGGCGTCATACTGATGACCAACAGTGGATTCAGCGACTGGAACCAAGTCATCGGAATGACGGCATTGCCCCAGCTCGTGTCCACACCTGCGTCGATCCACAGCGGCAACGTGTTGCCGATCTGCTCATAGGCGCCACGGAAAACCGTTACGGCCAGGCCGACGCCCAGTAGCAGCAGCCAGAGCGTTTTCTGGTCATCTACCCGCGTTCCCGCAATGGGCACGGCACTCCGGCTTGCACGGATCTCCGGCGGCAGATAGTTCCTGCCCAGCACGTAGATGACCAACCCGGCGAACATGCCAATGCCGGCTGCGCCGAAGCCGTAATGCCAGCCATAGAGTTCACCGAGCGTGCCGCAGACCAGCGGCGCCATGAATCCGCCGATGTTCAAGCCGACGTAATAGACGTTATAGGCGCGCCCGCGGCGAGGATCGTCAGCCCGGTAAAGGTCGTTGATCTGGCTGGGCAGACTGGGCAGAAACAGGCCATTGCCCAAGGCAATGGTGCCCAGCGCAACGAAGAACAGCGGCTCGAACGCCATCAGGAAATGGCCCAGCGCCATCACGCTGCCGCCGATGATCACCGCGTTGCGCTTGCCCAGCCAGCGATCGGCAATGGCGCCCCCAAGGATGGGGGTGAAGTAGGCCATTGCGGTGTAAGCGCCGTAGACGAAAGACGCTTTTTCCTGTGCGAACAGCAGCTGCTTGGTCATGTAATAGACCAGCAGAGTGCGCATGCCGTAGTAGGAAAACAGCTCCCACATATTGGTCAGGAACAGGATCGTCAGTCCGCGCGGCTGGCCAAACCACGTCTTTTCCGCGAGCGTGCTCACGGCCAATCCCCTGCGGCCAACGCACTACCTGATAACGAAAACGAAATAAGGCGCATCGCATGATCTTCTGAGGCGGAAGGCGGCACCGGCTGCAGGCGAACCCAAGCAGAAAGAGTGAACGCAATCCCAATGACGCCATACTGATCCTGATTAGAGAATTGTCAACATGCCAAAATTCACTCCCCCCGTCACAACAACGTCTATTTCCCTAAGGCCCTGCTAAGGCGATGATAGTGATCCTGATCAGGACCATCATCGGCTGATGCACGTATTTAACTGGGAAAGTAATCAGGTATGAAATCGCCCCCACCCACCATCGGCGAACTGCTGCGCTCGCTCCGTGCCCGCAAGGGCTGGACGCTCAAGCAGATGAGCGAACACTCAGGCATTCCGCTGTCCACGCTGTCCAAGGTGGAACATGACCGGCTGACGCTCACCTATGACAAGCTGCTGCAGCTCAGTCAGCGGCTGCAGATACGCATGTCAGAACTGTTTGCCGAGCAGGACACTACATCCGAGCCCCCGGTAACTGCGCGACGCAGCATCGGCCGCATTGAAGACGCGATCCGCGTCAATACGCCCAACTACGACTATTTCTATCTGTGTCACGAGTTGCGCCACAAGCGCATGATTCCAGTGCTTACGCGTGTGCGCGCCAAAACCATCGCGGAATTCGGCGAACTGGTCCACCACTCAGGCGAGGAATACATCCACGTCCTCGAAGGCCGCGCGGAAATCCATACCGAGTTCTATGACCCGATCATCCTGGAAGCCGGCCAAGCGGTGTACATCGATTCCAACATGGGACATGCCTACATCGCCGCAGAAGGTTGCGAAGAGGTTCTACTGCTGGGGGTGTGCTCCAGCTCGGATGACCAGCTGATGCAATCGCTGATGACCCTTCATATCGATGAAGCAGCTGCGCAGCATGCCCAGAAAAAGGCGAGCCTCGAAACACCACGGAAAGCCGCCTTGGCCTCAAAGAAGAAGTAATTGCTGTCGCGGCATCCATGCGCTTGATCAGCTCCTGCACTTGAAATGCTGTTGGTTCCCTCCAACTGACCGGCCTGCGCGCGCGGCTGCCGACACTGAAGCGTCTGCGCTGATTCGATTCCGCCAGAACTGGCTCGCCGCCTCAGACCTCACCCGTTTCTCCGTGCTAGCTTTCCCGCATTAGACCGATCTAAAAGGTGCGGGATGAAGCAACTTGGCGCGACCCTGTTGGTACTGGCAGCAACCGTAGCAACCTCTACCCTGGCGCCGCCTTCAGCGATGGCGGCCTCGCCCGCCGCCAAGGAAGCCGCCTACTCCACCGTTAATCCCTTTATCGGCACGGGTGGAGAAGGCCACACGTATCCCGGCGCTACCGTTCCTTACGGCATGGTCCAGCTGTCGCCTGATACCCGCATCCAATCACGCAAAGAGGGCTATGGCTGGGCGGCGGGCTATCGGCATGACGACAGCACCATCGTGGGTTTCTCGCATACGCATTTCTCTGGCACCGGTCATTCGGACCTGGGCGATCTGCTGCTGATGCCGACCACCGGTGAACTGAAGCTGGAGCGCGGCAATCCAGACCAGCCATTGAGCGGTTACACCTCTCGCTTCAGCCACGCCAGCGAGACCGCACAGCCGAGCTATTACGCCGTCACGCTGGATGACTACAACGTGCGCGCGGAACTCACCGCGAGTGCGCGTGTTGGCATGCACCGCTATACGTTCCCCGCTGGAAAGCCCGCGCATGTGGTGCTGGACCTGCGCACCAGCATGTATGACTACCCGGGGAAAATTCTGTGGTCGCGCGTGCGGGTGCGCGCCGATGGCACAGTCACTGGTTTCCGCGAAACGCGCGGCTGGGCGCCCGGCCGCCAGCTGTATTTCGCCATGCGCTTTTCGCAGCCGCTCAGCGGCCATCAGCTGCACAACACCGAGCAGGACATCACTTATAAAGGCTTCCCGCCACCCGGCGAGAAGAACCCGGAACAGCGCGCGCAGATCGAAGGCCGTCAGCTCGTCGCCGCGTTCGACGTGGTGCCGGTTGCCGGCAAGCCGCTGCTGGTGAAAGTCGCCATTTCGCCGGTGAGCGAAGACAACGCCATCGCCAACCTGGATGCGGAAGCACCCGACTGGGATTTCGATGGCATGCGCAGCGCCGCGAAACAGCAGTGGAGTGAGGCGCTGGGCGCAGTAGATGCTCAAGGCAACGAGGCGCAACGCACCAGTTTCTACACCGCGCTGTATCACACGCTACTGGGGCCGACCTTGTTCATGGACAGCGATGGCCGTTATCGCGGCCCGGACAACGCCGTGCATCAAGCAAAGGGTTGGACCAACTATTCCACCTTCTCGCTGTGGGACACCTACCGCGCCCTGCATCCGTTGGCGACGCTGGTGCAGCCGCCGCAACGCACCAACGATTTCGTCAATTCACTGCTCGCATCACGTCGCGAAAGCGCGCATGGCGTGCTGCCGGTGTGGTCGTTTCATGGCCTGGAAACGTGGTGCATGATTGGCTACCACGCCGTGCCGGTAATCGCCGATGCCTACATGAAGGGCATTCGCGGTTACGACACCGACGAGGCCCTGCAGGCGATGGTGGCCAGCGCCAACTACGGCCCCTATGACGGCATCGCTCAGTATCGCGAGCTGGGTTATGTACCCATTGACGAAGAAGGCGAAGCGGCGAGCAAGACGCTCGAATACGCCTATGACGACTGGACCATCGCGCAGGTGGCACAGGCGATGGGCAAAACCGACATCGCCACCGAATTCACCAAACGCGCGGGCAACTGGAAACATGCGTTCGACCCGGCCACCGGCTTCATGCGTGCACGCAAGCGCGATGGCAGTTTCCGCGAACCTTTTGACCCCAGCGCCAGCGGCTACGGCAGTGACTACACCGAAGGCAATGCGTGGCAGTACTCGTGGTACGTGCCGCAGGATGTTGCCGGTCTTGCCGCAGCGCACGGTGGCAACGACAAGCTGATGGCGCGGCTGGATGCGGTGTTCGAGGCCAACGTGGATCCGTCGATCTTCGCGCACATGGAAGACATCACCGGCCTGATCGGTTGGTACGCGCACGGCAACGAACCCAGCCATCACGTCGCCTATCTGTACGCACACGCCGGGCAACCGTGGCGCACGCAGGCACGGCTGAAGCAGATCATGGACACGCAGTACGCCGCGCGCATCGACGGCTTGGCGGGCAACGATGACCTCGGGCAGATGTCAGCCTGGTATGTATTCACCGCACTGGGCTTCTACCCGGTCACACCGGGCAGCAACCAATACATCATCGGCCGCCCATTCCTACCGCGTGCCACGCTGAACTTGCCCAACGGCAAGCGCTTCAGCATCGTCGCGAACGGGCTGGATGACACGCATGCCTATGTGGGCAGCGTCACCCTCAACGGCAAGCCGCTGGACCGCGCCTACCTGACGCACGAAGAAATTCTTGCCGGCGGCGAACTGCAGTTCACCATGCAGGCCCAACCCAACCGGGAATGGGCGACGGATGCGGCGAAGCTGCCGTATTCCATGTCGCGATAACACCGCATTTCAGTGCGTCCCGCGTCATGCGCTACATTCACGCGCATGACGCCACGCCCTTATCGCCCCGCGAATGCTGCTGGCTGCTTGTCGGTGTTCGACAGCAATGTGCCGGCTTACTTTGCGAACAGTGAGCGCGCGGACTTCCAGCGGTTCCTCGGCGACCAAGCCATGCAATGCGCGTACCTGGTCATCGAAGCGCACGGACAGATACTGGCCTGCGGCGGTCTTTCCATCGATGACTCTGGCGTGGCCGGATTTTGTTGGGGAATGGTGCTGCGCAGTCATCATCGCCAGGGACTGGGCCGGCAACTTGCCAACGCCCGCCTGCAACTGGCCTTTCAACATCCCGGCATCCAACGCATCACGCTGAGCACCAGCCAGCACACCCGGGCCTTTTACGAAGGCCTGGGGTTTGCCGTGGCCCGGGTCGTGCCCAATGGACACGGCCCGGGTCTGGATGCGGTGGAAATGTGGTTGTCAGTGGACGACAACCGCGCCGCACTCAGCTGCTCGACAGCTTCATCAGCACCAGCCCACTAACGATCAGCACCGCAGCGCCGATACGCATCGCGCTGACATGCTCGCCCAGAAAGAAGATGCCGATCAGGAACGCGCCCACCGCGCCGATGCCGGTCCAGATGGTGTACGCGGTGCCCAGCGGCAGGGTGCGCATGGCCAAGGCCAGCAGCCAGAAACTGGCGATCATGCCGACGATGGTGACGATGCTGGGAACCAGCCGAGTGAAACCGTGGGACTGCTTCATCGCCAATGCCCAGACGATTTCCAGCAAACCCGCAACCAAAAGATAAATCCAAGCCATGAAAGCCTCCTTGAGGGGGCCAGGCCGTCCTGGATACGTTCCCGTGCTGGGGGAGGTCGTCCTCCGATGGGCCGGCATTCTAGCCAATAGAGCCGCCAATGGCCTGCCGCGGCCGTTGCCGGGTTACATACAGTTCAAGCCACGGATCTGGTCGTACGGCGCGCGCATACGCTACAATCGCCGCACACGACAGGATCTGCTCCAGTTTGTGTCCGGTCTGTGATCCACGGCGGCTGATGACCCCATCGCCCCTAGATTCCCCAGATTGCGAATGGCCGCGCATTGCGCGGCCAAACCGTCTCTATGGTGGCCCCGTCGGCCCCTCGCGACGCTAGGTCGAAAATCCCGCCAGGGCCGGAAGGCAGCAACGGTATCGATCGACGCGGGCGCCGAGGTCAGCCGGCGGGGCCACCGCCTTTTCGGCGATGCGCCCTGCTACGGCGCAGGCGTTGCCTGATGAAACAGCATGCGCCACCCCGTTGCCTGTTGCCGCCACAGCGAACTGCGTTCAGCCCAGTCGCCGGCCTGCCCCGCATCCCTGTAACGACTGCGATAGCGCACCTACGCCAGGCCTGCCGCCAACAACGTCACTACAAAACACTCAGCTTCAATATTGACGTCCGTCGCATCCTCCGGCAGATGCCGCAACATTTGCGCACGTGAGTAGCAACGCCCGGAACAGCCAATTTCACTGAATGCCTCATCCAGCAAGTTCGCCAAGCGCTGCACATCGCCGCGAACCGAAGGTGCATGCAGCATGCGCTCCAGTGCCACCAACTCCGCGGCCAATGCTGCGGATGTTGGCGGGCCAGACGCCATCAGGGCAGATCTTCCAGCGCCACCTGAGCGGCGGTGGGGGCAGCCAATGCCACGCATTCACCTGGCATCGCCACGCGATGGCCGCGTGCGCGCAACGCTTCGCCATCGGCAGCACTGGCGTAGTGGTAGAGCATCATCCGCGCTTGCGTAGCGGCGTCGTACTCACGTTCCAGGTCATCCACACCGGTATGCGACGGATTGCCGTGCAGGCCGCAATCGTGGGCGATCAGTTCGTTGTCATTGGCATGGAGCGCCAGCATTTCCGGGATGGGCCGGGTATCGCCGCTCCAGACCAGCGCGCCCTGCAGACGCAACCCATAGGCGGTCTCGGGCCAGTGGTGGCGCACCGGGAATACTTCCAGGCGTACGCCCTCGTGCCAGAACGCATCGCCCACGACGATCAACTGGAAGGCATCCCAGAAGTTGGCGCCACCTTCGGCCAGCACGTTCGGGTAATCGGCAACACGGCGGTGCAGCAGCGGTACCACCGGCGCTGGCACATACAGCCGCACCTTGCCGCGCCGCTGCCGGTTGAAATAAGCATCAACGAACAAACGTTCGAAGCCGGCCACGTGATCCAGGTGAACATGCGTGATGAACAACGCATCGGGCATCGCATCGTAATGGGCGCTATAGGCAGTCAACCCTTCGCCGCCGCAGTCGATCGTCAACCACGGCCGGCCATCGCGCTCGATCACCGACATCGGCGACCCCAACTCGACCGCCGAAGCATTGCCGACGCCCAGAAAACGCAACGCCCAATTCATTACGTGCCCCGGTTCCAAGCCAAGTCGTAGGCACGGCGCAACCGTGCGAAATCTTTCTCCACATCCTCGCGGCTGCGTTCACCACGCAACTTGAGCAGCGAGCGCAATAAGCGCTTGAGGTTGCTCTCACGCCAGCGGGTGGCAGGAATGCGCATCACGCCGCGATCGAAGTCGATCAACCAGCCATGGCCGGTGGCGTCAAACAGGATGTTGTGTGCATTGAGGTCGGCGTGATCCAGCCCGGCGCGATGGAAGCGGGCGATCAACCGGCCGGTTTCTTCCCACGGCGCACCTCGGCCCGTCACCAGCGCACGATCGGCCAGCGAACGTACGTTCTCCAGGCGCTCCATCAGGATCGCAGCGCGGTACGTCATGCCATCACGCATGTAGAACGCTGCCAACGGACGCGGCACCGGCAACTTATGCTCGATGAGTTTGCGCATGAGGCGGAACTCGGCAAAGCTGCGCGCGCGATCAGGGCCACGCCATAGGTAGCGGTCGCGACTGAGCTTGGCCGCAACGCCGCCGCGCAGATACTGCCGCAGCACACATTGGCCAAACGGCGCGTCGACGAACCAGGCACCACCACGGCCACCCTCACCCACCGGGCGCGCCTTGCCTTCCCACTGCGCGGGCGAGAACAGACCCGGGTCGGCTTGCCGCAAGCGCTGGCGGTCGAACAGAATGGCACCGTATCCACGACCTTCGCGGCACGGTGTCAGAGCTTCATTGGCGTCGAATGCGACCATTCTCAGCGAGTCTAACAACACATGCCTGCATCGTCCTCCCCGCTGTGCCTTCTGCGCCTCTCGGCGCTGGGGGATGTGACCCACGTCGTACCGTTGGTTCACACCCTGCAGCACGCTCGGCCGGGGCTTGAGCTGCATTGGGTGATCGACAAGGCCGGTCACAAACTGCTCGACGGCCTGCCCTGCGTCACCTTCCATATCTACGACAAGAAGACCGGGTTGGCCGGCATGCGCGCGCTGCGCGGCGAATTGCCCTCTGCCCCGTTTGAGGCACTGCTGCAGATGCAGGTGGCCTTCCGCGCCAATGTGCTGTCGGCCTTCATCCCGGCTCACCGCCGCATTGGCTACGACAAGGCGCGCTCGAAGGATCTGCATGGCCTCTTCATCAATGAACGCATCCCGGACCGGCCCGGCATCCATGTGCTTGATGCCATCGGCAGCTTCTGCGAGCCGCTGGGCATGACACAGACCGAGGTCCGCTGGAACCTCGCCACGCCGCCGGAAGCCCACGACTGGGCCGCTGCGCAATGGCAGGATGACGGTCGGCCCGTGTTGATGATCTCGCCCTGCTCCAGTCACCAACGCCGCAACTGGTATGCCGACCGCTATGCGGCATTGGCGGACCACGCCGCCGCGCAAGGCTGGCAGGTGGTGCTGTGTGGTGGCCGCAGCGAGCTGGAGCGCAATACCAGCGACGCCATCATCGCCGCGATGCAGCACCCGGTGCTCGACTTGGTCGGCAAGGACACGCTCAAGCAGTTGCCGGCGTTGCTGGCCCGCGCCGCCTTGCTGGTCACTCCCGATTCCGGGCCGATGCATATCGCCAACGCGGTGGGCACCAAGGTGCTGGGCCTGCATGCGGCCAGCAACCCGGAGCGCAGCGGCCCGTATTCGGATCGCCGCTACTGCGTGGACCGCTACGACGCCGCCGCACGCCGCTATCTAAACAAACCAGCCAGCCAGCTGAAATGGGGTACCAAGATCGAGTTCGACGATGTGATGTCGTTGATCACGGTGGACGACGGCATCGCTGCGTTCGAGCGCTATCGCGCCGATCACCCGCGCTGAGTCACATCCAGCTCAATGCAAAAGGCCACCCAACGGGTGGCCTTTCTGCAGCGTAGCCAGCATGCTCAGACTCAGCCGGCGCGGTAGTCCTGATAGGACTTCTCTTCCACGTAGCTGGAACCCAGCGCCAGGTTGATAGCCTTCTTGATGCGCGCGCGCTCATCATTCTGGATGTAGACG
This sequence comes from Stenotrophomonas sp. Iso1, assembly GCF_027497995.1. Classification (GTDB taxonomy): domain Bacteria; phylum Pseudomonadota; class Gammaproteobacteria; order Xanthomonadales; family Xanthomonadaceae; genus Stenotrophomonas. Next base: position 1,100,789 of record NZ_JAODBT010000001.1, on the reverse strand, counting down.
CTGCGCGCCAGCTGCACAAAAGCGTCGTCGAAGGCCTGCGCCTTCTCCTTCAGACGGATGTCATCCTCGATGTCCCACAACCGCTCGTTGACCGCCTTGAGGTCATCACGCAGCGTGCTGATGTCCTGCAACGCGGCCGGGTGCGCAGCCCAGGTGCGATCCAGCGCCGACAGCTCGTTGCGCACGTTGGCCAGCTTGGCCGCATCGCTCATGCGCTCGGATTTGATCTGCAGGATCGAGATCTTGTCGAGCAGCTCGCCAAAGGAAACGGGGACAAGAATTTCGGACATGGGGCGCACCTGAGTAACGTGGCGCACAGTTTAGCCGCTGGGGACGACGCAAAGCGCCTGAACGAAAGCCGCGCAGCAACGCCAAAGCGGCAATCGGCACCTGGAACGGCAGAATGAAAAAGGCCGCCCGAAGGCGGCCTTTTTCATAATCTGGCGGAGAGGGGGGGATTCGAACCCCCGAGGCGCTATAAACGCCTGCCTGATTTCGAGTCAGGTACATTCAACCGCTCTGCCACCTCTCCAGATGGTCCCGGCGAACCGGGGTGCGAATGATAAGGGGCATTGGCAATGCCGACAAGGGCTTTTTCACCGTCACGCTCCCCGGCGCCCTGACGTGCATCCTTTCCAGAAGCAGGTGCGGCCCGAGCAGCGCTTGCCGTGCACGTCCATGAACGCGATGATGCATTGCCATCCCGCCGAACCCTGGCCCATCTGGGCATTCATGATCGAATTCGGACACCTCAGCCACGTCGGCCTGCGTCGCCAGCTCAATGAAGACACCTACTACGGTGACGGTGAGTTGGGCTTGTGGTTGGTTGCAGACGGCATGGGCGGACATGCCTGCGGCGAAGTTGCTAGCGCATTGGCGCGGGAAACCATCGTCCGCGAGATCCGCAACGGCACCGCACTGGTGCAGGCTATCCGCATCGCCGACGAAGAAATCATCCGCACCTCGCGCCGGCGTAACGACAGCCTGCCAATGGGCACCACCGTGGTCGCCGCACGCGTCCAGGGCAACCGTTTTGAAGTGGCATGGGTTGGCGATAGTCGCGCTTACCTGTGGCGCGATGGCAAGCTGGCCCAGCTCAGCCAGGACCACAGCTACGTGCAGGAACTGATCGCACAAGGCAGCCTCACCGCCGAGCAGGCTCGCGCCCATCCGCACCGCAATGTCGTCACCCAGGCGCTAGGCGTCACCGACCCCGCGCACCTCAACGTGGCCACAATGACCGGCGAACTACGCCCGGGCATGCAGCTGTTGTTGTGCAGTGACGGCCTGACCGAAGAAGTTGACGACAGCAGTCTTTCCGAGGCGCTGGCCCATGCCGACTGCAGCGCGCAGGAGTGCGTGGATGCACTGGTGGCGGCCGCGCTCGATGGCGGCGGTTCCGACAACGTCACCGTGGTGCTGGTCCGCTGCCACTGACGGCACTGCAGATGGCCGTTGATTGCAGGAGCGCCGTTGGGCGCGAAAACACTGACACGCCCACCGTCACGAGCTTCGTGGCCAAGCCCGCCCCAACGCCAACCGGCGCACCGAACATCATTCACGCCGTCTCGGACGGCTCCGGTGCGCGCTCGCCGTCCCACCAAGCGTGACCGCTCTTCTTGCGCAGCTTGGCCAATCGGGCCTCATGCGCTTCCTGCTCCGATGCGGTAACCACCACACGCGGCCGCGGCAACAGCACCGACGCATCAAACGCCTGTGCATTACCGGCGGCATGGGTCGAGTTCGACTCTGGCTGACCAAAGCCGATCTCCTCCTGCCCGGAGGTCAAGGCGATATAGACGTCGGCCAGAATCTGCGCATCGAGCAGGCCGCCATGCAGTTGCCGATGCGAGTTGTCCACGCCCAGACGCCGGCACAACGCATCCAGTGAATTGCGCTGGCTTGGGAAACGCTCGCGCGCCATCGCCAGGGTGTCGGTCACTGTCACCCGCTCGGCCAAGCGGCTCCTGCCCAGCAGCGACATCTCGTTTTCGAGGAAGCCCATGTCAAACGAGGCGTTGTGGATGATCAGCTCGGCGCCGTCCACATAGGCCAGGAATTCTTCGACCACTTCTTCAAAGCGCGGCTTGTCGGCGAGGAAATCCAGGGTCAGCCCGGTGACTTCCTGCGCGCCGGGTTCAAACTCGCAATCCGGCTTGAGATAGCGGTGAAAATTGTTGCCACTGGGGCGACGTTCAAGCAGTTCAACGCAGCCGATTTCGACCACGCGGTTGCCCTTCTTCCACTCCAGCCCGGTGGTTTCGGTATCAAGGACGATCTGGCGCATGGCTTACCTCAGTTGCTTGCGGCGCCTTCGCGCGCGCGGATTGCTGCATCACGGGCCAATTGGTCCACCCGCTCGTTGTCCGGATTGCCGGCATGGCCCTTCACCCAGCGCCAGTCGATCGTATGACGCAGGGTCGCCGCATGCAGGCGCTCCCACAGGTCACGATTCTTGACCGGGTCACCGCCAGACGTCTTCCAGTTACGTCGCACCCAGCCCGGCATCCATTCGGTGATGCCCTGACGCACATATTGCGAATCGGTGGATAGCACGATGTCGCACGGCTCACTGAGCGTTTCCAGGCCCGCGATGGCCGCCATCAGCTCCATGCGGTTGTTGGTGGTGTGCTCTTCACCGCCGGTGACCTCGCGCTCGTGCCCTTTGTAGCGCAGCAACGCTGCCCAGCCGCCAGGCCCCGGATTGCCGAGGCAGGCGCCGTCGGTATGTACTTCAATTGACTTCATGCTGTTCCGTTTGCTGATTCAGGTCGCCATCGGCCGGCGCCAGCCCACTTGGCTGGCTTTCATCGGCCCGATGAGCGCCTCGGTTCTCTTTTCTGCTTCCAGCACGCATAACGCGCGCAATGCCGGCAAGCTCGTCCCCACCGCCGTACTTGTCTGGCTCCATAACGGCCCGTGGTGGCCAATGGACTGGCAACGCAGCCCCTGCCGCTTCATCAGCACGCGGGTACGCGCCACCGAAGCCGGCTGTGCACCCTGCCACTGCCAATGCGCCCGGTACGGGCTGTAGCGGTTGAGCACGGTCATCCACAAACGCCCTCCCGGCATCAGCACACGCGCGCACTCGGCCAGCAACGTGTCCAGATCAGCGGGCGCGGCATGTTGAATGACGATGGCGTTGACCGCCTCGGCCGGCAGCGGCAGTGCCAGCCCGCAACGCAACTCGCCCTGCCAGCCACTTCCCTGCACGCTCCGGTGCAGGCGTATGCCACGCCCCGCCGGTGGCGCCTCGGGTGACCATCCCGCGCTGGGTGCCAGCCAAAGCCAAGGCTGGGCAGGCACGCTGCGCAATCGCCCCAGCAAGTACTGGTGCTCCCAATCTCGGATCGCCCGCGCAGCAACCATCTCAAACCATGGAGAGACTGACGCTTGACGGGGGGACGGGGCGGCAGGCATTTTCCAATTCTATGCGACTGACCGCCCTGCCTGCATTCCAGGACAATTACATCTGGGCGCTGCAAACGCCCGATGAGCGCACGATATTCGTCGATCCGGGCCAAGCCGGGCCGGTATTGGAAGCCGCTGCCCAAGGCATGCAGCCCGCCGCCGTGCTACTCACCCACCACCATGACGACCACATTGGCGGCGTGGCCGAGCTGCGTCAGCGCTGGCCACGGCTGCGGGTGTTCGCACCGGTGGATGAACGGATCGCTTTGGATTGTGAACGGGTGTCCGATGGCGACCGGGTACAATCCTCCGGCTTCGACTTTTCAGTGATGGCGGTTCCCGGCCACACCCGGAGCCACATTGCCTACCTTGGCCACGACCATTTGTTCTGTGGCGACATGCTGTTCAGCCTGGGCTGTGGACGCATGTTTGAAGGTACGCCCGCCCAGATGCTGGCTTCGCTCAAGCGAATGGCCGCTCTGCCCCCACAGACATTGGTCTGCTGCGGGCACGAATACACGCTGGCCAATGCCGTGTTCGCGCGGCATGTCGATCCCACCAACGCGGCATTGCAACGCCGCCAGAAGGAAGTTCAGGACATGCGCAGCCGTTCTCGTCCCACTGTTCCCGCTGTATTGGCCAGTGAACTGCAATGCAACCCATTCCTGCGTACCGCTGATGCTCATATCCGCGACGCGGTCGCCACGCGGCTTGGGCATGCGCCCGCCGACGAGGTGGAAGTCTTCGCCGAATTGCGGCGATGGAAAGACGGTTTCCGCGCGTGAGGCGGGCCAATCTCTGCCTGGCGCTGGGCATGTTGCTCGGCGTCAGTAGCGCATCCAGTGCCCAGGCGCTGCCTGCCAGCGCCGGCCTGTCCCAGAACGTCGCAGCGCTCGGCGCCTTGCCGATCGATCCTGCCTCGCTGCCGCCCGCCACCACCCGCAATGGCCGCGAGATCTTCGCCAACTTCCGTGACGGCCTGGCCGCGCCGCAGTGCGATGCCGACGCCACCAGCGCCCGCTGGCGCAAACAGTTCGCGCACGCCCCCTCCCGCTTGGGCAATGTCGAAGACGATGCCTTACCGCTGTTCGGCTATGTGGTCGACGAGCTGCGCGCTGCCAACCTGCCCACCGAATTCGCGCTGATTCCGTTCGTCGAAAGCGGCTATCGCCCGGGTGCACGAAATGCCAGCGGTCCCGCTGGGTTGTGGCAGTTCATCGCCACTACCGCACGCAACCACCGCGTGCCGATGGAAAAGGGCTATGACGGCCGCCTCTCGGCCGTGGATTCCACCCGCGCAGCCGTGCGTTATCTCAAGACCCTGCACGGCATGTTCGCTGGCGACTGGCAATTGGCGGTAATGGCTTATAACGCGGGCGAATACCGCATCCTGCAGGCGCTGCGTCGCGGCGGCATGAACGCACAGAACGCGAGCGCAGCCGAGCTGCCTGGCCTATCCCCAATCACCTATGCGTATGTGGAAAAGCTGCACGCCCTGGCCTGCGTCCTGGAACAGGCAGAGAAAGAGCCAGATCTGATGGCGTCGCTCAACCGCCCGGTGCCGATCCTCAAGGGCCACACGCTGCCGGCCAACACGTCGCTGGCAAGCTGGTCGGCACAGAACGCACTGGATCCGTCCCGCATCGCACGCCTCAATCCCGCACTGACCAGCCCACGTGGCGGCAGTCGCGTGCTGGCACCCGCCTTGATCGGTGACGGCAGTGAGCCTGCAGCCGAACCATTGGTCACCCTGGCCGAAAGCAACGCATCTCCTGCGTCGCGCCCGACCATCGCAACACCTGCTCGGGCACGTACCGTTGCATCGACCAACAATGCCCGCCGCCACACCGTCCGCAACGGCGAATCGGCCTGGACCATTGCCCGTCGCTATGGCATCTCGGTCAAGACATTGCTGTCATTCAATGATCTTGAAGCCAGCGCGATACTCCGCCCAGGCATGGTATTGAGGTTTGAAGACGTGCGCTGATAGCTACCGCCTGCAAGCACCGTTAAAAGCCCGGCCATGCGCCGGGCTTTCTGTTTTCTGGCCCGTCAGGTCGCCGCGCCTGCACAGGAGTGGCGTAAATCGCAGAACCGCAAATTCAAACCGCCCACATCGTGCAGTTGCCAACGGCACCAGCAGTCATAGACCTCGTCCGCTTCACGGTCGAGGTCACTCCTACCGCAGGATGGTGCGGTGATGGAATTCCAGCGAAGCCTGCTCCGTATCCGCTCCCGGCAGAATATTCACTCAACAAAAAACCCGGCCAATGGCCGGGCTTTTCGTTCTAATCAGCTCCCAAAGATCAGAGCTGGGATTCCTGCACCTGCACCTTGAAGTGCTTGCGCATGCCGTCAACGTAAGCCTTGGCTGCTGCGGCACCGTCAATCTGGCTGAGCTGCTGCTTGAGCATGGCCTGCTGCGGCTCTGGGACTTCGGCGATATTGCCCGGCGTCACCTTGGTTACGGCGAACACCGCATAACGCCCGTCTTCCATCGCGACCTTGCCATAGGTGGGCTTGTCGGCAGCAGCCGGTGGCGCAGCGGCAAACACTGCCTGGTTGGCGGCAGCGGTCGGCATCGGTGCACCGCGCGGCAAGCCCGGGACCGGCAACAGCTGCAGCTTCTCTGCCGGCGCCAGCGCCTGCAGGGTCTGGCCTTCCTTCAACTTGGCCAGCAGCGCGTCAGCCGCTTTGTTCTGGGCTTCCTTGGCGCGGTTGGCACGCACGGCAGCAATCACCTGCTCGCGCGCCTGAGCCAGCGGCGTAGCCTGCTCCGGCGTATGCGAGGTGACGCGGATCATCACACTGTGGTTCGGCGCGATCTCGATCGGATCGCTCACCGTGCCGTCTTCCACCAACGTTTCGGAGAAAGCAGCCTTCAGCACGGCCGGATTGGTGGCGATGCCATTGGCGGTTGCGTGGGTGAACGGCCCCAGCGTCTGCACAGGCAAGCCCACTTCCTTGGCAGCCGGCTCCAGCGCGGTCGGGTTCTTGTAGACCAGGTCGACCAGACGGCCGCTCAGGTCATTGAAAGCACGCTCGGTGTCCGCCTGCAGCTGCTCTGCTGCCAGCTGGTCACGCACTTCCTCGAACGAACGGCCTTCGCCGCCCTTGATCTCGCGCAGCTGCAGCACGTGGTAGCCGAACTCGGTCTTGACCGGGCCAACGATCTCGCCAGCCTTCATCGCAAACAACGCGTCCTCGAACGGCTTGACCATCACGCCTTTCTGCACCCAACCCAGATCGCCGCCACCCGCCTTGGAACCGGCGTCATCCGAATTGGCCTTGGCCAACGCGGCGAAATCGGCACCCGGCAGCTTGGCATCGGCAGCCAGCTTGTTGGCCTTGGCCTCCGCTGCCTTCTGCGATGCTTCATCGCTGCCGGCAGAGATCAGGATGTGCGAAGCCAAGCGCTCGTCGGCGCTGACAAAGCGTGCTTTCTCTTCTTCATAACGGCTGCGTAGCGTGGCCTCGTTGGCCGCAGCAACTGCAGGCATACTCGCGGCATTGAGTTCGACGTATTCAATCGTCACCGCTTCGCGCTGCAGGAAGTCCTTCGGGTGCGCGTCATACCACTGCTTGATATCCGCATCGCTGACCGCTGCGGTATCGGCTTCGGCCACCGGAAGCAGCGCGAATTCGACATCACGCGTTTCACCCAGCAGCTTCAACAGACGCTCAGCCTCACCCTTGGTGGTAAAACCCGACTGTGCCAGCGCGGTCGGAATGATCGACTGCTGCAGGCTGGTACGCACCAACTGCTCGAACATCGCCGGGGTGCGCGGCGGCATGCTCTGCGCCAGCGCCATCTTGTATTGATCCGGGTCGAACTTGCCGTCGCGCTGGAAGGCAGGAATACCCGCGATGTACTCACGCACAGCGGCATCACCAATCACGATGTGCGCCTCTTCGGCGGCCAGGCGGACCACCTGCTCATCGATCAGCTGGTCCAGCACGACGCGCTTGTTCTCGGTGCTTTCAAACTCGCGCGGATCGAAATTTTCGCCCTGCTGTTCACGGGCATCCATGCGCGCCTGTTCAAAACGCGTGCGGAATTCATCAACGCTTACTTCGTGATGGTTCCACAGGAAGGACATTGGCCACCATGACGGTGCCGAGCGCCACCATGACGGCGGTGCCGAAACCTTGGCCACGTTCTGCGCACCGACACCACCGAGGTAGCTGTTGTCGATCACGAACAGGAACGGAATCATCAGCAGGCCCATGATCACCGTAACGATCCAGCCTGAGGTCTTGTCGCGAAGTTTCTGCAGCATGGGAAAAATCAGGGCCTATTGGCGAGCCGGGCAGTGTAACCCGCTTCCCGCCTGAGTCCCAACTGGGCCACAGCCGGGTACGGCCCAAAGAAAAAGCCCCCGGCTTACGCCGAGGGCTTTTGAGACAACTGGCGGAGCGGACGGGACTCGAACCCGCGACCTCCGGCGTGACAGGCCAGCATTCTAACCAACTGAACTACCGCTCCGAGTTTTGACTCGTCCACCACCGGCGAACCGATGATGCGCATTCCGAGGAATGGCTGGATAAATGGCGGAGCGGACGGGACTCGAACCCGCGACCTCCGGCGTGACAGGCCAGCATTCTAACCAACTGAACTACCGCTCCGCATTTAACCTGGTTTGTTTTCTCTCACCCAAGGGCTTGAGAAAACAACGCCCCCGATTGCTCAGGGGCGTGTATGAAGTGGCGGAGCGGACGGGACTCGAACCCGCGACCTCCGGCGTGACAGGCCAGCATTCTAACCAACTGAACTACCGCTCCACTTCTAACGCTTTTACTCGTGATGCTTTGGTGGGTGCTGAGGGTTTCGAACCCCCGACCCTCTCCGTGTAAGGGAGACGCTCTACCGCTGAGCTAAGCACCCCCGGTGAGCCGCTTAGTTTACAGCGTCCTTAAGGGCTTTACCAGCCTTGAACGCAGGATTTTTTGCAGCAGCAATCTTGATCTCTTCGCCGGTCTTCGGGTTGCGACCGGTGCGCTCTGCGCGCTCGCGAACCTGGAACGTACCGAAGCCAACCAGAGTCACCGTCTCACCCTTCTTCAGGGCCTTGGTGATCTCGGCGATGACTGCGTCAACCGCACGGCCAGCTTCAGCCTTGGACAGGTCAGCAGCGCCGGCAACGCCGTCGATCAATTCGGTCTTGTTCATTCTGTAAAACTCCCTATGCGGTACATCCGCGGAATAGTTTGGATGGTCACCGCACGTCTTGCGAAAGACAACGATGACCGGAAGATCATGCAAACACGTCACCCATGAATCAGTAGGCACGTGAGTGGCACTTTTATACCAGCGCCCCCCTACCCGTGCAAGCTGAAAAGCCAGCAATGACGCGGGTTTCAAGGCATTTTGCGTTCACACTTCAATGCTTGACGCGCGTAGTAGGAGCTGCCTTGGCCTTGCCTCGCACCGTGACACGCTGCGCACTCTTACGTGCTTTCTTCGGTGCCAGCGGCGACTCCAGTGCGATGTCCAGCACTTCGTCGATCCATTTCACCGGCACAATCTTCAAGTCGCGAGTAACGTTGGCAGGGATGTCGACCAGATCCTTACGATTCTCGTCGGGAATGATGACGGTGCGGATGCCGCCACGCAGCGCGGCCAGCAACTTCTCCTTCAACCCGCCGATGGCCGTGACGCGACCACGCAGGGTGATTTCACCGGTCATCGCCACTTCCGCCTTCACCGGCACCTTGGTCAAGGTGGAAACCAGCGAGGTCACCATCGCGATACCCGCACTCGGGCCGTCCTTCGGCGTAGCGCCATCGGGCACATGCAAATGCACGTCGTGCTTCTGCAGGAAGTCCACATCGATGCCCAAGGCTTCGGCGCGGGCACGCACCACCGACAACGCAGCGGTCGCCGACTCCTTCATCACGTTGCCCAGCTGGCCGGTCAACGTCACCGCACCCTTGCCCGGGATCAACGTCGATTCGACCTGCAGCAGTTCGCCACCCACTTCGGTCCAGGCCAGGCCGGTCACCAGGCCGATTTCGTTCTCGTCCTCGGCACGGCCAAAGTCGAAGCGACGCACGCCCAGGTACTTGTCCAGGTTCTTGGCATCAACCACCACCAGCGCCTTGGGCTTTTTGGCGCCCTTCTTGACCGCCTTTTTCACAGGCTGCGGGCCAGCCAGGGCAAGTTCCTTGACCACCTTACGGCAGATCTTGGCCACTTCGCGCTCAAGGTTACGCACACCGGATTCGCGCGTGTAATAGCGCACGATGTCGCGGATGGCATCTTCCTCGATGACCAGTTCTTCAGCCTTCAAACCGTTGGCCTTGAGCTGCTTGGCCGCCAGGTAACGCGTGGCGATGTTGAGCTTCTCGTCTTCGGTGTAACCCGGAATGCGGATCACTTCCATGCGGTCCAGCAGCGGACCAGGAATGTTCAGCGAGTTAGATGTCGCAACGAACATCACTTCGCTCAGGTCCAGGTCCACTTCCAGGTAGTGATCATTGAATGCGTTGTTCTGCTCGGGATCGAGCACTTCCAGCAGCGCCGAAGACGGATCGCCGCGGAAATCCATCGACATCTTGTCGATTTCATCGAGTACGAACAGCGGGTTCTTGCTGCCGACCTTGTTGAGGTTCTGCACGATACGGCCCGGCATCGAACCGACATAGGTACGGCGATGGCCACGGATCTCAGCCTCGTCGCGCACACCGCCCAGCGACATCCGCACGAATTTGCGGTTGGTGGCCTTGGCGATGGACTGACCGAGCGAGGTCTTGCCTACGCCCGGCGGCCCTACCAGGCACAGAATCGGGCCCTTCATCTGCTTCACCCGCGACTGCACCGCGAGGTATTCAAGGATTCGATCCTTGACCTTGTCCAAACCGTAATGGTCGGCGTCCAACGTGTCCTGCGCGGCCTTCAGATCCTTGCGAACCTTGGTGCGCTTTTTCCATGGCACGCCCAGCAGCCAATCCAGATAGTTGCGCACCACGGCCGCTTCGGCGGACATCGGCGACATCTGCTTGAGCTTGTTGAGTTCAGACTTGGCCTTGGTTTCCACTGCCTTGGGCATGCCGGCTTCAGCAATCTTGCGTGCCAGTTCGTCCAACTCACCGGGTGCGTCGTCCAGGTCACCCAGCTCTTTCTGGATGGCCTTCATCTGCTCGTTGAGGTAGTACTCGCGCTGGCTCTTCTCCATCTGCGATTTGACGCGGCCGCGGATGCGCTTTTCCAGCTGCTGCACGTCGATTTCGCCATCGACCAGGCCGACCAGCATTTCCAGTCGGTCACCGACCAACAGGGTTTCCAGCAGCTTCTGCTTGTCGGCCAGACGCACACCGATATGTGCGGAGATGGTGTCAGCCAGACGCGCTGGCTCTTCAATGCCGGCCAAGGTCTGCAGCAACTCCGGCGGCAGCTTGCGATTGGTTTTGACGTACTGCTCGAACAGCGACATCAGCGAGCGAGCGATCGCCTCGATTTCGCGTGACTCACGCGCCTCTTTGGCTTCGATTTCGGTGCCGTGGCCCTGCAGCGCGCCGTCCTGCTCATAGACCTTGTCCACGCTCACACGCGACAGGCCTTCAACCAGCACCTTGATGGTGCCATCGGGCAGCTTCAGCAACTGCAGCACCTGCGCCAGCGTGCCTACCGTGTACAGATCGTCCGCGGTCGGGTCGTCGGTCTCAGCGGACTTCTGAGCCACCAGCAGGATGCGCTTGTCCGCTTCCATGGCGCGCTCCAGCGCCTGCATGGACTTGTCACGTCCCACGAACAAGGGGATGACCATGTGCGGGAACACCACCACGTCGCGTAGTGGCAGGACCGGCAGGTCGAGAACTTCGAGTTGGGACTGGGCCATGGGGGCGGGCTCCGCAGATATCAGGAAAGGCCAAATAAAAAAGCCGATGGCCCCGTTATGGGGCCATCGGCGAGGTGTTGCAAGAGGCGCCGGAAGCTGAACGTGAACAGGCAATAGCCCAATTCATGCCCGGCTGCTGCAGGCTCAGTCGCCGGAAGCGGCCTTGGCCGGTGCCGGCGGTGTTTCGTAGATGATGTACGGCTCGGATTTGTTCTCGATGACCGACTCGTCCACCACCACCTTGCTCACATTTTCCTGAGACGGCAGTTCGTACATCGTGTCCAGCAACACCGATTCAACGATGGTGCGCAGGCCACGGGCGCCGGTCTTGCGCTTGAGCGCCTTCTTGGCAATGGCCGACAACGCGTCCGGACGGAATTCCAGCTCAACGCCCTCCATCTCGAACAGCTTCTTGAACTGTTTAGTAATGGCGTTCTTGGGCTCGGTCAGGATCTGGATCAACGCAGGCTCATCCAGCTCCTCCAGCGTCGCCACCACCGGCAAACGGCCGACGAACTCCGGAATCAGACCGAACTTGATCAGATCTTCCGGCTCAACTTCAGCCAGTACCTTGCCGATTTCCTGCTTGCGCTCAGCACTCTTCACCTTGGCACCGAAACCGATGCTGCTGCTATCCGAAGAGCGCTGCTGAATCACCTTGTCCAAACCAGCGAACGCGCCGCCACAGATGAACAGGATGTTCTTGGTGTCCACCTGCAGGAATTCCTGCTGCGGATGCTTGCGACCGCCTTGCGGCGGCACGCTGGCGACAGTGCCTTCGATCAGCTTCAGCAGTGCCTGCTGCACACCTTCGCCGGACACGTCACGGGTGATCGACGGGTTCTCGCTCTTGCGCGAAATTTTGTCGATTTCATCGATATAGACGATGCCCTGCTGTGCCTTTTCGACGTCGTAGTCGCACTTCTGCAGCAGCTTCTGGATGATGTTTTCAACGTCCTCACCGACGTAACCGGCTTCGGTCAACGTGGTGGCATCGGCCATGGTGAACGGCACATTGAGCAGGCGCGCCAGCGTCTCGGCCAGCAGCGTCTTGCCCGAGCCCGTCGGCCCGACCAGCAGGATGTTTGACTTGGAAAGTTCGACGTCGTCGCTCTTCTGACGGCTCTCGATACGCTTGTAATGGTTGTAAACAGCAACCGCCAGGGTGCGTTTGGCGCGATTTTGGCCAATCACATACTGGTCCAGGACCTCCAGGATCTCGCGCGGCTTGGGCAGCGAACTGCGTGCCGACTGCGCCTTTTCCTCAAGCTCCTCACGGATGATGTCGTTGCACAGCTCCACGCATTCATCACAGATGAACACGCTCGGGCCCGCGATCAGCTTGCGTACCTCATGCTGACTCTTGCCGCAGAACGAGCAGTACAGAATCTTGCCGCTGCTGTCCCCGGAACGACCTTGCCGGTCTTCGCTCATGCTTCGCTTACCCAGTTGCTCCCCCTCTGATCAGGGGGTTCGAATTCGAGAATAGCACAGGGCCGGAGAGACATCAGTCTCGTTCCGACCCTGCAAAAAATGCCGTGTTTTCGGCCACTTGCATCGTCAGGCCGGCTGGATCGAGTCTTCCGAACGGCGCTCCAGCACCTGATCCACCAAACCATACGCCACGGCGTCCGCCGCGCTCTTGAAGTTGTCACGCTCCGTATCGCGCGCGATGGTCTCAAGCGACTGGCCGGTGTGCTTGGCCAGCACTTCGTTCAGGCGCGAACGCAGCGTCAGAATCTCACGGGCATGAATGTCGATGTCGGTAGCCTGACCCTGGAAGCCGCCCAGCGGCTGGTGGATCATCACTCGCGAATTGGGCAGCGCATAACGCTTCCCGGCCGCACCGGCCGACAGCAGCAGCGCACCCATCGAGGCGGCCTGACCAACGCAGATGGTGCTCACGTCCGGCTTGATGTATTGCATGGTGTCGTAGATCGCCATGCCGGCGGTGACCACGCCACCGGGCGAGTTGATGTAGATGCTGATGTCCTTTTCCGGGTTGTCCGCTTCCAGGAACAGCAACTGCGCCAGCACCACGTTGGCCACGTGATCATCGATCGGGCCCACGAGGAAAATCAGGCGCTCTTTCAACAGGCGCGAATAGATGTCATAGGCGCGCTCGCCGCGGCTGGTCTGCTCGACCACCATCGGAACCATGTTCAATGCTTTGGTTCGGTTGTCCATTTCGTGAGGCACCCATTCTTGTGAGGACACACCCCGCGCCGGAGCGCGGGGACGTAACGCCCGCCGATTACTGGCGGATGGCTTCCTGGAACGACAACGCCTGCTCGGTGTGCTGGGCACGCTCGGCAATCCAGTCGATGACCTGCTCTTCCATCACACGGTTCTGCAGGCCAGCCATAAGCTGGGGATCATTGCGGTACATCTCAATGACCTGATCCGGCTCTTCGTAGGTGGAAGCAATCAGGCGCATGGTTTCGTTCAGACGCTTGGGATCCAGGCGCAGCTCGTTCTTGCGGGCCACTTCGCCGACCAGCAGGCCGACCAGCACGCGCTTGGCAGCCGCATCCTTGAAGCCCTCATGCGCGTCGGCCGGGACCTGACCCGGGTTGCCGCCCTGACGGCGGATGGCTTCTACCTGCTGGGCCAGCATCGAACGGGCTTCGTTCTCAACCAGACGCGGCGGCAGCTCCACCGAGGCGTATGCAGCGATGAGCTGTTCGCCGACTTCGCGGCGCAGACGGTTCATCAGCGCGCCCTTGAGCTCGCGCTCCAGGTTGGAACGGATGTCGGCGCGGAACTGCTCAACATCACCATTTTTGACGCCGAAGCTCTTGATGAAGGCGGTGTCCACTTCCGGGACTTCCTCTTCGGAAACCTCGGTGGCCTTGACCGTGACCTGGACCGTCTTGCCGGCCAGTGCCGGCACGCGCCAGTCAGCCGGGAACTCGACGTCCAGGGTCTTTTCTTCGCCCTTGGCCAAACCGACCAGGCCCTGCTCGATCTGCTCGAACATCATGCCCTGGCCGATGATGATGGTGCCCTTCTCGCTGCCTTCCGGCGGCAGACGCTCATCGCCAGCCTGCGACCAGGTTTCCAGGCCGACCAGGTCGCCTTCCTGGGCACCACGGGTGACCGGCTTCCAGGTCCGACGCTGCTGGCGCAGGTTGGTGATCATCTGGTCGATGTCGGCATCGCTGATTTCAGCGGTGTGGCGCACCACGGTCAGCTTGGTGACGTCGACGTCACCGAAGTCCGGGATCAGCTCGACCGTGGCCACGAAGTCGAATTCGCCCTCGCCAGCCTTGTCGATACGCGGGTTGCCGGCGATGCGCAGTTCGTGCTCGCGCAGGGCAGTATCGAAAGTTTCACGCAGCAGGCCGTCCATCGCCTCGGCACGCACCTGCGGCCCGAAACGCTGTTCGATCACCTTGGCCGGCACTTTGCCCGGGCGGAAGCCCTTGATCCGTGCGGTACGCGAGATTTCGCCCAGACGGCCATTGATGTGGCTCTGCAGACGGTCTTCCGGCAGCGAGAAGCTCAGGCGGCGTTCCAGGTTGCCGGTGGATTCGATCGAAGCTTGCATGTGGACTCCTGCCACCGGAGGCATTTACCCCGGCACGATGTGATGGTTGAAACGGTTGTGAGTAGCGGGTCTGCGCCGCAGCCCTTTAGTTTGGCCGATATCGCCCGTCACCGCCAGCAGTGGCTGGCATGCAGTGACAACAGGGAGCGCCCTGGGCGGGCAGACAGACCGGGCAATGGTGCGAAAGGGGGGACTCGAACCCCCACGCCTTGCGGCACTGGAACCTAAATCCAGGGCGTCTACCAATTCCGCCACTTTCGCAAAGCCGGTTCAGATCGCCATTGTTGCAGGCATGTCCGCAAAGCGGAAGCCAACTACACGACGGATAAAGAAAAGCCACCGGATCGCTCCGATGGCCTCAAATTGGTGGGCTGTCAAGGATTCGAACCTTGGACCTATTGATTAAGAGTCAACTGCTCTACCAACTGAGCTAACAGCCCTGAAACTCTGGGTCCGGATTCTACACCGTAAGGTGATTTCCGCACCAGCCCAAAACACCGGGCTTACATAAAAAGGAAAAAGCCAGCAGGTTCCCCTGCTGGCTTTTTTGATTTGGTGGGCTGTCAAGGATTCGAACCTTGGACCTATTGATTAAGAGTCAACTGCTCTACCAACTGAGCTAACAGCCCTGAAAATCAGGGGACGAATATTACCGCACCCTTCTTTTTTTTGAAACCCCGGATTTCACACCGTTGTTTCTTTTTGTTCAGTGGGGTGGCTGAGGGGATTCGAACCCCCGACCACCGGAATCACAATCCGGTACTCTAACCGACTGAGCTACAGCCACCACTGAAAACAACCTACCTACCGCTTGCACCAATTGGTGCGCCCGACAGGAATCGAACCTGTAACCGCCGGCTTAGAAGGCCGGTGCTCTATCCAGTTGAGCTACGGGCGCTCTGAACCGGATTGTCGCAATCCAACGCGCATTGAGTGCATCGGATGGTCGGGGTAGAGGGATTCGAACCCCCGACATCCTGCTCCCAAAGCAGGCGCGCTACCAGACTGCGCTATACCCCGGCGGTGAATCTCTCGGGTTGCCCCGCGAAGTCGACTATTGTCGGAACTACGGCCGAATCTGTCAACGACAATTTTCACTTCGATGGATGCGGGTATGCTTTTGCGCTGTACCTCCTTACAACCCGCCATGGAGCACGGCATGCGCAGCGGCAATCCAGCCCTTTCCGAATCAACTTTCCTCGATCTTGGCACCGGCAGCGTGGTCGCACGCGGCGCCGATGCGATGACGATCAACGGCACCGTCAGCAAGACCAGCATTCTGCTGCTGCTTGCCGTGATGACCGCCGCTTTCGCCTGGAACAACACGCTCACCGACACCGGCGAGTTGGCCGCTGCCGGCCGCCTGTATCTGTGGGGCGGCATGATCGTCGGCTTCATCCTGTCACTGGTGACGATCTTCAAGAAGACCTGGGCACCGGTCAGTGCACCGCTGTACGCGCTGGCTGAAGGCTTTTTCCTTGGCTCGATCTCAGCCATCTACGAGGCCCGCTTCAACGGCATCGTATTCCAGGCAGTGATTTTGACCTTCGGCACCCTGTTCGCGCTGTTGTTCGCTTACCGCAGCGGGCTGATCAAGGCTACCGAGAACTTCAAGCTGGGCGTTGTCGCTGCAACCGGCGGCATCGCACTGGTGTACCTGGCCACCATCGTGCTGGGCATGTTCAACATCCAGATTCCTTTCATCCACGAATCAGGCCTGATCGGCATTGGCTTCAGCCTGTTCGTGGTGGTAATCGCGGCGCTGAACCTGGTGCTGGATTTTGACTTCATCGAAAGTGGCGTGGAGGCTGGCGCACCGAAGTACATGGAGTGGTACGGCGCATTCGGTCTGATGGTCACGCTGGTGTGGCTGTACATCGAGTTCCTGCGGCTGCTGTCGAAGTTGCAATCGCGCAATTGAGTTAGAGGCATCACGCAAGACACGAAGGGCGCCGCGAGGCGCCCTTTTTGTTGGCAGCGCGCGGACTCGCTACAGGACTGGAGGGAGCGCGGCGTAATACCCCCCTGTATCTGGACGAACTGAGGCATGCACCACCGGGGCTTCATCTCCGCCCGTGCTTCTGAACGACCGACTCCAATCATTACTGCGCAACCCTCTCCTTTGCCGCTGGCGAAAAGAGAGTCGAACCTGACCTGACCTGAAACAAAAACGGAGCGCTTGCGCGCTCCGTTTCGTGTGCTTTCCGGCTGTGACAGCGATGCGATCAGACGCGGCTGGCGATTGCCTGAGCGAAGCCCATGGTGGTGCCGGTGCCGCCGAGGTCGCCGGTCAGCGAATCCTTGGCTTCCATCGTGGCGACGATGGCCTTGCGCAGGCGCTCAGCGTTCTGCGGCTGCTCAACGTGATCCAGCATCTGTGCCGCTGCCAGCATCAACGCAACCGGGTTGGCCTTGCCCTGGCCGGCGATATCCGGCGCGGTCCCGTGCACGGCTTCGAAGATGGCTGCTTCAGCGCCGATGTTGGCACCCGGGGCCAAGCCCAGGCCGCCGACCAGACCCGCACACAGGTCGGAGATGATGTCGCCAAACAAATTGGTGGTGACCAGGATGTCGAACTGTTCCGGGCGCATCACCAGCTGCATGCAGGCGTTGTCGACGATCATTTCCTGGAATTCGATTTCCGGGTAACGCGCGGCGACTTCGCGGGCAACGTCCAGGAACAGGCCCGAGGTCGACTTGATGATGTTCGCCTTATGAACGGCGGTGACCTTCTTGCGGCCGGTGCTCTTGGCCAGTTCGAAGGCGTAACGCACGATGCGCTCGGAGCCCTTGCGGGTGATGCGAGTGCCGGAGAACGCGGTCTCGCCGTCGGCCGACACTTCCTGGCCCTCGGCAAGGTAAGCGCCTTCGGTGTTCTCACGCACCGTGATCATGTCGATGTTCTCGTAACGCGACTTGGTGTTCGGGAACGAGATAGCCGGGCGCACGTTGGCGTACAGGTCGAACTGGCGACGCAGGGCCACGTTGATCGAGCTGAAACCACCACCGACCGGCGTGGTCAGCGGGCTCTTCAGGGCAATCTTGTTCTTTTTGATCGACTCCAGCGTGGTCGCCGGGATCAGTTCACCGTGCTTTTCCAGCGCGACCAGGCCCGCATCTGCGAATTCGTACTGCAGCCCGGTGCCGAGCTTGTCGAGCACGAACAGGGTTGCGTCCATGATTTCCGGGCCGATGCCATCGCCACGGATGACGGTGATTGTCTGCGTCATTTTCTTGGTATTCCGAACAGGGAGGAGGGAAAGCGCCCGTCCGGCTGGGTGCCCGGATACCGGCGCGTTGTAAACAGTTTCAACTGTCAATTATGCCTGATCCGGCCCCCTCCCCCCAACTGGACCAAGGTCTGGGTTCAGCCGTGGTCGTGCCCCGCCGGCGCTTCGGCCGCGCCGGTTTCGAGCTGATCCAGGAAGTCCACCGCCCTACGCAGGTGCGGAATGACGATCGAACCACCGACCACCAGGCCCACCGAGAAGGTCTCGAAAAACTCCTCCCGACTGACCCCGGCGTCCTTGCACTGGGCCACGTGGTAGCTGATGCAATCGTCACAACGCAGCACCATCGAGGCGACCAGGCCCAGCAGTTCCTTGGTCTTCACGTCCAGCGCGCCAGCCTGGTAGGTCTGGGTGTCCAGCGCAAAGAAGCGCCGGACCACTTGATTGGGCTCGGCCAGAATGCGCTGGTTCATGCGCTGGCGGAATTCAGTAAATTCGGCCAGGCGGTCCTTGTCGGTCGGCTCGCTGCTCATGCGCCCTGCCCGGCCATCAACGGCTCCAGCTTGCCGGCGCGGTGCAGCGCCATCATGTCGTCATAGCCACCCACGTGGACGTCGCCCACGAAGATCTGCGGCACGCTGGTGCGACGGGTACTGGCCATCATCTTTTCGCGCGCAACCGGGTCCAGGTCGATGCGCACCTCGGTCCATGACTGGCCCTTGCTCTTCAGAAAGTTCTTGGCCGCCACGCAGTACGGGCACACTGCGGTGGAGTAGATGGTGATCTCCGGCACGCCAGTGCCGCGATTGGTCTCGTTGCTCACAAGGAAACTCCTGACTGGAAACAATGTCTATATATGGTAGCGGTCGGCTGGTTTTTCGACGCTATCAACAGAACACTGCGAATTAACCTGTGCTTCACATCGCTTACTGTCTTCCCCGTCATTCTCCGCCCAGCCTTTTCCGGAGCCATCACTTGCGCATGCTTCTGCTTGCCACCGCCGTCACTCTGGCCGTGGCCATCCCGCCGTCCTTCGCCGACGACACCAAGCTGCCGGACATCGGTTCGTCAGCCGGCGAGCTGTTGACCCCGGCGCGCCAAGCCGAGTACGGCGGCATGATGCTGCGCGAGCTGCGCAACTACGGTTACCTGCTGGACGACCCGCTGGTGAATGACTGGCTCGGGACCATGGGTACGCGACTGGGCTCCAACAGCGCCCAACCGCAGCAGAAGTACACCTTTTTCATGATGAAGGACCGGCAGATCAACGCCTTCGCCACGCTGGGCGGCTATATCGGCATGAACGCCGGGCTGGTGCTGACCGCCGAGCGCGAGGACGAAGTGGCGGCCGTGCTGTCCCACGAAATCGCCCACGTCACCCAACAGCATGTGCTGCGCGGCGTGGAGCGCGCGCAGCGCGACCAGATTCCGATCCTGCTGGGCATGCTGGCAGCGGTAGTCGCCGCGCAACAGGCCGGTGGCAACTCGTCGGGCGATGCCACGATGGCAGCCATCACCTCCGGCATGGGACTGATGCAGCAACGCCAGATCAACTACACCCGCTCCAACGAATCCGAAGCCGACCGCCTCGGCATCCGCACATTGGCCCGCAGCGGCTACGACGTGGACGCGATGGCCGGCTTCTTCGAGCGTATGTCCGCAGCCATGCGCGGCAACCAAGGCGGTTACTCGACTCCGGATTTCCTGCGTACCCACCCGGTCAACATCACCCGCATCAGCGAAGCCAAAGCCCGTGCCGAGCAGATGAAAAAGGACACGGTGCTGCTGACCACGCAGACCCCAACGGGCGTCCGCCAGGAGCGGGTCAACCCTTCCGAGCCCGACACCCGCCGCGACCCGCTCGGCAACCAGGGCAACCCGCTGCTGCCAGCCGGACTGCAACTCACCCTGCCCGATGCCGGCTTGCCACGCGGCGTGACCGGACTGTTCGACTGGGCCCGCGAACGCCTACGCGTGCTCAGCGCCCCCACACCGTCGGACCTGGTACGCGAATACGAAAATCTCAAGCGCAGCCAGAAGAATGGTCTGACCGATCCGCAACGCTATGGTGTGGCGATCGCACGCCTGCGCGACGGCGGCGTGGCCACTGCACAGGCTCTGCAGGAACTGCGACAGCTGCAGTCCGAGTACCCGGACAACCTCTGGGTCGCCCTGGCGCTGGGCGAAGCCGAATCCCGCAGCGGCCAGCATGCCGAGGCCAACCGCCGCTTCGATGCCCTGCTCAAGCGCCTGCCGCAGAGCCGGCCGGTGGCATTGACCTACGCAAACGTCCTCAACGAGCAAGGCGGCCAAGAAGCTGGCAAACGCGCCCAGGCGATGCTGCGGCCGCTACTGGCCAGGAACAGTGACGACCCGGTACTGCAGAGCAGCTTCGGGCGCGCCAGCGAACTGGCCCGCGACCCCACCCGGGCCAGCGAGGCTTATGCCGAGGCCGCCTATCTGAACGGGCGGCCGGAACAAGCCTTGATCCAGTTCCAGGCATTGCTCAAGCAGCCGACGCTGGATTACGTGAGCCGCGCGCGGGTGGATGCACGGATCGAATCGATCATGCCCTCCGTGCTGGAAATGCGTCGCCTGGGCCAGCGTGACCCGGATATGTCACGCGACTGACCGCATCCTGCATGGCTGGCAACCGCTACGTTCACCGGATGTCACAAACCGGTCATCAAACCGTAGTCTACTGAGCGCACTCCCCCGCTTGATGGGCTCTACGGTAGCCACGACGTGCAGAAACGCATCCTGATTGTCGATGACGAACCCGCGATCCGTGACATGGTCGCTTTCGCCTTGCGTAAGGGCGAGTACGAGCCGGTGCATGCCGGCGACGCACTGGAGGCCCAGACCGCCATTGCCGACCGCGTACCGGACATGATCCTGCTCGACTGGATGCTACCCGGCACCAGTGGGCTGGAACTGGCCCGGCGCTGGCGCAAGGAGGCACTGACCCGCGATGTGCCGATCATCATGCTCACCGCCCGTGGCGAAGAGAACGACCGCGTCGGTGGCCTGGAAGCAGGCGTCGACGATTACGTGGTCAAGCCGTTCTCAGCACGCGAACTGCTGGCGCGCATCCGGGCCGTGATGCGTCGCACCCGCGACGATGACGAAGACGGCAGCGTTGCCGTTGGCAGCATCCGTATCGATGGCGCCGCGCACCGCGTGTTTGCCGGTGATGTGCCGGTGCCGATCGGGCCGACCGAATACCGCCTGCTGCATTTCTTCATGACGCATCCCGAGCGCGTCTACACACGTTCGCAGTTGCTCGACCACGTGTGGGGCGGCAGTGTCTATGTGGAAGAACGCACCATCGACGTACACATCCGTCGCCTTCGCAAAACGTTGGAACCCTTTGCTGCTGAAGACATGGTGCAAACCGTACGTGGTGCCGGCTATCGCTTCTCCGCTTCCACCTAGCCCGCCAGTTCCGCTTCCTGCTTGATGCTATAACCCGGGTTCCTCCTGCCAGTTCCACTGCAACACCCCGAGAGCGCAATGCCCCGTCAATTCAGATCCGCCTGGTTGAAGACACTGGCCACCGTGGCCGTGCTGTTGCTGTTGGCCGGACTGTTGGGATTGCTGATGGGACACCCGGCGCTGGCCGTGGCGTTGGCTGCGCTGGCGGTATTGACGTGGCATTACTGGCGCTTGCGGCAGGTGTTGTCGCGGCTTACCGCACGCCAACGCTGGGAAACCTCCGAAGGCACTGGCGTCTGGAATGAACTGGACCGGCTGCTGTACCGCAATCAGCAGGAAATGCGCACGCGCAAACGGCGCCTGATCGACATGCTGCGCAGCTACCGCGCCGCTGCCGCCGCGCTGCCGGATGCGGTGGTGGTGGTAGATCGCAACACGCAGCGTGTGCAGTGGTTCAACGAAGCCGCCACCAGCCTGCTCGGCCTGCAGCACCCCGTCGACATGGAAGCTGCGCTGGTCGAACGGCTGCAGCCGCTGCCGCTTGCGCACTGGCTGGCCGGCGGCCGCAATGCCGAACCCATCCTTGATGCAAACTCGCCGGTTGACCCCGGCATCCGCCTGCATCTACGGCTGATTCCGTACTCCGATCACCATTGGCTGCTGGTGGCACGTGATGTCACCAAGCTGCTGCACCTGGAACAAGTGCGCCGCGACTTTGTTGCCAATGTCTCGCACGAACTGCGCACGCCGTTGACTGTGGTGCACGGTTATCTGGACATGATGGAGCCGGAGGATTTCCCCGATACCGGCCCGATGCTGTCGGAGATGCGAAAGCAATCACAGCGCATGGCGCAACTGGTCGAAGACCTGCTCACTTTGTCGCGTCTGGAATCACAGCAGCACACCGAGCTGGAAACGGTGCCAATGACTTCGATGCTCGCATCACTGCGACGCGAAGCCGAGGCCCACAGCCAAGGCCGCCATACCATCACGGTTGAAGATACCGCGGGCGTGGACCTCGCTGGTTCCAACAAGGAACTGCACAGCGCGTTCTCCAACCTGCTCACCAACGCCGTGCGTTACACACCGGCCGATGGCCGTATCTCACTCAGCTTCACCCGCGAAGGCGAAGGCGCTGTGCTGTCGGTGACCGATACCGGTTACGGCATCCCGGCCAATCACCTGCCGCGCCTGACCGAGCGCTTCTACCGCGTGTCCAGCAGCCGTTCGCGTGAAAGCGGCGGCACCGGGTTGGGGCTGTCCATCGTCAAGCACATCCTTGGCCTGCACCAAGCCCGGCTGGACATCCGCAGCGAGGTAGGCAAAGGCAGCACGTTCGCCTGCCACTTTGATGCCGAGCATGTACGCCCGCGCAGCTCCACCTCCACGACCGCCCCCACGGAAGACTTCCCGGCATGAACCCTCCCGCCCCTGCACCCGTTGTCATCGCTTCCGATCCACTGCGTGACCCGGCGCTGTACATCAACCGGGAGCTGTCTCAGCTCGACTTCAACTTCCGCGTGCTGGCACAGGCGATGGACGAACAGGTACCGCTGCTCGAGCGCCTGCGCTTCCTGTGTATTTCCTGCACCAATCTGGATGAATTCTTCGAGATCCGCGCTGCTGCCGTGCGCCACGCGCAGGAGTTCGGCCTGCCGCCGGCACCGGATGGCATGAGCCCGCAGGCAATTCTCAACGCCATCCATGACCGCGCCGCCGAGCTGGTGGACCAGCAGTACAGCTGCTGGAACGAAGTGCTGCGTCCGGCGCTGGCCGATGCCGGCGTTGGCATCCTCGCGCAGCGGTCATGGACGCCGCGCCAGCGCCGCTGGCTGCGCGCCTATTTCCGCAACGACATCATGCCGGTGCTGTCGCCGCTGGGGCTGGACCCGTCTCATCCGTTCCCCAAGATCCTCAACAAATCACTGAACATCGTCGTCGTGCTCAAGGGCACCGATGCCTTTGGTCGCACCGGCCATCTGGCGCTGGTGCGTGCACCGCGCTCGTTGCCACGCATCATTCAGCTGCCCGAATCACTCGGCGGCCCGCAAAATTTCGTGCTGCTGTCGGCGGTGTTGTCGACCTTTGTCGATGAGCTGTTCCCAGGCATGGAAGTCCAGGGCGCCTATCAGTTCCGCGTCACCCGCAACTCCGAACTGGTGGTGGACGAAGAAGAAGTCGAGAACCTGGCGCTGGCATTACGCGATGAGCTGGTTGACCGCGGTTATCGCCCGGCGGTGCGGCTGGAAATCGCGCATGACTGCCCCAAGCCCATCATGCAGACGCTGCTGCAGAACTTCGGCCTGCCGGAAAACGCTGCGTATCGCATCAACGGCCCGGTCAATCTCAACCGTGTGATCCAGGTCTACGATCTGCTGCAACGGGCAGACCTGAAGTACCCGCCGATGGTACCGCGCGTACTCAAGACGCCCGAGGGCATCTTCGCGATGGCCGCGCGCAACGACATCCTGATGCACCATCCCTTCGACTCGTTCAGCACTGTGCTGGAGCTGATCCGAGAAGCGGCGGTGGACCCGAACGTGCTGGCAATCAAGCAGACGCTGTACCGCACCGGCAAAGATTCCGGAATCGTGGAAGCGCTGATCCTGGCCGCGCGCAACGGCAAGGACGTGACCGTGGTAGTCGAGCTACGCGCGCGTTTTGATGAAGAAGCCAACCTCGGCTTGGCTGACCGCCTGCAGGATGCTGGCGTGCAGGTGGTCTATGGCGTGGTCGGTTTCAAAACCCACGCCAAGATGCTGCTGATTGTGCGTCGCGAAGGCCGCAAGCTGCGTCGCTATGTACACCTGGGCACCGGCAATTACCACAGCGGCACCGCCCGCGCGTACACCGATCTGAGCCTGATCACCGCTGATGCCGACATCGGCAACGATGTGCACCTGCTGTTCCAGCAGCTGTCCGGGCTGGCGCCGAAGATGAAACTCAAGTGCCTGCTGCAGTCACCTTTCACCCTGCATCCGGGCCTGATCAACCGTATCGAGCGTGAGACCAAACTGGCACTCGCCGGCAAACCGGGCCGCATCATCGCCAAGATGAACGCCCTCAATGAGGCGCAGGTGATCCGCGCGCTATATGCGGCCTCGCAGGCCGGCGTACAGATCGACCTGATCGTGCGCGGCGCCTGCACCCTGCGCCCGGGCGTGGAAGGCGTGTCGGACAACATCCGCGTCCGCTCCATTGTCGGCCGCTTCCTGGAGCACAGCCGCGTCTATTGGTTCGGCAACAACGGCGCGCCGGAACTGTATTGCGCCAGCGCCGATTGGCTGGAACGCAACCTGCTGCGCCGGGTGGAAACCTGCTTCCCGATCCTGGACAACGACCTGGCCCGGCGCATCTACCGCGACGTGCTGCAGAACTACCTGGACGACAACCTCAACGCCTGGGAACTGCAGGCCGACGGCCGCTACCACCAGTGCGAGCCGGCACCGGGGCAGCCCCCGCACTCGGCCCAGCAAACACTGCTCGAAGGGTTGTGACAGCTGGCGTGAGGGAGAGGTAGGCGTGAGTGAAGCGGAGTGAGGGGTGAGCAAGGGCAATCGCCACGGCATCCCCGCTCCTTCCCGACTCTCCCCTCACTGCGTGAATGCGGAGCTGAAGCAGAAGCGCAGCATGCAACGGCAGACACCTTCCCTCTCTTCCGTGCGGCAAAGGGAGAAGATCGAAACGTCTTCACGCCACAGACTGGCCGCTCCAAGGCTGTGCCGAAAGCCCCGGCGGACCGCGAAGGTCGGCGTGGTTGCCGTGGCGATTGTCACTGCTCTCTCGCCCCGCCTCCATCACTCGCTACTGTCCCTTCACGTACTCCTGCCAGTACCATTCCGCCATGCCCCAGTCCTCAATGACCCCACCGCCCTTGCAGGACGGCGACCTGCTGGCCGCCATCGACCTGGGTTCCAATAGTTTCCACATGGTCATCGCGCGCTACCTGCTCGGTCAGCTACGTGTGGTCGACCGCTTGCGCGAAACCGTGCGCATGGCCGACGGCCTGGATGGCAAGGGCGGTCTGTCGCCGGAAGCCCGCCAGCGCGCGCTCGAATGCCTGGCCCGTTTCGGACAGCGCATCCGCACCATTCCGCCCTATCGCGTCCGCGCATTGGCCACCAACACCGTGCGCCAGCTACGCTCGCCGTTGTCGTTCCTGATGCCGGCCGAAACCGCCTTGGGCCACGCTATCGAAGTGGTCAGCGGTCGCGAAGAAGCCCGTCTGATCTATCTCGGTGTGGCCCACGCGCAGCCACCCAAGCCGGGCCAACACCGGCTGGTGATCGACATCGGCGGCGGTTCCACAGAATTCATCATCGGCCAGGGCATGCAGACGCTGGAACGCGAAAGCCTGCAGGCCGGCTGCATTGCCAGCACGCGGCGGTTTTTCCCCGGCGGCAAGTTGAGCAAGAAGCGCTGGAAGGAAGCACTGACCGAGATCGGCGCTGAGTTCCAGCCTTTCGCCAACAAGTACAAGGCACTGGGTTGGCAGGAAGCACTGGGCTCGTCCGGCACGCACAAAGCCATCAGCGAAATCTGTGCGGCGATGAAGCTGAGCAAGGGCGCGATCACCGCCGAGGCACTGCCGCAGCTGCGTGAAGAACTGCTGCGCGCCAAGCACATCGACGACATCACCTTGCCCACGCTGTCCAGTGACCGCCGCCCGATCATCGCCGGTGGCGTGCTGGTGCTGGAGGCCGCATTTCAAGCGTTGGGCCTGCAGAAGCTGCTGGTCAGCAAAGCGGCGATGCGTGAGGGCATCCTCTACGACATCATGGGCCGCGCCAGCGACAACGATCTGCGTGACGAATCGGTCGCGGCACTCACCCTGCGCTACGGCATCGATGCGGCCCAGGCCGAGCGCGTGGAAGCCACCGCACAACGCCTGTTCGAGCAGGTGGCCGACACCTGGAAACTGGATTCGGACGATGCACGCATGCTCGGCTGGGCTGCCCGCCTGCACGAACTGGGCCTGATGATCGCCCACAGCGGCTATCACACCCACGGCAGCTATGTGATCGAGCATTCGGATATCGCCGGCTTCTCGCGACAGGAACAGCAGATGCTGGCCGCGTTGATCCGCACGCATCGCCGCGGCGTGCCCAAGAGTGCCTTCGAGGCATTGCCGGACCGCCTGCTGCTGCCGGCCAAGCGCACTGCGGTCTTGTTGCGACTGGCCGTACTGATGCACCGCGCGCACGAATCAGATCCCATCCCGACGCTGGAGCTGTCCGTCGATGGCAACACGCTGTCGTTGGTGCTCTCCAAAGACTTCATCGACGCCCGCCCATTGCTGCGTGCCGACCTGGTTGGCGAAGCAGAAAACATGACCGACCTGGGCATCAGCTTCCGGCCGTTCGTGGCCTGACGTCAGGCGGCCACTGCCACCTGGCGGGAGCAGTGGTCGGGCAGCAAATCCGCTGCGTGCATGAAACATGGATGCCCTTGGCGCGCGGTACTTGCCAGGGCGACGGAGTTTGAACGGCCGCGAGGCGTAGGCGGCTTTCCGGGCTGTCATGCAACCGGAACATTCCCGACACACTGCCGCCATGACGCGCACGCATCCTGCCGGAAAACCGGGAGGCCGCCATGCGCTACGCCATCGTCACCGAGACCTATCCACCGGAGGTCAATGGCGTCGCCTTGACCGTGCAGAACCTGGAACAAGGATTGCGCCGACGCGGGCATGAGGTGGATCTGGTGCGGCCACGCCAGGTACCGGACAACGCCGCCGCACATGAGGTACTGGTCCGCGGTGCCGCCCTGCCCCGCTATCCCGGCCTGCGCTTCGGCCTGCCGGCGCCGCAGCTGCTCACGCGCCATTGGCAGCAGCGCCGCCCCGATGCCATCTACATCGCCACTGAGGGCCCGCTGGGTTGGTCGGCGATGCGCAGCGCGCGCCGGCTTGGCATTCCCGTGGCCTCCGGCCTGCATACGCGCTTTGACGAATACCTGCCCGACTACGGCGCAGCCTGGTTGCGCGCCGCCGCGCTGAGCTGGATGCGGCGCTTCCACAACCAGGCCGATGCCACCTTGGTACCGACCAACGAGCTGCGGCAGTTTCTGCAGGACAACGGCTTTTCCCGCGCGCGTCAGTTGGCGCGTGCGGTGGATGCCACTCAGTTCGATCCCTGTCGGCGCGATGCAGCCCTGCGCGCGGAATGGGGCATCGAAGGCACAGGACTGGTGGTGATGCATGTCGGTCGCATCGCTGCAGAAAAGAATCTTGGCCTGGCGGTGAAGGCTTTCCGTCGCATTCAGCAGGTACGGCCCAAAGCCCGCTTCGTCTGGGTGGGTGATGGCCCTCTCCGCGAAAAACTTGCCTACGACAACCCGGACTTCATCTTCTGCGGCATCCAGCGCGGCGAAGCGCTCGCCCGCCATTTCGCCAGCGGTGATCTGTTCCTGTTCCCCAGCCTTAGCGAAACCTTTGGCAACGTCACCCTGGAATCCATGGCCAGCGGTCTGGCAACCGTGGCCTTCAACTACGGTGCAGCACGCGAACACCTGCGCAGCGGCCACAACGGAGTTTCCGTGGAAAACAACGAGAATTTCATCGCCGCTGCCGTGCAGCTGGCGGGAGACGATGAAATGCGCGCCACCCTCGGCGCCAACGCCAGCCGGGCCATGCAGCGATTGCATCCAGAGCAGGTGGTTGCCGAATTCGAGGCATTGCTGGACGAACTGGCTACCCGGAGACGCCCCCATGCCATTGCTGCCGCCTGAAAGCATCGCCGCCCGCGAGGCACGCTGGTGCCGACGTGCAAACCGCTACGGCCGCCGCCGTGGCATCCGCATCGTGTTCTCAAGCCTGAGCCGGCTCGGCGACGGCGTGTTCTGGTACATGCTGATGGGCGCGCTGGTGCTCGCTGACGGGCTCGACGGCCTGCAGGCGTCGGTGCACATGGCCGCCACCGGCGTGGTCGCACTGACGTTGTACAAGACGCTCAAACGCTGGACCCGACGGCCGCGCCCCTTCGCTGCCGACCTGCGTATCCGGGCCTGGGTAGCGCCACTGGATGAATACAGTTTTCCCTCCGGCCACACGTTGCACGCGGTGTCCTTCACCGTGGTGGCGCTGGCGTACTACCCGTGGCTGGCGCCGCTACTGGTGCCGTTTACTGCCGGCGTAGCGATGTCGCGGGTGGTGCTGGGCCTGCACTACCCCAGCGACGTGCTGGCGGCCACGGGCATCGGCCTGCTGCTGGGTACCGCTTCGCTGCAGCTGTGGCCTCTCTGATCTGGCTCTACAATGCGTGGCATGACCACGTTGTTCATTTCCGACCTACATCTGGACCCCAGCCGTCCAGCCATCACCGCGTTGTTCCTCCACTTCCTGCGCGACGAAGCGCGGCAGGCCGAGGCGCTGTATATCCTGGGCGATCTATTTGAAGCCTGGATCGGTGATGACACCCCCTCCAGCGCCGCCGACGCGGTCGCCAACGCCCTTCGTGAAGTCCACGACGCCGGCGTGCCGGTGTACTTCATCCGCGGCAACCGCGACTTCCTGGTGGGCAACGATTACGCCGCACGAGCCGGCATGCGCATCCTGCCCGACCCGGCGGTGATCGAGCTGTATGGCAAGCCGGTGATGCTGCAGCACGGCGATCTGTTGTGCACCGACGATGTTGCTTATCAGGCGTTCCGTGCACAAACCCGCGACCCGGGCTTCATTGCCCAATTCCTGTCACAGCCACTGGAAGCACGTATCGCGTTCGCGCAGAAGGCACGCGCCGCCAGCCAGGCGCGTCAGTCAGAAATGAAACAGGACGATCGCGGTCAGTTCGAGACCGTCACTGACGTAGCCCCGGACGAAGTGGTTTCCACGTTCCAGCGTTACGGCGTGGAAACGATGATCCACGGTCACACCCACCGCCCTGCAATCCACACCGTGCAGACCGGCGACCGCACCTACACCCGCATCGTGCTGGGTGACTGGTACGAACAGGGCTCGGTGCTGCGTGTGGATGCCGATGGTTTCCGCCTGGAAGCGCTGCAGGGCTGAGAGTGTTGTCGCCCGGGGAAACGCAGCGCACCCGGCGCTAACCAATAAACGCAGAAGGCCGGGACTCTCTCCCGGCCTTCTGCGTTACTGCTTCAGCTTCATCTACCCTTCGGGCAACGTCTCCCGATGAAAGAAGGCTTCAATCAGGGGGCTTCCACCGGCACCGCCGGATCACGTGCACAACCCTTGAAGGTGTCCTTGCCCAGTACGAATTCGGCACTGTACGGATGACGCAGGTCGGACATGCCGTCCGAGCATTCGCCGCGCTTGATGGTCAGGTTGAACGCGGCATCGCCCTCGCCGCCCTGCACGATCAATGCACCGTCGTGCAGCTCGCGCTTGCCTTCAAATGTGCGCGGCGTGTCCATGGTCTCCGGTGTGGTGTACGAAAGTTTTTCGCCTTCCACACGCACGCCCCAGAACGGCTCGGTGCCCGAGGCCTGCAATGTCGCCGGGAAGTCTTCAGCTGGCGCGACGGCGGTTGGCACGTCGACGCCGGACGAGGTTGTCGACTCCGGTGCCGGCTGTTTGCAACCAGCCAATGCGATCACCAATGCCAGCCCGAAATACATCTTCTTCATGAAACTCTCCTTGTTGCTTCGCTGTGGATTATGCCCATCGGCGCGCTTGCAGCCGGTGAACCTATGCTCTTTATCGATTACAGCCGTGGGTCGGCAATCTCCACCACGATGTAACGCTCGCGCGCGCCACGCGCGATGCGACAGGCCGCAGTGACATCCTCCCCCCGGCGCGGATGAAGCCATCGACATACAGCGTAGTGGTCGGGCCGATGGTGGGATGCCCTGCAGGGCACGTCAATCGGACCGGGGCGAAGTCTGCAGAATTGTTCAACACTCAGAAGAGACGCCGCGGGCACTCAACCCTGCCCTTGCCGTGGGTGTGAGCGGTATCGCTCAACCAGCCTGCTCGACCAGATCCGCCAGCTCGTCCTCATCAAAGCCAGCCAGCAGCCGCGCTTCGACATTGAACGGCCCACGCAGGTAACCGTGCGCGTACTCGTGCAGCAGTTCCTTGAAGCGGGTACGTGGTTCGACACCAGCACGCTCGCAATACCAGCGGTACCAACGCGAGCCGGCGGCGACATGCGCCACTTCCTCTCGCAGGATCACTTCCAGCACATCGGCGGTGGTTTCATCGCCGAGTGAACGCAGCTTGGTGATCATCGCCGGGGTGACATCCAGCCCGCGTGCCTCCAATACACGCGGCACCAGCCCCATGCGTGCCAGGCCATCATGTGCGGTCTTCTCGCACATTTCCCACAAGCCATTGTGCGCGGGGAAATCGGCATAGTCATGGCCATGCGCCAGCAACCGTTCGCGCAACAGCATGAAGTGCCGAGACTCATCGTCAGCACAGCTCACCCAATCGGCATAAAAACTGCCCGGCAAACCACGGAAGCGATACACCGCATCCCAGGCTAGATCAATGGCGTTGATTTCGATGTGGGCGATGGCATGAATGAAAGCAGCACGCCCTTCCGGCGAACCGAAACCACGCCGCACCAGATCACGCGGATGTACCAGCACGAGCTGCGGTGGGCGGCCGGGCGTGCAGATGGGTTCGGGGTCCGGTGCCTGCATCGGCACCTTCAAAGTGCCGGCACGGTAACGCGCAGCGAAGTGTTGGGTCAGCGCGACTTTCTCAAGCGGATTGGTCGCTGCCATGCAGAGGCAGGCAGCGTCGAACAGCGAGAAATGCGTGCCTTCCGGTAGGGGAAGCGACGTCTGCATCACCTGCGAGGCGGTTGCCGGCGCAGCGTGCTGGTCGTTGCTTCCGGGCGGTTGTGCTTGTTGTGTTGTCATTGGCACTCACGCATCACGGCTTCGTTCGCCCCTCACGCCAACCCCTCTCTCACTTACGGGAGAGGGGTTCTGAGGTACGGATCTGTTCGCGCCTCAGGCGCGGCGCAGCGTCTTGGCTTCGTCCGAGCGCAGTTGCAGGATCCGCTCGAAGTAACCCGGTTCAATACCCGTGACGTACTTACCGTTGAAGCAGGACGAATCAAACTCCTTCAACTCCTGGTTGCCTTCGCGCACGGCGACTTCCAGGTCTTCCAGATCCTGGTAAACCAACCAATCGCAGCCCAGGTGCTTTTCAATTTCTTCGACGCTGCGGTTGTGTGCGACCAGTTCTTCCGGCGCCGGCATGTCGATACCGTAAATGTTGGGATAACGCACCGGCGGCGCAGCGCTGGCCAGGTACACCTTGCGCGCACCGGCGTCGCGCGCCATCTGCACAATCTGCTGGCTGGTAGTGCCACGCACGATCGAGTCATCGACCAGCAGCACCACGCGATTGCGGAATTCCAGATGGATCGGGTTGAGCTTGCGACGCACCGATTTCTGGCGCTCGCCCTGCCCCGGCATGATGAAGGTACGGCCGACGTAGCGATTCTTGACGAAGCCTTCGCGGTATTTCACGCCCAGCACGTTGGACATTTCCAGCGCGGCGTCGCGCGAGGTGTCCGGGATCGGAATGATGGTGTCGATGTCGTGGTCCGGACGCAGGCGCAGGATCTTCTCGCCCAGCTTCTGGCCCATGCGCATGCGCGCCTTGTGCACCGACACGTTGTCGATCATCGAATCCGGGCGCGCGAAGTACACGTACTCGAAAATGCACGGCGTCTGCTGGGTGTTGGAGGCGCATACCTCGGTGAACAGCTCGCCACGCTCGGTGATCACCACCGCCTCGCCCGGGGCAACGTCACGCACACGCTCGAAACCGAGCACGTCCAGCGCCACCGACTCGGACGCCACGATGTATTCGTCGCCTTCCACATGCTTGCGCTTGCCCAGTACCAACGGACGGATGCCGTGCGGGTCGCGGAAAGCCACCAAACCCAAGCCGAGCACGACGCTGACCACTGCATAGCTGCCCTTGCAACGGCGGTGCACGCCGGCCACGGCGCGGATGGCCGCTTCCGGGGTGAGCATGCCCTGCGCGTCGAGTTCAAAAGCGAATACGTTCAACAGCACTTCGCTGTCTGAATCGGTATTGATGTTGCGGCGGTCCGCCTCGAACACCTGCCGACGCAGCGCTTCGGTATTGATCAGGTTGCCGTTGTGCGCCAGCGCAATGCCGTAGGGCGAGTTGACGTAGAACGGCTGCGCCTCATCGGTGCCTTCCGACCCTGCGGTGGGATAGCGCACATGGGCGATGCCGATGCGTCCCTGCAGCAGCGCCATGCGGCGCTCATCAAACACATCCCGCACCAAGCCACTGGCCTTTTCCACGCGCAGACGCGTGCCGTTGACGGTGGCGATGCCCGCGGCATCCTGGCCGCGATGCTGGAGGACGGTCAGGCCGTCATAAAGCTGCCCGGCGACGTTCTGGTTGCCGACGATTCCGACGATGCCACACATGTTGCGCGATCTCCGCTGGGCGCAGGCGCCCGGTTAACGTGAAGGTGGCCGTGCCTGGCCGCGTACCTCGACCCGGTTGGGATCGGGTTGACCCGGGCGCACCTGCGCCGGATCGATGTTGGAGGGCAACGCCCTCATCGGGTCCGCTGATGGGCCTGCATCCGGAGATGTTGGCGGACCATTGGCTGGCCCGGCATCCACACCCGTCAGCGGCCATCTATTGCCCGCGTCTGCTTCGTTCGGTCCGGCATTATCGCCTGTGAGCACCGACTTACCCAAGTCCAATAGCGCCTTTCCCGGCAACTCGGGCAACTCCGGCGCCTGCGGCAATTTGCCCCGCAGCCATTCGACCGACGGCTGCAGCCAGGGCAGCACTACCGACTGGCGCCAGGACGGCTCCTCAGTCATTGAGGTGAAGCCCATCAGCAATGCGGCCAACACTGCCAGCAATACGCCGCGCAGCATGCCCAGACCAAGCCCCAGCAGGCGGTCAGGGCCTTTCAGCAGCACCGTCGAATTCACGACCCCGCGCAGCATCCAACTGACAATCGCCATGCCCAGCAAGGCGCCAATGAACACCAGCAGGTAACCGCCAATGTATTCACCGGGCGAAGGCGCCATGCCCGCAGACAGCATCACGGCCGCCTGCTCGCCAAAGTGGAACGCACTCCAGCCAGCCACCAGCCAGGAGGCGACGCCCAGCACCGTTGCCAGCAGGCCACGGATCAGGCCAAACACCGCCGACAGGCCAATGATCGCCAGCAGTACCAGATCAACCACGGCACGCCCCGAGCGGGCATGCCGGCACGATGCCATTCACACCCACGGTTTCAGGCTGCATCAGGGATGCGGGCGAACCATGCCGGCGATGCCGACCTTGGCCGCGACCTGGGCCTTGAGCTGCTCCGCCTCGGCACGGTTGGCCACCGGCCCGACGCGCACACGGTTGAGCGTGCCGTTGTCGGTACGCACCTGCTCGACGAAGGCACTGAAGCCTGCGGCCCGGGCGCGGTCACGCAAGGCGTTCGCATCGGCCGCTTGGCCAAACGCGCCCAACTGCACGGCAAAGCCGACGTTGCTGGCGGCCGGAGCAGCCGGCGTACGCACTTCCGGCTTGGCCGGGGTGGCGGCGACCGGCTTGGGTGCCTCGGGCTTCGGTGCCGGCTTGGGCGCTTCGGGCCTGGGTGCCGCTGCGACTGGCTTGGCCGGTTCCGGCGGCAATGCTTCAGTGCGTACCGGCGCGGTGGTCGGCGCGGCACTGGCGGTGCTTGCGGCCGGCGCTGTCGGTGCGGCAGCCGGGGTTTCGGCGCTGGCGTCGAGCACCACCACCTGCGCATTCACGTCGTTGCGTACCTTGCCTGCTTCCAGGCGCACCAGCTCGGCCTGCGCACGGTCCCCGTAAGGGCCAATGCGCACGCGCCACGCCGGGCGGCCATTGATGGTGTCGGCCTGGCGGAAGCCCGGCAGGTTGGATTTTTTCAGATGCGCGATCACTGCATCGGCGTCGGCCTCGCTGCCATAAGCGCCAAAGTTGACGGCGTAGTTACCTGCAGCCGCCGTTGGCGGCAAGGCGCTACCCGACTGCGCGGGGGCCGTGGCCGGTGCATCCGGCTGCGCTGCAGGCATGCCCAGCGCGCCTGCGGCGGAGGCCGACGGTGCGACCAGCGGCAGTTCGCGGGTTGCAAACTGGGCATCGCCAGGGGCGGCAGGTGCAGTCAACGGCACGTCTTGCGTGCCACTGTCCGGCGCAGGCCCCTTGACCAGCATGGGAAGGAAAATCACGGCAAGCGCCACCAGAACGATGGCACCAATCAGTCGCTGTTTCAGAGAAGTATCCACAGATGGCGTACGAGCGGCGTGGCGGAATGCCTTCGCGATTATATGCGTGGCGTCCGGTGTGCGTTCTCAGTCAGCTGAACGAAGCATCGGCAATGCTTCTGCCACGGTGTGGAACGAGCCGAATACCAACACCCGGTCGCCCTCGATGGCCTGTGCCAGCACCGCATTCAAGGCGGCGGCGACGGTATCGGCAAGCGTGGCCTTGGCGGCGTCGCTGTCCTGCAGACGGTCGCGCAACTGCTGAGCGCTTTGCCCGCGTGCGCCGTCCAGCCCGGCCAGGTACCAGGCATCCACCTCCGATTGCAGCGCCTGCACCACGCCGGGGGCGTCCTTGTCGGCCAGTGCTGCGTATACCGCCAGCGTGCGGCCCGTGACCGGACGCGCTTTCAACGCCGTCGCCAGCGCACCGGCAGCCTGCGGGTTGTGGCCGACATCGAGCAGCACTTCGACACCATCTCGCAGGAACGACTGCAACCGGCCGGTCACCCGTGCCTCGGCCACGCCCTGTGCCCACGCGGCGTCCGGTACCGGCTTGTCCAGCGCGCGCAAGGCGGCGATGGCAGTGGCGGCGTTGGTGCGCTGGATCGGCGCCCACAATGCAGGCTGCAGCAGTTCGATACGGTAGGACACGTCCCGCCAGGCCCAATGCTCAGCGTCGATGGACTCGGCAAAGAAGTCGCTGCCGCCACGAATCGCGTTGGCGCCCAATACGTAGGCACGGCGCAGCACGCTCGACGGCGGATCGGTCTCGCCCAGAATCACCGGCTTCCAACCGCGGATGATGCCGGCCTTCTCCGCGCCGATGGCTTCGCGGTCGTCACCCAACCAGTCCGCATGGTCAATGTCGACGGTGGTGATGACCGACACATCCGCGTCGATGATGTTCACCGCGTCCAGGCGACCGCCCAGCCCGACTTCGAGCACGGCCAGATCAAGATTTGCTTGCTGGAACACCCAAAGCGCGCACAGCGTGCCGTACTCAAAATAGGTCAGTGGCGTGTCGCCACGCGCCTCTTCGACGGCATTGAAACCGGCTACCAGGGTGGCGTCATCGGCGTCGACGCCATTGATACGCACGCGCTCGTTGTACGCCAGCAGATGCGGCGAGGTATAGGCGCCCACCTTCCAACCGGCAGTGCGGGCGATGGATTCGATGAAGGCAACCGTCGAGCCCTTGCCGTTGGTGCCACCAACCACGATGTTGTACTCGCCCGGCCGCCCCAGTTGCATGCGCGCCGCGACTTCACGCACGCGGTCCAGCCCCATCGCGATGGCCTGCGGGTGCTGTTGTTCGATATGGGCGAGCCACTGTTCGAGTGTGGCGGGACGGACGGAAGACATGCTGGCGATTCTCTGGATCATGGGCCGGGCTACACAACCGGCTGCGCGTTGCGCGCGGGAAAGGCGGCCATGATACAGCGGCCGCTGCACGCGGCCCTCAAGCTTTCCCACGTGTAGCGCTGCGACATGCTCGGCAGGCGCGTTGCCAATAGATCCCAAGCTCTGCCGCGCGGGCAACGCTCGGGTTTCGCGGCTTACGCCGCTCCTAAAAGCGGCGTTGCCGGTCGTGCCCTGCAGGCATCGCCCCGCTCTACAGGGCCACCGGGAGCATCGGCGCTTACAGCGCGCGGTGCTTGGCTTCGCCAAAGAACGGGGTGTGGTGCGCGCAGTCGTTCAGGCGCACGACTTCCAGATGCTCCACGTCCGGGCCTTCGAGCAGGTTCAGCGTGGTCGGTGCCTGACGGAAGGTCCACAGCTTGGAGATCGGCAGGCCGAGTATTTTGCACAGGATCACGCGATTGACGGCGTCGTGTGCGACCACCAACAAGGTGTCTTCCTCACCCAGGCCTTCAGCGGCCTTGGCCAGCCCACGCCAGCTGCGGTCCAGCACCTGGCGCAGCGATTCGCCGCCGGGCATCAGTACGGTGTCCGGCTCTTCGCGCCAGGCGCGCAGACGGGCCGGATCCTTGTCGTTGATCTCGCTGGCCAGCAGGCCCTCCCACTCGCCGTGGGCGATTTCCTGCAGGTCCGGCTCGGTCAGCAGCATGGCATCGCGATTGCTGCCCAATGCGGCCTTGGCGGTGCTCTGCGCACGGCTCAGCGGCGAGGCAACGGCGCGAGTGATCTGCACGTCTGCCAGCCGCTCACCCAAGGCCTTGGCCTGAGCTTCGCCCACCGGCGAAAGAGGAATGTCGATCTGGCCCTGGTAGCGGCCTTCGGCGTTCCACGGCGTTTCGCCGTGACGGGCAAGCAGGATGCGCATGAAGCAATTCCATTGTTGTGTGGGGCCCCGCCAAGTGAGTCCGGCGGGAGGCGCATCATAGCCCGACCATGCTGCCAGGCCGTCCACGGTTACCGTCGATACGGATACAGTTCCCAGCGCCCACGCCTCATTGGCTGAACGGCTCCCACGCTCATCGCTGAAACCGGGAACGCGGATTGAGCGGGCGCAAACGGGAAGGCAACCCATCCGGAGCGAGGGAACTTTCAATCCCTGCTTCCCGTCTGATCAACGCTTCTGAAGTCGCTTGGTCGCCAATTCCAACGTGACATCACTTTCACCCTGCCGCCACGATCAAACCCGCAGCCGATAACCGCACCGATGGCACGGTTGCGCGCCCGGCACAGGCGTTACCATGCCAATCCCCTATCGGTGACACGGTGTGACTTCCGCATGTGGGCCAGTAACCTCCTCGCCCTCGACGCGGTATGAGCAACCCTTCCACCTCCCCGAAGCACTCCACTCCCGAGCTCTGGAACGAACGCCGCGATGGCTGGGCCGCGACGTTGCTCAGTGCACTGCTGCATCTGCTGATGCTGCTGCTCCTGCTGCATTCCAATCCTCCGGTGGTTTCCTCGCCACAGGGCTCGTCCGGCGGTGGTCGGGTGAAGGTCGATTTCGTCGGCAACGCGCCACCGTCTCCACAGCCCCAACAAGTGCCGCCCCAGCAAAAGCCCAGCGACACTCCCCGCTCCCAACGCAAGCCGCTGACGCACCGCCGTAGCGATAACCGCAAACCGGTGCGGGAAGCCCGTTACATCGAGCCGCCCAGCGAACCCGACCAGGAAGAAAACCCAACACCGGCACAGGCACCGGCCCAAGCCGCTTCACCGGCGGCAGCCGCGCCATCGGAAACGGTGCCGCGCCGTCCCCAGACCTGGACCGGTCGCCCACCGGGCTGGGTGGAAAAACCCACCACCTCGGACGACGACGGGCGTTCCGCTGGCCAAGGCGACCGTTCCGAAGGCAATCGCGTCGACAGGAGCGCCGGGCAACCGGCCATGGAAGTCGGTGGCTACCAGATCATCTACGACCTGCTGAGCGAGACAAGGCTGCGTGCCCGGATGGAAGAGGGTATGAAGGAGCTCTTGATTCCCCTGCCAGGCACCACTTATGTGATGGTCTGCCCGGCCGAAGTCGCCCTCAGGCGCGGCTCCAGCAAGTGCCGCATGCTGCCGGCCGACTCGCCCGAACTACAGGCCATGGGCGATGCGCGACAGTTCGTCATCGTGATGTACGTCTACCGGTATGGCGAACTGCTCTGGCGCGGCCCCGGCCCGTACCGCTGAGCCCCACTGAACTGCGCACTGCAGCCGCTTCAGCCATGAAGCTCGCACCCATGAAATGACCGGCAGGTCCGTCACCGTCAGCTTCGCGGCTGACGCCGCTCCTATGCCGCCGTGACAGTGATCAGCAAACAGCCAAAGGTGCGCGTAAAGACAAACGTGATTGTCAGCAAACAAAAAGCCCGGGCAGTTTCCCGCCCGGGCTTCTGATTGAACCGCTCGCTTCGCGCTTACTTCGATGCGGCGTCCATTTCCTTCAACAGCTGCGGCGCCGGCGCCACTTCCTGCATGACCCAACGCATGTAGCGCTCGTCCACCGAGATCATGCGGGTCATCACCGGGTCGAACACCCAGTTGCTGGCGACCGATTCCCAGATGCCGTCAAACGCCAGGCCAACCAGGCGGCCGTGCGCGTCCAGCACCGGCGAGCCGGAGTTGCCGCCCGTGATGTCCAGGTCCGACAGGAAATTCACCGGCACGCTGCCAATGCGCGAATCTTCCAGACCGCCGTAACGCTTGGCCTTGACCGCATCGATCAGTGCCTTGGGCGAATCGAACGGATCTGCGCCAGTTTCCTTGGCCACGATGCCTTCCAGATCGGTGAAGGCCGGCTGCACCTTGCCGTCCAGGCCGGTGTAACCCTTCACATTGCCGAAGGTGATGCGCAGCGACAGGTTGGCGTCCGGATAAACGAACTCACCCTGAGTCTTCTTGTAATCCGCGATGGCCTGCAGGAACAGCGGACGCGCCACCAGTTCCTCGCCCATACGCACCTTGCGCTGGTGTTCCAGCTCCAGCAGCGCCGGCATCACTGCCACCGCGTACTGGATGGCCGGGTCGGAGCTGGCTTCGAATGCGGCCTTGTCGGCGGTGAACCACTTCTGGCGTTCGGCCAGATCACCCAGCTTGGAACCGTCCAGACGCGATACCGCCGCATTCACCGCAGCGGTGTCGCTGCCACCCAGCCAGCGGTCGAACGCTGGCAGGTGCTGTGCACTCGGCAGCGCCGCGTACTGCTGCAGCCAGTACTGCTGGAACTGGCGATCCATGGCCGCCACGTAGCGGCGATCCATCTGCTTCAGGCCGCCTTCGATGGCCGGCAGATCGCGTTCCTGGTAACCCTCTTCGCGCTGTGCGTCCGGCTTGGCTTTTTCGATGGCCAGGCGGTACAGGCGTACAGCGGTGCCGAGCGTGCCGGTGCGGTTGAGCATGCCCAGATTCAGATCACGTGCCTGGTTGGCACGTGCCTGTTGGCCCAGAGCCTGCAGATGCGCATGCGCATCCAACGCCGGTTTGCCGGCGGCACCCTGTGCGTGCAGCCATTCCAGCACGGCGGTTTCTTCGCGCTGCTTGTGGGCCAACACGTTGTTGCGTTTGAAGCCGTCCAACTGACCGTCGTAGTTCTTGCTGGTGTTGTTCCAGCCGGCCATGCTGGCGGCGTACTTCACCGCGATGTCCTGGTTGCCCTTGCTGGCGGCTTCGACCAGCGCGATCTGGTCCTTGTAGGCCTTGGCAATGGTCGGGTAGCTCCAGTTGGCGGTGTTCTCGAACTCGCTGACCAGCGCGTAACGGTCGGTGCGGCCCGGGTAACCGGCCACCATCACGAAATCCCCCTCGCCCAGCGGCTGGTTGGCCAACTTCAGCCAATGCTTGGGCTGGTACGGCACGTTGTCGGCGGCGAATGCGGCCGGCTTGCCGTCCTTGCCCACGTAGGCACGGTAGAACGAGAAGTCGCCGGTGTGGCGCGGCCACATCCAGTTGTCGATGTCGCCACCGAACTTGCCGACGCTGCCCGGGGGCGCGTAAGCCAGGCGCACGTCCTTGATTTCCATGTTCTTGAACAGGCGGTAGGTGTTGCCGCCGGAGAAGCTGTACAGGGTGCAGCTGTAGGCGTCGTCAACCTCGCACTCGGCGATCAGCTTCTTTTCCAACGATTCCAACGCCTCGGTGCGCTTGAGCGCATCGCTGCCGGCGCCAGCAATGGCGGCCTTGGCCTGTGCGGTCACGTCGGTGATGTCGTCCAGCACGTAGATGCGGGCATTCGGGCCGGCGCTCAGCTCGTCCTTGGTGGTCGGCGCGTTGAAGCCGTCCTTGATCAGGTTCTTCTCAGCGGTGGAGTTGAGCTGAATGGAGCCGTAGGCACAGTGGTGGTTGGTGACCACCAGGCCCTGCGGCGACACGAAGCTGGCGGTGCAGCCGCCCAGCGC
Organism: Stenotrophomonas sp. Iso1; assembly: GCF_027497995.1. Taxonomy (GTDB): domain Bacteria; phylum Pseudomonadota; class Gammaproteobacteria; order Xanthomonadales; family Xanthomonadaceae; genus Stenotrophomonas. Next base: position 1,060,321 of record NZ_JAODBT010000001.1, on the reverse strand, counting down.
AACCACGGCGCCCATCGGGTCGCCGGTCAGGTTGGCCAGCTGCTGCGGATCCAGCTTCAGACCTGCCTGCTTCAGCGGGCCGGCGATCTCCGGCAGCTGCTGCGGCACCCACATGCCTTCTGCAGCCTGGGCAGCCTGGGCCAGACCCAGCCCGGCGACAATGGAAAACGCAAGCAAATTCACGCGCATGAGGCAGTTCCGAAAGTTTGGAACGGCCGATTGTAGCGGTTGCAACCGATGCATTCCCCTGCCATCGGTCAGTGCAAGGCCGTTACGGCAGCAGGCCTATAATCGGCACTCTTTTTCACACTGCGGTTTTCTTGCAATGGCACAGACGATGAAGGCGCTGGTGAAGCGCGAAGCGACCAAGGGCATCTGGATGGAAGAGGTGCCGGTACCGACGCCCGGCCCCAACGAAGTGCTCATCAAGCTCGAGAAGACCGCCATCTGCGGCACCGACCTGCACATCTACCTGTGGGACGAGTGGAGCCAGCGCACCATCAAGCCGGGCCTGACCATCGGCCACGAGTTCGTTGGCCGTATCGCAGAGATCGGACCGGGCGTAACCGGCTATGACATCGGCCAACGCGTGTCGGCTGAAGGCCATATCGTCTGCGGCCATTGCCGTAACTGCCGTGGCGGCCGCCCGCACCTGTGCCCCAACACCGTGGGTATCGGCGTCAACGTCAACGGCGCGTTCGCCGAGTACATGGTGATGCCGGCCAGCAACCTGTGGCCGATCCCCGACCAGATCCCGTCCGAGCTGGCCGCATTCTTCGACCCCTATGGCAACGCCGCGCATTGCGCGCTGGAGTTCGACGTGATCGGCGAAGACGTGCTGATCACCGGCGCCGGCCCGATCGGCATCATCGCCGCCGGCATCTGCAAGCACATTGGTGCACGCAACGTGGTGGTCACCGACGTCAATGATTTCCGCCTGAAGCTGGCCGCCGACATGGGCGCCACCCGCGTGGTCAACGTCGCCAACCAATCGCTGAAGGACGTGATGAAGGAACTGCACATGGAGGGCTTCGACGTGGGCCTGGAAATGAGCGGCAACCCGCGTGCGTTCAACGACATGCTCGACTGCATGTACCACGGCGGCAAGATCGCCATGCTCGGCATCATGCCCAAGGGCGCCGGTTGCGACTGGGACAAGATCATCTTCAAGGGCCTGACCGTGCAGGGCATCTACGGCCGCAAGATGTACGAGACCTGGTACAAGATGACCCAGCTGGTGCTGTCCGGTTTCCCGCTGGGCAAGGTGATGACCCACCAGCTGCCGGTGGACCGTTTCCAGGAAGGTTTCGACCTGATGGAACAGGGCAAGGCCGGCAAGGTCGTGCTGAGCTGGAACTGATTGCCAGCAGGTGACATACGAAAGGCGCCGTAAGGCGCCTTTCGTGCATCTGTGTCCACGGGTGCATGCAGGAAGGTTCAAGCCACGATCCCCCACATCCGTGCATGGCACACAACGCTGCAAGCTGAAATATCATCGGCGTCGCGGCGCACGCCACGCTTACAAAAAACGGAAATGAAAAAGGCGCCTTCCGGCGCCTTTTCCACACGGCATCACACAAGAATCAGGGCACGTCCACCGACACGGTGAACACGACGCCAGGCTTGTAGGTATCGGACTCGCGGCGCAGCACCGAGGCATCCGAACCGAAGGTGTCGTAGTAGCCCAACGTCGCGGTCGCCGGGCCGAAGGCCTTGGACACCGAAACCGAGCCGTCGTAGTAATCCGCACGACGCGGCCATTCGTTGGCCTCTTCCTTGATCGTGGTGTAGCCAGCCGACGCGCCGATGGAGAAACCGCTGTCGCCGATGTCGTAGCTGGCTTCCAGCGCGCTGTAGGTCTGCTTGGCGCCGCTGTTGCTGTAATCGTTGGCGTAGCCCAGCAGGCCACTCACGGTGACCGGGCCGCTCCAGGTGACTTTGGCCAGGTATTCGTTGTAGTCAATGTCACCGTAGCCGGACGAGGCGTTGGTGTAGGTATAGCGGTTCACACCCAGATCGATGTTCCAGCTGTCGGTCAGGTCCTTGCTCCAGCCGATGTTGTAATCGACCTCGAAGTTCGGGCCGCCCTCGCCAAAATCGACATTGGAGCCCCACACGCCGGCATACAGGCCGAACGGTGCGGTGTAGGTGGCGCCTGCCTGGAAGGCCGGGCCGTTGTCGGTCTGCGACACGCCGCGGAACACGTAATCGGTGGTCACCGCGAAGGTGGCGCTGAACGGAGAGGATGCTTCCTCACTCTCATCCTGGGCCCAGGCGGCAAACGGAACAGACAACAGGGCGGCGCAGGCAACGGCGACAAGACGCTTGCTGTGCATCATGCGGATCTCCAGGAAGTGGGGGGTATCGGGGCCAGTCCAGCCGCGATTCACGAATTTTTAACCGCAATGATATTGCGATGCAACAAGTTCGTGATTCCCCTACCCCGTATTCAGCTCTCCGCAACGGGGAAAACCCCGTAGCGGCGCGCTGCCAGACGGATGGATTCGCCGCCTGCGTAGGCCGGGCTACCGACCGGCAATTCCACTTCCACATCCGCAGCTACACCCTCCAACCGCGCCCGCAAGCGCTGGCGTGAGCCACTGCGCTGCACCGAGCCGACCGTGGCGGGCCAATCACCGTCCGCCGCGACAACCAGGTCTTCGGGGCGCACGAACACTTCCAGCGCATCGGCATCCGGCAAGACCTGCGCATTGCGAGACCAGCGCGCGCCGGCCACCTCCAGTACTTCGCCCTGCAGTCGCGCCGGCAGGCGATTGGCCTCACCCACGAAACCATAGACAAACGGCGATGCCGGCTGGTCATACACCTCGCCTGGCGTGCCGATCTGTTCGATGCGGCCGCGATTGAGGATGGCCACGCGGTCGGCCAGCTCCAGCGCCTCTTCCTGATCGTGCGTGACGAACACGGTGGTCAGGCCGGTGCGGTCGTGCAACTCCCGCAGCCAACGACGCAGATCGCGACGCACCTGCGCGTCCAGCGCACCGAATGGCTCGTCCAGCAGCAACACGCGCGGCTCAATGGCCAGCGCACGCGCCAATGCCACCCGCTGACGCTGGCCACCGGACAGTTGCGTCGGGTAGCGCCCGCCCAACCCGTCCAGCTGCACCAGCGACAGCAGTTCCTCGACCCGCGCATCGATGCGCGCCTTCGGCCAGCGCGCAGCACCACGCCGCACTTCCAGACCAAAAGCGATGTTGCTGCGCACGTCCAGATGCTTGAACAAGGCGTAGTGCTGGAACACGAAACCGGCACGCCGCGCCTGCACGCTCAGCCCGGTGGCATCTTCACCATCAAACAGAATGCGGCCCTGCTCGGGCTGTTCCAGCCCCGCGATGGCGCGCAGCAGCGTGGTCTTGCCCGAACCGGACGGCCCCAGCAATGCGAGCAGTTCACCGCTGCGGATATCCAGGCTGACGCCATCAAGTGCGGCGAATGCGCCAAAGCGCTTGCCCAGTTGTTGGATGCGGATGTTCATCGTTTCACCTCAATGGCGATGCGCGGCGGCCAACGATTGACCGTGGCGCCATTCCAGGAATGTTTTGACCACCAGCGTCAGCAACGCGGTGATGGCCAGCAGTGATGCGCACGCAAACGCCGCGCTGTAGGCGTACTCGTTGTAGAGAATTTCCACGTGCAGCGGCAGCGTATTGGTACGCCCACGGATATGCCCGGACACCACCGACACCGCGCCGAATTCGCCCATCGCACGCGCGCTGCACAGCAGCACGCCATAGAGCAGTCCCCAGCGGATATTCGGCAAAGTCACTTTCCAGAACATCTGCCAGGCATTGGCACCCAGTGTGAGCGCGGCAAGTTCCTCATCACTGCCCTGCTGCTCCATCAGCGGCATCAGTTCGCGCGCGATGAACGGGAACGTGACAAACACCGTGGCCAGCACGATGCCGGGTATCGCGAACACAATGCGTGGCAACTGCAGCAGCGTTTCACCGAGCACCGGCAGGTGCACGCGCAGGCCGTCTTCGATGAACGGCCAGAACCAACCGTCGCGCCCGAACAACAGAATGAACACCAGGCCAGCGACCACCGGCGACACCGAGAACGGCAGGTCGATCAAGGTCACCAGCCAGCGTTTTCCGGGAAAGGTGTGCTTGCTGACAACCCATGCTGCGGCCACGCCGAAGACCAGGTTCAACGGCACCACGACAGCGGTAACGATCAAAGTCAGCTTCACCGCCGACAATGCATCCGGTTCGCTGATCGCCACCCAGAACGCGTGTACGCCACCACGCAGTGCTTCAACAAACACCAGCAGCAACGGCAACAACAGGAACGACAGCAAGAAACCCAGCGCGCCGAGAATCAATAGCACCTGCACCCAACCCGGCTCACTGGTCACACGCTGACGCGCGCGCACGGCCGTGTTCTTCTTTGGCAACACCGGCAGCTCCAAAACGTGTTCGTTCATCGCGCGCCCCGGCGCTGCAGCCATGCCTGCAAACTGTTGACCAGCAGCAACACCACGAACGACAGCAGCAGCATCGCGCCGGCGATGGCCGTGGCACCCGCGTAATCAAATTCTTCCAAACGAATGGTGATCAGCAGTGGCGCAATCTCGGTGACGTTGGGCAGATTGCCTGCAATGAAAATGACCGAGCCGTACTCGCCAACGCCGCGCGCAAAGGCCAACGCAAAGCCGGTCAACATCGCCGGCCACAATGTCGGCACGACCACGCGAACGATGGTCTGCAGGCGGCTGGCGCCCAGCGTTGCCGAGGCTTCTTCCCACTCGCGCTCGGCCTCAGCCAATACGGGCTGCACGATGCGCACCACGAACGGCAGGCCCACAAATACCAGCGCGACAACGATGCCCAACGGGGTGTAGGCGATCTTCAACCCCAACGGTTCCAACCAGCGCCCTACCCAACCCTGACCACCGTACAGCGCCGTCAGCGCGATGCCGGCCACGGCGGTCGGCAAGGCGAATGGCAGGTCGATCATCGCGTCGAACAAGCGCCGACCGGGAAACCGATAGCGCACGAACACCCAGGCCACCCAGGTGCCCATCACCGTATTGAATGCAGCCGCCGCAAATGCGGTACCGAAGCTCAGCCGCAATGCAGCGAGCACACGCGGCTCGGTCCATATCTGCCAGATGCCGCCGATGCCCAATCCAGCCGCCTTAAGGAACACGCCAGCCAGCGGGATCAAGACGATCAACCCCAACCAGAGCAGAGTGATACCCATGCCAAGACCAAAGCCGGGCAGAACCCGGCGTTGGCGCCGCTTACGCGGCAGTACTACGTCAGCGCTTGTACTCACCGCTTACTTGCTCGCCTGGATCTGATCGAAGAGGCCGCCGTCGGCGAAATGCTCGGACTGTGCTTTCTCCCACGAGCCGAACGCCTGGCGAATGGTCACCAGCGGTATCTGCGGGAAGCGCGCGATGTCGGCGCGATCGGCATATTCGGGGCTGCGTGGGCGGTAGTAGTGACGCGCGGCGATGCGCTGCCCTTCCGGCGAATACAGATACTGCAGATAGGCCTGCGCGACTTCGCGGGTACCGTGTCGGTCCACGTTGCGATCCACCAGGGCCACCGACGGCTCGGCCAGAATCGACTGGCGCGGCACCACGATCTCGAACTTGTCAGGGCCCAGTTCTTCCTGCGCCAGGAACGCCTCGTTCTCCCAGGCCAACAGCACGTCACCGATGCCACGCTGCACGAAGGTGGTCGTCGCGCCACGCGCACCGGTATCCAGCACCGGCACATTGCGGAACAGCGCGCGCATGTAATTCAGCACCTTGTCGCGATCACCCTTGAAGATGTGGTCGGCGTAGGCCCAGGCCGCGAGGTAATTCCAGCGCGCACCGCCGGAGGTTTTGGGGTTGGGCGTCACCACCGACACGCCACTGCGTAGCAGATCCGGCCAGTCACGGATGCCCTTCGGGTTGCCCTTGCGCACCAGGAACACAATGGTCGAGGTGTACGGCGCGCTGTTGTCCGGCAGACGGCTTTCCCAATTGTCAGGCAGCAACTTGGCTTTTTCGGCGATAGCGTCCACGTCGTAGGCCAGCGCCAGCGTCACCACATCGGCCTCAATGCCATCAATCACCGCGCGCGCTTGCTTGCCCGAGCCACCGTGGGAAGTCTCAATGGTGACGTTGTCGCCCTTGGTTTCCTTCCAGTGCTTGGCGAAGGCGGCATTGAAGTCGCGATACAACTCGCGGGTTGGGTCGTAGGACACATTGAGCAGTTGAATGTCACGCGCGAAGGCAGCGCCTGCGGTCACCGTCAGCAGGAAGGCGAGCGCGGCAATGCCGGTACGGGAAATCAGGGAATGTTTCACGAAGACTCTCCGTCAGAAGGAAACTTGCAGGCGTGAGAAAACAGCTTTTTCATCCGGCAGCCTGGCGCCACCGGCGGCAGCATCGAAGCTGCTTTGCAGGTAATTGGTCGCCAGCCTGAGGTTGGCCGTCAGGTACCAATTCGCGCCCACTGTCCACGAGCGAACATGCGAGGCGGACGTCGCCGGATCGGCGTAAAGCGGGAACGCGGCATCGTCGATATCCAACTCGCCATACCGTGCGGTGAGTTCAAACGCACCCAAGCCACCGTTGATGCCGAACGGGCGTGACGGCGTCACCCCGCGATAGCTGGCATCTTCACCGGTCAGTACATAACTGGCCGTTGTCTGCCAGGCACGGTGTTCCAGCTCCTTGCGACGCGCATCACGTGCAACTTCCTGTTGCGAGACGATGTACTCAGCCTGCAGGCCGAAGCCATTGCGGTAGAACCAACCCTGCGGTGACCAACGCAGCGTGTCGCCATCGGCGAGTACCGCGCTGCGGTAACTGAAGAACGTCGCCTGCCCCGGCGTGCGGTAGCGCGGCAGGAAATTGCTGCCACTGCCGTGCTTTTCACCCGCGCTTGCACCCAGGCCGAAACCCAACCCGGCCCATACACTTTCCTTGCCCTTGAAGGGCTCGAAGAACACGCGGCCGGCGTACTCGAAGTCATCGTCCGGATTGCTGGTCACCGCATCGCGACCATCGACCGTACCGTTGAACACGCCCAGTGCATAACTGAATTTGCCCTTGGCCACTTCACCCTGCAGCTGCACGCCGAGGTCCCGGTTGGGCGCCAGTTCGCTGGCCAGCGCGCGTTCCACATCCACCAGCGCGGCGGACGACTGCAAACGCTCCAGCCCTACTGGCGAAGTGAACTTACCCACGCGCACCGTATACGCCGGGTTGAAGCGCAGGTCGGCGTACGCGTCGACGATGCTGGCGCTGTCACCGGCAAATTCCGGCGTGAAGCGGTAGGCCACCAGCTTGCCCAGCGAGCCTTCCAGCGTCGGCCGTGCGGTACGCAGCAGGAAGGTGTCGTTTTGGCTGCTGTTGCCGATGAACACGCGTGCATCGCCCTGCAACAAACCGCGCAGTTTCAGCTCGTAGTTGCCGTCGCCGGATTTGAACGAGGCACCCTTCTGGTCGACGGTGATCTTGGGCGCGGCTTTGGCGCTGGCGACACGCTCTTCTTCCTGCAACTCCAAGCGGCGCTCAAGGATGCGCAGACGCTGGTCCAGATCGGCCAGGCCGGCACCTTCAATCGGCGCGCCATCAGAGACACCGGCAAGCCGTTCCAGGCGCTCCAGACGCTGCTGCAGCTGTTCAACGCTGAGTTGCTGGGCCTGTGCCGGCGACCACGCCCCACACACCAGCCCGGCCAGGCTGAGGGACAACAGCTTCCTGGTCGGCAGGGTGAACGGGGGACGTTTGGCGGTCATCGGTGGCTCCTGTGAAGGCGGGGTGGAGCGTCGATGCTGCGGGCGCACACCCGGGCGGAGAAATGACTTCGGGCGCGTCGCTTATAGCCATCGCGCATGACGCCAGCGCCAAGTGCAGGGGACGGCTAAAATCGGGGTTCCTTTCTGTCCGCAAGACCCTGCCATGACCGCCAATGCGAACACCTCCCCGCTCACCCGGCACTACGCCGAGGAACTGGACGCCATCCGCGCGCAGGGGCTGTTCAAGTCCGAACGCATCATCACCAGCCCGCAGTCGGCCGAAATCACCCTGGACGACGGCCGCACGGTGCTGAATTTCTGTGCCAACAACTACCTGGGCCTGGCCGACCACCCGGATCTGATCCAGGCCGCCAAGGACGCGCTGGACAGCCATGGCTTCGGCATGGCGTCGGTGCGTTTCATCTGCGGCACCCAGGACCTGCACAAGCAGCTGGAGAAGCAGATCGCCGAGTTCTTCGGCAAGGACGACACCATCCTCTACGCGGCCTGCTTCGACGCCAACGGCGGTTTGTTCGAGCCGCTGCTGGGCGAGAACGACGCCATCATTTCCGACGCGCTCAACCACGCCTCGATCATCGACGGCGTGCGCCTGTGCAAGGCCAAGCGCTTCCGCTACGCCAACTGCGACATGGCCGATCTGGAAGCCCAGTTGCAGGCCGCCGACGCCGCCGGCTGCAAGACCAAGCTGATCACCACCGATGGTGTGTTCTCGATGGACGGCTTCATCGCCCCGCTGGATGAGATCACCGCGCTGGCGAAGAAGTACAACGCACTGGTGCACATCGACGAATGCCACGCTACCGGCTTCCTCGGCGCGACCGGCCGTGGCTCGGCCGAAGTGAAGGGCGTGCTGGAGAAGATCGACATCATCACCGGCACCCTGGGCAAGGCCATGGGCGGCGCACTGGGCGGCTTCACCTGCGCCAGTGCCGAAGTGATCGAACTGCTGCGTCAGCGTTCGCGCCCGTACCTGTTCTCCAACTCGCTGCCGCCCCATGTGGTCGCCGCCGGCATCAAGGCGTTCGAGATGCTCGCCGCCGCCGACGACCTGCGCGCCACCCTGGCCGAGAACACCGCCTACTTCCGCGAGAAGATGACCGCCGCCGGTTTCGACGTGAAGCCGGGCGTGCATCCGATCAGCCCGGTGATGCTGTACGACGCACCGCTGGCGCAGAAGTTCGCCGAGCGCCTGCTGGAAGAAGGCATCTATGCGATCGGCTTCTTCTTCCCGGTAGTACCCAAGGGCCAGGCCCGCATCCGCACCCAGATCAGCGCCGCGCACAGCCGCGCACATCTGGACCGCGCCATCGATGCCTTCATCCGCATCGGTAAAGAGCTGGGCGTGATCAAGGGCTGATCACTGCCCGAGCAGAAAACGAAACAGGCGCCCACAAGGCGCCTGTTTCGTTTCAACACCGCCAAAGTAGGAAGCCTTGTCGGTCAGCCCACTGCCGAGCATCGCTCGACATTGTAGGCAATCAGTTCTTGGCGGCCCTGGCGGCCGGTGCAGCCGCCGGTACCGGCGCGCCCTTGGCGACACGAATACCGTTGGCCTTCATCCACGCATCAAACTGGTCAGCGCTCATCCGGCTCTCGCCCTGCTGCATCAGGAAGCGGTAATTGCCCAGCGCGTCCTTTTCGGCAACCGGCCTTTCCACGGTGACCGTGACAGGCTTGTCGTCCACCTTGCTCGCGTGCTTGCCCGATGAAGCGCAGCCCGCCAAGGCCACAACTGACAGCGTCACCAGCGTAATGCCTGACACACGAATAAGAGCTTGCATGGCTGCGATCCCGTTTAAGACAGGGAGCCAGTCTAAACAATCACTCGAACAAGTACAGCTATTCCACTGAATTAATTGAACTAATTAGCGTATTCAGCCAATTACTCATCACCCGCCAAAGCATCCAACTCTGCCCTATCAAGCTCACGCCATTGCCCCTTTCCGAGCTCGCCCAGCTGCACCGGCCCGATCGCTACCCGCATCAAGCGCAGCACGTCGAATCCAAGCACTTTCAGGAGCCGGCGAATATGGCGGTTGCGGCCTTCATCCAGTACCACCTCCAACCAAGCGGTGCGCTCGCCGTGGCGTAGGACTTCCACCGAATGCGCTGCCAGATGCTCACCCGCATCATCAACGCCTTCCTGCATGCGCGCCAGCTGCGCAGCATCGGGTACCGCATCCACCTGCACGCGGTAGGTTTTCAGTGGCCCGGTGGCCGGATCGGTCAGCCGCGCGGCCCATTCCGGGTCGTTGCTGAAAAACAACAAGCCTTCGCTGGCCTTGTCCAATCGCCCGACCGGCGCCAGCCACGGCAGCCCGGCACCCTCAAAACAGTGATAGACCGTGTCGCGGCCCTGCTCGTCCTGCACCGTGGTCACCAACCCGCGCGGCTTGTTCAAGGCGATATAAAGCCGCCTTGCCGCCGCCAACGGCTGTCCATCCAGCAGCACCTTGTGGCGCCCTGCCAGGATCGGGAACTCCGGATCACGGATCACCCGTCCATCGACGCTGACGCGCCCCTCCAGCACTCGCCGCGCTGCCTCGCTGCGCGAGCAGACACCGGCCTTGGACAGCACCCGCGCCAGGCCATGACGCACCTGCGCATCGCCAGCGGCGGCACGGGAAAGCAAACGCCCGCCAGGTTTGGCCGGGCGGGCGCTTGAACGATGCGGGGGCTTGCGAAGGGCCATTCGTACTGAAGCGGCTCAGCCGCCTTATTTGACCTCAGCAGCCGGCTGCGCCGCTGGCGCTGCCGCTTCGGCCGGAACCGGACGCGCCTTGACCACACGCACACCGCGCGCCTTCATCCAGGCGTCGAACTCTTCAGCGGTCATGCGCTTGCCGTTCTGGCTCATGTCAAAACGCCACGGCGTGTTGTCGAACTCCGTCTGCGGCTTGTAGGCCGCCGGATCGTTGGCATTGATCGCACCACGAGCCGGAATTGCACTGGCCACGTTGTTGCAGCTTTCCACGCGCAGGCGCATCAGCACGCGGTCCAGTGACTGGTCCTCGCTGAGGCTGGAGCTCAACACGCCCGACGGCATGCCCAGCTGACCCGGACGCACATACAACTCAGAAGCCACCGGTGCGATCACCGTGGCCGGCAACGGCGCAGCCGGCGGGACGGCACTGGCCGAACAATCCACTGCTGCATGGGCGGCAGGCATGGCAGCCAGCACGACAAGACCAGCCAGAACGATACGCAGCATTGAATTTCCATTAAGACAGGAGAACGCGGCGAGTGTAGGCAGCGCTCGCACCGCTTTCAACCGTTACGTGCCGCGCAATGGCGATCCATGCGCACGGGCACAAAAAAACAAGGCCCGGCAGATGCCGGGCCTTGCTGTATCGCAACCGAAACGTCCGATTAGTTCTGGACGTTCAGCTCGGTGCGACGGTTCTTTGCACGACCTTCCGGGTTGTCCGAACCATCAGCGTTGGTGTTCGGAGCAATCGGACGGCTCTCGCCGTAGCCGATCGGGCCCTGCAGACGAGCAGCCGACACACCGTTGGTGGTCAGGTAGTCGTACACAGCCTTGGCGCGACGCTCAGACAGCTTCTGGTTGTAAGCGTCGGTACCCTTCGAATCGGTGTGACCGGCAACTTCAACGCGCAGATCCGGGTAACGCTTCAGGATCTCGCTGGCTTCGCTCAGGATCGAGACGGCGTCCGAACGCAGGGTCGCCTTGTCGAAGTCGAAGTTCACGCCCTTCAGATCGATCGAGACCGGCACCGGGCAACCGTCCGGACCAATGGTCTGGCCAGGCTGCGAGCTCGGGCACTTGTCGTCGCAATTGTTGACGCCGTCACCGTCGTCATCCAGGTCGGCGCAGCTCGGGGCAACCGGAGCCGGAGCCGCCACAGCAGCGACCGGGGCCGGGCCAAGCGGAATCACGACGCCGACCGAAGCCAGCACGTCGCCAAACCAATCCTGCTTCTTGGAGTCGTTGCTGTACTCACGGACGCTCTGGTCGTCGAAGTCAGCGCGGTAGGCCAGTTCAGCACGAACGGCAATGCGCTTTTCGAACGTGGTCTGCAGACCGACGCCGACCTTGGCAGCCAGGTTGCCGTCCTTACGGTCAGCCAGGTCACCATTGGTCAGGTGATATTCCTCTTCAGCCTTCTGGTAACCCAGGCCTGCCAGCAGGTAGGGGTTCCAGCCGCGGCCTTCCTGGATGAAGTGGCGACGCAGGTCCAGCGAAACGCCGTACTGCGACCAGTTCTGATCCTGGTTGGCGTCGAAGTTCGGGTTCTGATAGTTCAGCTCACCGTCCAGCGACCAGTTCGGGCTGATGAACTTGCCCAGACCCAGCGTGGCGAACGGAGCATCGTTGGTGCCACGATCACCGTCCTGGAAGTTGAAGCCGGCCGAACCGGTCAGGTACCAGCGGTCATCGAATTCCTGTGCCGAAGCGGCCTGGGCAAAAGCCAGACCACCCAGCAGCGCGGCGGTAAGGATCTTCTTGTTCATGAAATACAGCTCCTTGTTTCGGGGGTATGAAACCGGTAGAGGCATGGTCCAGCACAGCGATATTCGTTCGTCGCGTTCAGAGACGGCCGTTTCCGCACGCCATCGGGGTGCACAGTATGCGCTGGCCCGTGAAGACGATGTTAACGACCATATAACAAATGGCGCAACCACCAGACCTCTACTTGTCCGGCTGGGCGAACCGTATACAGCTTCATCAACGGGTGCAAGAGCGTGCTGTGGCAGGCTTTCCAGCGTATTTGCTGCATTGCGGTTGGTTTCGTCCGAAAACCCCGGGAAACTCAGCCAACCCGCCGCCGTTACCGCCAGCTGAACCGTTTGCTGAGTATGATGATTCTGCTCCCCCGCAAACGGAACTTTTCCGCATGAAAGCGATAGGCCTGACGCATTACCTACCCATCAGCGACCCCGATTCCCTGCTGGATGTCGAGCTACCGGCTCCCACCTCTCCGCAAGGTCAGGATCTGCTTGTCCAGGTGCAGGCGATCTCGGTCAATCCCGTCGATACCAAACTGCGCGGCCCCAAAACCGGTCAGGAAAATCCTCCCCGGGTGCTGGGTTTTGACGCAGCCGGCACAGTATTGGCCGTCGGCCCGGACGTGACCGCCTTTGAAGTGGGTGATGCGGTGTATTACGCCGGCGACGTCACCCGCCCCGGCTGCAACGCCCAGCAGCATTTGGTGGACGAGCGCCTGGTCGGGCGCAAGCCCAACACACTGGATTTTGCCGAGGCCGCCGCACTGCCACTGACAACGCTCACCGCTTGGGAGCTCCTGTTCCAGCGCATGCCTTATCAGTTGGACGGCAAGCGCAACCTCGGCAAGGTGCTGCTGGTGATCGGCGGAGCCGGCGGCGTGGGCTCCATCGCCATCCAGTTGGGCCGCCATGCCGGCTTCACCGTCGTGGCCACCGCTTCGCGCCCCGAAACCGTGGCGTGGTGCAAGCAACTGGGCGCGGACCATGTCATCGATCACCGCCAACCGCTGGCTCCGCAACTGCAGGCAGTGGGCATCGACCAGGTGGATGCCGCACTCAACCTGGCCAATACCGACCTGTACTGGCAGCAGTTGGGCGAGTTGCTGGCACCACAGGGCCATGTTGGCTTGATCGTGGAGCCGGCTGGTGAGCTGCGCATTGGCGATCCGTACAAATCCAAGTGCATCGGCATCCACTGGGAATTCATGTTCGCGCGGGCGCGTTTTCGCACGACGGACATGATCGAGCAGCACCGCATCTTGACCCGTACTGCGAGCCTGATTGATGCCGGCGAGCTGCAAACCACGCTGACCCAGCGATTGGGCCCGATCACCGCCGCCAATCTGCGCCTGGCCCACCAGCAAGTGGAATCCGGCCGCACCATCGGCAAGCTGGCGTTGGAAGGCTGGGGCTGAGGCTCCGCATTTCCTCAGCCAAGGCAAACACAACGCGCGCGGCATGACCGCGTGCGTTGCTGTTCATCGTCCACTCGCGCTCCTGCGTCGCCCTGCCCTCGCGTGCCCACCATGTTCACACCCGCTTTCCTCACCCGCCTGCTGCAACTGCTGCTGGGGCTATTTCTGTTCGGCATCGCATCGTCATTGATGATCCGTGCCGGTATCGGCATTGCTCCCTGGGATGTGCTGAGCCAAGGCATTTCGCTGCGCAGCGGCTGGAGCTTTGGGCTCATCACCAATCTGGTCGGCGTGGCGGTACTGCTGATGTGGCTGCCGCTGCGGCAGAAACCCGGGCTCGGCACGGTGCTCAATGTGCTGTTGATTGGCCCTAGCGCGCAGCTCGGCCTGTGGATGCTGCCATCGGTGAGCGGCCTGCTGTGGCAGGTACTGGTGTTCATCACCGGCTTGCTGTTGCTGGCCATCGCCACCGGCCTCTACATTGGCGCGAACTTCGGCCCGGGGCCCCGCGATGGGCTGATGACCGGCCTGCACGCACGCACCGGCTGGGCCATATGGAAGGTGCGCACGCTGATTGAAGCCACCGCGCTGGCCATCGGCTGGTGGCTCGGCGGCAACGTCGGCATCGGCACGCTGGCCTTTGCCGTATTGATCGGGCCGCTCTGCGGAATCACCCTGCCCCTGTTCGACCGGCGTGCCGTCGCCATCGCAACGGCGCGCTGAGAACTAGCGCCGCTGTCGCAGTACCTGTTCGCGGATGTACCAATCACGTAGCGCGACACCCGCGGCAATGTGCTGTACCCGTGCAGCGGATGCGGCGTCCGGCACCCGTCCTTCCACTGCGATGTGGCGGGGATCACGCCAGGCATGCAGTTTTGGCCCAACCAGCGGAGACAACATACCTTCCGGCGTATACACGCGCTCGAACTGAGCCAACGCCTGGCCGCCATCTTGCGGCCGCTCCCACAGATTTCTGCCGGTCGCGAAGTAGCGTTCACCTGGCAGGGCCAGCGACACCAGTGTCGGAATCAGGTCGCCGTGGCCTGCAAAGGCGCGGACATCCGGCCCCTCGCCTGGTGGGGCATACGCGGAAGGCACCCGAAGGTAGGCAAACACGCGGTCCACATCCACCTGCTCGGCAGGCAGGTCATAGCGGTAATGCGAGCGCAGGTTGTGGTCACCGGCGGCAGCAACGAGGGTGCGTTCACCCAGCGGGCCTTGCCGCAGCTGTCGCAGGAAGCCGCCGAACTCATCTGCCTGGTATTGATAGGTCGCCAGCATCTTGCGCAGCTCGGCCTTGTCGTCCAGCGCGCGTGGCCCCAGCCCGTTCGGATCGAGCGGCAAGTCCGGATGCGGGGTATCCAGCTTGAATGGCGGGTGGTTGGTGGTGGTCAACAGCACCAGGAACAAACGCTCGCCACGCGCATCAGCCTGCGTCAGCAGCTCCTGGGCGAAGCGGAACAGATAGGCGTCATACAAGCCCCAGTCGGTGCCATGCGCTGCGGGGAAGCGCTTGCGGATGTCGCGGGCGTCATACACGTAGTCGAAACCCTGCTGCGGCAACGCAGTGCCCAGCTCGCGCCAATCGCTGCCGCCGCCATACAGAAAGGCCGTGCGATAACCGGCCCGCTTGAACGGCAAGGCGGCCGATGTATCGAAGGCCACGCGGGCGTTGCGACCATTGGCCAGTGGCGTGATCGGGGTGCCGAGCAGCAGGTACTCCAGTGTCGGGTGGGTTCCGTTCTGCCCGGAGATGAAGTTGTCGAACTGATAACCGTGCGCCAATTCACCGCGCAGCCGGCCCAGCAGATCATTGCCTGGGCTATCCGTGTACAGCAGGTCCTGGCCAAACGATTCCAGCAGGCCCACCACCACGTGTGGCGATTGGGCCAGTGTCCGCGGTTGCCCCGGCGCAACCGGGAATAGCGCCGAACGGATCTGGCCAGGATCGCCGGAAGGCAGGCCGGCAGCCGTTGCTGCCTGCGCCAAACTGCCAAACCCCAAACGGTGCACGCCAACCAGCGGATCGGTGGCGATGTCGGTTTCCTTGGCGCGGATACGGGCAGCGCGGTACAGCGTCAACGGTGCATTGAGCACCAGCGCATTGACGAACGGATCGGCAGAGACCGTCACATCACGCCGCACCAGCGGGAATGTTCCCACCGTGCCGCGCGCCAGCAACAGCAGCAACAGGCATTGCACGACCAGCAGCAGCACCTGCGCCCATCGTGCCGAGCCCTTCGGCCAGCGCGCGCACAGCCAGCGGCCCACACGCGGCACCCCCCAGCCGAGGAGTATGCCGCCCAATGCCAGCCCCAACAGCCCCGGAATCACAGGGTAGTCGTCCCATACCGTTTCCAGGATCGCGCCCGTGTCGTCCTCGAACATACCGAACACGATGGGATCGAAACGCGTTTTGTAGAACCCGTAATAGAAGTGTTCGCATACCGACAACAGTGCGAACAGCAGCAGTAGCGCCACCAGCAACCACTGCACCGCACGCACCGCGTGCTCACGACGCCCGCTCAGCCAGACCGGGACGGCCACCACCCCGACCAGCAGCGCACAGACCGCGCCGGCCACCAGGTCGTAACGGGCTCCCTGCAGTAGCACCGGCCACAGCAACTCGGTGCCGCGCGAAGCGCCGGCGTAGGTGGCCCACATGCACAAGCGAGCCACCACCCCCAGTGCCACGATGCCCGCTACCAGCATCCACAGCCGTGGGAACACTCGCTGGGTATAAGCCGGCGAAATCGCAGTATTCATTTACAACGCCCCTGAAAACAACAGACCGCCGATCGGCGACGGCGCGAATTGTAATCGGCTGGTCACATCCCGTCTTTACCGCACCCGCCAAGCTGAGGATTGAGAAATCCCCTCATTGCCCCTCAGAATGGGCCTATTCCATACGCAAGCGTATCTACCATGACGCCAGCCAACGCTTTCCCGAATCTGTTCGCGCCCCTGGACCTGGGCTTCACCCAGCTGCGCAACCGCATCCTGATGGGGTCGATGCATACCGGGCTGGAAGACCACGTCCGCGATTTCCCGAAACTGGCCGCCTACTTTGCCGAGCGCGCCGAAGGCGGCGCTGCGTTGCTGGTCACCGGCGGCTTCTCCCCGAACGTGGTGGGTTGGTTGGCGCCGTTTGGCAGCAAGTTGTCCTGGCCATGGGAAGTGGGCCGTCACCGCCAGGTGACCACTGCCGTGCACAGTCATGGCGCCAAAATCTGCATGCAGCTGCTGCACGCCGGGCGCTATGCCTACCACCCGTTGCAGGTAGCGCCGTCGAAGTTGAAGGCGCCGATCAATCCGTTCACTCCGCGCGCGCTCTCGACACGCGGCGTTGATCGACATATCCGCGACTACGCCCGCGCGGCCAGGCTGGCACGTGATGCCGGCTATGACGGTGTGGAAGTAATGGGTTCGGAAGGCTATCTGATCAACGAATTCATCGCCCCGCGCACCAACAAGCGCGATGACGCCTGGGGCGGTGACGCGGCCAAGCGCATGCGTTTTGCGGTGGAGATCGTGCGCCGCATCCGCGAAGCCTGCGGCCCGGACTTCATCATCATTTACCGGCTGTCACTGCTTGACCTGGTGGAGGACGGCAGCAACTGGGAAGAAGTGCTGCTACAGGCCAAGGCCATCGAAGCGGCCGGCGCCACCTTGATCAACTCTGGCATCGGCTGGCATGAGGCGCGTGTGCCGACCATTGCCACTTCAGTGCCGCGTGCCGCCTTTACCGGCGTCACCGCCAAACTGCGCCCACACGTGAATGTGCCCGTGATCGCGGTGAACCGTATCAACATGCCCGAGGTGGCCGAGCGCGTACTGGCCGATGGTCATGCCGACATGGTGTCGCTGGCGCGCCCGCTGCTGGCCGATCCGCAATGGCCTGCGAAGGCACGCGCCGGCAGGCCGGAAACCATCAACACCTGCATCGCCTGCAACCAAGCCTGCCTGGATCACATCTTTGTCAACAAACGCGCCACCTGCCTGGTCAACCCGCGCGCTGCGCATGAAACCGAACTGGTCTACCGCCCAACCACCGCGCCCAAGCGCGTGGCCGTGGTGGGTGCCGGCCCGGCGGGTTTGGCCTGCGCCACGGTGGCGGCCGAGCGCGGCCACCACGTCACGCTGTTTGATGCGGCCAGTGAGATCGGCGGCCAGTTCAATGTGGCCAAGCGCATCCCCGGCAAAGAAGAGTTCCATGAAACGCTGCGCTACTTCCGGCACCGTCTCGTTGATACCGGCGTGGATGTGCGGCTGGACACGCGCGCCGAAGCGGCAAGCCTGGCCGGCTACGACGAAGTAGTGGTCGCCACCGGCATCCTGCCGCGCAAGGTCGACTTCCCCGGCGCCGATCACCCGATGGTGGTGAATTATCTGGACGTGCTGTTGGGCCGGGTGAAGGCCGCTGACAAGGTTGCTGTTATCGGTGCTGGCGGCATTGGTTTCGATGTTGGCGAGTTCCTGGTGCATGAAGGCCCCTCGCCCGCGCTGGACCCGGCACGCTGGATGGCCGAATGGGGTGTGGACCCGAGTTTCGAAAAACGCGGCGCGCTGGTGAAACCGCAACCCGAAGCGCCCGCGCGCAAGGTATGGCTGCTGCAACGCAGCCCCGGCAAGCCCGGCGCTCGCTTGGGCAAGACCACTGGCTGGATCCACCGCGCCACGCTCAAGGCCAAGGCAGTGACGATGCTCGGCGGCGTGGAGTACCTGGGCGTGGACGACACCGGACTGCGTATCCGCATCGATGGTCAGGAGCAGTTGCTGGACGTCGGCAACGTGGTCGTCTGTGCGGGACAGGAGCCGCGACGTGAGCTGGCCGATGCGCTACTCGCCGCCGGCCGCAGCGTCCACATCATTGGTGGCGCCGACGTGGCGGCGGAGCTGGATGCCAAGCGCGCAATTGATCAGGGCAGCCGTCTGGCGGCGGCGCTCTGAAGCAGAAATGAGGGGGCGTGGCTGCAAAAGCGAAAAACACGCCTCCTCAGCGCTCCCTTTCACGGCACGAAAGGGAGGGAACCAAGCGCCCAATGGCGTCTTTCGCTTGCCCGAAAATGCAACGACAGAATGACCAGCGATGCTGTTGCAAGCGGATCTTGCCCAGCATTTTTCCTCACTCATTCCTCACTTCCTCTCACTCACTCTTCGCACCGCGCCGGTTGCAAACAACCTGAATGTCAACAAGCCCCATTCAGGATGGGTTTGGGGTTCGCCCCCTAACTTGCGCGCTCTTCCGCTCACCCCCCAGTTCTGGTGAGCAAGGTGCGGCCCTCCCCAATCTCATTGAGGGCCGACCACGGGGCGGCCCCGATGCCACGGCCGCCTCCCCATAACGCCAAGTCTCAGTCGACCGGTTCCATGCTTTTCAGGAACAGGCGAGCTGCGGCCCACACGGAGCAAGGAGATTTATGAAACTGGCCTGGATTCTCTGGCTGTCGCAGATGTTGCCGCAGCCGGCCGCCGATTCACTGTGTTTGAGCACGACCGTTTACCTGGAAGCCCGCGACCAGACCCTGCGCGGTCAGCAGGCAGTTGCCGAAGTCGCCCTGCGGCGGCTGGACAGCGGCCTCTGGGGCAACTCGATGTGCCAGGTGGTGACTGCCCGCAAGCAGTTCGCCCCCACCCTGGTCTCGCCGGGCACCCAACTGCGCAACAACGATGCCTGGGCAGAAGCCGTGGACGTGGCTTTCGCCGCCGAGCGCAACTGGGCCTTGCCGGTCGAGCAGCGCAAGGAAATCGTGCCGGGTGCCAGCCACTTCGCCGCGCTGTCCATCGCAAGCCCCAGCTGGCGCAATGCCTACCAGGTAGCAACCATCGGTGGTCATACCTTCTTCAAGGTGCAATCGCTGAAGCCGCGCGCTTCCTGAGCCGCGCGCCAGAGATACCTGTCGCCACACCACGCAACGTGCTTGTGGCGATAATGCGAGAGTGTCTCCACTCCCGAGGTATCTGATGAAGCTCTACACCAAGCCCGGCGCCTGTTCGCTGGCAGACCACATCGCACTGGTCTGGTCCGGCCTGCCCTTCGAGGTGCAGGTCGTGGACTACGCGACCATGAAGTCGCCCGAATACCTGGCCATGAACCCGGCCGGCGCCGTGCCGGTGCTTGAGGATGATGGCTGGGTGCTGACCCAGAACGCCGCCATCCTGCATTACATCTGCGACAAGGCACCGGCTTCCGGTCTGGACGGCGGCAGCGATGCGCGCACCCGCGCCGAAGTGAATCGCTGGCTGTCCTTCGTCAATGCCGACGTGCATCCGACCTTCCACCCGATCTTCGGCTCGACCAAGTATCTGGAAGACGATGCGGTCATCGCACGCACCCAGCAGAACGCGCGAGAGAAGCTCAAGGCGCTGTACCAGCGTCTGAATGACCGGCTGGCGCAGGTCGAATGGCTGGGCGGTACGCCGCGTCCGTCCATCGCCGATGCGTACACCTACGTGACCCTGCGTTGGGCGCGTGGTTTGACTATCGACCTGGCCGGCATGGATGCACTGGACCGTTTTGAACAACGCATGCAGGCCGACCCAGCCGTGCAAGCTGCGCTGAAGACCGAAGGTCTGGCGTAATACCTGCAAGCGCGTAAAGCGCTGTTGACGGGCCGTCGGCGCAAACGCTGGCGGCCCGTTTTGTTTCAGCACCATGAGGGCGATGTGTATCGCATTCTTCCACAGGTGAATCAGCGCACCGAAAACGTGGTGAGCAAGCGCGGTGTGTCGCGATACAGCGCGGGGTAATGGTGTTTCAGCGCCTCCACTTTGGGCAGGTCGTTGACCCGGATGTACAAAGATTCTGGATGCAGCGTGAGGTAGTTCTGGTGATAACCCTCCGCCGCATAGAACAGCTTGCCGCCGTCTACCTGCGTCACCACTGGCGCCTTGAACACGCCACTCCTTTGCAGTTGCGCGATGTAAGCGCGGGTGGCGTCGCGTTGATCCGCTGCATTGGCGTACACCGCCGACCGATACTGCGTGCCACGGTCCGGACCTTGTCGATTGAGTTGCGTCGGGTCGTGCACCACCGAGAAAAACACCTGCATCAATTGCCCGTAGCTGACCTGTGCCGGATCGTAGGTCACCTGCACCGCTTCGGCATGGCCGGTACTGCCGCCGCCCACGCGGGTATAGCTGGCGTTGGCCTCGCTGCCACCGATGTAACCGGAGACCGCACTGTCCACGCCCTTGATGTGCTGGAACACGCCCTGCACGCCCCAGAAACAGCCGCCAGCAAATACCACCTGCGCGCGCTTGATGCCGGGCTGGCGCAAGTCCGCAGCGCCACTGGGCGCAGGAACACTGACCGTCGCCGACGACGCATGCACGGGGCGATCAAGATTGAGTACGCCGATCACCAGCAACGCAGCGATCATCGCGGCAATGCTGCCGGCAGCCAGTTTGTCCATGGTGAGTTTCATCATTGGCCTCCGGGGCTCATCCGAACGTAAAGGCATAGGCGTGGACACCTGGATCGAGGAACTCGATTTCGAAGGTGCGTTCCTGCACCGCGCCGTTCTGACGGATCAACTGGTACAGCCGGTTACCGTCCACCTTGCCGCTACCGTCTGCTGATACATCACCGCCTGCCGATGCACCGGGCACTTGCCCATCAATACGCACCTTGAAACGCACCGGCTTGCTGGCGTCCTGCGGCGCCAACACCAGATGCAGGTCACGCGCATGGAAGCGGAATGCGATACGGCCACCGGCCTGCTGCAACTGCGCGTCTTCTTCGCCCACCACCCAACGCCCGTCCAATGCCCATTGATTGAGCTTCAAGGTGGCCGGCACGCGGTAGTCAGCCGCACGCCCCGCGTACAGTCCACCGGGTGATGCAAAGTTCTCCGCACGTGCACGGCCGATGTAGGTTTCCGGCGATTTGAGGTTACTCATGTCCGCCTCACGCTCAACGCCGTCACGCGCGGCTTCCATCGTCATCGCCGGTACGTCATCACCCGGCAAGGTGTTGCCGGCTTCGCGCAGCAGCTGGCGGATGATCTGCTCGGACTGCGCGTAGTTGCCTTCACCAAAATGATGGGCACGAATACGGCCCTGCGCATCAATGAAGTAATGCGCCGGCCAGTAACGATTGTTGAAGCCACGCCAGATCGCGAAGTCATTGTCGATGGCTACCGGATACGTGACCTTGAGGTCGGTGACCGCGCGCTGCACGTTGCGCACATCACGTTCGAATGCGAACTCCGGGGCATGCACACCGATCACCACCAAGCCATGATCGCGGTAGCGCTCGGCCCACTCGCGCACATGCGGCATGGCGCGCAGACAGTTGATGCAGGAGTAGGTCCAGAAATCGACCAGCACCACCTTGCCGCGCAATGCCTGCGCATCCAATGGCGGACTGTTGAGCCATCCGGTGACGCCGGTAAGGGATGGCAGCGTGCCTTCGACCGGCAATGCAGGCAGGGCCGAGTCGTTCGCAGCCATCATCATCGAGCTGCCCGCCGTCGGCGCCTGCCCTGGCAGCGCATCGAGCAGGCCCTGCTCAAGCTTGGCCGTGCTCACGGTCGACAGGCGCGTCAGCACGCCGGTATCCCAACCCATCGCAATCGCGACCACGGCCAGCAACGCGGCAACGCCGAGGCCACGGCGTATCCATTCACCTGCACCGAGATGGCGCTTCAAGGCAGCAAATACCCGACCGCCGATCCAGATGGCCAGCGCCAGCGACGTGGCCGCCCCCAGCGCATAAGCCAACAACAGGCCGCTGGTACCGACGTTGGCCCCCTGCAACGCGGCACCGGTGAGTATCAAACCCAGGATCGGCCCAGCGCACGGCGCCCACAGCAAGCCCGTGGCAATGCCGATCAACAACGAAGTGCCCACGCCCGCAGGGCCTTCGTCGGCCGATGCGCTCAGGCGGACACCAAGCCGTTGCAACGGCGACAACAACCGGTTCGCGAATGCAGGCCACAGCAGCGCCAGCGCAAACATCGCCATCACCACCAGCGCGATCCAGCGCCCGATCTGGTTGGCCTGCGCTACCCATTGGCTGCTTACCGCCGCCAGGCTGGCCACTACCGCAAACATCAATGCCATGCCGATCAGCAACGGCAAACCGCTGCGCAGGAACGGCCGGTCCGATCGAGCGAACACGAACGGCAGCACCGGCAGGATGCACGGACTGAGAAGGGTAAGCACACCGCCGAGATAGGCCAGCACAAGCAGGAGCATGGAGGAATCCTTGTTGGAAGTCGGAGACTGCGGCGCTCAGGCCGCGACGAAATTCATGGCCACGCCATTCATGCAGTAACGCAGCCCTGTGGGGCGCGGGCCGTCATTGAACACATGGCCCAGATGGCCGCCGCAGCGCCGGCAATGCGCTTCCACCCGCAGCATGCCGAAGGTGGTGTCGCGCTCTTCGCCCACCGCATCGTGCAGCGGCGCCCAGAAGCTGGGCCAACCGGTGCCGCTGTCGAACTTGGTCGCAGAGGAGAACAGCGGCAAGGCGCAACCGGCACACACGAACGTGCCACGCCGATGCTCACTGTTGAGCGGGCTGCTGAACGCGCGCTCGGTGGATTGGCCGCGCAGCACCGCGAACTGCGCGGGGCTGAGTTGGTCACGCCATTGGGCATCGCTGCGCATGACTTCAAACAACCGCGTACGGGCCGGTGCGGCGGGTGCCGCACCACTGCAGGCCGTCGTCAGACCCAACAAACCGGCGGCTGCCGCCATGCAGCCGATACCAAGCACAGTGCGACGGGTGAGAGACATGGCCGTTCTCCAGCCGTGGAAGGATGTGGCCATGCTGCGCCCAACCCGATCAACGAATCCTCACGTAGAGTTAAATTTTCCGTTACACCTTGCAGGCGCGCTTCCACCGACAATGGCCATCACCTCCCCCGCCGGTCGCGCGCATCGATGAGCAGCGCCAAACGTGTCCTGATCGTCGAAGACGACATCCATATCGCCAATCTGCTGCGCATGCATCTGCGCGACGAAGGCTACGACGTCACCCACGCTGCCACCGGCGACGAAGGCCTGCGACTGCTCGAAGCCAGTCCGTGGAGTGCACTGGTGCTGGACCTGATGCTCCCGGGCGTGGATGGCCTGGAAATCTGTAAACGGGCGCGGGCCATGGCGCGTTACACGCCCATCATCATCACCAGCGCGCGGGCCAGCGAAGTGCATCGCATCCTCGGCCTGGAGCTGGGCGCCGATGACTACCTGGCCAAACCGTTCTCAATGCTGGAACTGGTCGCGCGCGTCAAAGCATTGTTGCGCAGGGTCGAGGCGATGGCGCAGAACGCACGCATCGATGCTGGCGAAATCGAAGCGGCCGGCATCCGCATCGACCCCGTCGCACGCACCGCGCAGGTGCAGGGCCGTGCACTGGAACTTACCCCGCGCGAGTTCGACCTGCTGCACTTCTTTGTGCGTCATCCCGACCAGGTTTACTCACGCATGAACCTGCTCGACCAGGTCTGGGGCTATCAACACGAGGGCTACCAGCACACGGTCAATACCCACATCAACCGGCTGCGCAACAAGATCGAGCATGATCCCGCCAATCCGCAGTTGATCCAGACGATTTGGGGGCGCGGTTACAAACTGGTCGATGCTGGCGAGGGCGACCCATGATCCGCTTGACGCTGTCACAACGCTTAACCGTTGTGTTCTTCGGCTTGCTGCTGGTGTGCTGTGTCGCGCTCGCATGGATACAGATGCGCAGTACTCGCATGCATGAGCTGGAAACCGTGCAACGTCTGTCGCAAGGTCTGGCCGAACACATCGCACGCAGCGGCGAGTTGATGGACACCCGCGGCATGCGCGATGGCGAAGTGCGCGCATTGTTCGGCAAGTTGATGGCCGTCAATCCCAGCGTCGAGGTGTACCTGCTTGATGACCAGGGCCGCATCCTTGGCCATGACGCTCCCAATGGCCACCTCAAGCGTGACCACGTCGATCTGGCACCCGTGCAGGCGTTGCTGCGTGGCGAGCCGCTGCCGATTCTCGGTGACGATCCCCGCAGCACCACCGCGCGCAAGGTTTTCAATGCCGCACCGCTGTGGGTGCAAGGCCGTCAGACTGGCTACATCTACGTGGTCCTGCTGGGCGAACAGCGCGAGGCGTTGGCCGCCAACATCGCCGCCAATGCCAGCCTGCGCACGGCGCTGTGGTCGCTGGTGATTGTCACGGTGATTGGAGTGCTGGCCGGTGCAATCGCCTTTCGCTGGGTGACACATCCACTGCGTCGGTTGACCCGCCGCATCCAATCTTTCGACGTCGATGCCGACAACCCGCCGTTGCCGATGCCGCCCACTCCACTGCGTCCCGGCGAACGCGACGAGCTCACCATCCTGCAGCACAGCTTCGGGCAGATGGCGCAACGCATCGGCGACCAATGGCAGCAGCTGCGGCAACAGGATCTACAACGGCGTGAACTGGTCGCCAACATCTCGCACGACCTGCGTACGCCGCTTTCCTCGCTGCATGGCTATCTGGAAACGCTGTCATTGAAAGACGCCTCACTCAGTGCCGACGAGCGTCAGCGCTACCTGTCGATCGCGCTGTCGCAGAGTCGCAAGGTGGGGCAGTTGGCACAGGCCCTATTTGAACTGGCACGGCTCGAACACGGCGGCGTGGTGCTGGAGCTGCAGGCCTTCTCGCTGCCCGATCTGGTGCAGGATGTTTTCCAGAAACTGGAGTTGTCCGCGCAGGCGCGCCAGCAGACCTTGACCGCCAACATTCCGCCGGGCGTGCCCGCAGTGGAAGCCGACCTGGGGTTGATCGAACGGGTACTGACCAACCTGCTCGACAACGCCATCCGCCACACGCCCGAAGGCGGCCATATCACCGTCACCTTGCGTGCTGCCGCCGATGAGGTGCAGGTCAGCGTGCTGGACAGCGGCCCGGGCATCGCCCCGGAGCGCCGCGCCAACCTGTTCATCACGCCGCCAGCACTGGGCAGCCAGCGCACGGACAGCGGCGGACTGGGGCTGCTGATCGTGCACCGCATCCTTCAGCTGCATCACCGCCAGATTCACCTGCTCGACAGCCGCGAAGGGGCGCTGTTCGTGTTCTCACTGGCAGCTGCGGGTGGCCGCCACAGCGGCACGTGAGCCTGGCCAAGGAATGCTGCAGCACGCGCTGACCACACGCGTGCCGCAGCACTACCCGGCGCGGCTCACCCCGTGACGGCGGTGAACGCGTTCAACGTTGAAACGGGCGGGCTGAGTGGCTCTCCAACAGCCAGCGGCCTCATCAGTTCAGGCCATCACCAACGCGCGCGTCTCATCCAACCAACGGCTGGCAAAGGCCGGACTCTTGGCCTTGCCGAGCGCGGTGGCGACTTCCGGCCACAACTGCTCCA
This sequence comes from Stenotrophomonas sp. Iso1, assembly GCF_027497995.1. Taxonomy (GTDB): domain Bacteria; phylum Pseudomonadota; class Gammaproteobacteria; order Xanthomonadales; family Xanthomonadaceae; genus Stenotrophomonas. Next base: position 1,034,308 of record NZ_JAODBT010000001.1, on the reverse strand, counting down.
GCCCGACTGCCGTGCGACTGCGCTCGATCTTCAGCTGGATCAGGTAGCCCTTCAGGCCCAGGTGTTTGCGTACCGATTCGGCCATCCAGTCACGCAGCTGCTGGTAGCGCAGCGGGTCGTCTCCCAGTTGCACCGTAACCGGCACGTCCGGGATACGTTCGACGCTGCCACCGATGGCTTCAATCAGCGTCATCGACACCAGCTGCGCCAGGACGTCTTCCGGCGCGCGCAGCCCCTGCGCCATCTGCTGCAACTCACGCGCATCGCGCTGCCCGTCCACCAACAGCAGCACCGAACGCAGTGCCGGCGCCAAACGCAACGCGCGGTCTTCCATTTCACGACGGCCAGCAGCCGTCTTGGCATAGATCAATGCCATTCCCCCTCCCACAGTTGTGCATCGCAATCACGGCACGCGTCATCGACCCGGAGCCCCCGCCCCGGTTCTGATTACCTGTCCACGTACCGCCCCCTTGCGATCGCTGCGCCTGTGGCCTGCGCTATTTCCCCAGCGCGCGGCGGATTTCATCCAGTGCGCCCGGGTCGTCCAATGTGGACAGATCCCCCGGGTCGCGCTGCTCCGCCAAGGCCTGCAACGAACGCCGCAGCAGCTTACCCGAACGCGTCTTGGGAAGCGCGTTGACGATATGCACGTGCGCCGGACGTGCCACCGCCCCCAGCGAACCGGTGACGCGCTGCATCATTTCCGCAGCAAGCACTGGCACCTCCTCATCGGCGGCCGCCTGTTTGAGGGTCACGAACACCAGCGGCACCTGGCCCTTGAGCTCGTCGTGCACCCCGATCACCGCTGCCTCGGCCACTCGCGGGTGGCTGGCGATGGCTTCTTCGATCTCGCGCGTACCGAGCCGATGCCCGGCGACGTTGATCACATCGTCGGTGCGACCGAGGATGAAGGTGTAGCCCTCTTCATCACGGATGGCCCAGTCCAGCGAGCTGTAGAGCAGTTCATTGAAGTGGCTGAAATAGCTCTTGAGGAAGCGCTCGTCGTCGTTCCACACCGTGCTCATGCAACCCGGCGGCAAGGGCGGTTGGATCACCAATACGCCTTTCTGCCCGGGCGCCACTTCCGCCCCGCTCTGCTCGTCAATGATCTTCATCTTGTAGCCGAGGTTGGGGAATCCCGGCGAGCCGAACTTCACCGGTTTCATGTCCAGACCCGGCAGCAGCGTCAGTGCTGGCCAACCGGTTTCGGTCTGCCAATAGTTGTCGATCACCGGCTTATGCAGGGCGCCACTGATCCATTGCGCCGTGGGTTGATCCAGCGGCTCGCCTGCCAGGAACAGATACTTCAACTCGGACAGATCATGGCGATCAATGAAGTCGACATCGTGTTTCTTCAACACGCGGATCGCGGTGGGTGAAGAGAACATCGTGCGCACGCCATATTGCTCGCACAGCGCCCACCAGATGCCGGCGTCGGGGTTGATCGGCAACCCTTCATACAACAGTGACGTGCAGCCACCAATCAACGGCCCATATACGTTGTACGAGTGGCCCACCGCCCAGCCGACATCCGAGGTGGAAAACATCACCTGCCCCGGTGCGCAATCAAACACCGTGCGCATCGACTGCGCCATCGCCACCGCATAGCCGCCCACATCGCGCTGCACGCCCTTGGGTTTGCCGGTGGTGCCGGAGGTGTACAACAGATAGCTGGGCGCGTTGGACTCCAGCCATTCCACGGGAACTTCCACATCGCCAACCTGCGCGCGCAACATGGCGTAGTCCTCATCGCGCCCCGCCAGTTTCGGTTCCGCCGCATCCAGCCCACGCGAGACAATCAACACTTTGGGTGGCGGACTCTGCGCTTCCGCGCACGCGGCATCGACCATCGCCTTGTACGGGATGACCTTGCCAGCACGCATGCCGGCATCCGCGGCAATCAACAATTTGGGTTGTGCATCGTCGATACGCAGCGCGAGGTTGTGCGCAGCAAAGCCACCGAACACCACCGAATGCACTGCACCAATACGCGCACAGGCCAGCATCGCGAACACCGCTTCGGCCATGTTGGGCATGTAGATCACAACGCGATCACCGCGGCCAACATCGAGCCGCTGGAGCACGGCGGCGAAAGCATTCACCTCGCGATACAAATCGCGATATGTGATCTCGCGGGTGGTGTTGGTTTCAGTGGAAATGGCCACGAGTGCGAGTTGATCTGCACGTTCGGCAAGATGGCGATCAACCGCGTTGTAGCAGAGGTTGGTTTCGCCACCGACGAACCAACGCCGGAATGGCGGATTCGAATAGTCGAGGATCTGCTGCGGAGCGCGATGCCAGTAAATCGCCTTGGCTTCTTCGGCCCAGAACGCCTCAGGCGCTTCGATGGAACGGCGGTAGATCTGCTCGTACTGCATGACATCCTCCGGAACCTACGTTGTAGGCCGAGCATAGTCCTGACACCACATCGAGCTCCCTGCGACGATGGTCTTACGACGAAAGATTGGGGATGAGAGCTGCCCTCACCCCACCCCCTCTCCCGTACACGGGAGAGGGGCTAGTGCACCGCGAGACGATGCAGTGAGTGCAATCGCTGCTTTTTAAAAGCCCCTCTCCCGTGTACGGGAGAGGGGTTGGGGTGAGGGCAGCTCCTGCTCCTACATACCGTCAAATCAAAAAGCACACCCAGAAACAAACTCCATCACCTCACCCGTCACCGGATGCACAAACACCAACCGACTCGCATGCAGACACACCCGCCGCGCCGGCGATGCGCCATAGAGCAGATCGCCAACAATCGGATGCCCAATGCTGGTCATATGCAGCCGCAATTGATGCGTGCGACCGGTCACCGGCTCAAGCTCCACGCGCGAGTGCCGTGCCTCCGCATCCGTCCCCAGCAACCGCCAACGCGTGAGCGCCGGCTTGCCCAGCTCAAAATCCACTTTCTGTCTGGGCCGGTTCGGCCAATCTCTCATCATCGGCAACGCGACCTCGCCCGCGTCACCGTCCAGCAATCCTTCCAGCAACGCCTCATAGCGTTTGCTGACCAGGCGCTTCTCGAATTGCCCGGATAACGCCGACTGCATCGCCTTGCCGCGCGCATAGACCATCAATCCCGAGGTCACCTGATCCAACCGATGCACGGTCAGCACATCCGGATACAAGGCCTGCAATCGCGAAACCAGACAATCCTGGTTCTCCGGCAAACGCCCCGGCACGGACAACAAGCCGGCAGGCTTTTCAGCCACCAGCAGTGCATCGTCGATGTAATGCAGCGCGATTTCGTTGTCCATGCCAATCACAGGAAAGCAGTACCTATCAGTGCCGAGCAATGCCTGGTAGAGGCGTTGTTTGCAAAGCGCCACGGCACCCTGCCCCGCCCTGAAACAGTCAAATAAAAACGGGGAAGCCGAAGCCTCCCCGTTCATTGCATCACGTCAGAACGCTGCGGTTACAGCAGATCAGCAACGCCAGCACGCTCTTCTTCCAGCTCACCCAGGGTGATGTCGATGTACTTCTTGGAGAAGTCGTCGATCGGCAGGTCCTTGATGATGGTGTACTGGCCGTTCTCGGTGGTCACCGGGAAACCGAACACCACGCCTTCCGGAATGCCGTAGGAGCCGTCGGACGGCACGCCCATCGTCACCCACTTGCCGTTGCTGCCCAGCACCCAGTCATGGATGTGGTCGATGGCAGCATTGGCCGCCGATGCAGCCGAGGACAGGCCACGGGCAGCAATGATCGCCGCGCCACGCTTACCGACGGTCGGGATGAAGGTGTTGGCGTTCCATTCCTGGTCGTTGATCAGCTCGGCCACCGAAGCGCCGCCGCTGGTGGCGAAACGGTAGTCCGGGTACATGGTCGGGCTGTGGTTGCCCCACACGGTGAACTTCTCAAAGCTGTCCACGGCCTTGCCGGTCTTGGCAGCCAACTGGCTCAGCGCACGGTTATGGTCCAAGCGCAGCATGGCGGTGAAGTTCTTCGGGTTCAGGTCCGGCGCGGATTTCATGGCGATGTAAGCGTTCGTGTTGGCCGGGTTGCCAACCACCAGCACCTTCACATCGCGCTTGGCGACGGCGTTCAGGGCCTTGCCCTGCACGGTGAAGATCTTGGCGTTTTCCAGCAGCAGGTCCTTACGCTCCATGCCCGGGCCGCGCGGACGGGCGCCGACCAGCAGGGCCACGTCGACGTCCTTGAAGGCCACCAGCGGATCAGCGGTGGTCACCACGCCAGCCAGCAGCGGGAATGCACAATCTTCCAGCTCCATGACCACGCCCTGCAGCGCGGCCTGGGCCTTTTCGTTGTCGATTTCGAGCAGCTGCAGGATGACCGGCTGGTCCTTGCCGAGCATTTCGCCAGAAGCGATGCGGAACAGCAGGGCGTAACCGATATTGCCGGCAGCGCCGGTCACGGCAACACGTACGGGTGCTTTCATGGGGGTTTCCTCTGCTAAGAAGCGTGTCGTGGGGGTGAAACCCTGCCACCGCGTGGGAGCGGCACCAGGGCCAGAATCAGAAACGGCCACTTGATGAATAGGTGGCCGTCGAGAACAATCAGGCGGCGAGGATCTTGTTCCACTCGGCGACGCGGTCGGCCTTGGCGGCCAGCACGGCGTCGGTGTCGCCTTCCAGGGTGATCGCGTTCAGGGCGTCGCCCTGCTTGATCGCATCAACCACATCCAGACCTTCAAGCACCTTGCCAAACACGGTGTGCTTGCCATCCAGCCAATCCGTCTTGATGTGGGTGATGAAGAACTGGCTGCCGTTGGTGTTCGGGCCGGCATTGGCCATGGACAGCACGCCGCGCTCGTGGCGCACGCCGTTCTTGGTCTCATCTTCAAAGCGGTAGCCCGGGCCACCGCGGCCGGAGCCTTCCGGGCAGCCGCCCTGGACCATGAAGTCCGCAATCACGCGGTGGAAAGCCAGCCCGTCATAGAAACCGTGCTTGGTCAGGTTGACGAAGTTGGCCACGGTCAGCGGTGCCTTGTCGGCGAACAGCTCGACCTTGATCAGGCCGCGGGAGGTGTCGAAATTGGCAATCAGGGACATGGGAATCCTTGTAGGAGAAGACATCTTGCGCTAGCCGCATAGGATACACCCGCCCTCGCCGGACTGAATCCCCCTCCCTTTGCCACCTCTGGCGGGGTCCAGCTGAACGGGTTGCGGACCACAGGGGACAAGGAATTTTCCTGTTGGCAAAACATACCGGTATAATGTTGGACTTCTTTTCCCCATTCACGGCACCGGCTGGCCGTCTTTCGCATGTCCATCGAAAATCTTCGCAACATCGCCATCGTCGCCCACGTCGACCACGGCAAAACCACCCTCGTCGATCAGCTGCTGAAGCAGTCTGGCACCCTGTCCGAGCGCACGGTGCTTGCCGAGCGCGTGATGGACAGCAATGACCAGGAAAAAGAGCGCGGCATCACCATCCTGGCCAAGAACACGGCCATCACCTGGGAAGACAAGAAGACCGGCATCAAGAACCGGATCAACATTGTCGACACCCCGGGACACGCCGACTTCGGCGGCGAGGTGGAGCGCGTACTGTCGATGGTCGACACCGTGCTGATCCTGGTCGACGCGATGGACGGCCCGATGCCGCAGACCCGCTTCGTCACCCAGAAGGCCTTCGCGATGGGCTTCAAGCCGATCGTCGTGGTCAACAAGGTTGACCGCCCGGGCTCGCGCCCGGAGTGGGTGATCGACCAGGTGTTCGACCTGTTCGACAAGCTCGGCGCCACCAATGAGCAGCTCGACTTCCCGATCGTCTACGCCTCGGCCCTGAACGGCTATGCCGGCTTGGAAGACACCGTCCGTGACGGCGACATGACCCCGCTGTACGAAGCCATCATGCAGCACGCGCCGATGCCGGAAGTCGACCCGGAAGGCCCGTTCCAGATGCGCATCAGCCAGCTGGACTACAACAACTTCGTGGGCGTGATCGGCATCGGCCGCATTCAGCGCGGCACCCTGAAGAAGGGCATGCAGGTTGCGGTAATCGACCGTGAAGGCAAGAAGCGTAACGGCAAGATCGGGCAGGTACTGGGCTTCCTGGGCCTGGAGCGTATCGAGCAGGACAGCGCAGAAGCCGGCGACATCGTTGCCATCTCCGGCATTGCCGAGCTGACCATCTCCGACACGCTGTGCCACCCGGAAACCCCGGAAGCATTGCCGGCACTGACCGTCGACGAACCGACCATCTCGATGACCTTCCAGGTCAACAACTCGCCGTTCGCCGGCAGCAAAGACCTGTCCGGTGGCAAGTTCCTGACCAGCCGCCAGCTCAAGGACCGCTTGGACCGCGAGCAGGTCCACAACGTGGCCCTGAAGGTTGAGCAGCTGGAAGACGCCGACAAGTTCCTGGTCTCCGGCCGTGGTGAGCTGCACCTGTCGGTGCTGATCGAAACCATGCGTCGTGAAGGCTACGAGCTGGCCGTGTCGCGCCCGGAAGTGATCATCAAGCAGATCGACGGCCAGGCCATGGAGCCGATCGAGCAGCTGGTGGTGGACATTGAAGAAATTCATCAGGGCGGCGTGATGGAAAAGCTGGGCTCCCGTAAGGGCCAGCTGAAGAACATGGAATCGGACGGCAAGGGCCGTGTGCGTTTGGAATACCAGATCCCGGCCCGCGGCCTGATCGGCTTCCAGAACGAGTTCAAGACCCTGACCCAGGGTTCTGGCCTGCTGTTCCACGTGTTCGACCATTACGGCCCGAAGGAACAGGGCGCCATCGCCAAGCGCCAGAACGGCGTGATGATTGCCAATGCTCCGGGCGCCACCCCGGCGTACTCGCTTGGGCCGTTGCAGGAACGCGGCAAGCTGTTCGCCGCCGAAGGTGACAACGTGTATGAAGGCCAGCTGGTCGGCATCCACTCCAAGGACAACGACCTGACCGTCAACGCCATCAAGACCAAGCCGCTGACCAACATGCGCGCTTCGGGTAAGGATGACGCGATCCAGCTGACCCCGGCGATCAAATACTCGCTGGAACAGGCACTGGACTTCATCGAGGACGACGAGCTGGTCGAAATCACCCCGAAGGAAATCCGTCTGCGCAAGAAGGGTCTGACCGAAAGCGAGCGCAAGAAGTCTTCGCGCGGCTGATTGGATTGACCAGCAACACGCCCTACAACCCGGATCCGCACGCGCATCCGGGTCTGGCAGCCATCGCGCTGCTGGAAGCGGGAAAGGCCATCGCGGCCTTTCTCGCTGCGGCGGGCCTGGAAATTTCCGGGCCTGCTCCGCTTCGCAATATCATCAATGTCCTGATCCACCGCATGGGTGGTGACCCCGAGAACGGCGCGTTCTCGTCGCTACTGGGCATGATCACCCCCGATACCGTTCACCTCGGCGCCGCTGTATTGGTTGCGTACGGCCTACTGCGCACGCTCGAAGCGTGGGGGCTGTGGCGCGCGAAGGCTTGGGCCTCATGGCTCGGCTGCATCTCCGCCGCGCTGTATCTGCCGCTGGACATCTACGCCATCGTCAAACACCCGGGCTGGGCCTCATGGCTGCTGTTGGCGGTGAATGTATTGGTCGTGTGGGTATTGGCGCGCGACATCGGCAAGCGTCGCAAGCACTAAACGGGCATAGAAGCCCTTTCTGCAATGCCGAGCCAAGCTCGACATCGCACTTTCGCAGCCTTACCTCAGCGGAGCGCGGCTCCGCCATACATCACCTGGCAATCAGCCTGCGATGTTGCTGCTCTGCTTGCGCACGATCGCCATTGCGATTTCCAATGACTGCTCGTAGTTCAGACGCGGGTCTACGCTGGAACGGTAGGCGCGCTCCAGATCGCGCTCAGTCAACTCACGTGCGCCACCCGTGCATTCGGTAACGTCTTCGCCAGTGAGCTCAAGGTGCACGCCACCCAAGCGCGTTCCCGCAGCAGCGTGCAGGTCGAATGACATCTCCACTTCGCTGCGGATGTTGTCGAAGCGACGGGTCTTGTAGCCGTTGCTGGTGCTTTCGGTATTGCCATGCATTGCATCGCATACCCAAAGCACACGACGACCGTCGCGCCTCACTGCATCCAGCAGCGGCGGCAGCTTTTCAGCGATCTGCGATGCGCCCATGCGATGAATGAAACTGAGGCGGCCGGGCTCGTCCTCCGGGTTGAGCACGTCCATCAAACGCAACAGCTGATCTGGCTGCACCGACGGCCCGACTTTGATCGCAATCGGATTGCGTACGCCGCGCAGGTATTCCACGTGCGCGCCATCCAGCGCCGCCGTGCGCATGCCGATCCACGGGTAATGCGTGCTCAGGTTGAACCAGCCATGTTGACGCGGCACCTGCCGTGTCAACGCCTGCTCGTAATGCAGCAGCAACGCCTCATGCGACGTGTAGAAATCCACCCGATTGAGGTTATGCACCTGCGAACCGGAGAGGGTTTCCATGAAGTCCACCGCATCACCAATCGAGGCAACCATCTTCTGGTACTCGGCGGCCAGCGGCGAATAACCCATCCAGCTGAGATTCCAATATTCGGGATGGTGCAGATCGGCAAAACCACCGTCGATCAACGCACGCACGAAATTCATGGTCAGCGCAGAACGCGAGTGCGCGGCAATCATTCGCTGCGGGTCAGGCAGACGTGCCGCCTCGGTGAACTCCGGTGCATTGATCACGTCGCCGCGATAACTCGGCAACGTCACATCGCCACGCGTTTCGGTATCGGCCGAACGCGGCTTTGCATACTGGCCGGCGAAACGCCCCACGCGCACCACCGGCATACGCAGGCCGTGCACCAGCACCAGGCTCATCTGCAACAGCACTTTGAGCCGGTTGGAGATCATGCCGGATTCGCAATCGGCAAAGTTCTCTGCGCAGTCGCCACCTTGCAGCAGGAAGCGCTTGCCCTCCTGCGCTTCAGCCAACTGCTGCTTCAGCGCGAAGATCTCCCACGAGGTCACCAGCGGCGGCAGCCGGCGCAACTCCGCCAGCGCTCCATCCAGTGCCTGTGCGTCCGGGTAGGTCGGCATCTGCAGCGCCTGCTTGCCGCGCCAGCTGTCGGGCGCCCAATTGGAATCCGTGGCGGCCGTGGACAGCGGGGATGACAGGTTCATACAAGTACCGTTGTTTTACAGGGGAAAAGGGAAATCAGAGTCGGCGCGACTTGCGCGCACGCAGGCCGGCATACAACCCGCCCAGACCCAGCACCACAAACCAGACCAGGCTCCACATCGGCATACTCAGGCCGAGGAAGGTCCAATCAATGTTGCCGCAATCACCGGTACCGGTCAGCACCGTGCGAAACACTTCAAATGGCCCCATGGTTTCACTCAGAAAGCTGAGCGGCGGGCCACAGCTGCTACCCAGATCCTTCGGCAACAACTGCACATACACATGCCGCCCGGCAATGCCGGCACCAATGCCGGCCAGCACCAGCGTCAGTACGCCGTACGCCACGCGCCCAGCGCGACGGGATGGCCCATGCAGCGCACCCAACAAGAAGCCAACACCCAACGCCGCAAAGGCGATGCGCTGGTAGATGCACAGCGGGCACGGCACCAGACCCATCTGGATCTGCGTGTAGATCGCAAAGGCCAGCAGCCCTGCGCAGACCAGAAAGCCCGCCAGAAACTGGGCGCGAAAACTCCAACGCAAAGGATTCATCACATCAATCCGATTCAATAGTGCGGCAAGAGTACCAGCCCATCCCGTGACTGGCAGCAGCGGTTGCAATGGCGACTTTGCATAAGCAAAAAGCCCGACCTAGGCCGGGCTTTTGCTTCATCCGCTGAAGGATGGAAGTACGCGATTACTCAGCGACTTCTTCCGCAACAGCAGCCGGACGATCAACCAGCTCGACGTAAGCCATCGGAGCGTTATCGCCAGCGCGGAAGCCGCATTTCAGCAGACGCAGGTAGCCGCCCGGACGGGTGGCGTAGCGCGGGCCCAGGATGGTGAACAGGTTGCCTACGGCTTCCTTGTCACGCAGACGGGCGAACGCCAGACGACGGTTGGCGACCGAATCAACCTTGGCCAGGGTAATCAGCGGCTCGGCAACGCGGCGCAGTTCCTTGGCTTTCGGCAGGGTGGTCTTGATCAGCTCGTGCTTGAACAGCGACGCAGCCATGTTCTTGAACATTGCTTCGCGGTGGGCGCTGGTACGGTTGAACTTGCGGCCCGATTTCTGATGACGCATGGGACTAATTCCTTGAAATGAATGGTAGGACGTTGGATTTCTCTGTCGCCATCCTGGCGTTGTTGCACGGACTGCGGGTGGTCCTGACCGCCCCTCCTGGACGGCCGGCGCCGCGGCTTGTCAGCCGTCAACGCGGGTACTGCGACAACATTCCCCCGCATGGATTCCCATGCGGGGGAACAGGTGTTGCTTAACCAAGCATGCCGTGAGCGGCGACACCGGCCGGCGGCCAGTTCTCCAGCTTCATGCCAAGTGACAGGCCACGCTGGGCCAGCACTTCCTTGATCTCGGTCAGCGACTTCTTGCCGAGGTTCGGGGTCTTGAGCAGTTCCACTTCGGTCTTCTGGATCAGATCACCGATGTAGTAAATGCTCTCGGCCTTCAGGCAATTGGCCGAACGCACGGTCAGCTCCAGATCGTCGATCGGACGCAACAGCACCGGATCCACGCCGTTGTTGGCCGGCTTGGCCGCACCGCGATCGCGGTGGGTGAAATCACCGAACACGGACAGCTGATCGCTGAGGATGTCGGCCGCGGTGCGGACAGCTTCCTCGGCATCGATCGTGCCGTTGGTTTCGATATCAATGACCAGCTTGTCCAGATCGGTGCGCTGTTCAACGCGAGCCGCTTCCACCGAATAGGCGACGCGGCGAACCGGCGAGAACGAAGCATCCAGCACCAGACGACCGATCGCACGGGTTTCTTCGTCCGGACGACGACGCGCGGCCGCCGGCTGGTAGCCGAAGCCACGCTCGATCTTCAGACGCATGTTGATCGATGCGTCCTTGGTCAGATGGCAGATCACGTGGTCGCCGTTGATCACTTCGACGTTGTGGTCCAGCTTGATGTCTGCAGCAGTCACGATGCCCGGGCCCTGCTTGGACAGGGAGAGCGTGGCGCTGTCGCCGGTGTGCATACGGATAGCCACGTCTTTCAGGTTGAGCAGGACATCCAGCACGTCCTCCTGCAGGCCTTCAAGCGTGGTGTATTCGTGAAGCACGCCGTCGATCTCGACTTCGGTAATGGCGAAGCCCGGGATGGACGACAGCAGCACGCGACGCAGGGCGTTGCCCAACGTATGCCCGTAACCACGCTCCAGCGGTTCGATCACGACCTTGGCGCGGGTCTCGGTAAGGCGTTCGATCTGCGGACCGCGAGGACGCAGAACCTGGTTTGCGGTAACCGTCATGTTGCGGGGTCTCCTGCGAACCTCCGGTGCAACCCGGAGGTTCTCCATTGTGAATTACTTCGAATACAACTCGACGATCAGCGCTTCGTTGATATCCGCAGGCAGGTCCGCACGATCCGGCACAGCCTTGAAGACGCCGCTGAACTTCTTCGAATCGACTTCGACCCACGACGGGCTGAGGTCGTGCTGCTCGGCAACGACCAGGGCTTCCTGGACGCGCAGCTGCTTGGCAGCCTTTTCCGACAGAGCGATCGCATCGCCAGCCTTGACCTGGAACGAAGCCAGGTTCACCGACTTGCCGTTGACCGTGACACCGCGGTGCGAAACCAGCTGACGAGCAGCCGGACGCGTCACTGCGAAGCCCATGCGGTAGACGACGTTGTCCAGACGGGTTTCCAACAACTGCAGCAGGTTCTCGCCGGTGTTGCCCTTCTTGGTCGAGGCCTTCTTGTAGTAGTTGCGGAACTGACGCTCCAGCAGACCGTAGATACGCTTGACCTTCTGCTTTTCACGCAGCTGGGTAGCGTAGTCGGACAGCTTGCCCTTACGGGCGGTAGCGCCGTGCTGGCCGGGCTTTTGCTCCAGCTTGCACTTGGAGTCCAGCGCACGGGCCGGGCTCTTGAGAGAGAGGTCGGCGCCTTCGCGACGGGCGAGCTTACAGGTAGGACCGATATAACGAGCCATTTCTTATCGCTCCTTTAGACGCGACGCTTCTTCGGCGGACGGCACCCGTTGTGCGGGATTGGCGTCACGTCGATGATGTTGGTGATCTTGTAGCCGACGTTGTTCAACGAACGTACGGCCGACTCACGGCCCGGACCCGGACCCTTGATGCGGACTTCCAGCGACTTCAGTCCGTAATCCAGCGCAGCCTTGCCAGCCTTTTCGGCGGCAACCTGAGCGGCGAACGGAGTCGACTTACGCGAGCCACGGAAACCGGCGCCACCGGAGGTCGCCCAGGACAATGCATTGCCCTGACGGTCGGTGATGGTCACGATGGTGTTGTTGAACGAAGCGTGGACGTGAGCAACGCCATCAGTGATGACGCGCTTGATCTTCTTCTTGGTTTTTGCTGCTGCGGGCTTAGCCATTTCTTAGGTCCCTTACTTCCTGATCGCCTTGCGCGGACCCTTACGGGTGCGGGCGTTGGTACGGGTACGCTGGCCACGCAGCGGCAAGCCACGACGGTGACGCAGGCCGCGGTAGCAACCCAAGTCCATCAGGCGCTTGATTGCGATGCCGATTTCACGACGCAGATCGCCTTCGACAATGTACTTGCCGACTTCCAAACGCAGGCGTTCGATTTCCGGCTCCGACAAATCGCGGATCTTGGTGGTCGAAGCAACGCCTGCGACTTCGCAGACCTTCTTCGAACGGGTACGGCCGATGCCGTAAATGCTTTGCAACCCGACCCAGACATGCTTCTGGGCTGGCAGGTTGACGCCTGCAATACGCGCCATGACGCGGTTCTCCAGCTGAGTGATGGCCGAATACGCACCTTATAGGCGCGCCAATCCGGCAGGATGGATCAAAAATGTTAACTAGCGATACAAACAAGGTCTCGGTTTGCTTTGAAGCCCTTGGAACACGAGGTTCCATGGACCCGGCGTGGGGAGTGTGCCCATGCTCCGGCGCCGGATGTGCTTGGCTCGAGAGAGGACTCTCTTGCCGCCCGCGCTACTCCCGCGCGGAACAACCACATCGCACCCCCACCCGAAACCGCTGCGGGGGCCGCCCTTCTGTTTTGGAGACCTGCCCCGGGTGCCGGGGCGGTCATATCGCGCAATGAAGCGCCAAGTATAGCGGGTGAATCAGCCGCGTGCAAAACCACCGCGGTTGCCGCCCTTCAGGTTGGCCTTCTTGAGCAGGCTCTCATACTGGTGCGACATCAGATGCGCCTGGATCTGCGCAATGAAATCCATCACCACTACCACCACGATCAGCAGCGACGTGCCACCGAAGTAGAACGAGGCATTGAGCTGCGTGCGCATGATTTCCGGCAGCAGGCAGACGATGACCAGGTACAGCGAGCCAGCAGCCGTCAAACGGGTCAACACGGCGTCGACGTACTCGGCCGTCGCTTTGCCCGGACGGATGCCCGGAATCAGCGCGCCAGACTTCTTCAGGTTGTCAGCAGTTTCCTGCGAGTTGAACACCAACGCGGTGTAGAAGAACGCAAAACCGGAGATCAACGCAGCGAACACAATCATGTGCAGCGGCTCGCCCGGACCCAGCGCATTGGCAACCTTCTGCAGCCAGGTAGCCGAGCTGGCCTGGCCGGACCACATTGCCAGGGTGGCCGGGAAGGCCAGGATGCTGGAGGCAAAGATGGCCGGGATCACGCCCGCCATGTTCAGCTTCAGCGGCAGGAACGAGGTCTGATTCATGTAGGCATTACGACCGCCCTGACGGCGAGCGTAATTGACCGTGATACGACGCTGGCCGCGCTCGACAAACACTACGAAGTAGGTGAAAGCCAGCACCACCAGGACGATGATCAGCAACGAGATGAAGCTCATGTTGCCGTCACGGTAAGCCTCTACGGTATGGATCACCGCAGACGGCAGGCCAGCAACGATGCCGGCGAAAATAATCAGCGAAACACCGTTACCGATGCCACGCTCGGTGACCTGCTCACCCACCCACATCAGGAAGATGGTGCCAGCGGTCAGAGCGACCACGGCGGTGAACACGAATGCCATACCGGGGTTGTAGACCACGGCTGCACCGCCCGGCGACACCTGGTTCTGCAGTGCAAGCGCGATACTGCCGCCCTGCACTACCGCCAGAAGCACCGCGCCGATGCGCGAATACTGGGTGATCTTGCGACGGCCCGACTCACCTTCCTTCTGCATCGCCTTAAGCGTGGGGAAGATATGGACTGCCAGCTGCATCACGATGGACGCCGAGATGTACGGCATCACGTTCAACGCGAAAATGCTGAAACGGTGCAGGGCGCCGCCCGAGAACATATTGAACATGTCCACGATTCCGCCGCCCTGCGCCTGCATCAGCGCAAGCATGGCATCGGGATTGACGCCCGGCACCGGCACATAGCAGCCGATGCGATAGACGAGCAATGCCCCGAGTACGAACAGAAGACGCTGGCGAAGTTCTGTGAACTTGCCCATCCCGCCCGCGAGGTTACCGATGCCAGCTTGCGCCATGTTCCAGTTACTCCTGTACGCTGCCGCCGGCAGCTTCGATCGCAGCCTTGGCGCCGGCGGTTGCCGTAACACCCTTCAGGGTGAACGCCTTGCTCAGCTCGCCCTTCAAGACGACCTTGGCCTTCTTGGCAGTCGACGGGATCAGCTTGGCAGCACGCAGTGCGGCCACGTCGATCTCACCAGCTTCCAGACGATCAAGGTGGTAGGACAGCACTTCTGCAGTGTCCTTGGCCTTGTGCGAGAAGAAGCCGATCTTCGGCAGACGACGCTGCATCGGGGTCTGGCCGCCTTCGAAGCCAGCCTTGATCTTGCCGCCGCCCTTACGAGCGAACGAACCCTTGTGGCCGCGGCCGCAGGTCTTGCCCAGGCCGGAGCCGATACCGCGACCGACGCGGGTGCGCTCGGTGCGGGCGCCCGGTGCCGGGCTCAGTTCATTGAGACGCAAAGTCATGATCGATTACTCCTCAACCTTGACGAGGTAGTGAACCTTATTGATCAGACCGCGAACCTGCGGGCTGTCCTTCAGTTCACGCACATCGTTAATCTTGCTCAGGCCCAGGGCACGCACCGACAGGCGGTGACGCGACTGGGTACCACGCAGGCCGCGCACCAGGCGCACCTTGACGGTCTTGGACTCAGCCATGGTTGAGATCCTCCACCTTCTTGCCGCGCTTGGCAGCGATGCGAGCTGGCGACTGCACGCCAGCCAGACCCTTCAGCGTTGCGCGAACCAGGTTGATCGGGTTACGCGAACCCACTGCCTTGGCCAGCACGTTCTTCACGCCAACCGCTTCCAGGACGGCGCGCATGGCACCACCGGCAATGACGCCAGTACCTTCCGAAGCCGGCTGCATGAACACGCGAGCTGCGCCGTGACCATCCTTGACGGTGTGCCACAGGGTGCCGTTGTTCAGGTCAACGCTGATCTGGTTCTTGCGAGCCTGCTCCATCGACTTCTGGATGGCGACCGGCACTTCACGCGCCTTGCCGTAACCAAAACCGACCTTGCCTTCGCCATCGCCGACCACGGTCAGAGCGGTGAAGGTGAACTGGCGACCGCCCTTGACGGTCTTGCTGACGCGGTTGACCGCGACCAGCTTCTCGATCATGCCGTCGTCGACTTTCTCTTCGCGGTTGCGGTCGCGATCGCGACCCCGCGACTGACGTTCTTCTGCCATGTTGATTCCTTGATTGATTGAGTTATGTACGGCTCGGGGCCGCTTATGGTTGTGAAGTGAAGCGTTGAATCAGCCACGGCTGCATAAGAACCGTGGCCGCCCGGCACATCCGTGCCGGCAGACGGACAGGGGCGCAAGGCCCCTGCCCTTTATTGACTTAGAACTGCAGACCACCCTCACGGGCGGCATCAGCCAGCGCCTTGATGCGACCGTGGTAGCGGTAGCCCGAGCGGTCAAAAGCGACCTTCTCGATACCCGCAGCCTTGGCGCGCTCAGCGATCAGCTTGCCAACCTTGACGGCGGCTTCGCAGTTCTTACCGCTCTTCAGGCCTTCCTTGACTTCAGCCTGCCCGGTGTTGGCAGCAGCCAGCACCTGGGAACCATCGGCGGTGAAGACCTGTGCATACAGGTGCTGCCCGGTACGCAGGACCGACAGACGCGCAACACCCAGGGTGCGGATGTGCGAACGGGTCGACTTGGCGCGACGCAGACGTGCAATGTTCTTGTTCATGTTCTTTATCCTCGAAAGCTGAAAACCTAAGAATTAGGCCTTCTTGGCTTCCTTGCGAATGATGACTTCACCGGCGTACTTCACACCCTTGCCCTTATAGGGCTCCGGCGGACGGAAACCGCGGATTTTGGCGGCAACTTCGCCCACGACCTGCTTGTCCGAACCCTGCACGACGATTTCCGTCTGCGTCGGGGTCGACAGCGTGATGCCTTCCGGCGCCACGAACACGACAGGGTGCGAGAAGCCCAGCGACAGGTTCAGGTCCTTGCCCTGCATGGCAGCGCGGTAACCCACGCCCACCAGCTCCAGCTTCTTTTCGAAGCCTTCGGACACGCCCTGCACCATGTTGGCCAGGATCGAACGGACGGTACCGGTCAGCGCGTCGAAGGAAATATCCTTCGGATTCAGCGAGACGACGCCGTTGTCGACAGTGATTTCAACGCCAGCGGCCTTCTTCAGCGACAGCGAGCCCTTCGGGCCCTTGACGCTCACGGATTCCGGCTGGATGTTCAGTTCAACGCCCTTGGGCAGGTTGACTGGCTTCTTGGCTACACGGGACATAGTGGACTCCTTCCCTTAGGCCACGAAGCACAGGACTTCGCCGCCGACGCCCAACTGGCGCGCCTGCGCATCAGTCATGATGCCTTTGGAGGTGGAAATGATGGCGATACCCAGGCCGTTGAGGACCTTCGGCAGTTCAGACTTGCCACGGTACTGGCGCAGACCCGAACGCGAGAAGCGCTTCAGGGTCGCGATGACCGGCTTGCCTTCGAAATACTTCAGGACGATTTCAAGTTCGGCCTTGTTGTTTTCGATGTTGGTGACGCGCAGATCAGCAATGTAGCCCTCTGCCTTCAAAACCTCGGCGATTGCCACCTTGATCTTGGACGACGGGGCTTTCACCGTCTGCTTGCCAACCGCGGCCGCATTTTTGATGCGTACCAGCAGGTCGGCGATGGGATCAGTCATGCTCATGTAAGTACCTTTGAGTGCACCGATATCCGCTTTCGCGAAAATCTTGTGTTGTCCTGGGATGGGCCAGGCCCCCTACTCCACCGGCCAGTTTCGGGCAGGCAAGGAGCGGAATTATACGACAAAGAGTCCGACTTGCGTCGGACTCTTTGAAATTCACCTTCAGGTCGCCCTTCAGGTGTCCCAACCGGGCCTTTCGACCCGACGGGAAGCTGGTTATTACCAGCTGGCCTTGCGCAGGCCCGGAACGTCGCCACGCATGGTGGCTTCGCGCAGCTTGTTACGGCCGAGGCCGAACTTGCTGTACACGCCACGCGGACGGCCCGACAGTTCGCAACGGTTGCGATGGCGGCTCGGCGACGAATCGCGCGGCAGCTTCGACAACTTGATCACGGCGTCAGCCTTCTCTTCATAGCTCGCGTCCACGGAGGACACGATCTTCTTCAGAGCCGCACGCTTATCGGCGTACTTCACTGCCAGCTTCTTCCGCTTGATGTCGCGGTTGACCATTGAGGTCTTTGCCATTTCGGTTTCCTCGACGAATCAGTTACGGAACGGGAACTTGAACGCTGCGAGCAGCGCCTTCGCTTCCGCATCGGTCTTGGCGGTGGTGGTGATGGCGATATCCATACCGCGGATCGCATCGACGGCGTCGAAATCGATTTCCGGGAAGATGATCTGTTCCTTCACACCCATGTTGAAGTTGCCACGACCGTCGAACGAACGACCCGACACGCCGCGGAAGTCACGCACGCGCGGCAGCGAGATGTTGATCAGGCGATCCAGGAACTCAAACATGTTGTCACGACGCAGCGTGACCTTGCAGCCGATCGGCCAACCATCACGGATCTTGAACGAAGCCACCGAGACGCGCGACTTGGTGACCACCGGCTTCTGGCCGGTGATCTTGGTCATGTCGGCGACGGCGTTTTCAAGCACCTTCTTGTTGGTCGCAGCTTCACCGACGCCCATGTTCAAGGTGACCTTGACCAGACGCGGCACTTGCATCGGATTGGTGTAGCCGAACTGCTTGGTCAGCGCCGGCACCACTTCGTCCTTGTAGAACTTTTCGAGACGGGAATTCATCAATTCATTCCTCAGGCGTCAAGCGCCTCACCGCTGGAGCGGAACACACGCAGTTTGCGTCCATCCTCCAGCACCTTGAAGCCAACGCGCTCACCCTTGCCCGTCGCCGGGTTCAGGACTGCCACGTTGGAGATATGGATCGAAGCTTCGCGCTCGACCACGCCGCCGGCAACACCTGCCTGCGGGTTCGGCTTGGTGTGGCGCTTGACGATGTTCACGTTGGCGACGACCACACGGTCGCCGTCGACGCGGACGATTTCGCCCTGCTTGCCCTTGTCCTTGCCGGCGTTGACGACAACTTGGTCGCCCTTCTTGATACGGTTAGCCATGATTATCTCCTGGCGCTCACAGAACTTCGGGAGCGAGCGAGACGATCTTCATGAACTTCTCAGAACGAAGTTCACGGGTCACCGGCCCAAAGATGCGGGTGCCGATCGGCTCTTGCTTGTTGTTGAGCAGGACCGCGGCGTTGCCGTCGAAACGGATCAGCGAGCCATCGGCGCGACGCACACCCTTACGGGTACGCACCACGACGGCGTCATACACTTCACCCTTCTTGACCTTGCCGCGCGGAATTGCATCCTTGACGGTGACCTTGATGATGTCGCCGATGTGGGCATAACGGCGCTTGGAACCACCCAGCACCTTGATGCACATCAGTTCCTTCGCACCGGAATTGTCGGCGGCATCGAGGTAGCTCTGCATCTGGATCATGAGTCAGATCTCCTTATTCAGCCGCACGCGTGATGACTTCCACCACGCGCCAGTTCTTGGTCTTGGACATCGGAGCAATCTCAGTCACACGCACGACATCACCTTCTTTACAGGCGTTGTCGGCGTCGTGTGCGTGGAGCTTGGACGAGCGCTTGATGTACTTACCGTACAACGGGTGCTTGACCTGGCGCTCCACCAACACGGTGACCGTCTTGTCCATCTTGTTGCTGACGACACGGCCTTCGACCGTGCGCAGCGCTTTCACTTCAGTATTTTCGCTCATAGCAGCCATCCTTACTTCGTGCTGCCGATCAGGTGCTTGACGCGAGCAATCTCGCGGCGCACCCGGCGGGTTTCGTGGGTCTTCGGCAGCTGGCCGGTGACCTGCTGCATACGGAGCGAGAACTGCTCCTTACGCAAGTCGGTCAAGTGGACCTTGAGATCGTCAGCCGACTTCTCGCGGAGTTGTTTGATGTCCATCAGCGCACCGTCCGGGTTACGAAAGTGGTGGTCACCGAGAGCTTGGCAGCGGCCAGGCGGAACGCCTCGCGTGCCACTTCCTCGGTAACGCCCTCGACTTCATAAATCATGCGGCCAGGCTGGATCTGGGCGACCCAGTACTCCACGCCGCCCTTACCAGCACCCATTCGAACTTCGATGGGCTTCTTGGTGATGGGCTTGTCGGGGAACACGCGGATCCACATCTTGCCGCCGCGCTTGACGTAGCGGCTGATCGAGCGGCGAGCCGCTTCGATCTGACGCGCGGTCAGCTGGCCGTGAGCGGTTGCCTTCAAGCCGTACTCACCAAAGCTGACAGCATTTGCGCTCCAGCTCAGGCCGTCGTTACGACCCTTGAACATCTTGCGGTATTTGGTTCGCTTGGGTTGCAACATTGCCGTTACCTCGCTTCACGAGCCGGACGCGACGGACGGTCGCCACGGTCGCCGCGATCGTTACGATCGTTGCGCGGGCTGTCGTCCTGCTTTTCCTGGCCAACCTGGGAGAAATCGAAGATCTCGCCCTTGTAGATCCAAACCTTGATGCCGATGATGCCGTAGGTGGTGCTGGCTTCAGCGAAACCGTAGTCGATGTCGGCGCGCAGGGTGTGCAACGGCACACGGCCTTCGCGGTACCACTCCGAACGGGCAATTTCTGCACCATTCAAGCGGCCACCCACGTTGACCTTGATGCCCAGGGCACCCAGACGCATCGCGTTGCCGACCGAGCGCTTCATTGCACGGCGGAACATGATGCGACGCTCCAGCTGCTGCGCGATGGACTCGGCAACCAGCTGTGCGTCCAGCTCCGGCTTGCGCACTTCAGTGACGTTGATGTGCGCCGGAACGCCCATCATCTCGCTCACTTCCTTACGCAGCTTCTCGATGTCCTCACCACGCTTGCCGATCACCACGCCCGGACGGGCGGTGTGGATCGTCACGCGTGCGGTCTTAGCCGGACGCTCGATCAGGATCTTGCTGATGCCGGCCTGTGCAAGCTTCTTGCGCAGCATTTCGCGAACTTTCAGGTCGGCTGCCAGATAACCAGCAAACTCGGCCTTGTTGGCGTACCACTTGGAGTTCCAGTCCTTGGAAATACCGAGGCGGATACCAATCGGATGAACTTTATGACCCATGGTCTTTTCCTTTCCGCTTACTTGCCGGCGGCCACAACCACAGTGATGTGGCTGGTGCGCTTGAGAATGCGGGTACCGCGGCCTTTCGCCCGCGCCATGAAACGCTTCAGGGTCGGACCTTCATCTACCATGATGGTCTTGACCTTCAGCTCGTCGACGTCAGCGCCCTGATTGTTTTCGGCATTTGCGATTGCCGACTCCACGACCTTTTTGATCAGGAGTGCGGCTTTCTTATCCGAAAACTTCAGCAGGTTGACCGCACGCTCGGCCGGCAGGCCGCGCACCTGGTCAGCGACCAGGCGTGCTTTCTGCGCAGAGATGCGCGCGGAGCGCAGGATTGCTTTCGCTTCCATTGTCATCTCTCCTTACTTGCCCGACTTCTTGTCGCCACCGTGACCCTTGAAGGTCCGGGTGACAGCAAATTCGCCGAGCTTGTGGCCGACCATGTTCTCGTTGACGAGAACCGGGATGTGGTTCTTACCGTTATGCACGGCAATGGTGATGCCAACCATTTCAGGCAGGATCATCGAACGACGCGACCAGGTCTTAACCGGCCTTTTACTACCCGCAGCGGCCTCCACCTTCTTGATGAGGTGGTGATCGACGAACGGGCCCTTCTTGAGTGAACGTGCCATGGTCGATTAGCCCCTACGATCGCGGACGATGAATTGCTGAGTGCGCTTGTTATGGCGCGTCTTGTAACCCTTGGTCGGAACACCCCACGGGGTGACCGGATGCGGATTACCCTGACCGGCCTTGGCCTCACCACCGCCGTGCGGATGGTCAACCGGGTTCATTGCCGCACCGCGGACGGTCGGCTTGACGCCGCGCCAGCGCTTGGCACCGGCCTTGCCGAGCTTCTCAAGGTTGTGCTCGTCGTTGCCAACTTCACCAATGGTGGCGCGGCATTCGACCGGCACCTTACGCATTTCACCCGAGCGCAGACGCAGGGTGGCGTAGATGCCTTCACGAGCGACCAGCTGCACGGCTGCACCAGCAGCACGAGCGATCTGAGCGCCCTTACCCGGCTTCAGCTCGATCCCGTGGACGGTGGTACCGACCGGGATGTTGCGCAGCGGGAGGGTGTTGCCGGTCTTGATCGGAGCGTGAGCACCGGAGATGACCTGGTCACCCGCCTTCAGGCCCTTCGGGGCGATGATGTAGCGGCGCTCGCCGTCGACGTAGCACAGCAGGGCGATATGAGCGGTGCGGTTCGGATCGTATTCGATACGTTCCACGCGCGCCGGAATACCTTCCTTGTTGCGCTTGAAGTCGATCAAGCGATAGTGCTGCTTGTGACCACCACCCACGTGACGGGTAGTAATGCGACCGTGGTGGTTACGACCACCGGACTTGCTCTGCGGCTCCAGCAACGCTGCGTGCGGCGCGCCTTTGTGCAGATCGGGGGTGACCACACGCACGGCCGAACGACGGCCGGGGGAAGTGGGTTTGAATTTCATCAATGGCATGGGATGTACCTCAGGCCTTGGCCGTTACATCGATGGACTGGCCATCGGCGAGACGCACATACGCCTTGCGCCAATCGCCGCGACGGCCGGTGCGGTTACGGAAGGACTTGTTCTTGCCCTTGACGTTCAGCACGTTGACCGACTCGACCTTGACGTCGAACAGCTGCTCAACCGCGGCCTTTACATCGGCTTTGGTGGCTTCGTTCGAAACTTCGAAGACGTATTGGTTGGAGATTTCCTGCAGGCGCGCGGTCTTTTCAGAGACTCGCGGAGCGCGCAGCACGCTGAAGATTTTTTCGTTGCTGCTCATGCCAGCCACTCCTCGACCTTCTTGACCGCATCAGCGGTGATGACGACCGTGTCGGCACCGACCAGCGACACCGGATCCAGGCCCTGCACGTCACGCACCTGCACATAAGGCAGATTGCGGGCCGACAGGTACAGATGCTCGGAAGCCTCTTCGGTGACGATCAGCGGGCGCTTGCCCACTTCCAGGCCAGCCAGCTTGGCGATCAGAGCCTTGGTGCTGGTCGCTTCGACATCAAACGACTCAACGATGGTGATACGGCCCTGACGGTTCAGCTCGGACAGGATGGCGCACATGGCGGCGCGATACTGCTTGCGGTTGACCTTCTGGTCGAAGCTACGCGGCTTGGCCGCGAAGGTGACACCACCGCCGACGAAGATCGGAGCGGTCAGGGCACCGTGACGAGCGCCACCACCCTTCTGCTTCTTCGACTTCTTGGTGGTACCAGCCACTTCAGAACGTGTCTTCTGTGCCTTGGTGCCGGCGCGAGCGGCGTTGCGATAGGCAACGACGACCTGGTGAACCAGATCTTCGCTGAAATCGCGGCCGAACACGGCTTCGGAGACCGAGACCTTGTTGTTGCTACCCGTGATAACGAGTTCCATCGTCATCTCTCCTTATGCCTTGCTAGCCGGACGCACGATCACGTCACCACCAGCTGCGCCAGGCACGGCGCCGCGGATGGCAATCAGACCACGCTCGACGTCGACTTTGACCACTTCCAGGTTCTGCGTGCTTTGCTGCACAGCACCCATGTGGCCGGACATCTTCTTGCCCGGGAAAACGCGACCCGGGGTCTGGCGCTGGCCCAAGGAACCCGGCGCGCGATGCGACAGCGAGTTACCGTGGGTTGCATCGCCCATACGGAAGTTGTAGCGCTTGATGGTGCCCTGGAAGCCCTTACCCTTGGTGACGCCCTGGACGTCTACCGTCTGGCCGACTTCAAAGATGTCTGCCTTGATTTCGCCACCGACGGCGAAATCGCCGACCTGTGCGTCTTCAACGCGGAATTCCCACAAGCCACGGCCCGCTTCCACCTTCGCCTTGGCGAAGTGGCCGGCTTCCGGCTTGTTGACCAGTGCAGCGCGACGAGCGCCGACGGTCACCTGCACTGCGCTGTAGCCGTCAACTTCAACGGTCTTGATCTGCGCGATGCGGTTCGGGGTTGCTTCAATCAGGGTCACTGGGATGGAACGGCCATCTTCAGTGAAAACGCGGCTCATGCCAGCCTTGCGGCCCACGAAGCCCAACGAATATTTCTTCGTCATGGTCGTAGTCCTCAGGTCAGCTTGATCTGAACGTCGACGCCGGCAGCCAGTTCGAGCTTCATCAGCGCGTCCACGGTCTTGTCGTTGGGGTCGACGATATCGAGCACGCGCTTATGCGTGCGGGTCTCGTACTGGTCACGCGCGTCTTTGTCGACGTGCGGGGAAACGAGAATGGTGTAACGCTCGATCTTGGTTGGCAGCGGGATCGGGCCACGCACTTGCGCGCCGGTCCGCTTGGCCGTTTCAACGATCTCGCTGGCCGAACGGTCGATCAATCGATGATCGAACGCCTTCAACCGAATCCGGATCTTTTGGTCCGCCATGACGGTGTTCCTATAGGTCTAAAGAGCGACAGGTCTGGCCCCTGTGTGTGCCAGACCCCATGAAAACGACGGTCGGCGCGTGAGCACCTCCCGTCAACGAGAATCCCTTCAAAACAGCAAGGCGGCCCGGTTTCCCGGCCCGCCCCAGACACATTCAAACGCGCAGAAATCACCCCAGCTTACCGGAGTGACCCACGCGACCTGTCCTTGTCTGGCGAATACGAGGCGCGTCCTGCCCCTCCTTTCGCTGGTTGCGAAGCACACGATGAACGTGACCTTCGCGAGTGGTCGTGCATTCTGTCAGCATTTTCTGGCGCATGCAAGTCGGCCCCTGATCGGGGCACCCATGCTTCAGCTGGCGGCAAGCCTGAAAGGCTTGCCGCATCTACCCCAACCTACTCCCGCACGGCCGTTTCAGCCTTATCCGCCTGCAGCAGGCTGTTGAACAGCAACTTGAACGAGGCATGAGTCTGCGCGCGGAAGGTGATATCCGTGCCGAAGAACGTCAGCCGTCCCGCACCAATATCCGCCTCGGCCGCCAATACCCCGCCCTGCAGGTGCTCCTGACCCCAGGCCCAGCCACTGCGCAGCGGCGTGGCCGACTCAAAGTGCAGCAAGGGGCGGATATCCGCCCGGCCCGCCGGCAGATCGAATACGGGAGCATTGTCCCAGCGGCCATCCGAGAAATAGACGTCCAACTGCGGCGGAAGCCCCCAGTTCAGCGAATGCCCCTTATCCACCGCTACACGCAGCACGCTACCCGGAATGTAGTACTCGCGCTGACTCAACGGCTCGGAGCGGCCATCAGCCCCGGCCTTGCGCAGATGGCTGGACAATGGCAACCCCAGCGCAACCGCCAGGCCACTGGACGAACCGGTGGCCACCACGTGCCCGCCCTGCTGGAGGAATTCACGCAGCACCTGCGTAGCAGCCTCACCCTCCAGCTCACCCAACAGGCCATGGAACTCCGGCGGAACAGTCTCAGCCGCTGGTGACGTTGGCGTGCGCCCGGCCTTACCCTCGATCGCCAGCGCCTCCGGCAAAGGCAATGCGCCACTGGGCAGTAACAACACGTCAAAACGCTCGCGCAGCTTGCCGGCGAGAATCTGCTGCGGGTACACAGCCTGGTAATCGAAGCCGAAGTTCTCCAGCACCAAGCGCGTCCATCCAGACACCATTGAACCGCCGTAGCGATCCCACAAAGCAATGCGCGGCGCACGCACCGGCACGCCACCGGCCGACGCGCCCCTCCCTGCCACCACAGCAGCCACGCCGGTTTCATGCAGCGAAGCAACCAGCGCATCCCGATTGCCAGCCGGGACGAAGTACGCCCCGTCCTGCGTCGGCAGGCGCTGCACGGGCACACCCGCTTTCAGTAGCCGATTGACGGCTATGACTGCATTGTTGACCCGCGAATCCAGCACCCAACCCGTGCCGGATTCAGGTAATGAAACAGCAGCAGGCACCGACAACGCACCCACCACCAAAGGCTCGAACGGCCCGTCAAATCCTTGCAGCACGCGGTCAAACACAATCCCCATCTGCAAGGCCAGCGTCCAGCCCGCGGAGTCATAAGGTGCGATCGGCGGGCCGCCCGGGTACTCGAAATCTTGCGGGTGATCCTGCGGCTCGAACATGTCACGCACGTGCGGCCGGAATGCCTGATCCGCACGCACCACAAACGAGCCTGCGGGATAGGCCTTGGCACCCACCTTGAAGTCCGCGCGAGCACGCATCACTTCGACACCAGCCAGTTGCAGCGCATTAATGAAGGCGACCGCAGTCGGCAGATCCGCCTGATTGGCAGGGATGATGTAGCCGCGCGCATCACGTTGATCCGGACGCTGCAGCATTGCCGTTACCTGCGCGTGCGTCAGCTCACTGGACTTGCCTGCGGACGCCACTTTTGCCTCCTCCGCAGCCTTACTCAACGCCGCCGGACTTGCCGTCCAACTGTCGCGACTACCGCGCTCAATGGAGTTGCGCCCCATGCGATAGATATTCCACAGCAGCTGCTCACGGTTGCGCGAGGCGTAATCCAGCAGCGCCCAATTCGCAGTGAGGCTGTAATCGATGGACTGGCGGAAATGCCAAGTCTGCGCGGCCACCGGCGAAGGCAGATTGCTGTCCGGCAACTGACGTTCCGGCAGGAATGGAATCTGCATCGGCGTTGGATTGCCGGTGATCTCGGTCAGTACGCCCAGCATGTTGTGGAAGTACGGCATGGTGCGAAGCCCACCATTCCACCATGTGGAATACACGCTGCCGCCCTTGGATACCGCCCCTGGCTTACTCTCCTGCAGGTAGCGCAGATTCATCGCCGCACCCAGCGCTTCCAATCCCACCGGAATCATCGCGTCGATGTTGTAGTTGTACGGATCGCGATACGGCGGAATCACGATCACCGTGCCCTTGGGCGAAGTCTGGTGATGGTTGTAGACAATCTGCGGATACCAACGGGTATACATCGCGAGATTGAGATTCCGCGTTTCCTGTAACGCCGCCATGTAGAAGTCACGATTGTTGTCGTGCCCGGCGTACTTTTGATAGAGACGCGGCGGCTTGTCGAGCACGCGCTTGGCCGGGACTGGCTCGCGCATGTACCAATCCGAGTACAACTCCTGGCCGTCGGGATTGGCGTGCACCAGCAAGACGATGGTGTCGTCGAGAATGCGCCGTGTTTCCGCATCATCGCGACTGGCCAGCTGCCACACCGTTTCGATCAGCTGATGTGCACCAACGGTTTCATTGGCATGCAGGCCGCCATCAATCCACACCACCGCCTTGCCCTGCTCGGCCAACGCGCGCGCGGCTGCATCGCCATCGCGGGCACGCGCCAGACGCTCGGAAATGCTGCGGTATTGCTCCAATCGCGCCAGATTGGCGGGCGAGGAAGCAATCAACATAAGCTGAGCGCGCCCTTCCGAAGTCTTGCCCAGTTCCACCAGCTGGAAGCGGTCCGACGTGGCCGCAATCTGACGGAAATACGCCTCGGTCTGCGTGTAGTTGGCGAGCATGTAGTCATCGCCAATATCGAAACCAAAATGCGCCTTGGGTGACGGCACCGCCGCCTGCAGCGAGCCCGCCCCGATCGCAATCAACAACACCGCGCAGGCGCAATGCCGCAACACCTTCAATCCAATCATTCCCCGCTCCCTTGCTTGCCTGGCACCTTCACGCCGCGGCCGAATATGAGTCACCCAGGCATCGCTCCTTCAGCGCACGACACCCATTCAAGCAAGATAGCCCACGGTGATTTTTCCGCTACTGCAAAAGATGAATGGACAGATCCGGCAAGCTCCCGGTAACGACGACTGACCCAAGCCAATAGCCTGACAACGTCGCTTGCCAGAGACCTGCTCCCGCGCCGCCGGATCCAACGCACCATCGGCGCGTGACCCAAGAGCATCCGTACCACTCAGCATCAAATGAATTCAATACATAAAAAAAGGGCGACCCGAGGGCCGCCCTTCTTTCAACACGTTGCTCCCAAAGGAAGCGCGGCGTTATTACGCGATGATCTTTGCGACCACGCCGGCGCCGACGGTACGACCGCCTTCGCGAATGGCGAAGCGCAGACCTTCGTCCATTGCCACCGGGTTGATCAGGGTGACGGTCATCTTGACGTTGTCACCCGGCATCACCATCTCAACACCTTCCGGCAGTTCGCAAGCGCCGGTGATGTCGGTGGTACGGAAGTAGAACTGCGGACGGTAGCCCTTGAAGAACGGGGTGTGACGGCCGCCCTCGTCCTTCGACAGCACGTACACTTCGGCGTCGAACTGGGTGTGCGGCTTGATCGAACCCGGCTTGGCCAGAACCTGGCCACGCTCGACGTCGTCACGCTTGGTGCCGCGCAGCAGCAGACCGGCGTTGTCGCCTGCCTGACCCTGGTCCAGCAGCTTGCGGAACATTTCCACACCGGTGACGGTGGTCTTCTGGACCGGACGGATACCGACGATTTCGATTTCTTCGCCGACCTTGATCACGCCACGCTCGATACGACCGGTCACCACGGTACCGCGGCCCGAGATCGAGAACACGTCTTCCACCGGCATCAGGAAGGGCTTGTCCACGTCGCGCTCCGGCGTCGGGATCCAGCTGTCCAGTGCATCGACCAGCTTCAGGATGGCCGGCACGCCGATTTCGCTCTGGTCGCCTTCCAGCGCCATACGAGCCGAACCCGAGATGATCGGGGTGTCGTCGCCCGGGAAGTCGTACTTGCTCAGCAGCTCACGCACTTCCATTTCCACCAGCTCGAGCAGCTCGGCGTCGTCCACCATGTCGGCCTTGTTCAGGAACACGACGATGTACGGCACGCCAACCTGACGCGACAGCAGGATGTGCTCGCGGGTCTGCGGCATCGGGCCGTCAGCGGCCGAGCACACCAGGATCGCGCCGTCCATCTGGGCGGCACCGGTGATCATGTTCTTGACGTAGTCAGCATGGCCCGGGCAATCGACGTGGGCGTAATGACGGTTCGCGGATTCGTACTCAACGTGCGCGGTCGAGATCGTGATACCACGAGCCTTCTCTTCCGGGGCGGCGTCGATGGACGAGTAATCCTTGAATTCGCCACCGAAACGCTCGGCGCCGATCTTGGTCAGTGCTGCGGTCAGCGTGGTCTTACCGTGATCGACGTGGCCGATGGTGCCGACGTTGACGTGCGGCTTGGTACGCTCGAACTTACCCTTGGACATTTTAGTTCCTTGATTAGCTGAAATTTGATTGGAGAGCCTGAGTCAGATGACTCAGGCCTTCTTGATGACGGTTTCGGCGATGTTGTTCGGCGCCGGCTCGTAGTGGTCGAACTCCATCGTGAAGGTTGCGCGACCCTGGGTCTGCGAACGCAGCGCGGTGGCGTAACCAAACATTTCGCCCAGCGGGATCATCGCATTGATGATGCTGGCCGAACCGTCACCCGTGGTGCCCGAACCCTGCAGGACGCCACGACGACGGCTTACGTCGCCCATCACGTCACCCTGGTATTCCTCCGGAGTCACGATCTCGACCTTCATGATCGGCTCCAGCAGCACCGGCTTGGCCTTGGCGAAGCCCTGCTTGAAGGCCATCGACGAGGCGAGCTTGAACGCCATTTCCGACGAGTCAACGTCGTGGTACGAGCCAAACACCAGCTTGACCTTGACGTCCACCACCGGGAAGCCAGCCAGCGGACCGCTGGTGATGGTTTCGCGCAGGCCCTTTTCCACGGAAGGAATGAATTCCTTCGGGATCACGCCGCCGGTGATGTCATTGATGAACAGGAAGTCATCCTTGATGGCGGCCGACAACTTCGGATCGGCACGATCTTCAGCGGTGATCGGCGACAGCTCGATCACGACGTGACCGTACTGACCCTTACCACCGGACTGCTTGGCGT
Source organism: Stenotrophomonas sp. Iso1 (assembly GCF_027497995.1). GTDB lineage: Bacteria > Pseudomonadota > Gammaproteobacteria > Xanthomonadales > Xanthomonadaceae > Stenotrophomonas. Next base: position 1,004,995 of record NZ_JAODBT010000001.1, on the reverse strand, counting down.
GCTTGTAGTCCGACTTGACGTCAGTCATCTGGATGGTTTCGCGGTAAGCCACCTGCGGCTTGCCGACGTTGGCTTCAACGTTGAACTCGCGCTTCATGCGGTCAACGATGATGTCCAGGTGCAGCTCGCCCATGCCCGAGATGATCGTCTGGCCGGATTCTTCGTCGGTCTTGACGCGGAACGACGGATCTTCCTGTGCCAGACGGCCCAGTGCCAGACCCATCTTTTCCTGGTCCGACTTGGTCTTCGGCTCGACAGCCATCGAGATCACCGGCTCCGGGAACACCATGCGCTCAAGCACGATCGGCTGATCGATCGAGCACAGCGTGTCACCAGTCGTCGTGTCCTTCAGGCCCACGGCAGCAGCGATGTCACCGGCCAACACTTCCTTGATTTCTTCGCGGTTGTTGGAGTGCATCTGCAGGATGCGGCCGATGCGCTCCTTCTTGTTCTTCACCGAGTTCAGCACGGTGTCGCCGCCATTCAGCGTGCCCGAATAGACACGGAAGAAGGTCAGCGCGCCGACGAACGGGTCGGTGATGATCTTGAACGCCAGCGACGAGAACGGAGCCTTGTCGTCCGACTTACGGGTCATCTCGATGGTGTCATCGTCGACGTCCGTGCCATTCACGTCAGGCACATCGACCGGTGACGGCAGCAACTGGATCACGCCGTCGAGCATGGCCTGCACGCCCTTGTTCTTGAACGCCGAGCCACAGAACATCGGCACGATCTCCACGGCCAGCGTACGGATACGCAGCGCCTCGATGATCTCGACCTCAGACAGCTCTTCGCCGCCCAGGTACTTTTCCATCAGTTCTTCGCTGGCTTCAGCAGCCGACTCAACCATGAACGCGCGGGCTTCAACAGCCTTCTCAACCAGGTCGGCCGGAATTTCGGCGTACTCGAACTTCATGCCCTGCGAAGCCTCATCCCAATGGATGGCCTTCATCTTGAGCAGATCGACCACGCCCTTGAAGCCCTCTTCAGCGCCGATCGGCAGCTGCATCGGCACAGCGACGGCGCCGAGCTTGGACTTCAGCTGGTCACGGACCTTGAAGAAGTTCGCACCGGTGCGGTCCATCTTGTTGACGAACGCAATACGCGGAACCTTGTAACGGTTGGCCTGGCGCCACACGGTTTCCGACTGCGGCTGCACGCCACCAACGGCGCACAGCACGAACACGGCACCGTCGAGCACGCGCAGCGAGCGCTCAACTTCGATGGTGAAGTCAACGTGTCCGGGGGTGTCGATGATGTTGAAACGGTGCTCCGGCAGGGACTTGTCCATGCCCTTCCAGAACGCAGTAGTCGCAGCGGACTGGATCGTGATGCCACGTTCCTGCTCCTGCTCCATCCAGTCCATGGTAGCGGCGCCGTCATGCACTTCACCGAGCTTGTGGCTCTTACCGGTGTAGAACAGGATGCGCTCGGACGTGGTGGTCTTGCCGGCATCAATGTGAGCCATGATGCCGAAGTTACGGTAACGCTCGATGGGAGTGGTACGGGCCACGGGGAGCCTCTCAATTTCTTGGAATTCGGATGGCCGAACGCCGCCTTGCGGCGGCCTTCGGATTGACGCGGCGCTCCAAGCGCCACAGTGGCACCTTCAATGGGTGCCAGGGGCCCTGTTTCCAAGGCCCCCTTGAAATCACCAGCGGTAGTGAGCGAAGGCCTTGTTCGCTTCCGCCATACGGTGAGTTTCTTCACGCTTCTTGATGGCGCCACCACGGTTTTCCGAGGCATCCAGCAGTTCAGCAGCAAGCTTACGCGGCATGGTGTTTTCACCACGCTTACGAGCCGAGTCGATCAGCCAACGCATTGCCAGAGCCATCTTGCGCGAAGCGCGCACTTCGACCGGCACCTGATACGTGGCACCGCCGACGCGGCGCGACTTCACTTCGACGCCCGGAGCAACGTTTTCCAGTGCCTTCTGCACCAGTTCAACTGCGTTCGGGTTCTTTTCGCTGATCACGTCCATGGCGCCATAGACGATCTTTTCAGCAACGGACTTCTTGCCGCTCAGCATCACCATGTTGATGAAACGGGCGATGGTTTCGCTTCCGTGCTTGGGATCGGGCAGGACCGAACGCTGGGGAGTATTACCTTTACGTGACATGTCTTATTCCTCAGGCCTTCGGACGCTTGGCGCCGTACTTGGAGCGCGCCTGGCGACGCTTGGCAACGCCGGCGGCGTCGAGCGAGCCACGGACGGTGTGGTAACGCACACCCGGCAGATCCTTTACGCGACCGCCGCGGATCAGGACCACGGAGTGCTCCTGCAGGTTATGGCCTTCGCCACCGATGTAGCTGATGACCTCTTCTTGGTTCGTCAGGCGCACTTTGGCAACCTTACGCAGGGCCGAGTTCGGCTTCTTCGGGGTGGTGGTGTACACGCGCGTGCAGACGCCACGGCGCTGCGGGCACTTGTCGAGTGCCGGCGAGGCACTCTTGTAGGTGGTCGCTTGCCGCGGCTTGCGTACCAGCTGGTTGATCGTCGCCATCAGTAGGTTCTTCTGATTGGGGCCGTTTACAACGGCCAAGGATGCGGAAAATGTAAAGCAGGCCAAATTTTTGGCCTGCTGAGACAGACGATTGTAGCAACCCGTCAGAAGCGCAGTCAAACGCGCGGCCTTCAGGCCAGCCCTGATCCGGAGCTGTTACAGGGGAGCCTCCATGCACCCCGTTCAGGTCAAACTGCCGGCCCTTGAAGGGGCCGGCGGCTCTCACTCTTACTCTTCGCCACCCGAAGCCTGTTCAGCTTCAGGTGCCACGACTTCCGTCGCCACCGCTGCCGAACCCGAGAGGGTCTGCAGCTCCGAGTCGGTCAGACCCGAGGCATTACGACGGCGCTGGGCATGGTACGCCAAGCCGGTACCGGCCGGAATCAGACGGCCGACGATCACGTTTTCCTTCAGGCCGCGCAGGTTGTCCGAGGTGCCGCGGACGGCAGCTTCGGTCAGCACGCGGGTGGTTTCCTGGAAGGAAGCCGCCGAGATGAACGATTCGGTCGCCAGCGATGCCTTGGTGATACCCAACAGCACTGGATCGAAACGCGCCGGCAGCTCGTTGCGTGCAAGCAACTTTGCGTTCTCTTCGATGACGCGCTGGCGCTCGGCCTGCTCACCATTAAGGAACTTGCTGCTGCCCTGGTCGGTGATTTCCACCTTGCGGAGCATCTGACGCGAGATCACTTCAATGTGCTTGTCGTTGATCTTCACGCCCTGCAGGCGGTACACGTCCTGGATTTCCTTGACCAGATAACGGGCCAGCTCTTCCACGCCCTTCAGGCGCAGGATGTCCTGCGGGCTCGGCTCGCCGTCCACCACGGTTTCGCCGCGGGTCACGTGCTCGCCTTCGAACACGATGATCTGACGGTACTTCGGAATCAGCTCTTCGTGCTCCGAACCATCGGTGTCCTTGATGATCAGACGCTGCTTGCCCTTGGTGTCCTTGCCGAAGCTGACGATACCCGAACGCTCGGCCAGGATCGCCGGATCCTTCGGCTTGCGGGCTTCGAACAAGTCGGCAACGCGCGGCAGACCACCGGTGATGTCGCGGGTCTTGGAGGCTTCCTGCGGGATCTTGGCGACGACGTCGCCCACGCCAACCGGCGCACCATCCTGCAGGTTGACGATCGAGCGCGGCGGCAGCAGGTACTGCGCCGGCAGGTCGGTGCCCGGGATGGTCAGGTCATTGCCCTTGCCATCGATGATGCGGACCAGCGGACGCAGATCCTTGGCCTGCGAGCCACGACGCTTCGGATCGGTGATTTCACGCGACGCCAGACCGGTCAGTTCGTCGGTCTTCTCGATGACGGTGATGCCGTCAACGAAGTCGATGAAGCGCACGAAACCGGCCACTTCCGACACGATCGGGTGGTTATGCGGATCCCAGTTGGCAATGGCCTGGCCAGCCTTGACCTCAGCAGCGTCCTTGACGTTGATGGTGGCGCCGTAGGGCAGCTTGTAGCGCTCACGCTCGCGACCATGCGGATCCAGGACGGAGACTTCGCCCGAACGCGACACTGCCACCAGCGAACCGTTGGCATGGTCGACGTGCTTCAGGTTGGAGAACTTCACCGAACCCGTGGTCTTGATGGTGATGTTGTCCACCGCAGCCGCACGCGATGCCGCACCACCGATGTGGAACGTACGCATGGTCAGCTGGGTACCCGGCTCACCGATCGACTGAGCAGCGATGACGCCCACTGCTTCACCGATGTTGACGATGTGGCCACGTGCCAGATCGCGGCCGTAGCAGCGACCGCAGACGCCGAACGAGGAGGCGCAGGTGATGGTCGAACGGACCTTGATGGTCTGCACGCCAGCTTCTTCCAGCTTGTTCACCCACTGCTCGTCGAGCAGCGTGTTGCGGGTGACGATCGGATCTTCGTCGTTGCCCGGCAGGAACACGTCCTCGGCCACAACGCGACCCAGCACGCGGTCCTTCAACGGCTCCACAACGTCGCCGCCTTCCACGATCGGAATCATGGTCAGGCCTTCGCTGGTGCCGCAGTCGACCTCGGTGATCACCACGTCCTGTGCCACGTCGACCAGACGACGGGTCAGGTAACCCGAGTTCGCCGTCTTCAACGCGGTATCGGCCAGACCCTTACGGGCACCGTGGGTGGAGTTGAAGTACTCCTGCACGTTCAGGCCTTCACGGAAGTTCGCCTTGATGGGCGTCTCGATGATCGAGCCATCCGGACGCGCCATCAGGCCACGCATACCGGCCAGCTGACGGATCTGTGCCTGGCTACCACGGGCACCGGAGTCGGCCATGATGTACAGCGAGTTCATCGACTTCTGGTCGACCAACTTGCCGTCCGAACCTTCGACCTTTTCAGTACCGATGGTTTCCATCATCGCCTTGGCGATGCGCTCATTGGTGCGCGACCAGATGTCGACCACCTTGTTGTAGCGCTCGCCGGCGGTGACCAGACCACTCTGGTACTGCTCCTGGATTTCCAGCACTTCGGCTTCGGCTTCGCCGAGGATGCCCTTCTTCTCGTCCGGGATCAGCATGTCGTCGATGCCGATCGACACACCCGCGCGGGTTGCGTAGGCATAGCCGGTGTACATCAGCTTGTCGGCGAACACCACGGTGTCCTTCAGGCCAAGCAGACGGTAGCTCTGGTTGATCAGGCGCGAGATGTTCTTCTTGGTCATCTCGGTGTTGCACAGCTCGAACGGCAGGCCTTCGGGCATGATCTCGCTCAGCAGTGCACGGCCGATGGTCGTGTCCTGGATCGAGGTCTTGGTGACCTTGTTGCCTTCTTCGTCGCGCTCAACCTGGGTGATACGCACCTTGACCTGCGCGTGCAGCTCGACCAGACGGTTGTCGTAGGCGCGCTTCACTTCGTTGGTGTTGGCGAAGACCATGCCCTCGCCCTTCTTGTTCACCAGCGAGCGGCTCATGTAGTACAAGCCCAACACCACGTCCTGCGACGGCACGATGATCGGCTCGCCGTTGGCCGGCGACAGGATGTTGTTGGTGGACATCATCAGCGCACGCGCTTCCAGCTGGGCTTCCAGCGAGAGCGGCACGTGGACGGCCATCTGGTCACCGTCGAAGTCGGCGTTGAACGCAGTACACACCAGCGGATGCAGCTGGATGGCCTTGCCTTCGATCAGCAGCGGTTCGAACGCCTGGATGCCCAGACGGTGCAGGGTCGGCGCACGGTTCAGCAGCACCGGATGCTCGCGGATGACTTCTTCCAGGACGTCCCAGACTTCGCCTTCTTCGCGCTCAACCAGCTTCTTGGCGGCTTTGATGGTGGTGGCCAGGCCACGACGCTGCAGCTTGGCGAACACGAACGGCTTGAACAGCTCAAGCGCCATCTTCTTCGGCAGGCCGCACTGGTGCAGCTTCAGGTACGGACCCACCACGATGACCGAACGGCCCGAGTAGTCCACGCGCTTACCGAGCAAGTTCTGACGGAAGCGACCCTGCTTACCCTTGATCATGTCGGCCAGCGACTTGAGCGGGCGCTTGTTGGTGCCGGTGATGGCACGGCCGCGACGGCCGTTGTCCAACAGGGCGTCAACCGATTCCTGCAGCATGCGCTTTTCGTTGCGCACGATGATGTCCGGAGCATTGAGCTCTAGCAGGCGGCGCAGACGGTTGTTGCGGTTGATGACGCGGCGATACAGGTCGTTCAGATCGGAGGTCGCGAAGCGGCCACCGTCCAGCGGCACCAGCGGGCGCAGATCCGGCGGCAGCACCGGCAGCACGGTCATCACCATCCACTCCGGGCGGTTGCCCGATTCCAGGAAGGCTTCGACCAGCTTGATGCGCTTGGTCAGACGCTTGAGCTTGGTTTCCGAACCGGTCGAGGCAATTTCCTCGCGCAGCTTCACCATTTCGGCCTGAAGGTCGATGGTGCGCAGCAGTTCGTACACGGCCTCGGCGCCCATGGCGGCGTCGAAGTCATCGCCGTGTTCCTGGCGAGCCTGCAGGTACTGTTCTTCGGTCAGCAGCTGACGGCGCTCCAGGGCGGTCAGGCCCGGCTCGGTCACCACGTAGGCTTCGAAGTACAGCACGCGCTCGATGTCACGCAGCGTCATGTCCAGCATCAGGCCGATACGCGAAGGCAGCGACTTGAGGAACCAGATGTGCGCGACCGGCGATGCCAGGTCGATGTGGGCCATGCGCTCACGACGCACCTTGGCCAGGGTCACTTCGGTGCCGCACTTTTCGCAGACAACGCCGCGGTGCTTCATGCGCTTGTACTTGCCGCACAGGCACTCGTAGTCCTTGACCGGTCCGAAGATGGCGGCACAGAACAGGCCGTCACGCTCCGGCTTGAAGGTACGATAGTTGATGGTTTCCGGCTTCTTCACTTCGCCGAAAGACCACGAACGAATCAGGTCCGGCGAGGCCAGCGCGATCTTGATCGCGTCGAAGTCCAGCGTCTGACGCGGCTGGTTGAAGAGGTTGAGCAGGTCTTTCATGGTGTTCTCCGAAAGGAGGAATACTTTGTCGATGGGCTGTCGGTTACTGCTGGCGGCGCTGGTGCATCACTGCACCAGCGCCTGCACGATCAGCTGTCTTCCAGTTCCATGTTGATGGCCAGCGAGCGGATTTCCTTCACCAACACGTTGAAGGATTCCGGCATGCCCGCGACCATCTCGTGCTCACCGTCGACGATGTTCTTGTACATCTGGTTACGGCCCTGCACGTCATCGGACTTCACCGTCAGCATTTCCTGCAGGGTGTAGGCCGCGCCGTAGGCTTCCAGCGCCCAGACTTCCATTTCACCGAAGCGCTGGCCGCCGAACTGCGCCTTGCCGCCCAGCGGCTGCTGGGTAACGAGCGAGTACGGACCGGTCGAACGAGCGTGCATCTTGTCGTCGACCAAGTGGTTCAGCTTCAGGTAGTGCATGTAACCGACGGTGGTCAGGCGATCAAATGCCTCACCGGTGCGGCCGTCATACAGCTGCATCTGCGTCTTGGTGGCATTGAAGCCCAGCACCTCGGTTTCCGGGGCACCGTCCGGGTAGGCGAGATTCAGCATGACGCGGATCTCGTCTTCCAGGGCGCCGTCGAACACCGGGGTAGCCATCGGCACGCCGTCGGTCAGGTTCTTGGCCAGGTTGATCAGCTCTTCATCGCTGAACTTGGACAGGTCCACACGATCGCCAGACAGCGCCGTATCGTGGTTGTAGATCTGGCCCAGGAACTCACGCAGCTCGCTGACAGCGCGCTGCTGTTCCAGCATGCGCTGGATGCGCTGACCCAGGCCCTTTGCGGCCCAGCCCAGATGCACTTCCAGAATCTGGCCGATGTTCATACGCGACGGCACGCCCAGCGGATTCAAGCAGATGTCCACCGTGGTGCCATCGGCCATGTACGGCATGTCTTCGACCGGCACCACGTTGGAGACCACACCCTTGTTGCCGTGGCGGCCTGCCATCTTGTCGCCCGGCTGGATGCGACGCTTCACGGCCAGGAACACCTTGACCATCTTCAGCACGCCCGGTGCCAGATCGTCGCCCTGGGTGATTTTGCCGCGCTTGTCGGCAAAGCGAAGTTCGAATTCCTTCTCATGCGCCTGGATCTGCATCTGGGCACGTTCGATGGCTTCGGCTGCGTCGTCGTCCTTCATGCGCAGGGTGAACCAATCGCTACGCTTCAGGCCGTCCAGCACTGCGTCGGTAACGGTGTCGCCCTTCTTCAGGTTCGGACCACCATTGACCACCTTGCCCACGATCTGCGAACGCAGACGTGCGTAGATGGCACCTTCCAGAATGCGGAACTGGTCGTCGAAATCCTTCTTGACGCGCTTGATTTCGCTTTCTTCGATCTGACGCGCGCGCTTGTCCTTCTCGATGCCGTCGCGGGTGAAGACCTGCACGTCGATGACGGTGCCGTCCATGCCCGGCGGAACGCGCAACGAGCTGTCCTTAACGTCGGACGCCTTCTCACCGAAGATGGCACGCAACAGCTTCTCTTCCGGGGTCAGCTGGCTTTCGCCCTTCGGCGTCACCTTGCCCACCATGATGTCGCCGGAGCGGACTTCCGCACCGATGTACACCACGCCGGATTCGTCCAGACGGTTCAGCGCCTGCTCGGACACGTTCGGGATGTCGGCGGAAATTTCCTCCGGCCCCAACTTGGTGTCACGTGCAACGCAGGTCAGTTCTTCGATGTGGATCGTGGTGTAACGATCCTCTTCCACCACACGCTCGGAAAGCAGGATGGAGTCTTCGAAGTTGTAGCCGTTCCACGGCATGAACGCGATCAGCATGTTCTGACCCAGCGCCAGCTCACCGATGTCGGTGGACGGGCCATCGGCCAGCACGTCGCCGCGCGCGATCACATCACCCACGTTCACCAGCGGGCGCTGGTTGATACAGGTGTTCTGGTTCGAGCGGGTGTACTTGATCAGGTTGTAGATATCCACGCCGGCATCCGCGGCGTCGGTGATCTCGCTCTCGTTGACCTTGACCACGATGCGGCCAGCGTCAATCTGCACGATGTCACCGCCACGACGGGCGTTCACGGTCACACCCGAGTCACGCGCAACGGCGCGCTCAATACCGGTACCCACCAGCGGCTTCTGCGCACGCAGGGTCGGCACGGCCTGACGCTGCATGTTGGCGCCCATCAGTGCGCGGTTGGCGTCATCGTGCTCCAGGAACGGAACCAGTGCCGCAGCGACCGACACGGTCTGCATCGGCGAGACGTCCATGAAGTGGACTTCTGCCGGCGGCTTGAGCAGCGACTCACCCTGGAAACGACACGGCACGAACTGCTCGGTGAGCATGTTCTTGGCGTCGGTCAGGGCATTGGCCTGGGCAATGACGTATTCGTTTTCTTCGATGGCCGACAGGAACTCGATCTCATCGGAGACCTTGCCGTCGTACACCTTGCGGTACGGGGTTTCCAGGAAACCGTACTTGTTGGTGCGTGCGAACACGGCCAGCGAGTTGATCAGGCCGATGTTCGGGCCTTCCGGCGTTTCGATGGTGCAGACGCGGCCGTAATGGGTCGGGTGCACGTCGCGCACTTCGAAGCCTGCACGTTCGCGGGTCAGACCGCCCGGGCCCAGTGCCGAGACACGACGCTTGTGCGTCACTTCCGACAGCGGGTTGTTCTGATCCATGAACTGCGACAGCTGCGAGGAGCCGAAGAATTCCTTGATCGCAGCAGCAACCGGCTTGGCGTTGATCAGCTCCTGCGGGGTCAAGCCTTCCGACTCGGCCATCGACAGACGCTCCTTGACCGCACGCTCGACGCGGACCAGGCCCACGCGGAACACGTTCTCGGCCATTTCGCCGACCGAACGCACGCGACGGTTGCCCAGGTGGTCGATATCGTCAACCACGCCACGGCCGTTGCGGATTTCGGTCAGGACCTTGATCACGTCCAGGATGTCCGAACCTTCGCCGTGCGCGGCGACCAGGCGCTTGGATTCCTCGTCGTTACGCTCGCCGAAGTACTTGCGGTCGTACAGCACGGCTTCGCCGGTGACTTCCTTGCGGCCGACACGGCGGTTGAACTTCATGCGGCCAACCGTGGACAGGTCGTAGCGCTCGAAGGTGAAGAACAGGTTGTGGAACAGGTTCTGTGCAGCGTCCTTGGTCGGCGGCTCGCCCGGACGCATCATGCGGTAGATCTCGACCAGCGCTTCAAGCTGGGTCTTGGTCGGATCGATGCGCAGGGTGTTGGACAGGTAAGCACCGCGATCCAGGTCGTTCACCCACAGGGTGCCGACCGCATCAACGCCCGCCTTGCGGAAGTTCTGCAGCTGCTCGTCGGTGATCTCGTCGTTGGCCTGAGCCAGCAGTTCACCGGTGTTTGCATCCACCACGTCGTGCGACAGGATGCGGCTGACCAGGTAGTCGTCCGGCACGGCCAGCGCGGCAATACCCGAAGCCTGCAGCTGCTTGATGTGACGTGCGGTGATGCGCTTGCCCGCTTCCACGATGACCTTGTCACCGTCAGCCAGGTCGAAGCCCAGGGTTTCACCACGCAGACGCTCCGGCACCAGCTCCAGCTGGACGCCTTCGTCCGGGTTGATGTGGAAGGTGTTGACCTCGAAGAACTCGGCCAGCATCTCTTCGTTGTTGTAACCCAGTGCACGCAGCAGGATCGACACCGGCAGTTTGCGGCGACGGTCGATACGGGTGAACAGCGCGTCCTTCGGGTCGAACTCGAAGTCCAACCAGGAACCGCGGTAAGGAATGATACGAGCGCTGTACAGCAGCTTGCCCGAGCTGTGGGTCTTGCCACGGTCGTGGTCGAAGAACACACCCGGCGAACGGTGCAGCTGCGAGACGATGACGCGCTCGGTACCGTTGACGATGAAGGTGCCGTTGTCGGTCATCAATGGGATTTCGCCCAGATAGACCTCCTGCTCCTTCACATACTTGATTGCCTTGGTCGACGACTCGCGGTCATAGATGACCAAACGAACCGTCACGCGCAGCGGTGCGCCGTAGCTCATGCCGCGCTGGCGGCACTCACGCTCGTCGAACACCGGGTCGCCCAGCTTGTAACCGACATATTCCAGTGCTGCATTGCCGCTGTAGCTGGAAATCGGGAACACCGACTTCAGCGCAGCATGCAGGCCATGGTCCGAGCGCTTGGCCGGGTCAACGTTTTCCTGCAGGAACTCACGATAGGAGTCGACCTGGATGGCGAGCAGGAAAGGCACCTCGAGGATCGAGCGCTGCTTGCCGAAATCTTTGCGGATGCGCTTTTTTTCGGTGTACGAATAGGACGTCATGAGGTCTTCCACCTTGTTGTTCAGGTTGTGCGCCCACAGCCTGGAAGGGAACTTGAAATTGTCAGTTGGAAGTCGCTGGTATTGCCGGCACCAGCACGCCTTCTCCCGCTACTTCCAACTGCCAACTCGTTAGGACACGGAGTTGGGCTTTACCCGGCCAGCGCCATCAACAGCGGCTGCCACCCGGACTGAACCACCCGCAATCCAATTGCGGATTGAAACGACCAAAGGCCGGGGGTTTACACCCCCAGCCCTGGCTGCATCGCCGTGAATCGATGGCGACGCAAGGAACTGATTACTTCAGCTCGACGGTGGCGCCGGCGGCTTCCAGTTCCTTCTTGAACTTATCAGCGTCTTCCTTCGAAGCGCCTTCCTTCACGACGCCACCGGCTTCAGCCAGATCCTTCGCTTCCTTCAGGCCCAGGCCGGTGATGGCACGAACGGCCTTAATCACTTCGACCTTCTTGGCGCCGGCTTCCTTCAGGATGACGTTGAATTCGGTCTGCTCTTCGACAACAGCAGCCGGGCCAGCAGCAGCAACTGCAACCGGGGCAGCAGCCGAGACGCCGAACTTCTCTTCGATGGCCTTGACCAGCTCCATCACTTCCATCAGGGACTTCTCGGCGATAGCTTCGACGATCTGTTCGTTGGTAAGGGACATTTTGATTACCTTTTGAAATTATTCTGGGGTGAGGTTCTTTGCAGAACCACTAAGACATCGAACTCAGACGGTTTCAGCGGCCGGCTCGGCAGCTTCAGCAGCTGCACCACCTTCCTGCTTTTCACCGATAGCCTTGATGGCGCGAGCGAACATGGTCACCGGCTCGGTCAGGACGCGGGCCAGCATGGCCAGGGCCTGATCACGGGTCGGCAGCGATGCCAGCACGTCGACGTGGCTGGCCGGGAACAGTTCCCCACCGATTGCCACGACCTTCGCCTTCAGCTTGTCGTTGCCCTTGGCTGCATCCTTGATCAGGCGACCGGCTGCGCCGGGCTCCTCAAGCGAAAACGCATACAGCAGCGGACCAACCATCTGGTCTTTTGCGACGGCGAATTCGGTGCCTTCAACGGCGCGCGCGGCCAGCGTGTTCTTGACAACTTTCAAGAAAACGCCGGTTTCGCGGGCCTGCTTACGCATCGCGGTCATTTGAGCGACCGTGGTGCCAGCGTATTCGGCTGCGATCAAGGAGTGAGCCTTGGCTGCGATGTCCGCCAGCTCGGCGACTACTTCTTGCTTCTGGGACAGATTGAGAGCCATTGCACTCCTCCGTTTAAGCGGCGATTGGAAATTCGGGATCTGGGATTCACGCAAGCGGCTTTCCCGCTTTCGCCAATCTCCAATATCGAATTGCTGATCTTCGCTTCAAACAAACTCCGCTTACGGCTCCTTGCCGCTTGCGGTCCATGGCGGCATCCATCCTGGACGCCGGGAACATCGGGTGATGCTCCGGTGGTGGCCGTTCTAGACCTGGAGTGGGCCAACCTGGGAAATCCCAGACGTGCGTTAAACCAGAAAACTCCAGAAGGGCATCACCATCTACGCAGGTTGATTCCGTGAAGAATCGATTAAGCGATCCCGCTATGCCGGCGGCGACTCCTTGCCAGATCGAGCTTCCGTGCCCGTCGCCGGTATGCGCTGACCGCGCCTGCGGTCTTTGACGGCTATCGTGCGGGCAAGCCTGCACGATGCCTTCAAAATGACGGCCTCGACACCAAAGGTACCGAGGCCGCTTGAAACAATTACTTCAGGGTCAGCGAGGACTGATCAACCGTCACGCCCGGGCCCATCGTCGAGCTGACCGAAACCTTCTGCAGGTAGGTGCCCTTCGAGGTGGCCGGCTTGGCCTTGATCAAGTCCAGCAGCAGCGCCTGCAGGTTCGACTGCAGCGCAGCGTTTTCGAAGCTGGCCTTGCCGATGGTGCAGTGGATGATGCCAGCCTTGTCGGTGCGGTAACGCACCTGGCCCGACTTGGCATTCTTGACAGCTTCACCCGGATTGGCGGCAACGGTGCCGACCTTCGGGTTCGGCATCAAGCCACGCGGGCCCAGCAGGGTGCCCAGCTTACCGACAACGCGCATGGCGTCCGGGGTAGCAATGACGACGTCATAGTTCAGATCGCCGGCCTGCATCTTCTCGGCCAGATCGTCCATACCGACGGCTTCAGCGCCAGCGGCCAGGGCTTCATCAGCCTTGGCGCCAGCCGGGGCGAACACTGCCACGCGGACCGACTTACCGGTACCGGCCGGCAGCACGGTCGAACCGCGCACCTGCTGATCCGACTTCTTCGCGTCCACGCCCAGGCGCACAGCCACGTCGATCGACTCGACGAACTTTGCCTTGCTGACAGTCTTCAGGATGTTGATAGCCTCTTCGAAGGCATATGCCTTACCCGGGACAACGGCGGCCTTTGCGGCCTTCTCACGCTTGGTCTGTGCCATCAGATTATCCCTCTACCACCAGGCCCATGGAACGGGCAGAGCCCGCGATCGTACGCACGGCGGCGTCCAGGTCAGCAGCCGTCAGATCCGGCTCCTTCGCCTTGCAGATTTCTTCAAGCTGCTTGCGAGTGACCTTGCCTACCTTATCGGTGTTCGGGCGCTTGGAACCGGAGGTGATGCCTGCGGCCTTCTTCAGCAGCGTGGTCGCCGGGGTGCTCTTGGTGATGAAGGTGAAGGTACGGTCCGAATAGGCCGTGATGATCACCGGCACCGGCAGACCCGGCTCCAGCTTCTGCGTGGCGGCATTGAACGCCTTGCAGAATTCCATGATGTTCAGACCGCGCTGACCCAGCGCAGGACCGACCGGCGGCGAGGGATTGGCCTGACCGGCCTTTACCTGCAGCTTGATGTAACCGACAACTTTCTTTGCCATTTGAGTACTCTCCGGGTGCTAGCGCCTTACGACAACAGGCTCCCCATCGGACCGAGAATCACGCGTCCCGGCATCGCGCTTTGAAATCCTTGAATCGCACCAAAGGCCACCTCGCGGCAGCCTTTGATTGAACCCCCACTACAGGGAGCCGGCAATTCTATCAGTTTTTTTTGCGCCCGCCTGAACAGGCAGGCGCCAAGGGCATCAGACTGCCTTTTCGACCTGTCCGAACTCGAGCTCGACCGGGGTGGCGCGACCGAAAATCAACACCGAGACGCGCACACGGCTCTTCTCGTAATTGACCTCTTCCACAACGCCATTGAAATCGTTGAACGGACCTTCGGTGACACGGACCATCTGACCCGGCTCGAAGAGCACCTTCGGACGCGGCTTCTCAACACCTTCCTGAACACGATCCAGGATGGCAGCAGCCTCTTCGTCACGAATCGGCAACGGGCGATCAGCAGTACCGCCGATGAAACCCATGACCTTCGGGGTTTCCTTCACCAGGTGCCAACTCTCGTTATCGATGCGCGGAATACCCGCTTCTTCGTGGGTCTCGATCTGAACCAGCACGTAGCCCGGGAAGAACTTGCGCTCGGAACGGCGCTTCTGGCCGGAGCGCATTTCGATCACTTCTTCCGTGGGAACCAGCACGTCGCCGAAAAGCTCTTGCATTTCGTCACGCACGATTCGATCACGCAATGCCTGCGCCACCGACTTCTCAAAACCTGAATAGGCGTGAACGACGTACCAACGCTTCACTGATATCTCCTCAACGACCCAAGAACCACTGGGTCAGCTTCTGGATCACGAAATCGAAACCACCCAAGAGCAGGCTCAACACGATCACCACCACGACAACCACCCACGTCATACGGATGGCCTCCTGGCGGGTCGGCCAAACGACCTTGCGCAGCTCAAAACGGGATTCGGAAAGAAATTCGAGAGTCTGGCGACCCTTGGTGCTCAGCATGAACACACCGCCACCAGCAACCAGACCCACCACGACAGCCAAGGCTCGCAACTGGCCAGACCATGCACCCAACTGGGCAGCACGCACCGGATCGGAGAACCAGAACCACACAAACAGGCCTGCAAGTACCAGCAACGCGGCACCTACATACTTGACGATATCGCCACCAGACGCGGCGGACTTGGAGTGGTCAATCTTGCTGTTCATCCGACTCTTGTTGCTAGTGCGACCAAGGTCACTGGATAGAGAGTTGCAAGTGGCACGCCAGGAGGGACTCGAACCCCCAACCTGCGGTTTTGGAGACCGCTGCTCTGCCAATTGAGCTACTGGCGTACTGAAAAAACCTGCCTTCCCTTAGACGGCGAAGGCGGACCGAGTTTCCCGGCCCGCCGTTCGCAAGACCGGCAGCGCAATGCAACTGCCGGTATTACAAATTAAGCGATGATCTTTGCGACCACGCCGGCGCCGACGGTACGACCGCCTTCGCGAATGGCGAAGCGCAGACCTTCGTCCATTGCCACCGGGTTGATCAGGGTGACGGTCATCTTGACGTTGTCACCCGGCATCACCATCTCAACACCTTCCGGCAGTTCGCAAGCGCCGGTGATGTCGGTGGTACGGAAGTAGAACTGCGGACGGTAGCCCTTGAAGAACGGGGTGTGACGGCCGCCCTCGTCCTTCGACAGCACGTACACTTCGGCGTCGAACTGGGTGTGCGGCTTGATCGAACCCGGCTTGGCCAGAACCTGGCCACGCTCGACGTCGTCACGCTTGGTGCCGCGCAGCAGCAGACCGGCGTTGTCGCCTGCCTGACCCTGGTCCAGCAGCTTGCGGAACATTTCCACACCGGTGACGGTGGTCTTCTGGACCGGACGGATACCGACGATTTCGATTTCTTCGCCGACCTTGATCACGCCACGCTCGATACGACCGGTCACCACGGTACCGCGGCCCGAGATCGAGAACACGTCTTCCACCGGCATCAGGAAGGGCTTGTCCACGTCGCGCTCCGGCGTCGGGATCCAGCTGTCCAGTGCATCGACCAGCTTCAGGATGGCCGGCACGCCGATTTCGCTCTGGTCGCCTTCCAGCGCCATACGAGCCGAACCCGAGATGATCGGGGTGTCGTCGCCCGGGAAGTCGTACTTGCTCAGCAGCTCACGCACTTCCATTTCCACCAGCTCGAGCAGCTCGGCGTCGTCCACCATGTCGGCCTTGTTCAGGAACACGACGATGTACGGCACGCCAACCTGACGCGACAGCAGGATGTGCTCGCGGGTCTGCGGCATCGGGCCGTCAGCGGCCGAGCACACCAGGATCGCGCCGTCCATCTGGGCGGCACCGGTGATCATGTTCTTGACGTAGTCAGCATGGCCCGGGCAATCGACGTGGGCGTAATGACGGTTCGCGGATTCGTACTCAACGTGCGCGGTCGAGATCGTGATACCACGAGCCTTCTCTTCCGGGGCGGCGTCGATGGACGAGTAATCCTTGAATTCGCCACCGAAGCGCTCTGCACCGATCTTGGTCAGCGCGGCAGTCAGCGTGGTCTTGCCATGATCGACGTGGCCGATGGTGCCGACGTTGACGTGCGGCTTGGTACGTTCGAACTTACCCTTGGACATGGCTGCTTCTTCTCGGTAACAGGTTGGTTATGGCGCTATCGGCAAGATGGTGCTCACGAAAGGAATCGAACCTTCGACCTCCTCCTTACCAAGGAGGTGCTCTACCGACTGAGCTACGTGAGCGAGTTTTCTATTATGACATGTTTTCAGGATCGTTCAATGGAGCGGGAGACGGGAATCGAACCCGCACCATCAGCTTGGAAGGCTGAGGTTCTACCGTTGAACTACTCCCGCACCGGGAACACACATCACAACATTGAAACTGGTGGAGGGAGGTGGATTCGAACCACCGAAGGCGTAAGCCAGCAGATTTACAGTCTGCCCCCGTTGGCCGCTTGGGTATCCCTCCGCTCCACCCCTTTTTTGAGGACCTTGGCCTAAACGGTCAGGGGTGGGAGAGCGCGCTATTCTGGTGATGAAGGCCGATACTGTCAACAGAAATCTTCACATCTGATGAAATATTTCTGTCCACGCGCAGCACACACATCAATCGCCAGGCATCTTCAGCTTTTCGCTGTCGAAAATCGCAATGTGCGGCACACCATCTGCACCGATCCAGCCGCGATACATGCCTTCCGTATTGAATGGCGTGGATGCACGACCGTCAGCGGAAAGCACGATGGCACCACCATCACCACCAAGCTCCGGTATGCGTTTCCCAATGACTTCCTCACCGGCCTGTGCCGGGCTTTCGCCGAGGTATTGCATGCGGGCGCAGATTTCATGCGCGACCGCCAAGCGGATGTAGAACTCGCCCCAGCCGGTGCCAGACACCGCACAGCGCGTGTTGGCATAAGTGCCGGCGCCAATGATGGGTGAATCACCCACTCGCCCATAGCGCTTGTTGGTCATGCCGCCGGTCGAGGTGCCTGCAGCCAGCTTGCCTTCCGTATCCAGTGCCACGGCACCGACCGTACCAAAGTGCTTTGCGGTTTCAAGGTCAGCATGCGCCTGACCGCTCGCCTCTTCCTTGAGCGCACGCTGCAGCTGCTGCCAGCGCTTCTCGGTGCGGAAGTAGGACGGGTCGACCAAGGGGATCTTCTGCTCAGTGGCGAACATCTCCGCGCCCTCGCCCACCATCATCACGTGCGGGGAATGCTCCATCACCGCACGCGCCAGCAGAATGGGATTTCGTACCGTGTGCACACCAGCCACTGCGCCCGCACGCAGGGTGGCGCCATCCATCAACGAGGCATCCAACTCATTCTTGCCGTCATGGGTGAACACCGCGCCGCGCCCCGCATTGAAGGTCGGGTCGTCTTCCAGCACGGTGATGGCGGCTGTTACCGCATCCATCGCCGGCTTGCCCGCCATCAATGCTTCATGCCCCTTGCGTAGGGCTTCGGTCAGTGCAGCGCGTGCCGCACGCTCCTCCTCCGGACTGAAATCCTTGCGCTCGACGCCGGCACCGCCGTGGATGACCAGCAAGGGCGAGGACGCCGCCACCGCCGCTCCCGAAGACAACGACGCCAGGCCGAGCAGTACCGCAGAAGTCAGCTTCATGTTTCTTCACTCCGGAAAGGAACCCGATTCTAGGCGTCCCTTCGATGACCTGAACAGTCGCGCATGAAAAAGGGGCCGAAGCCCCCTCTCGTCATGCCTGTTTGCAGGCAACTCAGTGCGGCCGCAACTGCAATTCGCCATCCACCACGCTGGCCACCGCGGTGAAGGCAGCATTGTCGACTTTGAAGCCTTCCAGGTGCAGGCGACTGCCCTCTCCCACGCCGGTTACCGGGATAGCGCCAAAATTCAGCGGCTCACCATTACTCAAGCGGTTGGCCGTATGGCGCGGCATCACCAGCCACGCGTAACCGTCGTTCAACGAATAAACACGACCACGACCGTCAGCCTCCACGCACAGCGCGGTGTCTTCATCGACACCGATACCGACGATGTCGCTTTGGCCCTTTTCCTGCGCGGCACGGGCCACGAATACGATCAGACGCCCCAGGCGATCACGCTTGGCGAAGTGTGTATCGGTGACCACGTTGGATAGGAACGGCATGGTCAGGAAATCCTTGTCCATGGTCACTTGGCTACCCCTCGGGTCGGTCATGGCGGTATGCGAATCGACACTCCCACCATCCAATGCGCCATAGGCGTAACCGCCGAGGATAGCCAAACCGGCACTGGTGCCGCCAATCGGCTTGCCGGCGCGGATGTGCTCATTCAATGCCGTATTGAGTGTCGTGCCTTTCCAGAAGCGGATGTAGCGCGCTTGGTCGCCACCAGCAATAAAGATCGCATCGGCACCACGCACCACGCGCAACACAGCCGGATCATCCGCGGCCTTGCGGCTGTCGAACACCAGCGTCTGCACGGCGGTAACACCACCGATATCGTTGTAGATCTCGTTCTGCAGCTCGTCAGCGCCAGAGGCACGCAGAACCACCACGCGGCCGTGACCGGCCCGCTCGACCCACCAATGGAAAGCATCCGGCGGGAAGTCGCCACCGCCCATCAACATCATTGCGGCCTCGGTCTTGCCCGGACGCGGCGCGGCGAGATCACCAATCTCGTAGTAGCGATAGCCGGACGAGGAAGACCCGTGCACATCCTGTGCAACAGCAGCACTAGTCACGCAACCAAATAGTGCCAAAAGAAACCATCGGCCAAGCCAGGAACTCTTACGTTTCATTGCGCTTTTTTACCTGCAGCTGTAATCGCTTACAGCCCTAATGCCAGACTTTTCGGCAGTGGTCAAGGTTGTAAAAAAGGTGTTAGATGCGGCAACCCATTCACATTTTCTGACTGGGGCAACCGGCACCTCCTGAGGCGCTGGATCGGGAATTTCCAGAACACTTTTCATCAGAGAGCTGATTGCATGCGTAAACACGCAATGGTGTGTTCAATCCAGATGGCCTTGCTGGCCATGTCTGCCCCCGTCCTGGCCCAGACCGCATCCGGAGGCCAGCCCCAACAACTGGACACCGTGCAGGTCACCGGTTCGCGCATTCCACGCGCACAGGTGGAAGGACCGGCACCCATCACGGTGGTGACGGCCGAGCAGATTCAATCGGCAGGCTTCACTTCCGTCCCCGACGTGCTGCGCTCGTTGAGCCAGAACGGCGGCAGCACCCAAGGTCAACAGAACACTACCGGTGCGCAATCCACACCAGGCGCGCAAGCGGTCGACCTGCGCGGCCTTGGCCCCAATCACACGCTGGTGCTGGTCAACGGCCGTCGCATTGCCGACTTCCCATTGCCACTCAATGGCCGCAGCAATTTCACCGACGTGGGCAACATTCCACTGGGAATGATTGATCGTGTCGAAATACTGACCGGCAGCGCATCCGCCGTGTACGGCTCCGACGCGATGGCTGGCGTCATCAACTTCATCCTGAAGAAATCCACCGACGGCACCACCATCGATTACCGCTATGGCGACACCAGCCGTGGCGGTGGTGAATCGCACAAGTTGACACTGACGACCGGCTTCGAGCACGGAAATTTCAGCGGCATTGTCGGCGTGGAACTGTTGAACAAGCGCCCGCTGTGGGGCACCGAGCGCGGCGTGCAGAATTCGACGCTCGACTCCCCCGCCGCCGAGCGTCGCCTACCCCGACTCACCGCCCAGCTGATGAACTGGGAGACCGACGAAAACATCGCGCCATCCGACGATTGCGCAGCGATGTCCGGGCTCAATGAAGGCACCACGGTGCTGGCGGAAAACGACTACGGCCCGTACTGCGGCAGCGAACGCGCCATCGCGTATCGCACCATCGAAAACGAGCGCAAGGGCGCCAATGCCTATGGTTCGTTCGAGTACCGCTTCTCCGACAACCTGTCGTGGTTTGCCGACGTGCAGCTCGGCCATCAGAAGGTCCGCCTGCTGACCGGCACCAACGGCAACGACGTGGCCAGCGACCACATGGGCTGGGAGTTCCACGACCCGGCGTCGAACGAGAACTATCGCAACAAGGTCTTCTACAACGCCGGCACCGACCGCCTTGAATTGTGGTCGCGCCAGTTCACGCCCGAAGAAGTGGGCGGTCTGAAGAACCGCATGAACACCACCACCCAGAAGACGATGGCCATCACCACCGGCCTGAAGGGGTATTTCGCCGATGCATGGAACTGGGAAGCGGCCTACAACCACTCCGAGTACAAGGCCGACGTCGAGATGCCACGCATCAAGGCCGAGGCTGCCAACCGACTGTTCCTAGGTGAACGGCTGGGCTACGACGACAATGGTTATGCCATCTACAACCCCGATCCGGATCGCCTCTTCACGCCGCTGACGACAGCCGAGTTCGCCTCCATCGCCGCGATGTCTACCTTCCGCCCCAAGGCGAAGAACGACAACCTCAGCTTCACCGTGGACAACTCCGCGCTGTTCACGATGCCCGCCGGTGACGTCGGTTTCGCCGGTGCCTTGGAATACGGCAAGCAGTCCTACCGCATCAATCCCGATCCGCTCGCGCTGACGGAAGACGCGTATTACGGTCCCCGCTACGGCGATGGCAGCGGCGACCGTGATCACTGGAGTGCCGCTGGCGAACTGCGCATACCGCTGTTGTCCACGTTGGATGCAAGTGTGGCCGGCCGTTACGACCGCTACAGCTACGGCAACAAGGACCCGGGCAAGTTCACCTACAGCGCCGGGCTTGAATGGCGTCCCGTGGACACGCTGCTGATCCGCAGTTCCTACGGCACCGGTTTCCGCGCACCGGACATGCATTACCTGTTCGCAGGCAATGACTATTACCGTACCCGCGCCGCCACCGACTACTTAACCTGCCGTTCTGAAAACACCGGTGCGACTGACGGCGAATGCTACGACCGCGAATTTGACAACTACGACGTCAGCACCTTCGACGTCTACAGCGGCAACATGCAGCTGGACGTGGAAACCAGCAAGTCGTTCTCCGCCGGTTTCGTGTGGTCGCCGGTCGCCAACTTCGATCTGGCGGTGGACTACTACAAGATCCGCATCGAGAACCAGGTGCAGACGCAGGATCGCGAACAACTGCGTATCGACGAAGCCAACTGCCGCCTCGGCGCCACCGATAGCGGCGCTTCGGTGGACATCAATTCACCGACCTGCGTGGACGCCCTGGCCCGCGTCATCCGCGATACGGATGGCAACATCACCAGCGTCCACTTCAGTCCGATCAACATCGCCAACGAAGAGACGTCGGGCATCGATGTTGCCGCGCATTACCGCCTGCAGACCGCCAGTGCCGGCAACTTCAGCTTCAGCGGCAACTACAACTGGACGCACCGCCACACGCGCCAGCAGTTCCCGGGGGATCCGTCCGAAGACATGCTCGATGTCAGCTTCAGCGCCACCACCCTTCCGCGCACCAAGGGCAACCTGGGCGTGAGCTGGGACAAGGGCGCATGGGGCGCTAGCCTCTTCGGCAATTACCTTGGCCGCGTCGCCAACTACGACAACGATGCGTGGACCGATTCCACCTGGCGCTTCAATGCCGGTGGGCGGTATGACATCAACGACCATCTGCGCGTCTCGGTGTCGGTCAACAACCTGTTCGACAAGATGCCGCCGAAGGACGCCACCTGGTCCAACTACCCGTACTACGACACCTCGTGGTTCGACAGCATCGGCCGTAGCTACTTCGTGCAGCTGACCTGGAAGCTGGGCGGCAGCGCGCTGTAAGCCATCGCCACCCTGCTCCACCCACAAAGCCCGCCACCTGGCGGGCTTTGTCTATTAAGAGAAGCCAGACGTTCTCTCCAAGACTTTCTCCACCAGAGAATTAGGAATTAACTGATGTGCGCATCAGCATGTGCTCCATAGCATGCGCTGATGCATCGCTTCCTCCCCCGGCGCCCAAGTATTGACGCCCGCTTGGTAGCGGCGTCTGTGTTGCTGCGCTGGCTGTCCGCCTGCGTCTTGCTCTGCTTGCTAGGCACTGCTGGCTTCTATCTCGCCGCGCAGTTGGGTGAGGCCACTTCGCTGCATCGTCGCGACATGAACGCTGCGGCGTATCGCGCACAACTGTATTTCGATGAACGCGAGGCGTTGCTGAAGTACCTCGCTGACGCTGTCATCGCGTCCCCTGCCCGGCACTCGTCAGCGTGTTCTGTGAGCAACATGGAAGGTCTGCGCTGCGTACCGCTGGGCACTACGCCCACTGGCTTGCCACTGCAGCTATTGCTGTCGACAAAGGCCGAGAGCACCCTTGATGCGCTGGGCGCCCAACTGCTGCATGTCAGCTCCGACCCAAATGCCCCGATGCGCTGGCTGCATACCCCGCATCAGCACACTGCGTCCCTGCTGCCTGCATTGGACCCCTCGCTGCTGCAGCAACATGCGCTATCGGCGCGCAACACGTCGCGGGTGTTCTGGCTGGCACCGCCGCAGGAGAATGCAGCGATTTATCTCTACCGAAGCGTTGGCGACAGCATCGGTTCGGATAACTGGCTGGTTCTGGTATTGGATTCAAATTCCGTCAACCGGGCCATCGAGGCCAGACGTGTCGGTAGTGTCACGCTGCTCAATCCCCACGACCGTCAGATACTTTCCAACCCCGCCGATACCCAGCTGCCAATCAACTGGTTGGATGCACATCGCCAGGACGCGTTCTCTGTCGTGTGGGTACTTGGTCTGCCCAGAGGCCTGGCGCTGGTCAAAGGCATCGGCCAGGACGGTTGGCGGCTGGTCTACCACCTGCCAATGTTGCAGCTGCTACGGGATATCGGCAGTCACATCGCAGCCACGCTGCTGCTCTGCCTGCTCGCAGCCGCCGCATTGTGGGTAGTGATGCGCCGGATTGATCGGCAACTGATCCAACCGGCCCATCAACAGCACCGTCAATTACTGGAGAGTTTCGACTTCGGTGCCACGCTGATCGACATGGCCCCCGTCGGCATGTGCGTCCTGCGTTGCAGCGACGCCAAGGTAGTGCTTGAGAACCAGCTCGCCCGCGATTGGTTGGGCTGCGATACCAGCAAAGGCGACTGGAATGGTCTCTGGCGGCATGTCGACAGCAGGTCCGCAGTGCATACCGGTAACGCGATAGATTTCACGACAGACTGCGGCCGACAGCTGCAGGTGCTGTTTGCGGCTACCCGTTACCAGGATGAAGTTGTGTCGCTGTGCGTCTTCAATGACGTCAGCCAGCACCAGCAGATGCGCTCAGCACTGGAAGCCGCTCTCAGCGCCGCTGACATGGCCAGCCAGGCAAAAAGTAGTTTCGTTGCCACGCTGAGCCATGAGATCCGCACGCCGCTCTACGGCATGCTGGGCACGCTGGAGCTGCTGACGCGCACGCCGCTGGATGCCAAGCAAGCGCAGTATCTGCAGCTTATCCAGCAGTCGTCATCGGTATTACAGCAACTGATACGGGACACGCTGGATGTCTCCAGAATCGAGTCCGGCCAGCTGGTACTTACGGCTGCCGCGTTCTCTCCGTTGGACCTGGCAGAAAGCACGCTGCGTTCCTATGCAGATTCAGCGATGCGCAAGCAATTGCAGATTCTGGTCTGCACCGACCCACGCCTACCCTCGCAGGTGATGGGCGATGCCGACCGTATCCGCCAGGTGCTGGGCAACCTGCTCAGCAATGCCATCAAGTTCACCGACAGCGGACGCATCTTTCTGCGGGTCCGCCTGCTGAAATGCCAGGACGGCATCGCTTCGATCAGTTGGCAGGTCACCGATACCGGCGCGGGCATCGCGACGTCAGAGCAGGCGCGTTTGTTCAAACCGTTTGGACAACTCGACAGTCAAGCTCGCGGGGAAGGCAGCGGCCTTGGCCTGTCCATCAGCGACCACCTGGTTCGACTGATGAAGGGCGAACTACGCCTGGTCAGCGATCTCGGTCTGGGCAGCAGCTTCAGCGTGACTCTCCCGTTGCCGCTGGTCGACAGCGGCGATGCAGCCCCGGAAGACGTCACACCACGCTTGCAAAGCCACCCACCAGTCTATGTCCGCGCTTCCATCCCCGAATTGGTGGAAAGCGCCTGTCGTTGGCTACAACGCTGGGGCGCCACCGCGCTTCCCTATGTCGTCGGCACCGCACCAACCACCGATGACGCGATTCTGGTCGACAGCGACCCGCGCGACAGCCTCACCGTCGGTTGGCCCGGCCCGCGCGTTGTCGCCTTGCCGGAAGCTGGCGACGTACCGAGCAGAGATGCAGCACATCCGAACCAACTGACGGTGACATTGTTCAGCATCCGCGCAATCGCCCAAGCCGTTGCCGACCTGCAGGACAAAACGCATCCAACGCCCAGCGTTCCCGCGACGTCGCAGGCTGCCAGGGCGCTGGGACTGCGCGTGCTGGTAGCCGAGGACAACCCCATCAACCTGCTGCTGCTCAAAGAGCAACTGGGAATTCTGGGGTGCCGCGTGGTCACTGCCTGTGATGGGCGTGAGGCGTTGGCCTACTGCGAGACAGGGCAGTTTGATGCTGTGCTGACAGACCTCAACATGCCCGCAATGGATGGCCTTACCTTGACCCGAAAGCTACGCGCACGCGGCTTCACCATTCCCATCATTGGCGCCAGCGCCGATACCTCCGATGAAGACCGTGCACGCGCGCTTCGCGAAGGAATGGATGACTACCTGCTCAAGCCCATCAGCATCGAAGCACTGCGTCAGGCGCTAGGCAACGCGCAAAACGGCACATCGGCATGAGCCCTGTATTCCGTGCCACGCCACCTCCGCCATCGTCCCCCCACGTCCATACCGCACTCCTGCAGTTGCCCGCAGAACAACTCCGACATCAAGGTTTCCGAGTCAATAGGCGCCCTTCAACCACGTGCTCATCCCGCTGTTACGCATACTCGCTGCCCATGACACGGAGGCGCGCGCATTGAACCTGACCTTCACCGACAAGCCCGGCGATCACATGGTGGTGCCGGAGGCGGTACGCGAAGTCTTTCTGCCTGCGATGCGCAGCGATCAACGGCGACTGGAGGCCGCCGTACAGTTCCAGCGCCTGGACGTGATGCAGCAGATGCTGCACCGCATTCGTGGGGCACTGATGATTGTCTCGGCACAACATCTTGCCGACACGGCTTGGTTGATCGAGGACGCCATCGCCAAAGGTGCCGCACCGGAGGATTGCCTGGCGTTGACGGTCCGGTTTCTGACAGCGCTGGATTCAGCGCTGTCAGGGCTGGAACCCAATGAGTGGCAACGTACCGATGCCTATTTCCCGCTGCCGCGCGTCTGAAGAGCACCAAGCATGAAGATCATCATTGCCGATGACCACCCCATCGTATTGGCCGGCGTCCGCGACGTAATTGCGGATGAAGCTGGCCTGGACATCATTGGCCAGGCACTCTCACCAACAGCGCTGGTGGAGATGATGCAAGCACTTTCACCCGACCTGGTGATATGCGACTACAACATGCCGGGGAACGGCCCGCTGGGGGACGGCATCAAGCTGATCTCCTACCTGCGGCGCCATTTTCCGAGCTGCAAAGTGCTGGTACTGACAATGATCTCCACGCCCTCGATGGTCGCAGCCATGTACCGTGCGGGTGCCAATGGCGTCGTGCGCAAAAGCGGTGACCTGCTGGAGCTGCGCGTAGCCTTGTCCACACTGCAGTCACGGCGCATCTATCGTGCAAAACAATCGCCCGAGGAGCGTCTGCAGGCGCTGGAAACCATGAGTCCGGCCGCATTGTCCCCTCGCGAGCTGGAAGTCATGCGATTGTTCATCAACGGAAAAAGTGTGAGCCAAATCGCCAAGCAGTTGAATCGCAGCAGCAAGACCGTCAGCACGCAGAAGGTCAACGCCATGCGCAAACTCGGTACGCAGAGCGACCAGGACCTCATCGCGCTCTGCCTGGAATCCGACCTTTTCCGTTGAGCCGCGTCACCCTGTACGGTTCTCCACAGCGCATGTGGAGACTGTCGAGGGAAACATGTGGATAAGCCTTGCCGACCCTTGCCTGGCAAGGCTCTGCAGGAGATGCTCATTTTTTAACCATTCGTCCAATGCGTGGCTTTCGGTAAATCGCGGTGCATCCGTCGCGTTTTCCACACGCCATGTGGAGTGGAGTGCGGGAAAGATGTGGATAACCGCGCATAACCCAGCCACACCAGTGCTTTTCAAACCTTGGTCAATTTTTCACCAGCCGCACGACTAGCCCGCCGCGCTGCTGACGATCGTCCTCTGGCGACTTCTCCACAGCAGGTGTGGAATGCGATGCGAGGAAGATGTGGATAAAACGAAAAACTTCCATTGCAGCAATGCCTTGCGATATATGGCTAAATTTTCACCAGCAACGCCACTAGTATTGGCGCCCATCGCGTCCAACTGCAGGTTTGGTGGAGCAATCTCCGGCCCGTGCGCAACAGAGCACCGCAATGCGGGGCCTGTTTGTTCTCCCACACGTCCGACGTCGCAGCCGGAGCAGATGCAGCGCTGCTCGGAGATTCAATCGGGCGAAGCGACAGCATGGGCAAGCGATATCTCAATCCGCAGGTCACCTCGCGCCGAGCGCGGGCCACCCATGCCCTGCGCTTTCCGGGGCTAGAGGCTCAGCATGCGGGGACTTCCGCTTGTGAGGTCCACGAATGAGGGAGTGTTTCTGGATGCTGCGAAGCGCGCAACGCGGGACGCGGGACGCGGGACGCGGCAAGGAAGTCACACTGCGAGCATTTTTGTTTCGGAATAGCTCTCTGCTTCGCCGCATAAGCCGCTCCTCCGAAGAGCTGGACGCCGCCGAACTCCGGGGCAATCACTGACAATGCCTTCGACCAGATGCAACAAAGCCCCGCATTGCGGGGCTTTGCTGTCTGCTGCAACGTGCGATAGGTCAGACGTTGAAGCGGAAATGCAGGATATCGCCTTCCTGCACGCGGTATTCCTTGCCTTCCAGACGCAGGCGACCTGCTTCCTTGGCACCGGCTTCGCCGCGGTACTTCATGAAATCCTCGAAGGAAATCGTCTCGGCGCGGATGAAGCCCTTCTCGAAATCGGTGTGAATGACTGCCGCTGCCTGCGGCGCAGTAGCGCCCTTGCGGACGGTCCAGGCACGTACTTCCTTCACACCCGCGGTGAAGTATGTCTGTAAGCCCAGCAGGCTATAGGCAGCGCGGATGACGCGATTCAAACCCGGCTCGGCCAGGCCCAGATCCGCCAGGAAGGTGTCACGGTCTTCGTCGTCCAACTGCGACAGCTCTTCTTCAATCGCAGCCGACACCGGCACTACTTCAGCACCCTCGGTAGCGGCGCGGGCGCGCACGGCGTCCAGGTGAGGATTGTTCTCGAAGCCATCCTCCAGCACGTTGGCGATGTACATCACCGGCTTGAGGGTGAGCAGGAACAGGTCGCGGACCAGCGCCTTCTCTTCTTCGTCCAGGCCTGCTGCACGACCGGCCTTGCCGTCAGACAACGCGGCCTGCAACTTGGCGAGCACCGGCTTGCGTGCCGCTGCATCCTTGTCGCCCCCCTTGGCAGCGCGCTCGGCGCGGTTCAATGCCTTCTCAACGCTGTCCAGATCGGCCAGTGCCAACTCGGTGTCGATCGTGTCGATGTCCGACAACGGATCCACCTTGTTGTTGACGTGGATGACGTCGTCGTTGTCGAAGCAACGCACCACGTGGGTGATCGCGTCGACTTCGCGGATGTGTGCCAGGAACTTGTTGCCCAGGCCTTCGCCGCTGGCAGCACCCGCCACCAGACCGGCGATATCTACGAACTCAACCGCCGTCGGCACAACCTTCTGCGGATTGATGATTTCAGCCAGCTGGTTCAGACGCGGGTCCGGAACCGGCACGATGCCGACATTCGGCTCGATCGTGCAGAACGGGAAATTGGCCGCAGCGATGCCCGCCTTGGTCAGTGCATTGAACAGGGTCGACTTGCCTACGTTGGGCAGGCCGACGATGCCGCATTTGATACCCATGCTAACTCCACGATTCGAGATTCCGGCTTGCGCTCTCCACCAGGCTTTCGCCCGTGAAACCGCAAGCCGCAATCATGGCCGGGCGGTATGCAACCGCTTCATGGCCTCATTGAAATCACCTGCCACTGCCAGTGGCATCACGTCGATGGCCGCATCAATGGCCTGCTCCATCAGCACCGCATCCTGCGGCGAGGGACGGTTCAACACCCAACCCACCACACGGTCCTTGTGACCCGGATGGCCGATACCCAGACGCAAACGGTGGAACTTGCCGTGGCCAAGCAGGCGAATGGTGTCACGCAGGCCGTTCTGGCCACCGTGCCCACCGTCGAACTTGAGCCGCGCCACGCCGGGCGGCATGTCCAGTTCGTCGTGTGCAAGCAACGTCTCTTCCGGCTCGATCTTCCAGAACCGCTGCGCAGCGGTCACGGATTTACCGGAAAGATTCATGTAGGTCGCCGGCTTGAGCAGCCACACCGGCTGTCCGTCGATATCGACTTTGGCAACTTCTCCGAACAGCTTGCTTTCAAGCGTCCAGCGGGCACCCTGCCGCTCTGCCAGGGCCTCAACGAAATGAAACCCGGCATTGTGCCGGGTCCGGGCGTGTTCGGGTCCAGGGTTCCCCAAACCGACGATCAGTCGCAAGCCAGTCATCTGTCAGATGCATCCGTTGTGCCCGCCCCGGGGGACGGGCACAACATGCCGATTACTCGGCCGATGCCTCTTCTTCTTCAGCGTCAGCGATCTTGGCGATGACGACTGCGTCGTCGTGGCCCTTGCCCAGCTTCAGCGCCGGAATTTCCACGCCAGCCGGCAGCTTCAGGCCCGACAGATAGATAACGTCGCCAGCCTTCAGCTCGCCCAGATCGACTTCGATCGACTCCGGCAGGTCCTTCGGCAAGCAGGCGATTGCCACTTCCTTCAGCTCGTGGGTGACCAGCACGTCGGCAGCCTTGCCAGCCGGCGAGGTGTCTTCGTTGATGAAGGTCAGCGGCACCGAAGCGTGCAGCACTTCGTTTTCGTTCACGCGCTGGAAATCCAGGTGCATGACGAGCTGCTTGTACGGGTGACGCTGCATGTCACGCAGCAGCACCTTCTGGTTGGTGCCGTCGAGGTTCAGGTCGATGATCGACGAATAGAACCAATCGTTGAACTGGGCCAGCCAGATTTCGTTGTGGTTGAACTGAACCATCACCGGCTCACGATCACCGCCGTAAACGATACCCGGAACCACACCGGCGTGACGCAGGCGGCGGCTCGCACCCTGACCTTGCATGTCACGACGGGCGACTTTGATTTCGTGGGACTTTGCCATGTTGACTACTCTAGGTTGATGCAACGCCTCGCGACGCTGCGTAAAGACTCTTCCGCGACCAGAAGAGCCCGGTGCGGCCCCCCGCCGAAGCCGGGGACCGGAAAATCAATCCACGTACATCGAGCTGACCGACTCACCGAAGGCGATGCGGCGCATCGTCTCGGCCAGCATTTCGGCCACGCTGATCTGGCGGATCTTGGGACAGACGCGAGCCACTTCGGAAAGCGGAATAGTGTCGGTCACCACCAGCTCGTCGAGCTGGGAGTTGTTCAGGTTGTCCACCGCCGGGCCCGAGAGCACGGCGTGGGTGCAGTACGCAGCCACCTTCAGCGCGCCACGCGCCTTGAGGGCAGCAGCGGCAGCACACAGGGTGCCGGCGGTGTCGACGATGTCGTCGACCATCACGCAGGTCTTGCCTTCAACATCACCGATGATGTTCATCACGGTGGCGACGTTGGCTCGCGGGCGGCGCTTGTCGATGATGGCCAAGTCGGCATCATCCAGGCGCTTTGCCACGGCGCGGGCGCGTACCACGCCACCAACGTCCGGGCTGACCACGATCAGATTGTCCGTGCCGTAGGCGCGCCAGATGTCGGCGAGCAGCAGCGGCGAGGCATAAACATTGTCCACAGGCATGTCGAAAAAGCCCTGGATCTGGTCGGCGTGAAGATCGACCGTGAGAATCTGGTCGGTGTTCACGGCCGAGAACATCTTTGCAGCAACCTTTGCCGTGATCGGCACACGCGAGGAACGCATGCGACGGTCCTGACGGGCGTAACCGAAGTACGGCACCACCGCAGTGACGGAAGCGGCGCTCGCGCGCTTGAGCGCGTCGATGATCACCAGCAGTTCCATCAGGTTTTCCGCACTCGGGGCGCCGGTGGACTGGACCACGAATACATCCTGCTTACGCACGTTTTCCTGGATCTCGACCTGTACTTCGCCGTCGGAGAACTTGGAAACCAGCGCCTTGCCCGGCCTCACCCCCAGTTCCTTGCAGATGCTCTGCGCAAGGTGTTTGTTGGCGTTGCCGGAAAAGACCAGCAGGTTCGGGGAATCTTGCATGACAGCTCTCTCGGGCGGGGGCGAGTAGCGGAAGGATCGGGATTACAGCAGTGATGGCGCGTATTGCGGGTCGCGCACATCCATTGTGCTTACAACCTTGGGGAAAGGAGTGGCAGGGGCGGTAGGATTCGAACCTACGAATGCCAGGATCAAAACCTGGTGCCTTGGGCCTCTTGGCGACGCCCCTGCATCAAACAATTCCCGTCGTATCCAGTACATCAAGCAGTGGCGAGCGATCAACGCCCGCAGCTACCCATGCCCGCAGTTCCTTCGGCAATTTCGCCAGGCCCTGCTCTGCAGCAACGCGCGTGGTGAACTCGACGAAACAACCGCTTCCCGACCCTGTGAGCCGTGCTCGACCGATACCTGACAAGGTCTGGAACACTGCCTCGATGGCGGGTTCCTGACGCCGCAGTACCGGCTCGAACGCATTTCCGAGGACGGTCCCGGAAGCGAAGTCCGCTATTTTCACGGGCGCAGCATCCCGCGTCAAATGCGGCGAGTGAAAAAGTTCAGCCGTGGGTACGTGAACACCCGGATCTACCAGCACATACCAAGCCTTTGGCAAGTTGATTGCTTGCAGTTTTTCACCCACGCCTTCGGCCCAGGCACTGTGTCCGCGCGCAAATACCGGCACGTCAGCACCCAACTGCAGGCCAATGATCGCCAGCGCATCCTCACTCAGACCGGTGCCCCACAGGGCGTTCAGCGCCACCAGCACAGTGGCGGCATCGGACGATCCGCCGCCGAACCCGCCGCCTGCAGGGATTCGCTTTTCAACCCGGATGTCCGCACCTTGCCTGCAATTGGAGGCATTTTGCAGGGCAATCGCCGCACGAACAACCAGATCATCGGACTCCGCCACACCCGGCACCGAAGGGCCATCGCGGTGTATACGGCCGTCTTCACGCAGGCGCAGGCCGATGCGATCCCCCCAATCCAACAGGCGGAATACAGTCTGCAGCTCGTGATAACCATCTGGCCGACGGCCAGTGATATGCAAAAACAAATTCAGCTTGGCCGGTGCTGGCCAATATGACCAACCCGCCTCTTCGACCGCCGTCATTGCCCGCCAGCGCCCCATTCATCAACGATCAGGCGCACTTTGGCGTCGCCATTGACGGCCTCGATCCTACGCGGCAGCGACGGGCGACCGGCTTCGGCCGGGTACCAATCCAGGTAATCAACTTGCCAACCCTGCTGGCGTAGAACGCGCGGGCGACCGTCGGCATCGAAGCCCTGGTGGTCTGGCGCGCCGGCCATCTGCGCCGGCAGGCCTCGCACCCAATCGGGCAGCTGCTCGACCGGTATCTCCCAGCCGGTGGCCTGCAGCAGCACCTGGCTGGCGTCATCACCGCCACGCGGACCACCCTCTAGTCCCTCCAGTCGCGCTTGCTCGCCGGCACCGCCGGTCAATTGCCAGCTCTGCCGGGTGACCGGCGCCGACAGACTGACCCGGTAGCGTTCATTCTGTTGCTGCCAGTCGATGCGGCCGTTGCCACCATTGCGGCCTTTGCTGATCGCCACCCGCCCCTGGAACGACCACTCCGGTTGCGCGCGCAGCGTTGCCTGTCGCACTTGCTCGGCAGCCATGGCCTGTTCGGAGACGCGCTCCACCTCCGCTGCCACCGGTGCTTTCTGCCGCGTGGAGACCGAACTACAGGCGCCCAGCGCGCCCGCCACCAGCAATACCAGTGGCGCTCGCCACATCATTATTGTGTTCATACGCCAAATTTCTCGATCGCACGCTGCAGCGCGCGGTTGTCTGGATCCAGTTTGCGGGCCTCGTCGAAGAAGCGTCGCGCTTCTTCCTTGTTACCCATCACCCACAGCACTTCGCCGACATGTGTGGCGATTTCCGGATCCTTGTTCAGGCCCCAGGCGCGGCGCAGATGCACCAGCGCCTCTTCGTTGCGACCCAGCCGATAGAGCACCCAGCCGTAGCTGTCGACGATGGCGGCGTTGTCCGGCTCGGCCACGCGCGCGCGGTCGATCAGCTCCAATGCTTCCTGATAACGCTGCGTGCGGTCGGCCAGGGTGTAACCCAGCGCATTGAGCGCGGCGACGTTTTCCGGTTCGGCCACCAATATCTTGCGCAGATCCGCCTCGGCACGCGGCACGTTGTCGTTGCGCTCCCAGGACAGCGCGCGGGCGTACAACAACGCGCTGTCGTCCGGATACGCGGCCAGGCCACGGGCCAGCACATCCATCTCTGCATCGGCATTGTTCTCGCGCTGCTGCAGCTCGGCTTCCAGCAGATACGCATCGCGGCGCAGGTCATCATCCACCGCCGCATCGGCCTGGATGGCATGCACTTCGGTGGTGGCCTGCACCTTTTCGCCCATCAGGTACAGCGCATTGACGGCGCGCAACTGCGCCTCGCCAAGCAGCGGACCACCCGGCACGCTGTGGTACCAGTCCACGGCCTCCTGATAGCGCTTGAGGTATTCGGCAATCTTGCCCAGCAATAAGCGTTGATCCGGGTCCGGCTTGCTGGCCTTGGCCGAGATGTCCCGATACAGCGCCAACAGCGCCACGTCGTCTTTCTGTTTGGCCAGCAACGAGGCACGCATGCCCCAGGTCTGCAGGTTCTGCTCGCCGACCGCCAGCACGTGCTCGGCCGCCTTGGGCTCACCAAACATGTCATAGGTGATGGCCAGCGCATTGCGCAGTTCTTCATCCTGCGCGGCCTTGGGCTCCACATTCTTGAGCAGGGCCAGCGCCTCGTCCTTCTTGCCGGACTGGTTGAGCTGGGTGGCATGCAGCAGGGCCACGCGCGGCTCGTCCGGGAAGCGTTTGACCACTTCACCCACCATGCGGCGCGCCAGCTCAGGGCGCTCCATGCGCAGTGCCAGACGGCCGAACTCCTGCCAAGCCTCCAGATCTTCGGGGATGGCATTGGCGTCGACCAACTCGCCCAGCACCTGCGCCGGCACCGCTGGGTCACGGCCACCGGTTGCCAGCGCCAGCAGCGCGTAGCGCCAGGCACGGGGTTCGGAGGAATGCAGTACCGCCAGCAGCTCTTTACGAGCCAGGCGGGCGTCGCCCTTGCGCATGGCCAGCGACGCGCGGGTCGCGCGCACGGCTACCGCGCTCGGATCGCGCTGCGCCCATAGCGCCAGCGCCTGACTGGCGCCGGCATCGTCGCCGGCCAGCATGGCGATGCGGGTAGCCCGTTCGGCCAACCCAACATCTCCTTTCGCCTCCTGCGCAGCCAGCAGATACCAGCGCGCCGAGTCGGCCAACTTACCGGCCTGCAACGAAAACTCGCCGGCCAGCACCGGAGTCATGGGGTCTGCTGCTTCAGCCGCCACGGGAGCCTGGGTGGCCCGTACAGGGGCCGCCAGCACCGGGAAAACCGGCAGAGAAAACAACAGAACGCTGCATATGCGATGGAATACGGGCATCTGACGCGACCGGGCCGTAAAATGGCGGCCTTCAACAGCCAGCAGCTTATCGCAAGCAACTGAACAGATGACCTTGTGGGTGCTCGGACTGAATCACCAGACTGCGCCGGTAGAACTGCGCGAACGTGCTGCCTTTGGCGGTGACGCTTTGCCGCGCGCGATGGATTCATTGCGCGAGGCAGCGCAACTGACTGAAGCGGTACTGCTGTCCACCTGCAACCGCACCGAGCTGTACGCGGTGGCCGAGGACAGTCAGGCGTTGGCCCATTGGCTGGAACAGCATGCCGGCAACCTGCAGGGCTATCTGTACCAGCACAGTGAAGGCGAGGCGGTGCGCCACCTGTTCCGCGTGGCCACCGGGCTGGACTCAATGGTGCTGGGCGAGCCGCAGATCCTGGGCCAAGTGAAGGATGCCTGGGCGCGGGCGCATGACAGCGGCGTCATCGGCCACCAGCTCGACCGGCTGTTCCAACAAACCTTCTCGGTCGCCAAGCGCGCGCGCACCGATACCCGCGTGGGCGCCAATCCGGTGTCGGTGGCTTCCACCGCCGTGCGACTGGCGCAGGATTCGTTCGCGCGGATGGACGAATCCACCGTGCTACTGGTCGGTGCCGGCGAAACCATCGAGCTGGCCGCCAAACACTTGAGCGAAGCCAAGGTGAAGCGGTTGCTGATTGCCAACCGCACCCTGGCCCATGCGCAGGACCTGGCCACCCGTCATGGTGGCGTCGCCCTGCCCCTGAGCGAGCTGGAACGGCACCTGGGTGAAGCGGATGTGGTGTTCTCAGCTACCGCCGCCCGCGAGCCGGTGATCCTGGAAAGCCACGTCACCAACGCCTTGCGCTCGCGCAAGCACAAGCCAATGTTGTTGTTTGACCTGGCGGTGCCGCGCGATATCGAGGCCGGCGTGGGCAAACTGGCCGACGCTTACCTGTACAGCGTTGATGACATGGAACGGGCCGTGGAAGAAAACCGCCGCAGCCGCCGCGAAGCCGCCGCCGAGGCCGAAGCCATCATCGACCTGCAGGTTGGCCGCTACCAGGACAACCTGCGCGCCGCGCAGCTGCAGACCCCGATCCGCCAGCTACGCGCCTTTGGTGAAGCGTCCCGCGCGGAACTGCTGGCCAAGGCACGTCAGCAGCTGGCCTCCGGCAAGGACACCGACGAGGTGCTGGAGCAACTCGCTCACGGCCTGACCAACCGCCTGCTGCACCCGCCAACCGCTGCCCTGCGCCAAGCCGCGCTGGACGGCGATACTGACCTTACCCGCGCCGCCGAGCGCCTGTTCCCGGCCACACCCGGGTATCAACACCCTGTAGTGAGGACCGATGACGCCGACCCTGCGCCGTAAGTTGCTGGCACTGGCCGAGCGCCGTGAAGAACTGGAACGCCTGCTCTCCGATCCTGCCGTGGTCGCCGACAACGAGCGCTTCCGCAACTTCTCCCGCGAGTTTTCTCAGTTGGAGCCAGTCGCCAACGCGCTGGCTGCCGAAACACGCGCCAAGGCTGATCTGGCCTCGGCTGAAGCAATGCGTGCCGATCCTGAACTACGCGAATTGGCAGAAGAAGAAATCACCGCCGCTCAGGCCCGCCTGCAGGCGCTGGACGAAGAACTGGCCCTGCTGCTGGTGCCACGCGACCCACGCGACGAAGGCAACCTGTTCCTGGAAGTACGCGCCGGCACGGGCGGCGATGAAGCGGCCATTTTCGCCGGCGACCTGTTCCGCATGTACGCCCGTTATGCCGAGCGCCAGGGCTGGAAAGTCGAAATCGAATCGGACAACCCGGGCGAGCACGGCGGCTATAAAGAAGTAGTGGCGCGCGTGGTTGGGCGCGGTGCGTATTCGCGACTGAAGTTCGAATCCGGCACCCACCGCGTCCAGCGCGTGCCCGCCACCGAATCGCAGGGCCGCATCCATACCTCCGCTGCGACGGTGGCCATCATTCCTGAAGCTGACGATGTGGAAGAGATCGTCATCAACCCGGCCGATCTGCGGGTGGATACCTATCGTTCCTCTGGCGCTGGTGGCCAGCACGTCAACAAGACCGAATCGGCAATCCGCATTACTCACATGCCGAGTGGCGTGGTGGTGGAATGCCAGACCGAGCGCAGCCAGCATGCCAACCGCGACAAGGCGATGAAGCGGCTGAAAGCACAGTTGCTGGATGCCGAGCGCAACAAGCTGGCGGCAGCGCAAGCGGAGTCGCGGCGATTGCAGGTCGGCAGCGGTGATCGCAGCCAACGCATCCGTACCTACAACTTCCCGCAGGGGCGCATTACCGACCATCGGGTGGAGGGCCTGACGTTGTATGACCTGCCCAACATCATCGAAGGCGAGCTGGACGCGTTGGTGAGCCGCCTGCAGCACGAACATCAGGTGGATGAACTGGCGCGGTTGGCCGAAGGCACCTGATCTGCGGGGGTGGTTGCTTCCGTGGTTGCCGGTGAAAAACCGCATCGGCGAAAGAGGCCGGCGCCTGAGCAACGCTCCTGCACTTTGCTCAAGGCAAAGCACTGAGCAACTGCGACGCTGACGGCAACAGCGAGAACAAAAGCAAAACAAGGCAAAATCGCGGCACAGCATCAATGCAGCCATTCCCATGCCCAACCCACTGAGCGAACGCGAGCAATTGCGCGCAGCCGTCACGCGCCAACCCAGCGACTTCATCGCCTGGGTCATGTTGGCCGACGCCGAACTCAGCGCAGGCGACACAACCGCCGGTGAAACCGCCGCGCAACGTGCACTGCAACTGCGCGCAGACCATCCCGAAGCCCTCGCCCGCCTCGGTCGCGCCCGCTGGATGCAGGGCCGCCACGACGAAGCCGCGGCGCTACTACAACGCGCTTGCCAGTTGGCGCCACAACATCCCGGCATGGCGCTGTGGCTGGGCCATGTTCTTGAAGATGCCAATCAACCCGAAGCCGCCGCCGACGCCTACCGTCGCGCGCATCAGTTGGCACCGGAGGAGGCCTACATGGCGGCGCAGCGGCTGAACTGGCAGCGTCGTCTGTGCGACTGGCGCGAGCTTGATGGTTTGTCGCAGCAGGTGCGTACCGCTGTCGCTCAGGGCAATCCGGCCGTGGAGCCATTCGCCTTTCTCAGCGAAGATGCCAGTGCTGTCGAGCAGCTCGCCTGTGCCCGGCAGCGCGCGCGGGTTCTGGCGCAATCCATCCCTCGCTTACCCGTCGCTCACGTGCGCAGGCATGGCCCACTGCGGATTGGATTCCTGTCCAACGGCTTTGGTGCGCATCCAACCGGCCTGCTCACGGTGGCGCTGTTTGAACAACTCCGCACCCAACCGCAGTTGCAGGTGCACTTGTTCGCATTGAACGCCGATGACGGCAGCAGCATCCGCCAGCGTCTGCAGGCCGCTGCGCACACGCTGCACGATGTTTGCGCGCAGCCGCATGTCGCCATCGCACGCCGCATCCGTGATGCCGGCATCGACCTGTTGTTCGACCTGCGTGGCTGGGGCGGTGGCGGTACGCCGGAAGTGCTGGCAATGCGCCCAGCGCCCGTGCAGATCAACTGGCTGGCCTACCCCGGCACCTCGGGTGCGCCGTGGGTGGATTACGTGCTGGCCGATGATTTCGTGCTGCCGCCGCAGCGCGAACCCGCCTTTAGTGAAAAGGTGCTGCGCCTGCCGCGCGCCTTCCAGCCGTCGGACAATACGCGCGTCGTCGCTGAGCCGCCTTCGCGGCATGATTGCGGGCTGCCGGATCAAGGCGTGGTGTTCTGCTGCTTCAACAACAGTTACAAGCTCAATCCGCGCAGCGTCGGCCGCTTGCTGGAGGTACTCAAGGGCGTGCCGGACAGCGTGCTGTGGCTGCTGTCCGGGCCCGGCAAGGCCGACGATCGACTGCGTGAAGTCGCGCGACAGAACGGCGTGGAACCCTCGCGGTTGGTCTTCATGCAGAAGCTGCCGCACCCGCAGTACCTGGCACGTTATCGCCACGCTGATCTGTTCCTGGACACGCACCCTTACAACGCACACACCACGGCCTCCGATGCCTTGTGGGCCGGCTGCCCGGTGCTGACGACGCCCGGTGAAACGTTCGCCGCACGCGTGGCAGGCAGCCTCAATCACCACTTGGGGCTGGGCGACATGAACGTGGCAGATGATCGCGCTTTCGTCGAAACGGCCATCGCCCTGGGCAACAACCCGGACGCACGGCTGGCGCTACGTCAGCAGCTTGCCACGGCGCGCGACGGCGCCGGGCTGTTCGACATGACAGGTTTTGCGGCGGACTTCTCGGCGCTGCTGCAACCACTCGCCCGCGCACATGGCTGGCAGGGCCCTGACGCCAGCTGACACATCGCTGCGCTAGGCTCGGCACTCCAGACCGGGAGTAGCCATGGCCAAGCTCAAGCGCAAAGAGTACGAACAGCTGCTGAAACCCATGCAGCTGGAGCTGGCCAATATGGCGCGTTGGGCCCAGCACCGGGGGCAGCGGGTGTTGGCGCTGTTTGAAGGCCGCGACACCGCCGGCAAGGGCGGCGTCATCCAGGACCTGGCCGAGCACCTCAACCCCCGCCAATGCCGCGTGGTCGCGCTACCCAAGCCGACCGACCGCGAGGATACGCAGTGGTATTTCCAACGGCATATCGCGCACCTGCCGGCCGCAGGCGAGATCGTGTTGATGGATCGCAGCTGGTACAACCGCGCCGGTGTGGAAAAGGTGATGGGCTACTGCACCGATGCGCAGTACCAGGCCTTTCTCAAGCAGGCGCCGGTGTTCGAAAAGATGCTGGTGGATGACGGCATCCTGTTGTTCAAGTACTGGCTGTGCGTTGACCAGGCGCAGCAGGAAAAGCGCTTTGCCGAACGCCGCGAAGATCCGCTCAAAGGCTGGAAGCTGTCGCCGGTGGACTTGAAGTCACGCCAGGCCTATGACGAGTACACGCAGGCACGCGAGGCCATGCTGCAAGCCACGCACACCCAGCATGCGCCGTGGACACTGGTGGATTTCAACGACCAGAAACGCGGCCGGCTGACGTTGATCCGTGATCTGCTCGACCGCCTGCCGGACACGCATACCGACGAGCCGCTGGTGGAGTTGCCGCCGCTCAAGGGCAAGCTGAAGCACGAGAAATTTGGCGCGGTGAAGCCGCTGCCTCCGGTCGCGCTAAGCATGGATGCGCCGTAGGCGTTTTCATGTTTGGGCGGAGAGCTGTCGTTTGAAGCCCCTCTCCCGTATACGGGAGAGGGGTTGGGGTGAGGGGAAGCTTTCTGGAAGCTTTCTGGGAGCTTTTTGGAAGCTTTAAAGCCCCCTCATCCGCCCCTGCGGGGCACCTTCTCCCGTTTACGGGAGAAGGGAA
The DNA here is from genome assembly GCF_027497995.1 of Stenotrophomonas sp. Iso1. Taxonomy (GTDB): domain Bacteria; phylum Pseudomonadota; class Gammaproteobacteria; order Xanthomonadales; family Xanthomonadaceae; genus Stenotrophomonas. Next base: position 965,346 of record NZ_JAODBT010000001.1, on the reverse strand, counting down.
AGGAGTTCTTAGCAAGCTTCATTCTCCGCGATCCGCTTACACCGCCTTACCACCAGCAGCAGTAATCGCCTGCTCGATCTCATGCGCGTTGACCGGCCCCAGGAACTGCTTGGCGACCTTGCCGTCCGGGGCGATCAGGTAAGTCATCGGCAAGCCGCGCGGGGTGGCGAAATCCTTGGGCGGGTTGTAGGTGTCAATGATGGCAATGGGATAGGCCACCGGGTGTTCCTTGAGGAAAGCCTGCATTTCGTCCAGCTCGATGTCTTCGTAGGCCAGCCCGATCACTTCCACGTTGCTGCGCATGGCGTGCAGGGCCGACAGCTCTGGCATTTCCTGCAGGCACGGCGCACACCAGGTCGCCCAGAAGTTGACCACCACCCACTGCCCGCGATGGCTGGCCAGATCGTAGGCCTTGCCGTCCACCGTCTGTACCTGCAGCTGCGGCACGTCGGCAGTCTGTTGCACCATGCCGGGTTGCGCCGGTGCTGTCGGTGCAACGGCTTCGGCTGGGGCGGTGGGCGCTGTCTGCGGCGCGGCATCTTGTTGCCCGGGTTTGCAGCCCGCCAACAACAGGGCCAGCAGCGCAAAAGGGAGCAGCTTGGGGGTCATCGAGAATCTCCAGTGTTCGTGTAGATGTCGTCCACGCGACGCTTGAGCAGCTCGCGCAACGGCACGCGTAGTTCGTCCAGCGCACGGCACGCCGCCTGACCCAGGTCGTCGTCGCGGAAAGGCAGGTATTCCTCGGCCACGGGAATGCGCAGCTGCGAGCTTTCGTACAACTCATGCAGGGTGATGCGATCCAGATCACGTGCCAACAGCCAGTGGCCCTGCTCGTCACGGCGCAGCACGTGGATGCTTTCCATCTGCTCAAGCAACTGCTGCAGCAGCGAATCGGTGAGCATCGGTTCCAGCGTCAATATCTGTTCTTCGTCCAGGCCCCTGCCCTGCTCGCGTGCTTCGCGGAAACGCCCCAGCAGACGCAACAAGCCGTACAGCTCACCGCCCTGCGGCAAGCGGAATGCCACCGGTTGGTAACGGAATGCAGCAATGGACGAGGCCAGCGAAGCGCCCAACAGCACCGACACCCAGCCCAGGTAGATCCACAGCAACAGGATCGGCACGAAGGCCACCGTGCCGTACAGCTTCTGATAGGACTGGAAGCTACCCAGATACAGGCCCATGCCCCACTTCACCAGCTCCAGCATCAGCACTGCCAGCATCGCGCCGGGAACGGCATGACGCCACTTCACGGTGTGGTGCGGCACCACGCGGTAAATCAGCATCACGCAGGCGATTTCGATCAATACCGGTGCCAGGCGCAAGCCAAGATCGGCCAACCAGCGCCCCTCCGTGGTGCCGAACAACGGCAGCGACAGCACCTTGGCCGAAACGGCCAACGAGGCAGCGGCCAGCAACGCGCCCAGTGTCAGCACCGTCCAATAGACCAGGAAGCGGGTGAGCTTGGGCCGCGCGGAGGCCACACGCCAGATACGGTTGAAGGTCTGCTCGACGCTGTTGAGGGTGATCAGCAGCGACACCACCAAAGCGATGAAGCCGGCGGCGGTCAGTTGCCCGGCGCTGGCCGAAAATTGGCGCAGATAGCCTTCGGCCGCACGCGCCGCCGAGGGCACGAAGTTGGAGAACACGTAGTCACTCAGTGCTTCACTCCAGCGGTCGAACATCGGGAACGCGGAGAGCACGCCAAACACCACGATCGCCAGCGGCACCAGTGCAAACACGGTGGTGTAGGCCAATGAGCCGGCCGCCTGAAACAGGCGGTCATCAAGAAAACGGCACCACAGGAAACGCGCGAAGCTGATGTTCCGCGCCCGGTCGCGCACGCGTTCCATCCATAGATTGAGTGAGTCCAATGGTTCCATGCGGCAAGGGTACCCGATGCAAAGCGCGGCCCGCATCGCCGATACTGCCGGCTCCTGCGTGATGATTGGATGGTGTGATGGCGGAAATCCTGGTGCTGTACTACAGCCGTGGCGGTTCGGTGGCACGATTGGCCCGGCAGATCGCCCGGGGCATTGGCGAGGTCCCCGGCATGAGCGCGCGGCTGCGCACGGTGCCGCCGGTGGCCGCCGTTACCCAGACCAGCGCCCCGCCGGTCCCAGACGATGGCGCCCCCTATGTGGAAATCAGCGACCTGGCCGAATGCGACGGCATCGTGCTTGGCAGCCCAACCCGCTTCGGCAACATGGCCGCGCCGGTCAAACACTTCCTCGATGGGCTTGGCGCCGAATGGGTGAATGGCACGCTGGCTGGCAAGCCGGCGGCGGTATTCACCTCCACCGCATCGATGCACGGCGGCCAGGAATCCACCCTGCTGTCGATGCAGATCCCGCTGCTGCACCACGGTTGTCTGATCGTCGGTATCCCGTTCACCGAGCCGGCGCTCAGCCACACCACCACCGGGGGTACGCCCTACGGCGCCAGCCACGTGGCCGGTGCCCAGGATGACCCACAGCCCAGCGACGACGAAGCCCATCTGGCCCGCGTGCTGGGCCGGCGTGTGGCCGATATCGCCAAGCGGCTGGCGCAATGAGGTCGCGTGCGCGGGACGTCGTGCTCGGCCTTGCCTTGCTGCTGCTTGCCGCGCTTTACGCGTGGTGGTTCCGTAGCGACCGCCACCTGCCCGCGGTGCTGCTGGTGTTCGTGGCACCGCCATTGCTCCTGCTGGCCGGCGTGGCGCTACAGCGCGCGGCAGCCCGGTTCTGGGCGGGCGTATTGGCCCTGTTCTGGTTCAGCCACGGCGTGATGAGCGCTTGGGTACATCGCGACACTTTGCTGTATGCGGGGATCGAGATCGTCCTGGCGCTGCTGATCGTGGCGCTGGTCAGTGTGCCGGGCATGCGCGCACGGTTTGCGAACAAGCGTCGTCCGTGAACCTGGCCGGTAGAGCCGGGCCATGCTCGGTTCTACCGCGACTCTTCACTCACGCCTGCTGTCCCGCTTTATCATGCGCAGCATCGCGGCACAGCGCCGCACGCAGTCACCGCAAGGATTTACCGCAATGATGGAAGAACTCCTGGTCGTCACCACCGGCGGCACGATCGACAAGATCTACTTCGACGACAAATCCGATTACCAGATTGGCGACCCGCAGATCGGCATGATCCTGCGCGAACTGGGCGTCACCTTCCGCTTCAACGTGATCCCGATCCTGCGCAAGGATTCGCTGCACATCAGCGACGACGACCGTGAGCTGATCCGCGCCACCATTGCCGCCCAGCCCACCCGCCACGTGCTGGTGACGCACGGCACCGATTCGATGGTCGCCACCGGCAAAGTGCTGCAGACCATCCCGGACAAGACCATCGTGATGACCGGCGCGCTCAGCCCGGCCCGCTTCCGTGGCTCGGATGCGGAGTTCAACATCGGCTGTGCCATCGGCGCAGTGCAGTCGCTGCCGCCAGGCGTTTTCATCGCCATGAACGGCCGCATCTGGGACCCAACCCAGGTACGCAAGAACGTGGACGCCAATCGCTTCGAGGCAGTCTGAGTGGCCAAGGGCACCCGCGCCAACGCCGCGCTGGACAAGGCCGGGATCGCCCACGGGCTGCACGCTTACGACTATTCCGCCGATGTCGACAGCAAAGGCGTGGCCGCCGCGCAGGCACTGGGCATCGCGCCCGCACGGATGTTCAAGACCTTGATGGCGTGGGTGGACAAGCAACCGGTGATCGCGGTGATCCCCAGCGACCAGCGCCTGTCCCTGAAAAAGCTTGCCGCCAGTTGCAGCGGTAAGCACGCACAGATGATGGAAATACCCGAAGCCGAGCGTCGCAGCGGCTACAAGGTGGGCGGCATCAGTCCGTTCGCGCAGCAGCGCCCGGCCACCATTCTGTTCGCCGATGACGTGCAGCTGCATACCTCGGTCTACATCAACGCCGGTCAACGTGGCCTGCTGCTGGATATCGCCCCCGCCGATGCGTTGCACTTCCTGCAGGCGCGGTGTGCGGACATTCTTGAAGGTTGAGTTGGGAATCAGGTCGTGGATTAAGAAAGCCTGCGAGCGAATAGCGCTTCCCAAGACAACAGCGGCGCCGAAACGACGCCGCTGTTGCTACCGCGTCAGAACGTTACCGACCAACTGTTGATACGGCCGGTATCCCCACTGGCCTTGTCATTGACCCGCAACTTCCAGTTGCCGTTGAGCGCCTCACTGGACAGGTTCACGTTGAAGGTCTGCTTGATGTTGTCAGCGCTGCCGCCGGCATAGTTGCTCAGCACGTACACGCTGCCATCAGGCGCCACCAGATCCACCTTCAGATCTCCCTTCCAGGTGTGGCTGATATCCACCGCCACCGGCGTGGATGCCGGGGCATTTCCGCTGCGCCCTGAGACCGCGATGGCACTTTCGACCGTGGCGTTGTCCACGATATTCACACCCGTGGCATTGCTGTAGGTCTGTGAACCACCACCGCCGCCACCGGCTCCCCAACTGGCCTGCAGGCTCACCCCGGAAAACGCCGAGTAAGCCGACAGCATCACGTGGTACGTGCCCGCAACCGGCGTAGCGAAGCTGCAGCTCTCTGCGTTGCCGCTCTTGTAGGGCCGGCAATCATAGGTGGAGGTTGTGGGTTGGCTGCCGGCACGCACATACAGATCCGCATCACCGGTACCACCGGAGCTGGCAATGACCAGATTGGTCGCGCCAGCAGGCACCTGCACGGTGAAGAACTGCGTGCTACCCGTCGCACCGGACAATCCGGTCACCGGCACGCCATTGTTCAGACCACCGCCCGGGCCCGGCGGCGTGCCGCCGTTGACCGCATCAACGACCGCTTTCGCATTGAGGATGCCCGGACCGATGGTCTGAGAAGGCGTGGACGGAAATGCAGTCACATTTGCCTTGATCAATGCCTCCACCTGGGCCGGCGTTTTCGGTGTCGTTGCCTGCGCCTGAATCAAGGCCACGACGCCGGCAACATGCGGTGTCGCCATCGAGGTGCCGTTGTAGGACGCGTAGGTCTCCGTGCCCGGCGTGGTGGTGCCGGTATTGAGCGTGGACAGGATGCTGGAGCCCGGAGCGGCGATATCAATCAATGCACCGTAGTTGGAGAAGCTCGAACGTGCGCCCGTACTGGTGGTTGAAGCCACCGCAATCACATTGCTGCAATTGGCCGGCGAGGCATTGGAGACATTGGTGTTGTCGTTGCCGGCAGCGATGACCAAGGTGGTTCCGCGACTGACCGCACCGTTGATCGCGCTCTGTGTGGTCGCGCCACATGCACCGGAGCCGCCAAGGCTGAGGTTGATCACTTCAGCCGGATTGGCATTGGCCGGTACACCCGACACGGTGCCACCGGATGCCCAGACGATGGCATCGGCGATATCCGAGTCATAACCGCCGCAAGTACCCAGCACGCGTACCGGCACGATCTTGGCACCGTAGGCCACGCCTGCAACGCCCTTGGCATTGTTGGTCACCGCCGCGATGGTTCCCGCCACGTGGGTGCCGTGCCAACTCGAACTCTGCGCTGCATGGATGCCACCGCATTGGTTTGCCGTCACCCAGTCGCCCGGATCGCTGGGGTCGTTGTCGCGGCCATTGCCATCGTTGGACACCGTCGTGTCAGCAATGAAGTCGTAACCAGGCAGGATGTTGGCGTTCAGATCACTGTGATTGGTGATGCCGGTATCCAGCACCGCAACCACCGACCCAGCACCATTGGTCACATCCCACGCCTGGTTGGCCTTGATGCCGTATGTGCCCGAGTAACCCCATTGCTCGCTGTAGCGGGTGTCATTGGGTGTGAGGTTGATGGTGTTCAGGCGATCGACTTCGACGTACTCGACATTCGGATCTGCCGCCAGCTTGCGCATCAGCGTCTCGGCTTCCACACGATCCAAGGGTGCATCAACGCTCACTACATCCGGGCCGACAGCCAGGCGCCGGAGTCGCTGCACATTGAGCGCTTTGCCAGCACGCGCCGGCAGCACCCGCGATGCTGCGGACAGGCTCTGTTTCAGGGCGGTTTCGCCAGCCAGCTGGCGGCTGTCCTGCCGATATTTGACGATGAAGCGTTGATGCGTGGGCGCGGACTCCAGACCGGCCAGATGCACTTGACCGGCAAGGGCCGGCATACACAGGAGCAATGAAGACAGCGAAGCGGTGCCAACCACTACTACGAACCTACGGCCAAGCCTGCGGTGCGATTTGCGTGACATTGGTGAGCCCTTCTGCATAGGAGGATTGCCGCATTGCGCGGCATTGGGTCCCACCCGGGCTTCGGACGTTCATCGGGAGCCGCAACACGTATTGCCCGGGCAGAACTACCCGAACCAGTCCCCTGTTACCGATCCGTGGTCGGAGAGTAAATGCCGGATAAACCCCTGCCAAGAGCGTTTCAAAGGAAACTTTCGCTCATGCCAAATCCCCATAAGTGCCTGTTTCAAAACATAAATGCGATAAGCGTCACGAATCGTCAGGTATAAAAAAACCCATCCGGGCATACCGCCAGGATGGGTTTGAGAACCTTTGTTGTCTGCGCCGGCTTAACCGTCCAGGCGCACCAGCCAACCGTGGCGATCCGGCTGACGACCGTACTGGATATCGGTCAGCTCCTTGCGCAGCGACATGGTCACTTCACCGGCCGGCGCGCTCAGGTCGCCCACCGAGAAATCTTCGCCCTTCAGCTGGCCAATCGGAGTGATGACCGCAGCGGTGCCGCAGGCGAACACTTCGGTGATCTCGCCGGAGGTCACGCCCTGCTTCCACTCGTCGATGGTCACCTGACGCTCTTCCACGGTCATGCCACGGTCGCGTGCAAGCTGCAGCAGCGATTCACGGGTGATGCCTTCCAGAATGCTGCCCGACAGCGCCGGGGTAACCAGCGTATTGGTCTTGCCGTAGACCAGGAACACGTTCATGCCGCCCAGTTCTTCCAGGTACTTGCCCTCGATCGGGTCGAGGAACAACACCTGCGAGCACCCCTGCGCCTGTGCCTGCTGCTGCGGCAGCAGCGACGCAGCGTAGTTGCCGCCGCACTTGGCCGCACCGGTGCCGCCCTTGGCAGCACGCGCGTAATCAGTGGACAACCAGATCGCAACCGGTGCCACGCCCTTGGCGAAGTACGGGCCGGCCGGGCTGGCGATCACGTAATACGTGGCCTTGTGCGCGCCGCGCACGCCGAGGAAGGCTTCATCACCGATCATGAAGGGACGGAAATACAGGCTGGCTTCGTCGGCATCGGACACCCAGTCCTTGTCCAGTGCAACCAGTTGCTTGAGCGACTCTACAAAGATCTCGGCCGGCAGTTCCGGCAGCACCAGTCGGCGCGCGGAGCGCTGCAGACGCGCGGCATTGGCTTCCGGGCGGAAGGTCCAGATCGAACCGTCAGCGTGGCGGTACGCCTTGATGCCTTCAAAAATTTCCTGACCGTAGTGCAGCACAGCAGCGGCCGGGTCCAGCGAAATCGGGCCGTACGGCGTTACCGCCGCATCGTGCCAGCCGGTGTCCATGTCCCAGCGTACGGCCACCATGTGGTCGGTGAAATGCAAGCCGAAGCCCGGCTTCTCCAGAATCTTGGCGCGCTCATCGGCGCTGCGCGGGTTGGCCGAACGGGTGACATCGAAGCTGAGGGAAGACTGGGACACCGGATATTTCCTTCCAGATTGCGAGATGGGCACCGGTACCGAAATAGCCACCGGTTGATTGCGAGCCGGCTTCAGCGCCCTGCAGTTTTCCAGTCAACACCGGCACTGCAGGCGCGAGCCAACCGTTACAGCATGCCAGTTTCCAGGCGTGCCGCTTCGGACATCATGTGACGCCCCCACGGCGGGTCGAACACCAGGTCGACGTCGGCCTGGGCCACCGTCGGAATCATTTCCAGTTTGCTGCGCACGTCGTCAACCAGAATCTCGCCCATGCCGCAGCCGGGCGCGGTCAGCGTCATCTTGACGTCGACTTCGCGCTGGCCATCGTCCAGGTGCTTGATGTCCACTTCGTAGATCAGCCCCAGGTCAACGATGTTGAACGGGATTTCGGGGTCGAAACACGTCCGCAGCTGCTGCCAGACCAGCTTCTCGACATCCTCGTCGGCCGCGCCCTCGGGCAGTTCCAGCCCGGGTGGCGGCTCCTTGCCGATGGCATCGCCATCCTTCCCGGCGATACGGAACAGGTTGCCTTCGACGAACACGGTATAGCTGCCGCCCAATGCCTGGGTGATGTAGCCGTAACTGCCAGCGGGCAGGGTCACGCTATCGCCCTGCGGCACCATCACGGCCGGGCAATCACGCTCAAAATGGACGGGTTCACTGCTACGCGAATACATGTAGATCGATATGGGGACGCGGGGGCTGCCCGCAAGGTGCGTCATTTTATCCGACTGGGCGCCTCTCCCGCTGAAGGCGCTATGCTGCGTGACCTGTTTGGGAATACCCATGTCCTCTGTTTCTTCGTCGGCACGCTCCACCCATCACTGGCTTTGGCCATTACTGTTGCTGTTGGGGAGTATCACCATCACCGTCGCGTGGCTGCTGGCCGCGCTCGCCACCGGCACACAAGCTGGCTGGATGGCGGTACTGGCCGCGCTGGAAGCCGCATGGATGTTGCGTCTTGGCACATTCCGCGCCGGCTCGGCACGGGTCGCGGTCGCCATGGTGGCAACGCTGCTGATCGCCTTTGCCGCCAACTGGGCAATCGCCGCGGCATATATCGGTGGCCCGATGGGGCTCACTCCGTGGGAATCAGCGTTTCGTATGGGGCCGCATCTGGCCTGGACATTGCTGTCTCTGGCCAACGGTCTGGGCGAAGGTATCTGGCTGGTCATCGCCCTGCTGGTGGCCTGGCGCGCAGCGCGCTGAGAGCGCATTGCCCGTACGCGCCCCGTCGCAGATTTGTTGAAACAACCCCTCCCAGCTTCAGCGCAGTTAAGCGCAACGCGTCTGGTACACGGCGTATGCGCCCAAGCCCAAGCCACCAACGGCCCCAGGTGCGTGCGCTTACGGTGAGCGGTGGATTGGAGCGCGCTGGCCGGCCCTGTGGCCGTTCAATGTCACTCAAACCCATCCAGGGTAATTTTGGTTACACAAAATTTCACTGATGTGAAACCAAATGTCATTTTCGGCACACTTTTCTGTGTCGGAACGGCACATTCAATAGAGTTAAATATTCGTAATTTCTTGGCTCCCCTGCACCAACACTGCGGAGTCAAATGTGAGTATCCAGCCTCTGAGTCACGCAATTCGCCGCGCCCTGCTACCCATGTCCACCGCCGCGCTGGCGCTGGGAGCGGCCGGCAGCGTCCTCGCTCAGGACACCCCGCCCAAGGAAGAGGCCACAAATCTGGACCGCATTCAGGTCACCGGTTCGCGCATCAAGCGCGCCGACCTGGAAACCTCCAGCCCGGTTTTCACCATCGACCGTCAGAACATTGAAAGCTCCGGTGCCGCCACGGTCGGCGAATTCCTGCAACGCACTCCGGCCATCGCCGGTGCGGCCACCAACCCACAGGTCAACAATGGCGGCGGCGCAGGCGCGGCCACGGTCGATCTGCGCGGCCTGGGTGTAAACCGCTCGCTGGTACTGGTGGATGGCAAGCGCTGGATCGGCACCATCTCCAACGCCAACGGTGCAGTGGACGTGAACTCCATCCCGATGGCGCTGATTGAACGTGTTGAAGTGCTGAAGGACGGCGCTTCGGCCATCTACGGCTCCGATGCCATCGGCGGCGTGGTCAACTTCATCCTGCGCAAGGATTTCGAGGGTCTTGAGGCCAGTGCTTTCTACGGCACCTCCTCGCGCGGCGATGCATCCACGCAACGCTTTGATGCCACTTTCGGCATGATCGGTGACCGCGGCCGGATGATGCTCGGCGCCAGCTACGACAAGGAAGATTCGGTCAGCGCCGCTGATCGCAGCTATTCCAGCCAGCCCTACCAGCTGTATGCCGGCGAACACGGCATCGGTGGTACCAGCCGCATCCTGACCGGCCGCTACGTGGTGCCGCGCGCATCAGCCACCGGCGTTGACCTGACCGACCCCAACTGCGGCAACGGCGCGAATGTAACGCTCACGCGTATTGATGGCCGTCCAGGTAGCTCGCAATCCGACTTCCGTTGTTTCAATGCAAACACCGACACCTACAACTTCCAGGCCGACGGCAACCTCAACCTGACGCCGCAGGAACGCACCGCGTTGTTCCTGAGTGGCAATTACCAGCTCACCGACAACATCGAAGCCTTCATGCTCGGTTCGTGGCTGCGCACTGAGTCTTCGTTCTTCATCGCGCCATTGCCGTTCGACGGTCGCGCAGCGGTGGACAACGTGCCAATCAGCAAGGACAGCATTTACAACCCGTTCGGCGTGGACATCACCGACGCGCGTTTGCGTCTGCGTGATTTCATCCCCACCCGCACCACCCGCTTTGAAACCGAGACCTACCAGATCACCGGCGGGCTCCGCGGTGTGTTCGGTGACAGCAGCTGGAGTTGGGACGCCTCGTATGGCTACGGCCGCACGCCGCAGTCCTCGGCAGTCCGCGGGTACCTGTACAGCCCGGGCCTGACCGATGCACTCGGGCCGTCAATGATCGACCCGGCTACCGGCAACCCCATCTGCGTACGCACCCCGGGCAACGCGGCAACCGCCATCGCCGGCTGCTTGCCGGTCAACTTCCTCGGGCCGGCGCCGGATGCAAGCACCCCGGCCGGGCAGGCACAGCTGGCCGCGCTGGAGTTGATCAACCCGACCATTCACAGCAGCAACGAGAATGACCTGAAGGTCTTCAATGCCAACGTCACCGGCGACTTGTTCAGCCTGCCGGCCGGCGCAGTCTCGTTGGCCGTCGGCGTGGAACGCCGGGTGGAATCAGCCAGCTCCAGCAGTGATTTCCTGACCATCATCCCGCCGGGTGAAACGGTCTGCCTGATCACCCAGGAAGCCTGTACGTTCGGTGATATCTCCGGCAAATTCGACGTCAATGAAATCTATGCCGAAGCATTGATCCCCTTGTTGGCCGACATGCCGTTTGCCGAGAAACTCAACGTTTCGCTGGGCACGCGTTATTCGGACTACTCCAACTTCGGTGGTACCACCAATTCCAAGATCGGCGTGGAATGGAAGCCATTCTCCGACCTATTGGTACGCGCCACCTACGCCGACGTGTTCCGCGCGCCGACCATCGGCGACTTGTACTCGCCCACGGTCCCCAGTGCCAGCACCTATACCGATCCCTGCAATGGCTATACCGGCGGCAATCCGACCGCCTGCGCTGGCGTACCAACCGACGGCTCGTTCCGCCAGAGCAACAACCAGGTGACGTCGTTCCAGGTCGCCAATTCCGCACTGGTACCAGAAGAGGGTGACGTACTGACCTACGGCTTCGTCTACAGCCCCAGCTGGTTGGAAGGCTTCAGCGTCACCGCCGACTATTGGCGCGTGAAGCTGGAGAAGTTCATCACCAATCTGCCGGAGAACGTGTTGCTCAACCAGTGCTTCAACTTCGGCCGCTTCTGCGACACCTTTGTTCGTGACGACGCGGGTGATGTCGCACAGATGACCAACATCACCGGCAACTTCGGCACGTTGGAAACCTCCGGCATGGATCTGGGCTTCCGCTACATGTTCCCGGAAAACGCATGGGGCAAGTTCAGCTGGAACCTGGACACCACCTACCTGGCGCAGTACGACGTGCAGTTGCTGGCGGGCGACCCCAGCAGCAATGTCGGCGCGTTCCCCGGCATACCGGAGAGCACCGGACTGGCCGGCACGTTCGTCGACAATGCCTCTTCGGGCTTCGGCAACATGGCCCGCTGGCGTGCGCTCAACGACCTGAGCTGGTCGCGTGGCAACCTCAGCGCCAGCCTGACCACGCGCTACGTGCACCATGTGTACGAAGCGCCGGACGTGGCCGACGTGACCGACCCGGGCTATGTAGCCAAGCGTCGGGTGCCCTCCTTCACCCAAACCGATTTCCAGATCGGCTACCGCTTCGAGGATCTGAAGAACAGCTCCATCCAGATCGGCGTGCGCAACCTTACTGACCGCCAGCCGCCGTTGATCTATTCTGGCTTCAACGCCTCGACGGACATGCGGACCTACGATGCAATCGGCCGTTACTACTGGATGCGCTGGACTGCCCGCTTCTGAACTTGAGTCAGCACCAACTGCATCCGTCGCGGCACCTGCCGCGGCGGATGTTCAGGGCAATGACCTGCGCCACTACATCCGCACCTACGACGACAGCCTGCCACCCGACCTGTGCAGCAAACTGATCGGATCCTTCGATACGCTTGAGCGCTTCCAGCAACGCAATGGGCGCGGCGTACGTGCCGGACTGGAAGACAGCGCCTGGACCGAGTTGGATGTCAGCAAACTCTCCGACGCTGGTTTTCTAGCTTTCTTCCGGCAGCTGATCAGCCAGTCACTGCAGCGTTACAACACCGATGTCGGCCTGCCCATCGCGGTACCTGACAGCCCGCTGCTGAGTCCGTTGATCCTCAAGCGCTACCGCGCGGGTGATGAGGAAAAATTCCAGACGCACTTCGACGCGATCAACGAAGTCTGTGATCGTTACCTGGTGTTTCTCTGGTACTTGAACGATGTCGATGACGGCGGGCAAACCTGGTTTCCGGGTTTGCAGACCGGCGTTGCGCCGCGTGCCGGGCGACTGCTGATGTTTCCGCCGTATTGGATGTACGCACACCAGGGACAGCCATCGCCCCGCCAGGACAAGTACATCCTGTCCACGTATCTACGCTTCCCTCAGCGTCACTCCACTCCGTAGCCGTAGCGCTGCAGCCACGGTGCCAGCGTGGCCAGCGTTTCGTCGTTGAAGTGCGCGCGATAGCGCTTCCAGCGATCAACTGCGCCGGCATTGATCGGTTGAATCACCTGCGCGTAACTGGGTGTATTGATGCGCCGCATGCGTGCCGCCGAAGCATGATGCGACGCCAGCTGCGCCTGCTCCACGGACAAGGATAGAAACGCCATCAGGGCTTCCAGCTCCGCTACCGGCGCCTGCACCAGATCCTCGTAGCGCAGCACATGCACCCGTGCTGGCACATGCATGCGCTGCGTGTCCCACCAGGACATCACCGCCGCGTAGGTATGGGCGGTGGAGTCCAGTGATGCAAATGCGAGCGCGCCGCCATTCATGCCGAACGCCTGCATATGGCAACTCAACACGCAGTCGCAGGGATGACGCAGCAGCAGTACCCATTGCGCCTGCGGAAACAGCCGCGCCACGTAAGGCAGCCGCGTCATCGTCAGCGGATACTTGTCGACCAAGCGACCGTTCGGCTGCAGGTAGCGCCGCACCTGTCGCCAATAAACATCCCGAGCGTGGGTGATCTGCGCTGGCGTCAGCATTGCCAGCGATTCGTCCAAGTCCCCGTCGTTCCACCGGGGCAAGCCACGCAGGAATTCGATGGCAACTTCCAGCGCTGGCCGTTCATCCAGCACATCCAACTGACGATGACCGTCAAGCATGCGTTCCAGCAGCGTCGTACCTGAGCGTGGAAAGCCCACCAGAAAGATGGGATCTACGGGCTGCACATCCTCAACTGGGACGTTCCATGCCTCGGGTGCCCGGGCCTGCATGCGTTGCTGCAACCAACCGAGGACTGCGGGTGGCTCGTTGTCGGGCATGCGCTCCAGGAACGCCTTGCCTGATGCGCCATGCGCGAGTGCCAACGCCGCCATCGCCTCATCGGCTGCACCACATGCGTCGTGGCATTTGGCCTGTTCGAACCGCAGCTGTGCCTGCATCGCCAATGGCATGGGCGGTGATAAAGCCGGCAGCAGATGCGCCAGTGCCTGCTCCACCTGTCCTTGTCGACGCAGCACCCGCGCGGAGGCCAGCGCCCCCATGCCACCCGTATCGGAAGTGACCATGCGCAGTACGTTGGCGGCGTCATCGATGCGATTGAGCCGCTCAAGCAACAATGCAAGACGCACGCGGGATTCATCGTCCGCAGGCATCGCTGCCAGCAGCCGCTGATAGAGCACAAGCGCATGCTCATCGCTGCCCGCCTGTGCCCATAGCCAAGCCAACGCGCGCTGCTGGTCAATATTCAAAGCGGCCGCATCGACGCCCACAAGACACTGCGCCAATTCATCGAACCGCTCCAACTCCGACAGCGACTGCGCATACGCCAGTCGCACATCAGCCGCTTCCGGTTCGCGCGCGAATGCTTTCGCCAACACGGTATGCGCATCCACAAAACGCCGCAGTCCCAGCCACGCAAGCCCCTGCCCCAGCAGCGCGGCAACATCCTCACCTGCCAAGCTGCGTGCATGCTGAAAAGCGTGGTCGGCGCCGGCAGGATCGCCACACTCCAGACAAGCATTGCCCAGATTGATCCACGCCTCGGGAGCTTGCGGCTGCCGCTGCGCGGCGATGTCGAACAATGCGCGAGCCGGTTCCGTTTTTCCTTGTTGCGCCAAGGCCAGTGCCAACAACTGGATCGCTGCAACGTCATCTGGCGTAACCGCCATTACACGCTTGATCAACGCTTCCGCTTCTTTGGCTTGCCCGCGTTGGAGCAGTTCCAGCGCCTGATCAAGTTGAACCTGAGTCACTGCCATGCCCTCTTCAGTTACAGAAGAAATAATCACCGCGAAATCGCAACAACGGACTATCGGAATGCAAGTTCAGGTACGTCCATCACACCCGTGTGTGATCAGCATAGAGCTGTCCGGAAACCTGGCAACTCTCTCCCAGGCGCGGCCTTTCTCAGCCCTTCAACGTACCGGGGCAAGCAAGGACATTCCGGAACTGCCCGGTCTGTCCGGGCTTCTTTTTTTCATCACTTTTTCACATGTGATTCCGCGAACATGCGTACGGTGATTTTGCCTGCGCCTTGCTCCAAGCATTGGTCGCCTATTGTCCCTCGTCTGACTGCATTCGCACTGCTTCGCCTTCCCGCCATTCCACCGCACCGCCGGCTTCCCGCCACGCCAGCCATGGAAAAACTGTGAGAATCGAGCATCACCTTTTGCACGGCGCCCAGTCATTGGATCTGCACGCGCAGCAACATGCGAAGGTGCATGCCATTGTCGGCAACGGTCGCGGATCGCGCCTGTCTATTCCGACTGGGTGGATCAGCATCACTCTGGTGTTGCGCGGCGTGTTGGAACTGAGCAATGGTGATACCCCTTGGCAACTGACCTCTCACCATCAACAGTTATGGTTGGACGGTGGCGTGCGCCATGTGAGCCGCACGCCTTGCTGGTGGCTGTGCGTGGCGGCACCAGCGCAACTGTGGCGCGAACTGCCGCACAGTACTCCTTGCGATACCAGCCTGATCCCCGTGGAAACCCACTGCCCCACGCAACTTGCCCGGCCCTTGGTACATATCGCGCGTACGCACTGGTACAAGAAAAACAGCGACGGGGGGGAAGTGGTCGACAACATGGTCTGGCTGCGCGATGCCATCGTCGAACACCAGGATGCGCAGCACCAACAGATGGATCGCTGCAGCGGACGCACCGCATTACGCCGGCACCAGACCTTGTTGCGCCTGCTCCGCGTGCAGCACCTGATCCGCTGCAATGTCGATGACCGCATCGACCTGACCCGGCTTGCCGCCATCGCGAACTATTCCCCCACCCATTTGATCCGCGTGTACCGCGAAGTATTCGGTGAGACACCTTGCGAATACGCCACCCGCCTGCGCCATCAGCGCGCGTGGGAGTTGGTGCGTTCCACCGACAT
Source organism: Stenotrophomonas sp. Iso1 (assembly GCF_027497995.1). Classification (GTDB taxonomy): domain Bacteria; phylum Pseudomonadota; class Gammaproteobacteria; order Xanthomonadales; family Xanthomonadaceae; genus Stenotrophomonas. Next base: position 949,675 of record NZ_JAODBT010000001.1, on the reverse strand, counting down.
GTCGGTCTGCGAGATTGCCGACGCACTCGGCTTTGAAAGCGAAAGCGCCTTCTGCCGTGCGTTCAAACATGCATTCGGCTGCACCACCAGCGAAGCGCGACGTGGCGCCCGTGCAATGATTTCAGTGCACGGGCACCTCGGCCTGACCACCGACGATGCGTTACAACTCCGCACCGGCGAAGCGACGCTGGCGCACTGAGCCTGAGCTCAATGCCCGCCGTCCAGCGCCTTCAATTCGCTGACCAATGAACTGGCCGCTTCTGCGCCGTCGCCGTACAGCATGCGGGTGTTGTCGGCGTAGAACAGCGCATTCTCGATGCCGGCAAAGCCCGTCCCCTTGCCGCGCTTGATGACGATGGTGTTCTTGGAATTGACCACGTCAAGAATCGGCATGCCGTAGATCGGGCTGGTCGGGTCCGTCTTGGCGACCGGGTTGACCACGTCGTTGGCGCCGATCACCAGCGACACATCGGTGACCGCGAACTCGGGATTGATGTCATCCATATCGGTGATCAGGTCGTACGGCACACCGGCCTCGGCCAGCAGCACGTTCATATGCCCGGGCATGCGCCCGGCCACCGGGTGGATGGCGAACTTTACCTTCACCCCGCGCTCGATCAAACGCTGCGCCAGTTCCCAGATCTTGTGCTGTGCCTGGGCCACCGCCATGCCGTAACCCGGCACGATCACCACGCGCTCGGCAAAGGCCATCATCGCTGCCACATCAGCTGCTTCAATCGGCTTCTGACTACCGCTGATTTCCGCGCCCTGGCCGCCTCCACCGAAGTTGGAAAACAGCACACCGCTGATCGGCCGGTTCATGGCCTTGGCCATCAATCGCGTCAGCAAGATGCCGGCGGCACCGACCATCATGCCGGCGATGATCAACGCCTCGTTGCCGAGCACATAACCTTCAAACGCCACCGCCAGACCGGTGAACGCGTTGTACAGCGAAATCACCACCGGCATGTCGGCACCGCCAATAGGCAGTGTCATCAACACGCCCAACGCAAGCGCCACCACGAAGAAGCTGATGATCGCTACCGGCTGCAGGCTGACCGCTGCCCACACGCCCAGCACCACCATCGCCACGGCCACCAGCAGATTGAACACCTGCTGCCCCGGGAAGGTAACGCGCTTATCCAAACGACCGTCGAGCTTGGCCCACGCGATGATCGAACCGGACAGCGACACCGCACCAATCGCCGAGCCAATCACCGCCAGTGCGAGCACCGTGGCTGACGGTTGTCGTGCGGCCAGATCAGCGATGGCCTGCGCGCTCCAATGACTGGTATCGCGATTGGCCACATCCGAAAAACGCAGCAGTTCCACCGCACCGATGGCCGCGGCCGAACCACCGCCCATGCCGTTGTACAGCGCCACCATCTGCGGCATGTCGGTGATGGCCACCTTCTTGGCCGACACCCACGCCAACCCGGTGCCCAGCAGCAACGCCACCATGATCAACGCGATGTTCTGCAGGCCCGGCAGGAAGAACGTGGCAACGGTGGCAATCAACATGCCCAGCCCCGCCCAGTGGATGCCGCTGCGTGCGGTTTTGGGCGATGCCATGCGCTGCAGGCCCAACAGGAACAACGTCGCGGCCACCAGATAACTCGTATTTACCAGCACCTGCATGCTCATGCACCCGCCTCCGAAATACTGCGTTCTTGCTTGCCAACCTGTTTGTCCAGGCGATGGTGTTCACGCATCTCGATGGCTGTTTTCAGCAGGCCGATCATGCCCAGGCCGAAAGCCACCAGACCCAACGAAAGCTGGCTCAACGCCGTGGAATCGGCCAAAGCCGCACCCAGCAGGCCCAGCACGGTCGGCACCAGCGTCTGCAGTGCGATCAGCCAGAGCATGAAGCGACCCTTGCGCGGGTCCTCCCATACCTTCCGGGAAACCTTGTTCTGCGTCTTGGTGGGGTCCTGCAGCGACGCCATGCCAATGCCCACGCCGGCATACAGCAAGGCGCTGTTGTAGGCATCGAGCATGCCTTGCATGCCGTTGAAGAGCGGCCGCGCCGCATACGCCAGGGCCACCAGCAATGCGGGGTACTGCAGATAACTGAGCCACTGGAAAACCTGCCGCGCATCCCAGCGGTGCGCGGTCGGGGCAGACGCCATCGCGCTCATTGTCCCTTCCCGTCCGGCTTCTTGGAGCTTTTGAACATTTCCAGCATGCGCTCGGTAACCACATAACCACCGGCGGCATTGCCTGCGCCCAGCGCCACGGCAATGAAGCCGATGGCTTTCTCCAGCGTGGTGTCGGCATGGCCCAGCACCACCATCGCGCCAATCAACACGATGCCGTGGATGAAGTTGGAACCGGACATCAACGGGGTATGCAGGATCACCGGCACCCGCGAAATGATCACATGGCCGGCAATGGCTGCCAGCATGAAGATATACAACGCCACGAACCCATCGCTCATTGCTGCTCTCTCCGAGGCTGGAACGGCCTGCCCGGCATCATAACCATGCTGGTCAAGGCGATGCGACCGTTGCGGTGTCAACCAATCCGGCTCTCGGGCGTTAACACCCCCAGTACCGACCGGAACGCTACCCTGTGCTGGTGACCAGCCCGCCCCTGACGTCCATCGCCCCGCCCGCCTCGCTGGATGCCTTCCTGGCGGGCATCGGCCCGCGTGCGTTCCGCTTCGCCGAGGCCGGACTGCGCCAGCGTGACGATGCGCTAGACGCGGTGCAGGACGCAATGGAGCGCATGCTCGGTTACCGCGAGCATCCGTCCGAAGAATGGACACCGCTGTTCTGGAGCATCCTGCGCCGCCGCATCATCGACCTGCAGCGCCGCCGCAGTTTCCGCCTGAAGTTCTGGGCACCGCAGGAAGAGCAGGACCAGGACAGCGCCATCGACTGGGCAGACGAAACCGCCGGCCCGGCGCAACAGCACGAGCAGCAGCAGGACTATGCGCGGCTGGTGCAGGCACTACGCCAGCTACCGGCACGCCAGCGCGAAGCTTTCGGACTACGCGTGCTGCAGGAGCTGGATGTCGCCACCACGGCCAAAGCCATGGGCTGTTCGGAAGGCTCGGTCAAAACCCACCTGTCGCGCGCGCGCGACGCTTTGCAGAAACAACTGGAGGCCTCGCGGTGAATCGCATGCCCACACCCCCGCACGACGATTTCGACCAATCGCTGCGGCAGCTGCAGCAACATGCTGAAGGTGCACTCTCGCCGGTCACGCTGTCGCGGCTGCGGCAGGCACGTCAGCACGCCACCTCGGCCGATGCCGCCGCATCGCCCTGGCGCCGCCGTGGCTGGTGGCTGGCCACCGCCTGCTCGGCGGTACTGGCCGTAACCGTGGCGGCGCGCTTCAACAACACCGCACCGCCGGTCCTGCCCGCCAGCACCGCAGCGGTAACCAGCGACGACACCTCCGATGACACCCTGCTATTCGACGAAAGCCCGGAGCTGTACCTCTGGCTGGGCTCGGACGGCGCCTTGGCAATGGAATGAAGACCATGAAGACCCTGACATCCCGTCTGCTTCTGCCCTTGTTGATGGCCTTGGCCAGCGCGCCCGCCATGGCGCAGCAGCCGCTACCGGAATGGGACCAGCTCAGTCCTGCCCAGCGCGAAACCTTGGTCGCCCCCATGCGCGACCGCTGGAATGCGTCGCCCGAGCGCCGCCAGCGCGTTTACGACCATGCGCGCAGCTGGCAGCAGATGACGCCGGAACAACGCGAACAAGCCCGTCGAGGCATGCATCGCTTCGAGCATATGGCACCGCAGCAGCGCCGTGAGGCGCAGGCGTTGTTCGCCAGAATGCGTGGCATGGGTAAAGAGCAACGCCAGCAGCTGCACGACCAATGGCAGAAGATGACGCCAGAGCAGCGCCGGCAGTGGGTGGAAGCAAATCCGCCACCGGCGCGGTCGCAGCGCTGAGGAAAGGAATCCCTCGTAGAGGGGCCCGTCAGCTGCGATGAAACCTTCGCTGGTTTGACGATTTTCTACGCGGAAGCGGAACGTCAAAGGCTCCCCTCATCCGGTGCTTCGCACCCCCTTCTCCCGCAAGCGGGAGAAGGGAGCCACATCGCCCGGTGTTACCTGACTGTTCTGGGCCGCGAACGTTTCGCCTCAAGCAGAACCCCATCTCTTCTCCCGCTTGCGGGAGAAGAGAGCGGAGTCGCTCGGTGTTACCTGACTGTTCCGGGCTGCGAACGTTTCGCCTCAAGCAGAACCCCCTCCCTTCTCCCGCTTGCGGGAGAAGAGAGCGGAGTCGCTCGGTGTTACCTGACTGTTCCGGGCTGCGAACGTTTCGCCTCAAGCGGAACCACATCCCTTCTCCCGCCTGCGGGAGAAGGGGGTGCGAAGCACCGGATGAGGGCGCTCTTGGCGCTTGCCCTGGCGCGCTTGTCCCACCCCACCAGCGCCCGCCTCAAACCGGCGGAATCTCTCCACCGGCCGGCCGCGCGGGCCATACCGTCTTTGCCAGCAACTCGTCGTTCCAATCGAACTGCAACGCGCCGTCCTTCAGGAACAGCGCGACGAAGTTGTAGACGTTGCGCGCGTACATCTCGCTGGCATGCACAGCGCCCATGCTGGCCAGGTCCAGTGGCCCTGACACGGTCACACCGCCAACCTCCACGGTTTCACCTGGCCGGGTTGCCTCGCAGTTGCCACCAGTTTCCGCGGCCAGATCGACAATCACACTGCCTGGGCGCATGCCGTCCACCATCGCCGCAGTGATGATCTTCGGTGCCGGACGCCCCGGCACCGCGGCGGTGCAGACCACCACGTCCACACCTTTCAGGTGTTCGGCCAGACGGCGCTGCTGCTCGGCACGCTCGTCGTCGGTCAGCTGGCGGGCATAACCACCCTCACCTGCGGCACTGACGCCCAGGTCCAGGAACTTGCCACCCAATGATTCAATCTGCTCGCGGGTTTCCGGGCGGACATCGAAACCTTCCACCTGCGCGCCCAACCGCTTGGCCGTGGCCACGGCCTGCAAACCGGCCACACCCGCACCGACGATCAATACCTTGGACGGGCGGATGGTGCCGGCAGCCGTGGTCAGCATCGGGAAAAACCGCGGTGCGAGCTGCGCGGCGATCAAGGTCGCTTTGTAGCCAGCCATACCGGCCTGCGAACTGAGTACGTCCATCGCCTGCGCGCGCGTGGTGCGCGGTAGACGTTCCAACGGGAAGGTCTGCAGCTGGCGTGACTGCAGGGCGCTGCTGCGTTCGCTGTCGGCCTGTGGATGCAGCATGCCGACCAGCGTGGCGCCTTGTTTGAGGCGCGCGATCACCGTTGGCGGCGGCGTCTGTACGCACAGCACCAGTTCACCCTGCTCCAGTGCATCGTCAATCTGTGCCCCAGCGTCCAGGTAGGACTGGTCGGTGAAACCTGCGGACTGGCCCGCGCCGGGTTGCACATGCACCCGTGCGCCAGCGGCCAGCAACTTCTTCACTGTCTCCGGCGTGGCGGCAACGCGCCGCTCGCCGCTTGCAGCTTCCTTCAACACCCGTACATCAACGGCCATTCCGGTACCCGATGCGCAGTGGATAAACACCCGGATCGTAGCAAAGCCGAAGCACTGCGGCAGATTGCCTGCCGCACGCGGGTCAGTTGGCCGGGGTGGCCTGCGGCTCCAGTCGGTCGAGCACGCCCTGCATGGCACTGTCGAAGGCACCGTCGTCCACATGCGGGCGCAAACGGCCCAGCCGCACCATCACCGCCAGTTCTTCGGGCGAGGCCACGCAGAAACGGATGCCACGGCGGCTGACGAACAGCAGGCGCGAGGAGATCGGGCTCACCCAGGACAGCTTGCCGGCCTGCATCTTGCCGTCCTTGTCGATGAAGTCCAGCCAGGTGCCGATTTCCATGCGGCGGAAACGTTCGGCGTCGGCGTCATCGAAATCCTCGGCCTTGGCGCTGTTGCCAAACTCGATGGCAGGCGCTTCCTGTACCGGCGGGCTCGGCAAAGCCACCTGCGGCAGCTCGGGCAGCGCGCGTTCCAGTTCGGGACGGGCCTCGGCGATGGCTTGCAATGTGTCATGCAGGGCATCGATTGCACTGCTGCCGCCGTCACCATGCAGGCCTACGCTGGAAAATACCTTGCGCAAGGCCGGCTGGCAGGCTTGCAGCCACGGCTTGCCGACAATGTGCCGGCGCGCCTGCCCCACCTCTTCCAGCATGTCGTCGGCCAGCTTCAAGGCCTCGGCCACGCCCTCGCCCTCGTCACCTTCGCGCAGCAGCGTCATCGTCAAATGATGGCTCCACGGCTGGCGCAGGAAGTCGTTGATCGCCTTCGGCAGCGCGGTGCCTTCCACACGCTTGTCCAGTTCGGTACCGGCACGGCTGCGCGCCATTTCCAGCTTCTCTTGGCCGCGCTGGGTTTCAGCGGCGCGGCGCTCGGCAATCTCGATGCGGCGACGGTGCTGGGAGAGGAACTCGCGGAACTCTTCTTCCAGGGTCAGGAAGATCGCCAGGTTCTCGTTGAACTCGGCGGTCAACCTTTCAATGATTTCTTCGACCTTGCCCATCAGCGCGCGCTCAGCCTGGCTTTCGCCGGCATTGCCTTCGCAGGCTTCTGCCAGCGAGTTGAGCAACTTGCGCGCGGGATGGGTTTTCTGCACGAACATGCGCCGGTCCAGCATGGCGACCTTGACGAAGGGCACCACCAGGCGGCCGATCAGCTCACGCGAACGGCCCTCCAGATCACGCTCGTCCAGCATCACGTCGAACAGCATGCCCACCAGGTCGATGGCGTCTTCGTCCTGCGGGTCCAAGTGCGCCTGCGCCGGATCGACACCCAGACGGGTAGCACCGGACAGCACTTCGCTCTTGAGCCGCTGCGCCAGTGATTCGCCGTCTTCGCCGACCGCTGCGCGCAGCGTGGCGCTGGGCGTGGCTTGCAGCAGCGACAGCACCGACATCATTTCGCGCTGGTTGAGTGAACGTTGCTGAGCGTTGGCGTTGTTCAGCGCAGCGCCTGCGGCGCTCACGCCCTCGCGGGTCTGGCGGGTCTGCGCCAACAGTTCATGCAGCGCCTCCAGCACCACACTCTGGTGGTTGCCAAAGCCGCCGTCCTCATCAAAACCGCCGCCTGCCGCTGCGCCACCAGCGTCGTGGCCGGCAGCGCCGGACATGCTGCTACGGCGCTGGCTCCAACGTTCGGAGAAACGCTGCGCCCACATGGGCGCATGACCGGCGTCCTGGCTGTCATCTTCGTCCTGCTGCGGTTGCGCTGCCGCTGGGCGCGCAGGCGCGGCACGGCGCGGTGCCGGCACTTCTGGCGCGGCGCCGGCCTGGGCCAGGCGTTCGTCCACCGATTCGTACAGCTTGCCGATACCCACGGCGAACTCGCGTTCGCACAGTTTGAACAGCACCAGCCGCACTTCCGGCGCCAGTTCGCAGGTATAGAACGCTTCATGCACGGCCACACCGATGTGCTCGGGGCCGATGGGGTTGGTATCCGCGTCCAGCGCAGGCACGCCGCTGATCCACGCCAGGCGGTGATCCAGCCGCGCCAGCACCTGCTTCCAGTCGCGCAGCAGAACGGTGGCGAAATTACGCACCGCCAGACGCGATTCAAGAACGTGCTCGGGCACCAGGCTCAGGCCACCGTCGCTCTGCCCGGCCAACACGCTGTCAGCCGACAGCGGAGTGCCAGCTTCGAGCGCCGACCAGGCCTGCTGCAGATGGGTACCGAAACGCTGGGCGATTTCTTCCCGGCGCCGGCGCAGCTCGCGCATGCCGTCCAGGAAGGCCAGCTGCGACGGACCGGCAGTTTCGGCGCGGTCGAACAATACGTCGTCAAAGCCGGCCAGCACCTTGCCGAAGGCTTGCGACAGCATCGGCAAAGCCGCCTCGCGCGAAAGCACCAGCAGGTTCGGGTTACGGCCGGGCTGACCGGCGGGATGCGGATTGGAGATCATGCGCAAAGGCTCCACACCCTGTAAGGCGCTGGCATTCTGGAAAACGGATGGTTGATTGCAGACGCGGCCCCTGAACCCGCGTGCGCATGGTAGGCGGAGAAGCTGAACAGGGTCAGTGATGCAGTGCGCACTTCATACCTCATGGCCGGCGTGCCGGCATAAGCCGACATGCTAAGCGTGCTGCGGGATATTGGCGAATCCTGCGGTATTCAGCCGCCCGACGGAGTGCACAGAATTGCCGGCCGCAACCGCCAACGGGCCGTTATGGCACCGCCGTCTATAATCCATGGCCGTGTTTCCCCACCGGTGAGTCATGCCCGACAACTGCTTCATGCAAGCGCTGGACCAACGCCTTTCGGTCCCATCCAGGCAACTGAGCGAGCCTGCCCCGGACGCGGACACCCTACTGCGCATGCTCCAGTCCGCAGTGCGCGTACCCGACCACGGCAAGCTGGTGCCGTACCGTTTCCTGCAATTGCGCGGCGATGCGCGTCACGCTCTGGGCGAATTTCTGGCCCAGCGCAGCCGCCAGCGTGATCCGCAGGCTGCCGAGGCGGTGGTCGAAAAAGACCGCCTGCGGTTTTCGCATGCGCCGCTGATCGTTACGGTCATCGCCCGCCTGCAGCCGGAGCACAAGGTGCCGGCGCAGGAACAGCTGTTGACCGCCGGCTGTGTGTGCTTTGCGCTGCTGCAGGCAGCACAGGGCGCAGGCTTCGGTGCACAGTGGCTGACCGCATGGATGGCCTACGACGCTGAGGTCAGCCGTCATCTGGGTCTGGTCGAGAACGAACGCATCATCGGTTTCATCCATATCGGCACGCCAAAGCTGGTCATCCCCGATCGCGACCGCCCCGATCCGGCAACGCTGCTGCAGGACTGGCAGCCGTGAGTGCCGTGCAAGCGCGGCAGCCGCTCTATCTGATCGACGCCAGCCTCTACGTCTTCCGCGCTTGGCACTCGATGCCCAATGAGTTCCAGGACAGCCAGGGCTGGCCGGTCAACGCCGTGCACGGCTTTGCACGCTTCCTGCTGGACCTGCTGGAGCGCGAGCGTCCCCGCCACATCGCCGTGGCCTTCGACGAAGCGCTGGACAGCTGCTTCCGGCACGCGCTTTACCCGGCTTACAAGGCCAACCGCGACCCGGCACCGGATGAACTGCGCCGCCAGTTCGCTCACTGCAAGGCGCTGTGCGCGGCATTGGGCCTGGATGTGTTGGCCGACCGCGAATACGAGGCCGACGACCTGATTGGCAGCGCGCTGCAGGCCGGCCACCAACACACCCTGCGCGGCGTGATCGTCTCGGCCGACAAAGACCTGTCGCAGCTGCTGCTCGAACACGACGAACAATGGGACTACGCCCGCAACCAACGCTGGGGCGCTGCCGGTGTGAAGGCGCGCCACAGCGTGCATGCACACCAGATGGCCGACTACCTGGCGCTGTGTGGCGACGCGGTGGACAACATCCCTGGCGTGTCCGGCATCGGCACCAAATCGGCAGCGGTACTGCTGGCCCATTTCGGCAGCCTGGACGCACTGTTGGAGCGCATCGACGAAGTGCCGTTCCTGCGCCTGCGCGGTGCCGCCACCATGGCCGTACGCCTGCGCGAACAACGCGAGCAGGTGTTGTTGTTCCGTCAGCTGACCACCATTGCCATCCAAGCACCGTTGGCCAATGCACAGCCCGCGTTCGTGCGCAGCCCTGCCGATGCCGACATGCTCGGCGGTCTATGCGAAGCGCTGCGCTTTGGCCCGCTGACCCGGCGCCGGCTACTGGCAGCGGCGGGCATTGAATCCCCCTCTTCTCCCGCAAACGAGTTCGCATGAGCCAGAAAACCGAAGCGCCCCGCGTCGTCTACGAAGGCAAGTATCAACGCATGGTCGTGCGCGGCACCTGGGAATACAGCGAGCGCACACACGCCGGTGGGCTGGCCGCGATCATCATCGCGGTGACACCGAACGACGAGGTGCTGTTCGTCGAACAGTTCCGCGTACCGCTGCAGGCACGCACCATCGAAATGCCGGCCGGGCTGGTGGGTGACATCACCGCGGGCGAATCCATCGAGGATTCGGCCGTACGCGAGCTGGAAGAAGAAACCGGCTGGACCGCCAGCCACGCCGAGGTACTGATGATCGGCCCCACTTCGTCCGGCGCCAGCAGCGAGAAGATCGCCTTCGTACGTGCCACTGGCCTGCGCAAGGTTGGCAACGGCGGTGGCGATGCCAGCGAGGACATCACGGTGCACACCATTGCGCGCAGCCGCGCCGCAGCGTGGTTGGTGGAAAAAATGGGCGAAGGTTACGAACTGGACGCCAAGCTGTGGGCCGGCCTGTGGATGATCGAGCACCACCTCGATGGGAGGCCGCGTGGCTGATTCCGGCCTGCAAACCTCCCTGCCGCTACTCGGCGTTGACGACCCGGCGGTGTTCACCGTGCACAACCCGCACGGCACTTCACCGTTCGTGCTGTTGGCCGACCATGCCGGCCAACGCGTGCCGGCGGCACTGAACGAACTGGGCTTGGCGCAGACCGAGCTGGATCGTCACATCGGCTGGGATATCGGCATTGCCGGCACCACCCGCGCGTTGGCACAGCGATTGGACGCCTGGGCCATTGAACAGACCTACTCGCGGCTGCTGATCGATTGCAACCGGCCGCTGGTTTCGCCGACGTTGATTCCCGAAGTGAGCGACGGCACGGCCATTCCCGGCAACATCGGCTTGAGTGATGCGCAGCGCGAGCAACGCATCGCTGCGATCCACGCGCCGTACCACGCCCATATCAACGCCGAGCTGGATCGCCGCCGCGATGCGAGTATTCCCACGTTGTTGGTGATGATGCACAGCTTCACACCGGCAATGAACGGCTTCCAGCGCCCGTGGCATGCCGGGGTGCTCTATCACCAGGACACGCGCTTTGCCCATGCGTTGCTGCAGGCACTGCGTGACGAAGGCGATCTGGTGGTCGGCGACAACCAGCCGTATTCGGTGAACACCCACAGCGACTACGCCGTCCCGGTCCACGGCGAAGCACGCGGCCTGGTGCACGTGGAGCTGGAGATCCGCCAGGACCTGATTGCCGACGCTGCTGGGCAACAGGCCTGGGCCGAACGCCTGGAGCGCCTCTTCCGCACTCTGCAGACCAGCTTGCTGCAACGGTAGTGCCGAGCCGCGCTCAGCAAAGGCACTCCCAACACTCGTGAAATGGCCTGAGCGGAACCTAACTCCACTTCGCAGGGGCTCTCCCGGAAAAACCGGCAGAGCCCTGTTCCGTTTTAGCCGGCGAAGGAATCGGTAGCGCGCACCAGCGCATCCACGTTCTCAGCCTCAAATGCCGAGTGACCCGAGGCCGGTGAAATCTGCAGCTCCGCCTTCGGCCAAGCCTTGTGCAGTTCCCAGGCGTTGGCCAGCGGGCATACCACGTCGTAGCGGCCGTGCACGATCACGCCCGGGATATGCGCGATCTTGTGCGCGTCGCGCAGCAGCTGATCTTCCACTTCAAAGAAGCCACCGTTGACGAAGTAGTGGTTCTCGATGCGCGCAAACGCCAGCGCGAACTGCGGGTCTTCGTGGCTGTTGATGAAGTCGTCATCCACATGCAGGAAACTGGTCGCGCCTTCCCACACACTCCATGCCCTGGCCGCTGCCAGACGCGTGGCTTCGTCGTCGCTGGTCAGGCGGCGATGGAAGGCGGAGATCAGGTCGTGACGTTCCACCGCCGGGATCGGCTTGAGGTAGTGCTCCCACGCATCCGGGAACAAGCGATTGGCGCCTTCCTGATAGAACCATTCCAGTTCCCAGCGGCGCAGCATGAAGATGCCGCGCAGCACGAGTTCGGTCACGCGCTGCGGGTGGGTCTCGGCATAGGCCAGCGCCAGGGTGGAACCCCAGCTGCCGCCGAACACCTGCCACTGTGTGACGCCCAGCTTCTCGCGCAGCTTTTCGATATCGGCAACAAGATCCCAGGTGGTGTTGTCCACCAGATCAGCGTGCGGGGTGGAGCGGCCGGCGCCACGTTGGTCGAACAGGATGATGCGGTACTTGGCCGGATCGTGGAAACGACGCATGTTGTCCGAGCAACCGCCGCCGGGACCACCATGCAGCATCACCACCGGCTTGCCATCCGGGTTGCCGCACTGCTCGAAATACAGCGTGTGGCGGCCATCGACCTGCAGCGTGCCGGTTTCGTAAGGGGTGATTTCGGGGTAGAGCGTGCGCATGGCGACCTCGCGGGAAACGGATTCGCTAGTTTAGCGCAGGCCTGTTTTCGCGATGTTTGCGAAGTGTTTGTACGGGGTTGCTGAGCTTGGCGGCCTGCCCCAACCCCTCTCCTGCGGGAGGAGGGCTTTCGTTGCACGATTCAACGCGGCTGATAGGTCGACGGCGTGATCCGGTCCAGCAACAGCAGGCCATCGAACCGTTTCCGTGCTTCGGGCAACGACAAAGTCTCCTGGTAATCCATGCTCCACAACCGCGCCGTCGGATCACTCTCGCCCGGCAATGCGCCCGCCTGCAGATCGACGAACAGCGCACCGCTCGGTGATGCCGCAGTCAATGCAGGTTCCAGCAGACCCGGCTTGATCGGCACATCAATCACACGCTGATCGACATAGTCGAGATAGCGCCCCCGCGCACCAGCAAAATGCAGCACGTATGTCTGCGCCTGCAACGCTGCAGACAGCGCGCGGGTAACGTTGTCCACCGGCGGCAATCCGCCAGCATGTCCTTCGCGATAACCGCCAAGGCGATTGAGATGCGCGTAGTGCCCCCACACCACCATTTTGCGCCCCGGGTAGGCCTGCTCCATTAGCCATTGCAGGTTGCCGGCCATCACCGGGTCATGTTCGTCGAACGGCCTGCGCTCCCATGCCACTTCAGCCATGCGCTGCAGGCTGACGTTGACACGCCGCCAGAAGCCGTCGCTGTTGAATACATCCGTGCCGTGGTCGCTATCGGGCGCGGGCAGCAAGGTGTCCAGCCATTGCCCGTCTTGCAGGAACTGCACCTGCGTTGCCGCGTCTGCCATGGCCAACTGGCCATTGAGCAGACGCTGCAGCTGTTCCAGATGGCGCGCCAGCCGGAGCGTCTGCGAAGCATCCAACGGTTGCCGCGAAAGATGCGCATGCAACTGCGGCACAAGCACCGTCTTCGACAGACCGCCGCTCAGGCGTCCGTCCAAACCCGCCAGTTCCAGCGGACGTGCGCTGCTGCGTTGCGCATCCAGGTAGTCGAACAACGGCAAGACTTCGGCGCTGTTGGCATACATGTAGAAAATGTTGCCCGGTGCCAGCGGGCGCACCGGCTGGCGCAACTGCCACAAGCGCGCTACGTCGAACAGGCCACTTTCCAGCACCAGCACATCAAAGTCCTTTTGTGCATGCAGGTAACGCACCACGCGGGCTTTGTAGGCATAGATGTTGCCTTCGCCATGGGTGAGTTCGTCCAGCATCACGATGCGCTTGTCGCCAATGGCCTCGCCCAACGGTGCCAAGTCGGCAAAGTCATCCTGCTCAGCAATAGCCGCACGCAACGGATGTAGCGGCGCATCGGCTGCGCAGGTCACAACGGGCAGGCAGACCAGCAACAACACCAGCAGGGAAACAACACGCGGCAATCGTTTCATCGGGCATCCAGGGTGGAAGTTTGCGTCCCGATCCTAGGTGCGCCGCCGCCCCGCTGTCACGGCAAAAAAGAGGCTTTTATCGGCTTCAATTACGATGTCCTGCACATTGGCGCACTGCTTCGCCACTCACTGTCCGCAGGCATTCCATGGAAGCGCCGCCCTCTCTGCGACACGCCATTGCATGACGTCGTGCCACAGGAAATCAGACAGCCAGACGTCCCAGTGTGACCCGATCTCGCTGCTCCATATCCTGCACGGTCTGCGCCCCTACAAAGCCAGCCTGCTCCAACAACTCGCGGATCGCCGGGCCTTGATCCCAACCGTGCTCCAGCAGCAGCCAGCCGCCCGGGACCAGGTGTTCATGCGCGCCGCTGATGATTTCGCGGATCGCATCCAGCCCGTCAGCACCGGAAGCCAGCGCCGGCGGCGGTTCGAAGCGCAGATCACCCTGTTGCAGGTGCGGGTCGCCGGCCGCGATGTAAGGCGGGTTGCTGACGATCATGTCGAAACGGTCCGCGCCCAATGCCGTGTACCAGTGCCCACGACGGAACCAGACGTTTTCCAGTCCATGCGCCTGTGCGTTCTTCACTGCCACAGCGAGCGTTGGCCCCAGCACATCGGTCGCCATCACCGTCGCCAACGGGCGCTCGCTGGCGATGGACAGCGCAATTGCACCGCTGCCCGTGCCCATGTCGGCCACCCGCACCATGTCGTCGGCCGGCAGGCGCGCCAATGCCTGCTCGACCAGCAATTCGGTCTCCGGGCGGGGAATCAGGGTCGCGACATTGACCTCGAGATCCAGCGTCCAGAACCCACGGCGGCCGACCAGATAGGCCAGCGGATGGCCTTCCACACGGCGCTGCAGCAGCAGCTCGAAGCGCTCTTGATCGGCTGGAGCCACCTCATCGGTGGCATGGGCGAACAACCAGGCGCGCTCGACACCCAGGGTGTGGAGCAGCAACTGCTCGGCCTCGTGACGGGCATCTTCGCCCGGCAAACGGGCAGCCGCTTCCCGCAACAGCTCGGCAATCTTCACCGTGGACACTTCACTACCCCTTCGCGGGAAATTCCTGGACGGCGAGGATAGTCACCGCGCCCCGCCCTGCCTACCGCCCGGACAGCGTTCGGATACATCCCGCCTATGCCAAACCGTTCAGCTTCGCGACAACACGGCTTGGAAACCCGTCAAAGCCCCCGATATTGGGGAATACGATGCTTTGACCGCCCTTATTGATAGTCAATACCTATTGATTCGATGCATCCAATTCATTTGTCTTATTAGGCACAGCCTATTAGTCTTTGCTCCAACGATTCACCCCGCCCCTTCACCCAAGAGGAAGCAACATGTCCCTTATCAACACCCAGGTTCAGCCGTTCAAGGTCAATGCGTTCCACAACGGCAAGTTCATTGAAGTCACCGACGCCTCGCTGAAGGGCAAGTGGTCTGTGCTGATCTTCATGCCGGCTGCATTCACCTTCAACTGCCCGACCGAGATTGAAGACGCCGCTGACAACTATGCCGAGTTCCAGAAGGCCGGTGCCGAGGTCTACATCGTGACCACCGACACCCACTTCTCGCACAAGGTGTGGCACGAAACCTCGCCGGCCGTGGGCAAGGCGAAGTTCCCGCTGGTCGGCGACCCGACCCATCAGCTGACCAATGCGTTCGGCGTGCACATTGCCGAAGAAGGCCTGGCGCTGCGTGGCACCTTCGTGATCAACCCGGAAGGCGTGATCAAGACCTCGGAGATCCACTCCAACGAGATCGCCCGTGACGTGTCCGAGACCCTGCGCAAGCTGAAGGCCGCTCAGTTCACCGCCGCACACCCGAACGAAGTGTGCCCGGCCAAGTGGAAGGAAGGCGAAAAGACCCTGACCCCGTCGCTGGACCTGGTCGGCAAGATCTAAGTCGTACCGCACTCCCACCCCGCCCTCACGGCGGGCGTGGGGGTGAACCGCAGCGTGTTGATGCCAGCCAGCACCACGCCCGCAAGCTCAGCAGCGCGCTGCGGTTCACCCCTATTTCTATTGGCGCCCGGCCTTACCGCAGCGGCGTCACACCCCCGCTTTGCCTCAACGAAGGAGTTGCTCATGCTCGACGACAGCCTCAAGACCCAGTTGCAGCAGTACATGGGCCTGTTGCGCCAACCGCTGCGCCTGATTGCCTCTCTCGATGACAGCGCCGCCAGCCAGGACATGCGCGGCCTGCTTGACGACATCGTCGCTGCCGGCGGCGGCAAGATCACGTTGGATGCCTCCGGCAACGATGCACGCAAGCCCTCGTTCGTTATCGCCCGTGAAGGCCAGAGCCACGGCGTGCGTTTCGCCGGCCTGCCCCTGGGCCACGAGTTTGAATCGCTGGTGCTGGCCCTGCTGTGGACCGGTGGCCATCCGCCGAAGGTGGCGCAGGACGTGATCGACAGCATCAAGGCCATCGACGGTGAGTTCACCTTCGACGTCTATATGTCGCTGACCTGCCACAACTGCCCGGACGTGGTGCAGGCGCTGGCACTGATGGCGATTTTGAATCCGAAGATCAGCACCACGGTGATCGAGGGCGGCACCTTCCAGCAGGAAGTGGAGCAGCGCCAGGTGATGGCCGTGCCGATGGTGTTCCAGGGCGGTGAAATGTTCGACTCCGGCCGCATGAGCCTGGAGCAGATCGTGGCCAAGCTCGACACCGGCGCCATTGCCCGCGAAGCCGAAAAGATCAAGGCCAAGGAGACATTCGACGTACTGGTGGTGGGCGGTGGCCCGGCCGGCGCAGCGGCGGCGATCTACGCCGCACGCAAGGGCATCCGTACCGGCGTTGCCGCCGAGCGTTTCGGTGGCCAGGTGCTGGACACCATGGCCATCGAGAACTTCATCTCGGTGCAGCACACCGAAGGCCCGAAGCTGGCCAGTGCACTGGAAGCCCATGTACGTGAGTACGAGGTGGACATCATGAACCTGCAGCACGCCACCAAGCTGGTGCCGGCCGGTGCCGATGGCCTGGTCGAAATACAGCTGGAAAACGGCGCTTCGCTGAAGTCCAAAACCGTGATCCTGTCCACCGGCGCACGCTGGAGGCAGATGAATGTGCCGGGCGAGAACGAGTACCGCAACAAGGGCGTGGCTTACTGCCCGCACTGCGACGGCCCGCTGTTCAAGGGCAAGCGCGTGGCGGTGGTGGGTGGTGGCAACTCGGGCATCGAGGCCGCCATTGACCTGGCCGGCATCGTCAGCCACGTCACCGTGCTCGAGTTCGACAGCAAGCTGCGCGCCGACCAGGTGTTGCAGGCCAAGCTCAACAGCCTGCCCAACGTGAAGGTGGTGCTCAACGCACAGACCACCGAAGTGCTGGGCGACGGCCAGAAGGTCACCGGTGTGGTCTACACCGACCGCGTCGGTGGCGATTCGCACCGCGTGGAGTTGGAAGGCATCTTCGTGCAGATCGGTTTGCTGCCGAACACCGAGTGGTTGCGTGGCTCGGTGGAGCTGAGCGGCCGTGGCGAAATCATCATCGACGACCGTGGCCAGACCAACGTGCCGGGCGTGTTCGCTGCCGGTGACTGCACCACGGTGCCGTACAAGCAGATCATCATCGCCATGGGCGCCGGCTCGACCGCCGCACTCAGTGCGTTCGATCATCTGATCCGCAGTTCGGCACCGGCACCGGTTGCGGCAGTTGCCGAAACGGCCTGATCCACAACCATCCGTCAAGAGGAGCAAAGAGTGAGAGGAAGCATCGGCGGCCTCTCACTCTTTTCGCCGTTCCTGCGACATGACCGGAGTTCGACATGAACCTGCGTGACTTGAAATACCTGGTAGCGCTGGCCGAACACAAGCACTTCGGTCGCGCCGCTGCATCCTGTTTTGTCAGCCAGCCCACGCTCTCCACCCAGATCAAGAAGCTGGAGGAAGAGCTGGGCGTGCCGCTGGTCGAGCGTGCGCCACGCAAGGTGATGCTGACCCCTGCCGGGCGCGAAGCGGCCGCACGCGCGCGCAACATCGTGGCCGAAGTCGAGCAGATGAAGGAAGCCGCGCGCCGCAGCCGCGATCCGGAAGCTGGCACCGTGCGCCTGGGCATCTTCCCCACGCTTGGCCCCTATCTGTTGCCACATGTCGTACCGGCGATCCGCCAGCGCTTCCCGCAATTGGAAATGCTGTTGGTCGAGGAAAAGAGCGATGTACTGATGGCGCAATTACGCAACGGCCAACTCGACGCCGCGGTATTGGCATTGCCGATCAACGACGAACAACTGCACATCGAATCCCTGTTCGAGGAACCCTTCGTACTGGCCGCACCAGAAGGTCATCCGTTGACCGCGCATTCGTCGCTGAGCCTGGACGATCTGTCCAACCAGCGCCTGTTGCTGCTGCAGGACGGCCACTGCCTGCGCGACCAAGCACTGGATGTCTGTCACTTGGCTGGCGCGCTGGAGAAGTCCGAATTCCAGGCCACCAGCCTGGAGACCCTGCGTCAGATGGTCGCAGCCAACGTCGGCGTGACCCTGCTGCCGATGCTGGCGGTGAAACCACCGGTGGCGCGTTCGGAAAACATCCACCTGATTCCATTCAAGGGCCAACCGGTGCCCAATCGCCGTATCGCCATGATCTGGCGCCGCAGTTCGGCGATGGGTGCATTTTTGGAACAGCTGGCGCAGTTGTTCCGGCAACTGCCCGCGGGCTTGCTTGAGTTCTCCCAAGAGCCGGTCCGGGCGTCGGACTGAGTCTCACTCTGCCGATGGAGCAGAAGCAGGGCTTTACCGCAATCGGACAAATCCTGCGAAACCGCCCCAGTGTCATGCACCAAAAGGAAGGGAAAGGGCGTTTTTCGGGAACCCACAAACCTGAACACCCCCTACCTCCACATTGCATCCGGCCCTGACCGGCCCCATGATCGGTACAGGGTCGCAACCGGCCCGTGTTACCAGCACAATAGTGATCAGGCGGCGCCGTCAAGGCGTCGCCTTTTGCTTGCTTTTTCAATAGATTTTTTTACTGATAAGGAACATCCAATGACCAGCCAAAGCGGTCTGCCGCCATCCATCATCGTTTCCAGCCGCGACCTGGCCCGCCTTGAAGCCATGCTCGACTCCCCGGCCCTGAGCCGGCACCCCGCCGCCGTCGCCCTGTCCCTGGAGCTGGAGCGCGCGCAAGTGCTGCCGCCGGAAGAAATCCCCGCAGGCATCGTCACCATGCATTCGCGTGTGGATTGCATTGACGAACTGCACGACGAAAAGCATTCCCTGACCCTCGTCTATCCGCACGAAGCGGATTTCGACAAGGGCCACGTATCGATCCTGGCACCCGTTGGCAGCGCCCTGCTCGGCCTGTCGGTTGGCCAGACCATCGACTGGACTGCCCCCGGTGGTCGTCAGCTGCGCCTGTGCGTAACCGCCGTCCATTACCAGCCCGAAGCCGCTGGCGATATCAACCGCTGAGCGCACCGCGCCGGCCCTGCTCCACAGGAACACGCAATGACCCAGGCCCCCTCCAAACTCGCCCAGCTGCGCGAACTGTCCGTCGTCGTCGCCGACACCGGTGACTACGACGCCATCAAGCGCCTGCGCCCGGTGGATTGCACCACCAACCCGACGTTGGTGAAGAAAGCCCTCGACCTGCCGGTGTACGCCGGTCTGATCGAGCGCGAGTTGCAGTGGGGCCGTGCCCAGGCTGGTGAAACGCAGGACATCGCGAAAGCCGTGGTGGATCGCCTGACCGTGGGCGTGGGCACCATGTTGGCCGAGCTGGTGCCCGGCCGCGTCTCCACCGAAGTGGACGCCGACCAGGCGCACAACACCGACGCCACCATCGCCAAAGCGCGCGAGTTCATCGCCATGTATGAAGCGGCCGGCGTGCCACGCAGCAAGGTGCTGATCAAAATCGCCGCTACCTGGGCGGGTGTCGAAGCCGCCCGCGTGCTGCAGGCCGAAGGCATCGATTGCAACCTGACGCTGATCTTCAACCCGACCCAGGCCCTGGCCTGTTCGGAAGCCGGTGCCTTCCTGATCTCGCCGTTCGTCGGCCGCATTCTGGATTGGTACGTGGCCAACGGCCAGACCCCGACCACCATCGACGAAGACCCGGGCGTGCAGTTCGTGCGCGGCGTGTATGCCGAATTCAAGCGTCGCGGTTCGCCGACCGTGGTGATGGGCGCCTCGTTCCGTTCGACCGCGCAGATTGAAGCGCTGGCCGGTTGTGACCGTTTGACCATCTCGCCGGACCTGCTGGAAAAGCTGGATGCCGATACCGGTGAGCTGCCACGCACGCTGGTGGCGGGCGCTGCAGAAGCGGTGAACGTCGTGGCCATTGATGAAGCCCAGTTTGAAGCGGACCTTGCTGCCGATCCGATGGCAACCGAGAAGCTGGCCACCGGCATTGATGCGTTCGCCAAGGATCTGCAGACCCTGCGTCAGCGGATTGCGGATGAGTTGAGCAAGTAACCGCACGCGCAATGCCTGATCAACTCCCTTCTCCCGCGTGCGGGAGACAGTTCGGCAGGAAGCCGAACTGCACGGCAAAGCCGCCCGAAGGGTGAGCCACAGGGATGTGCCGAATGCAGGTGCCCTGAAGGGGCGGATGAGGGGGCTCTTTAGCTCTACGCGCTTTTAGAGCGCCCTCACCCCAACCCCTCTCCCGTAAACAGGAGAGGGGCTTTGAGCAAAGGCTTTGAGCAAAAGCTTTGAGCAAAAGCTTTGAGCAGAGCCAAAGCAAAGCTAAAAAATCCCCAGCTCCAGCCCTGCTGCGAGCAATGCACCCAGTTCCCGTGCGCGCTCCAACTCTGCTTCCGGCACCTGCTTCTCCGCTGCAATCGCCTCCGGCGTCTGCGCATGCGTGCAAACCAATACCGGTTCGGCCACTTCGCGTAAACGCAACCCTGTCGCGATGCGCTGCAACTGCGCAATGGTCGGGTGACCATCCGAACCCGCACACACCACCAACGCATAGGGCTTGCCGTCGCACCGTCCCAATAGCGGGTAGTAGCTCCGGTCGAAGAAGTCCTTCATCGCGCCACTGATCGAGGCCAAGGTCTCAGGCGTGGCAAACACCACCGCATCAGCCGCCAGCACGTCTTCGGCGCCCGCATCGGCGGCATGCAGCAAGCTCACCTGCAATGCCTCACCGCCTACCTCGCGGGCCGACGCTGCCAGTGTTTCAGCCATCGTGCGCGTGGCGCCGGTGAAACTGTGCCATACCACCAGCAACCGGCGTGGTGCGGCAGCCATCACCTCAAACGTCCAGGCCGATCGGGCAGCTCACACCGGTGCCACCCATGCCGCAATAGCCGTTGGGATTCTTGGCCAAGTACTGCTGGTGCTGATCCTCGGCGTAGTAGAACGGCGGTGCCGGGAATGCAATTTCCGTGGTGATGTCCCCATAACCGGCCGCATGCAGCTGCTGTTGATAGGCATCGCGGCTGGCCAGCACGGCTTCCCACTGCGCCTGCGTGTGGCAATAAACAGCCGAACGGTATTGGGTGCCGGTGTCGTTGCCCTGACGCATGCCCTGGGTGGGATCATGGTTCTCCCAGAAAGTCCGCAGCACCGTCTCCTGCGTTACCTGTGCCGGGTCGAACACCACCCGCACCACTTCGGTATGCCCGGTAAGCCCGGAACAGACTTCCTCGTAACTCGGGTTGGGTGTGACGCCGCCCTGATAGCCCACCGCCGTGGTCACCACGCCTGGCAGCTGCCAAAACTTGCGCTCAGCCCCCCAGAAACATCCCATGCCAACGTCCAGCACCTGCAGTCCGGTGAAATCACCTTGCAATGGCTGGCCGTTGACGAAATGCATGTTGTGCAGCGGCAATGGCGCATCGCGCCCCGGCAATGCTTCTTCCGGGCGTGGCAGGCGCTGCTTGAACGCACCAATTCCCAACAGCCCTTGGCTGATTCCCAACATGATCAACTCCTCAAAGAACGTATATGCGATGCCGCCCTACCCCATACCCGTGACAGGGCAAGAGCACGTGGTCAGGCCGGCAGAAAACCCGGCGCTTCATCGTCATCTGAAATGGGGTCAGCAGGCCCCGCGTCCAAGGCCAGCTCGGCGACGATTTCATCGGCTTCGGGCTTGGCCATGTCGGGCACGCAGACACGCAACATGCCGAACAACGGCAGTTCGCCGCCGGCGCCCAGCAGGGATTCGCCGAACACGAACGCCGGGATGCCTGCGTCCTCCAGCGCATGCTTGACCAAGTGCGCATCGAACAGATTGTTTGTCTGGTAAACCAGTTGCATCGGGATCTCCCTGGGCGAATTCAGAACGGCCGGATCAGCCCGTCGGTTGCCGCCACGCGCTCAACTTCCTGCGCGCCCGCTTGCCGCCATTCACGCATGGCTGGCAAGGCCAGCAACGCCCGCTGATACGCGCCGGCTTCGCCGTCCAGTGACACGCCGTAGCCATCAAAGCGCACCGCAACCGGCGCGAACATGGCATCAACAATGCCGAAGTCACCGAACAGGAACTCCCCGCCTGCGCCTTCGCTCCGGCGCAGCTCACGCCACAACGCCTGGATGCGGTCGATATCGCGCTGCGCGGCCGCGTCCCAGTCGTAGGCGTCAGGCGTGCGCCGGCTGTTCATCGGCAACTGCGAACGCAGCGCGACAAAGCCCGAATGCATCTCCGCCGCCGCCGCGCGGGCCAGCGCCCGCTGTCGCGAGTCCAGCGGCCAGCCACGGCCGTCGAGCCAGCGCTCATTGGCGTACTCGCAGATGGCCAGCGAATCCCACACCTGCACCTCGCCGTCGTGCAGCGCCGGCACCTTGCCGCTAGGGGAATACCGGCCGATCTCGGCGACGAATTCCGGGGTATCCAGCGCCAACCGCACTTCATCGAAATCCACGCCAAAGTGCCGCAAAAGCAGCCAGGACCGCAGCGACCAGGAGGAGTAATTCTTGTTGCCGATTACCAGAACAGGCCGATTCATGGGCATCTGAGGGCTGGATGGCCTTCCAGCATAGGCCCATCCAAGGCACGTCGGGCCCGGCTCAGCTAAACTTTCGCCCTACTATCTGAAACGAATGCCGCGCTCCCCATGTCCGAGAACACGCCTGCCGCCGACGCCTCCCCGGAGAACACCCCCGCCGAGAAGCGCGATTTCATCCGCCAGATCGTCCGCGAGGACCTGGCCAGCGGCAAGCACACGGCCATCAAGACCCGCTTCCCGCCCGAGCCCAACGGCTACCTGCACATTGGCCACGCCAAGTCGATCTGTTTGAACTTCGGCATCGCCGGTGAGTTCAGCGGCGTGTGCAACCTGCGCTTCGACGACACCAACCCGGCCAAGGAAGACCCGGAGTACGTGACCGCGATCCAGGACGATGTGCGCTGGCTGGGCTTTGAGTGGAACGAGCTGCGCCACGCCTCGGATTACTTCGACGCTTATTACCTGGCCGCACAGAAGCTGATCCGCGACGGCAAGGCCTATGTCTGCGACCTGTCGGCCGAGGAAGTGCGCGCCTATCGCGGCACCCTGACCGAACCGGGCCGCCCGTCGCCGTACCGCGACCGCAGCGTCGAGGAGAACCTCGACCTGTTCACCCGCATGCGTGCCGGTGAGTTCCCCGATGGCGCCCGCACCGTGCGCGCCAAGATCGACATGGCCAGCGGCAACATCAACCTGCGCGACCCGGCGATCTATCGCATCAAGCACGTCGAGCACCAGAACACCGGCAACGCGTGGCCAATCTACCCGATGTACGACTTCGCGCATGCCTTGGGCGATTCCATCGAAGGCATCACCCACTCGCTGTGCACGCTGGAGTTCGAAGATCACCGCCCGTTGTACGACTGGTGCGTGGACAACGTCGACTACGCGCACAGCCCGGAGCTGACCCAGCCGCTGGTCGACAAGGGCCTGCCGCGTGAAGCGGCCAAGCCGCGTCAGATCGAATTCTCGCGTTTGAACATCAACTACACGGTGATGAGCAAGCGCAAGCTGATGGCGCTGGTCACCGAACAGCTGGTCGACGGCTGGGACGACCCGCGCATGCCGACCTTGCAGGGCCTGCGTCGCCGGGGTTACACCCCGGCAGCGATGCGTCTGTTCGCCGAGCGCGTGGGCATCTCCAAGCAGAACTCGCTGATCGATTTCAGCGTGTTGGAAGGCGCGTTGCGTGAAGATCTGGACAGCGCCGCTGCACGCCGCATGGCGGTGATTGATCCGATCAAGCTGGTGCTGAGCAACCTGCCGGAAGGCCACGAAGAAACCTTGACCTTCAGCAATCACCCCAAGGACGAAAGCTTCGGTACCCGCGAGGTGCCCTTCGCACGCGAGCTGTGGATCGAGCGCGAAGACTTTGCCGAAGTACCGCCGAAAGGCTGGAAGCGTCTGGTGCCAGGCGGCGAAGTTCGCCTGCGCGGTGCCGGCATTGCTCGCGTCGATGACGTGATCAAGAACGATGCCGGGCAGATCGTCGAGCTGCGCGGCTGGCTGGATCCGGAATCGCGCCCGGGCATGGAAGGCGCCAACCGCAAGGTCAAGGGCACCATTCATTGGGTCAGCGCCCAGCACGCAGTGGAAGCGGAAGTCCGCCTCTACGACCGCCTGTTCTCGGTGCAGAACCCGGATGATGAATCCGAAGGCAAGACCTATCGCGATTATCTGAACCCGGCGTCGCGCAAGGTTGTCACCGGCTACATCGAACCGGCTGCCGCCATCGCCGCGCCCGAGCAGTCCTTCCAGTTCGAGCGCACCGGCTACTTCGTTGCGGATCGCCGCGATCACAGCGCTGCCAAGCCGGTATTCAACCGCAGCGTGACGTTGCGCGACACCTGGACTGCCTGAGGTAAAAGCAGGCCGTATAGAGCCGAGCCATGCTCGGCCACGGCTTTCCCCGCAATGCTCCGAGCGCAGCATGGCTGCGCTCTACGGTGCAGCCTGCGCACCTTGCCTGAGAGCCTATTTTTTCCCCGGCTCGACCACGCTGCTACGCCAGACCTCCAGGAACTGCCTCCGCTTCAATGCATCCAGGTACACCAGCAAGCCCGGGCCCAGTTGGATCGGCCGCAGGTTTCGCGCGGGATCGCTGTCGCGGCCATCACCCCGAATGATTGGCATCAACCGCGCTTCGCGCGATAGCACCTGTTGCCCACGCGGCGACAACAGGTAATCCAAAAAGCGCTTGGCCTCGACTGGATGCGTACTGGTGCGCGGGATCACCGCCGTGCGCAATACCACCAGCGTGTAATCCTCCAGTTCGATAATGCCCAGCGGCGCACCGGCATCGATGCGCGCCTGTGCATACGAACCCAGCACGTTGTAGACCAGCGACAGCTCACCCTTGCTTACCTTGTCCAGCAACACGCCGGTGCGTTCTTCGCGTACCACGCCGTTGTCGCCCAATGCACCCAACAATGCACCGGCAATGCTGCCGCGCTGTGCGTCCTGCGTCGCCAACAGATACCCCACGCTGCTGCGCTCAATGTCATACGTGCCCACCTTGCCGCGCAGCGGTGCGCCCTCCGCTCGCAATAAATCCAACAGCTGGCGCCGCGTATGCGGCACTTTTGCTGCCGGCAACGTGCGGGTGTTGTAGACAACCGTCACCGGCTCGTAGCTGATGCCGAACGCCTCGTCGCGCCATTTCGCCCAGGCTGGCACCGCCTCAGTCTGCGGCGAGCGATGCGGCAACGCATGACCGTCATTGACCAGCTTTGCCTGCAGATCCATGCCGCTGGAAATCAACAGATCCGGCGATGTCGTCGCTTGCCGATCATGCAGATAACGGGTGTACAAATCCTGCGCAACGATGTCCTCGTAGATCACCTCGGTACCGGGGTGCTGGTTTTGATAGTCGGCGATGACCACGGCAAATACTTCGCTGTCGGTGGTGCCGTGGATGCGCAGTTGTTCGGTGAACATGCCACGTGCGGGGAAGCGCTGCACATCACCCGGCGCAGCAAACACTGGCGATGCGAACAGCATCAACACGATTCCCAGCAAGAAACGTTTCATGCGGCACTCCGGGGCAGACGAATGGTGGCCACCAAGCCACCTTGTGGCCGATTGGCCAGGTCAATGCTGCCGCCGTGGCTGTCGACAACACGCTTGACGATGGCCAGGCCCAGCCCGGCGCCACCTGCAGGAGCATCTTCGCCCCGACCAAACCGCTCGAACACACGCTCCGCATCGGCGGCGGTGATGCCCGGACCGTGATCGGCAATGGTCAGCACCGCGTGCGTTTCATCTACCGTCAACGCGATTTGCAACGCGCCTTCGCCACCATATTTGAGTGCGTTATCGACCAGGTTTTTGATCGCTTCGCGCAGCAACAACGCGTCGCCATTGACCTGCACCACCGCATTGGTCATCGCCAGCTGCACGCGCGGCGCCGGGCCTGCCTGCGGCAGGGCGTCATGCAAGGCTTGGTGTACGGTCTCAGCCAGATCAACCGGTTGGAAGCGCTGCAGGTTGGAGCGATGGATCACGCTGGCATCGCTGAGCAATTGATTGAGCAGGCGGCTCATATGCGTGGCGTTGCGCTCAATGGCCTGCAGGCTGTGGCGCATGTCCCGTGGATCGTCTTCGTCCAGCGCCAACTGTGCCTGCGCGCGCAATGCCGCCAATGGCGTGCGCATCTGATGTGCTGCCTCGGCCATGAATGCACGTAGGGTTTCGTTGCTGCTGGACAGGCGTTCCATGAAGCGATTCAAGGCTGCCACCATCTGGTCCATTTCACGCGGCACGCGCGCATCCAGCGGTTTGAGATCAGAAGGTTCGCGCCGCGACAACTCGCGCTCCACCCGCACCAAAGGCCGAAAAACCTGGTGCACCGCAAAGGCGACCAATGCCAGCAAAAGACCCGACAGCACGCCGATGGCCAACAACGCGCGGTTCACCATTTCCTGCGCCAACACCTCGCGGGCGCGACGGGTTTGCCCCACTTGCACCTGTACCTCACCCTGCGCCGAAGCGGCGGCAAAGCTGCGCGTGGCCACCACAAAACGCACGGTCTCTCCGCTGTATTGCGCATCAAACAACTGCGGGCGCGTACCGGATTTACGTGGCGGTGCAGGCAGATCGCCGTACCCGGTGATCAAGCGCCCCTGGCTGTCGGCCACGCGGTAGAACACCCGGTCTTCTTCCGCCATCGACAGCAGGTCCAGCGCGGCGTAGGGAAGATCCACCTGCCACTGCCCTTCCACCAGCGCCACCGAGTCAGCAATGGAAAGCGCCGAGGACACCAGCAAGTGATCGAAGGAACGGTTGGCTGCACGTTGTCCGTACTCGCGCGCAGCGAACAACAACGCCACCGCGAACACCGCCAACAGCGCACCGAGATACAGCATCAGCGTGCGCCGCAGTGATGCGGGCGCGCGCACTTCAGGCCGTTCCATCAGCGGTACCGTCGCTGGGTTCCAGCATGTAGCCCACGCCACGCACGGTGGTGATGCGCAACGGTGCGGCTGCAAGTTTTTTACGCAGACGCCCGACATACAACTCGATGGCATTGGGTCCGGCTTCGTCGTCGAAACCAAACAGCCCGTTGCCGATCTCATCCTTGCCAACAACCTGCCCCAGCCGGCCGACCAAAATTTCCAGCAGGCGGTACTCACGATTAGGCAACTCGATCTGCTCGCCGTCCAGGCTTACCCGATGCGCGGCGTTGTCGAACTGGAAACCTCCTACCTGCACTACTTCACTTGCCTGCCCGCGTGTGCGCCGCAGCAGCACGCGGCAGCGCGCTTCAAATTCGCGGAAATCAAAGGGCTTGCCGAGGTAATCGTCGGCACCGACATCCAGCGCCTGCACGCGGTCTTCGATGCCATCGCGCGCGGTCAACATCAATACCGGCGTGCTGTCACCGCGCTCGCGCATGCCAGCCAACACGCGCAGGCCGTCGAGTTTTGGCAGGCCGATGTCCAGCACGACCAGATCGAAATTCTGATACCGCAGCACGCTCGCCGCCGCCAGGCCGTCGGCCTGCCAATCCACGGCATGGCCACTACGACGCATGCGACGGATGATCGCGTCGGCCAGATCCGGGTTGTCTTCAACCAGCAGCAAGCGCATGAGGCAAGGGGAGCGTGGGGAGAGGCGAATGCTAACGCGCTGGCGCCCCCAGCGCCGAGGCAGCGGCTCTTTCGCTGCAGCGCACAAGTCGCTGACAGGCGGATGACAGCTTGCCGCCTCCAGACTGCGCCCACGCACCGCCCGGTGCCTCGCCCCAAGCGCCCGATGCGCACCACGGAGGGTTCATGAGCAACCACATTGCATGCTGGCGCACCGGCGCTGCCCTGACGTTGATGGCAGTGGCCGTACCGGCGCTCGCCGCCGATGACGAGCGCCCCGTCACAGCGACCGTCGGTGGCCGGCTGCACCTGGACTTCGCCACGTTTGACAACGACGGGCGCGGTACGCCGAACAAGGACGACACCGAAGTGCGCCGCGCCTGGCTGGATGTGTCCGGCAAGTTCTTCGCGGTGGACTACAAGCTGGAGGCCGATTTCTCCGGTGACCGCGTCGAGGCCAAGGATGTCTACGTCAGCCGGGGCTTCGGCGATGCTGGCCGGCTGACGGTCGGCCAGTTCAAACAGTACTTCTCGCTGGATGACCGCACCGGCTCCAACTACGGCAGTTTCCTTGAGCGCGGCAATGCGGGCACTACGCTGGCACCGCTGTACCGGCTAGGTGCCTCATGGCAAGCCAATCCGGGTGACTTCACCTGGGCGGCCAGCGTCTACAGCCTGGAGAGCATCGATGCCTGGCAGGTAAAGGGCCGCGCGGCGGGTGGCCGCGTCACCTGGGCACCCCGTCCGAGTGCGGGGGACGTGCTGCACCTGGGCCTGTCACTGGCGCGCGAGTCCTATGACAACCCCGGCGCCAATGGCATGCCGGCGCTGCGCATCCGCCCGCGTCCTGCGGGCCACCTTTCCGATGAAAGCCGGCTGACGTTGGTGGATTTTTCGGCCGGCCGCGACACCGACGTCAACAAGTGGTCGCTGGAATACGCGCAGGTACACGGGCCACTGTCCTGGCAGGGCGAATTCAGCGGCGCCACCTTCGACGACGGCGCGCAGCGTGGCGAGGTGATGGCCGGCTACGGCATGCTCAGCTGGTTTGTCACCGGCGAATCACGCAGCTACGACCGCAAGACCGGCCGCTTCGCCCGCATCAAGGACATCCGCCACAAAGCCGGCGCCTTTGAACTGGCGCTGCGCTACGACCAGATGCGCGGTGCGCAGCATCTCGATGGCTTGCCCGATCTGCGTCGCGGCAGCACCGAAGCATGGACGCTGGGCGGCAATTGGTACCTGCGCGACAACCTGCGCTTCATGCTCAACGTGATTGAAAGCCGCAACCGCGACCGTCTTGCCGACGTCACCGTCGACCGCACCCGCGCCGTCACCGGCCGCCTGCAGTTCGACTTCTAAGCCCCTCCCACTCCCCCTTCCCACAAGGAGTCTGCAGATGATGCTGACCATCCTCGGCTTCGGCATGGTGCTGACGTTCATGTATCTCATCATGAGCAAACGCCTGTCACCGCTGGTCGCCCTGATCACTGTACCCATCATCTTTGCTCTGCTCGGTGGCTTCGGCGCCGGCCTGGACGAAATGATGCTCGACGGCATCAAGAAGATCGCGCCCACCGGCGTGATGTTGATGTTCGCCATTCTCTACTTCGGCGTGATGATCGACGCAGGACTATTCGATCCCCTCGTGCGCATCATCCTGCGCATCGTCAAGGGCGATCCGCTCAAGATCGTGATGGGCACGGCGGTGCTGGCGATGCTGATCTCGCTCGATGGCGATGGCTCGACCACCTACATGATCACCGTCTCGGCGATGTTGCCGCTGTACCGGCGGCTGGGCATGAACGCCTTGAACATGACCTGCGTGACCATCCTCGCCGGCGGCGTGATGAACCTCACGCCATGGGGCGGCCCAACCGCACGCGCTGCCACCGCGCTGCATGTGGACCCGGCCGACGTCTTCATCCCGTTGATCCCGGCCATGGTGCTGGCCTGCGCTGGCATCCTGCTGCTGGCCTGGTACTTGGGCATGAAAGAGCGTCGTCGTCTGGGCGTGGTCGCCTTGCCGCAAGGCGGCTCGTGGATGGATGCCAGCGTCTCCGATGACGGCGACGCGCTGCCCACCGTGGAAGATGCCGAAGACACCAAGCGTCCCAAACTGCTGTGGGTGAATCTGGTATTGACGCTGGCGCTGATGACGGCGTTGGTGATTGGCCTGCTGCCGATGCCGGTGCTGTTCATGGTCGGCTTCGCCGTCGCGCTGGTGATCAACTACCCGAACCTGGCCGAGCAACGCCGCCGTGTGGTCAACCATGCGGGCAATGTGTTGTCGGTGGTGTCGCTGATCTTCGCGGCGGGCATCTTCACCGGCATCTTGTCCAACACCGGCATGGTCGATGCCATGTCACGCGGCTTCCTGGCGGTGATTCCGGATGCATGGGGACCGCACCTGGCGGTGATCACCGCACTGGCGTCGATGCCGTTCACCTTCTTCATGTCCAACGATGCGTTCTATTTCGGCGTGTTGCCGATCCTGTCCGAGGCTGCCGGTCACTACGGCATCACTCCGGTGGAAATGGCACGTGCCTCACTCGCCGGACAGCCAGTGCATCTGCTCAGCCCATTGGTTCCTTCCACCTATCTGTTGGTCGGCTTGGCCAAGGTCGATTTCGCCGATCACCAGAAGTTCACCCTCAAGTGGGCGGTAGCGATTTCGCTGCTGCTGATGGCTGGCAGCCTGCTGTGTGCCTTGTACCCGCTGGCCGCCTGAGCGGCCCTGCCTCGAACTGGAGCCTCACATGACTCTTCGCATCGCATACGTCACCAGCGGCATGGGCAGCGTGGGTACTGCCATCTGCCAGACGCTGTCCCGCAGCGGCCATACCGTAGTTGCCGGCTGCGCACCCAACTCACCACGCAAGGCCAACTGGTTGCGTGAGCAGCGCGAACTCGGCTTCGACTTCATTGCCTCCGAAGGCAATGCCACCGACTGGAACTCGACCAGCATCGCCTTCGCCAAGGTGCGGGCTGAAGTGGGTGAGGTCGACGTATTGGTCAACAACTCCGGCGGCAGCCGCGACATGTTGTTCCGGCAGATGACCGTTGACGACTGGAACGCGGTAATTGCCTCCAACCTCAACTCGTTGTTCAACCTCACCAAGCAAGTGGTGGATGGCATGGCCAGCCGTGGCTGGGGCCGCGTCATCAATATCGGCTCGGTCAGCGCGCACAAGGGCCAGATCGGCCAGGTCAACTACGCCACCGCCAAGGCGGCGATGCATGGTTTCAGCCGTGCATTGGCCAATGAGGTGGCGGCGCGCAACGTCACTGTGAACACCATTTCGCCGGGTTACATCGCCAGCCAGTCGATCAGCAGCTTTCCGCCGGATGTGTTGGATCGGCTGGCTGCCTCGGTGCCGATCCGCCGCTTGGGCACACCGGAGGAAGTGGCCGCGTTGTGCGCATGGATGGCTTCGGACGAAGCCGCCTACGTCACCGGCGCCGACTATGCGGTCAACGGCGGCTTATACATGGGTTGACCCCAGGTTTCATCGCCTCCTCAAGGCGACGCCGCGATGTCCTGCATCGCGGCTTTTTTTTTGCCAGCGCATTGCTACCGGTCACGACAGCAGCGCGCGACTGTCTCGCCACCGTCAAAAGTCTTTCATGTTGGCTTCGCATAGTGGAGTCACGCGTGTTTCACGCGTCTCCCCCTTATGCCCCGGATCAACATGCAACCCCGACTTCTGACCCTCGCCGTACTCAGCGCTCTCGCCTCCGCACCGCTGTATGCCGCCATACCCGCGCAGGGCGACGCGAACATCGACACAACGGCCGCACTCACTGCAAGCAGCGCACAGACGCTGGATACAATCTCCGTGATTGGCCAGGGCGAAACCCGCCAGGTGCAGCGCATCGGCGAAGTCGACAAGCAAGTACTGCCGCCCGGCACCAGTGGCCAGAAGATTCTCGACCGCTTGCCCGGTGTATCGGTTCAGTCCAACGATGCGTTCGGTGCCAACGAGGAATCACAGACCATCAGCCTGCGCGGCTTCGACAAAAGCCGTCTGGGCTACACGTTGGATGGCATTCCGCTGGGTGACAACAGCTATGGCAACTACAACGGCCTGAGCATTTCGCGCGCGCTCATCGCCGAGAACCTGGCGGGCGCCGAACTGGCGCAGGGCGTCGGCTCATTGGGTGTGGCATCCACCAGCAACCTGGGCGGCACCATTCAATACTTCTCCAGCGATCCGTCCTCCGTGTTCGGTGGGCGCGCCAGCGTCACCATGGGCGATGACAACCAACGTCGCGGCTACCTGCGCGTGGATACCGGCGAGCACAACGGTTTTGCTGCCTACCTCTCCGGTGTCCACCAGGATGCGGACATGTGGGCCGCCCCGTATCAGAACCAGACCAGCCGCCAGTTCAATGCCAAAGCGGTATGGAACGTTGGCGACAACCGCTTCGGCGCATTCGTCGCTACCTCGCGCACCAGCCAGGCCAACTACGCCTATCTGTCCAAGAGCATGCTGGAGCGCGGACTGGGCTGGGACTGGAACATCTATGCGCCGGACTGGGACCGCGCTGTCGCCGCCGCGTACTGCGCACCCGCCACCTACAACGCAGAACGCTGCGTCTTCAGTGGCGGCGTCACCAGCATCGACGATGCGTACTACCAGAGCCGTGCGTTGCGTGACGACAACCTGTACGCGCTTGACGCGGACCTGCACGTGGGCGAACAAGGCCGCTTGAAACTGCTCGCGTATCACCATGAAAACCGTGGCCAGGGCCACTGGTGGGCGCCCGGCCAGCCGTCATACCCCGGCACCGACAAGATGCTGCCAATCTCCATCCGCAGCAGCAACTACACCATCAACCGTCAGGGCCTGACCGCCGCGCTGTCATGGACGCTTGGCATCCACGAACTGGAAGCGGGACTGTGGTGGGAGCAGAACGATCATCACGTCGAGCGCAATTTCTACTACATCGATGGCCCGTTCCTGGACGACACCTATCTCAGCCAGCCAGACCGGCGCTTGTTCGACCAGGACTTCGACATCCGCACGCGTCAGTTCTACGTGCAGGACCGCATGCGTTTCATGGACGACCGCCTGACCGTCGATGTGGGCATCAAGAGCCCCAACACGCGCATGCGCGCCAATGCCAAACCGGGCACCGAGGCGAGCTACGCGTCCGGCACACTGACCGCGAAGGAGTCGGTACTGCCGCAGGCCAGCATCGGCTTCAAACTCAACGGCAACAACGAGCTGTTTGCGTCCTACTCGGAAAACATCGCTGCCTTCGTCGGTGGCGGTAGTGGCGGCCCGTTGCAGGTCACACCGGAATCATTCGCTGCCAGCGCCGGACTGGAGCCAGAAAAGTCGAAAACCTTCGAAGCCGGTTTCCGTACCTTCGGCAAGAATTACCAGGCCTCCATCGCCGCCTATGACGTCACCTTCGACAACCGCCTGCTCTCGCTCAATCCCTGCACGAGCATCGAGGTGGGTACGCGTCCGGAATGCATCACCCGCTTCATCAACGTCGGCTCGGTGAAGAGCCGTGGCGCCGAGCTCACCTTCATCCTCAAGCCGATGCAGGGACTGCAGTGGTACAACGCGCTGTCCTGGAACAAATCCACCTACGAAGACGATTACCTCTCCGGCGGTGCGCTGGTGCCGGTGGCCGGCAAGATCACCGTGGATACACCGCAACGCATGGCCTCCAGCGAACTGAGCTGGAACCACGAGGGTTGGTTCGCCAGCCTGCGCGGCAAGTACACCGGCAAGCGTTACTACACCTACACCAATGACCAGTCGGTACCGGGTGTGACCACCTTCGACGCCGGTTTCGGCTACACGTTCGGTCCCGGTCTGGGCCTGCAGGACCTGAAGGTATCAATGAACGTCACCAACCTGACCGACAAGCGCTATGCCGGCCAGCTCAGCTCATTCGCCCCCGCCGATCCCAACGGCACCCGCTACGCCATCCACGCCAGCGCCCCACGCCAGACGTTCATCACCCTCAGCGCAGGGTTCTGAGGACAGGCATCACTGGAAACTGCTTGAAACCCCTCTCCTGCGAGCGGGAGAGGGGTTGGGGTCATCGGACATCGAAATCGAAATCGAGCTAAATACATCGGGCGCAGGGTGGGCCGACGTAGATGTGATTCCAGAAAGCAGCAACAGCGCCCTCATCCGTCCCTTCGGGGCACCTTCTCCCGTAAATGGGAGGAGGATCGGGGCCAGGCCGCCTTTGACGAGACGTGAGACCCACATCCGCAGGAATTCCCCTCTCCCATCACCGCCACAGCTGAACAAACCCCACCCCTCCAGTGAGGCTGCCGCCTCAGTCCGATACACTGGCCGCCGTTTTTGTCCAAAGGTCGGTCATCGTCATGCTTCACGCGCAGGTTCATCTCACGCTCCCCGTCTGGATCCACGATGCGGTCGACAGCCAGCATGCCTATACCAGCGATGCGGAAAAGGTGGCTCTGGCGATTGAACTGTCGCGGCTGAACGTCGAACACGACACCGGCGGCCCGTTCGGCGCGGTGGTGTTCGGCCCGGATCACCGGGTCATTGCCGCCGCCGTGAACCGTGTCGTGCCACATGCCACCTCGCTGGCCCATGCCGAAAACATGGCCTACATGCTGGCCCAGCAGAAGCTCAATACGCCGCGCCTGAACGCGGAGCTTTCGCCCATTACCTTGGCCACCTCGTCGCAGCCGTGCTGCCAGTGCTATGGCGCCACCGTGTGGGCCGGCATCGACCGTCTGCTGATCGGCGCCAACTCCGCCGACGTGGAAGAACTCACCCCGTTCGATGAAGGCCCGCTGCCGGCAGACTGGGTGGGCGAACTGAACAAGCGTGGCATCGAAGTCGTGCAGGGCCTGCTGCGTGACGAAGCACGCATCGTGCTCGGCAACTATGGCCGCAACGACGGCGCGCGCTACTGATCCACGCTCTCCTGCAGGAGCGGCTTGAGTCGCGACGCGCAATCAACTCATCGCGATTCACCTCGCTTCTGCAACCCCTGCACGTACCCAAGGAACACCATGACTGGCCTGTTGTGCTACTGCCGCCAAGGCTTTGAACCGGAGCTGGCCGGCGAACTCAACGAACGTGCCGGCGCTGCCGGCATCGCCGGTTATGCGCGCACGCAGCGCAATGACGGCTATGTCGTATTCGTCACCGACGAAGCCGCTGCACTGGATCAACGCCTGCCCTGGCGCGAGCTGATTTTCGCTCGCCAGAAGCTGCAGGTACTGGTCGAACTGCCGCAGTTGGATGCGACCGACCGCATCACCCCGATCGTCGCCGCGCTGGAAGGCCAGCAACGTTTTGGCGACCTGTGGGTAGAGCATCCGGATTCGGATGTCGGCAAGCCGCTGGCTGGTCTGGCGCGCAGTTTCGGCAATGCCTTGCGCCCCGCGCTGCGCAAGGCCGGCCTGCTCACCGACAAGGCCAATACGAAGCTGCCGCGTCTGCATATCGTGTTTATCGATGGTACCCATGCTTTCGTTTGCGTCGCCGATACCCGCGACAGTGCGCCGTGGCCGCTGGGCATCCCACGCCTGAAACTGCTCTCCGACGCGCCGTCGCGTTCGGCCTTGAAGCTGGAAGAAGCGCTGCTGGCCCTGCTTACACCGGAAGAACGCGAAGCACTGATGGTGCCCGGCATGCGCGCAGCGGATCTAGGCGCTGCACCGGGTGGCTGGACCTGGGTGCTGACTCGCCAGCACTTGCGCGTCAGCAGCATCGACAACGGCCCGTTGCGCCAGCACGTCATCGACACCGGCTTGGTGGAACACCTGCGCGCCGATGGCTTCCATTGGCAGCCGGAAGTACCGCTGGACTGGATGGTCTGCGACATGGTCGAACAGCCCCGTCGCGTGGCCGAACGCATGGCCACCTGGCTGCGCGAAGGCTGGTGCAAGCACGCTATTTTCAACCTCAAGCTGCCGATGAAGAAGCGCTGGGATGAAACCAAGCTGTGCCTGGATCTGTTCGCTGACCAGGCCGACAAATCACTCACCATCCGCGCCAAGCAGCTGTACCACGACCGCGAAGAAATCACGGTCTTCGTCACCCCGACGCGCCGCTGACGACAGCGGGGCCTTTTCGGCCCCGCGTTCCATCGCGACATGATCTACACCCGTCCGGGTTCACCATCGCAGCGTGCCCCGAACCGGAAGCCGCCATGTTGCGCTCGTTCCTGTTGCTCACGCTGTTGCTGATCACCAGTGCCTGCAGCGTTCCTGCAGCCACCTCGCCGCCCGCCGTGGAAACCACGCCGACGCCGCCTGCCGCAACGCCCGTGGTCGTCGACCAGCGTTGCCGTACCGATGCCGACTGCACGGTCAAAAACGTTGGCAACTGCTGCGGTTACTACCCGGCCTGCGTCAATGTCGCCAGCCGCACCGACCCCGCTGGCGTGCAGGCCAGCTGCCAGGCCAAGGGCATGATGAGCGTCTGCGGCTTTGCGGAAATCAGCGGCTGCAGCTGCGTCGAAGGCCAATGCGCAGCCAAGCGGGAGGGGACGGATTCTCGACGCCTGCCGGTGCAGACACTGCCCAGCGACAAACGCTGAGCCGCTGCATCAACCCACGCGGTTGCCTTCGCAACCACTGCCCGCTTCGGTGCAGGGCTCTGGCACACTCGCCCGGGTCTTGAAGCGGAGAATGCCGTGATTGCCTGCCCTGTCTCGTTGAAACAAACGATTGTTGCCCTGTGCCTGAGCGCTGCCGGTAGCGCCTGTGCAGCCACACCTTTCGTAGCGCGTGACCATGTCGACGATGGCGTGTTCACTACAGGCATCGAAGGCCCAGCCACCGGTGCCGACGGCGCGCTGTATGTCGTCAATCTCGGCAAGGACGGCACCATCGGCCGCGTCGACAACAGCGGCAAGGCAGAAACGTTCCTCACCCTCCCCGAAGGCAGCATCGGCAACGGCATCCGCTTCGGCGCGGACGGCTCGATGTTCATCGCCGACTACCCGCGCCACAACATTTTGAAAGTTGATCCTGTAACCCGCGTCGTCAGCGTGTTCGCGCACCTGCCCGGTGCGCACCAACCCAACGACATCGCTTTGGCGCCCAATGGCACGCTCTACGCCAGCGACCCGGATTGGGCCAAGCCCGACAACGGCCAGCTCTGGCGTATTGACCGCGATGGCAGCGTGCACCTGCTCGAAAGCGGCATGGGCACCACCAACGGCATCGAAGTCAGCCCCGATGGACGCCACCTTTATGTCAACGAAAGCGTGCAGCGCAACGTGTGGGCATATGACCTCGACGCGGAGGGAACGCTTTCCAACAAGCGCCTGCTGATTCGCTTCGACGATCACGGCATGGACGGCATGCGCAGCGACGCAGACGGGAATCTCTACATCGCCCGTTACGACGCCGGCGTAGTGGCCGTGGTTTCCCCCCAGGGTGAACTGCTGCGCGAGGTACCGCTGAAAGGCCGCAAGCCGACCAATGTCGCCTTCGGTGGCGCTGACGGCAGGCAGGTTTTCGTGACGCTGCAGGACCGTGGCGCGGTGGAAACCTTCCAGGCCGACCGCCCCGGCCGTGAATACGGGTTACAGCACGCCAGCCATCGCTGAGCTGGCCGCCCGTCTCAATCCGTGCCACCGGGATCGGGCATCCTGTGCATTCATGGGAGAACACGATGCACGCAATCGAACTGAAGGACCCGGCCGCATTCGGCGATGAATTCCTGCGGCTGACCCTGCTGCAAGGCTTCCAGTCGCTGACCAAGCGCGACCTGGAACTGCTGATTTTCATACTGCTGGAGCGCGATGGCGCCATCGACCGCGGCGCCTCCAACGCAGCTGTGGCATTGCAGCTGCGGGTCACGCCGGCCAAGGTCAAAGGCCTGCGACGCAATGGTTATGCCCGTTGGCGCGCCCTGGTACCGGAGGATGGCGACAACGCCCTGCAGCGTATCGTCGCCACCGCGCTGACCGATGCCAACCTGCGCTCGGGTACCAAACACGTCACCGAACGCAGCCGCAAGGAAGGCTTCCTTGCCATCCGCATCGAACACCCGGACGACGCACAGCGTTTCGAACAGGCCATCCTCGACGTGGGCGCCATCCCGGTCTACGAGCGCAACCGCGAGGTCGTGGCCGTGCGCTTTGACACCCTGCTCGCCATCGCCGAACGCTGGAACTATCTGCAGCCGGATCCGCAGACCACGCTCGACGCACTCAGGAAGCTCGCACCTGCCTCGGAAGAAGTCGCCGACCTGCTGAAGAAGGACATCAAACAGCTGCGTTGGGATGATCTGCGGCGCGCGTTAAACAGCCTCGGCGCGAAGGCGATCAGTTCGACCGCCGAAGGTGGCCTGAAAGGCCTGCTGAAGCTGGTATTCCCCTTCATACCCGGCTGAGAACCGCGCCTTCATACACGTCCGGTTACCATCCAGGCTGCTCCCAGGCGCCGCGCGGTTCACCGTCAAGCGCCACCAGCCGAGACCTGATAGAAACGACCATGACAGCCACCGCACTTCGCTTTTTCCTGCCGCTTGCCATCGTCGCCCTGCTGCCTACGGCGGCAACAGCGCAGAGCATTCAACGTCCCACCCCTGCAATCAGTTCACCATTGCTCGACACACCGGTCAGCGTGCGTGAGCAACCATTGTCCACGGGCAAAGTCACTCACTCGGTGCAGATTCAATCGCCTCCCGGGCAGGCTCAGGTGACCGTGCGCTCGGTGCAGGCGGACAATGTGGTCGGCAACTACCGCATCGATTTCGCCGCGTTGGATGTCAACGGCGACGGCTTCATCAGCCGCGAAGAAGCGCAGGTCAACCCCGCGCTGGCCGACGAATTCAATGCCCTCGACACCCCACGTCGCGGCAAATTGGCACGCGAGCAGCTGGCCGGTTGGCTGCTCCCATAGGACACTTCTACGGGAGCAACCTGGTGCAGACCGTCGGTTACAACCCCGACGCGCGCTTCCAGAACAGCGACAGCAACGGCGGCATGCGCCCGGCCAATCCCAGCAATGCGCCGCGCGCCAAAGTCAGGTGCATCTCATCGTTGGAGAACACTTTGTTGATCGCATCGAAGCTGTAAGCGGCAACCGTGTTCTCACTGCGGCGCGTTCGCGCCCAGCGCTGCAGACGGTGCGGCGCACTCCAGTCCTGACGCCGTTGCAGGGCGGTTCGCACCAAGTCGCGCAGACCCGCCACATCACGCAAGCCCAGATTCACGCCCTGTCCTGCCAGTGGATGCACGACATGCGCGGCATCCCCCAGGGTTATTACGCGGCCGGCAACATAGTTTTTTGCCAACTGCCGGCGCAGCGGGAATGCCGCACGCGGCGATACCACACGCATTTGACCCAGACGGCCAGCAAAGGCGTTGGTCAGCTCGCGATTGAAACGGTCATCGTCCAACGCCAGTACGCGCTCGGCTTCGGCGTCGGGCAATGTCCATACGATGGAGCTGCGGCGTTTGTCATACGGCAGCACCGCCAGCGGGCCGGTATCGAGGAAGCGCTGCCAGGCGGTGTCTTCATTCGGCAGATCGCTATCGACGTAGGCAACCACACCGCGCTGGCCGTAGTCATGCCAAGACACATCCAGCCCCGCCAGCGTCCGCAGCGTGGATTCGGCCCCATCAGCGGCGATGGCGATGGACGCCTCCACACGACGCCCATCATCCAGCCGCAGGCGCACGCCCTGCGCATCCTGTTCCATTGATTCAACCCGCGCCGGGCAATACAGCTGCACGCCCGCCGCCGGCAACGCCGCCCAGAGCCGATCCACCAGCAAACCGTTCTCGACGATCCAGCCCAGTTCGCGCCGGCCCAGTGTGTCGGCATCGAATGTCAGGTCGCCACCGCCAGCGGCATCCCACACCCGCATCCGTCGATAAGCACGTGCATGCCCGCGTTCCACCTGCGACCACACACCGAGCGATTCCAACAGCCCCGCGTTGTCGGCGGCAAAAGCGAACACGCGCAGATCCGGCCGTTGCGACGACCATTGCGGCGGCTCGCGGCCTTCTACCAAGGCCACCTGCAAACCCTCTTTGGCCAACGCCAACGCACAGGCACCGCCGACCACGCCGCCGCCAACAATCACCGCATCCCATTGCCCGCGACGGCTCATCGCACTTCGCTCCTGCACAGCTCGGGCACCTGCCCACGGAAACCCATCGCCCCCCCCACAAGGAAGGACTGCACCGGAGTGGCCTGCGCGGCGGCAACCAGCCCCAGACTGCGCAGCGGCCGCATCAGCGGTGACACATTGCTGGTCAGTCGCGCCAAGCCATCGGAGAACGCCAACGTCTGTTCGCGATCCGGACCGCGTCGCTGCACGTAGGCCTGCAACACGTCATCGGACCCCGGGTCCATCGCCGCATCGCCAATCAACTCGGCCAGGGTCAGCGCATCCCGCAGGCCCAGATTGAAACCCTGCGCACCCACCGGATGAATGGTCTGCGCGGCATTGCCCAGCAGCAGCGCGCGTTCGCCAACCAGTTTCTGCGCCAGCACCTGGATCAGCGGATAGGCGCTGCGCGGGCCGCTTTCCAGCAGACGCCCGGCGCGCCAGCCCACTGCATGCTGCAGTCGCGCCAACCAGGCGGTGTCGTCCAGTGCCATCACCGCGTCCGCCTGATCACGGGCGACACCATGCACCACGCCGTAATGGCGGTC
This sequence comes from Stenotrophomonas sp. Iso1, assembly GCF_027497995.1. GTDB lineage: Bacteria > Pseudomonadota > Gammaproteobacteria > Xanthomonadales > Xanthomonadaceae > Stenotrophomonas. The sequence continues at coordinate 909,515 of NZ_JAODBT010000001.1, read as the reverse complement.
GCCGCGTGGCAGCAGCGCGGTCGGGCCGGTGTCGGTGAAACGCTCGTAAGCACTGCCATCAGGCACCTTTGCCGGACGCACCCGCGCCACAAACAAGGTCTGCTGGTAATCGTGCTCGGTCACGTCGATACCCAATGCCTGCCGCACGGCGCTGCGTGTGCCATCGGCGCCCACCACCAAGCGCGCCTGCAGACGGTGCTCGCCAGCCCCGCCAGTGATGACCACTTCGCGTCGACCGTCAGTGCTCGCGCCCAGCGCCACAAACTTCGCCGGGCGGTAGCGGGTCAGCTGCTTCAGTTCGCCCAGGCGGGCTTCGAGCGCCTCACCAAAATCGCGCGCCACCACCACCTGACCGAAGGCATCACGGCCGTAATCCTCGGCCCGCATCACCACCCGGCCGAAATCACCGGCGCGGCTGACATGGATGCGGCGGATCGGGCCGCCGGGATTGGTCAGGCGCTGCATCACGCCCAAGGCGGTCAGCGCGTTGACCGTGGCAGCGGCGAAGCTGAGGTTGCGCTGGTCAAACACCGCCGGCAACGCGCCGCCGGGGGTGGCTTCCACCAATCCCACGTCCAGCCCCATCCGGTCCAGGGCAATGGCCAGACTGGCTCCGACCAGCCCGCCGCCTACGATCACTACGTCATGGTTCGCACTCATGTGGGCATGATAAAGGTTCGCCCGCCCGCGTCGGCCCTGCTCATGCGGCGCTGCAACCGCAGGTTCACTCCCACTGCGGCTAGAATGGCCGCCTGATTCCGCCGAACCGATCACTGTCATGACCGCCAACGCCCAACGTGCTTTCGTCCTGTCCCTGCTCGTGCTGCTGATGGCTGGCACCCGCATCAACCACTTCGCGCCCATTCCGGATGCGTCCTGGGCGGTCTTCTTCATCGGCGGCTTCTACCTGCGCAACTGGACCCGCTGGGCCTTCCCGCTGCTGATGGCGCTGGCCGTGGCCGTGGATTGGGCGGTGATCAGCAGCCAGGGCATGAGCTTCTGGCAGCATTACTGCGTCTCGGCCGCCTACTGGATGCTGATTCCGGCGTATTTCGCCATGTGGGCCGGCGGCATGCTGTTGCGTCGTCATTACAAAGCCGCCAGCTGGCAGTCGCTGGGCCTGTTGGCAGGCACCCTGATTGGCTCGGTGGCGCTGTGCCACCTGATCGCCCAGGGCAGCTTCTACTGGATCAGCGCGTCGGTCGCCGAGCCGACCTTTGCCGGCTGGGCCAAGAACTATGCGGATTGGCTGCTGCCGTACCTGCGCACCGCAGCGCTGTACACCAGCGCCGCTGCACTGGTGCAGGTGGTTGTCGAAGTGGCCGGCAAGCAGCCGACCACCGACCGCATCGCTCACTAAGGGCGGCGCTGCGCAATGGGTAACCGCCTTTCAAAGATCTACACCCGCACCGGTGACGATGGCAGCACCGGCCTCGGTGATGGCAGCCGTACCGGTAAGGATTCGGCCCGGGTTAATGCTTACGGCACCGTCGATGAAGCCAATTCGGCCATCGGCGTCCTGCTGGCAGTGAACCTGCCGGAAGATGTCCGCACGCTGCTGACCACCGTCCAGCACCAGATGTTCGATCTGGGCGGCGAACTGTGCATTCCCGGGCACGCGGCGATCCAGGCCGAGGACATCGACGCACTGGAACGCCACCTGGACCGTTACAACGACGACCTGCCGCCGCTGAAGGATTTCATCCTGCCCGCAGGCGGTGAAGGGGCATCGCGCTGCCACCTGGCCCGCACCATCGTCCGTCGCGCCGAGCGTGAAACGGTAGCGCTGGCACGTGTGGAGGAGGTTCGCGGCGAAGCGGTGCGTTACCTCAACCGCCTGTCCGACCTGCTGTTCGTACTGGCCCGTGTACTGGCCCGCGCCGATGGTCACGGCGAAGTGCTGTGGAATCACGAACGCCGCCGCGGCTGATCGTCACGGCAGGCCGCCAGCACGGATGGCCACACCTGATGCTTTGGTAGCAACCGCCGCGCAAAGGCCTGCGCGGCCAGTTACAGTTCGGCCATGCTCGTATTCACCCATCCTGCCTGCCTGGGCCACGACCCGGGCCCCGACCATCCCGAATCCCCAGAACGCCTGCGCGAGGTGATTGCGGCGTTGCGTGGCGAATTTCCCGATCAACTGCAATGGCGCGAAGCGCCGCCGGCCAAACTGGGCGAACTGGCACGGGTGCATTGCCGCGAGCTGATCGACGATGTTCTGCAGGCGCAGATCCAGCCGCTGCGGCGCATCGACCTGGACACCTTCACCTCGCCTGGCTCGGCCAGTGCCGCCCTGCATGCTGCCGGTGCCGGCGTGGCAGCCATCGATGCGGTGATGCTGGACGATGGCGGCCGGCGCGCGTTCTGCGCGGTACGCCCTCCCGGCCACCACGCCACCGACGACACCGCGATGGGCTTCTGCCTGTTCAACAACGTGGCCATCGCTGCTGCCTATGCACGCGACAAGTACGGGCTGGAGCGCATCGGCATCGTCGATTTCGACGTACACCACGGCAACGGCACCCAGGCGATCTTCGAGACCGACCCCAAGGTCGCCTACTACAGCACCCATCAGTCCGGGCTGTTCCCCTATTCGGGCAGCATGCGCGAGCGTGGCGTGGGCAACGTCTGCAACATCCTGTTGCCACCGGGCAGTGGCGGCTTCCGTTTCCGCAATACCTGGGCCGACGACATGCTGCCGCAGATCGAGGCGTTCCGGCCGCAGCTATTGCTCATTTCTGCCGGTTTCGACGCACATATGCGCGATCCACAGGCCGACTTGATGGTGGAAACCGAGGATTTCGCCTGGTTGACCGCCGAACTGGCTGGTATCGCTGATCGCCACGGCAACGGCCGGGTGGTGTCGATGCTGGAAGGCGGCTACGACCTGCAGGCTTTGCGCGAATGCAGCGTGGCGCACGTCCAGACACTGCTGGACACCTGACACCGCCTCACCGTCCAATGAACGCTCGACTGGCACGCCTCAATCATGCGCACCGGTCTTCGCCGGGCAACGCGTGCGCCGCCGCTATCGAGGTCAATGAACCCGAACCGGCTCCCTACAGCGGCCTTCATTGCCCCCATGCAGGCGATGGGGCAAGCTAGCGGCCGTTTTCCCCCGAACCCGAACCGCGTGCGCCGAGCCTTCCGCCTGCTTCCGTTACCCTTGGGAATTGCCATCTGCCTGCCCGCGATGGCCGATGATAAACCGCTGAACTGGGGCCTTTGCCCAGCCACGGAAGTCCTGCCTGCCTTCAGCGAAGCGCCCAAGGCCGATCCGGCCGCTGCGGCCACGCGTGAGCAGCAGCCCACCGACATCGAAGGCAACGAGCTGAGCGGCACCAGCACCATTCCCCAATACCAGGGCAACGTGGTGCTCAAGCGCGGTGACCAGTTCATGGGCACGGACAACCTGCGCCTGGACACCGAAAGCGGCAACTACATCGCAGAAGGCAATGTCCGCTACTCGGACAGCTCGATCCGGATGATGGCCGAGCGCGCCGAGGGTAATCAGGAAACGGACAGCCACAAGATCAGCAACATCCAGTACCAGCTGGTCTCCCGGCGCGGCAATGGCGGCGCCGAATCAATCGACCTGCAGGGCTCGGTTGGACAGATGCACCATTCCACCTACACCACCTGCGATCCTTCGCAGCCGGTGTGGAAACTGGTCGCTCCGCAGATCGAAGTGGACAACGAGGCCGGCTTCGGTACCGCCCGCAACGCGGTGCTGCGCATTGGCAACGTGCCGGTGTTTTACGCGCCCTGGTTCAAGTTCCCGATCGACGACCGGCGCCAGACCGGCCTGTTGTTCCCCAAACTCAGCATGTCCGGCCGAAATGGCTTCGACTATGCGCAACCAATCTATTTCAACCTGGCACCGAACTACGACGACACCCTCACCCCGCGCTACATGAGCAAGCGTGGGCTGATGCTGAACAACGAGTTCCGCTACCTCTATTCCGGCGGCAGGGGCCAGCTCGACACGGCTTACCTACCCAACGATTCGTTGCGCGACAAGGATCGCGGCAAAGTCCAGTACAGCGGCTATCACAACATCGACAGCCACTGGCAGGCCCGCGCCAACATGGCCTGGGTCAGCGATGAGCGCTACATGGAAGATTTTGCCAATCGCCTGCTCGGCGTGACCGCCTCCAACCTACTGAGCACTGCTGGCCTATATGGCTCAGGCCGGAGCTGGACCGCCGGCTTGATGGCCGACCATTGGCAGCTCACCGACTACACGTTGACCGAACAGTCGCTGCCCTACAGCCGCCAGCCGCGCCTGTTTGGCACCTGGGAGGAGAGCTACGGCAACTGGTTCGAAACCGGGGTTTACGCAGAAGCGGTGCGCTTCACGCATGACGACATCCATCAGAAAAGGATCGATGCCGACGGCGAGTATGTCCGGACCGGCACGGTGACCCCTCGCCCTGGCGGCTCTCGCTTGGACATCAAACCCTATATCTCGATGCCGCTGGCCGGCGCATCGTGGTACATCACCCCGACCTTGGCCTGGCGCTACACCGCCTATGACCTGGAGCGTGGGCTGGCCGACAATATCCGCCGGCAGAATCTGCAGGCCGCAGGGATCAATCCCAATACGGCCACGCCCGAGCAGTTACGTGGCAACACCTCGCCCAGCCGCAGCGTGCCGATCGGCAGCATCGACATGGGCCTGTTCTTCGACCGGGAAACCAGCATCGGGGGCAAGTCCTACCTCAACACCCTGGAGCCCCGGCTGTTTTACCTGAACACGCCGTACCGCGACCAGAACGACATGCCGCTGTTCGACACTCGCGCCTTCACCTTCAGCTGGGGCCAGTTGTTCCGCGACTCGCGCTTCACCGGCGCCGATCGCCAGAACGATGCGAACCAGCTGACCACCGCACTGACCACGCGCCTGATCCGACAGGAAGATGGCCGCGAAAAGCTGTCGGCCAGCATCGGCCAGATCACCTACTTTGAAGACTCGGAAGTCACCCTCAATCCGGCCGAACCGGTGAACCGCGACGGTAAGTCCGCATGGGTGGCTGACGTCAACTGGGCGATCACCGATCGGTGGACCCTGGGCAGCACCTACCAGTGGAGCCCGAAGTACCGTAAGGAAGACTTGGCCAGCGTGCGCGCCCGCTACCTGTTCCCGAACGACGGCATCGTCAACCTGAACTACCGCTACCGCCGCAACCCCGCCGACGGCAGTGACCAGCTCAAGCAAGTGGATTTCTCTTTCCTGTACCCGATCAACCCGCGCTGGAGCATCGTCGGCCGCTACTACTACTCGCTGCTTGAAGCCGACAAAAAACCGCTGGAAATCATCGGCGGCGTGCAGTGGGACAGCTGCTGCCTGGCCGTGCGCGCGCTGGCGCGGCGCTACGTCAAGAACCGCGAGGGCGACCTCAACAACTCCTTCCAGATCGAGTTCGTGCTCAAGGGCCTGAGCTCGGTTGGACAAGACACGGACCGCACCTTGCGCCGTGCTATTCTCGGCTACAACCGAGACGACCTGTACCTCGTACCGCCCAGCAACATCCAGGCGATCGAGGACGACTACGATCCGAATCTGATTCCATGACCAAAACCCTTCCCGTAGTCCTCGCCACTTTGCTGGCGTTTTCCGGTGTGACTGCTCCGGCAGCCGCCCAGCAGCAGAACCAGCCGCTGGATCGCATCGCCGCCATCGTTGACGAAAACGTGATTCTGCAGAGCGAATTGCAGCGCGCGGTCAACAACATCAAGGGCCAATACGCTGGCCGTGAGGCGCAGTTGCCGCCGGACAGCGTGCTGGAGCGACAGGTGCTGGAGCGCCTGGTGCTGGTCAAGCTGCAGGTGGCGCGTGCCGATGGCAGCGGTATCCGTGTCAGCGATGAAGAACTGAATCAGGCCGTCGCCAGCATCGCCCAGCAGAACGGCAGCGATGTCGACAGCCTGCGTCAGCGTCTGGCTCAGGACGGCATCGGTTTCTCCGATTTCCGCAACTCGGTGCGCGAGGAAATCATTACTCAGCGTTTGCGCCAGAGTTTTGCGCAGAGCCGCATCAGCGTGAGCGAGGGCGAGGTTGATGCCGCCCTGGCCCAGCAGAACGCGGGTGGTGCGCAGTACCACCTCGCCCACATCCTGGTGGCAGTGCCCGAAGGCGCCAACGCCGAGCAGATCGCCACCGGCCAGAGCAAGGTCGACGGCATCAAGAACCTGCTGGACAAGGGCGAACTGGATTTCGCCGCAGCGGCTGTGCGTTATTCCGACAGCCCCAACGCTCTGGAAAGTGGTGACCTGGGCTGGCGCAGCCTGGATGAAATTCCCAGTGCCTTCTCCAACCAGATCAAGAACATGAAGTCGGGCGACGTGCTTGGCCCGATCCGCGGCCCCAGCGGCTTCCAGCTGCTGAAGCTGGTGGAAGTGCGTGACGGCAGTGCCAGCGGCGATGCCCGCAAGGTCACCGAGTTCCACGCCCGCCACATCCTGATCCGCGTAACCGACCAGGTCAGCGACGCTGCTGCCAAAGCCAAGATCGAAACGCTTCGGGCGCAGATCGCTGGCGGGGCCGACTTCCAGGCCGTGGCCAAGGAATCCTCGGACGATACCAACAGCCGCGGCCAGGGCGGTGATCTGGGCTGGTTCCCGGCCGATGCATTCGGCCCGGACTTCGGCAAGCAGGTGGAAGGCGTGAGCGATGGTGGCGTGACCCCCGCGTTCCGCACCGATGCCGGCTGGCATATCGTCCAGCGCGTGGCTACGCGTCAGACCGACGTGACCGACGACAACAAGCGTGCACAGGTGCGTGAGCAGATCGGTCGCCGCAAGCTGGACGACGAGTACAACCGCTTCCTGCAGGAACTGCGTGGCGAAGCCTACGTCAGCTTCCGCAGTGGTGACCGTGCCGAAGGCACGGCTGAACCCGCCAAGCCCTGATCGATGATTCCCCAGCTCGCTCTGGTCCCGGGCGAGCCTTCCGGGATTGGCCCGGAACTCTGTATCCGACTTGCCCAACAGCCGCGCAGTGATTGCCGGCTGTTGGCGTTTGCGGACCCCGATACCCTGCGCGCGGCAGCCGCCGCGCTGGCCCTGCCGCTGCAATTGCTGCCCGAAGATGCGCCTGCGCGCGCGCCGGGCGATCTGCGACTGCGCGCGGTGCCCAATGCCGTCCCTAGTTGTTTCGGCACGCCTGACCCGCGCAACGCTCGTGCGGTGATCGACGCCCTGCTCGGCGCCGGACAGGCCTGCCTGGACGGCAGCCTGGACGGCGTGATCACCGGCCCGGTGCACAAGGCGGTGATCAACGATGGTGGTATCGCCTATAGCGGCACCACCGAACTCCTGGCCAGTCAGGCCGGCGTGGAAGTGGTGATGATGCTGGCCAACGACATCGTGCGTGTCGCCCTTGCCACCACGCACTTGCCGTTGCGGGAAGTGGCCGATGCCATCACTGCCGCTGGTCTGCGCAAGGTCATCTGCACCACGCATGCCGCACTGCACCGCGATTTCGGCCTGCAGCAACCGCGTATCGCCGTACTCGGCCTGAACCCGCATGCCGGCGAAGACGGACATCTGGGGCGCGAGGAACTGGACGTGATGATCCCGCTGCTGGAGCAACTACGCAGCGAAGGCCTGGACCTTATTGGCCCGCTGCCGGCCGACACCGCGTTCCTGCCGGCCAAGCTGACCGGCTTCGACACCGTGCTGGCCATGTACCACGACCAGGGCCTGCCAGTACTCAAGTACAGCGGCTTTGAACAGGCCACCAACATCACCCTCGGCCTGCCCTACCCGCGCGTGGCGGTGGACCACGGCACCGCGCTGGATCTGGCCGGAAAGGGCGTTGCCAACCCCTCCAGCCTGCTTGCTGCCACCGTTTTGTGCGCCAGGCTGGCTGCACAACGTAAAATCCCCCAATGAATTCCTCACATTCCCCGCGCACGGGCAGCGGCTTCACCGCTCCGGCGAAGAAGCAGTTGGGCCAGCACTTCCTGGCTGACAAGTACTACGTCGAAAAAATCGTGATGGCGGTTGACCCGAAGGGCGACGACCGGCTGGTCGAAATTGGCCCCGGCCAAGGCGCCATCACCTTCCCGCTGCTGCGTCGCCACCCGAAGTTGACGGTCATCGAGTTCGACCGCGACCTGATCACGCCACTCACCGAAGCAGCCGCGCCGCTGGGTGAACTGACCATCGTCCACCGTGACGTGCTGCAGGTGAATTTCACCGAGCTGGCCGCCGGCGGGCAGATCCGTCTGGTTGGCAACCTGCCCTACAACATCTCCTCGCCGATTTTGTTCCACGCACTGGAGCACGCCGCCGCGATTTCGGACATGACCTTCATGCTGCAGAAGGAAGTGGTCGACCGCATGGCTGCCGGCCCCGGCAGCAAGGTCTACGGGCGTTTGAGCGTGATGCTGCAGGCCTGGTGCGAAGTCGAGGCGCTGTTCGTGGTGCCGCCGGGTGCGTTCCGGCCGCCGCCGAAAGTGGATTCAGCCGTTGTACGCATGGTGCCGCGCGATCCCGCCAGCGTGGGTATCAACGACCGCAAGCGCTTTGCCGATGTGGTCCGGGCCGCCTTCGGCCAACGCCGCAAAACTCTGCGCAATGCGCTCAATGGCGTGATCGATGCGGCCCAGTTCGAGGCCGCCGACGTGCGCAGTGACGCGCGTGCAGAACAACTGGAAGTTGCCGATTTCATCCGCCTTGCCAATCTGCCGCACGCTTGAACGCAGCAGCTACGCATTCCGATCACCTGCTTTTGCTTACACTCCCCGCATGGAAGATTCCCGCCACTACGCGATCGAGATCGAGGTCTCCCCTCGCTTCATCGACGAACAGTCGGCCCCTGAAGACGGGCGCTTTGCGTTCGCCTACACGATCCGCATCCACAACAGCGGCACCATGCCGGCACGGCTGATCAGCCGTCATTGGCGCATCACCGACGGCGAAGGCCGGGTCGAGCACGTCGACGGCGATGGTGTGGTCGGCGAACAACCGCGGCTGCGCCCGGGCGAGGAGTTCCGCTACACCTCCGGCGTCATGCTCGGCACCGAGCGCGGCACCATGCAGGGCCACTACGACATGGTCGCCGATGACGGCACCGAGTTCGCTGCGCCCATCGCACCGTTTGTACTGACCATCCCCAGGACGCTGCACTGATGGCGACCTGGGCAATCGGCGACCTGCAAGGCTGCTACGACGTTACCCAGCGCCTGCTGGAAAAGATCAACTTCGACCCGGCCGTCGACAAGCTTTGGTTCTGCGGTGACCTGGTCAACCGCGGTGGACAATCGCTGGAGACGTTGCGGCTGGTGCATTCGCTGCGCGACCAGTCGGTCGTGGTGTTGGGCAATCACGACCTGTCGCTGCTGGCTATCGGCGCGCGCAGCGACGAGGAGCAACGCAAGGTCAATCAGGACCTGCAGCGCATCGTGCTGGCCGAGGACCGCAACGTCCTGCTGGATTGGCTGCGCCTGCAGAAGCTGGTGCATGTGGACCGCGAGCTGGGCTGGATGATGTTCCATGCTGGCCTGGCGCCGAAATGGACCGTAAGCCTGGCCGAAAAGCACGCGCGCGAAGTCGAGCAGCAGTTGCATGGCAACGGCTATCGCAAACTGTTCCGCAACATGTACGGCGACAAGCCGGCCTGGTCACCGGCCCTGAGTGGTTACGACCGTTCGCGCGCCATCATCAACATGTTCACCCGCATGCGTTATTGCACCCCGAGCGGGCGCATCAGCATGGACGACAAGGGCACCCCCGGTACCCAGGCACAGGGCATGTACCCGTGGTTTGAAGTACCGGGCCGGGTGGAACGGGAGTTGAAGATGGTTTGTGGCCATTGGTCGGCCCTGGGCCTGACCATCACGCAGGGCGTGCATGCCATCGATACCGGCGCGGTGTGGGGGGGGAAGCTCACCGCCCTGCAGCTCGATAGTGAAGACCTGCGCATAGTGCAGGTCCCCGGCCGCGATGTGCCGGCACCCGTACCGGGCGCACAGCCACCACGCAAACCGCACGCACAGCCACAACCAGAACGTCGTGCCGAGCCGCGCACTGAAGGCGGCACCAACGAACGCGGCGAACAACGTCGGCGTCCGCGTCGCCATCGCCCTCGCGGCAACGGCAATGGGAACGGCACCCCGGGCAGCAATCAGAACAAGCCGGCTCCAACCGAATGAAGTATTGGCCAGCAGCATTACTGCTGATGGCCATCGTGTTGCTTGGTGCCTGTCGACAAAACCCGGATCACACAGACAACAGCGCGCGCACGTCACCGCAACCTGCCCTTGCACCTGCCGCACCATCACCGCCGTTGGTTGCTGCGGCACGCGCGCAGATCGGCGTCACCGTCCTCTACGACCCCGCCTATTTTTCGCTGCCCTATCCGCAGGGTGATGTTCCAGCAGATCGCGGCGTCTGCACCGATGTGGTGATCCGCGCCCTGCGCGAACAGGGCATTGATCTACAGGCTCGCATCCATGACGACATGCGTGCGCACTTCCGCGAATACCCCGCGTTATGGGGCCTGTCGCGGCCTGATCCGAACATCGACCACCGCCGCGTCCCCAACCAGATGCGCTGGTTTCAGCGGCAAGGCTGGGAACACCCAGGCAGTGATCAAGCCGTCGATTACAACCCCGGCGATATCGTGGCGTGGAAGCTTAACGGCAATGGGCTGCTGCACGTCGGCATCGTTTCCGACCGGCGTCTGTCTGACGGCACGCCACTGATCCTGCACAACATCGCCCGCGGCACGCAGGAGGAAGATCTGTTGTTCCGCCACACGATCATCGGGCATTACCGGCCGCCGGCCTGACGGTTGTTTGTTGGAACGCTGCGCGGGAAACGCCCTTCCCTTCAGCTGCGGCGAAAGTGGGGAGCGCTTGAACTATCCGACTGCCAGGCCAAGGCGAGGATTGGGGAGTGAACCTTCAGTGGCCGGTCCCTGCAACAACTCCTCGCAGGCCGCTCCTAACGCCGCCTGTAATGCACGAAGCGGAACGCGAACGCATGACGCTCATCGGCCGCGTGCGACTGGCTATCCACTTCCTGCCAATGCGCCAGATCGACTTCCGGGAAATACGTATCCGCCTGCACTTCCGTTTCCACCCAGGTGAGGTAGAGATCGGTGGCCTGCTCCAGCAGGAGGCGGTAAATTTCGCCACCACCGATCACACACAACTCGCTGGCACCTTCTTCCGCCACGATGGCCTGCGCCTGCTCCAGTGATGCCACTGCGCGCATGCCTGCAAATGGCACCTGGCCGCTACGGGTCAACACCAGATTGGTGCGGCCGGGCAGCGCACGCCCCAGTGACTCGGCGGTCTTGCGGCCCATCAGGATCGGCTTGCCGAGAGTAAGCGCCTTGAAGTGTTTGAAGTCATCCGGCAGATGCCATGGCATCGTGTTGTCACGGCCAATGCCGCGATTGCGATCCAATGCGGCAATCAATGACAGTCGCAAAACCGGAGCGCGGCGCGGCGCTGAAATCTCGGCGTCTGCCATTCCCACACCCTCACTCCCGGCTCCCTGCTTTTGACTCATATCGCCACCGGCGCCTTGATCGCCGGATGCGGGTCATAACCATCGATGCGGATGTCGTCGAAGCTGAAACCGAACAGATCGATCACTTCCGGGTTCAACCACAGTTTCGGCAGCGCGCGCGGTTCGCGCGACAACTGTTCACGCGCCTGTTCGTAATGGTTGGAGTACAGATGCGCGTCGCCCAGCGTGTGCACAAAATCGCCAACACCCAGGCCCGTTGCCTGCGCCACCATGTGCGTCAGCAGCGCGTAGCTGGCGATGTTGAACGGCACACCGAGGAAGATGTCGCCGCTGCGCTGGTACAACTGGCAGCTGAGCTTTCCATCCAGCACGTAGAACTGGAACAGGTTGTGGCACGGCATCAGCGCCATCTGCGACAACTCGCCCACGTTCCAGGCGCTGACCACCAGCCGGCGCGAATCCGGGTTGCGCCTGATCTCCTCCACCAGCCACTGCATCTGATCGATGCTGCCGCCATCGGCAGTGGCCCAGCTGCGCCATTGCTTGCCATACACCGGGCCGAGGTCGCCGTTGGCATCGGCCCATTCGTCCCAGATGTTGACCTTGTTGTCCTTGAGATAGCCGATGTTGGTGTCGCCCTTCAGGAACCACAGCAGCTCATGGATGATCGAGCGCAGGTGCAGTTTCTTGGTGGTGACCAGCGGGAAACCCTGGTTGAGATCGAAGCGCATCTGCCAACCGAACACGCTGCGCGTGCCGGTGCCGGTGCGATCAGACTTCTCACTGCCATGCTCCAGTACGTGCTGCAGCAGATCCAGATATTGCTTCACGCCTTTTCTCCAGTGGGCACGACGGGCTGTAGTACCGGTGCGCGGCGCGACATCAGCAACAGAACCACGCCCAGCGCGATCAACGGCAGGCTCAGGATCTGCCCGCGGGTCAACCAATCAAAGGCAACATAGACGCCGTTGTCAGGCATGCGCACAAACTCGACCAGGAAACGGAAGCTGCCGTACATCAGTGCGAACAGGCCGGACACCGAATAACGCGCGCGGGGCTTCATCGAGAACGCCCACAGCACCACAAACATCACCAGGCCTTCCAGCAGTGCTTCATACAACTGCGAGGGATGACGTGCGAACTGGTTGAGCACGCCAGCGGCATAGTCCTGCTGGATCTGCGCAGTCGACATCAGCTGCTGCATGGTCGGCAGACCCGCTGGGATGTCCTTCAACGGTGCGTGCGGGAAGATCACACCCCACCCGGCATTGGTGAATTTGCCGTACAGCTCGCCGCCGATGAAGTTACCCAAGCGGCCGAAACCCAGGCCTAGCGGCACCAGCGGTGCGACGAAATCAATCGTGTCGAAGAAATGCAGCTTGTGCTTGCGCGTCCACCACCAACCGGCCGCCATCACACCGAGCAGGCCACCGTGGAAACTCATGCCGCCCTCCCACACCCGCAACAGAATCAGCGGGTTGTGCAGGAAATCGGAGGTGGCATAAAACAACATGTAGCCGATGCGTCCGCCCAGCACCACGCCGAGCATCGCGTAGAACAGCAGGTCGGAGAACCCATTGGCATCCACCCCGGGCAAGCGCCCGGCGGCGATCCGTTTGCGCCCCAGCCACCAGGCAGCAGCAAAGCCCAACAGATACATGACGCCGTACCAGTGCACCTGAATCGGCCCCAGTGAGAAGGCAATGGGGTCTATGTCATGGAGATAGATCATGCAGGTGCTATCCAGCGAAACGATTGCCTATTCTCAGGGCAGCCTCCCCCGGGCTCAACCCATGCCGTCAGGTCAATCCGTTGCGGGTTCAGCCCAACAGGTGGGGTCGGTCCGGCAACTCGTTGTCTGACGGGCGCGAAGGGTCCGCAGGGAAGTGCAACGCCAGCAGCTCCGAGACCTCGGTAACCGCCGCCAGCACCGCCGCTTGCCGGTCACCCTGCTGCAGTTGCTCACGCAGGTGGTCGCACACTTGCTGCCAACGTGCCGCGTCCACCACCTCGCGCAGGCCGCGGTCGGCCACGATCTCGATGGCGTGGTCGGCCAACAGCAGATAGATCAACACGCCATTGTTTGCGCGGGTATCCCAGGTGCGCAGTACCGCGAAGGCGTGGTCAGCGCGTTGTCGTGGGCTGGTGCCCTGCCACAGCGCCGACAGCGGCAGATCGGACTCGACCGCGAACATCACCTGCCCGTCGTGCATGCGTTCACCGTCAGCAATCGCATGGGCGATGCGATCCAGGCTCGGCTCTGGAAACGCCGCCTGCGCGGAAGGTGCAAACAGATGTCGCCACCAACGCATCACCAGCTCCCCGAGGCGCCACCGCCTCCTGAACGACCACCGCCGCCGCCCCAACCGCCGCCCCCTCCGAAGCCACCGCCACCAAATCCACCCCCACCCCAACCACCACCCCGCGCGAAACCGCCGCGGGAGGCGTTGCCGAACGAGAGCAGGAACGCCACCAGCGCTGCGATACCGCCGCCCACCATCGACAACAGCAGCAGGCCGGCCCCACCGGCGACCACGCCGGCCACCAACCCTCGCACCACGCGCGGCAGCCGTGACAGCAGCACGCGCATGAAGGTGGAGGCCACCACGCCGATGACGATCGCAAACAGGAACGGCGACTCACCGCCACCGCCCGGCTCGCGGTTACTGCTCACCGGCGGCGGCAGTTCTTCACCGTCAATCAGGTTGACCAGCACCGCCGTCGCGGCGGTGATACCACCGGCGTAGTCGTCTTGCCGGAAATGCGGCACCAGGTATTCCTGAATCACCCGGTTGGCGATGGCATCGGGAATGGCGCCTTCCAACCCATAACCCGGTTCGATCCGCACCCGCCGGTCGTTCTTGGCCACCACCAGCAACACACCATCGTCCACACCCTTGCGACCGATGGCCCACTGTTCGATGACCCGCGTGGCGTACTGGGAAATCTCTTCCGGCTCGGTAGTGGGGACGATCAACACCTGCAGTTGGCTACCCTTACGCTGCTGCAATGCCAACGCCTGCTGTTCCAGCGCCTGCTTCTGCGCGGCATCCAGCGTGCCGGTGGTGTCGACCACCGGCGAATCCAACGGTGGAATCGGTGCCAGCTGCTGCGCACCGGCCACACCTGCCCATCCGCAACCCAGCAGACAGACCAGCAACCACAGCCGTGGCAATAGGCCCCTCACCGATGCCGACTCACTGCGCCGGGGCCGGCGCGGGCGGCGGGCTCTGCTGCGGCTGCGCAGCCGGCTGCGGGTTGCCGAACTTCACTTCCGGCGGCTGCGAAATCTGCGCCTCGTTCTCGACGGTGAAATTGGGCTTGGCCGCATAGCCGAACATCTTGGCGGTGATTACCTGCGGGAACGAGCGGATGTAGGTGTTGTAGTCCTGCACCATCTGGATGTAGCGGCCACGCGCCACGGTGATGCGGTTCTCGGTACCTTCCAGCTGCGCCTGCAGGTCGCGGAAATTCTGGTCCGACTTCAGCGTCGGGTAGTTCTCGCTGACCACCAGCAACCGCGACAGCGCACTGCCCAGTTCACCCTGCGCCTGCTGGAACTGCTGCAGCGAGGCCGCGTCATCGGCATTGACCTGGATCTGCCCGACTTTGGCACGGGCGTTGGTGACCTCGGTCAGTACCTGCCGTTCCTGCTGGGCATAGCCCTGCACGGTATTGACCAGGTTGGGGATCAGATCGGCGCGGCGCTTGTATTGGTTCAGCACCTCGGACCAACCGGCTTTGACCGCTTCGTCCTTCTGCTGGATGGCGTTGTAACCACACCCGGAAATCGAGATTGCCGCGACGACAAGCAACATCAGGCGGAGGAACTGGCGCATGGTCGGACCCTTGGGGACAGAAGCGCCGAGCATGCCACGGCCCGTGTGCAGCGTGTGCATGCAAGAAGGGCCGGCAATGCCGGCCCTTCCGTTGTTGCGGGGTGAACCTGACCGGCGTGATGGCCGGCCAGATCACGCACTTACCAGTTGTCCGCACCCGGCACGTGATGGGCCTTGGCGTTGCGACGCATCAGCAGGTTCAACCACTCCACCATCACCGAGAAGCCCATGGCGGCGTAGATGTAGGGCTTGGGCACGTGCACGTCCAGACCATCGAGCACCAGCACCGCACCGACCAGCAGGATGAAGGCCAGCGCCAACAACTTCACCGTGGGGTTGGCATCGATGAAACGGCCCAGCGGATTGGCTGCCAGCAGCATCACCGCCACCGACAACAGCACCGCGCAGACCATCACCGGCACATGGTCGGCGATGCCGACGGCGGTGATCACCGAGTCCAGCGAGAACACGATATCGATCACGGCGATCTGCGCGATCACCATGCCAAACGATGCCGTGGCCTTAGTGGTGGTCGGGTCGGCATCTTCGCCGCCGCTGACCAGCTCCCGGATTTCCTTGATGCCCTTGTAGAGCAGGAATAGACCGCCCAGCACCAGTACCAGGTCGCGGATGGAGATACCCATGCCGAACACATTGAACAGGTTGCTCTCCATGTGCGCCAGGTAAGCCAGCGACACCAGCAACAGGATGCGGGTGATGCATGCCACCGCGATGCCGACGCGGCGTGCCACCGGGCGCTGATGCGCCGGCAAACGCCCCACGGCGATGGAGATGAACACCAGGTTGTCGATACCGAGCACGATTTCCAGCGCGCTCAACATGAACAGGGTCAACCACACATTGGGGTCGGCAAGAATCTCAAAAGACATGCAGGCAATCCTTAAACAAAAACGTCACTACCACCGCCGCCCGGCAGGTGGTTTCTCAGAGAATCCGCGGTGCCAGGATCAAGCCCCAGCACAGCAGAACATTCATCATCAGCACGAACACCGCCGCCGAGCCCATGTCCTTGGCGCGTCCCGCCAGTACGTGGTACTCCGGGCCATAGCGCTCGATAACCGCCTCGATGGCCGAATTGGCAAGCTCCATCGCCAGCACCAGCAGCATGGAGCCGATCAACAGCACTTGTTCGACAGGCCCCTGACCAAGCCACAGCGCCAGCGGGGCCAGCACCACGAACAGGCAGACCTCCAGCCGGAACGAGGATTCATGCAGCCAAGCGGCCTTCAAGCCCTGCCAGGACCACAGCGCAGCCTTGAAGATGCGGGCCGGCCCGCGTGGCATATGCCCGGTTTGATCAGCCACGGCACACCTGTCCAGCAGCCACGTGACGGTCACAACAGAATTGCCGGAACAGGATGGCTGCCATGCAGGAGATACCGGGAGGGTGGAAAACAATCGGCAATTTTGCCACATCTGTCCGCAGCGCACCCTAAGCCCGCTCCCAACGCGTCTCAGCGGTAATACAAGGTGGCCGTGGTACCCATGCCTTCGGTGCTCTCCAGCGTGATGCGCCAGCCACAGCGCTCGCACAGCCGACGCACGATGGGCAAACCCAGCCCAGCCCCTTGCGGCCGGCCCTCCTCGGCCCTGAAAAAGGGCTCGAACACCCGCGACAACGCATCGCTGCTCATGCCAATGCCGGTATCACGCACCACAACCCTGCCCTCGCCCACCTGCACCTCGATCTCGCCGGCATCGGTGTATTGGCAGGCATTGCGCAGTAGATTTCCCACCACGACATGCATCACCCGTGGGGGCGCCACCATCGGTTGTGGGCCCTCAATCCGCAGGCGCAGCTCAACCGGCTTGCCGACCAGCAGTTCGGCGACCGCATCCACTTCGTGGCGCACCACCTCGCCCACATCGAATGCCTCGGACAATGGTTCCACATTCGCTTCGCGGGCAAGCAGCAGGAACGCATCGACGATGGCCTCCATGTCACGGCCTGAGCGCTGAATGCGCTGCAGGCTTCGCTGCAGGCGCGGGGTAAGCCCGGGGTCGGCCAGCGCCATGTCGCTGGCCATGCGGATCACCGTCAAGGGCGTCCGCAGCTCATGGCTGGCATCGCGGGTGAAGTTGCGCTCGCGCGCGACGTGCTCGCTGACCCGGCCTGCCATACCGTGCAGCGCAAGTGCCAGCTGCCTTGCCTCGCCCTGCACTTCGGCCGGCAACTGTTCCGGCGCCAGCGCACTGGCATCGGGGTAACGCGGATCCCAGCGCGCCACCCGCCGCGCCAGCCAGTTCACGGGCGATACCGCCCGCCATGAAGCCCGGTAGGTCAGCCATGACAGTGCGTAGATCGCCAGCAGCACCAACGTCACCGGCACCACACCCAGCCAGAACACGGCGCGACGCGCCTGTGATTGCGGGAACACCAGATAAAGCCGGCCTTCGGGCTTTTGATCCACCAGCACGAGCTGGTTGGCTGCCTCCAACTCATGAAACCCGGGCGACAGCGGACGGAGATCTGCCGGAACGGGCTCGGCAGGCTGGCCGTCAGCCAACAGGTAGCCGCGGATGTAGCGGGTATTGGGCAAGGGTGCGTCCGCCGACTTTGCGTGCAATGACCAGTAGTGCTGCGCCTCGTCATTCAACACCACTTTCACCAGCCCGTGCTGGATCAGCAGCGACACCAGATAGCCGCCCAGCAACACACCCAGGCTTGCCAGCAGCGCCTGCAGAATGAACGCAACTCTGATCTTGTGCGGCAAGCCATACGGCATTGCGTCAGTCCCCCTGAACCGCCGTGATTATAGGGACTGACCGCCTGCCACCGACGCCCTACCCACGCAACCGCCGCTCTCACCCTCGGCGGCGGTTGCGCCCCGCCGCGACTCAGCCCATGGGCTGGCCGATATCGGCGATGCGGTAGCCGGCGCTTTGCACCGTGTGCAGCAACGGGCGGTCGAACGGCTTGTCGATGATTTTGCGCAGGTTGTACAGGTGGCTGCGCAGGGTATCCGAGTCGGGCAGACCGTTACCCCAGATTTCCCGCTCGATCTCCTGGCGGGTGACCACCCGGGGTGATTCGCGCATCAAAATAGTCAGCAGGCGCAGGCCAATCGGCGAGAGTTGCAGTTCGCTGCCGGCACGGGTGGCACGCATGCTGACCGGGTCCAGCACCAGGTCAGCGACCTTCAGCACCTCGGCACCCACCTGCCTGCGCTCGCGGCGGATCAGGGCACGCAGGCGCGCTTCCAGCTCCTGGATCGCGAATGGTTTGGTCAGGTAGTCATCGGCGCCGTAACCCAGGCCGGTGAGTTTGTCGTCGAGGGTGTCACGCGCGGTCAGCATCAGCACCGGCGTCGACTTGCGTGCCTCGTTTCGCAGGCGGCGGCAGACTTCGATGCCATCCAGGCGCGGCAACATCAGGTCCAGCACCACTACGTCGTAACTGTTCTCGGCTGCCAGCCGGTAGCCATCAAGGCCATCGACTGCGTAGTCCACTTCAAAGCCCTTGCCTTCCAGGTACTCGCCAATCATCTCGGAGATGTTGCGGTTGTCTTCGACAACCAACACGAGCCCGGATGATTCCTTGGTCTGTCGCATGGAGCCTCCTCAGTCTTCAGCTTTGTGAAAGATGCCGGATGGCTAGTAGAAGCCATGTGAAGGCTTCCGTTAGAAATTTGTTTTGCACGTAACCGAATGCAGCAACAGGAGGGCCGCCGAAAGCATTCCGGCCCGGGCCAGCCTGCGCGCCGCAAGGCAGCAGCTCAAGCCCCCATGCCCCTGTTTGAGAACTCATGACATCACAGGCATATGCTATCGGCCCGTCCCGGCGAACCCCTCATGCCCGCCCCGCCCTTCACCGCCTACCTGTATCCGGTATTGCTGCTGATCGCCAGCAACGTATTCATGACCGTGGCCTGGTATGGCCACCTCAAGTACAAATCGGCGCCGCTGATGACCGTCATTCTGGTCAGCTGGGGCATTGCCTTTTTCGAGTACTGCCTGCAGGTACCTGGCAACCGTTTGGGCAGCGCGGTGTACTCGGCACCACAGCTCAAAGGCATGCAGGAAGTGATCACCTTGCTGGTGTTCGCGGTCTTCTCTGCGACCTATCTGGATCAACCCTTGAAATGGAACCATTGGGCCGCGTTCGCGCTGATCGTGGTGGCGGCGTTGCTGATGTTCAAGGAATAAGGGGAGTAGCAAACGGTTGCGGCCTGCTTCATCCCGCTCATGCCGCGCAAACAAGGAGGCCCCGCAATGCGGGGCCTCTGGCTTATCGGATTTCCGCCGGTTCAACGTATTGCGTGAACACCGCATCAATCTTCGCGGTATCCACCGCCGCGCCCTCCTTGATGGCCTCGGCCTGCTCGAACAGCGGAATGATCATCGCCATGCCGTCCAGCTTGGTCTTCAGGTGCACACCCGGCGCCTTGCCGAGGAAGCCCTCCCAGCGCTGCCGCACTTGCGCCCAGAAACCGGACGTCCCTTTCCAGTAGGAATACGCTGGCGCGAAATCCACCTCGGTGGTTTTGAGGTAATCGTTGAAACCGAACTCGCGGGCGATTTCCACTTGGCTGCCGTCGGCGTTGCGCTGCACCTTGGTGTTGAACTGCTCGTGCGTCCAACCATTGGGCGTGAGTGTATGGCGATTCACTACCGACAACGCGTTGTAATCACTGCGCTTGGTGTATTCGCGACGCGGCAACGGGCGCCAGCTGAGATCGCTGGTCCAGGTCGGCACGTTGTTGTCATAACTCCACTTACCCGTCCCACAGTATCGTGGGGCATCACTGACTTCATACACGCATTGGGTCCAGGCGCCCTGGTTCACCGCTGCGGGAATGCTCCGCACCTGCCACGTCTGCTCGACGCTGAACTCGAAACGGTTGGGGGCTTCATATACCCAGTCCTGACGCCAATGCTTGGTGACATGGCCGCTCTTCTCATCCACCAGCAGATGCTGCAACACGATGCGCTGTGGCGTGTCTTCGATCACGATCACCACTTCATTACCGCCGCTGCGCATGGCCGCCGCGCGCTCATAGCCGGGCTTGAGCAGGACGGTTTCGTCAAAGGCGAAATCTACGGTGTACTCGCCCTGCATGGCGAGGATGGAATCGTGATCACGGGCGGTGCTGGCAGGTGCTGCACTGGCGGCACCGCAGGCGGTGACGAGCAACAACAGGCTGGCGTGAGGGAGCTTCATTGAGCGTTCCTTTGTGCGTTGCGAAGAGGGAATGGCCATCCGTGGCCGCAGCAGATCCTTCGGAGCCGGCCCTTGCGGAACCAGAGAGAGAAGGCTTTGGATTACCACGACACCGCGACGCTGGCCGACACCGTGCGCCCCGGATTGCTGTAGCGGTCGATGACTGTGCTGCCAGAGCCCAGCGTCGAGGTGATGCTCGACCAGTCGATGTAGTTGCGGTCTGCCAGGTTGAACACGCCGACGTTGAACTTGGCACCCGGCGCGAACTCCCAATGGCCCATCAAGTCGAGCACGCCGTAGCCCGCCGGGCGGTAAGCGTCCGCATCGGCGATGCGGGTCTTGCGCTTGGCAAAGGTGCCGGCCAGTTCCACGCCCCACGCATCGCGGTCATACATCAGGCCGACTGTGCCACGCAGTGGGTCCACCGAATCCAGCGGCACATCCTCGGTGCGATTCTGGCCATGCGACCACGCCAGCGCGCTGCGCAACGACCAACCTTCCAGCGCGGCGTTGAGCTGGCCGAAATCCACACCCGCCTTCAATTCCGCGCCATAGATGCGGGCTTCGGAAATGTTCTGCGACTGGAACACCAACAAGCCCTGCGCGTTGCGACCAACGTTGCGCTGCGACTCGATGAAATCCTTGTAGTCGTTCCAGTAGCCGCTGACGCTGACGTAAGCGGCCGGGGTGAGATAGCGCATGCCCAGCTCAACACCATTGCTGGTTTCCGGCTTCAAATCCGGATTGGGAATGGCGGTGTAACCGAACATGACGTTGGTGAAGCCCAGGTTCACGTCGTTGTACGGCGGCGAGCGGAAGCCGTGCGAATAACCGGCAAACAACGACCACGCATCATCAAAACGCCACACCATGCCCAGCTTCGGCGACACACTGGTCTTGCTCAGCGAAGCGACTGGCATGTCCGGATTGTCCTCACGAAAAATGCCGTCCAGTTCCGGTGAGAGACGGTAGTGATCCACGCGCAGGCCCGGCACCAACGACAACCGGCCACCGGCCATGCGCATTTCATCCTGCACATACAGGCCCAGCTCGGTGGTCTTGCTGATCGGGAAGTCACGCACCGGGAAGGCATCAGGAAGGATGGTGGTGCTGGTAGTGCCGTTGGCCAACACCTGGAAGCCATCACGCTTCTGGTGAACTTCGGTCCATGCGCCATCAAAGCCCCAGGTCAGCGCATGTTCGACATTGCCGGTCTGCAGGCCCTTGTTGAACTGCGCCTGCGCGCCATACACCCGCTGGTCGAAGTTGAACTCGCGATGGCGGCGGCTGCCGTTGGTGCGGCCTTCGTTGGTGACCTGCGTGGTCTCGCTGTCCTGACGGTACACCTGCCAGCGCAGACTGTCGGCGAATGACGCGTTCAACGCATCCATTTCATGCGCAAACGAAACGCGCGCGCGCGTCTGCTTGTCATGCGCGGTCATAGCGGTGGTGGTGCGTGCGGAAGGCGTCGGATGCTTGTCGTTGATTGACGAATACACGTCGGTATCGGTGATGTCTTCGTTGCCTTCCACGGTCAGACGGAAACGCTGGCTCTCGTCCGGCGCATAAACCAGTTTGGACAACACGCTGCGGCCGTCGCGCTCCTGTGGATTGGACGCAGTGCGGGTGTAGTCGTGGCTGCGGACATCGCCCTTGTTGCCGGTTTCCTGGCCCTGGCGATGGTTGACGTTGACCATGCCGCTCCAACGCTCGCCGCCAAATGCGGTAGTAACGCTACCCAGCAATCCCTGCCAGTCACCGTCATAGCCAAATTTGAGGCCGACATAGCTGTCCTTGCCGTCTTTCAGGTAATCGGCCGGGTCTTTGGTGACGAAAGCCACCACGCCACCCAACGCATCGGAGCCGTACAACGAACTGGCCGGGCCGCGCACGATTTCCACGCGCTTGAGCGTTTCCAGATCAGTGAAATTGCGGTTGGCGTTGGCGAAGCTGCCGATGTCGAAACTCTTCGGCATGGCAATGCCGTCGGTCTGGATCAACACCCGGTTGCTGTCCAAGCCACGGATGCGGAACCCCCCCAGGCCAAAGCGCGTGGCGTTCCGGGTGACAGAGATGCCCGGCTCGTAGCGGACCAGGTCGGCGATGTCGTGCACGAGTTGGTTGTCCAACTGCTCGCGGTCGATGACGTCCACCGTTGCGGCGACATCGCTGACGGCACGCTCGGTACGGGTGGCGGTGACTTGCACACGATCAAAATCACGTGTGTCCGGCGATGCCGAGTTTTCGGCATGCACGGGAGAAAGCACCGCCCACAGTGCGGCACTCAGAACAGTTGGACGAATCATGGAAGTCTGGAATCCGTTGGGATGCAGAACCCTTGGCGGAGCGACTGGGCTGCCTGGAGGACAACCCAGCCGCGGCCAAGGGGGGGAGAGAGCTGCGCATCAGACGGGCAAAGCGCGCTGCGGCGCCGGCCCACAGGGAATGCGGCCTGCAGTTACTTGGTCAGGATCAACTTGTCGTTGCTGGTATGACGCAAGCGATAGAACTTGTCGCCATGCTGGATGACGATTTCACGCTGCCCCTTGAGCAGGGCGCCGCTGTCGACAACGCCGTCAGCCGACATCAACTGGACCGGGCGCTGCGGCAGGTGGAGGGTACGAGGACGAAGCAGGATGGGCTGAGCGGACATCGAGGTGATTCCGTGCTGGGGACGGAGTTGATGATAATGATTCTCAATACCAATGCAAGACCCATTCGCAAAAAGATCTGACCCTGATCGTCAACAAGGTTGCCCTGGCACCCGCCGAGGCCAGTGGAGAGGCAGGAATGGGGATCGGCGGCAACCGTGCACGGTGAACACCTCTTTGCAGCCGGGTAAACGCAGCCCACCCGGAAGGCGCCTTATTCGCTGGCTGAGCAAGCGTTCCGCGAGGTTTCCTGCCCGTC
Source organism: Stenotrophomonas sp. Iso1 (assembly GCF_027497995.1). GTDB lineage: Bacteria > Pseudomonadota > Gammaproteobacteria > Xanthomonadales > Xanthomonadaceae > Stenotrophomonas. The sequence goes on along the minus strand of NZ_JAODBT010000001.1, from coordinate 886,097 downwards.
CCATTGCATCACTGCACTTCCGGCACAACGCCCGGCTGCGCCGCACTTACCCGGGGCAATGTTTGTACGCCGAGGCCCGCACAGCAGAACGGCCCGGTGCGAGGCCGGGCCGTTCTGGATCATGCCATCGCTGCCAGAGCCAGCAGCTATCAGCCAAAAATGGCTTCAATCCGCTGCCAACCCTGCGCATCCACGCGCTCCAGTACATCGAGCGCACGCAGGTTTTCCTCCAGCTGCGATACGCGGCTGGCGCCCAGGATCACGCTGGACACGTTGGGGTTGCGCAGGCACCAGGCGATGGCCAACTGCGCCGGCGATTCACCCAACTCCGCTGCCAGCGCGCTGAACCTGCGCACTTTGCCCAGACGGTCATCGGCCGGCTCGCCCAGCACCGAGGTCTGCAGCCACTCCAACGAGGGCTGGCCCAGCCGCGAATCGGCGGCGATGCCGTCGTTGTACTTGCCGGTCAACAGGCCCGAAGCGAGCGGCGACCAGATGGTGGTGCCCAGCCCGGCATCGGCGTACAGCGGCGCGTACTCCTGCTCCACGCGCTGGCGGTGCAGCAGGTTGTACTGCGGCTGCTCCATGGTCGGCGCATATAGATGGTTGGCACGGGCAAAGGCCACCGCTTCGGCGATCTGCGCGCCGGACCACTCCGAGGTCCCCCAGTACAACACCTTGCCCTGGCGGACCAGGGTGTCCATGGCCAGCACGGTCTCGCTGATCGGCGTTTCCGGATCCGGGCGATGGCAGTAGTACAGGTCCAGATAGTCCACCCGCAGGCGCTTGAGCGCGGCGTGGCAGGCGTCGGTGACATGCTTGCGCGACAGCCCGCGCTGGGTGGGTGCGGGGTCTTCGGCCGAGCCAAAGAACACCTTGCTGGACACCACAAAGCCGTCGCGCGGCAGGCGCAGGTCGGCGATCACATCGCCCATCACCTGCTCGGCGCGGCCCTTGGCATAGCCCTCGGCGTTATCGAAGAAGTTGACCCCGTTGTCCCAGGCCGCAGCGACCAGGTTGCGGGACTCATCGCGCCCGATCTGGCTGCCAAAGGTCACCCAAGCGCCAAAAGACAGGGCGGAAAGCTGCAGGCCGGACGACCCGAGACGACGGTATTGCATGGCTCACTCCAGAATTTCAGACCGCGTCATCGGCGCGGAAGGGCCGCCAGTGTAACTGTCCGGCCCGTCCGTTCAGCCCTCAGACCTTGCCGATACCGGCGCAATCCGGGCAGTTGACTGCATATGCCCAGAAGATTCTTGCCGGGCATAAGCCGCTGCTCTAGGCTTGCGTCTTTTGCGGGCTCGCCCGGGGATTCATCATGGTCGAAGGTTTGGGCAGGATCGGCTTCGGCCTCTTCGGCCTGGCGGTGCTTCTTGGCATCACCTGGCTGTTCTCGAACAACAAGAAGGCAGTGGACTGGAAGCTGGTTGCCACCGGCATCACGCTACAGATCGCTTTTGCCGCGCTGGTGCTGCTGGTTCCCGGCGGCCGCGACGTGTTCGACTGGCTGGGCAAGGGCTTCGTCAAGATCCTGAGCTTCGTCAATGAAGGTTCCAACTTCATTTTCGGCAGCCTGATGGACATCCCCAAGTACGGCTTCATCTTTGCCTTCCAGGTACTGCCGACCATCATCTTCTTCTCGGCGCTGATGGGCGTGATGTACCACCTGGGCGTGATGCAGGCCATCGTGCGAGTCATGGCGGCGGCCATCACCAAGGTGATGCGCGTGTCCGGTGCTGAAACCACCAGCGTCTGCGCCAGCGTCTTCATCGGCCAGACCGAGGCGCCGCTGACCGTGCGCCCGTACATTTCCAAAATGACCCAGTCCGAGCTGATCACGATGATGATCGGCGGCATGGCGCACATTGCTGGCGGCGTTCTGGCTGCTTACGTGGGCATGCTGGGCGGCGGCGATCCCGCCGCACAGGCGTTCTACGCCAAGCATCTGCTGGCCGCTTCAATCATGGCCGCGCCGGCCACGCTGGTGATCGCCAAGCTGCTGGTACCGGAAACCGGTACCCCGCTGACCCGTGGCACGGTGAAGATGGAAGTAGAGAGAACCTCTTCCAACATCATTGACGCGGCTGCCGGCGGCGCCGCTGATGGCCTGCGTCTGGCACTGAACATCGGTGCGATGCTGCTGGCCTTCATCGCCCTGATCGCCCTGCTCAATGCACCGCTGACCTGGATCGGTGACATCACCGGCCTGTCCCAGGCCATTGGCAAGCCGACCAACCTGGCCACCATCTTCGGCTATGTGCTGGCCCCGATTGCCTGGGTCATCGGTACACCGTGGGCCGATGCCACCACCGTGGGCTCGCTGATCGGCCAGAAGGTCGTGATCAACGAGTTCGTGGCTTACATGGACCTGTCGGAAATCATCAAGGGCAACGTCCCGGGCGTCACCCTGAGTGAAGAAGGCCGCCTGATCGCCACGTATGCACTGTGTGGTTTCGCCAACTTCAGCTCCATCGCCATCCAGATTGGTGGCATTGGCGGCCTGGCACCGGATCGTCGCCAGGACCTGGCCAAGTTCGGCCTGCGTGCGGTACTAGGCGGCACCGTTGCCACCTTGATGACCGCCACCATCGCCGGCGTGTTGACCCATTTCGGCTGATTCATCAGCCACCTTAGAGACGTAGATTCCATGAGTTCTGTTGTCGTTGCCGGTTCTTTCAATGTCGACCATGTCTGGCGCTGCGATGCCCTGCCCGCGCCAGGGGCGACCATTGCCGGGCGCTACAGCACCGGCCCGGGCGGCAAGGGCTTCAACCAGGCCGTGGCGGCCCGCCGTGCCGGCGCCGAGGCCAGCTTCGTCTGCGCCCTGGGCGACGACGCGGGCGGCACGCTGGCACGCCAGTTGGCAGCCGCTGACGGCATCGTCCTGGTGGCCGAGGCCAGCAGCGAGCCGACCGGCACCGCCGGTATCTACGTCGATGGCCGTGGTCGCAACTCCATCGTGATCGGCGCCGGCGCCAATGCCTCGCTGAGCACGGAGTTCATGGCCGCCAACGCGGACCTGATCGGCAACGCCAAAGTGCTGCTGGCGCAGCTGGAATCGCCAGTGGAAACCATCGAAGCGGTGCTGGCCCTGGCCCGTGAAGCCGGCGTGCTGACCATGCTCAATGCCGCACCGGCCAACGCTCCGTCCACCATCAGCCTGCTCAAGCTGGCCGATGTGCTCACCCCGAACGAGACCGAGTTCGCCGCCCTGCTCGGCCGCCATGTCGGCGAGCGCCTGGAAGCCGATGACGTTGCCGCGCTCGACGGTGCCAGCCTGCACGCGCTGTGCCGCAAGTTGTCGGGCAGCACCGTGGTGGTGACGCTGGGCGCAGTGGGTGTGTTCGTCTCCCATGACGAAGACAAGCTGCGTGGCGACAGCCAGCCGTACTACCGCGTGGCCGCCGAGTCGGTGCAGGTGGTGGACACCACCGGCGCCGGCGACGCTTTCAACGGCGCGCTGGCCGCCTCGCTGGCATATGCACCGGAAGCGTCGTTCATCAAGCACGTGCGCTTTGCCAATCAGTACGCCGCACGCTCCACCGAGCAGGAAGGCGCAGCGGTGTCGATGCCGCGGATGACGCCGGCCGACGCCTGAGTCCATCTACATCGTTTGATTCCATGACGGCCCGGAAACGGGCCGTCATGCCGTTCAGGCCCCACGCTCTCGTCCGGCAACTACAATACGCAGCATGCAGATCGGCCCCTACACCATCGCCCCGAACGTGGTGCTCGCTCCCATGGCGGGCGTCACCGACAAGCCCTTCCGGCAGCTGTGCAAGCAGCTGGGCGCAGGCTTGGCTGCGTCGGAAATGACCATCAGCGATCCGCGCTTCTGGAATACCCGCAAATCCATCCACCGTATGGACCATGCCGGTGAACCGGCGCCGATCAGTGTGCAGATCGCCGGCACCGAGCCTCAGCAGCTGGCCGAAGCGGCGCGCTACAACGTTGACCACGGTGCGCAGATCATCGACATCAACATGGGCTGCCCGGCGAAGAAGGTGTGCAATGCCTGGGCCGGCTCCGCGTTGATGCGGGATGAAGCGCTGGTGGCTCGTATTCTTGAAGCGGTGGTCAATGCGGTGCCGGTGCCGGTCACCTTGAAGATCCGCACCGGCTGGTGTGCCGACGTACGCAACGCACCCCGCATTGCACGCATCGCCGAAGACAGCGGCATCGCCGCATTGGCCGTGCATGGCCGTACCCGCGACCAGCACTACACCGGCGTGGCCGAGTACGACACCATCGCCGGTATCAAGGCGATGCTGCGCATCCCGGTGCTCGCCAACGGTGACATCGATTCCCCCCAGAAAGCCGAGCAGGTGCTCAAGCACACCGGTGCCGATGCGGTGATGGTTGGCCGTGCCGCACAAGGCCGGCCGTGGATCTTCCGCGAGATCGGCCACTACCTGGCAACCGGCGAAGAACTGCCGCCGCCATCGCTGCAGGAAGTCCGCGACATCCTGATCGCCCACCTCATCGACCTGCATGCCTTTTACGGTGAACCGCAAGGCGTGCGCATCGCGCGCAAGCACCTGGGTTGGTACGCCAAGGATCGCCCCGAAAATGCCGCCTTCCGTGCCGTGGTCAACGCCGCTGAAAGCGCCGATGCACAGTTGCGGCTGACCCGCGATTACTTCGATGGGTTGATTGCAGCCGACCTGCCGGCATTGTCGCCGGCGACCTGATTCGCGACGTATTTCAACTACCCCGACCTAGCCTCGGGTAAGCAGGTATCGCAGCAATGCGCGGAGACAAGCTGTCATCCGCGCTCAACCCCTCACACCAGATCAGGATGCCGGTCGACCAAGGCCTGCTTGCGTTGCTGCAGATCGCTGATTCGGGTCTGCAAGCCGTCGATCTGTACATCCAGATCATCCACGCTCGCTTCGATGTGGTCGTAGGCCTCCTGCAGCAACTCGCGCGCCTCGTGTCTGCTGGACGCATTGGGCGTATCGCCATGCAGCGGACGATTGGCGGTTTCGCGCATCAAAAAGGCCGTTGCCAACCCCACCACGGCGACCACCATCAAGTAGTACGCCGGCATCATCAGATCGCCCGTCGCCTCCACCAACCATGCAGCGGCCGTCGGCGTCAGGCCGCAGACAATCACCGAAATATTGAACGCCGTAGCCAGCGCGCTGTAACGCACACGCGTGGGGAACATGGCCGGCAGCGTTGAAGCCATCACACCGATCAGGCAGTTCAACAACACCGCCAACGACAGCAGGCCGACAAAGATCCAGCCAATATTGCCGCTGTTGATCAGGTGAAATGCAGGAATTGCTGCAAACAACAAACCGATGCTACCGGCAGCAATGAACGGCCTGCGACCGATGCGATCGCTGGCCCAACCCACCAGTGGCTGCACGAACAACATGCCGATCATCACCACGATGATGATGAGCACGCCGTGGTCTTCGGAGTAATGCAGGTTGTGTGACAGATACGTCGGCATGTACGTCAACAGCATGTAGTAGGTCACGTTGGTGACCAGCACGATGCCCACGCAGGCCAGCAACGAGCGCCAATACTTGGTGGTGATCTCCCGGAAAGAGATGCGCGGCGCGCTACCCACCGCATCCTGGTCTTCCTTCTCCATGCGTTCCAACTGCTCGGTGAAGGCCGGTGTTTCTTCTGCAGCATTGCGTAGATACAGGCCGATCAAACCCAGAGGTGCAGCCAGGAAGAACGGTACGCGCCAGCCCCACTCCAGAAACCGCACTTCACCGAGGATGCTGCTCAGCACCACGACCACGCCGGCACCGAGCACAAAGCCGGCAATGGAGCCGAAATCCAGCCAGCTGCTCAGGAAACCGCGTTTTCGGTCGGGCGCGAACTCCGCCACGAACACAGCCGCGCCGGTGTACTCGCCACCCACCGAGAAACCCTGCACCAATTTGCACAACAGCAACAGAACCGGTGCGAGGATGCCGATGCTTTCATACGACGGAATCAAGCCGATGCAGAACGTGCTGATCGCCATCAAGATGATGGTGGCCGACAACACTTTCTGCCTGCCGAACTTGTCGCCCATCACGCCAAAGAACACGCCCCCCAAGGGACGCACCAGGAATGGCACCGAGAAGGTACCCAGCGCGGCGATGGTCTGAACACTGGGCGATGCATCGGGGAAGAACACTTTGCCAAGGGCATAGGCAACAAAGCCGTAGACACCGAAATCGAACCATTCCATTGCGTTGCCAAGCGCAGCGGCGGTGACGGCTTTTTTGACTCTGCCCTTGTCGATGACGGTGATGTCGTCGATCTGCAGCGGTTCATTACGAATAGCGGGTTCACCTGTAGACATGCAGGACCAGTCCTCCCATGAGTGAGTAGGATGCGTGCAATGGCCTGGACACAATGAATCCAGCGCAGGCCGTAATGCGCACGAATGAATGACCCGCAGCGACGCTGCAGGAACGGTCGGGGACAGAAAGGACCAGGAACAAGCCTGGAAAGGCCAAATGCCGGCTGTCCAGATACCCAGGCGTGAATGCCCTGCGCGAAGCGCGTGAGGTACCGAGCCCGCTTACTTTACGCGGGCAGGTGTTAAGACAATCTAAAGATCAGGCCATGCACGCATTCATCCGCGCGTGCGAATGCATTCAACGCGCTTGCTTGAATTGCCTTGAAACAAGCGTATTTCTGTAAAAAACAACGAGCGCCGTCGCCACGCACCCCACCGCGTAACAGCCGATATCGCCCCAGGAGAAAGTGTTGCCGATCACCGTGTACATCACGTCGCCACGCACGAATCCCAACATTTCCGCAAGCCGAAAGTACTGCGCGAATTCAATGCAGCAAGCGAACACGAATACCGCAAGCAACAGCATATGGTCATTGACCCGCAGCACACTTCTCGCAGCGGCGTAGATCAATACCACCACCAGTACGTCGCCCAGATACGCACGTATCCACGAGACGTGCGGCAACTGTGTGGCGATGGCCACCTCCATCACGAACACCACCATCGCCAGCACAGCGTGCGGCCAACTGAAACGCAGCGACAGCCGTTGATGCAGAACCGACATGTCCGACCTCATCGCCAGTTGGCGTTGTTTTCCCAGAACGCCACCGCATCGCGGTAAGCCCCGCGATCCATTGGCACGCCGGAGCCGCCTTCTTCCACCCCGAGTGCATTGCGCATCATGGTGATCGGCGCCATCGGAATCTCTTCCGGAGCAGCGGTGTAGAGGCACCCAACCACACCCCACTGCGCATCAATAACCGAGCCCTCCTTTTCCAGTTGCTCGCGGCTGTACATGATGACCACCAAATAGTCGGCAACCGGCGACTCCACACCTTCAAACCACCGCACCAGCACCGGCAGCTCGTCGCGCGTGCGCGCCTCATACGCCGAGCGCAGCAGATGGCGGTTGTCGTCGGTGATGGGAACCGTCAGACAGCGGGTGCTGGTCCAGTTGCGATAGACAAACAACTTGCAGAACGGCGCATAGCCATCAATCACCTTGTCCGGCGCATGCGCATTCAAGTGCTGCTCGAACTGGTCGGCACTGCAATTCTGGATGGTATTGGGACGCGGCGTACGCGGGAACAAACGAGTGCGGGCAAACGAAGTGAGATGAATGGACATGGCGACGTCTTTCGGAGGCTGCACACATTGTCGGTGATCGACGCGCGCGATGGCAGTAGCGACGCATTGAACAGCCGGTGAGCGCTGGTGCCGTGGCCACGCGAGTACGACAAAGCACCGACGTTCCTGCGCCGACAGTGCTCATTGTCCCCACGGAGCAGTGTCATGCGCCACATTGATTCCCATGATGCAATCAAAATGCCAGCCATCACCCTCGGCTTCTGGGTCATCAAGATACTGGCCACGACGCTGGGCGAAGTCGGTGGCGATGCCGTGAGCATGTCGATGAATCTTGGCTATCTTCTGAGCACGGCGTTGTTTGCCGGGGTGTTTGCCATGGCGGTTGCCGCGCAGATCCATGCGCGCGCCTTTCAACCCTGGCTGTACTGGTACGCCATCATCGCCAGCACCACCGTCGGCACTACTCTGGCCGACTATGTAAACCGCTCGCTTGGCGTTGGCTACAGCGCCGGCACCGCATTGCTGCTATCGCTGTTGCTGGTCTCGTTGTGGCTGTGGAAGCAGGCGACGGGCTCGGTATCCGTCTCCCGCATCAATACGCCGCATAGCGAAGTTTTCTACTGGGTGACCATCACGTTCTCGCAGACGCTGGGCACCGCGCTGGGCGATTGGGCCGCTGACACACAAGGGCTGGGCTACCGCGGCGGCATCGCGCTATTTACCAGCCTGCTCGCCCTTATCGTGCTGGTGTACGCCACAACCCGGACTTCGCGCACGCTGCTGTTCTGGTCAGCGTTCGTGCTTACCCGGCCGCTTGGCGCCGTGATCGGCGACTTTCTCGACAAACCCATCAACCACGGCGGCCTGGCAATGAGCCGCTATGCCGGCACCTGCGTGTTGCTGCTGGCCATTGCCGCTTGCGTTGCATGGTTGCCGCAACGGCCAGCCGAGCGAGCGCACTGAGGCCCACGCGCTGCAGGATCGCGGTCTCGCCTGAAACCATTGCACATCCATCTTGATGGAGAGATATAATGCCGAGCATCCTGCTATGCCCGGCCCATTCTCATGACCGCGATCAGCTTCGAGTTCTACCCGCCCAAGACCGACGACCAGCGTGCCCAGCTGGACCGCACTGCCGCCAAGCTCAAGGTGCATGCCCCCGAGTACGTGTCCTGCACGTTTGGCGCGGGCGGTTCAACCCTGAGCTATACCTCCGAAACCGTGCGCCACCTCAACCAGCACCACGGTCTGCAGGCAGCGCCACATCTGTCCTGCGTGGGCGGCACCCGCGAGGAGATCCGCGAGCTGCTCAAGCTGTACCGCGCCATCGGCGTGAAGCGCCTGGTCGCCCTGCGTGGTGACCTGCCCTCAGGCATGGGGTTTCCCGGTGACCTGCGCTATGCCTCTGAACTGATCGCCTTCATCCGTGCCGAGCATGGCGATGCCTTTCGCATCGAAGTCGGGGCCTACCCGGAGACCCACCCGCAGGCCAGCGATGCATTAGCCGATCTGCGCCACTTCAAGACCAAGATCGACGCCGGTGCCGATGCGGCCATCACCCAGTATTTCTACAACGCCGATGCGTACTTCCACTTCGTCGATGCGGCACGCAAAATTGGGGTAGACGTGCCCATCATTCCTGGCGTGATGCCCATCTCCAATTTCAGCCAATTGCGGCGCTTCTCCGAACAATGCGGTGCCGAGATACCCCGCTGGATCAGCAAGCGCATGCAGGCCTTTGGCGATGACGCCGAATCCGTACGCAGCTTTGGCGCCGACGTAGTCGCAACGCTGTGCGAGCGCCTGATCAGTGGCGGCGCGCCGTCGCTGCACTTCTATACGCTGAATCTGGCCAAGCCCACCCACGCAGTACTGCAACGTCTGCGCAGCGCCTGATCAACAACGCCACCGCCGTCACTTCCTGCAAACCGGCACAGCCGCTACGCTTGCGCGATGCGAACCGCGTTGCTGCTGTTGTTGTCCTGCTGCCTTGCCCTGTTGGCGTTCAACGCGCATGCACAGCAGGTCAATCGCTGCACCAACGCGCAGGGGCAGACGGTTTACGGCGACAAACCCTGCGAGGTCATGGGCGCCCGCGCGCGGCTGCTGCAGCCACGCCCAGCCGGTAGCAGCGGGCTCTATCGCGACAGCTGCGCACGTCGTCTCAGTGAATTGGTAGGGCAGATTCAATCCGCCGCGCAGGCCCAGGACGCCAACCGCCTGTCCAGCATCTATCTGTGGAACGGGCTGTCCACTGCCGCCGCCACCCAGGTTATGGATCGCCTGCATGAAATCGTGCAGCGTCCGCTGCTGGACATCGCACCGGTGTTTCCCGAAGCACCCGCCTACGAACCGGCACCTACCGAACCCTTCACCTATACCGACGGCACCCCGGTAGATCCGGCGCAGTCCGCGACGGCCCCGGTCACCAGTAACGCCGCCGTACCGCCACGCCGCCCGGTTGCCCTGCGGCTGGAACAGACACTGCCCCGCAGCAGCACGCCGACGCGCACCGTGTTTCGGCTGCGACGCCAGTACAACTGCTTCTGGATCACGCTGTAGGCGCAGGCCACAGCGAACGGATCGCTGCCACGCCCAGCGCACCATGCCGGCGCGCGGTCTCGATATCGGCCGCGGCCATGCCGCCGATCGCATAGATCGGCAACGACACCTGCTCGCGCAACTGCTCGAAGGCCTCCCAGCCCAACGGAGCGGCGCCCGGATGCGTCGCGGTGGGCTGCACTGGCCCCAGCACCACGAAGTCGCAGCCCAGCCGCTGTGCGGCCTGCAGCTGCGCCAGATCGTGACAGGACGCGGCAACCGGCAACGACTCCGGCAACGGCCGCGCTGACAGCGACAGCAACTGCTCGCCGCCCAGATGCACGCCCACGCCAAGCTCGCGTGCCAGCGCGATGTCGCGGTTGAGCAGCACATCCACCTGCGAGGCGAAGCGCTCGGCGACATGGCGCGCCAATGCCGCACGCTCGTCGGCCTGCGGTGTGCGCAGGTGAATGCGGCGGATGCCGCCTTCAATGGCCGCGCCAATCCCGCCCAACCACGCTTCCGCTCCCTGCAGAGGTTCGGGCGTAACCAGGTACCGGTCGGGCTGGCGAAGGGCAGCCACCACCGGCAGATCGGCCGGCGGCATCGAGTAGCGCGACAGTTTGTCCGGCGTCACCCAGGTGATCGCCTGGCCTTCCCGGCCACGCGCCGTGCCCTTCCAGTCGCGCACCATGCGCACTTCCAGGCGCAGGCGCTTGTCCGGGTAGAGCTGCGGCACTTCCATCAGCCATTCGCCGATCTGTGCGTCGATGCCGAGTTCTTCGTGCAGCTCACGCACCAGCGCCTGTTCTGAGGTTTCGCCGGGCTCGCGCTTTCCGCCAGGGAATTCCCACAGCCCCGCCATGTCGCTGTTGCCGGTGCGGCGGTTGAGCAGGATGCGGCCGCGCGCGTCAGTGATGACGGCGGCCACGACATGGATCGAGCGCAGGGGTGAATTCATTGGCTGAGAATGCCGAAAACCCGGCCGGACACGCAACGGGCATGTGCGGTCAGAACAAAAAGGTAGGGCCGGGCCAGGCTCGGCCGGGATCTCGCGGCATGGCGCCAACGGCGCACGACTGCGCGCTATAGCGCCCCTAAGCCAGACAGGCTTGCATACGAAAAACCCCGCTTTCGCGGGGCTTTTCATCAATCAGCTCAGCTGCCCATGGCAGTGTTTGAACTTCTTGCCGCTACCGCAAGGGCACGGATCGTTGCGGCCGACCTTGGGCTCTTCGCGGGTGACCTGTGCGACACCGGCCTCCACCTGCGCGGCCTCTTCGTCTGCGCTGTAGCTGCCGTTGTCCTGGTGCTGGAACTGCGACATCTGCAGCCGTGCTTCGGCCTGCTGGCGTTCCATGGCTTCCATCGCGGCGACTTCTTCCTCGCTGCGCACGCGCACGCGCGACAGCAGGTTGATCACTTCGCTCTTGACGTCTTCCAGCATCTGCGAGAACAGCTCGAAGGCTTCCTTCTTGTACTCCTGCTTCGGCTGCTTCTGCGCGTAACCACGCAGGTAGATGCCCTGGCGCAGGTAATCCATGCGCGCCAGATGCTCCTTCCAGCTCTGGTCGAGCACCGTCAGCATCACGTGCTTCTCCAGCGCGCGCATGGTGTCACCACCGACGGAAGCTTCCTTCTGTGCGAAGTGCTCTTCCATCCGGTCAACCACCTTCTGCGCGATGGCATCGGCGTCCAGTTCTTCGTGCTGGTGGACCAGGCCCACCACGTCCATCTGCACACCCAGCTCGGTGTCCAACGTGGCCTGCAGGCCCGGCAGGTCCCACTGCTCGTCCACCGAGTTCGGCGGCACGAAACGGGCAACCAGATCGTAGATCACATCGCCACGGATACCGTCGATGTTTTCCTTCACCGAGTCGGCGTCCAGCAGCTCATCGCGCTGGGAATAAATCACCTTGCGCTGGTCGTTGTTGACGTCGTCGAAGTCCAGCAGGTTTTTACGGATGTCGAAGTTGTGCGCCTCAACCTTACGCTGCGCCTTCTCGATCTGACGGCTGACCATGCGGTCTTCGATGACGTCGTCTTCCTTCATACCCATCATGCGCATCGCCTTCTGCACCCAGTCAGAGGCAAAGATGCGCATCAGGTTGTCTTCCAGCGACAGGTAGAAGCGGGACGAACCCGGGTCACCCTGACGGCCGGAACGGCCACGCAGCTGGTTGTCGATACGGCGCGATTCATGGCGCTCGGTACCCACGATATGCAGGCCGCCAGCCGCCTTCACTGCTTCATGGCGTTCCTGCCAGGCAGCCTTCACCGCAGCCTTCTGCTCGTCGCTGATGTCTTCGCCCAGCTCGTGCAGCTCGGTTTCCAGCGAGCCGCCGAGCACGATGTCGGTACCGCGGCCAGCCATGTTGGTGGCGATAGTCACCGAGCCCGGACGACCGGCGTTGGCGACGATGGTCGCTTCGCGATCATGCTGCTTGGCGTTGAGCACTTCGTGCTGCACGCCGGCCTTGCGCAGGTGCTCGGACAGCATTTCCGAGGTTTCAATCGAGGTGGTACCCACCAGCACCGGCTGACCGCGCTTGGCACATTCCTCGATATCAGCCAGCACCGCGTTGAACTTGCCCTGACGGTTGAGGAACACCTGGTCCGGGTAGTCCTTGCGCACGGTCGGCTTGTTGGTCGGAATCACCACCACTTCCAGGCCGTAGATGCTCTGGAACTCGAAGGCTTCCGTATCGGCCGTACCGGTCATGCCGGACAGCTTCTTGTACATGCGGAACAGGTTCTGGAACGTGATGCTGGCCAGCGTCTGGTTCTCACGCTGTACCGGCACGCCTTCCTTCGCTTCCACCGCCTGGTGCAGGCCATCGGACCAGCGACGGCCGGCCAGCGTACGGCCGGTGAATTCATCGACGATCACCACTTCGCCATCGCGCACGATGTAGTCCACGTCACGCTGATAAATGGCGTGCGCGCGCAGTGCTGCGTTCAGATGGTGGACGACGGTCAGGTTCTGCGCGGCGTACAGGCCGTTGTCGTTGTCTTGGCCGATGATGCCGGCTTCGCGCAACAGCTCTTCGGCGTGCTCCATGCCCGCTTCGGACAGGTGCACCTGCTTGCCCTTTTCATCTACCCAGAAATCGCCCTCGCCGTCTTCCAGCTCCTGCTTGATCAGGTGCGGAACGATGCGGTTGACGCGGATGTACAGCTCCGGGGAATCATCGGCCGGGCCGGAAATGATCAGCGGGGTACGCGCTTCATCGATCAGGATCGAGTCGACTTCATCGACGATGGCGTAATGCAGACCACGCTGGTAACGGTCGGCTTTGGTCAGCGCCATGTTGTCGCGCAGGTAATCGAAACCGAATTCGTTGTTGGTGCCGTAGGTGATGTCGCTGCCATAGGCCTCGCGCTTGTCACCGTGCGGCATGCCGGGGTAGACCACGCCCACGCTCAGGCCCAGCCAGTTGTACAGCTTGCCCATCTGCGCGGCGTCGCGTCGAGCCAGGTAGTCATTGACCGTGACCACGTGGACGCCCTTGCCTTCCAACGCATTGAGGTAGACCGGCAGCGTTGCCACCAGCGTCTTGCCTTCACCGGTGCGCATTTCAGCAATCTTGCCCAGGTGCAACACCATGCCGCCGATCAGCTGCACGTCGTAATGGCGCATGCCCAGTACGCGCTGGGACGCTTCACGGCAGACCGCGAAGGCCTCCGGCAAGACCTTGTCCAGTGCCTCGCCAGCGGCGATGCGCTCCCGGAACTCGGGCGTCTTGGCCTTCAACTGGTCATCGGAGAGCTTCTGGATCTCCGGCTCCAAGGCATTGATCTTGGCGACGATACGGTTGAGCTGACGCAACTGGCGTTCATTACGACTGCCAAAAACGCGGGTAAGCAGGCTGTTGATCATTGAAGGAACCGGTTTGAATGAAATGCCGTATGACAGGCAGGCCCCCTGGGACCGCCCTCACAAACGAAACAGGGCGCAATGCGCCCTGTCGATGGCAACGCCTATTGTAGCTTGGGGCGGGGGCTTGGCGATTCAAGCTCCCACCCCCGCTTTTGTCAGCCGCGGCTGAGACGCCCCACAGGCGTATTGCCACCTTCGCCCAGGAACTTGCGTGGGTTCATCACCTGGCCGTTCTGCCAGACCTCGAAATGCACGTGGGCACCGGTGGAACGGCCCGTGGAACCGGCCTTGGCCACTTCCTGCCCGACACGGACCAAGCTGCCCTCACGCACGGTGAGGCGCGAGTTGTGCGCGTACAGGGTCTTGTAGCCATTGCCATGGTCGATCTCGACCACATTGCCGTAGCCGCCCTTGACCCCGGAATAGCTGACCACACCGTCGGCCACGGCCATCACCGGGTCACCAACGCGCGCGTGGAAGTCCATGCCCTTGTGGTTGCCAGCACCACGACCAAACGGGTCAGCGCGGGTACCGAAGCTGGAGGTGATGTAGGTATTGCTGATCGGCATGCGCGACGGCACCGCGTTCTGCTCGAGCTGGTGGTCGAACAGCAGCGATTCCAGTACCGATAACTGTTTGCCTGAAGCAGCGAAACGCTGCTCCAGCACCTGTAAGTCGGTGACAACGGCGTTGGCCGGGATGTCCTGGGTCGGGCCCGGATCACCTTCACCCATACCGGGCGTTTCATTGAAGTCGAACTCGCCGTCCTGCAGCTTGCCCATCTGGGTCAAGCGCTCGCCCAGCGCGTTGAGGCGCGTGGCCTGGGCCTGTAGCTCGCCCAAGCGGGCCGCAAGTGCATTGACCTGCGTCTGCGCGTCGGCGCGCACCTTGACCAGTTCCTGCTCCTGCCGGTCGACCTTGGTCTGCAGGGCCGAATCCCCCACCATGCCGAGTGTCAGGCTCAACGCCAGACCCATCAGGCAACCCAACCCGAGTACGCTGCCCAGCAACGCCTTGGGGCGATCCTCGAAATATATCTGCATACGTGCGAGCGACGTCTTGGCCTGCCGTTCACGCGTTTTGATTACGATCTTTTTAAATGTCATTGAAGAATTCTTATGTCTGAGCCGAAATCCAGCGTTCGTTCCCGTTCCGCGCCCAAACAGGCGCTGGAAGCGGCGATGGCGGACAAAGCTGGAAACCCGTTGCGACGAGCTCTGTGGCTCGATGCGTTGGACCGGCAATTGCGCCCCCATTTGCCGCCGGCGCTGGCAAACCGTTGCCGGTTGGCCAATGTGGACGGCGAACACCTCATTTTTCTCGTCGAATCGCCGGTGTGGCATGCCAAGGTACGGCTTGCCGAGGACCAGCTGATCGACGCGGCCCGATCCATCGGGCTGAAGGCCACGCGAGTGACCGTCAAGACTGCCACTGCGCCCCCGCACTCCCCAGTGCGTAATGACCAGCGCAGTAACGCAGTATCGGAAGCCACGCATAAAGGTCTGCGTGACGCCCTTGCTGCCCTCCAGGATGTGAAATCCTCGCGATCCTGAAATCCGGGAGCCCTACCGGCCCCCGGCTCCCGCCGCTCACCCAGAGGGTCGAAGCAGGAAGCCGGAGGAATCCTAGCGGTGGATCGGCCCCCGGGAGTTAGTCTTTTGTTAATTTTTCGCTAAATTCAGGCTCGAACCCTTACTGGGTTCACAAATCCATGACATGGCTACTTTCTGTCCTAGGAATTTGCCAGCGTTCCTGCGCAAAAGTCGCCTGCCGTCCGCCCGGCCCAGATGAGAAGTTCGGGAAGGAGCCTCGGCAACCAGCCAAGCGGCTTTTCAACAACTCGGCCCATCGTGCCGAGCCACGCCTGCACGGCAGTTTTCAGGCCGAGCATGGCTGCGCTCCACCCCAGGTGTGGGTCGACGCTCGCTCTGCCTGTTTAGCTGACATTGCCACTCAACGTGCCCGGCAGCCAGACAGCAGAACGGCCGGTTGAACCGGCCGTTTCAGCAGTTTGATGGCCTCGCCTCAGGCGTAGGCAGGCAGCCCGTAGACCACCGGATCGGCAGCGACCGGTGAGTCGTAGCTGGCCCATTCCCAGGCGGTTTCATCGGCCAACAAAGCGCGCACCAGCTTGTTGTTGAGCGCGTGGCCGGATTTGAAGCCATCGTAGGAACCCAGCACCTGCCCGCCGGCCAGGTAGAGGTCGCCGATGGCGTCGAGGATTTTGTGGCGCACGAACTCGTCGACGTAACGCAGTCCGTCTTCGTTCAATACGCGGAACTCGTCCAGCACGATGGCGTTGTCCATCGAACCGCCCAGACCAAGATTGCGCTCACGCATGTACTCCAAGTCGCGCATGAAGCCAAACGTGCGGGCGCGGGAGATTTCCTTGACGTAAGCAGCGGTGGAGAACTCGATCTCCGCGCGCGACTGCTTGGCCGGAATCATTGGGTGGTCAAACTGGATGGTGAAGCCCAGCTTGTAACCCTCGTAGGGATCGAAGCGGGCGACCTTGTCGCCATCACGCACTTCAACCGTCTTGAGGATGCGCAGGAAACGCTTGGGCGCGTCTTGTTCGACAACGCCTGCCGATTGCAGCAGGAACACGAACGGACCGGAGGAGCCGTCCATGATCGGCAGCTCGGCCGAAGACAATTCCACGATTACGTTGTCCACACCAAGACCGGCCAGAGCGGACATGAGGTGTTCGACGGTCTGGATCTTGGCGCCTTCGCTGGTGAGCCCGGTGCACAGGGTGACTTCGGTGACCAGGTCGGCGCGAGCCGGCACCACCACCACGGGGTCCAGATCGACGCGACGGAACACGACGCCATGGTTCACCGGCGCAGGGCGCAACGTCATATAGACCTTGTCACCACTGTGCAGGCCGACGCCGGTGGCGCGGATCGTATTCTTGAGTGTGCGTTGCTGGATCATGGATGCGGAACCGGATAAGCCGCGCATGCGCGGCTGGGGGACAAACAAGAATAACACGCGTTCACAACCACCCCAGAAACGCCTGACAACGGCAGCGCGTGTGGGGAGGGACCGAAAATGCCACCGGGCCGATCCTGGCCCGGCGACAAAGGACATGGTATTGCCCGCCAGGGTGGACAGCCCTGACGTGTAGTACTGCGACGGCTACTCCGCCCCACCGGGGCGAACCGGCCCGACCCGCGCTGCCATTGCCGACAGGCGCGTGACCCGACCCGGTCCACTCAGTGGCGCCAGATCAGCCTCCGATCAGTCTGCCTGGCGGCGCAGGAACGCCGGAATATCCAGGTAGTCGTTCGGCAGCTCCGCTGCGGCCGGCGAAGACACCGAAGCGGAAGACGCTGCCGCGGTATCGGCGCTCGGACGACGCAGGCCCATGCCCAAGGAGTTGCCCACGGCCTTGGCCACGGCATCGGCCGGGCTTTCGTACTCGCCGAACTCCGGCTGACCGGTGGTGGCGTTGCGCACCAGCTTGATCGGTGCACGCTCGCCAGGACGCTGTGCATTCTTGGCGGTTGCACGGTTCAGGCCGGTGGCCACGACGGTCACGCGCACTTCGTCCTGCATGTCCGGGTCCAGCACGGTGCCGACCACGACCGTGGCGTCTTCCGAGGAGAAGCCTTCAATGGTGCGGCCGATTTCATCGAACTCGCTCATGGTGAAGTCCGGTCCGGCAGTGATGTTGACCAGGATGCCGTTGGCACCGGCCAGGTTCACATCGTCCAGCAGCGGGTTCTGGATGGCGGCTTCGGCAGCAGCCTGAGCGCGGTCATCGCCACGTGCGGTGCCGGTACCCATCATGGCCAGGCCCATTTCCGACATCACGGTGCGCACGTCGGCGAAATCGACGTTGATCAGGCCCGGGCGCACGATCAGATCGGCGATGCCCTGCACGGCGCCCTGCAGCACGTCGTTGGCGGCACGGAACGCCTGCACCATGGTGGCATTGCGGCCGAGCACGGTGATCAGCTTTTCGTTCGGGATGGTGATCAGCGAATCGACGTGCTGGCTCAGCTCCTCGATACCCTTCAGCGCAACCTGCATGCGGCGACGGCCTTCAAACGGGAACGGCTTGGTGACCACGGCCACGGTCAGGATGCCCATTTCCTTGGCCAGTTGTGCCACTACCGGCGCAGCGCCGGTACCGGTGCCACCGCCCATGCCGGCAGTGATGAACACCATGTCCGCACCCTGCAGCGCGTCCATGATGCGTTCGCGGTCTTCCAGTGCGGCCTGACGGCCGACTTCCGGGTTGGCGCCAGCGCCAAGACCCTTGGTTACGTTGGTACCCAGCTGCAGCTGCAGCTTGGCGCCGCAGTTCTTGATGGCCTGCGAATCGGTATTGGCCGTGATGAATTCCACGCCATCGACGGCGCTGTTGACCATGTGTGCCACGGCATTGCCGCCGCCACCGCCAACACCCACCACCTTGATCACCGCGTTCGGTGCCATCTTTTCAATCAGTTCGAAATGCGCCATGTCCATGTCCTCTCTATTGCCGTGATTGGGTCGAGCATCCGGGAAGAATCCTTCTCCTTCTGCGCCCGCCCGCACCGGCGAGTTGTTGTTGGTTTACCACTTGGGGTTGCCCCGTCGCGGTGGTTGTTGCCTGTATCAATGACTGCGTTACTGCACTTCGCCTTGCCTTACTGCCTGCTTCACTGCCTACTACCCGGCACCGCGCTCAGAACTCGCCGCGGAACCAGTTTTTCAACTTGTTGAACATGCTGCCGGCGCGCCCGGTGGGCAGCGACGGACGACGGGGATGTTCGATCTGGCTGCCCATCAGCAGCAGGCCCACGCCGGTGGCGTGCACCGGGTTGCCAACCACTTCACCCAGCCCGGTGACGTGCTGCGGAATGCCCACGCGCACCGGCATCTGCAGCATTTCTTCGGCCAGTTCAACCACGCCTTCCATCTTCGACGCGCCACCGGTGAGCACCATGCCGGCACGCACCATTTCCTCGAAACCGGAGCGACGCAGTTCGGCCTGCACCATTTCAAAGATTTCTTCGTAGCGGCCCTGCACGGCCTGCGCCAGCGAATGGCGTGGCATGCGACGCGGCGGGCGGTCGCCGACCGACGGCACCTGGATGCTTTCCTCGGCCGTAGCCAACTGCGCCAATGCACAGGCGTAACGCACCTTGATCTGCTCGGCTTCCGGGGTTGGCGTGCGCAGCATGTGCGCGATGTCATTGGTGACGTGGTCGCCGGCAATCGGCAACGAGGCGGTGTGACAGATCGCGCCCTGCACGAACACTGCGATATCGGTGGTGCCAGCTCCGATATCCACCATCACCACACCCAGCTCACGCTCGTCGGCGGTCAGCACGGCCACGCTGGAGGCCAGTGAAGACAGCACCAGATCGTCCACCTGCAGGCCGCAGCGCTGAACGCACTTGCTGATATTGGCCGCAGCCGACTGCGCGCACACCACCAAGTGCGCGTGCACTTCCAGACGCACACCGGTCATGCCGACCGGATTGCGGATACCTTCCTGCGAATCGTCCAGCACGTACTCGCGCGGAATCGCATGCAGGATCTTCTGGTCGGCGGGAATAGCCACGGCCTTGGCAGCTTCGAGCACGCGGTCCAGATCACCCCAGCTGACTTCACCTTCGCGAATCGGAGTGATGCCCTGCGAGTTGCGGCATTGCACGTGGTTGCCGGAGATGGAAGCGTAGACCGAACGGATCTCGCAACCGGCCATCAACTCGGCCTCTTCGATGGCGCGCTGGATGGACTGCACCGTCGATTCGATGTCCACCACCACACCGCGCTTGAGACCGCGCGATTCATGCGAACCGATACCGATGACCTCGATGGGGCTGCCGGGCGAATACTCACCCACCAGTGCCACCACCTTGGAAGTACCGATATCGAGTCCGACGATCAGCGATTTATCACCCTTGCGATTCATGTTCTGTCCTGCGTCTGCTTTGTTGCCGGCGGTGGGGTTCCCCAGCTCAGCGTGAAACCGTTGGTATAGCGGAGGTCGGCGTGCTCGATCGGCACCTGCGTGCGGAGGAGCTGAGGAAGCACCCGTACAAAACGCGACAGGCGCGAACGCGCGTCATTGCGGCCGACGATGATCTCGGTGCCGTTGTTCAACGCCAGCGACCAGCTGCCGCGCGCGTCCATGGCAACCTGGCGCACGTCCACGCCAGCGGGCGCGAATAGTGCACGGGAATCGTTGTACAGCTCGACCACTTCCGCAGTCTTGGCATCCGGGCCGTCCAGCTGCGGCAGCGGCGCGTTTTCAAGGCCATGCGGCACAGCAAACAAACGGCCCTGCTCGGACAGCAGTCGATCCTTGCCCCAGCGTGCGAACGGCTTGTGCTCGACGATGGAAACTTCCAGCACGTCCGGCCATTGCTTGCGCACGCGTGCGCTTTCCACCCAGGGCAGTTTTTCCACTGCGTGCTGCGCGTCCTGCAGCTTCACCGCGAAGTAGCCCGCCTGCGCGTACGGCAGCAATGCCTTCTGCAGATCTTCCGCCGGCACGCGCTCGAACTCACCGTGCACACGCAGCTTGGCCAGCGGCCAACGTTCGGCGCCCACCCAACCGTTAAGCACGGCCACGACCGGCAGCGCCACCAACGCGATAGCCAACAACCAGGCGAGGATGCGCAGCATGGCGTTCATCGCGCGCCCTCCCCTGCATTCCACGCGCACGCACGACGCACCAACCGCAGAGCGGTGGTGCCGGCATGCAACGACGGGAATGCGTGATGGTTCATTCGCCCACGGACTCCTTGAAGCCTTCGGTTGCCACGATCTGAGCCACGTGACCGATGTCGCCCGCGCCCATCATCAGCAGCAGATCACCGTCCTGCAGCACGTCGGGCAGCACCGACACCAGGTCGGCGGCATTGCCCACCACCACCGGCTCACTGCGACCGCGCGCACGAATGGCACGCGCCAGCGACTTGGAATCGGCACCCGGAATCGGCGCTTCGCCGGCCGGGTAGACCTCGCTCAGCACCAATGCGTCGACTTCCGACAACACTGCTGCGAACGCATCAAACTGATCGCGCGTACGGCTGTAGCGGTGCGGCTGGAAAGCCACCACCAGACGCTGCGACGGCCAACCGCCACGCGCAGCTGCGAACACGGCTTCCAGTTCGCGCGGATGATGACCGTAGTCGTCGATAACGCGGACCTTGGCGCCCTTGTGCGTGGTGACCACGCCCAGATCGTTGAAGCGGCGACCAACGCCTTCAAACTTCTCCAGCGCCGACGCGATGGCTTCCGGGGCTACGCCCAGCTGCCAGGCAACTGCGGCCGCAGCCAGCGCATTGAGCACGTTGTGCTTGCCCGGCAATGCCAACGTCACCGGCACGCTGCTGCCTTCCGGCAAACGCAGGGTGAAACGCATGCGCGGACCGTCCTGCACTACGTCTTCGGCGCGCACGTCGGCATTGCTGCTCATGCCGTAACTCATCACATGACGCGGCGTCTTGGCGGCAAGTGCAGCCACTTCCGGGTCATCGATGCACAACACGGCCAGGCCATAGAACGGCAGGCGCTGCAGGAATTCAGCAAAGGCTTCCTGCACGCGGGCGAAGTCGTTGCCGTAGTTCTCGAGATGGTCAGAGTCGATGTTGGTGATCACTGCCACCAAAGGATTCAGGCGCAGGAAGCTGCCATCGCTCTCATCGGCCTCGGCCACCAGCCACTGGCCACCGCCGAGTTTGGCGTTGGCACCGGCCGCCAACAGCTGGCCGCCGATGACGAAGGTCGGGTCCAGCCCACCTTCGCTCAGCACCGCTGCGGTCAGCGAGGTAGTGGTGGTCTTGCCGTGCGTGCCGGCGACGGCAATGCCGCGACGGAAGCGCATCAACTCGGCCAGCATCGCCGCACGCGGCATGATCGGAATGCGCTGGCTGCGCGCTTCCATCAGCTCAGGGTTGTCATCGCGGATGGCACTGGAGACCACCACACAATCAGTGCCCAGCACATTGGCCGCAGAGTGGCCGCGCATCACTCGCGCACCCAGACGCGACAGACGACGCGTGGCCGCGTTATCGGAGTTGTCCGAGCCGGACACTTCGTAGCCCAGCGTCAGCATCACTTCGGCGATGCCGCTCATGCCGGTGCCGCCGATGCCAACAAAATGCACGCGCGGGAAGGCGCGAACCAGGTCGGTGGTGTCGTGGAGGCGGCGGGTCATTGCGCGCCTCCCATGTGGCGGGCGCGAGTGCGCGATGCCGTATTCATGCTGCTTCCTCAAGAATGATGTCTGCGATGCGTTCGGCCGCATCGACCTTGGCCAGTGCACGCGCGGCATGCGCCATCTGCATGCGACCAGCGGGATTGTTGACGAGCGTGCGCAGCACGCCTTCCAGATTGGCTGCCAGTGCGTCGTCCTGCTTGAGCAGTTCAGCGGCACCGCGCTCGACCAGATATTCGGCATTGCGGGTCTGGTGGTCATCGACCGCAGCGGCAAACGGCACCAGCACGCTGCCAATGCCCACTGCGCACAACTCAGCCAGCGTGGATGCGCCTGCGCGGCATACCACCACGTCTGCCCAGTCATAGGCAGCGGCCATGTCACCAATGAAGGCATCAACACGACCGGATACACCGGCATCGCGATAAGCCTGCAAGGCTTCTTCGTGCAGCTTCTCACCGCACTGGTGCCAGACGTCGATGGAAACACTGTCGCCCAGTGCGGCCAGCGCCTTGGGCACGGCATTGTTCAATGCACGCGCGCCCTGGCTACCACCCAGCACCAGCAGGCGCATGGGGCCAGCGCGGCCGACGAGACGTTGTTCCGGCGTCGGCAAGGCGGCAATCTCGGCACGCACCGGATTGCCCACCACTTCTTCCTTGTTACCGGAAAAACTGCCTGGGAAGCCGGTCAGCAGGCGACGTGCGAAGCGCGACAGGATGCGATTGGTCAAGCCCGGCGCACGGTTCTGTTCGTGCACCAGCAACGGCAAACCATGCAGTCGCGCCGCCATTCCACCCGGCCCGGAGGCAAAGCCACCGAAAGCCACCACCGCGCGCGGATTGCGATCACGCAGCACGTAGCCAGCGTCACGAATGGCGCGCAGCACACGCACCGGTGCGCCCAGCAACGCCAGCTTGCCCTTGCCACGCAGGCCGGAAATGGCCAGCGTGTCGATCTGAATTCCATGCTGCGGTACCAAACGGGTTTCCATGGCGCCGTCGGCGCCCAGCCACACCACCGGTACACCGCGCTCACGCAACACCTTGGCCACTGCCAGACCCGGGAAGATATGGCCACCGGTACCGCCGGCCATGATCATCACCGGGCGCGGCGCAGCGTTCTTGGTCAGATTGCTCATGCAATCCTCCCGAAGGTCGGTTCAACCCGCTGCTGCATGCGGCTGGTACCACGCGCGGCGTTGCCCTGCATGGCCGAAGCCACGGCAGTTGCGGTTGGCGTGGCCGCCGGTGCCTGCTCGGCGTCTTCGACCACCGGCTCGATGTCGTCACGGACTTCCTGACGACGCACGGCACGGTTGTATTCGTAGGACACCCGCAGCAGCAACCCCATCGCCACGCAGGTCATCATCACGCTGGACCCACCGGAAGAAATCAGCGGCAGGGTCAGACCCTTGGTCGGAAGAATGCCCAGGTTCACGCCAATCGACACGAAGGTCTGCAGGCTGATCCACAGGGCAATGCCGAAAGCGATGTAGCCCGCAAAGTGGCGGCGCATTTCAATGCAACGCATGCCCAACCAGAACGCACGACCAACCAGCAACACGTACAGGCTGATGATGCCGCACACGCCGATGAAGCCCAGCTCCTCGGCAATCACCGAGAAGATGAAGTCGGTATGCGATTCGGGCAGATAGTTCAGCTTCTGGATTGACGCGCCCAGGCCGACGCCGGTCCACTCACCACGGCCGATGGCCATCAGTGCATTGGACAGCTGATAGCCGGAACCAAGCTGGTCCTGCCACGGATCCATGAACGAGGTGACGCGGCGCATGCGGTACGGCTCGAAGATCACCAGCAGCACCAGCCCCGGCAGCAGCAACAACACCGGCAGGATGATGCGGGTGATCTGGGCGCCGCCCAGCACCAGCATGCAGATGGTGATGCCCAGCAGCAGCATCGACGAACCAAAGTCAGGCTGCATCAGCAGCAGGCCGACCAGCAGGCCGACCACGCCAACCGGCTTCAACATTGCCTGCCAGGTGGCATTGACCTCGTCGCGGAAGCGCACCAGGTAACTGGACAACCAGACGATGTAGAGCACCTTCACCGCTTCCACGGTCTGGAACTTGGACACACCCAGGTTCACCCAGCGGCGGGCGCCATTGACGCTGCTGCCCAGCCCAGGGATGAACACCACGATCAGCAGCGCAAAGCAGCCCAACAGCAGCAGCTGGTTGTACTTCTCGATTTCCTTCAACTCCACCCGCATCGTCACCAGCGCCAGCATCACACCGATGCCGATGAACACCAGGTGGCGGGTGAGGTAGTAGAACGGACTCTGCGTCAGCGCGATGGAGCTGGAAGCCACCATCACGACCCCGATCGAAGCCAAGGTCACGGCGGCGCCCAGCAGCCACTTGTCGTAGCTGCCGCCGATGGCTTCAAGTCGAGTTGCCTGACGCGAGTAGTCGTCCATCAGCGCACCTTCAAGGTTGCCAGGCCGATCAACACGAGCACCACCGAGATGATCCAGAAGCGCACGATCACGCGCGGCTCCGGCCAGCCCTTCAGCTCAAAATGGTGGTGAATGGGTGCCATGCGGAACACACGCTTTCCCGTGAGCTTGAACGAAGCCACCTGGATCATTACCGACAGGGTTTCGATCACGAATACACCGCCCATGATCACCAGCACCAGTTCCTGGCGCACGATCACGGCGATGGTGCCGAGCACGGCGCCCAACGCCAGCGCGCCGACATCGCCCATGAACACCATGGCCGGGTAAGTGTTGAACCACAGGAAGCCCAAGCCCGCGCCAGCGATAGCCGCGCAGATGATGACCAGTTCGCCGGCACCAGGAATCTGAGGAATCTGCAGGTAGCTGGAGAACACCGCGTTGCCCGAGGCGTAGGCGAACACGCCCAGCGCGCAGGCCACCAATACGGTCGGCATGATTGCCAGGCCGTCCAGGCCGTCGGTCAGGTTCACCGCATTGGAGAAGCCGACGATCCAGAAGTAAGCGATAGCTACGAAACTGATGCCTGCCAACGGCAACGCAATCGACTTGAACATCGGGATGTACAGCGTCAACGCTGCCGGCACGTCGGCCGTGTAGAAGAGGAACAAACCCGCGGCCAGACCAAAGATCGACTGCAGCAGGTACTTCCAGCGCGACTTCAAACCGTTCGGATCGCGCTTGGCGATCTTCAACCAGTCGTCGTACCAGCCAATGGCACCGAAGCAGAGCATCACCGCCATCACCACCCAAACGTAACGGTTGCGCAGGTCAGCCCACAGCAGCACCGAGATCAGCACGGTGGTCAGGATCAAACCGCCGCCCATGGTCGGTGTGCCGGCCTTGGAGAAGTGCGATTGCGGGCCGTCCTTGCGGATCGGCTGGCCACCCTTGAGCTGGGCCAGACGACGGATCGCTGCCGGCCCAAGCCACAGCGACAAGCCGAGCGCGGTCAGCGCCGCGAGGATGCCGCGGAAAGTGATGTAGTTGAACAGCCGGAACAGATCGTCCAACTGCTGCAACCAACGGGCCAGTTCAAGCAACATGCATAGTGTCCTCGCCACGCCCCAACAGCGCAGTCACGATCTTGTCCATGGCACTGCCGCGCGAGCCCTTGATCAGGCAACGCACACCAGCATGAAGTTCGGTTTCCAGGGCGGCAGCCAGTGCGGCATGGGAGTCGAAGTGACGCCCACCTTCACCGAACGCCGTTGATGCCGCTTCGCTCAGCGGCCCCAGCGTGTACAGACGCGTGAGCCCGGCTTCGCGCGCACGCTGTCCGGCCTGTGCGTGCAACGCCTGCGCGCCCTCGCCCAGCTCGCGCATGTCGCCCAGCACCAGCCAGCCTTCTTCCTTGGCTGTGGCCAACGCGGTTATCGCAGCGGCCAGGGAACCAGGGTTGGCGTTGTAGCTGTCGTCGATCAGCACCGCACCGTTGATCAGCGTGTGTGCGACCTGACGCCCTGCCACCGGGCGCGCCTGCGCCAGGCCTTCCACGATCAGTGGAAGCGCGATACCAGCAGCCAGCGCCATCGATGCCGCCGCCAATGCATTGAGCACGTTATGGCGGCCCGTCAGATGTACTTCCACCGCTGCCTGGCCGTGCGGCGTGATCAGGGTGAAGTGCGCGCCCTCGGCGCCCAGCACGAGGTTGCCAGCGCGCACATCAGCGCTGTGCTCCAAACCAAAGCGCAGCACCTTGCAACGTGCCGGCGTCCCAATGAAATGTTGTTCGAAGAACGGCGCGAACGCATCGTCGGCATTGATTACCGCCACACCATCTTCCGGCAGTGCTGCGTAGATGGCGCCCTTGGTGGTGGCCACACCCAACAGGCTGCCCATGCGCTCAAGGTGCGCGGCGGCAACGTTGTTGACCAACGCATAGTGCGGGTGCGCGATGTCGGTCAGGTACGCAATGTCACCGGGTTTGCCGGCGCCCATTTCGTATACGGCATAGTCGGCGTCTTCCGGCGCATCGATCACGGCCAGCGGCAGACCGACCTCATTATTGCGGTTGCCCGGCGTGGCATAGACCTGACGATCTT
This sequence comes from Stenotrophomonas sp. Iso1, assembly GCF_027497995.1. Taxonomy (GTDB): domain Bacteria; phylum Pseudomonadota; class Gammaproteobacteria; order Xanthomonadales; family Xanthomonadaceae; genus Stenotrophomonas. The sequence continues at coordinate 859,422 of NZ_JAODBT010000001.1, read as the reverse complement.
CCACCTGCGCGGCATGTTGCAGGATCGCCAACAACAGGCTCTTGACGCTGGTCTTGCCATTGCTGCCGGTGATGGCAAACACGCGGGTGGCACGGTCGTGCTGCATCGCTGCTGCAATCTTTGCCAGTGCGATTTCGGTATTGGCAACCAGTATCTGCGGCACATCCAGCGACTGCAGCGTGTCCACCAGCAATGCGCTGGCGCCACGGGCTACCGCATTGGCGGCAAACATGTGGCCGTCGAAACGTTCGCCACGCAGCGCCACATACAGACTGCCGGCACTGAGCGTGCGCGTGTCATTGCTGACAGCGTCGACCGCCACGTCGTCACCGTGAATCTCGCCACCGGCCCAGTGGGCGATCAGCGACAGCGGGGCGCGCTTCACAGCCGCACCTCCTGACCGGTGGCGGCGCGCGCCAGCAGCGCGCGCGATGCCACGTCGGTGTCATCGAAAGGATGTTTGATACCTGCAATCTCCTGATAGGGCTCATGGCCCTTGCCGGCAACCAGCACGATGTCGCCAGGGCCTGCCTGCGCAACGGCCGCGCCAATGGCGCGGGCACGGTCACGCTGCACGTTGACCCGGGAGGCATCGGCAAAGCCGGCCATGATGTCGGCGATGATCACATCGCCCTCTTCGCCGCGCGGGTTGTCGTCAGTGACAAACACCACATCGGCCAGTTCTTCGGCAATGGCGGCCATCTGCGGACGTTTGCCGGTGTCGCGTTCGCCACCGCAACCGAACACGCACAGCAGTCGACCATTGAGGTGGCCATGCAGGCTGCGCAGTGCTTGCTCCAGTGCGTCGGGGGTATGTGCGTAATCGATGACCACGGTCGGCTCACCATGGCCGCCAAGGCGATTCATGCGCCCGGCAATCGGCTGCAGCTGGCCCAGCACCTGGGCAATGGTCGCCGCCGATTGGCCCAGACCATGTAGCGCACCGGCGACGGCCAGCAGGTTGTCGACATTGAAGCGGCCCAGCAGCGGTGAACGCAGCGGATGGCGCGCATCGCCGATGAGCAGATCGAAGCCGATGCCCTGCCCGTCCAACAGCAGATTCTCAGCACGAATGCCGGCGCCACTCTGGCCGGTCGAACTCAAGCCAATGGCCTGCACGTCTGCCGCCAGCGTGGCGATCAGTTCACGGCCGAATGCATCATCCAGATTGATCGCCGCAGCCTTCAGGCCCGGGCGCTGGAACAGCTTGGCCTTGGCGGCACCGTAGGCCTCCATGCTGCCGTGGTAATCCAGATGATCGCGGGTGAGGTTGGTGAACACTGCAACGTCGTATTGCACGGCATCCACGCGGCCTTGGTCCAGCGCATGCGAGCTGACTTCCATCGCCACAGCCTTGGCGCCATCATCACGCAGCTGCGCCAATACCTGATGCATCTGCAGCACCAGCGGTGTCGTAAAGCCGGTCGGCACCACATTGCCGTACAGGCCAACGCCAAGCGTGCCAATCGAGCCGCAATGGATTCCCAGCAAATGCCAGGCTTGCGTCAGCAACTGCACCGTCGACGTTTTACCGTTGGTGCCGGTGACACCGACCATGGTCATCGCACGCGACGGATGGCCGTGGAACTGGTCCGCCATCACGCCCATGCGCGAACGCAGGCCGGGCACCGCAATGGCATCCGCCGGAGCAGGCAGTTCAGCCGGCGCAGGCGGATCAAACAACACCGCCACCGCACCGGCTGCCTTGGCCTGTTCGACAAAGCCCAGCCCGTGCGCACCGAAACCGGCAATCGCGACAAAGGCATCGCCCGGACGGACAAAACGCGAATCCAGCACCAAGCCGCTGATCTGCGGATCGTGCGCCAGAGTCAACTCAGGCAGCAGGTTGGACAGCAGCATCGTGCGGCTCACTGGCGCACCTCCGTGGTGGCAGGTACCGGAGCACTGGCAGTAGGCAGCGCGGCATCGAATTCGGCCGTCGCGTCGGGGGTATCGACCGCTTCCTGCGGGATCGGCAGTGGTGCGCGACTGCTGCCCGGCTTACCCCCCACTTTGCCGGCAGCCTGCGCGGCCAGCCATGACTGGATGTCATCCGGCGGCACGTCCATCAAGCGCAGGGTGCCTTCCATCACATGGTGGAAAACCGGGGCGGAAACCAGACCGCCGTACTGCAGCGAACCCTGCGGATCGTTGACCACCACCACTGCAGCAAAACGCGGTGCAGTGGCCGGGACGATGCCGGCAAACAACAGGTTGTAGTGGCCGCGTTCGTAGCCGTTGGGGCCGTTCTTGCGTGCGGTGCCGGTCTTGCCGGCAACGTGGTAACCCAGAATCGCCGCCTGCTTGGCGCCGCCATTGGTGACCACGGTTTCCATCATTCGCACCACTTCCTGGGCCACTTCCGGGTCCAACACCTGGCGCGCTTCGTTGCGCTGGCCCTTGATGAAGGTCGGCTGGATCACGGTGCCACCGTTGGCCAAGGCCGAGTACGCCTGCGCGATCTGCAGCGGCGTCACCGACAGGCCGTAGCCATAGGACATCGTAGTTTTGGTGGTGCCGTACCAGGTAGGGCTGCCCGGCCGCGGCACGACGCCCGACGATTCACCCGGAAAACCGCTGTCCGGCGCCACGCCATACCCGAAGGCACGCACGGTGTCATAGAAGGTCTGGTCCGGAATGCGCGCCACAATCTTGGCCGCGCCGATATTCGAGCTGCGGGTGATCACGCCGGTAACGTTGAGCACGCCGTTGTTACGCGGCACGTCGCGAATGGTGTAGCGGCCCAGCGACATGTAGCCCGGATTGGTGTCGATGACCGTGTCCGGGGTGACCACATGGTTCTGCAGTGCAGTGGCGATGGTCAGCGGTTTCATCGTCGAACCCGGCTCGACCAGATCGGTCACCGCGCGGTTGCGGCGCGTGTCCGGTGTGGCGCCACTGACCGCGTTCGGGTTGTAGGTCGGCAGATTGGCCATGGCCAGCACCTCACCCGTCGCCACGTCCATGACCACGATGGAACCACCGGCGGCCTTGTTCGCAGTGACCGCATTGCGCAGCTCGCGCATGGCCAGAAACTGGATGCGGCGATCAATGCTCAGGGTCAAATCCTTGCCCGGCTCGGCAGGACGCACCTGATCGATGTTTTCAACAATCGCGCCCTTACGGTCGCGGATGACTTTCTTGGCACCAGCTTTGCCGCGCAGCCATTCGTCGAAGGCCAGCTCCAGCCCTTCCTGACCACGGTCGTCGATGTTGGTGAAGCCCAACACGTGCGCCATCGCCTCACCCTGCGGGTAGAAACGACGGAATTCGCGCTGCGAAAACACGCCCGGAATCTTCAGCTCCACGATCTGTTCGGCCACATCCGGATTCATGCGGCGACGCAGGTACATGAACTCCTTGTCGGCCTTCTGCGTGAGCTTGGTGGTCAGCTCGTCCACCGGCAGCCCCAATACCTGCGCAAGCTCTGGGATGCGGTCCGGCGCCTGCAGCAGCTCCTGCGGATTGGCCCAGATCGATGCCACCGGCGTGGACACTGCCACCGGCTCGCCGTTGCGGTCGGTAATCATGCCGCGCGAGGTCGGGATCGGTACTTCACGCAGGTAACGTGCTTCACCCTGGCGCTGGTAGAAATCGCTATCGATCAACTGCACATACGCTGCCCGGCCGACCAGCGTCACCGCACACAGACCCAAACCAATGCCGACCATCATCAGGCGGTTGCCCAGGTCGAACTGGCTGCGGGTGCGATTGCGGCCGGATTTGCTCACGGTCGGATCACCACAATGTCGGCGGCTTCCGGGAATTTCATGCCCAGTCGGCCGCGCGCTTCCTGATCAACGCGCGTGGCTTGCGCCAGCGTCGCCTGCTCCAGCTGCAGCCGGCCGAATTCGATGTTGAGTTCGTCGCGCGCATGCTCAAGCTTGGACAACTCGACAAACAGCTGCCGATGACGATGGCGCATGAACACCACACCGATCGCCGAAGCGATGGTGCAGGCCAGCAGCACGATCAGCAGCAGGCGGCTCATTGCGCACCCTCTTTGGAGGCCCGCTTCTCGGCAACCCGCAACACGGCGCTGCGCGAACGCGGGTTCACTGCCAATTCGTCGTCTTCGGCCTTGATCGCACCGCCAATAAGATCCAACGTCGGCACGAAGACCGTCGCTTCTGGAAAACGACGGTTGGCCGGCGGCGCCTTGGCGTGCCGGTTCATGAATTGCTTGACGATGCGGTCTTCCAGCGAGTGGAAGCTGATCACGGCCAGACGACCACCGGGCTTGAGCCTCGCCATCGCTGCGTCCAGCCCGGCCTCAAGGTCGGCCAGCTCACGATTGATATGGATGCGGATGGCCTGGAAGCTGCGCGTGGCCGGATGAATCTTGTCCTTGCCACGCGGCATCACCGAAGCAATCAGCTCCGCCAGTTCGGCAGTACGCGTAAACGGCTGGGTCGCGCGACGGGCAACGATGGCGCGTGCGATGCGGCGGCTCTGGCGTTCGTCGCCATAGGCCCACAGCACGTCGGCGATTTCGCGGTCTTCGGCACGGTTGAGCCACTGTGCAGCGCTCTCGCCCGAATCCGGGTCCATGCGCATGTCCAGCGGGCCATCCTTGCCGAAACTGAAACCACGTTCGGCCACGTCCAGCTGCGGCGAAGACACGCCCAGGTCGAACAACACGCCATCCAGACCGGCGGCGGTTTCGTCCCAGTTCAACAGGTCGGCAAAGCTGCCGCGACAGATCGCCACACGGCCATCGGGCGCGAAGTCGCGCTCGGCCACGGCGATGGCTTCAGGGTCCTTGTCCATGACCAGCAGACGGCCGTCGGCGCCGAGTTGGCGCAGCACGCCACCAGCATGACCGCCACGGCCGAACGTGCCATCCAGATAGACACCGTTTTCGATCACCCTCAGGCCCGCAAGGACCTGGGTGTACAGCACCGGCAGGTGGCCCGCCGGCGGCTGTGACACCGGAGGGTGACCGGCTTGCGCTTGACCGCGCACCCGGGCACCCCGGCTCACAACTTCAAGTCGAGAAGCCCATCGCCCAGATCCGCGTCAGACAATGTCTGCTGGATCAGTGCGCGATGCGCTTGCTCGCTCCACAATTCGAATTTGTCACCCATGCCCATCAGCACTGCTTTCTTCTCGATACCCACCGCACTGCGGTGACTGGAAGGCAGGCTGATACGGCCGTTTCCATCCAACTCCAGGTGGGCGGCGGAACCGACAAGCTTCTGCTGAAGGGTGCGCACTACGCGCTGGGTATTGGGCTTTGCCATTACATCGTCCCGCACCCGCTCCCACTCCTGCTCTGAGTACAACCACAGGCAACCGGCTTCGAACGGGTTGTAGGTCAGCACAAGACGATTGCCGCTGGCACGCGCAACGAGGTCGCGATAAGCGGTGGGCACCGCCATGCGTCCCTTGTCGTCAACCGTGATGGCCGTCTCGCCCTGAAACACCCGTATGCACCCGTTTGTCTGATTGCGTATGGAAAGTTATTGAACCACGAAAAACCACAAAAAACCCGGTTTTCCCTCTGATGCCCACCTTAGCAGTGGCAAAAAGGTTGTCAACAACTTTCAGCTCGCAAAATCACTATTTGCATCAAGGGTTTGCAGCAATGTTTAGAGACTTGTTCAAGGCTTATCCACAAGTTGCTGTTTCGTCTCAAATTTTGAGATTTCCAAGAAATTCAGCACTGTAGAGACCGCGTGAAAACAGGACCGCAACTACGTCACCATTCAGACTGGGATGGCCGGAAACTGCGCAAGCCGGCACACTTCGCCAATGTGCCTCGTCACCCTTGCCTGGAACTGTCATCCCCGTTGGCGCCTCGCCATGGCGGGCAATCGTGATGAGTTCCACGCGCGCCCCACCGCGTCGTTGCAGCGCTGGCCCAATCCACATGAAGACGTGATTGCCGGACGCGACCTGCGTTCGGGCGGCAGCTGGATGGGGGTAAATGCCCTTGGTCATGCTGCCGTGATCACGAATGTGCGCGACCCGACCGCGCCGACGGGCGGACCCTCGCGGGGCGAGCTGATTACCGGCTACCTGAGCGGCGCACAGGATGCCACCCGCTATACCCGCGCACTGGCTGATCGCGCCGGCGAATTCGCCCCCTTCAATCTGCTTGTTGCCGACGCGGAGAACTGCACCTACCTCGGCAACCACCCGGCCGGCTGGCAGAACCTGCCGCCCGGTGTTCACGGCATGTCCAATGGAAGCCTGGACGCACCATGGCCCAAGACCTTGCGACTGATGCGAGCAATGGAAACGTGGCTGGCGCAGGGCGCAGACGTGCTTGATCCGATCTGGCAGGCGCTGGCGGACGAAACCCGCCCCGCCGATACGACGCTTCCACATACCGGCGTCCCCATGGAACTGGAGCGGCGACTGTCCAGTGCATTCATCCGTGGCACCGACTATGGCACCCGTGCCAGCACAGTGATCCTGATTGATCATGCCGGGCGCGGCTTCATCCACGAACGACGCTTTGGCCCGGAAGGAGTCTTCCAGGGCGAAACCCGAGTGGACATTCCCCGCGACGGGGAGTGAGAAAGGCCGCACGCACCAGCTTTCGATTGCGGGGCTGGGCGAATTCCCAACGGGAAGCAAAAGCCGTCCTCTCCCGCCCCTCCCTTTGCAGGAGATGAGCTGAAAGCCAAGCGGCTCCAGTTGCTCGGAAACAATGCGAAGCAAGCCAACGTAGGCCTGATGGAGCAAAGCTCCGCTGCTCTATTAAAGGAGTGGCATCGACAGCAAGGGAGATTTACAGGCGTAAAGCCTGAACGCCCAAGATTTCGCGCTGCGGAACCTTGGGGCTTCCTCGCCTGGCAGGCGAGGAAAGTGGCGGAGCCGGCCGATAAGCCGGGTTCTGTCGTGAGCAGTCATTCCTCTAGGCGCCACGTCACCGTGACGCTCAAGCAACCTACCCGGACCCGACGCGGGCCACGTCATTAGGTCCCTATTTGGTCTTGCTCCAGGTGGGGTTTGCCGTACCGGTCTGTTGCCAGACTCGCGGTGCGCTCTTACCGCACCATTTCACCCTTACCGGTCTCCCGAAGGAGACTTAGGCGGTATCTTTCTGTTGCACTTTCCGTCGGCTTGCGCCGCCCAGGCGTTACCTGGCACCTTGCCCTGTGGAGCCCGGACTTTCCTCGGCATTCCCGAAGGAATGACGCGACTGCCTGGCCGACTCCGCCGCGCGCATTGTCGCAAATAGAGCGGGAAATAGGGAGCAGAAAGGGGGCTTACCCCCCTCAGCAATGCCGCCACTGCATGCCACCGTTCAGTTCATCAGTTCAAACACCCGCTCCCAACGCAGCGCAGCGACGACGCGCGGCACCACCGGACCAAGACGCTCGCGCGCATTACTGCCCGTACAACGCCTTGCGCGGCGCGCCGCTCAGCTCGGCCGCGAGTTTGGCGGCGGTGGATGGCGGCAGGTGCTCGTTGAGCTTGGTGTACAGACGGCGGCCTTCGGCGATCTTTGCTTCCTCATCGTCACTGGCGCCCTGCACCATCACCACGAATTCACCCTTGCGCTGGTTGTCGTCGGCCAGTACCCGAGCCAACAGCTGTTCCAGCGTCCCATCGAGCACGGTCTCGAACAACTTTGTCAGCTCGCGTGCAATCACCGCCGGGCGTTCGTTGCCGAATGCGCCGCCCATGTCGGCCAGCGATTCGGCGATGCGGTGCGAGGATTCGTAGAACACCAACGTGCCGGTTTCACTCGCCAACCGCTGCAGGCGCTCGCGCCGTGCCGAGGACTTGGCCGGCAGGAAACCTTCAAAGACGAAACGGTCGCTCGGCAGCCCGGCCACGCTCAACGCAGCAATGGCTGCGCAAGCACCCGGGATCGGGCTGACCTTGACGCCCGCCGCGCGCGCGGCACGCACCACGCGGAAACCGGGGTCGCTGACCAAGGGGGTGCCCGCATCGCTTACCACTGCCAGCGATTCGCCGGCCAACAGGCGCGAAACCACGCGCTGCGCCATGGCTTCCTCGTTGTGATCGTGTAGCGCTACCAATGGCTTGCTGATGCCGAAATGCGACAACAGCTGGCCGGTATGGCGCGTGTCTTCGGCACAGATCGCCGCCACCGACCGCAGCACCTCCTGCGCACGCGGGCTCAGATCGGCAAGGTTGCCGATGGGCGTGGCAACAACATACAAGGTGGCGGTAGCGGTACTCATCATCGGCTTTTCCATGGGCAAGGGTAGAATCGTACCGTTTCCCCCGCCCGGCACTGCCGCGCCCTGTCGAACGGATATCAAATGAACAAGTCTGTCGCCGCCCGGATTTCCGCCCTGTCGTTGTCGATGCTGCTGTTCGTGGGCTGTGCCACCACCAGCGTCGCACCCACCAGCTCGCCCGCCCAGCTGGCTGCGATTGCCCTGCTCGAACAAGGCAAGCCGCGCGAAGCAGCCCAGCAGTTGGAAGCCCAAGCCGCACTGGCGCGTGGTGCAGCCAAATCGCTGTTGCTGGCCGATGCGGCCTTCGCCTGGCACGAAGCCGGCGACAACGCGCGTGCCCGCATGCTGATCCCGCAGGTGCAGTCGCGCCAACTCAGCGGCGCCACGCAGCAGCGTTACAACCTGATGTTGGCCGAGCTGGCCCTGGATGAAAAACAGCCGGCCGTGGCCCTGCAGGCGCTGAGCGGTGCCGCTGACCAGCTGCCCGCGCTATTGCAGGCGCGCTGGTATCTGGCACGCGCACAGGCGCTTGAAACCTCCGGCAACGCATTCAATGCTGCAGCCGAACGCGCCCGCGCCGGTGCCCTGCTCAACGGCACCGCGCGCAGCGATAACCAGCGCGCCATCACCCGCCTGCTGGCTGGTATGGACGATGCCACGCTCAGCAGCCGCACCGCGGCACTGCCGGCCGGCGACCCGCTGTACAACCATGCCGGCCGCGCCCTGATTGCACGCGGCCTGCCGTTGCCACGCCCGTTTGACCGCGATGCCGCCTGGCAGCTGGACACCGGCAAGCGTCCACCGGCCGAGGCCGACGGCTACCGCCCGCCGGCAAAGATGGCCGTACTGCTGCCGCTCAGCGGCAACATGGCCACCGCTGCCGCGTCGGTCCGTGATGGCCTGCTGGCTGGCTACTACGCCGAAAACCGTCGCCGTCCGCAGGTCGACTTCATCGACACCCACGGCACCGCCGCGGGCGCCAATGCTGCATACGACAGGGCTGTCGCCTCGGGCGTGGACTTTGTTGTCGGGCCGCTGGGCCGTGAGGAGGTGGATGCGCTGTTCCACCGCGAGCTGCAGGTGCCGCTGCTGGCACTGAACCGTGGCAAGGACACCCCTCCTGCCGGCAGTGCCGCCTTCTCGCTGGCGCCGGAAGACGACGGCATCATGGCCGCCGAATACCTGTTGAGCCGCGAACGCGGCAACGTATTGGTGATCGCCAGCAACGACGACGCTGGCCGCCGCGCCAGCAACGCCTTCAAGGAGCGCTTCGCCGAGCGCGGCGGCAAGGTCGCCGCCAGCATCAACGTCGGCGATGCACCGGGCGACATTGGTGCACAGCTCCGTCAGGTCAACGGCGCCGATGCGGTGTTTCTGGCGGTCAAGGGCAACCAAGCGCGTGCACTGGCACCGCAGCTGGCACTGGCCGGTCTGTCGGCAGTGAGCCGCGTGGGCACCTCGCAGCTGACCAACAACACCGGCAAGGCCGAAGAAGACACCGCGCTGGACGGCATTGTTTATCCGAGCGAAGCCTGGACCACGCGGGACGTTGCCGGCCTGCCTGCCGCCAGCAGCGTTGCCGGTACGTTGGCTACCGCACGCGGCGGCGCCGCACGGCTGTTTGCCTTCGGTTTCGATGCGTGGAAGATCACCGCCTATCTGGAAAAGATGGCCAACAGCACCAGCGGCGGCCTGCTCGGCGCGACCGGCTCGCTGCACCTGGACGGCTTTGGCAATGTGCTGCGCACGCCGGCATGGTCCACCTTCAGCGGCGGCCGCCCGACATCGATCGGTGATGGCCGCTGATTCACTGCAGCGCGGCGCGGCGGTCGAAAGCGCCGCCCGCGCGCACCTGGAAGCCGGCGGTCTGCGCTGGCTGGCCGCCAATGTGCGTTTCCGTGGCGGCGAGCTGGACTTGGTAATGCGTGACCCGGCCAACGACACGTTGGTGTTCGTCGAAGTGCGCTACCGACGCTCAGCGGCATTTGGCGGCGGCGCGGCATCGGTGGATGTGAGCAAACGCCGCAAGCTGGTGCACGCCGCACAGTTGTATCTGGCCAGTAACCCCCGCTTCGCCAATGCGCCTTGCCGCTTCGACGTGGTCGAAGCCAGCGGCGAGCCACCACGCCTGCATTGGATAACCGACGCCTTCCGCGCTGACGACTGCTGATGCCCAGTATTTTTACCCATGCCGCGGTTCCCCTTGCGCTGTGGTGCGCCAGCGAGCGCGGCCGTATCTCACCGCACTTGCTCGGCGCCGGCGTGGCTGCTGCGATGCTGCCCGATGCCGACGTACTGGCGTTCGCGCTGCACATTCCCTATGCCGATGCCTTCGGCCACCGGGGCGCCAGCCATTCATTGTTGTTCTCAACAGTGTTGGCGCTACTGGCGGTGTTGCTGGCGCGACCATTGCGGGCCACGCGCGTGCAGGCGGCGGCGTTTGTATTCGTTTGCGCGCTATCGCATCCACTGCTCGATGCATTCACCTCCGGCGGGCTCGGCGTGGCCTTGTGGTGGCCATGGAGCGACACCCGTCTGTTCGCGCCGTGGCGGCCGATCCGCGTGTCGCCGTTTGCCAACAATTTCTTCAGCGCACGCGGCCTGCAGACCGTTCTCTCGGAACTGCGCTGGGTGTGGCTGCCACTGTTCTTGTGCGTGCTGGGCTGGAAGGCAATCCAGCACCGCGCGCCGGTTGACTTCCAACGCCCATGACTGCCCTGCCCGATGCATTCAACCAGACCCTGTCGAAGCTGCTGGGCGATGACTGGCGTACCGACACCACGGCATTGGAAGCACACGCACAGGACAATTCCTGGCGCCACGCGCTGCCGCAAGGCGTCGCGCTGCCAAGCACCCGCGAGCAGGTACAGGCCATCGTCCGCGCCTGTCGTGAACACGGCGTGCCGCTGGTCGGGCGTGGTGCCGGCACCGGCACCACCGGCGCAGCAGTGCCCACCGCTGGCGGTGTGGTGGTCTCGTTCGCACGCATGAACCGCATCGTTGATATCCGCGCCGGCGACCGCTGCGCCGTGGTTGAACCGGGCGTGTTCAATGGTGATCTGCAACACGCACTGATGCCGCACGGATTGTTCTGGCCACCGGATCCTTCCAGTGCCGACATCTGCAGCATCGGCGGCAACCTGGCCTGTAACGCAGGCGGCCCGCGCGCGGTGAAATACGGCACCAGCCGCGACAACGTGCTGGGCTTGGTCGCCGTCACCGGTACCGGCGAGCTGATCCAATGCGGCGGTGCCTACACCAAGGACGCCACCGGGTTTGATCTCACCCATCTGATCGTGGGCAGCGAAGGCACGCTGGCACTGATCGTCGAGGCGACGCTCAAGCTGGCACCGCGCCCCCGCGCGCAGGCCGGGCTACGCGTGCTGTACCGGGATGCGGCGGCAGCGGCGGCAGCGGTATCGCGGGTGATGGCGCAACCGGTCACGCCGACCATGCTCGAATTCATGGACGCGCGCAGCCTGGAGCTGCTGCGACGCAATGGCGCGCAGGTGCCGGACGCTGGTGCGATGTTGCTGATCGAAGCCGATGGCGACGATGACACCCTGCCCTATCTGCTCAATGCATTGGCCCAAGCCGCCGAAGGCGACGGCATGCTGGAGCTGGATGTCGCCACCGATGGCAGCGCGCGCGACAAGTTGTGGGCAGCGCGCCGTGCGCTGTCGCCCGCGCTGAAAAGTATCGCGCCGGGCAAGATCAACGAAGACGTTGTCGTGCCGGTATCACGCATACCCGAACTGGTTGAAGGCGTGCAGCAGTTGTCGGCCGACGCCAACCTGCCCATCGTCACCTTCGGCCATGCAGGCAACGGCAACCTGCACGTCAACATCCTCTACCACCCGGATGACGCCGACGAGAATGCACGCGCGCATGCGGCGCTGCCCAAGGTGTTCGCGCTGGCGCTGGGATTGGGTGGCACGTTGTCCGGCGAACATGGCATTGGTCTGGCCAAGCGCGATTTCATGACGCAGGCGTTTTCCGCCAGCACCCTGGATGCGATGCATGCAATCAAGCAGGCGCTGGACCCGGACGGCATCCTCAATCCGGGTAAGGTATTGCCGCCAAGGGCCACGTAAGCGCGAGTTTCATCCTGCTTGCCTGCATGATTCCGCGATGCGTGGAAAAACACCCTCTCACGCCGGAGTTTCAGCGTAGCGGCAGGACAACAGCGCCTTGACCAGGAAGTCGACCTGCATGGCTTCGCGCGCATCCACCCACATCACCGGCAAACGGTGACCGGCAGCGGAAAGTCCGTCGCGTAACGCCGCGAAAGCGAAAGCGGGATCGCGATCCTGGCAGGTGACACCTACTGCGAAACAGGCATCCGGTGCCAATGCGCGGAAGCGTTCGAGCAGAGCCAGCGTGCTCGGCAGTGCGCGCGGATTGAGTGTGCTCACCAGCACGATGACGCCGATGGCACCTTCGGCCACGATGGGCCACATGAAATCCAGGTAAGCCTGCCCGGGCACACCGTAGACATGCAGCAACTCACCATCGCCCAGTTCGATGGAGCTGTAATCCAGCGCCACCGTGGTGTGCGATTTGCCCTGCGATACGTGCAGCGCATCTTCGTCGCTGATCGGCATTTCGGTGCTGATCGGTTCCATGTCCGAGACCGACCGGATGGCGGTCGTCTTTCCCGCACCCATTTCGCCGACGAAAACCAGCTTGGTCGCCATATGTCAGACCTGAAGCCCTTTGATTGGCATCACTGCAACACGCCCGGACACCGGCATCCAATCACGTCAATCCAGATACGAATGCACGCATCAGAGTGATCGGACAGGAACGTGCAAGTACTTCAAACGCATCGCTGCCCGGTGCGCGGGCAGCGGTGCGCCAACCATTACTTGAAATCGAGCGTCTGTTCGAACGATTTCAGCTCGTGGCGGGCGAGCGCCAGATTGGCTCGGGAACGGTCAAGCACTACATACAGGAACAGGTCCTGGTTGCTCTCCAGGGGGCGTATCAGGTGGTACTGCTTGGACAACGTGATCAGGATGTCCTCGATGCTGTCGGACAGGCCCAACGACGCGGCGACGCGGCGCTTTGCACGCACCACCTCGGTGTTGCCGGCCGCAGCGACTTCCAGGTTGATCGGGCCGCCCCCCAGCATGCCCAACGCCATGCCACTGTCACTGTCCACCAGCGCTGCACCGACGAAACCAGCAATCTCATTGAGCTTTTCCAGCTTGACGTTTCCAGCCATGACTTTCTCCATGCACTCGTTTGTTGTCTTGCCAGGATGCGTCGCCATGCCGCGGCGCGGAATGGGCAGAACGCATATGTAGTCGAACCTCCCCCCTCGACCCGGGTCTGTCGCATGGCAATCGGGCAACCTGCAGCCCCGCTGCCCTGCAACAGGATTTACAGCAGTAGTCCGATGCGGCCTGCAGCGTCTCGGGCCGCATACAACAAGATTGCAAGCGAGGTATCGGCATGCCCCAATGCCGCCAATGTGTACGGCCGTCCTGCGGCCACGCGCACCAGCACCATGCTCCCCTGCGAAGTGGACATCGTCACGTAATCGGCCGTGCTCAGGCCGAGCTCGCGCGACAAGGTTTCACCCAACGTAAGAAAGGAGCTGCTCATCGCCGAAAGGCGGCGCGGATCGAGACTGTTGAAGCACCGATGGGCCACGGAGCGGCCGTCACCGGTGGATACCAGCAACATTGAAATCCCCGTGCTACGGGAAAGGACGACATCAAGTGCAGCTTCCAATGCCAAGGTGTCAACCGACACCAAAGGTGCGCTGGCATCTCCGATCTTCGCCCGGACCTTTTCCCGCGTCGCCGTTTCCACTACCAAGCCCCCTGCTTGCCGTCACGGATGCGGACCCCTGCATCAAAAGCGCGACCTATCACGGATGGAATGCTGAAACTGAGTGGACGATGTGGTGTTGAATCCAGCGCCGTGCGGACGGGATGTCTCTAGTGACCTGCTGCAGAAAAATGGTCGAAGCCCAACCGCGATGTCGCCAACACCGTGCCCTCCCCGTTGACCAGCCGAACCCCACTACCGGCCCGAATATAGCCAATACGCGCCACCCGAACTGCAACGGACGCCATGCTTTCGAACACTTGCTCGCGTTGCGATGCAGGCGCGGTGAAGCACAACTCGTAGTCGTCGCCCGCGCTGACGCGCAACGTGCGGAACATTTCAGCCTCACCGGCCTGCGCTGCCATCTGCGACATCGGCAGCTCATCTTCGAGGATTTCAGCAGCCACCTGGCTGCGTTCGCAGATGTGGCCCAGGTCCGCCAACAAGCCATCGGACACATCAATGGCTGCGGTCGCAAGACCACGCAGGGCCAACCCTGCCGCCAGCCGGGGCGTGGGCCGCGCCAGACGACAACGCAGATGCTCAAGCGCGGCATCACTGGCCGACCCACTCACCTGCAAGCGTTGCTGCTGCCATAACGCCAACGCCACGCCGGCTTCGCCCGGCACGCCAGTCACCCACACGTCGTCACCGGGCTGGGCGCCATCACGGCGCAATGCCTGGCCTGCTGGCACATGGCCCATGGCGGTGATCGAGATCGACAACGGACCGCGCGTGGTATCGCCGCCAATCAAAGCCATGCCGTGCGGGTCGGCCAGTTGGAAGAAGCCGTCCGCGAATGCGTCCACCCATGCCGGTGATGCTTCGGGCAGTGACAGGGACAACGTGCACCATGCCGGTGCGGCGCCCATCGCGGCCAGATCGGAAAGATTCACCGCCAACGCTTTCCAGCCGATGTCAGCGGGTGGTGTTTCCGTCGGGAAATGCACGCCGCTGTTGAGCGTGTCGGCGGTGACCACCAACTGCTGGCCGGGAGGTATCTGCAGCAACGCGGCATCATCGCCGATGCCCAGCACGACGTCCGCCCGCCCACCTGCGCGGCGGCGGATGCGCTCGATCAAACCAAACTCATCAAGGCTCATGCACAGGCCTCCCTGAAACAACAACGCCGGAGCCGATCATGCCGGCCCCGGCGCAGTGATGAAGACAACGGGGCAGCAATCACCGCCCGCCCGGGCTCAGTGGCCCGATTCGGTCTTGCGCCATTCCACCGCAGCGCGGTCCAGCACACCGTTGACATAGGTGTGGCCGTGCTCGGAACCAAAACGCTTGGCGGTTTCGATGGCCTCGTTGATCACCACGCGGTACGGCACATCCTGGCGGAAACGCAGCTCATAGGCGGCCACGCGCAATACCGCGCGTTCAATGGCGTCCACTTCTTCCACGCCACGGTCAACGAACGGGGCCAGTGCCTCGTCGAGATCACGACGGTTGTCGAGCACGCCACGCAGCAGGCTCTCGAAATACGTCAAGTCGGCAATTTCATGCGCCTGCTCGTGAGCGAACTGAGCCAGCAACGATTCGGCGTTGCCACCCGAAATCTGCCAGGCGTAGATCGCCTGCAGGGCACGACGACGGGCGCGCGAGCGCAGCACCGGGTCCACGCCATCGCGACGGACCGGCTTTCCGGCAGGCTTGCCGTTGTTCTTGTTGTTCATGGCAACTGCTCCAGAAGATTGACCATTTCCAAGGCCGCCAAAGCGGCCTCCTCACCTTTGTTGCCGTGGCTGCCGCCTGCGCGGGCCTCGGCATCTTCCACCCGTTCCACCGCCAGCACGCCATTGAGCACCGGCACACCAAAATCCAGCTGCGCGCGCATCAGGCCCTCGGCACAGCGGTCGGCGACGTGCTCGTAGTGGCGGGTGTCGCCACGGATCACACAGCCCAGGGTGATGATGGCTGCGTGCTGCCCGGCAGCGGCCAAACGGGCCGCCACCAGCGGGATTTCCCACGCACCGGGAACACGCACCACGTCGATGGCGTCCTCGCCGATGCCGTTACCGGCCAGGCTCTGGCGCGCACCGGTCACCATCACATCGGTGATGCGGGCGTTCCAGCGGCTGGCGATGATGGCAAAACGGGCCGGACCGGCCGGGCGGAGGTCGCCTTCGTAGTGGCTCATGGGGTGTGGGGGGATCCTGAGGGTGGGTAAGTTTAACGTGCGCGAGCGGCGGGGGCGGGGCGGGAAGTGAGTCCAAAGGAGTGAGGCGTGCGAAAAAGCCCGGATTCTGGCTTTCCTACCCAGCCCCGGCTCCTCTTGACCCACCCAAGGGGGAGTGAAGCGCCTGAAAAACCGGCGATGCCCGCTTTTCTCTCACGCCCCACTCCGGATTGATTCACTCCTGGCCCGTAACCGTTTCGACGATTTCCAGACCATAGCCGGCCAAACCGATCTGCCGGCGCGGGGTACCGAGCACGCGCAGCTTGCCCAGGCCCAGGTCGGCCAGGATCTGGGCACCGGCACCATTGCGGCGCCATTGGCCCACGTCCTTGTCCTTGCCCGGGGTCACCGGCGCCGGCTGCTGCCGCAGGCGGGCCAGCAGTGCGTTGGTGTCACGCGGCGCTGACAGCACCACCATTACACCGGCACCGGCCGCATCAATGGCACGCAGCGCGTCGGTGTTGGCCACGCCGAAATCATCACGGCGCCAATGCAGCAGATCGGCCAGAGGGTTCTCCACCTGCACGCGCACCAAGGTGGGCGTGTCCTTGTCCGGGGTGCCACGAACCAGCGCGAAATGCAGGTCGTTGGCGATGCGGTCACGGTAGGTGACGAGGTTGAACGGGCCGAACTCCGTGCTGATTTCGCGCTCGTCCACGCGCTCAACGGTGTGCTCGGTGGCCAGGCGATAGGCGATCAGGTCGGCAATGGAACCCATCTTCAGGCCGTGCTCGCGGGCGAACACTTCCAGTTCCGGGCGGCGCGCCATGCTGCCGTCGGGGTTGAGGATTTCCACCAGCACACCGGCCGGCTCCAGCCCTGCCAGCATGGCCAGATCCACGCCTGCTTCGGTATGACCGGCGCGGGTCAGCACGCCGCCCGGCTGCGCGATCAGCGGGAAGATGTGGCCCGGCTGATGCAGGTCCGACGGTTTGGCGTTGGGCTTCACCGCAGTGCGGATGGTGTGGGCGCGGTCGTGGGCCGAGATGCCGGTGGTCACGCCCTCGGCGGCCTCAATGCTGACGGTGAAGTTGGTCTGGAACTGTGCGGTATTGGCCTGCACCATCGGCGCCAGACCAAGGTCGGCCGCGCGCGTGCGGGTCAACGGCAGGCACACCAGGCCACGGCCGTGAGTGACCATGAAATTGATGTCCGACGGCTTGACCAGTTCGGCGGCCATGATCAGATCACCTTCGTTCTCACGGTCCTCGTCATCAACGATGACAACCATGCGACCGGCGCGGATTTCTTCCAGCAGTTCGGGAACAGGGGCGAAATTCATGGGGTGGCTCCTTGGCCCAGCAGACGCTCGACATAGCGGGCGACCAGATCGATTTCCAGGTTCACCGCACTGCCCACGGCAGTGGCGGAAAAAGCGGTGTTGGCGACGGTGTGCGGAATCAGTGCCACCTCGAAGCCTTCATCATCGGCCTCGTTGACGGTGAGGCTGACACCATCCACACAGATCGAACCTTTCTTGGCGATGTACTTGAGCAGCGGCTTGGGTGCGGCGAAACGCCAGCGCAGCGCGCGCGCATCCTCATGGATGGACAGCACCTTGCCCAGGCCATCGACGTGGCCGCTGACCAGATGGCCGCCGAGGCGGTCGGTTGGGCGCATGGCGCGTTCAAGGTTGATGACCGCGCCTTCGGCCAACGCGCCCAGCGTGGTCAACGCCAGGGTTTCAGTCGACGCATCAGCCTTGAAGCTGTTGCCGTCAAATGCAATGACGGTCAGGCATACGCCATTGATGGCGATGCTTTCGCCCATCTGTACCTGATCAAACGGCAGGTTGCCGACGTTGAAGGTGAAGCGGACATCGCCGCCGATGGGTTCGCGTGCGGCCAGACGGCCGACGCCTTCGATGATTCCAGTAAACACTAACGTTCTCCGCGAAATATGAGCGAAAAACGCCGCAAGGCAAACAGGCGCACGGGCCCCGCAAAGGGCCCGAGACACCGTCTTCTTTCATCCGGACTATGACCGTCGGCTCCGGCATCTGACCGGATCTGCTGACCTTTGGCTGGCAGAGCCAACCAAAGCGCTCGCGGGCTTGTGAGGGTCCCCATCGGGGGTTCCTTACCTACCGCCGGTGGGGAGTTGCACCCCGCCCTGAAGACGTTTGTGATTGCCGGCGAACCGGCCGGCGCATTGTACCAGCCCGGTTCTCGGCCAGTGTCCAGCAGGCTGGACGCAGTGTTTCAGCGGAGGTTTGTTCAGGCTTGGTGGGGCTGGGGGAAACGAGCGAGGGGGAACAAAAACAAACGCTCCACCCTTCCGCATGGCGACAGCGAGCGCCGAGGAGAGGTGGGATTTCCTGCACCTCTGCCTTCTTGGCTCACGCCTGGCGCTCGGGCCTGAATTGAAGCCGCAGATCTTTGCCCAACATCCGCGCATCGACCACTTCCAGCGGAACCGCCTGCGCCATCGACGCGATGCCCAGCCCCGCCAACAACGGCTTGGCACTGTCGCCCATCAGCAACGGTGCGACATAAAGCAGCAACTCATCGGCCAGCCCGGCCTTGAGCAAGGCACCGCACAACGTGGGGCCAGCCTCGACATGCACGTCGTTGATGCCACGCTCGCCCAACAAAGCCATCACCGCCTGCAGGTCGAAGCGGCCGTCGGCCAGCAACGGCAATGCGGCGAACTCCGCGTTTTCCAACACGGGAGGGGTCACTGCAGGATCGTGCAGGTACAACGTCGCGGCATCGCCTTCGCGCACCCGCGCGCAGTGCAGCGTGCGCAATTGCGCGTCCAGCACCACCCGCAATGGCGGCAGGAAGTCACCGGTTGAAGGCCGAGCGGTCAGCAGTGGATCATCGGCCAGCACCGTCGCCGCTCCGGTCAGGATGGCGCCGGCACGCGCACGCCATTGCTGCACATCGGCACGCGCCGATTCGCCGGTAACCCATTTGGATTCGCCATTGGCCATCGCGGTGCGCCCATCCACACTGCCGGCAAGCTTGATACGCACGAACGGACGACCACGCTCGATGCGCGACAAAAACCCGCGATTGAGTTCACGCGCCTTGTCGCCCATCAAACCCACGGCCACCTCGATACCCGCCTGCCGCAGCAAGGCGAACCCGCCGCCATCCACATCCGGGAACGGGTCACCCATTGCCGCGACCACGCGCCCCACGCCTGCTTCGATCAAGGCCAACGCACACGGCGGCGTGCGCCCGTAATGCGCGCACGGCTCCAAGGTGACGTAGGCGGTAGCACCGCGTGCACGCTCACCGGCCTGGCGCAAAGCGAACACTTCCGCATGCGGGCCACCGGCACGTTGGTGCCAACCCTCACCCACCACCTCGTCGCCATGGGCGATGACGCAGCCAACCATCGGGTTTGGCCGCGTGGTCCAGGCCGCGCGCTCGGCAAGACGCAAGGCGCGGGCCAACAGCAGGTGATCAGTGGCAGTGAATGGGCTCATGGAGGTCTCCCGGACAACAACGACGCAATAGTGATTCGTCATTCCCGCGCAGGCGGGATTCGCTCATACCCTTGATTGTTGCCAGATCGAACAACAGACCCCAGCACCGCTCAAGAGCGATTCCCGCCTGCACGGGAATGACGACGTGAAGGAGTGTATGCGCTGACAGCGCAGCACTCACGCTTGCTGCGTGTCGATTTCCATCACGGTGATGGCGAGCGGGCCGAGTTGCAGTGTTGTGTGTTCACGCCAACCCAGCCTGCGGTACCACGCCACCATGGGCGCTTCGCAGTACAGATACAGGATCGGCACATCGAGGGCCGCGGCCTGCGCAACACAGTGCCGCACCAACTGCGCGCCGACACCTTTGCCGCGCCCGCGTGGCTGCACATACAGCGATGCCAACCAGGGCGACCAACCTCGGATCTGCTCGTGATCGTCATGCAGCAGACTCACCGAACCCAGCCACCCTGCTTCATCCTCCGCCAGCCAAGTGCACGGAATGGCGTCGCGCTGTTGTGCACGCAGTTCCTGTTCGGCCTGAAGTAGTGTCCAGTCAGGCAGCAGCTCGCCGAATGCCTGCACATGTGCGGCAGCCAACGCCGGCAGCAACGCCGGCCGGTCATGCAGATTGACGATGTACATGGGTTTCAGCGCGCGGCTTTCTTGGCGCGACGGGCGCCGCCTTCCAGCAAGGGCAACTGGTCGTCACCGGCCGGGTGATCGCGTTCGAGCTTCTCAATCTCATCGCGGAAGTCAGCCACGTCCTCGAAACTACGGTAAACCGAGGCAAAGCGAACGTAACCAACATGGTCGAGCTTGCGCAGCTCATCCATGACGAACTCACCCAGGCGAATGGACGGCACTTCGCGCTCACCGCACATGCGCAGCTGATGCACCACCGCACGCACGGCGGCTTCGATGCGCTCTTCAGAGACGGGCCGTTTGCGCAGCGCGCGATCGAACCCTACCCGCAACTTGCGCGCATCGAATGCCTCGCGCCCGCCATCACTTTTGACGATGACCGGCAATTTGAGTTCGATGGTTTCCAACGTGCTGAAACGCTCACCACAGGCTTCGCAGCCACGACGGCGGCGAATGGTGGCGCCGTCTTCGGAAACGCGTGAGTCGATGACGCGGGTATCGGTGTGTTGGCAGAACGGGCAGTGCATCAATCTCGCCTTGAACATCGGGCGCCGACAACACGGCGCGGAAATCACTACAACGCAGATACAGCAAACCCCGGGATGGAGCAAGGCTGCCCGGCCCGGGGTTTGACCACCCTGACGGTGGCGATCCCTTCAACGATCCGGTGCCAGCACAAGGCTGGCACCGGTAAAAACCGTCAGCCGTAAACCGGGAACTGCTTGCACTGCAGGGTGACGTTCTCACGCACGCCGGCAATGACGTTCTCGTCGGCCGGGTTGTCCAGCACATCGGCGATCCAGTTGGCCAACGCGACGCTGTCGGCTTCCTTGTAACCGCGGGTGGTGATGGCCGGGGTGCCCAGGCGCAAACCCGAAGTCACGAACGGCGAACGCGGGTCGTTTGGCACCGAGTTCTTGTTGACGGTGATGTGGGCCTTGCCCAGCGCGGCTTCCGCATCCTTGCCGGACACGTCCTTGCCGATCATGTCCACCAGCATCAGATGGTTTTCGGTACCGCCGGAGACAATCTTGTAGCCGCGCGAAATCAGCGTCTTGGCCATGGCCTGCGCGTTCTTCACCACCTGCTGCTGGTACGCCTTGAATTCCGGCTCCAGTGCTTCCTTGAAGGCCACGGCCTTGGCAGCGATAACGTGCATCAGCGGGCCGCCCTGAATACCCGGGAACACGATCGACTGCAGCTTCTTCTCGATTTCCTCACCCGCGCCCTTGGCGATGATGAAGCCACCGCGCGGACCACGCAGGGTCTTGTGGGTGGTCGAGGTCACTACATGTGCATGCTCGATCGGGTTCGGGTAGACACCTGCGGCGATCAGGCCAGCAACGTGCGCCATGTCCACGAACAGATAGGCGCCCACCTTGTCGGCAATGGCGCGGAAACGCGCCCAATCAACGACCTGCGAATAGGCAGAGAAACCAGCCACCACCATCTTCGGCTTGTGCTCCAGGGCCAGGCGCTCGACTTCGTCATAGTCGATCAGGCCGGCCTCGTTCACGCCGTACTGGACGGCGTTGAAAATCTTGCCCGAAGCATTGACCTTGGCACCGTGGGTCAGGTGACCGCCGTGGGCCAGACTCATGCCCAGGATGGTGTCGCCCGGCTGCAGCAGTGCGAAGTAAACGGCCTGGTTGGCCTGCGAGCCACTGTGCGGCTGCACGTTGGCGTAGTCGGCACCAAACAGCTGCTTGAGGCGGTCAATGGCCAGCTTTTCGGCCACGTCCACGTACTCACAGCCGCCGTAATAGCGCTTGCCCGGGTAGCCTTCGGCGTACTTGTTGGTCAGCTGGCTGCCCTGCGCTTCCATCACCATCGGGCTGGCGTAGTTCTCGCTGGCAATCAGCTCGACATGGTCTTCCTGACGCTGGCATTCGGCAGCAATGGCCTTGGCCAACTCGGGATCGTAGGACTCGATACGGACATCACGCGAGAACATCACAGCTCCTGGTACTGGGCGAGGGAGCTGCCGATTGTAGCCCGTTCCGGCCGCCGAGCTGGCTGTTCTTCGGCGCCACCGCGCCCGCCCGGCCGGCCGGTCCAAAGGCGGCATTTGTCACAAAATCAAACGATTGCCTGAATTCGATGATCGTTCTGGCGTGGTTTCCACGGTTAACCAAGTAAGCCACGGGCTCCAAGTAGCCCGTCGGCCCCTTTTGAACCGCAAGGAACTACCACCGATGCGTCACCCTGGCTGCACTACGCCTTACCGTCCCTCCCGTTCTTTGCCGTTGCGCGTGGCCCTGATGGCCGCGGTGCTGGCGGCAGCCTCCGGCCAGATGGCCTTGGCGCAGCCCGCCGATGCCGGCTCCACGGCAGCAGCCACCCTGCAGATCGCACGCATCACGGTCGAAGGCGTGGGCGAACATCCGGCCAGCGGCATCAACCAGGCGACCATCGACGCAGTCGCCAACCAGGCCCTGCGCGATATCAGCCCCACCCTGCCGGCCGCGCTCAGTTTCGAGCAGATCGAACAGATCACCGCGCGCATCACCCAGGCCTACCGCGAGGCCGGTTTTCTGGTCTCGGTGGCCTACGTGCCGCCGCAGCAGATCGGCGACAGCCAGACACTGACGCTAAAGGTGATGGAAGGCCGCGTCGGCCGGGTGCTGGTGCAGGGCAGCCAGCGTTATCGCGATGGCCAGCTCAACGCCAGCAGCCTGGGCCTGATCGGCCGTCCGTTGCGGCAGGCTGAGCTGGAACGCGCCCTGCTCTATGCCCGTGACCTGCCTGGCGTATCGGTCACCTCGGTGCTGCAACCCGGTGAGAACCCCGGTGAAACCGACATCGTGCTGGTCGCTCGCGATAGTGACCGTCCCTACGAAATCACCGCTGGCCTGAGTAACCACGGCACCGACAGCACCGGCAAATACCGCGCCGAGCTGGGCGTGAGCGCGTTCAATGCGCTGGACGCCGGCGATGTGCTGGCCGCCAGCGTCGGCTACGGGCTGGACCCGGCCGATAGTTGGCAGGCGGCCCTTTCGCTCAGCGTGCCGTTCGACGATGTGCCGGGGTTGAGCGGCATCGTCGGCGTCAGCCGCAGCGAGATGGAGGTCAACAGCGGGCCGTTCGCCGCCATGCGTCTTAAGGGCCCAACCACCATGTTCTACGCCGGCGGCGACTGGAAGTTCGTCCAGCGCACCGATCTGCAGGTGCAGGCATCAGCGCGCTGGATCCACGAAGAGTCCGAGCTGGAAGGGCTGGGCATGCTGCTGTCGCGGCACACCTTCGATGTGCTCGATGCCGGCGTGAGCCTGCGCCATACCGACCGTCGCTGGCGCGGGATGAATCTGGCCCAGATGTCGCTGCGCAAATCGGTCAACGATGAGTCTTCTCCGTTCAACTGGCTTTACAACTCGCATGCCCCCTACTTCTGGGTGGGACGCATGACGCTGGCGCGCCTGCAAGCCCTGCCCGGCAACCAGCGCCTGCTGTTGCGCGGCAGCGCCCAGTTCACCGAGGACGCACTGACGCCGATGGAGCAGTTCAGCGTGGGTGGGCCGACCAGCGTGCGCGCCTATCCGCTATCGGCGGCATTGGGCGATCGCGGCGTGCAGGCCACGTTCGAATACCAGCTCAGCGCACCGGGTTTTGCCGATATCCCCTCGCCCTTCAATGGCCGCCGCTGGGGTGACCTGATCGAAGTGAACCTGTTCTACGACTGGGGCCGCACCTCGCCGGCGCCGGACAACCGCCGCTTGGGCGTACTGCCGATCACCACGGAAGGTGCCGGCGTCGGGCTGGGCCTGCGCCTGCCGTGGCAACCGGAACTGCGCCTGGATATGAGCGCTGCCAAACCCACCGGCAGCTACCGCGGCAGTGATGGCCGCAGCACCCAGTACTGGGCCCGCATCAGCACCACTTTCTGAGGACCTTCGCCATGAATCGCATTTATCGACTTGTTTTCAATCATGTGCTGGGAGTGGTGCAGGTAGCGGCAGAAGTCTGCTCGACGCCGCGTAATGGGCAGCACCCGACCATGCGCCTGCCCCAGCGACACGTGCTGCTGGCATTGACTGCCGCGCTGCTGCTCACCGGCAGTCTGCAAGCCACGGCGCAGACCCTGCCGCAAGGCCAGATCATCCGGTCAGGCTCGGCCATCATCAACGTCAGCGGTGCGGTGATGACGATCGACCAGGCCAGCCGGGCCTCGCTCATCGAATGGGACAGCTTCAACATCGGCGCTGCCAATACGGTTCAGTTCAATCTCCTGCAGGGTTCGCAGGCGACGGCGATCAATCTGGTCACGGGCAATTCGGGCAGTGCCATCAGCGGTCAGCTGACGTCCAACGGCCAGGTGTTCCTGATCAACCAGGCGGGCATCACGTTCAATGCCGGCGCCAGAGTGAACGTAGGTGGGCTGCTGGCCAGCACGCTGCTACCCGGCACTCCGGGGCTGCTGGACGCCAACGGGGTTTCGCCCACCTTCCAGCTGGCCGGTGGTGGCACCAGTGCCGTGGTCAGCAACAACGGGGCCACGCTGACTGCCCTGGCCGGTGGTATCAGCCTGATTGGTGGCGCCGTGTCCAACACCGGCGTCATCTCGGCGACCAACGGCAACATCGACCTGGTCGCCGCTGGTGCTGCCACGGTCATGAATGGCGTCTCGTCCTCGGGAATGTCGCAGTTGACGTTCCTGCCGACGGCAGCCAGTACGATCGCCGGCACCGGCGTCAGCAATGCCGGTGTCCTCAACGCACGCAACATCGGCATGAACGCGCTGATGGGGCCGGGCCTGTCCAGCGTCGGCATCAACACCGGCGGAACCATCATCGCCAACGCCATCGATGCCGGCGATGGCAGCCTCACCATCCGCAGCTCAAGCGCCATCCAGATGTCCGGTGGCAACATCACTGCCCGATCGGTCGATCTGACGGCCACCGATGCGGTTGGCCTGGCCGGCGACATCAACGCCGATGACATCGCCATCCAGGCGGGCAGTGTGATGCAAACGGCCGGTGCCGTGCAGGGCACGCTGCAGCTGGGCACGCAAGGCAGCGTGAATCTAGCGCAGGCCGGCAACCGCATCACCACCGTCGGCGGTACGGTCGGTGCTGGCCTGACGCTGACCACCGACACCGACCTGGCCAATGGCGCAGCCTTGTCGGTCGGCGGCACCAGCACCCTCAGCGCAGGCCACGCCGGCGCTCGCAGGAACATCACGCTGACCAACACCGGCAACAGTTTCGGCGGACTGGTCAACGCCACCGGCGCCGACCTGATGCTGGTCGGCAGCGGCAGGCTGGGGTTGGGGACCATCGATGCAACAACCCTCGTAGCGCAGGGCGGCAGCATCGGCCTGAACGGCGCAGTCACGACCACTGGCAACCAGACCTATCGATCCGCGGTGACGCTGACCGGCAATTCAACGCTGGAGGGAAGCGCGATCGCCTTCGATGGCACGATCGACGGCAGCTATCGCCTGGACGTGGCGTCCAGGGGATTGTCCACTTTCTCCAGTGCGGTGGGCAGCGTCTCGCCGCTGCAGGGCCTGAGTGTCGATGCCGGTGGTGGCATCCAGCTGGCCGGCAACGTCAACGCCCTCGGCAGCATCGCCTTCTACGGCCCGCTGCGCCTGGTCGGCTCGCGCAGCCTGACCTCCACCACCGGGAACATGGAGCTTGCCGGTACGGTGGACGGTGACGGCGGTGCGTTGTCCCTGAGTGCACGCAACCTGACCTTCGGCGGTGCGGTTGGAGGCAGCGGTGCGGTGGCAGGCCTGCTCGCCCAGGCCACTACCATCACTGTTGGCAATGCCATCACCAGCAGCGGCACGATCATGCTCGATGGCGATGTGCAACTGGCCGGCAATACCCGACTGACCAGCACCGGCAGTGGCGTCATCACCACCGGTGGTATAACCAGTACCCGGCCCAACGGCTACGACCTGGGCCTTGTTACCGACGGTGCGATCCACGTCAACGGCAACCTCAGCGCCGCCAATGTCGCCATCGAAGGATCGCAGTTCAGCGGCCAGGGCATCACCAGCAGGGGCAACCTCGACATCCGTACCACCGCCTCGCTGGCCCAGGCCGGTGCCTACCAGGTCGATGGCAAGACACGTATCAGCTCCGACGGCGACATCGTCCTGCGCAATGCCGGCAACCGCTTCAGCGGCGAGGTCAGCCTGAGTGCCGTCAATGCCGAACTGCACGCAGGTAACCTCACCCTGGGCAACAGCAGGCTGAACGGCGATCTCACGCTGGCGCTGAGCGGCGGGCTCGGCCAGAGCGCCGGCAGCATGCTGGAGGTCGGTGGGGCCACGCGCATTGCAGCCGGCACCTCGATCCAGCTGGACAACACGGACAATCAGGGGCGCGCGGTCAACCGGTTTGGTGGCCCGGTCTCGCTGAGCGGCGGCAACAGCGGCATTCGCGGCACAGGCACGTTGGCATTCGCGGATCTGGATGTGGCCAGCGTGGTGGCGATCGCTGACACCGTGAAGCTTCCCGTGGCGGGCCGCAGCATCGGTCTGCAGTACTACCAGGGCGCCATCGAACTGGCTGGCGATACCGTGCTGGACAGCCAGTTGGGCGAGATCAACTTCCAGGGAAGCGTCGACGGCGGTTACGCGCTGACCATCGCACGGGCCAGGGATGTCGTGTTCGGTGGCAACGTGGGCAGCAACCGCGCACTGGCCAGCCTCGATACCCGCAACGGCGGGCCACTGCGCCTGAGCGGCAACATCACCGCCGATGGCGCAATCATGCTCGGCAATCTCAGTCTGGCCTCGGCCACCCCGCAGTTGTTCAGCGTGCGCAGCAACAGCGGCAGCCTGCAGGTCGGACGCATCGACGGCACCAGCAGCGGGCAGACCAGCCTGGTACTTGCCGCACACGGCACCCTCGATCTGCGGGGTGATGCCGGCACCCTTGCCGGCGCAGGGTTGAACAACCTGCAGCTGAGCGGCGCGACGGTGAACACGAAGGCCATCCGTACCAGCGGCCGGCTCGACATCGCCAGCACCAGCGGCTTCGCCCAGAACGGCGTGCTCAACGTCGGTGGCAACGCCAGCTTCACTGCCGGCAGCGGCGGCGATCTGACACTCGACACGGAGCCCAATACGTTTGGCGGCACGGTGGCATTGCAGGGTAAGCAGGCGCGGATCGGCGCGCAGTCGGCGTTGGCGCTGGATGGCGTCGACGTCGCCGCGTTGGATGCCAGCAGTGCGACCAGCCTGTCGCTGGCCGATGCCCACATTGCGGGAAGGGCCGGTCTCGATGCAGCCTCACTGCTGATCGATGACGCCCGCATCGATGGTGCGCTGGTGGCCAGCGCAAGCGCCGGTGACATCCGCCAGGGAAGCGGCAGCCTGGTCATCGGCAGCAACAGCCAGCTGGCCGCCAGCAACGACATCGTGCTCGGCAATGCCGGCAATCAACTGGGTAGCGCGCTGCAGGCCAGCGGCCGCGATGTCGTGCTGACCAGTGCCACGGCGCTGGATCTGCAGCAGTTGCAGGCCACCCGTGATGCCACCCTCAGCGGCAATGGCGTACGCCTGGGCAGCCTCTCCGCGCAGGGGGCGCTGTCGATCGACAGTTCCGCTGCGATCACCCAGGCCGACGCACTGCAAGTCGGTGGCAACAGTCGCTTCGTCGCAACCGACGACATCACCCTGGCCAACGCCGGCAATCGTTTCAGCGGCCGCGTGACGCTGGACGGTCGCAACGTCGCCGTCACCAGCGCCGATGGCCTGCTGCTCGACACCGTGCGTGCCAAGGGTAACTTCGGAGCGCGTGCCGGCAGTGCCGGCATCAGCCAGAACGCCGCGTTGCAGGTGGATGGCCGCAGCGACCTGATTTCCAGCGGCGCCATCACGCTTGGCCGCAAGGACAATCAGTTCGGCGACGTGGTGACAATCCAGGGCCGCACCGCGGAGATCGCCACGGCCGGCGCGCTGTCGCTGGGCGACATCACCGCAGGCCAATTGAAGGCCGACGCCGATGGCAACCTGCGATTGACCGGGCGCATTCTCGCCGACGACGTTGCACTGGCCACCCAGGCGCTGTTCGACAACCGCGCGGGGGCCGATGCCATCCGTCTGAACGGCAACGGCAGCTGGCACATCTACCTGAGCTCGCCCACGCTTGCACATACGTTCGGCCACCTGGACAGCGGCAACACTGCCGTGTGGAATACCGCCGCGTTTGCCGGCACGTCGGCAGGCGGAAACCGCTACCTGTTTGCCTGGCAGCCAACGCTGACCTTCGTGGCCAACACTTTGCGCAAGACCTATGGCGACACCCTCGCCCTGGGCAATGCGTTCAGCGTGAGCGGTGCAATGGCCGGGGTCTTGGGCGCCTACAAGACCGACGACCCGATGGCCCTGTTCACCGGCACACCCGAGATCACCTCGGCCGGTGCGGCGGCCGGTGCGAATGTCAGTGGCAGCCCCTACCAGATCGATATCCGTCAGGGCACGCTGGACACCTCCGCATCCGGCTACGCATTGGCCTTTGCCACGGGCCAACTGGCCATTGATCCAAGGAGCCTGATCATCAGCGCCGGCAACGGCAACAAGACCTACGGCCAGAACGGCGGCCTCGGCGGCTACAACGCCAACGGTCTGGTCAACGGTGACACGCTCACGTCCGTCGATCTGGGCAGCGGCGGCACCTCGGCCACTGCCAACGTCGGCGACTACACGATCACCGCCAGCAATGCCGATGGCACCGGTCTGTCCAACTACGACATCACCTATGTCGATGGAACCCTGTCCATCGGCAAGGCCGGCCTGACGATTACTGCCGGCAACGGCAACAAGACCTACGGCCAGAACGGTGGCCTCGGCGGCTATGGCGTCAATGGTCTGCTCAATAACGACAACGTGTCCTCGGTTGCACTGGGCAGCAACGGGTCGGCGGCCACCGCCAACGTCGGCGACTACACGATCACCGCCAGCAATGCCGATGGCAGCGGTCTGTCCAACTACGACATCACCTATGTCGATGGAACCCTGTCCATCGGCAAGGCCGGCCTGACGATTACTGCCGGCAACGGCAGCAAGACCTACGGCCAGAACGGTGGCCTCGGCGGTTACAGCATTGATGGCCTGCTCAACAGCGACAACGTGTCCTCGGTTGCACTGGGCAGCAACGGGTCGGCGGCCACCGCCAACGTCGGCAACTACACCATCACCGCCAGCAATGCAGATGGCAGCGGCTTGTCGAACTACGACATCACTTATGTCGATGGAACCCTGTCCATCGGCAAGGCCGGCCTGACGATTACTGCCGGCAACGGCAACAAGACCTACGGCCAGAACGGTGGCCTCGGCGGTTACAGCATTGATGGCCTGCTCAACAACGATGCTGTTTCTTCCGTCGCACTGAGCAGCAATGGCACTGCGGCGACGGCCAACGTCGGCGACTACACGATCACCGCCAGCAATGCCGATGGCACCGGTCTGTCCAACTACGACATCACCTACACCGACGGCGTGCTGTCCATCGGCAAGGCGGGCTTGATCATCTCGGCCAACAACGCCAGCAGGCGCATCGGTCAGTCCTCATCGTTCAACGGCTACACCGCAGAGGGTTTGGTCAACGGCGACACCATTGATGACGTCAGGCTGTTCAGCGATGGCAGTGATCTGAACGCCCAACCCGGTGGCTACGCCATTCTCGCCAGCGATGCGCAGGGTGCCCGTCTGGGCAACTACGACATCACGTATCGCGAAGGGACGCTGGACGTCGCCGGTGTGTCCAGCCGGCAGAACCTGCAGGTTGCCCGCGAAGTAGCGGCCACTCTGAGCAGGCCTGCACCCCGCGCGCTCACCGGTTCGTCAGACGCACCGCTGTACCGCTTGAACGAGGCGGCCATCACCCCGGCCAGCGATGCCTGTACGTCGCTCGGGCAGATCCAATGCCTCACTCGTCAGCCGGAATGATTGCCCGCCGGTAAATGAAAATGGAAAAGGCGCATCTTTCGATGCGCCTTTTTTGTTCAGCAGCTACTAGCCACCACTCAACGGTTGAACACGATGTCCGCAATGATCCCGGTGGCGATGGCGACCATCAGCATGTTGCCGCGGTCGTCGCGGATCCAGCGGTGACCGTGCGGCGGGCGGCGCACGTGGTAGCGGTTGTAATCGTTGACCACATAGACCGGGCCGCCGTAGTAGTTGTTGTAGCGGTGGCCACGCTCGAAACCGTACGGGCGGTAAACCACACGCGGCGGCGGCGCGTAGTAGCGGCGGTCGTTATGGCGGGCGTCGCGGTAACCCTCACGGTAGCCGTTGCTGTAATGGCGACGGTCATCGCGCCACTCGCGGCGGTCATTGTGGCGGTCATGGCCATTGCCACGGCCGCGATCATGGCCACGGCCACGATCATCCCAGCCATGACGACCACGGTCATTGTCCCGGTCGCCAGCAGCGAAGGCCGGAGCGGCTGCACAAAAGGCCAGCAGGGTGGTCATCGCGGCGACAACGAATCGGTTCATCTTCATGGGTGGCCTTCGCAGGTTTGGGTGACGGTTTCCATAATGCTCACACGATATGAACAGATTCCGGCTGGAAACGTTTCCGGACTTTCCCATTCACAAATCAGCAAGCCGCCCTGCCCCAGCCGGCCCCGGTGGGCTTGCGGCTATAATTACCCATTCCCTTTTGCCTTGGGCCCTGTCCAGTCCCGGACCGGGGGCAGGCGTGCGCTACGGAGACTTCATGTCCTCGCAATACATTTACACCATGAACCGCGTCAGCAAGGTGGTTCCGCCCAAGCGGCAGATCATCAAGGACATCTCGCTGTCGTTTTTCCCGGGCGCCAAGATCGGCCTGTTGGGCCTGAACGGCTCCGGCAAGTCCACCGTCCTGAAGATCATGGCCGGCGTGGACACTGACTTCGAGGGCGAAGCCCGTCCGCAGGCCGGCATCAAGGTCGGCTATCTGGCCCAGGAACCGGAGCTGGACCCGACCAAGACCGTGCGTGAAGCGGTCGAGGAAGGCGTGGGCGAGGTGCTGCAGGCCCAGGCCCAGCTCGACGCGGTGTACTTGGCATATGCCGAGGAAGGCGCCGATTTCGACAAGCTGGCCAAGGAACAGGAGCGCCTGGAGGCGATCCTCGCCGCCGGCGATGCGCACACCCTGGAAAACCAGCTGGACGTGGCCGCCGATGCGCTGCGCCTGCCGCCGTGGGAGGCCATCGTCGGCACCCTGTCCGGTGGTGAGAAGCGCCGCGTGGCGCTGTGCCGCTTGCTGCTGCAGAAGCCGGACATGCTGCTGCTCGACGAACCGACCAACCATCTGGACGCCGAGTCCGTGGAATGGCTGGAACAGTTCCTGGCGCGCTACACCGGCACCGTCGTGGCGGTCACCCATGACCGCTACTTCCTGGACAACGCCGCCGAGTGGATCCTCGAACTGGACCGCGGCCGTGGCATTCCGTGGAAGGGCAACTACACCGACTGGCTGACCCAGAAGGATGACCGCCTCCGCCAGGAAGACAACCAGGAAAAATCCCGCCAGAAGGCGATCCAGAAGGAACTGGAATGGTCGCGCCAGAATGCGAAGGGCGGCCGTACCAAGGGCAAGGCCCGTCTGGCCCGCCTGGAAGAACTGCAGTCGGTCGATTACCAGAAGCGCAACGAGACCAATGAAATCTTCATCCCGCCGGGCGAGCGCCTGGGCAATGCGGTGATGGAGTTCAAGAACGTCTCCAAGAAGTTCGGCGACCGCCTGCTGTTCGACGACCTGAATTTCCTGGTCCCGGGCGGCGCGATCGTGGGCATCATCGGCCCCAATGGTGCCGGTAAGTCGACCCTGTTCAAGATGATCACCGGCCAGGAAAAGCCCGATACCGGCGAGATCGTGGTCGGCCCGTCCGTGAAGCTGTCCTACGTGGACCAGAGCCGCGACGCGCTGGAAGGCAACCACAACGTGTTCCAGGAAATCGCTGGCGGCCTGGACATCCTCAACATCAACGGTGTCGAGATCCAGTCGCGTGCCTACATCGGCCGCTTCAACTTCAAGGGCCAGGACCAGCAGAAGCTGGTCGGTTCGCTGTCTGGTGGTGAGCGTGGCCGCCTGCACATGGCCAAGACCCTGCTGCAGGGTGGCAACGTGCTGCTGCTCGACGAACCGTCCAACGATCTGGACATCGAAACCCTGCGTGCGCTGGAAGATGCGCTGCTGGAGTTCCCGGGCAACACGTTCGTGATTTCGCATGACCGCTGGTTCCTGGATCGCATCGCGACCCACATCCTAGCGTTCGAAGGTGATTCGCACGTGGAGTTCTTCCAGGGCAACTACCGCGAGTACGAAGAAGACAAGCGCCGCCGCATGGGCGACGACGCCGCGCCGAAGCGCCTGCGCTTCAAGGCGCTCAAGTAAGAGCCCTACCAGACGGCCGCCCAGTGCGGCCGTCTGCTTTTACGCGGCTCCCCGTTCATTGCACGGGCACCGCCTTCAAACCCCTCGCCGGTCATGGAAGAGGGGTCGGAGAGAGGGAATGTCTGTGCGTGCGCCGCCGGGCAGCACGCGCACAGAAGCTGTCACGCAGCTTCGCCGCGCCCTCTTCTGCCTCCGGCATCCTTTCCCGCAGGGGGAAAGGAGACAGCCGCCAATTCAACGGAATCCCCCATGTCTCTGCTCGACCGCGTCTTCAAGCTGCAACAGCACGGCACCAGCATCCGCACCGAAGTGCTGGCTGGGTTGACCACCTTCCTGACGATGTCCTACATCGTCTTCGTCAACCCGGAAATCCTCGGCACCACCGGCATGGACCCGGGCGCGGTGTTCGTTGCGACCTGTCTGGCGGCTGCGGTCGGTTCGGCAGTGATGGCACTGGCAGCCAACTTCCCGGTCGGCATGGCCCCGGGCATGGGCTTGAATGCGTTCTTCGCGTTCACTGTGGTGGGTGCGGCCGGTTTGCCGTGGCAGCAGGCGCTGGCAGCGGTGTTCATTTCCGGGCTGGTGTTCTGGGCGTTGTCGCTCACCGGCATACGCGCCTGGTTGGTCGCGGGTATTCCGTCGTCGCTACGCTCGGCCATCGTTGCCGGCATCGGTTTGTTCCTGGCGATCATCGCGCTGCAGAAATCGAATGTGATCGTCGCCAATGAAGACACCATGCTCACGCTTGGCCCGCTCAATACGGCGCCCCCCTTGCTGGCGTTGGGCGGTTTCCTGCTGATTGCCGTGCTGGAAGCCCGCAAGGTGCGCGGTGCGATCCTGATCGGCATCCTGGCCGTCACCGGCCTGGCCTGGGCCATTGGTGAAGTGCAGTATCAGGGCATTGTGTCGCTGCCACCGAGCCTGGCACCGACCTTCCTGCAACTGGATCTGCCCGGCTTGCTGCATCACGACGGCGGCGCACCACTGGCAGTGCTGCTGCAGGTGGTGCTGGTGTTCGTGTTGGTGGAAGTGTTCGATGCCACCGGTACGCTGTACGGCGTGGTGGGTCGTGCTGGGCTATTGAAACTGGCCGATGGTAAGAAACGCTTCGGCCGCGCACTGCTGGCCGATAGCAGCGCGATTGTCGCCGGTTCCTTGCTGGGTACCAGCTCGACGACTGCGTTTGCAGAAAGCGCATCCGGCGTGCAGGTCGGCGGCCGCACCGGACTGACCGCGCTGGTGGTTGCCGCGTTGTTCCTGGCCGCGTTGTTGTTCTCGCCACTGGCGGCGATGGTGCCGTCCTACGCGACCGCACCGGCGCTGTTGTTCGTGGCCGGGTTGATGCTGCGTGAGCTGGTCGAAGTGAAGTGGGACGATCTCACCGAATCCGTGCCGGCGGCGCTATGCGCGCTGGCGATGCCCTTCACCTATTCCATCGCCAATGGCCTGGCCTTCGGTTTCATCGCATATGCCGCGTTGAAGGCAGGCACCGGTCGCTGGCGTGAAGTCCGCCCGGCGGTGTGGCTGGTGGCAGGGCTGTTTGTGCTGCGCTTTACGCTGGAGTGAACGCGGGCCAGCGCCGCTCGAAGCGGCGCCGGGCCGTGGTTTTACATCACCCACATCAGTGCAAACGTCACGACCAGAATCAGGGCGTAACTGATCACTGAAAACACCAGGTAGGCCAGCAGGGCACGCCAAGTGGTCTGCCACGCCGAGCGCCCTTGAAAGTACTGCACCAGCGAGCACACGCCGTAGATCACCCCCAGCAGACCTGCCCATAGCTGGGTGTGCGGAAGCCAGCGCTAGAGCAGGATCAACACCGTCCAGATGACAAAAACCTGCACGGTGAGCAATGCGGTGATCACCAGCCATTCGGGGTAATTCAGCTTGCTGTAACGGCGGAACACCAACCACTTCACTGACGCTTCTATCGGCAACAGCAGCAGGGTAAAGGCAGCAAAGTGTGCGTTGATCCAGTCACCCACCGAACGACTTGCTGACATGAACCCCGACATCAGCGCCTGCGCTTCCGCGCTGGTGTTCAGTGCCCCGGTGGAATTTACCGAGCCACTCATGTCCATCATCCCCGTACCGACCACCAGGCGGTTCAACAGCACCACCACTGCCGACATCACTGTGATCAACAGCAGTGGCTTGACCTGATTGCCACGGCGGCCTTCGATGTAGTCACGCAGCAACGGGCCCGGGCGCAGCATCAGCTGCTTGAGCGAATACAGAATGCCGCGATCCATGTGCAGCACGCTGTGCTCAAGCTCATGGCCGAGAAAATGCCAATCGATGCGGTGCGCAGGCGTGGGCTGGCCGCAGTTCGGGCAGAACTTCTGCGCGGCGTCAGCGACGGCCCGTTCGCAATTGATACAGCGGCTGTTGTCGTGCATCACCCTGCACCTTCCCCCGATGGCAAGGGCGCATTCTAGAACGGCCGATGCACACACGGCCATCCATCACCGACAGCTGCGTCGGAGCCGTACGACGCGACAGCGCCCCGCACCGCTGCCTTTATTTATATTCGATGGTGAAGGTGGCGCTGCCGCTGGCAGTGCCGGGCCCTACGGTGCCGGCGACGGTCTGGATATAGCGCGCACGTAGCGGCAAGGTCAGGGTGTTGCTACCGACAACGGTCCTTCCAATGGGCACTGCCTCGCCAAAACGCAGCTGGCTCTCGACCGCGCCTTCGCGCTGCACCACTTCAATGCCAATGCGTGTCGCACGGTTGCCGCCTGCTGCCAGCGCCAGTACGCCGGGCCGATTTGAGCTGTCCTGTGTGGCATCCAGGCGGATGGACACCGGGCTCTGGTACTGCGGCAGATTGCTTCCCTGACAGGTGAGCTGGATATCGAAATCGCGGTCGACGGCACGCGATCCAACGCCGTTGAACGTCGTGTTCGGTACCGAGCCAAAGTCCACCACGATATTGCGGCTGCCGGCCTGCACCTGGCAGCTGGCGTTGACCACGGTAGTTCCCGAACCCTTGAAGGTAGATGTCAGCACCGGAAAGCGCGATCCATTCCCATCATAGTAATAGGTGGTGAAGCGGCCATTGGGCGCGATGACGCCGGAGCCGGTCTGTGCCGCCGTCTTGATCAGCTCTACACGGAAGGTGCCGCCCGCGAGGTCAACCAGACTGGTATTTGAAAGCAGAAGAGTGTGCGGGTAGTAGGCTTGGATTTGGCCCGAATCGCGGTACACGCGAATGCCAACGCCCGCCACGTCCGTGGCAAAGACATTGGCAAAGCCCGGTACCGGGATCTGCTGCGCCGCGTTGACGTAGCGCCCCATGGCGCTGCCTCCACCCGTACAGTTGGCGACGCTACTGCGCTGATTGATCGCTACCCTCAGCTCCTTGATGACACCGCCGATGGGCGTGCCCGGCAGGATCACCACCTGGCCCATGTCCATCTGCACGTCCTGCGGTACGAATGTGTTCGATCTGAGCACGCAGTTGGCCAAAGCCGAAGGTGCAGCGACACAGCCGAGCACCGCAACCACCGCAAGGCAGATCCGTCGCGGGGGAAGATTCATCGACATGCAGCCTCCATCAGAGTGAAACCGGATTTTTCGCCACTGGTTGCGACAGGAGCCTGGTAATCCACCGTGCAACGCTGGTCCGGTGCGGTGCCCCATTCGACCAGCAGGCGCCCGTTGTCCTGCTCAGTGCGCACATACAGGCGACTGCCCTGCCCGACCATGCCAACCGGCTGGCCTTGCGCATCCTTGACCTGGGCACCAAAGGGCAAGGTCGTACCGTCAGCGTTGCGCACCTGGATCAACAGCGCGCGACCCTTGCGCGTATCGAAGCGCAGGTAACTGATGGCGCCGGCAAATGGCGCCACAGTCTGACTGCTGTTCTGCAGCTCCACCTCGTGCGACATACCCTGTGGATCGAGCGTGACGGTGTTGAGCCGATACGGCGACACATACGGCACCACGGCAAAGCCACGACCATCCACGCGCAGGCCCGGTGCATTCTCCACGCGCGCATCGCGTGCACCGGGGGCTTCGATCAGCACCATGGTCTCGCCGCGTTGCGGGGTGAGAGTAATGCCGCCCTTATGCACCACCAGGCTTCCGGTGGCACCCAACGACGCCTGGCGGAAATCGTCACCATGACTGTAGGAGCCGTACAAGCCGGCATAGCGGCTGCGGTATTCGGCATTGGCGGTGGCGGTGGTTCCGGCCCCATGCCGATCCGCCAGAGTCACACCGTAGGAGGCGTTGTTGTCCACGCCTGCCGCGCCGGTGATACCGATGCGACTGCTGTCGTAACCGCCATCGCCGCGCAAGCCCACGTCCGCGCTGATCGACATCGGTCGTTCGCCACGGCCCAGCGCCATACTCATGCTCAACAGATACTGCGTATCCCCGCGGCGCTGCAGGCCTTCTTCAGTGCGGATGGCCGAGAACCCAAAGTTCAGCGCGCGCCAGGCGTTGTTGTAACCCATCTGGTACTGCTTGGTGGTGCCATCAGTTCCGTAAAAGTCGCGTACTGCACCGGTCAGATACAACGCACCCCAGCGTTTGCCCAATGGCTGATTCAACGTGAGCTGAAACTGGCTGCGCTGGCGGCCACGCGCTTCGGAGTCGAACCCACGACTCTCTGCATCACGCGCATACAGCGCGTCCTGCAGGCTGTAGAAGCCCGACGTTGAGTAGCGGTAAGCCGCCAGCGTGAAGCTGGTACTGGTCTCGCTGATCATCTGGCTGTAGCTCAACCGTACGCTCGCGCCCTGCCGCTTGCCGGCTTGGCGCAACTGCGTGCGTGCATGTGTGATATCTGCGGCGAAGGCGCCGATCGGCGTGGCCAGGCCCGCGCCATACAGCAATGAGGTATAGCCTTCGCTCAATGCGCTGCCGCCGTACAAGGTGACCTGGTTTCCGACGCCGCGCTGATACGTTGCCTGCATCAGCCATGGATCGTCACGCAGTTGGTCATTGCGCACCTGGCCGGCAGTGAATGCATAGCGCGACACACCTTCGCGCAGCATCTGTGCAACGGAACCGAACGGCACCTTGAACTCGCTGCGACGGCCGTCGGCTTCGATCACGCTGACCTCCAGATCACCGCCATAGCCGGTCGGGTAGAGATCATCAATGACGAAATTGCCCGGCGAAACCGTGGCCGAGTAAATCAGCTGCTGGTTTTGTCGGACTTCCACCTTGGCATTGGTCTGCGCGATACCACGGACCACCGGCGCGTAACCGCGCAATGCGTCCGGCAGCATGCGGTCATCACTGGCCAGGCTTGCACCGCGATAACCGATGGAATCAAACAGCTCACCATTGGTATAAGCCTCACCCAAGGTCAACTGACCGCCCAGTGGCGCGATGCCGCGCTGCACATACGTGGCGATGCTTTGCCATTGGCGGCCCTGGCCTTCCGCCCAGGTCAGATTGGAATCGTGGCGCAGCTGCCATCCGCCAAGATTCAGGCCGGCATTCAAGCCCAGATAAGCATTGCGGTTGCGCCCGCCATCGGACAGACGGCTGTCACTGTCCACCGCGTTGAAGCTGTAGCCCACGAAGCCTGCATTGATACCGCGGTCCCACAACGCCGGGTTGACGTAGCCGCGCGCTTTGCGGTGCATGTAGGCCTGCGGAATGCTCAGGTCATAACGAAGATTGCCGCTGTCATAGGTACCGAATGCATCCGGGATGCGCTTGAGCACCGGCAGGCAGCGCTCGGTGGCGGACGCATTGGCTGTTGTCTCCTGCGGAAACTGGGTGGTGTCCACGCCCAGCTCTTCCAGCAATGCCATATCCAGACAGGCATCCACGCGGCCTTGAGCATCCGCTTTGAACACCAGGTCGCGGCGGCCTTGCCACATGCCGTTAACGTAGATGTCCAGGCGATAGTCGCCAGCCACCATCGGATTGCCATCGCGGAACGCCGACAGATCCACCTGCTTTGCATCACCTGACAACAAACCCGCATTGAACTGGGCCTGCTCCGGCGCTGCGGTCCTGGCGGCCGTTGTGCGGGTCTGCAGCGCTTGCTCGCCGAGGTTGATTACAGGTGCAGGCGCAGCCACGGCATGCTGCATGAAGGCCATGCCCGCCAGCAACATGCACAAGGCGGGTGCCGGGTTCCCAGGCATGCGCAATGGTTGCTGCAACGCCTGGCGTATCGCCGCGCTCAATCGATCTCCAATCACGTTCGCGTTCCTTCGCAGAGAGAGCCCATTGGCAGCTACCTGCCCGCTCAATTGCTGTTCCCGCTACTGACACGAAGGGTGTGTTCAGCCCTTCCGCCGTAGTCGTTGATGCTTGAGAAGCGCACCGCGTCGGTACTCGCAGGCACAGTGAACTCCAGGCTCTGCCGCGGCAGAACCATTTTTCCCTTGTCATCGATCATTTTCTCGGTGCTGCCACTCACCGCATGGACTTCGACCAACGTGACATGGAAGCCCGTTGGGTTCTCCACACGCAGGCGCTCACCGGTACGGCTCCAGCGCAGCGCCGCAGGGGCTTCGTTGGCTTGGCCCTGTAAATCCTTTGGGCGATAGAACACCTTCAGCCGCGAGCGGAACGCCACCTGCAGGAAATTCTGGTCTTCATCACCGGCCTGTTCGGGCGTCGGCGGCACGTCCAGCACGTTGAGCCAGAACAACGACTCGCGATCCGTCGGCAGATCGGCGCCCGAGAAAATCAACCGCAACGCTTGGCTGCGGCCCGGCT
The DNA here is from genome assembly GCF_027497995.1 of Stenotrophomonas sp. Iso1. Classification (GTDB taxonomy): domain Bacteria; phylum Pseudomonadota; class Gammaproteobacteria; order Xanthomonadales; family Xanthomonadaceae; genus Stenotrophomonas. Next base: position 820,114 of record NZ_JAODBT010000001.1, on the reverse strand, counting down.
CCACGCGCGCAATCGGCGGCGTCAACACGAACGGGGCATCGCTGTTCTCCGGCGTCTGTTCCGGATCACCGTTGTCAATCCATGCCTGCACCAACGACGGTGCTTGACCATCGTTAGTTACCTGCACGGTGACTTCACGCGCCTGCGCCGGGTAGATCACACGCGTACCGTTGATCACCACACCGGCCACTGCGTCAACACATGGCAGCAACGCCAGCATCATCACAAGCAGTGCTTTGACAGGAGAAACAATCATTCTTTGCACCCGTTCTGTAACGGAATTTCGAACGAATGGCCGGCGCTGCTTCAACCGGCCACCGTTGTCGACAACGATCAGTTGTAGATGATCGTGTACTTCACGCTGCTGCTGACTTCACCGGCGGTGGAAGCTGCGGTGGCGTAGTACTCAGCAAAGTAGTTCAGGTTGGCGCTGCCATCAGCAGCCACGGTCACCCATTGCGAGTTCGCCTGCGCGCCGCCAGCACCGGTGGCCAACACCGGCAGAAACTGGTTGTTGGAACCCAGCAGCTGCAGCTGCACATTGGTCGCCGGGGTCGCGGTGGCCTGGTTCAACAAGCGGCCCGTTGCGAAATCGATGGTTGCGCCCGGCTCGAAGTACGTGGCCACATCACCTGCGCTGCACCCGGTAAGGTTGATCGAGAACGGCGTACGGCCGGCCGTCGCACCGGCCGCAGGGAAACGGTCGGCAGGGTGACAACCTGGTCGACGCCGCCCACGGTGGCGATGGTGCAGGTCTTGTCGGTGACCAGGCCATTGAAGGTGATGGTGCCGTCAGCTGCATTGGCGGCCAACGGTGCGACTGCCAGCAGCAGAACCGCGAAATGATTGATCGTGCGCATGCTTGTATCTAACCCCACTGAAATTTAGTTGTGAGGAGTGAACAAGGAGTTGCTCTCGTACCGCCAAATCGTCCTTGCGCCACACCTTCGAGGGGAACCGCACAGCGGCGAATTCCGTGGAGCAAGCCTAGGTGTAAATGTGACGTGCGTCATAAAACGCATTTTGCTGACAAACTTTGACAGGCGCCGATCAACGCGCTAGCCGAGCAACTGAAGTCCGATTGCTTGCCCTGACTGAATCCCTGCAGGGACGGGTACACATGTGCAGCATGGCGACGCATCAGCGAAGCCGGATGCTCCGTCACAATTCGTTCGTGACAGCCTGCACGGATCCATACATCCACTCTTGGAGAGCGCTGTTTTACGCGCCTACTGGCACCTCCGAAAAGACGTGGGAAATGCCATGAAAACCAGCCAAGTTCTGTGTGCGGCTCTGCTTTCAGTGAGTGCATTTGTGGCACATGCCGATAGCGGCAGTGTGCGCTTCAGCGGACGTGTCGTTGACCCGGGTTGTTCACCCCGATTGAGCACGTCGCAGGAACTGCATCTTGAAGCCTGCCCGGTTGCGGCGAAGGGCCTGCATGTTTCTGCCGGCACGCCGATCAACGGCCCTTCGCTGCTTCAACAGGCCGCCAGATCACCCATGCTGTCTTCGCGCACCGCGGGTACAGACGGTCATACTTTTTCTGACCGCTACCAACTCCAACCGCGCCAAAGCGGCGCCTACCTGGTGGTCATCGACTACCCGTGAGGCAACCCACACGCTTTCGCCCTCACGCAACGCAGAACAACGTGCAGGCGTTCTCTGTACGGGTTACCAGTGCGCCGCAAGGCGATACAGCCAAAACGGCGCCTGCCCCCTTCAGAGCTGGACGATAAACGAGGCATGACGGCAAGCGCTCATACGCCCAATACGCCACACAGCGCGTCTGCTTGCCTTCATGGCGACAGACGCTTCGCAGGTACCGTTAACTGTACCCACGCAACAACAGACAGTTCGCAGGCAACAGCCGCAGCGTGATTCCACGCATCAACCGAGCGGTTGGGATCTGAAGCGATTCACTCGCCTTCCGGTACCGGCACCTGGAACACCTGCCGCAGATAAGCCAGATAGCCCGGGTCATCACACATGCTCTTGCCCGGCGAATCACTCAGTTTGGCCACTGGCTGGCCGTTACAGCGGACCATCTTGATAACGATGTTCAGCGGCGTCGGGCCCAGATCATTGGTGAGGTGCGTGCCCACGCCAAACGCCACCTGGCAGCGACCGCGGAAGTAATCGAACAACTGCATCACCTTCTCGATATTCAAGCCATCACTGAACACCAGAATCTTGCTGGACGGGTCGGTGCGGTTGGCCTTGAAGTGCGCCAGCATGCGGTCGCCCCAGTTGAAGGGGTCGCCGGAGTCATGCCGCACGCCATCGAACAACTTGCAGAAGTAGGCATCGAAATCACGCAGGAACGCATCCAGCCCGACCACGTCGGCCAAGGCAATGCCCAGATCGCCACGGTATTCGCGCGCCCACGACTCCAGCGCCGCCACCTGCGAATCCAGCAGGCGCGGCCCCAAGGCCTGGAATGCCTGCAAGTATTCGTGCGCCATGGTGCCGTGCGGCGTCATACCGTACATGCGGGCGAAATAGACATTGCTGGTACCGACAAACTGCGAACCCAGCGCATCGCGCAGCATCGGCAACATCGTGCCATGCCATTGCCGTGAGTAACGCCGGCGGGTGCCGTAATCGGCGATGCGGCATTCCTCGAAGCCGGGCGTGTCTCGCAACAGCGCTGTCTTGGCCTGCAAGCGCCGCTCGCCCTCGCTGAAATCGGTGCTGCCGGTGTTGCGGAACCACACCTCATTGATGATCGCTAACAGCGGCACTTCAAACATGATGGTGTGCAGCCACGGGCCAGTGATGTCCAGTTCGATCTCACCCGGCACCGTCTGCGACGCACGCAACGTGATGTACTTGCGGTCCAGGTGGAACAGGCCGAGGAAGTCCACGAAATCCGGCTTCACGAACCGCAGCCGACGCATGTATTCCAGCTCCTCGCGAGAGAAGCGCAGGCTGCACAGGTGATCGATCTCGGCGTTGATCTCGTCCAGATAGCGCGCCAGTGCGATGCCCGGCGTACGGCACTTGAACCGGTACTGGACGATGGCACCGGGGTACTGATGCAGCACCGCCTGCATCATCGTGAACTTGTAGAGGTCGGTGTCGAGCAGGGATTGGATGATCATGTGCCGCATTATGCGCTGCCGGCGATATCTGCCATGCGAAGGCGGGGCACCTTGTTCACCCTCCATGGCAGCCGTGTGTGCGCCGCTTCTGCGGCCCCAGCCGCCCCTGACGATCTAGCGCAGCAACAAGCGCGGCACCTGCAATGCAGCGTGCGCCCAGATGGCACACCACACGCCGGCGCGCACCGGCAGGCTGCGCTGTGGGGCTTCGAATTTCTGGAAGTAACGCCACAAGCCACGGTGCTTGTGCCACTCCACAAAGAATGGCCGTGAGCGGCTGGATACGCCGCGCACGTGCACCACCTGCAGCGCATTGGCGATGGCGACGATGGCGCCGGCATCGCGCGCGCGACGGCACAGGTCCAGATCCTCGGCGTGCAGGCGGTAGCCATTGTCCCAGCCGCCCAAACGCACGAACAGACTGCGCGGCATCAGCAGCAATGCACCGGACAACGCCTGCACCCGCTGCAGTGGCACTGAATGATCCACCGGCACCGCAAGCCGTGAGCCCGCGCCGGGGCGCCGCAGCATGGCGGCAAAATCCGGGTCGCGACGGCGTACCGCTGTGTCTGCGTTGCCCTGTTCGTCAACCTGCTCCACGCCCAGCAGGCAATCGCCCAGTGGGCGCCCCAGGTCACGTAATTGTGCGAGCGTCTGGGCTTCCACCATCAGGTCCGGATTGATGAAGGCCAACCATGGCGCACTGCAGTCATCCGCGCCCTGGTTGCAGGCGGTAGCGAAGCCTGGATTGTCGGGGTTGGCAATGAAACGCACCCGCGCATCGGCCAGGGCATGACGCTGGGCAATCTCTACCGAGCCATCACTGGAACTGTTGTCCACCACGCGGATCTCACTTACATCCTGGGCGGCACGCAGGCGCAACAGGCAGTCGTCCAGCGTGCTCGCGCTCTGGTAGCTGACAACAACAACGGCAATCGAATCGCTCACACCTGCTCCGCACCTGGAAGAGAGCCGCAGGCTTCAAAGAGGTCGCGCTGGGCTTGCGGCATTATCGCCTGCCCGCACAGCGTCTGCAGGTGCTCACGGTGAGCACGCAACGGGTCGTCCATCAAAAAACCGGCAAGCCGTGCCGTCCAATTGGGCCAGCGATTGGCCAGCACATCCATGTCGCCCTCGGCCAGCCGCCCTTCTTGCTGGCGGCCGACGAAGGCGTTGTCGCAAAGCACATTGCGCCAGCCCAGCCCGGACATGCGCAGGCTCAAATCCACCAGCGCGGCGTACCACGAGCTGTAGCTGTGAATGTCCAACCCACCCGCGCGACGTCGCGCGCTACCGCGGATCAGCACCGCATGCGTCACCGCAGAGGGCAGCTCCGGCTGCAGCAAGGGCATGGCCGACAGCGCCTGCGTCAGCCGCAACGGGTCCGATGGCAACGCATTCACCTCACCTACCCGCGGCCAGGCCACGGCTTCGCCGGCATTGCTCCACGGCGTGGCAGTGGCGATGGAGGCATCGCGCGCAAGACAGGCCTGCAACTGCTGCAGCCAGCCCGGCATCGGCACGCTGTCCGGGGCCAGCACCGCAACATCCAGCCCATCGCAGGCCCGCAGCATTTCATCCAGGTGCGCCGCCTCACCGAGCGACCGGGCGCGCCGGGTGTACTCGGCCTGCAGTGCGGTCTGCGCCAGCCAGTGTTCCACCACGGCCTGCGCACGCGGCCCGGCCTGTGCATCGTCGGCCAGCCAGATCGACGTGCCGGCCGGCGTGGTTTGATCCAACGCGGCAAGGCAGCGATCCAATGCGTCATCGTCCACGCCCAACGGCAGCAACACGATCACTTCCACCCCCTTCCGTCCAGATCAAGCGCACTGGTCAGTGTGCGCTCCGGCATGCATCACGGTTTCTTTTTCGGTGAATTGATCGGCTCCATCGCGCGGAACTTTTGGCTGTATTCGTCGGTGAGGTCACGCGCTTCCTGGCCGTTGCGAACGATGGTCGGGGTCAGCAGCACGATCACCTCCGTCCGCCGGCTGTTGCGGCTCTTGCTGCCAAACAGTGCGCCCAGCACCGGGATGCGGCTCAGCCCCGGTACACCGTTGTGACCATCGGTAGCGCTGTCGGTGATCAATCCGGCCATCATGATGGTGTCACCGCTCTGCACCGCCGCTTCGGTGGCCAGTTTGCGGGTGGAAATGCGGGGATTGCATGAGGTTTTCGACGGATCGCAGTTGGCCGGCACATCTGCGGCACTGCTCACTTCCTGCACCACATCCATGAACACCATGCCGTCGCGGGTCACGCGCGGCCGCACTTTCAGGATCACGCCGGTGTCGATGTACTGCACCTGGCTATAGGTGTTTTCACTCACGCCACCGGTATTCACCGACACCGTGTTGATCGGCACCTTGTCGCCCACGTTGAGCGTGGCCTCGGCGTTGTTGCGCACGAAGATGGACGGCGTCTGCAACAGGCGCAGGTCGGTCACCTTGTCCAACGCGCTCACCACTGCGGCGGCATTGCGACCGAGGAACGTCCAACCCAGTCCGCTGCCACCGGTAATGGCACCGGCATAGGTGCCCCAGATATCACGCCCGAGTGCGCTGGGCAGGCCGCCGCCGCCGGGGGCTGGCGCATTGACCGCATTCTCGAAGTACCAGTTGACGCCGTAGCTCAGCTCGCCGGTCAACGCCACCTCAGCAACCTGCGCCTCGATGTGGACCTGCAATGGCATCACGTCCAGCTTCTCGATCACCTCTTGGATCGAGCGCCAGGCCTGCGGCGTGGATCGCACCAACAAGGCGTTGGTTTCCTCAACCGCCGACACACCCACCTGGTCGCCAGCCACTTCCAGACTGACGCTGATATTGCCCTGCTGCCGCTGCGGCAAACTCATGCTGCCTTCGTTGCTGCGGCCTGCCGACCCACTCTGACTGAGGCCATCCTGGCCAAGGCCATCCTGCGTGGTCGCGCTGCTGCTTTCCAGCTGCGACGGCACCGCGCCAGGTACCAGCGAGGCCGGCGTGTTATCGCGACTGCCCCGCGTAGCGTTGCCGGAACCGAATACTTCGGACAGACGTTCGGCCAGATCCTTTGCCTTGATGTATTTCAGTTCATACGAGAACAAGCGCGCGGTGCCGCCGGCGCTGTCGATACGGTCCAGCCATTGCTGGATCTGGTCCAGGTAACGCGCCTGCGGGGTGATCACCAGCACCGCGTTGGCGTTCTCCAGCGGCATGAAACGGAACATGCCGGCGCTGGGCGTCTTGCTGCTTTCGCCGAACACTTTTTCCAGATCGCCGGCTACCTGCGCCGCACGCCCGGACTGCAACGGGAACACGCCTACCGACATGCCCGACAACCAATCCACATCGAAGATCTCGACCGTGCGCAGGTAGTTCTCAAGCTCAGTGCGCGTGCCGCCCAGGCTGATGACGTTGCGCGATGAATCGACCCCTACGATGGCATTTGGCCGGGCATAGGGCTCCAGCACCTTCTTCATTTCGCTGGCGGAGATGTACTGCAACGGCACGACGCGCACTTCGTAACCGCGTGCGGACGACGCCGGCGCGGTGCTTGGCGCGACCGTACCGGCGAGCGATTGGTCGGCGGGCACCACGTTGTAGCGGCCACCGCTGTAGATCAGCCGGGCGTTGTTCCAGCCCAGCACCATCTCCAGCAGGTTCAGCGCCTGCGCCGGCGACACCGGCTTGGGCGTGGCCAGCGTGACCGTGCCCTGCACGGTCGGGGCGATGACGTAGTTCTGCCCCAGCATGTCGCCAAGAATCGCCTTGGTGACGGCCTGCACCGACTCGCCTTCAAAGTTGAACACGGCGCTGCCGTTGCCCGCTGCGGACAACACCGGTGAGGGGGCGGACGCCGCGGCGCGGTTGATGACCGTGCCATTGCCACGGCGAATGACCGCGCGGCTCTGACCACTTTCGGTTTGCGGGTCGTCCACCGTTTCCAGCCCGCGGGTACGTGCAGGTTCACCCGCTGCGGGCGAGGCAACATCAGTGCCGCGCGCGTTGCGACGGATCTCCGGCACGGGCGTGGTTGCGCAACTGCTCAAGGCAGCAATCAGCAGGCTGATGGGAACTATGCGTGACGTCATGCGCTCACTCTATGGGTTCTGGCGGCCGGAGCCGCCGTTCTGGTTCTGTTGCGCCTGCCGGCGGCGGGCCTGGATGCGTTCGCGAATGGCTTGAATCTGGTCGACGCTGGGGGTTGCCGCCGTCTCGGCCGCAGGCGCGCTACTGGCCGGTGGAGGCACTGCAGTTGCGGTTGCTCCCGGCAGCGGCGGTGCACCCTCGCCCTTCGCCGCCGGACCGCCACTGAACACCTCCAACTCCAGGTTGAGCGTGCCCGATGGCCCGCTGACCACGGCGCTGCGAGGCTGCAGCGACAGCAGTTGCCAACCGTCCTGTGGCTCGCCACCGACGCGCAAGCGCAGTGATCGCCCCTGATCTGTCGTGAGCGTGGCCATTTCCAACTCCGGTGTCATCAACACGCCGCTCAATCGCACCGTACCGACAGCAGCCTGCTCGCCTTCGCCCATGACAAAAGGATGCGGACGACGGTCGCTTGCGAACAAGGGGCGTGCCAGCGCCTCGCTGTTGTCTGCGGCGCGCGTGTCAGCGGCATCGGCCGAGGGGACGGCAGGCAGTGCCGGCAGCTGGGTCGATACGGGTGCGGCGCCGATGCGGCTCCCCAGGCCAAACAGGGTGGCCGCCCATACTGCCAGCGCCCACGCGCCGACAGCGACCAGCAACCAGGTGCGCAGGCCGGCAATGTCATTGCGCATCGGTCAACTCCGTTGCAGGCACGTTGGTGCCCGGTCGCAGATAGCCACTGAGTTCAAAGCTCACATCCAGGCCGTTGCCCGCTTCCGGTGCGGCCGCCGACGCAAGGATGTCCAGGCGATCCACGCGCAGCTGCGGCGCGCCGGTTTCCAATACTTGCAGGACAGTCATCCATTCGTTCATGCCACAACGCAATCGCGCCTGCACCGCAACGCGCACAAAGCGGCCACTGGTATCGGCCGGCAGCGGCGAACGGTCACTGATGGCGCAACTACGGTTGTCGGGGCTGGCCTGACGCGCGGCTTCTTCCAACCGCTGCACCAGCCGCGACGTGGCCAACTCGGCCGATCCTTCGGGCATGAATCCGGGTTGTTCGGCCAAGGCCTGTTGCGCCTGCTGCAGACGCTGCGCCACCTGCGGAGCCTGCTGCAATTGGATACCAATGCGTTGTTGGCGCTCCTGCAGGCTGTTGATCTGTGCATCCACCGCCAGCATCGGCTGCGTCCACAGCGGGTGCACGACAACCAGGTACACCACGCCGATCACGGCAAGCAGCAGGCCCAAGGCCAGCCAGCGGTCACGGCGCGTGGGCTGCGGCGTCATTGGCGGCCTCCTGTCGGGGTGCCAGCAGTTCGGCGGTCAAGGTGAAACGTTCGCGCTTGCTGCCACCACCGGCCTGCAGCACGCCGGTCAATGAGGGCGACTTCCACAAGTGGGAGCCTTCCAGTTTGGAGACCAGCGATGACGCGCTGCCACTCATGCCGATCAACTGCAGACGACCATCTTCGATGGAGAGTTTTTCCAGCCAGGTGTCATCGTCGAGCAGACGACTGAGTTCGTTGATGACCTCGGTGGCGGTGGGCCGCTGTGCACGCTGTGCAGCAAAGAAGGCATGCCCGTCGACCAGATCCTGTAGCTGCTGGCGTTGCGCGGCCACCGCACGGGCGCGGACAGCCGTGGCCTCGACCTGTGTCGCCAATTGCGCGGCAGCCATGCGCCGGTTGTCCAGCAATTGCCACCCGGCCAGCACCAGCATCACCAGCGCCCCCAGCAACAGCATGCGGTTGAGGCGACGCATGGGGTCCTGCCGATGCCGCCGCTGCGCGGGCGGCAACAGATTCACACCCAGTGGCGTGCCATCTGCGGTGGCGACATCCACGCCATCGAGCTGGGCCAGCCAAGCGTCACGGGGTGACAGCAGCGATTCGATGAGCTGACGCGGGGCAACCACCAACTCGGCATCCAACTGCCCGTCGCTGCGGCGACCGAGCAGACGCACGTCGAAATACACTTGGTCAGCGCTGAAAGGCGTTTGCCGGTCAATTTCGAAACCCAGGACGTCACGCAGCCGCGCTTCGGCAGCAGCGGGCAAACGCATGGGCTTGCGCAGCACCGCCGGCGCGGGCAGCAACGCAAAGCGGGGCAGATTGGCCTCGCGGGCTGGCAAGGTCGTATCCAGCACCTGCGGGCCGGACTGCTCCGGCAACAAGGCCAGCGGCCGTAGCTGGCCTTCGTATGCATGCAGCACTTCGATGCGGCCGCCCTGTGGCGACAGCAGCAGGCGTGCATCCGACAAGCCGAGCAGCGCCTGCCAGCGCAGTGGCAACCACGACAGCAATGCGCACTTCCACCACGCCCAGAAGCCATCAGCTCCCGGTGCGATGCGTGCCCCCCACTGCCCCAGTCTTTCGCGCAACGCCGTCATCTCGCTACCGCTCCCTGTTCCCACCGTAACACTGTGTACGCTGTACCCTGCGCGCCTTCCGGGGCCAGCCGGACCACACCGCGCAACACCGCCACGCGTCCGTTCCCCAGCTGCACCCGGCTGTCGACACTATAAGTGCCGCTGCCTGCGACCATCGCCAACGGTGGAGTCTGGCCGATCCCACCAGCGGCGTCTTCCCGCTCGCGCTGTGCAATCACCAGAGCCGCATCCATGCCCAACGCGGTCAGTACCGGTGCGGCGGCGAAACGCGGATTGGGCCGGCCGCTGCCGTACACCGTCACCAGGGGCGCCAACTGCGCGTACAGCGCAGCGTCCATACCGAGCAGGCGTTGCAGCTCGCCAATGCTGTCAAAGCGTGCGTTCTTGGCGCCGTAAGGGTAGCCGGCCGCTGCGTAATCCGCGTTTTCGGCACCGCCACTGGGTTGCTTCAAGTCGTCGGTATCGCGCCAATCAAGGATGGCACCGGCCACCTGAGTGACGCGCGCCGGCTCCACCCTCAGGGCACGCAACACGCCTTCCAGCAAAGGGCGATCGGCCTGATTCAAATCGACCTTGCCGGTTTCATCGACGATGCGCAGGTCTACGCTGCGTTCGGCAAACTGCCAGCGATAGCGGCGCCCATCGGCCGCCCAGCTGGGTTGCGTGGGCGTGGCGCGCATCCGCGACAAGGCGTAATCGATGCCCGCATGAGCGACCTGCTGGCCGCCGCTGAGCTCAGCGGTCACCCGCCCCTGCATGTATTCCACCCGCGCACTCAACGCGAATGCTCCCACCGTCGCGGCCAGCAACGCGATCATCCACAGCACCAGCACCAAGGCCGCGCCACGCATGTTCATCGCCAACTCCCCGGCGCGCCCTGTTGCGGTAGTGCAACCAGCAGCGGCGGCCAAGCTGCGCCCTTGGCCGGCATCACTTCGATGGAAACCCATTGCGGCATGCGCCCGGGGACCTGCCATTTCGGTTGCCAATCCGTGAGCTTGTTGGTGCTTGGATCGATGCCGCGATAACGCAGGCGTACCTGCCTGAGTTCATCGGCCAGCAGCTCCATGCCGCGCGGCGGGGTTTCCTGCACTTGCTGGCCAGCCTGCAGCAAGGTCAGGCCGATCTTCAGTTGCTTTGCCTCACCTTGGCCACTGACTTCCAGCGTATGCACATAGGGCCCGCCACGGCCGAGGTAGTCGGGGACATCGGCGATGAAGCTCATGCGTTGGGCGTCGCCCATGAACACGGTAGCGGCGCCGCTGATGTTGTCGGTTTCCATTGGCAATGGCATGGCCGACGCGAGGCGCCGCCGCAGGAAACCTTCCACACCGCGCATGCGTTCGTTGTGGCTGGCGATGGCCTCACCGCGCGTACTGATGGCCAGCGTCGAGCGCACGATGGCGAACGCCAGCGCCATGCCGGCAGCCAGCAACACGGTCGCCAACAACACTTCAATCAACGTGAAGCCGCGCATGGAAGATGCCGGCCGGTTCATGGCGCGGCCCCGGCACCGGCGTCCGAACGTAAGCGCAACGTGCGCCAACGCAGTTGCTCCTGTGCGCTTTCACCCCAGCGCACCTGCAAATCCAGCTGCCACAAACGCGAGCCGGCCTGTCGCGGCTCCACATAGGGTGCCACCTGCAATGACCAACGGTAACGACCCTTTTCCCATTCGCCCTGCAGCTTGCCCGCTGCCAGTGGTGCGTCCATGCCAACCGTGGCCAGCAACGATTCGGCATGCAATGCCGCGCGACCTTGGTCATCGGCTATCCGCACCTGACGTGCGGCGCCGGACAGGCTGCCCAGCAGCAGCGTCGCCGCCAATGCCATCAATGCGAAAGCGACGATCACTTCGATCAACGAGTAGCCCCGCTGATGCCTCACGCGCCATCACCACGTAGCGGACCGGAGCGCACTTCACCGGTGATCCAGCCAATGTCGATACGCCACACCGCGGCTTTGGCAATCACGTCGATACGACCGCCAGTGGAGGCACCATCCTCAAAAAAGCGCACCACGCCCACATCACTGCGGGTCTGTACTTGCTGCGCGCCGGTGTAACGCAGCGACAACGTATCGGGTAGTTCGCCATGTCGCCCTTCCGGGCCCTGCCAACGGCGGGTGCGCATGTCCAACTCGAACTGCTGCGGGACGCCGGTAGCGATGGCACGGGTACGTGCAAAGCGCAGCTCAGCGGCCAGCGACTTGCCTGCCGAACGCAGGCGCATGCCCTCCAATCCACCGTTCATTGCCATCGCGGCCAGCAACGCGATGGCCGCGACCAAGGCAAGCACGAGCATCATTTCCAACAACGACACACCCGCCACCGCACCCTGCCGAAAGGGCGCGGTCGCCCGTACGGACACGCGGCGGAACATGGCAGGTGATGACGACATCAGGCTTACTCGTAGCGAATATCGGCGTTGTAACTGTCTCCGCCGGGTTGGCCATCCTTGCCCAGGCTGATCAGATCAAACGGGCGCCCTTCGCCGGGCGCGCGGTACTCAATGGAATGCCCCCATGGATCGTTGAACTCGGCAGGTTTGGCATACGGCCCCAGCCAACCGCTGCTGCCACCGGGCTGTGTAGCAAGCTCGTCGAGCTTGGTTGGCAAGCGTCCCGTGTCGAGTTGGAAGTTCTCAACCTTACCGGCCAGCGTCTGGATCTGGGTCTTGGCAAGGTTGGCTTTGCCACGGTCGGCACCGCCCAGTACGCGGCTACCCACCAACGTGAGCACCGCCCCGATCAGGACGATGACGATGATGATTTCCAGCAGGCTCATACCTGCCTGGCGCGCGCGTGAGACCGGTTGTTTCAGGGTTCGCTTCATAGGTTGCATCCTTGATTGCACGGAACGTTCAGCCAATGGCATTGGTCAGGTCGTACAGCGGCACCAACACCGCAATGATCACCACGCCCACCACCGAGGCCAATGCCAGTGTGATCACCGGCACCAGCGCTGCGAGCATGCGGTCGATGGCCCGGGCGCTTTCCTGCTCGAAGGTGTCGGCGGTCTTGAGCAGCATGTTTTCCAGCGTGCCGGACTCCTCGCCCACCTGCATCATCTGTTGCGCCAGGCGCGGGAAACGACCATTGCGACCAAGCGATGCCGCCAATCCTGCACCGTTCTTCACTGCCTCGGCCGCCTCGGCCACATCGGCGGACAAGGCACGATTTCCCAGCACGTTACGGGCGATACCCAGGCCTGCCAGCAGCGGCACGCCATTGCGCAGCAACGTGCCCAGCGTGCGCGTCAGCCGCGCCGTTTCCAGCTTGGCAACCAGACCCCCGACCATCGGCCGCCGTAGCAGCCAGCCATCGAAAGCCAGGCGAAAATCCTTATCGCGGCGCTTGCGTTCAATCCACAGCAATGCCGCGGCCGGCACCACCACAAACACCAGCCACCACTGCCGCACGAACAGCCCCGTTGCCAGCACCGCGCTGGTGAACCACGGCAAGGTGACATCCAGGCTTTCATACATCTGCGCGAACTGCGGCACCACATAGCCCAGCAGGAACAGCAACGCGCCGCCAACCACCAGCAACAGAATGGCCGGGTAGATCAGCGCATTGATCACGCGCGCCTTGAGTTCCTGGCTGCGCTCCAGATAGTCAGCCAGACGTTGCAGGGTTTCATGCAGGCTGCCTCCCGCTTCACCGGCGCGCACCATGTTGACGTACAGGCGCGAGAACAGACCGTGTTGGCGTTCCATCGCTTGTGACAATGGCGCGCCGCCACGTACCGCATCGCGGATATCGCCGATCACCCGTCGCGAACGCGCGTCTTCGGGTGTGTCCAACAGGATGGACAGCGAACGATCCAGTGGCTGGCCGGCACCGAGCAAAGTGGCCAGCTGTTGGGTGAACTGCACCAGTGCTGCGCCAGAGAACGGACGTTGCCGCCATTGCTTCCAACTCACCCCTTCCAATGCGGAACCAGTGGCAAGCTTCGTCTCCACGGGCAGATGCCCCTGCTCCTGCAGGCGCGCGATGACATCGGCGTCGCTGGCCGCGTCCATCTGCCCGTCCAGCATTTCGCCATGGGCGTCCAGTGCCTTGTAACGGTACAGCGGCATCAGCGCAGCGGCTCCCTGTGCAGGCGCTTGGTCATGCATCCTCCGTGACGCGCAGCACTTCTTCCAGCGTGGTCTCGCCACGCAATGCCTTGAGGATGCCGTCTTCGTACATGCTTCGCATGCCTGCGGCGCGCGCCAGTTGTTCGATCTCGCCCATGCCGGCTTTGCGCATCACGGCGTTGCGCAGGTCGTCATTCATCACCAGGAACTCAACGATGGTGGTACGCCCTTTGTAGCCGGTGGGCGCCACTGCCGAAGGCTGCGGGCGGTACAGGTAAATATCGCCGTGCGGTTGATGACGACGCAGGTTGAAACGTTCGATTTCTTCAGCAGACGCCGGGTAACGTTGCGCATGCGTTGGCTCCAACTTGCGCACCAGGCGCTGGGCGAGGATGCCGTTGATGGTGGAGGTGAGCAGGTAATCCTCCACGCCCATGTCCAACAGCCGGGTGATACCGCCCGCAGCGTTGTTGGTATGCAGCGTGGACAACACCAGGTGGCCGGTGAGCGCGGACTGGATGGCGATACGCGCGGTTTCCAAATCGCGCATTTCGCCGATCATGATGATGTCCGGATCCTGACGCACGATGCTGCGCAGTGCGTTGGCGAAATCCAGACCGATCTGCGGCTTGGCCTGGATCTGGTTGATGCCTTCCAGCTGGTACTCGACCGGATCTTCGACGGTGATGATCTTCACCTTGTCGGTGTTGAGCTGGCTAAGCGCCGTGTACAGGGTTGTGGTCTTGCCCGAGCCGGTGGGACCGGTGACCAGCAGAATGCCGTGCGGCTGGGTCAGCACCTTGCGGAACTGCGGCAGGAAATCCTCCGAAAAACCCAGCCGCTGGAAGTCAAACACCACCGCTTCGCGATCAAGCAAACGCATCACCACGCTCTCGCCATGCGCAGTGGGCATGGTGCTTACGCGCAGGTCCAGCTCCTTGCCCTGCACGCGCAGCATGATGCGGCCATCCTGCGGCAGGCGGCGTTCGGCGATGTTGAGCTTGGCCATGATCTTGATACGGCTGATCACCGCCGCGGTGAGGTTCACTGGCGGGCTCTCGCCGTCAATCAACACGCCATCAACGCGATAGCGCACCTTCAAACGGTTCTCGAAGGGCTCAATGTGGATGTCGGAGGCACGTAGCTCCACCGCACGCTGGATCACCAGGTTCACCAGCCGGATGACCGGCGCTTCGGAGGCCAGGTCGCGCAGATGCTCGATGTCATCCAGCGGCGCGGCTTCACTGTCGGCCGATTCCAGAATGGTGCCCATCGCGCTGCGGCCCTGACCGTGCCAGCGCTCGATCACTTCGTCCACCTCGCTGCGCAGACCGACCACCGGTGACACCTCGCAACCGGTTGCCAAGGCGATGGCATCGCGCGCGTACGTATCCTGCGGATCCACCATCCACAGCTGGATGCGGCCTTGGCGTTCGCCCAACGGCAATACCAGAAACTGTTTGAGAAAACGCAGCGGCATGGGCTCGGCGCCTTCCACCAGCTCTGGTGGCTGTTCGGGCAGTTCGCGGGCGGAGAGCAGGCGCAGGCCCAGCACTTTGGCACAGGCCACAGCGTGGTCACGTTCGGACACCAGCCCCAACCGGGCCAGCAGCACCAACAGGTCGCCAGCGGACTCCTGGTGCAACTGCCTGGCCCGCAGCAGATCGGCCTCCTTGAGGCCTCCTTGCGCCAGCAACTCGGCGACGATGTTGTCGACGGGCGTGGGTACACATTGGACATGGTGGGTTGCCGCGTTCACGCAATCCTCCTGTAAGTGTCGGGACTTTAACAGTTCATCCCCGCCATTCGGGCGTAATGGCGGGTGGATATTCTGTCATCACGTCCAGCTTCACGGAGCATCTGCAAACGTCAGGTGGATTACGTTGTTTTTGTGCATGGACCCAACATCAGAGCCCAGGTACATCACTCGGGGTACAGCGCTTTGCCGCGGCAACACAGGCTTTGCCCGACGTACCACGGCGCAGCGTGGCCACGCGCTACCTGTGGCGACCGCCCGGGCTATTCGCTTCTCCGTCCTGCATAACGCTGGCGACGGTGATGCGTCCAAACAAAGAGCCCCGGCATGGCCGGGGCTCTTTGATGCTGCAGTGCGGTTTTTTACTGGCGCGCAACCAGGCTGACGCCCGAATACGGGGCCACACCCACCAGCTTGATGAAGTACGTGCCCGCCTTCGGTGTGGTGAAGCGCACCGTCTCGCTGTTGCCGGCGCGGGTGGAGCGGGCGTCGGATGAAGCGGTGGTCGGCTCGTTGTCGTGGCTGACATACAGCGACACGTCACCGGTGCCACCGTAGGTCATGAAGGTCAGCACCTTGCCGGCCTCGGCCTCGAAGCTGTACAGCACTTCATTGCCCGTGTTGCCTGCCAAGCCGGTGAGCGCCACCTTGTTGACCAGCGGTGTTGCAACCGGGCCGCATTCGTCCACTTCCGGATCGCACGGTGGCGTGGTGGCCTTGTCCAGCGCAGCCTTGATGTCGAGGATGCCGGCACCAATCGGCGTGGCGGCCGGAATGGCCACCGGGAACGGCCTGACCGTCGAGACGAGCAGGTCGCGCATCTGCGTCCAGGTCAGCGGCGTATCGACCACGCTTTGCACCATCGCCACGGCAGCGGCCACATGTGGAGATGCCATGGAGGTACCCACCATGCCAATCGGTCCCCATTCACTGGTCGGCCCCTGCGTACCGCGATTGGCTACCTGCCAGATCCAGCCGTTGTTGTTCTGCTCGGCGTTGCCGCCAGGCGCAGACAGGTCCACACGCGAACCGTAGTTGGAGTAGTAGGTCTTGCCGCCATTGAAGCCAGTGGCGCCCACCGAGATGACGTTGTTGCACGACGACATCGTGTAGCTGCCGGCATTCCCGTTGCTGTTGCCTGCCGCTACCACGATGATGCTGCCCAGCCCGATGGCTTGATTGATGGCGTCCTGGTAGATGGTCGGGCAGCTTGCCGGCCCGCCGCTACCCAGGCTCATGTTGATCACTTCTGCTGGCGTCTGGTTGGCCGGCAGGCCCGGCACGGCGCCGCCCGCAGCCCAGATGATGCCGTCGGAGATATCGCTGCCGAAGCCACCGCACGAACCCAGCACGCGCACTGGCATCACCTTCGCTTTGAACGCCAGACCCGCGACGTTGACGCCATTGTTGGTGTCCTGCGCGACGGTGCCCGAGACATGGCTGCCGTGCCACGAACTGACATCGGCATCATGCGGGTTGGCACTTGCCCAGCCGGTGCAGTAATCCTTCTCGACCCAGTCGCCCACATCCCAGCCACCGACAACGCGGTCGTCAGTGGCACGACGTGACACGCGCTTGTCGCTGATCATGTCGTAGCCGGGGATGACGCTGGTCTGCAGGTCCGGATTGCCCTGCGCGATGCCGGTGTCAATCACAGCCACCACCACGCCTTCACCCTGCGAGATATCCCATGCCTCGGTGGCGTTGACGCCACTGATGGCGTTGTAGAAGTTCCACTGCGCCGAGGTCTGCGGATCGTTCGGGGTGAAGCTGGGGGATACGGTGCTCATGTGCTGATAGAGGCGATCGATCTCCACGCTTTCCACGGCCGGGTTGGCCTTCAACTCACGGATGAAGTCGGCCGACTCGGCGGCATTGAGCGAGCGCGAGGCCTTGACGACGGCCCAGCCCGGGCTGCCCATGCGGCGCAGCAACGCGGCACTTGCGGCCGGACGCGCAGCCGAGCGGCCCATCGCAGGCACGGCGCGGTTCAGCCCCGCACGGCTGGCGGCAGCGCCGATCCCCTGATTGGCCTTGGCCGAATCACGCAGTTCGCTGGTACCGGCACGGTACTTCACGACGAAGCGGTAGCCACCCTCACCTGCGGCTGGCGCGGCACTGAGCGGACGCGTGGGCAAGTTACTGGCACCTGCAGCGGTCGCCATGGGAATACCGATTGAAGCCATCAGCACGACACCTGCGACTGCCACTCCAAGCTTGGTCTTCTTCTTCATGTTCGATCTCTCGTCTGGTGAAACAGGGATGGAACTCCATTGCTGCATTGCTTTGCCGTCCTGGCTCGCACCGGCTGCATCGGGGGATGAAACAACCGATGGTCACGAACCCGGATGCCCCCACCGCAGCGGACGGGGGCAAAACCCTTGCCGTGGTTACCAGCCGAAGCCGGCGCCGACGCCTACCGAACTGTCATCACTGGTGAACGCGCCACCGAAGGTGACCGTTGCGCGGTCACTGATCGCCCGCTGGTAACCCAGCGACAGTGCCGACTCGCCGCTCTGGAAGCCCACGCCTACGCCCACCCGGTTCTGGGTGCGCACGCCGGCGGCGCTGGTGGCCATGTTCAACATCGCCGCATTCATCGCGCCCTGTCGGTCGATACGGCGGTCGACATTGCGCAAGCGGTTGTCCATGTCATTGCGCAGACCGCTGAAGCTGTCCGTCAGGCTGCTCATCTTGCTGTCGGTGTAGCTGTTGGCCGAGGCGACGCCTTGGTCCAGCTGGCCCTTGTTGACCGCATCGGTTGCCTGCGTACCCGCAGCGACATTGGTGACCTGACGCTCACTGCCACTGCTGCCCACCGACACCGTGTTGGCACGATCGGCTACCGAGCCCTGACCCAATGCCACCGCACCCTGTGCGGTGACGCTGGCCCCCTGGCCCAACGCCGTACCCGATGCCGCGCTGACCGAGGCACCCTCACCTGCTGCCAACGCATTGGTTGCAGCAGCGGTGATGTGCGTATTGGCACCTACTGCCGTACTGCCGTCGGCATCGACGCGTGCATTGCTGCCCAGCGCCGTGTCGTTGGGGCCGTGCGCGTAGCTGTTGCCGCCCATTGCCGTACCGGTGACGTCGTTGGCTTTGGCCTGGCTGCCCAACACGGCACCTCCAGTGCCCCCAGCGGCACCATCGGTAGCGGCACTGGCCACGCGCGGTCCATTGCCATTGCCATTGCCATTGCCATTGCCGTTGCCATTGCCGTTGCCATTGCCGTTTCCGTTTCCGTTTCCGTTTCCAGCAATGCGGGTATTGATCGAACTGACCTGCTGGTCAAGCGCGTTCAATGCGGCGCCCACGTTGTTGTAACTACTGCCTTGAATCACATAAGTGGGTGCAACGAACATGCCCTGCATACCGACGCCCGCGCCGCCGCCCAGGAAGCTGGCCATGTTGCCCAGCGACTGGAACAGCTGCCCACCATTGATGGCCTGCATGCTGCCGGCGGCGATGCTGCCCGCAGCGACATTGTCCAGCGTGGTGCCCTGCAATCCGGACAGCGTCAACGTGCTGCGACTGGCGTCGTCGTAAGTCACCGCATTGGCGGCCACGCCTTCCACATCGCCGATGCGGCCGTCGATATCGTTCACCCGCGTTTCCACTGCACCTACGCGCTGGTTGGTGACATGCAGCTGGCCACCGGTGACCGCATCGCTACTGCCTTCGGCCACGCGGCCGTTGGCAACGTTGATGATGCGGCGCGTCGCGGGTCCGGTACCGCCCGGGCCCGCACCCACCGACACCACGTTGGCTTCGGTGGCGCGCGAACCCGCACCCAGTGCCACTGAATTGGCACCGGACACACCCGCACCGGAACCGATTGCGACGCTGTTGACGCCGTTGCTTGCAAACGCACCGTAGCCAATGGCCACACCATTGACGGCGGTGATCGAGGTCTGCCGTCCCAACGCGGTGCTGTTGGTTGCACGCGCCGAGGCATCTGCACCTACTGCCGTCGCACCGTTCGCATTGGCCAGACTTGCCGTACCCAATGCGGTGCTGCGTTCGGCACTGGCCTTTGCTCCGGAACCGGCAGCGATGCTGTTGCCACCGCTTGCGCTGGCTACACCATCACCGCTGGCCTGGAAGTACTTGTTGGTTTCACCCGCCAGATCCGCAACAGCATCGAGCTGGTTCTTGTTCACCGCGTCGGTACCTTCGGTGCCGTCCGCGACATTGGTGATCTGGCGTTCGGCACCTTCGCTGCCGACTGACACGCTGTTGTCGCGATCCGCCACTGAGCCTGCACCGAGGGCGACCGAGTTGGTGCCGCTGGCTTCGGAGCCCATACCGATGGCCGTGGTCTGCTGACCGACCGCCCAGGCATTGGCGCCTACCGCCGTTGCATCGTCACCAAATGCCCAACTGCCGCTACCAATCGCGACGGCATTGGTTGCGCCGATCCCGAACAGACCAAAGCCGGTTTCCGCACCGTCACCCATCGCCAGACTGCCCTCGCCGAGCGCGGACGCATTGCGCCCCACTGCGACGTTGCCGTCCTCGTATGCGGCCGCGTTGAAGCCAACGGCAGTCGTGCCCGCGCCTTCAGCCAAGCTCTGCGAACCGGTGGCGGTGCTGTAATCGCCCAATGCATTGGCAACGGCGCCGTTGGCGGTGGATTGATCACCGCTAGCCTGCGCACCAACACCGGTTGCGGTGGCAGCAAAGCCATCCGCATTTGCACTTGCACCGAGCGCGGTACCACCGACACCAGCAGACGTTGCACCGGTCTCCACCGGCACACCGCCGACGTTGATCAAGGCATCGCCGTTTTCATCCACCGCGTTGCCGCCGACTGCAACCGCACCCGGGCCGATGGCTTGTGCGTTCTGACCAAAGGCGGCTGCGTTTTGGCCTGCTGCCAGAGCATTCATACCAACGGCCGTTGCGCCATCTGCCACGGCATTCGCGCCGCTGCCGAAAGCCGATGCACCGTTGCCGATGGCATTGGTAGCCTCGCCTGCAGCAGTGGCGTTATCGCCTTCGACGTAGGCACCGGCGTCGCTGTCATCACTGCCGCTGGCCTGGAAATACTTGGCCACTTTTTGGCCTTCCTCAGCCACCGCAGCAACATCGTCGAGCTGCCCCTTGTTCACTGCATCGGTGGCTTCAGTGCCGTCCGCAACATGGGTGATCTGACGCTCGGCGCCTTCGCTACCGACTGACACGCTGTTGTCGCGATCCGCCACTGAGCCTGCACCGAGTGCAACCGAGTTGGTGCCGCTGGCTTCGGAGCCCATACCGATGGCCGTGGTCTGCTGACCGACCGCCCAGGCATTGGCGCCTACCGCCGTTGCATCGTCGCCAAACGCCCAACTGCCGCTGCCAATCGCGACGGCATTGGTTGCACCAATCCCGAACAGACCAAAGCCGGTTTCCGCACCGTCACCCATCGCCAGACTGCCCTCGCCGAGCGCGGACGCATTGCGCCCCACCGCGACGTTGCCGTCCTCATAAGCCGCAGCGTTGAAGCCAACAGCCGTCGTGCCCGCACCTTCAGCCAAGCTCTGCGAACCAGTGGCGGTGCTGTAGTCACCCAATGCATTGGCAACGGCGCCGTTGGCGGTGGATTGATCACCGCTGGCCTGCGCGCCAACGCCGGTTGCGGTAGCAGCAAAGCCATCCGCATTTGCACTTGCACCGAGCGCGGTACCGCCGACGCCAGCAGACGTTGCACCGGTCTCCACCGGCACACCGCCGACGTTGATCAAGGCATCGCCGTTTTCGTCCACCGCGTTGCCGCCAACGGCAACGGCACCCGGGCCGATGGCTTGTGCGTTCTGACCAAAGGCGGCTGCGTTTTGGCCTGCTGCCAGAGCATTCATGCCCACCGCCGTTGCGCCATCTGCCACAGCATTCGCACCGCTGCCGAAGGCCGATGCACCGTTGCCGATGGCATTGGTGGCTTCGCCTGCGGCGGTGGCGTTGTCGCCTTCGACATAGGCACCGGCGTCGCTGTCATCACTGCCGCTGGCCTGGAAATACTTGTTGGTGGTCGCAGCCACCGTAGCCACTTCATCCAACTGCGATTTGTTCACCGCATCGGTGGCTTCTGCACCGGCCGCGACGTTGGTGATCTGGCGTTCGGCACCGTCACTGCCCACCGACACGCTGTCGGCACGGTCGGCAACCGAGTTGGCACCCAAGGCCACACTGTTGGCGGCGACCGCCTCGGAATTTGAACCCAGTGCGGTGCTATCCACGCCACGGCTGGTGCTGTAGAAACCGACCGCCGTGCTGTTGGCACCGCTGGCCCAGCTTTCCGCGCCCAGCGCACTGGCATTGTCGCCCGGGGCGTAAGCGAAGAAACCGACGGCAGTTGCCTCGGTACCGGATGCTTCGCTCAAGGCGCCGGAAGCCAGCGCGTAATCACCCGAAGCGATAGCACCCGCGCCTACCGCAGTAGACGTTTCGCCGCTTGCCTGGGTATCCACAAAGATGCCAAAGCCCGGAATCAGATCCGCCGGGCCGCCGATGGCAACGCTGCTGGTGCCGGTGGCTGCGCTCTGCGTACCCACCGAGGTGCTGTAGTCGCCGACCGCACTGGCAACCGCACCGAATGCAGACGATTGCGCCCCGCCTGCAAAAGCACCCACGCCGGTTGCGGTCGAGGCAAAGCCATCCGCACTGGCGCTGGCACCCAAGGCAGTGCCGCCAACGCCGGCACTGGTGGCGCCGGTATCCACCGGTACACCGCCGGAAGTAATCAGCGGATTGCCATTGGCATCCACCGCATTGCCGCCAACCGCGACCGCTGCCGGGCCGGTGGCTTGTGCGTTCTGACCGAACGCTGCGCTGTTCTGGCTGGCCGCCAGAGCATTCATACCAACCGCAGTTGCGCCATCTGCCACGGCGTTCGCGCCGCTGCCGAAGGCCGATGCACCGCTGCCGATGGCATTGGTGGCTTCGCCTGCGGCGGTGGCGTTATCGCCTTCAGCGTAAGCGCCAGCGTCACTGTCATCGCTGGCCGTGGCAGTGAAGTACTTGGCTGCTTTCTGGCCTTCCTCGGCCACCGCAGCAACATCGTCGAGCTGCCCTTTGTTCACTGCATCGGTGGCTTCAGTGCCGTCCGCGACATTGGTGATCTGACGCTCGGCACCTTCGCTGCCGACTGACACGCTGTTGTCGCGGTCGGCCAGAGAACCCGCACCGAGTGCCACCGAGTTGGTGCTACCCGCTTCGGCTCCGGTACCGATAGCCGTTGTCTGCTGGCCGAAGGCCCACGCATTGGCACCTACCGCCGTTGCATCGTCACCAAATGCCCAACTGCCGCTACCAATCGCGACGGCATTGGTTGCACCGATCCCGAACAGACCGAAGCCGGTTTCCGCACCGTCACCCATCGCCAAACTGCCCTCGCCGAGCGCGGACGCATTGCGGCCCACCGCGACGTTGCCGTCCTCATACGCCGCAGCGTTGAAGCCAACAGCCGTCGTGCCCGCGCCTTCAGCCAAACTCTGCGAACCAGTGGCGGTGCTGTAATCACCCAGTGCATTGGCAACGGCGCCGTTGGCGGTGGATTGATCACCGCTGGCCTGCGCGCCAACACCGGTAGCGGTGGCAGCAAAGCCATCTGCGTTTGCACTTGCACCGAGCGCGGTACCGCCGACGCCAGCGCTGGTAGCACCAGTTTCCACCGGCACACCGCCGACGTTGATCAAGGCATCGCCGTTTTCGTCCACCGCGTTGCCGCCGACGGCGACAGCACCCGGGCCAATGGCTTGTGCGTTTTGACCGAAGGCAGCTGCATTCTGGCCAGCTGCCAGAGCATTCATACCAACTGCCGTTGCGCCATCTGCCACGGCATTCGCGCCGCTGCCGAAGGCCGATGCACCGTTGCCAATGGCATTGGTGGCTTCGCCTGCAGCAGTGGCGTTATCGCCTTCGACATAGGCACCGGCGTCGCTGTCATCACTGCCGCTGGCCTGAAAATATTTGTTGGTGGTCGCAGCCACCGTGGCCACTTCATCCAACTGCGATTTATTCACCGCATCGGTGGCTTCTGCACCGGCCGCGACGTTGGTGATCTGGCGCTCTGCGCCCGCATCACCGACAGAAACCGTGTTCTCACGTGCGGCCCAGGAGTTGGCACCAATCGCGACACTGTTGGCCGCTTCGGCTACGGCATTGGCACCCAGGGCGACACTGCTGTCCGCATCTGCCCAGCTGTTGAAGCCAATGGCGGTGGTCTCGTCGGCCACGGCCCACGCGCCATTGCCGAACGCAGAGGCACCGGTACCCGATGCTTTCGTGCTGATCAGCCCACCAAACGTGGTGCCGCCCACTGCGGTGGATTCCTCACCCGAGGCAATGGCCGATTCACCCACCGCCGTCGTGCTGGTACCCGACGCCGCGGCGCCAAGACCCATCGCCACACCGTAGTCACCGCTCGCCTCGGCGCCGTAACCCACGGCCGAAGCCAAATCACCCGATGCAACGCTGTAGCTGCCAACGGCGGTGGTACCGCGACCGGAAGCCTCGGCGCGGAAGCCATTGGCCAGCGCCTGCTGCCCGGCGGCAGTCGATTGCGCGCCCTGCGCGGTGGCAAATGCACCGGAGGCTTCAGCATCGTTGCCCAGCGCCACACTGCCTTCGCCCGAAGCAACGGTGGAAGCACCGATGGCCACGGCTTTGGCGCCGCTGGCCTGTGCACTGCCAGCGGTGGCGCACTCGGTCAGCCACGGGCTGGCAAGCACCAGGCATGGCGCGGAGCCACCCACTTCCACCGATTGGGCCTGTGCAAGCGGCGCCATCGCACCCGCCCCTATTCCCAAAGCAACTGCTAGCGACAAGGCCTGCAGTCGGTGCGAATGCGCATGGCGCTCGTCAACGACGCTCCCTGGCGAACTGGAGGTGGCCAATTCCGATGCCACCACCAACTGCCCCAATGCCTTGTTCCACACCTTGCGATAAATCCGATTCATCGTCACTGCTCCATAAAGTGGGCTGGGTTTCTTTGCCGCTCGCAGAAAGCGTCATCGCTGAGCTGAATGCGCCCAACGATCCCCCTGATGTGTTGTAGATCCCGCTACCCGGCCAAGCCGGGCACGTAAGGCTCACGTCTGTCGTGGCGCCCCCTTGCGTTCCATACGCATGGGTTTGCTACAGGATGGTTTGAGTGTTGAACGACCGTTCATCCAGCGTCAAGCATTTGACGTGCCGAGGCCATTTTGTGAAACAGCCCACAAAAAGGCTGCTTTTTGGATGGTCGTGGATGAGAAAGTTCTTACGAAACAATCCGATGTACCCGTCCAGAGGCAGAACAGTTGCAGCTTCCTGCCTGGGCAGATGACGGGCAAAAAAAAAGCCCGCAGACCTTGGCCTGCGGGCGTCTCACCACGATTTTTGGTTTCAGTCGAAATTTCTTCGGTCTCGCCTATTCAGCAAGACCATTCTTTTGCGGTGCGGGATAGTTGGCGCCAGCACGGCGCGTTTGAGCCATCGACAGCACCTGCTCACCTGCATGGGCGAACGGAGCCGCGTTCGCGGCCCCTTCGCCGACCGGTCAACTCACCAACCGAAGCCGGCACCCACACCTACCGAACTGTCGTCGCTGCTGAAGGCACCGCCGACGGTCAGCGTGGCGCGGTCACTGAAGGCGCGTTGATAACCTATCGACAGGGAGGATTCGCCACTCTGGAAACCCACGCCGACGCCGACACGATTCTCCGTCCGCACCCCTGCCATGCTCGTGGACATGTTCAACATCGCTGCATTCATCGCGCCTTGTCGGTCAATGCGGCGGTCCACATGCCGCAGACGCTCACCCATGTCGTTGCGCAGCACGTCGAAACGATCATTCATGCCGGACAGCTGGCTGTCGGTGTACGCATTGGCCGATGTGATGCCGTTGTCCAACTGTGACTTGTTGACCGCATCGGTGTCCTGGGTGCCTGCAGCGACGTGTGCAATCTGCCGTTCGTGGCCAGTGCTTCCAACCGAAAGCGTGTTGACACGATCAGCCACAGAGCCCTGCCCCAAAGCCACCGATCCGCTGGCAGTGACGTGCGCGCCCGAGCCAATCGCGATACCACCGCTGGCGCTGACAGCCGCACCGTCGCCCAAGGCAACTGCCGCGTCTGCGCCGGCACTGATCCGTGTGTTCGTACCGACTGCGGTCCCGCCCTCGCCAAGTACGTGCGCGTTGCTGCCAAGCGCGATTCCACTATTGCCTGCGACATGTGCGTCATCGCCGATGCCGATACCTGCTGCACCCGGCGCAATCACCCGGTCGCCCAACACAACACCACCGCCGTTGTTGCCGCCAGTACCGCCATCGGCAACACGCTTGTTGAGCGCCGATACTTCACCATCCAGCGCTTTCAATGCATCCCCCACCGTGTTGTAGCTGGCGCTTTGGATGACGTAAGTCGGCGCGACAATCACGCCCTGCATGCCAAGTACCGCGCCACTGCCAAGCGCACTCACCATCGCGCCAAGTGAGTCGTACAGCTGCCCACCATTTGTCGCCTGCATGCTGCCTGCAGCGATGTCACCCGCAGCGACGTTGTTGAGCGTGGTGCCCTGGGTTCCGGACAAGGTCAAGGCAGTGCGGTCGGCACCGTCATAACTCACCGCATTGATGGCCACACCTTCCACGCTTTCAATACGGGCATCGAAGTCATCCACACGCGTTTCCACCGTAGCGACACGCCGATTGGTTGCATTCAACTGGCTGCCATTGATCGCATCGGTGCTGTCGTCGGCCAGGCGCCCTTCGCCAACATTGACGATGCGTCGCGTCATCGGTCCATTGCTGCCGTCACCGCCGCCCACGGAGATCACGTTGTCCTCAAGTGCTTGAGATCCGCTCCCCAGCGCGACGGCGTTGCTGCCACTTGCCACTGCGCTGTTGCCAGCCGCCAGGCTGCCATTTCCCGACGCTATGCTGTTGCTGCCTACGACCAACGCGTTGTTGCCCGAAGCCACATTGGCGAAGCCGAAAGCGCTACTGTTTTCGCCATCGACCTGATTGAAATTTCCCACTGCCGAACTGTTCACGCCATTGGCGGTGTTCACGTACCCCACCGCGATCGCATAGTCGCCGGCCGCCACGTTGTAATTCCCCAGCGCGGTGCTCTCCACGCCACTTGCCAGTGAACCCACGCCAGCAGCGCTCGCACCGAATCCACTGGCTATCGCATCGTCGCTTCCATCCGCAGCGCCGTTGCTCTTGAAGTAGCGGCCGGTGCCACCCGCCACACCGGACACCGCATCCAACTGCGCTTTGTTCACCGCATCGGTGGCTTGCGTACCACTGGCAACGTTGATGATCTGACGCTCGGCATTCACCGCGCCTACGGAGATGGCGTTGTCACGATCCGCCACCGAACCCGCACCCAGCGCAACCGCATTGATCGCCGAGGCAACCGCGCTACGACCGATGGCGACGGCACCTGCGCCGCTGGCTATCGCATCGTCACTGCCATCGGCCACGCCCTCTCCCTGGAAATAGCGACCCGCCGCATCTGCAGTTTCGGAAACCACGTCCAACTGCGCCTTGTTCACCGCATCGGTGGCTTGCGTACCACTGGCAACGTTGATGATCTGGCGTTCGGCATTCACCGCACCCACGGAGAGAGCATTATCGCGATCTGCCAACGACCCCGCGCCCAGTGCAACCGCATTGATCGCCGAGGCAACCGCGCTGCGACCGATGGCAACAGCACCCGCGCCGCTGACCATCGCGTCATCACTGCCATCTGCCAAGCCTTCTCCCTGGAAATAGCGACCGGCCGCATCTGCGGTTTCGGAAACGGCTTCCAACTGTGCCTTGTTCACCGCAGCGGCTTCGGACACGACTTCCAACTGCAGCTTGTTTGCCGCAGTGGTTTCGGAAACCACGTCCAACTGCGCTCTGTTCACCGCATCGGTAGCTTGCGTACCGGCTGCAACATTGATGATCTGGCGCTCGGCATTCACCGCACCTACCGACACTGCGCTTGCACGATCCGCGACTGAGCCCGCACCCAGCGCAACTGCATTGACTGCTGATGCCATCGCCGCAGTACCCAGCGCAATCGCATTATCAGCAGTCGCGTGTGCGCTATCGCCTGCAACAAGACTGGCGTTTCCACTCGCCCTGCTGTTGCTACCGATTGCCAAGGCGTTGCTGCCCTCCACACTGTTGGAGAAGCCAAACGCACTGCTGTTTTCACCATCTACCTGATTCCAGTTACCCATCGCCGAGCTGTTCACACCGCCGGCGGTGTTCATGTAACCCACCGCACTTGCGTGATCTCCGATGGCCGCGTTGTAGGTTCCCAGTGCAGTGCTTTCCGCACCGCTGGCTTGAGAGCCCACGCCTGCAGCACTCGCTCCCACGCCATCTGCCTGCGCTGCATCACTGCCATCGTCAGCACCATTGGCCTTGAAGTAGCGGGCTGCCACATCCAACTGTGCTTTGTTCACTGCGTCCGACGCTTCAACCCCCGCCGCAACATTGGTGATCTGACGCTCACCACCTAGCCGGCCGACGGATACCGTATTGACACGATTAGCCACCGAGTTGTCCCCCAGCGCGACGCTGTTGGCTGCACTGGCAACGCTGAACGCACCGATGGCAACCGCATTGCTACCGCTGGCGCTGGCATTGCCTGTCTCAACGCAGTTCACCCTGGCCGCACCGGGAAGGAAACTGTTCAGGCACTGCGTAATGCCACCCATCGCCAGTGACTGCGCATGCGCCGGCATTGGAATGGACAACAGCAACCCCAGGCCAAACACAAGGGACGACACCCGCACCTGAGAGGTGCTTGAAACACATCCATCTTCCGCCGCTGTCCCTGTCGAAGGTGACGCAGCCCATTCCGACGTCAGCATCGGCCACCCCGATACCTCGCTCCAGATCTTGCGAAGAATGCAGTTCATCGTGCTCCCCTGAGTTGGATGGTTCTCGATCACGTACCCAAGAGCCACCTGACATCGGACTTCGCTCAGTGGGTTATGTCTGGCTTCCTTTCGTTGCTGCACCGGCATGGCTTCTGCCTGGGGCGATTTGAGTTTTGAGAGGCACTGTCTCGAACGTCAAGTTATTCACGAGCGGGTACAGATGCACGAGTACAGCGTAAAAACAGATGTTCGCGACGGTGTACTGAGCAACTAACCTGTTCCGAATCAGCTCTGTCGTTGCTACTTCAGGTACAGCAATGCACGCCAGTCAGAAACGCTACTCACAGGCAAAAAAAAGCCCGCAAGCGCTGGCCTGCGGGCTTCTTCAGTTTTCTTGAACGCAACTGAAACGATCGTGCGCAACGCCTACTCGGCGGCTCTCTATTGCAGCGTTGGAGATACCCGAAGCGACGATACGCCTTCGCCGACGCTCAACAGCTCCCTACCCCGTCTGGCACGCCCCGGAGCATTACCTTTGTGATGCATCACAAAGGTAGTGCCAACGGTGGCATGGCCACAGTGCGATGGAAAAGACAGATGAGAACCCCGGCATTACCGGGGTTCAGAAGTGCTTCAAACCAAGGGTTACTGGCGGGCAACCAAGGTCACACGACCATACGCGGCAACGCCTACCAGATTCACATAGTAGGTACCCGCTTTCGGTGCGGTGAAGCGCACCGTCTCGCTGTTGCCAACACGCGTGGATTTGGCGTCAAACTTCGTCGCGGTGGGCGCCGCATCGAGGCTGACATACAGCGACACATCGCCCCAGCCGCCGTAAGTCATCACCGTCAACACTTGGCCAGCCTTGGCCTCAAAGCTGTACAACTTCTCCTTGCCCCTTCCCCCAACCAGACCAGTCGCAGCCTCTTTATTGGTAAGGGGTGTTGCAACCGGGGCGCACGTTGCTGCACTCGGGTCACAGGACTCCTCGGTCGCCTTGGCCAGTGCCGCGTCAACGTTGAGAATGCCCGCACCAATCGGCTTACCTACGGGAATCGCCAGCGGAAATGGTGTGACGGTTCCTTTGAGCAAGTGACGCATCTGCATCCAGTCCAGCGGCGTCTTCGCTACGCTTTGCACCATCGCGGCGGCAGCGGCCACATGCGGCGAAGCCATGGACGTGCCCACTATCCCTCCCACTGTGGGTGAACCAGCGGACGGAGTGGTCGTGCTACTGCTGACCATTTGGTATATCGGGTCGAAACCCCAACGATCGCCACCCGGCGCGGCCAGATCAACGCGTGGCCCGTAATTGGAATAGACAGCCCTCGCTCCGGAACGCTCCGTAGCGCCCACCGAGATCACGTTATTGCAAGAGCTCATGGTGTAATTGCCTGCTACTGCGTTGCCATTTCCGGCCGCCACCACAACCACCGCACCCTTGCTATTGACGGCGTAATCCAAAGCATCTTGATAGATGAGGGGGCAAGCGTTTGGCCCGGAGCTGCCCAAGCTCATATTCAGCACTTCTGCCGGATTTTCATTGCGCGGCATACCGGGCACATCACCGCCGACCGCCCAGATCACGCCATCCGCAATGTCGCTGTCAAAGCCACCACAAGAACCGAGCACACGTATCGGCATGACCTTGGCATTGTGTGCCAGACCAGCCACGCCAATCCCGTTGTTGGTTTCCTGAGCAATGGTCCCGGACACATGGCTGCCGTGCCAACTGCTGTCGCGAGCGCTGTGCTTTTTTTCCGTCGCCCATCCGGTGCAGTAATTGGCCTCCGTCCAGTCCCCTTCATCCCAACCACCGGGCACACGTCCATCAGCGGCACGGCGCGAAACGCGGGCATCGGTGATCATGTCGTAACCGGGGATGACGTTGTTCTGCAGGTCAGACAGTCCTTCTAGGATGCCGGTATCCAATACCGCCACCACGACACCCTCCCCCGTTGAGCGCTCCCATGCTGCCGGGGCGCGCACACCAGAGACAGGATCGGACAGGTTCCACTGCCGCGAGGCGTAATCGGGGTCATTGGGAATCATCGTTGGGCCAACCGCACCAATCCGCATACGTATACGGTCCAGTTCGACGCTCTCCACCGATGGATTGGCACGTAGCTCACGCATGAAGTTGGCAGCCTCCTGCGCATCCAGATGCCGCGAGGCCTTGATCACCGACCAACCAGACACACCCATACGCCGCATCAGCGTGGCATTGGCCGCTGGGCGCGCGCTTGAACGGGCACTATCTGCAATGGCGTGACCAATACCCGCTCGCAACGCTGCTTGACTCAAGCCACGATTGAGCTGGGTGGCATCACGCAATTCCGGCGTAGCGTCACGGTATTTCACTACGAAGCGAAAGCCCCCTTCGCTCGGTGCAAACGCAGAACCTGCAGCGTTCAACTGCACAGGGCCAGCCCCTGCCGCATAGGCATGCGGCATATCCGCAACAGCCATCAACATCACACCAGCTACCGCCAACCCAAGCGTATGTTTCTTCATGTTCGACCTCTTCTCGTCATGCAACAGGAATGGAATGCAACGCTGCTTTGTTCTGCCCTTCCAACCTGGAGCCCCACCTGTTTTGCCACAGCAAGTTGCAGGCAGCCCCGGTTGAAAGCCCCTGCCCCTGCCGCAGCCGGCAGGGGCAGGAAGATCAAACCAATTACCAGCCGAAACCTGCGCCGATGCCGATGGAACTGTCATCACCACTGAAGGCGCCGCCCACGGTGACCGTTGCGCGGTCGCTGATGGCGCGCTGATAGCCAATCGACAAGGCTGACTCACCTCCCTGGAAACCCACGCCCGCACCCACGCGGTTCTCCGTGCGCAGGCCCGCCGCACTGGTGGCCATGTTCAACATGGCCGCCCCCATGGCGCCCTGACGATCCAGGCGACGATCGACCTGGCGCAGACGCTTGTCCACGTCACCGCGCAGCCCGCTGAAGCTGTCGTTCAAACCGCTGATCTGGCTATCGGTGTAGGCATTGGCTGATGCGAGGCCGTTGTCCAACTGCAACTTGTTGACCGCGTCGGTGGCCTGCGTACCGGCTGCAACGTTGGTGATCTGTCGCCCGCCGCTGCCTGTTCCCACCGAGACGGTGTTGGCACGATCAGCAACTGCACCCTGCCCCAGGGCCACGGCACCTTGCGCAGTCACCATGGCCCCTTGTCCTATCGCCGTGCCCGATGAAGCTGTGACACTGGCACCTTGGCCAATCGCTGTACCGGACGAGGCGATAACACTGGCACTTTCGCCGACTGCAACCGCGTTGGTGGCTTCTGCAGCGATCTGCGTATTGGCTCCCACTGCGGTGCTGCCATCGGCATTTACGCGCGCGTTGCTGCCGATCGCGGTGTCATTCAACCCGTGGGCATAAGCATCGTTGCCGATACCCGTACCGGCGGTATTAAGTGCGGTGGCATCGTCTCCCAGCACTACACCGCCACGCCTGGCACCCAGCACAGCCGTACCGCCAGCATCGCCCGCTATAGCACCGCTACCACCGACCAGCGAGTTGATTGAAGTCACCCGCATATCCAATGCAGCCAGTGCATCGCCCACGTTGTAGTAGTTGGATCCCTGGATCATGTAGCTGGGGGCTATGAACATGCCTTGCATGCCCAGCGCCGCACCACCGCCCAGCAAGGCAGCCATCGAGTTCAATGACTGGTACATCTGGCCACCGTTGATGGCCTGCATGCTTCCTGTACCAATGAGACCGTCGGTCACGTTCTCCAGGAGGGTTCCCTGCAAGCCGGACAAGGTGATCGCATCCCGGTTGGTATCGTCATAGACCACCGCATTGGTGGCGACACCTTCAATGGTGCCGATACGGCCATCAATATCGTTGACACGGGTTTCCACCGCGCCTACCCGTTGATTGGTGACATGCAACTGGCCGCCGTTGACCGCATCGGTACTGCCTTCGGCTAAGCGGCCCGCCCCCACGTTGATAATGCGGCGGGTTGCCGGCCCAGTGGTGCCGTTGCCGCCGCCTACTGAAACCACATTGGCTTCAGTCGCCCGCGAACCTGCACCCAGCGCGACCGAATTGGCTCCGGACACACCGGCGTTGGCGCCGATGGCGATACCGTTGGCGCCGCCGCTGGCAAATGCACCAAAGCCAACAGCCACACCATTGACTGCAGTGACGGCAGTCTTGCGCCCCAGTGCCGTGCTGTTCGCAGCACGTGCAGAGGCATCCGCACCCACGGCGGTTGCACCGGTTGCACCGGCCATGCTGGACATGCCCAGCGCCGTACTGCGTTCGCCGCTTGCCGTCGCCAACGGACCGGCCGCAACACTATCGGCACCGCTTGCCACCGCCACACCGTCACCGGTGGCCTGGAAGTACTTGCTGGTCGTGCCCATGGCGCCAACAACCGTATCCAGCTGCGCCTTGTTCACTGCATCGGTACCTTCCGTACCCGCCGCCACATTGGTGATCTGACGTTCGGTACCCACATCACCCACCGACACCGTATTGGCGCGGCCAGCAATGGAGTACGCACCCAGAGCCACTGCATTATTGGCATTGACCTGTGATGCCACACCCAGCGCCATGCTCTCCTTCCCGACTGCTCTGGCGCGATTGCCCAGGGCTACCGAGCCCTCTCCCATGGCGGCTGCATCCACACCCAAGGCCATCGTGTTCCGGCCCGATGCGTCTGCACCTGCACCCATTGCCACCGCACTGTTGCCACTGGCCGCGCCGCCATGACCGATGGCGATAGCATCCTCGGCCAATGTTGAAGCCGCATCACCCAGCGCCAAGCTGTGGTCACCTGATGCCACGCTATTGCTGCCAATCGCGGTGGCGTTGTCACCGGCAGCAACGTTGTAGCTGCCTACTGACGTGCTGTCCGCGCCGGTTGCCTGCGAGCCAACACCGGCAGCCGTTGCACCGGCACCACTGGCCACGGCATCGTCACTGCCATCGGCCAGGCCGTTGGCGGTGAAGTAACGCTCCGTGCTGTCGGCAACTTCGGAAACAACATCCAGCTGCGACTTGTTCACCGCGTCAGTGCCTTCGGTACCGGCGGCGACGTTGGTGATCTGACGTTCGGCACCGGCATTACCTACCGATACCGTGCTTTCACGGTCCGCTATCGAGCCGGCACCCAGTGCCACCGAGTTGGTGACACCCGCCTCTGCGCCCATGCCGATCGCAGTGGACTGCTGCCCAAACGCGACGGACTCAGTACCGACGGCGATAGAGTCGTCGCCGAACGCCAGGCTTCCACTGCCAATGGCAACTGCATTTGCGGAACCGACTTCCAGGTCGACATTGCCGGTTTGGGCACCATCACCAATCGCCAGGCTGCCTTCACCCAGCGCCGAGGCGTCACGACCCACCGCCACGTTGCCATCGTCATAAGCAGCGGCATTGAACCCCACTGCCGTGGTCCCTTCACCCGCGGCCGAGCTCTGCGAACCATTGGCCGTGCTGAAAGCACCCTGCGCGGTGCTCACCGCACCAGTCGCGGTGGACTGATCCCCTTCAGCAATCGCCCCTACGCCCGTCGCAGTCGCACCGAAACCGCTGGCAATGGCGCTGGCGCCCAATGCGGTTCCGCCTATGCCGGCACTGGTCGCGCCAGTGTTGACCGACACCCCATTGTTCGTAAGAAGCGCGCCGCCAGACTGATCCACCGCATTGCCACCCACGGCCACCGCGCCGGGGCCCGTAGCACTTGCGTTCTGGCCAAAAGCAGCACTGTTCTGGCCGCTGGCCAGGGCATTCATGCCGACCGCCGTCGCACCATTCGCAACGGCGTTGGCAGCGTTACCGAACGCTGAGGTGCCATTGCCGATTGCGTTGGCCGACTCGCCGGCGGCAGTTGCACCATCACCCTCCACATATGCACCGGCATCACTGTCAGCGCTGCCCGAGGCCTGGAAGTACTTACTGGTGTTGCCGGCCACCACTGCGACTTCATCCAGCTGCGACTTGTTCACCGCGTCAGTGCCTTCGGTACCGGCAGCGACGTTGGTGATCTGACGTTCGGCACCGGCATTACCTACCGATACCGTGTTGTCACGGTTGGCGATTGAGCCCGATCCCAGCGCTACGCTCTTTGCTGCTTCCGCTTGAGCACCATCACCGAGTGCGAGGCTGCTTTCTGCGAGGGCACCGGCACCTGCGCCCAGCGCCGTGCTGTTCTGGCCATTAGCAGCACTCAACGAACCCACGGCCGTGGCGTTGTCTGCGCCAGCCAAGGCGCTGTCACCGACCACCACGCTGCCTGCACCGGTGGCCATGCTGTTGCTGCCGATAGCGACCGCATTGGCGCCTTCGACAACGTTGGCAAAACCAAACGCGCTGCTGTTGTCGCCATCAACCTGGTTGAAGTTACCCACGGCCGAACTGTTGAGGCCATTGGCGGTATTCACATAACCCACCGCGCTGGCGTAATCACCGGCAGCAACGTTGTAGCTGCCTACTGACGTGCTTTCCGCGCCGCTTGCCTGCGAGCCAACACCGGCCGCCGTCGCACCGGCGCCACTGGCCACTGCATCGTCGCTGCCATCGGCCAGGCCGTTGGCGGTGAAGTAACGCTCCGTGCTGTCGGCAACTTCGGAAACAACATCCAGCTGCGACTTGTTCACCGCGTCAGTGCCTTCGGTACCGGCAGCGACGTTGGTGATCTGACGTTCGGCACCGGCACTTCCGACCGATACGGTGTTCTCACGATCGGCAATCGAGCCCGATCCCAACGCCACGCTCTTTGCTGCTTCCGCCTGAGCACCATCACCGAGTGCGAGGCTGCTTTCTGCGATGGCACCGGCACCGGCGCCCAGCGCCGTGCTGTTCTTGCCATTAGCAGCACTCAACGAACCCACGGCCGTGGCGTTGTCTGCGCCAGCCAAGGCGCTGTCACCGACCACCACGCTGCCTGCACCGGCCGCCGTGCTGTTGCTGCCGATAGCGACCGCATTGGCGCCTTCGACAAAGTTGGCAAAACCAAACGCGCTGCTGTTGGCGCCATCGACCTGGTTGAAGTTACCCACGGCCGAACTGTTGAGGCCATTGGCGGTATTCACATAACCCACCGCGCTGGCGTAATCACCGGCAGCAACGTTGTAGCTGCCTACTGACGTGCTGTCCGCGCCGGTTGCCTGCGAGCCAACACCGGCAGCCGTTGCACCGGCACCAGTGGCCACGGCATCGTCGCTGCCATCGGCCAGGCCGTTGGCTGTGAAGTAACGCTCCGTGCTGTCGGCAACTTCGGAAACAACATCCAGCTGCGACTTGTTCACCGCGTCAGTGCCTTCGGTACCGGCAGCGACGTTGGTGATCTGACGTTCGGCACCGGCATTACCTACCGATACCGTGTTGTCACGGTTGGCAATCGAGCCCGACCCCAGCGCTACGCTCTTTGCTGCTTCCGCCTGAGCACCATCACCGAGTGCGAGGCTGCTTTCTGCGATGGCACCGGCACCGGCGCCCAGCGCCGTGCTGTTCTTGCCATTAGCAGCACTCAACGAACCCACGGCCGTGGCGTTGTCTGCGCCAGCCAAGGCGCTGTCACCGACCACCACGCTGCCTGCACCGGCCGCCGTGCTGTTGCTGCCGATAGCGACCGCATTGGCGCCTTCGACAAAGTTGGCAAAACCAAACGCACTGCTGTTGTCGCCATCGACCTGGTTGAAGTTACCCACGGCCGAACTGTTGAGGCCATTGGCGGTATTCACATAACCCACCGCGCTGGCGTAATCACCGGCAGCAACGTTGTAGCTGCCTACTGACGTGCTTTCCGCGCCGCTTGCCTGCGAGCCAACACCGGCAGCCGTTGCACCGGCACCACTGGCCACGGCATCGTCGCTGCCATCGGCCAGGCCGTTGGCTGTGAAGTAATGCTGCGTGCCTTCAGCAACACCGGCGATGGCATCCAGCTGGGATTTATTTACCGCGTCGGTGCCTTCGGTACCGGCGGCGACATTGGTGATCTGACGCTCGGCACCGACGTTACCTACCGATACGGTGTTGTCACGGTCGGCAACCGAGTTGGCTCCCAGCGCAATGCTGGAATTTCCCGAAGCAATGCTCGCGGCGCCAATGGCCACGGCATTGGTGCCGGCTGCCTGCGCGTCACCGGCGATTGCACAATCCATCAATGTGGCGCTGCCCAGCACCACACATTGCGCGCTGCCGCCGATCTCTACCGGCTGCGCGCTTACCGCAAAGGTTCCTAAGCCCGCCCCTAACCCCAGGGCAATGGCAAGCGACAAGGCCTGCAAATGGTGGCTGGACGAATGCCGCTCATCAACCACCACACCGGACGAATCGGATGATGCAAGTTCCGATGCCACCACCATCTGTCCCAACGCCTTGTTCCAAACCTTGCGGTAGATCCGATTCATACATTGCTCCTGAGTGGACTGGGTTTTGTATTTGCGAAGAAGTCACCCCACCGAGACGGCGGAAGCCCCCCACTGGGGCCCGGCCGGGCACGGTGTTCCTGGTTCCCTGTGTTACTGGGCGCACTGGGCTTTAGCCGGTTGGCGGACGTCGCTCTAAATCCCCTTGCATTGGCGATGTCTGCAGGACGGAGCGCAGTTGAAGACAGCGGTTGCAGTGACGTCAAACTTCTGACTGTCCGCAATACAGTTGTTATGTGCGTCACAAATCCCATAATCAAATGAGATGAAAAGGATTAGATTTGTGGAATCAACACTGTCCATTCGTCACTGGGTACAGCGCAGCGGGGACGCGTTGGCAGCGCGAAAAAGCCCAAAAAAAAACCGCAGGCCTTGGCCTGCGGTTGTTTTCAAACTTTTTTCAGTTCAGCTGAACTTTTCTTTCCCGGCGTCTATTCAACCACCGCTTAGCCACACCAAACGCGCGCATTGCGGAACATCCGCAGCCACGGCGAGTCTTCGCCCCAGCTCTTCGGTGCCCAGCTCAGGTTGGCCGTCCGCGGGGTGCGTTCCGGGTGCGGCATGAGGATGGTGACGCGGCCGTCGGTGGTGGTCAGGCCAGTGATGCCGTCCGGCGAACCGTTCGGGTTCAGCGGGTACTGCTCGGCCACGCGGCCGTCGCCATCGACGTAACGCAACGCGATGCTGGCCGCCGCCTGGTCCACCGCGGTATCAAACTCAGCGCGGCCTTCACCGTGCGCCACCGCCACCGGCAGGCGCGAACCGGCCATGCCACGCAGCAGGATCGATGGCGATTCCATCACTTCCAGCAAAGCCGTACGGGCCTCGAACTGCTCGCTGCGGTTACGCAGGAACTTCGGCCAGTGTTCGGCACCGGGAATGATGTCCTTGAGCTGGCTCATCATCTGGCAGCCATTGCACACGCCGAGTGCGAAGGTATCCGGGCGTGCGAAGAACGCAGCGAACGCTTCACGCAGTGCGGGGCGCTCCAGGATGGACGTTGCCCAACCACGGCCTGCACCCAGCACGTCGCCGTAGCTGAAGCCACCACAGGCAGCCAAACCACGGAAATCGGACAGCTGCACGCGGCCTTCGATGAGGTCGCTCATGTGCACGTCGTACGCATCAAAGCCCACACGCTCGAAGATGTTGGCCATCTCGATCTGGCCGTTGACGCCCTGCTCGCGCAGGATCGCCACCTTTGGCCGTGCGCCGGTGGCGATGAACGGCGCAGCGACATCGTCAGCAGGATCAAACGCCAGCTTCGGCTTCAAACCTGACGCATTGAAGCTGCGTGCGATAGCGCGCTCCTGATCGGCCGCTTCCGGGTTGTCACGCAGCTTCTGCATGGCGTGCGTCACCGACCACCAGGCATCAAACAGCTCTTCCCAACGCCACTCGGCCAGACTCTCGCCGCCCAGCTGCACGCGCACCATGGGTGCGGTGGTTGGGCGCGCAATACGCTGTGCACATTCGGTCAATGCATGACGCTCGACCAGGTCAGCGAACGCTGCGCGGTCTTCCTTGGCAATCTGCACCACGGCGCCGAGCTCTTCGTTGAACAGGCTGCGGAACGGATCATCACCCCAGGCATCGAGCACGATATCCAGGCCTTGGCGCGAGGCGAATGACATTTCGCACAACGCGGCAAACGCGCCACCATCGCTGCGATCGTGGTACGCCAGCAACAAACCGGCTTCACGCGCATCGCGGATCAGCTCGAAGAAGCCACGCAGCAGCTGCGGGTCATCCAGGTCCGGCACTTCACCGGCAAAGGCCGGCAACGCACTGTGACCGGCCTGGGTCTGCGCCAGGATCGAACCGCCCAGACGCTGCTTGCCAGCGCCCAGGCCAATCAACCACAACTCGCTTTCGGTATCGCGGTCGAGCAGCGGTGTGAGCTGCTGGCGCGCATCGGCGACCGGCGCAAACGCGGTGATCACCAGCGACACGGGCGAAACGCTTTTGTGCATTTCGCCGGCACCCGCAGTCTCTGCAACAACCCACTGCGCCTGCATCGACAGCGAGTCCTTGCCCACCGGGATGCTGATATCCAGCTGCGGGCATAGCTCCATCCCCACGGCCTTGACTGCGTCATACAGCAGCGCGTCTTCACCGTTGTGGCCGCAAGCGGCCATCCAGTTGGCCGACAGCTTCACCGTGTCCAGCGACAGCACCGGGGCAGCGCACAGATTGGTGATGGCCTCACCCACTGCCATGCGTGCCGACGCCGCAGCGTCCAGCAGCGCCAACGGCGTGCGTTCGCCCAGCGACATCGCCTCACCGGCATAGGTATCAAACCCTGCCAGGGTGATGGCCACATCGGACATCGGCAGCTGCCACGGACCAATCATCTGCTCGCGCGCGGTCAAACCACCCACGCTGCGGTCACCAATCGTGACCAGGAAGCTCTTCGATGCGACGGTCGGGTGCGCCAACACGCGCAGGCCTGCAGCATGCAGATCGATACCGTCCGTCTTCAGCTGCGGCCAGCGCGGCGCGGCGGGATGCAGGGTGTCGCGGTGCATCTTCGGCGCCTTGCCGAACAACACGTCCATCGGCAGGTCGATCGGTGCATCGGCCGGGATGTTGCCCGGCGTGGCGCCATAAGCGACCACCAGGTGTTCTTCCGTCGTGGCAATACCGACGGCGGCAAACGGGCAACGCTCACGCGCGCAGATGGCACTGAATTCGGCCAGACGCTCAGCCGGAATACCCAGTACATAGCGCTCCTGCGATTCGTTGCACCACAGTTCCAGGGGCGACAGCGACGGGTCGTCGGTAGGCACCTTGCCCAGGTCGATCACACCACCCACGCCGGAGTCGTGCAGCAGTTCCGGGATGGCGTTGGACAGGCCACCGGCACCGACGTCATGGAAGAACTTGATCGGGTTATCGGTGCCCATGGCCACGCAACGGTCGATCACTTCCTGACAGCGGCGCTCCATCTCCGGGTTGTCGCGCTGCACGCTGGCAAAATCGAGGTCTTCGGCGCTTTCGCCCGAAGCCACCGACGACGCCGCACCGCCACCCAGGCCGATCAACATCGCCGGGCCGCCAAGCACGATGACCACGTCACCTTCCTGCAGCAGCAGCTTGTCCACCTGCACGCGGTCGATGGCGCCCAGGCCACCGGCCAGCATGATCGGCTTGTCGTAGGCGCGGGTAATACCGTCTTCCGGCAGCTCGAAACTGCGGAAGTAACCCAGCAGGTTGGGGCGACCAAATTCGTTGTTGAACGCAGCGCCGCCGAGCGGGCCGTCGAGCATGATGTCCAACGCCGGCGCCATGCGCGGGTTCAGCGCGCGCGGCGCTTCCCACGGCTGCGGCAAGGTCGGAATGCGCAGGTGCGAGACCGAGAAACCGGTCAGGCCGGCCTTCGGCTTGCCGCCGCGACCGGTTGCGCCTTCATCGCGGATTTCACCACCGGCACCGGTCGATGCGCCGGGGAACGGGGCAATCGCGGTCGGGTGATTGTGGGTTTCCACCTTGATCTGGAATGCACTGGGCACCACCGCTTCGCTGCGGTACTTGCCGGTCGCCGGGTCCGGGCGATAACGCGCGGCCGGCTCGCCTTCGATCACCGCAGCGTTGTCGCTGTAGGCGCTGAGCGTGTGCTGCGGCGTCTGCTGGTGAGTGTTCTTGATCATCTTGAACAGCGAGCGGTCCTGCTCGCGTCCATCAATGGTCCAGCTGGCGTTGAATATCTTGTGGCGGCAGTGCTCGGAATTGGCCTGCGCGAACATCATCAGTTCAACGTCGGACGGATCGCGGCCAAGCTCGCTGTAACGCTGACGCAGGTAATCGATTTCGTCGTCGGCCAAAGCCAGACCCAAGCGCTTGTTGGCCGCCTCCAAATCACCCAGCGCGATGCGCTCAAGCTGGCCACGCGCCAGGCTGGTGAACAACGCCTGCGCCTGGTCGATGTCTTCCAGCAATGACTGGGTCATCGGATCGTGCAGCAGCTTGGCCACGGCGGCCTGTTGTGCCGGATCGGACGGCCAACCGCTCAGGTCGATGCGTGTACCGCGTTCGACGCGCTGGATCGGCAAGCCGGCACCGCGCACCAGCTCGGTGGCCTTGCTCGACCAGGGCGACAACGTACCCAGGCGCGGCACCACATAACGCGACACCGCGCCGTCAGCGCGTTCGGCCGCTTGTGGTTGGCCCTGCACGATGCGCCCCAGCGTGGTCAGGTCGACCGCGCCGGTATCGGCAGCTTGGGTGAAATAGACGTGCCAGGCACCGGTGATACGCAAATCGGCGGCGATGGACTGCAGGCGGGATTCAAGACGTTCGCGGCGGAACGGCGAAAGGGCAGCTGCGCCCTCGAGGACGATCATGTCCGGGAGACCATGGTGGGAATCGGGCCCGGCATTGTACCGGAGTCCGTCGCCAGGGCCCTGTTTCCTGTCCAAGGCGGTTTTGGCCCGCGCAAGCCAGCGGCAGCAGGCTGCGCCCGCGAACCATATGAAAAGCAGCATTACATTCTGCCGCCGCTATCTTCAGCCGTGCCGGCGCCGCTGCCTTGGCCCGACAGCCAGCCCCCATCAGCTGCCGGCATTCCCCCAGAACCCTTTGCCCCTTGGGCTGACGCCTGTCGTCTGCCAGCCCCGGGCATGCCTTTCGCTCGCCATACCGCCAGG
Organism: Stenotrophomonas sp. Iso1; assembly: GCF_027497995.1. GTDB lineage: Bacteria > Pseudomonadota > Gammaproteobacteria > Xanthomonadales > Xanthomonadaceae > Stenotrophomonas. Next base: position 778,814 of record NZ_JAODBT010000001.1, on the reverse strand, counting down.
AGATTCACCATGAAGGATCATTCCGCAGACCACGTATCGGCCCCACCTCCCTGCCCTACCCCAGCGGGCCGGCGCCCCTGGTTGGCCCTGCTGGCCGTCAGTGCCATTGCGCCCTCGCTGGCCCACGCCGCCGACTGTGAAGGGGTGAAAGCCTGGGCCGGCACCACCATTTACCAGCCCGGCCACACCCTGCAGAAGAGCGGCGTGTTGTATCAGGCCAACCAGACCATCTGGAATGCGCCGCCGGACCACCCGGCCGGCCGCCGCTATTACCGCAATCTTGGCCGCTGCGACGCACCAGCAGGCAATGGGAATGGCGGCAGCGGCGCCAATCAGGCCCCACAGATCAATCTGACCTCACCGGCTTCTGGTTCCACATTCACAGCGGGCAGCGCCATCACCGTGACTGCCAATGCCTCCGACAGCGATGGCAGCATCAGCAAGGTGGAGTTCTTCAACGGCAGCGTATCGCTGGGCGTTGATACCCAAGCGCCGTACAACGTCATCTGGCGCAATGCACCGAGCGGCAGCCACCTGATCAAGGCAGTGGCCACTGACAACCGCAATGCCAGCACCCACTCGGCGACGGTCCAGGTAAAGGTCGTTGCCGAAAACAAGGACGCCACCGCACCCAGCGTGCCCACCGGCCTGCAGGTCGCGGCCCAAACCACGCAGACGCTGCAGCTCACCTGGAATGCGGCCACTGACAATCCGGGCGGTAGCGGTGTGGCCGGCTACGACCTCTATCGCAATGGCACGTTGGTGGCCTCGCCGAGCGTCACACGCCATCTGGATGGTGGCCTGCGCCCCGGCACCCGCTATGCCTATACGGTGCGGGCACGTGACAAGGCCGGCAATGCGTCGGCACACAGCGCCGTGCTCAGCATCACTACCCAGCCTGAAGTCACGGGCGGCGAGAATCCCGGTTCGGGTTCGAATTCCGGCAACGAAGGTGGTCCTGGCTCCGGTTCTGGAACGAACCCTGGCCCTGGAAGCAGCGAAGGCAACACCGGTTCCGGCGACGGCAAGCGCGTGATCGGCTACTTCACCCAATGGGGCATCTACGGCCGCAACTATCGGGTGAAGAACATCGACACCAGCGGCTCTGCCGCACGCCTTACCCACATCAACTACGCCTTCGGCAACGTGCGCAACAACCGGTGCGAAGTGGGCGTCACCCAGATGGCCGATGCCAACAGCGGTGCCGGTGGAGATGCCTTTGCCGACTACACCAAGAGCTTTGGTGCCGGTGAAAGCGTGAGTGGCCGTGGCGACCAATGGAACCAACCGTTGCGCGGCAACTGGAACCAGCTCAAGCAGCTCAAAGCCAAGCATCCGCAGCTGAAGGTGCTGATCTCGCTCGGCGGCTGGACCTGGTCACGCGGTTTCTCCAGCGCCGCACGCCCGGAGAACCGCCAGGCCTTTGTCGCCTCCTGCATCGACGCTTACATCAAGGGCAATCTGCCGTTCACCGACAACGCCGGTGGCCCGGGCGCGGCCGCTGGCATTTTTGATGGCATCGACGTGGATTGGGAATACCCGGCCTCCTGCGGCTTGAGCTGCGGCACGCCAGCCGACCGCGAAAACTTCAATGGTCTGCTGGCCGAGTTCCGTCGCCAACTCGACGCAGCGCGTCCCGGCCTGCTACTGACCGTTGCCGTGGGTGCAGGCATCGACAAGATCCGCGTGACCGATCCAGGTACCTATCACCGCTACCTGGATTTCATCAACGTGATGACCTACGACTTCCACGGTGCCTGGGCGCCCCGCACCAATCATCACACCGCGTTGTTCGATTCGCCGGCCGATCCATCCAACGGCGATGCAAAGCTCTACAACAGCAATGACGCCATCGAGGCTTATATCGGCCGCGGTGTGCCGGCATCCAAGTTGAACCTCGGCGTGGGCTTCTACGGCCGCGGCTGGACCCAGGTGCCCAACGTCAACAACGGCCTGTACCAGAGCGGCCGACCCGCACCAGGCCGCTATGAGGCTGGCATTGAAGACTGGAAGGTACTCAAGACCCTCGGCTGGCCCGTCTACACGGACAAAGTTGCCAAGGCCAGCTGGCTCTATGACGGCACGACGTTCTGGAGTGTGGATACACCGGAACTCCTCACCAAAAAGATGGCCTATGTCAAAGCCCAGGGCCTCGGTGGCACGTTCTTTTGGGAGTTCAGCGGTGATGACACGCAGGGCACGCTGGTAAACACGCTCAGCGATGGCCTGAAGTAAGTTCCTCGGGGATGGGGGATTGAGACGCCCCTTCTGCTTCGGCAGGAGGGGCGTTTCTTTATCTGCCTCCCGCCCCTGCGGCAACGGCAAGCCATGCTCTGCTGCGGCGCTCCCGGGCGGGTCTGGCTAAGCATGGCGCAGCACCCCGCCCCTATCCACCGGCGCCACCACACGCAAAGCAATGCGCCCCGCCTGTTGCCAGGAAGGGCGCATGTTGTTTCAACCACCTTGCAGACCCGCTCAGCGACTGCCGGCGGCGCCTTCAATGCGCTCCAGCGCAGCCTTGAGCTGTGCCGGCGGCAGGTAACCGCCCAACTGGCTGCCATCGGCAGCGAAGATCGCCGGCGTTCCGTTGACGCCCAACTGTTGGCCAAGGTTGTACTGCATGGCCACCGGGTTGGTACAGGTCTTGGACGGCACGGCCGCGCCACCCTTGGCAGCGGTCAAGGCCGCCTTGCGGTCGTCCGAACACCAGACCGAGATCATGTCGGTGTAGTCCTTGCTGCCCAATCCCATGCGCGGGAATGCAAGGTATTCGACCGCAATGCCGTTGCGGTTCAACTCGGCGATGTCCTGATGCAGCTTGCGGCAGTAGCCACACTCAATATCAGTGAACACGCTGATGGTGTACTTGGCATTCGGTGGCGCAAACACGATGCGGTCAGCATGCGGCAAGGTTTCCAGCAGTCCACGGCGGTACTGCAGCAGACCAGCGCTTGTTGCCATCGCACGCTTCCCGATGTCGTAGGGCTGCGACTGCATCAGGAATCGACCATCGTCGGTGACATACAGCACCTGCCCGGACACGATTACCTCACGGAAGCCGGGGAACGGCGCCGCACCGATGTATTCGGGTTTGAAGTTGGGATCCAGCTCCTTGAGCGCGTCACGCACACGCCGCTCGACCGCAGCGTCGGCAGGCGTGGCGGCGGCAGTGGCAGTAGCGGCCGCAGCGGGCGCCTTCTGTTGGGCACAGGCGGTGAGGCTGACCGCACCCAACAGCGCGGCAATGGCAATTCGGAACATCGGCAACCCTGGAAAGGAGGAACCGGCGAATTCTCGCACACCCCCGCCATGCAGGCCTTCGCCCGGCCAATCGTTCAGCCGCGCGGATGGTGCTTGTGGTGCAGTTTCTGCAGGTGTTCTCGCGCAACCAGCGTGTAAATCTGGGTCGTGGACAAGGAACTGTGCCCCAGCAACATCTGCAGCGCGCGCAGATCGGCGCCGTGATTGAGCAGGTGGGTGGCGAAACTGTGGCGCAGGCCATGCGGGCTGATCTTGTCTGGGTCGATGCCCGCCACGGCAGCACACGCTTTGACCAGCACCCAGAACTGCTGACGGCTCAGCGGCTTGCGGTGTGCCCCCACAAACAGCGGCACTTCACCCTCCGCGGTGGCGACCACCGGCTTGCCTCCGCTCAGCAGTGGCCGTGCCTCAGCCAGGTAACGCTCCAGCCAATGCTGCGACTCCTCGCCCAATGGCACCAGACGGTCCTTGCTTCCTTTGCCGGTCACCCGCAACACACCTTGGCGCAGATTGACCGCATTGGCCGGCAGGTTGACCAGTTCGCTCACGCGCAGCCCAGCGGCATACATCAATTCCAGCATGGCACGGTCACGCAGGCCCGTCGGCGTGCTGATGTCCGGCGTATCCAACAATGCGTCAATCTGGCTTTCGACCAATGCCTTGGGCAGCGAGCGCGGCAGCTTGGGCGACTCCAGCAACGACGCTGGATCATCGGCACGCTCACCGCGCTTCAGGCCCTGCGCGAAAAAGGCGCGCAACACCGACAGCAAACGCGCGTTGCTGCGCGCCGACCAGCCGTGTTTGGTACGCCACGCCAGGTAATCAAACAGACCCGCACGATCAATCCCGGCCAAACCACCGCTGGCACCGTCACGCCACCGCGCCAGCCCTTCCAGATCGCGCCGGTAGCTGTCCAGCGAGGCGCGCGCCAAGCCTTGTTCGGCCCAGATGACATCCAGAAATCGCTGGATAAGGCGCTCGTCAGCATCGCGCAGCGGCGGCAGTTGCTGCACCAGCTGGCGACGTTCGGCAGGAGTGTGTGGCGTGGACATCGTCACAAGGATAGGGCCTGCTTCCGCGGCTGCACATGCGCATGGACTGTCGCTGCCTTTATGCTCGACCGATGAGCCCGCCTGTCAACGACATCCGCCGCCCTTCCGCCCTGCTCGGCCGCCGCCTGCTTGCGCTGTTCTATGACTTCTGGCCTGCACTGGCGTTGTGGATGTTGATATCCGCCGCCTTCACCCTCGGCTACACGCTGGCAGGGCACGCCAGCCGCGACAACATCCCTGCCTTCAGCGCGCTGCAGTGGTTGCTGTGGTTGTGCTGTTGGTTGGTCGCGGGGGTGTATGCCACGGTCAGTTGGAAGCGCGGCGGGCAGACCTTGGGCATGCGCCCGTGGCAACTGCACCTGCGTACGGCCTCCGGCGAATTACCCAACGCACGCATGCTGTGGAAGCGCTACGCCGTGGGCAGCGTGTCCCTGCTTTGCGGCGGGCTGGGATTCTGGTGGGCCCTGCTGGATCGCGAGGGGCTGACCTGGCATGACCGGCTCAGCGGCACCCGACTGGTGCGGGTACCCAAGCAATCCTGATTAACGCGAAGACCGCAGTGTCGAGCCACACTCGGTCAGGGCCGCACCGGTAACGCATCGACGGATGCAGGGCTCCGCTCGACCGTCAAGAGTCCTACTCAACCCACCCGCCGTCGCGACAGCCAACCGGAGATGGCCAGCATCAGGATCGGCGGCAATGCGTAGGCGATCCGGTAGTCGAACTTCAATGCACCGGCCATGCGGCCGAAGAACATCTGCAGCAGCATGAAGCCCAGCGCGAACAGCATGCCCAGGAACAGACGCTTGCCCATGCCACCGCTGCGCAATGAGCCGAAGGCGAACGGCACGGCGGCCAGACACAGCGCCAGCACGTTCAACGGATAGAACCAGCGGCTCCAGTAAGTGTCTTCGTAGTCGCGCGCGTCCAGCCCGTTGCGCTTGCGGTACTCGATGCTGGTCTTCAACTCAGCGGCGCTGAGATTGCGGGGCTTGGCCAGGCCGGCAGCCAGCGCGGACGCGTCCAGCTGAGAGTTCCACAACTCACTCTCTACTCGCTGCTGCGTGACCGAGCGTTCGCCGAAGACGTCGCGTCGCACCTTGGTCAGTACCCAGCCCTTTTCATTATGCGTAGCCATGGCGGCATACGTGAGTGTCGCCAACCGCCCATCCGCATCCAGCGTATACAGGCGCACGTTGTGCAGCACCAGGCGCGTGCCCTTATCGCCGTCCAACAACTCTTCGCCGGTCATCGCATTGAGGAAGGTATCCCCCTCGCGCGCCCACAGGCCCGAATAGCGCTCCACCGACAGGTCTGCGTTGTACTTGGCACTGGTCTTCAGCGTGTCAGCTCGGTTCTGCGCCCACGGCGCCAGGGTTTCACCGTTCACCACCATCAACGCGGTCAGCAGTGACAACGCGATGGCCACCGACAAGGCAATCCGGCGCCGCGAAACACCCACCGCGCGCAGTGCGGTCAATTCGGAGGTTGCCGCCAGCTGACCCAGCCCCATCAACGCGCCGATCACCGCCGCCATCGGGAACAAGGTGTAAGCGCGACGCGGCAAGGTGTAAGCAGTGGCCGCCAGGGCGTGGCCGAAGGTGTAGCTGCCGACCCCGATATTCTTGCTTTCGCTGGACAAAGCCATGATGCCGTCCAATCCCAGCAACACCAGCCACACCACCAATACGGTGAACACCACGTTGCGGCCAACGTAGAGGTCATGGATACGCGGGGTCAGCCTCATGCCTTGGCTCCACGCGGGCGCGACAGGCGGCCATCACGGAAGTACAGCCACAGCGCGAATGCCAGCAGCGGTAGGGTCAACCACCACATGCCGGCCGCCAGCGGCAGCTTGCCCTCGGTCAGCCACTGGCGGCCGAGGATGGTCATGTTCACGGCCACCATGTAAGCCAAGAACGCCAGCATGATGCGGCCATAGCGCGACTGCCGCGGTGCGCTGCGCGCCAGCGGCAGCGCCAACAGGGCAAAGGCCAGGGCCAGCAAGGCGGGACTGATGCGTGCGTGCAGCTCGGCCCGCGCCTCGGCGCGCTGATCGCCCAGCAATTTCATGGTCGGCATCATTTCCGGGTCATTCTCGTCACGGACCTCATCACGGTCCGGCAGCGCCATTTCATTGCTGGCATAGCGCATCAGGCTGTAGTCTAGCCCACCGTCATTCGGGCCTTCCACCCGATAACCGTCTTCCAGACGCAGGAAACGCTGGCGCTCGCCTTCCACGAACACCGTGCCGCCATTGGCCGACACCACGTCCAGCCGGTCGTCCTTGTAGCGCTGCATGAACACCTTGCCCATCCGGCTGCCGTCCTCATTGAGCGAGGACAGATAGACCACCCCGCCCCCGGACAGCGTGGTGAACTTGCCCGGCTCCAGCCCGGCCAGCACCACGTTGCGGCTGGCCGCCTCAAGCATGCGCTCGGCAGTACGGTCAGCCCACGGCCCCAGCCACAGCGAGCAGGTCGCCACCAACGCCACCACCGGCAGTACCAGTAGCAATACCGGCTTGAGCAACCGCTTGGGGCCAACGCCGATGGCGGTCAGCACGGCCATTTCTGAATCCCGGTACAGCCGGGCAATGGCCAGCGCCAGCCCCAGCAGCAGGGCCAGCGGCAGGATGATGGGCAGGTAGACGATGAATTGCAGGCCCAACTGCGACAGCAGCAGCCCGGCTGGGATCCGTCCATCGGCAATACGCCCCAGGATATCGACCAGCACCCCGCCCACACTCACCACCAACAGCACGGTCAAAGTGGCCAGAAAGCTCTGGAGGAAGTCACTCAGCAGGTAGCGATCAAGCTTTGCCATGGGGTCGGTGGTTTAAACTCTCGGTTTCGTCCGCGGCACGAGTGGCTCAGCAGCCACACGCAAGTAGCCCGCGATTGTACGGATTTGGCAACGGAATCTGATCAATGTCTCTGGAATTCACCCTGAACCACGCCGCCCCAACCTCTGCTGAGGTGGATTGCATCATCGTCGGCGCCTTCTCCGACAAGTCGCTGTCCCCCGCAGCGCAGGCCCTGGATGCCGCCTCCGGTGGCCGCATCGCGGCACTGGTCGAGCGCGGCGATGTCGGCGGCAAGACCGGCAATACCACTCTGCTGCACGACCTGGATGGCGTCACCGCCCCGCGCGTGCTGGTAGTGGGCCTTGGCGACCCGGCCAAGTTTGGCGTGCCGCAGTACATCAAGGCCGCGGGCGATGCTGGCCGCGCCCTGAAGAGCGGTGCCACCCGCAGCGCACTGTTCACCCTGAACGAACTGGAAGTGAAGGGCCGCGATGCCGCCTGGAACGTCCGCCAGGCCGTAATCGCCGCCAACCACGCCAACTATCGCTACACCGCCACCCTGGGCAAGAAGAAGCCGGACGCCCCGGGCCTGGAGACGCTGGCAATCAGCGGCAGCGATGAAACCGCGCTGCTGCAGGGCCATGCCATCGCCGCAGGTGTGGAATACGCGCGTGAGCTGGGCAACCTGCCGCCGAACTTCTGCACCCCCGCCTACCTGGCGGAATCCTCAGTCAAGTTCGCCGCCGAGCATGAAGGTGCCGAGGCCGAGATCCTGGACGAGGCGCAGATGGAAGCGCTCGGCATGGGCTCGCTGCTGGCCGTGGCCCGTGGTTCGGCCAACCGCCCCAAGCTGGTGGTGCTGAAGTGGAACAACGGTGGTGACGCCAAGCCATACGTGCTGGTCGGCAAGGGCATCACCTTTGATACCGGTGGCGTCAACCTGAAGACCCAGGGCGGCATCGAGGAAATGAAGTACGACATGTGCGGCGGCGCCAACGTCATCGGCACCTTTGTCGCCACGGTGAAGGCCAAGCTGCCGCTGAACCTCGTCGTGGTCGTGCCGGCCGTGGAAAACGCCATCGACGGCAATGCCTACCGCCCCTCGGACGTCATCACCTCGATGTCGGGCAAGACCATCGAAGTCGGCAACACCGACGCCGAGGGTCGTTTGATCCTGTGCGATGCGCTGACCTACGCGCAGCGCTTCGAGCCGGCTGCATTGATCGACGTGGCCACCCTCACTGGCGCCTGCATGGTGGCCCTGGGCCACCAGACCGCCGGCCTGATGAGCAAGCACGACGATCTGGCCAATGAGCTGGTCGCTGCCGGCGAGAACGTGTTCGACCGCGCCTGGCGCCTGCCGCTGTGGGACGAATACCAGGGCATGCTCGATTCGAGCTTCGCCGACGTCTACAACATTGGCGGCCGCTGGGCTGGCGCCATCACCGCTGGCTGCTTCCTGTCGCGCTTTGCCGAAGGCCAGCGCTGGGCGCACCTGGACATCGCCGGCGTCGCCAGCGACGAAGGCAAGCGCGGCATGGCGACCGGCCGTCCAGTGGGCCTGCTGACCCAGTGGTTGTTGGATCGGGTTGCTTGAGCAACAAGGATTGGGTGAGCACGGTCCGGGGAATAAAGGTTCTCCGCGCGTGTAAGCCAATCTTGATGTAGCAAAGCCAAGCATCGAAACCGGGGCCAGCGTCGCGTTCCAGAACCCGACGCCGGCCCCACTTCTCCTTCAACCATCGAGCATTCATGTCCCGAGCCGACTTCTACCTGATCGCCAAGCCGCGTTTTCTCACCGAGCCGTTGAAGCTGGTGTGCGAACTGGCGCGCAAGGCCAACGATGCCGGCCTGTACACGCTCGTGCTGGCGCGCGATCAAGCCCAGGCCGAGGAGCTGGATGAGTTGCTGTGGTCGTTCGACCCGGATGCCTACATCCCGCACCAGATCATCGGTGAGGACGTGGACGAGGAAGAAGCCATCGTACTGATCGCTGTGCCTGGCGCCGATGCACCGGAGCGACCGCTGGTGATCAACCTGCGCGACGAGCCCTATCTGGGCGCCTGCGAGCGGGTGCTGGAAGTGGTGCCGGCCGACCCAGCCGCGCGCGAACCGCTGCGCGAACGCTGGCGCCAATACAAGGCCGCCGGCCATGCGCTCAACAAACATGACATGTAAAGGAAGCCGACGATGCGCCTGCTGATTGCCATCCTGCTGCCGTGGCTGGCCTTTTTCACCATTGGCCGCCCGATTGCCGGCATTGTCTGCCTCATCCTGCAGATCACCTTGATCGGCTGGCTGCCCGGCGCCATCTGGGCTGCCTACGCCGTCAGCCAGTACCACACTGACAAGAAGATCCAGCGCGCGCTCGGCGCCCGCTGATCTCCCTCCCACGCTTCTATCCGGTTCCCCCGCATGACCCAACTTGCCTCCAGCTACGACCCCAAGTCTTTCGAAACGGATCTCTACGATGCGTGGGAAAAGGCCGGCCACTTCAAGCCGTCCGGCAAGGGCGAGCCGTACACCATCCTGCTGCCGCCGCCGAATGTGACCGGTACGCTGCACATGGGCCATGCGTTCCAGCAGACGCTGATGGATGCGCTGATCCGTTACCACCGCATGCGCGGTTACGACACGCTGTGGCAGGTGGGTACGGACCATGCCGGCATCGCCACCGAAATGGTGGTCAGCCGCAACCTGGCGATGGAAGGCAAGGGTGAAACCCGCGATTCGCTGGGCCGTGATGGCTTCATCGACAAGGTGTGGGAGTGGAAGGCGCACTCCGGCAACGTGATTGAAGGCCAGATGCGCCGCCTCGGCACCTCGGCTGACTGGTCGCGCAGCACCTTCACCATGGATCCGGGCCCGAGTGAGGCGGTGATCGAGTCGTTCCTCCGTTGGCACGAACAGGGGCTGATCTACCGTGGCCAGCGTCTGGTCAACTGGGACCCGGTGCTGAAGACCGCCATTTCCGACCTGGAAGTGGAGAGCGTGGAAGAAGACGGCTTCATGTGGTCGATCGCCTACGCACTGGAAGACGGCGCCAGCTACGAGCACATCGCAGTCGATGCCGACGGTGTCGAAACCCTGCGCGAAACCCGCAATTACCTGGTCGTGGCCACCACCCGCCCGGAAACCCTGCTGGGCGACACCGCCGTGATGGTGCACCCGGAAGACAGCCGCTACGCACACCTGATCGGCAAGCGCGTGACCCTGCCGCTGACCGGCCGCAGCGTGCCGGTGATCGGTGATGACTACGTCGACAAGGCGTTCGGCACCGGCGTGGTCAAGGTCACCCCGGCGCATGACTTCAACGATTACCAGGTGGGTGTGCGTCACAACCTGCCAATGATCAACCTGTTCACCCAGACCGCCGCGCTCAACGAAAATGCGCCCGAGCAATACCGCGGGTTGGACCGTTACGAAGCGCGCAAGGTGATCCTGGCCGAGTTGGAAGACCTTGGCATTCTGGTCGAGACCAAGGCGCACAAACTGCAGGTGCCGCGCGGCGACCGTACCGGTCAGGTGATCGAGCCTTACCTCACCGACCAGTGGTTCGTGAAAATGGACGGCCTGGCCAAGCGCGGCCTGGAGCTGGTCGAGAACGGTTCGATCAAGTTCGTGCCGGCCAACTGGATCAACACCTATCGCCATTGGATGGAGAACATCCAGGATTGGTGCATCAGCCGCCAGCTGTGGTGGGGCCACCGCATTCCCGCGTGGTTCGACGAGGCAGGCAACTGCTACGTGGGCCGCAACGAAGACGAAGCACGTGCCAAGGCCGGGCTCGGTGCCGATGTGGTGCTCACCCAGGACAGCGACGTGCTGGAAACCTGGTTCTCCTCACAGCTGTGGCCGTTCTCCACGCTGGGCTGGCCGAACGAAACGGCAATGACCGAGCGCGGTTTTGATCGCTACCTGCCGTCGTCGGTGTTGATTACCGGCTTCGACATCATCTTCTTCTGGGTGGCGCGCATGATCATGGCCACCGACAGCTTCACCGGCCAGATCCCGTTCAAGGACGTCTACATCACCGGCCTGATCCGCGATGGTCAGGGCCAGAAGATGTCCAAGTCCAAGGGCAATGTGCTCGACCCGCTGGACATCATCGACGGCATCACCATCGACGACCTGGTCGCCAAGCGCACGCATGGCCTGATGCAGCCGAAGATGGCCGAGAAGATCGAAAAAGCCACGCGCCGCGAATTCCCGGACGGCATCATCGCCCACGGTGCCGACGCGCTGCGCTTCACCATCGCGGCCCTGGCCACCCACGGCCGCGACATCAAGTTCGACATGAGCCGCGCCGAGGGCTACAAGAACTTCTGCAACAAGTTGTGGAACGCCAGCCGCTTCACCCTGATGAACACCGAGGGCGCGAGCTTCAATGGCGTACCGCAGCCGCGCACCGACGCCGAGCGCTGGATCCTGGCGCGCCTTGCCAAGGTGTCGATTGAAGCGCAGCAGCACTTCGCCGACTACCGCTTCGATTTGCTCGCACAGTCGCTGTACGAATTCGTCTGGAACGAGTTCTGCGATTGGTTCCTGGAGCTGACCAAGCCGGCACTCAATGGTGACAACGCCGACGACGCGGCCAGCACCCGTCACACCCTGCTGTACGTGCTGGAAGCAGTACTGCGCTTGCTGCACCCGCTGATTCCGTTCGTCACCGAGCAGTTGTGGCAGCAGGTGGCGCCGCGCCTTGGTATCAATACCGATTCGCTATCGCTGCGCGCCTACCCGACCGCTGACGAATTCGCCGGTGATTACGCACAAGCCGAAACCGACGTGGAATGGTTCAAGGCCATGGTCAGCGCCTTGCGCCGTGTACGCAGTGAGTTGAATGTGCCTCCGTCCAAGCAGGTGCGCCTGCTGTTGCAGGGCGGCCACGATTCCGACCGTGCTCGCGTGGAGCGCTTCCACTCGCAGCTGCGCTTCCTGCTCAAGCTGGAAAGCATCGAATGGCTGGCGGGTGATGCACAAACGCCGCCGGCGGCCACTGCCATCGTTGGCGAGTTGAAGTTGTTGGTTCCCCTGGAAGGCCTGGTTGATCTGGATGCCGAACGCGCGCGTTTGGACAAGGAAATTGCCCGCGTTTCCTCGGAGAAGGAAAAGAGTGAGACCAAGCTGTCCAAGTTCACCGACAAGGTGCCGGCGGCAGTGGTCGAGCAGGAGCGTGTGCGCCTGGTGGACTGGAACAGCCAATTGGCGGGCCTGCAGGAACAGCGCGCGAAGCTCTGAGGCTTTGCCGATGTGTTGATTGAAAACGCCGCCTAAGGGCGGCGTTTTCTTTTGGGCTGTCGAATGCTCTGGAAGCGGAAAAGCAGAAGCACCCTCATCCGCCCTTCGGGCACCTCTTCTCCCGCGTGCGAGAGAAGGGAGCATGCCGAGCATTACGTGCGCTTCCAGCTCAACGAACGACGGCAGAAAATGCAGAATGGATGCCCCCGGAGCCAATGACTTCCCTTCTCCTGCATGCGGGAGAAGAGGTGCCCGAAGGGCGGATGAGGGGAGCTCTTCGCGCTACACCTTTCCCGCTTCCCACTTTTCCAACTACCCTCCACCAGCCCCAAACACACGCCCTCCATGTCACTGGGAATCTTCTGCGCCGTTCTGCTCGCCGCGCTGTTGCACGCCAGCTGGAACGCCATTGTCAAACTCGGCGGCGACAAACTGCTGACCACCCTTCTGGTCACCGGCTGGGCCGCCGTACTGTCCGCACTGCTGCTGCCATGGCTACCACCTCCCGCCCCTGCCAGCTGGCCGTGGCTGGCCGCCTCCTCCCTGCTGCAGCTCGGCTACTACGTGCTGGTGGCGCGTGCCTACCACGTCGCCGACATGAGCCTGTCTTACCCGTTGATGCGTGGCAGCGCACCGCTGTTGGTCGCGTTGGCAGGCAGCCTGATGTTCGACGAACACCTGCCCCCCAATGGCTGGGCAGGCATCGCGCTGGTCAGCATTGGCATCCTGTGCATGGCCGGCAGCGGCAACCGTCGCACGCTTCAACTGCCGCTGTTCATCGCGCTGGTGATCGCCACCTATACCTTGGTGGACGCGCAGGGCGCGCGTTTGTCAGGCCAGCCGCTGAGCTACACGCTGTGGTTGTTCCTACTGTCTGGCCTACCGCTTCCACTGTGGGCGCTGGCCACCCGCCGCGTGCAACTGCTGGCGTATTTCCGCAACAACTGGGCACGCGGGTTGATTGGCGGTGTCGGCACCACCACGTCCTACGGCATCGCACTGTGGGCGATGACGCTGACACCGGTCGCGATCATCGCCGCCCTGCGCGAAACCTCGATCCTGTTCGCGCTGTTGATATCAGTCATCGTGCTGAAGGAGCGCATCAATCGCCGTCGCCTGCTGGCGGCAGCCCTTATCGTGATCGGCGTGATCCTGCTGCGGTTGGGCTGAAACCCCTGCATCAACCACCTGCGTGCGGGTTTTCCTAATGGCCCACGGATTGCCTGAGTGACCGGGTCACAGCGGCGGCATGGTGGTGATGTCCTCATCCACCAGTTCCATCGCCATCACCAATGCATCTTCGCGCCCGCTCTCGGTCGGGTAATAACGCGGGCGTCGACCGATCTCGTTGAAGCCTTCGCTGTGATACAGCGCAATGGCCGGTGTGTTCGACGGTCGTACCTCAAGGAACACCCGCACCGCACCACGCTGCCGCGCCGCACTTACCAACTCGCGCAGCAACTGGCGGCCGTGCCCACGGGACTGCACCTGCGGATCCACGCAGACGTTGAGCACATGCGCTTCATCGGACGCCATGCTCAGCATGCCGTAGCCCGCAATGCGGCCCTCCAGCAACAACACACGCCCGGGATAACCGGCACGCAGGCAATCCTGGAAGATGCCGGGGGTCCACGGGAACGGGTAAGCGCGAAGCTCAACCTCCATCACCGCATCCAGGTCGTCCTCGAACATCGGCCGCATTGCCGGCCTCGGTTCGCGAGCCCGCGCGTTCACTGCCGTTGCTTCCGCCGCAGTGCACGCAGTTGCGGCCACAGCGCGCGCTTGGCGGCGGGGTCGGCACGCAACTCGGCCAGCGGCCAGCTATCCATCAAGACGCGCGTCTGGGGGTCATTCGGGTTGCATCCAGAAGCGCGCAGCAAGGCAATCTGCAGGCGATCCGGCATGCGCAGACCGCCGGCGCGACGCCCCGCATTCGATGGCGGCTTGCTGGCGGTGGTCACCGGCGTTTCCGGTGCAGGTGCTTGTGGTGCTTCCCGACGCGACGGCGGTGCCGCGCGGGGCGCAGGCGCCGCCATCGGTTCAATTTCGACGGCCACCGGCGCAGGCATGGCCGTCTCGACCAAGGCAAGCGCGTCCAGCGCACTGCCTTCCAGATACACCGTATAGCCCATCGCCTGCAGCCATGCCTGCTGCTGCGCGGACCACACCAGCGTTGGCGCGATGCCGGTCACTGCACCTTGCCGGCCGGCTGACGCCAACGCTGCAGCGCCCACATCACCGGGCCAGACAGCGCATACACCACGCCCACGGCGAACAGCACGCGCGGCGGATCCCACGCCATGATGGCGATGATGATCGGCACCAGCGCCAGCACCAGGAACGGCACACGCTCCGAGCGCGGCCCCTGCTCACCGCCGCCCTTGAAACTCCAGAAGCGGATGCGGCTGACCATCAACAGGCCGGAGACAATCGTCACCGCCAGCGCCACGTAGCGCAGCTCCTCGCCATTCAAACCGAGGTTGCCATCGGCAAAGGCCCAGACAAAGGACATCATCAAACCGGCGGCGGCCGGGCTGGCCAGGCCGATAAACCAACGTTTATCGACCGACCCCACCTGGGTATTGAAGCGGGCCAGGCGCAGCGCCGCGCAGGCCGCGTACAGGAAAGCCGCCGACCAACCAACGCGGCCGAGGACTTCCCCGTCGAACTTCAGCGATGACAGCGCCCAGTGGTACATCACCAGCGCAGGGGCCATGCCGAAGCTGACCAGGTCGGCCAGTGAGTCGTACTGCACCCCGAATTCGCTGCTGGTGCCAGTCAAACGCGCAACGCGCCCGTCCAGCCCATCCATGATGGCGGCCACAAACACCGCGATGCTGGCGTTGACGAAGTCTCCGTTGGATGCGGCGATGATGGCGTAGAAGCCGGCAAACAGCCCGGCGGTGGTGAACAGGTTCGGCAGCAGGTAGATGCTGCGCGAACGCGGCTTGGGTCTCATTTCGTCCATACCGGGGAGTTTAATCGACTTGCCAGCCACGTCACCGGGTGCTGCAATCACCGCCTGCCCAGTTTTACTGTCCCCGGAGTCGCCATGCGTGCCCTGCCCCGTCTCTGCTGCCTGCTTGTGCTGGCTTCCGCCAGCGTCAGTGCCAGCAACCTGTACAAGTGGAAGGACGCCAACGGGGTGACCCAGTACTCCGAGCGCCCGCCGACCGGCCAGCAGTATGAAACCCGCCGCATTGCGGCCAGCGGCGCCCCGGTGGTCGAGGCCGCGCCGGCTGAGGCGGGCGAATCCGAGCAGTGTCTGGGCGCGCGCAAGAATCTGGAGATCCTGGCCGGCAACAACCGGGTAATGCGCGACAGCGATGGCGACGGCAAGCCGGACGCCGAGCTGGACGAAACCCAGCGCGCGGCCCAGAAGCAGCTGGCCGAATCCGCCGCTGCGGTCTATTGCAAGCCTGCTGCCAAGCCCTGAGGTCGGAAGGACACGGGGATTGGGAAATGGGCGACGGAAATTGATTCAGCGCTACGGGCCGATGCTCTGCGGCGCAAATCCTCAGCTTTTGCAGGAGCGGCCAGGGCCAACGCAGCCCCCGCCTCCCGGTTTGGGGCGACCCAGCCCCTGGACATATCCGCGTTAGCACCCCAGCGGGCGACAAGGCTGGCAAAATAGTCGATTCCGCCGTTTTGCGAAGCCCTCCCATGCGCCTGTCCCGCTTCCACCTGCACACCACCAAGGAAACTCCCGCCGACGCCGAGCTGATCAGCCACAAGCTGATGCTGCGCGCGGGCATGATCCGCAAGTTGGCCTCGGGCCTGTACACCTGGTCGCCGCTGGGCCTGCGGGTACTGCGCAAGGTGGAAGGCGTCGTGCGCGAAGAAATGAACCGCGCTGGCGCAGTGGAACTGCAGTTGCCGACCATCCAGCCCAAGGAGCTGTGGGAGGAAACCGGCCGTTGGGAGAAATTTGGCGGCCAACTGCTGAAGATCAAGGACCGCAAGGAGCAGGAGTACTGCTACAGCCCGACTGCCGAAGAAGCGATCACCGACTTCGCGCGTCAGGAGCTCGCCAGCTACAAGCAGCTGCCGGTCAATTTCTACCAGATTCAAACCAAGTTCCGTGACGAAATCCGCCCGCGTTTCGGCGTGATGCGTTCGCGCGAGTTCCTGATGAAGGATGCCTACTCTTTCCATCTGGACGACGCCAGCCTGGTTGCCGAATACGAAAACATGAAGGCCGCCTACGCCCGCATCTTCACCCGTCTGGGGCTGGAGTTCCGCGCGGTGCAGGCCGACTCCGGCGCCATCGGCGGTGACGCTTCGCAGGAATTCCATGTCATCGCCGATTCGGGCGAGGACGCCCTGGTGTTCTCCACTGGCTCGGATTACGCGGCCAATGTCGAAGCCGCCATCGCCGCCGACCCCGCGCCGCGCGCCGCCGCCAGCGAAGAACTGCGCAGGGTCGATACGCCCACGCAGAAGACCTGCGAAGACGTGGCCGCATTGATGGGCATCGCCCTGCTGCGCACGGTCAAGTCCATCGCGGTGATGACCACCGAGAAGGAATTCGTGCTGGCATTGGTCCGTGGCGACCACGAAGTCAACGAGATCAAACTCGCCAAGGTCACCGGTCTGACCGACTACCGCATGGCCAGCGAAGCAGAGATTGCCGAGCACCTTGGCAGCGAGCCGGGCTTCCTGGGCCCGCACAATCCGCGCAAGACAATCCGCGTGGTCGCGGATCGTGATGTGGCAGCCATGGCCGATTTCGTCATCGGCGCCAACGAAAAGGGCTTCCACCTTGCCGGCGTCAACTGGGGCCGCGATCTGCCCGAGCCGGAAGTGGCCGATATCCGCAACGTCAAAGCAGGCGACCGTGCCCGCGACGGCGGTGAATTGAAAATCACCCGTGGCATCGAAGTGGGCCACGTGTTCCAGCTGGGTCGTAAGTACGCCGAAGTGCTCAAGGCCACCGTCGTGGATGAGAACGGCAAGGCTGCGGTAATGGCGATGGGTTGCTACGGCATTGGCGTTTCGCGCATCGTCGCCGCCGCCATCGAGCAGAATCACGACGACGCCGGCATCCTCTGGCCGGTTGCGATGGCGCCGTGGCAGGCCGTGGTCTGCATGATCAACCCCAAGCAGGACGCCGCCGTCATCGCCGCTGCCGAAGCGCTACTGGCTGACCTGCAGGCCGCCGGTGTCGACGCAGCGCTGGACGACCGTGGCCTGCGCCCGGGCGCCATGTTTGCCGACATGGAGTTGATCGGCATCCCGCACCGCATCGTGGTGTCCGAACGCGGCCTGGCAGCAGGCACATTTGAATATCGCGCACGTGATGCCAGCGAAGCTGAGAACCTTGACCGGTCCACGGTTTTGCAGAAAATCATCGGGTAATCTGCGAAGGCCGGGAAATATCCCGGCCTTTTCATTTGCACATAACACCCAAAACGGTATTTGGTTTGTCATTCGCACCGCGCGCCCGTTATTCTTGCGGCGCTGCCACGGATTGGCTTTCCCCATGAACCTATTATCCGGAGTAGTCAATTAGATGAGTATTGATCTGAGCAACCTGTCGGCCAAAGAATTGGCCGCACTGATCCGCGACGCCCAGAAGCGCAAAACCGTTGTTGCCAAGCGTCAGCCAATCACCAAGGTCCGGGCTCAGCTGGCCGCTGCCGCCAAGAAGGCGGGCTACACGATTGAAGAACTGTTTGGCGCCGGCGCTCCTGCCGCCAAGGCCGTGCGTGGTACCAAGGCCGCCAAGGGCACTGCCAAGACCGGCCGCACCCTGCCGAAGGTGGCACCGAAGTACCGCAACCCGGCCAACCCGGCTGAAACCTGGACCGGCCGTGGCAAGCAGCCGCGCTGGCTGGCTGAATTCACCAATCAGGGCCGCAAGGTTGAAGATTTCCTGATTCAGAAGTAATCAGGTTTGAAAATGAAACGCCGGCAGCTGCCGGCGTTTTTTTATTGTCTGTCGTTACAGATTCTTGCGTGCCGGCACCAGCAGGTTACCGAACAGCAAACCGGCCACCAGGGCCATCACCACGTTCAGCACGGTCAGCAAAGCGGACTCCCCGGCGTTCACGTTCTGCTGCTGGGCCAGGTTCAATACCCCCCGCAGGCTGATGCTACCGGGCACCAGCATGATGATGCCGGGCAGCCGGATGATCGCCCCCGGCCGCTGCACCAGCCGGCCAAACAGGTTACCGGCAGCGGTGAGCATCATCGCCGCCAGGAAGATACCGGCCGGGCCACCCCACAACTGCCCGCCATAACGGGAAATGGCATAACCGGCCAGCGAGGCCGCCATCACCCATGGATAATCACGCTTGCTGGCACGGAACAGCATGGCAAAAGCGAACGATGCCACCAGCACCGAGCCCCATTCCACCCAGTCCGATTGCGGCCGCGAGGCCTTGATTACCGGCTCCAGGCCGATGAAATTGGCGATGGTCACCGCGATCATCGCACCCACGGTGAGTTTCATGATGGTGGTCAGCGCACCGGCAAAGCGTGCCGTGCCCGATACCCAATGCTGGCTGGCCAGTTCGTTGACCGCATTGGTCAGCGACATGCCCGGCAGCAATATCACCAGCGAGGCGATGATGGTGGAGTTCAAATTGAGCGGACCAATGAACGAGGCCACCAGTACCGCCACAAAACCGGCCAGCAGCGCGGCCAGCGCATCGCTGGCTTCGCGCGTGGCAACCCGCCGGTCGGTATAGAACAACAGCAGGCCAATCAACAGCCCGGTGACACCGGCGGTAGCGATATCCAGCCAGGGCAGCCGCCACAGACCAGCCACGCCGGCCGAGCCAAGGGTAAAGGAGAGCAGCATCTGGATCTTGCCGCGCACGCCGGGGTCTTTATCCAGTTGCCGCAGCGCGGTGTGGCCCTGGGCGATGCTCATGCGCGCAGTGGAAACCGCGTCGGCGATCTCATCGGCCATGGCCAGTTTATGCAGATCGGTATCGCCGGGCCCCAGGCGGATCACACGGGTGATGTCGCTGGAGCCAATGGCCTGGGTCGGGTCGCTGAAACTCAATATCAAACCTGTCGGGTTTGACCAGGGTTCGCAATCCAGATCCAACTGCTGCGCCAATGCCACCACCGCCGCCTCCAACCGCTGCGCGGTGGTGCCATAACGGTGCAAACGCCCAGCCATTTCTGAAACAAAGGCCACACGCTGTGCATAGGTCGCCCGGCTGGGGGCTGAGACAGGAATGGAGGCAAGGGTTTCGGCGGACATGCCCGGTAGTATCGCCTGAAGCGGAAGCAATGCATCATCCGCGCTCAACGGATGACAAGGTATTCTCGGCACCGGATGCCAATGATGACAAACACCTCCCCACCCAGTTGCACGATGGAACCCGGTACCGAAGGCCAGCTGCGGCTTTCCGGTAGCTGGACGCTGTCCACCGCACTGAGTGCGGTCAATGCGCTGGATGCCAGCGCCAAACCGGTCACGACGATTGACGCGCGGGGAATCGACCAGCTCGATTCGGCCGGCGTGTTGCTGCTGCTGCGTTTCGTGCACAAGGCCGGGCTGGCCGACGACACCTTGCTGTTCCGGCAGGAACACCAGGCCTTGGTCTGCACCATCGAAGAAGTTGCCGATGAACGCCCCCGGCCGCAACGCGACTACGGCGTGGCAGCCGCCCTTGAGCGGCTGGGCCGCTCGGTGCAGGCCATCGGCCAGAACGTGGTGGTGCTGCTCAATTTCCTGGGCGAGAACCTGTCCAAGATGGCCCGCCTGCTGCGTGAACCACGACGCCTGCGCCTGACTGCCACCGTGAACCAGATGGAACAAGTGGGTCTGGATGCGGTGCCGCTGGTGGCGCTGCTGTCGTATCTGGTGGGCGCCGTGATCGCCTTCCTCGGCTCGACGATCCTGCGCGATTTCGGCGCGGAAATTTACGTGGTGGAACTGGTGAACATCGCCTTCCTGCGCGAGTTCGCGGTGCTGTTGACCGCCATCGTGCTGGCCGGGCGCACCGCGAGCGCTTTCACCGCACAGATTGGTGCGATGAAGGCACGCGAGGAGATCGACGCCATACAGACGCTCGGCCTGGACCCCATCGACCTGCTGGTCTTGCCGCGCGTGCTGGCCCTGTTGGTGATGCTGCCCTTGCTCACGTTCATCGCGATGCTCGCCGGCCTGGCGGGCGGCATCACGGTCGGCGCATTCGACCTGGGTATCCCACCGCAGATGTACCTGGCGCGCATGCACGAAACCATGGAGGTGCGGCACTTCCTTGTCGGCCTGTCCAAGGCGCCGGTGTTTGCATTGATCATCGGCCTCATCGGTTGCCTGGAAGGCCTGAAGGTCGAAGGCACCGCGCAATCGGTAGGCGAACGCACCACCTCCAGTGTGGTGCAGACCATCTCGTTGGTCATCATCCTCGACGCCATGGCCGCGTTGTGGTTCATGCACATGGACTGGTAGGCGGACTGCACGGACGATGATGGCAATTTCTTCCAACACCCCGGAAAAATCCGCAGCGGACATGGCCATCCGCGTGCGCGGGCTGGTCAACCGTTTCGGTAGCCAGGTCGTGCACGATGAGCTGGACCTGGACGTGCGGCGCGGCGAGATCCTGGGCGTGGTCGGTGGCTCGGGCACCGGTAAATCGGTGTTGATGCGCTCCATCCTGAGCCTGCGCAAACCCGACGCAGGGCAGATCGAAGTGCTGGGCATCGACGCCCTTTCGGACAACCCGGCCGACCGCCTGCAGATCGAACGCCATACCGGCGTGCTGTTCCAGGACGGCGCCTTGTTCTCCTCGCTCACCGTCGGCGAGAACGTGCAGGTGCCGCTCAAGGAGCACCACCCGGAATTGAACGAACGCTGGCACTACGAGCTGGCGCTGTTGAAAGTGAAACTGGCCGGCCTGCCGGCCGATGCCATCAACAAACTGCCGTCACAGCTGTCCGGCGGCATGCGCAAACGCGCCGGCCTGGCCCGTGCACTCGCGCTGGATCCACCGCTGCTGTTTCTGGACGAACCCACCGCCGGCCTGGACCCCATTGGTGCAGCGGCGTTCGACCATCTCATCAAGACCTTGCAGGAAGCATTGGGTTTGACTGTTTTCCTCATCACACACGATCTGGACACGCTTTACGCTATCTGTGACCGGGTGGCCGTGCTGGCCGACCGCAAGGTGGTGGCGTGTGCACCGCTGCCGGAGATCGAACAACTCGACCATCCGTGGATACGTGAGTACTTCCACGGCCCCCGCGCCAGGAGCAGGGCACAGGGGGCGGGGAACCCGCAATGAACCTCGCCCACGTCCTTGCCATTGACGCTCACCGCGGGTGCTGCACTTCGCCCGACAACGATCACGTTCGAGCAGCATCCGTCTTCCCAGTCCCAGCCCCCCATTTCCCGCAGTGAAGCCATGGAAACCAAAGCCAACTACGTCCTGATCGGCGCCTTCACCCTTGTGGTGGCCATGGCGCTGCTGGTGTTCGGCCTGTGGGCAGCCAAATATTCCTCCGACCGCACCTGGCAGGAATACCGCGTGGTGTTCACCGAAGCTGTCACCGGCCTGTCGGTCGGCAGCCCGGTGCAATACAACGGCATCGCGGTGGGCTCGATCACCGAGCTGACGCTGGCCCCGGATGACCCGCGCAAAGTCATCGCCAAGCTACGGTTGAATTCGACCACGCCGGTGAAGACCGACACGCGCGCCAAGCTGGCCATCACCAGCCTCACTGGGCCTTCCATCATCCAACTCAGCGGCGGCACGCCAAAAGCGCCAGCCCTGACGGCCTCCAGCCGTGAGCCCATTCCCACCATCGCCACCGCACCCTCGGCACTGCAGAACATCACCGACGTGGCCAACCGCGTGGTCGAGCGCATGGACCAGTTGCTCAGCGACAAGAACGTGGCGCGCATCTCAACCACGCTGGCCCACCTGGAAACCATCAGCGGCGGCCTGGCCGACCGTGACGCAGGCACGCAGGCGCTGTTGGTCGAAGCACGCGATGCTGCACGCAACCTCAACACCACGCTGAACACCGCCAACGGCGCCATCGCCAACCTCGACCAGAACGTGCTGCGGCAGCTGCCGGCCACGCTGGACAAGCTCGACACCAGCCTCAGCAAGCTCGACTCGGCGGCCGGCAATGCCGACGCCATCCTTGGCGAGAACCGCGCCGCCATCAACAGCTTCGCCAACGACGGCCTGGCGCAACTCGGCCCAACCCTGACCGAGCTGCGTGGCCTGATCCGCGACCTGCGCCGCGTCAGCGACCGGCTGGAGAACAACCCGGCCCGCTACCTGCTCGGCCGCGATGCCCCGAAGGAGTTTGAACCCAAATGAAGCGCGCCCTGCCGATCAAACTGCTCGTCCCGCTGTGCCTGCTGGCACTGTCCGGCTGCTCGATCCTTGCTGGCGGCGACCGTCAATCCACCACCATCTATGCGCCGCAGGTACGCGTCACCGCCGATCCCGCATGGCCGCAGGTGAGCTGGCAGTTATCCATTGCCAAACCCAGCGCCGCGCGTCTGGTCGACAGCCCTCGCATCAACGTGCGCCCGACCCCCGGCGAGTTGGAGGTATACCGTGGCGCGACCTGGTCGCAACCCGCCACCGATATGCTGGAGGACACCGTGTTGCGAGGCTTTGAGGATTCGGGCCGGATCGGCGCCGTGGCACGTATCGCCACCGGCATTCGTTCGGAATATAAGCTGACGACCGACCTGCGTCGCTTCGAGGCGGACTACCGTGGCGGCGACATGCCCGCAGCCACCATCGAACTCAACGCCAAGCTGATCCACAGCATCGACCAGCGTGTGGTGGCCTCACGCACCTTCCTGGTTGTCGAACCGGCAACCTCCGCCGAGCTGCCCAGCGTTGCCCACGCCTTTGAGGGCGCGCTGGACAAGGTGGCGAACGAGTTGATCGGGTGGACCTTGATCAGCGGCCAACAGGATGTGAGCCAGCCCACTGGCCTGAAACCCAGCGGAAAGTGAGGTTGATGCGCTCGCCCAACGGGCGAGCGGTCTTCGGCAATGCATGCTGATAGAAGCGCTGGGTATCGCCGGCCATCACCAGCACATCGCCGTGAGCAAGCAAGAATTCGGTCGTCAACGCATGATCGTCGCGGCGGCGTAGCAGGAAGCGCCGCGTTGCGCCCAGGCTTAATGAGGCAATTACCGGGCGCTCACCCAGTTCAGGCTCGTCATCGCTGTGCCAGCCCATGCTGTCGCTGCCATCGCGATAACGATTGATCAACACGCTGTTGAACTGCGCTGCGCAGGCCTGCTGAAGACGTTCGCGCAAAGGCAGCAACGGGAGCGGCCAAGGCCGCGGCACGAAATCGGCCCCCGAGTAACGGTAATGCGCCTGCGGATCACCGACCCAGCAACTCAGCCGGGGTGAATCCACCCAACGCCCGAACATGCGGATGCGGTGAACCTCCCAAGGCACTGCTTCCCGTAATGTCTGCAGAAAAGCCGACGCTTCGGCAGGCAGCAACCAGCCGGGAAAGTAGCGGATGTTGGCTTGTATCATGCTTTTTCTGCCAACAGGCTGCGTTCTAGTTTGCTCGTTCATGCCACACCCCTCAGAATCGCGCATGGCGTCTGGCTCCAAAGCTTCTGAACCATGTGCCATCGTCCGCCGTTGATAGTGCCATGACCTTTTCCCTGCATCGATTCCTTATCCAGCAACGCTGGCGTCTGGCCCGCCAAACCGCGCTGGCCATCGGCTTGTTACGCAGCCTGGGCAGCCGCGGACTGGGGGGCACGGTGCAAGCCATTCGCAAACGCCTGCAGCCGACAGCCGGGGCGACGCACGGCTTACCGGCCATTGCCAAATCACCTCGGGCGAACGGCAAACTGCTGTTGTTCATTGATGCTGCAGCCCCCACTCCCAGCCGTGATTCAGGATCGGTGCGCGCCCACCGTATCCTGCAACTGTGCAGCGAACAGGGTTGGTCATTGGCCTTCATGCCCGACAACGGCCAACTGCCCGCCGAAAGTACCCACTTGCTCGCAGAACTGCACGCCGAATTGATTGGCGCACCAGGTTATCCGCAACTGGATCGCTGGCTGCAGCACAACGGCCACAACGTACAGGCCGTGTTCCTGTGCCGACATTCTGTCGCCCGTCGCCACTTGCAACTGCTGCGCGCGTTCACCACGGCCAAGATTATTTTCGATACGGTGGACCTGCACCATGTCCGCCTGTTGCGAGCAGCGGAACTGCACAACAACGTTGTGCTGCACAAAAAAGCCGCACGTGCGCGCTCAGAAGAGTTCGAGCTGATGAACCGCTCCGACGCCACCATTGTGGTCAGCCATTCCGAACTGGCGTATCTACGTCAAACAGGTATCACGGCACCTATTTTAGTTCTATCAAACGTACACGACGTTGCAGCGACAGAACGCCAATTCGACGCCACTGCAGACTTGCTGTTCGTCGGTGGCTATCAGCACCATCCGAACCAGGAAGCCGTTGCCTGGCTGAGGGAAGAAATCATGCCAGCGCTGCGCAGACGCCTGCCCGGCATCGTGCTGCACCTTGTCGGCGATATGCCGGAGCAGGATGCGGCACGCTTGCGTAGCGATGACATCGTGGTACATGGCCATGTGCCGTCGATTGAACCGTTTCTGCAGCGAAGTCGCATCAACCTCGCCCCCCTCCGCAGTGGCGCGGGGGTCAAAGGTAAGATCAACCAGGCCATGAGTCACGGATTACCCGTGGTAGCAACCAGCATTGCCGCCGAAGGCATGTTTTTGCAGCATGGGGAGAACGCGCTCATCGCCGATAGCGCCGAAGACTTCGCTGCGCAGGTAGTCAGACTCTATCAAGATGCAGCACTGTGGCAAAAACTGTCGCGCAACGGCTATCAGAACATCGAAGAGCACTTTTCCTCGAACCTTGCCCATCGCACGCTGGAGGAATTACTACCTCCAGCATGATGACAACCGACAGCGCAAGCACTGTCGACTCTTGCGAGCAACTCAGCGCCGAAACACCACGCCCGTCTTTTCCTTCAAGTCGTCATCGCTGACGCCCGGTGCGGCTTCAACCAATACCAATCCGTCGGCTGTGACATCGAACACCGCCAGGTCGGTGATGATGCGGTCGACCACGCCCACGCCGGTCAGCGGCAAGGTGCATTCAGGCAACACCTTGTGCTCGCCGTTCTTGGCGGTGTGTTCCATCAGCACCACCACGCGCTGCACGCCGGCCACCAGGTCCATCGCGCCGCCCATGCCCTTGACCATCTTGCCCGGCACCATCCAGTTGGCCAGATCGCCCTTGTCGGTGACCTGCATCGCGCCCAGGATGGCCAGATTGATATGGCCACCGCGGATCATCGCGAACGAATCATGGCTACCAAAATAGCTGGCACCGGCACGTGCGGTGACAGTCTGCTTGCCGGCGTTGATCAGGTCGGCATCCACGTCGCTGTCGGTCGGGAACGGGCCGATGCCAAGCAGGCCGTTCTCGGACTGCAGCCATACATCCACGCCTTCCGGGATGTGGTTGGCCACCAGCGTCGGCAGGCCAATACCCAAATTCACGTAAGCGCCATCAGTCAGCTCACGGGCAGCGCGCGCAGCCATTTCGTCACGGGTCCAGGCCATTTCAGTTCCCCTCCTGACGCACGGTGCGCTGTTCGATGCGCTTCTCCGGCGTTGCGTTCAATACGATGCGATCGACGTAGATACCCGGCAGGTGTACCTGGTCCGGGTCGATGGCGCCCAGCGCCACGATCTCTTCCACTTCAACCACGCAGATCTTGCCGGCCATGGCGCAGGCCGGGTTGAAGTTGCGCGCAGTCTTGCGGAACAACAGATTGCCAGCGGTATCCGCCTTCCACGCCTTGACCAGCGACACGTCGGCCTTGAGTGCGGTTTCCAGCACATAGTGCTTGCCTTCGAATTCGCGCGTCTCCTTGCCTTCGGCCACGATCGTGCCGTAACCGGTGGCGGTAAAGAACGCCGGAATACCCGCGCCGCCAGCACGCAGGCGCTCGGCCAGGGTGCCCTGCGGATTGAACTCCAACTCCAGTTCGCCGGCCAGATACTGCCGCTCGAACTCCTTGTTCTCGCCCACGTAGGACGAAATCATCTTCTTGATCTGGCGGGTTTCCAGCAGCTGCCCCAGGCCGAAGCCATCGACACCGGCGTTGTTGGAAATGGCGGTCAGGCCCTTGACCCCGCTGTCGCGCAGCGCGGCAATCAGCGCCTCGGGGATGCCGCACAGTCCGAAACCGCCCACGGCCAAGGTCTGGCCATCAGCCACGATGCCAGCCAAAGCCTGCGCAGCGCTTGGAAACACTTTGCCGCGCTGCCCGGTCGGGATTGAGAGATCGCTCATCGCTTCACGCCCACAGTAGTAATGATTCCTGCATTCTAGCCATTGTCTGCTGCCAGCCACCTTGGACGTTCGTCCAGTCCATAGACAGCTTCGTGCCCCAGAGCCGACTAAACTAGACATCTTTCACCCGCAGGACGCTTGCATGCCCCTTCCCGCCTTCAAGGCTTATGACATCCGCGGCCGCGTGCCCGGCGAACTCAACGAAGACATGGCCCGCAAGATTGGCAAAGCGCTTGCGGCGCAGCTCGACACCGGCCCTGTGGTGCTGGGGCACGATGTGCGCCTGACCAGCCCAGGCCTGCAGGATGCATTGGCCGATGGCCTACGCGGCGAAGGCCGCGACGTCATCGATATCGGCCTGTGCGGCACTGAAGAAGTCTATTTCCAGACCGGCCATCTGCAGGCGGCCGGCGGTGTGATGGTCACTGCCAGCCACAATCCGATGGACTACAACGGCATGAAGCTGGTGCGTGAGCAGGCCAAGCCGATCAGTTCGGACACCGGTCTATTCGCCATTTCCGACGCGGTTGCCGCCGATGACAGCGCGCCACTGCCGCCCCGCGCCGGCCAGGTTGCCGAGCATGACAAGAGCGCCTACATCCAGCATCTGCTGAGCTATGTGGACGCCTCCGCGCTGAAGCCACTGAAGCTGGTGGTCAACGCCGGCAACGGTGGCGCAGGCTCCATCATTGACCTGCTGGCCCCGCACCTTCCGTTCGAGTTCGTGCGCATCTGCCATGAACCCGATGGCAGCTTCCCGAATGGCATTCCCAACCCGCTGCTGCCGGAAAATCGCGCCGCTACCGCCAATGCGGTACGCGAGCATGGCGCGGATTTCGGTATCGCGTGGGACGGCGATTTCGACCGTTGTTTCTTCTTCGACCACGACGGCCGGTTCATCGAAGGTTATTACCTGGTCGGCCTGCTGGCCAAGGCCATCCTGTCGCGTAATCCGGGCGGGAAAATCGTCCACGATCCGCGCCTGACCTGGAACACCGTGGAGATGGTGGAGGCCGCCGGTGGCGTGCCGGTGCTGTGCAAGAGCGGCCACGCCTTCATCAAGGAGAAGATGCGCGCCGAGAATGCCGTGTATGGCGGCGAGATGAGCGCGCATCACTACTTCCGCGAGTTCGCCTATGCCGACTCGGGCATGATTCCGTGGTTGCTGATCGCTGCGCTGGTCTCCACCAGCGGTAACTCGCTGGCCGAGTTGGTCGAAGACCGCATCGCGCGCTTCCCCTGCAGCGGTGAAATCAACTTCAAGGTCAGCGATGCCAAGGCCGCCGTGGCGCGCGTCATGGCGCATTTTGCCGAGCAGTCGCCCGCCTTGGACCACACCGACGGCGTCAGCGCCGAGTTCGACCAGTGGCGCTTCAACCTGCGCAGTTCCAACACCGAGCCGCTGCTGCGATTGAATGTGGAAACACGAGGCGATGCCGCACTGCTGGCCGAGCGTACTCGCGAAATTTCCGAACTGATCACCGCCTGAGGAATGCCATGAGCCAGATCCTGCCCGTCATCCTGTCTGGTGGCTCCGGCACGCGGCTGTGGCCGCTGTCGCGCGAAGCCTATCCCAAACAATTCCTGCAGCTGTCTGGAACGCACAGCATGTTGCAGTCCACTTGGCTGCGTGTGGCCAACGTGGCAGCGCTGCCGCCGATCGTGGTCGCCAACGAGGCACACCGCTTTGTTGCCGCCGAGCAACTGCAGCAAGTTGGCACGACACCCTCGGCGATCCTGCTGGAACCGATCGGCCGTAACACCGCCCCGGCCATTGCTGCGGCAGCGCTGGAAGCGCGCCGCAATGGCGATGATCCGTTGCTGCTGGTGTTGCCGTCGGATCATTTGATCCGCAATGTCGAGCACTTCCATCAGGCCATCATCCAGGCTGCCGCGGTTGCCGAACAAGGCAAGCTGGTCACTTTTGGCATCCAACCGACGGCACCTGAAACCGGCTACGGCTACATCAAAGCCGCCGCAGGTGAAGGTGCGCGTGCCATCGAGCGCTTCGTCGAGAAGCCCGACCTCGCTACCGCCGAGGCCTATGTCGCTTCAGGCGAGTATTACTGGAACAGCGGCATGTTCCTGTTCCGTGCATCGCGCTACCTCGAAGAACTCGAACGCCTGCAGCCGCAGATTCTCGCGGCCTGCCGCGCGTCGTGGGACAAGGCACGTCGCGACAGCGACTTCATCCGCCTGGATGCCGATGCATTCGCGGCCAGCCCGTCCGACTCCATTGACTACGCGGTGATGGAAAAGACCAGCGATGCCGCCGTAGTCCCGCTGGATGCAGGCTGGAGCGATGTCGGCTCATGGACGGCACTGCGTGATGTATCCGAACAGGATGCTGACGGCAATGCGCACAGCGGTGATGTCATCGCCATCGACTGCCGCAACACCTTCGCTTACGGCGAACGTTTGATCGCGATGGTCGGGCTGGAAGACGTCATCGTTGTTGAGACCGATGATGCGGTGCTGGTCGGAAAGTCCGACCGCATGCAGGAAGTAAAGGACGTGGTGGCACGCCTGAAGGCCGATGGCCGCAGCGAGGCGACCTGGCACCGCAAGGTCTACCGGCCATGGGGCGCGTATGACTCCATCGATCATGGCGAGCGTTTCCAGGTCAAGCGCATCACCGTCAAACCCGGCGGCACGCTGAGCCTGCAGATGCATCATCACCGCGCCGAGCATTGGATCGTAGTCAGCGGCACCGCGGAAGTCACTCGCGGCAGTGAAGTGCTGCTGCTTGCCGAGAACCAGAGCACCTACATTCCGCTAGGCGTCACTCACCGCCTGCGCAATCCGGGCAAGCTGCCTCTGGAGCTGATCGAAGTGCAGTCCGGCAGCTATCTGGGCGAAGACGATATCGTGCGTTTTGAGGACACTTACGGGCGCGCGTGAGCCTGCACCTTCGTCTCCATGAAAAACCCCGGGCATGCCCGGGGTTTTTCTTTGTCCGCTTACGTTTTGGCAGAAGCCAATTCGCCGATGACACGATGCAGACCCTGTTCCCATGGCGGCAGCACAATTTCGAAATCCTGCTGCAGCTTGCGGTTGTCCAGCACCGACCACGATGGACGCTTGGCCGGCGTCGGATACTCGGCACTGCTGATCGCTTGCACCGTGGGCGTTTTCACAAGCAATCCCGCACGCCTTGCCTCGCTGAAGATCGCCTCTGCAAAACCGTGCCAACTGGTCTGCCCGGAAGCCGTCAGGTGCCACGTCCCAGAGAACTTGCCCGGGTGCTGCAAGGCCTGCGCGGTGACGTCCGCAATCAGTGCAGCCGGTGTTGGCGTACCGAGCTGATCGGCCACCACGCGCAGCCCATCGCGCTCGGCACCCACGCGCAGCATCGTGCGCAGGAAGTTGGCACCGTGCGAGGCGTAAACCCACGCAGTACGGAAAATCAGATGACGCCCGCCAGCAGCACGCACCGCTTCTTCACCATCACGCTTGCTGGTGCCGTACACGCCCAACGGCGCGGTGGCCTCCTCTTCGCGATAGGGCGCAGTGCTTTCGCCGTTAAACACGTAGTCAGTGGAGTAATGCACCATCGGCACGTCATGCGCAGCGCACCAGCGCGCGATCACCCCCGGCGCCTGCGCGTTGGCCAGGAACGCGGCCTCCGGCTCCTGCTCCGCACGATCCACAGCAGTGTAAGCCGCCGCATTGACGACCACAGAAGGGCACAGGCGATCCAGCAATGCAGGCAGGCTTTCGGGTTGGCCGAAATCGGCGACTTCGCAGGCGCTGGCATCGGGCAGCTTACCGCTGCGTGTCGTTGCCACTACATTGCCCATCGGCGCCAGCGCGCGCAGCAGTTCCTGGCCGACCTGACCATTCCCACCAAAAACAAGAATGGTCACGGCATGTAGACCGGCAAGCGGTCTTCGTCGATGTCCTTCAGGAAGGGTGCGTTTTCGTCCTTGGCCGACAAGGTCGGGCCACTGATCGGCCAATCCACGGCGATGTTGGCGTCGTTCCAGCGGATGCTGGCATCAGCTTCCTTTACATACACGTCCGTACATAGATAGTTGAAAAGTGCTCGCTCAGAGAGAACCACAAATCCATGCGCGAAGCCTTCCGGAATCCAGAACTGGCGCTTGTTCTCTGCGCTCAGCACAACCGCTTCCCAGCGACCAAAGGTCGGTGAGCCGCGACGGATATCCACCGCAACGTCATACACCTCACCTTCCAACACGCTGACCAGCTTGCCCTGCGGACGCGGCCACTGGTAATGCAGGCCACGCAGCACGCCTTTGCTTGAAGCGGAAATATTGCTCTGCACAAACGTGTCGGGCAGGCCCAGCGCCTTGAAGCGCTCGGCATTCCAAGTTTCGAAGAAGAAGCCACGCTCGTCACCGAAGACTGCGGGTTCGATGACCACGCAACCGGGCATCGCAGTTTCAATTACTTTCACGGAACAATTCCTCGTTCAACAAGCTTCTGCAGGTACTGGCCATAGCCGTTCTTGGACAAGGGAGCAGCCAATGCCAGCACCTGTTCGCTGTCGATCCATCCCTGACCATAGGCAATTTCCTCCGGACAGCAGACTTGGAGG
Organism: Stenotrophomonas sp. Iso1; assembly: GCF_027497995.1. Classification (GTDB taxonomy): domain Bacteria; phylum Pseudomonadota; class Gammaproteobacteria; order Xanthomonadales; family Xanthomonadaceae; genus Stenotrophomonas. Next base: position 747,587 of record NZ_JAODBT010000001.1, on the reverse strand, counting down.
CCCTGCCGGGTCTGGATGGTCTCAATGAAATTGGAGGCTTCCAGCAGCGACTGATGCGTGCCGGTATCCAGCCAAGCAAAACCACGACCCAGCGCCTCAAGCTGGAGTGAACCTTCATCCAGATAGCGCTGATTGAGATCCGTGATTTCCAACTCACCACGTGGCGAGGGCTTAAGCGCAGCCGCATAGTCGCTGGCGTTGCCGTCATAGAAATATAAACCGGTCACCACATAGTTGGAGCGCGGCTTCTCCGGCTTCTCGACCAGACCGACAACCTTCCCATCCTTGTCGAACTCAGCCACGCCATAGCGTTCGGGGTCATTGACCCAGTAGCCGAACACGGTTGCACCCTGCTGCTGGGTATCAGCGCGTTTGAGCACTTCACGCAGACCATGCCCATGGAAAATATTGTCGCCCAGCACCAGGCAACTCGGCTTGCCGCCAACGAAGTCACGACCGATCAAGTACGCCTGCGCCAAGCCATCTGGGCTCGGCTGCACGGCGTATTCAATGTTCATGCCCCACTGCGAGCCATCGCCCAGCAGTTGCTGGAACAACGCCTGCTCATGCGCCGTGTTGATGATCAACACTTCACGGATACCCGCCATCATCAGCACACTGAGTGGGTAATAGATCATCGGCTTATCGTAGACCGGCAGCAGCTGCTTACTGACCCCATTGGTGATCGGGTACAGGCGCGTGCCAGAGCCGCCGGCGAGGATGATGCCTTTACGTTGCGTCATGGGTTTTCCCTTGGAAGGTCTACGCACAAGTGCATAGGCTCTTACGGTGGTGTCGCATCAAGCCGCAGTACCGATGCGCTGCAAACGATAGCTGCCATCAAGTACTCCGTTGACCCATTCCTGATTATCCAGGTACCAGTCAACCGTGAACGCGATGCCCTGTTCGAACGTGTACTTCGGTTCCCAGCCCAACTCGTTCTTGAGCTTGGAAGCGTCGATCGCATAGCGGCGGTCATGGCCAGGACGATCCGCAACATAGGTGATCTGGCTGCTACGCGGCTGCCCGTCGTCGCGCGGACGACGTGCATCAAGCAACGCACAGATCGCCTGCACCACTTCAATGTTCTGCTTTTCGGAATTGCCACCGACATTGTAGGTCTCACCTACACGGCCCTTGGCCAGAACAGTACGAATTGCTTCGCAATGGTCGGTAACGAACAGCCAATCACGCACCTGCTTGCCGTCGCCATAGACCGGCAGCGGTTCGCCGGCCAACGCCTTGGCAATTACCAAAGGAACAAGCTTCTCCGGGAAGTGATACGGACCGTAATTGTTGGAGCAATTGGTGGTCAGAACCGGCAGGCCATAGGTGTGATGGAACGCGCGAACCAAATGATCCGAAGCCGCCTTGGAAGCTGAGTAAGGCGAGTTCGGTGCATACGGCGTGGTTTCAGTGAACTTGCCGGTTTCGCTCAGCGTGCCGTACACCTCGTCGGTGGACACATGCAGGAAACGGAATGCCTGCGCTCTATCAGCAGGCAACGCCTTCCAGTAATCGCGGACCGCTTCCAGCAGCCCCAGAGTACCGACCACATTGGTCTGGATAAAGGCAGCCGGGCTATCGATTGAGCGATCAACATGACTTTCGGCAGCGAAATTCAGCACCGCATCGGGCTGATGCTCGGACAACAAACGGGAGACAAGCTCACGGTCCCCGATGTCTCCCTGCACGAACACATGGTCCGGATTACCGTCCAGGCTCGCCAACGTCTTCAGGTTGCCGGCGTAGGTTAGCGCATCCAGATTGACGATACGGATGCCCTTGCTTACCGCTTCCAAGACAAAATTGCCGCCGATAAAACCGGCACCGCCGGTCACAAGCCAGGTAGTCACGCGATGATTCTCCTCGCTGTCGTTACATGCAGCGAACTGTTCCCATAAGGATATAACGCGAGCACTTCCAGCCAGGTGCTCCGTTGACAACCCATGAGCACTTCCGGAAATATGTCCGGACAAATGGCGCGCCGCAACATCACCATACGCATTCGCATGGAACCATCAAGCCAGCTAGAATCGCGAACAAACATCAATCCCCGGCTTGCGTCGGCCCCCTCAGCAATCGAAGGACCCTGCAGCACATGAAAATCCTCGTCGCGTACAAGCGCGTGGTGGACTACAACGTCCGCATTCAGGTCAAGCCGGATGGTTCCGGCGTGGTCACCGATGGCGTCAAGCTCTCGCCCAACCCGTTCGATGAAATTGCATTGGAAGAAGCCCTTCGCCTGCGCGACAAGGGCATCGCCACCGAGGTCGTGGTTGCCACGATTGCGCCGGCCGACGCCCAGGCGCATCTGCGCAACGGCCTGGCCATGGGCGCCAACCGCGCTATCCATGTGGTCACCGATCAGGCCATCCAGCCGCTGACCGCTGCCCGCACCCTGCTCAAACTGGTGGAAAAGGAACAGCCAGACCTGGTGATCCTCGGCAAGCAGGCTATCGACGACGACGCCAACCAGACCGGCCAGATGCTGGCCACGCTCTGGGCCCGCCCGCAGGCCACCTTCGCATCCAAGGTGGAAATCGCCGACGGCAAGGCCACGGTCACCCGCGAAGTAGACGCCGGCCTGGAAACGCTGGAAGTCGATCTGCCGGCCGTCATCACCACCGATCTGCGCCTTAATGAGCCGCGCTTCATCAAGCTGCCGGACATCATGAAAGCCAAGGCCAAGCCGCTGGAAACACTGCAGCTTGCTGACTTGGGCGTTGATGCCGCTGATACGTTCAAGACCACCCACTACGCCGCTCCGGCCAAGCGCAGCAAGGGCGTGATGGTGAAAGATGCCGCCGAGCTGGTGGCTGCACTCAAGCAGAAGGGGTTGCTGTAATGGCCAAGATTCTCGTCATCGCCGAACATCTGGACGGCAAGCTCAACAGCGCCGTTGCCAAGACCGTTTCGGCTGCCACCGCCGTGGGCGGCGACATTGATGTACTGGTGCTGGCCGCCAACCCGGCCGCCATCGCCGCTGAAGCCGCGCAGATCGCTGGCGTCAGCAAGGTGCTGACCATTGCCAACCCGGCCAACGAGCATGCACTGGGCCAGGTGCAGGCACCGCAGATCGCCAAGGCCGCCGCTGGCTACAGCCACGTGTTCGGCCCCTCGACCACCACCGGCAAGGATCTGATGCCCGCCGTGGCCGCGCTGCTGGGCGTCAACCAGGTTTCCGATCTGATGGCCGTAGAAGGCCCGCATACCTTCAAGCGTCCGATCTACGCCGGCAACGCCATCATCACCGTCGAAGTACCGGCAGATCAGGTAGTCGTAGCCACTGTCCGTGCCGCCTCGTGGCAGGAAGCGGCCAAGGGTAACAGCGCTCCGGTCGAAGCCATCAATGTCGACGCCGCCCTGCCTTCGCACACCCGTTTTATCGGCCTGGCCGCCGGCAAGAGCGACCGCCCAGACCTGCAGAGCGCCAAGCGCGTTGTATCCGGTGGCCGCGGCGTCGGCTCGGAAGAGAACTTCAAGGTGATCTACCAGCTGGCCGACAAACTCGGTGCCGGCGTCGGTGCCTCACGAGCTGCAGTCGACGCCGGCTATGTGCCCAGCGACATGCAGGTCGGCCAGACCGGCAAGATCATCTCCCCGGAGCTGTACATCGCCGTGGGCATCTCAGGCGCTATCCAGCACCTGACCGGCATCAAAGACGCCGGCACGATTGTGGCGATCAACAAGGACGGCGATGCGCCGATCTTTGAGATTGCGGATATTGGGTTGGTGGGGGATTTGTTTACTTTGTTGCCCGAATTGGAAAAGGCGCTTTAAGTCTCAGAAAGTGCAAAGAAAATCAGAGAATCAGCCTCTTAGGAGGCTGTTTTCTTTTATGGCTGCCGCCTAACGAAATGTGAGCTGAACGCTTGCAGCGTAGAATGTCAAACAATGCTGACCAATTGCACGCAAGCCACATGTCGATAATTTGCAGGACGCCCGATGTGCATGCACAGTTGACAAAATTGCCACGTAAGGAGCTGAAAAAAACATGACCCGTCGCAAAAAGGTAATGGTGGTATTTGGTACCCGTCCGGAAGCCATCAAAATGGCTCCTTTGGTCACCGCCCTCAAACAGCGGCCCGAACTGGAAACCATCGTCGCCGTCACCGCCCAGCACCGGCAGATGCTCGACCAGGTACTGGAACTGTTCGAGATCACGCCTGACGAAGATCTCAACGTCATGCAGCCGGGCCAATCCCTTTCCGGCCTGACTTCGCGCATCGTGCAGGGCATGGAGCTGGTGATCGCCAAGCACAAGCCCGACATCGTGCTGGTCCATGGCGATACCACCACTACCTTCGCCACTTCTCTGGCCGCGTTCTACCAGCGTACCGCCATCGGACATGTCGAAGCAGGCCTGCGCACGGGCAACCTACATTCGCCTTGGCCCGAAGAAGCAAACCGCAAGTTAACCGGCGTTCTGGCGGACCTGCACTTCGCACCGACAAAAAAATCCGCTGACAACCTTCGCGCAGAGAATGTAGACCCTAATGCCATCCACATCACCGGCAATACGGTAATTGATGCACTGCTCACCGTTGTCGAAAAAATTAGAAATAATGCCGCACTGGAAATCGAACTCGCCGCTCGCTTCCCGTTCCTCGATGCGTCCAAGCGGCTGATCTTGGTCACCGGCCACCGCCGTGAAAACTTCGGCGACGGTTTTGAACAGATCTGCCAAGCGCTCAAAGACATCGCCGCCCGCGGCGACACGCAAGTAGTTTTCCCGGTACACCTCAACCCCAATGTGCAGGAGCCCGTCAAGCGGATCCTCGGTGATCAGCCTTCGGTATACCTGATCGATCCGCAGGAGTACCTGCCGTTCGTCTACCTGATGAGCCGGTCGCACATCATCGTCACAGACTCTGGCGGCATCCAGGAAGAGGCGCCTTCACTGGGCAAGCCTGTTCTGGTTATGCGCGATACCACCGAGCGCCCGGAAGCGGTGGACGCAGGTACGGTCAGGCTCGTCGGTACCGACAGCGCCCAGATCGCTCTCCAGGTCGCACAACTCCTTGACGATCATGCTGCCTACGAGAAGATGACAAGGGCACACAATCCCTATGGGGATGGTCGAGCTGCGGAGCGGATCACGGATCTGCTCGCTGAATAGAAAGGATGCAGCTACCGACCAGCCAGAACACTGATGCTGATCGAAAAGTGCTCCGTGCAAATGGCATCGAGCATGGATGGATGTGGACCTGTGTAGATCAGGCAGCCCTTCGCAGTACCCACCATTGAAAGAACAATGACCACAGCAATGAAAGCCCGCCATGAAAATACGCAGTTTCTTGACGGCCTGCGGGGTCTTGCGGCACTAAGCGTCGTCTTCTCTCATTTGGCACTGTGGTATTTCCCAGAGGCACACTCAGGCATCGGGCCAACCATGACATCAGCTTCTGCTACCGCCTTGTGGTTGTATCACAGCCCGGTTTCCTTCTTCTACAAAGGAGGTTACGCCGTCTCGGTATTCTTCGTCCTCAGCGGATTTGTGCTCGCCACCATTTGCATGAAGAAACAAACCGAGTCCATTTATCTCGCGAAAGCCACGGCAAAACGATACATCCGCCTTGGCGGACCGGTCGCGGCATCCATTTTTCTATGCATCATTCTGAAGTCACTTGGGCTATTCCACAACACAGACCTCGGAATATCAGTGCCGCTCTCAAATGCCTATGACTCGAGCGCAAACTGGTGGGCCGCTATCAAATCTGCCGTATACGGCGCGATGCTTTACGGCGATCGTTCGTTCAACTATGTGCTATGGACCATAAGCATCGAGTTCTATGGATCGCTTTTGGTCTTCAGCTTGGTAGGCATATTCGGAGTATCCAAGCTTGTCTTCAGGAGAGCCGCCCTTCTGCTTTCGCTTGTCTTCTTCGTCCAGGCCGGGCAGCTCGTAAACTACTCCATGTTCTTCTTCGGAGCGTGGCTCAGCACCTTCAGGTTCACGCCGTCCCATAGCCACAATGGTCTGGCGATTACAGCCATTATTGGAGGGCTCTATCTAGGCGGATATGCTCCAACTTCTGGCTCCTATTCTCTACTGGTAAAACTTGCAAATACCTTGCAGGTAAACGGAATTAAACTGAACTGGCCAGCAGTCTATGCATGCCTCGGAGCAGTACTCCTGATTTACGGAACTCTCGCACTTAAAAGCATTCATTCCATTCTGAGTTCATCGGCCCTTTCATGGATGGGAGCGATTTCCTTTTCCCTGTATCTCACCCACAGCTTTGTACTCACCGCGATAGCGGGACCGGTTATGCACGCCTTTGGTGATGGCACTGTCAGTTTTGCCGTATCAACGACTCTTGTCGTGGTTACATCGCTGATTTGTGCGCACATTTTCTGGAAGCTCTTCGATTCTCCCTCGATAAGAGCTGCAGACCGCTTCGCCGAACTGTTCGTTTCCCAGCGAACGTCCTCGGAACGGCAAAACAAGGGATGGGGCAAAAGCGAGCTGGAATTGGAACGACGTAGCGAGCCCCCTGAGGGCTCCTGAATCAGTCTTCGACAGGCGTCTCGGATATCAACCTGTAATGACCCACTGAAAACCTGCTCAGTTGTTAGTTTTCCCAGCGGGGATGATAGCTGCCTGCAAAGACCTCATGCCTCCTGATGTACTGCGGCCCCGAATACATCAGTGCCGCACTGTTGACCTGGGCAGAGCAGGCCGGTATCCGCATCGCGCACATCTAGCCCAAAAAGCCGCAACAGAATGCGTATATCGAACGCTATGACCGAAACGTGCGCTACGCTTGGCCCGATCGCATACCGTTCGACTTGATCGAGCAAGTGCAGGGCAAGTCTATTCACTGGTCATGGACTTACAACCACGAACGCCCGAACATGGCCCTCGGTGGTATCACGCCCATGCAGAAACTGATACTGGCCACCTAATTCCATTTTTTGGAGTCCGCCAAAAGCGGGGGGGGGGATTACCATCGCTATCATTCGATGGCGCACAGGCTCTGATCAAGAGAATCCACGAATTCTCGGACTGATCTGATACCAGCCAATACTATTCCCCACATCCCCCGCATGCGGCCAATACTATTTTCACAACAACACTTGAAACCCCGCGAAGGTAGTAACCCCCAAGGAGACTCACCCCTCAGCGCTCTCATTCACGAGAAGTTGCCAACCCAAGAGTCCCGTCAAAGGCTCCTTGGCAACATTCATCATATCGTAGGAAACAAAAGCAAGAAGCAGATGGAATCCGACCGTCAACGGAAGCACCGCAAGCATGACTTCACCGGGAGTAGCCACAATCCCGGTAGCAATGGAGAACCACCACTTCAGCGTACCGAATCCAATACCGAAGCACAGCAGAGGCACCGCAGCCAACAGTGCGATAGAAGCAATGCTGAAGTCTCGAAGATAATAGTTATAAAATATCCGCTTCAAGAAATTTCTTAGATGAGCAATCGAAAACTCGGGAATTACCTTGGAAATCCTCAGATTACTCACCTCATCCGCGTAACGCGCCGCCATCGGGATGTCCCTGACGACAGCTCCGACGGAGTTCAATCGAAACAACATGTCGGTTTCGAAAAAATATCGGTTGCTGATCTTATCCAATGCAAGCAGCGGAATCACCCGGCATGACAAAGCGGTATAGCCGTTGGTCGGATCGAACAAACCCCAGTATCCAGTTGACAGCTTTGACAAGAAGGAGAGGACGGCGTTACCAAAAAGCCGGACAAATGGCATCTTCTTCATGACGGAAACATCGAAGAACCGATTGCCCTTTGTATAGTCAGCGCGCCCGGAAAGTATCGGCGCAACAAACAGAGGAATCAGCCCCGGGTCCATCTGGCCATCACCATCCACCTTGACGGCCACATCAGCACCATCAGCAACAGCCACTCTGTAGCCATGCTTGACAGCGCCGCCCACCCCCAGATTGACATTGTTGAATAGAACGGTAACGCGCGGATCCCGGCACTCCTTGCGAACCAATTCGCCGCTACCGTCAGGGCACGCGTCATCCACGACATAGACATGAGAAACACATGCTGGCATTGACCGGACCACATCCAGTATATGCCTTGAAACCTTGTAAGCTGGGATAATTACAGCAATCACCCCCTTGCCAGCGGGAACGCTCTCATTGCACCGAAAGTCGGCATCAACCCCAATCATTTCCCATCCTCCACGGCCGATACTTCGAATACCTCTGCATGCATATCACGCTTCATCCATGGCTGATTCGCGTCGGGCACACTCAAAGCCCTGAATGACGCCCGCCCTCTTTTTTGCTCGGCAATGATGGCCCTCTCCCTCGGTAACCACCAGAAGTCGCGCCCAGCACTCTCATCAGCATAGTAATAGCCAACTAGAGCAACCTTCCATTTTCCGGAATCCACATTGGCTCCGATCTTCACCGCCAGAGCCGTATCCCGTGCTTTCAGTCCTTGCAATGTGGAACCAAACACAACAAATGGCAAATCCGGGAGACTATCCACCTCGCGGATCGCGACCAAATCGAACTCATCCTGGAGCACATGCCTGTAGCAACGATCAACCTCTGAATTGATCACATTATCGCCGATAACGATATTCCTAACATTCATTCCCTTGACATCAAAAATACCAACCAGTAATGCGTCCTTGGCCCTGGCCCAGTACTGAATGGATCGCCCCTGATAACTGGGATGAACGCTGGCCCCCATTGTTACCAGTAGAAAGCTCACCAAGACGGTCTTGACACGACAGGAAGCGCCATCGAACAACTCCCGCAGCAACAATGTTACGAGCAACGCTGCAAATGGTACGCATGGAGCGAAGTAGCGTGCCTGAATGACGGGCGGCAAATATTGGTCGAACCGTGAGGTCCCAATGGTGAAATAGATGAGCGGCCATAGAAAGAAGACAGCCGCCACAAACCAGGTTCGCGACGATGTCCGCAGATGTAGCTTCGCGACGATTGCGACGAGCCAATAGAGCACCGCAAGCAGCGCTGCGACAAACAGACCCAATGTCCATCCATCGAACACACCGGCCAGATACTTAAAACGATCCCAAGGATACAGGCCCTGCGTTTCAATGAAGCGCGCAAAGCTATGATCGCCCGCACGGTTCATCAGGCTTGAATGCCAGATACCCGCAAACAGTCGATACATCACGCTTTCAAACGCGAAGAAAGCAACACTTCCACCAAGCATCACGCAGCAATCGGCAAACATGGCCTTGAACTGATGTTTCCAGCACCAGCCCAGAGAAATCAGTACAAAAGGCAGCACCGCAATGACAGCATTACTCTCCTTGATCGAAACGCCCAAGGCAGCCAGCGCACCTGCAGTTATCAATAATATGTGCCTAGAAGGTTGCAACCCAGTCTCATTATTCACCAGCGCGACTGTGACAACTCCAGTCAACAACACAATAAAAGCACTGAAAACATCAGGAAGCACGGACCCTGCATTTAGGTACAGCAATGGGGTCAAAGCGACAATGTTCCCCGAAACCGCAGCCCAGAACCCAATCCGCTTCCGGAAACCCCAATACAAAGACAGTGGCAATAGCACGAAAAAGAGCCCATATACCCCAATTGCCGCGCTCAGCCCCCCCCCGCTACCGTAATAGGCCAGCGCCGACGGAAGCAGGAAGATCAGTCGGCGTTCAGCAATAGAGGAAAGATCAATGTATTCGCCGGCCACGATTTTCTTGACACCCACCAGATAGCGCGTGTCATCACTGCAAAACAGACCGGTATAAAAGACATAGCAAAGGGTCGTCGCAATGACGACCCCCAGCCAACCGACAACCCACTCCCGCCAGGCACACTCCTTCTGCCCGCCGTCGCTCGCACCGCCCATCTCTCCCTCCCCTAGATCCGTGAATTACGGCCGCCAGACAAAATAGATCGTGCCCTTGGATTCAGCATCGAAAAGGCTCATCGAGTCTGACTTGGGCGTAATGGTTGCAGTAATGCGATGGCCATCTTTACCATAGTCGCCGACGATCGCCCCATTATTCTGGGTAAGAGTCTTGTATCGACGATATCCGATTCTCACAAATCCAGCTTCGACGGTCTTATCAATAGTCACGGCATCCCCGCCTTTGAACTCGACCACAAGCTTCTTGTACTCGACACCATCAATAGTGTCGTTTGCCTTCGATCGAACTCTATAGGAAAACTCAGGAACAAAACCCCGCGGAAAATCGGATGCAACAGCTGCGGAAACATCAACTGCCTCAGCAGCCGCCTTGGCCGGCGAAGCAGCGCCATCACCGGGGACTGGGGACTTGCCACACCCAATCATTCCCAAAGCCATCAATGCAAAGACTGAATAACGAACAGAACGCAACATACTTAATCTCCAATAGAATTCCGACAAATAAACCTCACCAGCGCCTTCCACCGATTTGCAATGACCCACCGGTTTCTACTCAGGTCAGGCGGTTAACGTAGCGACATAGGCCGCATCAGGGGTAATCATCATCAGCGCCTGATACGGACGTTTCTGGTTGCAAAAGGCAATCCAATCGCCGATTACGCGCAGCGCGTGCATCTGGCTCACAAAAACGATGCCGAAGCACACATTACTCTCTCAGCGTTCGGACCACGCACTCCACCATCCCGTTCTGCTGTGGGCATTGCGGCGGATTCTACCTCGAAACCAGCGTCGGTTGTGAAAGGGTTGAGAACCCGACATCACGCCTGGCGATCCTCCGCCTCATCCTGCGATTGCGGAGCCCCTCGATATACTCAAACACATCAGCCTTTGCCGCATCGAGTGTTGAGTGGCTCATCCGGAGTACTCGCTCCCGCCCGAGCATCCCGAAGAGACCTGTGCATGCATGCAACGGTCCAGAGAAAGTTTCCCTTGGACATCTCAGACCGGGTATCTCTCGAAACAAGAGAATCCGACATTACGAAGAAAGCCCCTCCCCCGGGAGGACGCTCTTGTTTAATATGGCAAGCCACCACACTGAGCACCGCAATCGCGTGCAAAACCATCGACATCTCGGCGATATGCCATGCCGGCAAGCGATGCAACCGGGTTCGACCTCAAGGATCCGACAGACAACGCAAGTCCCTTGCAGCGTTAATACAGCGAAGAATTTCGGCTGCGGCATGCTGATACGTAGCGGCCGTATAGTGATACGGAGCAACGCCCCACTTGTGTTTTGAGTCGCCGACGATGACCTCTAATGGATAGTGGATCGTCTGTAGTTTCAAGACATGTTCGATCAGGGTATACAGCCGAGAGAGAATTTCATTATTCCTATCAACCCAACTTTTGCTGATAACGAACTCTGGGTCATCCGTTGCTGAAGCCCAGAATGCCTTGTTCAATATAATCCGATCAGCGCCGACACTACGAACAAAACGCTCAAACCCTGCCAACCAGAGATGTTCAAATGCCGAACTGTCCGGCGTGATTACATCACGAGTTCCCACCACAAACCCGGCACGTTCCAACTCACCTGACAAACTAAAAAAGCCCTCCCCCCCCCTGACTAAACTGAACCTCTCATCTATGAAGTCCAGCAGAATGAAGTCGCACTCGGTCGCCTTGATTCTTGAAAGAGTCGTTTTATCAAGATCATTAAGGGCCATGCTTCGCTGAAAAGGGCTCTGAAGTCCGGTGGCGCAGGCACGCACCTCGTCATCGGATACCGGCGGCAGGCCAAATCCCGCCATTGAGGTACGGGCCAAGTAGCCAGCTAACTCAAACGAGGGTAGATCAAGCTCAAATATATCTCGGGATACGCAGCTGCCCAGGATGAATATCCGGGCAGGGGACTTCAAAATTTCGCTATTAGCAAGGTTCAAGGCTGGATCTTCTGTAAGAGACTGGCGGGCGGCTACAGGGATTCGACGACTTGAGCATGAGCAACTGTTAAACGTTGCCAACAATGTTCTTCTGCCCGATCTATACGCGCGTTGTACGCATTCACATCATCAGCCGCGAGAGCTGAGTTGATGGCAATCACCCATTCCTGAACCGTACGCGCAACCCAGATCAGCGGTGAGGCTTCCATGATCGCGTCCATCGGTGAGCTAATCACCGGTAGCCCGGTGGCGAAGTATTCCCATAATTTAAGAGGATTAACCGCATGCATTGCGTCATTCACAACGAAAGGAATCAACAGGACGTCATAACGATTGATCGCCGAGGCCCCCTTTACTCGATCCACCCGTCCACTGAAGAATACATTTGGCAACGCTTCCATCTGAGCATGTTGCTCACATCGCATATCACCCACGGCAAGTTCGATCTGTCCGTGGAACATGAAGTCCACCCCAGGCATCGAGCTGCAGACCTCTAACATCAGCCCCCAATCGAAGAACGTCGATAGGTTACCGAGGTAGCCTGCCACTGGCCGACCTTTCCTCGACTCTCCCCTTCCCACACGGTAGCGAGCAAACACCTCACTCGCCACGCCATTACCAACGAGGCTGTGCGAAGACGTCTGTGCAGACTTGCGCTCCAACAACGGCTGTGACGTAAAAAACACGTGATCTGCCCGCTGCAAGGCAATCGGCTCCATCTCTACCATCTTGCCGTGAATCTCGCCGGTACCGAAATTCATCGTATATTCGTCATACACCTCGTAAATGAACTTGGCGGATTTCGGAAGACGTAGGGCCTGGTCTGGCTTGTAGACCCAATGAAGCAACTCGGCACCTCGACCGTAACTTTCCTCTACCAAGCCATTCAGTATTTCGGGTAGATCAGACCTTCCTTGGTAGCTGGTCCGCTGGATTCCCGCAGGAATTCCGTCGGCAAATAAGCGGACACGGAAAATATTCTGTGATTCCCTTGGGAACCTCCCAGCAGCAATTTCAGCAAGCTCTGTTGGCGGTGCCCAACCCAGCTTTGCGATGGTGGCATAGTGATTCCCAGGCTCGATGATCAGGAAGTCATGGGTCTTAGCAAGATGTCCTGCCAGTGCTTCCAACATCTCCCTGCGATGGAATGTAGACCAATCATCGATTGCCCAGACAGCAACAACCTTCCGCCCACGCCGATTCTGCAGGGAGGTGTCAGATTGCTCAGAGTTACCCTGCAACAGCAGGTCCCATTTCCTAGAAACGGACTCTTTGCCATAGCGAGTGCTGATAACATCAAGTGAATGCTCGCGCAATCTTGGGCCAGCGGCGCTGTTGTTGTAAAAATCAATCAGAGTAGCTGCTTGGGCAGCAGTATCCACGGAAGGAAATTCGGGGTAAACCTCTTTACTTCCCGCCCATGACCAAACAATCGGCAGAGCACCAGAGGCCGCGCCCTCGGCAACAGCCATGTGAAAACTTTCGTGATCGGAAGGCGATAGCAGGGTCCCTACTAGTTTCAGCCAATGGTGGACATCAGTCCCCGGTGGATCGAAGGTCACCTTGTAGCGTAACGAACCACTGTTGATCCTTTGGAAGATCGACTCATAATAGTGGCGATCCGAAGTTCTCGCCCACAGCCAAGGAACAGAGGCAGGGTTGGTACCCTTGATCCGTAGCGAGTAGCGAGGATCGCGCTGTAGTAGGAGCTCCAATGTATCCAATGCCAAATCAAGTCGCTTTGATTGTGGCGCAATACCGATCATGCCTAAGACGAATTCCGCCCCGCCAAATTTGGCTTGGCGGAAGCGTTCTACATCAACCAAATTACCAATGACAACGCATTTTTCCTTGGGAATCTCGAATTTCCCCAAACACTCTTGCAGGATATGCCTCCCAACGAACACGATTGCATCGACGCGTGAATAATCGATACGGGCCGGGTAGTTCGTCCTGCGCTCTTGTGCGTGCAAACGCACATACAGCTTCTGCGATGGACGCTTATTCGCCGCATAGTAAACCGCGTTACCCAGCGCCCATTCCGCGATCAACACGTCTGCCCACTCGATAAGCGCCGACGATTTAGCCGCGTCGTGTTCTTCGTGGCCGTGCCACAAGTCTTCACGGAACTCATATTTCCCGGTCGACTCCAGGCACGCCTGTAGCGGATACCAGAACTTCAGGTCATGGCCACTTACACCAATGCGTATCTTCCTGGCTGACATAGCGATCCCCATTTAGATCTCGATCTTCGGGATTTCGTCCCGAACACGGGCTAGGTCCAATCCTTCAGCAACGCTCAGAAAATTCGCTTGATCAGCCGCGAATCTCGCCCGTCCCCCGGCAACAAACGACTCACGCCCATCCAATATACGGGTCAGACTGTCTGTAGCAACACGATCACCATCGATCAACAAGGAGGCAGGATCTAGGTCCGCGTCATACGAATACTGCAAGCGAGCATCGCTGGATTTTCCAATCATCTGCGCGCCGCTGTAACGCAGTGCATTGATCATGTCTTGGAGATGGAACTTCCCATATACCGCTCGCGTCGACATCACCGCAATCACGGCATGGCTCGCTTCGGCTCCCATATTGGCAACAACTTCGCCGATGCTCAGTTCACTCCGGATTACTTGCACTTCGTTGACTCCGGAATCCGTCAAGCCCTCCAACTCAAAGCGTCCACGGCACACCAGAAGCAGGCGCTTGCTACTACCAGACAACAGGACCTGCCGGTGGAAGGCATCCATCACCAAGTTGGCAGCAAGCGACGATTCGACCTCCGCAACCACCAGAATCTTCGTGAATCTTTCCACCACTGGCTGTTCCAAGCCAATCGCCGCACAGATCTGCGCGAATCTGTGCCGGTAGGTATGTTTGCCGAACACCTCGCGGATGCCATGCAGGCTTCTGCGGGTCCACTCTCGATCATCTTTCATCAGTACAGACAGAGCTTCCTCTGCCTCCTCCGCGCTACGGACATGCCAGACAAGGTCGTTACCAAAAGTAGATTCGGTACCTTGTGACCAAGTGCTGATGACTGGCGTCCCGCAAGCCAACAACTCGAAGACGCGTCGGGAGAACATCGTCGGCGAATCGACGACAGAATTGACATTCAAGAAAACACGATACCTGCGATAGGCAGCATTGACCTCGGAGTACGGAAGGCTGCCGCGTATGTTGCCGGCAAAACGCTCTGGAAACGAGAAATCTGACGCCGCCACATCGGGTTTGTGGTTACGATCAAATATATCGAAATCGTACGCGCGAGCGGCATCCAGCAACATCAATTGATCATCACGGCGCTCCGGGAAACGGTTCGCGTAGAAACTACCGGCAAAACACACCTTGCCATTACGCTCCGAACTACCCACCGGATTATGTAGCGCTTCTTCTGCCGCAAACTGGAGCACGCCCACGTTTGCAGTGGTTCGGCCCGTGTAATTGGGCAACGCTTCCTCGGCAGTGGTGAAGACGTGATCGAAATGAATCGCCTTGCCGATGAAGTCATTGAAATGGACCGGATCTTCCTTGTTCCAGAAGACGGTCGGCACCCCCCGCCTCTTGAATTCAGTGACCATCTCGACAATTTCGTTGCCCGGTGGATTGGCATAGTTCGCCACCCGATACTGCCAGGCACCGGAGTTTCCTCTCCACGAAGATTCAACAAAAAGGAACTGAGGCAGGTATCGATCCAGCAACCCCTCCCAATTATCCGGCCGTGGCTCAATGAGGTTGATATGCGGCGCGAAGCACTCCCGCGAGAACTCATCCATCACACTCATCGCCACGACCTTGCCCGCTTCCAGTTGCTGCGACCAGCCAGCTACTGACAACTCTTTGCGCGCTTGCTCGCCCGCAGTCGTTGTAACCAGCGCGGTGATTGGCGCAACGGATGAAAGCGATCGTACTGCTGGGCGTGCAGGCAACTGCAATAACGGTATCGAGTTTCCACGATTCCGATACATAAGCAGTGCACGCACCATGGCGCGCGGAAAACCAATCATTCCGCGCAATGTGCGCAGCTTCAGGATTGCCCGGCCGATGGCAAGTGCCAGCGAATGCTGGAATCGATAATTCTCCTCGTGCAATTCACGCAAGCGCTCCTGCAGGACGTAGCCATACGCACGCTCAGCTTCAAGGTGCAGAAAGTGCCCATTGCGCTTGGCTTGGGCAACGGCGAATTCCGAGCGCAACGTATCCAGTTCTGCCTCTATTGCGGCTTTTTCATCGGTCGCCTTTTGGGCCAATTGCGCCGCGTACTGACTTTCCTGCTCCGACACTTGCCTCAGCTCACGACGCAACCGCTCCAATTCGGCACTGGCGCTACCGAACTCTGCTTTAGCACCACCCAACTCCACCTTGGTGCTCCCAAACTCCGTCTTGGTGCTTTCAAGCTCCGCCTTGGTGCTTTCAAGCTCCGCCTTAGTGCTCTCGAGCTTCGCCTCAGTGCTCCCGAGCTCCGCCCGGGCACTCTCGAGCCTCTTCTGCTCGTGGCGCCACTCCAGCTCAAGGCGGTTCTTCTCCTTGGTTTCTCCCTCAAGCGAGCTCTGCATCGTCTTGATCGAGCTCTCCAGAACTGCCTTCTGCTTACGCAGCCGTTGCAGTTCATCCGATATTTCGTAGTACTTCCGATGCACGTCCAGCGCGCCGATCCTAGTGGCGCCGAGCATCAAGCTCCAATCGGACTGGCCGGCGGCGACATCGCGATCGGCCACCATACGGATATAGCCATCGTTCGCACTCAGGTCACGCACGATGAAATCGCCAGGAAGAGCCAGTGCCAGGTCACTGGGGAAAATCGTCGATTTGTGGTCAGGCCAGGGGTTCAACCCAAACGGCACTGTCACTACCAACCTACCGCCAGGTGCCAGGAAAGTCGCTGCCCGCGCTAGGAAGCGCCCCGGGCTGGTCTGATGTTCGATGACCTCGCCCATGATGACGGTGTCGAACGTTCCGGGAGGAAGGGCAGCCAAGTCCATGCAACGGAACTCAATGCGCTCCTGTACGGATGCAATTTCCTTCGCACGCTCTGCCACCGCATAGTCGATCGTAGGCTGATCGATATCTATGCCGGTTACCTGCAGCCCCTCGCGGGCCAGCAGAATCGATGCAATTCCCTGGCTGCAACCGATGTCCAGTACGGAGTCACCAATGACCTGCGAGCACATCCAATTGATGCGGTCACGTGTTCGGGCTCCAAATGCGCTTCCCATTCCATCGTAATAGGCTTCGTTGATCTGGTCCGCCCACGGGTTGGCCGTGGCGTCAGCGCTATGCTCGTTGTGCATTATCGCTCCTTAGCTCCAGAGACCGCAGGCATCAATAACAGACCTGCCTTCAGGATAGGGAATCTGCCGGAAGCCAGCGTGCGCGACCAGCGCCACCACGATATCCGCATTTGCCAGTGCGCTTTCCGACTCGATGACACGCAGCCCGTCCACGTCTTCTCCGGAAGTTTCGAGTGCGTGCGAGAAAGGATCCATACACTGGACATTGCCCGGATACGTCGCTGTCAGCGACTGGGCGATAGCAAGCGCCGGGCTCTCGCGGAAATCATCTACGTCCGGTTTATAGGCGAGGCCGAGGCATACGATCTGCGGAGGTCGTCCATTCAACTTATTCACCTTATTCACCGCTGCAGCGACCAGATCAAGCACGTACCCCGGCTTGCTGTCATTCACCTGCCGCGCTGTCTTGATGATCTTTGCGCGCTCCGGGTCGCTAGATACGATGAACCAGGGATCCACCGCGATGCAATGTCCGCCCACACCCGGACCCGGCTTCAAAATATTCACGCGAGGGTGACGGTTTGCCAGCTCAACCAGCTTCCAGACATCAATACCAAGATCGCCGCAGATCATCGATAGCTCATTGGCGAAAGCAATGTTGACGTCGCGATAGGAGTTTTCTGCAAGCTTGCAGAGCTCAGCCGTACGGTCATCGCTTGCTACACATTGGCCCTTGACGAAAGTATCGTAGAGCGCAATCGCGTGCTTGGTACACTCTTCGGACATACCGCCAATGATCCGATCATTTTCAATCAATTCACGCAACATCTGACCCGGAATGATCCGTTCAGGACAGTACGCCAGATACACGTCAGGATCGGTTTCACCATCAAGCGGAAACCGAAGATCTGGGCGCAACTCAGCCAGCAATTCCGCCAGCTTCCTAGTGGTTCCTACCGGAGAAGTCGATTCGAGAACGACAAGGTTACCCTTCCGCAAAACAGAGGCAATAGATCGACCAGCAGCAATCACGTAACCGATGTCGGGCAAATGGGTTTCATGATCCACCGGAGTAGGCACGGCAATGATGAATTCATCCGCTGTAACCGGGCTGGTCACGGCGCGCAGCCTGCCACTGGCTACAACCTCCGAGACCAATTCCGACAAGCCCTGTTCTTCAATATGAGCTTTGCCTTGGTTGACGGAATTCACAGCACGCTCGGAAATATCCACACCGACCACGCTGCGACCATGGGCAGCAAACGTAACAGCCGTAGGCAGCCCGATGTAGCCGAGACCGATGACCGATATTACTCGCTCGTTCCGGCTACCGATCACACCGTCTACCGCGCCATTTTTGTCGTTCATATAGTTCCTTCTCTTATTCAAACGGCGCATGCCCGTTCTGAGTCATTCGCCAAAAGCAGCATTGCGTGAAGAAGTCACTGCTGATGCAGCGATGCCTGCAGGTTCGACTCCACGCGAGAAAACCAAGTCTCTGCGAGATGGGGCCAGGAGAATTCTTTCACCTGATCACGGTCTGGCGCAAAAGTCGAGAGCTCACCACGCCGCTTCAGATCACAGACATCGGCAAGAAGCGCACTGATCACCTCGGTTTCTGAAGACACATCCCATCCGGCGTGCAAGGCAGTCATCAAAGCACCGGTTGCATCCTGCTGCTTCCCGCGCAGGTGCATGATCGGCTTGCCAGCCCCCATATACTCGAACACTTTTCCTGGTACCTGAACCGGGTCCTCATTAGCCAGGTTTACCAAAATGTCGCAACTGCGCTGAGCCACAAGTGCGGCCGTATGTGACAGAAAACCAAGCAACCTAATCCGGCCACCTGACTTCTCGGCATAATTCACAAGGTAATCAGGCATCCGAATACTCGCTATTGAAAGGCGAACACCCGGCACCGCCAGAACCGCGTCCAGCAGAACTTCAGCCCGACGGAAGCTATAAAAACTACCGGTATACAACAGTTCGACAAAGGCAGGATCAAAAGGCGTCTCGGAAGCAGCTTCATCCAAACGAAAGTCGGGATTGAAACCCTGACGGATCACAATTAATTTTTCTTCCGACAGTTGGTGTCGTTGCTGCAGCACTTGCGCAGCAGCCTCAGTTGTAACACTGATCAACATCGCAGCCCGGCAGACGCTCCCTTCCAGTTCAAATGCCTTTTTTCGCCACCGGTCAGGAGTGTATGGCGCAAGCACAGGGTCACCCATATCCACTACCAAAGGTAACCCTCGTCGCGCAGCCGCCAATCCAACCGGCAAGGTGCAGGCGGGCTCGTGTGAAACCACCACCACATCCGGTCGTCCGGTTTCCAGTAAAACGTCAAGCCTACTCAGCGCGTACTTCACCCACTCAATGCGGTAGTCCGGGAATACGAGATTGGAAACTACAGCTTTCAGCTTCTCAGCAAGTCGCCCTTTCCAGTTGAGCCCACTTCGGCTATCGAATAACGGTCTAATAGATTTCGTCAATCGCCCCTTCCAGTTGCGTCCTTCCACATGCACGAGTGGCGGCGCATCGCAAGTGGAACCGACAGCCGGCTTACGGGCTCCTCCGCGCCCCAGCAGGAACTGAGTCATCCGTCCAGGAAACACCCGGTGCACTACTACCGACGCCGGTATCTCAGGCAGCCCCCCCGGTCCATATCCCGGCACATTCGGGGCGATCACTTCGACCCGATGCCCTGCATCAGATAATGCCCGCACCAAATAGATCCAACGCAATGCTTGCGGAGAAGGAATAGGAGGAAAATCATATGCGACCAGCAGCAGATACATTACCGCTCCTGCGAGGGACGGCTTTGCGGCGGGCTTGCCAACAGCGCGTTGAAGTGGGCAAGGACCTCTGACACGCCGCCCGCCGCCAGAACAGCTCCGTCCTCCAGTAAGATCGCCTTATTGCAGACGTTCTCCATCAATTTGAAGTTGTGACTGGCCAACACCACGATCTGGGCACTCTCCACCCGGGATTGGATCCGCTCCTGTGCTTTCTGCACAAAGCCCGCATCGCCGGTACCAATCCACTCATCCATGATTAGAATTTCATGCTGTACCGCAGTTGCCAACGCAAAGCCAAGGCGCATGCGCTGGCCCGAAGACAGCGTCCTTAGACGATCACCCGCTTTTGTTTTGAGCTCTGCGAACGCCAAGACTTCGTCGACAATGGCATTAGCCTCCTTGGCCTTCAGGCCCATGGCAATCCCACGCAACAGAATATTTTCGACCAGCGTCGCTTCGGGGTTGAAACCCAGCGCCAAATTCAGCAGCGCCTGCCGTGCACCGGAAACCTCTAGCCTGCCTCGGGTTGGCGGATAAGCCCCGACAAGCACTTTGAGCAATGTTGACTTTCCGGCGCCGTTGCGCCCCATGATCGCCAACCGGTCTCCAGGCCCCAGATCGAAGTTAATACCCTCAAGCGTGGTACGCATCATCCGCTTGGGTGGTTGGAACGCCGCCTGCAGCAGCACCCCCATGCTGGCTTTGATGGTCCGTTGTTCCTGGGTATAAGTGGGCAGGTCCAGACCGATGTCTTTTGCCCGCAAGTAAATGTCTTTAGTCATACCCACACCGGAACGTAACGGGCATAGCGCCGATAGATAAAGGAAGCCACCAACCAACCGCCGACTGTCATCACGGCAAGGTATACAAAGGTGAGCGATTCTAGTGGTTCACCCAACATCGGGGCACGAACACTTTCAATCATGTGATAAAGCGGGTTGGCGCGCGCAATCATGCCACGCACAGTATCGATGGGGGCCTGATCGGCGTACCAAATAATAGGAGTGAACAGGAAGCTGAACATCAAGATACTGCCAATAAGCTCATGCACGTCCTGCAGTCGTGCGCCCAACACAGCCACTACCGCGCCCATCCAGCCAATATTGAGCATGACCAAAATGAAACAAGACAGCGAAATCAGCAGACCGCCCGGATGAAAATTGGGACTTATTGCCAAAGCAATCGCAACTGCTGGCAAGGCCATAACGAAATAAAACAGCGCCTTGGCCACTACTCGAAGAATGTAATCGGTCAACCGTACCCGCCCATCCAAGATGAAGCTGGCATGCCCCTGGAATGCGGTTGTGCACTCACTCAGGCCGACAGTGATCAACCGGAACAGCACGTAACCGATACCCAGGTGCGGAATGAATCCTGCAGCCGGATGCCCCTGTAGATAGCCAAAGAATCCGCCGATGCCAAACATATAAATCAGCGCCGGACATAACGCCCAAAACAACCCTAATCGCGAGCGCCGGTACTTGGTCACCAGCTCCAACCATGTGGAATACGTCCAAAATCCCGAGTTACGGAAGCTATCGATGTAGTCCCCGATCAACGAACGACTCATTCCGCTAATGCCCTTTCCAAATCCAACCTCAAATCCCCCACATCCTCCACCCCCACACTCAGCCGCACCAGCGCATCACTGATGCCCAACTGGTCGCGACGCGCCACCGGAATCGAGGCATGGGTCATCACCGCCGGGTGGTTTACCAGGCTTTCCACGCCACCGAGCGACTCAGCCAGGGTGAACAACTCGGTGCGCTCGCAGAAACGCTTGGCTGCCTCGAAGCCGCCCTTGAGCACGATCGAGACGATGCCGCCGTAGCCGGCCATCTGCTTGCCCGCCAGTTCATGCTGCGGGTGCGAGGCGAGGCCCGGGTAAATCACCTTTTCCACCGCCGGGTGCGTTTCCAGCCACTGCGCCAGTTCCATCGCATTGGCGCAATGCGCCTTCATGCGCAGCGGCAGGGTCTTCAGGCCACGCAGGGCCAAGAAGCTGTCGAACGGGCCCTGCACGCCGCCAATGGAGTTCTGCAGAAAAGCCATCTGCTCTGCCAGTTCGGCGTTATCGCCGACCACCACCATGCCGCCGACCATGTCCGAGTGACCGTTGAGGTACTTGGTGGCCGAATGCAGCACGAGGTCTGCGCCCAGTTCCAGCGGGCGCTGCAGCATCGGCGAGGCGAAGGTGTTGTCCACCACCACGATCAGGCCGTGGCGCTTGGCGACCGCAGCCACCGCAGCGATGTCCACGATCTTCAACATCGGGTTGGTGGGGGTTTCGATCCACACCATCTTGGTCTTCGGCGTGATCGCGGCTTCAAACGCAGCCAGATCAGTCAGGTCGACGAAACTGAAATCCAGTGCGGCGGTGCGGCGACGCACACGCTCGAACAGGCGGAAGCTGCCGCCATAGATGTCATCCATCGCCACCACGTGACTGCCAGCGTCCAGCAGCTCGATGACAGTGGAACTGGCGGCCATGCCGGAAGCAAAAGCGAAACCACGCAAACCACCCTCCAGCGAGGCCACGCAACGCTCGTAGGCGAAGCGGGTCGGATTGTGGGTACGCGAATACTCAAAACCCTGATGCTCGCCCGGGCTGGACTGTGCATAGGTCGAGGTGGCGTAGATCGGCGGCATCACCGCACCCGTACTGGGGTCGGGCGATTGCCCACCATGGATAGCCAAGGTAGCAAGCGACAAGCTGCGCTCGCCATCCTGGCTGCGGGAGTGCTGATCCGTCATATAAGGCTTCCAGCTTAGAAGGGGCGGAATTCTATCAGTCTGGGCTGAACTTGCCCTTGAGGTGCCCCGTAGGGCACCGCGTGGAAATCACTGAACCCTGCGACGCAGGTAGTTCAGCAGGTCGATGCGGGTAATCAGGCCAAGGAACGCCTCACCGTCGGTGATGATCGCCACCTGACCACGGTCAAATACCGGCAACAGCGCTTCGATCGGCGATTTGACGTCCAGCCGGTCCAGCTTGCTGACCATGGCCACCGACACCGGGTCGCGGAAGCGGGCTTCGTCGCCGTACACATGCAGCAGTACGTCGCTCTCGTCGATGATGCCGACCAGCTGGCTGCCTTCCATCACCGGCAACTGCGACACGTCGTACAGCTTCATCCGCTGATAGGCGGTGGTCAGCAGGTCGTTCGGGCCGATCACGACCGTGTCGCGCTGCCCGTAAGGACGCAGAATCAGGTCGCGCAGGTCACCGTATTGCGGGCGCTCCAGGAAGCCGTTGTCCAGCATCCAGTAGTCGTTGTACATCTTGGACAAGTACTTGTTGCCGGTATCGGGCACCAGCACCAGCACCTTCTTCGGCGTGGTCTGTTCATGGCAGTACTTCAACGCCGCCGCCAGCAGGGTGCCGGTGGACGAACCGCCGAGGATGCCCTCCTTGCCCAGCAGCTCACGCGCCGTATGGAAGCTCTCGGCATCAGAGATGGCGTAAGCCTTCTTGACCCGGCTGAAATCGGAGATGCCCGGCAGGAAGTCCTCACCGATGCCTTCCACCAGCCAGCTGCCGGATTTCTCGCTCAGCGTGCCTTCGTTGATGTACTGGGTCAGGATCGAGCCCACCGGGTCGGCCAGCACCAGCTCGGTCTTCGGCGAGAGCTTGGCAAAGGCACGCGACAGGCCCGTCATGGTGCCCGAGCTGCCACAGCCGAACACGATGGCATCCAGGTCACCGCCCATCTGCTCGATGATCTCCGGTCCGGTTCCGAACTCATGCGCGGCCGGGTTGTCCGGATTGCCGAACTGGTTGATGAAGTAGGCGCCCGGGGTGCGCTCGGCCACGGCCTGGGCCAGATCCTGGTAGTACTCCGGGTGGCCTTTGGCGACGTCCGAACGGGTCAACACCACTTCGGCGCCCATCGCCTTGAGATTGAAGATCTTCTCCCGGCTCATCTTGTCCGGCACCACCAGAATCAGCTTGTAACCCTTCTGCTGTGCCACCAGCGCGAGGCCAAGACCGGTATTGCCGGCGGTGCCTTCAACCAGTGTCGCGCCGGGCTTGAGATCGCCGCGCTTCTCGGCGGCTTCGATCATCGAAAGACCAATGCGATCCTTGATCGACCCGCCCGGGTTGGCACTTTCGAGCTTCAGGTACAGCTCGCACACACCGACATCCAGGCGCTGGGCCTTGACGATGGGCGTGTTGCCAATGAGTTCGAGGACGGAGGAGTAGATTGCCATGGTCAGCTTCGGATCACGCCGCAAAGCGGCTGGATTTCCGATTATCCGACGGATGCTGCCGAAAGTCAGGCAAACACTCCTTATTGCATCAGTACCGATCTGCATCAGTGCCGGCGTCATGGCCCGCAATGGCGCGGACAATGACGGCCGACGAGGGGGCCGTCACCGTCCGCGACGGTAACTTCAACGCGTGGGGAAGGTCTTAATTGATGGTGCTTTCGTACATTCGCAGGAGCCGTTGCTTTGCCAGCAGCTTCTCCCGTTTCATCTGACCCAGAGTGACATCATCAATGGGGAGCACCCCAAGCTGGGCGTCCATGCATTTCTTGTTCAACTTCCGGTGCTGCTGGTACAGCAGCCTGAACTCGGGGTTGGCCTTCATCAAGGCATCGATCTCACTCTGCGGCTGCCCTTCGAACATGACTGAACCTCCTTCATGCAGAAACAAGAACGCCCCGGCCGGATGGCACGGGGCGTTGCAGGATGGAGCGCCGGAACCGCGAACGACGAAACCACCGGCCTTCTCCCGACGAACCTGTCGGGAGCTTTCGGAAACTGGTTCGCGCCACTGTTGCACCGGCTCGGCCCTCCTCTGTCCGGATGGCGAAACTGCCACCCGGACAATTGACCCTACGCCTGCAAAAAGGTTCCAGCAAGTGCTGCAGACGAGCAATTTTCTGAAGCCAGCTTAAGGCCGCATTCAGTCGCTCAAAACAAACAAAAACATAACAACGTCAGCCATTTATGAAGATCAAGGCGCAATGATGACTTCGGCAGAACGTGCACGTGTGGAGGCCGCTTTCTTGCCCGTGACCTGAACCCGGCTGGCGCCCACACCTGCGGCGATCAGTGCGTCCTTCAGCGCCTGTGCGCGACGCTGGCCAACGCCGTTGGCACTGTCGTACGCCTCGATGGTCACCCGCCCCTTCTTGCCGATGTTCAGGTACTCGGCAAGCGCCTTGACCTGATTGGCTGCACCTGCGGACAGGCTGGCCTGGCCGGCAGCGAACGCATCGCCAGTCAGGGTGAACACCTCGCCGCGGCCGTCGAACTTCGACGCTGGCAGTCGATGGCCGGAGACCAGCTCGGCTTCCTCGCGGGACAGCTTGGCGGCGTTCTGCTGGGCGGCACTCAAGCGCTGCTGCTGGCGGCCAGCCACGCTGGTCAGCGCGGTTTCCGCGTCCTGACGAGCCAAGGTTTCGGCTTCGGCGGCCAGACGCAGGCGCTCGGCCTCTTCGGCCTGGATCTGCGTCTGCATGCGCAGGCGCTCGGCTTCCTGGCGTGCCTTGGTCACTTCGCGACGGCTGGCTTCAATCAGGAGCTCACTGCGGGTGCGCTCCAACTGGTCGACCTCGCGGGCAGCCACTGCAGTACGCGCGGCGGTTTCGGCGATGGCGACGCGACGCTCGGCCAGGTAACGCGCATTGTCCAGCTCCTTGCGCTTGGCCTTGGCCAGCGCGGCAATCGCCTGCTGTGCCTGCAACTTCTCGAACGATGCCGCATCGGCGGTCTGCATGTCGGCCTGCAGCGCGACCAGACGCTGGCTCAACGACGCCACTGCCGGGTCTTCCGCGGCAACAGCCACCAACGGCAGCGCGAGCAGGCCGGCAATCACAAGATTCCTGACGAACATCAGCGGCCCTCCCCTGTCGCCAACTGGCGTTGCAACTGTTCAACCTCGGCCCGGCGTTGGGCCAGCTGGGCCTGCGCGACGGACTCCTCGCTTTGCGCACGCGCCAGATCGGCGTCAGCCGCGGCACGCTGGGCCAGCACCGGTGCCTGCTTGCGCTGACTGCGGTCGCCAGCAGCACGCTGCGCCTGTTCCAGCTGTTGGCGCGCCATCGCCATCATGTCCGGGGCGTACTGGTCGGCGTCGGCGCGATCGGCGCGCTCCACCGCCTGCTGTGCGATGAGCAGATCAGCGGCGGCTGGATCCTGCGCAAAAACGCTACCAGACAGCGCTGTTGCGCACGCCGTCACATACAGGAGACGTCGTAATTGTGCGAAGCTTGCTTTCATTGGGGAGGCCGTTGCCTGAGTGACTGAGCGCGGCCATTGTGGTCAAGGCTATGGCGTGCTTGCAATGACAAGTCGCCGTCTGTTGGGGAAATATTGCGTATGGATATCGGCTACTTCCTGAAGCTGATGACCGAAAAGAACGCTTCGGACATGTTTTTGACTACCGGAGCGCCGGTCTACATCAAGATCGAGGGCAAGCTGTATCCGCTGGGGAGCACCGGCTTGCCACCGGGAATGGTCAAGAAAATCGCTTACTCGTTGATGGACGAGGGCCAGGTGCCGCAGTTCGAGCGCGACCTGGAGCTCAACATGGCCATCGCTCTGACCGATGCGGGGCGTTTTCGCGTCAACGTGTTCAAGCAGCGCGGCGAAGTGGGCATGGTGATCCGTGCGATCAAGAGCCATATCCCGAGCATCGAAGAGCTGCACCTGCCGCAGGTGCTGAAGGACGTCATCATGACCCCGCGCGGTCTGGTGCTGGTGGTGGGCTCGACCGGCTCGGGCAAATCCACCTCGCTGGCGTCGATGATCGACCACCGCAACAGCACCTCGACCGGGCACATCCTCACCATCGAGGATCCGATCGAGTTCCTGCACAAGCACAAGATGTCCATCGTCAACCAACGTGAGGTTGGCCTGGATACGCACGCCTTCCACAACGCACTGAAGAACGCGATGCGCGAGGCACCGGACGTGATTCTGATCGGCGAGATCCTGGATGCCGAGACCATGGAGGCAGCCATCGCCTTCGCCGAAACCGGTCATCTGTGCTTGGCTACGCTGCACTCCAACAATGCCGACCAGACCATCGAACGCATCCTCAACTTCTTCCCGGAAAGCGCGCACAAGAATGTGCTGATGAACCTGTCGTTGAACCTGCGTGCGGTGGTTTCGCAACGCTTGGTCAAGGGCGTGGACGGCCGTCGCCGGCCGGCCAGCGAGGTGTTGATCAACACGCCGATGATTCGCGACCTGCTGCGCCGTGGCGAGATCCATTCGATCAAGCAAGCCATGGAGGAGTCACTGGAAGAAGGCATGCAGACTTTCGACCAATGCCTGTTCCGCATGGTCAAGGAAGGCCTCATCGAACAGGAGGAAGCGCTGCGCGCAGCCGACTCACGTGACGGCCTTGCATTGAAGTTCCGCCTGTCGGAGGGCTCCAGCGGTGAGCATGATCCGTATGGTGATTTCTCCGCTACGGCACCTGCGGCGATCAGTCACGGGTTCTGAGTAAAGGCGACGGGTTTGCGAGACTGCAGACCCGCTGAATCAAGCACGGTTTCAGCGTACTGTTTTTCCCGCGTCATCCACGAAATGCACTCTCATCCCCACCCTTCTCCCGTAATACGGGAGAAGGGTTTAGAAGGGCGAAGGGCTTTAAATCGCGTCTGGCTGATTTTCCGGACGCGCGGCGTCGAAGGCCGGCAGGGCCAGGCAGGCCTCCTCGATCCGGCACAAGGTCGGATACGGGCCCAGGTCCAGGTGAAAGCGCCGCGCGTTGTACAGCTGCGGTACCAAGCAGCAATCGGCAAGGCCAGGCTCGGCACCATGGCAGAAACGCCCGGTGTCGAAGGAGCTGACCAGCATTGCTTCCATGGCCGCAAAGCCGGTGCGCATCCAGTGCAGGACCCACTCATCCCGCTCGGGCTGTGGCACGTTCCATTCCTGATCGAAGAACTGCAGCACACGCAGGTTGTTGAGCGGGTGGATATCACAGGCCACCAGCTGGGCCAACGCGCGCACGCGCGCACGGCCACCGGCGTCAACCGGCAATAACGGCGACTGCGGATGCACGTCTTCCAGGTATTCGAGAATGGCCAACGACTGGGTCAGCACGCGCTCGCCGTGCCGCAATGTGGGCACCAACTCTTGCGGGTTGAGCGCGGCATAGTCCGGCGCATGTTGTTGGCCACCGTCGCGTACCAGATGCACCGGCACGATGCTGTAGGCCAGACCTTTGAGGTTCAGACCGATGCGCACGCGATAGGCAGCACTTGAACGCCAATAGCTATAGAGTTTCAGGCCATCTTCCATGGGGGATTTCTCCTGTCGCCTGGACGACACAGTAACTGGTGGCGGTGAGGATTCCTTCACCATCGGTCAGACAACTACGCCGCCAGTCGGACGATGGAATCGCCCCGACGTTGCAGCCAGAAAACCGTGAAGTTGTACCCGCTTACCGGCACCTTCAGAACACGGCAATGCGGCATTGGGACGCTCCCCGCATCCCAACGTCGCGAAGTTCGGCGCTGCTTCTGCAGCGCGCGAACTCAGGGGCGCGATGCCTGCTCGATACGCTGTTCGATGGCGCCGAAGATGCTGTTTCCGTCACGGTCGAACATCTCGATGCGCACCACGTCGCCGAAGCTCATGAACGGCGTGGACGGCTTGCCGTCACGCAGGGTTTCTACCGTGCGCTGCTCGGCGAAGCACGATGCACCCAAGGAGGTGTCTTCGTTGGCGATGGTGCCCGAGCCAACGATGGCGCCAGCCGACAACGGGCGGGTCTTGGCCGCGTGTGCCACCAGCTGGGCGAAATCGAACTGCATGTCCACGCCGGCTTCAGGGGCACCGAACCACTTTTCGTTGATGTGGGTGACCAGCGGCAGATGCACCTTGCTGCCCTGCCAGGCAGCGCCCAGCTCGTCAGGGGTCACGAATACCGGGCTCAATGCCGAGCGCGGCTTGGACTGCAGGAAGCCGAAGCCCTTGGCCAGCTCACCCGGGATCAGATTGCGCAGGCTGACGTCGTTGACCAGGCCCACCAACTGGATATGGCTGGCGGCCTGTTCCGGGGTCGGCGCCATCGGCACGTCGTCGGTGATGACCACGATCTCGGCTTCCAGGTCGATGCCGTAGTCCTCGCTAACCACCTTCACCGCGTCGCGCGGGCCGTAGAAGCCGGCGCTGGTGGCCTGGTACATCAGCGGATCGGTGTAGAACGACTCGGGCACTTCGGCACCGCGCGCCTTGCGCACACGGGCCACGTGCGGCAGGTAGGCACTGCCGTCCACGAACTCGTAGGCGCGAGGCAGCGGCGCGGCCAGCTCCTCCATTTCCAGCACGAAGCTGCCCTCGGCGTCACCGTCGTTGAGCTGCTCGGACAAAGCGTTCAGGCGCGGGGCCAGGTTGGACCAGTCCTCCAGCGCCAGCTGCAGGGTGGCGGCAATGCCGCTGGCACGCACGGCGCGGGTCAGGTCACGCGAAACCACGATAAGGGTGCCGTCGCGGCCGCCTTCCTTCAGGGAACCAAGCTTCATGGGAACGTCCAGTCTGCAGAAGAAACAAGTTTCAATTGTAATGAATATGCCGGCCGCCACCAGCTCCCCGAAGGAATGCTGAACGGGCGTTTTTGTACCGATCCGGACAATCCCCTAGACTAGCGCGGTCTGCCAGCGGCCGTCCGTTTCCCTCAGGGACCGCCGGCGGTGCAGGACACCGGCTTTTCAGGCCTGTCCGCCCGCCCGCCCCCACTCCGACGCCAATCGTTACGCATACCAACCAGCGCACCGCTCTGGTTGCATCCAGATCTTGCAGCGCGGTTTACGGGAACGCTCCGAGATCAGCTGGTCTTCAATGACCAGCAACGCAAGCCCCTACGGGCGCGCGTTATTCATGTTTCGGAGTACTCCATGTCGTTTGAAAACCTGGGCCTTGCGCCCTTCCTGCTGCGCGCGCTCGCCGAGCAGGGCTACGAAAACCCGACCCCGATCCAGGAGCAGGCCATCCCGCTTGCGCTGGAAGGTCACGACCTGCTGGCCGGCGCTCAGACCGGTACCGGCAAAACCGCCGCTTTCGGCCTGCCGCTGCTGCAGCACCTGGGCACCACGCCGCAGAGCGTGGGCAACGGCCCGCGCAAGCCGCGTGCGCTGATTCTGGCCCCCACCCGCGAGCTGGCCACCCAGGTGCATGACAGCCTGCGCGGTTACAGCAAGTACCTGCGCATCCCCAGCGCCTGCATCTACGGCGGCGTCGGCATGGGCAACCAGCTGGACATACTGCGCCGTGGTGTTGACCTGCTGGTCGCCTGCCCGGGCCGCCTGATCGACCACCTGGAGCGTCGCAGCGTCGACCTGTCAGGCATCGAGATCCTGGTGCTGGACGAAGCCGACCGTATGCTCGACATGGGCTTCCTGCCGTCGATCAACCGCATCCTGGCCAAGCTGCCGCGCCAGAACCGTCAGACGCTGCTGTTCTCGGCCACGTTCGAGGAAAGCATCAAGCAGCTGGCGCTGGAATTCATGCGCGACCCGAAGCAGATCCAGGTCACGCCGAAGAACACGGTAGCCGAGACCATCACGCACCGCGTGCACCCGGTCGATGGCGCCCGCAAGCGCGAACTGCTGCTGCACCTGCTAGCGGAAGATTCCCGCGTGCAGACGCTGGTGTTCGGCCGTACCAAGCATGGCTGCGACAAGCTGGCCATGTTCCTGGAGAAGTCCGGCATCAAGACCGCCGCGATCCATGGCAACAAGAGCCAGGGCCAGCGTTTGCGTGCATTGGCAGACTTCAAGGCCGGCCGTGTGACCGTGCTGGTGGCCACCGATATCGCCGCGCGCGGCATTGATATCAATGAGCTGCCGAAGGTCATCAACTACGACCTGCCGATGGTGCCGGAAGATTACGTGCACCGTATCGGCCGTACCGGCCGTAACGGCTCCACCGGTGAGGCTGTCTCGCTGGTGGCGCAGGACGAAGCCAAGCTGCTGCGTCAGATCGTGCGCCTGCTCGACCGCGACATGGACATCCGTGACGTGCCGGGCTTCGAGCCGCAGACCCCGATCCGTTGGGGCAACAGCGCACCGGGCAAGGCTGAGCTGCCGGGCGGCCAGAAGGCACCGCGTCGCGGCAACGGCGGTCATCCCGCACGTCGTCCGAACAGCGATGCACCGCGTGGTGGCCGTGGCGGCCAGCCGCAGAAGCCGGGTGGTCAGCGTAGTGCCGGCAACAACAACGGTCAGCAGCGCCGCGACAGCCACCCGGGTGGTGGTCAGCGTCGCAGCGGTGGTGGTCGTAGCCAGAGCCGTACCAGCGCGTAATCCCAGGTTTTGTTGGGATGAGTGAAAAACAAAGGCCGACGCATTGCGTCGGCCTTTCTGCTTTTGACTTTGAGCTTTGAGCTTTGAGCTTTGAGCTTTGGCTTTGGCTTTGGCTTTGAGCTTTGGCTTTGGCTTTGAGCTTTGAGCTTTGAGCTTTGAGCTTTGAGCTTTGAGCTTTGAGCTTTGAGCTTTGGCTTTGAGCTTTGGCTTTGGCTTTGGCTTTGGCTTTGGCTTTGGCTTTGAGCTTTGGCTTTGCGCTTTGCGCTTTGGCTTTGCGCTTTGGCTTCTGTCCCTTCTCCCGCCGGCGGGAGAAGGTGCCCCGTAGGGGCGGATGAGGGCGGCCTTTGCTTTGGCTTCGAGAAGATCCTGCAGCTCTCACCTTCGCCGCTTCGATCCACCCCCCCGCTTCGCGCTTCGGCCCATGTGCCAACACAAGGCCGTTCGTGGGGCAGCGAACCAGTGATCACCACGCTTTCCCCCTCGCTCCGCATGCGTGAGATGGGCCTTGATCGCTCGGGCCCTTGTTCGCTCGCGGTGCTGATTGCCAGGGGCTTTGATCGTGCGGGCCTCCGTCACTCCCCGCGTTGCGGCGGCGTGCTGAGATACTTGGACTGCAGCAATGCGTTGAGCAGTAAACGCTCGGTGCCGTGCCAGTACTTGCGGTGCGCCGGGTCGTCAGCGAACAGCACTACATTGCCGCTACCGGTCGGTACTACCTGCAGATAACTGGAGCCGGCCACGCGTGCACGGTTTGCATCGGAGAGATAGCCATTCACCACCGGCTCGCGGTCGATGGTGACGACGTTGAGGAAGGCGTTCTTGACCGGCTCGAACACCAGCCCGCCCTCTTTGTTCACCCACAAGCGACGCTGCTGCACACCGAAGCCCAGGGGATGGGTCGGGTCAATGTCGGCGCTGAGGATGTTGCCGCTGACTCGACCGAGTGCGAACACGTCACGCACGGTGCCGAAATCAAGGCGCTCGCTGTCGTCCTTCTTGTCACCTTCGCGAAGCTTGGCCTCGGCCAGGCCCTTGTCGATTGCCCAGCGCGCGCCGCCGCCATACACCACCAGCGAACCACCGGCCGCAATCCAGCGTTTGAGCGCAGCCACG
Source organism: Stenotrophomonas sp. Iso1 (assembly GCF_027497995.1). Classification (GTDB taxonomy): domain Bacteria; phylum Pseudomonadota; class Gammaproteobacteria; order Xanthomonadales; family Xanthomonadaceae; genus Stenotrophomonas. Next base: position 715,375 of record NZ_JAODBT010000001.1, on the reverse strand, counting down.
CCAGCGTCGCTCACCGTGCCATACGTGCCACCGGACAACACGATGGAGGTGTAGCGGGACAGATCCACGGTGGCCAACTGTGTCGGATCCAGCTTGGTCGACGGCAGACCCAACGAGGTGTCCAGCGCGAACCACGCCGAGCCGATCTCGGTTGCTGACACGCCCTCGCCCATCACCAATGCGATGGTCGGCACGCGTACCACTCGCACGTTGTCGCTACCCAGATCGATACCGCTGGCAGCGCGGCCACTGGCCAAGGCGTGCACAGTGATACCGGCCTCCTGCGCGCGCGCCAACACCTTGGCCTGCAATGCGTCCGCGTCCAGTGTCTGCCCGGCCACCGGAATTACCACCGCGCCATGGCCAAAGCTCACCTCACCGGCAGCCGTCGCCGCAGTGAACGGTTGATGGGCGGTGCGCACGCTTATGCCGTCACGCAGCAGACCACCGAGCAGACGATAGCTGCCGAAATCACGCGCGTCGGCGACATAGGCAAAACCAGCGCGTCCGCCACTGATACCGCCCTGTGCTGTTGGGACGGCGTCCACCTGCGCGCCACTCGGCAAGGCGCCCCGGCTGCCGGCGTAATGCAGCCCGTAAGCCGGTGCGATGGCATAGGACGTGCCGCTATAGAACACGTCGCCCTTCACCGGCGGAGTGAACTCAAAGATGGAGTGCGCAAGACGAAACTGTGGCTGACGCGCCGGCACCACGTAGGCCGAGCCCGCCTGGAAACGCTTGCCATCAACCTCGACATCGCGCGCCAGCGCATGCACCTCGATGCGATGCTGCAGCAGTACGGCCAGCAGCTTTCGTGTGAGCGTGGCATCAGCGGCATCGCCGAACACCCAATCGTGTACTGGATAGGCCGCCGCCTGTTTCAAAGCACTGCGGAAGAACTCCTTCTGCAATGCAAACAGACGCGGCCGGTCTTCCACCGCGCCGCGAACACTGGCCAGACCGGTCGCCACCTGATTGCGGATGGTGAAGTTGAAATGCAGCGGGCCATTGACTGACTCCTGCACCAGACCGCGCGAGCTGGCCTGCTCCACGGTCACGCCGACCGCACCGTGAAAATCCGGATAGGTGGAGCCGTAAATCGGCGAGAAGTTGTCGAAATTCTCACCGGTGTAATACAGCGAGCCCAATGCATCCAATGCCTGCGCGTGGAAGCGCGCCAACCATTGGTTGGCTTCATAGGAAGACTTCGGCAGCAACGGGCTTTCCATGCTTTTCGGCGAGGGCTCGAAGTAGTAGGTGCTGTCCTTGCCCATCTCGTGGAAATCAATCTGGATGTTGGGATACCAGCGATGGAACTGCGCCACCTTCGGCCAGCTGTCGGCCTGCGCCAAGGCAAGCCAATCGCGATTGAGATCGGTGAAGTAGTGATTGACGCGGCCACTGGGAAACGGCTCGACATGCTCCTTGTCGGCAGGGTCGGCCGATGCTGGGCGCGAGCCCCAACCGTTGTGCCAGTTGGCGGCACGGTCACGACCATCCGGATTCTGCGCCGGGTCGATGACGACGACCGACTGGTCCAGCCAACGTGTGGTTTCCGCGTCCTGGTTGGCGGCCAGGTAGTAGGCCGTCAGCATCGCCGCTTCGCCGCTGGAGGTTTCATTGCCATGCACGCTGTAGCCGAGCCAGACCACCGCAGGTGCGTCATCGCCAGGCGTCGGCTGCGCGGGATCAACCAGCGCCTGACGTTGCGCAGCGATCTGCGCACTGCGCGCGTGGTTGCGGGGTGAGGTGACGGTCACCAACAGCAGCGGTCGGTGCTCGTAGCTTTGGCCGATGATCTCGACCTTGACCCGGTCCGACACACGCGCAAGCTCGTTGAAGTACGCCACCAATTGATCGTGGCGTGTGTAGTTGCTGCCAATGTCATAGCCGAGGAATTGTTGCGGCGATGGCACCGTCGCATCGAATTGTTGCGCGGTGGGGAAGTAGTAGCTGTTCTGGGCGTGGGCCGGTGACGCGACGGTGGCTGCTGCGAGCAACAGCGCGAGAACGGAAAGAGAAAGAAATCGAAGTGACATGGATGTGGTGATCCCCGAGTACATGGCCCGATTTCGGGCCACATGGAAAATGTCCGACGCCGGGATTCCAGACCGAAAAACTTAGGAATGGAATGAAGATGTTCCCTTCTCCCGCCCGTGGGAGAAGGTGCCCCGACGAGGCGAATGAGGGCGCTTTGCGCTTCTGGCTGGGCTTCGGATGATGGGCCGCGTGTCCGTACCATCGATCTCGACCTGCCCTCACCCCAACCCCTCTCCCACCTGCGGGAGAGGGGCTCGATGACCGCGCGGCTTCAATCAGAAGCGATAGTCGAAACCAACCGTGTAGTAACGCCCGCGCAGGTCGTACTGGCTGAAGTCGTAGGGCGCACGCACACCCGGGAAGGTCGCGTCATACGGGGGCTGGCGGTCGCCGATGTTCTGCACCTTGGCGTACAGGGTGAGTTTGTCGATACCGGTGTAGCCCAGGTACAGATCGAACTGGCTGTAGCTGGCCACCTCCGACTGCACGGCCATGGCCGCAGCGCTGCCCTGTTGGTCGTAGCTGCTGGTGTAGTACCAGGTCAATGCGGTGCGCCAGTCACCCAGCGCCCAGTCCAGTGTGGTGGTGGCCTTGGTGTCGGGCAGCGACGGGCCGAGGTTGGAGCCGGCGTAGTCCACCAACGGGCCGTCGGTCACCTGCGGGCGCTTGTAGTCGATGACGTAGGTCAATGCGGTGGACAGACCAAAATCACCCGCACGTGCGGTGGACCAGCGCTGACGCAGTTCCACATCGACGCCCGATGTCTGCAGTTCGCTCAGGTTCTGGTAACGGTTGTAGACCGCCAGCAGTTTGCCGCGCGAATCACGCACGACGTTGGCCGGGTTGTTCTCGTCAACCAGCGTGGTGGTGTTGCCGCTGCCAATCAGGTTGTCCAGCTTGATGCGGTAGTAATCCACGCTCAGGCTGGTGTTTTCCCATGGCGACAGCACGACACCAGCGTTGTAACTGCGGGTGCGCTCCGGATCCAGGTGATTGTTACCGACGGTGAAGAAGGTCGGGTTCTGCCGCGAGCCGGGCACGTCCGGATCGTGCGGGTCCACTACCGAGCCGTAAGCAATGCTGGTGGACGCCGAGTTCTCCGACAGCGACGGCGCACGAAAACCACGCGAGGCAGAAGCACGTACCAGCAGCCAATCCTGCGGCTGCCAGCGCAGGCCCAGCTTGGGCGAGAACGCGTCGCCGAAATCGCTGTAATGGTCAGCGCGTGCAGCGGCCTGCAGCTCCAGCGTGCTGTGCAGCGGCACGCTCACTTCCGCATAGGCGGCGGTGACCTGCCGTTGGCCGTGCACTTCGGCGATGGCCGGGCGTACCTGCAAGCCAGCGTCGATCTGCCACGGGTTGTCAGAGTCGAGTTTTTCCTGGCGCCATTCGACACCGGCGGCAAAGCCAATCGAGCCAGCCCAGGTTTCACCCAGCGTGCCGGATATCTTGGCATCGACACCCTTGAGCACCGAGTCCGCAGGGCGTAGCGTGCTCAGCCCGATGGCCGACAGCACTGCAGGATCCGTGGCTGACGGATTGAGCAGGTTGTAGCTGCCCGAGGCCAGCGCGTCATAAAGCGCCCAGCGGTTCGCGAAACCACCGGCAACGGTTTCACGCTCCTTGCTGGCAGCCTGGAACGCGCCTATTTCCCAATCCCATTTTTCGCCCTGCCCACGCAGACCCAGCACACCACGATAAGCGGTGGAACGATTGGTCTTGAGCGTGCCACCCAGGTTGAAGAACGTGTATTCAATGGGCACTGCCACGCCGTATGGGTTGTACGGATTGCTCGCCGGCAGATTGGAACTGACTGGCTCTGCCAGACCGGTGTCGGCATTGAGTGCAAAGCGGCCGCTTTCCAGGGTGAAGAATGGGCTGGAGCCGAACCACGACACGCCCTTGATATCGCTGTAGATCACTTCGGCAAACGCATCCACGGAATCGCTCAGACGTAGCGTGCCGTTGACGTAGGCCTGCCAACGTTTGGTTGAAGGAATCAGCGTGGTGTACGGCGCCTGGTTGAAGGCGCACGTGTCACCGGCCAAACCATCGATCGGCCCGCTGGCGGTGAGCACCGTGCCTGTCGGGCAGTTGCCGCCGGCGTCGAGCATCGGTACCGATTTGCCACCAATCAGATAGCGCGCACCCTTGGCCGACCAACCATTCCAGCGGCCACCCGCCTTGTCGGTGTAGATGCCCGAGCGGGTGAGCTCGCGCTCGTCCTGGTCCAGGCGATCCCGGTTGTAGCCTTCCAGCGAGACCAGGACGTTGTAGCCATCACGGGCCAGGTCACCGATACCACCAACGAACTTGAGGTTCTGTTGATCAAGTCCGCCTGCATCGGCGGTGCCACCACTGACGCCCACTTCAGCGCCCTCGAAACCCTGGCGGGTGATGATGTTGACCACGCCGGCCACCGCATCGGAGCCATACACCGCCGAGGCGCCGTCCTTCAGCACCTCGATGCGCTCCACCGCGACCAGCGGCAAGGCGTTGAGGTTGACGAACGTGTCCGACAAGCCGCCGGACGGAAAACCGTAATTGGCCAGGCGGCGGCCGTTGAGCAGCACCAGCGTGTTCTTCTGCGACAAACCGCGCAGGCCGATGCCGGCCGAACCCGAGGCCCAGCCGCTGTTGCTGGTTTCGTTGGCGGCATTGCCGGTGTTGGCCGAGATGGACCGCAGCAGATCCGCAACGGTCGCCTTGCCGGATTGCTCCAGCTGTTGGCGTTCGATCACCTGCACCGGGTTGGCGGTTTCGGTGTCGGTGCGCTTGATGTTGGAGCCGGTCACACGCACCGCTTCCAGCGTCTTGCTGTCATTGGCGGCGGTTTCGGCGGATGCGATAGAGGGAGTAGCAACGGTGGCCGCGATGGCCAGAGCAAGCAGTGAGCGATTGAGCATGAAGTTCTTGGGGGAGAGCGGGAGCGACTGCTGCAGTAGCTCATGCGCGGCAAATGTCCGGCCAATAACATCCCTTCATGCGGACATAACAAGTTGTTACATCTTTCCATCAAGATGAATAAATAAATGAAACGTATCCTTCGCTGCCCCATCCAAGCCAGCCGCATCACGCCACGCGCGCCCTACAATTGCGCCCATGGATATTTTCAAGGTTTTCACCCTAGAGGCCGCCCACCGGCTGCCCAACGTCCCACCGGGCCACAAGTGCGCGCGGCTGCACGGTCATTCGTTCCGGATCGAGCTGAAGGTCAGCGGCGAGCCGGGCGAAGACACCGGTTGGATCATGGATTTCAGCGACCTAAAGGCCGCCTTCCAGCCGTTGTACGACCAGCTCGACCACAACTACCTCAACGACATCCCCGGCTTGGAGAACCCGACCAGCGAGCGCCTGTCGATGTGGATCTGGGAGCGGCTCAAGCCCACCCTGCCGCTGCTGAGCGAAGTGGTGGTGCATGAGACCTGCACGTCCGGCTGCAGCTACCGCGGCCCGTAACCGTCGCAAGCCTTGCTGCTTCCATCGTCGCGCCTGCAATGCCAGGAATGCAGCGGCACGCCTGACCCGGGTGGAGCGACCACTTGCCTGGGGAACCGGCCATCGGCGGGCACGGAATCCGAGAAATTGAACGCGGTTTTGAATCGGCCCGCTGGGGGTTGCACTGCGCCACAATCGCGCTATGCTGCATCGCAACAACGGTGTTCCGGAATTCACAGATGTCCGCCCAGCCCAACGATTTCAGCCGCTACACCCAACAGTTCGCTGCCGCAGCCAATCGCGCCAACCGGCTGACGTTGGAGACCGCTGAAAGCGTGTTCGGCGTGCAGCTTCGTACCCTGGAGCGGAACACCAACGCCACGGCCGGCTTCTTTGGCGAGCTGACCCAGGCCGGCGCGCAGCTGGATCTGCAGGCGCTGTTGCCGAAGGGGTTGCAGGTGGCGCGCGACAACTTTGAACGTCTGTCCACCGCCAGCCAGGAAGCCATCGGCCTGAGCCTGAAAACCGGCGAAGCACTCGGCGAACTGGTACGCCAGCCGTTTGTGGCCGCCAAGGCGCAGGCAACCCCGAAGACGCGTTGATCTACATACCAAATTTGCGCGGTCCCTCCCCCGCGCAACCCGGACCCGGCAGCACCCTCCCGCTGCCGGGTCTTTTTTTGTCCCTAGTTCGGGGAGCGGCTCTGGAGCGCGATGCTGCTCCTGCGCAAGAACACCCAGCGCAGGCGGATGCCAACTGCCGCCTACGAAGCTGACTGCGTATCTCCTATCTGAATCTGACGCGCGGAAAACACCGCGTCGGTCAGCGCACCTCGGCCAAACCAGCAGCCATCAGGTAAACCGCGTGCTCGCATGTCAGCCGGCAACGGGATGGCGCAAGGTCGCCGTATCTGGCAGATTCGCCAACCCGGCAGCAGGTAGACTCTTACGATGTTCAATGCCAATACGCTCACCGGCAGCAAGCCGGAACAGTACGCCCAGCTGCTGGCACAAGCCCGCGCCCTGGTGCATGGCGAGGCCAATCACATTGCCAATGCCGCCAACCTGTCCGCGCTGGTTTACCACGCACTACCGCAGCTCAACTGGGTGGGCTTTTACCTCTACGACGGCAAGGAATTGGTCGTCGGCCCGTTTCAGGGTCTGCCGGCCTGCGTGCGCATTCCGCTGAACAAGGGGGTGTGTGGTGCGGCAGCAAGCAGCCGCCAGACGCAGCGGATCGACGACGTGGACGCCTTCCCAGGTCATATCGCCTGTGATTCGGCTTCACGCTCCGAGTTGGTCGTGCCGCTGGTACATAACGGCGAATTGATCGGCGTGTTCGATATCGACAGCCCGGTGGTTGCGCGCTTTGATGCAGAAGATCAGGCAGGGCTGGAAGCCATTGCCCAGGCGTTCGTCGAGGCGCTGCAGTGAGCACCACCAAGTTGCGCAACATCGGCCCCAAGAGCGCGGCATGGCTGCGCCAGGTAGGGCTGCGCAGCGAGCAGGATCTGATTGCGGCTGGCGCCGTCGGCGCTTTCATGAAAGTAAAACGCGCCGGCTTCAAGCCCAGCCTCAACCTGCTGTACTCGCTTGAAGGCGCGCTGGTCGGCTGCCATTGGCAGGAAGTACCCGAGGCGCGTCGTCAGCAACTGGTCACCGAGTACGAAACCGCCGTGGGTGAACTGCCAGCCGCACGTGGCGCGCAGGTGGCCGGGCCGGTGCATGAAACCCGCATGCAGGTGGATGCGGATGATGAAGCGACCAGCGAGATGCGCTTCAGCGAAGACTGATACGGAGCACCCTGCAGGAACGGTGTTCACCGCGAAGCACTGAATGCGGATCGTATTGCAGGGGCTTCGCCCGTAACCTCCTCCGCCACCTCGCTCCGCGCCCCTGCCACGCACAGTCTGCGTGGCGTCCATGCATGCACGAGCCGGTGGCTCGTGAGCCGCCGCCCTCCCCCGTACACAGGAGAAGGGAGAGCCGTCCTCACCCGAACGGCAGCTCGATGCCGGCGAGCAGCACCAGTGCCAACAGCAGCAAGGTCTCGGTGACTTCAACACTCGCGCCGAGGCAATCACCGGATATGCCGCCGAGCCTGCGTCGCCAGTACGCAGCAACCAATGGCACCAGCAACAGCGCCAGTAACAGCGGCCACGCGACAAACGCGGTGATCACCGCCAGCAATGCCGCCCACAGCCACATCGAACGCAGGCTCAACTGCCAGGAAAAACGCTCGGCCATGCCGGCAGCGTGCAATGACGGCAACAGACGGCTCCACCACAACGTGCCCCAGCGCGCCCATACCGGCACCAGAACGATGCCGTACCACAATGGACTCACTGCCAATTCGGTGAGCAGCACGAATTTCAGCAGCAACTGCATGATCAACGTGACCACGCCGAACACACCCATGTGCGGATCTTTGAGTACTTCCAGGAAGCGCTGCGGATCACGATGGGCAGCACCAAACGCATCGGCCACATCGCCCAGACCATCCAGATGCAGCGCGCCGGTCACCCACACCCACACCAGCAATGCCATCACACCGGCCAGCCATGGGCGCTCACCGAAACCATACAGCGGCAGTGCCAACAGCACGCCGATGATCGCGCCTACCAGTGGGTAGTACACCGCCGAGTGACTGAGATCGTCCTGACGGAAATCCTTCACCTGCGGTGTCGGCAAGCGAGTAAGGAACTGGATGGCGAGAATCAACCGGCGCGGGATCATGGCTGGCGCAGCTCCAGTAGCTCGCCCCACAACCGCCCGTCATCGCCGCGCTCCACGCGCAGGCGCACGCGGGTGCCGTAATCAATGCGTACCGCCCACAACATCGACAGCGGCATGCCGCAGATGCGGGAGATCGCCAGCCGCAACACACCGGCATGGCTGACCACCAGCACCGGCAAACCATCACCGTCGTCTTCGTCCACCAAACGGTGCAACTGTTCTTCCACGCGCGACTGGAACAACTGCCATGACTCGCCGTTGGGCGGCACGATGTCATGCGGCTCTTCGTAGAACGCAGCCAATTGCTCGGCTGGCAGTTCGTCGAAATGCAGGCCATCCCAATCGCCGAAATCCAGCTCGGCCCAATCCGGGTGGATCTCGCAGAATTGATTGCTGCCCGCCACCAATGCGTGCGCGGTATCCAGCGCGCGACGACGCGGCGAAGTAATCACCCGGCTCCAGCCGATACCCGCATGGCAGCGGTAAAGCGCGTCCATCGCACCGTCGATCAACGGCGGATCCGTGCGGCCATCAAGGTGACCTTGGCGGCCGGTGGACGCGTGGCGCATCAAATCCAGAATCATTGCAGGCCACCGCGATCAGCCACGGACGCTTCGTCGAAGGTCGCCATCTGGTTGTGCAGGGCGCAGGCCATGCGCACCAGCGGCAGGGCCAATGCGGCACCGGAGCCTTCACCCAGACGCAGGTCCAGCGACAACAGCGGCTGTGCCTGCAGCGTTTCCAACAGACGCACATGGCCCCGTTCGGCCGACTGGTGCGAGAACAACAACCACGGCCGCACGCCGGGGTTGATACGCACGGCTGCAAGCGCGGCCGCGGTGACAATGAAGCCATCCACCAGCACCGCTACTTTGCGTTGTGCAGCGGCAATCATCGCCGCACTGATCGCGGCGATTTCCAGACCACCCACGCGTTGCAATGCTTCGCAACCCGGCATGTCTGCGGCATTGATCGCCTCGCCATGCAGCGCCAGCGCGCGGGCGATGATGTTTTGCTTCTGCACCATGCGCACGGCATCCAGCCCCGTGCCGGCACCGACCAATTCGTCCAGCGGCAACGGACCGAGTGCCGCAGCAAGTGCGCTGGCGGCGGTGGTGTTGCCAATGCCCATCTCACCGAACACCAGCAGGTCTGCGCCATCCACGCAGGCGGTTTCGACCGCGCGACGGCCCGCCGCGAATGCGGCTTCCAGATCGGAGGCGTCCATCGCCGGGCGAGTGCTGAAATCATCGGTGCCATGACGGGTCTTGTGACTGACCACGCCCGTGATGGATGTGGTGGCGCGGCTGCCGACATCCCACACATGCAACGGCAGGCCCAGCTCGCGCGCCAACACCGCGATGGCAGCGCCGCCGGCAGCAAAGTTGCGCAGCATCTGCACGGTGACTTCGGCCGGGTACGCCGACACGCCCTGCCCGGTCACACCATGGTCAGCGGCAAACACCACCACCGGCACGCGCTGAGCCTGCGGCGCATCGGTGCCCTGCAGTGCGGCCAGCTCGATGGCCAGCGTTTCCAGCCGGCCCAGCGCACCTTCAGGCTTGGTCAACTGGCGTTGGCGGGCGATGGCACGCTGACGGTGTTCCTGCGACGGCAGCCCGCAGGCTTGCTCGAACCATGTTTCTGTCACGACTGTTCCAAATACTGCGACTGCGGCGCGCATTCTAGCCGGACCGCCGGAAGCAGGCCCGTCATCAAGGCAACGCTTCGGCCGCTGCGCATGCGCAGCAGAGGCCTTGGCCGCAACGCGGGCGGTGCAAACGCAAGCGGCATCTCTGCCGTTTCGGATCGGCCCACGGTTGGCGCCTCTACCTGCTTCGCAGCCAATGCAACGCCTACGGACCAGGGTGTTCTCAGGCCCTCATACCGTCTGTTCCTGATATTCGTTCAGTACCGCCCCTGCCTCATGGCATAGAATGCGCGCACTTTCGGGTGACCGACCGGCACGCGCCGGCCGGTTGAAACGGGAAGCCGGTGCCGCGCACTGCTGGAACTCCAGCCGCTCGCCATCCCGGCGCTGCCCCCGCAACGGTAAGCAGGACAAGGCCAGGCAACACCGCCACTGTGCGACGCACGGGAAGGCGCCTGGTCGGAAGCAGCCACGCTGTTTCGCCTGCGAGTCCGGAGACCGGCCCGAAAGCCGACTGGTTGCGATGCGGAGGGCATGGCGGCGGCTGTGGCGCCGTGTGCGCGACCTCCGTCACTTCTCTCCCATGGCAGCCCAACCCATCCGCCTGCGCGGGAGCGCGCAGGTCCAGGAGCTTCCATGAAACTGCATTACCACACCCTTTCGCTCGCCCTGTCACTGGCATTGCCGGCCGTTGCCGCTGCGCAGAACGCACCGACCGAGCTGGACGACGTCACCGTCACCGCCACCCGCACTCCCGTTGCCATCAAGGACAGCGTGGTGCCGGTACAGCTGATCGATCGCGACCAGATCGACCGCAGCCAGGCCAACACGGTGCTGGAACTGCTGCGCGGCCGCGCAGGTCTGGATTTCGCCAACCAGGGTGGCACCGGCAAGATCACCTCGCTGTTCCTGCGCGGTACCAACTCCAACCAGGTGCTGGTGCTGGTGGACGGTGTACGCGTCGGCTCGGCGACCTCCGGCATGGCGGCATTGCAGGACCTGCCCGTCGACCAGATCGAGCGCGTGGAGATCGTGCGCGGCCCGCGTTCGAGCCTGTACGGCTCCGAAGCCATCGGCGGTGTGATCCAGATCTTCACCCGTACCGCCGGCAAGGGCCTGCAGCAGAACCTGTCGCTGACCGCAGGCAGCAACAACCTGCGTCAAGCCAGCGCGGGCTTCAGCAACCGTGGCGAGCACGGCTGGGTGTCGGCCCAGGGCGGCTACCAGAAGACCGACGGCATCAACGCCTGCCGTGGCACCGCCGCCGGTTGGGGTGCAGGCTGCTTTGCCGATGAGCCGGACCGCGATGGCTACCGCAATACCTCCATCAACGTACGTGCAGGTTATGCATTGACCGACACGCTGAGCCTGGAAGGCCACGTGCTCAATGCCGACAGCTTCAACGAATACGACGGCAGCATCTTCGGCGGCAACGAAGCCGACAACGTGCAGCAGGTCTACGGTGGCAAACTGGCATGGGCCGTGTCCGATGCGTTCCAGCTGACCGCACAGGTCGGCCGCAACCGCGACCAGGCCGACAACTACTTCGCTGCAGGCGGCACCCGCACCTTTGCCAGCAACTTCGACACCCGTCGCGATACCGCCAGTGTGCAGGGCGACATCCAGCTCTCGGAAGGCCAGCAGCTGACCGCCGGTGCCGACTGGCAGAACGACAAGGTCACCAGCTCCACCGCATTCGACGTCAAGGACCGCGACAACACCGGTGTGTTCGTCGAGTACCAGGGCCAGTTCGGCGCGCACTCGCTGCAGGCCAGCGTGCGCAATGACGACAACGAGCAGTTCGGCAACCACACCACCGGCAGCCTGGGCTACGGCTTCGCCTTCGGCAACGGCTTCCGCCTGACCGCCAGCGCCGGCACCGGCTTCAAGGCACCGACCTTCAACGACCTGTACTACCCGGGCTTCAGCAACCCGGCACTGAAGCCGGAAGAATCCAAGAGCCTCAACGTCGGCATTGCGCAGTACGCCGACAACTGGAACTGGACCTTCAACGCCTATGAAACCCGCATTGATCAGCTGATCGGCTATGACAGCAACTTCGACCTGGTCAACGTGGCTGAAGCTCGCATCCGTGGTGCAGAGCTGACCGGCTTCCTGTCGCTTGCCGGTTTTGACATCAACGCACAGGCCAGCTTCACCGACCCGCGCGACAACACCTCTGGCGCGGCCACCTACGACAACCTGCTGGCTCGCCGCGCGCGCACCAGCGGTCGCCTGGACGTGGACAAGAACTTTGGCCCGCTGCGTCTGGGCGTGACTGCAGCTGGCAGCGGCCACCGCTTCGACAATGCCGCCAACACCGTGCGCCTGGCTGGTTACGGCACCATGGATGTGCGCGTTGAATACGCCATCAACGACGCCTGGAGCCTGCAGGCCAAGGCCGCCAACGTGTTCGACCGCGAATACGAAACCGTTGCCTGGTACAACCAGCCGGGCCGTGAGTACCAGCTGACGCTGCGCTACAACTCGAAGAACTGAACCGGTTCGGTTGAGTGATCAAGAGCCCCGGTGTTCGCACCGGGGCTTTTTGTTTATGGTCACTGCCGGGCGAAAATCACCACAACCGTCGCTGCGGTTCATTCGTCGCAGGGCACCACCAGCGGCACGCCGCGCGTAGGGTGTTCGACCACCTGGACCGGTTGTGCGTACACCTGCGCGATGATTTCCCGGGTCAACACCTCACGCGGTGCGCCGTCGGCGGCGATGCGGCCTTCGCACAGCATCACGATGCGATCGGCATAGGCCGACGCCAGATTGAGGTCATGCAGTACCACCACGACGCAGCGGCCCTGTCGCGCGAGTTCGCGGGCGCCATGCAGCGTGCGCTCCTGGTGGCGCAGGTCGAGCGCGGCGGTGGGCTCGTCCAACAACAGTATCGGCGTGCGCTGGACCAGCGCGCGGGCCAGTGAGGTGCGCGCCGCTTCACCGCCGGACAGTGTCTGCACATCGCGTTCGGCCAGTGAACTGACATCCACCTCGGCCAGTGCGTCGTCAATGATGCGCGCGTCCTCCAGCGGATCTGGCGGGTGTGGCAAGCGGCCCATCGCCACCACCTCACGCACGCTGAAGGCAAAGTGCACGGCGTGGTCCTGCGCCATTACCGCACGCTGCAATGCCAACCCGCGTACCGGCCACTCGGCCAGCGCGCGACCTTGCAGCAACGCTTCGCCGCGATCTGGCTTGGCATCCCCCGCAAGCAGGGCCAACAGCGTGGATTTACCGGCGCCATTGGGGCCGACCAGCGCCGTCAGCGTGCCCGCCTGCAGACACAGGCTCACGCCGGCAAGCACCTGCCGATCACCACGCTGCACGCCGGCATTGCGCAGCTCCAACAAAGGCGCGCTCATGCCTGGCCCTTGCCGCGTTTACGCAGCACGAGCCAAAGAAAAAACGGTGCTCCCAACGCCGCGGAGAACAAGCCCAACGGAATTTCCGATGGGGGATCCAACGTGCGCGCAGCAGTGTCGGCCACGACGATCAACAGCGCACCGGCCACACCCGACAGCGGCAGCAGCCAGCGATGACCCGGGCCGGCCATCATCCGCACCAGATGCGGCACTACCAAGCCGACGAAGCTGACGCTGCCGGCAAATGCCACCGCCGCGCCTACCAACAGCGCGCTGAAGGCGACCAGCAGCAACCGCGTGCGCGCCACGTCCAATCCGATGTGCCGCGCCTGCCGTTCGCCCAGCGCGAGCATGTCCAGCGCGGTCGCCAGACGAATCAGCGCCAACAGACCAATGACGAACACCGGCGCCACGGTTACCACGTCGCTCCAGCTGGCCTGGGCCAGCGAGCCCATCTGCCAGAACACCAGCGACTGCAGTTCGCTCTCACTGGCGATGTAGGTCAAAAAACCCACCGCCGCAGAACAGCCCGCACCAATGGCGATACCGACCAGCAGCAACGTCGCCGTGCCCTCGCCGCGCCCCGGCCGCGCGAGCAGATAGATCAACGTGGTGGCACCGGCGCCGCCCGCAAAGGCAGCCAGCGGAATCAACCACACCCCCAGCGCACCCGCGCCGAGCACGATAGCCGCGACCGCGCCCAGTGCTGCGCCCTGGCTGACACCCACGATGCCGGGGTCGGCCAACGGGTTTCCGAACAAACCCTGCAAGGCCACACCGGCCATCGCCAGTGATGCCCCGACCAAGGCACCAAGCAGCGCGCGCGGGATGCGCAGTTGCCAGATCACCCCCATATCGCGGGCACTGACTGATTGTGGATCGGCCAATCCAAACCTGGCCGAGATGGCCTGCAGTACATCGCCTGGCGGCAGCTTCAACGGCCCGGTGCCGAAGGACAGCACCACCGCGCCCAGCAACACCGCCAGTAGCACCCATAACAACAGCGCGCCGTTGGGCCGCCGCACTTGCCCGTGCCTCATCCGCGCGACAGTTCCGCCAGGGCCTGCGCCAGGGCCAGCGCACCGGCGCCGGAACCGACGCTGGTGGATTTCAACGCGATATCAGGCATCACCCACACGCGATTGGCAGCACCGGCAGGCGTGTGTTTGAGCGTCGGATATGCCTTCCACAAACCCGCTTCACCACCAAACAGACGCAGATCGTTGTCGGTCACCAGAATCACCTCCGGTGCCGCTGCCACCACGCCTTCATTGCTGAGTTGCGAATAGTTGGCCACGCCGGCTTCCTCGCCGATGTTGATGCCACCGGCAATCGTGATCAGTTGATTGGCGGCGCTGTCGGCACCGGCAACGGTCGGCAGGCCACCGGCACCACTGGCCGACAACGCAATCACGCGCAGACGTCTGGTGTTGCTGCTGGCGATGGCTGCGGCTTGATCGAGCTGCGCCTGCACCTTGCCGGCCAGCTCCCGGCCCTGCTGCGGCAGGCCGAGCGCGTCGGCCACCTTGCGCACCTTGTCTGCCGGCGCCTGTAGATCATCAATCACCACGGCGGCATGACCGGTCGCGCGCAGGCGTTCAGCCAGCACTGCATGGCGACGCAGGCTGTTGCCGAGGAACACGCTGCCTCCCAGGCTCAGCACGCCTTCCACACCCGTGGTGCGGTTGAACAGGAAGTGCTTCTCCGCTGCCCTGCCCGCCGCCGTTGCCGAACGCTCCGGCGCCGCGTAGACATTGCCGCCCAGGCCGAGGGCTTCAATCACCGCAATCACATCATCGCCACCGGCAACGATACGACCGATGTCGGTGATGCTGACCTCCACGCCATCGTCTGAATGCAGCTGCGCCGGTAACTGCGGCGTGGCCGCTGCACTACGTGGCACATCCTGCCCGGCCACGCGCCTCCACCCCTGCGGCAATGTCTGGGTATCGGCACTGGCGGCCACCTCGGCTTTCTCGGCCGCAGCGGCGTCGGGCGGCGCGCGATCACAACCGGCGATCAGCGCGGCCAGCAACAGGCCTGTTGGCACTACACCTCGGGTCTTCATTCTCGTTTCCTCGACGGTTCTGCTGGCCCGCGCGTTCAATCACCGCACTAGCCAAGCCTTCATGACAGTGCGGGAGATGCCGTGCCCGGCACCTCCCGCATGCGTACTGCATTGCCGCACGTGATGCGCAGCGATCGACTCAGCGCTGCTGCGGCACGAAGCGTGTGATGCGGTCGCCCTTGGCATCGTCCTCGCCACGCGACTTATTGACTGCAAACATCACCGTCGCCGGCCCCTTGCTGACATGGTTCGGGTAGGTGCCACCATCGAGGTTGGCAACGAGGTTGCCGCTCTCGTCCACCACCGTCACGGTGCCGGCAGCGCGGTTGCTCACGTAGGCCAGCCGCGTGCTCGGGCTGTAAGACACATTCAGCGCGCCCGCTCCGACATACACGTCGTGCTCCACCTTGCCGCTGACAGGATCGACGATGAGCAGGTTGTCACTGCCCTGCGACACCACCAGCAGGCGCTTGGCCACCGGATTCCAGGCCACCCCGATGGCATCGCGTGCGCCGGCCAGCGGGAAGACCTTTTCCACCTTGCCGCTGGCGCCGTCAATGATGGCCGCTTCGGCCACCCCCAGGCTCACGGTATAGACCTTGCCGGTGGCCGGGTCGATATCCAGGCTGGTGGGGGTGAAGGTCTCGCCGCGCTTGCTGGAAGCGATGGTGATGTTGTCCAGCTGCTGCAACGTGCGCGTGTCGAACACGCTGATGAAATCCGCGCCGGTAGCCGAGACATAGGCGCGGTTGCGCTGTGCATCCACCACCACGTCACGCGCATGCGACACCGCGCCTACCGGGAATTGCTTGACCAACGCCAGATCCGACTGGCGGTACACCGCCACGGTGTCCTGACGGGTATTCGTCACCCAGACCGTACCGTTGCCATCGTCCACACCCACGCCGTACACCGCGAACAGGTTGCCGTCATTGCCGGGTGCCGCCTGCGGTGAAACCCTGGCGACGATCTGCAACGTTTCCGGGTCAACCTTGAGCAGTTCAGACTGCTTCACCGGCGGGCGGCCCACCGCGCTGGTCACGAACGCGGCTTTGCTGGCCGGGCTGTAAGCCACCTGGTACAACCCTTGCGCAAGCTTGTTGCTGACCGCCTGGATGCGCTCCTGGCCGGACAACGGCACTTCGCGCGACACCTGCAAGGCAAACACCGTCGCTGCATCCGGGCCGGCAGCACGCACCACGATGGGCTGCGAACCGGCAACGGCGTCTGCGGGAATCGCCAACGTGCCAGTGAACTTTCCTTCGCCATCGGCGACATAAGGTTGCGGATTGAGCACGGTGTCACCGCGCTGCAGCGTCACCTTCTGGCCCGGCGTAAATCCCTTGCCTTCAATGCCGGTCTCGCTGCCCGGCAGCACCATCGGTGCGGTAGCCCTGATGCTCCCGCTGAAACCGGTATCCGGCTGCGCAAAAACCTGCGCGCCAGCCACGCCAGTGGCCAGTAGCAAAGCCAATCCCAGCAGAGAAGGACGCGCTGCGCGTGCAGCGTGCGAACGAGCGTGGAAGCAAATCTGTGCCATGGGGCAATACCTCTTGGGTTGCTGCACGCGGCATCGCGTGCGACGGGTTTTTGCCTGGGCGATCACGCTACCTGGGTAATGATTTAGTGGCGAACCGATGCACTGCGTGCCGGCGCGAGGCCGACTACCTCATGGACGCGGTTCACCACTTCGGTCACGCACACCTGCAATTTCATGCAGGGCGCGCATCAATGACGCACGGAACATCGGGCCGTGGCCCAATCCTTCAAACTGGTGATATTCCACGTCAAGCCCGGGCACCTGACGTAGACGTTCGGCCACCTGCACGCTGGCATCGGACGGGGCGCCGGACACGCGCTTCAGGTGTGCCAGAACGCGCGGGTTACTCATGTCGCGATTGCTGACGTCGCGGTCGCGTTCACCGCCGCCCAGCATCACCAGCACACGCGCACGGTGGCCAGCGTTGTTGGCCGTGAACTGCCGTTCGGGTTCACCCAGCATCACACCTTGCTTCCACCACAACGACGGGCTGGCCGGCACGTAGGTCTGGAATGCACCGCTGCGCGTGTACAGCGCATGCAGCACAAACAGCCCCCCTAGCGAATGGCCCCACAACGCCTGCTGATCGGCATCAACGGCCACCCGTCGTGCCAGCTGCGGCCGGATGCGGCGCTCCAGTACTTCCAGGAGTGCATCCGCACCGCCGCCCACGGCAATGCCGCCGCCTTCCGGTTCGTCCGCCGTCGGCGTGTAGTCGCGGGTACGGGCGGGCGAATCGATGCGCTGCTGATTGTCGTAACCGACAAACACCAGCACCGTGGGCCGCTTGCTCGCCAGTTCTTCCAACAGCGGCACGTCGAACTCCATCAACGCACCATTACCGTCGAGCATCCACAACGCCGGGAATCCTGCGGCCGGCGCAACACCGGCGGGAATACCCACATTGACCCGCCACGTGCGTTGGCCGTCATCGCTGTGCACCACAAACCGCTCGAAGCGGTAATGCGGCGAACCGGTATCGGCCACGGTCTGGCCGATGAGTTGGGCCGGGTTGCGCTGCTGCGCCATCGCCATCGGCGAGACCACACACGCCAACAGCAACACCGCCAGTAGCGCGGGCAGGGAATGGAAGTGTGTGCGTGTGTGGTTGTTCATCGCGGCGCCGGGATCAGAAGCCAACGGTCAGGTTCACCCAGTAACTGCGACCGGGCTCGTTGTAGGTATCAGCGCCCGCACCGGTGGCACTGGTGCTGGTGGTGCCTTCGCGGAACAGGCGTTTGTCGAACAGGTTGTTGATGCCTGCTCCCACGCGCACCTTCGGCGTGATCCGGTACTGCCCGCCCAGGCTCCACAGGTCATAGGCCGCACGCGTATCGGGCGGCAGCACCGCGCCAGTGGTGCTCGACTGCGTGGCCGACGCCTGCTTGCCGTAGAACGTACCCGTCAGCATGAAAGACAACTGCGCGTTGACCTGCCAATCGAGGAAGGTGTTCACCGTGTACTCGGGAATGATCGACAACGGCTGGTCGGTGATCTTGTCGACGTTCTCGATCATCCAGGTGGCGTTGGTATTCCACGACAGCACATCACCACCGCCGAGCAGCGGCACCTTCAGGTTGCCTTCCACACCGCGAATGAGGGCGTCCGGCGAGTTGCTCCACTGGAACACTTGGCCCTGGGTGTCGTTGGTCACGCCAATGCGTTCCTGGCCGGCAACGATTTTGTCCTTGTAGTCGTTGTGGAAATACGTAACCGAGGCATGCCAGCCGTTGTCCGGCGCCCACTCGATGCCGATTTCCTTGTTGATGCTGGTTTCCGGATCAAGCTCGGCATTGCCCATCACATAGCAACCCGAGCCCATGTTCGGGCTCAACACCGGGCAACCATTGCCGCGCGTGTAGTACAGGTAATCCGGGTTGGCCTGATACAGGTTCGGAGCCTTGAATGCGCGCGCGATGCCGCCCTTGATCGCCCAATCCTGGGCCAGCTTGAACTGCACGTTGAGGCTGGGGCTGACGTTGTTGCCGAACTGCGAGTGATGGTCCAAGCGCACGCCCGGCGTCACCGTCCAGCGGTCACCGATGTAGAGATTGTCTTCCACGAACACCGCCGCGAACTGCTGGTCGGTTTTGCCGCTGCGGTTGCCGGCGTAGCCAGGAATGCCACCACCGCTGCTCGAACTCTGCGTGACCGAATACGGGTCATCCAGCTTCATGTCGCGGTACTCAAAGCCCAGCGTCGCCACCTGCTCAATACCGCCCCAGTTCAACGGCACGTTGATCTCGCCGTCCACACGCGTCGACGTCAGCTCGGAGGTGGAGAACGTCGCACCCTCGTTGATCGAACCTTCCGGGCCACCGGCCAGCCCTTCGTTGAGGCGCGTGTTGTCGGTGTCTTCATAGGCAGCAGTGATGCGCGAGGTACCCCAGTCGTAGCTGCCGCGATGGGTCAGGCCGAAGGAGCGTCGCAGCATGACGTTGGTCTCGGCACCGAACAGATCATTCAAACGCTGGAAACCGTCGCCGCTGACGCCACGTTCGCCGGAATAGATGTTGCCCTGACGGCTGACGCTGGCATCCAATTCGAGCACATGGTTATCGTTGATGTCGTAACGCAGCAGGCCGCTGATATCACGGTTGCGCACGCCTTCGCGGCCCGCCGGCGGGGTGACGCCCGTGGCGAAATCCTGGTTGAGTTCCAGCGCGTCGGGATCGGTCTTGTTGACGTTGCCGAACAAGCGGAACGAGAGCTGATCGCTCAACGGGCCCGACAGCTGGAAACCAACGCGCTCGCTGTCACCTTCGGCGCTGTGCTCGGCTTGACTGCCGTACAGCGTGACCGAGCCGGTCAGATCGCCGGTCGGCTTCTTGGTGATGATGTTGACCACCCCACCGGATGCACCGGAGCCATAGCGTGCCGCAGCCGGGCCGCGCAGTACTTCGATGCGCTCCACGGCTTCGGC
This sequence comes from Stenotrophomonas sp. Iso1, assembly GCF_027497995.1. Taxonomy (GTDB): domain Bacteria; phylum Pseudomonadota; class Gammaproteobacteria; order Xanthomonadales; family Xanthomonadaceae; genus Stenotrophomonas. The sequence continues at coordinate 695,612 of NZ_JAODBT010000001.1, read as the reverse complement.
CGGCACCCAATTGCTGTCGCCGCGACTGTTGCGTTCACCACTGCGGCCCATGCGCACGGAATCACGTGAACTCACGGGGCGCCCGTCGATGAGGATCAACGTGTTCTCCGGGCCCATGCCGCGAATGTCGATCTGGCGGAAATTGCCATAGGCACCTGACGCGGTATTACCGGTGAGGTTGATACCCGGCATGCGGCGGATGATTTCGGACAGATCATTGGCCGGCGGCATGCGCTCCAAGTCCACCGAGGTGATGACTGACGTACCCAATGCCTGCCGTGCGATCTGCTCTGCGGTGACGTGCACCGTGTCGATGTCGGTGGCATCCGGCGCGCCTTCGGCGGCAGCGGGGCCAGCCATCAACGCGGACAGCGCCAGCGCAACGGCAAGGGGACGACGACGGAACAAGGGAGCACGCGCGGACAACCGCGACGAAGAACGACGGGACATGGGGGAAAGCCTCTCGACAGTGGGAGTGCGAACCTCTGGCGACGGCGTGAGGCACGGCAGGTATCGAATTGCAGCTGCCGGAACAAAGACACCTGGCGGCTGCGTGATGGCCGCCATTCTACATCAAATGAGAATGATTATTACTCACCTTAAATTGCGACCAGATGTCGCACGCAGCTCGGCACTGCCATTAACGCGGTGCCGCGCTCCGCTAAGGCATTACTGATGGAGCCAATGCCGAGCATGGCTCGGCACTACCTGCCTGCCTTAGATAATCTGCAACAACGCGGGCATGTCCTCGATCACCGCCACCGCATCGGCAGCATCTAGATCCAGATCGCGCGTGTAGCCGTAGCGCACCAGCACGATGGGCATGCCGGCGTTGTTGGCGGCGTGCAGATCGGTAGCCGAATCACCCACCATCACGCACTCCTGCACCGACTGCTCCAACAGCATGGCAACGTGCTGCAGCGGCTCCGGCGCCGGCTTGCGCTGAGGCAATGAGTCGCCGCCGATGATGTGCGCGAAAAACGGGGCGATACCCAGATGCGTCAACAAGGGCGGCACCAAGGCCGCCGGTTTGTTGGTGCAGATCGCCATCGGCAAGCCGCGTGACTGCAATGCTTGCAGCGTTTCGATCACGCCGTCATACAGGCGCGGACTGCGCAGCAGGCATTCGTTGTAATGACGCATGAAACCCGGCATTACATCGTCCAGCGCGTGATCACTGCCAGCATCACGCAAGGCCGTGGTGACGAGCTTGCGCACACCTTCGCCGATCCAACTGCGCACCGTGGCTTCGCTCACACGCGGCAGAGACAGATCTTCCAGCGTGCGGTTCACCGCTTCGGCGATATCACCGGCACTGTCCACCAGCGTGCCGTCCAGATCGAAAACCACTGCCGAAGTCACCACGTACACACACTCCACCAAGGAAAGCAGCCCATTGTAACGGCGCGTTGCGGCGCAGCCCCAAGCCCTCTTCCCAGAACCTCCATCCGATAAGGGAAGAGAGGCTTCAAGTACCGAGCGGCCTACCTACACGGAACATTTCAGTCATCGACCTGCACATCCCGAAACAAATCCCCCTGCACCACCGTATCTTCGCGATCCCGGAAACCCGACAAGCCCACTCCCACCAAGCGATACAAGGTTTCCGCCGGCAACTGCACGCGCTGGCACAGGGCCAGGGCGATATCGCGCAGTTCCTCGACCGAGGTGGGTGGGGTGTCCGGGGTGAAGCTGCGGGTCAGGATGCGGAACTGTGCGGTCTTGAGCTTGAGTACCACCGTGTGCCCTACCCGTTCGGTACGACCGGTGGCACGCCAGGTCTTTTCAGCCAACTGCGTGATCACTTCATCGAACGTGCCCAGCGGTATGTCCTCGGCAAACGTGTCTTCCGACGAGATCGACTGCACCGGCTGGTCCGGCTCCACCGGCCGCTCGTCGATGCCACGCGCACGACGGTACAAACTGCCGCCGAAACTCCCGAACAAGGCTTCCAACTGCTCCAGCGGCAGCTCGCGCAGGTCACCGACGGTGGCGATGCTCAACGCCGACAACTTGCCCGCCATCACCTTGCCCACGCCCGGTATGCGGCCGACCGGCAGTGGCGTCAGGAACTGCTCGATGCGCGAGGGCGGCACCACGAACTGACCATCGGGCTTGCGCCAGTCCGAGGCGACCTTGGCCAGGAACTTGTTCGGGGCAATGCCGGCCGAAGCGGTGAGCCCGGTGACTTCGCGGATCTGCGCGCGAATGGTGCGGGCGATCTCGGTGGCAATGCCGCCGCAGGTCGGTGACGCGGTGACGTCCAGGTAGGCCTCGTCCAGCGACAGCGGCTCCACCAGCGGGGTGTGCTGCAGGAAGATTTCCCGGATCTGCCGTGACACCGCTTTATAGCGGGCGAAGTCCGGCGGCACGAACACCGCGTCCGGGCACAGCCGCTCGGCCCGCATTGCCGGCATCGCCGAGCGCACCCCGTAAGTGCGGGCCTCATAGGAGGCCGCGCAGACCACCGATCGGGCACCCTTCCAGGCCACCACCACCGGCCGTCCGCGCAAATTGGGGTCATCGCGCTGCTCCACCGACGCGTAGAAGGCGTCCATGTCGACATGGATGATCTTGCGAAGCTGGGTCACGACAACAGTCCGAAACGGTCGTCAACATGATAGCTGTTGTCGTTAAATGCACACTTGTCCTCACAATTGTGCAATTCAAAATCGTCGATAACAGCCCCCGAACGGCTGCTAACTGCGTCGAACATACGCAACCGTCCAGTTAAAACATTTGATTGAACGCAGGTGCTGACGCATGCTCGCAGGCTCGTTCCTGGCTTTGGATTACCCCCGGATGACCCGTCTGCATACGTTCTCGCGTGACCAGTTGCTGGCCAGTGCGCGCGGCGAACTCTTCGGCCCCAACAAGGGCCGCCTGCCCAACGACCCCATGCTGATGTTCGACCGCATCACCGATATCCGTGAGGACGGTGGCGCGCACGGCAAGGGCCTGATCCGGGCGGAACTCGACATCAAACCGGACCTGTGGTTCTTCGGTTGCCACTTCATTGGTGACCCGGTGATGCCCGGTTGCCTGGGGTTGGATGCCATGTGGCAGCTGACTGGCTTCTTCCTCACCTGGCTGGGCGCCGAAGGCCGTGGCCGCGCTCTGGGCTGCGGTGAGGTCAAATTCACTGGCCAGGTGCTGCCCAGCGCCAAGCTGGTGCAGTACGAAATCGATGTCTCGCGCGTCATCAACCGCAAGCTGGTGATGGCACAGACCGACGCCCGCATGCTGGTGGACGGCCGTGAGATCTACTCTGCCAAGGACCTGCGCGTGGGTCTGTTCACTTCAACCGAGAGCTTCTGATGCGTCGTGTCGTCATTACCGGCATGGGCATCACGTCCTGCCTTGGCAACGATCTGGATACCGTTTCCAGCGCCCTGCGTGATGGCCGTCCCGGCATCGTCGCAGCCCCGGACCATGCCGAAGCCGGCCTGCGCAGCCAAGTGGCCGGCAGGGTCGAGCTGGACATGGAGGCCCAGGTGGACCGCAAGCTCAAGCGTTTCATGAGCGATGCGGCTGCCTACAGCTATGTGGCCATGCGTGACGCCATCGCCGATGCCGGCCTGGAAGATGCGCAGGTCAGCAACCCGCGCACCGGCTTGATCGCTGGCTCCGGCGGCGGTTCCAGCGAATGGCAGGTGGAAGCGGCCGATCTGCTGCGCAACCGTGGCGTGCGCAAAGTGGGCCCGTACATGGTGCCGCGCACGATGTGCTCGACCGTGTCGGCCAACCTCGCCACGGCATTCAGCATCAAGGGCCTGAGCTACTCGCTGTCGGCTGCATGTGCCACCTCGGCGCATTGCATCGGTGCGGCGGCGGACCTGATCCGTCACGGCGCGCAGGACGTCATGTTCGCCGGTGGCGGTGAAGATCTGCATTGGTCGATGAGCGTGATGTTCGACGCGATGGGCGCCCTGTCCACCAGCTTCAACGAAACCCCGGCACAGGCGTCGCGCCCGTATGACGCCAATCGTGATGGCTTCGTCATCGCAGGCGGTGGCGGCATCCTGGTGCTGGAGGATTACGACCACGCCGTGGCACGCGGCGCGAAGATCTATGCCGAGCTGGTCGGTTACGGCGTCACCTCCGACGGTGCCGACATGGTCGCTCCGTCCGGCGAAGGCGCCGTGCGCTGCATGAAAATGGCCATGGCTACCGTTGATCGCCCGATCGATTACCTCAACACCCACGGCACCTCGACGCCGCTGGGCGACGTCACCGAGCTGGGCGCGGTGCGCGCCGTGTTCGGCGACGCCGTGCCGCCGCTGTCTTCGACCAAGGCGCTGTCCGGCCACTCGCTGGGTGCTGCCAGCGTGCATGAGGCGATCTTCTGCCTGCTGATGATGCGCGACGGCTTCATGGCCGGCTCGGCCAACATCGAAACGCTGGACGAGCGCGCCGAAGGCTTCCCGATCCTGCGCCAGACGCAGGAAGCCAAGCTGGATACAGTGATGTCCAACAGCTTTGGTTTCGGCGGCACCAACGCCACGCTGATCTTCGGCCGGGTGTAATGCCCGGGCAGGTTTGATGCAAAGAAAACAGCCGCGAAAGCGGCTGTTTTTTTATCTGCACGTGACGAAGCGTTGGATGCCACGCAGAAACGGGGGCAGCCACGAAGCACACAAAGGCTGCAATCCCGGAAACATCTGTAGCGGCACGCCCCCAATCGCCGTTGCGCTGGTGGCTTCATGCCGGCGCTGTTCCTGCCGAACCTCAAGGCGCCGGCATTTCATCGCAACCTATGGACTCAACCGCCTGGTTGAGCCGTCTCGATCACCACGCCAAGCTCCCTGCCGGCTTCAGCCAGCTTGACCCGCTTGCCGTCACTCTTGGCGATCAGATAACTGGCGGCCACCCAACCACTCTTGCCGCCGGCACGCACGTTGCACCACTGCAGGTCATCCAGGCAGCGCTGCACTTCCACTGTGGTACCCACCGGCAACACGGCCAGGCGCTCGGCACGTTGATCCGGCGCACTGCGCAGGTTCAAACCGTTGCTGACCTGAGCGGCGGGCTCGTTGATACGGGGCTGGAACCACAGAACCGCACCAATGATGGCCGCGCACGCTGCTATGCGGGTGATAAGCCGGGGCATGGGATCAAAACTTGAAAAATCGTTCCCTAGCTTGACCCTCAACCACCCGGCTTACCAGCCCCGCGCGCCGCTCGCGTTCAGGCGGCCATGCCGTTATGGCGCAGCAAGGCGTCGATCTGCGGATCACGACCTCGGAACGCACGGAAATTCTCTGCGGCACTGCGACTGCCGCCGCGCGACAGTACTTCTGCACGGAACCGCGCACCGGTCGCTTCCACCTGCTCCGGCGCTTCCTCGAACGCCGCATAAGCGTCCGCGCTCAGCACTTCAGCCCATTTGTAGCTGTAGTAACCCGCCGCATAACCACCGGCAAAAATGTGGCTGAACTGGTTGGGGAAACGGTTCCAATCCGGCGGGACGTTCACTGCAACTTCGTCACGCACACGCTCCAGCACCTGCAGAACGCCTCCCTGCTCCGGCTGATACTGGCTATGCAGCAGCATGTCGAACAAGCCGAACTCCAACTGACGCACGGTAAACATGCCGCTTTGGTAATTCTTCGCCGCCAGCATCTTGTCGAACAGCGGGCGCGGCAACGGCCCACCGGTGCTCACATGCGCGGTCATCGCCTGCACCTGGTCCCATTCCCAGCAGAAGTTCTCCATGAACTGGCTGGGCAGCTCCACCGCATCCCATTCCACGCCGTTGATGCCGGCGACCGCCAGCTCACCGATGCGGGTCAGCAATTGATGCAGGCCGTGGCCCATCTCGTGGAACAGGGTGGTGACTTCGTCATGACTGAACGTGGCCGGCTTGCCATCGCTGCCACGGCCGAAGTTGCAGACCAGGTAGACCAATGGCGTCTGCACACCTGCAGCGGTGACGCGACGATTGCGGCAGTCGTCCATCCACGCGCCGCCACGCTTGCCTTCGCGTGCATAGAGATCCAGGTAGAACTGGCCGACCAGCGTGCCATCGGCGTCCACCAGCCGATAGAAACGCACATCCTCGTGCCACACCGGCGCACTGTCGGGCTGCACGTTCAAACCGTATAGGCGCTCGATCACACCAAACAACCCGGCGAGCACCTTCGGTTCGGTGAAGTACTGCTTCACCTCCTGCTCGGAATAGCTGTAGCGCGCCTGCTTGAGCTTCTCGCCGGCGTACGAGAGATCCCACGCCTGCAGATCTTCCAGGCCCAACTCGTCGCGCGCATAAGCTTCCAGTTCGACGCGATCACGCTGCGCGTAGGGCTTGGCGCGTGCGGCCAGATCACGCAGAAAACCCAGCACCTGCGGCGCGTCGGCGGCCATCTTGGTGGCGATGGAATACTCGGCGTAATTCTCGAAGCCCAGCAGTGCTGCCAACGCGTTGCGCACAGCAAGAATGCGGTCGATGTTGCCGCTGTTATCCAGCGCGGCATCACCGAACTCGGAGGCACGTATGGCGTTGGCGCGATAGAGCTGCTCGCGCAACGTGCGGTTGTCAGCGTAGGTGAGCACCGGCAGATAACACGGCATCTGCAGGGTCAGCTTCCAGCCTTCGCGCTCCTCTTTCTGTGCTGCGGCACGGGCGTTGGCGATGACGTCAACCGGCAAGCCCGACAGTTCACTTTCGCTGTCCACGTACAGCGCGAAGGCATCCGTGGCATCGAGCACGTTCTGCGAGAATTTTGCCTGCAGGCCGGACAGCTCTTCCTGCAGCTGCGCGAAACGGGCTTTGTCGGCATCGTTCAACTCGGCGCCACCCAAGCGGAAATCACGCAGCGCATTGGCCAACACTTTGCCGCGTGCTTCGTCGTAAGCCTTGGCTTCGTCCGAGGCAGCCAACGCCTTGTACTGCGCATACAGCGCCGGGTTCTGCGCAACCGCGCTGCCGAAGCGGCTGATCCTTGGCAAGTTCGCGTTGTAGACCTCACGCAGTTCCGGCGTGTTGACTACCGACTGCAGATGCGACACCTGCCCCCATGCGCGGTACAGGCGTTCGGTGGCGTCATCCAGTGGCGTCACGAAGCTGTCCCAGCGGATGGGCGCCACGGTCTGGGCCACTTTCACCGCCGCTTCGGCCTCGGCCAGCAGGGCGTCGATGGCGGGGGTGACGTGCTCCGGGCCAATGCCGTCAAAACGCGGCAGGCCGGAGAAATCGAGCAGGGGATTGGTGTTCATCGTTGTCCTGAAAACAGCGCCAGCACGGCTGGCATCACGACTGATATGGCGACGCTTCCAGCCACGCACAAGGCAGCGCCAGCGTGCCCTGCCCCGCTACGGCGGCGGCAATGACGGCATCGGCGTTGACCACGTCAATGCCCTGCCGCTCGTACCAGCTGGGGTCGTAGTAGCTGTGCGCATAGCGGTCGCCCGAGTCGCACAGAATGGTGACGATGGAGCCACTACGCCCGGCATCACGCATCTGCTGGGCGGCGTACAGCACGCCGATGAAATTGGTGCCTGTGGACCCGCCGACGCGGCGGCCGAGGGTGGCGCTGACGTGTCGCATCGCCGCCAGGCTCAGCGCATCGGGCACCTTGACCATGGCATCGACGCTGGTCGGAATGAAACTGCGCTCCACACGCGGGCGACCGATGCCTTCCACACGCGAGCCGCCTTCGCAGGTCATGTCGCGCCAATCGTTGCCGGCCAGTGCCGCGCAGTAACCGTCGTAGAACACCGACACTTCCGGATCAGCGCACAGAATCAACGTGTCATGGCGGCGGTAGCTGACGTAGCGACCCAGCGTGGCAGCGGTGCCGCCGGTGCCCGGGCTGCAGACCACCCAGTCCGGCACCGGATGCGGCTCCTCAGCCATCTGTTTGAAGATGGACTCGGCAATGTTGTTGTTGGCACGCCAGTCGGTAGCACGCTCGGCATAGGTGAACTGGTCCATGAAATGGCCACCGGTTTCACTCGCCAGCCGCTCCGACTCGCCGTTCAGATCACAGGCGCGCTGCACCAGATGGCAACGGCCACCGTGGAACTCGATGGCGGCGATTTTCTCCGGTGAGGTGCTGGCTGGCATCACTGCGATGAACGGCAAGCCCAGCAATCGCGCGAAGTAGGCCTCGGACACGGCGGTGGATCCGCTGGACGCCTCAATCACCGGGCCGCCTTCGCGCAACCAGCCATTGGCCAGCGCGTACAGGAACAACGAGCGCGCCAGACGGTGCTTGAGGCTACCGGTTGGATGGCTGGACTCGTCCTTGAAGTACAGGTCGATGCCGGGGAAGCCCGGTAAGTCCATCGGAATCAGGTGGGTGTCGGCCGAACGGTTGAAATCAGCCTCGATCTTGCGGATGGCTGCCGCCACCCATGCACGCTGGGACATGGAATGCCACTTCAATGAAGACTGGTGTGGATTCTACTGGGTGGGGGATTTTGGCGTTGGGACCGGCGTGTCCTGCTGGGGTTCCGGAGCGGTGCCGTTCAAACCACGGCGATTACCCGACACGCGTCGGTTGAATGCCCCCTTGCACGGAAATAGTGCTTGTCACGATCACCGGACAGACATCGGAGCTTCAAACCTTCCCACCCTTGCAACCATAAAAAGCAACAAACCGTTCAGTTCTTCCCCTACCCGGGAATGATATGGTTCAGGTCTGTTTATGGACGTCCCTCTGTGCCGCGCATTCTGTTGCCCCTGCTGCTGTGCCTGTCCCTGATCGCTGGTGCGGTCGGGTCGGTATGGTCTGCGACGGTAATGGCGATGCCGATGCAGACCATGGCCATGGAGGCCAACGACAGCGCGCACGACTGCTGCCACGAAACGGCCAGCATGCAGTGCGACGCGGACAGTGCTGACAAGGCGCCTTCAAGCTGTGCCGACGGCAACCACTGCGACTGCAAACAGCACTGCAACATGCTGCCTGCCACCGCGATGACCCGCCTGGGCACAACGCGCCATACGCTCGCGCCAATACCGCCGGTGCCATCGCACGATGATGTGGCACCCGGCCAGCTCAACCGGCCTCCCATCGCCTGATCTCCCGCGGCGCGTCCACGCGCCGCTCAGATGCCTGCGCCTTTGCTTTGCCAAGGTGCTTCCTTGATCTGTTCAGGACATGCCGCGACCTATCGTGTCGCCGGTGCATGACCGGGAGTTCCACATGTCATCCGATTTCCTTTCCGACTCGCGCTCGGCGCTGTCGCGACGACGCTTCGTGCAGGGCCTTGCCCTGGGCGGTGTCGTCGCCGGTGCCGGGCTGGGGCGCATCCCCAGCGCCTTCGCTTCCACCAGCGCCGCCATGGCGGTGCCGGCCACCGAGTTGCGTGGCACTGATCTGAGCCTTGCCATCGGCCGTTCAGCGGTCAATTTCACTGGCCGCACGCGCGGCGCCATCACCGTCAACGGCTCGTTGCCGGCGCCCATCCTGCGCCTGCGCGAAGGCGACATGGTCAACCTGCGTGTGGCCAACACGCTCACCGATGAAATCACCTCCATCCATTGGCACGGCATTCTGTTGCCGGCCAACATGGACGGCGTGCCGGGCCTGAGCTTCAACGGCATTGCACCGGGCGAGGCCTACCAGTACCGCTTCCAGCTCAAGCAATCGGGCACTTACTGGTACCACAGCCATTCGTTGTTCCAGGAACAAGCCGGCCTGTACGGCGCGCTGATCGTGGACCCGCTGGCGCCGCCGCCGTACCACTTTGATCGCGAGCACGTTGTCATGCTCTCGGACTGGACGGATATGGACGTCAACGCCCTGCACCGGCGGATGAAGAAAATGCCGATGCACGACAATACCTACCAGCGCACGGTGGGTGATTTCCTGCGTGATGCACGCAACGACGGCCTACGCGAGACGTTGTCGGACCGTGGCATGTGGGGCCGGATGCGGATGACGCCTTCGGACATCTCCGATATCAACGCCCACACCTACACGTACCTGATGAACGGTACCGCGCCGGCCGGCAACTGGACCGGGCTGTTCCGCAGCGGCGAGAAGGTGCTGCTGCGCTTCATCAATGGTGCGTCGATGACGTACTTCGACGTGCGCATTCCCGGCCTGAAGATGACCGTAGTGGCTGCCGACGGCCAGTACATCCATCCGGTCAGCATCGACGAGTTCCGCATTGCACCGGCTGAAACCTTCGACGTGATCGTCGAGCCCACCGGCCAGGATGCATTCACCCTGTTCGCACAGGACATGGGCCGCACCGGTTACGCCTGCGGCACGCTGGCGGTACGGCATGGCCTGCAGGCACCGATTCCGTCACTCGATCCGCGTCCGCTGCTGACCATGAGCGACATGGGCCACGACATGGGCAGCCATGGCGGTCACGCCGGGATGGAAGGCGGCTGTGGCGCCAACATGGGCAAGGGCATGGAGGGTGGCTGTGGTGCGTCCATGAGCCAGGATGCGCATGCCGGCCACGGTACGGCGGCGGGTGACAAAACACCGAAGCACAAGCCGAGCGAAACCGGCAATCCGCTGGTGGACATGCAGACCTCGGCCACCGAACCCAAGCTGGATGATGCCGGCATCGGCCTGCGTGGCAACGGCCGCAACGTGCTGACGTATGGAGCGATGCGCTCGCTGTTCGACGACCCGGATGGACGCCAGCCGGGCCGTGAGATCGAGCTGCACCTGACCGGGCATATGGAAAAATTCGCCTGGAACTTCGACGGCATTCCGTTTGGCGGGGCCGAGCCGATCCGCCTGAACTATGGCGAACGCATGCGCATCGTGCTGGTCAACGACACGATGATGCAGCACCCCATCCATCTGCATGGCGTGTGGAGCGACCTGGAAGATGCCAACGGCGAGTTCCAGCTGCGCAAGCACACCATCGACATGCCGCCCGGCACACGCCGCACGTATCGCGTGCGCGCCGATGCGCTCGGCCGCTGGGCCTTCCACTGCCACCTGCTCTATCACATGGAAGCGGGAATGATGCGCGAAGTGAGGATCGACGCATGAAGACGATCTCCCACACGCTGCTGTTCATCGCGCTGGCGGCCAGCGGCACCGCATTCGCGCAGGACCCGCATGCCGGACATGGTGCACCGGTCAAGCCTGCAGTTGATCCGCATGCCGGCCACGTCATGCCCAAGACCAAACCCGCTGCACAGACGCATGACGCGCACGCAGGTCATGCACTGCCGGCTCCTGCGAAGGACGACCCGCACGCGGGCCACGACATGAAGGCCATGGATCACAGTCCCCATGGCGCGAATCCGCACGTCGGTCATGTCATGCCGGCACCGGCGAAAGATGATCCGCATGCCGGCCACGATATGTCGACCATGGATCACAGTGCACACGGCACCGACCCGCATGCCGGTCACGTCATGCCTGCAAAGGCAGCCAGTGAGACGCCGCGCGAGCCGATCCCGACGCCGACCGCCGAAGACTTCGCCGCCGCGTTCCCCGTATTGAAGCCGCATGCGATGGAGCACGCACCGTCGTTCAACAGCCTGGTGGTGTTCGACCACCTGGAAGCGTGGGACAACGACCACGGCAGCGGGCAGGCATGGGGTATCGACGCCTGGTTTGGCAACGACATCGACCGACTGTGGGTGCGCAGCGAAGGCAGCCGCAGTGACAGCAAACTTGGCGACTGGTCGGTGGATGCGCTGTACGGACGTTCGATCACGCCGTGGTGGGATGTTGTCGGCGGCGTGCGGCATGACAACAGCCGCCAAACGCCTGATCTCACCCGCGCCGCCATCGGCTTCCAGGGCATGTCGCCGTACAAGTTCGAGGTATCGGCCATGGCCTATCTCGGCGGCACGCGCAAAGCGGAGTTGGCGTTTGAAGTCGAGTACGACGTGCTGTTGACCAACCGATTGATCCTGCAACCGGTGGTTGAAGCTAGCATCTCCGCCGATGACGATCCGCGGCGCGGCGTGGGCAGTGGTCTGGGTCATGTCGAGACCGGACTGCGCCTGCGCTACGAAATCACCCGGCGTTTCGCACCGTATGTCGGCTTCCTGTACGAACGCAAGTTCGGCCGCACGGCCGACTTGCACCGCGATGCGGGCGAAGGCGTGAGTGATTCACGCTGGGTGGCCGGCCTGCGTTTCTGGTTCTGATCCTGCAAGGCGACACGCCAACCGGTGAGCCGCCCATTCTCATTCGAATACGGAGAACTACATGAAAATTCTGCACACCCTGCTGCTTGGCGCCGCTGCTGCTTTCGTACCGGTCGCACTGGCCAATGCCCAACACGCCGGCCATGGCGCACATGACCACAGCGCACACGCGACCAAGCCTGCTGCCACCGACAGCGATGCCACATTCAAGCGATTGGATGCCAACAACGATGGCTTCGTTACCCGCCAGGAACTGCCTGCCAAGCATGCACTGCTGCCCCACTTCGACATGAGCGATGCCAACCGCGACGGAAAACTCGATCTCAATGAGTTCAAGCGCGGCATCTCCATGCTCTGACCTCTCCCGTCGCGCCGTGATGACCCCGGCGCGACACTCTGCAAGGAATCAAACATCATGAAAATTCCATCGAAGGTGTCTTTCTACGGCCTGGCATTGGCGGGTAGCACGCTACTGATCAGCGCCTGCAACGCAACGCCAGCCACATCGGCTGTGGTTGCCACTGCCAGCGCAACGACTTCCGCAGTAGCGGAGGTTGCAGCAGCGGCAGCGAAACACACCCTGCCCTTGGTGAAGGTTTACAAAGACCCCAACTGCGGTTGCTGTGGTGGCTGGGCCGAACACATGCAGGCGGCCGGTTTCCCGGTGCAGATCAACGACACCACGGACATGGGGGCAGTGAAGCAGCGCCTGCAGATCAGCGACAGCATGATGTCCTGCCACACTGCGGAGATCGATGGCTATGTAGTTGAAGGCCACGTGCCGGTAGCCGCCATCCAGAAGCTGTTGGCCGAGCGACCGAAGGCACGCGGCCTGGTACTGCCGGGCATGCCGGTCGGTTCACCGGGCATGGAATCGCCGGATGGCTACAGCCAACCCTTCACTGTCTCGCTGCTTGGCGAAGATGGCAGCCTGAGTGAGTTCTCGAAGCACGAGTGAAGCAAGCGCCGCAAGCGATCTCGCAGGTGTAGCCCCTCTCCCGTCTACGGGAGAGGGGTTGGGGTAAGCGCGCCCTTGAAGCAGAAAATCCAAAGCCCCCTCATCCGCCCTTCGGGCACCTTCTCCCGCTCACGGGAGAAGGGATGCATGCACCACGAGTTGCCTGGCATCCCTAGCCCTTCTCCCGCTCACGGGAGAAGGGATGCATGCACCACGAGCTGCCTAGAAATCCTAGCCCCTCTCCCGCGTGCGGGAGAGGGGTTGGGGTGAGGGCGCCCTTGAAGCAGACAAACCAAAGCCCCCTCATCCGCCCTTCGGGCACCTTCTCCCGCTCACGGGAGAAGGGATGCATACACCACGCGTTGCCGAGCATTCCTAGCCCCTCTCCCGCGTGCGGGAGAGGGGTTGGGGTGAGGGCCGCTTCAAACACACAATCCCAAACACCCCTTAGATCTTGAAATCGTCGTAAGCGATCCTCGCTTCATCGACGCCCAAGGTGCGCAGCAACTGCCGCGTCGCTGCCAGCATCGCCGGTGGTCCACACAGATAGAACTCGCAACCACCAAGATCCGGATGCTGTCGCAACAGATCCTCATGTATCGCGTCATGCACACGACGTGGCGAACCACCCTCGGCGCCACCCGACCACACTGGGTGCCAACTGAAGTTGGAATACTGGCCCGCCAGTGCCTGCATCTGCGCTGCATACGGACAATCGCGCGCACTACGCGCGCCATACCAGTAGTGGATACGCTCACCACCGCCCTCTTCCAGCCGTTGTTGGATCATCGCCCGCAACGGTGCCATGCCGGCTCCGGCACCAATGAATACCTTCTCGCGCTCGACGCCGCTCAAAGCGAAATCACCAAATGGCCCGCTGTAGCGCACCCGATCGCCTTCGCGCAGGGTGTACAGATACGTTGAGCCCTTGCCCGGCGGATGCCGCTTGCTCTCCTGCCAGCCTGGGCTGAAGCGCGCCAGCAACACCAACTGACCTTCGGCCGCACTGACCGGCATCGCCAGCGAGTACGAACGACGCACTGCCGCCTTGTTCTGCAACGTCGTCGGCAGTGGCAACGGCTTCCAGTCATCGCGATGATCGTCCGGATGCCATAACGCACTGCGCGGCAACTGGTACTCGGGCACATGCAGCTGCAGATAGCAGCCCGGCTGGAACTGGGCATCGGCCGCATGTTCCGGCTGCAGATGGATCTCGCGCAGGAACGGCGTCACCGCTTCCACCTTCACCACCGTGGCCCAATGTTCGGTCCACAGACTGGCACCACCGGCCACTTCGATTTCCAGATCTTCGTCCACCGGCAAGTTACAGGCCAGACGACAACCTACCTTCAACTTTGCCTCTGCCAGGTGCGAGCGATCCGCCGCAGTTGCCTTGCCTGCGCCGCCACGCACACGCACCTCGCACAGGCCGCAACTTTGCCCGCCTCCGCAGTTGGACGGCAGGTTCACACCTTCGCGTGCCAGCGCCACATAGACACTGTCACCGTTGGCAGCCGTCACCGTTCGCAGGTGCGCACCACCGGGGGCGAACACCATCAACTGGCGCTCCCGGCGCCAGCGGCGTGGGATGAACTCCTGCAGATGGAAGCTGGTCACCAGCAGCCAGAAACCGGTCAGCGCCAACCACAGGCCACCGATACCCATGCCCACTACCAGCGGATTGTTGAAGTTTGCCCGCTCGCTGTAATCCATGATGTGCAACATCCAGAAGATGTCGAACAGCCGCCACGTCGCGTTGCGGTGTTCCATCACCTGGCCGCTGTGCGCGGACACGTAAATCGTGCTGTCCTGCGCATCGCTGAAATCCACGCGCCACACAGGGTCCGGATTGGCCCGCGTTTCCAGCGTCTTCTTCAGATACTGCGGAGCCGCTGGCACGCCGCCACCGCGATACGCGGCCTGCGCAACGCGCAACGCCAATGCGGCGTTGACATCAATGCGGTGACCATTTCGCGCATCAATCACCTCGGTGCCTTCCGGCGACTGCAGGCGATAAACCGGGTTTTGCAGCAGCCAGCCGCTATCCAACGTTGCTGCTGGGTGCTTGGCCGCGCGCAGCGCCTGAGCGGGCGAAACCGTATCCGCCGGCCATGCGGGCACGTCCATTTCCGGTGCGCGCTGCGCGCTGCCTTCAATCTTGGCCGGGTCCAGCAGGCTCATCATCAAGCCACTGCCCAGCCAAACAACGAACTGCAGGCCGATCAGCAGGCCCACCCATTTGTGCAGGCGTCGCATCCAGGGCGTCATGCGGGCCTCCGCTTGCCGAAGCTGTAAAACAGCAACCAGATGCCGCTCAAT
Source organism: Stenotrophomonas sp. Iso1 (assembly GCF_027497995.1). GTDB lineage: Bacteria > Pseudomonadota > Gammaproteobacteria > Xanthomonadales > Xanthomonadaceae > Stenotrophomonas. The sequence goes on along the minus strand of NZ_JAODBT010000001.1, from coordinate 680,253 downwards.
GCGAAGCCAAGGCCAACCACCGATGCCACACGCAACAAGGTGTTGTTGACGTCACTGCGGTTCTCGTAATCCATGATGTGGAACATCCACAGGAAATCGAACCAGCGCCACAAACTGTGGCGACGCGCGAGCAGCTCGCCATTGTCGGGCGACAGGTACAACGTGGTGTCACCGCTGTCAGCAAAATGCACGGCCCACATCGGCACGGGGCGGGTCTTCACTTCAGACGGCGCGCGGGTAATCCACTCCACCCGTGTCACTTCGCCTTTCCCCTGATACAGCGACTTCGCCAACGCAATGGCCGCATCACGGTCCAGCGGCGGCACACGCTCGCCGCTGGCCGCATCCACCAAAAACTTGCCGCCTCCCTGCTGCACTTCGTACACCTCACGGTCCAGCACATGCTTGAGCCGGAACGACTGCAACTGCGGGTAACGCGCCACCAGCACATCGGCGCCGACGCGCGCCGTCTGCGGTGGCAGCGGGTCACCGTGCACATGCGCCAGATGGTCGCCATGGATGACGTCCAGCGGCACCACGGTCATGTACACACCACTGAGCATCCACAACAGCGCCTGCACGCCGATGATCAGGCCGATCCATTTGTGGGCGCGGCGCGCCCAGAAAGCGGGTTTCATCTACATCATCCTCAGTCTGCGATGCGCCCCGCCGTTTATGCGACGGGGCGCCTGCGGTCACCAGCGATAGCCGATGCGTGCGTACCAACGGCGACCCAGCAGGTCATACGTCATGGTGTCGGTGTTGGCATCGGTGTAGCTCTGGATGAAGGGCGCCTTCTTGTTGAAGACGTTGTCCAGGCCCAGCGAAACATCCAGCGCCTTGCTCACGGCGTACTTGAGTTGCAGGTTGTGATAGAACACCGACGGCGCATGGTCACCAATATCACCGCGCGTCGCGTTGATGTCATCGGTGCGACCGATGTACTGCGTGGACCACGTGCCCGACCACTTGTCGCGTGCCGCGTTCACTGCCACCAGGCCACGCCACTTGGCATAACTGCCTCGGCCACCGGTGATCTTGCCCGCATACTCGATGACCTCCGCACCGTCGTACGGACGCACGTCATAGCGCTGCAAGTAGGACACGTCAGCACTGACGCTGGCATCGAACCCCGCCATCTCGAACTCATACAGCGCGCCCAGATCGACACCACTGACCCGCTCGTTGGCCGCATTCACTGGCTGCGAGGACAGATAATCCACTTCGCCGGTACGCGGGTTGCGGGTGAAGTTGCTGGCATCGCAGAACGGGTGCGCCAACCCCGGCGTGTTGTAGCAGATGGCCAGCTTGGTGGAGCCGGCAATGCGCTGGATCGCGTTCTTGATGCGGATGTTGTAGTAGTCCAGCGTCAGCGTCAGGCCGGAAGCAAACGCCGGTGTCCATACCGCGCCAGCGGTGAACGAGGTGGCGTCTTCCGGCTTCAGATCCGCATTGCCACCGGACGTGGTGAGGATGCTGTTGCCCGGCTGCACATACCCTGCCGGCACGCCATATGCCTGGCAGTTGCCACGCACCACCGAATCCGCAGGCAGGCTGCTCCAGTTGCTGCACGGGTCGGTGGTGGTCAAATTGCCTTCGGCCACACCGCCAAACAGTTCCGGAATGTTGGGGATGCGGAACGCAGTGGCGTAGGTGCTGCGCAACTTCAACGATTCGTTGACCTGCCAATCCAGGCCCACCTTGTAGTTGTAGTCGCGCCCGAACAGATCGTAGTCAGACGCGCGCCCCGCCAGGTTGAGGTACAGCGAGTCGGCGATGACGCTGTCCTGCAGCAGGGGGATTGCCAGTTCGGCGAACACTTCCTTGGCGGTGTACTCCCCGTGGATCGGATCCTGCTGATTGGTGTTGCCGATGCCCAGCACGGTGAGCGGATCCGGATCGCGCCAGCCACGCTCCTTGCGTACCTCCACACCGGCCGCAAAGCCCACCCAACCGGCCGGCAGCTCAAAAATCTGGCCACTGAGGTTGGCAGTGAAGCTCTTCTGCTCGTTGCCACCCGTGTCGCGCGAATTGAACAGAATGTAGTCCAGCACTTCCTGGCTCAGGTCGCCGTAGCCCAGGTAATCACCGCACGGAATCGCAGCACCCGGAACGGGACTGCAGACGCGGCGATCGAGCGTCTGCTCGACGCGGTCCAGATTGGCAACGTTGTCCGAAGCGTCCACGCCGGTGTTGCGGCCCCAGTTGAACGCGGCCGACCAATCCCAACTGGTGCCGAGCTGTCCCTTCAAACCGGCAACCACGCGATAGGTGTCGGTTTCCTGCGAGAAGTGACGCGGGCCGGCTTCTTCCAGACGTCGGCGTTGCAGCAGCAGATCCTGGCCGGTGGGGTTGGTCGGATGATCAGCGGCAATGTTGATGGGCCGGTATACGCCCAACGCGCCGGACGTCGCCAACTGCTTTGATTGGCGGTTGGTGAACATCATCTCCACGAACGCGGTGGTGGTGTCATTGATCTGACTGTCGCCAAACACGCTGAAGCTCAAGCGTTCAATCGGGTTGACCGCGTTGAGCGTGTGGTTGCCGTTGTAGTTGTGCTTGGCCGCCGAGTACGGTTCGTAGAAATCACCGTTGCCACCCAGCACCTGGTTGAAATTGACGCGGCTGCCATCGGCCAACAATGCGCGGCCGCCCACCGTGGTGGAGCTACCCGAACACACCAGCTTGCCGTCCGATTCGATCAGGCCACACGGCGCGCGCGTCGCCATGTTCACCGAGCCGCCGTCGTAATAATTGATTGCCGTCATCAGCGAGCCACGCTCGCCGGTGATGCCCCAGCTGAAATCGATGGATTTCTCTTCGCCATCGCCTTCGGCAGTCTGCCCATAGCGCACCGCTACGTCGGCGCCATCAAAGCCCTGCTTGGTGATGATGTTGACCACGCCGGCCACCGCATCGGCGCCGTAGATGGCCGAGGCGCCATCCTTCAACACTTCCACGCGCTCGATCAGCGACACCGGAATCACATTCAGATCGACCGAACTGTTTGCACCGGTACCGCCGTTGACGATACGGCGGCCATTGAGCAGTACCAAGGTGCGGTTGGCACCCAGTCCACGCAGGTTGACCTGGGTGGTGCCGTAGCCGTTCTCGGCCCAGTAGGCGTTGCTCTGGCTGCCGGCAAACCCGGCGGAAGCCGGCAGCCGCTGCAGCAGCGTTTCCACCGACGTTGCGCCGGAGCGCTCGATGGCTTCGGCATCCACCACGCTTACCGGACCGACACCGGACAACTGCGCGCGTTTGATGTGACTGCCGGTGACCTGCACGGCATCAAGCGTGCGTGCGTTCTCCGGCTGGCTTGGATTCTCTTGTGCGTGCGCGGCCTGGCTGGTGACGACCACACACAACACGCTGCCAATGGCCACGGCCAAGGCATGGGACTTCAAATACATTTCTCTCTCCCGCTGGGTAAACCTGTCTCTGGGTGATGTCCGCGGGCACAAAAGGCGCACACGGAGGCACTGCAACGTCCTGATGACGCAGGGACGACAGGTCAAACGATGGGAGGTCGGAACACCCGCGAAAGTTTGCTGGCGGGTAACTCAAGCACCGGCAGTGCGGTATCCAGCGACACCGGGGGATGGGTGCCGGCAAACAGCTTCACGGACGTGGGGGGATAAAGCACCAGCACGCAGACGCATTCGCAGCTGGTGCTGTCCACACAGGTGCAATCGGCATGGTGTGGCGGCAGGTTGCCGGTGCCGCTGCCGTGGTCGCCATGGGTTTGGGCCAGCACGGGCTTGGCCGGCTCGCAGTCAGGGTCTACCGCGCCAATCCCGGTGTCGGTGGCCACACTGGCCACCGTCTCCATCGCCATGCGCGCGCCGGCCCACGCCCCAAGCACGCCTTCGGCAGCAAGCACGCAGATCAGCAGCAGTGGCAGCCAGAAGCGGTACGGCATGGTGTTCCCGACGACCCTTTCTATTTGTATATACAAACAATGAATAACGCGTCTGGAGAAGGGCTGTCAACTCCCCAGCACTTCCCAACGCATCGTTTCCTGCCTGCGCTCCCTGCACATTCCCGGCACGGCCCTTGTGCCGGCGTCGTCTCTGCCCCATTCAAGCACCAAGCAACTGTCCTTCAGTTCGTGGCAAAGCAACAATGACTATCCTGCGACGCAGCATAGCCAGCGCATCTGGCACCGCCAAGATGCGCAAGGCATGGCATTGATGATTTTTTCTGTTGATGCAAACAAGCTGCGGTGTCTATCGCGCTACTGCTTTCAGTCGCAACTTTTTTTCATTCGACGTTGATTGCAGATGCAACTTGAATCACCGTCAAAAACAGCACGTTTCGCCCTCCCCATTCACTCCCTCAGGATGTAACCGATGAGCCTCCAAACCCTCCACCAGCAGCCCGGCGTGGCTGCCGAAGTGCCGGCCGAAACCACCGGTTTCGTCTTCAACCACACCATGCTGCGGGTCAAGGACATCCACGCGTCGCTGGATTTCTACACGCGCGTGCTGGGCTTCCAACTGGTCGATCAGCGGGACTTCCCCGAAGCCGAATTCAGTCTGTACTTCCTCGCCTATGTGCCCGCTGGCACGCAGGTCCCCGAAGAAGATTCAGCGCGCCGCCTGTGGATGGCCGGCATCCCGGGGGTGCTGGAACTCACCTACAACCACGGCACCGAGAAGCAGGACGGCCCGGTTTATCACGATGGCAACAGCGACCCGCGCGGCTTCGGCCACATCTGCGTGTCGGTGCCCGATATCGAAACGGCATGCGCCCGTTTTGAAGCATTGAACGTGCCGTTCCAAAAGCGCCTGACCGACGGCCGCATGAAGAACCTGGCCTTCATCAAGGACCCGGATGGCTACTGGGTGGAAGTGATTTCCAACACCGTAAGGCCGTGATTTGAGTCCCGCGTGACTGCAGAAAACGCCGGCAATGCCGGCGTTTTTTGTGTTCGGCGTTGAGGCGGACGCCCCCCCGACATCTCCTCCGCCTAGCCTTCCTCTTGGTGTTGGCAACAGAGGGATGTCGATCTGCGCCAAACCTCCAACGCCCCCGCGCCAGCGCCCATTCGCTCATACCCGTATCGCCACGCGCTTGTACCGCCGTTGAGGCGCCACCGCAGCGTTCGCCACCACACGCCACGTGTTTCTCTTGGAACCTGAGCGGCGGAAATCCACACGCTTCCGGACGTTTTTCGGTGCCCAGGTAAAACGAAGCGTCGGATGGAGCGTGCCGGGATGCCGGACAAAGACAAAGACAAAGAAAAGCCCGGCACAACGCCGGGCTGTAACGTCTGGTCAGCGAAGCCCGGCAGTCACCTGCCGGGGCCGCCGCCGTGCATCAGGGATGGATTTCTCCGCCGCGCGTCTGCCCACGCCGGCAACGACGCCCTTGGCATTCCCTCAACTCGCCATCGGCCGAGTACATGCCCATGTCCATCGACGAAGCGCCGCCCTTGCCGTACGAAACACGCAGGCCGACGCTGTTGCTGCTGTCACTGCTGCGCCCCTGATCGCGACCGAACAACAGCGAGATCAACCAACCGCGCTGGGTTCGCATGTCCAGGCCTGCGCCGAGGGTCAGCATGTCGTCGGCATAGCTGTTCATTCCCAGCAGGTAGCCACCCGTTACCGGCTGCTGCACGTAATTGATGCGTGCGTCACCGGTATTGGACAACGACTGGCGGTATTCGACCTTCCAGAACGGCCGCAGCTCCAACGTGTCACCGCGCCACAGATAGCTGCCGTCCATGCCGACAGCCAGCCCGCTGTTGTTCACCGTCTGCGCTGCGTAGTCCAGGTCGTACACGCCCAGACCGTACTCACGGTAGCCGTCCAAGGCACTGCGACTGCCATCGAAGCGGCCGTAGCCTGCCAACGAAACGCGATTGAGCTGCTGCTGGTAGCCAAAGGTGAGCGCACCGAACGTCTGCTGACCATCGCGCTGGCCAGACGCGGTTTTGCCCATCACATCGCTCCAGCGGGCCATATCGAAGTCCAGCCAACCATGCCCCAGCACGCCATCGACGAACAGGTGTTCACCCGCACGCCACAGGCCATACAACGCCAGCGAATACTGGTCAGCATCCATCCGTGAAGGGGAGTGATCCAGGCGACTACGGTTGCGGCCCATGCTGGCCGCCGCACCCATCAACGCGTTGTTGCCCAATGCGCGGTCCACGCCCAGGCTGATGCCATCGGTGTGGAAATCAAAGCCACCGCCGCGTTGCTGCCCGCTGTTGCCGAAGGTCGCGGTGCCTGACATCCAGCCACCCCAACCCGCCGGCAATCCCTTCCACGCGTTCATCGGCAGCCTGACCGGCACTGACATGCCCTGGCCGAGCAGGTCGCCTGCATAGGCCAATGTCAGCGCCGCCGAGGACGGGTTGTCACCGGAACGTACCTGCTGCAGACGCGCCTGAATATTGCTCAGCTGCACGCGCGCGAAACGCACACTCGCGTCCACCTGCGCCTGCACGCTGCCGCGTACTTCGGCATCAAGCGTCGGATCCGGCCGCGCACTCACCGTCAGTTCCACCTCCACCGTGGCGGCGGTGTAGCTGCCATGCGCCTGCTGTGTGGCAATCAATGTGGTGGTACCCGCGCCGACCAGCGTCACCGTGCGCCCACTGACGGTGGCCACGGACGTGTTGCTGCTGCTGAAGCTGAAAGCACCCTGGCTGTTGCTGCGCGGATCAGCCAACTCGAACGCAGCTTCGCCATAGATCTTGGTCTGCGCCTGCATCCACTCCAACGTCGGCATTGCCGCCGAAATGACGATCTCCAGACGTAGCTGCGATGCGGCCTGATACATCGCATTGCCGGCCTGGTCGGCACTCACCACGCAGTTGCCGGCTGCCAGCATGGTCACTTGCGCACCCGCAACCGAGCACACGCCCGGCGAGGCACTGCCGAACAGCACCGGGTTGCCGGAGCCACCGCCGGTGGCCGATACGGTGAAGCTCCCACCCTGCGCAAACACCGGTGCCTGCGGATCGCTCGCCAACGCGCTGATCACCTGCGCCGTCAACTCCACCTTCAGCGTCAACGACTGTGTGCCGGTGAAGCCGTTGGCATCTGTCACTTCCACTGTGAAGGTGTAGCTACCGGCGGCTTCCGGCTCACCGGACAATTCCCCGGTCGGTGCCAGTGACAGACCGGCAGGCAACTGCCCCCCCGTCACCGCGAAGCGATACGGCGCACTGCCACCACTGGCGGTCAGCGTCTGTGAGTAGCCCTGGTCGCCGCTGGCGGGCGGCAACACACGCGTATCCAGCGTCACCTGTGCCGCCCCCACCACCAGGCGGTAGCTCTGCGACACGCTGAAAGGCCCATCGCCCGTGCTGCTGTCTGTCGCGGTGATGGTCACGTTGAAAGTGCCCACCTGCGTCGATGTGCCCGTCAGTTCGCCCAACGCCGACAGCGTCAGGCCGTTGGGCAGACTGCCGCCGGTGACGGCATACCCATACGGACCGGTACCACCGCTGGCGCCCAGCGTCTGCGTATAGACGGTACTGGCCTGTGTGGCCGGCAACGCGTCCAACGTCATCGTCAGTGTCGGCGCGGCCACCCGGATGTCCACCCGCGCTGGCGCAGACGTGCTGTACGCATCCTTCGCGGCATAGGTGAACTGGTCCGGGCCCGCGTAACCAGGATGGGGCTGGTAGCTGACAGAAGTACCACTGACGACCGCACTGCCATTCACCGGCTGAGATGTGATGAGCACTTCGTCGGCGACACCAGTGATCGACAACGCAATCACGGTGGCAGCCGCGCCGTAGGTCACGCTACCGCTGACATCATTGGCTTGCAGTACCGGGATGGTGGTGACCGGATTGGAAGCGGTCGACCCCGGACCGGTGCCGACCACGTTGGTTGCACTCACCGTGAAGGTGTACGACGTTGCCGGGTTGAGTCCGTCAACGACGATAGGACTGCCAGCTCCTGTCTTGGTCGCACCACCGGGGCTGCTCGTCACCGTGTAACCGGTAATGGCGACACCGCCACTGCTGGCCGGCGCAGTGAAGAAAACCTCCGCCTTGTCGATGCCCTGCGCGGTGGCGGCCCCGATCGTCGGCGCACCGGGCAGTACCGCATTGACCGTGAAGCTGCGGGTCACTGGCGTTGCCGCCAGGTAGCTGCCGTTGCCACTCTGGTCGGCCTTGATGGTGCATGTCCCTGCGCTCATGAATGTCAGCGCGCCGCTGGCTGTGATGGCGCAAATGTCAGTCGTACTCGAGGTGAACAGCGGCGTCAGCCCCGAATCCGACCTGGCGCTGAGCGTCGGCGTCGTGCCGAAGTTCTGCGCGATCGGGTTGATGAAGGTAATGGTCTGCGCTGCCTTCGGGGTGGTGCTGTTCGAGGCGACCGATGCCGGGCCGGTGCCCGCAACATTGCCCGCAGCGACACTGAAGCTATACGCCTGGCCGTTGGTCAACCCGGTAATGACAATGGGCGAGCTTGAGCCGCTTACAGGCGCAACATCGGCAGGCGTAATGAAGACGGTATAGCCGGTGATGGCCGAACCACCGATGTTCAACGGTGCAGCGAATGCAATGCTCGCCTGGGTGTCACCTCCCGTGGCTACCGGGTCGACGGGCGCGCCCGGCACAACCGGACTGACCGTGAACGATTGCGCCACCTGCGCAGCCTCCAGGAACGATGAACTGCCGCCCTGATCGGCACTGATCGTGCAGGTGCCCGCCGCAACAAACGTCAGCACACCGGCGCGGGTGATCGTGCAGACACCCTTCGTCGCTGACGTGAATGACACCGCCAGGCCCGACGTCGATGACGCCCCACCATTCAGCACCGACAGATCGGGCGAGGTACCGTAGTTCTGCGTACCGGGATTGGCGAAGGTGATGGTCTGCGGCGCTGCGGGCGTGATCGAGTTGGAAGCATTCGACGCCGCGCCGGTGCCGACGTTGTTGGTCGCGGTGACGGTAAATTCGTAGGGCGTGCCGTTGGTCAAGCCAGTCACCGTAATCGGTGAGTGGCTACCGGTACCCGTGGCTCCCCCCGGGCTCGCGGTCACCGTGTAGCCGGAGATGTTTCCACCCCCCACGCTCGCTGGAGCGGTGAACGTCACCGTTGCCTGGGTGTCGCCTGCGGTTGCGGTACCGATGGTTGGCGTCCCGGGCACGATCGCATTAACCGTAAAGCTACGGCTGACCGTGGGCGCCGCGTTCCAGCTGCTGTTGCCAGCCTGGTCGGCGTCTACCGTGCAGCTCCCGGCGGTGAAAAAAGTCAGCACGCCATCACTGGTGATCATGCAGACGCCAGTGGTCGATGACGTGAACGACACCATCAGGCCCGACGTCGATGAAGCCCCACCATTCAGGACCGACAGATCGGGCGAGGTACCGTAGTTCTGCGCACCGGGATTGGCAAAGGTGATGGTCTGGTTGCCCTTGGGCGTGGCTTGGCCACTCTGAGTCGAGGCCGGGCTGGTGCCGATGGCGTTGGTCGCTGTCGCTGTGAAGGTGTACGGGGTGCCATTGCTTAAACCGGTGACCGTCGCCGTGCATGCCGAGGGGCCCGCGCACGTGCCGAAGGCTCCGCCTGGGCTGGCCGTTGCCGTGTAAGTGGTGATCGGCGCGCCACCATTGCTGGCCGGCGCGCTCAACGTCACCGCCACCTGTCCATCACCTGGCAATGCCGTACCGATGGCAGGTGCATCGGGTGCAGTCAGAATGGCAACCGAATGCGTGGACCCGCTGCTGAAGGCGGCCACCGTGTTGCCAACATCGTCGACGGCGCTTGCGGAGCCATTGAGATCGACCCTGAGCGTGCCAGTCCCGCTGATACCCACCACATTGACATTGACGGCAGACCCGCTCGAAGCAGACACGCTGGTAATGGACCCGGATGCGCTTCCCGTGCCAACCAGAGCGAAATCATAGGTGGACACGTTCGTCACCGGCTCGCTGAAGGTCGCGGTGAATGCCATCGACGTATCACCTGAGCCCGGCGTACCGCTCACGGCGATGCTGCTCACCGAGGGCGCGATGTTGTCCACGATGGCATTGGCGGTATCCGCCGTCGAAGTGGCGTTGCCGGCGTTGTCAGTCGCGGAGACAGTGACATTGCGATTGGTCGTGTCGATGTTGCCGGCAACGATGGTGTGCGTCGCCGTCCAGATGCCCGCGCTGTTGATTGCGGCCACGGCGGTACTTCTACCGAACTGGCTGAAGTCAATCGTCACAGAGGAGATGGTGTCGGAGTTGTTGTCGCCACCGGCGGTGTTGTTCCAGGTGGCGGTCACCGTGTCGCCGATTCTGTAGGCACCATTGGTGCCACTGGCGCCACTGATGCTGATCCTACCGTCAGTTACCGTCGGCGCGATGTTGTCCACGATGGCGTTGGTTGAATCCGCGGTCGTCGTGGCGCCGCCGCTGTTCGTCGCGGTCACGCTGACGTTGCGGTTGGCTGTGTCGATTGCACCGGCAGTCAGGGTGTACGTCGCCGTCCAGCTTCCGCTGCTGTTCGTCGCAGCCACTGCCGCGCCGCCACCGAACTGGCTGAAGTCCATGGTCACCCCGGTGACCGACGCATTGTTGTCGCCACCTGCCGTGTTGTTCCAGGTGGCGGTAACCGTGTCACCAATCTTGTAGGCGCCACTGGTGCCGCTTGCGCCTGAGATGCTGATGTTGCCATCGGTTACCACCGGCACGGGTGGTGTACTGATCGCGTTCTGGATGGTGAAGTTACGGAATTCAAAGGACGCCGCTTCGCTGAGCAGGTCACAAGCACCATCACAGTCGAAATAGAGCTTGAAGCCTGTGAGCTTCACCCCCTGGAAGGAACTTAGCTGGGCGCTACCAAACACGAATGCCTCGTTGAGCATCCCGCTGTTGGTCAGCGCCGCAGAAGCGACGGTGCCGCCTCCGTGAACCATGCCAACAATACGAACATTCGTGAATTGACCGCCTGCGGTGTACTCACCAGCTGTGAGCCCCGTAAGCTCAAACGCCGTGGTGTTGGTGCCATCGGCCTTCAGGTAGAGGTAATGGTTGCCGTTGCCAGCACCATTCATCATGTAGCTGAGATCACCGCTGTAGATACCAACGGATTGCGGATTCCCCGCACCGTCTTTGGCAGTTAGCCGAAAGTCGGTGGTACTGAGCTGCCCCGTCCACGACCCGCTCCAGCCAGCAAAGTTATGGGGCCCATTACTTGCTACCAGAACGTCAGAGAAGTCGACAAGCGCTTTTCCTGAGAAGGCCAATGCGCTCTCGACATCACCACGACGCACCTCAAGTTCCCAATCCCCTCCCAGACTGGCATTGCCTGTCAGATTGGATGAGGCGGCGACATCCATGCCGGTCTGGCTGCGCACGATGTCCAACAATGCTTCGCCATCGGCATTCGCGGCGAGATCACAGCCGTAGAACAACAAGTCCGCGCCCTCACGCACAGCCGTGCGTAGTGCATGCATCGCTCCCAGTTCGGCATGTATGGATTCTGCCGTGATGCGGCTGCTACCCAGCTGCAATGAACCCGGACTCGCGTGCGACACCACGTGAATCGCTGCAAGGTCCGTGTAACCCTGCAGTGCCTGTACCAACTGGGGAAGGCCTGGACGATTCGCGTCGATTTCAACCACGCCCACACCGGGATTTAGCCCGTGATAAAGCGTGGCCTTGTCCTTCACAGAGCTGTCAATCACCACCAGCTCGGTAACCCCGGCATGCTGCTGGATATCCAGCACATCGGCAGCGGCTACCGTCACCGGCGATGGCTTGCGCGTGGTCGCTTTGCCTAGCGGCAACGTAGCGGTGGTGTCGTCGCCATGGCCCATTCGCAGGTAGCTGCGCGGCTGATAGCCACCGCGCATCAAGTACCCGCCTGCCGAAGATGCAGCGTGGGCAGAGAACGGGAGCAGCAGCGTGGAGATTGCGCCGAGCAGTGTGTGCTTCATGGTGTGGCCTTGGTGATGAGCGGAGCCTGGGTTTCGGACCGACGCGCGGCGATGATGCCGGCGGAAGTGCCCGTCTGGTCCTGCCAGAAATCCATGTCCTGATATTTATTGAAAAGATCCGGCGGCAGAATGCTGCGCCGCGCCTTGAACTCGACCTTGCGCCTGACGTCATGCAGGCCCTTGACGCCCAATTGCTGGTCGAACGCTTCTTCGGCGTACTCGACGTTGTCGAAGTCGTGTGCGTACTCTGCTTCGCTCAGGAACTGATAGACCAACTGCATGGTGCGCGCCGGATGGCGGGTAAGCAGTTCGTAGTCCACCAACAGCAAGCGCTCTGAAAAATCGCCGTAATAGGCCTCCTTCAATGCTGTCCAGGCACCGCCAACCACGCCATCAGCGCTGATCAACTGCTCGCAGCGGCTGTACACCGTCTGGCGCGTGGCTGCGTTGTACATGCGGCTGTAGTCGAACGGGTTGCGACGGTGGATAGCCTCGAAGCTGTCCATCACCCAGGCCGGATTGCGCACGCAGCAGATGATCTTGAAGTCCGGCACAAGGCCCGCCAGCTGATGCATGCGCGCGGTCCACTGCCGGTTGGTGTCGAACACCACCGGTGCGGCCGAATCGGCGTAGTAGGCATCCAGCATGGCCCTGCAGATGGCCTTGCGCTTGGCTTCATCGAAGAAGGCCGCTGACTCGCCGCCGGCGCCCATCTGTTCCAGTGCACCGTTGATCAGGCCCGCCACCGGGCTGCTCATCGCGGCATGGAATCGTGGGTTCTGACGCAGGATGCCTGCCAACAACGTGGATCCCGAGCGCGGCATGCCGGCGATGAAATGGTAGGCACGGCTCATGCGCGCACGCCCCCGTAGCGCCAAGCCATGCCACGCTTACCTGCCACCCACGCGCATACGCGCACCGCCAACGCTGGCAGTACCGCCCCGGACTCCCCCCTGCATCCCCACATCATGATTTCCCCAGCCGTTCTTCCGGCTTCTTTGTTGCTCTAATCAGTTAATCGGGAAAAGCAGCGCCGCCCTATCAGTATTTTTCGCGACTCTCATCACATACTGAAACGCTTGCTATCCGAGGTACCGGCAGGCCCCAGCCGCCGAGGTGCGGACGGTGACAGAGCCATTGGCGTCTGTCTGTAGGTTGCCGCCCGACAAAAGCTGTAGGTCGCTACCTGACAAAAGAAAAGCCCGGCTCAGGGCCGGGCTTCTTCACAGCGTCGGGGGAGAGAGAGAACCGGGCTGCTGGGGGGATTATCCGCAACCACGGTTACGCTTTCGTTACACCAATTATTCCACCGTCACACTCTTGGCAAGGTTGCGCAGCTTATCCACGCCTGTGCCGAACACCCGGGCCGGCAACACCATCGACATGATGCTCCCCGGGCCGGTAACCCCTGGCGGGGTTTCGGTGAATCCATCTTCCGGCCCGTGGCGTACCGCGCGGCACCAGCGAACGCACGGCATGCAACGGAAAACGGCCCGGTGCTTCCGCCTCGGGCCGTTTTCATCTCACCGCGTCATCAACGCACGCCGTCAATGCGCCGCGATGTAGATGTCCTGCAGTACCGCCTTCTCCAGTTCCAGCTCACTCAGCAGATTCTTCACGATATCGCCCAGGCTCAGGATGCCGACCAGCGTGTCGTTCTCGGTGACCATCAGATGGCGGTGACGCGAGTACGTCATCAGCGCCATGGCCTGCTTGAGCGTCGCATCGGGAGCAATGTTCTCCAGACCCGCCGAGGACAGGCTGGAAATAACCCTTCTACCCGCTTGTGGGCCGTCTTCGGCCAGGCTGCGCACGATGTCCTTTTCAGAAATCATCCCCACCGGGGCATCGTCTTTCATCACCACCAGCGCAGCAATCTTGTGCGCGCTCATTTTGTGTGCGGCGCCGCCGATCGTGTCTTCAACATCGATGGTGACGATTGCATCTTTCTTCGATCGCAGCAGTTCTCGGACGTTCATTCTTGTTTCCTGTTACAGGCTACTGATTGAAAGCGTGCCCTTCCGATATGCCGCCGTAGTCCGGCGATAGATCGACCAGCACACGTTTGGTGCATGTCGCCGACCGTTGCTGTGCTTCGGCAGACGAGTTGCTTCATCACGGGCGAGGTCGGCGGCAATACATCGGCCGTGCCCTTGACCCTTCCGAGTCTACGACCGCTCCTGCACGACCAAGGTCGGCATATTTGGGACGGTTCATCGTGGAAACCGGTTGATGACTGGAGCATGGCATCGCGAATGAAATCGCCGCTGAATGCCGCCTTTCCATTGCACTAAAGTTCGGCCGCCGTCGACCGAACGCCTGCCATGGAGCCACGCCGTCCGTGGCTACGGGTCCGACGTCATGGATGCCCGTAAACAAAAAGGGGGGGATCCGCCTTGTCCGGCCGGATCACCCCCTTGCATGCAACGCCCTGCGGCTTGCGTGATCGGCTTATTCGACCGTCACGCTCTTGGCGAGGTTGCGCGGTTTGTCCACATCCGTGCCGCGCGCCAAGGCCGTGTGGTAGGCCAGCAACTGCACCGGGATGGTGTGCACCACCGCACTGAGCACACCGGCATGGCGCGGAGTACGGATCACATGCACACCTTCGGACGCATTGAAATTGCTGTCCTGGTCGGTGAACACGAACAGCTCGCCGCCACGCGCGCGCACTTCCTGCATGTTGGATTTCACCTTCTCCAGCAGGCTGTCGTTGGGGGCGATGACCACCACCGGCATTTCTGCGTCCACCAGCGCCAGCGGGCCATGCTTTAGCTCGCCCGCCGGGTAAGCCTCGGCATGGATGTAGGAGATTTCCTTGAGCTTGAGCGCGCCTTCCAGAGCGATCGGATAGTGCAGTCCGCGACCAAGGAACAGCGCGTTGGACTTGCCGGCAAAGCGCTCGGCCCAGGTGATGATCTGCGGCTCCAGGTTCAACGCATGCTGCACGCTGCCCGGCAGGTGACGCAGTTGCTCCAGGTAGTCCGCTTCCTGCTCGGCGCTGACCTTGCCCTGCAGCTTGCCCAGCACCACGGTCAACTGGAACAACGCTGCCAGCTGGGTGGTGAATGCCTTGGTTGAGGCCACACCGATTTCGGCACCGGCGCGGGTGTAGCAAACCAGTTCGCTGGCGCGCGGGATCGCACTTTCCGGCACGTTGCAGATGGACAGCGTGTGCAGGTGTCCCAGTGACTTGGCGTACTTGAGCGCTTCCATCGTGTCCAGGGTTTCGCCGGACTGGGAGATGGTGACGATCAGGTGCTTGGGATTTGCATACGCAGCGCGGTAACGGTACTCGCTGGCGATCTCCACGCTGCACGGCAGGCCGGCAATGGCTTCGATCCAGTAACGCGCGGTCAGGCCGGCGTAGTAGCTGGTGCCACAGGCCAGAATCTGCACGCCTTCGATGTCCTTCAACACCGCTTCGGCATTCTTGCCGAACAACGTGGCCGGGAAGCCACCGGCATCGATGGCCGCTTCAAGGGTGTCACCCAGCGCACGCGGCTGCTCGTGGATTTCCTTCTGCATGAAATGGCGGTACGGGCCCAGTTCCAGCGAGGCCAGCGACACATCGGACATGCGCTGCTCGCGCTGCACCGGTGCGTTGTTGCCATCGAACACGCGCACGCCCTGACGGGTCAGCTCGGCAGTGTCGCCCTCCTCCAGGAACATCACCCGACGGGTGGCCTGCAGGATGGCCGATACGTCCGAGGCGACGAAGTTCTCGCCTTCGCCCAGGCCCACCAGCAGCGGGCAGCCCATCCGCGCGACCACCATGCGCTCAGGCTCCTTGCGGCTGATCACCGCCAGCGCGTAGGCGCCAGTCAGTTCTTTCACCGTGTGCTGCAACGCGCTGAGCAGGTCGTCATGGTCGGCCTGCAGATGGTGATGGATGAGGTGCGCGATGACTTCGGTATCGGTCTGTGACTCGAACACATAGCCCAACGCGGTCAACTTCTCGCGCTGTTCTTCGTGGTTCTCGATGATGCCGTTGTGTACCAGCGCCACCCCCTCACTGATATGCGGGTGCGCGTTGGACTCGGTGACGCCGCCATGGGTAGCCCAGCGCGTGTGACCAATGCCCAGATTGGACTGGAACTGCTCGGCAGCGGCAGCACCTTCCATTTCCGCGACGCGGCCGGTACGGCGCACGCGGCGTATCTGATCGCCGTTCAACACCGCGATGCCCGACGAGTCGTAGCCGCGGTATTCCAGCCGCTTGAGTCCTTCAATCAGTACTGGAACCACATCGCGATCAGCGATCGCTCCCACAATGCCGCACATAGTTCATCCGCTCGCGTTGGTGATCGCGACATTCTAAGTCAGCGATCTGGTCAGACAGCAGACATCTGCGGACATCCGGACCCCGGACACTGTCCGCGAAAGTGTCCGCGGACACCCGGACACACTCGCCTCAACATAAATATCCAATGA
The DNA here is from genome assembly GCF_027497995.1 of Stenotrophomonas sp. Iso1. Classification (GTDB taxonomy): domain Bacteria; phylum Pseudomonadota; class Gammaproteobacteria; order Xanthomonadales; family Xanthomonadaceae; genus Stenotrophomonas. Next base: position 663,915 of record NZ_JAODBT010000001.1, on the reverse strand, counting down.
ATTCAATCAATTGAAGTTGGCACGCTGCCTGCTTAATCAATAGCAACCCTTGCAGCGAAGCCCCAGATGATCCGCGACACTTCCGCCCAGGACCAGGTTTCCTCCCAGCGCCCGCAGCCTACTTGGCGTCGGTGGCTGTGGCCCGCCGTTGCCACCGTGGTGGTGATCGGCGGCATTGGCTACGTTGCCAGCAGCTGGCTCGGCGCCAGCCGTTCGTTTGACGGCGGGCGCCTGCGCATCGCTGAAATCACCCGAGGTGACCTGGTGCGCGATATCGCCGCCGATGGTCGCGTCATCGCTGCCAACAGCCCGGTGCTGTATGCCATCTCGGCCGGCACGGTCACCTTGAAGGTGGTCGCCGGTGACGTGGTCAAACAGGGCCAGGAGCTGGCGGTGATCGACAGCCCGGAGCTGCGCAGCAAGCTGGCGCAGGAACAGTCCACGCTGGCCGGCCTGGAAGCCGAAGCCAGCCGCGCCGCACTGGATGCCACGCTTGCACGTGCCACCGGCGCCAAGATGTCCGACCAGGCCGGCCTGATGCGCACGGCCGCACAGCGCGACCTGGACCGCTACCAGCGCGGCTTCGACGGTGGTGCCGTGCCGCAGGTCGACCTGGCCAAGGCCCAGGACGAACTGAAGAAGGCACAGATCGAACTGCAGCATGCTCAGCAGGACGCCAGCCTGCAGAGCCGCGGCGCCGACCTGGACGCCCGCAACAAGCACTTGATGGCCGACCGCCAGAAAGCGGTGGTGAATGAAGTACAGCGCCAGGTGGATGCACTCACCCTGCGCGCGCCGTTTGATGGCCAAGTCGGCCAGGTGCAGGCCACCCAGCACACTCAGGTAATCACCAATGCGCCGGTGCTGGGCGTGGTCGACCTGTCGCGCTTCGAAGTCGAAATCAAGGTGCCGGAAAGCTTCGCCCGCGAATTGGCCATCGGCATGCCGGCCCAGCTCACCAGCGGCTCAGGCCAGCCGTTCCCCGGCGAGATCTCGGCCGTGTCACCGGAAGTGGTGAACGGTGAAGTCGTCGCCCGCATCCGCTTCTCCGACAAACAACCCGAAGGCCTGCGTCAGAGCCAGCGCATGAGCTCGCGCATCCTGCTGGACACCCGCAAGAACGTACTCAAGGTCGAACGCGGCCCGTTCGTCGAGCAGTCCGGTGGTCGCTATGCCTATGTCGTCAACGGCAGCAACGCCACCCGTCGTCCGGTCAAGTTGGGTGTAAGCAGCCTGGGCGAAGTCGAAGTGATCTCCGGCCTGCAACCCGGCGACAAGATCGTTGTATCCGGCGCCGACCTGTTCGGCGACAACGAAAGCGTTTCGATCAACTAAGTATTGGGAACAGGGTGTTGAGGAACCTGACGTCGTCTCGTCTGCCGTGAAACCAGACAACTGAAACCTCACCCCTGTTCCTTCATTCCCTTTCCCTGCTCCTGTTCCCTGCCATCAAAGGAAAAACCATGCTCCAGATGCAATCCGTCTCCAAGGTCTTCCGTACCGAACAGGTTGAAACCCACGCGCTGCGTTCGCTGGACCTGCACGTACGCGAGGGCGAATTCGTCGCCGTTACCGGTCCGTCCGGCTCAGGCAAAACGACCTTCCTCAACATCGCCGGCCTGCTGGAAACCTTCACCAGTGGCCAGTACCTGCTCGATGGTCAGGACGTGAGCCACCTTGGTGATGACGCTCGCTCGCGCCTGCGCAACCAGAAAATCGGCTTCATTTTCCAGGGCTTCAACCTGATTCCCGACCTCAACCTGTTCGACAACGTCGATGTGCCACTGCGTTACCGCGGCATGCCCGCTTCCGAGCGCCGCCAGCGTATCGAAAAGGCATTGACCAGCGTTGGCCTGGGCTCGCGCATGAAGCACTACCCGGCCGAACTGTCCGGTGGTCAGCAGCAGCGTGCCGCCATTGCCCGTGCACTGGCAGGCAGCCCGCGTCTGTTGCTGGCCGATGAACCGACCGGCAACCTGGACACGCAGATGGCACGTGGCGTGATGGAACTGCTGGAAGAGATCAACAGCCAGGGCACCACCATCGTCATGGTGACCCACGATCCGGAGCTGGCCGCACGCGCACAGCGCAACGTGCATATCGTCGATGGCCAGGCCACCGATCTGCTGCGTGAGCCGGTACTGGCCCACGCCGCCAAACTCGCCGCTGCCGCTTCCACCCAAGGCTGAGGCGAGCTCGCATGTCCTTGTTCCCGTACTACCTGCAGCAGGGCCTGCGCAGTCTTCGCCGCACACCGGTGTTGACGGCGTTGATGGTGCTGTCCATCGCCATGGGTATCGGTGCGTCAATGACCACCCTCACGGTGATGCACCTGCTCTCGGGCGATCCCCTGCCCGGGCGCAGTCAGCACATCTACTACCCGCAGCTGGATGCCTCGCCGCGTGGTGAGCGGGCAAGTAGGGAACCGTTGGACATGCTTGACTACACCTCCGCTGTGGACCTGTGGCGCGATGGCCCGGCCGACCGCAAGGCTCTGATCGTGGACAGCAGCGTCAAGCTCTCCACGTCCAGCAGCAACGAGCCGCCGAGCATGGCGACCATGCTGTCGACCACGGCGGATTTCTTCCCGATGTTTCAGGTGCCGATGGCCTTCGGTGCCGGCTGGTCGCAGGACGACGACCAGCGTCGTTCGCGCGTGGCGGTGATCTCGTGGGATCTGAACCAGCGCCTGTTCGGCGGCAAAGACAGCACCGGGCAGATGCTGCGCATCCGCGACGGTGAGGTTCGCATCATCGGCGTGCTCAAACCGTGGCGCCCGTCGCCACTCTTCTACACGGTGGTCGGCGGCCGCTTCGCCCAGGGCGACACTGCCGATTACTACACGCGCAGCGAAGACGTGATGGTGCCCTTCTTCACCGGGCTGCAGCTCAACGCGGGAAATTTTCAGCAGTTCACCTGCTGGAACCTGCCCAGCAACCCGGGGCATCTGGAAAACGCCGATTGCGTATGGCTGCAGTTGTGGGTGCAGTTGGACGACGCCGCCAAAGTCGCCACGTATCGCCAGTTCCTGGATGGCTACGCACAACAACAGCATCAGCTCGGCCGCATCAGCCAACCTGAGCTGGTACGCCTGCGCAGCCTGATGGAGTGGATGGACTACAACGGCGTGGTGCCGCGTGACGTGCGCCTGCAGGCGTGGGTGGCGCTGGCCTTCCTTGGCATCTGCCTGTTCAACACGGTGGGTTTGTTGCTGGCCAAGTTCCTGCGTCGCACCGGTGAAATCGGTGTACTGCGTGCATTGGGTGCTACCCGCGCGATGGTGTTCCAGCAGTGCTTGGTCGAATCCGCATTGGTCGGCCTGGCTGGCGGCCTCGGCGGCTTGCTACTGACCTTGTTCGGCCTGTGGGCGGTGCGCCAACAACCGCTGGCCTACGCCGACATGATGCAGCTGGATCTGAAGATGCTGGCCTTCACCTTTGTCGCCTCGGTGCTGACCACGGTAGTGGCGGGCATGTTGCCGGCACTGCGCGCAAGCCGCATCGATCCCGCGTTGCAGATCAAGGCCCTGTAAGGAACGGATATGGATATCAAACCCATCCTCAGCACACTCTCGCGCCACCGTATCGCCGCCTCGCTGATCGTGCTGGAAATCGCCCTGGCCTGCGCGGTGCTGTGCAACGCCTTGTTTCTGGCTGCCTCGCGCATGGAACTGATGCGCATGGACAGCGGCGTCGACGAAACCGCTGTCGCCAGCATCACCCTCAATGACTGCGACACCTGTAGTGCGGTGGACCTCAACAGCCGCTGGCTGCAGCAACTGCGTGGCCAGGCCGGCGTGCAGGCCGCAGGCGTCGCCAACGCCGTGCCGTTCGGCCAGCGTGCTGGCGTCGCCGGCATCACGCTGGATGCCGAAGGCAAGCACCACGGCGGGGTTCCACACTTCTACACGCTCGATGCCGATGCCGTGGCCACGCTGCAGCTCAAGCCCGTGCAAGGGCGCATGTTCGACGCCGCCGATTACCAGCCGATCACGAACTACCTGCCAGAGAATGCACAGGTGTGGATCACCCAAGCGTTCGCCGAGCACCTGTGGCCGGGCGAATCCGCGTTGGGCAAGTCGTTCTGGATGGGCAGCTATCACTACACCGTGGCCGGTGTTCTGGCCCATTTTGCCCGCCCTGATCCGGGCCGCAGCGAGAACGGCATCGCCGGTGCGCAGTGGTCGGTGATCGTACCGGTCACCACCAACGCACAGAGCGGCACCTATGTGCTGCGCGCCAATCCCGGGGACCTCACCCGCATCGTGCGCGACGCCATCGCCGCCGCGCCCAAGGTGACGCCGGAAGCCATCTTGTCCGGCGACTACAGCATGCCGCTGCTGCAGCTGCGCGATGCCTACTTCCGTCAGGACCGCGCCATGACCCGACTGCTGCTCGGCGTGTGCGTGACCATGTTGCTGGTGACCGCACTGGGCATCATCGGCCTGGCCAGTTTCTGGGTGCAGCAGCGCACCAAGCAGATCGGCATCCGTCGGGCATTGGGCGCGACGCGGCGGCAGATCATCGGGTACTTCCAGACCGAGAATTTCCTGCTGACCAGCATTGGCATCGTCATCGGCATGTTGCTGGCCTACAGCGGCAATCAATTATTGATGCACTACTTCGAAATCCCACGGCTGCCGCTGTACTACCTGCCGGTGGGCGCCGTACTGCTTTGGTTGCTCGGACAGGCGGCGGTCATCGGCCCCGCGCTCCGTGCCGCCGCCATTCCACCCATTGTCGCCACGCGCAGCGCCTGATCGGCCAAGGAACGCTCATGTTCAGCTACTACTTCAAACTTGCCTTACGCAGTTTTGGCCGCAACAAGATTCTCACTGCATTGATGGTGCTCGCCATTGCACTGGGCATCGGTGCTTCGATGACCACCTTGACCGTGTTCAAGGTGCTGTCCGGCAATCCCATCCCGCACAAGAGCGAAAAATTGTTCTACGTGCAGCTGGACCCGGGTATGCGTGAGGGCTACAAGGCCGGTGAAGAGCCCGAATCCCAGTTGACCCGCTTTGATGCCGAAGAACTGTTGCGGCAGAAGAAAGCAACACGTCAGGCAATGATGACCGGCGGTAGCGGCATCGTGGATCCACGTGTGGATGCGCTCAAGCCTTTCAGCATCGACATGCGCTATACCTCCGCCGACTTCTTCCCGATGTTCGATACACCGTTCCTGTTCGGCCAAGGCTGGAGCGCGGCTGACGATGAAGGCCGTGGCCGCGTTGCGGTGATCAGCAAGACCCTCAACGACAAGCTGTTCAACGGCGCCAACAGTGTCGGCAAGGATGTGCTGGTGGAAGGCCATGCGCTGCGTGTGACGGGTGTGCTCGATGGCTGGAACCCCAAACCGAAGTTCTATGACATCAGCACCAGTCGTTTTGGTCGTGGTGAGAGCGTGACGTTGCCCTTCAGCACCTTCATTGACCTGAAGATGGAGCGCAGCGGAAACATGAACTGCTTCGGTCGCGAGATTGTCAACGACGCGCAGGCACTCAATGTGCCCTGCGCCTGGATCCAGTACTGGGTGGAACTGGATTCGGCCGGCGCTGCAGGCGACTTCAAGGCCTACCTGGACAACTACTCCGAACAGCAGCGCGCCGCCGGCCGCTTCGAGCGCCCGGCCAACACCCGCCTGCGCGACGTAATGGAGTGGATGGAATACAGCAACGTGGTACCGGGCGACGTGCGTTTGCAGATGTGGCTGGCGTTCGGCTTCCTGTTGGTGTGCCTGGTCAACACCGTCGGCCTGCTGCTGGCCAAGTTCCTGCGTCGCAGTGGCGAAATCGGCGTGCGCCGCGCACTCGGTGCCAGCCGTCGGGAGATCTTCAAGCAGTGTCTGGTCGAAGCTGGAACCATCGGGCTGGCCGGCGGCCTGCTCGGTCTGGTGTTCGCACTGTTCGGCCTGTGGGCAGTGCGCCAGCGCCCGGCCAGCTATGCGTCTCTGGCTCATCTGGACGGCTCCATGCTGCTACTCACATTCGCGATGGCCGTCACTGCCAGCATTCTGGCCGGGGCTTTGCCGGCTTGGCGTGCGATGCAGGTGGCACCGGCACTGCAACTCAAGAGCCAGTAACGCGGACGCTCCCGCCGGTCCGGCGTCGGCACGTGCGCGCAGCGCACAACCCGCTCTGGACCCGCACCTCCGCTTTGTCCGGTTGCCCGCCCCTCACCGCCTTCCTCTTCCCTATTCCCAGGCTCCACGGAGAACACCATGGACATCCGCCCGATTCTCTCCACATTGACCCGGCATAAAACCGCCGCTGCCCTGATCGTGCTCGAGATCGCATTGAGCTGCGCGATCATCTGCAATGCGTTGTTCATCGTCTCCCAGCGTATCGACACCATGAACATGCCCAGCGGCATGGACGACAACCGCCTGATTGAGATTGCGCTCAGCGGCATTGGCAAACAGGTGGACGCCGATGCGCGCACCGCCGAAGACCTCGCATCACTGCGCGGCATCGCCGGCGTCGAAAAGGCCGCCATCGTCAACCAGCTGCCGTTCCAGAATGGCTCCTGGAACAGCGGCTTCGCCGTCACTCCGGATCCGGACGCACAGTCAATCAACGCCGCGCAGTACATGGTCGGCGAAGAATCTGTTGCCACCATGGGCCTGAAATTGATTGCCGGCCGCGACTTCCATGCCGACGAGTACAAGAGCAGTGCTCTGCTGGAAGAAGAACAGGATTTGAGTGCACTGCGCTCGCCGGTGATCGTCACCCAATCCGTTGCCAAGCACTTGTTCCCGGACGGCAGCGCCGTTGGCAAGACCATCTACATGGCCAACGTCCCGCTGACCATTATTGGCGTGGTGGAAGCGCTGGTGCGGCCGAACATGCAGAGCAACGACCGCACGCGTTCGGTGATGTTCCCGATCCGCATGAACTTCTCCAACGGCGGCAGCTTCCTGATCCGCACCAGCGAACCGGGCCGTCGTGACGAAGTGCTCAAGCAGGCATTGGCTGCGTTGGACAAGAACGACCCCAACCGCCTGACCTGGCGCAAAATGACCTTCGAGCAAGGCCGCGCCGAGTTTTTCGCCGATGACCGCGACATGGTCGGCCTGCTGCTGATCGTCAGCGTGCTGCTGTTGCTGGTGACCGCACTGGGCATCATCGGCCTGGCCAGTTTCTGGGTGCAGCAGCGTACCAAGCAGATCGGCATCCGCCGTGCGCTGGGTGCGACCCGCGGGCAGATCCTGCGTTACTTCCAGACCGAGAACTTCCTGTTGGCCGGCATCGGCATCGTGGTCGGCATGTTGCTCGCCTACCTGCTGAACCAGTGGCTGATGGGCCGCTATGAGCTGCCCCGCCTGCCGCTGCTGTACCTGCCCATTGGCGCGGTGCTGCTGTGGATGCTCGGCCAGATCGCCGTGTTCGGCCCGGCCCGCAAGGCCGCCGCCATTCCGCCGGCAGTTGCCACCCGCAGCGCCTGATCACGGACGATCAAGAGGAACCGCATGTTCGGCTACTACCTGCAACTGGCGCTACGCAGCTTCGGCCGCAACAAGGTGCTGACCAGCCTGATGGTGCTGACCATCGCGGTCGGCATCGGCGCGACGATGACCACGCTGGCCCTGTACTTCGTGCTCTCGGGCGATCCCATTCCGCACAAGAGCACGCAGTTGTTTTACCCGCAGCTGGAGCCACGCACTCTCGGCAAGGACGCCACGCTGGACAAAGACCCGCTGAAGCAGATGAGCCGGTACGACGCCGAGGAGCTGCTGCGACAAAAACGCGGCGATCGGCAGGCACTGATGAGCGGTGGCTCGGTGACGTTGCAGCCAAGTGACAACGTCGCCCAGCCATTCCGCGCGTCGGCCCGTTACACGTCGGCGGATTTTTTCCCGATGTTCGACGTGCCGCTGCTCAGCGGCAACGCATGGAACAACAAGGACGATGACGAACGCGCGCGCGTGGCCGTCATCCATCACACGCTGGCTTCCAGGCTGTTTGGCACGGAAGAGGCCGTCGGCCGGGAACTGCGTCTGCCGCAAGGCACCTTCCGGGTCGTCGGTGTGTCGGCAGACTGGAAGCCAGCCCCGCGTTTCTATGACCTGAGCAACCAACGCTACGGAGGCGTCGAGCAGGTATTCCTGCCGTTCTCCACTTCGCGGGATCTGCGTTTGGACACACAGGGCAACATGAACTGCTGGGGCATCAGCGACGACGAAGCCGAAGGCAACCGCAGCCTCAATGCGCCCTGCGCGTGGCTGCAATACTGGGTCGAGCTGGATTCGCCGCAGAAGGCCGCCGACTACCTGAAGTACCTCGCCGACTACTCGGATGCGCAACGTGCCAACGGGCGCTTCGAACGCCCCACCAACGTGCGCCTGCACAATGTGATGAGCTGGTTGGACTTCAACCGTATCGTGCCCAACGACGTGCGCCTGCAGATGTGGCTGGCTTTCGGCTTCCTGCTGGTCTGCATGATCAACACGGTGAGCCTGTTGCTGGCCAAGTTCCTGCGTCGCAGTGGGGAGATCGGCGTACGCCGTTCGCTGGGCGCGTCACGCAGGGACATCTTCAAACAATGCCTGGTGGAAGCCGGCACCATCGGCCTGTTGGGCGGGGTCATCGGCCTGGGCTTCGCTGCCGTCGGTTTGTGGCTGATCCGCCAGCAACCAGACGACTATGCGCGTTTGGCGCATATGGATCTCACCACGCTGGGGCTCACCTTCGCTCTGGCCCTGCTGGTCAGTGTGCTTGCCGGGCTGCTGCCGGCGTGGCGCGCAATGCGGATTCCACCCGCGTTGCAGCTCAAGAGTCAGTGAGAGCGAGAACCCAATGAAGAGAAGTGAGAAATCAGACGTGCCACGCCAGAAAGAAGGGAACCAGTGGAGAGGAACCAACAGCCGTAGGGAGCAGAGCCAAGCTGCCCCCTTTCTGGTTGCTGGTTCCTCCCCACTGATTCCTGGCAGAGCGATGGGTCACCCAAGCCAGCGTTCGCATTCACCCGCTATTCGCCGCTGAACACCGGGCACCGCATCGCGCCACTGCGGTCCAAGGAGAACGACCATCGACATCCGCCCCATCCTCATCACGCTGTCGCGGCACAAGACCGCCTCGCTGTTGATCGTGCTTGAGATTGCATTGAGCTGCGCCATCATCTGCAATGCAGTCTTCATCATCAGTAACCGCGTCGCCGAGCTTCAACTCGATAGCGGCGTCGCCAATGACGAACTGGTGTATCTGGCTACCAGCAGCCTGCTGCCCGACGTCAACATGGATGCACTACGCAAGCAGGACATCCAAGCGCTTTCATCCCTGCCCGGAGTGAAAGCAGCCAGCAGCATCAACCAAGTTCCCTATGGCAGTAATGTGTGGGGTTCGGACGTCCGCCTTGATCCTGATCAGTCCCGCCCCACCGCGCACGCCTCGCTCTATATGGACGACGGACAGTTGCTGCAGACCTTCGGAGTGCGGGTGATCGAAGGGCGTGCCTTCAACGCTGATGAGTACCTGGAGAACAGCGCGTTCGATCCCAACAAGGTCGGCCTGTCGGTGCCCGCCATCATCCTGAGCAGATCGTTGGCTCAGACACTGTTTTCTGGCCAAAGCGCCATTGGCAAGACGGTGTATGTCTGGGGGGAAAAGCAGCCGCCATCGCCGGTGGTCGGGGTGGTCAATGATCTGATGACCCCGGGTGAATCCGGGACGTTCGCCAACCGTTATCACACCATGGTCTTCCCGATCCGCGTCTCCAACGGCGCCTACGCATTGCGCACCACACCGGACCAACGCGAGGCGGTGCTCACTGCCGCCGTCGCTGCACTGCACGCCTCCGACCCCAATCGCATTATCGAGCAGAAGGACACGCTGACGCAGATGCGCGCCGACTTCCATCGTCGCGACCGCGCGGTGATCTGGTTGCTGCTTGCCGTGTGTATCGCCCTGCTGGCGGTTACCGCTTTCGGCATCATTGGTCTGGCCAGTTTCTGGGTGCAGCAACGCACCAAACAGATCGGCATCCGCCGTGCGCTCGGGGCAACGCAGCGGCACATCCTGCGCTACTTCCAGGTGGAGAATTTCATCCTCAGCGGCGCCGGCATCGTGCTCGGCCTGTTGCTGGCCTACGGATTGAACATGCTGTTGATGAGCCGCTATGAACTGCCGCGTCTGCCATTGTCCTACCTGCCAGCCAGCGCCATTGTGCTGTGGATTCTGGGGCAGATCGCCGTGTTCGGCCCGGCACGTCGCGCCGCAGCGATTCCCCCCGCCGTGGCCACACGCAGCGCATGAGCCTTCGCATCCACATGTTCCCTGATCGAGCCGCATCCATGAACAAGCGTCTGTTGAATCTACTGTTCATTCTGGCACCGCTGTCCGGCTCGACCGCCCTGGCGGCCGACGCCACCGCGCCTTCGCTGCAGGACACCATCGCCGCGCTGGATTACCAGGTATTCGACAGCTTCAACCGCTGCGCCGATCCAGCACAGCTGCAAAAGCATGCCGGCTACTTTGACCCGGCCGTGGAGTTCTATCACGACACCGGCGGCGTTACCTGGACCCGCGAGGCGATGCTGGCCAACACCGCCAAGTATGTTTGCGGCAACTTCACCCGCGAGTTGATTCCCGGCACGCTGGAAGTGTTTTCCATCAAGGATTTCGGCGCATTGGCACGTGGACAGCACCGCTTCTGCGACAGTAAAACCCATACATGCGAAGGCCTGGCCGACTTCACCATTCTCTGGCGTCTGCAGGATGGTCAGTGGCAGATCACCCGTGTGATGAGCTATGCCCATCGTTCCATTTCACAGGAGGCAAGGGATTGAATTACACGCTGGAAACCGGCCTGCGCGGCTGTCTTCGTCATCCACGCACGATGGCGCTGGTGGTACTCACACTCGGCTTGGGGTTGGCGTCGGTGATGACCATGCTGACTCTGCTCTCGGTGCTGGGCGCCGACCCACTACCTGGCGTCAGCCACAAGCTGCACATCGCCTGGGCCGATTCCCGCGCGGCAGCAAAAAGCGGCGAGACCGACAGCTATGGCGATGGCACGCCGGTACCGCCGCTATGGAAACTGGCTGACGCGCGCGCCATGCAGCAGTTGCGTCCTGACATCCGTCAGACGGCGCTGGTCACCGCACCGGTGACGGTTGCCAACATCGACGGCAGCAGCAGCCGCAACGTCTCGGCAACGATGGCGATCGGCCCGATGCTGCCGATGTTCGCTGTGCCGCTGCGCCATGGGCGTTTCTGGACGCCAGAAGAAGAGGCTTCGCGCACGCCGGTGGTGATCATCAGCCGTGCCTTGAGCCAGCGCCTGCTTGGCCGCGAGGATGGCACGGGCGGCGAAGTTCGGCTGGGCAATCACACCTTCCGGGTCATTGGCATCAGCGAGCGCTGGGCACCGCGTCCTCGCCCCCACTTCCTGCCCTCCAGCGACGCTGGCTGGCGTGGTGAGGGTGACGAGGTATTCGTGCCCGCCGAAGCCGCCCTGGCATCGGGCATCGAAATCAGCAGCACCCGCGTCTGCGATGGTGCCGGCTTTGGCGGCTTCCGTTTTGATCAGGTCAACGTGGACCACTGCCGCTGGCTGGTGCTGTGGGCCGAACTTGAGAACACAGAGCAGCAGAACAGCTACGCACAAAGCCTGCAGAACTTCGCCGCTGATCGGCATGCGGCCGGCATCTTTGCGCGCCCCGCATCCACGCGCTTGCTGTCGATGCCGCAATGGCTGCACCACAACCGTGTCGTGCCGGACAGCGTGCGCCTGAATCTATGGCTGGCCATCGGCCTGCTGGTGTTGTGCCTGGTCAACGTCGCCGGCCTGCTGGCGGCACGCTTCCTGCGTCGCTCCAGCGAGCACGGCGTGCGCCGTGTACTGGGCGCGCCGCGCCGCGCGATCATCGCCACCTGCATGGTGGAATCCACCCTCGCCGGCCTGCTCGGCGGGCTGATGGCGCTGCCGCTGACGCTCGGCGGCCTATGGCTGATGCGGCAACAAGGCGAGGCGTATGCGCCACTGGCGCGGCTCAATCTCTCACTGTTCGCCCTGCTGTTGCTGTTGGCATTGCTCACGGGCCTGCTGGTGGGCTTGTTGCCCGCGATCCGCGCGGCACGCCAGGAGCCTGCGCTGCAGGTAAAGACGCTTTGAACGGGGTCATCGCATGAACCATCTCATTTCGCCGCTGCGCCGCCAGCCGTTGATGCCGTGGCTGATCGTGCTGCAGATCGCCGTGGCCTGCGCCATCCTCTGCAACACGCTGTTCCTGCTGGTCCAGCAAGCTGGCCCCTTGCTCACCAACGACGGCATCGCACGTAATGAAGTCATCATCGTTGACCAGTTGGTCAGTGGCGGCGGCAACTGGACGGCATCGCAGGCCCGCGCCGGTGCCGATGCACTGGCCGGCATTCCCGGGGTCAAACGTGCCTCGGCCGTCGTCGGCGCGCCGATGCGGCAGACCTTGACCATGGTCTACGACATCAAGTCCGCCAACGGCCCTACCCTGCTGGTCAGTGGCTTCATCGGCGACAAGCTCATCGACACCTTGGGCCTGCAGCTCAGCCGTGGTCGCGATTTCCTCGATGACGAGTACAGCGACCTGCAACTGGGCGACGGCGACGGCGGCGCGACCACGCCGGTCATCATCACCGAGTCGTTGGCACGCACGTTGTTCGGCAGCGACAACCCGGTCGGCCAATCACTGACATCCGGCGACGACAGCGGCCATTACGTGGTGGTCGGTGTGGTGTCACACCTGATGCGCTATCAGCTGGCCGAGCTGGACGACGGCAAGGCCGAGTACGCCATTCTGTTACCGCATCGCGCGGCCGGCCTGCCGATGCTCAGTTTCGTCATCCGCGCCGATGCCGCGCAGCGCGACGCCGTACTCAACGCCGTCCCCGGCATGCTGCAGACCACCTTTGCCGGGCAAATCGCCAAGGGCTTCGAGCCTGTTGTCTCCGACTACGAAAAGTTGCGTGCAGACGGCCTGCGCTCACGTCGCGCGGCGGTGTGGCTGTTGGTAACGGTCAACGCCGTGGTTGCCACCATCACCCTGATCGGCATCGCCAGCCTGAGCGGTTACTGGATTCAGCAGCGCACCCGACAGATCGGCATCCGCCGCGCCCTGGGAGCCACGCGCGGGCAGATCCTGCGCCATTTCCTGGCCGAGAACCTGCTGCTCACCTGCGTAGGCCTGACCGGTGGGCTGCTGTTGGCAGTGTTGATCAACCAATGGCTGATGCAGCATTACGAATTGCCGCGCCTGCCACTGGCCTATCTTCCTGCTGCAGCGCTGCTACTGGGCCTGCTCGGCCAACTGGCGGTACTCCTGCCGGCGCGACGTGCCGCACGCCTGCCACCTGCCAGCGCCACCCGCAGCGTGTAATGTGCTGACTCCGCCGCCCAACCGGCACCCGCCCACCGCTTCCTACGACACCTGATGCCGCAGATCCTGATCATCGACGACAACACCGCCGTGGCCACCGCGTTGGACGTGCTGTTCTCTCTGCACGACATCGAGACCCGCCACGCCACCTCGCCTGAGCAGGGGCTGGCGATGCTGCAAGAGCAGGAGTTCGACCTGGTCCTGCAGGACATGAACTTCACCGCCGATACCACCTCCGGTGAAGAAGGCCAGGCCTTGTTCCGGCACATCCGCGACACACACCCGGACCTGCCGGTCATCCTGCTGACCGCCTGGACGCACCTGAACAGTGCAGTGGAGCTGGTCAAGGCCGGCGCCGCCGACTATCTGGCCAAACCGTGGGACGACGGGCGCCTGCTGACCACCGTCAACAACCTGATGGAGCTGGCCGAAACCCGCCGCGAACTCGCGCGCCGCCGGCAACGTGAACTGGCCCAACGCAAGAGCCTGCATGAGCGCTATGACCTGCGTTCGCTGGTATTCGCTGACCCGGCCAGCGAGCGCGTGGTCGCGCTGGCCTGTCAGGTGGCCCGTTCGGAATTACCGGTGCTGATCACCGGCCCCAACGGCGCCGGCAAGGAAAAAATCGCCGAAATCATTCAGGCCAATTCTGCCAATCGCAAGGGTCCGTTCGTGGCCCTCAACTGCGGCGCCATTCCGTCTGAACTGATCGAAGCCGAATTGTTTGGTGCCGAAGCCGGCGCCTATACCGGCGCCAACAAAGCACGCGAAGGCAAGTTCGAAGCCGCCGACGGCGGCACCCTGTTCCTCGACGAAATCGGCAACCTCTCGCTCACTGGCCAGATGAAACTGCTGCGCGTGCTGGAAACCGGCCGCTTTGAACGGTTGGGTTCCAACCGGGAGCGCCAAGTGAAAGTGCGCGTGGTCAGCGCCACCAATGCTGACCTGCCCGCGATGATCCGCGATGGCAGCTTCCGCGAGGACCTTTACTACCGCCTCAACACCGTGGAACTGGCGCTGCCGGCATTGGCCGAACGCCGCGAGGACATCCTGCCGCTGGCGCGCCACTTCCTCGGCGACGATGGCAAAGCGCTGTCTCCGCAGGCCGCACAGGCACTGCAGCGGCATAACTGGCCGGGCAACGTGCGCGAACTACGCAATGTGATTCAACGTGCCAGCCTGCTTGCGCAGGGGCCGCGCCTGGAAGTTGCTGATCTCAATCTGCCGCGTGCGCCCGCACGCCCGGTCACGCAGGGTGCGGAAGAACCGGATCGCGCGCGCATCATGGCTGCGCTGGAACATGCCGGTGGCGTCATCGCCCAGGCGGCCGCCGAGCTGGGCTTGAGCCGTCAGGCACTGTACCGCCGCATGGACCGTCACGGCATCCCGCGCGAATGAGAATGTCCCGGTGAAACCACGCTCCTTCACCTTCAGCCTGTTCCTGAGGCTGCTGCCCGTACTCGCATTGGCAGCCGCGTTGCCGTGGATGCTGGCGTACTGGATGGACCATGGCTGGCTGGTCGTGGTGACCTCCGCGGTCATCCTGCTCGCACTGATGTGGTACGCGCTGCATCGCACGACCTCGCCGATTCGCTCGTTGCTGCGCGCCCTCTCCGGCACCACCAGCAGCTATCGCGACGGCGAGTACAACTTCGGTGTGCATTGGCGCAGCAATGACGAATTCGCGCAGCTGGTGAAAGCCCATGCCGAACTCGGCGAAGTGCTGCGCGAGCAACGCCAATCCCTGGTGCAACGCGAACTGCTGCTGGACACCATGGTGCAGAACACGCCGGTGGCGATGCTGCTGCTCACCGATGGCGGTGACGGTATCCAGCGCGTGGCGTTCTCCAACATCGCAGCACGCAAGCTGCTGCACGGCGGCTGGAAGCTGGAAGGCAAGCGCGTGCAGGAACTGCTGGATACCATGCCAATCGAGCTGCGCAACGCCATCGCTCGCGGCGGTGACAGCCTGTTCGCCGTGCGCGAACCCGATGCACAGGACGGTGATGAAGACGATGAGCAGATCTATCACCTCTCGCGCCGCAACTTCCATCTCAACGGCCGGCCTCACGAACTGCTGCTGCTACGTCTGCTCACTGCCGAATTGCGTCGCCAGGAAGTGCAGACCTGGAAGAAGGTGATCCGCGTGATCAGCCACGAGTTGAACAACTCACTGGCGCCAATTGCATCGCTGGCACACTCCGGCGCCGAACTGGTGCGCCGCAACCGCTTCGACCGGCTGGAAGACATCTTCGCCACTGTTGAAGAACGCGCCCGTCATCTTGAAGGCTTCATCCGTGGCTACGCCCGTTTCGCCAAGCTGCCACAGCCGCAGTTGCAGACCGTGGTCTGGCGTAACTTCCTGCATGGCCTGCAACAACAGATCCCGTTCCGCATGGACCCGCCACCGGAAGACCTGAGCAGCCGTATTGATCAGGCCCAGTTCTCACAAGCCTTGTTGAACCTGCTCAAGAACGCACATGAAGCCGGTGGCGACAGCGGCGCGCCAGATGACGCGGTCGAACTGCGCGTGTCCCGTCTGCCACACTGGTTGCGCATTGAAGTACTGGATAGCGGCACTGGCATGAATGAGGCTGTGCTGCAGAACGCATTGATGCCGTTCTACTCAACCAAGCGCAATGGCACCGGCCTCGGACTGGCGTTGACCCGCGAGATCATCGAAGCCCACGGCGGCCGCATTTCCCTGCAAAATCGCAACGAAGGCGGCCTGTGCGTCGCTATCCTGTTGCCACACGACTGACAGGCCAAAGCACGTCACGGTTGTGCGGAGCCATGCTCCGCAATGACGTTGCCACCCGCGCAAAGCTCCCGCAGCATCGCCACACGCAGCGCCATCGGAAAGCCCGCAGCCGCCTCTTCGGCCATCACCCTGTGCATACCGGCACTCCACGCCTCACGCGGCCACACCCGGAAACCTTCGCTCGCATAAAAGCGGCCATTCCACGGCACATCGCTCAATGTCGTCAGCACCACGCGACGATGTCCGCGCTCGATCGCCTGCCCCAACGCATGCCGCAGCAGAGCACGCCCGTGACCCTTACCGCCTTGTTCGGGCAGCACATCCATCTGTTGAATGTGGAGGTCGTCATCCAGCGTGCCTGCTAGCAGATAGCCCACAACGTCGCCGGTGTCTCCTTCAATCACCCACAGCAATCGCTGCCGCATGCCGTGCTCGAATGCGTCCAGATCCGTCGGCGAAGCAGCGAAGACTGCGTCTGCGGGATGCCCACGCAGACGCTCGCCAGCGCGCAGTTCGATCACCCGCAGCAGCGCGAGATCCTCGCGCCGTGCCAGGCGCGGCTCAGCTTTTCTTGATGGGTCGTACCCAGCCATCGATCGTCTGCTGGCGGCTGCGCGCCACGGTCAGCTTGTCGGACGGCGCAGTGCGGGTGATGACCGAGCCGGCGCCGATGGTCGCGCCGTCTTCCAGCGTCACCGGTGCCACCAGCGAGCTGTTGGAGCCGACGAACACCTTGTCACCGATGATGGTCTGGAACTTGTTCACACCGTCGTAGTTGCAGGTGATGGTGCCGGCGCCGATGTTGGTGCCGCTGCCAATCACCGCATCACCCAGGTACGTCAGGTGGTTGGCCTTGCTGCCCTTGCCCAGGCTGACCTTTTTTGTCTCGACGAAGTTGCCTACGTGCACACCCTCCGCCAATACCGTCCCTGGGCGCAGACGTGCGAATGGTCCGATCTGCGCGGCACCTTCGGCAATCACGCCTTCCAGATCGCAATGCGCGCGCACTTCGGTGCCGGCGCCCAACTTGACGTCCTTCAAACGTACAAACGGGCCGATGCGCACGCCATCTCCCAGTTCAACCTCACCTTCCAGCACCACGTTGGCATCGATCTGCACATCACGGCCCACCTTCACCGTGCCGCGCTGATCAAAGCGCGACGGGTCCAGCAAGCGCGCCCCCTGCTCACACAGCGCCTTGGCCGCACGCAGTTGCCACGCACGTTCCAGCTGCGACAGCTGCCACGGATCATTCGCACCTTCGGCTTCCTGCGCATCGGCCACATACACCAGCTCGGCCGGCGTGTACTCGGCCGCGGCGAAGGCAAACACGTCGGTCAGGTAATACTCGCCCTGTGCATTGGCATTGGACAGCGAGCCCAACCAGCGCCGCAGCGCCGTCGACTCGGCGGTGATGATGCCGGTGTTGATGGTGCGGATGCGCTTCTGCTCATCGCTGGCATCCTTCTGCTCGACGATGGCTGCCACCTTGCCCTCGGCATCGCGCACGATGCGTCCGTAACCGGCCGGGTTCTCCAACTCGGCTACCAGCACCGCCAGCCGCGGCGAATCTGTCAGCAACGCTTTCAACGTGTCAGCCCGCATCAACGGGACATCGCCATACAGCACCAGCACCTGTGCGGTGTCGGGCACATCCGGCATGGCCTGCTGCACCGCATGGCCAGTACCCAGTTGTTCCTTCTGCTCGGCCCAGGTCAGATCCTGCTGGTCGGCGAATGCCGCCCGTACCGCCTCACCGCCATGCCCATAGACCAGGTGAATACCTGCCGGCTGCAACTGGCGGGCAATGGCAATCACGTGCGCCAGCATCGGCTGCCCTGCGATCGGTTGCAGCACCTTCGGCAATGCCGACTTCATGCGCTTGCCTGCGCCAGCGGCGAGGATGATTACGTGCAAGGGTTGAGTCATTGGTTCCACCTGACTAATCCGTCTGGAGTTCTTTGGTCGGCTGATAGCATAGGCGAACTCACACCTTGCTCTGCAGGAATGTATGGAAGCAACAACACAACGTATGGAACGCGCCCTGCTTTGGCTTGGCCCTGTGGCGGTCTTGATCGGGCTGGCATCGCCCCATCTGTGGGAACAGTGGTCGCCCACCCGGCTCACGGATCTGCTGTTGCTCGCGCTGCCGGTCTGGGGCCTGGCGTGGTTGCTGGGGCGCGTTCGTCGCAGTCCGCAGGCCAACTGGCTGCTGGTGCTGTGGGCGGTCATGCTTCTCGTCCTGGCCGGTCCCCTGCCAACACTGATGACCGCCGTGTTGATCCTGGCGGCCATCGCATTGGGCGGAAGGTTGCTGCCACGGGGACCGGCGGCCTTGCAGGGCCTGCTCGGCATCCTGCTGCTGGCGGGTACCGCAGGCTGGCTGTTGACCCTGCCGATTCACTACAACTGGAGCTACCTGATTCTCTGCATCGGGCTGGTGCTGGCGCGCAGGCGCGAGCTGCTCAACACGCTGCGCGGTGCGCGCAATGAATGGAGGGAAGCGGTCACTGCATCACCCCGGCTTGCGGCGTTCTGCGTGCTCGTCATCGGGCTTGCCGCCGCCAGCTGCTGGCTGCCCACGATGCAGGAAGATGATCTGGCCTACCACCTGCGCTTGGCATGGCAGCTGCAACAGCAAGGGTTCTACGCGCCATCACCGGAGCATCAGGTCTGGGCACTCGCCCCTTGGACATCGGATGTGGTGCATGCCATCGCACAGCTGATGAGCGGCAGCGAAGCCCGTGGCCCGGTCAACATGTTCTGGCTGCTGACCCTGGCCTGTGGCCTGTGGCGTTTGTGCACACACCTGGGTGCACCGGTGCCCGCTCGTTGGCTCGCCGCAGCTGTCGCCATCAGTCAGCCGATGACCACCGCCTTGGCCAGCGGCATGCAGACCGAACTTCCCACCGCTGCAGCATTGGTCTGGTTGTTCGCCCTGGTGGCAGGACCGCGTGATGGCAGCTTCCGTTTCTGGCTCGCGCTCGCGGTGCTGGCGGGCGGGCTGATGAGCATCAAGACCACGTCAGCGGTGATGGCCCTCATCCCGTTGTTGTGGGCATTGTTCCGCCATCCTTGGCCGTCATTGCCGCGGATCGGCGCAGTACTCGTGGTGGGTCTGCTGATCGCGGGTTCAAGCTATCTCCAGGCGTTCCTGCTCACCGGAAACCCGGTGTTGCCGCTGTTCAATGCCTGGTTCAAGTCGCCTTATTTTGCGCCCGTCAATTTCTTTGACGACCGCTGGTACACGGGCTTCGGTCCTACGCTGTTCTGGGACATGAGCTTCCATACCCACCTCCACGATGGTGCCAACGACGGCGGCGGCAGCTTCCTGCTCATCGCACTCGCCGGCCCCTGGCTGCTGGCCCTGGTTCACCGGCAGACCCGCATTGCTGCTTTGGCTGCCACCTGCGTGCTGGTATTGCCGCTGATCCCGCTGCAGTACATGCGTTACGCCTATCCGGGGCTGGCGGTGCTGTCCGCCGTGCTGGTCAGCGCTGCGTTCTCGGTCGATGCGCGACGCGCCGCCTGGATCGCCATCGGACTGTGCGTGCTGCACCTGGGCTTCCAGGCCAATGCCTACTGGACCCTGCGCTATGGGGCGATCAAACAAGCGGTGAAAGCCGCCGGCCGCGACGAACCGTTGTACAAGCGCTACGCGCCCGAGCGCATCTTCGCCCACCAGATCCGCAAGGCCGGCGGCCCAACCGGCAACGTATTGCTGCTGGATCCTGCCTATGGCTTCTTTGCCGAATTCGGTACGCGTGGACGCAACATCAGCTGGTACTCGCCACCGCTGCTGGCCGCTGCCGGCGACGCCGACAAGGATCCGACGGGACAGGCTTGGGTCGCCTTGATGCAGCGCGAGAACGTCCATGACGTCATCTTGCGCACCAACAGTGTCACGCCTGCCCAACGTGAAGCGCTGCACGCAGCAGGCGCCACACAGCGGGGAACAATCAAGGAAAGCGAATGGTGGTCGCTGCCGGAAGCTGGCAAGCAATGACACTGGCACGGCAAAGTTGGCTGTTCCTGCTGATGGGGTTCCTGCAATGGATCCTCGACTGGCTGGTGACCGTTGGGCTGAGCCATGCCGGCATGTCGCTGGAAATCGCCAACGTCTGCGGCCGGCTCATCGGGGCCATGTTCGGCTTCTGGTTGAATGGCACCTTCACCTTCTCGTCGAGCCGACCACTGGGACGCCAGCAGTTGCTGCGTTTCGCCCTGGCCTGGGCTGCGCTTACGGTCATCAGCACCTGGGGCGTCGGTTACGTCGGGCGCAGTGTGGGCCTGGAGGCTGCCTGGCTGGCCAAACCGCTGATCGAGGCCGTACTCGCCGTCATCAGCTTCTTCATCTCGCGTCACTGGATCTATCGCTGAGCCATGAATTCCAACCGTCGCATCGCCATCGTCATTCCCTGTTTCAGGGTCCGTGACCAGATATTGCAGGTCATTGCCGGCATCGGCGCGGAAGTCGGCTGGATCTATGTGGTCGATGACGCCTGTCCAGAACAGACCGGCGCGTGGGTCAGCGCGAACTGCAGCGACCCGCGCGTGGTTGTCATCACCCACGCGCAGAGCCAGGGTGTGGGTGGCGCCACGCTGACCGGCTACCGCCACGCCATCGGTTCTGGTGCCGACGCGGTGGTCAAACTCGACGGTGACGGACAGATGGACCCGGCGTTGATCCTGCGTATCGCCGGGCCGCTGCTGGCAGGTCATGCCGACTACGCCAAGGGCAACCGCTTCCATCGCCTCGCCTTCGTCCGTGGCATGCCCTGGGTGCGGCTGCTCGGTAATGCCATGTTGTCGTTCATGACCAAACTGTCCAGCGGCTACTGGCAGATTGCCGATCCCACCAATGGCTTCACTGCCATCCGTCGCGAGCTACTGGCCGAGCTGGAACTTGAACGCATCGCGCGGCGTTACTTCTTCGAGTCCGATCTGCTCTACCACCTCAACCAGCTTCGCGCGGTCGTGGTGGACGTCCCGATGCAAGCCCGTTACGAGGGTGAACCCAGTAGCCTGCGGCCCACGCGAGTGATTGGCCCGTTCCTGCATGGCCACCTGCGCAACACCGTGCGACGGATTGGCTACAGCTATCTACTGCGAGGTTTCTCGGTCGCCAGTGTCGAGCTGGGGCTGGGTAGCGCTCTGCTATTCGGCGGCACAGCGTTCGGTTTGTGGCACTGGATCGGTTCGACCGACAGCGGGGTTCCGGCCACCGCCGGCACGGTGATGCTGGCCGCGTTGCCGATCATTGTCGGCGTGCAGATGCTGTTGTCCTGGCTCAACTTCGATGTGGCTGCCGAACCGCGCTCGCCCGTGCATGCACTGCTGGGCGACCGGCAGTCCACGCAGAGTGATACAGACGTGGCGTGACACCACCAGCAGCGGCCAGGCGCGTGCAGCTTGCCGCCCTGAGAGGCCCGCGATCACAGCGCCATCGATTCGCCGAACCAACCAGCTGCGCATTCGTCGACCGCATTGCGGGTGAGAACGATAGCGATTCATTCAACGGGAACTGAAAAATACAAACAAAAACGCCGGCACATGGCCGGCGTTTCTGCGTGCGCTGCGGGCAACCTCAGTGCTTGAGGGTGCGACGCAGGCGCTCCAGCGCTTGCAGCTGCGCGGTGACTTCGGCCAGACGCTGCTGTGCTTCGGCCAGCTCCATGGCTTCGCCACGGTTGGCGAGCACGCGCTCGGCTTCTTCCTTGGCCTTGCGGACAGCGGCTTCGTCGATGTCGGTTGCGCGGATGGCGGTGTCGGCCAGCACGGTCACGACCTGCGGCTGAACCTCCAGGATGCCGCCGGAAATGGCGAAATCCAGGTGCTCGCCAGCGGCGGTAGTGACAACCACCTTGCCCGGCTTCAGGCGGGTGATCAGCGGTGCGTGCTTGGGCGCGATGCCCAGCTCGCCCAGCTCACCGGTAGCCACGACCAGGGTCGCTTCGCCGCTGAAGATCTGCTGCTCGGCACTGACGATGTCGCAACGGATGGTGCTAGTCATGGTTCATTTCTCAAAAGCGGAGTGGGGATCAGGGAGCCGGGAAGGGAAGCGCGCTACGCGACGCTTCCGTTGGAACAAGGACAAGCAGTCCCTGTTCCTGATTCCCTGTTCCAGGCTTCCTTAGGCCTTTTCGGCCATCTTCTTGGCCTTTTCGACCGCTTCTTCGATGCTGCCGACCATGTAGAACGCCTGCTCCGGCAGATGGTCGTACTCGCCATCGACGATAGCCTTGAAGCCACGGATGGTGTCCTTCAGCGACACGTACTTGCCCGGCGAGCCGGTGAACACTTCGGCCACGTGGAACGGCTGGCTGAAGAAGCGCTCGATCTTGCGGGCGCGGGTCACGGCCTGCTTGTCTTCTTCGGACAGTTCGTCCATGCCCAGGATGGCGATGATGTCCTTCAGTTCCTTGTACTTCTGCAAGGTCTGCTGGACGCGCTGGGCGGTTTCGTAATGCTCGGCACCGATGACCTGCGGGTCCATCTGGCGCGAGGTCGAATCCAGCGGATCCACGGCCGGGTAGATACCCAGCGAGGCAATCGAACGCGACAGGGTCACGGTCGAATCCAAGTGGGCGAACGTGGTGGCCGGCGACGGATCGGTCAAGTCATCGGCGGGCACGTACACGGCCTGGATCGAGGTGATGGAACCGGTCTTGGTCGAGGTGATGCGCTCCTGCAGGACGCCCATTTCCTCAGCCAGGGTCGGCTGGTAACCCACGGCCGACGGCATACGGCCCAGCAGTGCCGACACTTCGGTACCGGCCAGCGTGTAGCGGTAGATGTTATCGACGAACAACAGCACGTCCTTGCCCTTGCCGTTCTCGTCCTTCTCGTCACGGAAGTACTCAGCCATGGTCAGGCCGGTCAGTGCGACGCGCAGACGGTTGCCCGGCGGCTCGTTCATCTGGCCGTACACCATCGCGACCTTGTCCAGAACGTTGGAGTCCTTCATCTCGTGGTAGAAGTCGTTGCCCTCACGGGTACGCTCACCCACGCCGGCGAACACGGACAAGCCGCTGTGCGCCTTGGCGATGTTGTTGATCAGCTCCATCATGTTGACGGTCTTGCCGACGCCGGCACCGCCGAACAGGCCGACCTTGCCGCCCTTGGCGAACGGGCACATCAGGTCGATCACCTTGATGCCGGTTTCCAGCAGCTCGGTGGAGGACGACTGGTCTTCGTACGACGGAGCAGCACGGTGGATTTCCCACGTATCCGAAGCGGCAACCGGGCCGGCTTCGTCGATCGGGCGACCCAGCACGTCCATGATGCGGCCCAGGGTGCCTGCACCCACCGGCACGGAGATGCCGCGACCGGTGTTGTTGGCAACCAGGCCACGCTTCAGGCCGTCGGTGGAGCCCAGCGCAATCGCGCGGACGATGCCGTCGCCGAGCTGCTGCTGCACTTCCAGTGTAATTTCGGTGCCTTCCACCTGCAGCGCGTCGTACACACGCGGTACGTCGCTGCGCGGGAATTCGATGTCGACGACCGCGCCGATGATCTGAACGATCTTGCCCTGACTCATTGCTGCATCCTCTAAATGTGTGCTTTGAACGAACGCGATCAGACTGCTGCCGCGCCGCTGACGATTTCGGAGATTTCCTGGGTGATCGCTGCCTGGCGGGCCTTGTTGTAGACCAACTGCAGGGTTCCGATCAGCTTGTTCGCGTTGTCGCTCGCCGCCTTCATCGCCACCATGCGTGCCGCATGCTCGGAAGCAACGTTCTCCAGCAGGGCCTGGTATACCAGCGACTCGATGTAGCGGGTGATCACGTGCTCCAGCACGGTCGCCGCATCGGGTTCGTAGAGGTAATCCCAGTCGTGCGAGGCCACCTGCGTCTCGCTGGCCGGCAACGGCAACAGCTGATCGAAGCTGGCCTTCTGCGTCATCGTGTTGATGAAGCGGTTGTAGACCACGTACACGCGGTCGACCTTGCCTTCGGTGTAGGCATCGAGCATGACCTTGATCACGCCGATCAACGTTTCCAGCTGCGGGTTGTCACCGATATGGGTGACGCTGCCGACCATGTTCACGTTGACGCGACGGAAGAACACGCTGGCCTTCTGGCCCACGGTCACCATGTCGATCTCGGCGCCCTTTTCCTGCCAGCCGCGCATTTCTGCCACAGCCTTCCGGAACAGGTTGTTGTTCAGGCCGCCAGCCAGACCGCGATCGGAAGAGATCACGATGTAGCCCACACGCTTGACGTTTTCACGCTCAACCAGGAACGGGTGCTGGAAATCGGTGCTGGCCTGGGCCAGGTGACCGATGACCTGCTTCATCGCCTGCGCGTACGGACGCGAGGTCTTCATCCGATCCTGCGCCTTGCGGATCTTGGAGGCCGAGACCATCTCGAGCGCGCGCGTCACCTTGCGGGTGTTCTGCACGCTCTTGATCTTGGTTTTGATTTCGCGTCCGCTTGCCATTTCTCGCTCGCTCTACTTACTTGGTTGAGGAGCAGCCGTGCGGCCGCTCCCTGCCGGTGACCGCTTTGCGATTACCAGCTGCCAGTGGTCTTGAACTCGGAGATGCCCTTCTTGAAAGCGGCTTCAATCTCGTCGTTCCAGGCACCGGTGGCGTTGATCTTGGAGACCAGCTCACCTGCGGTGTTGGCAAAGTGCGCGTGCAGGCCAGCTTCAAAGCCGAGCAGCTTGTTGACCGGCACATCGTCGAGGTAACCCTCGTTGACGGCGTAGATCGACAGCGCCTGGTCGGCGATCGGCATCGGCGCGTACTGCTTCTGCTTCATCAGCTCGGTGACGCGCTGACCGCGCTCCAGCTGCTTGCGGGTTGCTTCGTCCAGGTCCGAGGCGAACTGCGCAAACGCAGCCAGCTCACGGTACTGGGCCAGCGAGATACGAATACCGCCCGACAGCTTCTTGATGATCTTGGTCTGGGCTGCACCACCGACGCGCGACACCGAGATACCGGCGTTCACGGCCGGACGGATACCGGCGTTGAACAGGTCGGTTTCCAGGAAGATCTGGCCGTCGGTGATCGAGATCACGTTGGTCGGAACGAATGCGGAAACGTCGCCCGCCTGGGTTTCGATGATCGGCAGTGCCGTCAGCGAACCGGTCTTGCCGGTGACCTTGCCTTCGGTGAACTTCTCGACGTACTCCTCGGACACGCGGGCTGCGCGCTCGAGCAGACGGGAGTGGAGATAGAACACGTCACCCGGGTAGGCTTCGCGGCCCGGCGGGCGCTTCAGCAGCAGCGAGATCTGGCGGTAGGCAACGGCCTGCTTGGACAGATCGTCGTACACGATCAGGGCGTCTTCGCCACGGTCCATGAAGTACTCACCCATGGTGCAGCCGGAGTACGGGCTGATGTACTGCATCGCCGCCGATTCGGAAGCGGTAGCAGCCACGACCACGGTGTGGGCCAGCGCGCCGTTCTCTTCCAGCTTGCGCACGATGTTGGCAACGGTCGACGCCTTCTGGCCGATCGCGACGTACACGCACTTGATGCCGGTGCCCTTCTGGTTGATCACCGCATCGATGGCCATCGCGGTCTTGCCGGTCTGGCGGTCACCGATGATCAGCTCGCGCTGACCACGGCCGATCGGGATCATGGCGTCGACCGACTTGTAACCGGTCTGCACCGGCTGGTCGACGGACTTGCGCCAGATCACGCCCGGAGCAACGCGTTCCACCGGAGCGGTCTGCGAGGTGCCCAGCGGGCCCTTGCCGTCAATCGGCTCACCCAGCGCGTTCACGACGCGGCCGAGCACTTCCGGGCCCACCGGCACTTCCAGGATGCGGCCGGTGGTCTTGGCCACGTCGCCTTCGCGCAGGTGCTCGTAGTCACCCAGCACCACGGCGCCGACCGAGTCACGCTCCAGGTTCAGCGCCAGGGCGTAGGTGTTGTTCGGCAGTTCGATCATTTCGCCCTGCATCACGTCGGCCAGACCGTAGATGCGCACGATGCCGTCGGACACGCTGGTCACGGTGCCTTCGTTGCGCGATTCCGCGGACAGGGCGACCTTCTCGATGCGGTTCTTGATCAGTTCGCTGATTTCGGAGGGGTTGAGCGTGGTAGCCATCGTCAAGTCCTAGTGCCGGCAATCAAGCCGGACGTTAAATTGAATTCAGTGTGCGAGCGCGGTCTGCAGGCGCGACAGCTTGCCCTTGAGCGAACCATCGATAACCACATTGCCGGCATCGATCACGGCGCCGCCAATCAGCGAAGCGTCCACCGCGGTCGATACCTCGACATCGCGGCCGAAGCGCTTGCGCAGCGCGGCCTTGATCTTTTCCAGCTCGTCTGCCGACAGTTCGGCAGCCGAAGTCACCGTGGCCTTGAGCACGTTTTCGGCTTCGGCGCGCAGCTGGTCGAACAGTCCGGAAATTTCCGGCAGCAGTTGCAGACGGTGCGCCTCGGCCAGCAGCCCCAAGAAGCGGCTGTAGGTTTCACCTGCCGCCTCCGGAGTCAGCAGGGTGACGGCATCACCGCGACTCAGCTGAGGATTGGACAGCAGGGCCGACACGCGCGGATCGGCGGCAACGTGGGCGGAGAACGCAAGCGCGTCCGACCACGGCGCGAACTTGCCATCCTCGCGCGCAATCGCGAAAGCGGCGCGGGCATACGGGCGGGCAAGCGTGAGGGCCTGGCTCATCTATCAGATCTCCGCGGCCAGCTCGTCGAGCAGCGCCTTGTGGGCGTTGGCATCGATTTCGCGCTTGAGCAGCTTCTCGGCACCGCTCACAGCCAGTGCGGCAACCTGCTTGCGCAGATCTTCGCGGGCGCGATTGGCGGCAGCGTCGATTTCAGCCTTGGCCAGATCTTTCTGACGGTTGGCTTCGGCGACAGCTTCGTTCTTGGCGGCTTCAACGATCTGGTTGGCACGGACATGAGCCTGATCGATGATTTCGTTGGCCTTGCCACGGGCGTCTTTCAACGCTTCGTTGACCTTTTCCTGCGTCTGGGCCAGATCTTTCTGGCTGCGATCGGCAGCGGCCAAGCCTTCAGCGATCTTCTGCTGACGCTCTTCGATAGCCTTCATCAACGGCGGCCAGATCTTGGTCGCGATGATCCAGATCAGCGCGGCAAAGGCCAGGGCCTGTGCAATGAGGGTGAAATTGATATTCATGGATTAGCTCAGTCGCTGGTGTCGGGGGGTGGTTGCGCCGCCGGGGCGACGCAACCGAACCTTCATCCGAAGCCGGATGCCCGAAGGCACCCGGCCGTCTCACTGCAGCCGGATCAGCCTGCCAGCTTGGCGGCTTCGGCCAGCAGCGTCGAGGCCAGCGGGTTGGCGAAAGCCAGCAGCAGGCCAACGGCGACCGAGATGATGAACGCGGCGTCGATCAGGCCGGCGGTGATGAACATGCGGACCTGCAGGACCGGGATCAGTTCCGGCTGGCGAGCGGCCGACTCCAGGAACTTACCGGACATGATGGCCAGACCGAGGCCAGCACCCAGCGCGGCCAGGCCGATCATGATGCCAACGGCGAGGGCGGTGGAGCTCTGAACTTGGGCGAGGTTGGTCAGGACGGCGAAGTACATGGTTATCTCCAGGAACTTAAGTAGCTAAGGGTGATGAAACGGATGAAGGTTGAAACTGGTTGAAGCTTGTAACTCAGTGACTGTCTTCCGACAGGCTCAAGTACACGATGGACAACATCATGAAAATGAATGCCTGCAGCGGGATCACCAGCAGATGGAACAGCATCCAGCCAAAGCCGAATGCACCACCGGCAATGGCACCGAACACACCGGCACCACCCAGCACCCAGATCAGCAGGAAAACAATTTCGCCGCCGAACATGTTGCCGAACAGTCGCATCGCCAGAGAGATCGGCTTGCTCAGCCACTCGACGATGTTAAGGATCAGGTTGAACGGCATCATCCACTTGCCGAACGGGGCCGTCAGGAACTCCTTGATGAAACCCAGCACGCCCTTGGACTTGAGCGAGAAGAAGATCATCAGGAAGAACACGCTGATCGACATGCCCAGCGTGGCATTGACGTCAGCGGTCGGCACCGGCTTCCAGTAGTGGACGCCTGCCCATTCCAGCGGCTTGGAGATGAAGTCGGCCGGGATCATCTTGATGAGGTTCATCAACAGGATCCAGAAGAAGATGGTGATCGCGATCGGCGTTACCAGCTTGCTCTTGCCGTGATAGGTGTCCTTGGCCTGGCGGTCAACGAACTCCAGGCAGATTTCGACGAAGGCCTGCCACTTGCCCGGCACACCTGCCGTGGCCTTGCGGGTTGCCATCCAGAACGCGAACACCATCAGCAGGCCCATCAGGACTGCGGTAACGATGGTGTCAACGTGGATCGTCCAAAAACCACCGCCTTCACCGACCGGAGCGGTCAGGTTCTGCAAGTGATGCTGGATGTAGCTGGTAGGAGTTAGAGCCTCGCCCGCCATGTGTCCGTAACCTTTATGAATTCGATCAACGTCTGGCCAGAGCCAGGACTTGGAACATCATTCCCACCGCCAAACCCGCGAACAGCGGCAGCGCGGGAAGCTTCACCCAGACAAGGCCAATTGCAAACACGGCGATGACCAGTACCCATTTCAGCAACATCGCCAGAATCAGGCGCATCATTGCTGAACCAGCAGCCTGAACGCCGCCACCAAGTGCCATACGGGCTGAAATCCAGCCCCCTGCCACCACTGCCAGACCCGACGCCGCAGCGCCGATGGCGTACTTAGGCCCCACGAAGAGGAAGGCCAGAGCCAGGACAGCCACTGCTGCCAGCGGATAGACCGCGGCGCGCAACATCAGTCGCCGACCCGAGTCAACGGAGTTCAGCACGTCAAAGTGTCCTGCAAGGTGAAAGTGGGAACCGAATCGCGCGAAGGCGCCTCGTCGAGCCGCGAAAGTATAGCAGTGAGACATTTTGAGAGACAACCGGCATCTGGCATCCCTTTTGACTATGCAAGTTGCCGCAATTTCAGGATTTTCCCCCGACCAGCCCGCTTCAGCAGGCCCCGGATGCCGCAATGCAGCACCGGGAACTTCCTCTCTACGCCCCTGTCAGACCCCTGCGTCCGCCGCCATTACTCGTCGATGGAGACGGATCCGGGTGAGGTGGTGCTGTCGGTCCCCTGCAGCACCACCTCACCGCATTCATGCCTCGGCTTCCGTACACATCGCGTACACGCGTGGTCACGCCGACACTACGCACAACCCGCGATGGTCTTTGCTTCCACGCAACACGGAGGCAAAAACAATGCACAACTTCCGCTTCATTCCTGCACTCGCTCCCTGCGCACTGGCACTGGGCCTGTTCAGCGCCGCGACGGCGCATGCCGCCGAGGAAGACCCTCGCTTCACACTGCGGCTCGGTGCGATGAACATCGATACCGACAACACGATCCGCGGCAGCACCAGCATTGGTGGCCAGGATGTCAACTTGTCCGAAGATTTCAGCATGGGCGGCAAAGAGGGGGAGCCGCGCGTGGATGGCATGTTCCGCATCAGCGACCGGCAGCGCTTGATCTTTGACTACTTCAAGTACGACAAGGACCGCCGCGAGACGCTCGATGACACCGTCAGTTACGGTGACACCACGGTGCCGGCCGGCAGCTTCGTCAAGGGCGAACTGAAGTACCAGGTAGCCACGCTGGTCTACGACTACTCCGTGGTGGATAGCGAGACATTCGACTTCGGCCTGCAGCTGGGTGCCGAGTACGCCAAGATCAGCGCAGATGCCTATGCCGATCTTGGCGATCTCTACCAGGGGCGCTTCATCAATGAGAAGGCCGATGGCATTGCGCCGGTGGTCGGTGCACGCCTGACCTTCACGCCGTCCGAGCATTGGATGATCAACCTGCAAGGCCAGTACCTCAACACCAGTTGGGGCAACTTCGATGACTACAAAGGCGACCTGAGTCGCGCCAATGCCATCGTGCAATACAACTTCAACAAGAACTTCGGCATCTTCGCCGGCTATGACTGGTTCAAGCTCGATGCCGACAAGCGCGGCAGTGATGGTGTCATCGGCTTGAAGCAGGAATTCAAGGGACCGCTGGCGGGTGTGAGCCTGTCGTTCTGACCCACACGGCAGTGTCGAGCCATGCTTGGCAGCGGCTTTTTTGGTAAGGCCTCAGCGGAGCATGGCTCCGCTCTGCCGTTTTTGGTTTCGCATCCATGCAGTACCGGCTCGGTACGGCGCTGCACACCCTGATCGAATACTGGGCATTCCACCTGCATCGGTAGGCGGCGGTGGCAACATCACATTCCCTCGCCCCTTTCGAACGCCAGAAACAACGACGCCCCGGTGAGGGGGCGTCGTGTGGATCACTTCTTCTTCGGGATATACAGATCGGTGATGGTGCCGTCGTAAATCTCCGCCGCCATCGCCACCGATTCACTCAGCGTCGGGTGGGCGTGGATGGTGTGGCCGATATCTTCGGCTTCAGCACCCATCTCGATGGCCAAACCGATTTCGGCCAGCAACTCACCGGCATGCACACCGACGATGGCGCCGCCGATCACGCGATGGGTTTCTTCGTCGAAGATCAGCTTGGTGAAGCCTTCGGTACGACCAATGCCGATGGCGCGACCGCTGGCCGCCCACGGGAACTTGGCCACGCCCACCTTCAAACCCTTGGCCTTGGCCTCGGTTTCGGTGACGCCGACCCAGGCGATTTCCGGGTTGGTATACGCCACCGACGGAATCACGCGGGCCACCCATTCCTTCTTCTCGCCGAAGGCCACTTCGGCCGCCAGCTTGCCTTCGTGCGTGGCCTTGTGGGCCAGCATCGGATTACCGACGATGTCGCCGATGGCAAAGATGTGCGGCACGTTGGTACGCATCTGACGATCAACCGGAATGAAGCCGCGATCGGTCACTTCCACACCCGCCTTGTCGGCATCAATCTTCTTGCCATTGGCCGAGCGGCCCACAGCCACCAGCACGCGGTCGAAGGTGGCGCTTTCCATCGCCGGCTTGTCGCCTTCGGTAGCGGCTTCGAAGGTCACGGTGATGCCCTTCTTGTCAGCGGTGACGCCCGACGCCTTGGTCTTCAGGTGGACTTCGATGCCCTGCTTCTTCAGACGGTCAGCCAGCGGCTTGACCAGGTCCTTGTCGGCACCCGGCATCAGCTGGTCCATGAACTCGACCACCGTGACCTTGGCGCCCAGGGCGCTATAAACGGTGGCCATTTCCAAGCCGATGATGCCGCCGCCAACGACCAGCAGGGTCTTCGGCACTTCCGCCAGTTCCAGCGCGTCGGTGGAATCCATCACGCGCTTGTCGTCCCACGGGAAGTTCGGCAGCTTCACCGCCTGCGAACCGGCCGCGACGACGCATTGCTCGAAGCGCAACAGCTGGGTCTTGCCGTCGTCGCCGGTGATTTCCAGCTCGTTGGCAGAGACGAACTTGGCCACGCCCTGCACGGTGCGGATCTTGCGCTGCTTGGCCATGCCGGCCAGGCCCTTGGTCAGCTGACCGACAACCTTTTCCTTGTACTCGCGCAGCTTGTCCAAGCTGATCTTCGGCGCGCCGTACTCGATGCCCAGGTCACTGGCGTGCGAGGCGTGATCGATGATTTCAGCGGCGTGCAACAGCGCCTTGGACGGAATGCAGCCCACGTTGAGGCAGACGCCGCCGAGGTTGGCGTAACGCTCGATGAGCACGGTGTCCATGCCCAGGTCAGCCGAACGGAACGCGGCGGTATAGCCGCCCGGGCCGGCGCCCAGCACCACCAGGCGGCACTCGATGTCGGCTTTGCGACCGCTGGACGGCAGCGCCTTGGCAGCGACCGCCGGGTCCGGCGCGCGGTGCGACGGGGTCACCGGCGGCTTGCTGCCCGGTGCAGCTTTGCTGGCCGGAGCGGCGGCGGCGCCTTCAGCTTCCAGGATCACCACCACGTCGCCCTCGGACAACTTGTCGTCGAGCTTGACCTTGATTTCCTTGACCACCCCGGCTGCCGAGGACGGCACTTCCAGCGTTGCCTTGTCCGACTCCAGCGTGACCAGGCCCTGGTCCTTGACCACCGTGTCGCCCACAGCCACCAGGATTTCGATCACCGGCACACTGTCGTAGTCGCCGATGTCCGGCACCTTCACTTCGACCGGGCCGATCGCGGCCGGTGCGCTGACCGCTGCCGGAGCGACGGCGACAGGCTGCGCGGCCGAAGCCGGCGTCGCGACAGGCGCTGCCACTGGCGCAGGTGCGGCGGCGGGAGCAGGTGCGGCGGCTTCGCCTTCCGCTTCCAGAATCACCACCACGTCGCCTTCGGACAGCTTGTCGTCGAGCTTGACCTTGATTTCCTTGACCACACCCGATGCCGAGGACGGCACTTCCAGCGTCGCCTTGTCCGACTCCAGCGTGACCAGGCCCTGATCCTTCTTCACTGTGTCGCCCACCGCGACCAGGATTTCGATCACCGGCACACTGTCGTAATCGCCAATGTCCGGAACCTTGATTTCAATCGTCGCCATTGTTTTCTCCAGTGGGCTCAGCCGGCGTCTTCGCCGGAGAACCGGTTGTGCATCTTGTCGAGCGCGCGTTCGATAGCCTCGTAGCGCTTCTCGTACTTTTTGTCTTTGCTGTGCGCCAGTTCGGTCAGCAGTGCGGCCTGTTCCAGCAACGCCTCCAGCTGACCACAGCCCGGGCGCAGCCCGCTGTAACGCTCGCCGTTGATGGTGAAGGACACCACTTCGCCATCGGTGACCGGCGCACGCGCCGCCACTTCCGGCGTGGACAACGCCTGCGCCCAAACCTCGACCACGCGCTGCGCCAATGCCTCCGGCAACGGCGCCTGCGCGAATGATGGGCTCTGGTCCAGGCGCAGGTTCACCCCTACCCGGCTGGCACCGCTATTCCAGCTGTAAATGCGCTTTTCGGCCAGCCCCGCCAACACGGTCCATTGACCGTTGCTGGCATCACGACGCAGCAGCACCTGCGATTCCTCGCCACGCGCCGGCAACATCAGCAACGACAGCTCGTCTTCGGCCTGCCCGCCCAACAACTGCGATGCCGCCTGACCGTAGTTGCCCACGGCCGGCGGCCAGCCCTGGCCCACCACCGGCTCGCACTGACGTGCGGCCAGTGCGGGTGCAGCCAGCACGGCAAGCAGCGCAGCCAACACTGCGCGCATGGGCGCAGTGCGCATCACAGCAGGACGCGACGCATGTCGGCCAGCACCTGCGACAGGTAGGTGGTGAAACGCGCCGCCAACGCACCATCGATGACGCGGTGGTCGTAGCTCAGCGACAACGGCAGCATCAGCTTCGGCGCGAATTCCTTGCCGTTCCAGACCGGCTGGATCGACGACTTGGACACACCAAGGATGGCCACTTCCGGCGCATTGACGATCGGAGTGAACGCGGTGCCGCCAATGCCACCCAGCGAGCTGATCGAGAAGCAACCGCCACTCATGTCAGCCGGGCCCAACTTGCCGTCACGCGCCTTCTTGGCCAGCTCGCCGGATTCCTGCGCGATCTGCACCACACCCTTCTTGTCGACGTCGCGGATGACCGGGACGACCAGACCACTCGGGGTGTCGGCAGCGAAGCCGATGTTGAAGTACTTCTTCAGCGTGAGGTTTTCGCCGCTGGCATCCAGCGAGGCGTTGAACTCGGGGAATTTCTTCAGCGCCGCGGCACTGGCCTTGACCAGGAAGGCAAGCATGGTCAGCTTGATGCCGGCCTTCTCGTTTTCCTTGTTCAGCGCCACGCGCAGGGCTTCCAGGTCGGTGATGTCGGCCTGTTCGAACTGAGTGACGTGCGGAATCATTGCCCAGTTGCGGGCCAGGTTGGCACCGGAAATCTTCTTGATCCGCGACAACGGCTGGACTTCGACCTCGCCGAACTTGCTGAAGTCCACCTTCGGCCATGGCAGCAGGTTCAGGCCACCACCGGCTGCCACCGGCGCAGCGCCGGCAACCGAAACGCCGCCGGTAAGCACGCCCTTGACGAACTTCTGCACGTCCTCCTTGGTGATACGGCCACCCTTTTCGGTGCCCGACACCTGGTCTAGGTCGACGCCCAGCTCACGGGCGAACACGCGCACCGCCGGGCTGGCATACGGCACCTTGGACGGCAACACGCCTTCCGCATTGAACTGCACCGGCGGGCTGGCCGGCTTGCTGGCCGGCAATGCGGCTTCCTGCTGGATTTCGCGCTGGGCCAGCTTGTCCGGCACCGGCGCCACGGCTACCGGTTCGACCTTGGCGCCGGTTTCGGCGGTCGCTTCCACCTTGGCCGGGGCAGCCGGGGCAGCGGCAGCGGCTGGCTTT
Source organism: Stenotrophomonas sp. Iso1 (assembly GCF_027497995.1). Taxonomy (GTDB): domain Bacteria; phylum Pseudomonadota; class Gammaproteobacteria; order Xanthomonadales; family Xanthomonadaceae; genus Stenotrophomonas. The sequence continues at coordinate 629,586 of NZ_JAODBT010000001.1, read as the reverse complement.
GCGTCCTCCTCGGCCACTTCGATCAGCGCCACGACCTTGCCCTCAGACAGGTTGTCGCCCACCTTGACCTTGATTTCCTTGACCACGCCAGACACCGACGAAGGCACTTCCATCGTGGCCTTGTCCGATTCCAACGTGACCAGGCCCTGGTCCTTCTTGACCGTATCGCCGACGGCGACCAGCACTTCGATCACCGGAATGTCGCTGTAGTCACCGATATCGGGGACAAGTGCTTCCTTGATTTCGGCCATGAAACTACTCCAGCAACAGTGAGGGAATCCTCTATTGTGGCGTCACCGGGCCGCAGCGCCAACCGCTACCGCTGAATTCGCCTGCGTATGTCCCCGGTCAGGCGCAAGCCACAGCCGGTGGGGCTTCAGGCTTGCCGCGACGGGATTCACACCGCGTGACTTGCCGGTTGTCCCCGATGTCCTGCCCGGTCAGCCGCCACAGGGCCGCGCAGTGGGCGGTTCCGATGCATCCAGCCACGGCCGCAGCTGGCCCCATGCCTCCCGCAGGCGTGGCAATGACCACGCCGCATTGGCCGGGCTGGTCGATGGCAGCGCCAACACCGGCAGCGCAACCGCCACAACCGGCAAAGCCGGTCGCACCCACCGTTGGAACGCAGCATGTGCCGCGCCGCCGTTGCAGGCGATGACCTCCAGTGCAGGCAGGTCCGCAATCAACGCAGGCAATGGGTTGGCAACTTCGCTGCCGCGCACGATTGCCGCATCCAGACTACCGCTGCGTTGACATTGGCCGATGACATCCCACAGGCCGACACCTGCGTGTTGCAGATACTGCATGCGTTGCGTGTAGTCCAACGCTGCATCAAATCCGCACAACGTTGCCATCAGCGGCCAGAAGCGATTGCGCGGATGCGCGTAGTAGCGCGACGCATGCAAAGAGATCGCACCCGGCATCGAGCCCAGTACCAGCACGCGACATTGCGAATCTACTTGCGCAGGCAATCCCTGCAGGATCACTCCGCTCATCACATGCACCACAACTTCGTGAACAACATTTTTCTGCGCACACATGTGTCCATAGGATTCTTCTCAATTTTGCTGAACACAAACATAGCGAAATCTCCCTGCGTACAGCGCGATTCATCTTCGCATCGCTACGGTCTACACGCCCCGCAACGAGGGCCTCGACAACAACGATAGTCCCGATAGTGAGACTGAGGAGTCTGTTATGCGTTCGATCAAAATTCTGAGCCTTGCCACCGTTGGTGCGCTTGCACTGTCTTCCACTGCGTTTGCGCAGGATGCCAGCGGCGATACCGCTTCGGGCAAGCATTTCGCTGTAGTGGGTGGCATCACCTTGCTGCAGCCCAAGAGCGACCCGATCAACGGCATCGACAAGTTCGATGGTGGCCCGGCACCGACCGTCAGCGCCAGCTACTACTTCAACGACAACATCGCCGTTGAACTGTGGGGCGCGGTGGACAAGTTCAATCACCGCGTGCGTACCGATGGCGGCGCAAAGGCCGGTACCGTTGAGCAGCAGCCGATTGCGCTGAGTGCGCAGTACCACTTCGGTGCAGCGGACAACACCTTCCGTCCGTTCGTGGGCCTGGGCTACTACGAGTCGAACTTCAGCAACGAGAAGATCGATGGCCTGTCTGACAGCGGCAACCATGTCGGCGTCGAGACCGCGAAGGGTGCGATCGGCACCGTCGGTGTGGACATGAACATCAACTCCACCTGGTTCGCCCGTGCCGACGCACGTTACATGCATGCCCGCCCGGACCTGCGTGTTGGCGGCCAGAGCGCCGAAGAGTTGAAGATGGATCCGTGGACCGTTGGCTTCGGCATCGGCGCACGTTTCTGATTGCTGCAGCCAAGCGGTAAGCGTTACATCGACAGGCACGGATCGTTCGCGATCCGTGCCTGTTTTGTTTTACAAAGCTGCCGTGTCTGCAGAAGCGGGCTTGGCCGTGATGTTCGTAAAAACATGGCCGCGCACGATTGTGCATGGGCCGAAGGTGCGGACACTGTGGATTGCCAGCTTTGCGACCAAGGCCCTTCCCATGAGGTTCGCCCAGGCCATGCGACGTCCCTCCAGATCACGGGCTGCCATCGTCGCTCCATTGCAGGGCGAGATAGTCGAAGTTGGTCTGCAGCCGTGGTTTGACGATGTCGAAGAATGGCGACACGTCGAAGTCACGTGGGGTGTAGAGGCTGTAGTTGCGGATGTGCAGGATTTCCTGTCGCTGCTGTCGAGCGCCCGCCTGCGCCGACACCGTTTCAATCTCTGGCAGGATCGGATAGCGAATCGACTCGAAAGCCTGCGCCAACAGCGTCGAACAGATCGCCTTGGTCGGCTCGCCACTGCCCAGCGCTATCAAACGCCGACGCATATGCCCAGGCACCGGTGGTTGCCGGATGAGATAGCGGGCCAGGTCGAATACGTTCTTCAGGTCATAGCTGTAACCGATACGGGCACGCATGAAACCCACCAGTTGCTCGACCACCGCCGGCGCCAGCCCCTGCGGCCGGCAGATGCGGGTGTGCTGTTGGGCGAACTCGCTGAGCGGGATCCGCCGCACGCCCTGTTCCACATCCACGTCGATCATCATCGGCTGCGGCTTGCCACCCTCCACCAGCGGCTCCTCGCCGATGTACAGCGCCGCATGCGACCACGTGGATTGGCTGAGATATTTGATCGCGGTGGAAAAACGGCTGTTGCCTTCCACCAGCAACACATCACCGCGCCGCAACGTACGCAACAACAATGCAGGATCGCTGGTAGAAGGCCGCGCCTGATTGCGGCGGGGTTGCGCCAAAAAATGCGCCAGGCGCCGCCCAAAAAAACTCAACACACCCATTGCACGACCTCCCAGAACCGTGGCGTCAGCGTAATGGCTGCGCGGCCCTGCCGCCATGCTGCCCTCGCACCCGACCACTGCAGTGGTGCATGAGCTGCTTCCGCTGCGGTGACCTGGCGGTTTGCACCGCTTCCGCAACCGCCGCACGTCCTGCTGCTCAGCGCGGACTGCGGTTGTAACTGCGATAGCGCTGGTGGTGCCTCACCCTACGGCGCAGCAACAGCGCGTACATGCCGGCATAGCCCAGCAGCACCGCGGCCATTGCCAGCAAGCCGGCATGGCTGAGCCAGCCGCTCTGTGGCCATGGCACGCCGCTCATCGAGGCTTGCCAACCTTGCACCATGCCCGCCACGACACGCACCAGGATCATCAAGGTCAGCCCCAACACCAGCCAGGTGTTGGGCTTGTAGAACAGCGTCTCCGTACCGGCCTCGAAGCGGGTCAATGCATAACCCAACGCGCCCAGCGCGAGCCCCGCCAACCAGCCCAGTGCGGCATGGGCCCAGGCGCCCGGCCACCAGACACCGGCTATGGCGGCAAAAATGATGAACAGAACCGTGGACACCAGCGTGCCCCACAGATTGAAAGTGATCAGCCACGGCCGCGCCTGGCGGCGTGCACCGCTGCTGCGGAAGCGTTGCCACAGTGATAGCGGCAGCAGCATCAGCAAGATCGCCAGAAACACCAGCAAGGCGAATGGCAGAGCAAGAAGCAGTGGCATGGCAGATTGATCCGTTGACGCCGCGCGCGATCAACGCGCATGCGGCGATTGCTTGTGCAGGGATACGGCGGCAAACCGGAAGGGAATATCCGCCATCGCGTGACGGGAAGATTAGGCCCTGGCCTGTCGTCACCGTGTAGGCGAAAGGCCTGCAAAGATCATTGCCGACCGGGATTATCCCAGCCGGCAATGCCATCTGACGGGAGGTAACACGGAGCCATATTCCGCAAAGTTGTTACCTCGATGCCACTCGCCGAGCATGGCGGGGCGCGGCGGGAGCCGGTTTGTTCGGCCGGCACTATCGTGGGCGGTTTTTTCAGAACGCCGGCAGTACCGCGCCTTTGTACTTCTGTTCGATGAAGGCCTTCACTTCCGGGCTGGTCAGCGCCTTGGCGAGCTTCTGCACGCGGGGGTCGTCCTTGTTGTCGCTGCGCGAGACCAGGAAGTTCACGTACGGCGAATCGCTGCTTTCAATGGCCAGCGCGTCCTTGGTCGGGTTGAGGCCGGCATCAAGTGCGTAGTTGGTGTTGATCAACGCCAGATCTACCTGGTCGAGCACACGCGGCAGCATTGCCGAATCCAGCTCGCGGAACTTGAGCTGCTTGGGGTTCTCAACGATGTCGCGCTGGGTGGAGAGCGCGTTGGTGGCGTCCTTGAGCTTGATGACGCCTGCGGTGTCCAACAGGATCAGCGCGCGGCTGTTGTTGCTCGGGTCATTGGGGATGACCACATCGGCGCCATCGGGCAAGTCGGCCAGCGATTTGATGCGGCGCGAATAGGCACCGAACGGTTCGATGTGCACGCCGGTGACGGTAACCAACGTGGTCTTGCGGTCACGGTTGTAGGCGTCCAGATACGGCTCGGTCTGGAAGTAGTTGGCATCTACCTGCTTCTGCACCAACTGGTCGTTGGGCTGCACGTAATCGTTGAACACGCGCACGTCGAGCTTGATGCCTTCTTTATCCAGCAGCGGCTTGACCACGTCCAGAATCTCGGCGTGCGGCACGGCAGTGGCAGCCACGACAAGCCTGGAATCATCAGCAACCGGCTTGCCGCAGGCCGAAAGCGCCAGCGTGGCAGCGAACAGGGAAAGAGCGAGCAGCTTGTTCATTGGAATCAGAATCCTGTGGGGAAGGACGAACGGCATACACCGTAACAGGCCGACCGTGCAGACGATGCGCGGCCGGCTGCGCTTACTTGCGGCTGTAATGCGTGACCAGACGGTCGCCGATCATCTGCAGCACCTGCACCAGTACCAGCAGCAGAACCACCGTGACCAGCGCCACATCGGTGTGCGAACGCTGGTAGCCATCACGGAACGCCAGATCGCCCAGACCACCGGAACCGATGGCGCCGCCCATGGCGGTGAAGCCGATCAGGGCAATGGTGGTGACGGTGGCACCGGCAATCAGGCCCGGTCGTGCTTCGGGCAGCAGCACTTTGAAAACGAGCTGTTGGGTGGTCGCACCCATGGCCTGGCTGGCCTCGATGACACCCCGGTCCACTTCACGCAGCGCGGTTTCCACCAGGCGTGCGTAGAACGGCGCGGCGCCCACGACCAGCGGCAGGATCGCGCCGCGCACACCCAGCGAGGTGCCCATCAACCCCAGCGTCACCGGAATCAACACGATCATCAAAATGATGAAAGGCACCGAGCGCAGCAGGTTCACCAGCAGCGCCAACACGCCGTAGACCACTGGTTTGCGATGCAGCTGCGGGGAACCGGTGAGGAACAGCAGCACGCCCAGCGGCAAGCCGATGGCCATGGTCAGCGGCAACGAGCCGGCCAGCATCAACAGCGTGTCGACGGTGGCCTGACCGATGTCGGCCCATTTGCCAGCATCCAGATGGCGGAAGAAACCGCCTGCAGTTGCAAGAATCATCGACGTAGTTCCTCCACGTGCACCCCAGCCGCGACGAAGGCAGCCTGCGCTGCGTTCTGGTCACCGCCCACCAAAGCGACGGTGAGCTGGCCGTAGGGCGTGTCCTTGATCCGGTCGATACGGCCGGACAGGATGTTGTAGTCCACCCCGGTCTCGCGGGCGATGTGCCCGAGCAGGGGTTCATAGGTGTCATTGCCGAGGAAGGTCAGGCGCATGATGCGGCCACCGACAGCGGCGTAGCTCTGCAATTGCTCGCCCTCGTCCACATGCTCGGATTCCGACACGAAGCGGCGCGTGGTCGGGTGCTTCGGGTGCAGAAACACCTCCGTCACCGGGCCCATTTCCACCAGATGCCCTGCATCGAGAACCGCCACGCGGTCGCAGACGCGACGGATCACATCCATCTCGTGGGTGATCAGCACGATGGTCAGGCCCAGCTCGCGGTTGATCTTGCCCAGCAACGACAGCACCGCTGCGGTGGTCTGCGGGTCAAGCGCGCTGGTGGCCTCGTCACACAGCAGAATCTGCGGGCGCGTCGCCAGGGCGCGGGCAATGCCGACGCGCTGCTTCTGCCCACCGGACAACTGCGCCGGGTACTTGCCCGCATGTGCCTCCAGGCCAACAGTGCGCAGCAGTTCGGCCACGCGGGCGTCGATTTCAGCCTTGGGCGTGCCGGCCAGTTCCAGCGGGAAGGCGACGTTGTCAGCTACGGTACGCGCCGACAGCAAGTTGAAGTGCTGGAAGATCATGCCGATCCGGCGGCGCAGCGCACGCAGGCCATCGGCGTCCAGCGCGGTGGCGTCCTCGCCTTCAATCAACACACGACCGCCGCTGGGTTCTTCCAGACGGTTGATCAGGCGGATCAAGGTCGACTTGCCGGCGCCGGAGTGGCCGATGATGCCGAACACTTCGCCGGCCTGTATCTGCAGGTCGAGCGGATGCAGCGCGGTGATCGCGCGGCCGTCGACGACGTAGGACTTTTGCAGGTTCTGGAACGCGATCACTGCCAGGGCAACCGGGGGGTCAGAAGGGGCGTGCAGCCTAGCAGCGCCGGCCCTCCGGCGCGCGTGCTGTACCGGCGAATCTTATTCTTTTTGGTTCTAAGTGACGCCGCCGGCAGCCGAGGCCAACCATGCCGGAGACCGGGATGGCCTCCCCCGCTCAGGGATGATCAATCTGATCCGGCCGCTGCGCCCGCTGCACCCGTTCGCGATGCAGCAGGTACAGGCCGCTGGCGACGATGATGGCCGCGCCGGCCCAGGTCCAGCGGTCGGGCAGCTTGTCCCACAGCAGCAGATCCCAGCCGATCACCCAGACCAGGCCGGTGTACTCCAGCGGCGCGATCATCGAGGCCTGGCCCAGCTGGAACGCCCGGGTCAGCGCGATCTGCCCCAGCGCCCCGGCCAAGCCCATGCCCGCGATCAAGGCCGCGTGCTTCCATTGCAGCGGCCGCCATTCCGGCCAGGCCAGCACACCGGCGCCAATGGCCATGATCAGCAGGAACCACACCACCATCGACTGCGGGGTGTCGGTGCGGGTCAGCAAGCTGACCGTAACCGCCGCGATGGCATAGGCAGTGGCCGCCAGCAGCACCATCAAACCGGGGAAGGAAATGATGCCGTCCACGCCCGGCCGCAGCACCACCAGCACGCCGACCAGGCCAATGCCGATCGCGACCCAGCGACGCGGTCCGACATGCTCGCCCAACAGCGGCACCGACAAGGCCGCCACCAACAGCGGAGCGACAAAATAGATGGTGTAAGCCGTGGACAATGGCAGCGTGCGCAGCGCGTAGACGAAGCAGCCAATCATCACCATGCCGAGCACGCCACGCAGCAGATGCAGGCCCCAGCGCACCGGGATGATCGAACGCGGCCCGGCGGAGGCAAGCACCCACACCAGCACGAACGGCAACGACGCCGCGCCGCGCAGCATGGTGACCTGCAGGGTGGGATAACTGGCCGCCAGCATCTTCATGCCGGCATCCATCAGCGAAAAGAAGGCGACTGCCGCCAGCATCCAGACGATGGCGCGCGCAGGGGATTTGGTTGGGGACATGCGCCCGATTATCCGCTGTCATGCCCAAAGCCGGTATCCCCGAGGCAACCGGTAGGTTCAGTGCTTCGTGCCGAGAGGACTATCCTGCAGGGCATCGGTTTCCGTCCCCCCCCTCCCCTTGCCTGCGACAAACGGCGGGGGCTTCAAAGCCAAGCTGCACCCCCCCGCGAAAGAGAGATAGGGCTGTATTCGCCTAGAATGGGGGCTGTTTTCACTGATTGGAGCAGGCCCATGCCTTCCTTTGACGTCATTTCCGAAGTTGACAAGCACGAGCTGGCCAACGCCCTGGACCAGGCCAACCGTGAGCTGGCCACCCGCTTCGATTTCAAGGGCGTGGATGCCAAGTTCGACCTGGAAGACGAAAAGCTGATCAAGCTCACCGCGCCAACCGATTTCCAGCTCAAGCAGATGGCCGACATCCTGCGCCTGCGCCTGGCTGCCCGGAACATCGATTTCCGCTGCATGGAATTTGGCGACATCGAAACCAACCTCGGCGGTGCGCGTCAGCAAGTCACCGTCAAGCAGGGCATCGAGCAGAAGTTGGCCAAGCAGATCGCTGCCAAGATCAAGGAAGCCAAGATCAAGGTCGACACGCAGATCAACGGTGACAAGCTGCGCGTCAACGGCAAAAAGCGCGATGACCTGCAGGAAGTCATGGCGCTGTTGAAAAAAGGCGAGTTCGAGCAGCCGCTGCAATTCGACAATTTCCGCGATTGATCCACCGCTGCAGCAGGGTTAGTCGCCCTGCTGCAGTTTGCGGTACAGCGTGGTACGCGAAATACCCAGCCGGCGTGCTGCCGCACTGACATTGCCGCGGTGGTTATCCACCGCGTCGCGCACCGCCTGGATGCCCTGCGCACGCAGTGAACCCTTGACGGCATCGCGCGAGGTCACCGGGATGCCCACGCTGCCGCGCCGCGATACCGGCGCACGCAGGTACTGCACCTGCAATGCGCTGTCCTCGGAAACACGCACCCGTCGCGCTGGCCCGGCCTGCAACAACCGACGCCGCTGATGCAGATTGGCGCCCGCAAACAAGCTGTCCAACGTCAGCTCCGGCAATGGCCCTCGACGCGGCAGACCGAGCAGACGTCGCGCGACACGATTGGCGGCACGAACGCGCCCACTTTCCTCGATGGCCAACAAGCCCTGGAATGGCGTATTCAACCAACGCACATCGTGCTGCAGCGCCAGCAAATGGCACGGGCGGCATTCCTGCAGCAAACGGTTTTCGATGGACAGCGCCGCCTGCCGGAAATAGTCCAGCAAGCAATCCGGGTTGCGCTCGCCAAGGCCGGTGATGTCGAGCACTCCGGTCACTTCACCCTCCAGCCCATGCAATGGCACGCTCAGGCAGAACATCGCGGTGAAGTGATCCAGATAGTGCTCGTTGCCGCGAACCAGCGCTGGCGTGTCCTCGGCCAGCGCACAGGTGGGTGCGGTGGTACCAAGATGCGACTCGCGCAATTGCCGCCCCACCTGGATGGGGCGCAGCAACGGTGAATCCGTCAGGCCGTGCTCACGCTGGGCCACAATCATGCCCTGCGTGTTGGCGCAGATCATCAGCCATTGGCGACCGCCAAATGCCGACCACAACTGGTCCATGTCGTGCTGTGCGCAACGCGCCAATCTGCGGTCGGCATTGCCTTCCAACTGCGGCGGCCGTGCCACCCTGGGCTGCAGCTGCGGTGTTTCGTGTTGCTGCATGCCGGACGCGCGCAAGCGCTCCCATGAGCGCCGCAGCGGCGGCGCCAGCAGGTTTTCCGGCAAGGGCGCGCCTGCCGAAAACTCCCGCCGTGCATTGACCAACAACGCCTGGTGTTCCAACAACGCACCGTTCATGGATTGCCCTCGTGCCGGAGCGGCAACGCCGCATCCGTGTTGTGTACCCGTTGAGACCACCGCCGGTCCCCGACGCCTGGCGTCATCCTGGCATCCTCAAAATCGCCTTGAGCGTCAGCCCACGCGTGCTGTCTTCAGCGGCCTGGTTGATCTGCTCAAGGGGGTAGAACTTCACCAGCTTGTCGAAGGGAAACCGGCCCTGCAAATACAACTCCACCAATTGCGGGATGAACACCTGCGGCACACTGTCGCCCTCGACCACGCCACGGATGGTACGCCCGCCGATCATAAGATTGTTGACGTCGAAACTGGCCAGCGTGCCCATCTTTGAAGCACCCACCACGCCGATCACACCCAGCTTGGCCAGCGCGGTGACACCCTGCTCCAGCACGTCCACGCGACCGGTGGATTCCAGTGCGAAATCCACGCCGCCGGGGCTGATCGCATGCACCGCTTCGACGATGTCCTGCTCGCGGCTGTTGATGACATGGGTGGCGCCCAGCTCCTTGGCCAGCTCCAGCCGCGACGGCACCACGTCCACGGCAATGATGATGGCCGCACCGGCCAGGCGCGCAGCCATCACCGCGCTGAGGCCCACCGCCCCAGCGCCATAGGCAGCAAAGTGGCTACCGGCAACCACCTTCAACGAATTGATCACCGCACCGGCACCGGTCTGGATGCCACACCCCAAGGGGCCCAGCAGTTCCAGCGGGGCCTTTTCGGGCACCTTCACCGCATTGCTCTCCCGTGCCAAGGCATAGGTGGCAAACGAGGATTGCCCGAAGAAATGATCATGCAGTGGCTGCCCCTGCGCATCGTCGATGGCGTTGGAGCCATCGACGCCAGCACCAGCAAAATTCTGCTGGTAAGAATCCTCGCAGTAGGCGCCATGGCCGCTGCTGCATTGCTTGCAGTGACCGCAGACGCCATAGGTAAGCACGACGTGGTCGCCCACCTTCAGAGCTTTCACCTCCGGGCCCACGGCTTCAATGACGCCGGCGCCTTCATGGCCCAACACCACCGGCAACGGTACCGGGTAAAGCTGGTCCCGCACGATCAGATCGGTGTGGCAAAGACCGGTAGCCACGACCCGCACCAGCACCTCGTCACTGCGCGGCCCGCGAAGACGGGCCTGCTCGATGGTGAAGGGCTGCTCTTTCGCTCGCACCACCGCTACGGTGATGTCTCGCGCTGCTGTTTCAGCGTTCATGTGCGGCTCCTGGCTCACAGCGGGTAAGAAGCGGGCGCCTGGCCCTTGATGGTCAACCACTGCCACTGGGTGAACTCATCAATGTTGGCTGCCCCGCCGATGCTGGTCCCGTTACCCGACACACCGACGCCGCCGAACGGGTTTATCACCTCATCGTTTACCGTCTGGTCATTGATGTGCAGAAGCCCGGTGTGCAACCGCTCGCCCAGTTTGAGCGCGCGCCCAACGTCGCTTGAGATGATCGCCATCGACAATCCATAGTCCGTGTCATTGGCCAGCGACACGGCTTCATCCTCCGTATCGAACGGCACCACCACGGCTACCGGCCCGAATATTTCTTCACGAAATGCTGGATTTTCCCGGTTTACGTCAGCCAACACCGTTGCGTCAAAGAACAGCTCGCGGTGGTGTCCGCCGGCCGCGAGCACGGCACCCGCGGCCTGTGCATCGGCCACGATGCGTGCGGCATGGTCCCGTTGCTGGGCGTTGATCAACGGCCCCAACGCGACCTCTTCGCGGGCTGGATCACCCGTCTTCAGCGACTTGGCCTTGGTGACAAGTTTTTCCAGGAAGCGGGCATAGATAGCCCGCTGTACCAGGATACGGCCAGTGGCCATGCATATTTGCCCCTGATGCAGGTACGCACCCCAGGCGGCGTTGGCCACGGCCAGATCCACGTCGGCATCGTCCAGGACAATCAGCGAGTTCTTGCCGCCCAGTTCCAGCGACACCTTCTTCAGGTGCTTGCCAGCGGCCTCGCCTACCTTGCGCCCGGCCTCGGTGGAGCCGGTGAACTGGATCATGCGCACATGGGGGTCGGCAGTGAGCGCAGCACCCGCAGCACCGTCGCCCGGCAACACATGCAGCAGCCCGGCCGGCAGACCGGCCAGTTCAAACAGGCGGGCAATGACGAAGCCGCCGCACACGCTGGTGCGCGGATCAGGCTTGAGCACCACCGCGTTGCCCAGCGCCAGGGCCGGCGCCACCGCGCGCAAGGCCAGGTAGAGCGGGAAGTTGAATGGGGAGATCACCCCGACCACGCCCAGCGGACGCCGCCGCGCCAGACTCAAGCGCCCCGGCTCGGACGGCAGGACTTCACCCACCGCACGCGATGGAAGTGCGGCTGCCTCATGCAGCGTACGGGTGGCCACCCTGAATTCTGCGATGGCCTTGAAACGGGTAGAGCCGCCTTCGCGCACCAGCCAATCCTTGATTTCGTCCCCATGCGCTTCGGCCAGCGCGGCGGCACGGCGCAGCACGCCTGCCCGGGTTTCGTAGGGTGCGTCGGCCCAGAGGCGTTGCGCCTGGGCTGCGACCGCCGCTGAACGCGCTACCTGGGCCGGGTCGGCAAGCGCCACCTGGCCCAGCAACGCAGCGGTAGCCGGCTCGACCACATTCCACAATGCCGCGCTGACGCTCCATTGCCCATCGAATTGCTTGCCCGACCAAAGTTTGGTCGGCAGAAGTGCTTGCGTTGCCATCGTCCAGGACTCCATTGGGGGAAATAAGTCAGCCGATTGGACGCCTGCCCACATCGCTTGCCTATTGGCCACCAACGGCGATTGCCGAATCTCTTGTCGCGGAAGCGGTTTGACCACTGCCAGCTGTTTCATCCATGGACAGTCAAGCGGTCCTCGCCACGGGCTGGCACTACAATTGCCCACCCAGCACCTAGGCAAGGCCACCATGAACGACGCCACCACCCCCACCGGCGACCCGCTCGCCGTCACCCGGAACTGGCTGGAGAAGGCCGTCATCGGGCTGAACCTGTGCCCCTTCGCCAAAGCGGTGTACACCAAGCAGCAGGTGCGCTTCGTACTCAGCGATGCCAGTACGCCTGAAGCCCTGCTGGAACAACTGGTCGAAGAGCTGGCGCTGCTGCGCGACACTCCGGCCGAGCAGACCGACACCACGTTGATCATCCATCCGGACGTGTTGACCGATTTCCTGGAGTACAACGACTTCCTGGAGAACGCCGATGCGGCGGTGGAAGCGCTGGATCTGCAGGGCATCCTGCAGGTCGCCAGCTTCCACCCGCAGTACCAGTTCGCCGGAGCCGCGCCGGATGACGTGAGCAACTACACCAACCGCGCGCCCTACCCCATCCTGCACCTGCTGCGCGAAGACAGCGTGGAGCGCGCGGTGGCCGCATTCCCGGACCCCGATGTGATCATCGAGCGCAACATCGAAACGCTCGACAAGTTGGGCATTGACGGTTGGAACAAGCTGCTGGCCGGCGACAAGCTGCACTGAGCGGCTGCACGTTGAGCGGCATCATTCGTGACTGTACGGAGGATGCCGCTCTGCAACGTAGAAGAAGCCATCGCGTCGCGGAAAAGAAATCGCGCGCCCACAACGGCAACGTTACGTGCCCGGGCAGCATTGCGCTTGCCCGGGCACTGGTCTGTCAGTCCGCGGCTTTACCGCCGCGCATGCGTTGGAACGCCGTCACCACCATCAGCACCACCGCGCCGATGAAGATGCCCACCACGACGCTACCCAGGCCGTTGGCCAGCCATTCCAGATTCGTCGGCGCCAGGCCGATCACGAAGTGATGCAACGGCGGTATGGCATGCACCAGGATGCCGCCGCCGACCAGGAACATCGCAGCGGTGCCAGCAACCGACAAGCCGCGCATCAGCCACGGCGTGGCATACAGCAGTCCGCGCCCCACCGCTGCCAGTGCGCGCCCTTTGTCGAGCAGCCAGGCACCGATGTCGTCCAGTTTGACGATGCCAGCCACCAGGCCGTACACGAACAACGTCATGCCCAGCGCGATGGCGATCAGCGCCGCGACCTGCTGGCCAAACGGCGCATTGGATATCACGCCCAGCGACAGCACGATGATCTCGGCCGACAGGATGAAATCGGTGCGCACCGCGCCCTTGATCTTGTCCTTCTCCCAAGCGATCACATCGACCTTTTCATCGGCCAGCACCTTCACCAGCTCGGCCTTGTGTGCCTGGTCTTCTTCCTTTGAGTGCAGGAATTTGTGCGCCAGTTTCTCCACGCCCTCGTAACAGAGGAAGGCACCGCCGATCATCATCAACGGCGTGATCGCCCACGGCAGCCACGCACTGATGGCCAACGCCGCCGGTACCAGGATGGCCTTGTTGACCAGCGACCCCTTGGCCACCGCCCACACCACCGGCAACTCGCGGTTGGCGCTGACGCCGGTCACCTGCTGCGCATTGAGCGCCAGGTCGTCGCCGAGCACGCCTGCGGTTTTTTTGGCCGCAACCTTGGTCAGGACCGCGACGTCGTCAAGCAGGGCGGCAATATCGTCAAGCAGGGCAAACAGGCTGGCTCCAGCCATGGGACACCTAAAAGTGGATAGACCGGTGGATTCTCACCCATTCATGCGTCGATAGACGTGACCGCCCTGCATTCACCCTTCCCCAACCTGCCCGCAGCCACACTAAGGCCCCTGTTTTGCAGGAGGTATCGGCTTGAACGAACCCACCAGCAACGAGGTTCCCACCACCATCGGCGGCATGAACCGGCGCCAGCAGATCGTGCGGATGCTGTTGCGTTACCGGAACTCCGGTGTGTTTTCGGGCATCTCGCTCGACGGCGAATTGCCACGCCTGGGCCGGCAACCGGCCACCGGCAGCCCCACCCAGTTCGTTACCGACCTGGAGGCATTGGGCACCACCTTCGTCAAGCTCGGTCAGGTGCTGTCCACCCGCCCGGACATGATCCCGCCGGAGTACGTGACCGCGCTGGAGCGCATGCAGGAGAAAGTGGCACCCATCCCGGTCGAGCACATCCGCGCGATCATCGAGGAGGACCTCGGTGCATCGGTCAACAAACTGTTTGCCTCGTTCGACCCCGTGCCGCTGGGCTGTGCCTCCATCGCCCAGGTGCATCGCGCTGAGCTGCGTGACGGCCGCGAGGTGGCCATCAAGGTACAAAAACCGGACATCGCCGCGCAGCTGCGTTCGGATATCGGCGTGCTGCGTAGCTTTGCCACCGCCGCCGACCACCTCACCCGCGTCGGCCGCAAGGTGCGCTTTTCCGACTGGTTGGATGAATTCGCCAAGACCCTGCGCATGGAGCTGGATTACGAAGCCGAGGCCGCCAGCCTTGCGCGCTTCGGTGAGCACCTGGCGCCGTATCCAGAATTGTGGGTACCGCAGCCGATGTGGGACCTGTGCAGCCGCCGCGTGCTGACCATGGAGCTGGTGCCGGGCGTGCGCGTGGATGCCATTCCGCAGGTGCGCCGCACCGAGCAGTCGATGCTGCCGCTGGCCGCCGCCTTGGTGCGTGGCTATCTCGACCAGATATTCGTGCACGGCGAGATACATGCCGATCCACATCCGGGCAATCTGCGGGTCACACCCGACGGGCAATTGGCCATCTTCGACCTGGGCATGGTGGCGCATGTGCCGCCACGGCTGCGCGAGCGCCTGCTCAAGTTGTTGTTTGCTGCCGTGGATGGCCGTGGCGAGGAAGTGGCCGACGAAATCATCGCCATCAGCACCCGCCTGGAGGACTACGACGAGGAACGCCATCTGCGCGAGACCGGGCAGATGATCGCCCGCTACGCGGCAAACGGCACCGTCTCTGAAGGCCGCGTGGTATTGGAGATCGTTCGCATCGCCACCAGCAGCAACCTGCGTACACCGCCCGAGCTCAGCCTGTTGGGCAAGGCGTTGCTCAGTTTGGAAAGCGTGTGCCAGGTGCTGGCGCCAGAACTCAATACACGCAAGGTGGTGGAGAAACAGCTGCAGCACGTGATGCGCGCGCGCCTGCGCAAATCCCTCTCACGGGCCAACCTCGCCAGCGAGGCGATGGAAGTGCAGCAACTGCTGCGCGATGGTCCACGGCGCATGTCCGACATCCTCAGTCTGGTCGCCGAGAACCGGCTGCAGATGAAAGTCACCGGACTGGAGGAGTCGCGCTTGATGGAGAACATCCAGAAAGTCGCCAACCGCATCGCCGCCGGGTTGATCACCGCAGCGCTGCTGCTGTCTTCCGCGTTGATGATGCAGGTGCCAACGCGCTTCACATTGTTCGGCTACCCGGCCTTCGCCATCGCGTTGTTTCTGCTGGGCGTGGTGATTGGCATGGGGTTGATCCTCAGCGCCCTGCTGTTTGATCACCGCACCCGCTCGCGTGTACGCGAAGAACGTGGGCACCGTTGACGCCCCCGCGAATGAGCCGGTGAATGAATGCGTGCGCGTTGGGCACTTCGCATTACAGCTCTCTCTCACGCTTTCTCACTAAAAATTGCATTCACTGGAAAACATTTCAGTCAGGTTCGTGCAGGCACCATCCGGGCGTCCTTTCGTCACACGCCTGACATGGCGTTGTGGTGGGACGTGGTGACTACGGTCACCCGCTTACGTCTTTCGCTACCCAAGTGGCCGCATGCATTGGATCATCTGGTTTTACCTGGCTGTTCTGGTTGTTCTGCTAGTGCTTTCGCCCACGCTGGCAAAGCTCAAAGCAGGTCTGTTGTCGCTGCTGTTGTTGGCGTTGAGCAGCTGGTGGCTGATTGACCGGCTCAGTGGTGACGGCATCAATTCGGCCACGCTTTATCACCTGCGCAGTGACATGGAAGGGGCTGGCGTCGGTGATTTCGGTGCCTACATTCTGGGCTTTCTGGCCTTGGTGCTTGCCTCGCTGACACCCTTGTTGCTGCTGCGTGTGCGCCGCCTGCGGCTGCCGCGCCATGGCGTGCCGATTTTCGCCGGCTTTGCGGCACTGCTCGTTGCCACGCTTGTCAGCAGCCCGTTGTACCGCGATGCCAAGCGCATTCATCAGCAGATGCAGCCGGTGGATTACAGCGCGGTGGCACCGGAATACAGCATCCCCGGCAAGCCGTTGGCGCAGCGCCCCAACATCGTCTGGATCTACGGTGAAAGCCTGGAACGCACCTATCTGGATGAAGACACCTTCCCGCGACTGATGCCAAACATCCGCCGTCTGGCGGGAGAAGCACTGGATTTCCGCGACATCGCCTCGGCCGATGGCAGCGGCTGGACCATTGCCGGTTTGGTGTCATCCATGTGCGGCGTGCCGCTGACCACCGCGCAGGGCGATGAGAACAGCATGGGACGCATGGGCAGCTTCCTGCCCGAAGCCTTCTGCCTGGGCGATTACCTGAAGCAGCAGGGCTATAGCAATCACTACATGGGCGGTGCCAACGGCCAGTTCGCGGCCAAGGCCGATTTCCTGTCCACGCATGGCTTCGACGATGTCCGCGACCTGGCCTGGTTCAACCAGCAGAAAATTGCTCGCTCGCATTTCTCCAACTGGGGCCTGCATGACGACGTGCTGCTGGACCGCGCGTTCGACCGCTTCCTGGAACTGTCGCGGGCAGGCCAGCCCTTCATGCTTACCGCCTTGACGATGGACACACACCACCCGGCCGGACACCTGCCAGTGGCCTGCAAGGGCACGCGCTATCGCAGCCAGCACGGCAACATCGGCCTGCTGCGCGCACTGAAATGCAGTGACCGGTTGATCTCGCAGCTGGTGGATCGCATCCGTTCCAGCGAGTTCGGCGAGAACACACTGGTGGTGCTGGCCTCCGATCACCTGGCCATGCCCAACGACCTGAGCCACGTGCTGAAAGACATGCGCCGCGAAAACCTGCTGCTGTTCCTCGGCAAGGACATCGCGCCGCGTCAGGTGACCGCCCACGCCGGCACCACACTGGATTCGGGCGCCACTGCATTGCAGCTGCTGGACCCGGCCATTGATGCAATCGGCTTCGGCCGCTCCCTGCTGGCTTCGCCGCGCGCGCCCAGCGCCAGCGTCGCCGCATTGAAGGCCGATAGCCGCGATTACGCGCGTTATCACGCTTTCTCCCGCTCGTTGTGGCTGGGTGAGCAGACACGCATGCTGCGGCTGGATCAGGAACAGGTGCTGGTGGGTGTGCAGAAAGTGCAGCCGCCGGTATTGCTGGAATACGACCAGGAGTGGCAGCTGAAATCGATGTATCTGGAAAACACCTCGCGCAAGTTCGAGGAGGCCGACCCACAACATCGTCTGGCTTACGTGGACCGTTGCACGGCATTCGAGGACGGCTCGGCCGACGGTCAATGGTGCGCCCTGCTGGTGGACAGCGACCAGGGCATGCGCCTGTTCCGCGACGATCAGTTGCGCCGGGGTATCGCCATTGATGCGCCGTTGCAGGCGTTCACCGGCCCGCGCCCGAGCGTGCGTCAATCACGTATGATCAGCCGGCAGCCGCGCCATACCGGCCCCGGTCAATACATGCTGGAGTTGTATGCCGCGCAGCGACCGCAGCGTGGGTTCTGGGTGGAGGCGGTGTCGTCCAGCCGTCAGGTGGTGGTGGCCCAGCAATGGGTGCAGGCCGACAGCGAAGGCCGCATCAGCATGCCGCTTGGGCTGGATCACGAGATTGATGACCTGGAAATCCGCGCCTGGCTCAGCCATGCCGAGTTGCTGGCCATTGATGACTACGCACTGGTACCGGCAGCACCGGAACACCCTCGCTCCTGATTCCGTTGCATTGGTGCCGGAGCGATTCGTGCGGCGACGTCCGGACTGATTCCGGCTGCGGCGGGCAAAAACTTCTGACGACACCGCAGCACACCACCGTCGCAGCCCGCGTCGCCTGGCCGCATGAAACCGGCCGCCTTCACTGCCAATGATTGCCCGGGTGCGTGGTGCATACCCGGGCTACGCGGATCGTGCGTTACGACGGCGCCTGGGGGGCACGCACCAGATGGATGTCGGTCGGCGTCACCAGCGCAATATCGTTGGCAGCAGCCTGTTGCAGCAGCTCGAACAACAGCTCGCTGCGCGTGCCATACACACTGCGCGCGGTCGGCACGTAGCCAAAGCTGTTGATCGCCACCTGACCACCGCTGATCGAGTCGATGAACACCGACGGGGCTGGCTCATTGAGCACGGTCTCATTGGCTTGATAGATATCCAACAGCAGCTGCCTCAGCTTGCCCACATCGGTACCCAACGGCACCGAGAATTGAACCTGGATGCGGCCCAGTGCATTGGCCATGGTCATGTTGCGGATGGTCTTGGTGATCAACTCCGAGTTCGGCACGATCAGCGTGGAGCGGTCGCCCACCTGGATTTCGGTCGAACGCACCGAGATGCGGCGGATGTCGCCTTCCTGGTCACCGATCTTCACCCAGTCGCCAATCTTCACCGGCCGCTCGGCCAGCAGGATCAGACCAGACACGAAATTCTGGGTGATCGCCTGCAGACCAAAACCAATACCCACCGACAACGCGCTGGCCAGCAGTGCCAGTTTCTCGAAGCCGACCCCCAGCGTGGCCAGTGCCCACAACACCGCCAACACGATCCCCAGGTAGTGCGCGACGGTGCTGATGGAATTGCGCGCGCCGGTATCCAGCTCGGTCTTGGGCAGGTAGGTGTCTTCCAACCAACGCTGCACCACACCCATCACGGCCAAACCGCACAAAAGCACCACGATGGACCAGAACACCGCTGACGGCCGTAGCAATTTGCCGCCAATATTCACGCCGCCGGCCAGTGTCTCCAGCCCGCCATACAGCATGCCGATGTTGCCAAAGGGCGCCACGACAGCGGTGATGCCCAACACCACCAGCACTATCCGCAGCGTTGCCGACAACAGCACGCCGCCCTGCTCCAGACGCGCGCCCGGCAAGCCCGTGGACAGGCGCAGGGTGCGGCCGAATACGCTGTCCGGCGCCAATAGCCACAGGGCAAAATCATCGGCGAACTTCATCAACAACGATGTCGCCAACACCACCACCGTCACCCACACCATCTGCTGGGCGGCAAACATCGCGAAGTTCAGATAACCCAACAGCGTTGCCGCAAGAGCGGCAAACACCGCCAGGTGCCCACCCAACCGTGCCAGCACCAACCAGCCGCTGCGTGGCGCCTTGGCAGGCCGTGCGCGGCCCGCGTCTTCCTGCTGTTCGGCTTCGGCTGCGGCCGCCGCACGGCGCCGGTGCAGCGCGGCCAGCGTCACCAGCATGCCCATGATCAGCGCGACGTAGGTCAAGGCGACCAGACCATCGAGGGTGATGGTGCTCACCTGCGAGGTGCGCGCGGCGCGGTTGACGTCGCGCACCAGCATGGTGAACCAGGTCAACCAGGCCGCACCCCAGGCAAACCGACGGAGCCGCGTCGCCGCCAGGTCGTCAATGTCGAACAGCCGCCACGACGGCCGCGATGGCACCAGCAGGGATGCCGCGAGCGCAGCGATGAAGGCACCCACGAAGGTGGCAGCGACAAAGGTATCGGCCACCGCTTCCAGGCGCGGCGCAATCGCCGAGATCGACCGCAGACTGCCGACCAACACCAGCGCTGCCAGCCCCGGCAATAGCGTGCCGACCAGCAGCAGCCACACGGCCAGCCCCGTGCGGCGCAGGCGTCCGGCGGGCGCACGCTCGGAGGCGGCATAGCGACGGCCCAGATGGCGCAGCCAGAGACGTAGCGGGAACACCATCAGCAGGGCCAGCACCACGCCAACGATCGGTGCCGTCCAGCCGTGTTTGGCCGTCGCCAACAGCAGTCCGTTGCTGGCCTGCCGGTACAGCGAATCGAAGCGGCTCAGATCATCGGGCAGATGTTCCGAAAACTGACGCCAAAGCCCCGGTGACAACGGCGAACCCACCTTGCGGCCGAGCTGTTCGCCAAACTGCTGCGCACGCATTTTTTCGATTGACTCGCTTGCCTGCTTGGCGTCTTCGGCAAGTAATTTGCCGCGCGCGATATCGCTGTTGAGCTGGCTGCGCTGCAGATCCAATGCCTTGCGCTGGCGGGCGATATCGCGGTCCTCACCGCCTTCCGGCACCGGCCCCAACTGCGAGATACGTGCATCCAGCTGGGTCAGCTCCGGCTGCAATGCCTGCACGCTGGCTTCGGCATCGCGTTGCGCCTGGCTTGCCTGCTCGCTCAGTGTCTTCAGTGTTTCCGGTGCATCCGCATCATCCACCGCATGCTTGACGGCATCCAGCACACGTGAGGCCTGCTCGATGCGTGCCTGCGGCGTGGTTGTAATGGCATTGGCACTGGCCGCGTCCTGGGTAGCCCATGCGGTCGCCATGGGCACGCTGACGCCGGTAAGGACGATGGCGAACAGTACCGCGCGCAGCGGCCGGGAAAGGCAGGATTTCAGCAAGGGAACACACCGGATCGCACGGACCACCGCGCCTGCCGGGGACTATAGATCAGGCTGCGTCCAGATCCTGCGAACCCGTGCGCAACCCTCGCCATTTCACGTTCATCCCGATGATCAATTTACAGCGCTCTGTAACGCCCTCTCGCTGCTCCCTCTCGCTAACAACGGCCATACGCGTCGTCACGCCAGGCAACGGATTCTTCACCGCCGTTGGCCTATAGGAAGTGTCCCGGCATCGCCGCCACCGCAAACAGGTGACCTCGTGAATCCGCATCCCCCACTACCCACCGTGCCGTCAGTAGATCTGCAGCGCTACCTGGGCACCTGGTACGAAATCGACCGTCTGCCCATGCGTCATGAACCAGAGGACGCCACCGATATCAGCGCACTCTATTCGCTCAACGACGACGGCAGCGTGCGCGTGCAGAACCGCTGCCTGCACAAGGGCAAGCAGGAAGAGGCCATCGGCCAGGCCACCCCCATCGACGCGAGCAACAGCCGACTGCAAGTCAGTTTCCTGCCCGAGGGCCTGCGCTGGATACCCTTCACCAAGGGCGACTACTGGGTGATGCAGCTCGATGCCGGCTACAGCACGGCCCTGATCGGCAGCCCGGACCGCCACTACCTGTGGCTGTTGGCGCGGCAGCCGGAAATGGACGAGACCACACGGCAGCATTACATCGCCTATGCACGCCAACAGGGGTTCGATGTGGACAAGCTGATCCACACCCCGCACACCGGGCACCGCACGGCCTGAGCCAGAGCTGGTAATCAACCCATGGATCTGAAGAGCGGCTACCCGTTCTGGGCTGTACGCAACGGCCTGATGCAGGCGTTCCCCCAGCTGGAGCGCGATCTGCATTGCGATGTTTTGGTGATCGGCGGCGGCATCACGGGCGCGCTGATCGCCGACCATCTCGGCCAGCATGGGCACGACGTGGTGGTGGTCGAGCAGCGCGACATCGGCTGGGGCTCCACCGCCGCCAGCACCGCCCTGCTGCAGTACGAAATCGACACGCCGATGCAGGTGCTTGCGCGACGCTATGGGCTGGATCATGCGCTGTTGGCCTATCGCGCCTGTGCCGAAGCCATCGGGCAACTGCGGCAACTGGCGCGGCAGGTCGGCAAGGTGGATTTCCAGCCCGCCGACAGCCTGTACTACGCCAGCCGCACCCGCGACCTGAGCGGGCTCATCGACGAGTACGAACTGCGCCGTAAACATGGTTTTGCCGTGCATTGGCGGGATGCGGCCGGTGTGCACGCGGACCACGGCTTCAACGCGCCGGGCGCCATCCTCAGCGACTTGGCCGCGCGCATGGACCCCTACCGGATGACCTACCGCCTGCTGGCTCGCCTGCAGCGACAGGGCGGCCAAGTCTTCGACCGCACCCGCATCACCGCGCTGGAAGCCACTACCCGGCAGGTGCATGCACGCAGCAGCGACGGCATGCGCATCCGTTGCAAACATCTGGTGATGGCCGCCGGCTATGCCAGCCAGCACTGGCTCGACTCGCGCGTGGCGCGCAACCGCAGCAGCTACGCGTTCGTCACCGACCCAC
Organism: Stenotrophomonas sp. Iso1; assembly: GCF_027497995.1. Classification (GTDB taxonomy): domain Bacteria; phylum Pseudomonadota; class Gammaproteobacteria; order Xanthomonadales; family Xanthomonadaceae; genus Stenotrophomonas. The sequence continues at coordinate 607,366 of NZ_JAODBT010000001.1, read as the reverse complement.
TCACCGAAGAAGCACTTGGCCCGCTGCGCACCACGATGCTGTGGGAAACCGCGCACCCGTATCTCTACCTGCGCAGCACCGCCGACAACCGACTGCTGGTGGGCGGCGAAGACGACGCACTGGATGTACCCGCCCGCCGCGATGCACGCGTGGATACCAAGGCGCGCACGCTGGCAGGCAAGGTTGGCAAGCTGTTCCCCCAACTGCCGTTGACGCCGGCTTTTGCCTGGGCCGGCACCTTTGCCGAAACCCCGGACGGCCTGCCGTTCTTCGGACCGCACCGGCAATGGGGCCCCCGCGTGCATTTCGCCATGGCCTATGGCGGCAACGGCATCACCTACTCGATGACCGGCGCCGGCATCGTCCGTGCGGCCATCGAGAAACGGCCCCATCCGTTGAAAGCTTTGTTCTCGTTCGCCCGGCTGGATTGACCCTGCTGGGCGACAGGGATCATTCAAGCCTTTTCTGCTAGCGTGCAATCAGCCTTGCCATCCGCGGCACGGCATGTGTACTGGAGTGGTTGCCGTGATCCGAACATCACTGATCCTCGCACTGGTGCTGGCCCCGGCCACAGCGATGGCGCAGGCCACCACCCCGGGCGCCTTGGACCTGAGCGTGCCGCAGGCGCCGGTCCGATACCTCGGCGATCCGTCCTACCAGTCCGATGCACCGGGCACTTTTTACGGCGATCGCAGCGGCCGTCGCCCGCCTTCCAAGGACTCACCGTCCGGTGATGTTGTCGTTGACGACAAGCTGCAGGTGCATGGCGCAGTCAGCACCGGTATCGGCTACTCCAAGGCCTACGGCAACAGCCACTGGAGCGCGGTGGACCTGAACCTGGGCAAGAACTACACCACCGATGAAGGCAATACCCGCCGCGTGGACGTGAACATCCACGTCAGCAAAGGCGATGGCATGACGCCATATGGATTCGGCCCGGGCCCGTGGCACGGCTGGTAAGCGCTACGCCTCCGGCCAGATCAAGCCGCCTTTGGCATAACGCAGCAACGACAGGCCCCAACGGAGCCTGACAGCGCTCCCGCCGCACGATTCCTGTTCCCCGCTCCCTGCCCTACGAACTGCAGCGCATCCATACGCAGTCGATGGCATCCAGCGTGATGTGCAACAACAGGCCGATACCAAACAGACGCGTGCGTCGGGGTATGGTCAACCCGGCATAGAGCACGATGGCCGGCGCGGTATGCAGCGGATGGAAACCGATGCTGCAGCGGTCCGGCGCATAGATCGGGTCGGCCAGCAGGTGATCCAGATCGATCACCCAACCCAACAACATCAGCATCCATGCCTTGACGAACTGTGGCCGCCAGAACAGCCAGGCCAACAGTGCCGGAATCGCTGCATGCAGACACAGGTGCAGGATCGCGCGCAGGCTCATGGGCAGTGCATCCGCGCCCTGCCAGTGCGCCCTGCAGAGCGGCAATAACGACGCACACGGCGCTCATTGGTCAGGGGCTGCGGGAGGGCCCCCGCAGAAAGCGCAACAAAGGCAACGGGGCGCATGGGGCGCATGGGGCGTGTTCCTGGTGAACGTATTGCAGCTGAATGCGTTTCAGCCAACCCGGGCAATTGTAGACGGCCGCCACCGGGGGCAGCGTTACACTATGCGGCCGCCGGACGGTCCCGTGCGGTTGTTCCGGAGTGGCAATGATCAACAACGACGTACTGCGTAGCATCCGCTACATGCTCGATCTGAGCGACAGCATGGTGGTGGACACCATTCACCTGGCTGACGCCTCATTCGACGTGGACGCCTCCCAGGTGCACGATTTCCTGCGCAAGGACGAGGAGCCGCTGTTCGTAGCATGCCCCGACGCCGTGCTGTCGCGCTTCCTCGACGGCCTGATCTACCACTACCGAGGTCGCGATGAGTCACAGCCGCAGCGCGCGCCGGAGCAACGCATCACCAACAATGTGGTGCTGAAGAAGCTGCGCGTGGCCTTCGAGCTGAAGGATGTGGACATGCACGCGGTGTTCGAGGCAGCGGGTTTCCCAATGTCAAAGCCGGAGCTGTCGGCCCTTTTCCGCCAGCCGGACCACAAGAATTACCGCGACTGCGGCGACCAGGCCCTGCGCAATTTTCTGAAGGGTTTGACCCAGCGCGTGCGCCCGGCGGGTTGATTCTGGTCTGATCCCTTCTCCCACCGGGAGAAGGGATGTACACGCAGGCCGACCTGTTGACGCCTCAACGCACGCGGTAAACCCGTGCCTTGGGCAGGTCTTCATCCACCTGCAGGAACCAGCGCCCGGCGATACCCGGCACGACCTCGATCTCCGGTGACTGCAGCGTCTGGCGCAGGCGCATCTGGCCCTTGAGCACCTTCCACTGCTGGCCGTTCTCCAGCACGAACAGTGTGCCCGGTTCCCAGCCGTCCACCGCGCCCTGCACCTTGCTGTGCACGGGGCCTTCTTCCAGCCCGATATGCATCAGTTGCACGGCCTCAGGGCTCTCCTCTTGCGTTGGGGCCGCGGCCTGCGCCGCGCTGAGCATGTGGTTGAGCAACTGCAGCTGCTGCGCGCTCAGTCCCACCTGTTGGAGCTGTTCGGCACTCAGACGTTGTTCGATGGGCTGGTAATCCCGCTGCGCCCAGGCCAAAGGCGTGGTTAGCAGAAGTGAAACGATGAGAAACAGGCGGATCTTCATGACGGCGATTCCTTCCGGCTGATACCGGTCGCTGCGCACGATGCTGCAGTTTGGTTACGAGTGGATGACAGCGAGCTGGGGACAAGGGCAAGAGCTGCCCTCACCCCAACCCCTCTCCCGCACGCGGGAGAGGGGAGGCATCAAGCATCGCCGGGCACTGGACGTTCAAAGCCCCTCTCCCTCATACGAGAGAGGGCAGGCATCAAGCATCCGCGGGGCACTGGACGTTCAAAGCCCCTCTCCCGCACGCGGGAGAGGGGTTGGGGTGAGGGCGCTTTACCTTGAAAAATCAGAACACCGCCCTTCCCCCAAACGCAGAAAGGCCCGGCATTGCCGGGCCTTTCCTTGCTGCATGACGCTTGGGCGTCTTACCAGCTGAAGCGCGGACCCACGGTCCACTGCTTGTCGCCATCACGGTTCATCTTGATGTCGCCGTTGATGCCCCAGTTCTGGTTCAACTTCACCTGGCCACCCAGGCGACCGTAGAACTCGCCTTCCGGGTTGATGCCGTGCTTCTTGGTGAAGTCTTCGTAGCCAGCCATGGCATAAACCTCGGCGTGCTGGCCGAATGCGGTGCGAACACCGGCTTCAGCGCTGTAGCCTTCAAAATCCAGACCGGCATTCTTGCGCGGGTCGAACTTTTCGTAGGCCACGCGAGCAACGAAATCGGTGGTCGGGGCGATTTCCTTGTTGAAACCTGCGCCGACGCGCCACTGGTCGAACTCGATGTTGGTGCGATCGATTTCCTGGCGGGTGAACTCGCCGAAGGCGTGGAAGTTCGGGTGGAATGCGTAGGAACCCTTGACGCCCCAACCTTCGGCATCGCCGTCAGCCTGGGTCTTGGCGTAATCGGCTTCGGCATAGTTGTAGGACAGGCCGTCAGCAGCCGAAGCGGCGAACGGAAGGGCGGCAACCAGCGCCAGGGCAATCAGCGAATTCTTCATGGGGGTACACCTCTGGATTACGTCTTGATGGCACGGCAGTAAATTCACTGCCTGCGTCCGGATGTAAGTTTTCCGTTATGCACCCCAACACACCCTGAAACCGCACCCCCGCTGAAATCGTTTTTTTAGGCTTGTATTCAGGTGTTTTCTGGCACGCGCGACGCTCATGCGCGTTGCACTTTGTTCAGGCCTGTCAGACGCACACGTTCAATGCCGCGGCCTGGGTTTGCCACCTGTACCAAACTGGGTCGACATCGGTTCGGCCAGCAGCGGCACGCCGGTTTCGATATCACGCAGGATCGGGCAATCCGGGCGGTCGTCACCGGCACAGCATTCGGCCAGTGCCTGCACCGTGCGCACCATGTCCTGCAGTTCGGCGATGCGCTGTTGGAGCAACTGCACGTGCTCCAGCGCCATGCGCTTGACGTCAGCGCTATGCCGCGAACGGTCCTGCCACAGCTGCAGCAGTTCACCGATGCGCTCGACGCTGAAGCCCATGTCGCGCGAACGCTTGATGAAACCCAGCGTGTGGATGTCGCGCGGGTTGTAGATCCGATAGCCCGCTTCAGTGCGTGCCACCGGCCCGAACAGGCCGGTGTCTTCGTAGTAGCGGATCATCTTGGCCGACAGGCCAGTGGCCTTGGCGGCCTGGCCGATGTTCATGCCGTCGTGCATCGTCATCTCCTTCATGCCTGTGCCTGCGGCGGTTGGAAGCGCTTGAGCCGCAGCGCGTTGCCCAGTACGAATACCGAAGACAACGCCATCGCACCGGCAGCGAACACCGGTGACAACAGCATGCCCCACAACGGATACAACACACCCGCCGCAACCGGGATCAACGCGGTGTTGTAGGCGAACGCCCAGAACAGGTTCTGGCGGATGTTGCCCATGGTCGCCTTGCTCAGCGCGATGGCATTGGGCACGCCCTGCAGGCTGCCCGACATCAGCACCACGTCGGCCGCTTCAATGGCCACGTCGGTGCCGGTGCCGATGGCCATGCCAACATCGGCAGCGGCCAATGCCGGGGCGTCGTTGATGCCGTCGCCCACATACGCCAGACGGCCATGCGCCGCCTTGAGCCGGCGCACTGCGTCCACCTTGCCCTCCGGCAATACTTCGGCCACTACCTCGTCGATACCCAGCTGACGGGCGATAGCCTCGGCGGTGCGGCGGTTGTCACCGGTGATCATCGCCACCTTCAGGCCCAACGCATGCAGGCTGGCAATGGCGGCGCGAGTGTCGTGCTTGATCGGATCGGACACGGCGATGATTGCCGCCAGCTGCCCATCGATGGCGGCATATAACGGCGACTTGCCCTCTTCGCCCAGTTGCTTGGCAACGGCAGCGAACACCGCCACATCCAGGCCCAGCGACTGCATGAAGCGGTCCGCGCCCACTTCCACGCGCACGCCCTGCACCTGCGCCCGCACGCCATAGCCGGTGACCGATTCAAACGCGTCCACGGCCGGCAGTTGCAGGCCGTCCTGCTGCGCGGCGTTGACGATGGCTCGGGCGATGGGGTGCTCGGAGCGGTCTTCCACCGCCGCCACTTTGGCCAACACGTCGCCGCGCGTGAAGCCATCGGCCAGTTGCAGGTCGGTCAGCAGCGGGCGGCCTTCGGTCAATGTGCCGGTCTTGTCCACCGCCACCACCTGCGCTTCCTTGAGCAGCTGCAGCGCCTCGCCCTTGCGGAACAACACGCCCAGCTCAGCACCGCGCCCGGTGCCGACCATGATCGAGGTCGGCGTCGCCAAGCCCATCGCACACGGGCAGGCAATGATCAGCACCGCCACCGCGTTGACCAGGCCGAAGGTCAGCGCCGGGTCCGGCCCCAACAGCAACCACACCAGGAACGTCAGTACCGCCAGAACCATCACCGCCGGCACGAACCACAGGGTGATGCGGTCCACCAAAGTCTGGATCGGCAGCTTGGCGCTCTGCGCCTGTTCCACCAGCCGGATGATCTGCGCCAGCACGGTGGCACCGCCCACGGCGGTGGCACGCACGCCCAGCGTGCCGGTTTGATTGACAGTGCCGCCGACAACGGTGCTGCCGGGTGTTTTCTGCACCGGCACCGGCTCGCCGCTGATCATCGACTCATCGACATAACTGTCGCCGTCAATCACCTCGCCATCCACCGCGATGCGCTCGCCCGGGCGCACGTCGATCACGTCGCCACTGGCGATCTGATCCAGCGGCAGCTCGACCACGCTGCCATCGCGACGCACGCGGGCGGTCTTGGCCTGCAGCTTGAGCAGGCGCTTGATGGCCTCCGACGTACGTCCTTTGGCCTTCGCCTCCAGCACGCGGCCGAGCAGGATCAACGTGACGATCACCGCCGCCGCTTCGTAATACACATTCACGGTGCCGGCCGGTAGTAGACGCGGCACAAAGGTAGCCACCAGCGAGAAGCCAAAAGCAGCCAGCGTGCCCACCGCGACCAGCGAGTTCATGTCCGGCGCAGCACGCAGCAATGCAGGGATGCCCTTCTCGTAGAAGCGACGGCCCGGGAACACGAGCACCAACGTGGTCAGCACGAACTGCAGCAGCCAGCTGTTCTGCATGCCCAGCGTGGACGCGATGAAATGGTGGAAGGCCGGCACCAGATGCCCACCCATTTCCAACAGGAATACCGGCAAGGTCAACACCGTGGCCAGCAGCAGATCGCGCCTGAGCACGCGCAGTTCGTCGGCGTGGCGCTGGGCCTGTGCGTCTTCATTGCTGACCGCACGATCAAGCATGCGGGCGGTGTAGCCCGCCTTGGCGATGGCAGCCACCAATGCGGCCGGCGAGGCACCGCCCTGCACCGTGGCACGCTCGGTGGCGAGGTTGACGCTGGCCGACTGCACGCCGGGCACTGCCAACAGTGCACGCTCCACCCTCCCCACGCAGGACGCGCAGGTCATGCCTTCGATTTCCAGCTCCACCGGCACGGACGCGGTGACTTCGTAACCCGCCTTGCGAATGGCCTGCACGAGTGCCTCGCGCGCCACGTTGCCGTCGGTCTGCACACTGGCGCGCTCGGTGGCCAGATTCACATTGGCCCTGCTCACCCCCGGCACCGCTGCCAGCGCCCGCTCCACCCGACCCACGCAGGACGCGCAGGTCATGCCTTCAATCACCAGATCTTCCATCTGCGGGGCGCCTGTTGTCTTGCCCACATCGGCCGTGCTCGTCATCGGATTGTCTCCGCCTGTTTACCGTTGCAGCCACGGTAAAGCTTCCCATGAAGGGAAGGTCAAGGGGCACGAAGTGGGTGAACAGTAAGCAGTCGCGTGAGGCGGCCCAAGCCAGGCTTTCCTGTTGTCATTGCCTCTGCTCACTCCTTCTCTTTCGCGCCCGCCCTATTGACCTTGCCATGATGGCAACCCGCATCCTGCGCTCATACCCAACGGAGACACCCCATGAAATTGCATATTGAAAGCATGACCTGCGGCGGCTGCGCACGCAGCGTGACGGCGGCGGTGAAGGAAATAGATCCGGCAGCCACAGTGGAAATCGATGTGCCAAACCGGATCGTGCAGATCCAGACGACCGAGTCGGCCGAACGCATCACTCAGGTATTGGACGCCGCTGGCTTCCCGCCGCAGCTGCAAGGCTGAAGCGCATCGGTTACGCCGCTCCATTGCAGGAGCGGCGTGAATCGCGCAGCGCGGTCAATGCCGCTGTTGCCACACACAATGAAATTGCAGGTGAGCCTTTGACCGGCGCTATCGCCCGCTTCGCAACGGACGCCGCCGATGTTCTTCTACGCGGCCCGTATGCGCACTCTCTGCACGCGTGAGCGCGGCAAGTGATCGCCAAGCGTCATGCCGCTTCTACAAAGTAAAAAAAATCACTGACGCTGCGCCTGCAATGATGGCATTGCGGACGCCGACTACAGCGCTGCGAGCGGAGCTTTGCTCAACCATGGCTGCAACAACTGACGCACGTCATGCAGCGAGCCGGCAATGCGATGGCCCAGTGCACGCAAGGCATCATCCGGATGCACCAGATCCGGCACCTGGATGGCCGTCATACCCGCGCCCAGTGCCGCACGGATGCCGGCCGGTGAATCTTCCAACGCCAGGCAACGTGCCGGCGCATGCCCCAACCGCTGTGCGGCGAGCAGGTAGATGTCCGGCGCGGGCTTCGGTCGCGATACATCGCTGCTGGTCACCACCGCATGGAAATACGGCAACAAACCCGCTGCATCCAGTTTGCGATCCGCACGCGGCTGCCGCGTGGATGTAGCTACCGCGCGTGGAATGTCGTGCGCCTTGAGCAGTTCCAGCAGTTCGACGATGCCCGGGCGCAACGGTAGGCCGGCGTGCGTGCGTTCGTCGTACAACAGGTGGCAACGCTCGGTCATCGCATCGACCTGTGCGTCATCGGCCAGATGCTGCCGCAGCATGGCGCGGCAATCGCGGTCGCCAAAACCGACCATGCCCAGGAAGAACGAACGCTCCAGCACCAGGCCGAATTCTTCGGCGGCCTGGCTCCAGCAGGCGACCGACACCCGCTCGCTGTCGATCATCAAACCGTCCATGTCGAAGATGACGGCATCAGGAAAGAACGGCAGCGCAGTGAGGGTGTTCATGCAGCGAACAAGGTGTCCAGATCGGTGGCGGTCAGCATCCGCCAGTGGCCTTCTTCCAGCCCATCCAGGCTGAGCCCGCCGATGCGGCTGCGATGCAGTGTGGCCACGTGATTGCCGGTGGCAGCAAACATGCGGCGCACCTGGTGATAGCGCCCTTCATGCAGCACCAGCTGCGCGTGGCGCGGATCGTGGATGGTCAGATCGGCCGGCAACAGTGGGGTTTTTTCCGATTCCAGCAGCAAGGTGCCACTGGCGAACAACGCCACTTCGTTGCCGCTCAGGTCCTGTGCCAACTCGGCCTCATAGACCTTGGACAGTTTGGACTTGGGCGAGATGATCCGGTGCAACAACGCGCCATCATCGGTGAGCAGCAGCATGCCGCTGGTGTCGCGGTCCAGCCGGCCCACGGTGGACAACACCGGCGCGCGATCGCGGAAACGTGACGGCAGCAGGTCGTAAATCAGCCGGCCCTGGTCCTTGGTCGAACAGGTGTAACCGGCTGGCTTGTGCAGCATCAGGATCATGCCCACCGGCGGATCCAGCGGCTCGCCGTCAACGCGTATCGCCTCATGCTCCACCTTGTCGTCGGCATACAGCACTTCGCCGTCGGCGTCGGTGATGCGGCCTTCGCGGAACATCTGTTGCACCTGCTTGCGGCTGCCATAACCCAGGTTGGCAATCAGCTTGACCAGCCTCACGCACGCCCCCCGCGAGTACCGACGATGACCTTGAAGCCATCACGCTCGGCGGCCACGTGCACCTTGCCGAAGCTCTCGTTGAGGATCTGCTCGTACGGCAGGTGGCGGTTGGCCACCATGAACAACTGCCCACCCGGGCGCAGTGCTTCTGCGGCCACGGCGATGAAACGCCGGCCGATATCTGGCCGGTCTTCGCGCGCCGGCGTGTGGAACGGCGGGTTGGAAACAATGAAGTCGTAGCGGCCGTCGATGCCGGCGGTGACATCCTGCCAACGGAAGCCGAGCTGCGCGGTGCTGCCCGCCAGGTTGCGGCGGGCCAGCGCCAGCGCGCGTGCCTCGGCTTCGTACAGGTCCAACGCGGTGACCTTCGGGCAACGTGCCAGCACTTCCGCCGACAGGTAGCCCCAGCCAGCGCCAAGATCGGCACCGCGGCCAGCCAGTGTGTCCGGCAACTGTTCGACCAGCAGCGCCGAGGCCGGATCGATGCGGTCCCAGGCAAACACGCCCGGACGGCTGTGGAAACGCCCGTCCAGGATCGGGCGCTCGGCATCCAGCGCCGCCCAGCGCTTGCGCAGGGCTTCGTCATGGCTGCCGTCCTGCGGCGCAGTCCAATAGGTGCGGCAGTGGTTCTTGGTCAGCTTGCCGCCCAGCCCAGCCAACTGCTGCAGATCGCTTTCGCCGGAGCGCGCGCCTTCGTTGTTGGACTGACAGGCCACGATCTGGCCACCGGGCGCCACCATTTCCAGCGCGCGGGCAAACAGGGCGCGGGCTTCGTCGCGCTGCCGGGGTGGCAGCACCAGCACCAGCGGATAGCGCTCGCTGGATTCCTCCAGCACCTGTTCGCTGCGCACCTCCCAGCCGCTGCGCTCCAGCGCCTCGGCAAAGGGGCGGAAGCTTTGCGCGCAGACCAGCTGCGAGGCGCTGGCGTGCTCGCCCAGCGGCCAACCATCGCGGGCGCGCAGGAACAACACCGGCCCCTGCGGCCAGCGCAGGTTGGAGGCGGAGAAGGGAAGGAACAGGGTTTCCAGCGGGGCGTCGTATGGAGCGGGCATGCCGATACTTGGTCAAACGGGGCGTCCATTCTACCGGCGTGGCCCCAACCGGGCCCGTACGGGGCCGAAATGGGCAGACCTGCGCCGTGCCGAGCCATGCCCGAAGGGGCTTTATCGGCCTGCCGCAACGAAAAACGCCCCTGGCCCGCCACTACCAGCGCCCTTACGGCGCCTCAGCCACCGGCAGCCGCAGCACCTGCCGCACGCTGTCCAGCCACAGCATGTGTTGCTGGGAGATGCGGACCAGATCGTCCAGACGCACCGTGGCATTCACCCCGGGGCACTCGTCGCAGTCGGCAAAATGCTGCAAGACCGGCCGCATTGTCACGGTGCCGGCAACGCGGGCGCCGTCATCCAGCACCAACATCACCCGCGCTTGTACCGGCAGTTCACCCGCCAGGGTTTCAAGCAGCGCGATCGTCATCGGATCGCTGTAGACGTGGGGCGCGTACTGGGCCATGACAGGTTTCGCGGGTGACCGTGGTCACACTACCCCCGTCGCGCGTGAACTTCATGCAAAGAAAATCAGGGCAGGCGGGCGTCGCGGATGGCGCCCACCAACTGGGCCACGCTATAGGGTTTGGCGATGTGGCCCTGGAAGCCCGCCGAAAACGCGCGTTTGCGGTCGTCAGCCCGCGCCAGCGCGGTCACCGCCACCGCCGGCAGTTCGTCACCGGGCACGCCCATGGTCTCGCGCAGGGTATGCACCAAGCCGTAGCCGTCCATGCCTGGCATGCCGATATCGCTGATCAGCACGTCGAAAGCGGTGTGCCCGCGCAGGTCGAGCAGCTCAAGCGCCTCGGCCGCCGAGGCCGAAATGACCACCGACGCGCCCTGCTCTTCCAGCACACGGCGGATGTAGCCGAGCATGTCCGGTTGATCTTCCACCGCCAGAATCCGCACGCCCTGCAATGCGTTGGCCGCCACCACCTGATCACTGATGCGGCCGCGCTGTACCCGGCGTCGAGGACGGCCCACGGCTTTCTGTACCTGGAACTCGGGCAGACGCACACGGAACGTCGCCCCGCGCCCGGCGCCAGCGCTGTCGGCCGAAACCGTACCGCCGTGCAGTTCGGTCAACTGCTGCACGATCGCCAAGCCCAGCCCCAACCCACCGTAACGGCGTGTGGTGGTGCCATCGGCCTGGCTGAAACGGCTGAACAGATGCTCCAGAAACTCCGGCGCGATGCCGTCACCGTTGTCGTGCACCTGCACGACGTAATAGCCGTCGTCCTTCCACAACTCAACCTCGATGTGGCCATCGACCGGTGTGAACTTGATGGCGTTGGACAGCAGGTTCGACAGCACTTGGCGCAGGCGCGTGGCGTCGCCCAATACCGGGCAGGGCCGGTCAGGCGTGACCACACGCAAGGTCTGCGCCTTGCCTTCGGCCACCAGTTCCTGCGCACGCACCGCTTCGCGCACCTGCTCGGCCAGATTCAGCACTTCCACTTCCAGCTGCACCTTGCCCAACAACATGCTGCTCAGGTCGAGCATGTCCGACATCAGATTCTTCTGGGTGATGGCGCTGCTGGCGATCACCTCCATGCCACGTCGCATCGGATGGTCATCTTCCATGCGCTGCAGCAGCAGTTCGCTCCAGCCCAGGATGGTGGTCAGCGGCGTGCGCAACTCATGTGACAGCGTGGCAAGGAACTCGTCCTTCATCCGCGCCATGCCCTCGGCGGTGTTGCGTGCAGCACGCTCGGCTTCCAGCAACTCTTCGCGGGCCATTTCAATTTCACGGCGCTCGGTGATGTCCGGGCTGCTGCCAGCCAAGCCGATGAAGCGGCCATCGTGCGAGAAGCGCGGCACCGCGTTCATTTCGAGCCAGCGCCATTGCCAATCGTGGCGGCGCACACGCACGTTGATATGCAGCTCGCGGCGTTCCACCAGCGCGGCCTGCAGCTCGTACTCGAACGGCGCAAGCTCGTCGGGGTGCAACAGCTTCCGCCACCAACGCGGGCCAAGGTCGCTGTCCTGGACGATGCCAAAGAACGTGGTGAACGCCGTGTTGGCAAAGCGCACATGACCCAGGTCGTCCAGCACCCACACCGGCATCGGCAGGCCATCGGCCAATGCGCTGAAACGCGCCTCGCTTTCGGCAAGGTCAGTCTCGATACGCTTGCGTGCGGAGATATCGAAGAACAACACCGCTACCTGCAGCTTGTCCGGCGCACCAATGCGCACCGCCTCCACCGAGTACCAGCGCCCCAGCTGCGCTACCTCACGCTCGAACTGGGCCATCACACCTTCCGTGGCGACCCGGCCCAAGACGCGGAACCAGTATTCCTCCAGCCCGGGCAGCACCTCACGCGCACTGCGCCCCTTGGCGCCCATCAGCCCGGTGATCCGTTCAAATGCCGCATTGACCTTGTGGTAGATGAAATCCACCGCACGGTCTTCCTCGAACACCATTTGGATCACACAGAAGCCCGAGCCCACGGCGTCGAACACTTCCCGATAGAGGGAGGTGTTGCCCAGATCTTCTTCTGCCAGGGCGGTCAGGGTCAGCGGTGGTTCGCTATTGAGGGGGAGCATGTAGGAAGAATGAGCGACGGGGCAGGAGTTCTCTGGTTCGCACGAAAGTCTGGGCAGCAGGCGATTTACGGAGTGTGATGATGAACCATCGCGCAACTCCACGCCGCCGCTACCGCCACCATTCATTGCCCCGTTCGGCATGCAGGCCCACACTGTGGGTACTCATTCAAGCCATAGGAGTTCGTCATGAAAACCCTTACCGTGACTGGACTTGCCTTGGCCTGCCTGCTTGCCGTGGGCAGCGCCGACGCCAAGCCGCGAAACGTAGCCGACCCCGAAGCCCCCCGTGCACTGGCAGCAGAGGGACCGGTGCAGGTGCAGTGGAACGACCCTGCCCAGTTCACCGAGCTGCGCCAGAGCCGCAACCGCTGGGAAGCCCAGCGCGGTGACTGGGTGGAAACCTTGGCCGAACATCTGCGCAAGCAAGCCAGCAAGCAATTGCCCGACGGCCAGAAGCTTGACGTGACCATCACCGACATCAAACGTGCTGGCGACTACGAGCCGTGGCATGGCCCCAACTTCAATGACGTGCGTTTCATGCGCGACATCTACCCGCCGCGTATCAGCCTGCAGTTCACCCTGACCGATGCCACTGGCCAGGTGATCGACCAGGGCGAGCGCAAGCTGTCGGACACCGGCTATCTGTTCAACAGCGCGCTGCCGAACAATACCGACCCGCTGCGTTACGAAAAGCGCCTGCTCGACGATTGGGTACGCCGCGAGCTGCGGCCCGAGCGCAGTACCGCCGGGCTGTAACAGCAGGCACCGATAGGGCCGAGCGCGCCATTGATAACGCTTCGGCGGAACATGGCTCCGCTCTACTGCCTCTCTGCAGGTGAATACAGAAAGGGCCGCATTGCGGCCCTTTCCTTTACTCGGAGAGGTACACGCGCGGTGTGCGCTTGAGACTGCACGGCAGCCGGTACGCACTGGTATTGCAGCGCGGCGCCAGCTCGGAAATCGTCGGCGCGTTGCCCCACAGCTGCACGATGCTGCCGCGTGTGGCCTGCGGGTGATCGGTGAGATCGACGGTCAGCATATCCATCGACACACGGCCGATCAGTTGCCCCGGCACGCCGTCGATCAACACCGGTGTTCCGTTCGGTGCGAACTGCGGGTAGCCGTCGGCATAGCCCATCGCCACCACCCCCACGCGGGTCGGCTTTTCGGCGACAAACCGCGCGCCATAGCCCAGCGGTTCGCCCACGGCCAACTCGCGTACCGCGATCACCCGCGACTGCAGCGTCATCACCGGGCGCAACTGCGCCGCGTGCGGGCTGGGTTGCGGGAACAAAGGATCCGCGCCGTACAGCATCAGGCCTGGGCGCACCCAGTCGCTGCGCACCTCCGGCCAACCCAGCAGTGCCGGCGAGTTGCACAGGCTGGTTTCACCTTCCAGGCCATCGATGGCGCGGTTGAAGATGTCCAGCTGCTCCTTCGTGCGATTGCTGTCCAGTTCGTCGGCACGCGCCAGGTGGCTCATCATCACCAGCGGGGCGACCTGCGGCAGCGCCGACAAACGCGCATGCGCATCGCGGAATTCTTCCGGCGACAAACCGAGGCGGTGCATGCCGCTGTCCAGCTTCAACCAGATGCGCAGCGTAGCGCCGGTCTTGAACGCTTCCACCGCTTCCAGTTGCCACCGCGAAGACACCACCGTCCACAAATCGTGCTCGACGATCAGCGGCAGTTCGGCAGCATCGAAGAACCCTTCCATCAGCAGGATCGGCCCGCGAATGCCGGCCTGACGCAACTCCAACGCTTCCTCGATGCAGGCCACACCAAAGCCATCGGCCTCGTCCTGCAACGCGCGCGCGCAACTCACCGCGCCGTGGCCGTAGGCATCCGCCTTGACGATCGCCAATGCCTTGCCACCGCCCAACTGGCGCGCCAGCCGGTAGTTGTGACGCAGCGCTTCCAGGTCAATCAGTGCCTGTGCCGGGCGCATCAGTGCTGCCCCTTGCCGTAGCGGAAAATATCCAGGCCTTCGCTGCTGATCTGCGGCGACTTGCCACTCATCAGGTCGGCCAGATAGCGGCCCGAGCCGGCGGCCATGGTCCATCCCAGCGTGCCATGGCCGGTATTGAGGAACAGGTTGCGGAACGGCGTGGCGCCGATGACTGGCGTGCCGTCCGGCGTAGCCGGACGCAGGCCGGTCCAGAACGTGGCCTTGGACAGATCACCGCCATCGGGATACAGGTCGTTGACCACCTTTTCCAGCGTGGCGCGGCGGCGCGGTTCCAGCGACAGATCGAAGCCGGCCACTTCAGCCATGCCGCCGACGCGGATGCGGTCTTCAAAACGGGTGATGGCGATCTTGTAACTCTCGTCCAGGATGGTCGAATTGGGCGCCATCGCCGCATCGATGATCGGCAGGGTCAGCGAATAACCCTTGAGCGGATACACCGGCAGCTGCATGCCCAACGGCGCCAGCAACTGCGGCGAATAGCTGCCCAGCGCCAGCACGTAATGGTCGGCAGTCTCCAACTGGCCATTGATGTGCACACCGGTGATGCGGTCACCGTCATGCTGGATCGATGTAATGGTCTGATCGAAGCGGAACTCAACGCCGGCTTCAGCCGCCAACGCCGCCAACTTGTCGGTGAACAGCTGGCAATCGCCGGTCTGGTCCTCGGGCAGGCGCAACGCGCCAACCAGCATGTCGGTCTTGCCGGCCAGCGCCGGCTCGATACGGGCAATGCCCTGGCGGTCCAGCACTTCATACGGCACGCCGTATTCGCGCAGCACTTGGATGTCCTGTGCAGCGGCGTCCAGCTGCTGCTGGGTACGGAACAACTGTGTGGTGCCGAGCTGGCGGCCTTCGTAATTGATGCCGGTGGCGGCGCGCAGCTCGTTGATGCAGTCGCGGCTGTAGTCGGACACGCGCACCATGCGCGCCTTGTTCACCGCATAGCGGGCCGAGGTGCAGTTGCGCAACATCTGCCACAGCCAGCGGTACTGGTTGAGGTCACGGGTGGGGCGAATGGCCAGTGGTGCGTGTTCCTCGAACAGCCATTTGATCGCCTTGAACGGCACACCCGGCGCGGCCCAGGGCGAGGTGTAGCCGAACGACAACTGGCCCGCGTTGGCGAAGCTGGTCTCCAACGCCGGGGCGGGCTGGCGGTCCACGACGGTGACGTCATAGCCGGCCTGCCGCAGATACCAGGCACTGGTCGTGCCGATCACACCGGCGCCGAGCACGAGAACTCGCATTGTCTTCTCCTGACCCCATCATTCCCTGCACCGGGGTGGTCAGGGACTAGAAACGGCGCAGTATATTCAGCCTTGAGCAGTGTTTATCGCTGTATTGCGCTGCTGATACAGAGTAATTTCCCGTTTCGTTCATCAAAAGCAGAGCGCCATGGCCACCCGCAGTCGCGAACTGGACAAGATCGACCGCAAGATCCTGCGCATCCTGCAACAGGAAGGGCGTATTTCCTTCACCGAACTGGGTGAACGCGTGGGCCTGTCCACCACGCCCTGCACCGATCGCGTGCGCCGGCTGGAACGCGAAGGCGTGATCACTGGCTACTACGCGCGCCTGGACCCGCAGTTCGTCAAAGCCAGCCTGCTGGTATTCGTGGAGATCAGCCTGGCCTACAAATCCGGCGACATCTTCGAGGAATTTCGCCGCGCGGCATTAAAGCTGCCCAACGTGCTGGAGTGCCACCTGGTGTCGGGCGATTTCGACTACCTGCTCAAGGCACGCATCAACGAAATGGCCTCCTATCGCAAACTGCTGGGCAGCACCTTGCTGACCATGCCGCACGTACGTGAATCCAAGAGCTACATCGTCATGGAAGAGGTCAAAGAGACACTGACCCTGCCGATTGATGAGTGACGCCGGGTCGCGCGCAGCCCTGCTCCACTGAAGCGCTGCCTGCGCTCACTTACCCCGCTTCACTCGTTGCTGCCCGCCGGCTTGCTGCTCTTCGGCGGCGGCACCACACGCTGGCCGGCACCGCTGGGCACGGTGTCGTAGTAACGGCCGGTGCGGGTGTCCAGCACCCGATTCGGGCTGGTCTGCTGCAGGTGGTTCAAGGGCTGCCCATTGCTGCCGTAGACCGGGCGCGCCGTGGCGGGCGGCGTGATCGGCGTGGGCGTGTTGACCGGCTTCGTGCGCAGGGCCGGATTCTCCAGCCGCTCACGCAAGCGCGCGTTGTCGGCGGCTTGATTGCGGTCATCGGCCTTGGGTTTCTGCGGCGACGGCGCTGGCAACTGCACAGGTCGCGTCGCGGTGGGCGGCGGTGGCAGCTTGAGTTGGGCCAATGCCAACGCAGGCGACAGCGTCGCCAACAGCAACCATCCGGTGAATCGCTTCATGGGCCGCCCCTGTCCGAATCCTGCGCACAGCATGCTCCCACCTGACTGGCGCACGGGTGAACGCAAGGGGCGCCCTGGATTGGTGTGACGGGCGCATCGGCCTACCATGGCGCCCTGCCCCAAGGATTCATCGCCATGACCTTCTTCGACCTCACTCCGCCCACTGCCAGCCAGCGCGATGCGCTCATCGCCGGCCTGAATGACGAGGAAAAGCGGGTACTGCTGCATCACGGCACCGAGGCGCCATTCTGCGGCGTGTTCCTGGACAACAAACGCGACGGCGTCTATTGCTGCCGGCTGTGCGCGCTGCCGCTGTTCCGCTCTGACACCAAGTTCGACTCGGGCACCGGCTGGCCCAGCTTTTTTGCACCGTTTGCGCCGGAACATGTGCGTGAAATCCGCGATGAAAGCCACGGCATGACGCGTACGGAGATCGTCTGCGCACGCTGCGGCAGTCATCTGGGCCACGTGTTTCCTGACGGCCCGCCGCCGACCTTCGAGCGGCATTGTCTGAATTCGGTATCGCTGGGCTTTGTGGGCCTGGGCGAGGCCTATCCGAACCCGCTGCAGCGTGAGGGTGTCGAGGCATTACTGGCCAGTTGAGGGGTAGCGTGGCCATCCTGTCGCGCCGGGCCATGCTCGGCGTTGGCTGCGCCGCAAGGCGTCAAGGGAGCGTGACTTCGCCCCACAGGCCTGCGGACTGATTTCTCGGTTCCAGCGGCGCATTCGCCAATCAGGCCTTGCTCGACCGGAATACGGTCGATTACCAACTTCACACTTCAGAACCGCTCCGCCGCGCCGACAACGGGATGTCCCCTTCTGTCGTGCCCGCCTCATGCTCATCCTCGTCGGCTTGCTCATTGTCATCATCAGCGTGCTCGGCGGTTACGTCGGCGCCCATGGCCGGCTGGGAGCGCTCTGGCAGCCCTATGAGCTGGTCATCATTGGTGGCGCGGCGTTGGGTGCGTTCCTGATTGGCACGCCGTTCAAGACCGTCAAACAGACCCTCCGGGCCGTGGCCGGTACGTTCAAGGGCCCGCAATACAAGCGCCAGGACTATCTGGACGTGCTCAGCCTGCTGTATGAACTGCTCAACAAGGCGCGCCGCGAAGGCTTCATGGCGCTGGAAGAGCATGTCGAGAACCCACAGGACAGCCCGGTCTTCGCCAACTACCCCAAGGTACTGGCCGACCACCACCTGCTGGACTTCATCACCGACTGCCTGCGGCTGATGATCGGCTCCAACATCGAGCCGCATGAGCTGGAACCGCTGCTGGAACTGGAGCTGGACAAGCACCATCACGAGGCGATGGAGCCGTCCCACGTGCTCAACAAGGTGGCCGACGGATTGCCCGGTTTTGGCATCGTCGCGGCGGTGCTGGGCATCGTCATCACCATGGGTTCGATCGGCGGTGACATCAAGGAAGTCGGCGCGCACGTCGCTGGCGCGCTGGTGGGTACCTTTCTCGGCATCTTGCTGGGCTATGGCTTTGTCGGCCCGCTGGCGGCAGCGGTGGAAGCGCGCGCCGAACAGGACGCACGCATCTACGAATCGGTCAAAACCGCGCTGCTGGCCTGCCTGCGTGGCTACAACCCGAAGATCGCACTGGAGTTCGCGCGCAAGACCGTGCCGTCAGCTTTGCGCCCGGGCTTCAGCGAGTTCGAGCAGCACCTGAAGTCGGTCAAGTAAGGCGCACGCCATGAGCGAGAACAAGCCCACGGTGATCGTGCGCCGGATAAAAAAGGTGCAGAAAGGCGGCCACCACGGCGGTTCGTGGAAGGTGGCCTATGCCGACTTCGTCACCGCGATGATGGCCTTCTTCATGGTGATGTGGCTGCTGGCCGCCACCACCAAGCCCGAGCGCGCGGCGATTTCCGATTACTTCCGCAACCCCAGCCCGTTGAGCGGCACCAGCAGCACGCCGGCACCGGGCATGGCCGGCCCTGGCGGCGCCAGCACCTCGATGATCAAGCTCGGCGGTGCCACCGATGTCTCGCGCGGCAACAACAACGACCCCTTCCAGAACCGGCAGGAAGCGCTACCCACCCCGGTGGAAGAACGCGAGCGCGAGAAGAAACGCCTGGAAGTGCTGAAGCAGGAGCTGCAGGAGGCCATCAGCAAGAGCCAGGCGCTGGAGCCGTTCAAGGACCAGCTGCTGCTGGACATCACCCCTGAGGGCCTGCGCATCCAGATTGTGGACAAGCAGAACCGGCCGATGTTCGACCTGGGCAGCGCGCGGCTGATGCCGTACACCCAGACGATCCTGGTGGAGCTGTCGCACTTCATCAACCAGGTACCCAACCGCATCAGCATCACCGGCCACACCGACACCACCGCGTATTCCGCGCAGTTGGGCTACGGCAACTGGGAACTGAGCGCTGACCGCGCCAACGCCGCACGCCGCACCCTGCTGGAAGGCGGCATGGACGAAGCCAAGGTGGCACGTGTGGTGGGGTTGTCCTCGTCGGTGTTGTTCGACAAGACCAACCCGCAGAACCCGATCAACCGTCGCATCAGCATCGTGGTGATGACCAAGGATGCCGAAGCCGCCGCGCTCAACGAGACCGACTCGCTCCCGGTGCCGCCGTCTGAGCTTCTACCTGCAGCGGCTGCAGCGGCGCCCTCGGCTACCCACTGACCGCCTGCCTGCGCCCCGGGAAACGGGAGCCAGAGCTGCGCCTGCCGGCGTTCGCAGCAGCCGTGGTCCACGCTGTGAGGGCAGAGACGGCCGGGGCGCCTACAATGGGCCCCGTTTTCTACTACGACTGAATCCTATGTCCAAGCTGTCCAAAGCCAAGCGCGACAAGCGCAAGAAGCAGGCCACGCGCCGTCCGTTCGCTCGCCTGAATGGCCAGCAGCCGGTACAGAACCACGCCGTGCTGACGAATGAAGAAGGCCAGGTGGTGGCTGCCATCGGCCTGCAGGGTACCGAGTGGCTGCTGGCCATCGGTGGCCAGACCATGGGCAATGCTGATAATCCGGTGCCGATGCTGGCCATGCTCAAGCACCTGTCCAACGTGCAGGAAAAGGAAGGCCGCAAGGTCACCCTGGAGTACTCGGCACAGCTGCAGCAGATGATCGACGACCTGGCCGCCGACGAAGGCAAAACCGCCGACGACTATCTGGCCAACCTGGTGTCGGAGTTTGAAGGCGTGGACGGCGAAGAAGCCATCGACGTAGCCGACACTGTCGAGGACGAAGCCACCCCGACTGCCGACGTTGCTCCGGACGCCGACGCCGACGACAAGCCCAAGGCCTGAGCCCCGGGCCTGCAGTGACGGTCTATATCGACGATGCAGTACACCCCTGGCGCGGCGAGCGCTGGGCGCATCTGATGGCCGACACCGTACCCGAGCTGCATGCCTTGGCGCAGCAGCTCGGGATTCCTCGCCGCGCCTTCCAGAACCGCCCCAGCGGCGTGCACTACGACGTGCCCGCACCGCTGCGCGAGCAGGCCATTGCACTGGGCGCACGCGCTATTTCGCGGCATACCGACCGGGAATTGCTACGCAGCGTGATTGCCAATGCGCGAACGCAATATGAGCCATGAAAAAGAGCAGAAATACGCGCTGAGCTGCCGAGCAGCGTGCCTCCTCCTTCGCTCGAAAGGAGGCAGCCGTTCAAGCGCAATGGCGTTGCCCTTTCTCACCTACCGCTCCCGCACTTAGAACGGATCGCTGCCCGGTCGCACTTCCACGCCCAGCACCGAGCACAGCGCCAGCATCGCCTCGTCGTCACGACGCAGTGCGATCCAGCCGGCATAGGCATCGCCGCCGGTGTTCCAGTTCCACACCGTATAGCCGTATTCGCGCAGGCGATCGTGGGCAATGGCCATCAGCGTGGGCACGTCGATATCGGCGGCGAAATCCTCGTCGTCCAGATCACCGCCCCATTCAATGCGAAGGCTCCAGCGCGCGGCCATTTCATCCAGTGCCGCGACGAACGAGTCGGTGTCTTTCCAATCCACGTAGAAGCCAGCGCGCCAGTCAATGGCGTCCTTCAGGTCCCACAACCAGGATTCGTCGCTGGAGTCATCTTCTGCGCCGGCACGCGCCTCGCGCCAAGCGTTGAACTGCTGCAGCGCCGTGTCCTCGTCACCGGGATTGATCAGCCACAGCAGGTTCCAGACCCGCGCCGGATGGTCGTCCTCGTCGAAAGTCGGTTGCAGTTCGTCTGAATCTTCGTAATCGTCGCTGTTGTCGGGCATGAAGCGGATATCCACGGCTTGATGGCGCGCATTCTGCGCTGCCGCGCCCCCCAGCGGAAGCCATGACGTACCCGAGGTGCCGACCGCAACGGTTATCCTGTGCCACAGAAGATGGCCACGTCGGCCTTCAATGAAGCACTAGCTATGAGCGAGACCCCTCCCGATCACCTGGCGATCAATCCCCAGAGCCCGTTCCATGACGCCGCTGCGCTGGAGCGCGGTATCGGCGTGCGCTTCAACGGCATCGAGCGCGATGACGTGGAAGAGTATTCGGTCGCTGAAGGTTGGATCCGTGTGCAGGCCGGCAAGGCCCGCGACCGCCGCGGCAACCCGATGACGCTGAAGATCAAGGGTGTGGTGGAACCGTATTTTCTTGAGCTGAAAAACGCCTAAGGCGGTTTTCGAGCGTTAGCGCGGCCCTCACCCGAACCCCTCTCCCGCGTCCGTGAGATGGGCTTCAGGCAAAGGCGGCGCTCCAAGAGCCCTTCCCCCGCACGCGGGAGAGGGGTTGGGGTGAGGGGAAGTGCCTGAAAAGCTCCCAAAACCCCCTCAATCCCGCTTACGGCTTTCCAGCAGATCCAGATTGCGGATCAGCTTGCGCGACATCTCATCGGAGATCTGTCCGCGCCGGGTCAAACGGAACAACTCCTCACGCTCGGCGTTGAGACCCGCCGCACGCAGGCTGCGGTACGCCTCTTCCATGCGCTTGACCTGTTCGGGGTCTTCATCCGGGCCCTGACCTTTTTCGAGATTGCGCTGGTACAGCAGGCTCACCCGCGAGGCGGCGTCGTTGTACAGCTGCACGTTGGTGGTGTTCTGCCCTTCCACCAATTGCTGACGGGTCTTCTCCACCGCTGCCAACGCGGCCTTGGAAGCGACCTTGCGGGCCAGATCCTCCTCACGCCGGCCGGAATCGTCCTTGGGCAACTCCAACCCCTTGAGCAGGCGCGGCAACAACAGGCTCGCGCCGACCAGCGATACCAGGATCACCGCCGCCGCCAGGAAGATCACCAGGTCCCGCGCCGGAAATGGCTCACCGCCGGGAATCATCAGCGGCAGGGTCAGCACACCGGCCAACGTGATCGCACCGCGCACACCCGCCACGGACATTGCCAGTACCACCCGCCCCGGCGTCTGTGTGCCTTTTTCACCCCGCATACGCGCCTTGAGCAGGCTCCAACGCAGCGACAACCATACAAACGTCAGTCGCATCACCACCAGCATCGCGTTGATGGCCAACACGTAAATCACGAGCCACCACGCGCTGTGCTGGCCGCTGTGCTCCATGAATTGGATGGCGCGCTCGACAATGCCCGGCAACTGTTCGCCCAGCAGCACGAAGATGATGCCGTTGAAGGTGAACTGCACCATGTTCCAGACCGCACTGCGCTGCACACGCATGCTGCCGCTGATACGGCCAGTCTGTTCCACATAGCTCATGGTGATGCCGGCCGCCACGGCAGCCAGGATGCCGGAGGCCTTGAGCTCTTCGGCCAGCAGGTAGGCGGCGAAGGGGATCAGCAGGTTGACCAGTAACGCAGCACCCGGCTCCTCGCCAAAGCCATGCCACAACCAGCGCTGGAACGTGGACACGCCCCAAGTCACCGCCACGCCGATGGCCAAACCGGCCACCGACACCCACACGAACGTCAGCGAGGCTTCGGCCAGCGAGAAACTGCCGGTCATCACCGCTGCCACCGCAAAACGGAAGCACACCAGGCCGGAGGCATCGTTGAGCAACGACTCGCCTTCCAGAATGTGCATCAGCCGCTTGGGGATCGGCACCCGTGAAGCGATGGCGCTGACCGCCACCGGATCGGTCGGGGAAATGATCGCCGCCAATGCAAACGCCACCGCCAGCGGCATGGCGGGGATCAACCAATGAATCAGCAGGCCGGCCCCGACCACGGTGAACACCACCAGGCCGAACGCCAGCTCCAGAATTGCGCCTTTGTCGCGGAACAGGCCCTGCTTGGGAATGCGCCAGCCATCCAGGAACAGCAGCGGCGGCAGGAACAGCAGGAAGAACATGTCCGGCTCAAGCGCGTGGCCGCGATTGAATACCCCGGCAATCAACGCACCCAGGCCGATCTGCACCAAGGGCAGCGGCAGCGAGAACGGCAGGATTCTTACCAGGTAACCGCTGGCGACAACGGCCACCAGCATCGCCAGGACGACTTCGATCGTGTGCATGCTTCTTCCAGAAACGGGCGCGTGCAGAACCAGACAAGGGCCTGCGCCGGAGACCGGAAAAAACTAGCACAGCACGCCTCACATGCGGGCGGCGGCGGCGCGGAAAACCTCCTCCCATGCAGCTTCCGTGCAAGACAGGGACAACGCCGCCGCCGTTCCGTGTCAGTCCTGATGCACGGGTAAGCCGAGCGCACCCGCAGCGCACGCCGCCGTCAGACGACCGCGACATCCCGCGCCGAAGCCACGGAACAGGACAGTCAACACGTCAGCGCGCGCCGTCGAAGCGATAGATATCCATCGCCAGGAAACCCATGTCGATGCCGGCATCAATGCGCGTGGCGCCCAGCGCGTCGGAACCCGCCGCACCCATCGCAAAGTACAGCGGCAGCAGATGCTCATCCGTGGGATGGGCCTGCGTCGCAAACGGTGCCTGCTGGCGATAGTCGAACAATGCCGGGATGTCATCGGCATCCAACTTCTGCTCTACCCACTCGATGAAGGGCCGCACATACGGCGCTTCCTTGCCTTGCGGGTAATTGCGCCGCTCATGCAGATTGTGGGTGATGCTGCCGGAGCCGATCAGCAACACCCCCTGCTCGCGCAGTGGCGCCAGCGCGCGGCCCACCGCGAACTGGTGTGTCGGACCCAGCATCGGCTGGATCGACACCTGCAGCACCGGGATGTCGGCCTGCGGATACAGATAACGCAGTGGCACCCAGGCGCCATGGTCCAAGCCACGGTTCGGGTCGATGGCAGGGCTCAGGCTGGCGGCCTGCAACCGCTCGGCAACCTCCTGCGCCAGTTCGGGCGCACCCGGCGCTGGGTACTGCAGCTCGTACAGTGCGTCGGGGAAGCCACCGAAATCGTGAATCGTCTCCGGCGTGGCGGCACCCGACACCACCGGCGTGCGCGCCAGCCAATGCGCCGAGGCCATCACGATGGCACGCGGGCTCTGCAGCCCGGCGGCCAACTCCGCCAGACGCGGCCCCACCTGGCCCGGTTCCAGCGCGGTCATCGGCGAACCATGGGAAATGTAGAGCGAGGGCAAATGACGCATGGCGGTTGCCTCTTGGGTGATGGGGAACATGCCACGAAGCTTATTGCGCGCTGCCATGACAACAAATAACCTCGGCGACAACGTTTTATTGCGGAAGCAGGAACAATGGACACGATCGATGCCATGCGGGTGTTCGTCGCCGTGGTCGAGCGCAACGGCTTCAGCGCTGCTGCCGAGGCCATGGATATGTCCACCGCCGCCGTCACCCGGCAGATTGCCGCGCTGGAAAAACGCCTGTCCACGCGCCTGCTCAATCGCACCACGCGCCGGGTCAGCCCCACCAGTACCGGCGCGGCCTACTACCAGCGCTGCGTGCAGCTGCTGGCCGAGTTCGACGCACTGGAAGCCTCGGTTGGCGCGCAGGCACTGCAGCCCTCCGGTCGCCTGCGTATCAACGCGCCGGTCAGCTACGGCATCACCCAGCTGGCGCCCTTGCTGCCTGGCTACAGTGCGCGCTACCCGCAGGTGGAGCTGGACCTGTCGTTGTCCGACCGGATGGTGGACATGGTGGAAGAAGGGTTCGACCTCGCCATCCGCATCACCCGCAACCCTTCGCCGTCATTGATCGCCCGGCGGCTGGCGCAGGCGCGCATCATCTTGTGCGCAGCGCCTGCCTACATTGCGCGACGCGGCGCACCCGCCACGCCGCAGGCGCTGGCCGAACATGACTTTCTGTCCTACACCTACTCAGCCAGTGGCGACAGCTGGACCCTGCGCGGGCCGGACGGCGAAACCAGTGTCACCTTCACCCCACGCATGCGTGCCAACAACGGTGAAGTGCTGCGTGAAGCCGCCATTGCCGGCATGGGCATCATCGCGCAGCCGGATTTCATCATTGGCCCGGCGCTGGCAGATGGCCGCTTGGTACCGGTACTGCCGGCGTGGGAAGTGCCGCCCATCGACATCCATGCGGTCTATGCCAGCCGCAGCCATCTGGCACCCAAGGTGCGCAGCTTCATCGACTATCTGGTGGAGTGCATGGACAACGACGCTCCACGTTCCACTTCAACCTGAGCAGCGTGGCTGGACGGGCTCAGCCCGGGCTGCGCAGCGTGGACAGCAGCACCAGCACATCCGCCAGCGGCATCGGCCGGCCCAGCAGATAACCCTGCACCTGGTCGCAACCGTGTGCAGCCAGCCATCCGTATTGGCCGTCGGTCTCCACGCCTTCAGCAATCACCATCAGGCCCATGCTGTGGCCCAGCGACAACAGCGCGCGGCAAATGGCGGCATTACGTGGGTTGGTTTCGACATCGGCAACAAAGCTGCGGTCGATCTTCAACGAATCCAACGGCAGGTGCTGCAGGTACGACATTGACGAAAAACCTGTGCCGAAGTCATCCAGTGAAATGTGGATGCCGCGCTCATGCAGACGTTGCATGGTCTGCAACGCCTGGGCGGGATTGCGCATCAGGCTGCTCTCGGTCAGCTCCAGGTGCAGCGAACCGCGCGGCAGGCCGAACTCCTCGATCACCCGCGAGAACTCGTTTGCCAAATCGGTGTTGAAGAACTGCACTGCCGATACATTCACCGCGATGGGCAACTGGCCCCAGCCGGCCGCCGCCAGCTGCTGCTGTGCCCGCGCCGCATTGCGCAGCACCCAGCGCCCCAGCGCAATGATCAGGCCGGTGTCTTCGCACAACTGGATGAAATCACCCGGCGGTATGAAGCTGCCGTCGGCCTGCGGCCAGCGCAGCAGCGCTTCAAGCGCTACCGGGCTGCCATCAGCGGCGTGACGAATGGGCTGGAAGTGCAGATCGAACTCGTTACGGTCGATGGCCATGTGCACTCGCCCAGCCAACTGCAACCGCTCGGTATAGCGGGTGGCCATCGCCGGCACAAAACGCGCCAGGGCAACACCGTTTTCGCGCGCGGCATGTGCTGCTTGCGCCGCGCGTCCCAGCACCTGTTCGGCCAGGTCGCCGTCCTCCGGATTGTTGGCCACACCAATGCGAGCTTCCAACTGGTGGAACGTGTCGCGTCCGCGGATCGGCTCGGCCACCGCTTCAAGCAGTGCGTCCAGCGCCAGCTGCACGTCAGCCGGTTTCTGTATGGCGAGCACGAAATCTTCCGCTGGCTGGTGCGCCAACAAGCCATGACGTGCGGCCAACCCACCCAGGCGCACAGCCACCGAGCGCAAGGCTTCTTCGCCCGCCTCGCGTCCCAGTGTGTCGGCAATCATCTGCAGGCCACGCAGCTGCACATGCGCAATGGTGTAACCGCCTGCGCCGGCATCGAGCTTTTCAACCAGGCCACGCACTGTCAGCAGGCCGGTGCCGGCGTGGTGGCTGGCCCGGTAGGCCAGTTCTTTCTCGTAACGCAGGCGCTGGCTGACATCTTCGGCAAGCACCAGGCAGGCATCGTGCCCGCCGAATTCCAAGCGTGCGCCATGTGCCTGCACCTGGAAGATGGTGCCGTCCTTGCGCCTGTGCCGGTGCACGGGCAACACCGTGGATTGGCCGGTGGCGGTAGTGAGCACCGTGCGCCGGATGGCCTCACGGTCCTCCGGTGGGCGCACGTCCAGGATCGACATGGACAGGAACTCATCGCGGCTGTAGCCGTACTGGTCGACCGCGGCCTGGTTCACTTCAAGAAAACGCAGCGTGGCCAGGTCGAAGATCCAGAACGGCGCCGGGTTGCGATCAAACACCAGCCGGAACTGCCGCTCCGCTTCCTGCGCGCGCGCCTCGGTGTGCACGCGCTCGCTGATGTCCACCACCGCACCGGCCAGGCGGGGCGACTGGCCCGGGCTGTTGACCCTGTCACCGCGCGCGGACAACCAACGCAGCGAACCGTCGGCCATATGCAGCCGGAACATCGCGTTCAACGCACCCTTGCCGTCGCGGGCGTGGTTGAGCATCACCCGCAGCCAAGCACGGTCATCTTCATGAACCCGCTGGAAGAACCCATCCAGCGTGGACGCGCGCGTCGGCAGGTCGAGCATCTGCTGGGTCAGCAGTGACCAATCCAGCAGCGGGATATCCCCATGGATGGACCAGGTACCCACCTTGCCCACCTCGTGCGCCAACTCCAGTTCGGCGGCACCGCTCTGCAGTTCCTCGCTCAAGCGCTGCTCCTGCGAGGCGCTTCGCCCAAGGCTGTGCAGCAGGTAGGCAAGGCCGAGCAGATACAGCAGGAAGATGCCGATGGCGGCGTAGAGAAATACATACCAGCGCGCCATCACTTCTTGGTATGACAGCGCGGTGTACAGGGTCAGCGGATAGTCCGTCGGTACGCTGACCGCAGCAATGCGCTTCTGGCCATCGGCCGGGCTCTCCACGATCCCCTGCCGCACGATCTCCGACGAGGGCGCCAGAATCTTCATCGGCGAAGGCAATTGCTTACCGATAAACGCCGTTGGGTTGCGGCTATGGGCCAGCAATTGCCCATAGCGGTTGCCGATGGAGGCCACACCGTTCTTTCCCAGGTCCAGGCCACTGACCACGTCCTGGAACATGCCCAGCCGCACCCGCGCCAGCAACCATTGCCCTTGCTGCATCGGCAGAGCCGCCCGCACCACCCATGCCCCCTCGGGCAATTGTTCCAGTGGACCGACATACAACTCGCCACTGAGCACCCGGTTCTGCGGCACGACCCACGTGCGCAACGCAGTATCGCCATGGCCTTGTGAAAGCGGCTGGCCCCCATCGTCAACCAAGGTGATCGACGCCAGATCGCGATTGCGTTCCAGCACCCCTTGGATGCTGGTTTCCAACAACTCCACTGCCCTGTCCGGCACTCGCCGGTAAAACTCACGGCCATCGTTGGCGGTGCCACGCAGCGCCCGCTCCAGCGTGATCAGTTGCGCGCGCAGCAGGCGGTCACTGCCATTGGCCAGGGCCATGCTTCGCCGCTGCGCTGCTTCGATCCGGCTGCTGCGGTCGTTCCACAACATCATCGCCAGGGCCGCTGCCAACAGCAGCGCGACCAGCGCGCCCGCGATGGCAATCACCCGCAATGGATGAGCCTGTACCCGGGTCACAGATAGTTCCAGCGCTTCATTGGGCGGCGGGCAGGCATCACTTGGTGTTCCAGGACCGTGGGCAACAGGGAGCCAGCAAGGAGCGGGCGCATGCCACCGGCATGAAACCGCGCTGCAAGTGTCTCCCCAGACACCACGAGCAGCAAACCTGATACAGCATGCAGCAGAACCACTACCTGCGTGAAGAGCATAAACAGGCTTTTTTTGCTGCGCCTGCGTGGTTGATAAAACGCCAGAGTCCGCATCTGCATCCGCGCTGGCACAGGACTAGACTTGGCCGGTCTCTCAATCTGGAACCCTCCATGGCCCTGCAACGCTCCATTCTGATGCTGGCAATCGGTGCCGCCCTTTCCCTTGGCGGCTGCAACAAGGATGCTCCAGCAGCGGCCGACGATGCCGCACAGGCACCGGTCACCCCCGGGGCAGCCAAAGCACAGCTGGGCGGCTTCGGCTTCGACGCAGCCGGCATGGACCGCAGTGTCGCGGCAGGCGACAACTTCTTCGACTTCGCCAATGGTGAATGGGTCAAGCGCACCGAAATACCGGCCGACCGCTCCAGCCAGGGCAGCTTCAATGTGATCGCCGAAAAGACCCTGGCCGACACCCGCACAATCATGGAAGAAAGCGCCAAGGCCAATGACGGCGAAGCCCGCAAGATCGGCGATTACTACGCCGCCTTCATGGACGAAGCCGCCATCGAGACGCGCGGTATCGCGCCGGTGCAACCGGCGCTGCAGGCCATTGCCGCCATCGCTGACAAGCAGTCACTGGCCAAGGCCCTGGGCAACACCCTGCGCGCAGACGTGGACCTGCTCAACGCCACCAATTTCTATACGCCGCACCTGTTTGGCGTCTGGGTGTCGGCCGACCTGCTGCAGCCCGAGCGCAACGCGCCTTACCTGGTGCAGGGCGGTCTGGGCATGCCCGACCGCGACTTCTACCTGCAGGACGGCCGCATGGCCGATCTGCGCAAGGCCTATGAAGGTTACATCGCCAAGCTGCTCGAACTGTCCGGCGACACCGACGCTGCCGCCAAGGCCGCACGTATCGTCGCCCTGGAAACCAGGATCGCCCACGCCCACGCCACCCAGGAAGCCACCAACGACGTGGAGAAGGGCGCCAACGCCTGGAAACAAACCGACCTGAGCGCCAAGGCGCCGGGCCTGGACTGGGCCGCCTTCCTGGAGGGCGCTGGCCTGTCAGCGCAGCAGGACTTCATCGTGTGGCAGCCCACGGCCATAACCGGCCTGTCCAAGTTGGTGGGCGCCGAGCCGCTGGCCACATGGAAGGAATACCTGGCCTTCCATGCGCTGGATGAAGCCGCGCCCTACCTGCCCAAGGCCTTCGCCGATGCACACTTCGCCTTCCACGGCACTGCACTGAACGGCACGCCGCAACAGAGCGATCGTTGGAAGCGTGCGGTGGGCGACACCAATGCTGCCATCGGCGAGGCTGTCGGCAAAATCTACGTCGAGCGCCACTTCGACCCGGCCACCAAGGCGCGTGCCGATGAGATGGCAAAGAACATCATCGCCGCCTTCGCCAAGCGCATCGACGCGCTGGAGTGGATGTCGCCGGAGACCAAGGCGCATGCTCAGGCCAAGGTGGCCGGGCTCAAGGTCGGCATGGGCTACCCGTCCAAGTGGCGCGATTACAGCGCGCTGGAAGTAAAGCGCGACGATGCACTGGGCAACGCGCAGCGCGCCTCGCGGTTTGAGTACCAGCGCAATCTCGCCAAACTCGGCCAGCCGGTGAACCACGATGAATGGGCGATGCTGCCGCAGACCATCAATGCGATGAACGTACCGCTGGAAAACCGTCTGGTGTTCCCGGCTGCCATCCTGCAACCACCGTTCTTCGACGGCGCTGCCGATGATGCGATCAACTACGGCGCCATCGGTGCGGTGATCGGCCACGAAATCAGCCATGGCTTCGACAACGCCGGCGCGCTGTTCGACGAAACCGGCAAGCTGCACAACTGGTGGACGGCCAACGATCTGAAGCAGTTCAACGCAGCCGGTGACGCGCTGGCGGCGCAGTTCAGCAGCTACGAACCGTTCCCCGGCGTCCACGTCAACGGCCGCCTGACCTTGGGCGAGAACATCGCCGACGTCGCCGGCCTGGCGACCGCGCACGATGCCTATCGCCTGTCGCTGCAAGGCAAGCAGGAGCAGACCCTGGAGGGCTTCACTCCCGACCAGCGTTTCTTCCTCGGCTTTGCCCAGGCATGGCGCAGCAAGGCGCGCGAGCAGGCACTGCGCAACTCGCTACTGACCAACGTGCATGCACCGGGTCAGTTCCGCAGCCTGACCGTGCGCAATCTCGACGCGTGGTACCCGGCGTTCGAAGTAAAGGAAGGCCAGGCGCTGTACCTGGCACCGGACAAGCGGGTCAAGGTCTGGTGATCAGCGTGCTGGAAACTTGATATGGAAACGGGCGCGTGAGCGCCCGTTTTCTTTTGCATTCGTGCCAAGGATCTACGTCTCCCCTTTCGCTGCGCGAAAGAGACCGGTTCAAGCGCCTTTCGCTGCAATCCGACGGAGCATGTATAAGCGCCCCCTGGCTTTTCCCAAGGCAGGCGGAGAGTTTGGGAAGGCTGCCTTCCACTTCCACCCACACCCTGAAAACCCTCACCCCATCAAGCCGGCCACTGCATAAGAATCGCCGGTTCTTCCCCCACCCGCCGGCACGCGCGCGTGGAAATGCCATCGTTCAACGCAATGCGGAACAACGGCGCCACGCTGCGCAACATGCGTGCGGACACCACCGACTGCAGGTGCTGACCACGGCTGCGGCCGATCAACTGCTCGGCCCACTGCGGCAACAACGCCGCACCGGCCGCCAGAAACACCTCACGCGACATGCCCGGCAGCGGCACCGGAAGCCGTACTGCACTGAGCACGTCCAGCACTTCGCGCGAACGTTCATCCATGCGTAACTGCGGTTGCTGCGCGGCAAAGTAGTCATGGACTTGCGCCTGACTGGCCGGCACGTTGGTTGCACCCAACGCTTCGGCAACGCGCCGATACTCGTTGTAGTAACGGTCAGCAATTGCCTCCGGCACTTCGCGGCAGTAGCGTCGGCAACCTTCAAGGAAGCCATAGGCCTCGGTGACATGCACCCAGGTCAACAGTTCCGGGTCGTCGGCCGCGTAGTGGCTGCCATCCGGCAAGCGGCCGACCACCTTCGCGTGAATGCGCTTGACCCGCGCGATCAGCTTGTCGACTTCCGCGCGTGGCGCGTAACTGGTGCCCGCCACAAAATTGGTGGTGCGACGCAGGCGCCCGACCAGGTCTTCGCGAAAGTTGGAATGGTCATACACACCGGCCAGCGCGCGCGGGTGCAGCAACTGCAACATCAGCGCGCACAGGCCACCGGCCAGCATGCCCGGGAATTCAGAATGAATACGCCAGGTGACGCTGTCCGGGCCGAACCAACCCGGGTCGCCAGGCGGCGCGTCATAGTCCACTCCGCTCTGGTGGCGGGGGAAAGCATCAAGGACCCAGCGCCGGATCTGGGCGGTGGCGGCATCGGAAACACGACGGGACAAGGACGACATGGGCGCTATCGTACCGTTGTCAGCGCGCAACTCGCTTCCTACCTTGGTCACAGACAGACGGCAGCGGCCCGAGTACATGCGGCCCGGCCTTGCGCTTGCGGGATGTGCAAGCGCAGCACAATTTTTCATCACCCATCTTTCATTCGGCCATTTTCGCGATGTTGCGCTGCAGAAATTCCGCCAGCTGCGCGTGTTCAGGCGTGGCCGGCCCCGCCTGCCTTTGCGCAACGCCCATTGCCAAGCGTCCTGAAAGTGCTAGAACTAAAGCCGCCTGACCGTTTCACGCTTCTCCGTCGCTCGTACCAGCTAGGTAACTGCAAGGAGCTCAACATGATTGCGTTGTTCAAGGGTTTGGGATTGTTGCTGCAGGACAATGAACTGTATGGCCAGCCGTTCGAGAAACAGGTCGATCACTGGAAGAATCTGAGTGACCAGCAGATACGCGACGAAGTCGCGGTGCTGGCGCAGGCCAAGTGCCAATGGCTGATGGCCTCGATCGTGCTCTGGCAGGCATCCTCGCTGCTGATCCTCGGGCTGATCACCAATTATTTATGGCGCGATGATTTCCATATCACCTTCACCCGGGTGGTGATCGTGCTGGGCTCATGGGTGTCGATCCTGTTCGTGATCTGGTTCATGGCCAACATGTTTGATGGCACCGCCGGTTTCGAGCGCTGGATGAAGGCCTTCAACAGCCGCGCGCGCATCAGCTCCGATGCCGATAGCGTGGATGACGTGGCCGAAGCGCTGGACATGGCGCAGCACTATCCGGAAGTGCTGGATTACAAGCAGGCCGTCACCGCCAACCGCGAGCTGCGCCACGAAGACATTCGCATCATGCGCGAGCTGGGCCGTATGCGGCAGCACTCCGAACTGGTCGGCAAGCTCAACCACATCGGTGACGATGGTTTGCGGTTGCAGCCGGCATTCTGAGTTCAAAGCACCCCTCATCCGCCCCGCGGGGGCACCTTCTCCCGCTCGCGGGAGAAGGGAGCAAGAGCAAAGCCACAGCCCACACGTCGAGTTCAAAGCGCCCCTCATCCACTTCGCTGGGCACCTTCAGCCGCGCGTGGGTGAAGCGAGAGACAGCTGAGCCGGCACGGAAGTCAACGCCAGGCCTGAAGTGAAACCGAAGCCACAACCCACACATCGCCGCGCTCGTCGCGGCGATGTCATTTGCGGATCAACACCTGCTGGGCAAAACCCTCCGGCAAATCAGTCATCTGGCGGGTGCGCCCGACCAGCACCACGAAATCCATCAATGGTTTGCGATTGCAGACTTGCGTGCCCTGCCCTACGCCGCACTGCTCGCGATACAACTGATAGAAACAGCTGCCGCTCTCGCTCTGCAGGCACTGGAAGTTGGCGACGCCGGAGCGCACGGTCGTGCGGCTCAGCAGCGTGTGTTCACCACTGATGCGCGTCACCGACGTCTGCCCGGGCGGCTCGTTGATTCCCAGCATCGATAACAGACTGCCCAGCAACATGGTCAGGTAATGCATGGCACTTCTCCTGGCAAAGCGGTGGCGGCATCACATGCCGCGGAACAGACTCATGAAGGGTTGGCTGACCACCAGTGTTTCGCTGCGGTGTTTCAGGCGCAGTACGCCACGCCCGGTTTCCTCACGGCTCACCGACACCACCGCTTTCATGTTGACGATGGTGGAGCGATGCACCTGGCGGAAACAGTTCGGGTCCAACGCTGCGGCCAACTCACGTAACGAGCTGCGCAACAACAGTTCTTCGTCGGCAGTGACCACCGAGGTGTATTTACTGTCGGCGCGGAAATACAGCACTTCGTCCAGCATCACCAGGCGCGTCTCGCGGCCGTTGCTGGCAGTGATCCAGGCCAACGGCGGTGCGCTTTGCGGTGCGCCCGGTTGCTGCACCAGTTGTTTCAACAAGCGGTCCAGCATGCTGGGATCCGGCATTCCCGCCTGGCGCCGTGCCAACACGCGTTGGCGCGTGGCCAGCAAGCGTTCGTCGGTCACCGGCTTGAGCAGGTAATCCACCGCGCCTTGTTCAAACGCAGCGATGGCGTACTGGTCATAAGCGGTAACGAACACCACCTGCGTCTGCGGGCTCACGTTCTGCAGTGCACGGGCCACATCGATGCCGGTGATGCCGGGCATGCGGATGTCGAGGAACGCCAAGTCCGGCTGGTGGGTTTCCAGCGCTTCCAGTGCCGCGGCGCCGTCCTCGCATTCGGCCACGATCACCAGCTCCGGCCACAACCGCTGCAGTTGCTGCAGCAATGCCTCACGCAACAGCGGTTCGTCTTCGGCAATGAGCGCTTCAAGGGACATGCGGGTACTCCGGCACCGGCGGAATCACCACGCTTGCAGGTACCTGCAGCGGCAGCACGGGCGCCACATACGGCAGGCTGATGGTCGCCGCCACGCCGCTTGGGAAGTTGGAGACCATCGCCAGCGACGACTGTTCGCCGCAAGTCAGGCGCAGTCGTTCACGCAGGTTCTTCAGACCAATGCCGGTGCCGTTGCTGTGGGTGGTGATGCCCTGGCCATCATCGGCCACGGTCACGGTCAATTGGCCGCCCAGCTCGCGCGCCAGAATCCAAACGGTACCGCCACCGGACTTCGGCTCCAGCCCGTGCTTGATCGCGTTTTCCACCAGTGTCTGCAGCGACATCGACGGCAGCGCCACGTGGTACAGCGATTCGGGGACGTCGATATGCAGGGCCAAGCGTGCGCCCATGCGGATGCGCAGAATTTCCAGATAGGCGTGCACGCGGTCCAGTTCCTGACCGAGCGTGGACACCGATTGGTCGATGCCCGGCAGCGAGCTGCGCAGGTAGTGAATCAGGTGGCCAAGCATCTGTTCGGCGCGCTCAGGATCGGAGCGGGTCAGCACCTGGGCGTTGGCCAGCGTGTTGTAGAGGAAGTGCGGCTCAACCTGTGCATGCAGCAGGTTGAGGCGGGCCACGGTGAGCTCCTTCTCGGCCTCGGTGCGGGCCGCGTGTTCGCGTTCTTCGCGACGCTGCTCGGCGACCTTGCCGCTGAGGGCGTGCGTGACTGCTTCAGCGTTCTCGAAGTTGCTGCCTTCATCCAGCAGCAGCAGATCCACCCAGGCACCGGCATCGGGTTCAAACAACAGCGTCACGCTGCAGGTATCCGTGCCCGGGACCACGCGCGCGGTAATCTGGTTGCGCTTGATCGCCAGCCGCGCCAGCAGGTTCCAGCGCGACGGCGGGCGGTCACCATAGGGATCGGCGCGGCGCTGCAACGCGCGCAGCTGCAGGGTGCCAACCGAACGCTCGAATCCTTCCAGCCGGGGCATCTGGCCGATGACCTCTTCCAGCAGACGGAAGGCGGTAGGCGCATCCAACGGCAGCTCCACCTGGCGCCGGTGGCGGTTGCCCAAGGTCTGCGTGTCGAGGCGGTCGGCAATGAGCGAGACGCGGCGGATATGGCCGACGATGGCGCTCAGGGTGAACACCATCAGCGTCATCGCCAGCAGGCCGTAAATCCAGCCCGGCGGTTCGTCCATGCCGCTGAACAAGCCACTCCACAGAAAACCGCCAACAACGAGCGCGAGTGCCCAGACAGCGAGAATGCGGAAACCGAGGAAGAGGCTGGCGAACATGGTCGTGGCCGGAGTGGGAAGCTGGCGTCGAGGATAAGTGGCGGCAGCCGCGACACAAGCGCCGTGCGACGAAACCCGGAATTCAGCGACCAAACCGGGCAAGCCGTCGATCGGACCCGTTCAACGGCGAGAGCGAGCCTTCTCGTAGC
This sequence comes from Stenotrophomonas sp. Iso1, assembly GCF_027497995.1. Classification (GTDB taxonomy): domain Bacteria; phylum Pseudomonadota; class Gammaproteobacteria; order Xanthomonadales; family Xanthomonadaceae; genus Stenotrophomonas. The sequence continues at coordinate 571,816 of NZ_JAODBT010000001.1, read as the reverse complement.
GCACGTCGCCGTCCTCCAGGTCCGCCACCTGCACCCAGCCGTGGCGACGATAGAACCCATTGGCGCGCACCCGTTCACGCCCATCCGTGCTGAGCCAGATCCGGGCATGCTGCGCAAACAGTGCCTGTTCGGCCGGCTGCAGCACCGCCGTACCCAGGCCCTGCCCCTCAAAGGCAGGCCTGACGAAAACCGCGAACAGACAGGCGTCGTCGAGATCGATCATCGAGAACGCCACCGCCTGGCCCTCGACTTCCGCCAGCCAGGCACACGGCGCCGACGAGACTGCCGCGGCGAGTGCTTCGGCATCAATCCCCCTCTGCGCCAACTGCTCACGCGAGAGATGGTTCTGGGTGACGCTGGTGCGGATATCGAACAAGGCTTCGACATCGGCAGCAACGGCACGGCGTACGGTGAAAGGCATCGCGGTGCTTTCCAGAACCGGCATACGGGTCATCCCTGTTTCGACTGCCAGGCCGGGGACAACTCCCATTGCACCAGCGCATTGACGCAACGCCCCCATAGCCGCTTGCCATCGGCACTCCATTGCAGCTCCCGCAGCTCCGAGCAGGTGTCGCGATCGGTCTGCAAGGTCAACGAGCGGCCGCTGTCCAGGTTCCATAGCACGCCCGCCGCTCCGCCACCCAGCACCAGCAGGCGCCCATCAGGTGACCCGGCGGCAAGCGGGAGCGAGTCCCGCCCGGGCAGGGTCAGCGAGTAACGCACCTTGCCACTTTCCACATCAACCACGTGCATGCCGGGGTTGCGGCGCTCACCGTCCATCAACACGAAGCCGACCGCGATCCAACGGCCCTTGGTAGAACCAAACGGTTCCGGCGTCCATTGCGCCATGCCGATGTCATCCTGGGTATCGGCCCCGCCGAAGCGGCGCGGCAGTGGCAACACCCGCAGCACCCGGACAGTGCTCCCGTCCAGTTCGGTCAAACCAAATACGTCCTCGATCCAGAGGTTGGTCATCGGCCCATCCCATTGCACCGGCTTGGACTGTGCGTTGCCGGGAAAATCCCCGCGCATCACATGCTGACGCGGCGCGGCCAGACGCAGGGCGTAATCCCAACGCGCGCCATCACCGGAGGCGGTCTGAGTGGGTGCCCACAACTTGAAGGTTTCGCGCCTGCCGGCGTAGTCACGGCGGTACGCCAACGGAATTCCATTGCCATCGTGGAAGTAGCGGACGTAGTTGTCGCCAAGCACCCCCTTCTCGGCGAACGCCAAGGGATGCCTGACCAGCCCCGGATGGGCGGTGTCATAGCGCATCACCTGCCCATCCACCAGCAGATGTGCCACCTGCCCGCGTGCGTCGGCCGACAACATCCAGCGGCCCACACTTTGTTGTGGGGAAGTCCACAGGGTTTGTGGCGCTTGGCCGTCCGCCGCCGACCAGCGCATCACGGTGAAGGGATAGTTCTGCACCAGCAGTACGCTGCCATCGGCCAGTACCTGCATGCCGTCGGCTTCGTAGGTTTTGAGCGCCATCACCTGCTCGATACGCAGCACCCGATTGGCCTTGATGGTCGGCGCGTCGGCATCGGGTGCCTGACGCTGCGGCTCGATGATGGAAGCAACCGGTCTGGGCGGAGCGATCCAGTCAGATGCCCCTGCACCGATCCGTAGCCCCGCACCCGGCAGCACGCTCAACGCCTCGAACACCGGATTGAACACCGGCTGCGGCACGCTGTTGCGCTGAATCCTCGTCTGTGGCCCGCTGCTGAAAATGTTGACGTCCGCAAGCGCACGCAACTGCCCTACGATGCCACCACCGGGGTTGGGCCAGTCATCGGTACGCCACAGCGTGACCGCAGTGGCCGGACGGCCCATCACCGCATCAAGCTGCGTCACGCGGACATGAATCGTGCTGGTGCTGCGCCCTGTGCCGCCGTGACGTTGCTGCGCGCTGCCGGTCCAGTAGTTGAAGGCGTCATGCAGGGCAGGCATGCGTTCGCCGCGTCCCTCAAAACGGAAGTTCCGTTCCAGCCTCGCCATGCGACCGGGGATTTCCGATTCAAGCAACGCCCCATCGCTGACGTACTGCTGCAGGGTGGGCAACTCGTACTGACGCAAATATTCGCGCACCAGCTCAGGCCGACGTGCCAACAGCACATCGCCCCAGCCTTGGTCGATACGCGCTACCGGGTTGCTGTTGAGTTCACCGGCAAACGTGCCCATCGGCTTCAGTGCCCGCTGCACCACCGGCAACACCTGCGCGAACGGCAGGTCCACGACCATCTGCACCCGTGCCAGGCGCTTGCCGTCCTTGCCCAATTCGGGAGTGCGTAGCGCAGAAGGAAGACCCTCTTCAACGAGGTCCGGCGAGGTTGGCAGAATCTGCCAGTTTGGCGGCAACGTCGCAGCGCCGGCACACAACGGGGCGGCCATACCCGCCAGCCAGAACACCACGCCCCACACACTCTTGATCGACATCCCTGTTCCTTGCTGCTGCCCACACCAATGGTAGGTGAGTGAGGCCGAAGAAGGCGCGAATCAATGGCAAGAGCAGGCATCGCCCCCCGCCCCGCCAACGGGAGAGGGACTTATGCCGCCACGCTCCCTCCCTTTGCCAGCGGCAAGGGAGGGTTGGAACGGGTGCCTGTCAGTTGGCTTGCCGGAACTTTGCCCCAGACCGCGCTGTTCCGAAAAGCAGCCACGTTGCCCCCTTCCCCCGCGTGCGGGAGAAGGGACCCACCTAGCGCTTACTTCCGCTCTGCCGCGCTCGCATCACGCACCGCACGGAAGGCTTCTTCCTGGCTCCAGTTCGGCCATGCGCGCGAATTGGCCAGGTTCTCGCCAAGGGTGTAGACCACTTCCAGGTCACGCACCGCTCCCGCGAAGGTCCAGTCGGCCTGCCACTCGTCACCCTGTTGGTGATAGCGCTTGGCGGTGTAATCGTCCGACGCCTTCTTGCCAGCTTCAACGCCGCCCTCAATCCAATCCTGGCCCGCCGCGTACGACAGCGCCGGTACGCCACGCTTGGCGAACGGGAAGTGATCGGAGCGGAAGAACAAACCGGCTTCCGGCTTCGGGTCTGGCGTGTAGCGGATATCCCAACCCTTGGCGACATCCTTCAGCTGATCCAGCAACTCCATCTTCGCCGAGCCGTAGATACCGAAATCACGCGACGGGCTGTTTGCCGCCATGCCGTCCATGTTGATCACCGCCACGGTCTTGGCCAGTGGATACAGCGGATGGCTGGCGTAGTACTCCGAACCCAGCAACCCCTTTTCTTCCGCCGTGACCGCGAGGAACACGATGGAGCGTTGCGGCTTGGGCTGTGCAGCAAAGCCACGTGCAAGTTCCACCAGCGCAGCCGTGCCGCTGGCGTTGTCCATCGCGCCGTTGAAAATACGGTCGCCGCGTGCATCGGGCTCACCCACGCCGATGTGGTCCCAATGCGCGCTGTAGATGACGGTCTCGTCCGCATGGCTGCTGCCTTCCAGACGTGCTGCCACATTCTGCGAGGTGATGACTTCGTTCTTGACCTGGTAGTTGGCCGAGAAGGTTTCACCCTTCAATTCAACCGGCTGGAAATCACGCGACTGCGCCTGCTTCTTCAGTGCGTCGAAATCCAGGCCCGCACGCTTGAACATTTCCACCGCCAGATCACGCTGCACCCAGCCTTCCAGCGCCGGATGTGCTTCTGCCGGGTTGTCCCGCACCACGTCGAACATGGTGTTGGTGTTGGAACCGGCCACCGTCGCCCAGCCATAGGAGGCCGGTGCGGTTTCATGGACGATCAACACGCCGGCCGCGCCCTGGCGCGCGCCTTCTTCATATTTGTAGGTCCAGCGACCGTAGTAGGTCATGCCCTTGCCGTCGAAATCGCCGACGCCAGTTTCAAAATCCGGGTCGTTGATCAGCACCACGGCGATCTTGCCCTTCAGGTCCACGCCCTTGAAGTCGTCCCAGTTGCGCTCGGCGGCCTTGACGCCGTAACCGACGAACACCAGCGGCGCATTGTTGATGGCCACTTGGCTGTCACCGTTCATCGCCGCACGCACCGCGATCTCCTGGCCTTGGGTCAGCACCTGCGGCTTGCCCTGGCCCGTCAATGTGAGCGATGGCGCACCGACAATATCGCCTTTGAGCAACGGCACAGCCTGAGTCCACAGGCGCTTGCCATCCTGAAGATCGCCACCCGGCTGCAGGCCAGCCTCGGCAAACTGCTTGCTCAGATAAGCCACCGTCTTCTGCTCGCCCGCCGTCGCCGGCGCACGGCCTTCATAGGCGTCGGAGGAAAGCTCCTTCACATCGGCCGAAATCCGCGCACCATCAAATTTGGGCGGTGCGGCCATCAAGGCCGTGGATATCGACATCGCCAACAGGCTGATCACTACTCGCTTCACGCTTTCTCTCCACTGGTCAGGCAACCGTTGGAGTGTAGCCAGCTGATCAACTCAGCGCGCAGTGCCGGAGGGCATGGCCGCCGCACGGGCCCGCAATACTTGGCTCTCCCGCGCATTGCCGCTGAGTTCGGCGGCCTGCTCGAACGCCGCACGCGCCTCTTCATGACGGCCGAGCCGGGCCAGCAAATCGCCGCGTACCGCTGCCAACGGCGCGTAGCCCTGCAGTCGCTCATCGTGCTGCAGTGCTTCCAACAGCGGCCAGGCGGCTTCCGCCCCCTGCGCCTGGGCCACGGCCATCGCACGGTTCAGTTCGATCACTGGCGAGGGCATCACTTCACCCAGCCGCGCGTACAGCGTGGCAATGCGGGCCCAGTCGGTCTGCTCGGCACGGCGCGCACGTGCGTGGCAGTCGGCGATGGCGGCCTGCAGCACGTATGGATCATTGCCGTCGTGCAGCTCCAGCGCTTTCTCCAACGCTGCCTGCCCCCGCCCGATCTGCAGCCAATCCCAGCGGCTGCGGTCCTGGTCCAGCAGCAACACCGCCGCGCCGTCAGCGCCGGTGCGTGCGCGCAAACGCGAGGCCTGCAGTTCCATCAAGGCGAGCAGGCCCAGCACCGGAATGGCATTGGGCATCAGCCCGGCCAGCACGCGGCCCAGCCGCAATGCTTCTTCGCACAATGTCGGCCGCGTCCAATCATCGCCGGCACTGGCGGCATAGCCTTCGTTGAAGACCAGATACACCACGTCCAGCACCGACTGCAGGCGCTGCGTCAATTCATGCCGGCGCGGCACTTCAAACGGCACCTTCCGCTCGGACAACAGCCGCTTGGCGCGCACGATGCGCTGAGCGATGGTGGGCTCTGGCTGCAGGTAGGCACGGGCGATTTCATGGGTGGTCAGGCCACACAGCAAGCGCAGGGTAAGTGCCACGCGCGCATCGGCCGGCAACAGCGGATGACAGGCCACAAACACCAGCCGCAGCAGGTCGTCGCCAATGTCATCCACATGATCCTGCGCATCCGCGCCCATGACGTAATCCTGTTGCTCGTCCAGCACCTGCGTCTGCCGTTGCGCATGCAGACGCCGTTGCCGCAGGCGGTCGATGGCGCGCCGCTGTGCGGTAGCCATCAACCAGGCGGCGGGATTGTCTGGAATGCCGTGCTGCGGCCAGTGCTCAAGCGCGGCGACCAGCGCGTCCTGGGCAAGTTCTTCGGCGCTGTCCAGATCGCCCAGCATGCGTGCCAGACGAGCGACCAGACGCGGCGATTCCATGCGCCACAACGTATCGAGCCTTTGCTGGAGATCTGCCTGTTTCATCAGGCAGGAATCACACCATCGCGCCGATGCACACGCAAGCATGGAGTGCATGTTTCAGCTGCATTCGTGCGTTTGCGTCCATTCGATTCCACATGCGTCCCTGCCCGCTCGATACTGCCCCATTACTGCGGGCAGGCGCGCGTATTCACAGATCAAGAAAGGGCTTGAAACCGCCCCAGAACATTCGCTTTCCATCAAACGGCATGGTCTTGGCATCCATACCGGCCAGACGCGGATCGGCCATCGCCTTGGCGTTGACACGATCACGGTGCGCACGCGAGCGGTAGACGATATAGGCGAAGACCACCACCTCGTTTTCCTTCAGCTTCACCGCCTGTGGGAACGAGGTGTGTTTACCCGGTTTGACGTCATCGGCCACCGCCTCCAGATAAGCCAACGCACCATGATCCTTCCACACCGCACCGGCCTTGCGCGCCATACGGCGATACTCGGCAAGCCGCTCCTGCGGCACCGGCAACACGAAACCATCGACGTAACTCATGGGTGTCTCCTTCGTAACGTGATTTGCGCGCTGACCGGCCGCCACAGGCGGCTCGGTCACGCGGTGATTCAGCCGGGTTCGCCATCCATGTGTGCGATCTCCCACAGGTGGCCGTCCAGATCCTGGAAGCCGCGCTGATACATGAAACCGTAGTCGCGCGCCGGCATCGGCTCGGTGGCACCGGCAGCCAATGCCTTGTCCACCAGTTTGTCGACCGCTGCGCGGCTTTCCGACGACAGGCAAGTGATGACTTCAGTCTGCTTGCGCGCATCGCTCAGCGGCTGCGGGGTGAAGGTCTGGAAGAACGGCTCCACCAACAGCATCACGAAGATGGCATCGCTGATGACCATGCAGGCCGCGTTTTCGTCACTGAACTGTGGATTGAAGCTGTAACCCAGCGCGCCGAAGAATGTCCTCGATGCCTCCAGGTCGCGTACGGGCAGGTTCACAAAAATCATCTGTGGTGTCGTCATCGTCATCTCCTTGATCACATCGGCTTCATGCAGTTGACCATCCACGGCTTGCCGTAGCGGTCAGTCAACATGCCCCAGCGGCGCGCCCAGAACGTCTCAGCCAGCGGCATCTGCACCTGTCCACCGTCGGCGAGCGCTGCGAAAACGCGTTCGGCTTCTTCGACGCTGTCTACATCGACATTGATGGTGGTGGCGGTCTGCCCTTCGGCCTGAGGACCATCCGCCGCCATCAGGATCGCCGCGCCCACTTCAAGCTGGCAGTGCGCGACCTGGTCAGCATCCGGCGTGAAGCCTCCGCAACCTTCCATGTCCATGTCCATGTCCGGGCTCGGTGGCATATCGCCGTATTTCATCTCCGAAACCACCTTGCCGCCGAGTGCTTTGGCGTAGAACGCCATCGCTTCATGGGTATTGCCGTTGAAGCCGAGAAACGGAATCAGTTTCATGGTGTTGCTCCCTGTTTCGTGTGTGGGTCAAAGCGGGTTGTCGATGCGGTCCTGCAAACGTTGCTGCTGCGCCTGTAATTCCGGAGTGAGGGCGGCGCCGAAGTCCTCAGCCTCGAAGATCGGCCGGATTTCCACTTCCATCGGTTCGCTGCCCTCGGTGTTGAAGGGCGCACGCTTGAGCCATTCCACGGCTTCGTCCATCGAGCGCACCTGCCACAACCAGAAACCGGCGACCAACTCGCGGGTCTCGGCGAACGGGCCATCGATCACACTGCGTCCGGCGGTACCGTCAAAGCGCACGCGTGCCCCCTTCGCACTGGGGTGCAGGCCCTCGCCGGCCAGCATGATTCCGGCATTGACCAGTTGTTCGTTGAATGCGCCCATGGCGGCCAATTCGGCCTCGCTGGGCATCACGCCGGCCTCGGTATCGGCCGAGGCTTTCACCAACACAATCACTTTCATCGCGGCATCTCCGTCGCCAGCCCTTTGCCGGCTCACATCAAGTACGACGAACCAGTGCGTGGATTCTCGACATCGCCGGCGGCTATTTTTCTGAATGAATTAATGCGGCAATGCAGCAGAATCCGTGCGGCAAAATGAGCGCCTTCCCGATAAGGCGAGCGCGATGAAATTCCTGTTGCTGATCTACATCGAGCCCACGTTGCTGGAGGCATTGCCGGCAACCGACTACGACACGCTGATGCGCCGCTGCATCCAGCACGCGGACAAACTGCAGGCCGAAGGCACGGTGCTGCTGTCACAGAAACTGCAGCCACCCCGCACCGCGCAGACGCTACGCACCCGCCAAAGCCAAGCCCGCATCACCGACGGGCCCTTCGCCGAGACACGCGAAATATTGGCCGGCTTCAACCTGATCGAAGCGGCCGATGCGGAAGAAGCAATGCGTATTGCACAGCAATTTCCCTGGTCAGCCTATGGAAGCATTGAGGTACGGCCGCTGGGTGATCTGGAGGCTGAGCGGGTACGGTTGGGATGAGCTTGCGGACATCAATGTCAGCGCACTGCATCAGCGGCAGAGCGGGAAAAAGGGCAGGTAGAGCTTGCAACTGTCCTGTCCATACCGTGGAAAACTGTGCTGAAGGCGTCCGCATGGCCAACCGCGAAACAACCGCAACACATTGAATAAGAAAGAAATATTCTTTTGGATTGATTAAGGGCCCTTAGAAAAATAATTCTCGACACATCCAGAGTCATTGTTCGTTCACTTTGCGTTTGGGTTCCCACATGGGCGCCTGCGCCAAGAACCAACGCAATGTCTGGAGAGAGAAGATGGTCAAGCGCAAGACAATCCAACGTGCGGCCCTTAGCGCCGCACTGAGCCTGTGCATCGCAGGTGCCGCCCATGCACAAAGCACTACCGGCAGCATCCAAGGCAACATTCCGGTCAAGGCGGGCACAACCACGACCGTGCAGGCCGTCAATAACAGCGGCTTCAGCCGTACCGTCACCGCCGATGCCAACGGCCGCTACACCACCGGCTCACTGCCGGTAGGCAACTACACCGTTACCGTCAAACGCGGCGATCAGGTCATCGGCACACGCAACATCACGGTGATCGTCGGCTCCAGTGCAGATGGCTCGTTTGTTGCTGGCCAAAGCACCGCTGGCACCACAAACCTCGATGCGATCACCGTGACGGCCACCGCGCCGGCTGCGATCGACCTGACCACCACTGATACCCGCACCGTGATCACTGCCGAGCAACTGGCCCGTCTGCCGCTGCAGCATTCAGCCGAAGCGCTGGCGATGCTGGCACCGGGCGCGGTTGCCGGTGCTGCGGGTTACTCCGCGCTGGCCGGGCTGGTGTCCTTTGGTGGCGCTGGTGTATCGGAGAACGCGTACTACATCAACGGCTACTTCAGCGGCGAGCCGCTTTCCAACCTGGGCGGCTTCTCGCTGCCCTATGGCGCCATCTCGCAGCAGGAAACCTTCACCGGCGGCTACAGCGCCAAGTACGGCCGTTCGGCCGGCGGCGTGATCAACCAGATCGGCAAGCGCGGCACCAACGAATGGAGCTTCGGCGGCCAGGTCATGTGGGAGCCCAAGTCGCTGCGTGAGGACTACAAGGATCTCTACCTGCCCAATGCCGCCCTGCCAGATGGCTACGGGTACGAAGATCCGGATGCCGCCGGCAGTCTGTATTCACGTGGCAAGGGCGAGAAGACCGACGTCACGACCTACAGCGCCTATGTTGGCGGCCCGATCATTCCCGATCGCCTGTTCTTGTTCGTTGCCGGTGAGGCCCAGAAGACACAACAGGACACCAACTCAAGCTCACTGGGGGCAGCACGCCGCACCTATGCCGATACGGACAGCCCGAAGATCTACGCCAAGGTCGATTGGAACATCACCGACAACCACCTGCTTGAAGCAACGTGGATGAAGGAGAAGCGGGATCTCAGCGGCTATTACCGTTCGTATGACATCGAGACGAGCGCAATAGGTGACAGGCTCACGGTCACCCCCACTGCGCAAGAGCGGGACAGCGATTACCGCATCTTCAAGTACACCGGCTATCTCACCGATGCGTTGACCCTGAGTGCCACGTACGGCAAAAGCAAGTTCATCGCGCGCGACAAGCCTTACGTACTGCCGGGTGTGCCGCATATTTCCGATCCGACGCTGCAGAACCCAGCGCTCAACGGCAAGGTTCCTGTCCGCAGCCGTCTGGCTGGCTACCAGGGCCGCGACGGTGTGAATGACACCAATGGCCTGCGCGCCGACCTTGAATGGGTGGTGGGCGACCACACGCTCAGCCTCGGTGTGGACAACATCAAATTCGAAGCGGACAACGAAGGCCCCTCGCAGGTTTCCGACTATTGGCTCTATCGCAGTGCCAGCAATCCCTCAAGCAACATCTCTGCGGCCTTGGGCGTTGGGGCACCCGGCGGCACTGGCCACTACGTCTATGATCAGAAGCAATTCAGCAATTCCAGCATGTCGCTGGAACAGAAGGCCTGGTACCTGGAAGACCGCTGGCAAGTTGCTGATACCTTGCTACTGACCGTGGGTCTACGCAACGACGAGTTCACCAACAAGAACAACTCGGGTGAGACCTACATGTCCTCAAAGAACCAATGGGCACCGCGTCTGGGTTTCAGCTGGGACGTAGAGGGTGATGCAAGCCTGAAGGTATTCGGCAACGCTGGCCGCTACTATCTGGCCATGCCCAACAATGTGGCTATCCGCGGCGCCTCGGCGTCCACCTTCACTCGGGAATACTTTACCTACACCGGCATCGACGCCAATGGCGCTCCTACCGGGTTGACCGCAGTATCGGGTGTCAATGGAGGCCCCTCTCCAGGCCCGGTGTCGTCCAACGGTGAGTACGGTCTGCCGGTGGACGTGCTGTCCTTCTCTCCCTCGGACCTGAAGAACATGTACCAGGACGAGTTCATCCTGGGCTTTGACAAGCAGATCAACGAGAAATGGGTTGCCGGCGCCAAGCTGACCTACCGCGACCTGAAGTCCTCGATCGATGACGTCTGCGACCCAGGCACCTTCATGAGCGCCAACGGCCTGAGTCAGTCCGGGACGAAGGAGGGCAAGATCATCGCCGCCACCGATGACGGTCGCTTCCTCGAAGTAGCTTCCTGCTACATGTTCAATCCGGGCGGCACCAATACCTTCAGCCTGGCCAACGTGGACGCGGCCGGCAACCATATTGGTGGACGTGCTGACTACAAGATGTCGTCCAGTGACTGGGGCTTCAAGAAGGGCTTGAAGCGTACGTACAAAGCCATCGACCTGTACCTGGAGCATCCTTTCGACGGCACATGGGAAGGCCGTGTCATGTACACGTTCTCCAAGAGCGAGGGTAACAACGAAGGCCAGGTGAAGTCCGAGTTTGGCCAGATCAACATCTCCAAGACCCAGGACTGGGATGCATGGCAGATGATGCAGTACGCCGATGGCTACCTCGCCAATGATCGCCGCCACCAGCTCAAACTGTTCGGCAGCTACATGATCACGCCGGAGTGGACCGTGGCCGGCAACATCCGGGTGCAATCGGGTACGCCGATCAGCTGCCTGGGCTACTACAACCCGGACGGCACCATCGACGAGGGCTCCGATGCGGGCGATCCCATCGGCTATAGCGCCGCTTATCACACCTGCTTCGGCTCGATTGCCAAGCCGGGCGCCAAGCGCACAGCATGGACACGCAATGTTGACCTGAGTGTGGGCTACCGCCCTGCCGCCATCCTGGATGGCAAGCTTGGTTTCAACCTGCAGGTGTTCAACGCGTTGAACGAGGATAAGCCCCTGCAGGTGGATGTGACCTCCGAAAGCGGCCCTTACACCGTGTCCAACACGTATCTGCTGCCACAGGCCCGCCAGACTCCCCGTTTCGTGCGGTTGTCTGCGCAGTACGACTTCTGATGGTCTAAGCAGCCATTCCGAGAGATAGCTCTCACTGTCAACTATTGACCCCGGCTCCGGCCGGGGTCTTTTTTTTGCCTGGGTGGCATGCGTTGGATGAATTTTTTAGGGCAACAAAGCTTCCAAGCACCCAACTCAGCAGAGTTGTCGATCAGAAAAACTTCACCTTCATCTGGGCTGGGTTATCGCCGTCACTTTGGCTCAAAGCGTGTCGCGCTGCAATTCCCGTACTCAGCCTACGTAAGCATCGAAATGTGGTTGTTGGAGCCCTGGAGAGGGAGCGGTCGCGGCTAGGAGCGATGAGGCCACGGGTTGGTCCAGCCTTCGCTTCGCACCAAAATTTTGGTTGAGTGAGCACTTCTCCAGTCAGAAACCGTGTCGAAAATCACACTATGACCCAATGCACTTGACATGCAACCAACTGAATTACAAAGAAATAATAATTTCCCTCGAAAATATTGTTCATGTAATGTTAATTTTTCTTTCATCTGCAGTTATTGTTCGTTCACTTGGCGTTTAGGTCCCGCATGGGCACCAGCACCAAGAACCATGAACCATGAACCAACACAACTTCTGGAGAGAGAAGATGGTCAAGCGCAAGACAATCCAACGCGCAGCCCTCAGTGCCGCACTGAGCCTGTGCATCGCTGGTGGCGCTTATGCGCAGAGCACCAGCGGCAGCATCTACGGCACCGTTCAAGCCACTGGTAGCGGAACCACTGTCCAAGCAACCAGCAACAGTGGTGTGACCCGTACAGTTACGGTAGGAGCGGACGGCCGATACAGCATCAGTTCGCTGCCCGTCGGCAACTACAAAATCACCGTGCAACGCGACGGCCAGGTCGTCGGCACCCGTGATGTTTCGGTCATCGTCGGCGCAGGTACCGATGCGTCATTCGCAGCAAGTGAGGGGGGCAACGCCTCTACGCTGGAGACGGTCAATGTTCGTGCCACGGCAGCCGCTTCCATTGATCTCACTGCCGTAGATACCCGCACGGTCATCACCGCCGAGCAATTGGAACGTCTGCCTATCGGCCGCACCGCCGAAGCTATCGCGATGTTGGCTCCGGGTGCCGTCGCGGGTGCGGGCGGCTTCGGCGCATTGGCGGGCTTGGTGTCTTTTGGCGGCGCGGGCGCTTCGGAGAATGCGTACTACATCAATGGCTACTTCACTGGTGAGCCACTCTCCAATCTAGGCGGATCCGGCCTTCCGTTCGTCGCTGTGGCGCAGCAGGAAACTTATACCGGCGGTTACAGCGCCAAGTACGGTCGCTCGGACGGCGGCGTGATCAGCCAGATCGGCAAGAGCGGTACCAATGAATGGAAATTCGGTGCGCAAATCGATTGGGCACCCAAGTCACTGCGGTCGCGTCGCGATGATCTGTACTTGCCGAATATTGATTTGTCCCAGTTCAATTCCAATCCCAATCTGCCATCCACCTGTGGAGTCGATAAGGACGAAAAGTGCCAATGGGGATATGCCGACCCGACGCTTGCAGGCACCAAGTACCAGAGCGGCAAAGGGGTTGAATTCGGATCCACGCGTTACAGCGGTTATGTCGGCGGCCCGATCATCCAGGACAAGCTGTTCTTCTTCGCTGGCGGTGAATGGTACAAGACCGACTCGGTGAGCAATCCCAATACTCTGGGTAGCGCACGCAGCACGCATGCCGAAGACGACAATTCCAAGTACTACGCAAAGCTGAACTGGAACATCACCGACAATCACCTATTGGAAGCTACCTGGTTCCAGCAGAACGACGACTACAGCGGTACCTATCATGACTACGACCTAGGCAACTTCACCGAAGGTGAAAAGCTCTCAATCGTGCCGACGCCAGTCATCAAGGAAACCGACTATCGCATCCTGAAGTACACCGGCTTCCTGACCGATACGTTGACGCTGAATGCCACCTACGGCAGCAGTGATTTCACAAATCGTCAAATCAACCCCTCGATTGTTGCTGGGGCCCCTTACATTGCTGGCTCCAATTTCCAGAACCCGGCAGCCAACGGTGGCAATGAGGTCAAGAACATCCAAGGTGGCTATCAGAGCATTGATGCCAAGGACAAAACGCGTGGCCTGCGCGCAGATCTGGAATGGGTCGTCGGTGATCACACGCTCAGCGTGGGCGTGGACAACATCAAGTTCGAGGCAAAAAACGAAGGTACCTCACAGATTGCCGAGTATTGGGAGTACAGGAAAGCAAGCTCTGGCTCCACGAACGCAAACGCTGCCCTGGGTGTCGGCGCACCCGGTGGCGATGGCTACTACGTACGTGAGTTGAAATATTTCAACAACACCAGCATGGAGCTAAATCAGAAAGCCTGGTATCTGGAAGATCGCTGGAAGGTCACCGACAACATTCTGGTGTCACTGGGTATCCGCAACGACGAATTCGAGAACAAGAACGATGCCGGCGTGGCTTACATGGATGCCAAGGATCAATGGGCACCACGACTGGGCCTGAGCTGGGACGTGTTCGGAGATGCTTCGCTGAAGATCTTCGGCAATGCCGGCCGCTACTTCCTGGCTATGCCTAACAATGTCGCCGTCCGCGGTGCCTCGGCCTCCACCTATACCTGGCAGTACTACACCTATACCGGCATCGGTGCCGACGGCCGGCCCACCGGCTTGCAAGATGTCGGTGGCGTCAATGGCGCGCCGGCACCGGGTCCTGTCTCGTCCAACGGCGAGTATGGTGAGCCCATCGACGTGCTGGCATTCGCCCCCAAGGACATGAAAAACATGTACCAGGACGAATACATCCTGGGCTTCGACAAGACTTGGGGCGACAACTGGGTATATGGCGCCAAGTTCACCTACCGTGACCTGAAGTCCTCGATCGACGACATCTGCGACAGCGGCAAGATCGTCGACAAGCTGATCGCCAACAAAATCGACCCGGACTCGGTGGAAGTCGCCAGCTGCTACATGTTCAACCCAGGCGGCACCAACACCTTCAGCCTGAAGAACGTTGATGGTTCCGGTCGCACTGAAGTCCGCATGGGCTCGGCAGACTGGGGTTTCGAAGAAGGTGTCAAGCGCACATACAAGGCCTTGGACCTGTACCTGGAGCACCCGTTTGACGGCAAGTGGGAAGGCCGTTTGAACTACACCTACAGCAAGAGTGAAGGCAACAACGAAGGCCAGGTGAAGTCCGAGTTCGGCCAGACGAACATCTCCAAAACCCAGGATTGGGACGCCGCCGAGATGATGCGCTTCGCCAATGGCTATCTGGCCAACGATCGTCGCCACCAGATCAAGCTGTACGGCAGCTATGCCATCACCCCGGAGTGGATGCTGGGTGGCAACGTGCGGGTGATGTCCGGTTCACCGATCAGCTGTTTGGGTTACTACAACCCGGATGGGTCAATCAACGAAGGCACGTCCGAGGGTGATCCGATTGGTTACGGGCCCGCGTATCACACCTGCCTGGGCAGCATTGCGAAGCCAGGCGCCAAGCGGAATCCCTGGACCAAGAGCATCGATTTGGCAGTGACCTATAGGCCCGCCTACTTCGACAACAAGCTGTCCTTCAACGTGCAGATCTTCAACGTACTGGACGAGCAGAAGGCCACGCAGGTGCAGGTAACCTCGGAAGAGGACGCCTACACAATAGCCAATGACTATCTGGTGCCGATTGCGCGCCAGACGCCACGCTATGTGATGTTCTCGGCCTCTTACGATTTCTGATGATCTAAGCAGCCATTCCGAGAGATAGCTCTCACTGCCAACCATTGACCCCGGCTCCGGCCGGGGTCTTTTTTTGCCTGGGTGGCACGCGTCGTGTGAGCTTTTTATGCCCCCAAAGCCCTCGACCATACCCCATTCAGCAAAATGTTAGTTAGTGAAATTCTTTATTTTCAAATACTTAAATATAGTTTCAGCTGATATTGCAAAATCAAACCAAATGAAATTAATATTTCGTTCAGCTGTAACGGAAATTTCATCCTGACCAGCTCAAGACACGAAATCGTTTTCATGATCAAGGAAATTTGATGAGCAGTGCAAAGCAAACAGTTCGACTGAAGCGCACAGCGCTCGCGGTAATTCTGACCTCGGTCATCGCCGCCGCTTCCGCCCAGAGCACCACTGGCTCCCTGTTCGGCAACGCCCCCGCGGCCGCAGGCGCCACCATCACTGTGCAAAACGAATCTGGCCTCAAGCGCACCGCCACGGTGGACGCCAACGGTCGCTACAACCTCGGCTCGCTGCCGGTGGGCAACTACTCGGTCACCCTGCAGCGCGATGGGCAAGTGGTCGACAAGCGTGAAAACGTGCTGCTGCGCGTCGGCGCCGGTACGGAAGTTTCCTTCGGCGGCGGCGGCGCCACCACGCTCGACGCGGTGACGGTCACTGCAGCCAGCATGCCGAAGATCGACGTCTCCAACACCGTGTCCAAGTCGGTGGTCACCTCCGAGCAATTGGACGTACTGCCGCTTGGCCGCAGTGCAGAGGCCATTGCATTGCTTGCCCCGGGCGTCATCGCCGGCAGTCAGCAGTTCTCGAACGGCTCGCGTTCGGTGCTGTCCTTTGGCGGCGCCAGCGTCACCGAGAATGCGTACTACATCAACGGTTACAACGTCAGCAATCCATTGAGTGCGATGGGCGGCGTCAGCCTGCCGTATGGCTCGATCGACCAGCAGGAAACCTACACCGGCGGTTACAGCGCGCGTTACGGGCGCTCTACCGGTGGCGTGATCAACCAGTTGGGCAAGCGTGGCACCAATGAGTGGCACTTCGGTGCTCAGACCACATGGTCGCCTGACAGCCTTTCCGCTTCGCCGCGCGATATCTGGTATCCGCGGGAAGGTTCGATCTACCGCTATCGCGACAACGACACCAAGACACGGACCACTACCAGCGGCTACGTCAGTGGTCCGCTGATCGAGGATCGCCTATTCGTGCAATTGGCCGCCGAAGCCGACAAGACGGATGGTGTATCCACCAACAGCATCGAATCAGCGCAACAGGCACGCAACAATTACAGCTACAGCTCGCCGAAGTTCTACGGCAAGATCGATTGGAACATCAACGACAACAACACGCTGGAATACACCCGTATCCAGAACACCGATCGTCAGGCCGGCTACTACACTGCGTTCGACTACGATGACCTGAGTGAAGGTGGGCGCACCGGTGTCTATCCCAACACCACCAAGATCAAGGACACCTACGACATCTTCAAGTACACCGGCTACCTGACCGATGACTTGACCTTGAGCGCGACCTACGGCCGAAGCAAGCAGGACAACCTGTCCTCCAACCCCAGCGACTCCCCTCTGGCCTACATCAGCGGCTCGGCATTCCAGGATCCGTCGATCACCGGCGGCTCTCCGATCCGCAACTCCCAGGCAACCAACGCCGGCAAGGCTGACGATGCTGGCAGCAAGACCCGTGGCTTGCGTGTAGATCTGGAATACCGCATCGGCAATCACGAGCTGACTGCCGGTATCGACAACATGTACTACAACGCGCACAACGAGGGCCAGTCGATGACCGGTCCAGGCTACGCGTGGATTTACGCCCAGCTTGATCCCAACGAGTCACCAAACAGCAAGTTCAACATCGCCCCGCCGGGCGGCGAAGGCTACATGGTGCAGAAGTACATCTTCTCCACCACCACCAGCATGAGCGTGGAGCAGAAGGCCTACTATCTGGAAGACCGCTGGCAGGTTTCTCCCAACTGGCTTGTCACACTGGGCCTGCGCAACGACAAGTTCACCAACTTCAACAGCGCCGCCGTTCCCTACGTTGAAAGCGGTGACCAGTGGGCTCCGCGTGCCGGCGTGAGCTGGGATGTATTTGGTGATTCCTCGCTGAAGGTGTTCGCCAACCTGGGCCGTTACTATCTGGCCCTTCCCAACAGCGTGGCTATCCGCGGTGCCTCGGCCTCGACCTATACCCGCGAGTACTTCACCTACTCCGGCATTGATGCCGACGGCAACCCGACTGGTCTGACTGCTCTGGGCCCAGGCCCGGTGTCGTCCAACAACGAATACGGCACCGCACCGGATCCGTACTCGGTTGCACCGACCGATCTGAAGTCGCAATACCAGGATGAGCTGATCCTCGGCTTTGAAAAGACCCTGGGTGAATCATGGAACACGGGCGCCAAGGTCACCTACCGTCGTCTGCAGGCTGCAATCGATGACGTCTGCGATCCGGATCGCATGGCTGACAAACTGACCGCCTCCGGCGTGGACCCGGATTCGGTGACCATCCCGGGCTGCCTGATCTTCAACCCGGGCAAAACCAACAGCTTCATGTTGGCCAATGTCGACGGCTCGGGTTACACCCAGCTGCAGATGAACGGCCATGACTGGGGCTTCGGCAGCCAGAAGGCCAAGCGTGACTACGTCGCCGTCGATCTGTTCATCGAACACCCGATGACCGACAAGTGGTACGGCCGCCTTGACTACACCTGGTCGCGTAACTTCGGCAACACCGAAGGCCAGGTGAAGTCCGACATCGGTCAGGACGACGTTTCCAAGACGCAGGACTGGGATGGCAGTTACCTGATGGAATACTCCGGTGGCTATCTGGCCAACGACCGTCGCCATCAGTTGAAGGGCTTTGCCGCCTACCAGTTCAACGATGAGTGGACCGCCTCGGCAACGCTGAGCGTCGCCTCGGGCATGCCCAAGAGCTGCCTGGGCTACTACGGCACCGACGTAAGCGATCCGATGGGCTATGAGTCGGCCTACCACTACTGCGGTGGCAAGCCGTCCCGTCCGGGTGATGCTGGTCGTCAGCCGTGGACCAAGCGTCTGGACATGGGCGTGCAATATCGTCCGTCCTTCGCTGATCACAAGCTGGCCTTCGGCCTAAACGTCTTCAACGTCTTCAATGAACTGAAGCCGGTGCAGAGCGAAGCCGAGTACGAAGTGGGCCCGAAGAAGGTGTCGGAAACCTACGGCATGGGCACCTACTACACCGCACCGCGTTCTGTGCGTCTGTCGGCTTCCTACGACTTCTGATCGTAGAAGCTCAGCCGCAAGGTGATCTCTCTTAAATGATGTACTTGAAGCCCCGGCATCTTGCCGGGGCTTTTTTATCGTTGGCAGTAATACCAACGCAACAGCCGGTAGAGCGGAGCCATGCTCCACTGCAGCAATTCCGGAGCATCGCCTGCCAAGCCTGACTCGGAACTACAGAAGCATTCACGCGAATGCATCAGCAACGGCTCACTGCACCACCACCGCCAACTCCCTCCCCACCACCGCCTCATTCCCGCTGTAATCCTTCGCGGTGATGCGAATGGTGTAATCCCCCGGCAACAACTCCGACGGCTGCAACCGTCCCGTCGCCAGCTGCCCATCGCGCACGGTATTGGTCAGCACATAGCGAAAGCGGGTACTGCTGCTGCCATGCACGGTGATGCCACTGTCGGCGGCATAGGCCACCTTTACGGCCTCACGCTGTGGCGGCATGCGGTTGAAGATGAGGTTCATGCGTGGCTGCTCGTAACCTGGCAGCGGCTGTCCCTTCGCATCGAGGATCTGGTAGCCCAGCGCGTAAAGGCCGAGTCGGCGACGCGACAGGTTGTTGTCCACTTGGTCCCAGGCTTCCACCACCAACTGCAGACCGCCGCCATCGCGGGCTACCTGCAATCGTCCCTCCACCTTTCCGCGCAGGCGCTGGTCATTGCTGTCCAGCAAAGCGATGTCGTCGATCTTCGGCGCAACGTGATCGGCGTAGTTGCGGAAGCCCAGCCGCACCGCATTGCGCTCGTAACCCGACGGCCCCACCGCCAGATGCACATGCGCCTGGTTATTGATGCTGCCCAGCGCATCGCCGGGTTGGAAACGCGTGCCGCGACGCACGCGCACGCGGTCCAGTCGTCCCGCCTCATCGTTGACCAGTTGGAAGCGCGCCGCGTCGAGGGGGCGATTGCTGGCATCGCGTCCCACCTTCATGTGGATGTAGTCGAGCGTGTCCAGCGAGAAGCCTTCCGCCTGCCCGCCCAGCGTCCAGGTTGATGCCGGGCTGCTGACTTTGCCGTTGGCAATCGCCAGTACGGTTTGGCCAACATCGCCGCGCACATCGAAACCGCTGTGCAGGTGATGACGACTCTCACCGCTGAAGTTGCCACGTACTTCGCCCAGCGTGCCGGTCACTTCATGCCAACCGGTCTGCGGCGCCAACGGCCAGCGGCCTTCATTGCGCGGCAACGGGTTATCCGCTGACGGCCCCAGCTCCGCCAATTGCGGCACGGTGCCGGCCGGCAATTGCTGCAGATGATGCAGACGATGGGCATCGGCATCGGTTACCACCAAGCTGCCATCCGCCGCGACGGCCACACCTGCCGGACGCGCGAACCGCTCGGCATCGTTGCCCGCCACAGCCACCCCATGGCCAGTGGGCGATACCTGCAGCACGCGTCCGCTCAAACGCTCGCCCACGTAAACCACCCCATCGTGCGTCAGCGCCAGCGTCATCGGCCCCCATAACACGCGCTCACCATCGCCGCCGCCCATCCGGGTGTTGACCTCACCGGCCGGGGTGATGGTGCGCAGCGCATTGTTCTGCAGGTCCGCCACCCACACGTTGCCATGCGTATCTACTGCCACGTCGGTGGGCGTATCGAAACGTGCCTGTGTGCCAAGGCCGTCAACCCAGTCCGGCCGCTCACCACCGGCCAACGTCCACACACGGCCATCGGTCTCGATCACGCGGATACGGTCGTTCCAGGTATCGGCCACGTAGACGCGGCCCTCTGGCCCGACTGCCACGCCCATCGGCCCGTTGAACTGCGCCTGCGCCCCCGTGCCATCGGCAAAACCGGGGCGGCCGTTGCCGCCCAGCGTACTTACCTGCCCCTGCGGCGTGACCTTGCGGATGGCGTGATTGCCGGTGTCGGCCACGTACAGGTTGCCCTGCGCATCCACGGCGATACCCGAGGGTGTATTGAATGCCGCAGCCTGCCCGCTGCCATCGACAAAACCTTCGCGACCACCGGCGAGCACGTGGAACACGCCATCCGGCGTCCGATAGACGATGCGGTTGTTGTCGCCCGCATCCGCCACGAACAACACACCGCCGCTGATCGCCACGCCCCACGGGTCACTGAAGCGCGTCTGCGCCGGAGCGCCCTGCGTATTGCCGGCGATGCCATCACCGCCCAACAACCCCACCTGCGCCCGCCAACCCAGCGGTGTCGCCGCCGGGCCACTGGGCAACGGCGGCTGCGGCGCCCACAGGAAACTGGCCGCCAGCGCGGCCCCGGTTACGACGACAACGGCGCTCACCCAATATTTGCGTTCCATCCACACCCACCCCATTCCGGAGCAGGCACGATAGACGCTGACAGGCTCTGCGAAAACCTCCCATCGGCCACATCGGAACCCAACGCGCATGCACACCCGCTTGTACATGGATCAAAGCCGCATCTACCTGCAGCCCGCAGACGCAGACGCCATCGTGCTGCCGTTGTCATTGCGCGACTTGCTGGACGCTGGTCTGCAGAATTTCCCGCCGACCGAGCTGGCGCTCGAGCGCGCCATTGCCCTGACCGAAGATGCATTGATGCCCTACGTGCCGGCCCTGCGCGCGCATCCGCTGGAAATGTTGATCGCCGATGACGGCGCCCTTGCCGCATTGCCGTCGCTACTGGGGCGTGACGGTAACGCGTCGCTGCGATTGGAGATTGATGACGTGGAGCGTGGCTTCAACCAAGTGGCACGGGTCGCCGCAGGCATGCCCGCACGGGCGATGGGACTACCGGCGCAGCCGCAGTTCGTCGCCGCGCTGCTGGTAGTGCGAGAGCTGATGCATCACGTCGGCTGGAAGCATCTGCAACTTTCGTAAGCGGGAATGAAATTCCGGCAGCGCAGCAAATCACCGACAGCATGAGCTTGCCGGGTGCGCGGTGCTTACTTCGACGACACAGGCCGGAACGAAATCCCACCGGGGTTCGCCACGCCTCCGCGCCGCAACAGAACACACGCGGGATGCCAGCTCATCCACAAAAACATTCATTGCGCCGGCCGCTCAGGGCCGGTGCCCATCGCCTCGCGGTAACGCGAGTACAACGTCAGCACCTTGTCGACGTACTGCCGCGTTTCCGCATACGGCGGTACGCCGCCATAGCGGGCAACCACACCAATGCCCGCGTTGTAGGCAGCGGCGGCCAGAGTGCGGTCACCCTTGTAGCGGCCCAACAACGCCTTCATGTAACGCGCACCGCCATCAATGGATTGCGCAGGCGAGAACGGATCGTTCACACCGTATTCGGTCGCGGTTTCGGGCATCAACTGCATCACGCCCTGCGCGCCCTTGGGCGAAACCGCTTTCTCATCGAACGCGCTCTCGGCATGGGCAACGGCGCGCAGCCACGCATCGTCAACGCCGGTCGCCTTGGATGCCGCGCGGAACTGCCGCGCATGCCGATCCAACTGCGGCGTACCCACGCGACCCAACCCTTCATGTGCGGGCTCGCCCGGCGGCGTGGCAGCGGTGAAACGCAGGTACGGCCGCGAACCCGGCAGGTTGCGCGTGGAGTACACCAGCTTGCCGTCCTGCTCACGCTCATACAGCGTGCCACTGAATACGCCGAAGTTGCCCCACAAGTTGGGTGTCTGCACGGCGTTGTCGTCTACCGTCATCGCCCTGCAGGCCGAACCCGGCTCCGGTGCGGTGGCCATGCTCACCGTGCCTTTCTGCACGCAGCGGTAGATGGTGCGCGCCTGCAACGGCGCACACAGTCCCAACAACAGCAGCAACAGTGCAACCGCAGCCGTGCGCGACATGCCGGGACCAGATCAAGGGAATGGTCGATGATGCTGAACCCGCCCGTTTGAACGGCAGGTGATGAAAATCTCACCACACGCGTCCAGAATGAATGCTCACCTTCCTGTCCCCGACCATGCCTGATCCCCTGCCCCTGCTCGGCTTCGCCAACCCGCAATTCCATACCGGCCACAACATCAGCGTACGGCGCGGGGACCGCTGGCACGGAGTGGTGCAGGCGCGTATCGACCGGGGGGCTGGCCGGCTTTCCGCGCCATTGCCGCTGCTCACCGAACTTCGGCGTTTCGACACACTGACGGCGGCCGATCTACGCGATGAGCATGACCCCGCCTGTCGCACGCCGGAAGGATTGTTGGCCGTGATGCGGCGGCTGTACGCGGGATTCCAGCGCGACGAGATGGTCACGCTGGTGCATTTTGATTGGGCAGAAACGCCCTAGCGCAGCGCCATGCGTCACGGGCACGTTGCCGGGACGATCGCGCCGAGCATGGCCCGGCACGACACGTCATCTCATCGGGCGCTGGCTGCGCGCAGATGCTCACCCACCGGCTGCGAGAAGGCGCGCTTGTCGGTGACATCCCAATTGATCGACCACGTCATGACGCCACGGAATTCTGGATGCGGCCGCGATGGTTTCACCTCGTCGCACTGCGTTGCAGTGGTCAGGCAATCGAAAGCGCGGTTGATGTCGGCCGGTGTCGCATAACCGTTACCTGCCGCACGCAGGCCCGACGGCAATGCGAGCGCCACCTGGTCGGCGCGCAGGCCTTCAAAGCGTCCCTTGCCGCCGGCAAGCTCAAAGCCTTCAATCAACATCCTGGCCGAACCCACCATCATGTCAACACTGCCGCCAGGATACTTTTCGGCGCGATACGGCGTCGGCAAGCCACCATTGTTGTAGAGCTGCACATGCAGCAGATCCAACTCGTCGCGCAGGCCATCAATCAGCGGCAGATACGCGCCCCAGATACCTTCCATCGACACAAAACCACCCTGCACATACGGGTGCTCCGGCGCCATCGATACATAGAGATTCGGGTACATGCCATGCAGGCGCTTCACCGCTGAAATCAGATGCGGGATGACCGGCGCGCCATGCACCACACCGGCAATTTTTTCCAGATCGATATCAATGCCATCCAGCCCGAACGTGTTGATGGCATCGGCGGTGGTGCGCACGAAATTGTCTTCATCGCGCTGGGTGTTGAGCGTCACGGTGCCCAGTTCACCGCCGAAGGACAGCACCACGATTTTGCCCTGCGCGCGCTTGGCGGCGATGTCAGTAATCAGTTGAGTGCGGTCCAACGCCTGATCCGGATTGAAGGCGACCTTGCCCTCGCCCATGTCATCTGCAAAGGCCAGCACGATCACATCCCAGCGGTTGTCCACCTTGCCCACCGGCAACAATCCCTGACCATTGTCGAAGTTGTGCAGGTAGCCGATCAGCGCGTGCCTGGGCAACGGATGGCTGTTGCCCGGTGACACGCCCACCTGCGTCGCTGGGGCAGGACTGGCCTGGCAACCAAAGGTGAAAACAAGTGCCAGCGCGCATGACAACAAGGTGATCGACTTCATCGCAATCCCAGAGCGTGTAAGGACCCGGATTCTAGGCACACCAATCACCATAAATCACACCAAAAACAATTAGTTATGAAACCTGTCCCGCTTTGACCCACGCATGTCCGGGGTCTGACCGAGGTGCACAACAGGGCGACAGACGCCCTGTCACAAACGACGGCCTGAGCCGCCAGTGCAACCGACATCGTGGCGTCACACGGCGCTACGCACAGGACAGTCTGACCTAGCCGCAGGTCTTCATGCGCCGCTCGGCATCCCAGAGGGCGCGCCGCGCAAGGTCGTAGGCGCTATCGGCGGCGCTGGGCAGGGTGTGCTCGGCTTCGGTCGGATCGGCACCGTTGTTGTAGCGATACTCCACCCGCTGCAGGGTGTTCAGATGCGTCAACGCAGCCGCCATCCAGCGCGTGCGCTGCTCTGCACCGCAACGCGGATAGCGACCTTCCAGGGCACCGATCGCGGCACGGATACGGCGACTGGCTTCGCCTTTCATATCCGGTACTTTCTCAAAGCGAATCGGTGCGGCTTTGTAGGCATCGCCGGTTGCTTCGCTGCCCAGGTCAGCCGGGCGCTCATGCAAAGCAGGGTTGAACGCGACTTCGGGAGGTCGTCGTGCTTCCGCAGCCTGGATGTCGCGCCCATACAGCGCCCGCTGCGCGCGTGATTGGCTGGTGCCTGCGTTCTTGCCGCTGAAAAGGTTGGCGGTTGCACGTTCACCGACGCCCGTCGCCAGTTCGTCGCGATGCTCAAACACACGTTCCGCCGACGCCTTTTGGCGTACACCCGCCGCATCCGGAATCTCGGGTCTTCCATCGCTGCCGTAGAGATTCTTCACCAAATCTTCGCTGGGTTTCGTCGCAGCCGGCATCGCGGTGGTCACAACAGTCATGGCTGGTCGCGGCTGCACGGGCTGCTCCGGTGGCGTGACCGGGTCCGGTGTCGCTTCAACGGGAATGATCAGCGGTTCCACCTTCTGCGGACGGGCACCTGCGGGCGGCAACCAACGCAGTTGCACGCGCGCTTCACGCGTTGCCGGCGCGGCCTCGGGCATCTGCAGCAACAGCCGCGCCAGTGCTGATAAGAATGCCAACGCCGCCATGCCGGCAACGGTTCGGATCCACATAGGCTCGGGCTGACTGCGGTAGTGCATGCATGTCCATCATGAGAACTCCGCAAGGCGGCTACCGGCCCTGCCACGGCACATCTGCGCAAGACACTGACCACGGCAAGGACGGCAAGTTCCAGCGATGGCAGCAGTCCGGATGTGATCCTTTCATACCCATGGGCGATGATGGCCCCCAGGCGTGTCATCCCCTGCATTGAAAGGAGCTGTTCCGTGAACGACGTTGCATCGCAGAACCTGGACGAAAGCATCGCCAAACAGCTGTTCTTTGGCCATATCGCCGAAGATGCGCTGTTTCCTTACCCGCAGATCCGCGAGCGTGACCGCGAGATGCTCGGCGCCATGACCGATGCCATCGACCAGTTCCTGGGCGAGAAGACCGCCGAGCTGCGCCAGTACGACCGAGATGCCGAGCAGCCACCCGAATTCATCCAGGCGCTGCGCGAGATGGGTTTGTTCGGATTGATCATTCCCGAAGAGTACGGTGGCATGGCGCTGTCCAACGGCGCTTACGCACGTGTGCTCGGCCAGACCAGCAGCCACGACAGTTCCGTGTCACTCACCGTCGGTGCGCACAGCTCCATCGGCATGAAAGGCCTGTTGCTGTTCGGCAACGACGAGCAGAAGCAGCGCTATCTGCCGGCATTGGCCAGCGGTGAAATGATCGCCGCGTTCTGCCTTACCGAATCCGGTGCCGGTTCCGATGCCGCTGCCATCCGCACCAAGGCCACGCGCAACGACGACGGCACCTGGACGCTCAACGGCGAGAAGATCTGGATCACCAACGGCGGCATTGCCGATTTCTACACGGTGTTCGCCCGCACCGACACCCCCGAAGGCAAGGTCACCGCGTTCATCGTGGAAGCCAAATGGGACGGCGTGAGCCACGGCCCGCACGAAGACAAAATGGGCATCCGCGCTTCATCCACCACTACCGTTGCGTTCAACGACGTGCGCGTGCCCGCGGCCAATGTGCTCGGCCCGGTCGGCAAGGGTTTCAAGGTGGCGATGAACATCCTCAACAGCGGCCGCACTGGCTTGGGCGGCGGCGCGGTGGGCGGCATGCGTTCGCTGATCCGCATGGCCTGCGCACAGGCCAATGAACGCAAGCAATTTGGCCAACCGATTGCTGAGTTTGGCTTGGTGCGCGAGAAGATCGCACAGATGACCGCCGACTGTTTCGCCGCCGAAAGCACGGTGTGGATGGTGGCGCACCTGATCGACAGCGGCCGCACCGACTACTCGGTGGAAGCGGCGATGAGCAAGGTGTTCGCCAGCGAAGCGGTGCAGCGCTGTTGCTATGAGTCACTGCAGATCGCTGCCGGCAACGGCTTCATGCGCGAGCTGCCATACGAACAGATGACCCGCGACACACGCATCCTCTCCATCTTCGAAGGTACCAACGAGATCCTGCGCCTGTACGTGGCACTCAATGGCTTGAAGGGCGTTGGCGCTACGCTGAGCGAACTGCAGAGCGCGGTCGGCGGCATCTTCAACGAGCCCATCAAGGGGTTCGGCGTGCTCAGCGATTACGCTGGCCGTCGCGTACGCGAAGCCACCGGCTATGGCACCGGCCGCATCCGTGCACCGCTGGCTGAGTCCCTGCGTCCTTTGGCGCGACTGTGCGAGAAGTATTCGGTGGAGTTGTCCAAGGCATCGGACCGCCTGCTGCGCGCGCACGGCAAGAAGATCGCCGATCAGCAGCATGCACAGAAGCGCGTGGCTGATATCGCCATCGATCTGTTCGTGGGGCTGTGCGTGCTGTCACGCGTGAACAGCCTGGTGGACGCCAAGCATCCTGCAGCAGATGACGCGATCAAGATCGCGCGTCTGTTCGCCCGACAGGCGCGTCGGCGCATGGCCCGCAATGTGCGCGGCTTGGAACGCAATGAAGATGAAATCATCGAATCGCTCGCCGCCTCGGTGTTGGAGCGCGGCGGTTATGCGTGGGATGTGATGTAACCGACAACACCCGTAGGAGCGGCCGAGGTCGCTCCTACGGCACTGCCGTTCAACGCGCGGCCGGCGCATCCTCCACGGCCAATTCACCTTCACGCAGCACGCGCCGCAGCAATGTGCGGCCGTGCCGGTCCAGCCCGAGCACACGCGGTTTCACGCCATGGTGGCGATAACGGCTCACCACTTTCTCCAACGCGGCCACGGCGGTGATGTCCCACAGCTGCGCGTGCGACAGATCAATCACTACCTTGCGCCCTTCCGCCACGCGCGGATCGAACGCATCAATGAACGCATCGGCCGAGGCAAAAAACACCTGCCCGCTCACTGCGTAGCGCAGGCTGCCATCCTCGTCCTCATGTGACCGCACCTGCAGCAGCTGCGCGACCTTCAGCGCGAAGAACACGCCGCTCAGCAGTACGCCCACACCGACACCGGCAGCCAGATTGTGCGTACCCAGCGTCACCGCCACCGTGGCCAACATCACCACACCAGACAGACGCGGGTGCCGCACCAGCGCACCGAGGCTGCCCCAGTCGAACGTGGAGACGCTGACCATCACCATGATCGCCACCAACGCGATCACCGGCACCTGCGCCACCCACGGCTTCAGCAGCACCATCAACACCAGCAGGAATACACCGGCAAACAGCGTGGACAAGCGCCCCCGGCCGCCGTACTTCACGTTGCCCACGGTCTGCCCGATCATGCCGCAACCGGCAATGCCACCGAACAATCCGGCAGCGATGTTCGCCATGCCCAAGCCCGTGCATTCGCGGTTCTTGGAACTGGGCGAGTCGGTAAGTTCATCAACCACGCGCGCGGTCATCATCGACTCCAGCAAGCCAACCATGGCAATGGCCAACGCGGGCATCGCGATGATGCGCAACGTGTCCAGATCAAACGGCAGCGCCGGCAAACCCATCCAATGCGGCAGGGAATCTGGCAACTTGCCGAGATCGGCAACCGTGGGCAGGTCCAGTTTCAACCACGACGCCAGCAGGCTCAGCACCACGATGCAGATCAACGGGGAAGGAATCGCCCGCACACCCGGCAATGGCAGGCGCGGCAATCCATAGATCAGCAACAAGCCCAGGCCGAGCATCATCCAGGTGGCCGGAGTGGCGCCCTGCAGCTGTGGCAACTGCGCGGAGAAGATCAAAATGGCCAACGCATTGACGAAGCCCGTCCGCACCGAGCTACTCACGAAACGCATCAACACGCCCAACCGCAGCACCCCGAACAGCACCTGGAACACGCCCGCCAACAGGCCGGCAGCGAACAGATAGGGCAGACCGTGGGCGCTGATCAAAGGCGCCGCCACCAGCGCCACCGAACCGGCAGCGGCGGTGATCATCGCCGGCCTCCCACCAAACACCGCAATCACGATGCTCAGCACGAACGAGGCGAACAGGCCTACTTGCGGGTCCACGCCAGCCACGAACGAAAAGGCGATGACCTCGGGGATCAGCGCGAACGTGGCCACCGCACCGGCCAGCATTTCGCGCAGGGGATTGGCGCGCCACTGCGCCAGTTCAGCGTTCAGGAAGGACATACGCGTCTGCCGCCAGCGCTTGCCGAGATTGGCACGGACCGGCGGAATCAAAGGAAAGGGCGCGAATTATGCCTGCAGTGCGGGCCCGGGGCAGCTTTCTGCTCCTGCACTTGGGTGAGGGCTGTCGAGATGAAGGGCATCACACACAGCAAGCGCTGGCGAGGCCGCCCTTCCGGTTGAAACAGCCCTCCCACCCACCCTGCGGTAGCATTCCCTCCCCGTCTCGCCCTCGTCCCCCGCATGCCCCACTACACCGGCCCGTTGCTCACCCGCCCTCTGCTCGACCAACTGCAGGCCGCGCTGAAGAAAGGCGCCAGCCACGCCAGCGCCTCGTTCGACCTGGGCCGCAGCGAGGACAACGTCATCCTCAGCAACGACGGTTGGCAATGGCGCGGTCAGCATTACCCGTGGCCGGCAAAGCTCAAGGACCGCACGATCTATTACTGGGATGGCGACGAATTCAGCGCCGCCTCGCGCTTTGGCAGCGGCCTGTACAAGCTGGTGCCCACCGATTGGGGCGTGCCGACATTCGAAATTGACGGCATCAAGATGCTGGTCAGCGCGCAGGTTTCGCCAATGGACGATGCGCGCCGCAAAGTAGCGTTGGTGGAACCGCGCGGCAAACAGGTGCTCGATACCTGCGGCGGCATGGGCTACTTCGCCGCATGCTGCCTGGACGACGGCGTCGCCGGCATGCACTCATTCGAGAAGAGCACGGAGGTGCTGTGGCTGCGCACGCTCAATCCCTGGTCGCCGGACCCGGAGGCCACCTACGCACAGGGCCGCCTGAACTTGAAACAGGGCGACGTCTCCCAGGAGATCGAACACCTCGCCGACGCCTCGATGGATGCCGTGCTGCACGACCCGCCGCGTTTCGGTATCGCCGGCGAACTGTACTCGCAGGTGTTCTACGACCAGCTTGCACGCGTGCTGCGCAACGGCGGGCGCCTGTTCCACTACACCGGCAGCCCCAACAAACTCACCAGCGGCCGCGACGTACCGCGTGAGGTCGCCACGCGCCTGCAGAAAGCTGGCTTCAAGGCCGAGCTGGCGCTGGACGGTGTACTGGCCACGCGCCGCTGACATGCCGCTGGTACCGGTCGCCAGGCCGATGAACGCGCCGTCTTTCATCAGCCGTGGAGCACCTGTTTCTCCACGCCCCGTGACCATGTTCACCCATACCAACGCTTCGTCTTAACGCGCTTGCTCCGACACTGTGCGCTCTGAAACGGAGATACCCCATGGCAACCCTTCAACTCCGCCTGACCGGCGATGATGACGCAGCCCAAGCCATGCTTGATCTGCTCAAAGACTTTGATGGCGTGGAATGGGCCGAAGACGTGGCTGATCTGGAACCGGATGCCGGTGCGGATGATGAGGACAGCAGTTCAGCTGGCCTCAGCGACAACGCCGGTCCGGGCAATCACATGATCCGGGTGGAAATCGCCGACGACTCCACGCGTCACCGCGTGTTGGCAGCGGCGCAGACATTGGCCGAGCATCTGGGCACGGTTCTGGAAATCGATGACGAATGATCAGCGCCGCGCGACGGAGCGCAACCCTGCTCTATCGTTGCCGATTCACCCCTTTTTCTCCGGCAATGCGAATGCGATGACGTAATCGCCAACATCGCGGGAGTAAGCCGAACCACCGACCGACACCAGGATGTATTGCCGCCCACTCTTCGGCGACACATAACTCATTGGCGTTGCGCTTGCGCCCACCGGAAGCGGCGCTTTCCACACTTCGCGACCGTCACGCGCATCGAAGGCACGCAGGTAGTAATCCTGGAAACCAGCAAAGAACACCAAACCGGCATCCGTGCTCAACGTTCCGCCATACGTCGGCATGCCCATCTTCATCGGCAGGCCTAGCGTGACTCCCGCAGGCCCCAATTGTTCTGCGGTGCCGGCCGGTATCTGCCAGGCGATACGCCGCGTGCGCAGGTCCAATGCAGTGAGCGTACCGAACGGGGGCTGCACGCAGGGCACACCGAGCCGCGAGAGCCAGATCGTCGTGTAAACGCCATATGGCGTGCCGGCTTGCGGCGAAGGACCATGGCCGTCGCTTACCGGCGGATGCGTTTTGGAGAACGCCGCGTAGGCCTCGCGCGGGATCAACTGAAAGATGCTCGGTACACGGATGTCGTTGAGGAACACGCGTTGATTCTGCGTATCCACCGACACGCTGCCCCAGTTCATGCCACCGATGTTGCCCGGATGTTGAATTGCCATCTGCGGGCCCGGCGGGGTGAAGTCACCGTCGTAGCGCATCTTGCGGAACGCGATGCGACAGGCCAGCTGATCGAACAGGGTCATGCCCCACATCCGCCGTTCTTCCAGCGCCTGCACCCCAATGGACGGCATGCCAACGGAGTAAGGCTGTGTGGGTGACAGCGTTTCCTCCGGCACCGCACCATTCTGCGGCACAGGCTTTTCCACGACGTCCGACAGCGGCCTGCCGGTGGCGCGATCAAGCATGAAGATCTGCCCGCGTTTGGTGGTCTGCAGCACCGCTGCCACATTGCGACCAGTCTCATCGGGAAAATCCACCAGCGCCGGTTGCGACGGCAGATCGTAATCCCAGATGTCGTGATGCACGGTCTGGAATTTCCAACGCGGCCGCCCGGTATTGATGTCCAACGCAACCAGGCTGGAGTTGTACGCCTCTGAGCCCGCCGGACGCCCCTGGCCAAAATAGTCCGGCGTGGCATTGCCCAGCGGCGCATACACCAGGCCCAGCGCATCGTCATACGCCGCTGCCGTCCACATGTTTGGCGTGCCGCGCGTATAGGTTTGCCCTTCCGGTGGCAGCTTCGTGATTTCCGGGTTGCCAAGGTCCCATGCCCACACCAGTTCACCGGTGCGCGCACTGAACGCACGGATCACGCCCGACGGCTCCTCGCGGCGCTGGTTGTCCACTACCCATCCGCCGATCACCACCAGATCGCGTGCCACCAACGGTGCCGATGTCTGGAAGTAGAAGCCCTTGTCGATTGGCCCCATTCCCTGCGAAAGCTGCACCGTGCCGCCATTCCCAAAGCCGCCGCACGGCTGGCCGGTATCTGCATCCAAGGCAATCAAACGCGCATCGGCGGTCGTCTCGATGATGCGCTCGGCGCACGTCTGCACCGGCGTGCTGCCGCCGTTGGCCAGGTCGGCGGCATCGGCCGATGCAATCACCTTTGCGTCGGCCGGCAGGCGATAAAAGCCCAATCCACGGCAGCGTTGCCAGAACGGCGCGCTCACCTCCGGATCGTGCTTCCAACGCAACGCGCCGGTGTCAGCATCCAAGGCACTGACGATGTTGTTTCGCGAACACGAATACACCGTGTCGCCGATCTGTAGCGGCGTGTTCTGGTCCACGCCCGGGCCGTTGTCGCCGGTGCGGTACATCCATGCCTGAGTGAGCTGCGCGACGTTCTTCAGGTTGATCTGATCAAACGGTGCATTGCGAAGACCTTCGGTCGTTCGGCCATACGCGCTCCAATCCGAAGCGGCGTTGTCGCCTTTCGGTGTCTGATAGGCGATGTCTTTGGCAGGCTGGATCACGCCGTGCTGCCGGAATGCAAACGCAAAGCCCGCAAAGAACAACAGCGCGAACACCGCCGCACCCAACTGCCCCACTTTGCCGCGCCAACCCGGCGATGCAGTCTGCTCCGCAGGCGCAATCCACAAAGCAACGGCGGCCAATGCCAGCGGTGCCATCACACGCGGGAACAGCGCCCAGTAATCCATCCCGCTTTCCCACAGCGCCCAGACAATGGTCAACACCGCGACAACGGCCACGATGCCCGCCCCACCCCGGCCCCACCACAAACGCCACGCAGCCCACAGATACGCCGCTCCGGCCAGCACGTAGTAGGGCGAGCCTTTCAGCAGCAGCAACCAGACGCCCCCGGCCAACAGGCCAGCGCCCATCAGGCCCAGTACAAGCGCGAAAAGACGTCGCAGCACTCTCACGCCCCTCTCCTTCCCGATCAAACACCCATCATCCGCATCGCCTTGGCGTCTCACACTGCCAAAGCAACGGCCGTATCTGGGGGATCTTCTCCAAACCGGGAACACGACGGCGTCAACGGATCTTCACCCATCCACGGCACTGCCAGGCGGCGCCGGCTAGAGGTCGTAGGAAAGCAGGTCGTATCCGGTTGACGCACGCACGACACGTTGATGCACAAATGAGCCGCTACCGCTGTTGGTCAACACCACAATGCCGCGCCGTCGCTGCGCATCACCGACCGCGAAATTCTTGAAGATGCCGCTGTTGCTACCCGAGTGATAGAACACTGGGCCGTCACGGGTCTGCTCCATATTCCAGCCCAGCCCCTTCTCCGTCCATCGACCGGGCAGACTGATCTGCGGCGTCAACATGGCCAATCGCGTGGCTTCAGAGACTTCCCACGGGGCGCGCGGTTTACGCGCCATCATCAACGTCAGGAAGGTCGCGTAATCCTGCACCGTCGTGCGCAGGCTTGCCGCCGCATTGGCCAGGATGTCACCTGGCCATGTCACCAACCCAGGCGGCGCAAGCGCCATAACGTCGGGCAACGCGCGCTCGGCATCCTCGTATTTCCACGCAGACAGCGGCTTGCCCCAGCGATCGGCGACTTGCTGGGCGGCACTCCATTGTTCGCGGATCACCTGTCGCGGTTTTTCTGGATCCGTCCGGTCGTGCGCGGGATGGCCATGGACAGAGCGCACTGCGAGCTCCGCGTTCCAGGCGTAACTGCTGTCCTTCATGTTGGCCGGCGCGAACAGATGCGTGCGCATGGCGTCGTCCAGACTCTGCCCGGTGAGCGTTTCAACTACCAGCTGCAACCAGAAGAACGCCTCACCGGAATAATCGATGCGCGTCCCCGGCTTGACCATCGGCACCAGTTTTTCCGTCGCCGGTGACGTGCGCCAGCCCGGCAACCCGGTGCTATGACGCAACACATCCCGCGCGGTGATCGACGCAATCCATGGATGATCGCCTAGATAATCAGGGCGTCGATACTCGACCAGCGGACGATCCAGGTCGATTACACCCTGATCCACCAACTGCATCACCAGATAGGCGAACACCGGCTTGCTGAGTGACGCATCCTCGAACACGGTGCGTGCATCAACCGGCGTTGCAGTCACTGCGTTGGCCATGCCGAAACCACGGCTCCAGGCAACCACACCATCCTCGACCACCGCAATGCCAACGCCGGGAACCGCGAAGGCCTGCATGATCCTTGGCAACTCGGCGAGAAACGTATCGCTGGGAATCCACGAGCGCTCAGCGCTACCCGCACAAGAAGCCGCCAACACCTCCGTCGGAGGCAGCACCGCCAGCGCGCCGAGCGCAGCGGCATGGGCCATGAAACGACGACGACTTGGAACTGGGTGAATCGGCATTCCCGCTGCCTCCCTGATGGAGCAGTCTGCTTGCGTTGTCGTTCCGGCACGCGGGCCAGAACGGGCGTTTCATGCGTGTTGTTGCAGACACTGCAGGGAAAGCCGGTGCCTCCTGTTGCGCACCAGCGTTGAGCCCGGAGCTGAAGGAGTATGCGGCCACCGTGTTCGGCATTTCAAACGACGACTCTGCTGCCGGCACCTTTCGACACGGTCAGGCGGATAGTTGAGGCTCATTGGCGCTGTGCTGTGCGTTTTTCCAAGTCGGTAGGCGACGGCGGAAGCATGCGCTCGGCCTGCTCCCGTGCCCGCCAGTCAACTAGTCACGAGAACGCGATTGGACCCTGCGCTTGATCCATCCGATCAACGCGGTAACGCAACCGACAACCACCAACAGAAAACCAATCGGGAGCAGCGCGAATGGCTCATGCAGGAATCCATCGGCATCGATTGAAGAGCCCACCAGCCGGAAGGTGATGAGCGCGATGAATCCCAAGACCACCAAAAAAACACCAACCTTGACCATGTTGATCTCCCGCATTGTGAGTTCGATAAGAGGACCAGCCACTCGCCAGCCCGTACCCCAATGCTGAAGTGCCCCTGTGTGCCACGAATGGCACCTGCGTGAAGCGGAAGTGAGGTTTACGAGCTTACGGCTTGCCAAAAGTCCATGGGTTCGATCAAGCCAAAGCCGCCGCGGCTAGCGATTGGCCACAGGTTGCCACGCGCGTCATAGCCTCCCATTCAGTCGCGGGCCTACCTCACCGGCGGCCGGTCTAGAATATTTAGTCAATACACATTTCTAGTCACTAAATATTGAATCAACACTTCAACGACACGCGTGCAGCAGGACTACTCACGCTGGTTGGAAGCGGTGAAAGAAAGGGCTTTTCGCGCAGCCCGCCCCTTCGCACCGAGCTGATGAAAATGGTGCATGCATCCCACGATCAACTGGGACACGACGCTGAAGCTGAGAGCCTCGGCTTCAATGGATCACGCATCCATCCAGACGCATATATGAATGAATTGCTGGTTGGCATGCGGACAATTCATCAGGTATTGCCCGCCATCCTAAAGAAGCTGGAAATCTTTGATGAATTCCAGATCGATGGCTCTGATCTAAGGCTGGGCAATTGACATCGGTCGCGTAGCCGCCCACTTACATGGGCAGCGCGGTGGAACAGCGATGTGGGGCACCTTCGCCCGCATGTTCGTGCCTCGAAGAGACGCGAAGGTTTGGTCCAGCAAGAAAATCATCTGGATAAATCAATGTAACGGCAGCATGCCTTTTCGGAATGGGCACCAAACAGGCACCAGCGAATCCAGAGGCCCTCGACCTAGTGGCAGCGAACGCTGCAAAGCATTGATCTTCTTGGTGGGCCCACCAGGATTCGAACCTGGAACCAAAGGATTATGAGTCCTCTGCTCTAACCGTTGAGCTATAGGCCCGTAGAGACGGCACAGTGTAGTGGAGCGCGGCGTAGCCGACTACTTTCCCGTGGCCTGATCAAGGCATCCGGCACATGTCGGGCCACTCCAAACCCACCACCTGTCGCATAAAGAAAAACCCCGCCGAAGCGGGGTTTCTCATTTCAACTTCTACAACTCAACGATTTCTACGATCAGTCGATGTCGAGGAAGCTGCGCAACTGCTCAGAGCGGCTCGGGTGGCGCAGCTTACGCAGCGCCTTGGCTTCGATCTGGCGGATACGCTCGCGGGTCACGTCGAACTGCTTGCCCACTTCTTCCAGCGTGTGATCGGTGTTCATGTCGATGCCGAAGCGCATGCGCAGCACCTTGGCTTCCCTCGGGGTGAGGCCAGCCAGCACGTCACGCACGGTTTCCGACAAGTTGATGTTGACCGTGTTCTCGATCGGGGACTCCACATTGGTGTCCTCGATGAAGTCGCCCAGATGCGAATCCTCGTCGTCGCCGATCGGGGTTTCCATCGAGATCGGCTCCTTGGCGATTTTCATCACCTTGCGGATCTTGTCTTCCGGCATGTCCATTTCCTTGGCCAGCTCCTCCGGCGTAGCCTCGCGGCCGTACTGCTGGAGCATCTGGCGGGAAATGCGGTTCAACTTGTTGATCGTTTCGATCATGTGCACCGGAATACGGATGGTGCGCGCCTGGTCGGCGATCGAACGGGTGATGGCCTGGCGGATCCACCAGGTCGCATACGTGGAGAACTTGTAGCCGCGACGGTATTCAAACTTGTCCACGGCCTTCATCAGGCCGATGTTGCCTTCCTGGATCAGGTCCAGGAACTGCAGGCCGCGGTTGGTGTACTTCTTGGCAATGGAGATGACCAGGCGCAGGTTGGCCTCGACCATTTCCTTCTTGGCCTTGCGCGCCTTGGCTTCGCCATAGGCCATCACACGGCTGATTTCCTTCAGCTCGTCCAGCGACAGCTGGGAGTGCTTTTCCAGATCGATGGTGGCCTGCTGTTCGGCAACAATCTGATCCTTGACGTCACGCAGCGCCGAAGACCACTTCTGCTTGCGCTTGATCGCGTCTTCCACCCACTCCAGGTTGGTCTGGTTGCCTTCCCACGAGCGGATGAAGTCCTTACGCGGCATGCGTGCGGTGATGGTCGCCAGATGCAGTACGCGGCGTTCCTGGGCCTTGACCTTGCCCATGGTGTCGCGCAGCAGGCGAACCAGCACGTCGGTCAGCGGCAGCGGCAGCTTCAAGGTGATGAAGGTGGCCGACAGCTCTTCGCGCAGCTTGGTCATCG
This sequence comes from Stenotrophomonas sp. Iso1, assembly GCF_027497995.1. Lineage (GTDB taxonomy): Bacteria > Pseudomonadota > Gammaproteobacteria > Xanthomonadales > Xanthomonadaceae > Stenotrophomonas. The sequence goes on along the minus strand of NZ_JAODBT010000001.1, from coordinate 535,236 downwards.
CCTTGGTATCACCCTTGGCGTGGGCCTTCTTGAACTTGGCCATGTCGCTGGCCAGCAGCTCCATGCGACGCGCGACTTCCAGCGGGTCCGGACCCGTCGGGCCGGCTTCTTCTTCCGCTTCGTCGCCATCGGCTTCGTCTTCGGCGCCTTCTTCGGCTTCTTCGCTGGTGTCTTCAGCCACGGCCGGAGCCGGGACTTCCTCGACCAGATCGTTGAAGCCAACGATTACTTCAGCCAGGCGCTTCTTGCCTTCCTTGTGGGTTTCGTAATCAGCCAGCACCGATTCCACGGCAAGCGGGAAGGTGCCGAGTGCAGCCTGCACCTGGCCAAGGCCTTCTTCGATACGCTTGGCGATGGCGATTTCGCCTTCGCGGGTCAGCAGCTCAACCGTACCCATTTCGCGCATGTACATGCGCACCGGGTCGGTGGTGCGGCCACCTTCGGTATCCAGCGCGGTCAGCGCGGCTGCGGCTTCTTCGGCCGCGGTGTCATCGACTTCGCGGTTGCCGGTGTTGCCGTCGCTGAGCATCAGCGTGTCGGCGTCGGGGGCAACCTCATGGACATCAATGCCCATACCGGTGATCAGGCCGATGATGTCTTCGATCTGCTCCGGGTCGACCATGTCGTCAGGGAGGTGATCGTTGACTTCGGCATAGGTCAGGTAGCCCTGTTCCAGGCCCTTGCTGATCAGAAGCTTGATGTCGTTTTGCTGGGCAGGACGTTCGTTGGCCATGTAGTGCTCGCGCCACCGGCGATTGTGAAGATAGGGAACCTAGCATTATACCAGCGCAGGGTAACGCTTGCCGGGCGGTGGTTTCACGGCGCGTCAGGGTCTGAGCAGGAAGGTCACGGGCCCGTCATTAACCAGGCTGACTACCATATGGGCGCCAAACCGCCCTATCTCCACCCCTGCGGCGTGTTTTTCGCGACAAATGTCTACCAAACGGTTGAAAAGCCGTTCAGCCTCGACGGGCGGTGCGGCGCTGGTGAAGCTCGGGCGCATGCCAGAACGGGTGTCGGCGGCCAGGGTGAATTGGCTTACCAGCAGCAGACCGCCACCGGTATCGCGCAGGGAACGGTTCATCTTGCCGGCATCGTCGGCGAAAACCCGATAGCCGAGCAGCCTGTCCGCCATGCGTGCCAAGGTTGCTTCGTCGTCACCCGGCTCTACTCCCACCAGCGCCAGCAGGCCCTGCCCGATCTGGCCGACCACCTCGTCATCAACGCTGACGGAGGCCTGGGTAACGCGCTGGATCAGAGAAAGCATGGGGGCTCCTTGGGGATAATCGGGCACCTTAGCACCGGGCTCAGGCAGGACCATCGGGCTACGCGCAAAGCAACCGCACGCCCTAGACTTGTGCCGATGAAACCGCAATCCATCGCCAAGCTGTACTACCGCCTCGCTTCCGCACTGACCCACCTGCCCTGGTCCTGGCAGCGGTCACTGGCAGACACCGTGGCCTGGCTGTGGGTACAGATTGACGCCCGCGAGAGCCGGGTTACCCGCCGCAATCTGGAGCTGACCTACCCGGAACTGGCCCCGACCGAGCGCGCCCGCCTGCATCGTGAGGTGCTGCGCACCACCGCCCGCCAGGCGTTGGAAACGCTGTATTTATGGACCCATGACCCGGCCACCAATCTCACCCGCCACCTGCGTGAACGGCACGGCCAGGACATCTATGACGCAGCTCTGGCCTCAGGCAAGGGCGTGATCGTGGTGGCCCCGCATTACGGCAACTGGGAGTTGTTGAACCAGTGGCTGGCCTCACGCGGGCCGGTTGCCATCGTCTATGCGCCACCGGAGAACCCGGTCGGCGACGAATTCCTGCAACTGGTGCGTGGCGGTGACAATGTGCGCCAGGTGCGTGCAGAAGGCCCGGCGGTGCGGCAACTGTTCAAGGTACTCAAGGACGGCGGTGCTACCGGTATTCTGCCCGACCAGCAGCCCAAGAATGGCGACGGCGTCTTTGTGCCGTTCTTTGGTGTGCAGGCGCTGACCATGACGCTGGTCAACCGCTTGGCCGAGCGCACCGGTGCCACCGTTCTGCACGCCTGGTGTGAACGCATTGGGCCGGACCTGGCGTTTGCTTTGCACGTGGAACCGGCGTCGCCGCAGATCGCCGATCCCGACCCGCTGGTTGCGGCCAGCGCACTCAGCGCAGGCATCGAAGCCATCGCCCGGCGCGACCCCGCGCAATACCAGTGGACCTACAAGCGCTTCACCCTGCGCCCGCCCAGCAGCGGCGAGCATGATCCCTACGCCACAGCCAAACATCCGCACTGACGCACCTACCGCAACACAGCGTCGTCAGCCTGTTGATTGAATCCCCGGCCGGCGACCCCCATAAGGACAGCGATGAGCGCCCAGTCCCCCTCCCCCGTTTCCCCCGCTGCTTTCAGCGAAACCGCAGCCATTCGCTGCGAACGTGCCGCCGCCGAACTGCGCGCTGGCCGGCCCGTGGTGATCGCCGATGGCGAGCGTCGCGTGGCAACCACCGCACTGGACAGCAGTTCACCAGCAGGCTTCGAGGCGTTTGCCCGGGCGGCAGCGCAGCAGCATTACCTGCACCTCACCGCGCCACGCGCCCAGACCCTGGGCATCACCGGTGAGCAGGGCATCCGTATTCCGCTGGCCGGGCAAACCTTCACCGAACTTCCTGCGCTGGCCTACCTGCGCGATGCCGTCGCGCCGGCAGACAACCCAATTGCCGGCAACGACATGGACGCTGCCAGCGTCGAAGTAGCCCGACTGGGCCTGCTGCTGCCGGCCATGGTGTCGGTTGAATTGGGCGCCAGCAGCACACCGTTCGATGGCTGCCTGCAACTGACTTTCGATGACCTGCGCGACGGCGCACGCCAGGCCGGCCAGGATTACGAACTGGTCACCCGTTCACCGGTGCCGCTGCGCGATGTCGGCATGAGCGAGTTCGCCGTGTTCCGTGGCGGCGTGGCCCAGCGCGACCAAGTGGCGGTAATCGTCGGCAACCCGGACCTGAAGGGCACGGTGCCGGTGCGCGTGCATTCGTCTTGCCTGACCGGCGACCTGTTCGGCTCATTGAAATGCGACTGCGGCGACCAGTTGCGCCGCGGCCTGCACACGCTCAAGGAACTGGGCGGCGGCATCCTGCTGTATCTGGACCAGGAAGGCCGTGGCACTGGCATCGCCGCCAAAATGCGCGCCTATGGCTATCAACACGAAGGCCTGGACACCATCGACGCCGATGCCCTACTCGGCTTCGGTGCCGATGAGCGCCGTTACGGCAGCGCCGTGGCGATGCTGCGCGCCTTGGGCGTGGAGCGCATCCAACTGCTGACCAACAACCCCACCAAGGTGCAGCGGCTGCGCAATGCCGGCATCGAAGTGATGGGCTGTGTGCCGGTAACCGGCGAAATCACTGCCGAGAACGAGCAATACCTGCGCACCAAGGTTGCGCGTGCCGGCCACCACCTGGATGTGGATGCGCTGATCATGGCGGCGCAGTGACGCTCAGGAGTGGCTGAAAAGGAGTAAGGGCAGCGAAGGAAGTGCCCTTTCCTGGCCTTCCCCTTCACTCACTCCCTTACTAAAGCTATCGTCGGCGAATGACTGAGCCCCCAGCACTCCCCGAATCCATCGCCGCCGACACCTCCTGGCAGTCATTGCCGCCACGCGGCGCATGGCTTGCGGCCCTCGGCGCCGGCTTGGCGACCGCCCTTCCCTTTGCCGCTGCTGGCGGCGTACTCGCGTTCGCATTGCACTATCCACACTGGTTGCTGGCAGCGGTGGCAGGCGCGGCAATCGGTTTGTTGCTGGGCGCATGGATGGGCCGGCGCCGGCACCAGCTCACGTTCTGGCAATTGGACAGCCAGGCGCTGGGCGTTCGCCGCGGCCATATGTGGCAAAGCGAAAGCCGGGTGCCGGTCTCGCGCGTGCAGCATCTGGATCTGCAGCGTGGCCCACTGCAACGCATGGCAGGCCTGGCCACGCTCATCGTGCATACGGCCGGCACGCGCATGAACACCGTCGCCATCTCCGGCTTGGACTACGTCGACGCCGAGCGCCTGCGCGACCAGCTTGCCCAGCAGCTCGATCACGACGACGCACTGTGAGCGGCCCCCTTGTTTCTACCGACAACGAACAGCGGCTGCATCCATGGTCGTGGCTGTTTGTGCTGCAACAACAGGTGCAACAACTGCTGTTGCCGCTGGTGGCATTGCTGTTCTTCGGCAACAGCCGACGGGAAGAAAACCTGTTCTACCAATGGGCGCCGTTGATCGTGGTGGTGGCGCTGGTCGCCACAGCGCTGCTGCAATACCTGACCTACCGCTACCGCATCGGCACTGACCGGCTGATCATCCGCAGCGGCGTCTTCGAGCGCACTCGCCGCGAAATACCCTTCGCGCGCATCCACAACGTGGTCGTTCACCAGAACCTGCTACACCGCATGTTCGGTGTGGCCGAGCTGCGCCTGGAATCAGCAGCGGGCGACAAGCCCGAAGCGCAGATGCGCGTACTCAAGTTGACGCAGGCGCTGGAGCTGGAGCAATTGATCCGCCAGCGCGGCGATGTCACCGAAACCGCGGACGGCACGCCCCCGCCAACCGACGAATTGCTCGTCTTGCGCCTACCCGAACTGGTGCGACTCGGGTTGATCTCCAACCGCGCCATGGTGGTGATTGCCGCTGCCATCGGTGCGCTCTATCAAATGCTGCCGCGCGACATCACCGAAAACTTCATCGAACAGCAGGGCAAGCAGGCGGTCGGCTATGCCAGCCAACTGCATCTGGGCACCACCACGCTGGTCGCCAGCGGTGTCGCATTACTGGTCACCGCCCTGTTCTTGATGTGGTTGATGTCGATCGGCTTGGCGATCATGCAGTACTACGGCTTCCGACTGAGCGAAGCCGACCAACGCTTGACCGTGGAACGCGGCCTGCTCACACGGCTGCGTAGCAGCGTCGCGCGTCGTCGCATCCAGGCATGGACCCTTCGCGAAGGCGCGCTGCATCGCTTGTTCGGCCGTCGCCAGCTGCGCGTGGATATCGCCAGCGGTGGCGGCAACGAGGAAAAACAAGGGCGTGCGCTGAAGGAACTGGCGCCACTGGCAACGCCTGCCACCTGTGATGGACTGCTGCAACATCTGCTGCCACAGCTGCAATGGCCGCCGTCGCAATGGCATGCGGTATCCACACGCGGTTGGTGGCGGCTATGCCTGCCTGCGCTGGTCGTGACCAGCGCATTGGCCACCCTGCTTACTTATGAAACCGGCCCATGGGGCCTGCTGCCATTGCTGTGGTTGCCATGGTCGGCGTTCAAGTCGCACCGGCAAGTCACGCGCATGGCCTACAACATCGATGCACAGCGCGTGGCTGTGCGCGGCGGCTGGTGGAACCGCTGGTGGCGCATTGCCGAGCTGGACAAGCTGCAGGCACTACGCCTTGACCGCTCGCCCCTGGACCGCCGCTTTGGTACCGCCACGCTCACACTGGATACGGCCGGCGCACTTGGCGCGCCAGCGTTGCAACTGCGCTTTCTGGAAGAACAGCGCGCGCGGGAGTTGATGGAACAGCTTGGCCGGGAGATGGCGCGACGCAAGTTGCGCTGGTAAGGGCCACAGGCTTCGTTTTCCCTTCACAGCACGCCGTAAACACGCGACAGAAAAACCAACCGGGCGGCAGAGCGCCCGGTCACTCCGCCATCCTCACGTGCGCGCCGGGCCCCAATAACCAATGCGCTTGCGCAGCTTGATCTTGCGCCACAGGTTCATCGGCTTGGAGCGACGATTGCGCGCACCCTTGGCGACGAAGGCATCAATCGCATCCAGAATGCGATCACTGGATTTGCCATCGCGGTACGGGTGCAGCTGATCCGCAAACTCACGCACTGCGGCCATCAACGCCGGCGGACGCGACAGCGCGGTGCGGATCGCTCCCTCGAACTGGGCAGGGTCATCGATGTCCAGCAACTGCGGGCCCGGACGGCGGTTCTTGAACGTCACCACCGGCTTATAGGTCAGCAAAAATTCGTTGAGTGCCGAGGAAGTGTCCGAACACATCATGTCCACCTGCGGGAACAGATCCAGGATGTTGTCGTCATCGGCAAAACGCAGGTAAGGGCCTTCCAGCGCGCGGTATTTGGCCACCACTTCCGGGTCCATCTTCGGGTGGAAGGTGACGATCCAGCGCCATTCGCCGGTCTGCGACAGACGCTTGATCTCATCATGCAGGACACCGGCCGCACTCCACGACGGCGAGAACGTGGAGTGGTACAGGATCACCGGCGGCGCGCGCACCGGCTCTGGCTGGTCATGCAGTTGACTCATGAACGGGTCGATCTTGGGGAACCCGGTTTCCACCACCGAGAAGTGCCCGAGTTCCTTGGACAATTCGGAGAAGGCCGCCGTATCGCGCGGGCCGGTGGTGCAGTACAGGTCAAAGAAACCCCGCACGTAGATATGACGCGGCTTGCCGGCGTCGAAGCCATGGAAGGTTTCCACCTTCACGCCCGGGAAGAAATGCGGCACCGCGTTGGACGAAGTGATCACCGCATAGGGATTCCATTCGCGCACCTGCTGCACCGTCAGCAGCGTCTCGTCGTCGGCCAGATCTTCCGCACCGGGGCCGTCGAAGAACCATGCTGCCTCATCACCGCGTGCACGGATCGCCGCCTGCACCGGCCGGAGGATGGCCAGCGCATAGCGCTCGGAGCCGTACAGCAGATAGTGGCGTGGCACGGTGAAAACTCCTGAATAACCGGGATATGCGGCCGATTATCGCATCGCCAGCAGGCAGCGTCGCTGCTAGGCTTTGGTCCGGTCACCTGCGCCAGACGGCCCCATGCCCAACCCAGCATCGCCCGCACCCGCCCAACGCCCCCGGCTTTCGGCCTGCATCATTGCCTTCAACGAAGCCGACCGCATTGGCGATTGCCTGGCCTCGTTGGCGTTCTGCGACGAGATCGTGGTGGTGGATTCATTCTCGACCGACGCCACCGTAGCGGTCGCCAAAGCAGCCGGTGCACGCGTCCTGCAACGCGCCTTCGATGGCTTCCGCAGCCAGAAGGCGTTCTGTGTGGAACAGGCCAACCACGACTGGGTGTTGTGCCTGGACGCCGACGAACGTGTGGATGCCACCCTGCGCGCAGCCATCGAAGCCGAACGCGATGCCGGTTTCCCGCGTGCCAAGGGCTACCGTTTCGCCCGCTGCTCGGAGTACTTCGGCCGCTTCTTGCGCCACGGCACTGCCTATCCGGACCGCGTGCTGCGGCTGTTCGACCGCCGCCACGGCGGCTGGCGCGGCGACCGCGAGATTCATGAGGCGGTATCGGTGGATGGCTCGATTGCACTGCTCCAAGGCGACCTGCTGCACCACCCCTACCGCAGCTTCCTGCAGTTGCTGGACAAGAAACAGAAGTACGCACGGATGATGGCCGAGCACGAGTTCAGTCGCGGCAAGCGTGCCAGCCTGGGCAAGCTGATCATTTCCCCCACGTGGCGCTTCTTCCGCAGCTATGTGTTTAAACGCGGTTTTCTGGACGGCTGGCCCGGCCTGATCGAAGCCTTCGTCAGCGCCAACTATGTCCGTCAGAAGACCATCATGCTGTGGCTGTTACAGAACGGGCAGCCGGTGGCGACCCCAGTATTTCCCGGCGAACGCCAGCCCTGAATGCCCGCGTTCGTAGCCACCGAAACCAGCCATTCGAGTCGCTGAATGTCACACACGGGATTTTTACGGTGCGGGCTACCACTTAACGCCTCCATCACCCCGTTCATCCTGCTCTTCAGCCCCCGCACACCCGATTTTCTTCATGATTCGGGCCGTAGGTTAAAATTTCGGCCCACTCCGGCCCGCTGGCAGGAGTCACTTCTTGAGTAATGTCATGCCACTACCAAGCCCCACCGTCTCCCTCATGATTTCCACGTACAACTGGAAAGAGGCACTGGCCTTGGTTCTTCGCAGCGCAGCTCAGCAGAGCCGGCTTCCCGATGAAGTGATCGTCGCAGACGATGGCTCGCGGGAGGATACCGCCGAGCTTCTGCACACCATGGCAGGCAATTTTCCCGTTCCACTCCGGCATGTATGGCAGCCCGATGACGGCTTCCAGCTGGCCCGCTGCCGCAACCGCGGCATTGCCGCTGCGCGGGGCGACTACTTGATCCAGCTGGACGGCGACATGATCATGCACCCGCATTTCGTGGCCGATCACATGCGTCTGGCGCGGCCCGGCGCGTTCCTGCAGGGCACCCGCATCCGCACCACCGATGCAGAGACCGCTCGCCTGCTTTCCGGTGGCGCCCCGGTATTCGGCTTGTCGGTGGATGCCTACTTCCGCAAGGAAGGAGACCGCAGCACCTACCACTTCGGCCGTCGCCACCACACGTTGCGCATTCCATGGCTGGCTGAACTGAAGTCCCGTTCGTCCGGACATCCGATGGGATGCAACGTGAGCTTCTGGCGCAAGGATCTGATGGCCGTCAATGGTTATGACGAGCGCATGGTCGGTTATGGCAGCGAGGATCTGGAACTGGATGAGCGCTTGCGGCAGGCCGGATTGCGCCGTCGCCAGATCAAGTTCGCCGCATTGGCGCTGCATCTTGAGCACCGCAGTTCGGCACCGCCGGATCCCAGTGCGCCGGAACTGCCCAACAACCAGTTGCTCTATGCGAGCCGGGACGCACAGCGGGTGCGCTGCGAACATGGCCTTGATCGCCATGCGGCCGAGTTCACCACGCAGCCCTCAGATTTGCGCTCTGCTCCATGAGCCGTCCTGAACTCGCACTTCAAAACACGCCGAAGCGTCGCACTGACCAAGCCGCAGCCCCCCGCATGACCTTGCCAGTGCCCTTCAGTCCTGCTCCCCTTTACGGGCGCAACCTGCTGTGGGCCGGGCTGCTGCTGCTCATCGCGGGGATGTGCGCGTTGCCCGCCGGCCCCTCCTTCAACCCCGGCCGGCCCTTTCAGCACCTGTTGGCCGTGTCGCTCTACCTGCCCGCACTGGTCATTGGCTTCGCCAAGCCCGTCCGTTGGCTGGAGTTCGCCAGGCGACCGCTGATGCCGCTGCTGCTGGCCCTGTTTGGCTGGGCAGCGTTGAGCTTGGCCTGGAGCAACGCACGGCGGCCTGCGGACGAGTTCCTGCGGTTGTTGACTGTGCTGTTGTTTCTGTTCGCCGTTGTGCAAGGGCTTGGCAACGACCCACGCCGACAGCGCTGGTTGCTGCTCAGTGGCGCCGGCGTACTGACTGCGACTGCCGTGGCAGCGATGATCCAGTTCGCGCTCCAAGCCCCTCATGGCGACAGACTGATCGGCTTCGGGGTGATGGCCAATGCCAACCTGATCGGCGCGGCAATGGGCGCCGGCATCCTCTGGCTATGGCCGTGGAGCTTCCAGACCACGGGCCATCGCCTGCTCAAATGGCTGGCGATGGCATTGATGGCCACCTGCCTGCTGCTCACTTACTCGCGCAGCGCGTGGATTGCGCTGTTCACTGCGGTGTTCGTATTGCTGGCGGTGCGCCGCAGTGAACGTGCCTGGCAGCGTCTGGTGCTGCTGCTTACGGTTGCACTGGGTGTGGCGATTGCGGCTTACCCGGAACTGACCGAACGCGGCCTGTCATTCCGACCGCAGATTTTCGAATACGCCCTCGGGCTGATTGCACAGCATCCGTGGCTGGGCTGGGGGCTGGGAGCCAGCTTCACGATTCCAGTGGAAGCCGGCACCGGCATGTTCCAGGTCCACACCCACAATCTGTTCACCCAGGTTGCAGTGGAGTTGGGACTGCCCGGCCTGTTGCTGTGGCTGGCAGCCTGGCTGGGCCTGGGCTGGCGCGCGTGGCACTTCCGTCAGGAACCGGTGGCCCGCGTCATCCTGGGGCTGTGGCTGTTTGCCTCGGTGATGGTGCAGTTTGATCTGCCCCATCTGATCGATAGCCCCCGCCCGGGCTGGCTGATCCTGTGGCTACCCCTGGCGTTGAATTTGTTGCTGCCCTCAGTGGCAATTAAACGCAGCAGCGCCTCATGAAGATTTCGCTGGTGGTCCTGACCTACAACTGGCCGGACGCACTGGACCGTGTGCTGGAAAGCATTGCCGCGCAACATCGGATGCCGGATGAAGTACTCATTGCCGATGATGGCTCCGGCCCTGCGACCGCCGCCGTGATTTCGCGCTGGCAGCGCGTGCTGCCGGTGCCGGTCAGGCACCTCTGGCAGGAGGACAAGGGTTTCCGTGCCGCGCGATGCCGCAACAAGGCCATTGCCGCAAGCAGCGGCGACTACGTGATCCTGCTTGACGGCGACATGCTCCTGCACCCGGATTTCGTCGGTGACCATGAGCGCTTCGCCGAGCCAGGCTTTTTCCTGCAGGGCGGCCGGCTGAAGGCCAGCACCGCCGAAAGCAAACGGCTGCTATCGGGTGGCCGGCCGGTATTCGCCCCCTGGTCGGATGCTGACTTCCACGAATTCGATGGCACCCGGCGCCTGTATGCCTTCCGCCAACCACTGCTGGCACGGTTGAAAGCCCGTTCGCGCAACGGCGGCAGGGTAATGAGCTGCAACATGAGTTTCTGGCGCCAGGACCTGCTTGAGGTCAACGGCTTTGATGAGCGAATGGAAGGCTACGGCGCCGAAGATCGCGAATTGGCGGCACGCTTGGAGAACTACGGGCTACGTCGTCGCGGACTCAAATGGGCCGCGCTAGCCGTGCATCTGTGGCACAACTCGCGCGCACCTCCTGATGTGGATGACATGACGCTCCCGAACAACCGCTTGTTTCATGCCACCCGTACCCAGAACATCACCCGCTGCGAAAATGGCATCGATGGCCACGTCACATCATCGCAGGCACCACCTCATTCCTGATCGGCACCCAAGGCATCCCACCCCGCATGAAACTGCTCTACACCAACTTCCATAGCGGCAGCGGCGGCGGCCATACCACTTATGTACGCGAGCTGGCACGTGCGCTTGGCAACCGCCACGAGGTGCACGTCGCCGCGCCCCCGGGCAGCCGGCTGCTGTTGGAAGCGGCAGCGCTGCCCGGCATCCATACCTTGGCACAGCCGTTTCCGAATGGATTGCGCAGGCTGCGTGAACGCGCCGCCGCCGTGCGGCAACTGCATGAATACCTGCGTGTGCATCGCTTCGATATCGTGCACGTCAATGGCTCGGCCGATCACCGCATCACCATCGCCGCACTGCGTGGCATCACCCCGCGTCCTCGGCTGGTACTGACCAAGCACAACACCAAGCCGATGCACGGCCTGCAGCATGTCTGGCGCGCACGCTTCCACACCGACAAGGTGATCGCGGTCTGCGATTACGTCTGCCGTCAGGTCCTGGCCACGCCCTATCGCGTCTGCCAGCCGCAGACGGTCTACAACGGCGTGGACACGCACTACTACGCGCCGTTCTCCGATGCCGATGCCCGCGCTCAGCGCAGCCGCTTCACCACTGATGCCGATGCACTGTTGATCGGCAGCAATGCCGGTACCGCTGACTATAAAAGCTGGACCGACATGGCCGGTGCCATGGCGCTGTTGAACGAAGACGAGCGTCGTCGGGTGCATGTCATGGTGGCGGGACATCCGCCGACCGAACACCAGTTGGCCATCGTGCGTGCTGCCGGGCTTGAAGCGCAGTTCCACTTCCCCGGCATGCTGGACGACGTACGCCCGGTAGTGGCCGCGCTGGACGCCGGTTTCGTTATTTCGCACGCCACCGAGGCCATTTCATTCGCTTGCCGCGAAATGATGTCCATGGCCAAACCGGTGATGGTCACCGACTACTCCGGTCTGCCGGAGAATGTCCGCCACGGTCAGGATGGCTGGCTGGTGCCGGTACATGGCCACGCGGAGATGGCAGAAACATTGCGCTGGATGCTGCAGCACCGCGACGCCCTCCCGCAGATGGGGGCCGCCGCGCATGCACATGCCGTCGCTGAATTTGGCATGGAACTGTTTATCGACCGCATCCTGGCGGTCTACGAGCAACTGCTGGCAAACAACCCGCGTCAGAAATCGCGGAGTTGATGCTTCCTCCAACCACCCTCGCCGCACGGCGACGGTGGTTGGCTCAACCTGCGCCTACCTTCACCAGTCGCGCATAGAAGAACCCATCGCCTTCGCGCTCACCGGGCAGGCGCTGGCGACAACCGTCTTCGTCATGCCCCAGCGAATCAGCCAGCGGCTCCAGCCGTGCATCCGGCGTACGAGCAAGGAACTCCGTTATCTGCTGGCGGTTCTCCCGGCGCAGGATCGAACAAGTCGAATACAGCAGCACGCCGTCCGGGCGCAGCACCTGCCATAGCGCGTCGAGCAGACGTGCCTGGATTGCGGCCAGAGCAGTGATGTCTTCTGCCCGGCGGTGCAGCAGCACGTCAGGCTGGCGTCGGATGATGCCCGTGGCCGAGCACGGCGCGTCCAGCAACACCGCGTCGAACGCCACGCCATCCCACCAGGCCGCAACATCGCCTGCATCGGCCGCCTGCACCTGTGCATGACTGCCCACACCGGTACGCGCGAAGGTTTCGCGGATGCGCTGCAGACGACGCGCATCCACATCCAGCGCCACCAGCTGCAACGTCGAATCGCGTTCCAGCAGATGCGCCGCCTTGCCGCCGGGAGCGGCACAGGCGTCCAGCACACGCGCACCCACGGCAGGCGAAAGAGCATCGGCTACCTGCTGGGCGGAAAAGTCTTGCACCGATACCGCGCCCTGCGCGAAATCCGGCAGGCTGGCGACCGGCACTGCGACCGGCAGGCGAATCGCATCGGCCGACGCCGGCTCGGGCAGCGCATCAATGCCAGCCTCCTGCAGCCTTGCCAGATAGGCATCGCGACTATGCTGCTGGCGATTCACCCGCAGCCATAGCGGCGCCGGTTGCAGGCTGCGGGCGAAGATCGCGTCGGCGTGCTCTGGCCAGTCCTGGCGCACCTGCGCCAACAGCCATTTCGGCCAGGCGTCTTCGGCACGCGCTTCGGCAAAACCTTCGCGCTGGGCACGACGCAGCACTGCATTTACCAGGCCAGCCTGTCGCTCACGGCCCAGCGCACGCGCCGCTTCCACCGTGGCCGACAAGGCCGCATGTGCAGGCAGTTGCAGTACATCCAGCTGCGCGAAGCCAGCCATCAACAGGCCACGCAGATCCGCCTCACGCGGGCCCAGCGGCTTTTGCAGCCATTGCCCCAGTGCTTTGTCGTAGGCGGTACGGCGGCGCAACGCCGCAAAGCAGATGGCTTCAAGCAGCGCGCGGTCGCGGCTGTCGTCAAGTTTTGGCAACGCGATGGACAACTCGGCCTTCAGCGAACGGCCGCGCCCCAGCACCGCCGCCAGCACCTTGGCGGCCAGCGCACGGGTCTGCACGCCGGGCGGCTGTGCAGGCCCCTTGTTTCCCCAGGGTCTGGAAGTTGTTGCAGTTCCCATCTGCTCAGCCCTCGACCTTCAGGTCGCGGCGAGCATTCAGATAATCCGCAGCCGTGATCGCTTTGCCGCCCTCACGCTGCACCACGCGCAGGCGCAATGTGCCCTGCCCGCAGGCAATGTCGATGCCGTCACGCGAGGCCGCGATCACCGTGCCCGGCGCTTTGCCACTGTTACCTTCCACAGCGATGGCGCCATGGATGCGCACGCGCTCGCCGACCAGCGTGGCTTCGGCGACCGGCCACGGGTTGAAGGCACGCACCTTGCGCGCCAACGCGGCGGCGTCCTGGTTCCAATCAAGTCGGGCTTCGGCCTTGTCCAATTTGTGTGCGTAGGTGACGCCAGCGTCCGGCTGCGGCCGTGCCATCGGCTTCAGGCCGGCACGTAGTAGGCCCAGTCCGTCGGACAACACCTGCGCGCCCAACTGCGCCAGGCGATCATGCAACTGGCCGCCAGTGTCGGTGTCGCTGATCGGTGTGCTCAGGTGCAGCAGCACCGGGCCGGTATCCAACCCCGCTTCCATCTGCATCAGGCAGACACCGGTCTCTGCATCGCCGGCCTCGATCGCACGCTGGATAGGCGCGGCGCCGCGCCAACGCGGCAGCAGTGAGGCATGCACATTCCAGCAACCATGTGTCGGGGTGGCCAGCACGGCCTTGGGCAGGATCAGGCCGTAGGCCACCACGATCATCAGGTCCGGCTGCAGCTCGCGCAGCTGCTGCTGTGCTTCGGGCGTCTTCAGCGATTCCGGCTGGAACACCGGGATGCCACGGGCAATGGCGTCGAGCTTGACCGGCGACGGCATCAGCCCACGGCCACGGCCGGCCGGGCGATCAGGCTGGGTGTAGACCGCCACCACTTCGTGATGGCGCGCGGCCGCAGCCAGCGAGGCGACGGCAAATTCCGGCGTACCGGCAAAAACGATTTTCATGGCAGTTAACCCGGAAAGGCGGAACAAGGAAGGGAGAATGGCGGCACGCAACGACCTTCACGAGCCCGCTTGGCGGGACGCAGCGGCGCACGCAGCAACGAGGAACAACCCGAAACGGCAATCTGGCCCCCGGCGCGTCAGCCTGCACCGGGGTCAATCAGCCCCCGTTTCCGGCCCCCGGCCCCTGGCTTTCAGGCATCGTGCTTGCGCTGCTTGGCCAGCTTCTTGCGCACCATCTCGCGCTTGAGCGGCGAGAGGTAGTCGATGAACAGCTTGCCGTCGAGGTGATCCATCTCGTGCTGGACACAGGTGGCCAGCAGGCCTTCGGCAGCCAGTTCCTGCGGCTTGCCCTCACGGTCGAGGAAGCGCACCACGATGGCGTCGGCGCGGGTCACATCGGCATAGATGCCAGGCACGGACAGGCAGCCTTCCTGATAGACGCGGCCGCCATCACTGGCGCTGATGATCTGCGGGTTGATGAATACCATGGGCACGTCATGTTCTTCGCTGACGTCGATGACCATGAAACGCTGATGCACGTCCACCTGACTGGCGGCCAGGCCGATGCCGGGCGCCTCGTACATGGTTTCGAACATGTCATCGAGCAGTTGCTGGAAGGCCGGAGTGGTCACTTCGGCAGCCTCGACGAGCGCAGCCTTGGTGCGCAGCCGCGGGTCCGGGAATTCGAGAATGGGCAGGAGGGCCATGGGGAGTACCGGTAAAGGGATGCCGCTTATTTTCGGCAAGACGTCCCAATTCTACCGCTTGCGCTTGCCCGACGGCCCGCTTTCTGGAATATAGTGCGGCAACCTGTTGGGGAATCAGGCGGATCATTAACCATGTTGAAACAATTCCGTACGGTCGCTGCCGTCGCGCTGCTGACCGTCACGACCTATGCCGTCGCCGTGGAAATGAATGGCACTCACCCTGACACCTATGTGGTGCGCAAGGGCGACACGCTATGGGATATCTCGGCCCGTTTTCTGAAGAAGCCGTGGCTTTGGCCGGAGATCTGGCAGGCCAACCCGCAGGTGAAGAATCCACACCTGATCTATCCGGGTGACGTGCTGAGCCTTGCCTACCTGGACCGCGTAACCGCCCAAGCGGGCCCGCGTCAGGAAGCCCCCATCAACACCATCCCGCTGGCGGATGTCGAACCG
This sequence comes from Stenotrophomonas sp. Iso1, assembly GCF_027497995.1. Taxonomy (GTDB): domain Bacteria; phylum Pseudomonadota; class Gammaproteobacteria; order Xanthomonadales; family Xanthomonadaceae; genus Stenotrophomonas. The sequence goes on along the minus strand of NZ_JAODBT010000001.1, from coordinate 519,754 downwards.
TTCCTGAAGAACCTGACTGTCGTGGACAGTTTCAAGGAGCTGCCCTACGTCGTCGGCCTGGAAGACAACCGCCTGCGTGCCAGTGCCGGCCATCAGGCCTATGTCATCGGCCTGCAGGACGCACAACCCGGCCAGCGCTACCTGGTGGTGCGCCCGACCGTGCGTTACGGCCAATCCAAGCCCAACAATGACCTGGATGCACGCGGCAACAGCATCCCCGGTGCCGGCAATCTCTGGAAGGACTACGTCGCCAATGATCGCAGTGGCGGGTTCCTCGGCTACGAACTGGCCCAAGTCAACATTGGCACCCTGACCCAGCTGGCTGGCGGCGATACCGAGGCCTCGACCCTGCGCCTGGAAGACAGTGGCCGTGAAGTCCGCGCGGGTGATCGACTGATGCCCTTGCAGGCGCAGGCGTATGACCTGCAGTTCATTCCACATGCACCGGCCGCCCCGGTGGCCGATGGTCAGCTGCGCGTGCTTGCCATCAGCGACACGTTCACCTCCGGCGGCCCGCGCGACGTGATCGCCATTTCCGGCGGTGCCAGCGATGGCATCGACAACGGCACGGTGTTCTCGATCTGGCGCAGCGGCAGCCATGTCAGCGACCGCGTGGCTGGCATGGACAGCTCGCGCGCCGACGATGCTCTGCGCAGAGGGGCTGGCCGTGTCTCGCTGCCGGATGAATATGCCGGGCATGCAATGGTGTTCCGCACGTTCGACAAAGTCAGTTACGCGCTGATCATGGAAGGCACCAAGCCAACCCGCCTGGGCTACGAGCTCAAGCATCCCGACGCGCAGTAAGCTGCGGCCGGGGGAAACTCCGATGATGTGAAACGACGGCGCCCGAGGGCGCCGTCGTTGTTTGCACTGGACCCTGAGCGAATGCCTTCCTCAGCGCCCAGCAACACCACCCCAAGCGCCGGCCACAGCGCCGCCCTGCTCACACTGCTGATCGCTGGCGGACCACTGCTGCCATTGCGTGGTCTGCTCGATCGTTTCGAACACCCCAGCGCTGCCGTCGCCGCTGGCCCCGAAGCTTGGCGCGCCACAGGCTGCACGCCGGACCAATGTCGCGCGCTCGCCCGGCCCGATCCCGCGACGCTGGAAAGCGCGCAGACCTGGCTCGCAGCAACCGACCACCATTTAATTGGCTGGGCCGATCCGGACTACCCCTCACTGCTACGCGACAGCCCAAATTCTCCGCTGGCAATATTCATTGCCGGCAATCCCACCCAGCTTTGGACACCGGCCATCGCCATCGTGGGCAGCCGCGCACCCAGCCCCGGCGGGCGTGACAATGCCCGCGATTTCGCCACCGAACTGGCGCGAAACGGGCTCACCATCGCCAGCGGTCTGGCCGCCGGCATCGACGCTGCCGCGCATCGCGCCGCACTGGCCTGTGGCGGTACTACTTATGCGGTGGTTGGCACCGGGCCGGATGTGATCTATCCCCGCCATCATCGGGAACTGCAGGCCCAGATCGCCGCGCAGGGGGCCGTGGTCAGCGAATATTTGCCCGGTACGCCCCCGCGCAGCGGCCAGTTTCCAGCCCGCAACCGGTTATTGGCGGCACTCACCTTGGGCACGGTGGTGATCGAAGCGGCCGAACGCTCCGGTGCATTGATCACCGCGCGGCTGGCTTCCGAGGCGGGTCGCGAGGTGTTCGCCCTGCCCGGTTCCATTCACAATCCGATGGCACTGGGTTGCCATCGGCTGATCCGTGAAGGCGCCACGCTGGTCGGTCGCCCGGCCGACATCCTGGAAGGCGTGGCCAACCTGGCTGGGGAACTGGCCAGCGCCTTGCAAAGCCGCCTGCAAGCCCCCATCTCCTGTGCGCCGGCCGGTTCCCGCCCGGCGCCCGCCCTACCGGATCCCGACTACCAGCGCTTGTGGAACGCACTGGGCTTCGACCCAACCGGTATGGATTCATTGATCGAGCGCACTGGATTGACGGCCGCCAGCCTGTCCTCCATGCTGCTGGTCATGGAACTTGAAGGAAGAGTGTCGTCCGTACACGGTCGCTACACCCGTAACTAAAGTTTCTTCACCTCCACAGCGCCAATGGCGCAGGCCGAGGGGCAATGAAAGAGAGCATTCTGGACGTCCTGCTGTACTTGTTTGAACATTATTTCAGCGAGGACGCCGATCTCATCCGAGACCGCGACTCGCTACAGAACGGCCTGATCCAGGCCGGTTTTAGTCCCACCGAAATCAGCAAGGCTTTCGACTGGCTCGATGCCTTGGCCGAACATCGCCCAGCCGTGGCCCAAGGCCGGGTAGACGGGCCGGTGCGCGTATTCCATGGTCCCGAGCTGGACAAGCTGGACGTGGAATGCCGCGGCTTCCTGCTGTTCCTGGAGCAGCAACGCATCCTGGACGCCGACCAGCGCGAGCTGGTGCTTGACCGTGCCATGGCACTGGATCAGGACGAGTTGGATCTGGATGACCTGAAATGGGTTGTATTGATGGTGTTGTTCAACCAGCCGGGTGCCGAAGCGGCTTACGCCTGGATGGAAACCCAGATGTTCCTTGACGAACCCGAACCCCTGCACTGAGCCTCACGCCATGCATGGATGCATGAGGAAAGCCCCGTGAGCCAATGGTTCTACGCTGAAAGCAACCGCGAGCGTCGCGGCCCGGTGCCAAGCGAAGACATCGCTGCCCTATTTCGCGCCGGCCAACTTTCAGCCGACACACTCGTCTGGCGCGAAGGCGCGGGCGACTGGCAGCCACTGCGCAATGTTGCCGGTGAGCTGGATCTGCACGAACTGGCGCACTCGCCCTCTGCGGCAGGGCCGGCCGGCATGCCGCCCTTGCCCCCACCGCTGCACCCCCTCCCTAGATCACACGCGGCGATGCCCTCGCGCAAACCGGCTACATCCGGTTGGGTCGTCTTCGCCGCCATTGCTGCGGTGATGGGCGTGGCGCTGTTGACCATTGGCGGCCTGCTTGCGGCCGTGGCGGTCCCCGCGTATCAACAATATGTACTGCGCTCTCGGATTGCCGCCGTGGAAACCCAGCTGGCGCCGCTGAAGGCGGAAGTGGCCGATTTCGTCATGCGCAACGAGCGCTGCCCGAACAATGGCGACGAGGGCTTCGGCAGCCCTGAAAGTTATGCCACTGACGGCATCGCACAGATCTACGTTGGCGACTTCGAGCACGGCCACTGCGGGTTTGAAGCCCAGCTGCATATGCCCACCCAGCAACTGCTTGACGGCAAATCTCTCTGGCTCGACTACGATACGCAGTCCACCACGTGGGAGTGCAGCTCCGATGTGGCGGACAAACATCTGCCTTTGGGCTGCCGCGGCTGAGCCGGGGCGACTTGAACCTCTACGGGGAATGAAATGAGTGAGTGGTACTACGCCGACGCCCAGCGCGAGCGGCACGGGCCGGTTGATGCCGGCGCAATCCGCGAGAAATTCCGTCAGGGCGAGCTGGATCTGACCGCACTGGTGTGGCGCGAAGGCATGTCGCAATGGCAGCCGCTGTCCGCCGTGGCCGAGGAACTGCAACTACTGGTGCAGGAGACAACCGGTATCGACCTGCGCAGTGATTACGCCGCCATCGAGAACGGCACCGCGCCGGAGCCGGCCATCCTGTCAGCGGCAACCGCGCACTCTCCGTATGCAGCACCTGGCAGCATCAGCATCGATTCGAACCATGTGGTGGCTGGTGGTGACATTGTCCATGCCGGCTTCCTGCGGCGCTTTGCCGCCTCGACCATCGACAGCCTGGTCACCGGCGTCATCTCTTACGCGCTGCTGATTCCACTGGCGCTGGTGATGGGCGTGAGCGTGGTGAGCATGGCCGGCTCGGAAATGGCCAACGTTGGCGCAATGTTGATCTTCTACGCGCTCTACTACGCCATCTGCATCCTGGTACCGGCCGTCTATTTCGGCTGGATGCAGTCATCCAGCAACATGGCCAGCCTCGGCAAATTGGCCGTGGGCGCCAAGGTTGTGCGCGTCAATGGTGAGCGCATCAGCTTCTGGCGCGCCTTCCTGCGCTACATCGCCATGGCCGGCCTGGCAGTAGTCACCTGCGGTGTCGCCATGTTGGTATCGGCGATCATGGTCGGCGTCAGCGAGCGCAAGCAGGGCTTGCATGACATGATCTGCGACACCGTCGTGGTCGATAAGTGGGCCTTCACTGAACACCCTGAGTGGCAGGAGCGCGGTTTGGGCACGGTAACCATCGTGGTTCTGTCGCTGTTCGGCCTGATGTTGGCTGCCACCGTGGTGTTGGTGATCGTTGCCCTCAGCATCGGCGCATCCGGTTTCAACCACTGAGATAACGCCGGGCGCGCTTGACAGCGGCGGTCCCGGCGTGATTCCTCTATAGGCACAAGCTGAACGCCCGGGCCCCTGCCCGGGCGTTGATCTATGCACAACGGCCACATCGGCTTCACTATCGTGCCGGTTTACGCCACCCTAGCGCCCCCACCGGGGCGCTTTCCGCCCCCATAAAGTACTGACATGCCCAAGCACCTGCTCATCGTCGAATCGCCCGCCAAGGCCAAGACGATCAACAAATACCTCGGCAAGGACTTCACGGTTCTGGCCTCGTATGGGCACGTGCGTGACCTGGTCCCCAAAGAGGGCGCGGTCGATCCGGACAACGGTTTCGCCATGCGCTACGACCTGATCGAGAAGAACGAAAAGCACGTTGAAGCCATCCTCAAAGCCGCAAAGGGCGCCGACGACATCTTTCTGGCGACCGATCCGGATCGCGAGGGAGAAGCCATCAGCTGGCATATCGCCGAGATCCTGAAAGAGCGTGGGCTGGCCGAAGGCAAGCCGATGCAGCGCGTGGTGTTCACTGAAATCACCCCGCGTGCGATCAAGGAAGCCATGACCCAGCCGCGCGCCATTGCCGCCGACCTGGTCGATGCGCAGCAGGCACGTCGTGCGCTGGACTATCTGGTCGGCTTCAATCTGTCGCCGGTGTTGTGGCGCAAGGTGCAGCGCGGCCTGTCCGCCGGCCGCGTTCAGAGCCCGGCGCTGCGCATGATCGTCGAGCGCGAGGAAGAGATTGAAGCCTTCATCTCCCGCGAGTACTGGAGCATCGAGGCCGAGTGCGCGCATCCGTCGCAGCACTTCAATGCCCGCCTGATCAAGCTGGACGGGCAGAAGTTCGAACAGTTCACCGTGACCGACGGCGACACCGCCGAGGCCGCGCGCATGCGTATCCAGCAGACTGCGCAAGGTGCGTTGCACGTCACCGATGTGGTCAGCAAGGAGCGCAAGCGCCGCCCGGCTGCGCCGTTCACCACGTCCACGCTGCAGCAGGAAGCCTCGCGCAAGCTCGGTTTCACCACCCGCAAGACCATGCAGGTGGCGCAGAAGCTGTACGAAGGCGTGGCCATCGGCGACGAAGGCACCGTGGGTTTGATCTCGTATATGCGTACCGACTCGGTGACGCTGTCGCAGGACGCACTGGCCGAGATCCGTGACGTGATCGCCCGCGATTACGGCACCAGCTCGCTGCCGGACAAGCCCAACACGTACACCACCAAATCCAAGAACGCGCAGGAAGCCCACGAAGCGGTACGTCCGACGTCGGCACTGCGCACCCCGGCCCAGGTGGGCAAATACCTCACCGACGATGAGCGCAAGTTGTACGAGTTGATCTGGAAGCGCGCCGTCGCCTGCCAGATGATCCCGGCCACGTTGAACACCGTCAGCGTCGACTTGTCTGCCGGCAGCGAACATGTGTTCCGCGCCAGCGGCACCACCGTTGTCGTGCCCGGCTTCCTGGCCGTGTACGAGGAAGGCAAGGACAGCAAAAACGCCGAGGACGAAGACGAAGGCCGCAAGTTGCCGGCGATGAAGCCCGGCGACCGCATTCCGCTGGACCGCATCCACGCCGAGCAGCATTTCACCCAGCCGCCGCCGCGCTTCACCGAAGCGGCGCTGGTGAAGGCGCTGGAGGAATACGGCATCGGCCGGCCGTCCACGTACGCCTCGATCATCCAGACCCTGCTGTTCCGCAAGTACACCGAGATGGAAGGCCGCAGCTTCAAGCCGACCGACGTGGGCCGCGCGGTGAGTAAATTCCTGTCCAGCCACTTCACCCAGTACGTCGATTACGACTTCACCGCCAAGCTCGAAGATGAGCTGGATGCGGTGTCGCGTGGCGAAGAAGATTGGATACCGCTGATGGAGCGGTTCTGGGGCCCGTTCAAGGAACTGGTCGACAACAAGAGCGAATCGCTGGACCGCAACGATGCCGGCAGCGCGCGCGTGCTGGGCCCGGACCCGGTCAGCGGCAAGGATGTCACCGCACGCATCGGCCGCTTCGGCCCGATGGTGCAGATCGGCACCGTTGAAGACGAAGACAAGCCCAAGTTCGCCTCGTTGCAGCCGGGCCAGAGCATCTTCTCGATTTCGCTGGACGACGCGCTGAAGCTGTTCGACATGCCGCGCAAACTTGGCGCCGACGCCAATGGCGAGGAAGTCACCGTGGGCATCGGCCGCTTTGGTCCGTTCGCCAAGCGCGGCAGCACCTACGCCTCGCTGACCAAAGAAGACGACCCGTACAAGATCGACCTGGCCCGCGCCGTGTTCCTGATCGAAGAGAAGGAAGAAATCGCGCGCAACCGCATCATCAAGGAGTTCGAGGGTTCGGATATCCAGGTGCTCAACGGTCGCTTCGGGCCGTACATCAGTGACGGCAAGCTCAACGGCAAGATTCCCAAGGACCGCGAGCCGGCCTCGCTGACCCTGGCCGAAGTGCAGCAGCTGATGGCCGATACCGGCAAGCCGGTGCGCAAGGGCTTCGGCAAGAAGACCGCCGCCAAAAAGACCGCTGTGAAGAAGGAAGCCGCGCCGAAGAAGGCCGCTGCCAAGAAGGCACCGGCAAAGAAAGCCGCCACCAAGAAGACGGCGACCAAGAAGGCTGCAGCGAAGAAAGCCACCAAGAAAACCGCCGTCAAGAAAGCGGTGAAGCGCACGGCGGCCGACGACGCACCACCGTTCTGAGCCCGGTTACCGCCTGCCACGCCGGCAGGAGGATAATCACCGCTCCCGCATCAGGCCGCCTCCGGGCGGCCTGATGCTTTGCAGCCCACGCATTCCCATTGCGGGGCCTGGGTGCGGCTCCCCGGCAGGGGCCCGCACCGCTGTGTGGAGATTCTTCAGGATGCTGGCCATGCGTGAACTTGATCTGGAATCCGCCGTCCCGGCGCTGCAGGCTGGAGGCGTCATCGCCTATCCGACCGAGGCGGTCTGGGGTCTTGGCTGCGATCCGTCCAACGAGACGGCGGTGATGAAGCTGCTGGCACTCAAGCAGCGGCCAATCGAGAAGGGAATGATTCTGGTGGCCGCCGATCCGGCGCAATTGGATGGCTGGGTGCGATTGGACGCGCTGACCGATGACCGCCGCATGGCAGTACTGGCGAGCTGGCCCGGCGCCAATACCTGGATCGTGCCGGCCGGCGACCGCGCGCCACGCTGGATTACCGGCGAACACACCGGCATCGCGGTGCGGGTCAGCGCTCACCCGTTGGTGCAGGCGCTGTGCGAGGCGTGGGGCGGCCCGCTGGTATCGACCAGCGCCAACCTGGCCGGGGAGCCGCCGGCACGCAGCCGTGAGCAGCTGGATCCTGCATTGTTGAACCTGCTGGACGGGCTGGTGGATGGTGCCACTGGCGGCCTGGCCCAGCCCACCCGCATCCGCATCGCCGCCACCGGGCAGGTGCTGCGGGATTGAATCCTGCCATTGCAGCAGCAGCGCCAATGGCGAAGCCAACACTGCCTCCGCGCGTGCCTGTCTGCCGCTTCAGAAGCGGGCATTGACGACGCCCTATTCTCGTAGCCCCAGCCCGGCGGGCCACGCCTGCAAGCCCCTCTGCACGCTCCCTGCGCGTCTCCGTGTCACCATGGCGTCATGCGTACCCGCCTGCTCCTGCTCGGCCTCCTGACCCTGCTGCCCGCCTCGGCATTGGCGGTGGATCCGCCACCGTCGAGCAACGTGCGCATCTACCGGTGCGTGGGCGCCAATGGCGCGGTGTCGTTGCAGGATGCGCCCTGCAAGGGTGACCACCGCCAGCAGGTGTTGGACATGGTCCGGCCCAAGGATGCGCCGCTGGCGGCACCGCTCCCTGCACCCGCCGCACCAGCACCGGTGATCGAACGCGAAGTGCGCGTGGTCACCGTGCAGCCACCACAGCCTATGTACGAATGTGTGTCGCCCGAAGGCGAGCGCTATACCAGCGACAACAACGAAGGCAATCCGCGCTGGGTGCCGACCTGGGCATTTGGTTACGTGTCGCCGCATCACGGCCATGGTCCCCGTCCGCCGCGCCCACCCGGCGCAGGTGGCGTGCCATGGCACCCGGGCGTTGCCGTGCCAACCGGCTCGGTGCTGGTGCGCGACACCTGCCACGCGCTGCCACAACAGGAAGTCTGTGCGCGCCTGAAAGACCGGCGCTGGGAACTGATTCGCCGTTACAACAGCGCGCTGCAAAGCGAACGCAAAACGCTGGTCCGCGAGCAGCGTGGCATCGAAGCGCGACTCAACCAGGATTGCGGCGGCACATGAAGTGCCTGCTTGTGTTCACGTTGTTGCTGACCTGCGGCGAACTGCACGCCGATGAGGTGATCTTCTACCGCTGCACGGATGCCACCGGTGCACTGACCGTGCAGAACATGCCCTGCCCGAAGGGCATGCAGCAGACCACCAAGGTGATGCAGGCCGTCGCCACGCCGCCGCCCACTCTCGCCCCCGTGGCCACACCTGCCGCGGCGGTATTGCCCGTGCTACCGGTGTTGTCCGCTGCACCACACGCGCCACCGGTCGCTGCGCCAAAGCCGCCGGTAGCACCGGTTGCGCGCAAAGCACTGCCACCGCTGTTCCAGTGCCGCACGCGCGAAGGCCAGAACTATCTGAGCGAAACCAGCGATCCGCCGGGCCGCTGCCTGGCATTGCGGGTGACCGGCCTGGATGGCAACCCGGATACCGGCGCGGGTGAAGCCTGCGAAATCGTGCGCGACACCTGCACCGCCGTCGAAACCGCACAGCACTGCGCCACCTGGCACCAGCGTGTGCGCGATGCCGAAGCCGCGCCACGCTCAGTTACTTCCACGCGCGCCGCGCAGTCACTGCAGGACGAACATCAACGTCTGCAGAAACTGTGGGACAGCAGCGACTGCGCCGAACCGAAGTAAGCCGTGCTCAGAATCCGTAGCGCAGGAAGCCGCCATCTACCGCGATGCATTCGCCGGTGATGTAGCTCGATGCCGGCAGGCACAGAAAGCCGACGGCGGCGGCCACTTCCTCGGGCTCACCGATGCGACGCATCGGCGTGCGCGCGATCACTTCATCGTAGTAATCCGGATCGGACAACGGCCCGGACGTTCGGCGTGTGCGGATGTACCACGGCGCTACCGAGTTGACGCGGATACCGTCCTCGGCCCATTCGCAGGCCAGGTTGCGGGTCATCTGCTGCATCGCCGCCTTGGTCATGCCATAGACCACACCACTGCGAACATGAGTGATGCCCGAGACACTGCCCACGTTGACGATGGCCGATGATGCGTGACGAGTGAGCAACGGATAGGCGTAACGCGACAACTCGAAAGCCGAGAACAGGTTGCCCTCGAAAATGCCACGCCATTCGTCTTCGGAGTAATCAGTGGCCGGCTTGCTGATATTGCCGCCGGCATTGTTGATCAGCAGGTTGAGGCCGTCGCAATGGTCTTCGACCCAGTCGAGGATGGCGTGGCGATCCTCATCATCAGAGACGTCGGCGGACAGGCCGTGGATTTCACGTTCGGGAAAGGCATCGGCCAGTTCATCGCGTGCGATTTCCAGCGCGTCGGCATCACGACCAACGATCAGCAGGTCGGCGCCGAAGCCCAGCAGTTCGCGCGCGATCGCCAAGCCGATACCGGCACTGGCACCGGTCACCAGAGCGGTCTGCCCTTCCAATCGCCAACGCTGCGGATTCATGGTTGTTCCTCGTCAAAGCCGAAATGCGGCGTCGCAAAGGGACGCTGCGGGGGATGGGCGCTAGGATAGCCGCCTGAGTCCAGCGGAGCATGCCGATGAAGCCTTATCACTCCCTGATGCTGTTGACGCTGCCCTTGCTGGCCGCGTGTGGCAAGCCGCAGCCACCGGAAACCGAGCGACGCCCGGAGCCACAGGTGGCGGCAATGCAAGCGGCCATCGCGCAACCGCTGGAGCAGGCCAAAGCTGCGGCGGCGGCAACGGAGGAAGCAGCGAAAGCCGACAAGGCAGTGTTGGATGCGGCAGGAGCAAGCGCGCAGTAGCGAAGAGCCCCTTCCCTCGCCCTCCCCTTGCGCGAGAGGGACTTCTGCTCGCGCTCAAGGGCGGAAGCTTCCCGCACACAACAACGCCGCCCTGGGGCGGCGTTGTCTACATCTGACATTGCGGTTTGCTTAGAAGCCGCAGAAGCAATACGCCAGCGACTTCACCGGGGTGCCGTTACGGTCTTTCACAGCGTCCTCGACAAAGCGCAGCTGGGTGTCCAGCTCCGGCATCGAACGGGCCAGCATCATCCGCGCCACACCGGAGTCGGCCAGCATCCATGCGCCCATGCGGCTGCCGGCGAAGCCGGTCATGAACTGCGAGAACGGCGTTGCGCTCTTCTCGATGTAACGCACGCGGAACTTCTCGGCATCACCCAGCTTGGCGCGGTTGGCGGCGTCAGCCACGGCAGCCTTGAGGCCACCGAACTCATCCACCAGCCCGCGCTCCTTGGCCTGCGCACCGCTCCAGACGCGGCCGCGGGCCACTTCGTCCACGGCTTCAACCGGTTTGTTGCGTGCCTGCGCGACCTTGCCGGTGAAGTCGGCATAGCCCTTGTTGATGATCGATTGGATCACCTGGCCAACCGCCGGGTCCATCGGACGGGTCACGTCGAATGCACCGGCAAAACGGGTGGTACCGACACCGTCGGTGTGCACGCCGATCTTGTCCAGGCTGCGGGCGAAGTTCGGGATCATGCCGAAGATGCCGATCGAGCCGGTGATGGTGGATTCGTCGGCGTAGATGCGGTCGGCGTTCATGCTGATCCAGTAACCACCGGATGCGGCCATGTCACCCATCGACACCACCACCGGCTTGCCGGCGGCCTTGAGCGCATCCACTTCACGGCGGATCTGCTCGGAGGCAAACACTTCACCGCCCGGCGAATCCACACGAAGCACCACAGCCTTCACGTCGTCATCGTCGCGGGCTGCACGCAGCAGCGCCGAGGTCGATTCGCCGCCGACGCGGCCGGCCGGCAGGTCGCCACCGGCGATTTCGCCCTCGGCCACCACGACAGCCACCTGCGGACGCGAATCCATCGGCGAGCGACGGGCATCCACCTGCAACAGGTAATCGTTCAATGCGATCTGGCGGTAACCGCCCTCGGCATCACTGTCGGCTTCGCCGCGCTCGGTGAGCAGCGCCTGCACTTCCTCGCGGGTCTTCAGGCCGTCCACCAGCTTCTGCTGCAGAGCGAAACGGGCCAGGTCGCCTTCGACGGCGGCAATGCCTTCGGGCAGCGTGTCGATGCCGGCAGCCAGTTGCGCCGGATCAAGCTTGCGCGCCTTGGCGATGTCGCCCAGGTAGCGCTGCCATACGTCGTTCATCCAGAACAGGTCCGCTTCCTTGGCCTGCGGTGAAGCTGCGTCGAGCACATAGGGCTCGGCAGCGGACTTGAACTCGCCCACCTTGAACAGGTGCACGTCCACGCCCAGCTTTTCCTGCAGGCCGGTACGGAAGTACTGGCGGTAACGGCCCAGGCCCTCCAGCAGCAGGCTACCCATCGGGTCGAGGTAGACCTCGTCGGCCTGCGCGGCCAGCAGGTACTGCGACTGGCTCAGGTTTTCGCTGTACGCCACCACCTGCTTCTTGGCAGCACGCAGCTCCTGCAGCGCGGCGGCCACTTCACGCATCGAGGCGAAGCCGCTTGGCTGGAGCTTGTCCAGGTTCAGCACCACGCGCTCGATCTTCTTGTCGTCACGTGCGGCCTCGATCGCGCGGATCAGGTCACGCAGCTGCAGCTCTTCGGCATTGCTGTCACCCAGCGCCTTGCCCAGCGCGCGGCTGACCGGATCGGTGCTGAACTGTTCGACCAGCCGGCCTTCCGGGGCGATGACCAGCGTGGTGCGGTCCTGCAGCACCTTGGTCGAGGAGGCGCTCATGCCCATCGCGGCAACGAACACCATCAACAACAACAGCAACAGGCCGAAGAACACCAGGTTGAGGATCAACCGGCGGGTGAAATTCATCACGTCCCACAGGCCGATAAAGAAGCTGGCGATGGGATTGCGACGCGGCAGAGGGGGGGGATTCATGGACGCTCCGAATGGGGCTTGTTGCAAAGCAGGATACGCATAACCACACAGGCCAGCATGGCCTTTAAGTCAGGGGGTCGCGTGGGCGATCAGACGCCGGCTGCTGACCCGCAGGCGCCAACCCAGCAGCACCGCGGCCACGGTCAGGCCCATGATCAGCCCCACCCACATGCCTTGCGGCCCCCAGCCCAGGCCCAGCCCGAGGCCGGCACCCAGCGGCATGCCCACGCCCCAATACGCAAACATGGCGATGAACATCGGCACGCGTGTGTCCTTGAGCCCGCGCAGCGCACCGGCCGAGAGCACCTGGATGCCATCAGGAATCTGGAAGGTAGCGGCGTACAGCAGCAGGAGGGAAGCCAATGTCGCCACGGCGAGGTCGTCGGTGTACAGACGCACCACCGCTTCATGGCCCAGCAGCAGGCCCGTGATGGACATCAGCTGGGTGACCATGACGATGGCGTAACCGGCCCAGGTGGCACGGCGCACGCCCAGCGGATCGTTGCTGCCGACCGCATGACCCACGCGCACGGTGGTGGCTTCCGCCACGCCCATCGGGATCATGAAACACAGCTGCGCCACGTTGATGGCGATCTGGTGGGCACTGGCTTCGATGGCACCAATACGACCAATCAGCAGCGCGGTGATGATGAATAACCCGCCTTCCATCAGCACGGTGATGCCGATTGGCAAACCCGTACGCAGCAGGTCCCAGATGGCTCGCCAGCGCGGCAGCTCGAAGTGGCTGAACAACTGCAGGTGAGCGAAGCGCTTGGTCGTCCATAGGTAAGCGCCAAAGCAGATGGCCTGCACCCACATGGTCACTGACGAGGCGATGCCCAGGCCTTCGGCGCCCAGCTCCGGGAAACCAAATTTGCCGTTGCACAGCGCGTACCCCAATGGCCCGAGGACCAGCAGGCCGCCGAAGCCGATCAACATGGTCGGCAACGTCCAATGCATGCCTTCGCTGAGATAGCGCATGCAGAAGTACAGGGTCAGCGCGGGTACGCCCCAACGGATGGCGTGCAGGAAGCTGGTGGCGCCGGGCACGATATCCGGGGCGATGCCGAATGCCGGCAGGAATGCCGGCACCACGCTCAGGAACAAGAACATCAACACGCTCAGGCCCACCCCCAGCCACAGCGCCTGGCGGAACAGCGGACCAATCTCGCGTTCGCGACCGGCGCCGTGCAACTGCGAGACTGACGCGGTGAGCGAGATCAGGGTGCCGATCGGCACCAGCATTGGCAGCCACAGCAATGCCGTGCCGATGCTGACGGCAGCAAAGGTATCGGTGCCATGGTGGCCGGCGATGGTGTTGTCAACGAAAGCGATCAGACCGGTCGAGACGTGGCCAAGTACCAACGGCAACGCGAGCAGACCGGTCGTCCGCACTTCTTGCATGAAGCGCGGCGTAGCGGGAGAAGTAGGCATATAAAACAGATGACGCAGACTGCGGCCGGCGCGGAAAGCGCGCGGATGCCGGGTTGCGAGTGTGCGCATTCTAGCGTGGCAGGGGCGTGACTTCCCCGCCCCGCCGATGAACGGCCCGCGTGATGGGGTCAGCGCGCCACGTTCTGCTGCAGCCACGCGGCACGTTGCGCGGGTGCCAGGGCCAGCAGCTGTTCGCGCAGTGCCGCCCGTTCCTGCGGCGGCGTGCGCTGCGAAATCAGGCTCAGTTGCTCCAACTGTGCGGCATCAAGTTGATGCAGCAGGGCCAGCATCGGCTCGCGCTGCTCAGCCGGCAGGTAGCCCAGCATCGGTTGCAGCTTGGCGTAGAGCGCACCCAGGCGCGGCCCCAGCAACCAACCGTCGCGATGCATCTGGTCCATTCCCTGGAAGCGCGCCCGCAGGCTGTCGCGCTGGGCAACGGGCATGGTCGCCAGGGCGGTGGCGGCTTGAGCAATGCGCTGGCGTTCGGGTTCGGGCAGCACCTGCCAGGCGGCATAACGGGCCCGCAGTTCGCGTTTGAGCTGCGGGGTCATCGTCGCCCAGGCGGCCTGCGGGGTCTGCACGCTGGCAACCGGTGCAATCTGTTCAACCGACGCCGGCAGGGCGGTGGGCACGGCGGCCTGAGCCACCAGCGCCGTGCTCAGTAGCAGCGGCACACACAGCCAGCGGCAATCAATTTTCAGCATCGACCGTCTCCAATGCGGCACCGGCCGGTTCCGGCCGACTCGGCTGCGGTTGCGATTCGTCCACCGGCAACGGGCCGCCAGCGGCATACCAGGCCAGGAAGTCCGCATCCCGTGCCAAGGCAAGACGCGGATCGGCCAGCATGGCGGCGTCGGCGGCGGCATGGGCGTCCTCGCCCGGGGCCAGCGGGGTGCTGTCGTCGGGCAGTTCTTCCACTTGTACCGGTCCAGTGTCGTCCAGTCCGTTACCCGTATTGGCCGCAGTTGTCGGGGCATGCGAGCGCCACCACCACACCGCCACCACGGCCAACAGCAGCAACGGCACGCACAGCAGCAGCCACGTGCGCAGGCGCCAAGGCTCACGCTGACGTCGGCGGGGTGTGGGCTTGCGGCGGTCATCCTTGAAGGTGAGCGCGGGCGCGGGCGCGGGTGCCGGCTTGGTCGGGAGCACGCCGCTGATCACCGACTCACGCAGTTGCTCCAGTTGCTGCAGGCGTAGCTGAGACAGGTCGCGGATCCGCGACTGCACGTCTTCGGCCAGTTGTCGCCAGCCGTTTGCATCCGGATACCCCTCGGTGTCGCGTGGGCAGGCACCGGCCAGGGCCTGACGGTAGGCGTCAGCCTCGACCCCCAATACCGCTGCGGCAGCGGGCTCATCCATGCCAGCGCCGATACGCAACAGCATCGCCAGCCGTTCGGCCGGGGCCAGGACCTGCAAGTGCGCCACCGGCTCAGGCCAGTGCCCACCCGTCGGCGGCGCCAGCAATTGCGGGGTGCTGCACAACAAGCTCCAGAAGCGGGAGGGCCAATCTGCCATCTGCAGGTTGGCTGCGTGGCCGACAAAGGCACGCATGGCCACGGCCACCGCGCGTTCGGCCAGGGCGGCATCGCCAGCCTGCAATTCAGCCACGACCAAGGCGCGGCGCTCAACGCCTCGCAGGAAGGCGGACAGTGCATTGGCTGCGGCCGGGGAAAGGGGGGCGGGTGCGGCCGTCATGTGAACTCCATCATCCCGGGAATGATACCCAGCGCATCCTTGGCTGCCGATGCCTGCACATCGTCATCACGACGCCGAATGAGGCCGCTGCCGCAAGTTGTGCACAGCGTCAATACCCTGTAACAGAGTTCACGCATAGCGTTGGGCAGACCCACATTTCGTTTTTGTTTCACGGCCAACTTATTGATTAAATTGAATTAATTAATTTGGCTATTTTTTGTCCAAGTTAACCCTGAGGCTTGAACCGTCGTCCAAACCGCGTGGAGCACAATGTTCACCCACAGAGTTATCCACAGCAAATGTGGATAAGCCAAAATCCCCAATCAGGGCCTGCGTTTACGCGCCATTTATGCCCACGTTCACAACAACACAACGCAAGCCGATGAGCGCTGGTCACTCGTCCGCTGACGCTACACTGCCGCCCATGCCTGCCTGCCTCACCTTGCGCATCGCCCTGCCGGTGCCGTTACCGCAATTGTTCGACTACCTGCCACCCGAAGGCAGCCCCACGCCGGACAGCGGCGATGTGGGCCGACGCCTGCGGGTGCCGTTCGGCCCGCGTGAGCTGGTCGGGGTGGTGGAAAGCATCGGCCAGGCCGACGGCGACGCCCCGCTCCGCGCTGCGCTGGAGTGGCTGGACCCGTCGCCGCTGATCGATGGTGAACTGGCCAGCTCGCTGCATTGGCTCTCGCGCTACACCCATGCGCCCCTGGGCGAAGTGATCGCCACCGCCCTGCCGGCTCCCCTGCGCCGAGGCGAGGCATTACCTGACACCCACGGCTGGGCTTGGGAGCTGACCGACGTCGGTCGCGACGGTCTGGCCAAGCTGCGTTCCGGTACCCGCCCGCAGCGGCTCGCCGCCCTGTTGCACGGCGGCGCGGTCAACGAAGACCTGTTGGACGACCAGCTCGACGACTGGCGCAGCGCGGCCCGCGCGCTGGCCAAACGCGGTTTCGCCGTGCGGGTTGATGTTCCCGCATTGATCCCGCAGGCCGACACCCGGCCCGGCCCAACACCCAACCCGCAGCAGCAGACTGCCATTGATGCCATCAACGGCTGCGATGGCTTCCAGCCATTCCTGCTCGATGGTGTCACCGGCAGCGGCAAGACCGAGGTCTATCTGCAGGCGATCCGCCGTTGCCTGCAGCAGGGCCGTCAGGCGCTGGTGCTGGTCCCGGAAATCGGGCTGACGCCACAGATGCTGACGCGCTTCCGCAGCCGCCTGGGCATCCCGGTACACGCACTGCATTCGGGCTTGAACGACAACGAACGCGCACGGGTGTGGGCGGCGGCATCGCGTGGCGAAGCACGGGTGATCGTCGGCACACGCTCGGCGATTTTCACGCCGTTGCCGCAGGCCGGTTTGATCGTCATCGATGAAGAACACGACGGCAGCTACAAGCAGCAGGACGGCATCCGCTATCACGCGCGTGACTTTGCCTTGGTGCGCGGCAAAGCACTGAATGTGCCGGTGGTGCTGGGCAGTGCCACGCCATCGCTGGAATCGCTGCATAACGCACGCAGCGGCCGGTACACGCACCTGCGACTGCAGCAGCGCGCCGGTGATGCAAAGCCACCGGGCGTGCGGGTGTTCGACGTGCGCAAGCGACCGCTGCAGGATGGTTTGTCGCCGGAAGTGCTGGTCGGCATCGGCCAACACCTGAAGGCTGGCAGCCAGGTATTGGTGTTCAAAAACCGCCGTGGTTACGCGCCGGTGCTGCTATGCCACGACTGCGGCTGGACCGCACCGTGCAAACGGTGCAGCACGCCGCTGCACACCACACCCATGACGGTGCATGGTGGTGGTCGTCGCCTGCAATGCCATCACTGTGGCGCGCGACAATCGGTGCCATTGGCCTGCCCCGATTGCGCCAGCCTTGCCCTGCAACCACAGGGCATTGGCACCGAGCGTCTGGAAGAACGCTTGCTGCAGCTGTTCCCCGATTACCCGGTGCTGCGCATTGATCGCGGCACCACCACGCGCCGCGATGCATTGGAACAGACACTGGCCACGCTCGGTGAGCAGCCAGGCATTCTGGTCGGCACGCAGATATTGGCCAAGGGCCACGACCTGCCCAAGCTCACCCTGGTGGTGGTGGTGGGCATCGATGAAGGCCTGTTCTCGGCGGACTTCCGCGCCAGCGAGAAACTGGCGCAGCAGCTGATCCAGGTGGCTGGCCGTGCGGGCCGCGCTGAACGCCCTGGCGAAGTGTGGTTGCAGACACATCATCCTGACAACGCGCTGCTGCATACGCTGGTCAACGGCGGTTACCACGCCTTTGCCGAGGCGGAACTGTTACAGCGCGAGGCTGCGGGCTTCCCGCCGTTCGCACATCTGGGGCTGATGCGCGCCGAGGCCAAGCAAGTGGAACAGGCCAATGAATTTCTGGCCGCCGTGAAGCACCTGATACCGGGCGAAAGCAGTGTCGAACGCTATGGCCCGATGCCGGCACCGATGCCACGCCGGGCTGGGTTTCAGCGTACGCAGTTGTTGCTGTCGGCCGAACAGCGACGGCCATTGCATGGCCTGCTCGCTCAGTTGATGCCGCGGGTGTATGCGCTGCCGCAGGCGCGGCGCGTGCGTTGGTCGTTGGATGTGGACCCGATGGATCTTTATTGAGGTGGCGTTTTTTAGCTTGAAGAGCGGCCCTCATCCCAACCCCTCTCCCGCATGCGGGAGAGGGGCTCAGGTCTGTGTCTACTGATGCTCAAAGCCCCTCTCCCGCATGCGGGAGAGGGGTTGGGGTGAGGGCCGCCGTTGCTGCGCAGACTTACCAGGTCTTGCGCAGTGGATGCGCTTCGGTGTTGAACACCACGCCGTCAAAGTCGAGGGTCTTGGCCGGGGCGAACAACAGGTAGTAGTACTTGAACGTCTCGGCAAACAGGAAGCTCTCCATCGAGTCGTCCTTCTCCTTGCTGCGCACATCCTTCAGTGCGGCAAAGCCGTGCTCGGTGCGGGTGTAACGCACGAAGTCATCGAAGAACTCCTTGCCCATGCCGCGGTAGCGCGCATCACCGGTGTAATGGTGCAGGTAGTACGCCGACTCGACGATCTCCGGGCGCAACGCATAACTCGGCGAGCGCACTTCCATCGCTGCGTAATCCAGCGACTCCGGCTCGATGCCGTTCAAGCGCCACATCTTCAGATTCGACTCCTGCAGACGCTTGGCGCGATCCAGGTCACCCCCCAGTGCCAACAGGCCTGGCATGAAGGCATCCAGCGCGCCATACGTCGACGAGGTGCGCTTGCCGGTATCCATGTCGGCGTGGCCGTACCACAGCTCACCCTCACGCACTTCATCGGCCAGGTACTGATTGACCGGGCCGATGCTCTCGTCCCACATACGCTTGCAGTCTTCGTCGCCGAACAGCTTCCAGCACTTGAGCAGGTACTCGTAGTACGAGTCGATGCCCCCCGCGATGGAGGCGTCCTTGTTGGTCCACTCGCCGGTTTCAACGTTGATGTTCAAACCCACCAGACCAATCTTCGAACGACGGTTGTGCGTTTCCACCAGCGCACGCTTGGCCTTGTCATAGTACGCCTGCTTGCCGGTGAGCTTGGCCAGCGTGCCGAATTCCAGCAGCAGCGTGCCGGTCTCGGCCGGGTTGCTGATCTTGCCACTGGTCTTGCCAGTGCGCAGGTTGACGTGGGTGTACGGCAGGCCGGTGGGGCTGTCGAATACCGGCGACAGACGCGTGCCGAGATCGTCGGCAAGCTTGAGCAGACGCTCGTCGTTGGTCATCTGGTAGGCCGACAGCAGGCCACCGAGCAGACGGATGGTGACCTCGAAGTTCTGCACGTCGATGTCCTGGTCGAACGAGAGCTGGCTGACGATCAGCTCACGCGCTTCGTTGGCTTCCTTGTCCATGCCGAGCAGCAACAGTGTGTCCAGTGCATCGACCGGCGACATCAGCAGCGGCACCGGATACCAGTCGCGCGGCTTGGCGGTGAGCGGCTTCAGGTCATCGTGGCCCTTGGCGTACTGCATGTAGCCCTGCCATGCATGGCGGGTGGCTTCGCGCACCTGCTCAGCCATGCGCGCAGCTTCGGCGTCATCCACGACCGGCACATCGGCCAGCGGCGCTTGGGTTGCCGCCGTTGCGGGCGCGGCGGGAGTATTGGAAGCAGCGGGCGCGGTCGTGTTGTTGCAGGCAGAGAGCGCCAACATCACGGCGACTACCAAGGGGGCACTACGCAGGGCACGGGTCATCATGGAATCCTCTGGACGGAAGCGTTGTCTTGCGATGGAGCGGGGTTGGAGTGCAGCGCATCGCCGAGCGTCTGTAGACGCAGTGCGGCACGCAGGGTGGACAGGCCGGCGCGGCTGCGCACGACCACGTCATAGGGTTGCCCGGGCAGCAGATCGAAAGCGTTGTCTTCGACGTGGGCATCGGCATTACCGAAATCGATCCATAGCGCACGCGCAAGGCTGCGGCTGTTCAAGCGCAGTCGGTAGTGATCGCCTTCCGTCTGCAGCTCGGCCTGCACCTGGTCGGCGGCAAGCAGCTGTTCCTTTGCAGCAGCGAAGTAAACGATTCGCTGTGCCAGCACTTTGCCGTCATCAATCAACTCGAATACCGCCAGCGTGCGACGCGGATCGGCGCCTTTCAGCAACGCGGCATCACTCAGACGTGTGACCTCGGTAGCCGCCAACGGCGCCAATGTCACCGCCCGCTGCTGCTCCTGGAGTATGCGTCCGTCGAAATCCATCACCCGGTAGCGCAGCTGTGCGGCAAGCGGTGTCTGGCCATCGTTGAGCAGGCTGACACGGGTTTCCCCGGCATCGCGCAATGCGGCGACTGCCACCTCGGCAAAGAAGCGACGTGCGTGGAAGTTCAGCGCTTTCCAGTTACCGAAGTAATCCACACTCGACCACGACGCACCCGGCCAAACATCATTGAGCTGCCAGTACAACGAACCCATCGTGTAAGGACGCGAGGCGCGATGATGCAGCGCGGCCAGTTCAATGCCCTCGGCCTGCATCACCTGGCTGAGATAGACGAACTCAGCGAACGAACGCGGCGTGCCGTACTCCATCTCGATGTAGTGCAGCAGGCGCTCATTGCCCTTGCCGGCCATGAATTTCTGATGGGCGCGGATCACCTCGCCCTCCACTTGCTGTTCCTGCTTCGTCGCGAACGCATCCACCGTGGACAACTGCGGCCATGCCTGCAAGCCGTACTCGGACATGAAGCGCGGCGTCTGGCGCAGGTAAGCAGTTACCGGCAACGCGGGCCCGCCCCATACCTCCCAATAATGTTTGTCGCCACGGCGCGAATCGTTGGCCTTGCTGTCCAGATCGTTGCTCGGCGAACTCGACCAGTACGGCACACCCAGGCTCTCCTCCGCTACCACCTTGCGCAGATCGGTACCGAACAGATCGACATAGCCTTGCCAGACCTTCGCGGCGAAAACCGGATCCGCCTCGGTCAATTGCTTGCCGTGGCCCCAATCCTTCCACGCGGTTTCTTCCTCGTTGTTGCCACACCACAGCACGATGCTCGGGTGATGACGCAGGCGGCGGATGTTGTCACGCGCCTCGGCCACGACGTTGCTGCGGAACGCAGGATCGTAACCGGGCTGCATACCGCCACCGAACATGAAGTCCTGCCAGACCAACAGGCCAAGTTCGTCGGCGATGTCGAAGAACGCATCGTCCTCGTAATAACCGCCGCCCCAGTTGCGCAGCATGTTCATGTTGGCATCGCGCGCGGCCTGCAGATCGCGACGCAGGCGCTCGCGCGTGACCCGTGCTGGAAAGGCATCGAACGGAATCACGTTCGCTCCCTTGGCGAACACCGGCACATCATTGATGACGAACGCAAAGCCCTGCCCACCGTCCTTGTCCAGTTCGCGGCGCAGCTCCACAGTGCGTAGACCGGTGCGAATGCTGGCCTGATGCGCGGCATCGCGGCCATGTCCCACGCGTGCCTGCACGGTGTAGCGATCCTGCGCACCGTAGCCTACCGGCCACCAGCGACGTGGTTGATCGATGCTCAACGGCAGCTGCAGCGTGTTGCTGCCCGGCTGCAAAGTGGCATCACGTTCAATGCGCGCGACGCGTTTGCCGTCCGGGTCGAACACCTCGACAACGATTTCGGCCTTGCCGACTGTCTCGCCCTGCTCCAGCTCCAGCAGCACGCTCAGGTTGGCGCGCTGTGCATCCAGTGCATTGGTACGCACGGCCAGATCGGTGATGCGATTGTCGTTCCAGCTTTCCAGTTGCACGTCGCGCCACACGCCTGCGGTCACGTATCGCGGGCCCCAATCCCAGCCAAAGTGATAGGCCGGCTTGCGCACGAAGTTGCCGACCATCGCATCCTTCGGCTCATCACCATAGGGCGAGGGATAGTTGCCGGCGATTTTGTGCGGCATGGCCTGCACCTGCGGCAGCAAGGTGCGGATCGGTGAACGGAACACGATGTGCAGCTCGTTTCCCGCTGCGCGCAGGCGTCCCTCGACGCGCGCACGCCAGGTGCGGTGCGCGTTGTCGGCCTTCAACAGCGGCGCGCCGTTGAGGCTGACTTCCGCAAAGGTATCCAGGCCATCGAAACGCAGTTCGGTATGACGCTTTGCCAATGTCGCCGCGTCCACATCAAAGCGCGCGCGGTACTCCCAATCGCCCAGGCCGATCCACTGCAGCCCGGCTTCGGCCGCGCCGACATACGGATCGCCGATCACGCCTGCCGCCATCAGATCGGTATGCACGCTGCCCGGCACCTGCGCCGGGCGCCAGGCATCCAGGCCCGCATGCGCCTGCAGCTGCGCATCGCCGGGCAGCAGCCGGAAGCTCCACTGCGCCTGCAGCGGTGCGGCCAACGCCGTGCTGACCAAGCTGCACAACAGGCACAACAACGCACCCCGCCAGCGCCGAGCGAGGTGCTTATGGATCGATCCAAATTGCATGCCTGTGCGTTGCATGTCACCTCCTCCGTGCCGCTGATTCCGGTGGTTGCCTTACCGGGCTTTGAAGCTCATGACGCCGTCATCGCCAAGACTGCGGGGATGACGACGTAAACCCTGCACCCAAGGCTCAACGCGCCTCGCGTACCACGTTCAACACTTCGTGACAGGCGCCCATGGTGTGGTAGTCGGTCTTGCCGGCCGGGCTCTTCTCGTCGCTGTACTTGCGATTATCCGCATCAAGAATGCGGAACCACGCGCCGTACTGGTGATCGACCATGTGCTCCCACGAGTACGCCCACAGCCGGTCGTACCACTGCCAATAGTTCTCATCGCCGGTGCGCTTGGCGAGCAATGCAGCCGCAGCGAGTGACTCGGCCTGCACCCAGAAATATTTATCGTCGTCGCAGACAAAGCTGTCGCCGCCGATCGGTGCGCCATCCATGCCGGGCTGGCGACGTGCTTCCGGCGCGAAGCCGTAATACAGGCCGCCGCGTGCGTCATCCCACGAGCACGCCATTGCGGTGTCGAACAGATGACGCGCGGTCGGCACCAGCCAATCGGCCTGCACGTGGCGGTCGAGGATCATCAGCAACTTGGCCCATTCGGTCTGGTGACCGGGCTGGAAGCCCCACGGGCGGAACAGATGCTTGGGATTGTCGAGGTTGTAATCCCAATCGATGTTCCACTCGGTGTCGTAGTGCTCCCACACCAACCCACCGGCCTTGGCGGCCTGGCGACGGGTCATGTTGTCAGCCAGCTGCAGTGCGCGCTCCAGATAGCGCTGTTCACCGCTGGCTTCGAACGCGGCCAACATGGCTTCGCACATATGCATGTTGGCGTTCTGACCGCGGTACCCCGTGAAGTTCCACTGCGCATCGGCTTCATCGCGGTACAAGCCGTGTTGCGGTTCCCAGAAGTGGCGCTCCAGCAGCTGCCAGGTTTCGTCCATCCACACCCGGCCCTGCTCGATACCGGCCTTCAGCGCGCAGCTGTAGGCCAGCAACACGAAGGCGACGCCATAGCAGTGGTTCATGTCGTCTTCGACCTGACCATCGCGCAGCGTCCACGCATAGCCGCCGGTAGCCGGATTGCGATGCACGTTGCGCAGGTAATCCACGCCATGTTTCACCGCGTCCAGATACTCGGCGTTGCCGTATTCGCGGTAAGCCATCGCATAGTTGAAGACGAAGCGCGTACTGCTGACCAGATGACGATGATGCGCATCGTAGACGCTGCCATCGTCACGGTAGTAATGGAAGAAGCCCCCCTGCGGATCGATGCAGTGCGGATGGTAGAAGGCCATCGTGTCGGCGATATGCGCACGCAGAAAGGCCGGGGAGCGGAAGTCGGGAGCGGTGGTATTCATGCGGTGGCGTCCTGTTGCTGCAGCAGCTTTTGCACTTCTTCCAAGGTAGGCATGGCCGCGAATGCGCCCTTACGGGTGACCGCCAATGCGCCCACCGCTGCGGCGAAGCGCAGCGTGTCGGTGATGGCCTGTGCATCGTGGCAAAACGCGGCGAAGCCCGCGCCGGTGGCCGCACGCTCAGCCAGGCCGTACAGCACGCCACCGACAAAGGCATCGCCAGCGGCCGTGGTATCCACGGCATCGACGCGGAAGCTGGGCACCTCACCGTGACCGTCGCGGGTGGTCCAACGCAGCAGACCCGCGCCATCGGTGACGATCACCCAGCGCGCCTGTGCCGCCAACAAGCGCTGTAGCACCTGCGCTTCACCATCGCTGCCGTACGGCTTTGCCAGATAGTCCAGCTCCTCACGCGACAGCTTGACCAGATCGGCCCGCTCCAGTGCCTGCCACAGCCACGGTGTCGGATCGGCATCGGCCGGCCACAGTGCCGGGCGCAGATTGAGATCCAGACTGACCACAGCACCGGCAGCGCGCGCGCGCTCCATGCCGGTGAAGGTGGTCTGCGCAATGGCCGGTTCGGTCAGGCTGTTGGAGCAGACGTGGAAGCAGCCGGTGCCGTCGAAACAGGCCGGTTGGAAATCCTCGCTGCGGAACAGCAGGTCTGCTGCCGGTGGCCGGTAGAAACTGAAACTGCGCTCGCCATCGGCATCCAATGCGACGAATGCCAACGCGGTCTTGGCCGCGTCGGTACGTACGATGCAACCGGTGCCGACGCCGGCCTCGGCCAAGCTCTCGGCCAGGAAATCACCAAACATGTCACGGCCCAGCATGCCGGCAAAATGGCTGCTGGCACCCAGTCGCGCGGCGGCGACCGCGACATTGGCGGGTGCACCACCGGCGTACTGCAGGAATGCGCGCGGCGTCTCCGGCGTGGCCGGCGGCTGCGCTAATAGATCGATCAAAATTTCGCCGAAACAAACAATCTTGCCCATCTGGCCTCAGCCCCCCTGGCCGTTGCCGGTACGGGGGCGTGAGCCCACCAGTCCGTAGAAAATGACGTAGCCGTAGCAGAGCAGCGGCACGATGAAAGAGTGATGCAGGCCGATACGGTCAGCCAGTACACCCTGCAGAAGCGGAATCAACGCACCACCGACGATGGCCATGATCAACAGACTGGACGCCTTGTTGGTCAGCGGCCCGAGTCGCTCGATACCGAGTGCGAAGATGGTCGGGAACATGATCGAATTGAACAGGCCTGTCGCCACAATGCAGTACAGCGCGGTCTGCCCGGAGGACATCAAGGTCAGCGCCAGCAACACCACATTGGCCACGGCAAAACCGGCCAGCAGCTTGCGCGGCGACAACCGCACCAGCAGCGCCGAGCCGGCGAAGCGGCCGATCATCGCACCGCCCCAATACAGCGACACATAGTTGGTAGCCTGCTGCTCGGTCAACCCACCGATTTCCGGCATCGACAAGTAGTTGACCAGGAAGCTGCCGATAGACACTTCCGCGCCCACGTAAAAGAAGATTGCCAGTACGCCGAACAGCACATGCGGCTGACGCAGGGCATCCATCAAGGTGTGATGGCTCCTGTCAGCCTGCTCGGTGGCCTCTGACAACGGCGGCAGGCGGAACAGATAAACGAAAACTGCAAGCAGCACCAGCGCGATGGCCAGACCGACATACGGCCCCTGTACCGACTGCGCTTCGGTGACCCGATAGGCAAGTTGTTCGGCGGCCGGCAGCGCGTCGATCTGGTCGCCACTCTTGACCGTGGTACCCAGGATCAGCAGACCACCGAACAAGGGCGCCAAGGTGGTGCCCAGCGAGTTGAGCGCCTGGGCCAGCGTCAGCCGGCTGGAAGCAGTCTGCTCCGGGCCGAGCAATGCCACATACGGATTGGCGGCCACCTGCAACACGGTGATGCCGGTCGCCAGCACGAACAGCGAGGCCAGGAAGCCTTCATAGACGCGCAGCGCTGCAGCCGGCCAGAAACCCAACGCGCCGATGCCGGCAATCACCAGGCCGGCGACAATGCCGTTCTTGTAACCCAGCCGCGCTACCAGCCGACCGGCCGGCAACGACATCAAAAAATACGCACCGAAGAAGGTGAACTGCACCAGCATCGCGCGGGTGTAGTTCAACTCGAACACCGCCTTCAGATGCGGAATCAACACGTCGTTGAGGCTGGTCAAAAAGCCCCACATGAAGAAGATGGTGGTGGCCACCGCCAGCGCCATCCGGGGATTGACCACCGAGGCGGAGGAACCTGTCGTTTTCAGCGGTGTTGTTGGTATCGCCATGCGCGGTACGCCTCGGTGCGGTGATGTCGGAAGGGTGAGTGGAAAGTCAGATCGGCCGCGCGGCACTGCTTTCGCGGATACGCAGCTGTACCGGTGCGACGGTGCGCATCGGTGGTGCATCGGGGTTGTCCAGCCGCTGCAGCAGCAGTGCTGCCGCCTGACGGCCACGCTCACGCGGATCGGCGGTCAGCGTGGTCAGCGGTGGCACGGCGACGGCGGCTTCGGAGATGTCATCAAAACCGGTGACGGCAAAGTCACCGCCGGGACGAATGCCGCGCGACGTCAGGCCCAGCATCAGGCCGAGTGCCACCGTGTCGTTGTAGCAAACCGCCGCGCTCGGGCGTTGTTCACTGCTGAACAACTCACCCGTGCGTGCAGCGGCTTCCAGCCGATTGGGAGCTGATTCAATCACCCATTCCGGACGCACCGGCAGGCCGGCCTCATTCAGTGCCTGCTGGTAACCGGTGCGGCGCTGGTGGCATGAACTGGACACCGCATGCCCACCGAAGAAAGCGATATCACGATGTCCACGTTCGATCAGATGGCGCGTGGCCATATAGGCGCCGTGTTGATTGTCGAGGGTGAGGAAATCCCACTCGGCACCGACCAGTTCACGGTTGAACAGCAGCACGTTGGCATGGGCACCCAGCACCTGCGTCAGCGCCTGCGTGTCGCTGCCTTCGGCCGGCGAAAGAATGAAACCGGTGGGCGTGTGTTCCATCAGGGTCGACAACACCGCCTGCTGCCGCTCCGGGGATTCGCCGGTGCTGCCGAGCAGGGTCACATAGCCTTTGCCGCCCAGTGCCTCGTCCACACCCGATGCAAATTCGGCGAAGAACGGGTTGGAGAGATCATTGATGACCAACGCGATCGATGACGATGTGCGTCTGCGCAGATTGGCCGCAGTACGGTTGTACACATAACGCTGGCGCCGCAACTCGGCTTCAACCTTGGCCCGTGTGTCGACATTGACCAAGGGGCTGCCACGCAATACCAGCGACACGGTCGCCCGCGACACACCCACCGCCTGCGCGATATCGGTGACGGTGACGGCCCGGTTGGCAGCCTTGCGTACGCCCTTGCCGGCGCCTGGAGATTTCTCGTTCATTGCTTCCGCTGGTCTGTCTGGTTGCGCCAAGCCTAATGGATCGCCGGGGCGCCCATCGGCGCCCAGCGTTGTGGCAGCAGGCTTGTTGCGCTTGGCACTCACTTCAGTTCGCTACCCGGGGTGGCGCAATACGACACCGGCAGGTCTGCCACAGCAGTGCCCCAGCCCTGCTCCGGCGCCTGCGCACCCAGTGCAAAGCGCACCGTGCCGCCCAGGCGCAGCTGTTCCCAATCCAGCCATACCTTCTGCTGCGACTTGCCGTTGAACTGCACACCCTGGATGTACTGCAGGCTGCGGCCATCGGCGCCGGGCGCCTGCAACTCCAAGGTGCGGCCATTGCCCAGCTGGATCTGCGCATTGCTGAAGCGCGGTGCATGCAGCAGCAATTCGCCGCTGCCCGGCACGGCGGGGTACAGGCCCAGCGCACTGAACAGGTACCAGGCCGACATCGTGCCCAGGTCGTCATTGCCGGTGACGCCGTTGGGCGCGTTGGTGAACAGTTGCTGCGCGGCACGCACCACGGTGGCGGTCTTCCACGGTTGGCCGATCAGCGTGTACATCCACGGGGAATGCAGGTCCGGTTCGTTGTTCGGGTTGTAGCGGTACTGGTTGTAGTAGCTGTACGGGCCAACTACCCACTCTTTGCGCGCAGCCGTAAGCGGCGCCTCCAGCAGTGCGTCGTAAGCGAAGAAGGCGTCCAGTCGGGCGGCCGCCTGCTCGCGGCCATGCATCGCAGTCACCAGCCCTGGCATGTCCTGCTGTGCCAGCCACTGGTACTGCCAACCGGTACCTTCGTGGAAACCATGCTGCGAACGCGGGCTGTAATGGCCATCGGCCGGCGTGTACCACTGGCCGCCTTCGGCACGCGGGCGCGGGAAGCCACTGAAGCCGGTTTCGGCATCGCGCACATCCGCATCCCACACCTTGTGCCAGTTGCCGCCGCGCTCGCGCAATGCCTTGGCGTCGTCGGCATGGCCAAGGCCATCTGCCATTTGCGCCAATGCACAATCGGCCAGTGCATATTCGAGTGTGGCCGAGCCGCCGTGATGCGGATCGACATCCATGCCCTTGGACGGGAATGCACGGTCATATGCTACGTAGCCGTTGGCCAGATAGCTGGCGTTGCCGGAACGGCCCGCAAAACGCGAGTTCATCGGCGGCATCGAGAACGCATTGCGACGCAGCGCAGTCCACGCATCGGCCTCACGTCCTGTCAGCGCACCAAAGCGCCACAAGTC
Source organism: Stenotrophomonas sp. Iso1 (assembly GCF_027497995.1). GTDB lineage: Bacteria > Pseudomonadota > Gammaproteobacteria > Xanthomonadales > Xanthomonadaceae > Stenotrophomonas. Next base: position 491,383 of record NZ_JAODBT010000001.1, on the reverse strand, counting down.
CACCAGGAACGGTGTCACCGGATCGCCGGTCATGATGTTGGTTTCAAAATTCGCATAGCCCCAGCGCGGCAACCAACCACCCTGTTCGTTGATGGCCAACAGACTGCGGCCGATATCGCGCGCCACCTCTGGGCGAGTCATCGCCAGCCATTGGTTCTGCGTGCGGTAGGTGTCCCACAGCGAGAAGTACTCGTAGTAGGTCCAACCATCGGCGCGATGGATAGCATCGTCATAGCCGCGGTACCGACCATCAGCATCGCTGCCGGTCATCGGTTGCAGCAGCGCGTGATACAGCGCGGTGTACAGCACGGTGCGGTCGTCGGCCGTGCCGCCCTGCACACGCACGGCATCCAGTTCCTTGCGCCAAGCCTGCTGCGCCAGCGTGCGCATGCGGTCAAAGCTCAACAGCGTGTCGCCCTGCATGCCATCGACGCGCAGGTTGTTGCGTGCGCCTTCTGCATCCACATGCGAGATCGCGCTGGTGGCGGTTACCGCACGGCCATCGGCCAGATCAAAACTCAGCCACGCACCGTTGGGCTTGAGTTCGCCTTCCATGCTGTGGCGCGCATTGGGCAGGCCACCGCCCTCGCCCCAGGTGCCAAAGGCCTTGAACGGACGGTCGAACTCAATGCGGAACCACGTGGTGTACTGATGACCACCGCAGAAACTCTTGGTCACCAGCTTGCCTTCCACCGCACGGTCGCCGACCACATCAACGACGCTGCCGATCACCGAATGCCGCTCATTGGCCTGGCTCACGTTGATCAGCACATGGCCCTGGCCGCTGCCGGCGCTGAAGGTGTAACGCTCGCTCGCAGCACGGGTGCGCGCGGTGGTTTCCACGTCGATGCCGCCGTAGTTGGTCAGGCGCACCTTGTAGTAGCCGGCCTGCCCGACTTCACCGTCATGGCTGTAGGCCGAAGCGTAGTTTTTGTGATCGAAGCGCTTGGCATCCTTGGTATCGAAATCGCCACCCGGGCCAATGCTGCCGGTGACCGGCAACACCGACACCTGACCGCCCTGCTCCCAGCACCCGGCGCCGGAAATGAAGGAATGCCCGAAGCCACGGATTTTTTCATCGTCATAACGCCAGCCGGCGTAATGGCTGCCGATGGGGCTGACCTGGATCAAACCGAACGGCGCCGAGGCACCCGGGTAGGTGTTGCCGTCGTCCTTGCTGCCGATGAAGGTGTTGACCTCGCGCTCCAACGCAGCCGGTGCTGCCTGCAGCAGCGGCGCGAACGACAGCGCCAGCAGACAGGCCAGGCCCGTCAACGGGTGGCGCAGAGGGTGAAGCAACGTGGCGGACGGCATGCGGCTCATGAACTGGATCCTGTGGGTCGATGTCGGTACGGCGAGAGGGTGGCCCGGCCGAAGCCGGGCCGCTGATGCCCGGCCCATCCGGTGAGGGATGGGGGAGAGAGTGCCGGGATCAGGAAACTGGCTGGCGTTCGGCTAGGGAAAACCGACGTCCAAAGGAGCGACAGGCAAGGTAACGATCGGGGAGGAACCTGAGCATGGTCACGAACACCTTGGTGAGAGGGGAGCCTGGTCGGAGCGATGGCGGCGCGCGGTTGCGGCCCCCTTTCCATTGCCCCAGATCCCGCGCCCCGCGAATTTAGATCGATCCAAGTAAAGCATGACAATTTCCGCGCATGCATTCTGCGGCGCAGCATCAGGCGGCAAAAAGGCGCCTGCAGGCGCAACCTCCGCGCCATGCAACCGTCGGAGGAGCGCCCTCTGCTGCGCGGGGGCTGGTGGCTGCCCGACGGCACTCCGGCCTGGCCGATGCTTCGCCAGACGCCCGGTACCACCGGCCCCGCCCCTCTGCGCCCCAAACCCCCGCTTCCATATTGCGTAGCAACATGCGTCGGCCCCCGGCCTGTGCTAAAAAATCCGCGCCAATCGTTTAGATCGATCCAAATCGAATGACCACGATTGCCGGAAATCAGGAAGATGCGGGGGCTTGGCCACCCATGGCTCGAACGCCATGCACCGGGCACCCTGCGCTCACACAGAAGTCGGCTTCAATAATTAGATCGATTCAAGTTTCCGCATCAGCCATGTATTCAATCCAGGAGAGGGGAATGAAACACAACGCACGCACACACGGCCGCGACACCTTGTCAGCCGCCATCGCCATCGCGCTGTCAGCCGCTTTACTGCCGGCCAGTGTTTTCGCACAACAAACCACCACCGCAACGCCGTCACCCAGCGCCACCACGCTGGATAGCGTCAATGTCACCGGCTACCGCTACGCCATCGAAAAAAGCCTTGAGCAGAAGCGCGACGCCAATGCCGTGGTCGAAGTGATCACCGCCGAAGACGTGGGCAAGTTCCCCGACAAGAACGTCGCCGATGCACTGCAGCGCGTGCCGGGCGTGATCGTCACCCGCGACGGCGGCGAAGGTAAAAACGTCAGCGTGCGCGGCCTGTCCTCGGAGCTGACCCTGACCGAGTTGAACGGCAACTACGTGGCCACCGCCGAATCCAACGGCGACCCGACCCGTTCGTTCAACTACACCCTGCTGCCGGCGAACATGCTGGGCAGCGCCGAACTGTTCAAGTCGCCGGAAGCGCGCATCGACGAAGGCGGCATCGGCGGCACGGTAATCCTGCACACGCGCCGCCCGCTGGACATGGAATCCAACACCGGCTTCGTCTCCGTCGAAGGCACCTGGGCCGACACCACCAAGAAGACCGACGGCCAGCTCTCGGCCTCATATTCGTGGCATGACAAGGACGACCGCTTCGGCGTGTTCGTCGGTTATACCAACCAGAAGCGCACCACCCGCACCATGGGCGCCAGCACCGAAGGCTGGTCCTGGTATGGCCGTGACGAAGGTGGCACCGCGGTTGACGTCAACGGCAACCCCTCCGACTTCAACTCCAACTGGTGGGGCGGTACCGGCTTCTACGACCAGAACGGCAAGTACTACACCGGCTTCATGATGCCGACCTCGGTGAATCTCGACGTCAAGGACGAGGAACGCGAGCGCAAGGGCGGCCAGATCACCCTGCAGTTCAAGCCGGTGGACAACCTCACCCTGACCGCGAACTACTTCCGCTTCGACCTGTCGCAGAACTCCCAGACCCACACCATCAAGGTGCCGGAATGGAACATCGCCCGCTATTGGGGTGACGGCAACTGGGCCGGCGGGCGCCTGCTCGACGGGCTGACCATGGACCCGAGTGGCACCATCGTCACCGGCGCCAACTACAGCAAGCACCCAGGCAAGACCTACTACTGCAGCGAAGACCAAGCTGCCGCCGGCGGCATGGCGCCGGGCGGTTGGGGTTCTGACGACTGCACCGTGCCGACCCCGCAGATCACCGGCAGCTACAACCTCGAAGAGGCACTGTCGCAGACCGTCGATTTCTCCGCCGAATGGATCGGTGAATCGGTCGACATCGCCTTCAAGGGCGGGCGCACCTGGGCCGAGGGTGGCCCGTCGCTGCAGTTCTCGGTGCCGCTCAAGCCGCGCAGCCAGAATGCGGACGGCAGTTGGAACCTGGGCAACCTGGCCAGCTCCTGGAGCCTGACCGGCACGCCGTCGATGGCGTTCTCGCCGGAACTGATGCAGAACCTGAAGAACGGCATCCTGCAGGTTGACCTCGGCTCCACCGGCTCGTCATGGACCCGTAACACCAACCAGCAGAAGTTCGCCCAGATCGATACCACCTGGCACAACGATTCCGGCTTCCTGGAATCGCTGCAGTTCGGCGTCAAGTACCGTGACGGTGGCATCCACCGCAGCACCGGCAACAGCTACTGGGCCTGCCCTGGCACCGACCCGAGCGACTACGGCAACCGCTACTGGAACGGCCGCTGCAACGACATCGCCCAGCAGTTCTCGCCGGACTTCGTGTACGGCATGGGCAACCTCGCCGGCGGCATCAATGCAAGCGCGTTCCCGGCCATCAACTACCCGGCCTACATCGCCCATCTGAACAAGACCTACGGGCCGATGCAGACCCGCAACGAGGACAACTTCGTCTACAACGTGGACGAAAAGATCTACTCCACCTACCTGCAGGCCAACTTCCGCACCGAGCGCCTGCGCGGCAACGTCGGCGTGCGCGTGGTCAGCACCCGCCAACACGCTGATTCCACCGACAAGGTGACCTCGTACAACGACTACTTCTACGATGACGCCAACGGCAACCCGCTGGCCTGCCAGGCCGGCGCCACGGTACCCGGTGGCGCACCCGCCGATACCTATTGCGGCACCGAAGGGTACTGGCGGCTCTCGGACGACCAGCAGCGCGAAGAGTCGTTCGCGGTCAGCGGCCTGGACCGCAACTACACCGACGTACTGCCCAGCTTCAACCTGGCCTACGACCTGACCGAGAACCTGCTGCTGCGCGCAGCCGCCTCCAAGGTGATCTCACGCCCGAGCTACAGCAACATCGCAGCACCGGGCAGCCTGGAATACTTCAGCCCCGAATACGTCAACGACCGCCGCCTCACCGGTGGTGCCAGCGAGCAGGGCTGGTACGGCTCGGGCAGCAACAAGAATCTGGAAGCCTACAAAGCCACCCAATACGACATCGGCGTGGAGTGGTACTTCCAGCCTGGCTCGGTGCTGGGCCTGGGCCTGTTCCGCAAGGACGTCAGCAACTTCTCGGTACCGGTGGTGCAGGACGTGACGCAGAACGTCGGCGGCCAGAGCGTGGTCGTGCAGAACTACTCCACCACCGCCGGTGGTCGTGATGCGGTGTCGCAGGGTGTGGAGTTCTACGCGCAGCACACGTTGGATTTCGGCCTGGGCTTCCAGGCGAACTACACCTGGAACGACACCAACGAAGCCGCAATCACCCTGGAAGACGGTACGGCGATCGGCAAGTCACCGCTGGTCGGCAGCGCCGAGAACCAGGCCAACTTCACCGTGTTCTATGAAGTGGAAAAACTGCTGCTGCGTGCCTCCTGGAACCGTCGCGGCGAAGTGGTGCAGGGCCTGGTCAGCGGCCTGAACCTCTACCAGGAGCCCTACCAGCAGATCGACCTGAACGCTGCCTACAACATCACCCCGGCACTGAGCTTGACTGCCTCGGTGTTGAACCTGACCAAGGAAGAGACGCGCACGCATCTTGGCAACGACACCAAGGCCCGTTTCTACTCCAACGGTTACGCGGGCCGTGTGATGTACTTCGGAGTGAACTGGAAGTTCTAAGACCGTTGTAACCGTGCCCAACGCACGACGGTGATGAACAGCCGCGCTGGCAACAGCGCGGCTTTTTTCTTGAGGCTGGACGGAGACTGCTTTCCCTTCTCCCGCCTGCAGGAGAACAAAGGGCCTGCCCCCGCGAAGGCGGCGGTGCCCGAAGCGGATGAAGGCGCTGTTGCTGGTTGCTTTGGGCTTTGGGCTTTGGGCTTTGGGCTTTGGGCTGCGGGCTGCGGGCTGCAGCTGCAGCTGCAGCTGACAGCCGCATTTGATCATCCCTTCTCCCGCTTGCGGGGAAGGTGCCCGAAGGGCGGATGGGGGTGCTGTTGCTGTTGCTGTTGCTGTTGCTGTTGCTGTGTTGCTACTGCTCTTCAACCAAAGCCAAAGCTGCCCTCACCCCAACCCCTCTCCCGCAAGCGGGAGAGGGGCTTCAAACAAAGCTCCAAGCAAAGCCTCGAAAAGCCTCACGTCAAAGCCGTCATCACCGCTTTCCGATACGCCGCCCGCTCCCGCAACCGCGCATACCACGCTGCCAGATGCGGCAAGTCCGGGCGCTGGATCGGCATTTCAAACCACGCATAGGCAAACGCGCCCAGCGGGATGTCGCCCATCGCGAACGCTTCACCCGACAACCAAGGCTGCCCTTCCAGCTCAGCATCGGCCAGTACCAGCAGCTCGCCACAACGCTGCAGGGCCGCGGCAATGCGCACCTCGTCGCGGTCGGCCGGTGCGGTACGCAACGTGCCCCAGAACAGATCACGGAACGGTACCGCAAACGTGGACGTGGTCCAGTCCATCCACTTCTCGCTCTGCGCGCGTTGCACCACGTCTTCTGGATACAGCCTGCCCAGCGCATAACGCGCGCTCAGGTAGCGCACGATCGTATTGGACTCCCACAGCGGCAGACCGTGATCCTCGATCACCGGCACCAGCCCATTGGGGTTCATTGCGCGGTACTCCGGCGTCTGCGTGCCGCCAAATGCACCGCCCACTTCAATCGACTCATACGGCAGCCCAATCTCTTCCGCGCACCACAGCACCTTGCGCACATTGCTGGAATTGTGGCGCCCCCAGATCTTCAGCATCAGCCCCGCTCCTCAATCATCATCTGCATCCAGTCTACTAGCGCTCGCTGCGCGTACCCTTGCGCGGCAGCGCGCGCACCGACTGCACCTTGCCTACTTTCTTCAATTCGAACAGGCCGGTCGCGACAATCAGATCACTCAACTTTCGATACCCGTAGTTGCGCGAGTCAAACGACGCCCGGTTGGCAATCTGGTTGCCCACCGCACTGAGCATCGCCCAGCCCTGTTCATCGGCTGCCGCTTCCACCGCACCACGCAGCAGGTTGACCAGACGCGCATCGCCGCGCAGGTCGCTGCCCGGGCGTGGCTTGATCGGCTCCGCTGCAGGCACTGCCACCGCGCTTTCCGCGCCAGCCGGTGCCGATTGCGTGGGAATTGCCAACGCCGGCTCCCCAGTTACCTCCTGTGGATCGGACTCTGTGTTCCCCAGCGCTTCCAGATAAATGAACTTGGAGCAGGCATTGACGAAGGCCAACGGCGTTTTCTGCTCGCCAAATCCATACACCTTCACGCCGTCGGTCAGCAGCCGCATCACCAGCGGCGTGAAATCCGCATCACTGGAGACAATGGCAAAAGCGTCCAGATTCCGTGCATACAACAGGTCCATTCCATCCACCACCATCGCCATGTCCGAAGCGTTTTTCCCTTTGGAATACGCGAATTGCTGGATAGGCCGGATCGCGAACTCGTGCAGCACGCTTTCCCATCCTTTCAAACGTGGATTCTTCCAATCGCCGTAAGCACGGCGCACGTTGGCCACGCCATAGCCGGCCACTTCAACCAGGATCTCGTCGATCTTCGATGCCGGGGCGTTGTCGGCATCAATCAACAGTGCGATTCGTTTCTCGGGTTCAGACACGTTGCGCTCCATGACAAAAGGCTAAGTACCAGTATCGCCAACTCGTGTTCACGCCATGTCACATGCAATCATCCTCGGCGCCCGTTGTTGCCAATGGCCGGCTTGCCGGCCCCCAAGGAGACTCCATGCCACACGATCCAGTTCCCCACCTGGTTATCGTCGGCGGCGGTTTTGCCGGCCTATGGGCCACCCGCGCCCTCGCCAGTGCCCCGTTGCGCATCACGCTGATCGACCGTCGCAACCACCATCTGTTCCAGCCGCTGCTTTACCAGGTTGCCACCGCCGGCCTGTCTTCGCCGGACATCGCCGCGCCTCTGCGCCATATCCTCCGCAAGCAAGACAATGTTGATGTGCGGCTGGGCGAAGTGGTCGCCGTCGACAAGCAGCAACGTCGCGTGCTGTTGGGCGATGCCACCGCCGTGGACTACGACCTGCTGATGGTCGCCAGCGGCGCCACTCACGCCTACTTCGGTCATGACGAATGGGCCAAGGACGCCCCCGGCCTGAAGACTCTGGACGACGCCCTGCTCCTGCGCCGCAAGCTGCTGCTGGCCTTCGAACGCGCCGAAGCCGAATCCGACCCGGACAAGAAAGCCGCCTGGCTCAGCTTCGCCGTGGTCGGCGGCGGCCCAACCGGGGTGGAATTGGCCGGTACCCTGGCCGAGATCGCCCGCCACACATTGAAGAACGAGTTTCACCACATCGATCCGGCCTCGGCCAAGGTGCGCCTGGTGGAAGCCGGCCCGCGCGTGCTGTCCTCGTTCCCGGAAGCGCTTTCGCTCAAGGCACGCCAACAACTGGAGAAACTGGGCGTGGAAGTGCTCACCGGCACAGCGGTGAACAACATCGACGCGCAGGGCTTCCAACTGGGCGATACCTTCGTGCCCGCGCGCACCGTGGTCTGGGCCGCAGGTGTTGCCGCCTCGCCGCTGGGGAGCACGCTGGATGTGCCATTGGATCGCGCCGGCCGCGTACAGGTGCTGCCCGACCTCACCGTCCCCGGCCATCCGGAGATCTTCGTCGCCGGCGACCTGGCCTCACTGATGCAGGAGGACGGCCGCCCGGTTCCCGGCGTGGCACCGGCCGCCAAGCAGATGGGCAGCCACATCGCTGACAGCATCCGTGCCCGTCTGCAGGACAAACCCGCACCACCACCGTTCCGCTACCGCGACCAAGGCAATCTGGCCACCATCGGTCGCATGGCCGCGATCGTGCATGTCGGCAAGCTGCAGCTGTCCGGCCTGCTGGCCTGGTGGTTCTGGCTGGCCGCGCACGTGTTCTTCCTGATCGGCTTCCGCAACCGGCTGGTGGTGCTGCTGAACTGGGGCGTGGCGTACTGGAGCTACCAGCGTAGCGCTCGCATCATCCTCGGCAGCCCCTACGATTCACGTCGGCCGGTAGCACCCGAATCAACGCAGTGACGCCAGCGCAGTAACCGCAATGCCGTCGGTGGCTCAGTTGTCGCCGGCGGCAAACTGCTCGAACACCTGTTTGCCAGTCATCGTCGGCGTGTCGTTGGCCAGTGTGTAGAACGGCGGCTTTTCATCAATGAAGATCTGGCTGGCCAGTTCGAACGCGTGATCCTGGAACAAGCCCGCAGGAACAAAGTACTCACCGTCCGGCATGAGGCGGTAGTACAGATGCGTGCCGCATTCGCCGCAGAACCCCCGCTCGGCCCACTCCGACGAGCGGTACGTCTTGGGCGTACCACCGTTGAACTGCACCTTGTCATCGCAATGCACCGCGAATAGCGGGCCACCCGACCAACGCCGGCACATGCTGCAGTGGCAAAGCCCAATCTCGGAATGCTCACCGGCAACCACTTCAATCGCACCACACAGGCAACTACCTTTCATCGTCGGCTCCACGTCGCAGGTGTCGCGAAATTTACACCCCGCCGTAAAGCGGCGCCAAATTCCACTGGAGTTCTACAGGCATTGCCCCAGCCGAATACACCTCAGCACTACCGGCCGCGGCCCAACGCCGCACATACAAAAAGGCCCGGGTTTCCCCGGGCCTTTGCCTAACACCAATGCCGCGCCTTCATCAGGCAGCGAACAGCGCCTTCATCTTCTTCAGCGCGTTGGCTTCAATCTGACGGATACGCTCGGCCGACACACCGTACTCATCAGCCAGCTCCTGCAGCGTCACCTTGCTGTCGGCGTCCAACCAACGGCGGGCGATGATGTCGCGCGAACGCTGGTCCAGCTTGGCCAGCCCTTCGCGCAGCAGCTGCATCTGGTTGTCCTGGCTGTCCTCGCGCTCATAGGCCTGCGACGGATCTTCATCGCGTGCGACCAGGTAAGCCGCCGGCGACGGCGGTGCGTGATCGTCATCATCGTCAGACGATGCATCAAAACCAATATCGCGACCGGACAAGCGCGACTCCATCTCCATCACTTCACGCTCGGAGACGTTCAGGTCCTTGGCGACCGCACTGACCTCAGCCGCGTTCATCCAACCCAGACGGGTCTTGGACTTGCGCAGGTTGAAGAACAGCTTGCGCTGCGCCTTGGTCGTAGCAACCTTGACGATGCGCCAGTTCTTGAGGATGAACTCATGCATCTCGGCGCGGATCCAATGCACCGCGAAGGACACCAGACGTACGCCCATTTCCGGGTCGAAGCGCTTCACTGCCTTCATCAGGCCAATGTTGCCCTCCTGAATCAGGTCACCCAGCTGCAGACCGTAGCCGTTGTAACCGCGGGCCACATGCACGACGAAGCGCAGGTGCGAATGCACCAGTTCACGGGCGGCGTCCAGATCCAGGTCATCGCGGAATCGGCGTGCCAGCTCCTGCTCCTCATCGACCGACAACACCGGGATCTGGTGCACGGCACCGATATAGGCATCCAGCGAGCCAAGCGCACTGGGAATCGGGAGATTGTTTGCCACAAGGGCAGTAGAGGTGTTCAGGTTCATAGGATCTCATCTTAGCAGTCCGGGCTATTGGACTGACCAGTACAGAAAAAGTTCCAGTGTTCTGTTTTTGTCGAAAAACTCACCCAACAACATGAATGGGCGACAAAAACCATAGCACTCAAGCAAGGCCGCTAACGTAGCAAACCCTGTCTCTCACGCATATGACAAGGATCAACCGGATTCAGCTGACAGTGTCCAGCGCGGCCCGCGCTGGCAGACGCCAGTCGATGGGAGCCTGCCCACGCCGCTGCAGGTACTCGTTGACCTGTGAAAAATGGCGGCAGCCCATGAAGCCCCGGTGCGCTGACAGCGGCGACGGATGTGGGGCTTTCAGAACGCGGTGGCGACGGGTGTCGATCACCTTGCCCTTCTGCTGGGCGTAAGCGCCCCACAGCAGGAATACCAAGCCTTCGCGTTCACGGTTGAGCACGTCCACCACGTGGTCGGTGAAACCTTCCCAGCCCCGGCCCTGATGGGACCCGGCCTTGCCCTCTTCCACGGTCAGCACCGCGTTGAGCAGCAACACGCCCTGCTGCGCCCACGGAATCAGACAACCGTGGTCCGCACGCGGAATGCCTTGGTCGGTTTCCAGCTCTTTATAGATGTTGAGCAATGACGGCGGCACCGCCACGCCCGGCGGCACCGAGAAACTCAAACCATGTGCCTGGCCCTGACCGTGGTAAGGGTCCTGACCCAGGATCACCACCTTCACCTGCTCGAACGGCGTGGCATCGAAGGCCGCGAAAATCTGCGGACCGGGCGGGAACACGTGCGCACCGGCGGCCTTGCGCTGGCGCAGGAACGCGGACAACTCACGCATGTCCGGGCGCAACAGCCAATCGCCGATGTGGGCTTTCCAGCTGGGCTCCAGCTGGATCTGCGGCGCGTCGTCCGGGGTCACAGCGTGACCGCCGGCTGTGCCAGACGCGCCAGCCGCAGCTGGAACAGCACCTTGGTCACCAGCAGACGTTCTTCGATGGGCTTCTGCACCAGGTCGTTGGCACCGGCCTGCAGCAACGCCGACTGGTTGTGCGGATTGCCATCACCGGTCATCACCAGCACCGGCAGGCGGCGCTTGCCGTAGCCGAAATCAATGCGGATGCGTTCGACCACATCACGCCCGCTCAACTCACCCTTCAAAGTCACATCCGTCAGCACCAGATCCACTTCGCGCGTGGTGCGGCCCAGCGATTCGGCGGTGAGCAGCGAGAACGCATCCTCGGCGGTGAGCACATGCACGACATGCAGGTTGTGCCGCTCAAGCATGCGCTTGGTGGCTTCGGCCACGACGCGGCTGTCCTCGACGTACAACACGGTGGCGTCGGTTACCGGCTCGGGCTGCACATAGCCACGGATGAAGGCAGCCAGCGCTTCGTGGCCGAGTGCCTTGTCGAAATAGTCGGTGACGTATTCGGTGAAGCGGCGCTGCTCCAGATGCTGCTGGGCATCGCCGGATACCACGATCACCGGCACGTAAGCCTGCCCGGCAGCCTCGCGCACGCTGCGCGCCAGGGCCAGGCCATCACCGTCAGGCAATGCCAACGAGGTGGTGACCAGATGCACCGGGCCGGCGGCCAGCGCCTGACGGGCTTCTTCGATGCTGGCGCAGCCGACCACTTCCACGTCGGGCAGTTCGCGCTTGAGAACGTCGTTGATCAGGCGACGTACCAGTTTGGAACCATCGACCACCATCACTCGCGGTGTGTCGCTGATCAGATGCTTGAGCTCTTGCGTGGACATGCCGGCCTCAGGTTTCGGTCGGGCGAGTCTGCCGGAGGAAATGGCCTGTCACCAGCCATGCCCCCAACCAACCCAGGATTGTCGTGGCGACCAGCACCATCGAAGAATGAAACAGATCGAGCCCGTGCAATACAAACGGGCTGCCGTAGCTCTGTGACAACGTGGCCAACGGTGGCCGCAACGCCAACCCGCAGATGCCAATCAGGCCCAGCGCCAGTGCGCCCGCCGCCAGCCCGTACCACGCGCCAAGGTAGATGAAAGGACGACGGATGAAGCCATCGCTGGCGCCCAGCAACTGCAGCACGCCAATTTCTTCGCGACGGGCCTGAATATCCAGGCGCACGGTGTTGCCAACCACCAACGCCGCACCGAGGCCCAGCAACACCGACAGCACCTGCACCAACCGCGCACCGAAAGCCAACCAGCCATCCAGACGTTTACGCCACAGCGCATCGTGCTGCACCAGATCGGTTTGCGGCAGCGCTTCCAGCGACGCGGCCAGCGCGGCGTCATCGCCGTCGGCCGGGGTGATGATCAGCAACGTCGGCAACGGGTTGTCACCGAGTGCGTCGATGGCCTCACCCAGCCCGGCGCTTTGGCGCAGCTCGACCAGGCCTTCATCGGGCGTGCGCAGCACCACGTTGGCGACGTCCACACGGGCGCGCAACGTCGTGGCGATCTCCTGCGCAGCGGCGGCATCCAGCTCGGGTTTCAGGAACAGATTGATGTCGCGCGACTGCTGCACGCTGCCGGCGAAATGGGTGAGATTGTCCAGCGCAATGGACAGGCCCAGCGGCAAGGCCAGCGCCAGCGCCATCACCGCCACGGTCAGCACGGTCGCCCACGGTTTGCGCAGCGCGCGGCCGAGGCTGAAGACCACGCTGTGCAGGTGATGGTTGATCCAGGTGCCCAGGCGCGATGGCGCGGCGGCTTCGATATTTGCAGGTTTACTCATCGTGCTCGCTCACTCGGCCAGTTCATGTGGCGAGATGTCATCGGCCAACTTGCCGTGATCCAGGATCAACACGCGCTTGCGCATCTGCTTGATCAGCGCGAGGTCATGGCTGACCACCAGCACGCTGGTGCCGCGCGAAGGCAGCTCGGCAAACAGCGACATGATCTCTGCTGCCAGAGTGGGGTCGAGGTTGCCGGTGGGCTCGTCGGCCACCAGTAATTTGGGCTCGGCCACAATCGCGCGGGCAATGCCGACGCGCTGTTGCTCACCGGCCGACAATTCCGTGGGCAGCGCCTTTTCGCGATGCCCCAGACCAACACGTTCCAATACCGAACGCACGCGCTTGCCGGTGTCGGCGCGGCGGTCACCACGCAGGATCAGCGGCAGCGCGACATTTTCGCCGATGGTGCGGTCCACCAGCAGGCGGTGGTCCTGATAGACAGCACCGACTTCACGGCGATGCAGGGCAACCTTGCCGCCGCGCACCTTGAGCAGGTTGCGCTCACCGAACATGACTGCCCCACGCGTGGGGCGTTCGCTCAGGTGAATCAGCTTCAACAGCGTGCTTTTGCCCGCCCCCGAATGCCCGGTGACGAACAGCATCTCGCCAGCTACCACCTCAAAGCTGACATCCACCAGCGCCTGATGGCCACCGGAATATTGTTTACTGACATTGTCAAAACGCAGGACGCTCATGCCGCCGATTATGCCGGAGCGCGAGCGGGGTGCGGGAATGCCGCGTCGATGGCGGCCAGAATCGCCTCTTCTCCCTCAGCGAGAGGAGACATGCGACTTGCAAGCCAGTGTCTTGTGCGGGGTTGAACGTCCGGCACGCTGTGCGAGGCCGGGGCGCAGCGCCGCCAGGCAATGCGCTACGAAAGGTCACCAGGCGCTGCTCAGGAAAATTCCGTCGCAGACCAATCCGTTCGACTTTCCACCGTTCCTCCCAAAGAAAACCCCTCTCGCGTTGCCGGGAGAGGGGTCATGAGATCACCGCATGGGCTGGATCAGCTGCCCGACAGCATCCGGCGGATCTTGCGACCCAGACGCGTCAGGAACGAATCATTGTCGCTGCCACCCCGCATCGGCTTGGCCTGTACCTGCACCGGGCCGTTGCTGCTGGTTGCTGCCGCGGCGCCTTCGGCACCTTCTACCGGGCGACCATGACGACGACGACGGCGCTTGCGCGGGGCGCGCTCACCTTCAACCGCCGGATTGCCGGCAGCAGACGGTGCCTCGGCGGCAACGGGACGCGGCGGCTTCGGCGCAGCGGGCGTGGCAGCAGCTTCGCCTTCCACACGCGGCTTGCGCTCGCGACGCGGTTTGCCATCGGCACCGCGCTCGCCGCTACGGCTTGCGCCGGGCTTGCCGCCGCGACGTGCTTCATCAGCAGCCTTCTGCTCGCGCGCTTCGCGGAAGATCGCACCCACGCTCTCGCCGGCGTCTTCATCCACTTCGTCGCCTTCCACCGGTGCCCGCGCGGCACGCGGCAGCGAGGTCAGCAGCTCGGAGGTCACCGGCTCCACCGGGATCTTCTGCTCGATGTAAGCCTCGATGTCCGGCAGGCTCATCGCGTAGCGCTCGCAGGCGAAGCTGATTGCGTCACCTTCTTCGCCCAGACGCGCGGTGCGGCCGATGCGGTGCACGTAGTCTTCGGCGTCGAACGGCAGGTCGTAGTTGTAGACGTACTTGATGCCGTCGATGTGCAGGCCGCGTGCGGCCACATCGGTGGCCACCAGGACTTCCAGCTGGCCCTTCTGGAAGCGGTTGAGCAGGCTCTCACGCTTCTTCTGCGGCACGTCGCCGGACAGCACGCCGACGCGGTAACCCGCTTTTTCCAGCGAACGCGCAACGCGCTCAACGAATACCTTGGTATTGACGAACACCATGGTGCGGGCGCCTTCGCTGCGCGACAGCAGGCCCAGCAGCAACGGCAGCTTTTCTTCGTCAGCCGGGAAGTAGATGCGCTGGCGCACGCGGTCGGCGGTGATGTTTTCGGTCTCCACCACCAGCTTCTGCGGCTCGTTCATGTGCTCGTAGGCCAGCTCCAGCACGCGGTGGCTGAGCGTGGCACTGAACAACAGCGTCTGCCGCGTGCCGCGCTCTGGCATGCGACGCAGCAGGAAGCGGATGTCCTTGATGAAGCCCAGGTCGAACATGCGATCGGCTTCGTCCAGCACGCAGATCTCGCAGGCGTGCAGCGAAACCACCTTGTGCTGCTTGACGTAGTCAATCAGGCGGCCCGGGGTGGCGATGATCACGTCCACGCCCTGCTGCAGGATCTCGCGCTGCTTGTCGTAGTCCACGCCGCCGTAAACCAGCGCAAACCGCAGGCCGGTCTCGGAGTTGAACTTCATCGCATCTTTGTGGATCTGGATGGCCAACTCACGGGTTGGCGCCAGGATCAGTGCGCGCGGGTCTTCCGGCTTGCGGTCGGCCAGCGCCGGGCGGGTCAGTAGCCGGTTGACCACCGCCACCAGGAACGCCAGCGTCTTGCCGGTACCGGTCTGCGCCTGGCCGGCAACATCGCCGCCCGGCAGCGCCACCGGCAGGGTCAGCGCCTGGATCGGGGTGCAGCGGGTGAAACCGGCTCCTTCAAGGCCTGCCACCAGACTTGGCTGCAGTTCGAAGGAGGAAAAGGTCACATCAGTCAGCGGTTTGTCGCTCATTTATTCTGTCTTTGTAGTGCCGGGCAGCCAGAGTGGCCGGGCGGCTTGCATCGATACGGGCACCGTCGCACACTGCGGCCCCTGCGCCGGGTCGCGCGACGTTGGGCTGTACCCTTTTGTCCGCGCAATGCCCCAGTTTACCGCAATGCGGCCGTCAACCCGGCATGGGCAGTCGCATTGCACCAGGAGACTCCAAGTGAGCGATAAGGTTTTACACGTCGGCGACGCCGACTTCGATAGCGCCGTGCTGCAATCTGGCGAACCGGTCCTGGTGGATTTCTGGGCTGAATGGTGCGGCCCGTGCAAGATGATTTCCCCCGTTCTGGACGAATTGGCCGAGGCCTACCAAGGCAAGCTGAAGATCGCCAAGCTCAATGTGGACGAGAACCGCGCGACTGCGGTGAAGTACCACGTGCGCTCGATTCCGATGCTGCTGCTGTTCAAGGATGGCCAGATCCAGGCCACCCAGATCGGCGCCGTCGGTAAAGGTCAGCTGAGCCAAATGATCGACAAGGCTCTGGCCTGATCGACCGGCATGGTCCGGCGGCCACGCTGCCGCCGGCCCTTCTGGGCCCGCCATACGGCGGCCCAACAAGGTTCCTCCGCCATCTTGCGGCGCCGCGTGTGGCGGTGTTAGTGTCGCTGTATCCGGCAGCTTTCGCCTGCCGCACCCTCCGGCCGGGTTCTCGACCGGATCATTCCCAACCAGTTCGCCGCCCACAGGGCGCTCGCACGTCTTAGCGAGAGGAATCAAGCACTTGTCCGAGAACACTCCTTCCGAAACCGGGAGCGCCGACGCGCCCGTCGAGAAGCGCGTGCGCAAGCCGCGCGTTGCCAAGACCGTAGAGGTCAATGAAAGCAGCACTGCCAGCGCACCGGCTCAGCCGTCACTGCCCTTGCAGCCCGCAGCTCCCGCTCCTTCCCCCGCCCCTACCGCTGAAAGTGCGGCGCCGGCAGCGCAGGCTTCCGCTTCGTCGGGTGGCAATGACGACGGCCCGTCCTCTTCCGGTAATCCCCAGGAAGGTCACGATGCCGGCGAAGGGCGCGCTGAGGGCAACAATCAGCAGCGTCACAACCAACAGAATCAAGGCCAGGGTCAAGGTCAGGGTCAGGGTCAGGGCAACCGCCGTGATCGCTTCCGCAACCGCCGCGACCGCGACCGTAACGGCCGTCCCCGCGACGACAACGGCATGCCCAACGACGGTGGCAACGAAACCCACGTGCCGCGCATGATGCCCGGCGTCCCGGAAGGTTTCCCGGTCTATTCGTTGAGCGACCTCAAGCGCATGCCGGCGCAGAAGTTGCTGGAAATCGCTGAGCAACTGCAGATTTCGGAAGGTGTTGCCCGTGCCCGCAAGCAGGACGTGATCTTCGCGCTGCTGAAGGTGCTGACCCGCCATGGTGACGGCGTCGCCGCCGACGGTGTGCTGGAAATTCTGCCGGACGGCTTCGGCTTCCTGCGGGCGTTCGAGGCCAGCTACCTGGCCGGCCCGGACGATACGTACATTTCGCCCAGCCAGATCCGCCGTTTCAACCTGCGCACCGGCGACCATCTGTCGGGCCGCATCCGCTTCCCGAAGGACGGCGAACGCTACTTCGCACTATCGATCGTGGACACCATCAACGGTGAGCCGATCGAAGCGTCGAAGAACAAGGTGCTGTTCGAAAACCTGACCCCGCTGTTCCCGCGCAAGCGCTTCACCCTGGAGCGCGGCAACGGCTCTTCGGAAGACATCACCGGCCGTATCCTCGACCTGATGGCTCCGCAGGGCAAAGGCCAGCGTGCACTGATCGTTTCACCGCCGAAGGCGGGTAAGACGATGATGATGCAGCAGATCGCCACGGCCATCACCACCAATCATCCGGAAGTGCACATGATTGTGCTGCTGGTGGATGAGCGCCCGGAAGAAGTGACCGAAATGCAGCGCACCGTGCGCGGCGAAGTGGTCTCTTCAACCTTCGACGAACCGGCCGCGCGCCACGTGCAGGTTGCCGAAATGGTGATCGAGCGCGCCAAGCGACTGGTCGAGCACAAGAAGGACGTGGTGATCCTGCTGGATTCGATCACCCGCCTGGCCCGCGCCTACAACAACGTGGTGCCCAGCTCCGGCAAGGTGCTCACCGGTGGTGTCGACGCCAACGCCCTGCACCGCCCGAAGCGTTTCTTCGGTGCGGCGCGTAACGTTGAAGAAGGCGGCTCGCTGACCATCATCGCCACCGCGCTGGTTGAAACCGGCTCGAAGATGGACGAAGTGATCTACGAAGAATTCAAGGGCACCGGCAACAGCGAAGTGCACCTGAACCGTCGTATCACCGAGAAGCGTGTGTACCCGGCCATCGACATCAACCGTTCCGGCACCCGCCGCGAAGACTTGTTGATCGAACCGGAGCTGCTGCAGAAGATCTGGATCCTGCGCAAGCTGCTGCACCCGATGGACGAAATCGCTGCGATGGAGTTCCTGCTCGACAAGATGAAGAACACCAAGTCCAACGACGAGTTCTTCGGTTCGATGAAGCGCTGATTCTTTTACCGGAATCCGCTTCACCAGAAAGCCCCGCGAAAGCGGGGCTTTTTGTTTGCTTGCCCTGCTGCAGGAACCGTCCGGCTCTCAACTGCCCTGCAGCGGGGTCAGCAGACGTGGGCCATTGTTATCGACCAAGTTGACGCTGCCATCGGCCAGCGCATCCGGTGAAAATCCGAGCTGCTCGCTGGCATCGAGCCAAGGTGCACGTTCACGTGGCCCCGGGACGTAGGTCACCCAACGGCCCACGTCACGGCCTTCAGGAGCATTCTTGTTCAGTGAATAGCTCACCGGCACACGCACGTTCCAATAACGCTGCGCGGTCACCTGGCCCTGCGTGGGAATGCGGAAAGTCCACTGCCTGACGCAGTCCCGGGCGCTGGCCGCCAGCATCTCGCGGCTCCGCCGCAGCTCACCTTCCCTGCCGAGGACTGTAAGGTTCACCTGCTCGGCAAACGCATCCTCCACCTTGCCATCTCTGCCGACCTTGAGCACCAGATAAACGCTACCTGACACACCGGCAACTATTGCCTGCTGAGGATAACGTGGGGGTATCGAGTCAATGATCGCGATGCCCTCCGGGCCATCAGAGTCAACACGGTTGAAATTGATGCCGCCTAAGCTGACTTCATAGCGACCATGGTCAAGTTCGCGGGCGATCACCCGCAGGCTCATAGGCGCCAGCCCGCGCACCGGGACGCCATCCTTGAGGACAGGCTCGAAGCGCCACTTCAAAGCCGCGTTGCGCACCAGGTCAACCAACGCAGTGGGCAGTGCTTCCTCTTTCTCCAGCTTTATGGCCGACACCGAACCGTCGGTTTCGATGGTCACTTCGCCACGGACCACCATGCTGCTTTCAACCCGTTCGCGAACCGCAGAGATCCCGCCGCTACCGGCACTGGCAACTGCCGGCATCCCTGCCATCAGTGCCGCGCCAACCGCCATTGCTGCAAGCATGTGTCGCATCCCACATCTCCCTGTGCATGGAATCCGGATTAGAGCGCAGGCCCCAGGCTGCAGCAAGCCTCACGCCAAACGCAATGCCGGCGGATATGGCGGCGTGTCGGGATATCGCCCCTCACGGAAGCCCGCCTGCAGGGCTTGCCACCATGTGGGATCGAACAGCACGGCATGCTTTTCACGCACTACATCCAGCAAGGCACCCGGCAACCCCATGAACAAACCAAAGCGCTCGGGGAACACATCATTGGCCGCCACATGGAACCAGGGCTCGCTGGCCATGGCCTCCTCCTCGCTGCGCGGCTGAGGCCATGCCCGGAAGTTGCAGTCGGTAAGCAGGCACAGTTCGTCGTAGTCGTAGAACACCGCACGCCCATGCCGTGACACACCGAAATTCTTCAGCAACATGTCACCCGGGAAAATGTTGTTGCAGGCCATGTCGCGGATGGCCTGGGCGTAGTCCAGCGCGGCCGAGCGTGCGGCTTCCGTGCCCTGCTCGCGCAGGTACAGATTCAAGGGACGGAAGCGCCGCTGCACGTAGCACAGCGAAATCACCACGTCGTCGCCTTCGATGCGCACGCTCTGCGCGCAGTGATTGACCAGCTCGTCCAGCAGTTCGGGCGAGAAACGGTTAATCGGGAAGCGCAGGTAGCGATACGGCTGCGCGTCGAGCAGGCGACCGATGCGATCCAGGTTGAAGACCAGCGCGTACTTCTCTTCGACATCCTGCCGGCTCATGGTCTTGGGCCAGGCGAAGCGGTCGCGGATGAGTTTGAACACCAGCGGATAGCTGGGCAGCGTGAACACCGCCATCACCATGCCGGGCGTGCCGTCGGCATGCACGAGCCGCTCGTTCCCATGCTGCTGGAAGTGGCTGAAGAAGGTACGGTAACGCTCGGTCTTGCCCTGCTTGGCGCGGCCCAGCACGGTGTAGATCTCATCCACCGGCTTGCCCGGCAAGATGCTGCGCAGGAACACCACGGCATCGGCCACGGTAGGCAGATTGGCCTGGAAATAGCTGCGCGAGACGCCAAACAGATGCGCCACATCACGCCGCCGGCTCAATACCGCTTCGACCCGAATGCCATCGACCTCATTGACCAATGCGATCACGCAGGGTGAGAAACGGTGTTCACCGAATACACGGCCGACCAGATACGCACGGCGTTCGCGGTAAAACACGGTTTCCAGCAGCTCGATGGCACGCACCGGATACGCGCCCCAATGTGCAAGATCATCCTGCAGGCGCACAGCGATGGCTGCGGCACAACGCAGCTGGTGCCGGTAGGGAACATCGAAGGCGTAGTCGGACAACAAGCGCGAAAACGCCTCTGCCGGCCGTGATTCCGATACTGCATACACGTGACGTGCAACGGGATGGGTGATGGCATCGGATGGTTCGATATCCAACGCCATGAACTCGATGCCATCGTCCACGCCATGCGTGCGGAACAGACGCCGCGTCAACGTGTTGTAGAAGGTTTTGTACAACTCGCAGTCGATGCGACTGGCAACCAGATCATCGAAGCCCGCTTTCACTTCAGCCCACAGCGCTTGCGTAGGCACCTGCTCGCCCAGCAATGCCTGCAGCTGCTGCTTACAATGCGCGACGCATGCGTCGTAGAACTCGGTACGTTCCACCGCGTCGGTTTTGGCGCTGGCCCAGTCGCGCGTCTGGAAACGATCACGCGCGCGCCGGGTGATGTCGGCAAAGCCTTGGTGATAACGCTCAAAGCCTCCCGCGATGCAGGCGGCGATACGCTCGGCCAGTATCGGTGCGACGGTCGGTGTGCTCATCGGCGTGACTCCCGATGATGCAGAGGGCTTACAAGTGCGGTGCAGAAGCAGTGCGGTTGCATGCAGGCAGCTGGCGGGGGTTTGCGTGACCATACGCCAGAGACCGGTGGTCGGCACAGCCCTTGGTGTGTTTTGGTCAATCTGGTCGTGGTTGGTGCGGGCTTGCTGCAGCGTCGGTGTGAGCGGTGATGCCAGGGCTTCAACCGCTATCGGCCGAGGTGCGGATGCAGGTGCTACCGCGATTGGGAGACCGCGAAGGCGACGCCGCTTACGGCACGCCCAGCGCTGTTTGCGCCCGCCAACTGGCGGTCAGAAAGCAGAAGTGATGACCCGACATCTGTCGGTTGAAAGCCCATCTTCGCGAATGACGGTCGAGGGTGCCGGCGATTTCCACCCTCGCGGGAATGAAGATCAAGAACAAGCGGTTTGTCACTGTGCCGCCAACACCCACCACGTCACCTACCCGGCCAGTTCCGCCTGGATTTTGCGACCGCATTCGCGAGCGCTCCACAGCACATGACCGATGACACTGCGTTGGCCGCAGGCAGCCATCAGCAGCAATGAGCCGCGCGGCAACGTGACCGACTGCATCAGCACCTTGCCTTCGCTGGCTTCCAGCATCAGCACATCCATCGTGCCCAACGAAAGCTCCCGGCCGACCGCGCTGGCCAACGCCAGCATTGCGCTGGTCATGGCCGCCAGGCGTTCGCCGCTGGAAGCGTGTGTTGCCGCCTGTGCCAATGCGAAACCATCCACGCTGGCGATGACCACCGCACTCACGCCGTCCACGGATTCGGAGAATTCCTGCAGCTTGCGTTCCACCAACGTTACTTCCCAGTCCTCAAGCACCGCGTTCCTCCCTGTCTCAGACATGTTCTTCCACGAGTGCGGCCGCTTCCACTTCCCCCATCAGCACATCCATCAACATCATCACCGCGTCCTCGGAGCGGGCGTCGAAGGGCACCACAGGCAAGGGCCTGCCGGCCAATGCCTGCACACGCAACTGGCAGCCATCCAGATCCACGTCCGGCGTCAGGTCGAACTTGGAGATTCCCACCACGGCAGGTAGGTTGCGCGCGTGCTCCTGCAGCACCCGCAGGTAGCAGTCCAACTCGTTCACCACATCCGGGCTGGACGCGTCGGCCAGGATCACCACGCCGCGCGCGCCCTGCAGCAGTACCGGCCAGATGAAGGAAAAACGCTCCTGCCCCGGCGTGCCATACAGGCGCAGGCGGTCGCCATTGGGCAGGCTCACGTCGCCATAGTCCATCGCTACCGTGGTGGCCAACTTGGACGAACTGGTGTCGGTGTTGAGCACGTCAGTGTCGATGACGGTGCCACCGGCCACGGCACGCACGAGGGTCGACTTGCCGGCACCCATCGCGCCCAGTACGACAATCTTGTGTTCGATCATGCAAAGCTTCCTGTGCGATTGCGGACGCTGCGCCACATGCGTGCGAGCAGTGCACTGGCTCCTTGTCGGGTCGGCGGCGGTGCGGGCGGTGCGACTTCGGGAACCTTCACCTCGGCGTAGCCGCACAGGTAAGCCGAGCGCATGAACGCGCGGGTGGCATCAACGTCCAACTCCAGCAGCTGCGTGCATTCGTACAGGGTGCAGGGTTTTTTCAACAGCAGCGAACACAACCGGAAACCATCGTGCTGATGTGCCAGCACGCGGAAATCCGGCCAGCGCAGCAGGCTTACCTGCGCATGGTGCTGCAGACGACGTTCAAAATCGGTCCAGTTGTCGCTGTGCTGTGCCATCTGCCACAACAGCGGCCGCAGCGGTTGTCGCGATACGCTGCCGGCCAAGGCCTGAAAGCGTTGCGATGACAGTTCCTGCAAGGACAACAGATCGAACAGATCGCCCAGTTGCTGCGCAAGATTGGTGCCCGCTGAAGCACCGGCATTCAGCGGCACAGCCAGGTCGTGTTCGAAGTCGATCAGCAGCATGGGCTCGCTTTGCACGGCCAGCAATGCGTAGCCCGTTCGTTCCTGCAGACGCTGCCGCAACAGCCGCGTCATCTGCTTGGCACCAACGGCCAGGAACAGACCTTCGGTGTTCTCTGGAACCAATGACGTTGGCGCTGATATCGGGGCCAACGCACGTTGTATCTGCGCGTCATCCAAATGGCATGTCGAGTTTGACCGACCGTCGTGGACAACGCCTGCGTCGTCATGCATCCAAAGACGCATGGCCGGCCGTTTGCTGGCCATATGCAGCGCGGCGCTGCGCAGGGCGGGGGTGTCCCGCACCAACAACAGGTCGCATTGATCCAAGTCGGCACAGCGTTGCAGTGCCTCCGGTGGCAATCCCGCCACCTGCAGCAATCGCCCAAGCAATGCGCGCTCCTCGCGGGTGTCCGAGCCCACTACCAGCACCCTGGTCATGCTCCCTTCCCCTTTAGACGATGTTGCGTCCCAGCGATACCACGTCTGAACACGCAGGCTATGCCAGATGTCGCATGTGAAAGGGTGATTGGACACACAGTTCAACCGGACTGTAGTTCCCTGCGTGATGCAATGCTCAACAAGACCAAAGATATCGCACGCTTCATTGCCGCAGCAGCGTGCAGGACAAGTGAAGATGCGCGCATGGCGACGACCGCATCACACGCGTGATTGAGAGTTGTCATCGCAGCGCCTGACGATGACAACTCTTACGTTTGGCCGGCGCGGCGACTACTGCCGGGTAAATCCATCGTCGTTCTTCCAGAAAAAAACCTGCGCCGGTGAGGGCGCAGGTTTCTTTGTTGCTGCAATCCTGCGGTAGCAGGTTGTTGCGATCAGCCCTTCAGGCTGGCAACTGCGGCGTTGAGCGTGGCACTCGGACGCATGGCCTTGCTGGCCTTGGCCACGTCGGGACGGTAGTAGCCGCCGATGTCCACCGCCTTGCCCTGCACGGCAGCCAGTTCATCGACGATCTTCTGCTCGTTGCTGGCCAGCACTTCAGCCAGCGGCGCGAACTTGGCCTTCAGTGCCGCATCGTCGTTCTGCTCGGCCAATGCCTGTGCCCAGTACATGGCCAGGTAGAAGTGGCTACCCCGGTTGTCGATGCCGCCAAGCTTGCGCGAGGGCGACTTGTCGTTGTCCAGGAACTTGCCGTTGGCCTGGTCCAGTGCGTTGGCCAGTACCGCAGCACGCTTGTTGTCGTAACGCTGGCCCAGGTGCTCCAACGATGCAGCCAACGCAAGGAACTCACCCAGCGAATCCCAGCGCAGGTAATCCTCTTCGACAAACTGCTGCACGTGCTTGGGTGCCGAACCACCGGCGCCCGTCTCGAACAGGCCACCACCGGCCATCAGCGGTACGACCGACAGCATCTTGGCGCTGGTGCCCAGCTCCAGGATCGGGAACAGATCGGTGAGGTAGTCGCGCAGCACATTGCCGGTCACCGAGATGGTGTCCTGGCCGTTGCGGATGCGCTCCAGCGACACCGCAGTGGCGTCCACCGGCGACAGCACGCGGATATCCAGGCCGCTGGTGTCGTGGTCCTTCAAATACTTTTCGACCTTGGCGATCACCTGCGCGTCATGCGCCCGGTCCGCATCCAGCCAGAACACCGCCGGGGTGTTGCTCAGACGGGCGCGGCTGACGGCCAGCTTCACCCAATCCTGGATCGGTGCGTCCTTGGTCTGGCACATGCGCCAGATGTCACCGGCTTCCACGTTGTGTTCGAACACCACGTTGCCGGCGTCGTCGCTGACCTTGACCACCCCATCGGCGGTGATCTGGAAGGTCTTGTCGTGCGAGCCGTATTCTTCGGCCTTCTGCGCCATCAGGCCCACGTTCGGCACCGAGCCCATGGTGGACGGGTCGAACGCGCCATGCAGTTTGCAGTCTTCAATCACGGCCTGGTACACGCCGGCATAGCAGCGGTCCGGGATCACGGCCTTGGTGTCCTGCAGCTTGCCTTCGGCGTTCCACATCTTGCCGGAGTCACGGATCATCGCCGGCATCGAAGCATCGACGATCACGTCCGACGGCACGTGCAGGTTGGTGATGCCCTTGTCCGAGTTGACCATCGCAACCGCCGGACGCTTGCCGTACTCAGCGGCGATGTCGGCCTTGATCGCTTCCTGCGTAGCTTCCGGCAGCTGCGACAGGCGTGCGTACAGGTCGCCAATGCCGTTGTTGGCATCAAAGCCCACTTCCTTCAGCGCAGCGGCGTGCTTGGCCAGCACGTCCTTGTAGAACTCCTCGACCACGACGCCGAACATGATCGGGTCGGAGACCTTCATCATCGTCGCCTTCAGGTGGAGCGAGAACAGCACGCCCTGCGCCTTGGCATCAGCCACCTGAGCGTCGATGAAGCTGGCCAATGCCTTGCGGCTCATCACCGAGGCATCGACGATTTCGCCAGCCTTGACTGCGGTCTTTTCCTTGAGCACAACGGTCTTGCCGTCGTTCTGCACGAGTTCGATCTTCAGGCTGCCGGCGTTGGCCAGCGTGGCCGACTTTTCGCTGCCGTAGAAATCACCGCCGTCCATGTGCGCGACGTGCGACTTGGAATCGCTGCTCCACGCGCCCATGCGGTGCGGGTGCTTGCGTGCGTAATTCTTCACCGACAGCGGCGCGCGGCGATCCGAGTTGCCTTCGCGCAGTACCGGGTTCACCGCGCTGCCCTTGATCTTGTCGTAGCGCGCCTTGATGTCGCGCGAGACGTCGTCGGTGGGTGCGTCCGGGTAGTTCGGCAGGATGAAGCCCTGGTCCTGCAGTTCCTTGATGGCGGCCTTGAGCTGCGGCACCGAGGCCGAGACGTTCGGCAGCTTGATGATGTTGGCTTCCGGCTGGGTTGCCAGCGCACCCAGCTCAGCCAGGTCGTCGCTGATCTTCTGCCCTTCTTCCAGGTAATCCGGGAACTGCGACAGGATGCGGCCGGACAGGGAGATGTCACGGGTTTCGACGCTGATACCGGCAGTGGCGGTATAGGCATCGATGATCGGCAGCAGCGACTGGGTGGCCAGGAACGGAGCTTCGTCGGTGAGCGTGTAGATGATCTTCGGCGTATTCGACATGGGGGCAGGAACTCTCTTGCTGACGGATGCGTTGCGTATGGGACGGGGTGACCGTGCCGTGGTGCGGGCGTCGCTGCGATGGCAGGCACCCGCCCCCGGCTTGGCTGCCGCCGTGGGGAAACCTTTGCATTGTCGCGTTTTCAACCGGGTCGGGCAAAAATGCGCCATACGCAAACGTAGGGATGAAGCGAGCGTTTCCCATGCAACCGTGCGCAGGCCTTGCGCTGCCTTGCCTCGCGGGCCACCTCATGATGCTGGTCTCAGCTGCAACCGATGTTCTTGTCGCAGGACAGAGGCAGTTGCTGCGCAATCGTTGCGGAACCAACTCCGCCACGGTCGCATCTGGGCATGTTCTCGGCGGGCGATTTTGCAGGGAAGACGTCAGCGGAACAGGTCTCCGCTTCACGGGGTGGGCCACGAATAAAAAAGGCGCAGCCAATTGGCTGCGCCCATGCGTTTGCCGACGGGAGAGAGGCGTCGGCGAACGCCCTACCTCACTTCACCTCGAACTGCTGCGGCATACCAGCCGCCTTGCCATCGACAGTGACGTCGGCGGTGTACTTGCCGGCCGGCCAACCGCTGGGCTTGGTGAATTCGATGTTGGTGGTGCCAGCGTCGGTGGTGTTGAGGGATGCGTTCTGCTCGCCGGCCACCTGGCCGTCCTGATAGGTCAGCTTGGCAGCGACGTTGACGTTGCTTGCGGTACCACTGGTTTTGACCGAGACAACGATCTTGTCCTTGGTGCCAAGCGTTGCGACCGGTGCCACCGACTGATCGGCGCCAACGGTATTGCCCACCGTGACCGAAGTGACGCTGACGGCGGCCGGTGCAGCCTCTGCCATGGGAGCCGGTGCCGGCGTGCTAGCCGCTGGCGGCGGGACGACTTCGGCTTCTTTCTTCTTACAACCAACCAAAGCGACGGCACCAACCACGGCGATCATCAGGGCACTACTGAGCGAAGTCTTCTTCATGGATTGCTCCGAAACGGGTTTGGGAATAAACAACTCAATGACGCGGGCTTCTTCAGCCCTGACGCGGGGGAATCTTCAGTACTTGCCCGGGCTTGATCTTGTCCGGGTCGTTAAGGACATCGCGATTGGCGTCGAAGATCTTTTTCCATGCGTTTGCGTCACCGAGCAGATGCTTGGCGATCTTGGAAAGGTTGTCGCCCGCCTGCACCGTGTACTGCTGTTCGCCCACGATCTCTTCGGTACTGGTCACCGTTGAGGTGACATCGGAAAAATCTGCCTTCGGCACGACCTGCTCAGTGCTTGAGACGGTGGAACTGACGTCGGAAAAATCGGCCTTCTTATCGGTACCCATCCAAGCCACTCCGCTTCTTGACTGGCGACCACCATTGCACGTCGCCTGTTAAGGATTTATCGCGCTGGCGTAAAGCCCGCGTGCGGAGACAGCTTCAGTTCGGTTTATTGACGCAGGTCGCGGATTGGCGCCTGCACGCCGGCGTGGCCCGGGGTGAAGCGGCGCGGATTGATGTCCAGCCCGCCACGGCGGGTGTAGCGGGCTTCCACGTCCAGCCATGTCGGGGCGCAGCGGCGCATGACTTCCAGGAAGATGCGCTCCACGCACTGTTCGTGGAACTCGGCGTGATCGCGGTAACTGATCAGGTAGCGCAGCAAGCCTTCGCGGTCGATGCGCGGGCCGTGGTAGCGGATGCTGACGCTGGCCCAGTCCGGCTGGCCGGTGACCGGGCAGTTGGACTTGAGCAGAGCCGAGGTCAGGGTCTCGCTGACCACGTTGTCGGCATCGGCGGACAGGTACGCCTCTTGCGGCGGGCCGTAGCAGTCGATGTCCACGTCCAGGTGGTCGATGGTCTCGCCCGGAGCGTGGGCAAACTCCGGCAGGCCGAATTCGACCCGCACGTCGGCACCGGCACAGGCCGACAGGTCGGTGGCGATGCGCTCACGCACCGCTTCGGCGCGGTTGAAACGGGCGCTGTTGAGCGAGTTCAGGTACAGCTTGAGCGACTTGGACTCGACCAGGTTCGGCGAGCTGCCCGGCACCCACAGGGTGGCCGTTTCCACGCAGGGCTTGCCGCGTGCATCCAGCCAACCCACTTCATAAGCGTGCCAGCGGTCTTCACCGTCAAAGGGCAGAGCATGGTCGGCCAGCCCGATCTCGGCGCGTGCGGCGGCACGTGGAATCGGGAACAGCAGGCTGGCGTCGTACTGGCGCGGGTAGTCGACCTCGCGGCCGAGGCTGGAGTCTTGTGGGGTATTCATCGGCGCCATTGTAAGTGGGCATTGTTGAGCGCCGGATTTATGAGAGGCGCCGGCCTGCCTTTCTCCTATGCCGCAACGCAAGGGCCCGCCATTGCTGGCGGGCCCTTGCTTGTTGCGGGTACTGCGGACCGTTGCCGGCCAAGGCGATTACTCGGCCTTGGCAGCTTCTTCAGCCTTCGGGATCGTGGCTTCGGTGGTGATGCGTACCTTGACGTCATCGCTGACGTTCGGAACGTAGGCGCCAATACCGAACTCGCTGCGCTTGAAGGTGGTGGTGGCGTCAAAACCAACCGACGGTACCTTCATCATCGGGTGCTCGCCGGCACCGTTGATGGTCACGTCCAGCACCACCGGCTTGGTGACGCCCTTGACGGTCAGGTCACCGGTGACGCTCAGCTTGTTGGTGCCCGCGGCTTCCACCTTGGTGCTCTTGAAGGTGACAACCGGGAACTTGGCCGCGTCAAAGAAATCGGCGGCGCGCAGGTGCTCGTCGAACTTGGCGGTGAAGCTGTTCAGGCCGGACAGCGGCAGGGTCACTTCCACGGTCGACTTGGTCACGTCGGCAGCGTCGTACACCAAGGTGCCGTCAGCGTTGCCGAAGTGAGCGGTCGGGTTGGAGAAGCCCAGGTGGTTCCACTGCACCAGCACGTCGGTGTGGGTCGGGTCGAGCTTGTAGGTACCGGCAGCAACCACGATGGCAGCCGCTTCCGGAGCGGTCGGGGCAG
Organism: Stenotrophomonas sp. Iso1; assembly: GCF_027497995.1. GTDB lineage: Bacteria > Pseudomonadota > Gammaproteobacteria > Xanthomonadales > Xanthomonadaceae > Stenotrophomonas. Next base: position 462,723 of record NZ_JAODBT010000001.1, on the reverse strand, counting down.
CCGCAGCGGCTTCGGCCGGGGCAGCGGTTTCAGCCGGGGTGGCGGCCGGGGCAGCCGCCTGGTCGGCCGGCTTGGAGCAAGCGGTGATGGCGGCGGCCAGCGCCAGCGGGAGCAGCAGCTTGGACAGGTTGGACATGGGACTCTCCTAGAGGATTCGTAAAGGGAAACGCAGGCAGTTTCAGTGGGGTCGGCTTCGGCCAATGTGATGGCCACCACCGGTTGGAGCATTTACGCGATGCGCGCGGCTTCGTCGAAAGACAGACGCGGCAAGCGCGGGAAAATACCGGCAGGGTCGCCATAGCCCAGATTGACGAGGAAATTGGACTTGATGGCGGTGCCGGCAAAGAACGCTTCATCCACCTTGGCCGCATCGAAACCGGACATCGGGCCGGCATCCAGGCCCAGCGCGCGCGCGGCCAGGATCAGGTAGGCACCTTGCAGGGTACCGTTGCGGAATGCGGCCTCGTGGCGGCCTTCGCGCGGGCCGTCGAACCACGACTTGGCGTCGGTGTGCGGGAACAGGTACGGCAGTTTTTCGTGGAAATCCTGGTCGAAGGCAATGATCGCGGTGACCGGCGCAGCCAGCGTTTTGGCCAGATTGCCTTCGGACAATGCCGGCGCCAGCTTCTGCTTGGCTTCAGCGGATTTGACGAACACAAAGCGCGCCGGGCTGGCGTTGGCCGAGGTCGGGGCCCACTTCAGCAGGTCGTACAACGCACGCAATTGGCTGTCCTCGACCGGGCGATCCTGGAACGAGTTCTGGGTACGGGCGGTGCGGAACAGCTGGTCAAGCGCGGCATCAGTGAAGATGTCGGACATGGAAACTCCGTGATGAGTGGGCTACGGTCGTGGCATTCCCTCGGGAAGCCCCGGACAATGGCGGCGCCAATGTGCAGAGCGCAGTGTAGGCGCCAGCGACTGTTGCAACACCCAGCCTTTTTGAAACGAATTAATGCCATACGCGAAACGATCGACGCTTCCCTGGACGATCACTGACGGCCGCGCCGGCAATGTGCGGCAGGCCGTGGCGTTGGCCTCTGCACTACGTTTGGGCGGCCAGCAGCGCCTGCAGCTGCAGCCCCGGGCGCCGTGGCGCTGGTTTACACCGTGTTTGCTGCCCGGCGGGGTACGGAGTTTTGGCCCGGCCTTCGCACGGCTGGCCGACAACCCGCCAGGGTTGGCCATCGGCTGCGGCAGGCAAGCGGCCGGCGCATTGCGGCTGTTGGGCCAGCGCGGTACCCGCACGGTGCAGATCCTCGACCCCCGCATCAGCGCCCGCCACTGGGACCTGTTGGTCGTTCCCGAACATGACCGCCTGCGCGGCGATAATGTCCTCAGCTTGTTGGGCAGCCTGAATCCGGTCAGCGACGACTGGCTGGCCCTGGGCCGCGCCGCGTTTTCCAGTTTCGAGCAGCTGCCGGGGCCACGTACCGCCCTGCTCGTGGGCGGCCCCACCAACCATGCGCCCTGGCAGGAACAGGACATCCAACCACTGCTGCAGCAACTGGCAGCACGCATCCGCGCCGATGGCGGCAGCGTATTGGCCACCACCTCACGGCGCACCCCGCGCCCGGTCACCGACGCGCTGCTGCGCGCCTTTGATGATGTGCCGGGGGTGATCTGGAGTGACGGCGGCGATGGTTCCAACCCGTATGCGGGCCTGCTCGGCTGGGCTGACCGCATCATCTGCACTCCCGATTCCGTGAATCTTTTGTCCGAAGCCTGCGCCACGCGAGTGCCCGTCGGCGTGTTGCTGGGCGAGCGAGCGCAGGCACGGATGGCACACTTCCAGGCGGCGCTGCGTACGCGTGGCCGGCTGCTTGATGGGCTGGCGGTTCTGGATGCCGGTTCGTCGCAGACCATTGAGCCATTGCGCGAGACCGAGCGCATTGCCGCTGAGGTGAAGTTGCGTTTGGGGTTATGAGAGGCGGAAGGGGGCGGAAGCTTTCTCCAGGCCCTTCAGATCGTCACTCCCGCAAAGACAGCAGCAAGAACCTCGACCCGCCCTCCACCTAACGATTCCTTTCAATCCTCATGCAAGGATGCGCGCCGATGAAACACCGCAGAACACTACTGCTCTCCGTATTACTGACGTTGGCAATGCCGGCCTTCGCGCAACCCGTTTGCGCACCGCGCTACCCGCCGCCGACCACTGTCGCAGCGATGTTCGATATGGCCGCGATCACTGCCGACGCCCTCGATGCCCTGCCCGACGTGGAGGTGGCCATCGCGGCGCGCGGCGGCCAGGACCTGAGCAAATATGGCCTGCGCCACAGTCACCTCGCCTTTCTGGTCCGCAATGACCAAGGCGGCTGGGACGTGGTGCACCTGCTCAACCGCTGCAAGACCGATTCATCCGACCTGTACCGCGAGGGCCTGGTGAACCTGGTTGGTGAAAGTTCCATCACCACCGACCTGCGCGTGGGCATCCCCACGCCGGCAGTGCGTGCCGCGCTCAAGCCACTGTTGACCGGCGCTGCCACACAGGCACGTGCGCTGCACCAGCCGCGTTACAGCATGCTGGCCTATCCCGGCAGCAACGAATTCCAGAACTCCAATCAGTGGATTCTGGAAGTCACCGCTGCGGCGATGGCGCAGGCCGAAGACGGCACGACGCTGGGCAACCGCAATGACGCGCTGGCTTGGCTGTCACGCAAGGGTTACCTGCCCACGCGCATGCACATCGGTATCGGCAAGCGGCTGGGCGCGCGTTTCTTCGCCGACAACGTCGCCGTCAGCGACCATCCCGCCAGCGAGCGCATCTCCGGCAATTACTCGGTGGTGACGGTGGAATCGACGTTTGATTTCCTGCACCGCAGTGGCGCGCTGGAGCGCGAGTTGTCCATCCCCCATCAAACGCCGGTACCCGCAGTCGCCGGTGCCAGCGTGCAAACCCCTGTTCAATGAAAGGAGTCAGTCCATGAAACAGTTCCTCCATCACGGCGTTATGGCCCTGGCGATCACCGCCTGCCTCGGCCTGTCCCTGGCACCGCGCGATGCGCGCGCCGGCGAAGGCCAACTCAATGGTTCGGAGATATCGGTGCTGGTGACCAGCGCGAGCGTGGCCATGGTGGTCTCCGGCCCGTTGTTCCTGTCGGCGGCCGGCGTACGCAAGACGGCCGATGGCTCCAAGGCGTCGACCGAGCGCAAGGATGACAAGCCACGCCGGATCACCGCCGGCCCGCTGCCGGACATGCAGGTGAAGTCGATCACCGGCACCGCCGAAGGCGGTCGCAGCGTGGCACTGCAAGACCCGGCCAACGCCGAGAACACTGCCCAGCTGCAATGGCCGCAGCGCGAGGACAACCCAGCGGCGAACTTCGTCGTGGGCCAGACCGTTGCCTTCACGCCCAGTCCGCAAGGTGCGGGCTGGATGCTGCGCGCCGAGGATGGTGCGGTGCTGACCTTCGTCCCGACCGCCGAGGCGATTGACGAGAGCCGTACATCTGCGTTGTAAGGCGTTGAGATCGCAGAGGTGCTGATTGCTGCCCTCACCCCAACCCCTCTCCCGCTCGCGGGAGAAGGGCTTTGAGCGCAGAGCATCGGCCACACGCCATCCCTTCTCTCGTTGATGGGAGAAGGTGCCCGTAGGACGGATGAGGCACTTTTGGGAAGCAACAAGCTCAAGAGCTCCCCTCACCCCAACCCCTCTCCCGCTCGCGGGAGAGGGGCTTTGAGCACAGAGCATCGGCCAACGTCACCCCTCTCCCGCTCGCGGGAGAAGGGCTTTGAGCGCAGAGCATCGGCCCGTCACCCCTTCTCCCGGTGGCGGGAGAAGGCCAAAGCGGGGAGCACCGCGCGTCTGACAGGACACGCTGTTCCCCCGCGTTGACATGCCTGCCTGGCCTCGCCGGTTACAATGCCGCCCTGCGTACCTGCCGCTTCCAGCCTGGTCGCCCTTCTTTCTCTCTTCTCTACAGCGCCATCCGGTGCTGCCTGTGCCGTCCATGTCCTTGCATTCTTCCAATCGCTTCGCACCGCTCACCCCCACCTCGCTGCTGCTCGCCGTGCTGGCGATGGGTGCCGTGGTGCTGGGCTCGAACGTGCTGGTGCAGTACCCGATCAATGATTGGCTGACCTGGGGTGCCTTCAGCTATCCCATCGCGTTTCTGGTCAGCAACCTGATCAACCGCCGCTTCGGCCCGCAGGCTGCCCGCCGCGTGGCATGGGCCGGCTTTGCGGTGGCGGTGGTGCTGTCGATCTGGATCGCTACGCCGCGTATCGCGATAGCGTCCTGCTCGGCGTTCATCGTGGCGCAGTTGCTGGACATCACCGTGTTCGACCGCCTGCGCGCGGGCAACTGGTGGCGTGCGCCGATGGTGGCCACCACCTGCAGCGCCACCGTGGATACGGCGATCTTCTGGTCCATCGCCTTTGCCGGCTCGTCCCTGCCATGGGTCAGTTGGGCATTCGGCGACCTGGCCGTGAAGCTGGCCATCGGCGTCTGCCTGCTGGCACCGTTCCGCGCCTTGCTGTGGAAGATGGCGCCAGCACGCTGACCGTCAGCGCCGTGTACGGCGCTGATTCCCGCTACCGGTCAAACATGCTTGCCCGGCTCAAAAGGCAGCCCCTTGGCGATGGCCGCAGCGGAGATCGCCGCGCACGCCGCTTCGATCTCCGGTGTCGGTACGGCCATGCGCGCGCGCCGGTCCAGCGTGCAGGAAAGCCCGGCATCCAACAGCGTGGCGTGCGCATCGTGCAGCGCCACGGCGGTGTCACCGGGCAACCAACCTGAGGCAGCGAGTGCAGCGATCAGGAACGGCGTTTCGCGCGGTTCGGACAGCGCGGGATTGCGCGATGCGCCGGCCAGCACGCCGGTCTGCAACACGAACTCCAGGTCGACCAAACCACCCGCTCCCTGCTTGAGATCCAGCCGCGCCGCATCGCTGCGGTCCAGCTCGGCACGCATGCGAGCGCGCATCTTCAATACGTCGCCAAACAGCGTGTCGTGGTCGCGTTCGCGGCCCAGCGTGACCGTGCGTACCTGCTCGAAATCGGCCAGCAAGGACGGATCACCCGCCACACCGCGCGCGCGCACCAATGCCTGGTGTTCCCAGGTCCAGGCGCGTTCGCGCTGGTACTCGGTGTAGCTGGCCAACGACGACACCAAGGCGCCCTTGCCGCCATCCGGGCGCAGGCGCACGTCGATGTCATACAGACGGCCGGCAGCCGTGACCGCCGCCAACAACGCCATCACTTTCTGCGCCAGGCGCGCGAACCAGCGGCCGCTTTCCAGCGGCCGCGGACCATCGCTGGCCTCGGCCTCGGGCGGATGGGCATACAGAAACACCAGATCCAGATCGGAACCGAAGCCCAGCTCCAATCCGCCCAGGCTGCCGTAACCGATGATGGCGAAACGTCCGCCGGGGACTTCACCATGCGCGCGGGCCATGTCGGCACGCGCCATTTCGAGCACCGTCACCACCACCGCGTCGGCGAGCTGGGCCAGCTGTTGGGTGCAGTCCACCGCACGCTGGCGACCATCGTGGAATGCCAACGCCATGCGGAAGCTCAGCGCCAGACGCACTTCGTTGAGGGCGCGCAAGGCCACTTCCGGATCGTCGATGGCCAGGGCGGTGGCGCAGGCGTCATGCATTTCCTGGGCTTCGGGCATGGGCCCGGCCACGCGCGTGTCCAGCAGTTCGTCCAGCAGCAACGGGAACGCGACCAGCCGCTCAGACAACAGCGCGCTGCGCGCCAGCACGTTGACCAGGCGGGTGAGCGCGCTGGGTTGTTCGTCGAGCAGGGCCAGGTAGCTGGTGCGCCGCAGGATGGCCTGCAACAGACCCAGCACCCGGCGCAGCGCGGCGTCCGGTTGCGGCGAGCGGGTGGCCGCCAGCAGCAGGGCCGGCAGCACGCGGTCCAGGCGCGCACGCGCACTGTCCGACAGCGACTTCACACCCAGTGATTGTGCAAACTCGCGCAACGATTGGTCGGCACTATTGGCGTCGGCGAAACCGGCCTCGGCCAGCACCTCGGCATTGCCACTACCGGGCAGCCCGCGCCAATAACTGGCCAGCGCATCGGGGGCGGCCTGGCCTTGGCGGGGCGCCAGCAGCGCGCCAAATTCGGTACTCACGCGCTGGCGCTGTTCGTTGAGGGCATGCAGCAGGGCGTCCCAGTCGGTGTAGCCCAGGCCCAGCGCAATGCGCGTGCGGTCCAGCGGATCGGTGGGCAGGCAGTGGGTCTGCGCGTCGCGCAACATCTGCAGGCGGTTTTCCATCCGGCGCAGGAAGCGATAGGCGGTGGTCAGGTCGTCACCATCGGCTTCAGCCATCTGCCCGGCCTCGACCAGCGCGCGCAGCGCCGGCAACAGGCGGCGTTCGCGCAGCGCCGCTTCGCGCCCGCCACGGATCAGCTGCAAAGCCTGCGCAAGAAATTCGATCTCGCGGATGCCGCCGGGCCCGCGCTTGATGTCATCCAGCCGGTCCTTGCGCGCAACCTCGGCGGTGATGGCCGCCTTCATCTCGCGCAGGCCGTCCAGCGCGGTGAAATCCAGATAGCGGCGATAGACGAACGGCCGCAAGGTCTCCAGCCACGCTTCACCGGCGGCAATGTCGCCGGCCACCGCGCGCGCCTTGATCCACGCATAGCGCTCCCAGTCGCGGCCTTCGCGCTGGAAATACTGGTCCATGCCGGCGAAAGACAACGCCACCCGCCCGGCGGTGCCGAACGGACGCAGCCGTAGATCAACACGGTGGCAGAAGCCTTCAGCGGTGGTTTCGTCGAGCAGCCGCCCCAGGCGCTGACCGAGCCGGGCGAAATACTCCTCGGCCGCCAGCGGGCGAGCGCCGTCGGATGACCAGCCATCCGGCTGTTGAAAGCCGCCGCCGTGGGGGTAGGCATAAACCAGGTCGATGTCGGAGGAAAAATTCAGCTCGCTGCCACCCAGCTTGCCCAGGCCAAACACCACCAGCCGCTGCACGCTGCCGTCGGCGTCACGCACTACCCCGTGACGGCTGGCAAATTCCTGCTCCAGCGCGACCAACGCCAGCTGCAGACAGTCCTCGGCCAGCACCGTGGCGCCGGCCAGGGTGGCGCCCACGTCGTCGGCACCACTGAGGTCACGCCAGATCAGCCGGGTAGAGGCCGCCGCGCGATAACGGCGCAGTTGGGTCGGCCAGGCGCTGGGCTGCAGCGGATCCAGCTCCGGTTGCGACACCGGGGCAGGATCGGGCTGAGCCAGCAATGCCAGCAGTTCTGGCTGGCGGCACAGGGTGTCGATGGCAAAATCGCTGGTCACCGCCAGCTGGCGCAGGCCTGCCTCGAAATCCGGGGCCTGCGGCCATTGCGACGGGTCCGGCAGGGCCAGTTTGAGGCGGGCAATGGCACGGTCGACGACCGGCACGACGTGTTCAGGCAATGCGGGGGCGGGGAGAGTCATACCGCCGATTCTGGCATCTGGCCATGGCCGCAGTCGCCATGTTCGGCGAACGGACATTAAAAAAGCCCGCTGACAGCGAACTGTCAGCGGGCTTTGCTCCCTCCCCCACGTCGGGATGCAGGGCGATCGTGCGGGGTGTACGAACAACTTGCACGCTGCAGTGCAAAACAGTACTTGCCGGTACAAGAGCCCCCGATCCGCAAAGACCATCCCACCAAGGTAGAACACCCCTGTTCACGGTGATCCGCGATAATTGGCGTTCCCCCCAAAATCCCTGGTCGTCATGTCTGTCGAACGCATCCTGGACGCGCGCCTGCGCGACCGCATCGTTTCCGCCGAACAAGCGGCAGCTTTCATCCAGCCGGGCGAAACCGTCGCCATGAGCGGTTTCACTGGCTCCGGCTACCCCAAGGCGGTGCCGATCGCGCTGGCCAAGCGCATCGAGGATGTGCACGCACAGGGCCTGCCGTTCCAGATCAAGTTGATGACCGGTGCCTCCACCGCGCCTGAGCTCGATGGCGCACTGGCCAAGGTCGACGCCATTGCCATGCGCATGCCGTTCCAGACCGACCCTGATGCCCGCAAGCGCATCAACGAAGGCAAGCTGGATTACATCGACATCCATCTTTCGCACGTTGCCCAACACGTGTGGTTTGGGTTTTACGGCGACATCGACACCGCCGTGATCGAGGTGTCGGCCATCCGCGAAGACGGCGCACTGGTGCCCTCCACTTCGGTCGGCAACAACAAGACCTGGCTGGACCTGGCCAAGAAAGTGATCATCGAGGTCAACGAGTGGCAGCCCGAAGGCATCGAGGGCATGCACGACATCTACTACGGCACCGCGCTGCCGCCGCACCGCAAGCCCATCCCGCTGGTGCACGCCAACGACCGCATCGGCCAGACCACACTGGATGTGGATCCGGACAAGATCGTGGCGATCGTCCGTACCAATGGCCCGGACCGCAACAGCCCGTTCAAGCCGATTGATGAAGACAGCAAGCTCATCGCCGGCCATCTGATCGAATTCCTCAAGCACGAAGTGGCCCGGGGCCGTCTGCCGCAGAACCTGCTGCCGCTGCAGTCGGGCGTGGGCAATATTCCCAATGCAGTGCTTGCCGGCCTGGCCGAAAGCGGCCTGCGTGGCCTGACCTCGTTCACCGAGGTGATCCAGGACGGCATGCTCGACCTGCTCAAATCCGGCGTGCTCGAATACGCCTCGTGCACCGGTTTCGCACTGAGCCCGGAAGCGAACGAAGAGTTCAAACGCAACATCCATTTCTACCGCGACCGCATCATCATGCGCACGCAGGAAATCTCCAACCATCCAGAACTGGTGCGCCGGCTGGGCTGCATCGGCATGAATGGCATGCTGGAAGTGGACCTCTACGGCAACGTGAATTCCACGCACGTGATGGGCAGCCGCATCATGAATGGAATCGGCGGCTCGGGTGACTTCACCCGCAACGGTTTCCTGTCCACGTTCCTGAGCCCGTCGGTGGCCAAGGGCGGCAGCATCTCGGCGATCGTGCCCATGGTCAGCCACGTCGATCACACCGAGCATGACGTCTCCATCATCGTCACCGAACAGGGCCTGGCCGACCTGCGTGGCCTGCCGCCGCGTGCCCGCGCACGCGTGATGATCGACAACTGCGCGCATCCGGATTACCGCGACCAGCTCAACGATTACTTCGACCGCGCCAGCCGCGACAGCTATGGCAAACACACGCCGCATCTGTTGCCCGAAGCTCTGTCCTGGCACCAGCGCTACATCGATACCGGCAGCATGAAGGCCTGAAACGCCAGAACGCTGCAAACAGAAAACCCGGCGTAATTGCCGGGTTTTCTGTTGCCGTAGAACGCTCAGCGGCTTTGTCGGCGACATTCCTGCCGAGCATCGCTCGCCACTACATGCCGGACTTACAAAGTTGGCGTTACTGCTGGGTGCCACCGTGCAGATAATCCAGCGACACCTGCAGCAGCGCGCGCAGGCTCACATCCAGTGCTTTTTCATCGAGCAGGAACTTGGGCGAATGATTGCTGGGCGCAGTCGCCGGATCAATGCCCTCGGAAGTGGAACCGACGAAGAAGAACATCGACGGCACCTGCAACGCATACAACGAGAAATCCTCCGAACCCATCTGCAACGGCGGCTCGTAGACGTTGCTGCTGCCTACCACCGCCTGCAGGCTGGGCAGCATGCGTGCGGTCAGCGCCGGGTTGTTGACCGTGGCCGGATTGCCATCTTTCTCGTAGATGTCCGTGGTGGCGGTGGCGCCATGCGCGGCAGCGGTGTGTTCGGCCACGTTGCGCAGGTCGGCGAAGATCTGCTGGCGCATGTCCGGATCGAAGGTACGGATGGTGCCGACCATCTCCACCGAGTCGGGAATGATGTTGTAGCGGATGCCACCCTTGATCGCGCCGAAGGTGACCACCGCCGGCTGCTTGGACAGGTTGGTGCGACGGCTGACGATGGTCTGCGCGGTGCCGATCAGGTCCGACGCCGCGACAATCGGATCAATGCCGTTCCACGGTGCCGAGCCATGCGTCTGGCGGCCGTTGACGGTGATCGAGAAGCGATCGGAGGCCGCCATCAACGGGCCGCCGCGCACTGCGATCTGCCCAGCCTGGACGCTGGAGAACACATGCAGGCCGAACACTGCTTCAGGCTTGAAGTCCTTGAACAGGCCTTCCTTGAGCATCAGGTCGGCACCACCCTGCTCCGGCGGCGGCGCGCCTTCTTCGGCCGGCTGGAAGATCAACATCACTTCACCGGGCAGCGTGTCGCGCATGGCCACCAGCGCATCCGCCACGCCAAGCAGGGTGGCGGTGTGGGCGTCGTGGCCGCACGCATGCATCACACCCACCTGTTCACCGCGGTACTCCGCCTTGGCCTTGGAGGCGAACGGCAGGCCGGTCTGTTCGGTCACCGGTAGCGCGTCCATATCCGCACGCAGGGCGATCTTCGGCCCGGGCAAGCCTCCCTTGATGATCGCAACGACGCCATGCACGGCCACGCCGGTCTGCGGCTGCAGGCCCATCGCACGCAGGCGCTCAGCGACCTTGGCGGAGGTGCGCTCCTCTCGGTTGGACAGCTCCGGATGTGCATGGAAGTCACGGCGCCAGTCCACCACCTGCTGTTGCAGACGCTTGGCGGCGGCAGCGACTTCGGGGCGCTGCGCTACGTCTGCATGGGCAACCAGCGGTGACAGCGCGCATAGCAGCGCGGACAACAACACGGTCTTGCGAGCCATCGGCAATGCTCCTTGAGGGCAGAGCGGTGAGTGTAGAGCGCAACTGCGCGGCGCAGGGGCATTGCCGGGGAAGTCCCCGCCCTCACCCCAACCCCTCTCCCGCGTGCGGGAGAGGGGCTAAAGCTGCGAGCGGCACGCGGTGTCCGCTTCCCTTCTCCCGCGTGCGGAAGAAGGTGCCCCACAGGGGCGGATGAGGGGAGCATTGGCTTCACTGCGTTGTAAGCCCTCTCACCCCAACCCCTCTCCCGCGTGCGGGAGAGGGGCTAAAGCTGCGAGCGGCACGCGGTTTCCGCTTCCCTTCTCCCGCGTGCGGAAGAAGGTGCTCCACAGGGGCGGATGAGGGGAGCATTGGCTTCACTGCGTTGTAAGCCCTCTCACCCCAACCCCTCTCGCGCCATCACTCAGGTCAACCAAAGCCGCCATGGAACGTTCATCACTTATCACGGTCTGACCGCGTGGCCCATCGGTCATGAACCAGTCCGACACACCACAGCGGTATCCTCTGTAGCTTCGCCGCTCCACCTCCCCTACCGGTTCCTCAGGAGTTTTCGCATGTCGCGTTTCTGGAAGATTGTGCTGCTGGTCATCGCAGTGCTCCTCGTGATCGGTATCGGCTACCGGGTGATGGGCGGGGGCAAGCAGAAGGCACCGGGTGCGGAAGCAGGCATGGGCCAAGGCAATGGCGGCGACCGCGACAGCGCCCCGGTGCCCGTCACCGTCGTCACTGCCGAGCGCAAGAATGTGCCGGTTTACGTGACCGCGCAGGGCACCGTGGCCGCCTACAACACTGTCGCCGTCAGCCCGCAGGTAGGCGGTGAGCTGCTGAGCGTGAATTTCCGCGAAGGCCAGCCGGTGAAGAAGGGCGAGTTGCTGGCGCAGATTGATCCGCGCACCTTCCAGGCCCAGTACAACCAGGCCACCGCCAGCAAGCGCCAGAACCAGGCGCTGCTGGCCACCGCACAGTCCAACTTCGAACGCTCCAACTCGCCGGAGTACCGCCAGTTCGTGGCACAGACCGACCTGACCACGCTGCGCAACCAGGTGGCGCAGTATCAAGCGGCGGTCGCGGCCTCGCAGGCCTCAGCCGACCAGGCCAAAGTGCAGTTGGACTACACCCGCATCACCTCGCCGATCAGCGGTGTCACCGGTATCCGCGCAGTGGACCCCGGCAATGTGGTCAGTGCGGGCACGCAGATCGTCACGGTGACGCAGCTGCAGCCGGTCTATGTGATGTTCAACCTGCCCGAGCAGCAGCTCGACGCCGTGCGTACCGCGCAGCAGGCCGGCCCCCTGCAGACCTCCACGCTCGACCGCGAAGGCGGTGCCGTGGTCAACGCCGACGGCAAGCTGCAGGTGGTGGACAACCAGATCAGCAGCAGCAGCGGCACGTTCCGCTTGCGCGCCGAGTTCCCCAATGCCGAAAGCGCGCTGTGGCCGGGCCAGTTCGTCAACGTGCGCATGCAGCTCAACGAGCTGCCCAACGCGGTCGTTGTACCGGCCGAAGCCGTGCAGCGCAGCAGCAACAGTGATTTTGTCTACCTGATCAAGCCCGACAGCACCGTCACCCTGCGTGATGTGGTGCAGGGCGGTCAGGTCGACGACAGCCATGTGGTTATCAGCAAGGGCCTGCAACCGGGCGACAGGGTGGTGACTGAAGGCCAGTTCCGGCTCAAGGAAGGCAGCAAGGTCACCCAGCTGACCCCGGGCCAGGCACCGGCGGCACCCACTGAAGAACAGCTCAAGGCGGCCAGCCAGAAGGGCCTTGGTGGACGAGGCGGCCCGCCGCGCTGACGCGCAGCACGTCACCTCGCCCTCTCCCCCCGCACCAGGAATCGCCCGTGGGCTTCTCGACTATTTTCATCCGCCGTCCGATCGCTACTTCGTTGTTGATGGTCGGCCTGATGCTGTTGGGCATCCTCGGTTACCAGCGCCTGCCGGTAGCCGCCCTGCCCGAGATCGAAGCCCCCAGTCTGGTGGTGACCACGCAGTACCCGGGTGCCAGCGCGCAGACCATGGCCTCGCTGGTGACCACACCGCTGGAGCGGCAGCTGGGCCAGATTTCCGGCCTGGACATGATGACCTCCGACTCCTCGGCCGGGCTGTCCAGCATCGTGCTGCAGTTCTCGATGGAACGGGACATCAACACCGCCGCGCAGGACGTGCAGGCCGCGATCCGCCAAGCCACCCTGCCCAGCTCATTGCCTTACCAGCCCGTCTACAACCGGGTGAACCCGGCCGATGCGCCGATCCTCACCCTCAAGCTCGTCTCCGACACGCGGCCGCTGCGTGAGGTCAACGATCTCGCCGATTCGATACTGGCCCAGCGCATGTCGCAGGTGGACGGCGTAGGCCTGGTCTCCATTGCCGGCAACGTGCGTCCTGCGGTGCGCATCCAGGCCAATCCGGCGCAGCTGTCCAACATGGGCATGACCATGGAGGACCTGCGCAGTGCGCTGACGCAGGCCAACGTCAATGCACCCAAGGGGTCGCTCAACGGCAAGACGCAGAGTTACACGCTGTCCACCAACGACCAGCTCAGCGACGCGGCCGACTACAACGACGTCATCATCCGCTACCAGAACGGTGCGCCGGTGCGCCTGCGCGACGTGGCGAAGGTGGTCGATGGCGTGGAGAACGACCAGATCGCCGCCTGGGCGGATGGCAAGCCGGCAGTGCTGCTGGAAGTGCGCCGCCAGCCGGGCGCCAACATCGTCAAGACAGTGGAGAACATCCGCCAGATTCTGCCCAGCCTGCAGGCCATGTTGCCGGCGGACGTGAAGCTGGATGTGTTCTCTGACCGCACCGTCACCATCCGCGCTTCGGTGCATGACGTGCAGTTCACCCTCATCCTCACCATCTGTCTGGTGGTGGCGGTGATCTTCGTATTTCTGCGCCGTTTGTGGGCCACGGTGATTCCATCGGTCGCGGTGCCGTTGTCATTGATGGGCACGTTCGGCGTGATGGCCTTTGCCGGCATGTCGCTGGACAACCTGTCGCTGATGGCACTGACCGTGGCCACCGGTTTCGTCGTCGACGATGCGATCGTGATGATCGAGAACATCGTGCGTTACATCGAACAAGGCAAGGACGGCAAGGAAGCGGCGGAAGTTGGTTCCAAAGAGATTGGCTTTACCGTGCTGTCGCTGACGGTGTCACTGGTTGCGGTGTTCCTGCCGTTGATCCTGATGCCGGGCGTTACCGGGCGCCTGTTCCATGAATTTGCGTGGGTGCTGACGATTGCCGTGTCGATCTCGATGCTGATCTCGCTGACGCTCACGCCGATGATGTGCGCGTATCTGCTCAAGCCCGACGCACTGCCCGAAGGCGACGACGCCCACGAGCGCGCCGCAGCCGAGGGCAAGGTCACCGCATGGTCGCGCCTGGTACATGCCTACGAACGCAGCCTGGATTGGGTGCTGCGTCACCAGCCGTTGACCCTGGGCATCGCCCTGGCGTCGGTCGCGCTGACGGTGCTGCTGTACATGGTGATCCCCAAGGGTCTGCTGCCCGACCAGGACACCGGCATGATCACCGGCGTGGTGCTGGCCGACCAGAACGTGGCCTTCGATCAGATGCAGCAGCGCACCCAGGCAGTGGCTGCCGCATTGCAGAAGGACGACGCGGTGAGCGGCGTGGCTGCCTACATCGGCGCGGGCACCATGAATCCCACGCTCAACCAGGGCCAGCTGAGCATCGTGCTCAAGGACCGTGGTGACCGTGACGGACTCGACGTGCTGCTGCCGCGCCTGCAGGCCGCCGCTGCGCATATCCCCGGCGTGGCGCTGTACCTCAAGCCGGTGCAGGACGTGACGCTGGATACGCGCGTGGCTGCCACCGCGTACCAGTTCTCGTTGTCGGACATGGACAGCACCGAGCTGGCCGCGCAGACCGACCGCGTCACCGATGCACTGCGCCGTTTGCCCGAGCTGGCCGACGTCGACAACAACCTGGCCAACCACGGTCGCGCCCTGCATGTTGAAGTAGACCGCGACAAGGCCGCGCGTTACGGCGTGCCGATGCAGACCATCGACGACACGTTGTACGACGCTTACGGCCAGCGCCAGATCTCCACCATCTTCACCCAGCTCAACCAGTACCGCGTGGTGCTGGAAGTGGCACCGGAGTTCCGCAACAGCGATGCGTTGATGAACCAGCTCGCCATCGGCAGCAACGGCAGCGGCACACTCACCGGCAGCAACGCCACCTCGCTGGGCCAGGTGACATCGAGCAACTCCTCCACTGCCACCGGCATCGGCAACAGCAATACCGGCATCGCGCTGGGCGGCGGCGGCAGCATTCCGCTGTCGGCCATTGCCACCGCCATTCCGGGCACCGCGCCGCTGATCGTCAGCCATCAACAGCAGCTGCCGTCGGCCACCATTTCCTTCAACCTGGCACCGGGTTATTCGTTGTCCGAAGGGGTGGATGCGATCAACAAGGCCGTCGCCGAACTGCAGTTGCCGCAGCAGATGCAGGCGCAGTTCGTCGGTACGGCAGCGGAGTTCTCCAGCAGCCAGACCGACGTAGTGCTGTTGCTGCTGGCCGCCATCGCGGTGATCTACATCGTGCTGGGCGTGCTGTATGAGAGCTACATCCACCCGTTGACCATCATCTCCACGTTGCCGCCAGCCGGTGTCGGCGCGCTGCTGGCGTTGTACCTGTGCGGCATGAGCCTGTCGGTGGACGGCATCGTCGGCATCATCCTGCTGATTGGTATCGTCAAGAAGAACGCGATCATGATGATCGACTTCGCACTGGACGCGCAGCGCTCCGGTGCCAACGCCTACGACGCCATCCGACGCGCCTGCCTGCTGCGTTTCCGCCCGATCATGATGACCACTGCTGCGGCCATGCTCGGCGCGCTGCCGCTGGCGCTGGGTACTGGCATCGGTTCGGAACTGCGGCGGCCGCTGGGTGTGGCCATCGTCGGCGGCCTGCTGCTGTCGCAGCTGGTCACGCTGTACACCACGCCGGTGATCTACCTGTACTTCGAGCGCCTGTCCGAGTGGGCCGCCAAGCGTCGCGAACAACGCGCCGCCACACGTCTGCAGACGGCCCGGTAACGCGCCGGCATGAATATTTCCGCGCCTTTCATCAAACGCCCCATCGGCATCGGCCTGCTGGCCATCGGCCTGTTTTTCGCTGGACTGGTCTGCTACCTGCGCCTGGGCGTCGCCGCCCTGCCCAACCTGACCATCCCGGTGATCTTCGTGCAGGCGTCGAACATTGGCGCCGATGCCAACACCATGGCCGCGACCGTTACCGCGCCGCTGGAACGCCACCTCGGCCAGGTGCCGGGCATCGACACCATGCGTTCGAGCAGCAGCGACGGTCGCAGCATGGTGTTCTTGATGTTCAACACCAGCCGCGACATCGACTCGGCAGCGCAGGATGTGCAGGCCGCGATCAACGCCGCCATGGCCGATCTTCCCGCAGGCATCAACACGCCCACTTACCAGAAGGCCAACCCCAACGACGATCCGGTGATCGCGCTGGCGCTGACGTCTGAAACCCAGTCGGTGGCCGAGCTGTACAACATGGCCGACTCGCTGCTGGCACAGCGGCTGCGGCAGTTGCCCGGCGTATCTCAGGTGGATATCGCCGGTGCGTCCACGCCCGCGGTGCGTATCGACCTCAACCTGCGTGCGATGAACGCACTGGGGCTGAGCCCGGATGACCTGCGCAACGCCATGCGCGCCGCCAACGTGGCCTCGCCGCTGGGCTTTTTGAGCGACGGCAACAGCCAGACCGCCATCGTCCTCAATGACCAGATCCGCAAGGCCCCGGATTTCGCCAACGTCGCCATCTCCACGCATGACGGCGCGGTGGTGCGGCTGAAGGACATCGCCACCGTCTATGACGGCCAGCAAGACGCGTATCAAGCGGCCTGGTTCAACGGCAAGCGCGGCGTGCTGATGTACGTGTACCTGCGCAGCGGCGCCAATCTCGTGGCGACGGTGGATCGCGTGAAGGACGCCGTACCCGGGTTGTCCGGTTACCTGGATGCCGGCACCACGCTGACGCCCTACTTCGACCGCACCCCGACCATCCGCGCCTCGCTGGCGGAAGTGCAGATCACGCTGATGATCAGCCTGGCGATGGTGATCCTGACCATGGCGCTGTTCCTGCGCCGCCTGGCGCCCACCTTGATCGCAGCGGTGACGGTACCGCTGTCGTTGGCCGGTGCTGCTGTGGTGATGACCACGCTGGGCTTCACCCTCAACAACCTCACCTTGCTGGCGCTGGTGGTCGCCATTGGCTTCGTCGTTGACGACGCCATCGTGGTGATTGAAAACATCATGCGTCACCTCGACGAAGGCGTGCCACGCAAGCAGGCGGCGATGGCCGGTGCGC
The DNA here is from genome assembly GCF_027497995.1 of Stenotrophomonas sp. Iso1. Taxonomy (GTDB): domain Bacteria; phylum Pseudomonadota; class Gammaproteobacteria; order Xanthomonadales; family Xanthomonadaceae; genus Stenotrophomonas. The sequence goes on along the minus strand of NZ_JAODBT010000001.1, from coordinate 445,731 downwards.
GCGAAATCGGCTTCACCATCGTCTCCATCACCGCGTCACTGATCGCGGTGTTCCTGCCGATCATTTTCGCGCAAGGCATGATCGGCGCGTTTTTCCGTGAGTTCACCTTGACGCTGGTGGCGGCGATCGTGGTTTCGGCGATTGTCTCGCTGACGCTGACGCCGGCGCTGTGTGCACGTTTCCTGCAACCGCATTCGGTGCAGGTGAAGCCTTCACCCATCGGCCCGCTGCTGGATCGAATGCATGCAGGCATGCTGCGCATCTACACGGTGGCGTTGGATTTTTCACTGCGCCATTGCCTGATCCTGTCGCTGACACCGCTGTTGCTGATCGTGGCCACGTTCTACCTCGCCGGCTCCGTCAGCAAAGGGTCGTTCCCCGAGCAGGACACCGGCCTGGTGTGGGGCCGTGCCAGTTCCAGTGCGACGGTGTCGTTCCAGGAAATGAGCGAGCGCCAGCGTCGCCTCAGCGACATGTTCCTGGCCGATCCGGCGGTGAAGATGGTCGGTTCGCGCCTGGGTTCCAGCCGCCAAGGCAGTAGCGCGCAGTTCAACATCGAGCTGCGCACGCAGCAGGAAGGTCGCAAAGAGCCGACCAATGTCGTCGTCACCCGCCTGAGCGCCAAGGCTGCGCAGTTCCCCGACCTGGATGTACGCCTGCGCGCGATTCAGGATCTTCCGTCCGATGGCGGCGGCGGTGGTTCGCAGGGTGCGCAGAATCGCGTGACCCTGCAGGGCAACGATGCCGGGCAATTGGCCGAGTGGCTGCCCAGGCTGGTGGAAGTGCTCAAGCAGAACCCCAAGCTGCGTGACGTGGGTTCGGACGTGGACAAGGGCGGTTTGATGCAGAAGATCGTCATCGACCGCGACAAGGCATCGCGCCTGGGGGTGAGCATCGGCGCCATTGACGGCGCGTTGTACGGCGCCTTCGGCCAACGCCAGATCTCCACCATCTACGCCGACCTCAACCAATACGGCGTGGTGGTCAATGCACTGCCCGGCCAGACCGCCAGCCCGGCCGCCATCGAAGACCTGTATGTGCGCTCCAGCAGCGGGCAGATGATTCCACTGACCACCATCGCCCACCAGGAACCGGGGCTGGCACCGTCGCAAGTGACGCACCAGAACCAGTACACGGTGATGGACCTGAGCTACAACCTGGCACCGGGCGTGAGCAGCGGTGAAGGGGATGCCATCGTGCAGGCGGCAATCAATGGCCTGCGCATGCCCGGCGACATTCGTCAGGCCGAGCGCGGCGGTTTCGGCCGTGCAATGGACCCGAGCGCGATGCTGATGCTGGTCATTGCTGCCATCGCCACGGTCTACATCGTGCTGGGCATGCTGTACGAAAACCTGGTGCACCCGGTCACCATCCTGTCGACGCTGCCGGCTGCAGGCATGGGCGCACTGCTGGCGTTGTGGCTGACCAACACCGATCTCTCCGTGATCTCGATGATTGCGCTGGTGTTGTTGATCGGCATCGTCAAAAAGAACGCGATCATGATGATCGACTTCGCCTTGGTGGCGCAGCGTGAACACGGCAAGTCGCCGGCAGATGCCGTGCGCGAAGCCTGCATCGTGCGTTTCCGCCCGATCATGATGACGACGATGGTGGCGATTCTGGCGGCACTGCCGCTGGCCATCGGCCTGGGTGAAGGGTCCGAACTGCGTCGCCCGCTGGGCATCGCAATGATCGGCGGCCTGCTGATTTCACAGAGCCTGACCTTGTTGAGCACGCCCGCGTTGTACGTGATCTTCTCGTGCCTGCAACAACATTGGCGCAGCTGGCGCGCCCGCCGCAAAGAACGCAAGCGTCTACGCAAGCTGGCGCAGGCCTGAGAGCAGCCAACAGCGGATTAGAAGCCCGGGTAAGCGCATGCATACCTGGGCTTCCATGATCAAGGCAGATCGGTTTCGTGCATTACAAAACCGGTCACCAAGGCGCGAAGCTGATAATCAACGCCAGCGCGATCACCAACGCGCCAATGATGATGATTCCGCGTTTGGAAAGAATGCGATTACGCCTCATGGCCGACTCCCGTCATCGTGGATGCCTCGCCACCAGAGTGAACGCCGCCCTGTTAAGAAGCAGCAAGGGCGTGTGAAATCCGGGTAATCCAATCGCCCGCCGATAGGAGTGGCTTAGGCGCACTACCGATGGCGGCAGCGGCCAGTGCTTCGCGGGCCACAGGCACTCAGCGGACGATGGCTCTTCCCGCCCCGCGTTCCCACGTTTCATCACGCGTGTTCAATTTCTCCGCAAGAAAAAAGGGCCAGAGCGCAAACTCCACCCTGGCCCCGCCCCTTACTTCTCTCGGCACTGTCTTGGCACCATTCGACCGACCGTGTACGTCAGTTCCTCGCCCTTGCCGCGCAAGGTGTGCATCGGCGTTCCATAAGCAAAGCCAGAGCCCGTGACCTGCGCCGGCAGCTCCACGGTGCTGCCGTCAGGCTGCACAACCCGCGCCACATTCTCGGCATAAACCACCGTCAAATCCGGCCCGCCCTCGCAGGTATAGCTGACGCGGCGCTCGGTAACCGCACCGCCTGCCGGATGCGTGGCACAACCGGCCAATGAAGCCACGGCCAAACCTATAAGCAATATTTTCACGCGTGCATTCCTCCGATGACGTCCAGTGCTTCCACCTTGCTGGTGCGGCACAGGCCGGTTTCCGCGCAGCCTGCCCCCGGCCTGGTGAAACCTCTGTGAGCCTCCGCCGCGAGTGCAGCATGCGAGACAGCGGAACCGTGCGTTACTTCTCTATCAGCTCACAAACCCAACCATTCAAGCACCGTGGCAAACACCATCATCGGCACCTGGCAAACCTTGCATTCTCCGCCGCCGAACCAGTTGCAGGCGAACCACCCGAACGGCGTCATCAACAAGACAATCAGCAGAATATCGATCAACCAATTGAAGGTGCGCCGGCGCTTCACCTGCACTACGAAATCCACGCAGAAGCCCAGCAACATCACCAGCGTCATCGCTCCCAGCAGCACGGCGATGCCCAGCGCGCTATCCCCGCGATGCGCCTGACCGGCCACTTGCTCTGCCGACCAACGCGAGAACAGATACAACGCCAGCAACGGCAGGAAGAACACAAGCGCCCGTACGATCACCGACCAGGGATAGCGACTCATCGCTCGGTTCCGTTGTTATCCATCACGATTCAAATCCCTCAGGTGAGGCTGGCGGCGGTAGTACTACCTCGATCATCGCAGACATTCGGCGTCCGGCTGAGCTCAGAACTGACCCCGTTCTGTCCCCTGCATCCAGGTATCCGGTTGCGGCGTCCACTCACCCTCGCCGAGCACCGCTTCAAGCAGGTTGTGAAGGGGAAAACCCAGATGCTGTTCCGCTGACAGGCCGCCGTCGCTCATCTGTGCCGCTGCCACGAATGCACGGAACGCTCGCTCATCGCCTGCTGCAAGCGCGGTGATCTTCTTGGCCAGATCGTAGGAAAGCCGGTTGCCATCGTCCGTCGCCAGGAATGACTTGCCCGACCAGAACGTCTGGATGCTTTCCTCGTTCCAGTAAGCCGCATGCTGGGCCGCAATCTCGTGCGGGAAGTACAGCTGCGCACTGGGTGACGCCAGCTGCGGGAACAGGGTGTGCTCCGTGTTCACCGCCAGCCCCTCGTTCAACCACGCCGGAATCGGTAGATGCTGCAGCAGGCAATGCGTGAGTTCGTGCGCGATCACCGGCTCCATCGTCTCAAGGATCTCCAGAGGCATCACGAAGTGCCCATACCCGGCCTTGATGAACATGCCTGAGGACATTGCGTACTCGCCGTCATCTGGGTAGTAGTGCGACACATAGGCGTAGTAATCATCCATGTCCCCGAACACCATCACCACGTACTTGCCCATGCCCGGTTCGACGGCAAGCTCGCCCAGGCTGCGGCTGATACGCGACAACATGCGCTGGCAGGTTTCAAGGACCACCACGGCGGGCCGATCCCGCAGGTTCGACAGCAGCAGGAAATCGGCAGATTCGGTGATGCGGTAGTGCTCACCCAGCTGCTGATTGAGTGCTTCCAGCCACTCACGGGCCGCAGACGTCCGGTAGACGTGGACCGCCTCGGCATCCTGTTCTGCCGGTGCGTCCTGGCTGATTCGCTCCCAATCAGCGATGGGCAACTGAGTGCCGCCATACCAATGCATCTGCACCGGCACGCGCGGCAGCGCCTTCGGCTGTGCAAGCTGCTTGGTTCGCGACGATCGCTTTTTCAGCCATCCAAACAGGATGAAGAGCAGCAGGAGCAACACCGGAATAACGAGGATCATAAGAGCGGCGTTTTTCTCCTCCGCCCTGCGCATTTCCTGCTCAAAGAGTTTCGCACCGTCTTGCGGTGACACAACGATGGTTGCCACGCGCGGCGCGGATACGAAGGCTTGCACCGTCACACTGCCGACACTGTGCGGCGTGCCAGCGAACGCATTGCCCGCGATCTGGGTGAGCAGAAGAATCAGGACCAGAATCCGCTTCATGGCGTGTTGCTCCTCAGCAAGGACAAGCCCCCATCGACCAAGCTGGCAGAGGTCGCTCGCAGGAGAAGAAACGTTGTGATTGCCGTAGTCGCAACGGCCAACTGCATCGCACGTTTTCTCATTGTCGCTTTAGCGCAACTAGCCTCCGCACCCGGACATGCGAGTCCATATGAGAATCCAACGCCGCCCAGTGCCTTTGGTTTAATCACGCTGCACTTCCTTGTGTGTGAGCGCGAATGATAAGCGGTGGATGTTTCGTCCGAAACTCCGGCTCCGGGTTACTCCGGGAGAGCTGAAACAGAAAGGCCGAGCATTTGCTCAGCCTTTCCCGGTCACTTCAAACCCGCGCAAGCATTGCGCTTGCTCTGGTGCCACTTCATTCGCACGCAGACGGCACGGTCACTATGGCGTTCAACATCACCCGAGGAGGGAGTCCGGACGGAATTCCGCCCCTGATCCCGGTTCTCCCCCGTTACTCGCAGGGCAAATCGTCGCTCAACAGTGCCGGATCAACCGGAGACCGGGTATCCAGCAAAGCGCGCTGCGTGGCCGTCGGCTCACCCAACCACTGCAACTTGCACTGTGTCACCAAGCGACCCACCAACGTCGACTGCGTCGGCTCGTAGAGCATCACCAACTGGTTCGTATTGCACTGATGAGCCTGGCACGCAGAGTAGTACCACCACGTCTTCCCCTCCACTTCCATTGGCTGGCCCGGTGCGCTGGGGCCACTGAGCAGGCGATCGCGCAGCGGCGGAACTTCCGTATCCGGCGATTCGGCCTGAGATGCGCCGGCCATCAATGCATCGAACGCGGCGAGCACCTTGGGATCGGTACGGCCACAGTTGTCCACCGAGTTACCGCCCACCAGAGTAAAGAAGTGCGTCGCCAGCGGCTCCTGCTCACAGGTGATTTCAGCACCGGGCGTTTCCCCTTCCGGCTCGCCCTCGTTATCCCACACGGACGGGTCCACACCGGCCTCCACATCGTCCGGGACCGTGGTTGCCGTTGTTGACGCAGGCTCCGGCGGCGCCTCAGCTGCAGGCGCGGGAACCGCAGCGGTATCTACACGCGTATCGGCTACCTGCTCACAGCCCGCCAGCAGGAACACCAACAACGACACCTCAATAATTCGACGCTTCATTCCCTGTCCTGGCCAACCAATGCGAAGTCCCGATTCCTCGCCGATGTGGCGCTCATCGGGGAGCGGAATTGTAACCATCCGGTCTGGTAAATGAGCTGTCGGCAGCAGGCAAGGTGGCTGCATCACGCCTCCACAAACAGAAAGCGGCAGCGTAAAAATTGGCCTCAACTCTGTTTCGTTGATCTTACTGATCAACTGCAAACGCAATGACCGAAAGCAGACGCCTGACAGAACGCAATGATCGGGAAACGCCAGAGCCCCTCGCACCACGCGCCATCTTTCACGTTTCGCTATGCTCCAACGTCCGCGCCACGGGCACGCTCTGTCCTCCATCATGCCAATGCTGAAACCATTGCTTGCTCCGCTCGCCGCCCTGCTCCTGCTAGGCGGCTGCATGCGTTATCACGATGAGCGCATCCGGGAGGTGCAGCCTCGTCAGTGTGCGTTTGAGCAAGGAGTGCTGTTTCAGAATCAGGCGTACTACACCTCAGCCGGCGGCCAGACGTTTCCCTTCCAAAAACTGAGCGCCCTTTTCGGCAGCTACGACAAGCGCATCGCCATGCTGAAACTGCGCACCGAAAATGGGCAGCTGCGTGCAGAGTTTTTGACCGCCGACCACCAAGCCTTGGCCGGTGAGAAAGCCACCACCGAACTGCCGTACAAGGCCAAAGGCCCCGCCCTGATCATCGACAATCCATCCTCCTGCCGCTTTGCTGAGACCGGTGTGGAATGCAGCTCCTGGCATGTCGAACTGTCCTGTACTCAACACAACGATCTTGCGCTCAAACGCGTAGATAGCGGCACCGGCATGATCGGGCTGATCATTCCCATCAACTCACGCTCGTCCACGCTGGGAATCTACCGGCGCGCCTCAGAAGAGATAAAGCCTGACGAACTGCGCTAGCTGCAGCGTTCCAGACCAAAGCGGAAGCGCGACTCGGCCCATTGTTTTCTGCGGCAACAACGCAAAAGGCCAGAGCGGAAACCCAACTCTGACCTCTGGCTTCATCCGAGATCAGAACGGCGCTGGAATTCGCCTGCTCACTTGAAGGGAGTGTGGAGCCTGCGCGTTGTAACGAATCTCTGTCACCAGTTGCCCCGGAGTTCCCAGCCAGACATAAAGCACTTGCCCCTGACGGCCAACGAGCCACGGGCGAAGGTCGCCGAGTATCTCTGCGAGGGAATGGTCGCGATTGCACTGTTGATCGCCGAATTCCTGAGAGCAGGTCAACCTCACGCGCGTCGATAGAACGGTGGGCTGGCGTAGTCGTTCAAGTACCGCGATGGCCTGGAGGGAAGACATCCCCGGATTGATGCCGACATAGCCGACAACGGGACATGCTCCCTGACTCAGGGCGACTTCGTACGAGGCATGCACGTCCACCGATTGCGGGCCGGCACGGCGGCCGTCAGGCGCAGACACATGCCAGCGCTGCCTCACGCAACCCGCACCTTCGCGCCGGGGCGCTTCAACCAGATCAAATGTCTCCACGCCGGGAAAATGGCTGCTCCCGCTTCCCGGTCGTTCCAGCTTTTCGATGGGGCCATGATCTTTGCCCGCGAGGTAGATCGCCGCCAGCTCTTCGTGCGTCCCGCCATCGGTTGCCAGCCCCACTGAGGCCCACGTAGCCAGAAGCATGACAACGGGAATCTTCATCTGAAATCCTTTCGATGGAGCTTCAAGCCTAAGCCAGTTCGCAGGAACAGTGAGGGGGTGAAACACGGTCCAACGTCGTGCTTTCCCCACCCCCCAAGAATCAATCGAAAAGAAAGGCCGGAGCGGAAATCCGACTCTGCCCCCTGCTTTCCTCTTTCGATGATGGGACGTCGCCGGTGCGCTGCGCCAAGCCGCCCGCGTGTTGCCTTATTTCAACGCCGGCGCTTGGAACGTGCCGTCGTAAACGATCCCGACAATGGTCTCGAGGAAGGCATTGGTCGGAATCCGCTCCCCATTCGTGGAGTAGGCAATGGCGGTACCGTCCTGCGGGTTGTAGATGACCCGGGAATGCGCACCGATGACATCACCGCCGTGCCCGAGGAACGTGTTCTCCCCGTACGCGAACTCCGCCAGCCCCATTCCCCAGCCCTTGCCTGGCTCCGGCGTCATCAGCGCCAACGTCTCCTTCTGCACGAGCTCGCCGTTGAACAGGGCGACGATCAGCCGGTTGAGATCGCTGGGGGTGCTGGCGATGTCGCCAACCCCGACGACATTGTTGAAGTCCATTCCCTGATCTCGCCCCACGCGCCATCGGCGAACGCATACGACCTGAAGGTATCGGCGTGATTGGCCTTCACCGAGGCGAAATGCGCAAGCTGCAACGGCCGGGCGATCTCCTGCTCGACGATCTCGTGGTACGGCCGCCCGTAGGATTCTTCCAGGATCATCCGCAACAGGTAGTACGCGGAGTTGGAGTAGGCCACGCGCGCACCGGGGGCGAAGGCCACGCCCTGCCGTCTGATCTCCGCCAGGATTGCCGGCGGCTCCAGCGCGTCCACAATCCAGACCGTACCGTCCTTGATCGCGAAGTTACCCAGGCCGCTGGAATGCGCCAGCATCTGCCGGACGCTGATCTGCGCCGCAGCGGGCATATCCGGATGGAAATCGGCCAGCGTGTCATCCAGCCCCAGCCGCCCCTGTTCAATCAGCTTGAACGCAAGAATGGCCGTGACCATCTTGGTGACCGAGGCGATCTGGTAACGGGTGTCCGCGTCCGCCCGCACGCCGGGCAGGTACTTCTGGCCGAAACGCCGCTGATAGACCTCGCGCCCGCCACGGAAGATGGAAACACTGCCCAGCCCACCATTACCGTCCTCCAACCGGTCGAGGTAATCGTCCAACACGGCCGCGTGTATCCCCTGCGGCGACGCCTCCGCCGAGCGCCCCAACGAGGGGAGCATCAAGACAGAAAGGAGCAACCACCCAACCACCCACTTCTTCATGGCGCTCGCCGCGATATCCGGGAGGCGAAAGTCTAGATCAAGTTTCGGGGACCAGGCATGATCATCGGGCTGCGATTCGAGGTGTCGACTCATCGCGCTCTGGCTTCTGGCTACAGGAGAGGGCTGGAACGAAAATTCGAATCTGACCCCTGTTTTACTGCCGCCTGATCTCCGCCAGGATTGCCGGCGGCTCCAGCGCGTCCACGATCCAGACCGTACCGTCCTTGATCGCGAAGTTACCCAGGCCGCTGGAATGCGCCAGCATCTGCCGGACGCTGATCTGCGCCGCAGCGGGCATATCCGGATGGAAATCGGCCAGCGTGTCATCCAGCCCCAGCCGCCCCTGCTCAATCAACTTGAACGCAAGAATGGCCGTGACCATCTTGGTGACCGAGGCGATCTGGTAACGGGTGTCCGCATCCGCCCGCACGCCGGGCAGGTATTTCTGGCCGAAGCGCCGCTGATAGACCTCGCGCCCGCCACGGAAGATGGAAACGCTGCCCAGCCCGCCGCTGTCGTCCTCCACCTGGTCGAGGTAATCGTCCAACACGGCCGCGTGTATCCCCTGCGGCGACGCCTCCGCCGAGCGTCCCACCGAGGGGAGCATCAAGACAGAAAGGAGCAACAACCCAACCACCCACTTCTTCATGACGCTCGCCGCGATATTCGGGAGGCGAAAGTCTAGATCAAGTATCGGGCACCAGGCATCGTCATCGGGCTGCGATTCGGGGTCTCGACTCATCGCGCTCTGGCTTCTGGCTACAGGAGAGGGCTGGAACGAAAATTCGGTTCTGACCCCTGTTTTTCCTGCTTTTTGACTCTGATCCCTGTTTTTGCCCCTCTGTTCTTTATCAGAATCCAGGGCGGATCACTTCGACGTCGGCTTATGCTTTGCCGATCCAAACTTCTTAGTTACGGAGGTCTGCTTTAGTGCGTGCGACTCATCTTTCAGCATATCCACAATTCCTGAGACCCTACGCCTCAACTCAAGCAACCTCTCCGCTTGGTCCAGACGATCCTCAACTGAAATCAAGACGTCATCAGATGTTGAGACCAGCCTAACTTTTTTATGCAGCGACTTTTGTGTCACGACTCTTCTCCGAGGAAAGGACCTCAAGACACCGCTCATACTGCAGGCGACTAATAATGGGCGCTAGTAGCTGCTCATAAACACGATGTGCACCTTCGTCCAAGGCATGGGCTCCTCCAGCAGCCACACACAGCACCATCTCAACCGCGCCACTATCTTTATTGAGCACAGGCATGCATATCTGAGAGCCTGCCTCCTTACCTGCAACACCCGCAATAAATCTGCGCTTATCTTTTCGTTTCTTTTCGGCCTCTTTTATAACATCGCCGACAACAATTATTGTTTTCGCTGAAACGCAACGCGAAATACAACTAGCTGGCGCACCCAATGCTTCTGGACTCATTCTCGGCACTCTTCCTGGAGGCGAATATGCCTGCCATTCCACAGGAGCACCACTACTATCAATCCGCATGAGACCGACCCGATAACTGGATCGCGTATCTATCGTTGAAAAGAAATCATAAGTCGCCGCAACAAGCCTCTCGTACTGTTCCTGCGGCTTAAGAAGATGAGACAACACCACATCACTTTTCTTCTTCGCCCCAACGTTTTCTTTAATTGCGCGAAGCGCATTGGTCAACTTTATCGACGCAGCCTCTTCCAATACTGAAGAAAGGGCCACCAGATCCTTGGTTGAAACTGCACGACGTGGCTGCGCGTTATATCGTACCAGCTCTCCAAGAGCCTTCATCACAACTGGATACAGAGCCACGCAAATCACAATTGGAATCATGTGATCGTTCGCAAGATCCTGGGCACCCTTGGGAAGGGAGGACTTGGCAGATTCCCGCGAAACAAAAAACAAAATAATTGCCGGCGGAAAGCTGATAACCAGTGGAAAGACAAGGTGCTTCACATACCAAACACTAGAGGCTTCCAAAATCGTTTTACAAAGACCATGAATCCAACCATCTTCCGATGATGCGGCATGAAGACTAGCCAAGTTAACCCCTGTCAGAAAGAATCGGTTCGATAGCAGTTAACTAGGCAGAAGCAGTCACCCGCACTTGCTATACCCACAATTCAAGCAAGTCTGGCAGCCGTCCATGAGCACCAGCGCCTTGGTATTGCACTTGTGGCACATGCTGGCGCTGGCCGGGAAGCTGCCGTTGTCGGCGGTGTCGATAACCACCAACTCCGCTTCCGCTTCCGCTTCGCTCTGCGAAACGGCAGGCACTGCAATTACTTCACTGTTTTTTTTTGAGCGCTCTTCGAACTGCTTGCGCTTTTCGGCGATGAGGGCGCGCTGGTGCACGCTCATTTCCGGGTCGTGCAACAGACCGATGGACTTCATGTGGTCTTCGACGATGGAGCCCAGCTCGGCAACCAGCGACGGCATGTACACGCCACCGGCCTTGAAGTAGCCGCCCTTGGGGTCGAACACGGCCTTCATCTCATCGACGATGAAGGTGACGTCGCCGCCCTTGCGGAACACGGCGGACATGATGCGGGTCAGCGCCACAATCCACTGGAAATGCTCCATCGACTTGGAGTTGATGAAGATCTCGAACGGGCGGCGCAGCTCGTGCTCGGTGTCCTGGTTGAGCACGATGTCGTTGATGGTCACGTAGAACGCGTGCTCCACCAGCGGCGATTTGATCTTGTAGGTGCTGCCGATCAGCATTTCCGGGCGCTCGATGCGCTCGTGCATGTGAACGATGTTGTCTACGGGGGACTCGACCGGGGCCACCGTCAGCGCGGCCTTGGCCGCTGCAGCTGCTTCACGGGCTTTGTCGTCCGGGGTGATGACGGAGTAGCCCTTGATTTTTTTGTCGATCTTGACGGCCATGGTGCGAGTCCTGGTTATGCGTTACGTACGGATTGCGGCAGCAACCCCGCCCCTGACGGGACGGGGTGCGCGGTGCGGCTTACTTGCGGGCAGTCTTTTTGACGGCCTTCTTTACGGCGGTAGCTTTCTTGGCAACGGTCTTCTTGGCCGAAGCTGCCTTCTTGGCGACAGTCTTCTTGGCAACCGTGGCCTTGCGGGCAACCTTCTTCTCGGCGGTCTTCACCGTCTTCTTGACGGCGGCGACTTTCTTGCCGGCCTTCTTCTCGACCTTCTTCACTGCCTTTTTGGCGGCGACGGTCTTCTTGCCGATGACCTTGGCAACTTTCTTCTGAGCAGCCTTCACCGTCTTCTTGGCGGCGGCGGTCTTCTTGCCAACAACCTTGGCGACCTTCTTCTCGGCAGCCTTCACCGACTTCTTGGCAGCAGCGGCCTTCTTGCCGACAACCTTGGCAACCTTCTTCTCGACAGCCTTCACCGACTTCTTGGCGGCAGCAGCCTTCTTGCTGACGGCCTTGACCACCTTCTTCTCGGTCGCCTTGACCGACTTCTTGGCGGCAGCAACCTTGGTGGCAGCCTTCTTCTCGACCTTGGCGATAGCCTTCTTGGTCGCAGCGCGCTTACCGGCGCCCTTCTTGGTCAGCTCGGCGGCTTCAGCCTTGGCGCTGGCCTTGGCACTCTCCAGTTTCTTGCGCATGGAGGTCACCGTCTTCTTCACTTCCTTCTTTGCGGTAGCCGCTTTCTTGGCCACAGCCTTCTCCGCCTTTACGACGGCCTTCTTGACCTTGGCTACCTGTTTCTTGGCGCCGGCTTCAACTTTGCGCGCGCGGGTTTTAACCACGGCAACGGCTTCAGTGGCGGTGGCAGCGATGGTTTCGCCCAGATGAGTTGCAGTTTCTTTCACGTTTTCAGCAACCTGGGAGACGGTCGCCGTTACACCATTACCATTGCTCATGTTGCCCTCCTAAGGGCGTCGGGTCTGTAATGCTGGCGATGCTATATCGAAGCGGATGCGACGGGGAACAAACGCACAACAAAAACCCGGTGGCGGCGACCACCGTCGTGCCGCCCCGCGTCGTCCACGGGGCAGCGTTGGAAGCATTTAGAACTTGCCGTAGTAGCCTTCTTTGAGGGCGTCGAACAAGTTGGCGGCGGTGTGCATTTCGCCGTCGTACTCGATCTGCTCGTTGCCCTTGACCTCCACTATCTGGCCGTCGTCCAGCTCGAAACGGTAGGTGGTGTTCTCAAGGTCGGCTTCCTTCACCAGCACGCCCTGGAAGGCAGCCGGGTTGAAGCGGAACGTGGTGCAGCCCTTCAAACCCTGCTCGTGGGCGTAGCGGTAGATGTCCTTGAACTGCTCGTACGGGTAATCCGTCGGTACGTTGGCAGTCTTGGAAATGGAGCTGTCCACCCACTTCTGCGCGGCGGCCTGCACGTCCACGTGTTCCTTGGGCGAGATGTCGTCGGCACTGATGAAGTAGTCCGGCAACTGCGCCTCGGGCTCGTCACTGAAGGGCATGGCCTTCTGGTTGACCAGCTCGCGGTAGGCCAGCAGCTCGAAGGAAAACACGTCCACCTTTTCCTTGGACTTCTTGCCTTCGCGGATCACGTTGCGGCTGTAGTGGTGCGCGAACGAAGGCTCAATACCGTTGGAGGCGTTGTTGGCCAGCGACAGGCTGATGGTGCCGGTGGGGGCGATGGAGCTGTGGTGGGTGAAGCGCGCGCCGGTTTCGGCCAGTGCTTCCACCAGCTCCGGGGCCACCGTGGCCACGCGCTGCATGTAGCGGCTGTAGCGGGCGTGCAGCACTTTGCCGGTGATGTTCTGGCCGAGCTTCCAGCCGTCCTTCTTCATTTCCGGGCGCTGGCGCAGCATGGCGGCGGTGACCTTGAACTCTTCGTCCATGATCGGCGCGGCGCCCTTTTCGCGGGCCAGCTCCAGGCCGGTTTCCCAGCCAGCGACGGCCATGTCACGGGCAATGGCGTCGGTGAATTCGCAGGACTGCGCCGAGCCGTACTTCATCTTGAGCATGGTCATGGTGCTGCCCAGGCCCAGGAAACCCATGCCGTGGCGACGCTTGCGCATGATTTCCTGGCGCTGCTGTTCCAGCGGCAGGCCATTGACCTCGACCACGTTGTCCAGCATGCGGGTGAACACGCGCACCACTTCCTTGTACTCGTCCCAGTCGAACGAGGCCTTGTCGGTGAACGGGTCCTGCACGAACTTGGTCAGGTTGACCGAACCCAGCAGACAGGCGCCGTACGGCGGCAAGGGCTGTTCACCACACGGGTTGGTCGCGCGAATGTTTTCGCACCACCAGTTGTTGTTCATCTCGTTGACGCGGTCGATCAGGATGAAACCCGGCTCGGCATAGTCATAGGTGGACACCATGATCATGTCCCACAGGTGGCGGGCACGGATGTGGCCATACACCTTGCAGGCCACCAGGCCGTCGTCACGCACGATGTAGTTGTCGTGGGTGGGCCAGTCGCGCCACACCACGTCGGCCGCGTTCTGGTCGACTTCAGCCTGTTCCTTGATGTTGATCGGGAACACCAGCTGCCAGTCGGCGTCGTTCTTCACCGCCTCCATGAAGCCGTCGGTGATCAGCAGCGACAGGTTGAACTGACGCAAGCGGCCGTCTTCGCGCTTGGCGCGGATGAAATCCTTCACGTCCGGGTGCGATACGTCGAAGGTGCCCATCTGCGCGCCACGACGGCCACCGGCCGAGGACACGGTGAAGCACATCTTGTCGTAGATATCCATGAAGGACATCGGCCCGGAGGTGTAGGCACCGGCGCCGGCAACGAAGGCACCGCGCGGACGCAGGGTGCTGAACTCGTAACCGATACCGCAGCCGGCCTTCAGGGTGAGGCCCGCTTCGTGGACCTTTTCCAGGATGCCGTCCATCGAGTCGGTGATGGTGCCCGACACGGTGCAGTTGATGGTGCTGGTGGCAGGCTTGTGCTGCTGCGCGCCGGCATTGGAGGTGATGCGGCCAGCGGGGATGGCCCCGCGGCGCAGCGCCCACAGGAAACGCTCATACCAGTAAGCGCGCTTCTCGTCGGTGGCTTCGGCATCGGCCAAGGCACGCGCGACGCGCTGGTAGGTGCCGTCGATATCGGCATCCAGCGCTTCACCTGACTTGGATGTAAGGCGGTACTTCTTCTCCCAGATGTCCTGCGAGGCAGGCTGCAGGGGAATCAGGTCCGACTTGGTTTGATTGCTGACCACTTCCAGACGCACCGTACTCATGATTGTGGGAATTCTCCTGGGGCACCTTGCGGTGCGATCTACTTTTCCCTGCTGGCAGGGCTGCAACGACGACAACGCACAGACGCGTAATTACGCGCCTGTTGGCGGGATGGGAGGAATCCGGGGACTACCGGTTTTCAGCATCACTGTCGCGGTCATTGCACGCCTTCCGTTGGGGTGCTTGCACCCCGAGCGATAACCCTACTGCTTGGGGACGTCTTTCACATCAACCCAACATCTAGTGGGTGATGGCGAGACCAAGCTTACCCACCGCAGGGGTGAAGTCAAACAAAAAATCTGCATTTGGACTATTGCATTCCGTGCAGGCCACGCCGGCCTTGGGATTGCGGTCTGACAGAGAATTTCATTGTCGATTTAGGCACCACCGGCCACACTCGCGTTCAGCAATCCGCCCCGCCCCGGGCCGCCGTCGGCGCCCCTGCATGGAATCTCTCGGCTTATGCGACCGCTCCCCACGCTGCTTACCCTGGCCCTGGCCGCTGCTTTCGGCGGCTTCACCGCCAGCGCCATCAATGCCCACCTGGACAACCGTGCCGAGGCGGCCAACGCCTCGGCAGTGCTGCCCACCACCGCCGCACTGCCCGCCGCCGTCGCTGGGCAGGCCGTGCCGTCACTGGCGCCGATGCTGGAACAGGCGATGCCGGCGGTGGTCAGCGTCAACACCAAACAAGTCGTCCGGGTACGCAACCCGTTCTTCGACGACCCGTTCTTCCGCCGCCTGTTCCCGCAGGTGCCGCAGGAGCGCATCAATGAGTCGCTGGGCTCGGGCGTGATCATCGACGCGGCCAAAGGGCTGGTGCTGACCAACCACCACGTCATCGACAACGCCGACGACGTGCGCGTGACGCTGGCAGATGGGCGCACGGTGCAGGCCGAGTTCATCGGTTCGGACCCGGACACCGACATCGCGCTGATCCGCATCCCGGCCGAAAAGCTCACCGCGCTGCCGCTGGGCAACAGCGACCAGCTGCGCGTGGGTGACTTTGTCGTGGCCATCGGCAACCCGTTCGGCTTCAGCCAGACAGTGACCTCAGGCATCGTTTCGGCCGTGGGCCGCAGCGGCATCCGCGGGCTGGGCTATCAGAACTTCATTCAGACCGATGCGTCGATCAATCCGGGCAATTCCGGCGGTGCGCTGGTCAATCTGTCCGGCCAGCTGGTCGGTATCAATACCGCCAGCTTCAATCCGCAGGGCAGCATGGCCGGCAACATCGGCCTGGGCTTGGCCATTCCTTCCAACCTTGCGCGCGACGTGGTCGAACAGCTGGTGACCAAGGGCGTGGTGGTGCGCGGCACGCTGGGCGTGGAAACCCAGAACCTGACCCCGCAGATGGCCAGCGGGCTGGGCCTGAGCGAAACCCGTGGTGCGCTGATCACCCGTGTGCTGCCCAACTCCGGCGCGGCAAGTGCCGGGCTGAAGGCCGGCGACGTGGTGCTGGCCATCAACGGCCAGCGGGTGGACAACGCGCAGGCGCTGCACAACTTCGAAGGGCTTTCCACCGTGGGCCGTAGCGTCGATTTGGACGTGCGCCGCGATGGCAAGCCGCTGCAACTCAAGGCCACATTGAAAGAACAACCGCGTGCGGTCAGCGGCGACACGCTGGACCCTCGTCTGGGCGGCGCCACCTTTGCCGACCTGCCCGAATCGCTGCGCCAAGCCGGCGTCAATGGTGTGCTGGTCAACGATGTGGCACGTGGCAGCCGCGCCGCTCAGTCGGGATTGGCCAGTGGCGACGTGATTCTGGCCGCGAGCAGCGGGCAGTTCACCGACCTGGCCAGCTGGCGCGCAAGTTTCAGCCCGCGCCCGCAGCAACTGGTGTTGAGCATCCTGCGCGGCAACGTGCGTGGTCAGCTGGTGATGCGATGATGCAGCGCGCGCAGCAACGTGTTCATGCGTTTTGCGGACACGTTCTGTATGCGGTTGTGTCGTCGCGGTGAACGCGCTCTAACGTTCCTTACACCCGACAGCTGCTATTGATGTCGTTCTTGCTGTTACCCGCGCGCCAAACACCGGCGCCCATAGTTGAAACCAGGAGATCACAATGAGCCCCACCAACACCGACAATTTGAAGGAACATCTGGGCGAGGCTGGCGCACATTTGAAGTCCGCCGCCTCCGCTGCCGGTAGCGCCGTCAAGGGCGCCAGCGGTGCCGCTGCCGATGAACTGCGCCTGGGCAAGGCCAATCTGAAGGCCGAGTTGTCTGACAGCGCGCTGTCCGGTCTGGCTGCTGCCGAGCTCTCCGGCGCTGCCGCCAAGGAGCAGGTGGACGCACTGATGGACAAGAGCAAGGACCTGATCGACAGCGCCGCCGAGCTTATCCGTGAGCGTCCGTTAGCATCGTTCGGTGTGGCCTTCGCGGCCGGCTGGATCATCGCCAAGCTCGCCCGCAGCAACGACTGATCGGCGTGAGCGAAAACGCAACACCGCCCTCCGACGACGATTCCACCCCGGGCAACGCACCGGGGCTGGAGGAAAGCATCCGCCAGGTCGGCGCGGCTGGCCGACAGACGCTGGATTCGGCCAGCCACACGCTGCGCTCGTTGCGGCGTCTGGCCTCGGCCGATATCGCCCTGGCACGCAGCGCGTTTGGCCGCGCGATGGCCTGGAGTGGCATCGCCATCGTGTTCGGTGCATCGGCGTGGCTGCTGCTGGCAGCCACGTTGATCGCCTTCCTGCAGTACATCGGCCTGTCACTGTTTGTCGCACTGCTGATCACCGCAGTGACCAGTTTGGCCATCACCGGGTATGCGGTATGGCGGGTGTCCTACTTCTTCCACCACACCGGCATGCACGCCACCCGCAGGCAGCTGTCGCGGCTGGGCCTGTTCGATGAGCCCGGTCCGGAAGATCCAGACGCTGACGTGAAGGTCCCTGACAAGGAAACGCCATGAATTTCGACACACTGCAACGCCGCGTGCGCCGTGCCGAAGCCGTGGTGCAGGTCCGCAGCGAGGAAACCACCCAGCAATGGGGCGCGCTCAACAGCGTGTGGCGCAGTGCCTGGACACCCGGCCGCATCATCATTGCGGGCCTGGCAGGCGGCTTTCTGGCCGGCAAGCTGGAACCCGGCGGCGCGTTCAGTGGCGGCCGTTGGTTGCAGATGATCGGCTCGGTTTCCGGGCTGGTGGCGTCGGCCCAGGCGTCGGTGGCATCGTTCGCCGCCGCGGCTGCCAGCATGGCCGCTGAAGCGGCCGGCGACTCGGCTGAAGAGGCCGAACAGGCCGCCGAAGCAGCACCGGCTCCGGCACGCCAAACCCCAGCGGCCAATCCCATGCCGCCCCGCGCGGCGGAAGCTGCCACGGAACTGTCAGAATCCTGAGCACGGCGCGAGCACGCGCCTTTCCTCACCCGGGGCACCCTCCGCATGTCCTCGCCGCTGACTGAAACAACACCCCCACCTGCCGAACCGGCACCGCTTCCGCCACGGCCGCGCTCGCCGATGGCCTTGGTGGTGCTGGCCACGCTGGCCGTGGGTTACACGCTGTGGGCCGCGCAGAGCGTGATCCTACCGGTGCTGCTGGCGATGTTCTTCGCGCTGGTCGGCAACCCCATCATCCGCGTACTGCAGAAGCTGCACCTGCCGCGCCTGCTGGCCGCGCTGCTGGTGGTACTGGGCGGGCTGGCCGCCTCCGGCGCGCTGGCGGTGCAACTGGCAGGCCCAGCCACCGAGTGGGTGCAACAGGCGCCCCAACAGATGCGCCAGATATCGCGGCAAGTGCAGGCATTGGTGAAACCGATGCAACAGGCCAACCTGGCCGCCGAGAGCTTTGCCCGCGCCGCCGGCGGCGAAGGCAACCGCAAAGTGCAGGTAGTACGCACCCAACTCGACGACCCCTACAAGGCGCTGGTGCGCACGCCCAAGCTGGCGGCGTCGGTATTGGCCGTCGTGCTGCTGACGCTGTTCTTCATGATTTATGGCGACAGCCTGCAGCGCAACGTGATTGCACTGATACCCAACCGCCAGCAGAAACGCTTTACCACCGAGATATTGCGGTCGATGGAACGCGAGATATCGCGTTACGTGCTGACCATCACCGTGATCAACACCTTGCTCGGGCTGGTCCTGGTGGGCGTGCTGTTGCTGCTGGGCATCGACCTGCCCGACGCCCTGCTGTGGGGCACGGTGGCGGCACTGCTGAACTTCGCGCCGTACGTCGGGCCGTTGATCGGCATCGTGCTGATGCTGCTGGTGGGTTTTGTCGAGTTCCGCGACCCGCTGGCCGCCACGTTGCCTGCGCTGTGCTACCTGGCCCTGCACACGCTGGAAGGCCAACTGGTCACGCCTATCGTACTGGGGCGCAGCATGGCGATATCGCCGTTGATGCTGATCCTGGCGCTGATGCTGTTCGGCTGGCTGTGGGGCATGGTCGGCCTGCTGCTGGCGGTGCCGTTGCTGGTCTGCATGAAGCTGGTGCTGACCCGGCTGGACGGCATGCACGGCTGGGCCAAGCTGCTGGAATAAGCCCCCGCCGTTCACGTTGGCCGCGCAGGCACCCATGGCCGTCAACAGGCGAGCGGCGGCTTGCCGTAAAATGCCCGGGTGAATTTTCCTGTCCTAGCTATCACCCTCGACCTGGACGACACACTCTGGCCATTCGCGCCCATCGGCGCCCGCATTGACCAGGTGTTGCACGACTGGATGCTCGAGCACAGCCCCGCCACCGCGACGATGTACCCGGTGGCGGCCATGCGTGAACTGCGCGAACGCTCGTTCCGCGACAACCCTCACCTGCATTACGACCTGAGCGCCCTGCGCCGGTTGACGCTGGCCGAAGCACTGGAAAACAGCGGCGCCGACAGCGGCCTGCTGGAGCCGGCGTATGAAGCGTTCTATGCCGCGCGCAACCAGGTGGAGTTCTACCCGGATGCGCTGGAAGCCTTGCGCCGCATCGCCGCACGCGTGCCGGTGGCCGCGGTGAGCAACGGCAATGCCGACCTGCAGCGCATTGGCATTGGCGAGTTGTTCGCCTTCCAGCTGGGCTCACGCGAGTTTGGCGCGGCCAAACCGGACCCGGGCATTTTCCACGCCGCCTGCGAGCGCCTGGGCGTTGAACACGCACACGTGCTGCATGTTGGCGACCACGCCGAAATGGATGTTGCCGGTGCGATGCGCGCGGGCCTGCGCGGTTGCTGGATCAACCGCGAATCACATACATGGACCGACCAAGCGCTGCAGCCTGACCTGCAGTTCGACACCCTGACCGGGTTGGCCGACTGGCTCGATGCCAACGCATCGGCGCAGCGCTGAGCCAACGGCCACCTTCAGATACGAGATGCAGATCATGACGCCCCTCAACGGTTTCACCTCCGACGCCACCCACGCCCTGCCGCTGTACGTACTGGACCGCGACAGCTTTGCCGCGTGGAACGCACAGCAGCCGGCCGCCGTGCAGGCCTGGCTTGCCGCGCAGCAGTTCACCGCCGCACACACCTCGGTGGCACTGCTGCCGGGTGCTGACGGCATTGCCGGCGCGGTGATGGGCGTGGGCGACCGCGCCGATGCCTACGCCTTCGCGCATGCCCCGTTTGCACTGCCGGCCGGCACGACCTGGAAGGTCGCCAACGCGCTGGACCCGATCAGCGCCACCAACCTGCAGTTGGGCTGGGGCCTGGGCAGCTACCGTTTTGCCCGTTACCGCAAACCGCTACGTGCACCGGCGCAGTTGCTGGCCAGCCCATCGCAGGAAGTGCTGGACGTGGTCACCGCCTGCCTGCGCGTGCGCGATTGGGTGAACACGCCGACCGAAGACATGGGCCCGCAGCAGCTAGAAGACGCCGCGCGCGAGCTGGTCAACGCCCACGGCGGTGCACTGGAAGTCATTGCCGGTGACGAACTGCTGGAGCTGAACTTCCCCACCATCCACGCCGTTGGCCGCGCTTCGCACCGCGCACCACGCCTGATCGTATTGCGTTGGGGCAAGGAAGACGCTCCGCACCTGGCATTGGTCGGCAAGGGCGTGTGCTTCGACACCGGTGGCCTGGACCTGAAGCCGGCCGACGGCATGCGTAACATGAAAAAAGACATGGGCGGCGCCGCACATGCACTGGCGCTGGCCGGGCTGGTGATGGCGCAGCAGCTGCCGGTGCGTCTGACGCTGATCGTGCCGGCAGTGGAGAACGCCGTCGGCCCGGATGCGTTCCGCCCGGGTGAAGTGATCACCACGCGCAAAGGCATCACGGTGGAGATCGACAACACCGACGCCGAAGGCCGTTTGATCCTGTGCGATGCACTGACCTACGCCAGCGAGCAGCAGCCGGAAGCCATCATCGATTTCGCCACGCTCACCGGTGCCGCACGCATTGCGCTGGGGCCAGACCTGCCGGCGTTGTTCTCCAACAACGACGCGTTGGCCAACCAGTGGCTGCAGGCCGGCGACGCCACCCGCGATCCGCTGTGGCGCATGCCGTTGTGGCGCCCGTACCTGCGTTACCTCAACAGCGGCATTGCCGACCTGGCCAATTCCGGCTCGCGCATGGCCGGCGCGGTCACCGCCGCGTTGTACCTGGAGCGCTTCATCAACGAAGGCCAAGTGTGGGCGCATCTGGATGTGTACGCCTGGAATGACGGCGAACGCCCGGGCCGCCCGGCCGGTGGCGAAGCCCTGGCGCTGCGTTCTGCATGGGCGATGTTGAAAGCACGCTACGCCTGATAGAACCGGGCGTTACTTAGCTTTCAATTGGACCCACAGATCCCCGCTCCGGCGGGGATCTGTCGTTTCCGCAATAGTTGTCGAAAACGTGAATATCGGCCCGGCCGCTGTTCTGACACCATGCCTACATCGCCCACCCACACGCATCGTGAAGGCAGGAATTCAGACATGTCGCTTTTCGGCTATACCCGCGCTGGCCAAGAACCACGCGGCCCCCGTTCGCCGCTGCTATGGATCGCGCTGATCGCGTTGATCGCCGGCCTGCTGGTGCTGGCCTTCGCCTGGCTGGCCGGTTGGATCGGTCGCGACCGTGCCACGGCCCAGGCCTTCACTGACAGCATCGAAGCCACCGGCTCGGCGCATCCCGGCTTCCGCCGTGCGCATAGCAAGGGCGTGTGCGTGAGCGGCAACTTCCAGGGCACACCGGAAGGCGCAGCCCTGAGTTCGGCACGCGTGTTCCAGCAACAGCAGGTGCCGGTGCTGGGACGTCTGTCGATAGGCGGTGGCGACCCACACGGCGCCGATGCCAATGCGCGCGTACGCAGCATGGCGTTGCAGCTGATCAGCGATGACGGCCAGGAATTGCGCACCGCGATGAACAGTTTCCCGTTCTTCGCCGTACCCACTACCGAGGCCTTCCTCGAACAGACCCGCGCGGGCATCCCCGACCCAGCCACCGGCAAACCAGACCCGGCGAAGATGGCTGCGGTATTGGCGAAATATCCATCGGCACGCGCGTTCGGGCAGTGGGCCAAGACTGCCCCGTGGTCGAACAGCTGGGCCAACACCACCTACAACGGGATCAACAGCTTCCGTTTCATTGCCGCCGACGGCAGCGAGCACGTCGTGCGCTGGAGCATGCGGCCGCAGGCGCCAATCGCGGAGATGACACCGGAGCAACGCGCGCAGGCCGGGCTGGATTACCTTGCCGACGAATTCCAGCAACGGCTGGCACAGGGCCCGGTGCGCTGGGACATGTGGGTGACCATCGCCGAGGCCGGCGATCCGATTGATGACCCCTCGCAGGTGTGGCCCGAGCAGCGCCGCCAGATCAAGGTCGGCACACTCAGTCTGGCCTCGATGCAGCCGCAGGCCGACGGCGCCTGCCGCGACGTCAACTACGATCCGTTGATCCTGCCCAGTGGCATCAAGGGGTCCAATGACCCAATCCTCGCCGCGCGATCAGCGGTGTATTCGCAGTCGTTCAACCGCCGCGAACGCGAGATCGCCAGCGGCAAGGCGACCGATGCCACCGGCAAGGAAGGTGCACGATGAGCCGCGATGCAGGCCACTTCAATCTCACCGCCCGCGTGTTGCACTGGCTCATGGCGGCAATGATCCTGAGCATGCTGTTCGTCGGCGTGAGCATGGTTGCCTCGCTGCACTGGCGCCCGGCGTTGATCAACCTGCACCGACCACTCGGCATCGCGATTCTGCTGCTGGTGTTGGTGCGCCTGTACAACCGCCTGCGTCACCGGCCACCACCGCTGCCCACCGACCTGCCCGCGAGGCAAGCCGCTGCCGCACATGCCTCGCACTGGCTGCTGTACGGGTTGATGCTGGCGATGCCGTTGATCGGCTGGTCGATGCTGTCGGCTGGCGGATACCCGATCGTGATGTGGTCGGGCTTGAACCTGCCGCCGATCGTGCCGCACGACCCGGCGCTGTACGCCGCGCTGCGCAACGCGCACAGCCTGCTGGCCTACGTGCTGTTCGCTACCGTGATCGGACATCTGTCGGCGGCGCTGTTCCATCTGTGGGTACGCCGCGACGGCGTTTTCCAGGCGATGGCAAAGGGCCCATCGCGCGACGATGCCCGGTAGCCGGCCGACACTGCCTGCGGTGATTACAACCAGCCCTTCTGCCGCGCCAGCCGATACGCTTCGATGCGGTTGACCACGCCGAGCTTGCCAATGCACTCGGACAGATAGTTGCGCACGGTGCCATGCGAGAGGCCGAGTTGTTCGGCGATCTCATTGGCCGAGCGGCCCTCGCCTGCAAGCCGCAGCACCTGCCGCTCACGGTCGTTGAGCGGGTCGGCTTCCGACCAGGCTTCCATCGCCAGTTGGGGATCAATCGCGCGGCCGCCGCGTTGCACCTGACGCAGGGCATCGGCCAGTTTTTCCGCAGGCGAGTCCTTCAACAGATAACCCTGCACGCCAGCGTCAAGTGCACGACGCAGGAAGCCACTGCGGGCAAACGTGGTAACGATCACCACCTTCACCGGCAACTGGTGGCGCTGCACGCGCTGTGCCAGCTCCAATCCGGTGAGGTGGGGCATCTCGATATCGGTGACCAGCACATCGGGCGTGAGCCGCTGCAGTTCGCGCCATGCCGCTTCGCCGTCTGCGGCGGTGCCAACCACTTCAATATCCGTTTCAAGATTGAGCAGCGCCGACAGGGCGCCGCGCACCATGGCCTGATCTTCGGCCAACAGAATACGGATCATGCGCGTACCTCACGCACCGCTGGAGTCAAGGTGTCACCTGCGGCGGTGCTTGCTTCTGCGCCGGGCACCGCCGGTTGCACGAATGGAATGCGTACTTTCAAGCGTGTGCCCTGCCCGCGTGGTGAATCCATCTCAAGGCTGCCGCCCATTGCCGCCACGCGCTCGCGCATGCCCGACAACCCGTTGCCGTTGGCCGACACGCCGCCGCGGCCGTCGTCGGCTACCTCCAAGGACACAACACCGGCGTCGCATTGAATGGTGATCATGGCTTCGTTGGCCTGCGAATGGCGGGCAATATTGGTTGCCGCCTCACGCAGCACCATCGCCAGCCCGCCCTCAATCCACGCCGGCATCGCGGGTGGCGGGCTGTAACGCAGATGCACGTGCGTGGACTCCAGCAACAGGTGGGCCGAGGCCAGCTCGGCAGCAAGATCGGCGGCGCGGAAACCGGTAACAGCACTGCGCACCTGGGCCAACGCATCGCGCGCGATCTGTTCGGCTTCTGTCAGCTCGCGCTTTGAACGCTCCGGGTCACGCTCGAACAGCTTGCGCGACAACTCCATCTTCAAGGTGATCAGCGACAACGTGTGCCCGAGCAGATCATGCAGATCACGCCCGATGCGCTCACGCTCGGCGGTAGCAGCCAGACGCCGCACCTCCTCATGTGACAGCCGCAACGCGGCATCCTTCTCGCTGCTGGCACGCTCCACGTTGACGATCAAGCCAATGATGGTCGACAGCACCGGCACCCAGGCGATGGTCTGCCACGGGTAACCGATCCACGACGCAAGCACCACGAACACCACATTCAAACAGGCAAGTTCAAACAGGTACCGGAATGTCGAGATGGAGCGATTGGTACGCAACATCACGCAGCCGAAGATGAAGTAGCTGATGCCGGACGGATACACGCGCAACAACGATATCGCCATCACCACCATGGCCAGCGCGAAGACCGGCGCGGTGCGGCGCGACGACACCAGCGTCATTGCATAGAGCAGCACGAACAGCGGATACGACCAGAGCGTTATCAACGCCCAGCGCAAGGTGAAGCCACCGCTGAATGCCGGTGTGATGAACACCCACACCGTCCACAACAGGTGCACCGCGTCCAGCCACGGCCACTTGCCCAACTTGATGTTGTCGGCGACCACTGAATCCGGTGCCGGTTTGAACCAGGCGGGAAGATGCAGACTCATCTACGGGTACGTCCTGTTCTGATGCCGCACATGATGCCATCACCCATGACGGCGCAACCGGCGTGCGGCCATGGCGCAAACCACGACCGTGAACACCCCCAGCCACAACACGTGCGGCCATGGATTGCCGGTATCGAAACCGACCGCCGCCTGGGCCAACGCGTTCAGATGATGACTGGGCCAGATCGGCGCCAGCCCACGGATCAACGGCGGCAACAGCGACAGCGGAAACCACAGGCCGGACAGGAACGCCATCGGCAGGTACAACAGGTTCACCACCGCCGGCGCTCCGTGGCCTCTGACCAGCGTGCCCAGCAGCAGCCCCAAAGCGCAGAACGGCAAGGCGCCAAGCGTGCAGACCACGGTCAGGCGCAGCATCTGCACCGCCGTCATGGACACACCCGCCAAGGTGATGGCCAGCACCTGCAGCAACAACGTGATCATCAGCGACATCAGCATGGCCATGACCATCTTGCCGAGCAGGTACGCCGCCGGTGGCATCGGCAATGCACGTTTGAGCGTGAGCAGGCCGTTGTCACGCTCCATCGCCAGCGACACACCGAAGCCGAACAGGCCAGGCGCCATCACGCCGAACGTCGCGTAGGCAGCCAACAGGAAACGCGGCGCATCGGCAGACTGACGCGCGCCCAGCACCACCGCAAACATCAGGTAGAACACCGCCGGGAACAACATCGACGGCAGTACGAATGAGGGGCTGCGTAGATAACGCAGGCATTCGGCACGGATCTCCTGCAGGTAGGCGCCGAGCACGCGTCGGCCCGTCATTGCGGTGGTCGTGCGCTCCGTGTGCAGCGGTGTCAGCGTGTTCATCAGGCGGCCTCGCGTTGTTCGGCTGCGGTGGTGTCGTCGGTCAAGGCGGTGAAGGCTTCACCCAGGCCGGCCGGCTGCACTTCCAGTGCGGACAACTGCGGGTCGGCATCGAGAAGACGTCGCACCACCACCTCGACTTGGCTGCTGCTGAACTGCAGGCGCGCGCCATCGCGGCGGGCATCATGCACTCCCGGCCACGCAGCGACGGTGGTGACATCCAGCGCCGTTTGGCAGCGGATCACGCGATTGGCCACGCGGGCGCGCAGCGCATCGACACTGCCATCGCTGACGATACGGCCGTGCAACATCACGCAGACGCGATCGGCCAGGTGCTCGGCCTCCTCCAGGTAATGCGTCGTCAGCACCACGGCGGCACCCTCGCCCACCAGTTGGCGCACGGTTGCCCACAGCCGCTGGCGTGCCGGCAGGTCCAGGCCGACGCTGGGTTCATCGAGGAACAACAACCGCGGCCGGCCACACAGGGCGATGGCGAACTGCACGCGGCGCTGCTGCCCGCCGGAGAGCTTGCCGTAAGGACGACCGAGTAGCTCCTCGACACCGGCCAGCGATGCGCTCTCGAGCAACGGGCGCGGCGCCGGGTAGTAACTGGCACTCAGCCGCAGCAACTCCGCCAACGTGAGCGTGGGCGGCAGCGCCGCATCCTGCAGCATCACCCCGATGCCGCGCCGCGCCGCCAGCTGCTGCGGGTCCTGCCCGAACAACTGCACCTGCCCGGCATCTGCACGCAGCAGGCCCAGCAACAAGCCAATGGTGGTGGTCTTGCCGGCACCGTTGGGGCCCAGCAATGCCATCACCTGCCCGGCATGCAGGTCCAGATCCACGCCATTGAGTGCGACCAGCGTGCCATAACGCTTATGCACGCCACGCAGACTGGCCAATACGTCGCTGCCTTGCACCATCGCCGTCGCCTCTCGCTGGGAATGGCGCCAAGGTAAGGCGTCGGCCAGGCAGTCGACAGTCACGGCGGTCAGGCGAAGCGGGTGACAACCGTCACCTGCATCTGGGGTGCTGCATGCCTATCATCCGTTCCGTTGCAGACCACCTGAAACACAGGTTTGCGGTACCTTTCGGTCACATTTCCCCTCTCGCGCCGTCCTTTCCCACATGAATGCATCTGCTGAACTGCTGAAGGAACTCCGCATTGATCGCTCGGCCGCCCCGCCGCCGCGCGGCCCGTCCTCATCCAGCCGCTGGCTGTGGGTGGTGCTTGGCCTGATCCTGGCGTTGCTGCTGGCCTTGGCCATCGGCGCCCTGCTCAGCCGCAAACCGGCCATCACGGTGGAAACCGCACCGGTCGTGGCCATGGCCCAGGCGGGCGCCGGCAGCACCGCGGTGCTGGACGCCAGCGGCTATGTCGTCGCGCGGCGCATGGCGACGGTTTCGGCCAAGATCACCGGCAAGGTGCGCGAGGTCATGATCGAAGAAGGCATGCGCGTGGAAGAAGGCCAGGTGATGGCCACGCTCGACCCCATTGATGCCAACGCACAGCGCAGTCTCAACGCCGCACAGCTGGATGCCGCACGCAGCCAGATTGGCGGCCTGCAGGCGCAGTTGCGCCAGACGGAGGCGGAAGCATCACGCCTGCAATCGCTGGTAAGCCAGCAGCTGGTCTCGCGCTCACAGTACGACCAGGCAGTGGCCGCACGCGACAGCCTGCGTGCGCAGTTGCTGACCGCACAGCACAACACCAAGGTGGCGCAGGACGCCTTGTCCATCGCCGACCTGGGCGTGGACAACAACATCGTGCGCGCACCGTTCTCCGGCGTAGTCACGGCCAAGGCCGCGCAGCCGGGCGAGATCGTGTCGCCGCTGTCGGCCGGTGGCGGCTTCACCCGTACCGGCATTGGCACCATCGTCGACATGGATTCGCTGGAAGTGGAAGTGGAAGTCGGCGAAGCCTTCATTGGCCGTGTGCAACCGAAGATGGCGGTGGAAACCGTGCTCAACGCCTACCCGGACTGGAAGATTCCCGGTGAGGTGATCGCCATCATTCCCACCGCCGACCGCGGCAAGGCCACGGTGAAGGTGCGCGTCGCACTGGGCGTAAAGGACCCGCGCATCGTGCCGGAGATGGGTGTGCGGGTGAGCTTCCTGGAGAAAGCCGCTCCTGCAGGTACCGAGGTGCCCAAGGGCGTGCGCGTCCCCGCCACGGCCATCGTGCAACGCGAAGGAAAACCCGTAGCGTTCGTGGTGCAGGCCGACGACAAAGTGCGGCAGCAGGCGCTGGAGACCGGCGCCACGCTGGGCAAGGACAAGCAGGTGTTGTCGGGCCTGAGTGCCGGGCAGACGGTGGTGGTCAATCCATCGGATGAATTGAAGGACGGTGACAAAGTGGCGCTGGCAGGTGCGGAGAAGTAAGCGCGTTGCGCGCTGGGCTGTGACCTGTGCCGCGGTGCTGCCAATCACCGGGTAGTTGCGTTGTTGATTCTGTTGTTGATTCTGTTGTTGATTCTGTTGTTGATCCTGCTGTTGCTGTTGCTCTTGTTTTTGATTTACCGGGTTCCCTTCCGCAGCGGCGGAGCTGACGGACAAGGCCCCGAAGGGGGCGGCGTGCAGCGCGGAAGGCGCGTAGGCAGGGTGTGTTTTCTTTTGGTTAGCTTTTCTTTGCACAAGCAAAGAAAAGTAACTCGCTCCCCGGAGGGGAGTGAAAGCTCTTGCACTTGTTCTTGTTCCTGCTTCGGCTTTTGAGTAGTGAGAAGCACAGCAAGGACTAAAGGCAAAAGCTTTCGTGCCCCTAAAGGGGCGCGAGCCACCTTTCTTTGCTTGTGCAAAGAAACCTGGCGCAAAGAAAACACACCCTGCCTCCGCGCCCACGATGCTTCGCATCGCGGGTCCACTCCGCCGGCAGGATTTTTCGACGAGACATCCCTGTCTCGTCGAAAAACGACGCACATCCTTGTGCGCCGCCCCTTTCGGGGTCTTGCCTGCCAGCTCCATCGCTGCGGAAGGGAACCCGGCAGATCAAAAGCAACTGCAAAGCAAAGCAACTGCAAAGCAACTGCCAGAGCAACGACACCTCTCCCCAACCCTCCCCTGCGCTTTGCGCAAGGGAGGGGGAAACAACCGCTCGCTCCTCGTACCTCGCTCCGCCTGCCTCGTCCCGCGCTTCTCACACCGGACGACAAAACCCAAAACCCAACACGTCACCGCTGAGGAACATCCATGAGTACCCTCGTCTCCCTCCGCAACATCACCAAGACCTACCAGCGCGGCCCGGAAAAAGTGCAAGTACTGCACGGTATCAACCTGGACATCACCCGCGGTGACTTCGTCGCGCTGATGGGACCATCCGGCTCAGGCAAAACCACTCTGCTCAACCTCATCGGTGGCCTGGATACCCCTTCTGGCGGTGAAATCAATATCGAAGAGCAGCGTATCGACCAACTCGGTGCCGGCCAGCTGTCCACATGGCGCAGCCACCACGTCGGCTTCGTGTTCCAGTTCTACAACCTGATGCCAATGCTCACCGCGCAGAAGAATGTGGAGTTGCCGTTGTTGCTCACCAATCTGAGTGCGGCTGATCGCAAGCGCCGTGCACAGATCGCGCTGACGCTGGTGGGACTGGCCGACCGCCGCGACCACCGCCCCAACGAATTGTCTGGCGGCCAGCAGCAGCGCGTGGCAATCGCGCGCGCCATTGTGTCCGACCCCACTTTCCTGATCTGCGACGAGCCCACCGGCGACCTTGACCGTCAATCCGCCGAGGAAGTCCTGGGCCTGCTGCAGCTGCTCAACCGCGAGCACGGCAAGACCATCATCATGGTCACGCACGACCCCAAGGCTGCCGAGTACGCCACCCACACCGTGCATCTGGACAAGGGCGAGCTGGTCGACGCCCCCGTGCACTGAGGAGCGCAACCATGAAATATTTTTCACTGGTTTGGGCACAGCTGTTCCGCAGCCGCACGCGTACGTTGTTCACGCTGCTGTCGATCGTCACGGCCTTTCTGTTGTTCGGCATGCTGGATTCGGTGCGCGTGGCGTTTGCCAGCGGCGGTAATTCGGTGGCCGGTGCCAACCGGCTGGTGGTCGGTTCACGGCTGTCCATCACCCAGACCATACCCATCCGCCTGGAATCGCAGATCCGCCAGATAGAAGGCGTGACCGATGTGACCTACGCCATGTGGTTCGGTGGCATCTATCAGGACCCGAAGAATTTTTTCCCCAACTTCTCGGTCGCACCGAATTACTTCGATGTCATGAATGAATTCGAGATCCCGAAGGAGCAGGTAGAAGCATTCCGCAACACCCGCACCGGTGCCATCGTCGGTGAATCGCTGGCCAAGCAGTTTGGCTGGAAGATCGGCGACACCATTCCGTTGCAGGCCACTATCTTCCCGCGTGGCGGCAGCAACGATTGGCCGCTGCAACTGGTCGGCACGTTCCGCTCCAAGAACACCGCCACTGCCGCCAACGAAGAGCGCCAGTTGATGATGAACTGGAAGTATTTCGACGAATCCAACGACTACATCAAGAACCAGGTGAGCTGGTACACGGTGCGACTGGACAACCCGGACCATGCTTCACGCGTGGCACAGGCCATCGATGCCATCTCGGCCAACTCCGACCATGAGACCAAGAGCCAAACCGAGTCGGCGTTCCAGCAGGCCTTCATCAAACAGTTTGCCGACATCGGCATGATCGTCACTTCGATCATGGGCGCGGTGTTCTTCACCCTGCTGCTGCTCACCGGCAACACCATGGCGCAGGCAGTGCGCGAGCGCGTCCCCGAACTGGCCACGCTCAAGACGCTGGGCTTCAAGGACGGCACCGTGCTGATGCTGGTGATGGTGGAAGCAGTGCTGCTGGTCGGCCTGGGCGGTGTGATCGGCCTCGGCCTGGCGGCGTTGGCGCTACCTGTGATGGCACCCAAGACCATGGGCTTGCTGCCACCGCATGTGCCAACGCAGACGTGGTTGGTGGGTGCATTGCTGATCGTGGTGATTGGTTTGGTGGTGGGCGTATTGCCGGCACTTCGGGCCAAACGCCTGAAGATCGTTGATGCACTGGCCGGGCGCTAAGGAGAACGACATGAAGAACTTTCTTTCAAACGCGCTGGTGATCGTGCTGTTGATCGTTGGTCTGGGCGTGTGGATCGCACTACCGTGGATCGGTGTTGCCGCCGTCGCCGTTGCCATCACTCTGTGGCTGCTGCTCACCCGCAGCGGTCGCCTCGCACTGGCTGCAACCCGTATCGGGCTGGCCAGCCTGCCGCAGCGTTGGGGGTCCTCCTCAGTGATCGTGATCGGCATTGCCGGGGTAGTCGGTGTGTTGGTGGCGATGCTGGCGATGGGTCAGGGCTTCCAGGCAACGCTGGAAAGTACCGGCGATGACACCACCGCCATCGTGCTGCGCGGCGGTTCACAGGCAGAGACCAATTCAGTCATCACCCGCGACCAGGTTCCGCTGCTGGAAACCCTGCCCGGCGTGGCACGCAGTGAGAACGGTCGCCCGCTGGTGTCGGCCGAGGTCTCGCAGGTAGTCAATCTCACGTCACGCAGTGATGGCACCGACGTCAACGCGCAGTTCCGTGGCGTCGGCGAGCAGGCCTGGGCTGTGCACGACAAGGTGCGCATCGTCGAAGGCCGCAGCTTCGGCACCGGCCTGCGCGAG
Organism: Stenotrophomonas sp. Iso1; assembly: GCF_027497995.1. Lineage (GTDB taxonomy): Bacteria > Pseudomonadota > Gammaproteobacteria > Xanthomonadales > Xanthomonadaceae > Stenotrophomonas. The sequence continues at coordinate 414,242 of NZ_JAODBT010000001.1, read as the reverse complement.
ATCGTGGCCGGGCGCGGTGCGCAGACGCAGTTCCAGGGGCTTGACGTCGGCAAGACGCTCACCCTCGGCAACCAGGCATGGACGGTGGTGGGCATCTTTGAATCGGGCGATGCGCATGAGTCCGAGCTATGGACGGATGCACAGACACTGGCCACCACGTACAACCGCAGCGCTTGGCAGTCGATCAATGTCCGCACCGAAGGCAAGCAGGGCTTTGAAGCCTTCAAAGCCGCCGTGGCCGCCGACCCCCGCCTGAAACTGGATGTGGAGACCACCGGCGAGTATTACCGCAAGCAGGGCGGCGGCTTGAACAAGCTGCTCAACGTGCTAGGCACGGTGATCGGCGCAATCATGGCGGTGGGCGCAGTGTTTGGTGCGCTCAACACCATGTATGCGGCAGTCGCCACGCGTGCCCGGGAAATCGCTACGCTGCGCGCCATTGGTTTCCGCGGCGTGCCGGTGGTGACCGCGGTGATGCTGGAAACCATGCTTCTGGCGTTGCTTGGCGGTTTACTGGGCGGCGCGATCGCGTGGCTGGCGTTCAACAACTTCAGCGTCTCCACCCTGGGCAACAACTTCAGCCAGGTGGTGTTCCAGTTCAAAGTGTCGCCACCGTTGTTGTGGAGCGGCTTGAAATGGGCGTTGGGCATTGGCCTGGTAGGTGGTTTGTTCCCGGCCCTGCGGGCGGCGCGACTGCCGATCACCACCGCCCTGCGCGAAACCTGAGCCCTTCGTCAACCGCACCATGACGGTCCGCCATGGCGTGCCCATCTGCAACGATTGCAGATGGGCATGGCGGAACTTGTCCCTTCACGCATCGATCCGTTTGGTCCATCATGCGCGCCCGCCCGAGTTTTCGGCGGGCAGCGAGCTGTGATAGCGGATGCTGCGTCCCTCCCCCAACGGTGATGCATCTGTCACAGCGCCCTATAAGGGCGCTTTTTTCGTAGTAGGTATAAAGGAAAGCCGAAAGAGATGTATCTGAAGTCGAATCCGCTGCGCACCGCGATTGCCATCGCGTTGGCCAGCAGCTGCACTGCCCCTGTGTTCGCGCAAGACGCCAACGATTCCACCACCACGCTGGACCGTATTGAAATCACGGGTTCGCGTATCCGCCAGGCCAACGTCGAGACCGCACAGCCGGTCATCGCCCTGACCCGCGCGGAGATCGAAAAGAAGGGCTACGTCAACGTCGCCGACATCCTGCAGGACGTCACCGCCGCCGGCGCACCGTCGCTGAGCCGTGCCTCTGCACTGTCGTCGGGCCGCGATTACGGCGGCATGTTCGTCAGCCTGCGCAACCTTGGCCCGGAGCGCACTCTGGTGTTGATCGACGGCCGCCGCATGGGCGTCAGCGCCGGCGGTTACTCCGACGTCGGCTCGATTCCCTCGGCCATCGTCGAGCGCATTGAAGTGCTGACCGACGGCGCATCGGCGCTGTATGGCTCCGATGCCATCGCTGGTGTGATCAACGTCATCACCCGCAAGAACTTCGATGGCGGCAACGCCAGCGCCTATGTCGGCCAGTACAGCGAAGGCGATGGCCAGAAGCGCTCCTACAGCGCCAACTTCGGCAAGACCTTCGACCGCGGCTGGTTCAGCGTGGGCGCAGAGAAGTCGAAGGAAGACCCGGTGCTCGGTGGCGCGCGTGAGTTCACCGCGTACCCGAACGGCCCGTACCACCCCGCCGATGGCCTCAATGGCACCACCGCATGGGGCTCGGTCACCGTAGACGGCAAGGTGCTCAGCGTCGGCCCGGGTGGCGATCCGTCGAAGGTGGAAAACTTCAAGCCACGTGACCCGGCCACCTACGCCAACACCAAGACCAACATGACCCTGCTCTCCTCGCTGGAGCGCAAGTCTGCATTCGCCAATGGTGGTTTCCAGATCAACGACGACCTGCGCGTTGTCGCCGACGTGCTGTACAGCGAGCGTGAGTCGGTCAAGCAGCTGGCCGGTTACCCGTACTCGGTGTCCGCCGCGCAGTCGGCCAGCGGTGCGCGTGCGCCACTGTCTGCCGACAGTGCGTTCAACCACTGGGGCAAGGACGTGCTGTTCTCGCATCGCACCGAGGAATTTCCGCGTGCGACCAACAACAGCCTGACCACCAAGCGCGCCAGCATTGGTCTGGAAGGCAGCTTCGAAACCGGTTCGCGCTTCTGGGACTGGAACGTCAGCTACATGTACAACCGCAATGAGGGCGAGCGTCGCACCCTGCAGAGCATGTACCAGCCGAACGTGAACCTGGCCGTGGGCCCGTCCTTCATCGACGGCAGCGGCGTGGCCCGCTGCGGCAGCGTTGGCAACGTGATCGAAGGCTGCGTGCCGTGGAACCCGCTGGCACCGATGGGCAGCAACAGCCCCGGTTCGCTCAGCGGCGACCCGGCCGTGCGCGACTACCTGTTCAAGAGCTTCGTCGACGATATCCGCAGCACCACCAAGGTGGTCAGCGCGAACATCTCCGGCTCGCTGTTCACCCTGCCGGCCGGCGACGTCATGGCCGCGATGGGCGTGGAACACCGCACCGAAGAAGCCAGCTACACCCCGGACATGATGGTGCAGAACGGCCAGATCGCCGGCACCAGCGGCAAGCCAACCCAGGGTGACTACAAGCTGGACGAGGTGTACATGGAGCTGCAGGTGCCGTTGCTGGCCGACCTGCCGTTCGTGCGCGAGCTGTCGCTGGACGTGGCGGGCCGTTACTCGGACTACAACAACTTCGGTGGCACCACCAACGGCAAGTTCGGCCTGAAGTGGAAGCCGATCGACACGTTGCTGGTCCGCGCCACCTACGGCACCGGTTTCCGTGCGCCGACCGTGGACGACCTGTACGGCGGCACCGTCACCACCCGTGACCGCATCACCGATCCGTGCGACCGCTCCTTCGGCGCTGCCGCACGCAACAGTGAAGTGGCTGCACGCTGTACCGCCGCCGGCATGGGCGCCGGTTTCCGCCAGAAGACCGGCGACGGCGAACTGGCCACCACCTCTGGCGTCCAGGCCGTCACCGACTTCACCTCCGGCTCCAACGCCGCGCTGAAGCCGGAAACCGCCACGACCTGGACCGTGGGCCTGGTCTACAGCCCGGACTTTGTCACCGGCCTGGACCTGAGCCTGGACTGGTGGAAGATCCGCATCGACAACGTGATCGTTGGCGAGTCGGCCACCGACATCCTCAACCAGTGCTACGTGCAGGGCATCGCCTCGGCCTGCGACCGCTTCACCCGCTACGCCTCCGGCACCAACAAGGGCCAGGTCAGCGACATGAACCGTTCGTTGAACAACGCCGGTTACCAGGAAACCGCTGGCTATGACCTCGGCGTCCGTTACCGCCTGCCGGAAATGGCGTTCGGCCAGCTGTCGCTGCGCTGGAACACCACCTACGTGGACTACCTGTCGCGCAAGGCTGACAACGTGGACACCACCCCGGTTGAGCAGTCCACCGGCTGGGAAGGCAACTTCCGCGTGCGCTCCAACCTGACGCTGGATTGGCAGAACGGCAACTTCGGCGCGAGCTGGACCACCCGTTACACCTCCAGCATGAAGGAGAAGTGCTCGTACGATCTGGAAGGCGGCCCGGAATGCAACATGCCGAACTTCCAGTCGCCGTACACGGACATGCAGCCGAGCCGCAAGCTGGGTTCCAACACGTTCCATGACCTGCAGGTGCGTTACGCGTTGCCGTGGGACGGCACCGTGTCGCTGGGCGTCAACAACGTGTTCAAGCACGAAGGCCCGATCATGTACAGCCAGCCGAACAGCAGCTTCACCTACTACGGTGGCTTCGACATCGGTCGTTTCATGTACATGAAGTACCAGCAGCGCTTCTGATCCAGAAGCCGCAACGGCGCTGATTCACCGTGTCGTGATTGCATGACGTGAAGCCCCTCTCCCGCACGCGGGAGAGGGGTTGGGGTGAGGGCAAGCTTTCAGCAGTTGCCCTCATCACCCACCGCACGCCCTTCCACGAGAAGGCACAAACGAGCACAACGCTCGCACAGCATCCGGCAGCGGAAAGCCACTCGCGCAACCCAAACACCACACAACGGTCATCTAGTTGTCATCGCCATGCGGTAGATGCAACGCCCGCTTGTGACTACGGTGTCGGTGTTCCCATATCGGTTCCCGCCATGCTTCGTTCGCTGGCGCTGGCTGGCGTCTGCGTGATGCTGGCCGGCTTTGCTCTCTCGTCTCCCGTTCCGCCACTGTCGCTGAGCGAGCGCCTCGCCGCACCCGGCGGCACCTCTCCCTTGGTTCCCACCGAGCGCATCGATGCGTTGCTGGCGCAATTGCCCCATCAACAGGGCAGCGTTGCTGGCAGCGACGGTGTCAGGCTGCATTGGATTGCATTTGATCCTGGCAACTATCAGCTGGATTACCGCTATCTCGGCAAGGGCAAGCACTTCCCGGAATTTTCCATGGACGCCTCGGCGCCTGCGCCTTCTGCCATCGCACCACGCGGCACGGTGATCCTGCTGCATGGCTGGATGATGGATGGTGGCTCGCTGCTGCCCTGGGCACTGGAGCTTGCACAGAACGGCTATCGCACCATCGCGCTGGACCTGCGCAACCACGGCCGCTCCGGGCACGCACCGTCGGGCTACGGCACGCGTGAGGGCGAGGATGTCGTGGCCGCACTGCAGACATTGAAGGCCGAAGGCCAGATCAGTGGTCCGGTGCATTTGCTCGGCGTTTCCTATGGCGCGGCAACGGCGATTTTCGCCGCGCGCGAACTTGGCCCGCAGCTGCGCAGCGTGGTGGCCATGGAGTCCTTCGACAACGCCGGTCAGGCGATCCGCACGATGGTGCCGCATATGTTGTCGCGCCCACCCGAACGCCTGAGTGACTACGTCGCCCTGCCGCTTGCCCGTTGGCAGTACGGCGGCAGTGGCCTGGACGACGCCATCGCAGCAACTGATCACAAGCTCGGCATTGATCTGGATCGCGTGGATGTCGGCCAGGCATTGGCGCAGGTGCCGGCCTGTGTGCTGCTCGTGCATGGCCGCGACGATGCGCACATCCCAGTAGCACAGGGCCGTGCATTGGCAGCGGCGGCACCGCATGCACGCTATCTGGAAGTGGCAGGCGAAGATCATCTGACCCTGCCAATGCGTCTGGACCGTCTCTCCAACGTGGTCAACCATTGGTTCGCCGAATCCGGCGACAACAATCACTGTCCCGCAGTACCGGCAGGCGCGGTGTGATCCGCGAAGCGGAAGCATAAGCAGACTGCGCAACCCTCCCCTTGGCTGCGGCAAAGGGAAGCAGCAGATCGCGACGTTGCAGGCGACGTTAGCGGTAAAGCGCAGGGCACCAGACAGCGAGCAGGTTCACGCGATCTGTCCGTCGTCAGCAACAACTGCTTCGTCCTTCCCGGCCGCATCAGGACGGGGAAGGTTGCGCGTTTTTGGTTGCACTCAGCTACGCGTGGCCCGTGCATTCCGCGCCGCACGCACGCCGGCAATCGCAAACACCAGCAAGCCGGCCCAGATGAAACCAAAGCCCACCAGCTGTGCATGATCAAACGGCTCACGCAGGATCAATACACCGACCAGGAACTGCAGCGTCGGACCGATGTACTGCAGCAAACCGACCACTGATAACGGTATCCGCCGCACGCCGTAGGCGAACGCGATCAATGGCACCGCACTGACCACACCGGCCAGCACCAACAACACATCATTGCCCCAGCCCCAGCCGGAAATGAAACCGCCGCCGTGGCCGCTTTCGGCCCACAGCACATACGCCAGCGCCGGCAGCACCATGAACAGGCTTTCCACGCCCAGGCCCGTCACTGCTTCCACCGCCACCAGCTTACGCAGCAGGCCATACAGGCCAAAGGTGATCGACAGGCCAATGGCGATCCACGGCGGGCGACCGCTCTGCCAGGTCAACCAGGCCACGCCCAGCGCGGCCAACCCGACCGCCAGCCATTGCAGTTTGCCCAACCGTTCGCTCAGCACCACCACGCCCAGCACCACGCTCAACAACGGGTTGATGAAGTAGCCCAGGCTGGTCTCGATCACATGGCCGGCATTCACGGCCCAGATGTACAGACTCCAGTTGGCACTGATCAGCAGGCTCGACAAACCCAGCAACCAGAACCGGCGCGGCGTGAGCCAAACCTCACGTAGCCAACCCCAGCCGCGTGCAATCGCCAGTCCACCGATCAGCAGTACCGCGCTCCACACGATGCGGTGGGCGATGATCTGCGATGACGGCACTTCAGCCAGCAGATGCCAGTACAGCGGAAACAGCCCCCACATGACGAATGCCAATGTGGCGGCGAGCAGACCGTTGCGGTGTTCGGTAGCGGGATTCATGCGCGACGTATCCGTGCCAGGGTGATGACCACGACGCCGACCAGAATGACCGCCATCGCTCCGATATCCGACTTGCTGAAATGCTCATTTGCGATCCATGTGCCCAGCGCCACGGCGATCACAGGGTTCACGTAGGCGTAGCTGCCAGCCAGCACCGGCCGCACGTTCTGCAGCAGCCACACATAGGCGGTGAAGGCGACGATGGAACCGAACACGGTCAGATAGCCCACCGACAACACGCCCTGCATGCCCGGCCAACCGTCAATGCGTTCGCCGCGCAGCAGGCCGACGGCCACCAGAATCGCGCCACCACACAGCATCTGCCCGGCAGCGGTCATGAACGGCGATGGCAGATCACGCCCGCGCGACCAGATAGAACCGGCAGCCCAACCCAGTGGTGCAATCAGCAGAAACACCAAACCCTTCGGCGTCGCGGTCAGGCTGCTGCCGGCATTGAGCCACACCACGCCAATGAAGCCGATGCCGATACCCAACCACTCACCGCGCGTCACCTTGTCACCACGGAAGGCGGAAAACAGCGCCATCCACAGCGGCACCGAAGCCACTGCTACCGCGGCGAGCCCTGAGGACACATCCCGCTCGGCCATCACCACCATGCCGTTGCCGAAGAACAACAGGCACAGGCCCATCACCGCCAGCGTTGGCCATTGCACACGCGTGGGTGCAGGCATGCCGCGCCAGCGCAGGAACCCGTACAACACACCACCGGCGACCACAAAGCGCGTGCCGGAGATCACCGACAGCGGTGGCAGGCCGCTTTCCAGCGCCAGATGAATACCCAGGTAGGTGGACCCCCAGACCACGTAGACCAGGAACAAGGCCAGTACGACAAGGCCGCTCTTGGGAGCAGCCGGCGAAAGTTGGGGGGAAGACATGGGGCAGACACCGCCATCAGGGGAACGCGAATTCTAGGCCAGTGAGCCACGGGTTATCAGTACGGAAAACGGCATGCTGTTTTCGCTTGGCATCCATGACCGAACAACGTCGCGTCCACGTGGGCCGCGTTGGGGCTGATAGGAGTGGAGTCCTGCGCTTGCCCGCAGCGGGGGATCGTGCCGAGGACGCAGCCATGGCCGCCCTCAGCCCCGCGTACCCCCTACAAAGTCATTACATCGCCTAACTCCCGGTGGGAGTACGGTGAACCACAGAACCGGCGGCCGGATGGTGCCGGCAAGGCGTGCATGTTCCCACTTCCCTGCCAGGAAACCCCTTCGCATGAGCACTTCCCCCGCCGCCACATCGGCACATCCCGAACGCGACGCGCTGCGCCGTTCCATCTCCAACACGCTGAAGGGCTCGGCCGGCAATCTGGTTGAGTGGTACGACGTCTACGTCTATTCGGTATTCGCGCTCTACTTTGAATCGCAGTTCTTCTCGGCCGCTGACAAAAACTCCACGATGTATGTGTGGGCGATTTTCGCGGCCACGTTTTTGATGCGCCCGATCGGTGCGTGGTATTTCGGCCGCTTCGCCGACCGCTTCGGGCGGCGCCGGGCTCTGACGGTATCGGTGTCGATGATGGCCGGCTGCTCATTCCTGATCGCCATCACGCCCACGGCCTCGCAGATCGGCATCTGGGCTGCGATCATCCTGTTGCTGGCGCGTCTGCTGCAGGGCTTCGCTACCGGCGGCGAATACGGCACCAGCGCCACCTACATGTCCGAGGCCGCCATTCCCGGCCGGCGCGGCTTTCTGTCCTCGTTCCACTACGTCACCCTGGTTGGCGGCCATGTACTGGCACAGCTGACCTTGCTGGCGATGCTCAGCTTCTGGGACAAGCCCGAGATCTCCACCTGGGGCTGGCGCATCGCCTTCGGTATCGGCGGCATTGCAGCGCTGGTGGTGTTCTGGCTGCGCCAGAGCATGGACGAATCACTACAGGCGTCCTCCATCGAGGCGGCCAAGGAAGGGCGGGCCAAGGCATCGGGTTCGATGTACGAACTGTTCGTCCACCAATGGCGTCCGCTGCTGTTGTGCTTCCTGATCACCGCCGGCGGCACGGTGGCGTTCTACACGTATTCGGTCAACGGGCCGAAGATGATCCAAAGTGCTTTCGCCGGGGATGACGTGATGACCGGCACGCTGATCAACCTCGGCGTACTGACTTTCCTGATGGTGTTGCAGCCGCTCGGCGGCTGGCTGTCGGACATCGTCGGCCGCAAGAGCCTGCTGGTGTTCTTCGGCATCGGCGGTGTGCTCTACACCGGCTACATGGTGACCGCGCTGCCCAAGCAGCACGACGCGCTGATGGCCTTCCTGATTCTGGCGGTGGGCTTCGTCATCCTCACCGGTTATACGTCGATCAACGCGGTGGTGAAGGCCGAGTTGTTTCCCACGCATGTGCGTGCGCTGGGCGTCGGCTTTGGCTATGCGTTGGCCAACTCACTCTTCGGCGGCACTGCACCATTGCTGTACCAGGCCGCGCTGAAGACGGGCCACGTCAACACGTTCGCGCTCTATGTCACCGCAGTGATCGCGGTGTCGCTGGTGGTCTACGTGTTCTTCCTGAAGAACAAGGGACCGAACTGGCTGGATGGAACGCGCCAATAGCGCAAACCGCACGGTTGGGCAGCGCGGTTGGGGAGCTTTTGTTTTAATGCAGGCCTCTTTTCTGTTCGTCATTCCCGCATGGACGGGAATGACGAACAAAAAGCCATTGATCGCGACGCGCTGCTGGCATTACACCCAGCACGCGCCTACAACGCTCAGCGCCGTGCCGCGTCGCTGGCTTCGCGGGCAGCTTCAAACTCCGCACCCTTGTCCCATTGCGGCCACTGCCGGCCATTGGCCAACTCCAGGCCCAGGTCGTAAACCAGCAGTGTGTCAGCCGCCAATCCGCGCGCATCCCACTGCGGCGACCATGCATCGCAGGCCTGGTGATAGCACTTGGCAAAATAGGCATCACGCAGCGCGCGGCCCGCAGCCACGCCACCCTCCCGTTTATCCAGACCCGCACCGACCGTAATCGCCGGCACACCCTTGCGCGCAAAGGCAAAGTGATCAGCACGGTAGAAGAAGCCAGCTTCCAGATTCGGATCCGGCGACCAACGGCGGCCGCGCGCCTTGGCCACGCGGTCCACATCATTTTCCAACGACACGCGGCCCTTGCCCCAGGTCGCGATATCGGCGGTTTCGCCGTCCGGGCTGAACATTTCGATGTTCAACACCGCCGCCGTTGTCTCCAGCGGCGCCAGCGGATGCGCGGCGTAGTAGCTGGCACCGAGCAGGCCCTTTTCTTCGGCAGTGAGTGCCAGGAAGTACAGGCTGCGCTGCGGGCGTGGGCCCGCGGCAAACACGCGGCCCAGCTCCAGCACCGAAGCAATGCCGGTGGCGTTGTCGATGGCACCGTGGCGCACCGTCTGGCCGCTGGCATCCGGCTCGCCAATACCAAACGCATCCCAATGCGCGGAGAAGATCACCGACTCCTGCGGATGCGTTGTGCCTTCCAGTTTGGCGACCACGTTGCGGGTCACCACGCGCTCGCGGTTGACCCGGAAACTCGTCGACAAACGCGCATCGCCCAGTTCCACCGGACGGAAATCGGCCTTCATGGCTTTGCGCTTTTCTGCTTCAAAATCCAGCCCAGCCGCACTGAAGATGCGCTCAGCCAGTGCACGCTGCATCCAGCCGCGTACCGGCGTGTGTGCAGCCAGCGCTTCTTCCTGGCTGCGTTCAATATCAAACAGTGCCGAGGTGCCCGACGCCTTCACCGTTGCCCACGGATATGCGGCCCCGGCTGTCTCGTGCACGATCAACACGCCTTCGGCACCGCGCCGCGCGGCTTCCTCGAACTTGTAGGTCCAGCGTCCGTAATAGGTCACAGCCTTGCCATCAAACGCGCCCGGGGCATCGGCTTCAAAGTCGGCGTCGTTGATCAGCACCACGGCGATCTTGCCGGCCAGGTCCACGCCCTTGTAATCGTCCCAATGACGCTCCGGTGCGGAGATGCCGTAACCGATGAACACCAGCGGCACATCCTTCAGGTCGACCACACCCAGTGGGCTCAGGCTTTGCAGCGTCACATCCTCGCCGTTGGTCAGCGGCTGCGGCTTGCCTCCCAGCGACAAACTGGCAGCGACCTCGCCATTCACCGTCGCGCGCACCAGCGGCACTTCCTGCACCCAGCTGCCGTCCTTGCCACCTGGCTGCAGACCCGCCTTGCCGAACTCTTCGATCAGGTAATCCACGGTGCGCTGCTCACCATTGCTCGCTGGCGCTCGCCCCTCGAACTCATCGGAAGCAAGGATGCGCACATGCCGCGACAACGCTTCCGGATCGATGCCGCCACCGGGAAGATCATTGGCCGCATTGGCGATGCCGCCGACAAACAGGCAGGACGAAAGCAACAAGATGCGCATCGGGTTCACGGCAGATACCAACAAGCAGGCAGAGCTGCAGATTCTACGGAGGAAAGGCGGGAAAGAGTGAATCAGACGTGCGGAACGGCAGCGTGCAGGCCGGGATGAAATGGCAGCATTCCCTTTTTGCCGATCACACCAACCGCAGGGAATTCATCCCCGCCGACGCTGCCCGCGTCGCAAAAGTGATGACGGCGGTGAAGCGGCGATCCTGAGCAAGTTCAGCTGCCCGTCCCCCTTCGCCGCGCAAAAGGGAGAGGTAAAGCGCCAGCACCCGCTGCAGCGCAGACCCGACTGACATCTCAACCTACGCAGCTGTAAGCAAGGCGCAGAACCTCACCGCTTGTCGCGGTCCAGCCAGCACGCCAGGCCTTGCGCGTTGAGTTCGATGTCCATGTCCAACGCCCTCAACACTTCAGCATCGGCCAGCGTGCGGTCGTGCTTGCGGGCACGCGCCACATACAAGGCGCTCAGTGCTTCCACCAGGACGCGATGCCGCTCCGGAAGATCCGCGCATTGGCGGGCGATGGCCACCATCGCGTCGATCTGTTCGTGCAGGTCGCCGGCCAAGCGTGCAGTACCTTCCACGCGCCCGTAATGGGTGAGGTACATCGCCTGCGGGTTGCGCGCCATCAAACGATCGATGGAAGCGTGCAGAGCTTCGGGCTCGAACTGCACCGGCGAGGACGTCGGAATGATGAAGGCGCCGGCATCACCGTCCAGTTCGCGATACGACAACCCAAACGTGTCGCCCGTGAACCAGCTGCGGCTGGCTTGATCCCATACACAGAAGTGATGACGCGCATGTCCCGGCGTGTCGATGCACAGCAGCTCACGCCCGGCCAGCAAGACGCAATGCCCGTCATCGGCCACCACCACACGCTCGGCTGGCACCGGCACGATCTGCCCGTAACTGCGCGCGATTTCCGCCTCACCGTAAACAGCGGTAGCGCCGGCAATCAGCCGCGTCGGGTCGATCATGTGCTGCGCGCCGCGCGGGTGCACCACCAGCCTGGCGTTGGGCAAGTGCTGCATCAACGCACCGGCACCACCCGCGTGGTCCAGGTGCACGTGGGTGACGATCAGCCAATCAACATCGGCCGGTTGCAGGCCAGCCCGCTGCACGCAAGCCAACAGATTCGGCAGCGAGTGACTGGTGCCGCAATCGACAAAGGCGCCGCGCCCGTCCTGCACGATGAGGTAGGCCGCATCGAAATGATCGCGTTGGAACGCGGTATCGATGGTATGGATGCCATGGTCAACGGACATCGGGAACTCCTTCACGGGCGGCCTTCGATCCTGCCAGCCACACCGCCGGGCTTACATTGCACCTTGGTCGCAGATGCGTGGCGTCAGTACTGCAGCACGCGCGGGCGCAGCAGCAGGGCCAGCACCATTACCGCCAGAAAGCCACCATAGGCGTACAGCACCGCCATGATCTGCTTCCACAGCCCAGCGGCCACTTCGGCCGCACCCACGCGGTAGCCCCAGTGCATCAAGCCAATGCTGACCAGCAAGGCCAGCACCAGCATGACCGTATCGAACAGCGTGCGGGCACGGTGTCGAGGCTGGCGTGGAAACCACCAGTACAACGCGCCCATCACGCCAAACCACGGAAGAAACAACAACAACGACAACCAGGCCATCGACGTGCTCCTTCGGGTAGCAATCAATCCTTGGCGGCAGCCTCGCGCAGTGCCTGCAACGCAGCCAGCACCGGCTCCATCTCGCCTTCGATCTTGAACAGCTCGCTCTGCAGCGCATCGCCCTGCTCGGCCTGCTTGATCACGGCGATCAGCTGGCCGGCATCGCGCGGCGAATCAAAACCCTCACTCTGGATCAGCAATTCGCCTTCACCATCGAGTAGCTTGAAGTAGAAGCGGCCGTCTTTTTCACGGTATTGCTTGAACAGCGGCAACGCTGCCTTGGCAACGGCTTCGCCCTTGGGCGTGTCGCCTGCGGCAGACAGATCACGCAGGCCCACCGCATGGCGCAGTTCCTTCAGCAGCGGAATGGCGAACTGCTCACGCAGCTGCTGGCCGCGCTTGCGCAGGATCGCCTCGATCTTCTCCGGCTCGGCCATCAGCGCGTTGTAGCGTTCGCGCAGCGGCGACAGTTCGGCATCGATGCGCTCGAACAACTGCTGCTTGGCATCGCCCCAGCTGATGCCGTCAGCGAACGCCTTGGCGAAGGCGGCGGTCTGCTCCGGCGTGGCGAACGCCTGGTACATCTGGAACAGCGGCGAGCCCTCGGTCTCCTTCGGCTCGCCGGGCAGGCGCGAGTCGGTGAGGATGGAGAACACCAGCTTCTTCAGCTCGTCGCGCGGGACGAACAACGGAATGGTGTTGCTGTAGCTCTTGCTCATCTTGCGGCCGTCCAGGCCGGCCAGGGTGGCCACCTGTTCGTCGATGACCACTTCCGGCAGGGCAAAGTATTCCTTGCCGTAAACATGGTTGAAGCGCTGCGCGAAATCGCGCGCCATCTCGATGTGCTGGATCTGGTCACGACCCACCGGCACCTTGTTGGCATTGAAGATCAGGATGTCCGCTGCCATCAGCACCGGGTACATGAACAGGCCGGCGGTAACGCCTGCATCGTCGTCCAGCTGTTCCTCGCGGTTTTTGTCCACCGCCGCCTTGTAGGCGTGGGCGCGGTTGAGGATGCCCTTGCTGGCCACCGCGGTCAGGAACCACATCAGCTCGGTGGTCTCCGGGATGTCGCTCTGGCGGTAGAACCACACCGTCTCCGGGTCCAGGCCGCAGGCCAGCCAACTGGCTGCGATCTCCAGGGTCGAACGCTGGGTGCGCTCGGGCTCCTGTGACTTGATCAGGCTGTGCAGGTCGGCCAGGAAGAAGAAACTCTCGATATCCGCAGCACGGCTGGCGGCAATGGCCGGGCGGATGGCGCCGACGTAGTTGCCCAGGTGGGGTGTGCCGGAGGGGGTGATGCCGGTAAGGACGCGGGTAGTCATGTACGCAATTGTGACGGACGGATTAACCGGGCCAGTGTAACCGCCATGGCTCAACCCCGCTTCCCGCGCTTGGCCGTTCATCGTCTCGTCCCTCACGCAGGAGCCTGCCATGTACCGCATTTCAGCCAGTGTGTTGTTGGTTCTCGCCCTGTGCGGGTTCCGCCCCGTGCCACCGCCCATGCAGGGCCCGGTGGCGTTGTCCCTCATTGACCGCGATGCCGGCGAGGACCTCGATGCCTACCCGCACCGTGGCCAGCGCTGGGTAGCCGGCGCACCAGGCCACCGCTACAGCGTGCGCATGGAAAACCGTAGCGGCGAGCGCGTGCTGGTGGTGCTGTCGGTGGACGGCGTCAACGCCATCACTGGCCAGACCGCCTCGCCCGAGCAATCCGGCTACGTGCTGGAACCGTGGCAGAGCAGCGAGATCACCGGTTGGCGCAAATCCAATGCCGAGGTGGCGCAGTTCGTGTTCACCGACCACGGCGACAGCTACGCCAGCCGCACCGGGCGCCCGGCCAATGTCGGGGTGATCGGTGTTGCGGTGTTCAACGAGCTGCACCGCCCGGTATACGACGTGCGCCCGATGCCGGCGCCCTACCCCATGCCGCGTGCCGCGCCGCAAGCTGAGTCCAGCGCCAGCAACCGCGCTGCGGATGCGACATCGGCCTACGGCAAGGCGGAAAGCCGCCAGCAGTTGGGCACCGGCCATGGCGAGCGCGAGTGGTCGCAGTCGTCTTCCACCCGCTTTGAACGCGCCAGCCGCACACCAGCACAAGTCAGCGAGCTGCGCTACGACACGCGTTCGCGGTTGCTGGCAATGGGCGTGATCCCGCGCCTGCGCCCCGGCAGCAGCCGGCAGCCGCAGGCATTCCCCGGCGGTTTCGTCCCCGATCCGCCACGCGGCCGCTGATCCGCAGAAAGACAATGGGCCGCATCGCTGCGGCCCATTGTTCATGCGCTTACATCACGCGCGCTCAGTGGTGATCCGGGTAGTCCTTGCTCAGGTCTTTCTGGAATTCGCGCACCTCGCTTTCAGCGCGATCCTTGGCCCAGCCATACCGTTCCTGCAGACGTCCGGAAAGGTATTCCGCGTTGCCCTCGGCAACCTTGAAGTCGTCGTCGGTCAGATCGCCCCACTTGGCCTGCGCCTTGCCCTTCAACTGGCTCCACTTGCCGGAAATGATGTCTTTGTTCATCAGTCTTCTCCTTGGGGGAAACGCGGTAAATCCGCGTGGGACCAGCGTGCCCCTGTCGGTGTTGCCATAGGGTCCAGAATTCGTTGCAGGGCACTGACGATCTTGAACACAGCTTCAGGTTCATACCGTCAGGAACGAAAAAGGCCGGCAATGCCGGCCCTTTTCTTGATTCCGCCAGGAACGCGTTACTTCTTGGCGGCACCCTCCACTTTCTCACCGGCCTTCTGTACATCCTTACCGGCACCGGCAATGGTGTTGCAGCCCGACAACACGGCAATTGAGAACAGCGACAGCAACATCAAGGAAACCAAACGCTTCATGTTTTTCTCCTGTGGTGGTTCACGAGTAACGTGGCCCCGGCGGAGCCACGGCGATCATCAGCACTTGCCGTCGTTGCAGTCTTTTGCCTTGTCTTCAACCTTCTCGCCGGCCTTCTGCATGTCTTTGCCCGCACCGGCAACGGTATTGCAACCGCTGAGCATCCCCACAGAGAACATGCCCAGCAGGGCCAACATCAATACTCGCTTCATCAGGCGTCTCCCTTCTTCGCTTGGCAACCGCAGACCCCGGAGAAACCGAAACCTGCGTGCCGCGTGTGAAGACGAATCTGGCGACTGTGGTGTGCAGCGCGTGTGAATACCGGCCACTGGCGTTCAGCCAAGTGGCCGCGACGTCAATCCCGCATCAGGGTGGATTTGCCGAACAAGCTCTCCACCAGGTCAACCGCCAGCTCGGCCGTGCGGTTCTGGTGGTCCAGCAGCGGGTTCAGCTCAACAATGTCCAGCGAGCCCATCAAACCGGTGTCGGCAATCATCTCCATCACCAGCTGCGCTTCGCGGTAATTCACCCCCCCCGGCACGGTAGTGCCAACACCCGGAGCAATGCTGGGATCGAGGAAATCCACGTCGAAGCTGACATGCAGGTGCGTGTTGGCATCAATGCCTTCCAGCGCCGCCTCCATGGTGCGCTTCATGCCGGCCTCGTCGATATGGCGCATGTCGTAGACATCCACCTGATGATGCTTGATCAGCCGCTTCTCTTCCGGGTCCACCGAGCGGATGCCGATCTGATGCACCTGGCTGGGTGAGATCGCCGGGGCACTGCCACCGAGTCGGGTCAGCACATCCGGGCCCAGACCACACAGGCAGGCCACTGGCATGCCGTGGATGTTGCCCGAGGGCGTGACATCAGAGGTATTGAAATCCGAGTGCGCATCCAGCCACAGCACCCGCAACTGTTTGCCCTGCTCACGGCACCAGCGCGCCACGGCGGTGATCGAACCGATTCCCAGGCAGTGGTCGCCACCGAGCATGATCGGCATGCGCCCATCAGTCAGCTCAGCATAGGTGGCTTCCATCAGCGCGTGGTTCCACGCCACCACTTCATCCAGATGGCGGTAACCCTGTACTGGCCCGGTCCACGGGTTACGCGGCCCCGCCAGGTTGCCGATGTCGCGCACATCCACGCCACGCGCGACCAATGCCTCGGGCAAACCGGCAACACGCAGCGCTTCCGGGCCGAGGCTGGCGCCCCGGTGGCCCGCGCCTATGTCAGTCGGCACACCAATCAATGAAACAGGACGAAAACCGGCCATACCACCTCCGTTGCAATTGAAAGTAGTTTAGCCAGCAAGGGCTGAAACAACTCGCGGCAGCGCAGCAGGAAGTCGTTACTGAATGGGGCAGAGGGCATTGCAGAGGCCGCCACAGGGCGGCCCCCTCTTCATTGCCCGAGGCAACACATGGGAACCTCTATATCCGGGCTTCCCTCTCTCAAGGCGTTATCCATCCCCGGCTCGACTGAACCGCAGAACGGGCTTCACCACCTTCCCCCGCTCTGAATCTTCAACCGCGTTGTTGATGTCACCGAAGTCATAGAACTCCAACAACTGATCGAATGGAAAGCGCCCTTGCTGCCAGAGCTCAATCAGTTGCGGAATAAAGATGTCGGGAATGCTGTCGCCCTCAATGACACCCATGATCGTGCGGCCAGCGACCAGGCTGCCAATGTCCACGTTGACGGTGGCGCCCGCCGGCGCTGCGCCCACCAGCGCGCAAGCACCATGTACAGCAATCGCATCAATGGCCTGGCGCATCACACTCGGAATGCCTGAGCACTCAACCGCATAATCTGCCCCTTCGCCATCGGTGAGCAGACGCACGCGTTCAACTGGATTCTCCTGCGCGCTGTTGATGACATCCGTGGCGCCCAGGCGCTTAGCCAGTTCCAGACGCTCCGGCTTCACGTCCGCCACGATGATCCGAGTGCAGCCTGCAACGATAGCCGCAAGCATCGCGGAGAGGCCAACTGCGCCAGCGCCAAAAATGGCAATGCTGCTGCCAGCATGCGGACGCAAGCTGTTCAGCACCGTCCCTGCCCCGGTCTGAATTCCGCATCCGAGCGGAGCGAGCGTTTCCAACGGAACCGCCTTCGAAACTTTGACGACATTGCGCTCGTTGGTGAGCGAATGGCTCGCAAACGACGACTGCCCGAAGAAGCCGCCACTGACGCGCTCCCCGTCATGTGCATGCAGGGGACAACACTGCCCAGAAAAATTGCGGATCATAAATTCCCGGCAGCGTCCCGGGCTTCCTCGCTGACAGTTCAAGCACTTCCCGCAAGAGGCAAAGGTGAGGACAACATGGTCACCGGGAACCACCTTGGTTACCCGAGACCCAACACGTTCCACGATGCCGGCACCCTCGTGTCCGAGCACTGCAGGCAACGGGAAAGGCAACGATTGATTCTTGGCGACCAGATCCGTGTGGCATACGCCCACAGCCACAATCCGGACCAGAATCTCATCATCGCCCGGCTCTCCCAGGTCAAGTACCTCAAGCGAGAATCCCGCTTCAGGCGATCGCGCAACGGCTGCTTCAACTTTCATGCTGCCCTCCAAAAAACGGCTACAAGCGCGGTCATAAATCGGGAAACAACTTCCGGTTGCAGGCGGTCGGCCGAGTTCAATCTCTCGAAATCTGGTACGAAACTCATCTCAATGTTCCCGCTGGATTGATCAACTGATTGAAGGTGGTTGAAGACAGCAAGCACCAATGCCATGTGCGGCGGTCAAAGCAGGCAGTAACGCAGAAGAGTTGCCTGCAGCAGCAGACAACCCTCCGCTTCAATCACTTCACTGCTGCGACTCATTGCCGTTGTCGCGCTGGATCAGCCCTCGACATACTCCGCAGGAAAGCTGTCCACATGCTCGAGGTAGAAGAAGTAGTACTTACCGTTGTCAACGATGTCGGGGAATCCATCGAACGACTTTCCGTCCATCACGCCGAGCAGGGTTTGATCATCCACTTTCCGCAAGTGATCAAAGACCGGAACGCCGTCGTAGATCATGGTGGTCGAGCTCTTGCCACGGAAACCCACCTCCCACAGCGATGCTTCGCCCTTCATTGCCTTGCTCGAAAACAAGCGTCCGTGCTCGTCGTAGCAGACCAACGGAACAGCATCCAGCTTGCTGCGATACCACTTTCCAAACCACTTCATTTCCTTGAGCGCTGAGTTCCCCCAGTGCCCCGTATTGAAGTCACCGCCTTTCCAGCGGCCCAGCGCCTGCTCTATCGAGACAGCGGGAAGTGAATCAAAGAACGCCAGCAGCTCTTCGTCACTGAGCAGCTCTTTGTCCTTCAGTTGATTGAACGTGTCTTTAGCGCTCATAGCTTCTCCGGAAATCATTGGCCATTGGTGTAGATCGCTGGATTGAGCCGCTGGCTTCCAACGATCGCGAACCACCCACCCGAGAGCCGCACCTGGCCCTGAAACTGCCCGGAAGTTGGACTGTGCCGATCTTCGACGCGTCCTCATCCTGAGCAAGCAGCCCATCGTCAAGCAACGCAGGGCCAGACTAGCTCGTGGCCCGAAGCTTCGGCCTATCGCCCCCTCCGAGTCCAAGACGAACATTCAGACAATCCAGTCTTTTTTCGTATGAATGAACACTCATCCAGCGCGACGTAAAAAACTACGATTCGACAGCAATTCCGCTGGAATTACCTGTTTATCAAATTCAGCGATTTGATTTCGACGGCTATTCAGATGGCTGCATCAAGGACGCGCCATACGCGTGCGCGACTGCAAGGTAGACGCACCGACTGGTACCTAAATCGAGCCGAACAGCATCCGTGGCAATCGCGGAAGGCCAGCAGTTCGCAGTTCGCATTTCATGGCCTGCAACATTGTCGATGGCCAAGGGCAAGGTACCCATCGCTCCTGCTGCGTTTCATCGACTCAACCTCACGCGCAGCTCTCGACCCTTCTCCCACCCTCACTGATTGCGGCAGTGCAAATTGAAGGACACCTAGCCCATGTGTAGCGTCTGAGCTGCCCGTTCCCGGGCAAACAAAGGACTGACGTGATGATCAAGAAGACCTTGAAGACCGTGCTGTTCCTGCTTGTTGCTGCATCCGGCCTTGCCTCCGCACAGGTCACTCCATGCTCCATGTGTGAGGTGAGCCTCAATCGATGCCTTACAAAGGGCGCGATGAGCGAGGCACAGTGCTACCAGAACTATGCGAACTGTCGTGCAGAGGCCTGCCCAGCGCCATAAGCATTGCAGTCAGCCCTCCCTGCGGGGGGCTGACTTTGCTTTGAACGGCCATACCGGTCGCCGGGGAGTCCAGCGCGTGACATCGACACTCGGAGACTGCTTTGCGGCAATGCAATTTGAGCGCAAGCGCGTCCACCTGCCGCGTCGGGGGCGCCCAGCGCGGGCGATAACACCGAAGAAACGGCATGATCGCCCTGATCCTTTATTCGTAGTTCGGCGAGCGCATAACGTTCGGCGACACCCGCTGCGGATTCGGACACGCGGTTCGTTTCACGCGCTCCCCACTGCCGGCACAGCTGGGGGTTGCCAATACGCAGGTCCGCAACAACAGCAGAGACGGCCTCGGCAACTTCCCGATCGTTCTTCATGCTTTGCTCCAATCTCGGCCAGCGCATGGCCCTCGGCCTTCTCCAGCGCGCGAACGCCCCGCTCTGCCTGCATCCAGCCGCTAAGGCTTATCCATGAGCTTGGCGTTACGTATTTGGATATCGGTCAGAGCCATGGGGGACATCTAGGGTTTTGATTGATCGGGATGCCCCCAAAATTGCCCCCCGAAAGGCCTCAGAGTGCAATGGACTACCCCAGATCCGAGCGGACACCGGAAAAGCAAAAATCCCAGATTTCTCTGGGGTTTTTGGACATCCTGGGACATGCCCGGACTTGAATCTGGTGCGCCCGGAGGGATTCGAACCCCCGACCAATGGCTTCGGAAGCCACTACTCTATCCGGCTGAGCTACGAGCGCAGTGAAAACCGGCTGGCATTGCCAGACGGACGCGCATTCTAGCGGCAAAGCGCGCGCAGGTCTTCCCCCACTTTCGGAAAGCCGCGTATGGGAGGGCTGCCCGGGTGCAGCTGGTAACCTTTGCACCCATGAGCCGTCTCCCCCACTCCCCGCCCACCGCCAGCACGTCCTCGCGGTTCGCGCACTACTGGAAACTGATGCGTGCCGATCGCCCGATCGGCACCTTGCTGCTGCTGTGGCCCACCTGGTGGGCGCTGTGGCTGGCCGCTGACGGCATGCCGCCGCTGTGGACGCTGTTCGTGTTCACCGCCGGCGTCTGGCTGACCCGCTCGGCCGGGTGCGTGATCAACGATTACGCCGACCGCTGGCTGGACCCGCACGTCAAACGGACCAAGGAGCGGCCGCTGGCCACCGGTGCGGTCTCCGGGCGCGAAGCGTTGGCGCTGTTCGCCGGGCTGATGCTGGTGGCGTTCGCACTGGTGCTGACCATGAACGCGCTGACCATCGGCCTGAGCTTCATCGGTGTGTTTCTGGCTGCCAGCTATCCCTACCTGAAGCGCTACACGCACCTGCCACAGGTTTATCTGGGCATGGCGTTCGGCTGGGGTATTCCGATGGCGTTCGCTGCGGTGCAGGGCGAGGTGCCCCCGCTGGGCTGGGTGCTCTATGGCGCCAACATCCTGTGGTCCACCGCCTACGACACCTGGTACGCCATGGTCGACCGCGACGATGACTTGAAGATAGGCTCGCATTCCACCGCCATCCTGTTCGGCGATCTGGACCTGGTGATCCAGGGCATCCTCTATGCACTGTTCTTTGGCGCGATGGCCCTGGTGGGGCAGCGCGCCGAACTGGGCATGGCCTATTGGGCGAGCATGGCCGTGGCGCTGGTGATGGTGGTCTATGAGTTCTGGCTATGTCGCA
Organism: Stenotrophomonas sp. Iso1; assembly: GCF_027497995.1. Taxonomy (GTDB): domain Bacteria; phylum Pseudomonadota; class Gammaproteobacteria; order Xanthomonadales; family Xanthomonadaceae; genus Stenotrophomonas. The sequence goes on along the minus strand of NZ_JAODBT010000001.1, from coordinate 393,150 downwards.
ACCGCGAGCGTGAGCCCTGCTTCAAGGCCTTCCTGCACAACAACTGGGTCGGCGCGGTGTTGTTTGCCGGCATCGTCGCCAGCCAATACCTCCCCTGATACGAAACAGCCCGCTTTTCGGCGGGCTGTTGGGTTGTCCCTTGTGAGCCAGCGTCAGGCCGCTTTGCCCAATGAGCGCAGGCGGAACGCGACAACAATCTGCAGCACACCGTAGACCAAGGCCAGTACGCCGATCCACAACGACGTCACCACCAGCCCCGACAACGGGTTGAGCGCAAACATCACGCCCAGGGCCACGGCCAGCAGGCCGCTGACGATCAACAGCCACTCGCCTTCAATCTGCTTGCGCACGCGGATGGCGAACACGATGCGGTAGATGCCCGCCACCACCAGCCATGCCGCCAGGAACAGCAGCAGGACGCTCGCGGTGGCCAGCGGATTGAGAATGGCCAGCACGCCGAACGCGATGGATACCAGCGCATAGAACACCGCCCATCCGCGTGATACCGGCGCCGAACCCTTGATCGCGGCGACCAGCACCACCACGCCCTCGACGACGGCCATCACCCCCAGCCACCAAGCCAGCACGGCCGCCGTGCGTACCGGCGCCATCACTGCGAGCACGCCAAACACCACCGCAAACAGCCCGAACAGCAGCACCACCCACCAATTGCGCGACAGCGCGGTGAACAGCGAACCTGACGGGAAACCTGTGGATGCACTCATGTCACTAACTCCTTGGTTTCTGCATTGAAAACATTTCCATCCTGCAACTCTAGCCCTGCCGATGTGGCGATGGCGTGCTCAAGGCACGCGCGCGCAGACCCAGGCATCCACCCGCGCCACCCCGGCGCTGCGCAGGGTCGTAGCGGCCGCATGCAAGGTGGCGCCGGTGGTCATCACGTCATCCACCAGCACCACGTGCGCAGGTACCGGGGCCTGAACCGCAAATGCGGAGCGCAGGTTGCGGTGACGTGCGGCGGCATCCAGCTCCGATTGCGGTGCGGTGGCCCGGACGCGTTGCAGGCCGTGCCACAGCGGCACTCCCAGCCCGCGTGAGAGGGGGCGCGCCAGTTCCAGCGCCTGGTCGTAACCACGCTGACGCAACCGCGACACATGCAAGGGCACCGGGACCAACGCCACGGGGCGCTCGACATCGGCCAAGCGTGTGCACATCAAGCCAGCCAACAGGCGCCCCGCCGCCAGATCCTGATGAAATTTGAACCGGCGCAGCAGGCCGTCCACCGGCGCGGCATAGATAAAGGCCGCGCGCACCTCATTCAAGGGCGAATCGCGTTGCCGGCAGGCACCGCAGCGCTGGTCGTCGTCCGCTACAGCAAGCGGCAGAGCACAGCGTCGGCAACTGGCCACGGGCCAAGGCAGGCCGGCGTTGCAGGCAGCGCACAGATCCCGGCCAGCGACGCCCGGCTCGGCACAGACCAGACAGCGCGGCGGAAACAACCAGGCCGACATCTGCGCCCGCGCCCTGTAAACCAATTGGCACCCACAAGAGTTGACAGCTTCATCCATGCTCACCAGACTGCGCCGCTTCCGTAGTCCCAACCGTCAGGTAACACCGATGTCCGCTGTCATCCGCCACGACTGGAAACGCGAAGAGCTGCAGACCTTGTTCGATCTGCCCTTCCCCGACCTGCTACACCGCGCCGCCAGCGTGCACCGGCTGCATTTCGATCCGGCAGAAGTCCAGGTCTCCACCCTGCTCTCGGTCAAGACCGGGGGTTGCCCGGAAGACTGCGCGTACTGCCCGCAGGCACAGCGCTATGACACCGGCGTGGACGCACAGAAGCTGATGGACACCGACAGCGTGGTTGCCCGCGCCCGCGCCGCCAAGCAGGCCGGCGCCTCGCGCTTCTGCATGGGTGCGGCATGGCGCTCGCCCAAGGACCGTGACATCCCCAAAGTGGCGGCGATGATCCAGGAAGTGAAGGCACTGGGTCTGGAGACCTGCGCCACCCTGGGCATGCTGGAAGGCCACCAGGCGCAGGCGCTCAAGGAAGCCGGGCTGGACTACTACAACCACAATCTGGACACCGCACCGGATTACTACGACTCCATCATCCACACCCGTCAGTACCAGGACCGGCTCAACACGCTGGAACACGTGCGCAATGCCGGCCTGAAGACCTGCTGCGGCGGCATCGTCGGCATGGGCGAAACCCGCGACCACCGCGTCGGCCTGCTGCTGGCGCTGGCCAATCTGCCCGCACACCCGGATTCGGTGCCGATCAACCGCCTGGTCCAGGTGGCCGGTACCCCGCTGCACGGCAGCGCCGAGCTGGACCCGTTCGAGTTCGTGCGGATGATCGCGGTGGCCCGCATCGCCATGCCGCAGTCGATGGTGCGGCTGTCGGCCGGCCGCGAAAGCATGAGTGACGAGCTGCAGGCGCTGTGTTTCCTGGCCGGCGCCAACTCCATTTTTTATGGCGAAAAGCTACTGACCACCGGCAACCCGGACACCGAGCGCGACCAGGCCCTGTTCGCCCGCCTGGGTATCCGGCCGATGGCCGTGACGGTGGATGCCGACGACCACGACCACCCCGGCACCGTGCATCTGGACATCGCCCCGGTCTGCGCTCAAAGCGCCTGATGGCCGCTCCGGCACCCCGGCCCCGTCGCAGGAATTCTGACGGGCAACCGGGTACGCTAGCCGGCCGCCTGACCATGAACCACCGCCATGGCCCGTCCTGACCTCCACGAACGCATCCAGCACCAGCGCAAGCTGCGGCTTGCCCAATGCCGCATCCGTACCCGGCGCACGGTTGGCCGGCGGGATGGCGTGCGCCTGGAGATCGACGGCCGCTCGCTGATCGGCTTCTGCAGCAATGACTATCTGGGCCTGTCGCAGCAGTTCGAGGTAGTGGCCGCATTGCAGGACGCCGCCTCGCGTGAAGGCGCCGGCAGTACCTCCTCGCATCTGGTCTGCGGCCATCACAGCCTGCACCAGCAACTGGAACGCGAGATGGCCGACTGGCTCGGTTATCCGCGCGCTTTGTTGTTCGACAGTGGCTTCATGGCCAACCTGGCCGTACAGCAGGCGCTGCTGAGTGAGGAAACCGACGTCTGCGTACAGGACCGGCTCAACCACGCCAGCCTGCTTGATGCCTCGCGCCTGGCCGGCTGCCGGCTCCGCCGTTATCCGCATCTGGACAGCGAAGGCGCCATGCGCCAGCTCAAGAACACCGCCGAAGGCGCGGCCATGTTGATCACGGATGGCGTCTTCAGCATGGATGGCGACATCGCCCCGCTGCGCTCGCTGGCGCTGGTGGCACGCATGCAAGAAGCGTTGTTCTACGTGGACGACGCTCACGGCGTGGGCGTGGTCGGTGAACACGGCCGTGGCTGCGTTGCCGCCGCCGGCCTGGGCGTAAACGAAGTACCGCTGCAGCTGGCCACGCTGGGCAAAGCGCTCGGTGGCCACGGTGCGGTGGTGTTGGGTGATGAAGCCTTGATCCAGCACCTGGCCGAAACCGCACGTCCCTACATCTACACCACCGCCCTGCCGCCGGCTCAAGCAGCTGCTTCGCTGGCAGCGGTGAAACTGGCGCGTCGCGACCATTGGCGTCGCGAAAAGCTCACCGAGCTGATCGCCGCATTCCGCGAGGGCGCACGTCGTCAGGGATTGGAATTGATGCCTTCAGAAACGCCGATCCAGCCGCTGCTGTGCGGCGACGAATCGACGGTGATGGCGTTGTCGGCAACGTTGGAGCAATCCGGCTTCCTGGTCAGCGCGATCCGTCCACCAACGGTGCCCGAAGGCAAGGCAAGGTTGCGGGTGACGTTGTCGGCGCTGCACAGCGTCGAGCAGGTCAAGGCGTTGATCGACGCCATCACCCGCGCCCGCGACGTGGTGCTGTACCAGCGCTCGTTGAACACCGTCAACGCCTGAGCCGACGGTCGTCCCCATGCATATCGACGTCACCGGCAGCGGACCGGCATTGGTCCTGATCCACGGCTGGGCATTACATGGCGGCATCTTCGCGCCGCTGGTTGAACGGCTGGCGCCGCGGTTCCAACTGCATGTCGTCGACCTGCCCGGTCACGGCCACAGCCGCGAGGACAGCACACCGCTGCGGCTGCCCTACCTGGTCAACGCCATCGCCGCCGCCACACCGCCTGCCGTGTGGTGTGGCTGGTCGCTGGGCGGGCTGGTGGCGCTGCACGCCGCGGCGACGCTGCCGCAGGTGCGCGGGCTGGCAATGCTCGCCGCCACGCCGCGTTTTGTTCGTGGTGATGATTGGCCCGATGCGGTCGAGCCGTCGGTGTTTGAGCAGTTCGGGCGCGACCTCGAACAGGATTACCGCGGCACGCTGGAGCGTTTTCTCGCCCTGGATGTGATGGGCTCGCAGCACGCACGCAGCGAGCTGCGCACCCTGCGCGAGTCGCTGGTCGAACGCGGCGAACCGGCCCCGCGCGCCCTGCACGAAGGCCTGTCCCTGCTGGAACGCAGCGACCTGCGCGGCGCCCTGCCCGGCCTGCAAAAGCCCGGCCTGTGGATAGGCGGCCAGCGCGACCGGCTGGTGTCCGCGCGCACCATGCACAGGGCCGCCGCATTGGCGCCGGCTGGCCAGCACCACGCGCACACCATCGAAGGCGGCGGCCATGCGCCGTTCCTTGGCCACGCCGATGCCGTCGCCAATCTGCTGCAACAGTTCGTTGCGGGCTGCGCGTGATGCGTTGCACGCCCGTTGGCGCGACATGCTCGATCATGTCGCGCAGCCGCACTCTCTAATTCCGCTCTCAGCGTTGTAACCGCCATGCCTTCCCTGTTCGATCCCAAGCACGTCCGCCGCGCCTTTTCACGCGCCGCTTCCAGCTACCACGCCGCCGCCGTACTGCAGCAGGAAGTGGCCAAACGCCTGCTGGAATCGCTGGACTACCTGGAAGAAAAACAGCCGCACGTGGTGCTGGATATCGGCAGCGGCCCAGCGTATTCGACCGCCGTGATGAAGAAGCGCTGGCCCAAGGCGCAGGTGATCGCGCTGGACCTGGCAATGCCCATGTTGGTCGAAGCCAAGAAACAGGCTGGCTGGTGGCGCCCGTTTTCGCGCGTCTGCGCCGATGCACGCGCCCTGCCGCTGGCCGACAACAGCGTGGACGTGATCTTCAGCAACCTGTGCCTGCAATGGGTGGAAGACCTGCCCGCCGTGTTTGCCGGTTTCCGTCGCGTGCTCAAACCCGGCGGTCTACTGGTGTGCTCCACGTTCGGCCCTGACACGCTGGTGGAGTTGCGCCAGGCGTTCGCCCAGGCCGATGACACCGCCCATGTCAGCAACTTCGTGCAGATCGCTCAGTTTGGTGATGCGCTGATGATGGCCGGCTTCCGCAACCCGGTGCTGGACCGCGACCTGTTCACGCTCACCTACGACGACCTGCCCGCATTGATGCGCGAGCTCAAGGCCATCGGCGCGACCAACGCCATGAGCAGCCGCCGCCACACCCTCACCGGGCGCGGCCGCTTCGCCGCAGCACGCGACGCCTACGAACCATTGCGCCGCACCGACGGGAAGCTGCCCAGCAGCTGGGAAGTCATCTACGCCCAAGCCTGGGCGCCGGAGCCGGGCGCACCCATCCGCGAGCAGGGCCACGATGTGGCTGCGGTGCCGGTATCGGCGATTCCAATCCGGCGGAAGATGCAGGATTAGGGACTAGAGCAACACGCCCTTTCTTTCACCGAAGGTGAAAGAAAGGCAGGGGAAAGCGTGCTGCTGCTCTGCTCCCCACTCCCGCCGATCTCTCAAGCGCCTTTGACGAACAGGTCGCGGTGGAAGAAATACACTTCCTGCAACAAGAACCGCCAACTCGTGTGGAAGCTGCGGAAGCGTGTGCTCGGTGTGGACGATGCCAACGCATCGATGTTCAACTCTTTGGACAACCGCAGCGCGCGCGCCATATGCAGCGGGTCGCTGACCACGATCACCCGGTGCAGGTTGTTCTTCGCCATCACCTGCTTGGCCTCGACCAGGTTCTGCCGCGTGGTGCGTGATTTGGTCTCGATCAGGATGTCTGCCGCCGGCACCTTCTGCTTGAGTGCATAGCGACGCGCCACCTGCGATTCAGAAAAACGCGCGCGCGAGCCACCAAAACCACCGGTGAAGATCAGCTTCGACGCATAGCCCTGGTGGTACAGATCCAAGCCATGACGGATGCGCTCTTCAAACACCGGTGATGGCTTGGCGTCATACGCCGCCGCACCCAGCACGATGATCGCGTCCGCCGGCGCGGCCTGGTCGCGGTCGCCCACCCAGATGATCCATGCCGCCACGCCCAGCAGCCACAGCAGCAACAACGCACCCAACCGCCACAACCAACCCATCAAACCGATCCGCCGCCGCCCACTCATCCCTGCCCCCATGGCAAGGCATCCAGATCCACATTACCGCCGGACAGCACCACCCCGACATTGCGCCCGGCAAAACGCTCGGGCTGGGCCAGCACAGCGGCCAGGGCAATCGCCGACGACGGCTCCACCATTTGCTTCATTACCTGCCAGATCAAGCGCATCGCTGCCACGGTGTCGGTGTCATCCACGGTAATGACCTGGGCATTGCCCTGCAGCAGCGCGAAATTCGGCCACCCCAGCGCACCACGCAGGCCATCGCAGACCGTGTCGGGGACGAAATCCAGCTGACGCGCGCCTGCGGCCAGCGAACGTGCGGTATCGGCCGCACCCGTGGGTTCTGCCAGCACTACTTCGCAATCCGGCAGCAGCTGGCGCACGGCCAACAACGTACCTGCGGCCAGCCCTCCCCCGCCCACCGGCACCACCAGTACATCCAGCGTGGCGCCTGCTTGGCGCATCAGTTCCAGCGCTGCCGTGCCCTGCCCGGCAATCACCCGCGCATCGGCATAGGGATGCACCAGGGTTGCACCGGTTTCCTGCTGCACGCGCGCGCATCCCGCCTCACGGGCGGCCTGGTTTGCCGCGCATCGCCACAACGTGGCGCCGTGGCGGACGATATTGGCCAGCTTGGTAGCAACCGCGCCTTCGGGCACCACCACATGGCACGGGATGCCACGTGAGCGTGCGGCCAGCGCCAATGCGGCGCCATGATTGCCTGATGAGTGCGTCACCACCCCATTGCCAGCCTGTTCGGCATCCAGCGACCACACCGCGTTGCAGGCCCCCCGGAACTTGAACGCCCCACCGCGCTGCAGGTGCTCCGCTTTGAAGTGCAGGCTGGCATCGGCCATCGCATCCAGTTCACGCGAGCGCAGCACCGGGGTGACCGTTGCGTGGGGCGCGATACGTGCCGCTGCTGCCAGTACCTCGGCAAATCCGGGCAAGGGAAGTTCATTCATGGTGAAAGGTTAGCGTAGGCTCACCGGGTTGGGCCATCTCCACAAAGGCACTGCTGGCCCCGCCCTGCCGCAGCCGTTGCGGCGGCGGCATCCCAGGCAGGTGTGGCCGGGAATGCAGGGCACAGCCTGCATTCAGCGGAGCATCTCTGGATTAAGGGCCAATTCAACGCGCCAGCCCGATGCTGGCGTCATTCCCACTGGGGGGACTTACATGATCAAGCGCCTGATTGTTTCCGCCGGCCTGTTGATGGGCCTGTCCGGCTGCGCCACGTACGACTATGTCGGCGGCAGCTCGGGCGGCTATTACCACGGCTCCCCGTCCACGCAATACAACTATCCCTACGGCTATCCGTCCGGAGCGGGCTACGGGTACGGCAGTGGCTACTACGGCTACGGCAGCTATGGCTATCCGGTTTACCGGCCGTACTACCGTCCGCAGCCGCCGCATTACGGCAACGGTCATCGACCGCCGGGCCATGGCAATAGTCACAATCACAACGGCAACCGACCGCCACGCCCGGGCAATGAAGGTGGCAGGCCACCGCGTCCAGGCAATGGTGACGGCCGTCCGCCGCGTCCACCGCCGGCCAACAACGGCGGTGGCGGGAAATCGCCGTGGCGTGATCTGGATCGCCTGCAACGGCCGCAGCCACGGGCTGACAACAGGCCGATGCAGCGGGCCATGCCGCGTCCGCAGGCCATGGCTGCACCGCGTCCCGCCATTCAGGAACGCCCCGCCGCCGCCCGACAGCCGTCACAAGTCCGAAGTGGCCAGCGCGTCAGGACACTTGAACGGTAAAGGGGTTGCATTTGGCACAAATGCAGGCATTCTTGGCGTCACGAGTGACCGGCAACGTCGCAATCTGACCTAAACCGGCGTCACCCATCGCTTCAATGTCGATGTCCGCCAGAAAATCTGGATCCCCCCTGTTCCGGCCCTGTCGGACATCGGCGCCTAAAACGACAAAGCCCCGGCCATGGCCGGGGCTTTGTCTTTGTACATCGCCAAGATCCTGACGGACCATAAAGAAACAGGGCCGGCAGTCCCCCGACTACCGGCCCCTTTGCTCCCCCAGCGTGCGCTTCAGTCGGCCCCTGTTCCAATTCCGACCATTTGCGCTCAAGTCGCATGCCACGTTGGGTGCAATGTATTAGCTGCAGGTAGCGTGCCAACTTTAGGGCGCAAAGCGTGTCTGGCTGGCATTGGCAGTAAAATCGACAAACACGCCGTCGCCATGCGGAATCACCCCGCAGACGGACTTCACACTTATCTTCGATCTCACGCGTATGAGCGACACCTTCTACCGTTACGACGTCATCGTTATTGGCGGCGGCCACGCCGGCACCGAGGCCGCGCTGGCTGCTGCGCGCGGCGGTGCCCGCACCCTGCTGCTGACCCACAACGTCGAAACCGTCGGCGCGATGAGCTGTAACCCGGCCATCGGCGGCATTGGCAAGGGACACCTGGTCAAGGAGATCGACGCACTCGGCGGGGCCATGGCGCACGCTGCCGACCGCGCCGGCATCCAATGGCGCACGCTCAATGCCTCCAAGGGCCCTGCGGTGCGTGCCACCCGCTGCCAGGCGGACCGCAATCTGTACCGCATGGCGATCCGAGGCATCGTCGAGTCGCAACCCAATCTGACCGTGTTCCAGGCAGCGGTGGACGATCTGGTGATCGAAGGCGACGCCGTGCGTGGCGCCATCACCCAGACCGGGCTGACCTTCCATGCACCGGCTGTGGTGCTGACTGCCGGCACATTCCTGGCCGGCAAGATCCACATCGGCGAAACCCAGTACACCGCCGGGCGCATGGGCGACCCGCCGGCCACCACGTTGGCAGCACGCCTGCGCGAGCGTCCATTCGTCATTGACCGCCTGAAAACCGGTACACCGCCGCGTATCGATGGCCGCTCGCTCGACTACAGCGTGATGGATGAGCAGCCCGGCGACGATCCGATGCCGGTGATGTCCTATCTGGGCAGCGTCAATGAACACCCGCAACAGGTGAGTTGCTGGATCACCCATACCAGCGAGCGCACGCACGACATCATCCGCGGCGCGCTGCATCGCTCGCCGCTTTACAGCGGCCAGATCGAAGGCATCGGCCCGCGCTACTGCCCGTCCATCGAGGACAAGGTGGTGCGTTTTGCCGAGAAGAACAGCCACCAGATATTCGTCGAGCCCGAAGGCTTGGACGTGGTGGAAATCTACCCCAACGGCATTTCCACCTCGCTGCCGTTCGACGTGCAACTGGAGCTGGTGCGCAGCATCCGGGGCTTTGAAAACGCACACATCACCCGCCCGGGTTACGCCATCGAATACGACTTCTTCGATCCGCGCGGCTTGAAGAACACATTGGAGACCCGCCAGGTCGCCGGGCTGTTCTTTGCCGGGCAGATCAATGGCACCACCGGCTACGAGGAAGCCGGTGCGCAGGGCCTGCTGGCCGGCATCAACGCCGCGCTGTTCGTGCAGGGCAAGGACGGCTGGTGCCCGCGTCGCGATGAAGCCTACATCGGCGTGCTGGTGGACGACCTGATCACCCACGGCACCACCGAGCCGTACCGCATGTTCACCAGCCGCGCCGAATACCGGCTGCAGTTGCGCGAAGACAACGCCGATACGCGACTGACGCCAACGGGGCGCGAACTTGGCCTGGTCGATGACCGCCGCTGGTCGGCGTTTGAGACCAAGCAGGCCGCTGTCGCCCACGAAAGCGCGCGTCTGCGTGGCTTGTGGGCGACACCGGCCAACGCGCTGGGCCGCGAAGTGGCCGAAGCTACTGGCGTGAGCGTGAGCCGCGAAACCAATGTGCTCGATCTGATCAAACGCCCAGAACTGGACTACGCCAAGTTGATGCAGGTGGCCTCGCTCGGCCCCGGCGTGGACGACGCACGCGTGGCTGAGCAGGTAGAAATCAGCGTTAAATATGCCGGTTATCTTGACCGCCAGCGCGGTGAGATCGAACGTCAGCAGCGGCATGAAACCACAGCGATTGCCGAAGGCTTCGACTTCGCATCGGTGCATGGCCTTTCGGCTGAAGTCCTGCAGAAACTGGAGCGCGTGCGCCCGCAGACCATCGGCCAGGCGCAGCGCATTCCGGGCATGACGCCCGCTGCGATCTCCCTGCTGCTGGTGCACCTGGAACGGGCGCGACGCGGCAAGGTGGCCTGAGTTCTGTTGTCTACGGTGCAGCGAACGGCTGCATCGGATGGGAGAACGGGGAGCAGGAATCCCTGCTCCTGCGCAACCCACAGGCCGCATGCAGTCGAAATACGCCCCTTCCTTGATATTCATCAATGAAGCGGCGCCCGCAAAATGGGTTGATGGTGGCACCCCTACAAGGAAGCCACTCACCATGTTGACTGCCAACCAACGCGACCTCATCAAGGCCACTGTTCCGCTGCTGGAAACAGGCGGCGAGGCGCTGACCAAGCACTTCTACGGGCGGATGTTGACCGAGAGCGACGTCGCGCGCCCCTTGTTCAACCAGGTGCACCAGGCCACCGGCGACCAACCGCGTGCGCTGGCCAACTCGGTGCTGATGTACGCCAAGCACATCGACCGCCTGGAAGCGCTGGGCCCGTTGGTGGGGCAGATCGTCAACAAGCACGTTGCCCTGCAGATTCTGCCTGAGCACTACCCCATCGTCGGCCATCACCTGCTGCTCTCGATCCGCGAGGTGCTGGGCCCGGACGTGGCCACCGACGACATCATCGACGCCTGGGGCGCCGCCTACCAAGCGCTGGCCGACCTGCTGATCGGTGCCGAAGAAGCCGCGTATGCCGCCAACGAAAAAGCCCCGGGTGGCTGGCGCGGCGCCCGCAGCTTCCGTGTTGCCGAGAAGGTGCCAGAGAGTGCCGAGATCACCTCCTTCCATCTGGTGCCGGTTGACGGCGGAACGGTGGTGGATTTCCAGCCGGGCCAGTACATCGGCATGAAGCTGGAAATCGACGGCGAGGAAACGCGCCGCAATTACTCACTGTCGCGCGCAGCCGATGGCGTGGGTTACCGCATCAGCGTCAAACGCGAGGAGAACGGCAAGGTCTCCAACCACCTGCATGACAACGTGCAGATTGGCGACACGCTGGAGCTGTTCGCCCCGGCCGGTGATTTCACCCTGGCTGCCAGCGAGCGCCCGGTAGCTTTCATCAGCGGCGGCGTTGGCATCACTCCCACCCTGCCGATGCTGGAACAGGCATTGGCCAGCGGCCGCGACGTGCATTTCATCCACTGTGCACGCAACGGTCAGGTGCACGCATTCCGGGAGTTCATCGCTGAAAAGCAGAAGCAGCACCCGCAGCTGCGCAGCTACACCTGCTATAGCGAATCGCTGCCTGGTGATGCGGCTGATGCGGAGGGCTTCCTCAGTCGCGAACTGTTGGAGCAGTGGCTGCCGGCCGAGCGCGACATGGATGCCTATTTCCTTGGCCCCAAGCCGTTCATGGCCCAGGTGAAGAAGCTGCTGCGCGATGTCGGCGTACCCGAAGCACAGAGCCGTTATGAATTCTTCGGCCCCGCCGCCGCGCTGGAGGCCTGATCGGAGCGTGTTGTAGAAGTGCGACGAGGTAGAGAAGGCCGGTGGGCAACCACCGGCCTTCTCTTTGTGAGCCTGCCTGCGCATCCACGCAAAATCGCCTTCGTTGAGAAACCCGCACCGCACTCCCAACCCCACTCTGGCCTCCGGCCGAAGGAAGGGGGCGTAAGCAGCCGTGTGCACCAGCCTGCTTCGCGGTGCACCGAGCGATCGCCTGCACATCGCAGCCCCTGCAGGGAGCGCTACGATGCACGCATCATCGGAACTGAGGGGAAACGCATGAACGTGTATGCCGTGGTGCTTGCCGCCGTGTCCAGCTTCCTGCTGGGCGGGCTCTGGTATTCCCCAGCATTGTTTGGCCGCGCCTGGAACCGTGAAAACGGGGGCGAGGTACCGCAAGGTCATCCCGCCAAGGTGTTCGGCATCAGCTTCGCGTTTTCGCTGTTGGCCGCGTTTGCGTTCGCATGGTGGCTGGGGCCAGCGCCGGAACTGCGCAAGGCGTTGCTATGCGGGGCAGTGGTTGGTTTCGGCATGGTCGCTGCCAGCTTCGGCATCAACTATCAGTTCGCGCAGCGCAGCGGAAAACTGTGGGCGATTGATGGCGGTTACCACATCGCGCAGTTCGTGCTGTTCGGCTTGATTCTTGGGTTGTGGCACTGAGCAGCGGAAGCGCTCGATAGGTCAAAGGGCAACGGCGAAGGCAAAAATGTCCTCGCCCCTCGCCCGCTCCACGCCCCAGCCTTTGCGCTGACACCACTCATCGAATCGCGAATCCATGGTTCGCAAACGATCCTCTTCGTCCCGCACGCGGGAAAGGGGAAAGCACCGCCAACAACGATCGTCTGTCAGGCCAGCTTGGTCGCCAACCAGCGTTCAATCGTGACCACCGGACCCAGTTTCGCGGGCACCACCAGCGGCAACGCACGCGCCAGCGCATCCGCCTGCCGGATGAAGGCCTGCCGCGCCATACGCTGCGCCTGCTGCACCGTCGACTGCTGGCGCCGCAACTGCACGATCTGCACCGACGGTCGTCCCGGTGGCGCGAACTTCTGATAACGGCGCAGTTCATCGGCAACCAGACCAACGTCCACATCACTCTGCGCGAACACCTGGCCAGCCTGCAGCAGCTGCTCCAGCGCACGGCCGGCATCCGTCAGACCCGCTGCATCAAACAGCGCCAACGAAGCCCAGGCAGGATCGCGTTGTTGAAGACGCTGCAGCTGGGTTGCCCAAGGGAAAGTCGCGTGGAAGTTGGGCATGGCGGCCAGGGGATGAGAGGGAGGCGGCGAACTTTACGTACTGGAGGTTTGCAGCGCCAGTGGTGGCACGTTTGCCCTCACCCGATCACCCGCTTGAACGGTGGCAGCGAATCAATGATCCGCTTGCCATAACGCCGCGTCAGCAAGCGCGAATCCAGAATGATCACGCGCCCGGTGTCGGTGGAAGTGCGGATCAACCGTCCCGAAAACTGCGTCAATGTGCGCAACGCATGCGGAATGGCAATGAGGTTGAACGAGTTCAAGCCCCGGCTCTCAAACCACTCGCTCAAGGTTGATGTCTGCGGGTCGGTCGGCACGGCGAACGGCACCTGGGTGATGACCACCGTCGTGCAGGCTTCGCCGGGCAGGTCCAGACCTTCGCCAAATGAGTTGAGCCCAAACAACACCGACCCCTCACCAGCGGCTGTGCGCTTGAGGTGTTCGTCGATCATCCGCTGCTTGGCACTTTCGCCCTGCACCAGCACCTTTTTTCGCAATGTAGCCGGCATCAGCTCGGCCACTTTTTCCATCTTCCAGCGCGAAGTGAACAGCACGATGCTGCCCTTCTCCCAGTCCAGCTCGGCGGCCAGGTACTTGGCCACTTCCTTGGGATGACGCTCGCGGTCGTCCGGCGTCACCGGAAATTGCGGGACGATCAATTGAGCTTGGTTCGGCAGGTCGAACGGCGAGGCCAGCGACACCATTTCCGCGTCTTCGGGAATGCCGTTGTCGATGGCCAGCGATTGGAAATCGCCGCCGCCAGTCAGCGTGGCCGAAGTCATCACCACCGAGTTCACTTCGTCCCACAGCAGCTTGCGCAGCACCATTGCCGCCGACACCGGCGAGCAATGCAGGATGTAGTCGCCCTCCCGCGACAACGTTACCCAGCGCGCGATTGGCGGCTGACCTTCCTTGTCCTCGCGGCGCCAACCGGCCCACAGGTTGTACTGCTGCTCGATCATCTCCAGCGCCATGCCCAGGTTGCGCTGCAGGCGTTCGTGCCCGGCGTCTTCGGGCTTGCCCTTGGCTACCAGTGAAGTGGCCGCCGTTGCCCAGTTGAGCAGGCTGCGGGTTTCATCGGCCAGCACTTCGATGGGCTGCTTCCAGGCTTCCGGCAGGCGACCGTTGGCCGCGCGCCACATCGGTTCTCGATCATCCGGTTGCGGAATCCAGACGTTGGCAATGTCATCGCGAAAACTTTTGAGCAGCTTGCTTACCCGCGATGCCACCTCGATGGCTTCATTCGGCAGCAGGTTGCCGATCTTGTCCTTGTCCACCGCGCGGTAAGCGCCAGCAATCAAAATCTGCAGACGGCCGGTGCGCTTTGCCATGTCATCCAGCGGCAGATTGGCCGCGCCCTGGTCGATGGCGACGTTGCCAATGTGGTGGCCTTCGTCCAGCACCAGCAGCATGTCGCCGGGCGGTGCGATCAACGGCTGGCCGCTGTCACTTTCGCCAATGGACAGCGCCGAAAGCAGCAACGCGTGGTTGGTCACCACAATCTGCGCATCGCGCACTTCGGTGCGCGCACGCAGCACCGGGCATTGCGCCGAGTACGCACAGCGACGGCCGGCACAGGCAGACGCCGGTGTGGTGATGCGCATGCGCAATGTGGTCGAAACGGTTTCCGGGGCGTTGTCGAGGTCGCCGTTCCAGCGGCCTTCGATGAAGGCCTTGGTCAGTTTTTCGGCCACGTCCATTTCAATCGGCGCCAACGGCCGGTCGTAGAGCTGCACGTCGTCGCCGAACATGCCTTCCTGCGCGCCCTCGCCCTGCGCTTCGGCGGCATTGCGCGTGCACAGGTAGCGGGTGCGCCCCTTGGCCAACGCCACCGTGGCTTGCAAGCCGGTGGACTTGAGGAAGTTGGGGATGTCGCGCTCAACCAGCTGTGACTGCAGCGCCACCGTGCCGGTGCTGATGACCAGCTTCTTCTTGCTGGCCAGCGCAATCGGTACGCCAGCGGTGAGGTACCCCAGGCTCTTGCCGACGCCGGTGGGCGCTTCCACCACGCCCACGCCGCCGGTGGCCAGCGCGCGCGACACCACGCCGATCATCTGACTCTGCGAACGGCGCGTACTGAAGCCCGGCGTATTGGCCTGCAGCTTGGCGTAAGCGTCACGGATGCCGGCCTTCAGTTCCTCGGTCAACATCCGCGGTGCTTCTACTTTTTCGCTCACGCCAACCTGCCACCTGCACTCATCAAGACGGGCATTTTCCCATACCCGCCCGCATTCACCGAATGCGCTGGTGGCTCAGGGTTTCCCGGGCAGCAGCGGCCGCCGCAAGGCCTGCACCAGCGCCCAGGCCAACAGAATGAACCCAGCGGCCTGGGTCAGCGCCACCACCGCCTGGCTGAGATTCAGCAGCGTATTCAGCCCACTCAGGCCGTTGAAATTACCGGCAGCGATCATCAGCAACGGCAACACGTTCAGGCCTGCGCCGACCAAGGCGGCCAGCATCAGCATCGCCAATGCGCTCATGGCCACCGTACGTGCCCGGCTGCGTGGCGTATCCATCAGCATCACCAGCGCCACCCCCAGCGCGATCAGGATGGGCAACCGATAACCCACCGTCATCAGCAGGCTCTGCAGCAAGGTGCTGTTGTCCATGCTCAGTCCGCCGTGACCAGCAGCGCGTCACGACCGCGCAGTTCGGCATAGACGGCGTCGGTTTCCGGGCGCATGCCATGCCATTGCTGGAAGCTTTCTGCGGCTTGTTCAACCAGCATGCCGAGTCCATCGAAGCTGTTGCGGCAACCGGCCGCGCGCGCCCATGCCAGGAACGGGATTGCCGCTTCGCCGTAATTCAGGTCCACCGCCGTGGTCATGCTGTTGACCAGCGACAGCGGCAGGTTGAAGCCGGTGCCCTCGCCGCGCGCGGCCGAGGTGGCATTGATGATCAGTTCAAAATCGCCCTGCTCACGCAGTGCCTCCCAGTAAGCAGAGATGGCGCGGCCCGGTTCGCTCATCGCATCGACCAGCGCATCAGCGCGCTCGGGCGAGCGGTTGACCACGACCAACTCCAGGATGCCGGCGTCCAGCAGCGCCGGTGCCACGCCGCGTGCGGCGCCACCGGCACCCAGCAGCAACACGCGGCGGCCGCGCAGGTCCAGACCATGACGGCCGGTGAGGTCGCGCACCAGGCCGATGCCGTCGGTGTTGTCACCGTGCCAGCGTTCGCCCTTGCGCAGCAGCGTGTTGACCGCGCCGGCGCGCTGCGCGCGTGAGGTGGTGGTGGTACACAGCGCGAACGCTGCTTCCTTATGCGGCAAGGTCACGTTGGCACCCACGCCGCCATCGGCCGCAAAGGCCTCCAGTGCGGTGGGGAAGCCTTCCGGCGACGCCTCGATGGCACGGTAGTCCACCGCGATACCGTGCGCCTTGCCGAACGCGGACTGGATGCGTGGCGACTGCGAATGGGCGATGGGCTGACCGAATACTGCGTAACGGGGAGCGCTCATGGGGATCCTTTGCATGACCTAGACTGGACGCGATTCTTGCCTGCGGAACCTTCATGCGGACCCGACCACTGCTGCTCGCGCTGACTGCGAGTCTACTCTTTACCCCGGCAGCCTCGGCGCTTTCCGAATTCGGCATTGAAGGCATGGGCATGGTCTCCACCCGCGCCGATGAGCTGCGCGCCACGATCAGTGCCGACGGCCAGCGCATCCTCTGGGCCAGCAACCGAGAAGGCGGCGCTGGCGGCTGGGACCTGTGGCAGGCCACGCTGCAGGACAAGCGCTGGATGGACCCGCAGCCGCTGGTGCTCAACAGTGCAGCCGACGACGTCGACCCGTTCTTCAGCGCCGACGGTCGCTGGCTGTACTTCGCCTCCAACCGCAAGGGGGGGCGTGGCGGTTTTGATTTGTACCGAGCACCGCTGGCCGGCAATGGCGACATCGGTGCACCCCAGCCGCTGGGCAACGCCGTCAATGGCCGGCAGGACGAACGCTCGCCCAGCCTCGCCGACGACGGCGCCCTGCTGCTGGCCAGCAACCGCAGTGCTGGCGTAGGCGGTTGGGATCTGTGGGCCGCCGCACGCGACGGTGATGGCTTTGCAGCGCCTGCACCGCTGGGCGGCATCAACACCACCGCCGATGAAGTAGATGGCAGTTGGCTCGGCGATGGTCGCGCGGTGGTGTTTGCCCGCGCCAATGCACAGGGCGGCACGCAGCTGTGGGTGTCGCAGTGCCGTCAGGGGCAATGGGGCGAAGCGGCGCCGTTGTCGCTGTCGTTCAATACCGCCGAGAGCGATACACGCGGCGCGCTGATTGACGCCAACAAACCCGGCGAACTGGTCGTCAGCGGCAAGGCGCGTGCACCGCGAGCCGGGGGCTTGGATCTTTATCGAATGAAGGCACCGACAGTAGATGGCAGCGCCGATTGCCGCTGAATTCGGCCGCTTTTTTGCTGACTGGGAAGTTCCCGGTAGAGACACCGTGATAGTGCCGGCGGTGGCCGAAAAACCACCCCTCACCCGCGCCGTCGGCGCAAGGGAGAGAGCGGATCATGCAGGCATCGGTAGGCGCAGCGCTGTTGCTTGTACCGCTCCCTTTTGCAAAGCGAAGGGAAGGATTGGAAAGAGGGGCCTTGAACTTCGGCCCTGCCTCAACGCCCGGCCAATACCTCGGCCCGCCGCTTCTCATACTCCGCCTCACTCAGCTGCCCACGCTCCTTCAACAGGTTCAGTTCGCGCAGCGTTGCTTCCACCTCGGGTTTCTGTGGCGCTTCACGCTGCAGGCGCTCAGCAGCCGAGTGCAGTGCCGGCGGGCGTCGCGAGGCGCGCACGATGGCGGCAATGACCACGCCGATCACCACCGCAAACGCCAGCACGCCAAGAATCCACACCACCCAGTTGTAGCTCTCCAGGCCGGGGACATTCATATCAACCCTCCTTCAGCCAACGCGCGATCTGCGGCGCGTAATACGTCAGCACGCCGTCAGCACCGGCGCGCTTGAAGCCGATCATCGTTTCCATCACGCAGCTGCGTTCGTCCAACCAACCGTTGGCGACCGCCGCTTTGAGCATCGCGTACTCGCCACTGACGTGATACGCGAACGTCGGCACGCCGAACTCCTGCTTCACGCGGCGCACGATATCCAGGTACGGCATGCCCGGCTTGACCATGACCATGTCCGCGCCTTCTTCCAGATCCAGCGCGATCTCACGCATTGCCTCATCGCCGTTGGCCGGGTCCATCTGGTAGGTCTTCTTGTCGGCCTTGCCCAGGTTGCCCGAGCTGCCCACCGCATCGCGGAACGGGCCGTAGAACGCTGATGCGTACTTGGCCGAATACGCCATGATGCGCACATTGATATCGCCGGCAGCATCCAGCGCAGAACGGATCGCACCGATGCGGCCGTCCATCATGTCCGACGGCGACACGATGTCCACACCGGCCTGCGCATGCGACAGCGACTGCTTGACCAGCGCCTCCACGGTGATCTCGTTGAGCACGTAACCACGCTCGTCGATGATGCCGTCCTGGCCATGCGTGGTGTACGGATCCAGCGCCACATCGGTCATCACGCCCAGCTCGGGGAAGCGCGATTTCAGTGCACGAATCGCACGCTGCGCCAGGCCATCCGGATTCCATGCGTCGGCCGCATCCAGCGTCTTGCGTGATGGGTCGATCACCGGGAACAGGTCGATCACCGGCACGCCCAGTTCCAGCGCCTGCTCGGCCTCACGCAGCAGCTCGTCAATGGACATGCGGTCCACGCCCGGCATTGAACCCACCGGTGCGCGCCCAGCCAATTCATGCACGAACACCGGCCAGATCAGATCGTTGCTGGTGAGCGTGTTTTCGCGCATCAAACGGCGCGAAAACTCATCGTGACGCATGCGGCGCGGGCGGTAGTGGGGATGGCCCATGAAAGACTCCTTGATTCAAAAAAACAGTGGTCAGCGCAGTTGGTAGCCCTGCGGCTGCAATGGTTCGGGGAGCGGCCGGTCGCCCAGCGCATCCAGCACATCGATCTCGATGGTACGCACCATCGCGTCCAGCGGCAGGTCGTTGGGCTCCAGCCCGAAGGGCTCTTCCATCTCCTCGCCCAGCTGGTCGAGACCGAAGAATGCGTAGGCCAGCAGCATCGACACCACCGGCGTGGCCCAGCCCAACGCGCCCGCCAGACCAAACGGCAACAGCACGCAGAACAGCCATGCACAGCGGTGCAGCAGCAACGTGTAGGCGAACGGCAGCGGTGTGCCGGCAATGCGTTCGCAAGCGGCCTGCACGCTGGACATGCCATGCAGGCGTGCCTCGAACTGGCCGTAGAGATACGGGTCGAGCCTGCCTTCGCGCAGTGGTACCGCCAGTTCGCTGGCCAGCTGCGAGAGCAGGCCGTCGGGAATGTTGCGGCGCTCCAGTACCGCAGACTGGTCTGCCGCCAACCACGGCGCACTGGCGGCCGCCACGTCCGCGCCACGCAGACGCGCTGCCAACGCATGGGCAAAGCCGATCACCAGTTGCGAAACACGCGCACGCAGTTGCGGCTCAGCGGACAGCAGCGCGCCAGCCTCGCGGGCAAAGCCGCGTGATTCGATCAACAGCTGTCCCCACAACTTGCGGCCTTCCCACCAACGGTCGTAGCAGGCGTTGTTGCGGAAGCTCAGGAAGATGGACAGCACCAACCCCAGTAGGGTGAACGGCACCACCGTCACCCCATCGCGGCCAAAGGGATGCCAGTAACGCTCGAATGCGGCCACCGCTACCGCCAACACGCCGATGGCCAGCACCTTGGGGGCGATGGCCGGCACGATGGAGCCGCGCAGGATGTACAGCAGCTGCCAGCCATTGGGGCGGGGACGGATGATCATCAGGACGCAATCACGCCGGGCGTGTGCCCGGTCAATCGCAGTATTTTACGCCCGCTACCTGTACAAGGCAGGTTTGCACCCAAAAGGCCTCAGATGAAGCCACCGCCGATACTCAGGCGGATCACCCCCACCACGATGACCACCACGTTGAGCAGCAACCCGGTCTTGGCCCGGCCACGCTTGCTGGCGTGGGTGAACAGCAGACCGATGGCGGCAATGATCGCGCCGACGGCCGCAAACGGGATCACGAACCAGTTGCCCCAGCCCAGCAGCGGGATGAACGCCAGCACCATCCACAGCAGTGCCACAATGCCCCACACCAGACTGATCAATCCCATGGCTTTTTCCCTTACGTAACTGTCAGCAAGATAGCCCGGAAACGAGCGTATTCAAGTAGCCAGGTGCTAAACCGTGCATTCGCGGTCAATTCACCCGTCAGCGCGGATCATCCGCAAACAGCCATCATCGGGGAGTGAAACCATGAAACTACCGCTTGCCTTCGCACTGGGCATCGTCCTGGCCACGGGCGGTTGCGCCAGCACCTCCAAGGTGATGTTGGGCCAGGCCCGCGCACCGGTGGACCCGGCCAGCGTGCAGATCTATTCCACGCCCCCGCCCGGTTCGGTGGAAATCGCGCAGCTGGAATCCTCCAGCGCAGTCGGCTTCGGCACCCAGGGCCAGACGGACGCCGCCATCGCCCGACTCAAGCGCGAAGCAGCAGCACTGGGCGCCAATGGGGTGATCCTGATGGGCGTGGGCTCGGGCGGCTCGCCGGTGGGCATGTCGGTCGGCGCTGGCAGCTACGGCCGGCATACCGCTGGTGGCCTGAGTGTTGGTATCCCGACCCAGCAAAAGCGCGCGGCAGGCGTGGCGATCTGGGTGCCACCGGGTGCCGGCAGGTAATACCGCAGCAGCGGCTTCCCGGTTGAAACCACTCCTACGTAAACAAGAAGGGCGCCTTGCGGCGCCCTTCTTGTTTGTTCTTACTTCCGGCGCTGCGCGGGAACAAACACTTCATTGACGGCCTTGGCCAGTTGGTCCGGCGGCAACAGGCCTTGGTCGAGCAGAAAGTTGTTGAATGCCAGGCGGTCAAACTTGTTGCCCAGCGCCAGTTCGGTCTGCATACGCAGCTCCATGATCCGCGTGTAACCGTAGAAGTAGCTGCTGGCCTGCCCCTGCGCGCGCACGGTGTAGCGGTCCAACTCCTGCGTGGCCATCGCCTCGGACAAACCAACGCCATCCACCAGCACGCTGCGTGCACGCTCACGGTCCGTAAGGCCGAGGTTGAGCATGGGATCCAGCATCGCGCGGGCGGCGCGCAGCAGACGGAACTGCAGCGCAATCATCTGCCCGTCCAGCGGCTCGAACGGCACCATCTCCGCTTCGGCATACAGCGCCCAGCCTTCAACGTTGACCGAGTTGAACGCGAACAGGGTGCGCGCCAGCGAAATGCCGCGCTCGACCATCGCCGCGAACTGCAGGTCATGCCCGGGGCGGCCTTCATGCGCGCTCAACGTCCATGCTGCCGAACCGAAGTTGAAATCGTCGTACTGCGCCTTCTCACCCGAGGCCGGGTTGCCCAGCGGCAACACGAAGGTACCCTGCTGGCCGGTGTTGCCCACCAGCGGCGCCGGCAGGTAATGCGGTGCAGGCGAGGCCGCGCTTTCCGCTTCACTGCCAAGACGCATCTGCAGCGGGCGCTGCGGCACGTCGACGATGCCCTGCTTGCGGATGATCGGATCGATGGCGTCGATCACCCCGCGATAGTGCGTTTCGAGCTGATCGTTGTTGATCTTGTCCTGCTTCAGCGCGCGGATCACTGCAGCGTAGTCGTTCGGATCGGCGACCTTCAGTCCCTTTGCCTGCACCACCAGCGGTGCCAGCTGACGCATCATCGCGCGGGTTTCCATGTACTCCAGCTGCGCACGCTGCATCAGCAGCGCCGGGTCGATGTCCACGCCCACTTCCTTGAGCTGGAACGCATACAGCTCGGCCGGCAGGCGGGTGTCGGTGCGCGCGTTCGGCAGCACGTCCTTCTGCGTCCAGGCGATGTAGTCCTTCATCTGCGTGGACAACTCGGCCAACGAGGCGTCAGCGCCTTCGATCTTGTACTTGGCGAACAGCTTGCCGATGCCGGCGATGTAGGTATCGACATTGGCCAGTGCCTGGTCGACTTCGATCTTGGTCGGCTGCAGCAGGTTGGGCGTGCCGCTTTTTTCTTCATAGCGCTGACGTGCCAGCGTCGCCATCGGCTGCGTGCCCGACGCCTGGCCGAGGTACGCCTTGAGACGATCAAGCGCCTTGGCCCGGCGCTCGGCCGGCACCTGGTCGGAGAGCAGGTTGTTGAGGCCCCCGAACACCGTCTGCGGCACATCCACCCATGGCATCAAATGCTGCTCGTTGAGCGTGCTGCTTTCGATACTGCGCTCAGCAGCGCCGATCATGATCTCCAGATCCTGGCGCACGTTCGGGTCACGTTCGAGCTGCAGTTTTTCGCGCAACTGCTCACGCGCCTTGCCCAGCGCGGTGCGGTAACGGCCGGTGTAATCCGGACCGAGGTCGGCGACCTTGTCGTCGTACCCCGGCACACCGAAGAAGCTCGCCATTTCCGGTTGGAACGGTGCTTGTGCCTGCAGCAGGATCTGCGCCAGCTCGTTGCTATGGGCAACCCAGGCAGGCGCTGCCGGACTGGTCTTGGCGACGGGCGCTGCGGCGGCCACGTTCAACGGCAGCGGTGCGGCCAAGGCGAGGACAACGGCAAGGGCGAGAGGTTTCATGCGCGGCTCCTGAAGTCAGTGCCGTGACCCTACGCAGTCAATGCCAGCGCGACAAGGGCCATGAGACGTGCGCGTGAAGCAGTGCCTGCATGCTCAAAACGCCCCTTTCCCGACCTCCCCGGCCTGCGGCGAAGGGAGAGGGCTGAGGCCGCCGACGCGCAGCTCCTGCCTAGACTTCAATCGCAGGGCAACTGCGCGGCGCACGCTTTTTCTTCATCCGTCCGCAGATCCAACCGCACGTTCCACCCTTCAATGTCAGCGGCGAAGCGGTCGTAGACCCAACGCTTCTCCACACGCCGCGCCTCGGCGACGATGCGGGCATCGCACTTGGGACCCTTGGCACGGAAGCGGTAGGTCCCCGACTGGGCGGCATCACCTTCGATGGCACCTTCTACCGCCACCAACGTCACCTGCAACGGCGTACCAAGCACGGTCTTCATCTCGTCGGAGGAGGAAGCGCGTTTAATCGCCTCCAGATAGGGCGAATCTTGCTGCATGTGCCCTTCGACCTGGTGGTAACCGCGCCAGAACAGCCATGCAAAGGTGCCCACCACCCCCAGCATCAGCAATGGCAGCAGCCATTTGAGGTTGCGCTGCAGCCAGTTCCGTGGGGGTTTGCCGGGCATGCTGCCCGGCAAGGGGGGTGGC
The DNA here is from genome assembly GCF_027497995.1 of Stenotrophomonas sp. Iso1. Classification (GTDB taxonomy): domain Bacteria; phylum Pseudomonadota; class Gammaproteobacteria; order Xanthomonadales; family Xanthomonadaceae; genus Stenotrophomonas. The sequence continues at coordinate 369,788 of NZ_JAODBT010000001.1, read as the reverse complement.
TTGGTCGACATTCCCTGTCCGGCTCCGATCATGGGGTGAGGCAACGTCCCAGGAAGTTCTCGGCGATGCGATAGCGGTGCAACGCATTGGCACCGGACAACCCGTGTTTGGCGCCCGGATACGTCATCAGCTCGAACGGCTGGCCACGCTTCTGCAAGGCGCTCATCAAGCTGGTTGAATTACTGAACAGCACGTTGTCATCAGCCATGCCGTGGATCAGCAGCAATGGCGAGGTCAGCCCATCGATGTGGGTGAGCACGCGGCCTTCGGTGTAACCGGCCACATTGGCGGCCGGCAGGTTCATGTAACGCTCGGTGTAGTGCGTGTCGTACAAACCCCAGTCGGTGACCGGTGCGCCAGCCACGCCGCAGGCGTACTGGTCCGATGCCTTGGCCAGCAACATCAGCGTCATGTAACCGCCGTTGGACCAACCCTGCACGCCGATGCGCTTGCCATCCACCCACGGCTGCGACTTCAGCCACGCAACGCCTTTGAGCTGGTCGGCCACTTCCACCGTGCCCTGCACGCCGTACAGCGCGCCACCGAAGTCACGGCCACGACGCGGGGTGCCACGGTTGTCCAGCGAAAACACCACATAGCCCTGCTGCGCGAGGTACTGGTTGAACAGGTGATCGCCACGACCGGGCCAACTATCGGTCACGGTCTGCGATGCCGGGCCGCCGTACACATACACCGCCACCGGGTACTTCTTGCCCGGGTCGAAACCTTCCGGCTTGACCAGGCTGTAGTTCAGCTCGGTTTTGCCATCCGCGGCGGTCAGCGTGCCGTATTCGACCGGGCGCTGTGCATCGCGGTACTTCGCATACGGGTGCTTGGGATCGGCCAGATTATTGTCCAGCAGCGTGGCGATCTTTTCGCCATTGGCGCGGTACAGCTCGATCTGCGGCGGCGTGCTGTGGTTGGACCAGCTGTCCACATAGACGCTGGCGTTGTTGGCGAACGTGGCGCTGTGCATGCCGGCGCTGTGCGAGAGCTTCTTCAGCGCACCGCCCGCCAACGGCACGGCGTAGATTTCGCTGCGCAGCGGGGATTCCACACCCGCTCGGAAGTAGGCAGTGCCGGCGGCTTCATCCACCGCCAGCAGTTCGTCCACCGGCCAGTTGCCGGAGGTCAGCGCGGTCAGCTGGCTGCCGTCGGCGCTCGCCAGGTACAGATGCTCAAAGCCACTGCGCTCGGACGACCACACGAAGCGGCCATCCTTGAGGAAACGCAGGCTGTTGTGCAGCGGCACCCAGGTTTTGCTGGTCTCCGTGACCAGCGTGCGCTGCTTGCCGTCGGCCAGGTTGGCTTCGATCAGTTGCAACTGCTTCTGGTCGCGGCTCTGCCGCTGGAAAGTCAGGTGTTGCGGATCGCGCCAGGTAACGCGGGCCAGGTAGATGTCCTGTTCCTTGCCTAGGTCCACCCATTTCGTGGTGCCGCCCTCACGCGGCGCCACCACGCCCAGCGTGACCCGCACATTGCGGTCGCCGGCAGCGGGATAACGCTGTTCGATCATCTCGACGCGGTCGGCATACATCTCGTAGCGCTTCTGCACCGGCACCGGCGATTCGTCGATGCGGGCGAACGCGATGGCAGAGTCGTCCGGCGCCCACCAGTAACCGGTGTGGCGGTCCATTTCCTCATCGGCGACGAACTCGGCCACACCGTTGCCAATGACGTCGCTGCCATCGGTGGTCAGCTGCAGTTGCTTGCCACTGGCCAGGTCAATCACCCACAGGTTGCGCTCGCGCACGAAGCTGACGAAGCCGCCATTGGGCGAGAGCTTGGCGTCGGTGGTGAAACCTTCACCATGGGTGAGCTGACGCACCGCATCGCGGCCCTGCTTGCCCAGGTCGTACAAATACAGTTCGCCGCCCAGCGGGAACAGCAGCGTCTTGGCATCCGGCGACCACTGGTAATCCACGATGCCGCTGAACGAAGCAATGCGCTGACGCTCGCGACGCGCCTTCTCGGCATCGCTCAGCGTCTCGGTACCGGGCAGGACCACCTTGGAGTCGACCAACAGCCGGGTCTGGCCGCTGGCGATGTTGTATTCCCACAAGTCCAGCTGGTTGCGGTCGCTGTCCTTGCCACGCAGGAAGGTCACGCGCGAGCCATCCGGCGCGACCTTGGGCTTCATCAACGTGGGGCCGGACAGCGGCGCGTTGCCGGTGATGGCCTCAAGGGTGAGTTTCTCAGCGTGGACGGCGGGCGTGGCGAGCATCAGGGCAAGGGCTATAAACAAGGGGCGCATGGAATTCCTGTCGTAGACAGCATGGATCGGGGCATCCTAGCCGAGCATGCCTGCCATTGCCCCTCCCGTTAGTCCCGCTTGGCAAACAGGTGCTTGCGCTCCTCATCGCTGAGCGGCTTGCCGGCATCCGGGTTGACGGTCGGGCCGAGTGCGTAGGCGCGCTGTGTGGCCGGGCGCTCGGCAATGGCCTGGTGCCAACGGCCCAGATGCGGAAATGCCACAAAATCGGCCGGCAGCTTGGAATAGGCACCGATCCACGGGTAGCTGGCCATATCAGCGATGCCGTACTCGTCGCCGGCCAGGTACTTGGACTCAGACAGGCGCTTGTCCATCACCCGGTGCAGGCGCCGCACCTCACTGTCGTAACGCTCGATGGCATAAGGGATGCGCTCGGGCGCGTATACGTTGAAGTGGCCCATCTGCCCGCTCATCGGCCCCAAACCGCCCATTTGCCAGAACAGCCATTCCAGCGTGGCGGCACGGCCGCGCAGGTCGGATGACAGGAAACGGCCGGTCTTTTCGGCCAGATACAGCAGGATCGCGCCGGACTCGAACACGCTCAGCGGCGCGCCGCCATCTGCCGGGGCGTGGTCAACGATGGCCGGCATCTTGTTGTTGGGCGAAATGGCCAGGAATTCCGGCAGGAACTGGTCGCCCTTGCCGATGTTGACCGGGTGCAAGCGGTAATCCAGCCCGGCTTCTTCCAGAAACAGGGTGACCTTGTGGCCATTGGGGGTGGGCCAGTAATGCAGGTCGATCATGGGGAAACCTCCAGCAGATGGGCCTTGGAGTGTAGCCACGCGCCCTGCTTGGCAGGGTTAAAACAGCCCGGTAATCTGCATCCTTTCCTGCAACGCAGCATCCTTCTACATGTCCTCGAACGCCCCCCTGAGCCCGCTCTCCTCGCTGATCTTTGCCTCACGCTGGTTGCAGCTGCCGTTGTACCTGGGCCTGATCCTGGCGCAGTGCGTCTATGTGTTCCTGTTCGGCAAGGAGCTGTGGCACCTGATCCACTCGGCCACCGAAATGACCGAACAGCTGATCATGCTGGCGGTGCTGGGCCTGATCGACGTGGTGATGATCTCCAACCTGCTGGTGATGGTGATCGTGGGCGGCTATGAAACCTTCGTCTCGCGCCTTGGCCTGCACAACCACCCGGATCAGCCGGAATGGCTGAGCCACGTCAACGCATCGGTGCTGAAGGTCAAACTGGCGATGGCGATCATCGGCATCTCCTCGATCCACCTGCTCAAGACCTTCATCGAAATCGGCACGCTGGGTGCCGAGGGCAGCAAGTACACCGAAGCCGGCGTGTTGTGGCAGACCATCATCCACTGCGTTTTCATCCTCTCGGCCATTGGTATTGCCTGGACCGACAAGCTGATGTCCAACAGCCACAGCAAGCCCAGCACCACGCACTGAGGCCTGCCATTGATGGGCGTCGCAACATCGTGACGCCCATCACCTTTTACCCTTATCGAGCACTACCCCTCCCGCAGGTCGGGTCGGCGATGCTAGATTCGCGCTACGTTGCCTACCGGCGCGGCATCGGGAAATGCCGCGTCCACACCGCCCACCGGGCACAGGCAGTCCACGTTCGTCGATTCAAGGGGATGTTTGATGTCGTACGTCGCAATCCAAGGCAAGGTGCGCCTGTTGGCGCCTGCTCTTTTGTTGGTCACCCTGGCCGCCTGCTCCGGCAAGGATGAAACCACTCCCGCCGCTGCTACCGGTACTGCCGCGCCCGCACCCGCTGCCGCACCCGCCGAACCGGCGGTGTCCAACAAGGTGCAGGCAATGGATACCGCGCAGCTGCGCGATTCAGCCAGCACCGCACTGCGTGAGAACCGCATGTACGCCCCCGCCGGCGACAACGCAATGGAGTACTACCTGGTCCTGCGCGACAAGCTGCCGGACGATGCATCCATCAAGAACGCACTCACCGATCTGCAGCCCTACACGCTGATTGCCGCCGAGCAAGCGTTGGGCCGCGAGGACTTTACCGAAGCCCAGCGCCTGATCGCCCTGGTGGAGAAGGTAGATCCGACCGCGCCCGCATTGCCGCGCCTGAAACAGGGCATCACCAGCACGATGCAGGTGGCCGAGAAGCGCACGGTCGAAGAAGCCGACAAGGCCAAGAAGGACGCTGAAAACCGCGCCAAGCAGCAGGTCGAACAGCAGCGCATGGCCCAGCAGCAGGCCGCCGAGGCAAGCGCGGCCCAGCAGCTGGCTGCCAAGCAGGAAGCTACGCGCAAGGAAAGCGAGCGCGTTGAAGCCGAGCGTCAGGCCGCCACGCGGCGTGAGGCCGAGCAGCGCAGCGCCGCCCAGGCTGCGGCACAACAGGCCGCCCCCAAACCCGCCGCTGCCGCGCCCAGCCTACGCGCGGTCAGCACACCGGCGCCGCGCTATCCGGCCGATGCCCTGCGTTCGGGCACTTCCGGTGAAGTATTGGTGGAGCTCACCATCGGCACCGATGGTTCGGTCACCGATGCACGCGTGCTGCGTGCAACCCCGGCCCGTGTATTCGACCGTGAAGCATTGAGCGCGGTACGCCGCTGGAAGTTCGAGCCAATCTCCAGTTCGGTAACCACACGCCGAACCTTGGCATTCGCGCCGAACAAGTAAGCGCTCGCCTCAACGCGGCACAGCAAAAGCCCGGAGCAATCCGGGCTTTTTCTTTGGCTGGGTGATTGGTTTGGGATTTTTTCAACTTCGGCGTTAAAGAGGCAAAAGCCTGCCTTAAGGCAAAAGCCGGCCCTCATCCGCCCTTCGGGCACCTTCTCCCGCAGGCGGGAGAAGGGATTTTTCTGATGCATTTGAACGCCTGATCCTGCTGCGGAAAGCACACAAGCAAGAGCAAGAGCAAGAGCAGGAGCAAGGCAAGAGCAACTGCAACTGCAACTGCAACTGCAAGGGCAAGGGCAAGGGCAAGGGCAAGGGCAATCATGGCTTTTGCAGTTGCCTAAGTAGTTGCTTCTGAAGTTGCTTCTGAAGTTGCTATTGCCGTGGCTCTTTCTCTCGCAGTTGCAGTTGCAGTTGCGGTTGCGGTTGCTCTTGCTGTTGCGGTTGCTGTTGCTGTTGCCCTCGCTGTTGCCCTTGCTGTTGCTCTTGTTGCTCTTGTTGCTGTTGCTGTCGCCGCTCCCTTCTCCCGCCTGCGGGAGAAGGTGCCCGAAGGGCGGATGAGGGCTGCCTTGGCCCTCCCCACAGCCCAATCCAAAAAAAAAGGCCCGGATCGCTCCGGGCCTTCCACACAGAAATACTCCCGGCCTATCAGCCCGAAATCGCCAACCGCTCCTGGCGATAACGCCACACTGCGATCAGCCACAGCAGCACCGCCAACAGCGCCGACGCACCCAGGTACACCGCCCATTGCTGCGCCGACGGCATCTCACCGCGCGTCACCTTCACCAGCATCTGGTTTTGCGACAGGAACGGCACCGCGTATTGCCACAACTGCGTGTCCTTCAGCGGGTACGCCATCAACGCATAGCCGGGCAGCATCGGCAGCATCATCAGCCACACCATGTGGCTCTGCGCCTCCTTCATGCTCTTGGCGCTCGCCGACAGGCAGGTGAGCAACGCCGTGCCAATCAGCACCAGCGGCAGCAGGATCACCAACAGCTTGCCCATTGCCGCAAAGCTCACATCCAGCGAGCGTGCCGCACCACTACCGATGCTCGCACTGAGCTTGAACGACAGCAGGATCAACAGCATCGAGGCCAGGCCCAGCACCACGGCGGCCAGCATCTTGCCGCTGACCAGCGCACTGCGTGATGCCGGCGTTGCCAACAACGGCTCCAACGATTGCCGCTCACGCTCGCCGGCCGTGGTGTCCATCGCCAGATGCGACCCGCCAACGAAGGCGAACAACATCAACACCAGCGGCAACACAATGGACAGGAAGATGCCGCGCTTGGCCTCCGCTGTGGCCAAGTCACGGATGCCCACATTGACCGGCGCTGCCACCATCGGACTGACGCCGCGTGCGAGCAGGCGCAGCGCACCTACCGACTGCCCGTACTCGGCCAGCGTGGCACGCACCCGTGCGACCTGCACGTCACCAGTACGGCGCGTGGTATCAGCCACGATCTCCACCTTGGCTGGCTTGCCCGCATGCCAATCCTCGGCAAAATCCGGGTCAATCACCAACGCCACATCTTCTTTCTGACTGCGGATGCGAGCCTCAAAATCCTTCGGTGCTTCCGTTGCGTTGATGCCGCGGCTGGCGAGAAAGGCCACCAGGTTCGGCGCCTGCTGCATGCCCACTACCGGCACGGTCATGTCCTTGTCCAACTGCGTTTCGGCGCGCAGGTTGGTGAGCTTGTTCATACCCAGGAACAGCAGCGGATAGAGCAGCGGTGCGGTCAACAGGGTCAGCAGGAAGGTGCGGCGGTCACGGGAAAAATCCCGCAGTTCCTTGCGCATCACCGTCCACATGTTGCTGAAGAATCCAATCCGGTTCATGCGTGCAGGCCCTCTTCGCTGCCGATCAACTTCACGAACGCATCTTCCAGGTTGGATTCGTGCGCCTGTTCACGCAGCTCGTCCGGCGTGCCCTGTGCCACCACGCGGCCATGCGCGACGATGACGATGCGATCACACAGCGCCGCCACCTCCTGCATGATGTGGCTGGAGAAAATCACGCACCGCCCTTCTTCGCGCAGTTCCTTGAGGAACCCACGCAGGCCACGGGTGGTCATCACGTCCAGGCCGTTGGTGGGCTCGTCGAGGATGACATTGCGCGGGTTGTGAATCAGCGCGCGCGCGATGGCAGTCTTGGTGCGCTGGCCCTGGCTGAAACCCTCGGTGCTGCGGTCGAGGAAATCCTCCATCTGCAATGCAGCCGCCAGGCGCACGGTGCGTGCTGCGATATCGGCCGACGACATGCCATGCAGTTCACCGAAGTAATCGATGTTCTCGCGCGCGGTCAGCCGCTTGTAGACGCCGCGCGCATCGGGCAACACACCCAGGCTGCGGCGCACGGCGTTCGGGTCGATGGCCGGGTCGATGCCATCCACCAATACGCGGCCGCTCTCCGGCGTCATCAGCGTATAAAGCATGCGCAGCGTCGTGGTCTTGCCCGCGCCGTTGGGGCCGAGCAGGCCGGTGATCTGACCGTCATGGGCAGTGAAGCCCACATCGTCCACGGCGATCACCGGGGTTTTGTCCTTGCCCTTGCCGGGGAAGGTCTTGCGGAGTCGTTCTGCAACGATCATTTCAGCGGATTCCTTGGCAATGCGATGACATCACGGTTCCCAGCCATTGAAGCTGGTGAACGGCGGCACATAGTTGAGCTTGTCCAGGCAGGCGCCATCGAGTGCCTTGGCATCGGCCTTTTCAACAAACTGGGCGAACAACTTGGGCATGCAACCCGCGCCGAGCACCGCATGGCCCTGGCCACGCAGCACGAACAAACGGCCATTGGGCAGATGCTTGACCACGTCCTCGCCATAGCGTGGCGGCGTCACTGGGTCGAACTCACCGGCCAACACCAGCGCCGGCACCTGCGTGGTCAACGGCTGATGGAAATCGGCCGGCGCAGTGCCCTTCGGCCATACCTTGCACATCGCCGCCATGCCCTGCGCCATCTGGTTGCCGAGCACGGTGCCTTCGTCACCACCGGCGCCGGTCATGCTTTCGCCATCCTCGCTGCAGACCACCGACAACTGCATGCCCATGGCCATGCTGTCCTTCATGTCACTCTGCAACATCTGCGTCAGTGCCATCAGGTTCTCGTAGCGCCCTGCACCGGCTTCATGAATCAGCTTGGGCAGCAATGCACCTGCTGCCGGCATATAGGCGTACATGCGCACCAGCCCAGCCACGGTATCGGCAGTGAGCTGACCCTCGCGCTGTTCACCGCTGGCGGCATCGCGGTACGCCACCATCACCGGCTGCGCACGCAGTTTGGCCAGCAAGGCATCCAGTTCGGCACGTGGATCGCCGAGCTTGTCCTTGCATGAAGCGACATTGCTGCACTGAGCAAACTGCAGCGCCAGTGCGTCGTCGAGGTTACGGGCAAAGATATTGCCCAACTGCAGGCTGTTGGGCACCGGCGAGTCGAGCACGATGCTGCGCGTCTGCTGCGGATGGCGCATGGCGTACTGCTGGGCGACACGCGTGCCGTAACTCACGCCATACAGATTGATCTGCGTCGCGCCAATGGCTTCACGTACCGCATCCAGGTCAGCGACCGCTTCGGTGGTCGTGTAGTGCCGCAGGTCGGCCTTCTTCGACAGCTCCGCCGCACACTTGGCTGCTTCCACCCCGTACGACTCTGGCGTAGCCACAGCCTCCGGTGAGGTCTCACAGGCCAGCAGGTTGGATTTACCGGTGCCACGTTGGTCCACCAGAATCACATTTCGGTGCTTGCGCAGCTCTTTGAAGGCCGGGGCCATCTGCTGGAAGCTGTCCACCGCGGACTGGCCGGGGCCGCCGGCCAGGAAGAACAGCGGATCCGGCAGCAGATCGCCCTCCTTCTCCGGCGCCAACCACGCGATGTTGAGAGGCACCTTGCGGCCCGCCGGGTTGGCGCGGTCTTCAGGCACCTCGAAGGTGGCGCACTGCGCTTCCATGCTGTCCTTGCTGAAGGACGAGCTGAGGCTGCACGGCCGGAACTGCAGGTTGCCGAGCGTCAGCGGTTTGGCCGTAACAGCGGCCTCCTCGGCGACAGGCTTGGCGGTGCCCGGCGCATCGGCGGCAGGCCGCGTCATGCGGTAGCCGACAAGGCCGGCGACAACGGCTATCGCCAGAAGGGTTTGGGTCTTGCGGGACATCATCGGAACAGCCCCCACGATTGATTGAAAGAAACGAACAACGGTTCTGCCATTACCCAGACGCGGCCGGGTTGGCTATGTGACATCCGGAAAGAAAATTTCCTCGATCCGCACCCCGAACAGGCGGGCGATGCGGAACGCCAGTGGCAAGCTGGGATCGTATTTGCCGGTTTCCAGAGCATTGATCGTCTGCCGGGACACTTCCAGGCGTTCGGCCAACTCCCCTTGTGACCATCCTTCAGCGTCGCGCAGTTCACGCAGGCGGTTATCCATCTGCCGCCACCTCAGTTGTAACGCCGTGCAACCACGGCCTTGGCCAACCCGTAGGCCAGGCAGACCAGCGGAAACACCCAGATCATCGCCGCGTTGGACGGCACATCGATGACCTTGGCCGACTGCAGGAAGCCACCGGTCAGATACACCAGCGACACAAACGCCGTGGCGAAGCTCACCGCTTCCAGTTCAATACGCTGCTGCAGCTCATCGACATCGCGGATGTAACGGATCATCGCCCGCAGCACCAGCACGATGGGCGGTACCGGCAGCAGTGCGATCAACGCTCGCAGCGGCGCGCCATCGACCTGTTTCAGCAGCAGGATCGACACCACCAGCAGCACCGCATACGCGAGCATGGCGATGATGACTTCGCGGGTATAGCGTTTGCGCAGTGCCGGCGGCGCGGCATCGCAATCCTCGGGCATCAAGCGTCGCAGTATTGCGGCGATACCCATCCCGGTTGCGATACCAAACAACACACCCGACAACTTTGTATTGCCGGAGAACGACGCCAGCTGCATCACCACAGCCCCTGCACCAGCGAGCAGCACGGCACTGGAAAGCAACCACATTGATTGCACGTTACGGCTCATCTCTGCTCCCGCTAGCCACGTACGGAACGCCTGTAAAGGACGCTTGACACATCCTGCCCCGGCAATCCGAGGCCTGTCAAGCCTCCTTTACACACTGGGCACCAGGATCATGACGCGGGAGCAGCCGCGCGAAGCGTTACCTCTCGCCAGCAAGACACGCTGCAACACACTCGCGCAGCGGCTCTTGACCGCCATCGTTACTGCCAACAACCACATCACGATTGAACGGCAACCTCCACGCGCTTCCGCATGTCCCCCACCGGAACAACAATCACGCGCGCTATCATTGCGCCGCCCTCGTTCACTGAAAGAGCTTCATCCATGACCGCACTACGCCCCTTCCTGGACAAGATGCCCGTCGTCGGCGAGCGCGTTTATGTGGACCCGGCGTGCACGGTGATCGGCGATGTCGTGATCGGTGATGACGCCTCGATCTGGCCGGGCACCGTGATTCGCGGCGATGTAAATTACATCCGCATCGGCGCACGCACCAACGTGCAGGACGGTGCAGTCATCCACGTCAGCCATGACAGTCCGTACAACAAGGGCGGCTACCCGACGTTGATCGGCGAAGGCGTCACCGTGGGCCACGGATGCATCATCCACGCCTGCACGATTGGCGATTACTGCCTGATCGGCATGGGCGCCTGCATCCTCGACGGTGCCGTGATCGAACCCAATGCTTTCATCGCGGCCGGTGCCGTGGTCGGCCCCGGCAAAGTGGTACGCACTGGCGAGTTGTGGGCCGGAAACCCCGCACGGTTGATGCGCCAGCTCAGCGAGAAAGACATCGAAGGCCTGCGCTATTCGGCCGACCATTACGTCAAGGTCAAGGACCAGTACCGCGGCATGCTGGGCTGATACCGGGTAGCCGTTGTCGGTGCTGCGGCAAGGCGTGCAAAATGCGCGTCCGGGCGTGGGGACGCCCAATGAGGGATTGACATGAAGTCGATGAAGTCCAGGGCGCTGGGCCTGCTGGCCGTAGCGTCGCTGTTGTTGCTGGTTCCGTTTGCCGCCGTTGCCCAGGAAGAAGAGGGCATGACGGCCGAGCAGTTCGTACAGTCACTGCATTTCCGTTCCGGGCAGATCGACGTGCCCGAAGCCAAAGCCCATTTCAATCTGGACAACGAGTTCCGTTATCTGGACAAGGCTGACGCACGCCGCGTACTGGAAGACATGTGGGGCAACCCACCCGACGACAGCGTGCTGGGCTTGATCGTGCCGCGTTCGCCGGAACTTACCGCCGATGACAGTTGGGCAGTGGTAGTCACCTACTCCGACGATGGCTATGTGTCCGACGAGGACGCGCACAAGATCGATTACGACGAATTGCTCGGCGACATGCAGAGCAACATCCGCGATGCCAATCCCGAACGCGAGAAAGCCGGCTACGGCACGCTCGACTTGGTTGGCTGGGCGGTACCACCGCGCTATGACGCTTCCAGCAAGAAACTGCACTGGGCACGCGAGCTGGCCTTCAACGACACGCCCAAGCACGTCCTGAACTACGACATCCGCGTGCTGGGCCGGCAGGGTTATCTGAGCCTCAATGCGGTCTCCAGCATGTCCGAGGTCGGCATGGTGCGCGAAGGCATGGGCCGGCTGCTGCCGCTGACCGAGTTCAACGAAGGCGCCCGTTACGCCGACCACAACCCCAGCACCGACAAGGTCGCCGCCTACGGCGTGGCCACCCTGATCGGCGGCGGGCTGGCGGCCAAAGCTGGTCTGTTCGCCAAGATCGGCCTGTTGCTGGCCAAGTTCTGGAAGCTGCTGCTGATCGGCGTGCTGTTCCTGGGCGGCAGCATCGGCAAGCTGTTTGGCGGCAAGCGCGACAAGCGCAGCAACCGCTAAGGCCCAACCCGCCCGGCCTGCGCTTACCGCAGGCTGGGTTTTCCGCTTGGCGGCGGTTAAAGTCTGCGTCCTGACAGGACGCAGCAGAGACCCGAATGCCCCAGGCATCCGTCCGGGCCGGAAACCGGACTTTCCATCACCGCATGCAAGCCACGCAGCCCTCGCTGGGCGTGTCGCGATGAGTGCTGCAGCGCCGATGCTGGACACCTATCTGGAAGTCATCACGCCCGAAGGCGTACCGCTGCAATTGCCGGCGGCCGGCCCGGTGCCGCGTGCCCTGGCATGGCTGATCGACCTGGTGATCCGCTTCGGCACCCTGCTCGTGATGAGCCCCTTGCTGTTGATGCTGGGCGGGCTGGGCAAAGGCATCTACCTGGGGCTGATGTTCCTGGTGTTCTGGGTTTACCCCATCGTGTTGGAAGTGTGGCTGGGACAGACGCTGGGCAAGCGCGTCCTGGGCCTGCGCGTGGTCGCACGCGATGGCGCACCGCTGGGCTGGATGCCGGCGATCGTGCGCAACCTGCTGCGTACCGTGGACATCCTGCCGTTCGGCTATGCGCTGGGCCTGGTCAGTTGCTTGTGCGATGCGCATGGCCGCCGTCTGGGTGATCTTGTGGCCGGCTCGCTGGTGGTGCACAGCCCGCCGCGCACCTTTGTGGCGCCTCCGCGCATCGACACCGTGCTTGCGCCACCGCTGCCGTTGCAGCCGGGTGAGCAAGCCGCGTTGATCGCCTTTGCCGAGCGCGCACCGGCACTGTCGGCACCGCGCCAGCGCGAGCTTGCCCACATTGTCACGCCATTGACCGAGGCCGACGGACAGACCGGCGTGCTGCGCCTGTACGCGATGGCCAACTGGTTGCTGGGGCGGCGATGAGACAGGAACAGTTCGTCACCCGCTATCAGCACGAATGGCAGCAGTTCGAGGACTGGCTACAACGTCGTGGTGAGAAGGCGCGCAAGGGACATAGCGGTCTGGACCCGCCGTTGCCCGGCGATGAAACCATTCCGCAGCGCTACCGGCGCCTGTGCCAACAACTGGCACTGGCGCGCCGTCGCGGCTACAGCCCGCAGCTGGTGGAACGCCTGCAGCAGCTGATGCAGCGCGGGCACAACCTGCTCTATCGCACGCCGGCACCACGCTGGCAGCGCGCGGTGGAATTCCTCATCGCCGATTTCCCGCAGCTGGTACGCCGCCAGGCCGGCGCCATGTGGATAGCCTGCGCATTGTTCGCGGTACCGCTGATCGGCATCTTCGTGCTGCTGCAATTTCAGCCAGAATTGATCCACCTGTTGCTCGATCCACGCCAGATCGCGCAGATGGAAAAAATGTATGACCCGGCCGCCGACCACCTGGGCCGCGACAGTGGCACCAACTGGGCGATGTTCGGCCACTACATCATGAACAACATCAGCATCGGCCTGCGCACGTTTGCCAGCGGCCTGCTGGCGGGAGTGGGCACGGTCCTGGTGCTGCTGTTCAACGGCATCACCATCGGCGCGGTCGCCGGGCACCTGCAGAACGCCGGCTTCGGTGAGCCGTTCTGGCGCTTCGTCGTCGGCCATGCACCGTTTGAACTCACTGCCATCGTGATCGCCGGAGGCGCCGGCCTGCAGTTGGGTCTGCGCCTGCTGGCACCGGGGCGCAAACGACGTATCGATGCGTTGGTGGAAGGCGGTGTGATCGGCGCGCGGCTATGCCTGGGCGTGGCCTTCATGCTGCTGGTGGCGGCCTTCATTGAAGCGTTCTGGTCCGCCATTGTCTGGGTGCCAATGTGGGGCAAGCTCACTGCGTCCGGCGTGCTATGGACGCTGGTGATCGTGTGGTTATGGCGTGGCGGACGTGGCGGAGCGGGCGATGCGCATTGACCAGCTCAACGTGGTGCTGCGCGCCCGTTCACAGTGGGAAGCAATGGAGCTGGGCACTGCGCTGGTGCGGCGTCATGCCGGCGCCATCTGGAAGCCGTGGCTGCTGCTGACGCTGCCCGTGTTTGCGTTGCTCAATCTTGCTGGCTGGTGGCTGGACAACCTGTGGCTGCCCGCCTTCGTGTTGTGGTGGCTGAAGCCGGCATTCGAGCGCATCCCGCTGTATGTGATTTCACGCGGTGCCTTCGGTGCCGAGCCCGGTACGGCCGAAACCCTGCGTGCGCAGTGGAACTGGGGCTGGCGCGGCACGCGTGCTTACCTGACCTGGCGGCGCCTGAGCCCGGCGCGTTCGTTGTTGATGCCAGTGGATCTACTCGAAGGTGGCGATGCGGGCCAACGTGCCCTGCGCCGCAGCGCACTGGGCGGTGGCAGCTATGGCCATGCCACCTTGCTGACGTGGACGTGCTGGCATTTTGAAGTGATGTTGAAGCTGGCTGGTGTGGCCTTGTTTTTCATGTTCGTGCCGGTGGAATGGTTGTCCGAATCCTTGCGCGCCACTTGGGAGTTGATCGGCAAAGACACCCCCGCGTGGGCGTGGATCGGCTTCAATCTGCTGGCCTGGGCGGCGATGACACTGATCAGCCCGTTCTTCAGCGGCGCGGGTTTCGGCCTGTACCTCAACCGACGTACCGCATTGGAAGCGTGGGATGTGGAGATCGCCTTCCGCCGCCTGCGCGAACGGCTGCTGCGCACCGCGCCGTTGCTGGTGATGCTGCTGGCGGTATTCGCGTTGCCGGTGCTGCCCACACACGCACAGCACAGCGATGCGGCAGAACCTACCCCTCACGACAACCACAAAACAGCGTCAGATGCCGATGCGCCCGTCGCTACGCCGGAAAGCGTATTTGGCAAAACCCCCGCCGACACCGCTGGTTTTCGTCAAGCCGCCGCCCGTGTATATGAAGACCCGCAACTGGGCACCAAGCGCACGGTCACGCGCTGGGTAAAGAAAAAGCCCGACGACGCCGAGCGCGCGCAGCGCGATGATCTGCCGGACCTGCCGTTCAGCACATTCGCCAAGCTGCTCGCACTGATCAGCCAGAGCTTCCTGTGGATTGTGGTGGGCATCCTGGTAGTAGCGTTGGCACTCACTGCCCGTTGGTGGCTACCGTGGTTGCGTGGCAGCGGACGCCGCAGACGTGAGGCCGAAAGCCCCGTACAGCAGGATGTCCTGCAACTGCCCGACGTGCTGCCGCCGGACATCCTGGGCAGTGCGCGGCAGCTCTGGCAGCAGGGCAAGCCGCGGCATGCCCTGGCACTGCTGTACCGCGCTTCGGTCGAAGTGTTGTCGCAACGCGCCGACGTGGTGCTGCCACCCGGCGCCACCGAAGCACAGTGCCTGCGTGCTTCCCGACGCATGCCGCAGGATGCCGACCGTCTGTTGTTCGCACGCATGGTGCGTGCCTGGCAATACGCCGCCTACGCCGGCCGGCTACCGCGTGAGGATGAATTCCAAGCGTTGTTGGGCGACCTGCATCGTCAGTACGGGTGGCCGGCATGAGCCTGCGCTGGCGTTACGCCTTGATCGCTCTGGTCGCGCTGTTGCTGTGCGGCGTGTTGACGGTGTTGTTCCTGAGCAACTATGAGCGCGGCAGCGAGGAGATCACCCTGCCGGCTTACGGCGAGCCCACTTACAACCCGCTGTTCGCGCTGCGCGAAACCATTCGTCGTGATGGCGGCAAGGCCGAATCGCGGCGCCAGCTCGACCTGCCAACCATGCGATTGCAGCCCGGCGACACCGTGCTGATGCTGGACGACCCACGCCTGCTCACGCCCTCGCAGGTCGACGATCTGCTGGATTGGGTGCAGTTCGGCGGACACCTGGTGCTGCGTGCACAGGAGCCGGACGAGGCTCTGGATGCCGACGGGAACAATCTGCTGCACCGCCTGGGCGTAGCCGGCCAGGAGGGGTTTGCGCGCTGCCAGACATGGCAGGTGCCCGGGCAGGAAAGCCATCAGGAATTCTGCGGCGGCACCCGCTTCACGTTGGATGGCACCACCCGCGTTGAATACCGCTGGAGCGATGGCAACGCCGACAAGAGCGTGGCCTGGGCCCGCCTGCGCTATGGCACCGGTCGCGTCGATATTCTGGGCGATATGGACTTCCTGCTCAACGGCACAGGCCCGGGCGACCCCGGCCTGCGTGACCTGCCGCACCGCGACCTCTCCCGTTTGGTGCTGGCCCCCAACTACGGCCAAGGCACCGTCCACTTGGTCTATGCGATGGAAATGCCGTCGCTGTGGAAGACCGTGATCCAGCGCGGCTGGCCGATCTGGTTGCCGCTGCTGCTGGCGTTGCTGGCATGGTTGTGGGCGCGCAGCCAACGCTTTGGCGCGCTACTGCCTTCGCCACGCGAGGAACGCCGCTCGCTGCTGGAGCACGTCCGTGCCAGCGGCGAGCTGCTGCACCGCTACGGCAAATCACCGCTGCTGTACGACGCGGTACGGCAATCGTTCCTGGCGCGTCTGCGCCGGCGCTCGCCGATGGCCGCCGCGCTCACCGGCGAGGCGCAGGTACAGGCCATCGCCGACCACCTGCAGTGGCCCATTTCCCGCGTGCAGACCGCAATGCAGGTTCCGCCCTCGCGGGACGACACCGCGCTGCGCGAACGCATCCGCTTGCTCATCCAGATGAGAAACCAGCTATGACCGAGACGCCCTTTCCGCCCACCCTTCCCGGCGACGCTCCTGTGCCGACGCCTGCGCCGGGCAACGCCGAGCTGATTGAACGTGTCGAGCGCATCCGCGACGCGGTGGGCCACGCCTTCATCGGCCAGGCCGATGTGCTGGAGCAGATCCTCATCGCACTGTTGGCCGGCGGCCATGTGCTGATCGAAGGCGTCCCCGGGCTGGGTAAAACCCTGCTGGTGCGCGCCCTGGCACAGGCACTGGAACTGGACTACGCACGTGTTCAGTTCACCCCCGACCTGATGCCCAGCGACGTCAGTGGCCACGCGGTGTACGACCCCAAGACCGAGAGCTTCAAGATCCGCCGTGGCCCGGTGTTCACCAACCTGCTGCTGGCTGATGAAATCAACCGCGCACCGGCCAAAACCCAGTCGGCGTTGCTGGAAGTGATGCAGGAAGGCCAAGTCACCATCGAAGGCAAGGCGTTCCCGCTCACCCCGCCGTTCCTCACCCTGGCCACGCAGAACCCGGTGGAACAGGAAGGCACCTACCCGCTGCCGGAAGCGCAGTTGGACCGCTTCCTGCTCAAGGTGCTGATCGACTACCCGCAGCTGGAGGACGAGAAGCGCATGGTCGAGGCCATCACCACCGGCCGTGCGGCAAGCGACTTCAACCTGTCGCAGGTGCCGCGTGTACTCAGCGGCGCCGACGTGACCGCGCTGCAGAAGGCCGTGGCCGCGATCACGGTAGACCCACAGGTGATCGACTACGCCGTGCGCATCGTCTCGGCCACGCGCAAGTGGCCCGGCATCGCGCTGGGTGCTGGCCCACGCGGCAGCATCGCGCTGGTCCGCGCCGCGCGTGCGCAGGCCGCGTTGTCCGGGCGCGACTTTGTCACGCCTGACGACGTGCGCGAGATCGCAAAGCCAGCGTTGCGTCATCGCATCGCACTGGCGCCGGAGCTGCAGATCGAAGGTCAATCGGCCGACGACGTCCTCACCGCGTTGCTGGCCAAGGTTGAGGCGCCACGCAAGTGAGCCAGGCGCGAGCCCTCAGTCAGTACACAACCCCTTCCCTTTCGTTTGCAGTACGAAGGAAAGGGCGGGTGAGGTGTGCTCCTCGCGCACAAGCCCCGGAGTCCACACCGTGAGGCCGTCCCCGCTGCTGATCACGCTGCTGGTGCTGTGGGGCCTGCTCGGCATTCCCGTTGCCCTGCACTACCTTCCACAACTGGCATGGAGTGTCGCAGCCGGCGTGATCGCCGTGTTCGCCCTGCTCGATGCCTTACTGCTGTACCGCCGCCCGACGCCGCTTGTACGCCGTGAGTTGCCAGACTCACTCGCCCTGGGCATCGAACGCGAGAGCTGGCTGCAACTGGACGCCTTCGGGCGACAGCGTGTGGATGTCTTCGACCTGGTTCCCGATGGTTGGGAATGCCATGGTCTGCCACGCCGGCTCACCCTGGCAGCAACCAGCGAAAGCCGCTTCAGCTACCGCGTCACACCGGCCAATCGTGGCACGTTCGTCTTCGATGGAGTGCAACTGCGGCTGCATTCAACACTTCGCTTGTGGTGGCATCAGCGCGTTGCAGGCACGCCGCAGACCGTGCGCGTCTACCCCAACTTCGCCCCGCTTACCCGGCTGGCATTGCTCAGCGCGGAGATGGCCTCACGCCTGGTCGGTGCGCACCTGAAACGTCGTCGCGGTGAAGGCACGGATTTCCACCAGATGCGTGAATATCGTGTCGGCGACAGCCTGCGTCAGATCGACTGGAAGGCCACCGCACGCGCGCGCAAGTTGATCTCGCGTGAGTACCAGGATGAAAAGAACCAGCAGCTGGTGATGATGATCGACACCGGCCGTCGCATGATGGCCAACGAAGGCGGTCTATCGCACTTCGACCATGTGCTCAATGCATCGTTGGTGGTGTCCTATTTGGCCCTGCGCCAGGGCGATGGCGTGGGCTTGTTTGCCAGCGGCGGGGACAGCCGCTGGGTGGCCCCCAAGCGCGGCTTGGGTGCAATCGACACCCTGCTGCGGGCAAGCTACGACCTGCAGCCGAAGCCGGTGGCCACCGACTATCTGGCGGCGGCCACCGAGTTGTCGCTGCTGCATTCGCGCCGCACTTTGGTGATGTTGGTGACCAACGTGCGCGATGAAGACATCGAAGATCTACTGGCCGCCGTCCGGTTGTTGCAGAAGCGGCACCTGGTCTGTGTGGCCAGCCTGCGCGAACGCGAGCTCGACCAAGCCTTGGCGCGCGATGTGGAAACCCTGCCCGACGCGGTGCAGGCCGGCGCCATCGCCCGCTACCTGCAGCAACGCGCTGATGCGCATGAAGCCCTGCGCAGCCACCGCGTGATGGTGCTGGACGTCACCGCCGAAGAATTGCCGGCGGCATTGGTGGAACGCTACCTCGCCGTCAAACGCGACGGCCTGCTCTAGACCGGCAGGTTTTGCGGCAGAAGCTCAAGCCGCGAGGCCCACGATGGAACCACAACCGGGGTCTTGTTCGCCCTGCCACGGCTGTCTGCATTCGAAGTAGACGCGACCGCTCAACTGCCACACAACCTCACACACAAAAAGAAGGCCCCGCCGCTCGCGGAGCCTTCCTCATTGCATCAATCACGCCACCACCCCGCGCATCAAACGTAGATGCGGGTGCTGCCCTGCGGTGCGTCATCCACAATGGCATGCGGCAGGAAGCGCGCACTGTCGCGGGTAATGCGGCTGTTGTCCTCGCGCACGCCGATACCGCAGGCGCGGTCACCGACCACCCAGCTGCCCACCAACGGATAGTTGCCGTCGAACACCGGCAATGCATGGAACGCCTGGCGGATGCTCGGACCGTTGTACGGGCCCTCGCTTTCCTGCCAGCTGCCGTCGGCCATGTGCATGGCCACATTGGCGCCTTCGCGCGAATGCAGCGGCTTGCGCACCCAACCGGCCGGCAACGCGCTGCCATCGTCGAAATGCGACTCCAATAGATTGGGGTGGCCGCGATGGCGCTGCCACAGCAACGGCAGGATGCCCTTGTTGCTCAGCACCGCCTTCCATGCCGGCTCCAGCAACTGCACACCCGAACGCGGCAATGCGGCGCCGAATTCTTCGCGCATCAGGTCTTCCAGCGGATACAGCTTGAACAGGCTGCCGATCACCACATCGTCCATGTCGGTGAAGCGTCCATCAGCGGAAAGGCCAATGTCCTCGATGGCGATGGCGGCGCCGTGCAAGCCGGCCTGCGCCGCACAATCGCGGAGGTAATCCACCGTGCCCTGGTCTTCCGTCGATTCCCCCACCGCGCTGAAATACAGCGGCGGCGGCAGACGCGCGGCCAGTTCGGCAAAGCGTTCCACCAGCGTCTCGTGGAGGGAGTTGAACTGATCGGCCTGCTGCGGCAGAGCACCACGATTGCGCTGGTCTTCCAACCATTGCCACTGGAAGAACGACGCCTCGTACAACGAGGTCGGCGTGTCGTAGTTCAGCTCGTACAGCTTGGCCGGGCCAGTGCCGTCATAGGCAAAGTCCAGGCGACCGTAGAGATGCGGGTCACGGCGGCGCCAGCTTTCGGCAATCCAATCCCGGAACGGTTCGGGGATGGCCAGTTGCGTCATCAACGCCTCACTGGCCACCACCTCGCCTACCAGGTCCATCGCCATCGCATGCAGCTCGGCGCTGGGGTCTTCCAGGTCGTTTTCGATCTGCCGCAGGGTGAAGGCGTAGTACGCGCTTTCATCCCAGTACGGCGCACCGTCGATGGTGTGGAAACGGAAGCCCGCTTCAGCGGCGCGGGCACGCCAGTTGCCACGTTCGGCAATCGCAACACGTTTCACTGCATCAACCGCCGACGCTGTTACGGCCACCACTGCGGCTGCCGAAGCCGCCACGGCTTGCGGTCACGGCACGGTTGGGCTGGCTGGTCACCGGCGCCAGGCCGGCCTTGCCGGCACCAATGCCGCTGCCGGTGTTCAGGCCGCCGCTACCGCCCGGTGCGGGCTTGGCCCAGCCATTGGCCTTGTCCCTGAAAGCCGGCTGCGATGCCGGCGGCGCGGCCACGGCGCCACGGCTGCCGTTGAGCATCTGCGACATGAAGAAACCCATCATCATCGGCCCGATGAACGAGGTGCCCGCGCTGGTCTGCTGCTGCACGCACTGCTCAGCCGGGTACTCCTTGGCACACTCTTCCTTGCTGGCGTACTTGGGCGCCGCATCGGCCGACTGCTGCTGGGCGGTAGAAAACGCCTGACGGCAGCTGGATGGATCGCCTGTGGCTTCGCTGCAGGCTTCCACCGAGGTGTACAGCCCTTCCTTCACCTGCACCGTTTCTTCCTTCTGGCAGGCGGTGAACAGCAGCGGCGCGGCGCTCATCAGCAGCAGCGCAGTAGTTCTGGATCGCTTCATCGTCGATTCCCCGTGAAAGTTGTTTCCGAATGATGCCTGATCCGGCGGCTGAGGCGTAAATGAGAAAGGTCCGGAAACTGAACCGGGTTTCAGCTGATCGGTTTGAGGTTGCCCGCTGATCCGCCCTTCCCTTCGCGTTGCCAAGGACAAGGGGAGAGGTGGAGAGGGCTGGCTCTGAGCCTTCCAGCAGGCCCTGCGACCACCTCCCGATGGTTGCAGCTGCAACCGGGATCTTCATGCAGAATCAATCCCACTGCGCTTCTGCTAGCTCGCTCCTGCTCGCCCCCATGCCTGAATATCGTTCGAAAACTTCCACTGCCGGCCGCAACATGGCCGGCGCCCGTGCACTGTGGCGCGCCACCGGCATGACCGATGGTGACTTCCACAAGCCCATCGTTGCCGTGGTGAATTCCTTCACCCAATTCGTGCCTGGCCATGTGCATCTGAAGGATCTCGGCCAGCTCGTGGCGCGCGAGATCGAAGCCGCCGGTGGCGTTGCCAAGGAATTCAACACCATCGCGGTGGATGACGGCATCGCCATGGGCCACGACGGCATGCTGTATTCACTGCCCAGCCGCGAAATCATCGCCGACTCGGTCGAATACATGGCCAACGCACATTGCGCCGATGCGCTGGTGTGCATTTCCAACTGCGACAAGATCACCCCCGGCATGTTGATGGCTGCGTTGCGCCTGAACATCCCGGTGGTGTTCGTCTCCGGCGGCCCGATGGAAGCGGGTAAAACCAAGCTGGCCGACCACAAGCTCGACCTGGTCGATGCGATGGTTGCCGCCGGTGATGAAGCGATCAGCGACGAAGAGGTCGCGGTGATCGAACGCAGCGCCTGCCCCACCTGCGGTTCGTGCTCAGGCATGTTCACCGCCAACTCAATGAACTGCCTGACTGAAGCGCTGGGCCTGTCGCTACCGGGCAATGGCACCGTGTTGGCCACGCACAGCGACCGCGAGGCACTGTTCAAGCGTGCCGGTCGTTTGATCGTCGAACTCTGCCACCGCTGGTACGGCGGCGAGGATGCGAGCGTTCTCCCGCGCGGTATCGCCACATTCGAAGCATTCGAAAATGCGATGACGCTGGACGTCGCCATGGGCGGCTCCACCAATACCATCCTGCACCTGCTGGCCGCGGCACAAGAGGCGGAAGTCGCCTTCGATCAGCGCGATATCGATCGCCTGTCGCGGCGCGTGCCTCAGCTGTGCAAGGTGGCGCCGAACACGCAGAAGTACCACATCGAAGACGTGCACCGTGCTGGCGGCATCATGGCCATTCTGGGTGAACTCGCGCGCGGTGGCCTGCTGCATACCGATGTGCCTACCGTGCACAGCCGCTCACTGGGCACTGCCATCGCGCAATGGGATGTCACCCAAACCCAGGACCAGGCCATCCACCAGTTCTACAAGGCAGGCCCGGCGGGCATTCCCACGCAGGTGGCTTTCAGCCAGTCCACGCGTTGGCCGTCGCTGGATGTGGACCGTGCCGAAGGCTGTATCCGCGATGTCGCCCATGCGTTCTCCAACGAAGGCGGACTGGCCGTGCTGTACGGCAATCTCGCAGCAGATGGCTGCGTGGTGAAAACTGCAGGCGTGGATGAGTCCATCCATGTTTTCGAGGGCAACGCGCGCGTCTATGAAAGCCAGGATGCGGCGGTGAAAGCCATTCTCGGCAATGAAGTGCAGGCCGGCGACGTGGTGGTGATCCGCTACGAAGGCCCCAAGGGCGGGCCCGGCATGCAGGAAATGCTGTACCCCACCAGCTACCTGAAATCAAAAGGACTGGGCAAAGCCTGTGCGCTGCTCACCGATGGCCGCTTCTCCGGCGGCACGTCCGGCCTGAGCATCGGCCATTGCTCGCCGGAAGCAGCGGCCGGCGGCACCATCGGCCTGGTCCGCGATGGCGACCGCATCCGCATCGACATTCCGCAGCGCGGCATCAACCTGCTGTTGGACGACGCCAAGCTTGCACGCCGACGCGCTGAGCAGGATGCAATCGGCTGGAAGCCCGCCGAGCAGCGACCGCGCAAGGTCACTACCGCGCTCAAGGCCTATGCGTTGCTGGCCACCAGCGCCGACAAGGGCGCCGTGCGCGACAAGGCGCTACTCGACGGCTGATCGACGGCTTCAGAACGGGGACGGCGACGTCCCCGGCAACCGATCCAATGGGCTCAATCGCCCACCGGCACCCCGCCCGCGCACATGCGTGTAGACCTGCGTGGTGGTGACATCCTTGTGGCCAAGCAGCTCCTGCGCCGTGCGGATATCGTGCCCGGCCTCAAGCAGGTGCGTGGCGAAAGAGTGCCGCAGTGTGTGGCAACTGGCCGGCTTGGTGATGCCTGCACTGCTCGCGCGGCTTTCATCGCACGCTGCACCATTTCTTCGCTGAGATGATGGCGACCGATGCGACGTGTTCGTGGATCGGCGGAAACTTTCGCTGAAGGGAACAGGTACTGTCATCCCGGCTTGGTATCCGCATTGGGATATTTCCGCGCCAACGCATGTGGCAGATACACCCGCCCGATGCCTTGTGCCAGATCAGATGCGTGGCGCAGCAATGTCCACTCGCGCTGACGGAACAGACGCTCACGCAATGAAATTGGCAGCGGCACCCGCCGGCCCTTTTTGCCTTTACCGCTACGGACATACATTTCATCCCGTGCGAAATCCACGTCCTTGATGCGAAGCCGCAGGCATTCCATCAAGCGCATGCCGGTGCTGACCGCGGCATCAACTTTCAAAGTGACAAGTTCAAGCGGCACCTGCGGCGGGCAGGACTCTTGCAGTCGGCCAACCGACTTCGCCGGATGACTGACAATGCGCATATGGAATCGTGGGACAGATCCATGAAATCCGACTTCTAACACCAACGTGTATTTGAGAGCGACCGATCCCTGCTGGCCGCCCTCTGCAACTGCATGGATTTTTACAATCACCAGCGCCTACACTCGGCACTGGTTTATCAAACACCCGTGGAACTCGGGCGCACCTGCCATTGACCAATAGGTGTCCGCTTTTTCGACGGAAGTCTCCGCCGCTTCGCGGCTCGATTTAACGCTGGCGTTCGCGCCCAAGGAAATATCCGTGGCAATTGCAATTTCAGACATCGCGACAGGTTGGATCTATCGCACCAAGAAGAATCAAGAAAGATTGGTATTGGGGTGGGATCGAGATGGTCGCGTGATTTTTACGTCTCGCGGCAACGACAAGGCCAATCCTTTCCGCAACTGCCACGTCCGTTGTTCTGCCAATCGTTTCGTCGATGCAGTCGAGGCCAAGCTAGGCGAGATGCCTGATCTCAAGTCATACATCGTCGCAAACAAGGCCCAAACCGTCGTTGTGCGCTAGAAACTCACTCAAGCCTTGCCGGTAATTTCTTCGCTTGGATTCAGCCCGTAGGTGGAGCAATGACAGCACCGCAGACAAAGCGACCAAGGCGCCTCTGGCTGGCCTCTATCATGAACATTCTGGTCGGCTGTCTCAGCTTGACCATGCTTGCTTTCATCACAATCTCGTCGCGCATCCCTGTGGAGATACAACTCTCAGCAGGGACTACAGCAATGGCCATAATAACGGCAAGCTTCCTTATCATTTCATCAGCGCTGGCATTGCTCGGCAAGCCACGTTGGCGCCACCTAATGCTTCTAGCGGCCCTGGCTTTCTACGGCAGTATCTTGGTGCAAAATGCACTTCTTCTCGCTCAATCACAAGGCAGCTTGGTTCCAGCCAGCAAGCTGACCTCTCATGTGTTCCGTAGCGGTCTTGAAATCGCAATCAACCTCTGGGCGCTACTCAGCCTAAGAACGAAGCAGTATTTCAATCGTGAGCTGGCTGCCCCCTAAGCCGACCCCGCTTCGCGGCATGGCTTGGTTCAATGGTAGTGCGCCACAAACATCCACTCTGCATTGAACCAGAGGGCATGATGCTGCTGACAATTCTATTTTTCTTGGCTTAATCAGCTTTTTGCTGCTGGGTCATTTATATTCGCGCCATCCGTATCAACACTGCATTGGAGTTGTAGATGGCCACGAATCGAATGTCCCGTTTGGAAGTATTCATTGGCACGTGGAACACCACCGGGGAAGTGCTCGCGACGCAGGGCTCACCAGCGACGACGCTATCTGCAACGGACACCTACCGCTGGCTTCCCGGCAAGCACTTCATGCTGCACGACGTTGATGCGCGCTTTGGTCAGAGCCCCACCCGCTCCATGGAAATCGTGGGTTACGACCGTGCAAGCAAAAAATACGTCGCCCGGTCCTACGATGACCAGGGAGGAACCGAGGTGCTTGACGTTGCATTGAAAGGCAAGCGGTGGACCATCACCGGAGAGTTCGTTCGCTTCCAAGGCAAGTTCAGTGCGGACAGCAACCAATTGACCGGCCTTTGGGAACTCAAAGACAAAAAGGTGGGCTGGCAGCCGTGGATCAAGCTCAAGCTGGAGCGCGCCTGACGGCCAAAACGACGCACGAAAGCTGCTGGTGATAAGCCTTTTGTGCGACCGGCTGGGATCGCAGCGATTGTTCGCAGCCGTCATCCAAACAGGTGCGTGGCAATCAGCGCCTCCGGCGTGATCACGACTGGCAACCTATCGCGCAACACTGTTCCTGCGACACACAATGACGCTGCATTCCGGTATTTGAGTAATTACAACGCCGCACCTGCATCTGATCACGGTGTGCTGCAGCGGAAGTCTCGGATGCAGCTCAATCAACCCACTCTGACGGGAACAAGCAAATGAACCCCACACTCGCTGCCCTCACTGGATTTGTTATCTGGTCGTTGTCGCTGTTGGTGCTCATGGAAATCATCCGCGCCAAGCTGGTGGTTGCGGGAACCTTTGCGGCCACCGCGTTCAATCCGCAGAACTCCAATCTTTCCCCCTTCATGCAGCGCCTGGCCAGAGCCCATGCCAACTGCATCGAGGGCCTGCCCATCTTCGGCGGCCTGATGTTGATTGCGCTGATAAGCGACAGATCCTCCATCACCGACCCACTCGCGTACACATTTCTTGCCGCGCGTATCCTGCAATCGCTCATTCACCTCAGCTCACTGTCCTCGCTTGCTGTCACGTTGCGGTTCACTGCCTTTACGGTGCAGATGATCATTGCGGTGTACTGGGCGATAAAGTTGATCACGGCCTGAAGCAGGCCTCGGTATCACCACGGCTCGATTGGCTCGATCGCACCTGACAGTGGCAGCCTTCTCCGGCTAACGTCAGGATTTCACGACACACAGCTTCTCGCACGACGTGGTAGAGCTGCTCGCCCACCGCAGGTGCAAGAAAGGATGAGATGTGGCCTGCGCAACGACGTGAAGCCAGATACATCTGCCAGCGAGGAAACCCAGCAGGACTACTCCCAAGCTCGTATCCTGTTGCCGTTGCCTCCGGCCGCTTCGAGGCAGTGCTTGTAGCCTCGGTGCCGCGCATACCCTGACTACTCGTTCCAGGCAGACGGCGAAACCACCGTTTGATCCCAGGGCTGGGTTGCAACGAGTCAAACAGGGCACTCGCGGGATATCGCTACTGCTGCAGTGCTCGCAAAGCACATTCAGAGATTTTCAAACCTCGTAGGAACACGCGAATGCAAGTGGAAAGTCGAATCACAATTGCAGTGCCGCCCGAGAAGATATTCGCGATTTACGCGGATGTCAGCAATTGGAAACGCTGGGATCCAGACACCAAGGATTCCGTCATCTATGGGCCATTCCAGACGGGGAGCAAGGGCAAGATAACGCCACCCAAAGGCATGGCGGTTCCAATGGATTTCGTTTCGGTGGTTCCCAACACATCGTTCACCGTCGAATCGAGAATCCCGCTTTTTCGCATGATGTTTGAACACGAACTCAACGTCACGGCTGCAGGAACAGAAGTCATCCATCGAGTTACTTTTTCTGGCGCACTGTCTTTTCTGCTGGGGCGTATCGTCGGGAATCCATTGCGCACGGGGCTCCCCATCACCCTGGCATCGCTCAAGGAGCTTGCGGAGAGCGACGTAGCCCAGGCGCACGCAGCAGGCGTTTCCCAGCCCAGGAAGACGACCCAGGCCAGCACTTAGCCGCACCTGCCCGCGATTTCATCCAGTCAATGAAGCCGCCACACTCGGTGCTGTGCCACCAGTGTGCGGCCCTATCCGTTGAACGCTTGGGGGATGCATGTCACTGCTGGACCTTCTTGATGTTGCCGATATGCTCGTCCACTGGCGCTTCTTCATCGGCATCGGCATTACCGCGCTGCTTTGCGGACTGGCTGTATTGATCGCGCCATCCGCGGCCCTTGCCTGGGCGATATGCGTGCCACTCTGCATTGCGGGACTATTTCTGAGCTTTCGTTGGCAAGCCCAAGCCAGCGATGGTTGATTTTCATTGCACCGCCGATCCACCGGTTGATCGAACAACCCGGGACAGACGCAATTTCTGTTGAGCTCAGCTCGTTGGAACACACAGCATCAGTGACCAACCACTCAGTACACCCCGATGCCGGATGCGTTACCCGCAACTGGCGCCACATAATCCGCCACTGAACACAGTTGCCCACCCACACCAAGGCGAATCCATGGCGGACCCGTACAACTCTTCTTCACCCCGTTCGATGGCGGTACTGCTGAACGACGCGATGGTCACCACCGCGCCCGAGTTGGCAGGCTACCGGGTGGTGCGCAGCCTTGGCCTGGTACGCGGCATCACGGTGCGTTCGCGATCCATCGTTGGAAACTTCCTGGGTGGCCTGCAGACCATCTTCGGCGGCAATATCACCATCTATACGGAGTTGTGCGAGCAGGCCCGCGATGAGACGTACCGCGACATGGTGACCCACGCACGGCAGCTTGGCGCCAATGCGATCATCGCCGTCCGTTACGACGCCACCGAGTTGATGACGGGGCTGACCGAGGTGCTGTGCTACGGCACCGCAGTGGTGGTGGAGTCACATCAGGGGTGACTACACGCTCGGATACTTCGTATTGACAGCGAACTGGGCTATCTACTGGATCCGTCTTGTACTTGTCTGGCTTTCAGCGCAAACCCCGGATCTGCATTACTTGCTCGCGCTACAGGGGCCAAGCGAATCTCGGCCGCCGTGCCTCTCAACAACAGGACCACGCGCGGAACGCGGCGTCTTCAATCTCAATTGATTCCGCTTGACTCGGCACCAACAATCATTCCTCGGACGGCGCATACAAATGGAGAGCGAAGTAGTTAGCAAGCTCGCACTTGCTGCTTTAGCGGCGATCGCATGGATTGCCTTGCTGCTGCAGTTGTGGCTTTCCGTCAAGTTGGCACGCGCCAATGCGCAGAGCGTGGCCCACGGAGTATCCCTCTTCCTTGCGTACTTCACCGTGCTGACCAATCTGTTCATCGCACTTTCGGCCGCGTTGCCGCTCGTCGCAGGCAATAAGCGGGTAGGCCGCTACTTCGCCAGGTCGACGGTGTTTGGCTGTGCGATTACATCGATAGTCGTGGTCGGCGCGGGTTATCACCTCCTGCTGCGCAATGTCTGGAGCCCACAAGGGCTGCAGTTGCTCGCCGACACTTTGCTGCACTACGTTGTTCCGCTATCGGCGCTCGGATACTGGCTGATCTTTCCCCCTCGCAGCAGGCTGCCTATGCGCGCGCCGCTCGTCTGGTGTGCTTTCCCGGTCAGCTACATGGCTTACATACTAGTTCGGGGCGAACTGTCTGGGTTCTATCCGTACTACTTCATTGACGTGGCCAAGATTGGATACCGTCATGCGCTACTGAATGCCGGGGCAATGTTGGTCGCGTTTCTAGCTGCTGGTGTTCTTGTTAGCATCGTCCCGGCGCTACGCCACCGGACGCGCGCACCGCAGGATTCAGAAGAACGATGACATCAGGCGTATAGCGACATGGGAGGTCGGAAGCTTCGCGCTTGCATCGCGGTAGCGGGCTGCTGAAGTACGAGAAATTGAAATGAATCTTTGCGCTAGCAGTGCGAGCCACGAAGTACGTACCTCTTCAACGACATCCGCTTCGTGGCTCACAACGCTGCAACGCCCTCCGGGAGCTGTCTCCTATTGCTATCGCAGGCTGCCTTTGCAAGCACCGCGTTGTGGCTCCGCCAGCATGCCAATCACATCACCATTGTCGGCATACTCGAATATCTCAAATTCCTGATCGCAGACGTCGACTCCGCTCGATGAGACCGTTGCCGAGCGCGAAATGCCGAACCCTTCAAAGCCAAACAGAGTGACAGCGTTCTTGTATTGCCGAACAGGAACTCCGTTCGACGCATAGAAGACAAGAGTCCCAGAGACGCCCTCCAGCGTCTCGCCTTGATGCTCCAGCTCATTCTCTGAGACGAAAAGTACCCACGCCTGCCGTGCACGGCCCATCGCTACGGGAAACTCTCCCTGCACGGATTCCAATGATCTACACGGAACGCCCAATCGGTGCTTCATCAAAGCCGCATGAATCGAGGCTTCTACCGGATACTTTGACTGTTTCAGAAGATCGATATTGCGAACATCCTCCTGTGCAAGAGCAGAAAGGAAGTTCGCGCAGGCGAGATCCTTGCCTTGGTCGCATGCGGACATCGAAAGTGCCATGAAAAAAAGCGCTAGAGCTTTCATACATCCACCACATTGGGTGCATATCCCTGAACATGCAGATGATGGTGATGGCCGGCATAGTGCTGTGTATGATTCAACAAGCGCATTTGGCCGTTCCTTCGATAGCGCCAGGCGAGCATGCTCTTCCAGCCAAATCGGTAGAGCGCATCGTTGAACAAGTTCTGCCTGCCTTCGTCCATCAACTCCGGGCTCACATCAATATGCAGGCTTCGGCGACCCCGGGTAGTCTTGTCAAGCCGAAGGAATTTCAGGTCACCATTTACACCGTTTATATGGGATGTACTTGGTGTAGATGATCCATCGGAATGACTGAATCCATTACATGAGAAGTCGCCGTATCCCGTCTCCAGCATCGCCCCGAGCAGGCTAGCAAGGGCGATGTCACTGATATACGGCCGTCTGGAGTCGTTCTCAAAACCGAACCCTACACCATTTGAAGAGTAGTCCCTCACCTCATTCAAATTCATGAGTCGGATGAATTTCCCCGCCAATGCGCCTCGCCCGGTGACTTTTTCATACGTGTAATGGCCAAGCTCGTGGTGAAGTCCATCCGTTGAAATGTAGACATACCTGATCAAGCCCTTCGTGGCTTCAGGATCGAAATGACTCGGCGTAAGTCGTTCAATTTTTCCATCAACATGAATTCGATAGGTGAGAAGATCTGGCGGTAAACGACAAACCACGGGGTCACGTCTGTCGCGTGGAGTCAATTTCCAGTTGAAAACCAGGCATCCCCGAACGTCGACCTGGGCCTTCACCTCCCTACTACCACTTGACATTTCCACCCTCCTCCTTCTTGCCAAGAAGACGGATTTCCACCGATTCCTCCAATTCACTCTCCTGGAGGGGAATCATTCCTTCCGAATCGGTTACCCCCTCTACTGCACTACCGTCTTTCCGTATGACCTCATAGGAGTACCCGCTTGCGGGGGAGCCATCTTCCAGCTCTATCTTGAAGCAGTCATCGAATATGGAATCTGGGCTCTCGGCCCGCTCCATTGATGAACCATTGACTCTGCGTAGATATGCCGTGGAAGTAGCTCCGGCTCCCGCTGAGTCGGAAAATACAATTTTTTGACTGCCACCCATTACTCGGCAACCGCAGGCTAAAGCGGCACCATCCAACGCCACCGGTTGACCATCGATGATGATTGTTGTGTCGCATCCACCAATTATCGAAAATGTGCCTTTATGCTTTGGGCAGGTTGCAACATCGTTCTTCCGGCATACATTTACACCGTTTATATCCGTATCCGGGGCGCCGGTAATCATCGTGCCACCCCCAGTAGTCCGATCACCCAGCACTATCCATAGCTTTGACAAATCGTTGCTCCTTGCGCGAACTTTCGCGCCTATGGAACGTAACAACTCAAAGCTATTCAGGCGATGGGACATGTCCCAGATGTGTTGGCGCAATCCACGCGACGTTTGATTTCGCAGACCGGCTTGATTCCGGAGTTGGGAACAGCACGTTCCCGGGAACACGCGCTATGTGCGCGTCGCTTGCCTGGCGATGGACTACTGGGCAAATTGAGCCGCCGCTGCATCTGCATCCACCGCCTCCGGCGCCGGCACCATGTACTGGATCATCCGGGTCATCGCTGCATCATTGCCGCCTCCACAGTATTCCCTGTAAGTGCGCGGCCCCGGTGCGGCGAAAACCGGCGGCCATGTCGACGTGATTCCTGCCTGCTGTTCAACGCTCTCCCACAAGCTGCGCCACGCCGGCAATACCACTGCACCATCACTGCGCGATGCAAGCGCCTCCAGCAGTACGAACAGCATCGTCTGTTTGGCCTGCACGGTGTCATCGTTGCTCACCATCTCCGCAGCAATGCCCAGCAGCGATTCGGTCTCCACGCCGGTCGGTGTCCGGCCGTCGATACGGCTAATTTCGGGCGCGCCGTCCAGCACGCGGTGTAGCAGACGACCATGGGTAGCGACCAGCGCGCACATGCTTTCGGCTGGCTGAAACGAGGACGCTGTTGCCAGTGCGGAGTGGATTCCCGCGGTGTCGTTGCGACGCGCGGCATCCAAGGCCAGCAACAATCGTTCCCGCTCGATCGCCTCCTCGGCGGAGGCTTGTGCCCATGCGCGATGCTTGGCTTGGTCCTTGACGTAGCCGTACGACAGGCCGGTGGCCAGCGCGAGCGCCACACCCAACACCGCGCCTGTGATGCTCGCCAGCCACGCACGACTCTGCAGCATCGCCCAGAGCCAGGCGATGCCCAACACCACGGCACCCAGAAGCCCCAGGAACACCGCACCCATACCCGCAACATTCGATGCGGCAGGATTGGGCGTGTTGAACTCGATCAGCACCCATAGGGTCAGCAGCGCCGGGCCCAGCGCGCCAATCCAGAAGCCCACACGCGTGTAGAGGGGACGTTCCATGTCTGCTCGGCAATCGGTTATCGAAGTGGGCTGACTATAGCGGCAACCAGACGCTCAGACTCCGCTGCGGCTTTTCGGGGCACAGCGGGCGCGCGTCGCACTGAATTTCAGATTCAACTACGCGCCCGCTTCATCCATATGCAGGCGATGTTCTGCGGCCTCTGCATGCAACCACTCGCGGAATGCCAGAAACCCTGCATGCGTTGTCGAGCGCTCGGGATACACCAGCCAATGCGACCACGGTGTCTTCAAACGCTGCTTCGACAGCAGCACCAATTGCCCGGATTCCAGCAGCAATCGCGCACGCGTTACCCGGCCCAGCGCCACGCCCACGCCATCAATGGCTGCACGATGGTGCGATTCGGAATCGTCGAGAATGGCGACATAGCGCCTGGGCGGCTGCTCACCGATCAGGGCGAACCAGCGGTCCCATTCGCCGTCGGGATCGCCCAACAGCGGCCACTGCGACAGCGGAAGCGCATCCAGGCCGCCCATGCGTTCCACCAGCGCCGGGCTGGCCATGGGTACCAACCACTCATCAATCAGCGGCTCGGCGATCAGCCCTGGCCAGCGGCCATCGCCGACACGCATGGCTGCATCGAACTGCAGCTGCCGCTCGAAATCGACCAGGTATTGGCTGGACTGCAGGTTGATCTCGATCTGCGGATGCAGCGCCACAAACCGGCCCAGGCGCGGCACCAGCCACGCCGACGCCATGGTCGGCACCGCACTCACTGTCAGCACGCAGTCGTGCCGCGCCGAGAACGGCCGGAAGGCCGCGTTGATCGCATCCAGATGCGGGCCCACCTGATCGAGCAGCCGTCGCCCTTCCGGAGTAAGCGCCACGCCACGCGCCTGGCGCAGCAACAGCGGATACCCCAGCCGCTCCTCCAGCTGACGCATCTGGTGGCTCAATGCGCTGACGGTGACGTTCATGGCTTCTGCGGCGCGCGACAGATTGCCCAACCGCGCGGCAATGACGAATCCCTGCAGGAAATTGAGAGGTGGCTTGGACATTGAGCCTTTAGCTGTACTCAAGGGTTGGTTGAATATCGCTCGCTACTACCGGCGATAGCTTGGCCCTACCGTGAGCATCACTCAAGTGGGAGTACGAACATGCGCATCTTCACCGACCTGCTGTTCCTGCACGGACATATCGCCAACGTGGAACTGGCCCGCGAGTTGGCGGGGGCAAATGCGGCCCAGCCGGAAGCCGCCCCGAGCAACCGGGAGGAGAGAAAGGCAATGGAACAGGCCCCGCATCACCCGCGGGCTTCAACCACACAGAGCGAAACGCCTCTCAAGGCGACGGCCTGCATCAATCATTGAGCCTGCCGATGGTGGCCGGAAAGACAGCCGGGGTCCCTTTCAGCGTGGGGTTCGGCCCTGCGGCCTACCGCTGGGAAGCCGGGCGATGGCCGGGCTTCACGCTCCCCGGGTGCACTTCGGCTACCCGGGCTACCACTTTCGACAACGGCGGGCATCCGGAGATGCACCGGCAACGTCCTGTCGGGCATCTGCAGCGTTCAGCTGAACGCCGCAGCCTCGATCAGTACCCCTCTTCCTCAGCTGCCGCCTCGCGGCCCTGCTGGCGGATAAGGGCTTCTTCGCGTGCATCGTTGATGGCGTGGCGGACGCTGTCCAGGTCGATGGTGCTTTCGTCCGGTGTGAACTCGCCGGTCAGCTTGGTGTCTGCCTGCAATTCGCCGGCCTGGAACAACTCCCACATCTCCTCGCCGTACCAGGTCTCCAGCAGCTCCGGTGCCCAGCGGCCGAGGTTGGCGGTGAGGTTGTTGACGTCGCGCAGCAGCATGGTGCGGGCGCCGTTGTTGCCGGCGGCGCTGACCACCTGCGGGAAGTCGATGACCACCGGGCCGTCGGGGCCGACCAGCACGTTGTAAGCAGACAGATCGCCGTGGATCAGGCCGCAGCACAGCATCAGCTTGACCTGCTGCACCAGCACTTCGTGAAACTCGCGCGCCTGCTCGGCGCTGAGTTCCACTTCACCCAGACGTGCGGCGCTGAAGCCGTCGGCGTCGGTGACCAGTTCCATCACCAGCACGCCGTGGAAGTAGCCAAACGGTTCCGGCACCCGCACACCGGCTTCGCGCAGTTGATACAGCGCGTCCACCTCGGTGTTTTTCCAGGCCACTTCCTGCTGCTTGCGGCCGTACTTGCTTGCCTTGCCGATGGCGCGGGCCTCGCGGCTGCCACGGACCTTGCGGCCTTCCTGGTACTGCACGCGCTGCTGGAAGCTGCGCTGGGCCATGTCTTTGTAGACCTTGGCGCAACGCACTTCGCCGCCGCTGCGGACAACGTAAACCGCTGCTTCCTTGCCACTCTTGAGCGGGCGCAGCACTTCTTCGATGACACCGTCATCGATCAGTGCCTGTAGTTGCTGGGGTGTCTTCACAGTCTCTCAGTGTGGAATGGGGTGACCGCTCGAACGACGTCGAACGTGGCCCGATAGGACGGGATCAAGGAGGCATATTGTTGCCGATGGTACGGAATGAGAACAGGGCAGCGGTGACGGTGAGCAGCAGGCGCTTGTTCATTTTGGCGGGTGGGAGAGGTGCAGGCACGGGAAAACGACCGGGGATGCCCGGTCGTTTTTAGTGTTTGGCTTTGGGGAACGTTGCGGCGGTGCCGGGGTTTGCCCGATTTGGCTTCGGTCTGCCCTGACCCCAACCCCTCTCCCGTAAACAGGAGAGGGGCTTCCGGAACTCAGCGCGCCAGGACGCCCGGGTTCATCAGGCCCTTGGGATCGAGCTGGGCCTTGATGGCATCCAGCAGCGCCAGCGCAGCCGGGTCACGCCCAGCGCGGTAGTCGTAGAACTTGCCAAGCTGCAGGTTGGCCGCACCGTGGGAACGCATGACGTCCGCGATCTGCCGCTTGAGTTTGTCCGCCGCCGCGCGGGCGTCCAGGTGTTCACCGGGGCAACCGATGCGCTCGCGGTGGTCGGCATCCACGGTGCGCAGGTGGAACGCGTTATGGCTGTCCGGCCAGTAGATGCACGGCTCGATCACCGCCGCCTGCGCGCCGACACTGGACATCAACGTGCCGATGAAGATTCCATGTGCGTCCATGGTTTGCTGCTCGCGGGCGAACAACGCCTGCAACGCATTGAAGACCGCCACGGACCGGGAATGCGGGACGATGGCATGCACCGGCGCCCAGCGCTCGCCCTGCGGGCCGAGCATGGAGTTCCACGCGGCAAATGGGTTGGCGGCCATCATTTTTGGGATCGAAGGTTCAACGCTTTCGCCGAAGCCTTCCACCAGTTTGCGCGCGCGTGCGACACGGTCGGCGACCTCGGCAGCACTGTCGCCTTCCAACGTGATGTGCAGCGAGAACTGCTGTTGATCGACGATGTCCCGGCCCTTGACCGCCAACTTCAGGCCGGAGATCAAACCACCCTTCTTGATGACGTTGGTCAGCGCCTTCACGTCGCTGGACAGGCTGGCGCGGCGCATGCGGATGCTGGTCAGTGCCGGGTCGAACGCAGCGGTTTCGCTGGCGAGTCCATGACGCGACAACGCGCCAAGTGCGCCAAACAAACCCTCGCCAGTGCGGAACTGCCACGACAGATAATCGATATGCGCGTGCTTGGGAATCAGCTTGAGCACGATGCGAGTCTTGATGCCGAGCAGGCCGCAATCACCGAGGAACAAGCCGGTCAGGTCCGGGCCATACCAGCGGAAGAACGGCGTGGTGTTGGCCGCAGCCGCCGAGCCGGTGGTGAGGATGTCGCCATTGGCGGTAACCACCTGCAGGCCCAGCACCACATCGGCCGAGCAGCCGTAGCGGGCGCTGCCGTGGAAGATGGCACCCTGCGACATGCCGCCACCCACCGTGGCGTGCGAGCCGGACATCGGGCCGAAATACGGCGTGCGCACACCTTTGGCGTCGAGCGCTTCCTTCAATGCACGCCAGGTGACGCCGGCCTCAACCACAACGTAGGCGTCTTCCAGATTGATCTCGATGATCTTGTCGAGTGCGCCGGTATCGACCAGCACACTGGGGCTGTGCGCGGCCAGGTAACCGCCGGTGTAGCTCATGCCGCCGCCACGCGGCACCACCGCCACGCCAGCATCAGTGAGTTGCTTCACCGCATCGGCGAGTTGCTGCGCATCCGTCGGCCGCAGTACCGCCAATAGGGCTTGGCCCTGTGAGTAGACGTCGGTGGCGAAGTACTCCAGTGCCTTGGCATCGGTGACGATGCCATTGCCCCAGCTGTCCTGCAGGCGGGTGATGACGTCATGCACGGTTGCGTTGTCGTTGCTCATGGGGGTCCTTCGGTATCAGGCAGACAGGGCGGCGGCGCGCCCCTGGAAATCGGATTCGGAATCGGTGTTGACCTGCAGCGGCACCGGCAGACTGCGCAGCCGTGCAGCAAGGCCCGGCGCGGTCGCATCACGCAGCAGCGTGCGCAGGCGCGGGCCCAACCGCAGCAGTTCGACCACGTTGGCATGCACCTGCATCGGTGTTGGTGCGTCGACGCGGCGGCGTGCTTCCGCACTCGGCACCATCCACGGCCATAGCAGATGGCGCTCACGCTCCCACTGCCATGCATCGCACAGGTAACCACCGGCGCGATCGATGACGGTGGTTGGCAGCGTGTCGAGCAGCTGCGTTTGTTCGTCGGCGTCCAGCAGCCAGGGCGAGTGCAGCAGCACATGCTGCACTCGGGCACCCAGCGCATCGATCAAGGACGGCACATAGCCGGCCGCTGCACCGTGGGCTTCGATCACCAACGGCTGTTGTTCTGCACCACCACGCAATGCACTCAACACCGCATCCACAACGACGGCAGCGCTCAGCTCACTTTCGGTTTCGCAGGAGGCTCCGTGGCCGGGAAGATCTGGCAGCAACCAGGCGCCCTCGCCTGCATCCAGCTGTGCGGGCGACAACGGTCGCGTGCCCGGTGCGTGCAACACCAGATGCACAGGGCCTTCACCCGCGCGCTCCCACACGGCCATGTCGCCGGCAGTGGTGGCGATGATGCGGCGATGCCAGCTGCTGTCCTGCGATGCAGCGGATGTTGTGACGACGAATGCAGGTTCGATAGCCAACGTCTGCGCCAACCATGCATCCATCCGGGCGTGCATTGCCGCGATGCCGTCAGGCTCTTCAATCAACTGCACGTGGTCTGGCACATCCGACAGGCGCGGCATATGTGCCAGCAGCGGGTCGCCGTGGCGGAATACCAACCACGACGGCATCTGCAGTTCGTTGACCCAATGATGGTCGTTGTGGCGGAACGCCGCGGCGTAACCGGCGCGGTAGGTGTCGCCAACGTCGAGAACATCCATCACTGTGTCGTGGCTGCTCTGCGTGGTCTGCGGTGCGATGCACATGGCCGCTTCAGCGCGACCGTCGTACCACGGGAAGTAATACTTCTGTTCGCGCATGCGTGACCACAGCCAGCGCAGATGTGATCCATCCCATTGCGGCACGAATGGCGGCAGATAGGCTTCGCCGTACAGCGCACTTTCTTCCGGCGTAAAGGCGGCATAGCCATCCACCACCAATGCGGCGACGCGTTGCGGATTGGCCCACGCCAGCCAGGTGGCGATCAGGCCGCCGGTATGCATGCCGAACACAGCGAAGCGTTGCAGGCCAATAGCGTCGATGAACTCCAGCGTCGCTGCACCGAAGTCGGCAATCGTCATCGGATTGCCGGGCAATGCTTCGGAATGACCAAAGCCGGGCGTATCCGGTGCGATCACGGTGTAACGATCGGCATAGCGCTGCATCATCGCGTGCCACATGCGCGAGTTCTGCGGTGACTGGTGAATCAGCAACAGCGCCGGACCACTGCCGGCAATGCGGTAGTGCACCTGGCGTCCGTTGATGGACACGAAGCGGCGTTGAATTGAAGTCATGCACGTTCCTTAAAGCCGTACCAGCGCCTTGCCCAGGTTGTCGCCGTTGAGCAGGCCGATGAAACCGGCTGGCGCGTTCGCCAGCCCGTCATGAATGTGCTCGCGGTAACGCAGCGTGCCATCGGCGATCATCCGCGACAGCTCACTGCGGCAGCGATTGAAATCCGCCAGGTGGTCGTAAACCACCAATCCTTCCAGTCGCGCACGCGCCCCGATCACCGGCCCGAGGTTGGGCCCAGCCGGGCGCTCGGCGCTGTTGTACTGGTCGCTCAGGCCACACAGCACCACGCGGGCGTGCAGCTTCAACAGCGACAGGGCCGCCTCCAGCACAGCGCCGCCCACATTGTCGAAGTAGCCATCAATGCCATCCGGGCATGCGCTACGCAGTGTTTGCAGAAAATCTGCATCGCGGTAGTTCACGCAGGCATCGAAGCCGTACTCATCAATCACGATGGCGCACTTCCTTGCGCTGCCGGCGATACCAATCACGCGACAGCCGGCGGCCTTGCACAACTGCCCCACGACGCTACCCACCGCACCGGCGGCGGTAGACACCAGAATGGTCTGACCGGCCCTGGGTTCAAGAATATGACGCACCCCGGCCCATGCGGTGAGGCCCGGTATGCCAAGCACACCGACGGCGGTGCTGATAGGCGCCAATGTAGCGTCCACGCGCGACACAACACTGGCATCGAGCACCGCCTGTTCGGCCCAGCCGGTCATCGCGCTGACCACATCACCGACGGCGAAACGTCCACTGCGGTCTTCCGCCACCGTGCCGATGCCATAGCCCGGCACGATGCTGCCCAGCGGCGGGCATGGCACCGCATAGCGCCCACCCAGTTGCGCGCGCAGAAACGGATCCAGCGACAACCATTGCACCTGTACCCGCAACTGGCCGTCGCCGAGAGCCGGCAACGGCAGCTGACGCAGCTCGAAATCCTGCGCCTGCGGCACACCCTGTGGAACTCGCCGCAGGCAGACGGCCTGCATCGTTGCGTGCAGGCCGTTCATCAATCAGAACGCGTTGATGCCGGTCAACTCACGACCGATCACCAGCTGGTGCACGGTCTCGGTGCCTTCATAGGTGATGACCGATTCCAGATTCAGCGCATGACGGATCGCACCGTGCTCGGTGGTGATGCCGGCGCCGCCGAGCAGATCACGGCATTCGCGGGCAATGTCGATGGCAAGACGGCAATTGTTCCACTTGGCCAGCGACACCTGCTGCGGCTGCATCACGCCAGCGTCTTTCAGGCGACCCAGCTGCAGCACCAGCAACTGGCCGGCGGTGATACGCCGTGCCATGTCGGCCATCTTGATCTGCGCGCTCTGGGTGGCGGCGACCGGGCGACCGAACAGGATGCGTTCCTTGGTGTAGGCCAGCACTTCGTCCAGGCAGGCGATGGCGGCACCAATCGGGCCCCAGGTGATGCCGTAGCGCGCCTGAGTCAGGCAGCCGAGCGGTCCCTTCAGGCCCTTCACGTTGGGCAGACGGTTGGCATCAGGCACGCGCACGTTGTCGAAGAACAACGCGCCGGTAACCGACGCACGCAGGCTCATCTTGTGCTTGATTTCCTGGGTGGTGAAACCCGGGGTTCCCTTCTCGATGACGAAGCCCTGCACGCCTTCATCGGTGTTGGCCCAGACGATGGCGATGTCAGCCACCGAGCCGTTGGTGATCCACATTTTGGAACCGTTGATGACCCAGTCGCCGCCGTCTTTCACTGCACGGGTTTTCATCGCGGCCGGATCGGAGCCGCCGTGTGCTTCGGTCAGGCCGAAGCAGCCGATGACCTTGCCGCGCGACATGTCCGGCAACCAGCGCATGCGCTGCTCTTCCGAACCGTAGGCATAAATGGGGTACATGCACAGCGAGCTTTGTACCGAGACGAAGCTGCGGATACCGGAATCGCCGCGCTCCAGTTCCTGGCAGATCAGGCCATAGCTGACGCCGTTCAAGCCGGCGCCGCCGTACTGCTCTGGCAGCGAGCAGCCCAGCAGGCCCATGTCGGCGATCTCAGGGATCAGCTCGGTCGGGAAGCGGGCCTGGTCAAAGCAGTCGCCGATGATCGGCAGCACGCGTTCATTGGTGAAACGGGCAACGGAATCCTGCACCGCACGTTCTTCCTCGCTCAGCAGCGAACGTACGTCGAACAAATCGTAGGGGTTCAGTGTCTTCAGGCTCATTACTGTCTCTGGAAGGCGCATCCGCGCTCGGAAGGTGGGGGATAAGGTAGTTCAATCAGGCCGAAAGAATTGCTGCAGCCGCACGCTCACCCGAGCTGACGGCCGCTTCCATGCCCGGTACGTGCAGTTCGGTCTGCTCGCCGGCGAAGTGGATGCGGCCGAACGGGGTGTTGTTCCAGCGCAGGGTTTGCGCGAAATGGCCAGGGGCAATTTCCGAGAATGCGCCGTCGGCCAGCGGGTCGTTGCCCCAGCTGCGGGTCTCCAACGGCTGCAGGGCACCCTTGGCGGCCGGGCGCAGGCGCTCCATCGCGTTGATGGCCCAGGCCAGGCGCGCGTCGCGGTCGAGTTTGTCGGCCTGCTGTGCCATGGCGCCGTTGAGCCAGACGATCAAGCGATTGATCTCACCATCGGCGCCTGGCACCGCAAACACGCGCTGTAGCGGGCCGTC
Source organism: Stenotrophomonas sp. Iso1 (assembly GCF_027497995.1). Taxonomy (GTDB): domain Bacteria; phylum Pseudomonadota; class Gammaproteobacteria; order Xanthomonadales; family Xanthomonadaceae; genus Stenotrophomonas. The sequence continues at coordinate 329,572 of NZ_JAODBT010000001.1, read as the reverse complement.
GCCCCACAACGACAGCGGCAGGCCGTCGTCCTCCCAGAACTTGCGGGTGGGATGCAGGTGGATGGTGGTGACCGCATTGGAGCGCCGCGCCGACCAGACCGCCTGCTGCTCGGCGGGCGGTGCCGGATCAATGGCGATGCGACTGAGCGGACCACTGGGCAACGCCAGCACCAGATGCGCGGCGCGGAAGCGACGGCCATCGGCGCAACGTACTTCGATGCCACGACGGCTCGATTCCACCCGGCTGACCTGTGCGCCCAGCACCGGCGGCTGCGCCAGTGCAGCGGCCATGGCCTCGGGCAATGCCTGGCTGCCACCCTGCACCCAGCCGGTACCGCGGGAACCGAAACGGCGCAGTGCATCGCGGCGCAAGGCATCCAGCGCACTGATGGTCTGCACCGATGAAAAACTGTTGCCGATATCCATCCATTGCAGCGCCTGCGGCGACCAACCCTTGCTCAGGATCAGCTCGGACAATGGGATATCGAGCGAAAGATGGGCGGCGTCACGCCAGCTGTCCACGGCTGGCAGGCCGAACTCACCGATGGCGGTGGACAGCAGCATCGGCGGCAACAGGCCATGCTCGCGACCGGTCAGCGTATTGAGCGGGCTCTCGCTCCACTGTTTGGCCGGCACCAACGTATCGCCGAACACCAGACCCAGGCCGGCGGCGGTCGGCAACGCGGCCGACGGCGGCACGATACCCACGCCCACGCGCTTGGCATGTGCATGCACACGTTCGTAATTGGTACCTACTTCAACACCACCCACCTCGAAGCGCAGGCCATTGCGCTCCACGGTCTGCAGGCGGCCACCCACACGCGGATTGGCTTCCAGCACGGTGACGCGCGCACCGCCAGCTTCCAAAGCGTGCGCCGCAGCCAGACCGGCCAGACCGGCGCCGACCACGATCACATCACTGACCGGGGGTGCTGCATGCAGCATGCCCGGGACCAGTGACAGTGCGGCCATGCCTGAAAGTCCTTGGATGAAATGGCGTCGTTGCATTGTTGTTTCCGCGATTGGCTGAATGGAGGCGATTGCCTTCCGTCGCTGCTTTTGCTGTGTCGCTGATGTTGTCGGGTTCGCTGCCGTCATTCCCGCCTTCGCGGAAAAATGACGCTTTGAAATGTCTTGCGAAACGCTCACAAACCGTAGCCCGGGACGCCGCATCGCGTCGTCCCGGCCTACGTCTGGTGCTTAGAACTTGTAACTCACTTCGACGCCATACATGCGCGGCAACGACGGCGTGACGCCGAAGTCACGCAGGTTGCTCACTGCCAAACCCGTCAACGGCGGCACCGCCGGGATGGCCACATAGGCGTCCGGGTTGATGGTGCGCTGTGCGTCTTCCGGGGTGCGGTCGTTGAATGCGTTGGTCACGTAGGCCGACACCTGCAGCTGCTCGGTGGGACGCAGGCTGAAGCGGAAGTTGGTGCGCGTGGACGGGGCCAGGCTGGCCAGATTGTCTACCTGCACATAACGACGGCTTTCGTAGGTGGTATCCATGTTGGCGGTGTACTGCCAGCCGTTGGCGAACGCGCCGTCATACATCAAACCCAGCGTGGCCTTGTTCTTGGGCACGCGCGGCAGCGTGTAACCGGCCGCATTGGCAGCGGGGTCGGCCAGTGTCGGTGCGTTGCTGTCAGAGAACAGATCCGCCTGATCCTGACTGAGGAACTTCAGGATTTCCGCATCGGTGTACGAATATGCCAACGAGGCCAACCAACCCTTGGCAAACGCCCATTGGGTTTCCAGCTCGAAACCACGAATCCGCGATTCACCCACGTTGGTGGTGTAGCTGGTGGCGAACAGCGAGCCGTTCTTGCGGATCACCGGGCCCGTTTCGGTCAGCTGCTGGTTGGTCCAGTCGATCTGGTAGAGGTTGGCATTCACGCGCAAGGTGCCATCCAGCCAGTCGCTCTTGATGCCCAGCTCGTAGTTGATGGCCTCTTCTTCCTTGAACGTTTCCAGGCCACGCGCGATCAGCGCGTCACGCTCGGTTTCCAGGAAGTCGGCGCGATACACATCGGTGTTGAAGCCGCCCGGCTTGGTGCCCTTGGACACCAGCCCGTACACGTTGACGTTTTCTGCGGCTTGGTAGCTCAGCGTCCAGCGCGGAGTGAAGCTGCTGAACGTCTCGCTCAGTGCATAGGCCTGGGTGTAGATGCTGGTGCCAAGCGCACGCGTGTCCACGCCGCCCTTGCTGATTTCATCGCGGGCATAGCGGCCTTCCAGCGAGGTGGTCCACTTGTCGTTGATATGCCAGTTGATCAGGCCGTAGATGGCCTTGTTGACGGTCTTGTCATCCGGATCGGTGGCGATGGTGGTCACCGACTTGTTGCCCGGCAGCACGAAGCCGGTGAGGTCACCACCCCAGCCCGGCTGCGCCTGCTGGTGGTAGTAGTACGCCCCCACCATGCCCGACACCGCCAGGTTCTGGTCGGTGCTCAAACGGATGTCTTGCGACCAGTTCTTCAGGCCCGTGTTGGCAAAGCTTTCAAACGCGCCGCCGTAGCCGCGAATGGCGCTGTAGTCCTGGTCGCTGGCCGAGTAGGTTTCGTTCTTGTTGTAGGCCGAAGTCGAGGTCAGGTTCCAGCCGTTATCAAACAGATAATCCACCACCAAGCTGGTACGCAGCAGGTCGGTCTTGCGACCGGAGAAGTAACCGGCAGCCTCGAATTCCTTGGTGTTGATGGCGTAATCGGACGGCGACTTCAGGTCACCACAGTAGTAGCCACGACGGCGCGATTCGAGAATCGGATACAGGCCGAAGTACAGGCCGCCGGTGTATTCGGGCAGGTAGCAATTGAGGTTGTCGCTGCCCAGACGCGCGGCTGCGAAGTGCTGATCGCGGCTCTTCTGCTTCATCACACGGGCGGTGATGTCCAGGTTTTCGGTCGGCGACCAGGCAATGGCCGCCATGCCACTGAGGGTCTCGGTGCCATTCAGGTCTTTCCGGCCCGATGCCTGGTTGTAGAACACGCCATCATTGCCGCGCTTGTTCAGGCTGATGTCGTAACCGAACGAGCCGTCATCGTTGCTGCCGGAGTAGAACAGGCCCATTTTTTCCTGGCCGTAGTTGCCTACGCCCAGAGTCACCTTGCCACCCGGAACGCTGCCGGGACGCTTGGTGATGAAGTTGACCGCGCCGGAGAACGTGCGGCGACCAAACGCGGCTGACTGCGGGCCACGGATCACTTCCACGCGCTGGATGTTCTCCAAGCCGTAGCTGGAAATATCACCTTCCACATACACGCCATCGATGAAGAACGAGGCGTTGGATTCACCCTGGATATTCGACATGCCACGGATCACCGGGCGGTCGAAGCCACGGCCGTAGCCGGACTTGAACGAGAAGCTCGGCGACAGGTTGGCGATGTCGCGCACATCGGTCAGGCCCTTCTTTTCGATGGTCTGCTCGGACATGGCGGTGATCGGCAACGGCATCTGCTGCAGCGGCTCGGACACGCCACGCGCGGTCACGGTGATCTTGTCGAGGCTGGACACGGCGTCATTGCTGGCTGCCGGCGTTGCACTCGATGCTTCGGCGGATTGTGCGGCCGCGTTGTTCGCACACAACAGCAGCGCGAAGGCGATCGAGGCGCACAACAGGTCTGGCTTGATGGTCTTCATGGTTTACCGACTGGAGGTTGATCGGAACTGCATTGGGAGGTTGGATGCGCCGTCGCTTGGGGGAGGGATCCATCCTGTGTTTCCGTGCTTCAGTCCTGCTTTTGTTTCGCCGCAGCGCCCTGCTTGAGCTGCTTGTAGTAGCTCCAGCTGGTGACGTTGGGTTGCACCCAGGTTTCCGGTGCATGGGCGTATTCCGGGTAGCGACTACGCACCAGTTCCTGCACATCGGCCGGCAGTTCGCTGACCGATGCACGCTTGTTGCCCTGCGCGACGTACAGCAGGTTGCCCGGGCGTACGCCCAGCTTCATCCACGGCAGCCAAGGGCCGATGCGGGTCCATCCGTAGGTGACCGGCACGCTCTTCAGCGCCGGGTTTTCCAGATCCGCGCGCGGCGCGAAAAACATGAAGTGCTCCGAGCCCATGTAGGTTGGGCCGGACGATTCCGCCGGGAACTCATCTGGCTGCAGCGGGTTGGGATAGGCCAGCGGAATGTTGAGCGTCAACATCACCTGGTCACCGGCCTCCACCCAAGGCATGTGGAATGGACGGCCGGCTGGATTGAGCACGGTGTTCACCGGGTCATTGGCCACCTGCACCACATCGTTGCGCTCGCCAGACAGCGGGTTGTCCCAGCTGTCGATGATCTTGCCGGTCTTCAGATCGCGGTAGAACGTGAGCTCACGCGTGACCAGCCGCCACACACCGTCTGCCTGCTTTTCCGCGCGGCAGATGTTGTAGCCCTCAAAGCCCAGCAACGGTGCCGCTTTCTTGCCCGGCTCCTGTGCGAATAACGTGCCGGCCCACCACAGCAGTTCTTCCTGAGCGGGGTCCAGCGAACAGCGCAGCTTGACCATGGCCTCAACGCTGCCTTGTTCGGACTGCAAATCCAGCGCTTTCGCCTGTGGCGAAAGTGCAATTGCAGCAGCCAGCAAAACCGATGACATTCGAATCACGTGCAATCCCCCGTTTGAGTGGAGCCTGGACAACCGCTGCGTCCCCTGCCCCGGAGCACAACCGGCAGGACTGCCGGCATGGCCAAGATGACATATAGCTATATCATTAGGACATGATTGTCCAATCATTTGTAATACCTGCGCCATCGAGGCCGCAGCGTTGCTGGTTGGCGTGAAAGCCTGCGGCGGAGCGCCTTCGGACGAATTGCGCAAGATGTTGCTTTGCAACACAAATTCGATTTCAACCGAGGTGAAATGGCACTGGAATTTTGTCCGGACATTTGAGAGATTCGGGGGCGGGCGGCAGGCCACGAGTTGGTCAATGCATGAACGCCTGCCGCCATCACAGAAAGCAGAAAAGGTCTGGTCCGGATGCTTGACCCTGTCCGGATCAATATGACATATAGATATAACTTTAGAACCTAATCCCCTGCCCTCAGGAGTCGCCATGAGCCAGCAAGCCCTGCCGCCAAGTTGGCAGCACGTCGGTCGCCACGCGGTCTTTCCCGAAAGCACGCATGACGACACCGCGCGCTTCGACTTCCTGGCCAACCTCAATGGCTACCTGGCCACCCAGCTCGGCCCCAAAGTGAAGGTGGCTTACGAGCGCCGGGTGAAACCGGCCTTCGAGAAAGAAAAAGGCCGCGCACCGGAAACCCGCCACGAAGTGCGCAAGGCGATGGCCGGTGACGCCGTCTACCAGACTTGGAGCGCCCTGCGCCGTAGCAGCATGGAAATGCGCCAGCAGGCAGGCCGCGGCCTGGTACTCAAGCAGGTGAATGCGCTGATCGAAAAAACACGCGCACTCAACGCAACCGATGACGGCCTGCAGCTGGATGCTTCGTTGAAAGTGCCGCGCTACTCCAGTGCGGTGGACATCCATTGCATGCCCGGCGGCTATCACACTGAACTGCTGGCCGATGACGTATCAGCTGCGGCCAATTACGACTGTGGCATCTTCGCTACTACCGGCGGCATGCTCGGCCGTTACAACGACGGTGGCGGTCAGGCGCTGGCACAGTGGCTGAAGGAACAACATCCGGCGTTCAAGCCACGGCGCATCCTCGATATCGGCTGCACCGTGGGCCACAACATCGTGCCGGTGGCACAGGCATTCCCCGATGCGGAAGTGATCGCCATTGACGTGGCAGCGCCGATGTTGCGCTACGCGCATGCACGCGCCCGCGCACTCGGCATCAACAACATCACGTTCCGCCAAGCCAATGGTGAAGCGCTGGATTACCCCGAAGGTCACTTCGACCTGATCACCACCGCGATGTTCTGGCACGAGAGCTCATCGAAAGCCATGCCGCGCAAGCTGCGCGAGATCAACCGCTTGCTCGCGCCGGGCGGCCTCACCGCGCATCTGGAACAGCCGCAGTACCACGGCATGGACCCGTACGAGCAGTTCATTCGCGACTGGGATGCGTACAACAACAACGAGCCGTTCTGGAGCGTGATGCACGAGTACGACCTGCGCCAGATGATGGCTGCGGCCGGCTTCGATGCCGAACGCTATTTCGAAACCAAGGTACGCGGCGTGGTGGACCGGGACATCTTTCCGGTAGCCAGCGAAAGCGGAGAAGACCACGGTCGCGCCGCGCTGTGGACCATGTTCGGAGCGTGGAAAGCATGAGCAGCATCGACCCCATCGCCCTGGCCGGCAGCCGCGCACGCGGCAAGCGCCCGTACTTCTTCAAAGACCCCGACGTGGAGCGTGTGCTCTCCATCGCCATGGCCATTGCGATGGAGAACGCCGTCACCCATCAGCGACTGGATGCACTGGAACGTTTGATTGAACAGAAAGGACTGCTCAGCCGCGAAGAACTGGATCAGTACCGTCCGGACCGGGAAGCAGAAGCACAGCGCACGCTGTGGATGAAGGAATACATCGCGCGGGTGCTGCGCATCGTGCAGCAGGAAACCGAAGCGTTGGAAAGCGGTGCTATGGACGTGCCGATGGAAGAAGTCATGGATGAACTTCGCGACCAGTAAGGCGCCACGCGCGTCGCCCATCAAAGTTCACACCAAGGGAAAGCACATGACCGATCTGAAGAAGCACATGCCCGCCCTCGCCCGCCATGAAGGCGTGTGGGACGGCGTTTATCGTTACTACGATCCGCAAGGCAACAAGATCGATGAACACAAGTCACGCCTGATCTGCCGTATCACCGGCGATGACAAGGCGCCGTACCACCAGACCAATCACTACAGCTGGGAAGACGGCAAGACCGAAGTGCGTGACTTCCCGACCTCGTACCTGTTCGGCCGCATCATTTTCGACAACGAGTTGATCTATGGCTGGTGCACCGAGATTCCGGAAGACGACCATCACCGCACGCTGATGCTGTATTGGCAGCGCAAGGGCGAGGACGGCTTGGAGTTGTACGAGATGATCCAGCTCTCTGACGACGGTCAGCTGCGCAACCGCATCTGGCATTGGTACAAAAACGGCGTACTGATACAGCGCACACAGATCGATGAGAAGTTCGTCAGCCGCGACTGGCAGAAGATCACCGGCCCGAGTTTTGCGGGCGAGGCAATCTGATCATTTCGATCTGATCTGGCCCAGCCCGCCCGGACGACATGCAAAGCAATCACGGGGCGCCACAGCGCCCCGTGATTGTTTAAACGCTGTGGTTTTTTCGCCGCTGAGCTTCAAGCACCTCTCCCGAATACGGGGAAAGCCAGGGCCCCTGATCCGCTCAGGCACGCGCGCCCTCGACATTACCCGCCCCCTCCAACCACGAGGCAATAGATGAGCAGTTCCCGCAGACACTTTCTTGGCAGCGCCGCAGGATTGGCCGCATTAGGCGCGGTAGGCCCTGCCTTGCTGGGTACCTCCGCACCCGCACAGGCCGCGATGGGCAAAGGCCCTGACGCCTTGAATGAACGCACGGATGGCACGTACGACACAGTCGAACTGGTCAAGCCCGCATGGACGCTGGGGTTGGTGCAGTCGCGCGTGCACAGCTTTGATGCGCGGGAATGGAAGGCCGGCACCAAACGCAACCTGGCGCACATGCTCGAACTGATCGACAAGGCGCATTACCACGCCAAGCCTGATCTGCTGCAGTTCCACGAGTTCCCGCTGACCGGCTGGCGCAAGTGGACGCGCGATGAAATCCTCAAATTCGCCATTACCATTCCCGGCGCGGAAACCGAAGCCATCGCACAGAAGGCTCGCCAATACGGCACATGGATTGTGTTCGGCGCCTATGCCACGGATCCAGACTGGCCGGGCCATGTGCTGTCGATCACCACGATCATGAACGACAAGGGCGAGATCGTGGACAAGCACTGGAAGGCGCGCAACCTCAAGGGCGCGTTCCCGGACTTCGAACTGTTCACCACCACCACCTACGACGTCCTCGACCGCTACGTGGAAATGTATGGCCGTGATGCCGTGGTGCCCGTGACACGCACACCCTTGGGCAACCTCTGCACCAGTTCCACGCAGCGCGAGCCGGAGTTGTTCCGGGCGATGGCGTTCAAGGGCGCGGAGGTGTTCCTGCGTACTGCCTCGGGCGGCTTCTCGGAGATGGATGTGGCGGCCTGCGCCATGTACAACGGCGTGTATTCGTCCATCGTCAACAACTCGATATCGCCCGACAACGGCCCGTACTTCGACGACCCGGGCTCAGGCGGCACCGCGCTCTACGACCCCACTGGCAAGGCCGTCGCGGAGGCACAGAGCAAGGAAGAAACACTGGTACTCGGCCGCGTGCCAATTGCCGAGCTGCGCGCTCGCAAGCGCCAGCCGGTCGTGCACATGGATCTGTTCCGCGACGTTTACGACACCTACCAGAACGCCTACGCGCCGAACCTGTGGGCGGAGTACCTGCCGACATCGCTGGAAGACGCAGCACGTTACATCCGCGGCAAGTCGCGCTGGAAGTAAGGCTTCTTTAGCTCTGGCTCTGGCTTTGGCTTTGGCTTTGGCTCTGGCTTTGGCTCTGGCTCTGGCTTTGGCTTTGGCTCTGGCTTTGGCTCTGGCTTTGGCTCTGGCTCTGGCTTTGGCTCTGGCTTTGGCTCTGGCTTTGGCTCTGGCTTTGGCTCTGGCTTTGGCTCTGGCTTTGGCTCTGGCTCTGGCTCTGGCTCTGGCTCTGGCTTTGGCCCTGGCCCTGGCTCTGGCTTTGGCCCTGGCTCTGGCCCTGGCTCTGGCCCTGGCTCTGGCTCTGGCTCTGGCTTTGGCCCTGGCTCTGGCTTTGCTTTGCTCCCCTCTCCCGTTTACGGGAGAGGGGCAGGGGGTGAGGGCAGGCTTTGCGATTTGTTCTGGTTGTTCGCTCCTCCAGATAGCTCTTGCCCTCATCCCACCCCTCTCCCACACGTGGAAGAGGGGGTCACATCAACATCAACATCACGAACCACCCCATCCGAGTAAAGTCCGACCCACACCCCAACTCCGGGCTGCACCATGTCTGCCTTCTTCAAGACCGCCCTGATGCTGTGCTGGCTCGTCCTGCTCATCTATTGGGGCTGGAGCGCGCTACGTGCCAAACCGGTGGCACGCAACGAATCGCGACTCAAACAATTGCTGGTGTATTGGTTGCCACTGGCCATCGCCGTGTTTCTGCTCGGCCCGGGCCACTGGTTCGGCCACAGCTGGCTACGCGAGCAGTTCGTGCCGCACACCACGCCGGTCTTCACCATCGCGCTGGTGTTGTCTGTCGCCGGCACCGTCGTGGCGATCTGGGCCCGACACCAACTGGGCCGTAACTGGAGCGGTAATGTCCAGATCAAGCAGGAGCACACGCTGATCACTGCGGGGCCATATACCTGGGTGCGACATCCCATTTACAGCGGCTTGTTGCTGCTGTTCTGCGGCACCGCACTGATGGTTGGCGACTGGCGCGGGGTGATCGCGGTGGCCATCGTGTTCGCTTCGTTCTGGTTCAAGCTGCGCCAGGAAGAATGTTTCCTCGCCGAGCATTTCGGCGCGCCCTATCTCGACTATGCGCGCCGCACCAAGCTGCTGATTCCAGGATTGCTCTGACAGAACATGCGCGTTCAAGCGCGCCCGTCATCGCCCTCGCTACCGCGGCCTGCACCGTAGCCCAGGCCTGCCCCCATCCCCATGCCAGCGCCCATGCCTCCCGCGCCGCCACCTCCGTCGCCCTTGCCACCGCCACGCTCCCCCTCCTTGGCGCCACCCTTGTTGCCACCACCGCTACCCGGGCGTGACGGCCCCTGCTGCGGAATCGCTACGTTCGCTGAAATCGTGTCCAGGTCGAGCACCTTGCGGATGAAGTCACGCAACGACACCACCAGCTCGGCCGTGTGGATCGGCCTGCCTTCGACCATGTCCGTTGCAGCGCGCGCCGCCAGCTGTACCTGTTCCTCGGTGCCAAGCAGGATCACATCCGACAGCGCCCCTTCCACCGCATCACGGATGCGGCGCGCGCGGTCGCCTGCATCGCCCTGTTCCGCCGGCGGCAACAGCACGGCCCCCTCGGCCGTAGCGACCGCCTGCCCGGCGGCCAACGCGGCGGCGCGTAGCCGTACGTCGCGCAGATGGCTGGGGTCCACGCTCAGGTTGCCCGTGAACGAACCTCCCAACGTCTTGTAGGCGGCGATCAGGGTTTTGAGCCGTTCGTTGATCTGGCGGTTGGCCGCCTCGCGCTTCTGCTGCACCACCTGCATCACCAGCAGTCGGATGCCCACACCGATCAGCGTGATGATGGCCAGGCCGACCAAGGTCGAGAGCAGACCCTGCCATGAGCTGAAATCCAGACCGCGCATCGAAGCTCCGCATGCTGCAGGCGCACATCGACGCCGAGGCCTTCATCGTACCGGCATGCACCGTTTCGCAGGCAATCCAGACGTCACGATGGCTGGCGGACGCGGTATCGTGTCGGCCTCCAAATACTGTTGAATGATATCGATGCCCGCCAATCCTTCCGCCCCGGCCACCGCGCCGTCGCAGAATCTGGAGCGTGCGCTCAAGCCGCGCCAGCTGATCATGATGGGACTGGGCAGCGCCATTGGCGCCGGCCTGTTCCTTGGCTCCGGTGTCGGCATCCAGGCCGCAGGTCCGGCGGTGCTGATTTCCTATCTGGTGGCCGGCACTCTGGTCATCATCATGATGCACGCCATGGGTGAGATGGCGGCTGCGCGCCCCACCAGCGGCGCGTTCTCGGTATATGCCGCCGACGCCCTGGGCCCGACCGCCGGTGCCACCGTGGGCTGGCTGTGGTGGGCACAGCTGGTGGTGGTGATCGCCGCTGAATCGGTAGGCGCAGCGGGGCTGCTGGCCACGGTCTGGCCACAGCTTTCCGTGCCACTGACCTCTCTGGCGTTCATGGTGGTGTTCACCGTGATCAACCTGATGGGCGTGCGCAATTACGGTGAGTTCGAGTTCTGGTTCGCCATCCTCAAGGTCGGCGCCATCATTGCCTTCATCGTGATCGGCATTGCCCTGCTGCTCGGGCTTCTGCCGGGCGTGCCGTCACCGGGCCTGTCCAACATCACCGGCCACGGCGGCTTCATGCCCAAGGGCCTGGCCGGCATCGGCGCTGCCTTGCTGGTAGTGATCTTCGCCTTCGGTGGCACCGAGATCGTGGCGGTGGCCGCCGCTGAAACACAGGACCCCGAGCGCAGCCTGGCACGTGCCATCCGCACCGTGGCGTGGCGCATTCTGGTGTTCTACATCGGCTCAATCGGCGTGATCATCGCCGTGGTGCCCTGGACCAGCGACACCCTCAAGTCACCGTTCGCCGCCGTGCTGAGCGTGGCCAACATTCCCGGCGCTGCCACGGCCATCACCTTGATCGCGGTGATCGCACTGCTGTCGGCGCTCAATGCCAACCTCTACGGCGCCTCGCGGATGATGTATTCGCTGGCGTCCCGCGCCGAGGCACCGCGCTGGCTGGCCCGTACCAATGGCCGTCAGGTGCCCGTGCTGGCGGTGCTGGCCAGCGTGCTGTTCGGTTTCGGTGCCACCGTGCTGGAGCTGCTGTACCCCAACAAGGTGCTGCCAGTGCTGCTCAACGTGGTCGGCTCGACCTGCCTGTTGGTGTGGACCATCACCCTGCTCTCGCAGCTGATCCTGCGCGGCCGGGCCGAACGGGCCGGCACCGTGTTGCCGTTCAAGATGGCCGGCTATCCGTACCTGACGGTGCTGGCGCTGGTGATTCTGGTGGTGATTTTCGCGCTGCTGATGGCCGCTCCTGAAACCCGCCTGCAGTTCCTGTCGATGGCTGCGCTGACCGCTTTCATCGCGCTGTGCAGCGGGCTGGCCCGGCGCAGTCGTAACGGCTGATCGTGCCGAAACAGGCTGTTGACGAGCCCGCCTACATGGCGGGCTTGTTTTAAGACCCGACTGACGGCAGGCTGCGCGCATTGGAACCTCGCCGTGCCAGCGCCCCACTCGTTGTGGCGCTGGGCACGCGGGCGATTCCAGCCCCCCACCCCCTCTTGCTGCTACCCCATGATCGACCTAGAAGACCTCATCCAGCGCGCCATCGACCCTTCAACTGTCAAGCTGGAAGGCACCCTGACCAATCCGCCGTCGTTTGGCGTTTACGTCATCGATTCCGATGACGGCAATACCCATTACCGCTTCGGCAGCCACCCGGTGCGCCAGCACGAGCTGGAAGACAAGTTCGGTGGTTGCGAGCTGGAGTACCTGTTCCTGTCCCGCGAAGACGCCGCCGCAATGACGGCCGTGCTCAACCGGCCTGAGAGCTGAGAACCGGCAAGCAGAACCCCATGGCGGCGGCAGCCAATCGCTTTGGATCCTGCAGCGCCCTGCGACCTTCTGAACAGAAGCGTTGAGAGGGCAAAAGGATGGACTGCCGAGCGCGACTCACCGTCGTTGAAGCCATCCCGTTGACAACCGGTGCCGGTCAGCGCGAATGAGCGTTCCCTTCATCGGTTGGTTGCCCGTTTCGACCGATGGTCTCCGGCCCGATCCCGCCGGCACCATCGGTTTCCGCAACACTCGGCTTCAAGTCCTATCGGCCGAGCCTCGATGCTGCGCACTGCGGCAGGATTGGCTCGCGTTTGGCGAGCACGCGACATCACGATGCAGATACGACCAACAACGTCCCTGGGCGGGAAGGCCAGCACCGGGGATGAAAACCCGTCATACCGCTGACCGAGGGAGAGTCACACCTTGAGCGCCACACGGCGGCGACGGCGACGGCGACGGCGGCATCTCAACCGTGCGGCCTTTCCGTCGCAGGCATGCAGAAGCACACGCAGCCCGTAACACCCCCGCATTGAAGCCCTACTGGAAACGCGGTGGCAGCGAGCCGGGGTCGGCGGCCACCAGGCCGGTTTCAATCCCATAACGCAGCAGATCCACGTCGCGGCGCAGGCCAAGCTTGAGCATGGCGGCGCCCTTCTGGGTGCTGATGGTCTTCTTGCTGCGGTTGAGCCGCTCGGCAATCTCGTTGACGGTCAAACCCGACACGTACAGGCGCACCACTTCCAGTTCGCGGCCGGTAAGTGAGTGCAGCTCGGGACCGCCTGCGGCCACGGTGTCCATGATCGCGGTGATGGTCGGCGACAGGTAGCGGCCATCGGCATAGGCAACATGCACGGCCGGCATCAGGTGGCTCATGGAGTCGGTTTTGCTGATCACGCAGGTGATGCCCAGCTTCAGCAGTGAATGCACGATGCCGGGGTTCTCCAACATCGTCAGCACCACGATCTTGACCATTGGGTAACGTTGCTTGATCAGGCGAAACAGCGTGACGCCGTCGCCGTAGCGGCCGCCGGGCATGGAGTAGTCGCAGACAAGAACGTCGCATGCGCCCTTGCCGAGCACGTCCAACAGTTCGGTGGAGTTCCGCGCCGTGCCCATGATGGAAGCAGCACCACCGGAGACAATTGCGTGGTGGATTCCTGCACGTACAGCAGCATGGTCATCGGCGACAACGACACGGAGACTGAATGGTTTCATGGTGAACCGCGTGGATAGTTTGGCGAGGGGAAAAGAACGCGAAGGTCGTGCACAACGGCGTGGTCACCCGTGGCTTTGACCCCCGGAATCAGCCATGTCGCAAGCAATCAGATTCAAGATGAGACTGTATGGGCAGCCACGGCACAGGGTAAGCAGACCGCGTCCTATTACAGGGCCGGTACGACTAGGGAAAATCCGAAATTTCCATTTCAATTACGGCATCTGCAGGGCCGCAACCCACTCGTCGGCAGGTATATCCCGTTCCCACATGATGTTTCTGGCTGAGCCGACGCAACCTTCCGACAGACCGAAATCGTCAATTGCTTTTCGGCACTTGTCCGATGGACCAAGGCCTCGTTAGGAACTAGCTTACTTTGGGCACCGTCACTCGGCTGCTGGAGCGACAAAGCACGTTCGCCCACGTCCCGTCTGGGTATCGACACACAGCAGAACAGCCTCAACGAGAACAGACCTTGACCAATACAAAGATCGTTGAAGTGCGGCAACTTCTTATCGAGTTCTCACACCTTTCTGCCCGGCAGAAGAGTCTGTTTCTCGACACGCTCAATCACTTCATGTTTGCATCGCCGCAGCGCAGGCAGCAGATCATGCGCGAGTGGCAGAAAATTCCGGCCAGCACGGCGACTGCCCGCACGCAGGTCGAATCGACGATGTAGCAGGCCGCGCCGTGAACTGTGTCATGCGCAAAACGGTCAGGTGTTTTCGCCCTGTCCCGAGCCAACCCCTGCTGGCGGCACCAGGCCGTTCTCCATGGCATAACGCAGCAGGTCGATATCGCGATCGATGGAGAGCTTGTCCATCGCCATGGCCTTCTGCGTGCTGATGGTTTTCTTGCTGCGATGCAGGCGCTCGGCGATTTCGTTGACGGTCAGACCCGAGGCATAAAGGCGAATGACCTCAACCTCGCGCTGGCTGAGTACACCTTCCGGATTACGGCCCACCCGCTTCGCATCGGCAATGCGGATGATCTTTTCGACCGAGGGCGAGTAGTACTTGCCTTCGGTACGCGCGGCGTGAATGGCGGGCACCAAGTGGGTGATTGCATCGGACTTGCTGACAATGCACTGCACGCCCTGCTTCACCAGCATATGCAGCACGGCAGGGTTGTCGAGCATGGTCAACACGACCAGGCGAACATCGGGATAGCGGCGATTGATCTGGCCAAACAGGGCAATGCCATCGCCCACTTCGCCGGCAGGCATGGCGTAGTCCGACACCACCACCTCGCACGACACCTCGGCCAGCAAGGCCATCAGCGACGTGGAGTCATTGGCAACACCCACCAAGTCAATGGTCGGTACGGAAGAGAGTTCGTGGCGTACGCCTGCAATCATGCCGGGGTGGTCGTCGGCCAGTACCACGCGGATCGTGAAACCTTCCATCGCATCCCCTCTGGACAGCACGCCAGCTGGAGGGCAACGGCTCCGCCTCTGCCTATCAGCACACATGAGGCTCATGTGTCAGAGGATTCTATGACATGAGCCCCGCCAGTGGACGACTTCTTTGTCAGAGGCTGCTTATCCAAAGCCTGACGACGACACTCCCACACCGGCAGCTGCCAGAACGTGTCTGGATGCGGTCCAACGCCGAACACCATGGTCTGGACCCACCGCCTGCCATTGGCCTGACGATGAAGTGGCTGACCACGGTCTGCAGCGGCTCTGTCCAGCAACCGAGTGAAGCGTGTTGCGCAACGGGTCTCGGCACCGCTGCACGAGCGATCAACCCACGTGAACCACCTCGCCGCTGCGGCCGAACGGACGGTGACCTTCGCCGATCAGCGGTTGCTACTGCGCAACAGGTAGCGCAGATAAGCCGCGCGCGACATCGGTCGACCGTGCAGGTAACCCTGCGTCACCTGGCAGCCGAGGCTACGCACCATGCCAAGGTCTTCTTCGTCCTCAATGCCTTCGGCAACCACGGTCGCTACCAGCTGCTTTCCCATGGCAATGATGCTGGCCAGCACGCTGCGCGCATGCGGGTGCTCGCGCGCTTGCTGCACCATGCTGCGGTTGATCTTGATTTCGTTGAAGGGCACGCACAACAAGCGATCCAGCGACGAATCCCCGCTACCAAAATCATCAATCGCACACTGGAAGCCACGCAGGCGCAGTTGCGTCACTGCACCGGACAACGCGTCATTGCACAGCGCGCCACCATCTTCGGTGATCTCGATGACCACCCGTCCCGGATCGACCCCGGCTACGCCTGCCAGATCGGCAATGCTCTGCGCCCAATGCGTCGAACGGGCAACCGTGGCCGGCACATTGATCGCCAACACGTGCCCGCCGCCATGTGCGTCCGTGACCATGGTCTCAAACGCACAGCTGAGCATGTAGTTGGTCAGGCACTCCAACAGACCCGCACGCTCGAACGACGGCAGAAACACCGCCGGGTTGAGCACGGTGCCATCGGCGCGGTGCCAGCGCGCCAACACCTCGGCGCCGCGCAGCGTTCCATTGGCTACGTTGTGCTGCGGCTGGAAGTACGGCTTGATCTCCTGCGCCATCAACGCATGGCGAAGCGCTTCTGCGGGGAAGTCCAACAACGGCGCGAACGCGCTCGCCACGCTGGCGGCTGCGCCTTGCGACAGCGCGAAATCATCAATCACATCGCGGATCAACTGCGGATCCAAGGCCTTGCGCAGGGCGCCGATCACGTTCAAACCACGCGCACGGGCATAGCCACTGGCCGCATGCAGCAAGCGGCTGGGCTGGTTGCTCATGATCACCACACCGGCCTTGCTGCCGCGATCGGCAAGGATATCGATCAGCTGCATGCCGGTGATGTCCTGCACATCCAGATCCAGGAATACGACGTCCCAAAACTGGTCACGTAACGCGTCAACCGCGCTGCTGCCATCCAGCACGCCCTTTACGCTGCTGACGCCGGCGCGGGTCAGTGCTTTGACCAACGGAGCCTGGTGCAGCGCGTTGCCATCCACCACCAACGTGCTGTGAATGACGCGGGTTTGGACGGTGGGCAGTACGGCGCGTACAAGAGCGTTCATGCGTGGCTTCTCCCGGCGAGGGCCGATGGACGTGGTGCGTTTCGATGTAAGCCATTGTTCCAGCGCCATGAGTCAGCCCCTATCGGTCAAGTCCTAATCTTCCGAATCGCAGGTAGGACAGTGCCGCAACCAGCCTGTGGACCTATGATGAGTACCACTCAGCCTGGGGAAGGCGATAGATGACAACGCAGCTGACCAGGTCTTCACCCGACACGCCGGGATCCGGCGGCAACGAGCGCGGCGCACTCAATCTGCTCAGCCGCCACCAACGTCTGCTTCTGTATATCGGCGGCGTGGTGACCTCATTGGTGCTTGCAGCGGTCACCGCGGTGATTGTGCATTCACAGGTGAAGGACTACATCGGAAATCGCTACGCCGATTTCGTGATGCAACGGACGGCACTGCAATGGGCATTTGCAGTGCGCGAAGGCGCAATGCGCATCAGCGTGAAGCAAGAAGAGTACGCGTGGCCATCGCGGCAGGAGCCCCTCCCGGAATTGATGGCGCAGTTCGCACGCAGCAATGGTCGGTTGGTACTTCAACGCAACACCAGCTTCCCACCGGTGCTGGTCCTGGCGGATGTCTCACCGCAGCAACCGATTGAACGCTACACGCCCTACCTGCGCATGGCCGATGAAATCAGTTACCAGGCCGGCGCCTATTCGCAGGCGTTGATGGCCACCGGTTATTTCTTCAGCCCTGACCGGCAATTCGTTGGCATGGGCCCGGCGCCCATCGAACCGACCGGTTTGGAAACAAGCGACACCGGTGCCGCTGCCCTGATCCAACGGGTTGCGGCTGACCTGGGCGACTTCACGACACCTGCAAATGTCAGCCGCCTGCTCGACCCCGCCACGCCGTGGTGGATGCCACCGGCACCCGATCCAATCACCGGTGGCACGTCGATCCGACTGGTGCAGGGTGCCGCTTCGGAAGGCACGCTGTTTGCAGTGTTTGTCGCGTCGTACCCAACGCAGACGTTCACGTCGTTGCTTGCCGGCAAGAATCCGCACGAAGCTTCGTTGATGGTTGATTCGCACAACACGCTGCTGCTGGGCACTGCCCCGGTGGATACGCAGACCGAGGTGCTGCGCATCGCCGGTACGTTGGCAGGTGCCGCTCCGGCAACCTTGAATTACCACGACGGCTATTTCGTCGTCAGCGACGGCATTAACCCTGCCGGCTGGAAGCTGGTGCACGCGTTTTCGTGGCGCACGATTCTGGCCGAGCTGTGGCCACGCCAGCTTGGTTACGTGGGCGCCATGTTGCTGGTGATCGGCTTTGTCTGGGGCGGCCTGCTGTTCATTGACCGAAAGGTATTCAGGCCTGCCTTTGCACGCTCGCAACGCATTGCCGAAAGCGAGGACCTCAACCGCACCATGGTGACAACGGCACCGTTCGGACTGGCGTTGTTGTCCGTTTCCAGCGGCGACGTTCTGCTGCAGAACGCCGCAATGCGCGGTTATGCCGAGGAGGCTCGGCACAGCGACCCGCCATTGCATACACGGCTCCTGGCGTTGTTCGGCGGCAGCGCGCACAGCCCCGACGACCACAGCGAGCAGGAGTTCCAGCTGGCGCTGGAGGATGGCTCCAGTTGCGACCTGCTGGTCAGCAGTGTGCACACCAAGTACCAGGGCAACGATGTGCTGTTGTGCAACTTCAAGGACATCACGCTGCGCAAGAAAACCCAACATGAGCTGGAGCAGGCACGGCAGGCTGCCGACGCCGCCAATCATGCGAAATCGGCGTTCCTTGCGACCATGAGCCACGAAATCCGTACACCGCTCAACACCATCCTGGGCAACCTTGAACTGCTGGAACGCACGCCACTGTCCGACGCGCAGCTGCAGCAGCTGCACACGGTGTCATCGTCGTCGTCCACGTTGCTGGGCATCATCAACGACATCCTCGATTTCTCGAAGGTCGAGTCCGGGCAGATGACCATCGAAACGATCCGCTTCGATCTGTCCACGCTCATCCAGGAAACGGTGGCGTTCTTCCTGCCGGTAGCACAGGCAAAGGGCCTGCAGCTGGATCTGAGCATCGATGACGCGCTCGCACCGGCGTACCTCGGCGACCCCACGCGCATACGGCAGATCATCTACAACCTGGTGGGCAATGCGATCAAATTCACCGACCACGGCGATGTGCTGCTGGAGGTGTATCTGCAGGACGACAACCAGCCTGAATCGTCCGTGGTGATAGGTGTCAGCGACACCGGCATCGGCATGACCGCCCAACAGCAGGCCGGCCTTTTTCAGAGCTTTGCCCAGGCTAATGCCACCATCGCCCGTCGCTATGGCGGCAGTGGTCTGGGGCTGGCGTTGTGTCGTCGCCTGACGGATCTCATGCATGGCAGCATCACCGTCCACAGCGAGCTGGGTAAAGGCAGCACCTTCATGGTGATGCTGCCGCTGCCGTCGGCCACTGCCGTTGAGCCCACCGCCGTCGCAGCACAGGACTATCCCGAACTTTCGGCATCCGCGCGCATCCTCATGGTGGACGACCATCCAGCCAACTGCGAGCTGATGCGCCTGCAGTTGAATGCACTGGGCCATTCCTGCGATACCGCCACCCGGGCGGCAGAAGCCGTCGCACTGCAGGCAGCGTCTGTCTACGATCTGGTATTCACCGACCTCAACATGCCGGACATGGACGGCCGCACGCTGGCACGTTGTCTGCGCGGCCAAGGCCTGCGGGCACCCATCATCGCCATCACCGCCTATGCCTCCGAGCGGGATAGGGAACTGTGCATCGAGGCCGGTATCGACCAGGTGCTGGTCAAGCCGGTGCTGCTGGGGACGCTGGCGCGCACGCTGGACCACCACCTGCGAGGCCACCGCCCAGCAAGCGACCGGGTTTCACCTCCCGATCTTTCGCTCGGACCGCTGCCCGCCAGCGTCCACAGCGCCCTGAGCGAAGCCCTGGAGAACTCGCTGACGGCGCTGGATACCCTCGTGGAGAAATGGGCGCTTTCCCCCGACGCAGCGGATGCTGCCCTGCGCGTGCAGCGCATCGCCGAACAGTTGCACTCGATTCGCGGCGCCTTTGCCCTGGTGCATGAGATGGAAGTAGCCAGTCTGTGCGCACACATGGAGCAACTGCTGCAGGACCGCAACATCGCAGAGTTGAAAGCCCAGTTCGACATCCTGGGCCAGACCAGCCGCGACGCACTGCGAGGGCGCATCCCCAGCTAAGGACCCTCCACTCGCAATTCAAGGTGCATGGCAGGACGAAACCACTCCAATCGCGGGCTTCTGCACTCCCTTCACCTTCCACGTCCTGCACGGCGAGCGCCCACCTTGCCTGGGCGCTCGATCACCACGCGGCAACGCGCTGAACAAACACCGGATTCCCGGCATTTGCAGGCGCTTTACTTGCTGCTGACGTACTTCTCGCGGCGGATCTGCGGAACGGGCAACCCGGCGACCTTCAGCGCCTCGAAACAGGCGTCGACCATGTCCGGGTTGCCACACAGGTAGGCGATGTCGCGGGCCGGGTCCGGCGCGATCTCGGCCAGATGCTGCTGCACGTAGCCTTGGCGCCCATCCGGGTGCGGATTGGCCGGCAGTTCGCGGGACAGACACGGCATGTAACGAAAGCCCGGGGTAGCCTCGGCAAAGGCCCTGAAATCTTCGCTGTACAGCAGCTCAGCAGGCGTGCGTGCGCCCTGCAGCAGTACCACTTCTACGCCACGTTCTTCGATGGCCTTGCGCAGCAGCGGCAACATCGAGCGATACGGGGTAACGCCGGTACCGGTGGCAATCAGCAGGTAACGGCTGTTGTGGTCGCCCGGGTTCAGACAGAAGCGTCCAAACGGGCCGCTGCCGGTGATGTGCCCGCCGAGCTCCAGCCCTTCAAACAAGGCTGTGGCGGCGCCGCCGGGGACGAAACTGACTGCGATATCCACCGCGTCACCCGGCCCGAGGGCATGGTCATGGATGGTGGCCAGCGAGTAACTGCGCTTGGTGGCGGTGCCGTCGGCGTAGGAAAAATGTACCTGGATGAACTGGCCGGGCTGGAAATCCAGCGGTTGGCCGTCGTCACGGACGAACTGGTAATGGCCGACGCTGGGCGCCAGCATGTGACGGCCGACCAGCTTGAGGGGGAATTGGATTGGCACGGGGGAGAAACAGTGTGTAGCCGGGCATGGGCCACGGGGCCACCTATAATAGCGGCCTTGCACTCATCCGGCGCCGTGAACCTGGCGCGAAGGCCCGAGCTTGGACTCCCGAATTTCCCCGATCGCGCCCGCGTTGCGCGTCCACGATCTCCGCAAAACCTACGACAACGGCGTACAAGCGCTCAAGGGCGTCTCGATGGAGGTCGCCCCGGGCGACTTCTTCGCCCTGCTGGGCCCCAACGGCGCCGGCAAGTCGACCATGATCGGCATCATTTCCTCGCTGGTGAACCTGAGTGAAGGCCAGGTGGAAGTGTTTGGCACCGACCTGGTCAGCAACCGCAGCGCCACCATGCGCCTGATCGGGCTGGTGCCGCAGGAAATCAACTTCAACCTGTTCGAAAAGCCGTTCGACATCCTGGTCAACTACGCCGGTTTCTACGGCATTCCGCGTGCCGAAGCTGAAGTGCGCGCCGAAGAAGAGCTCAAGCGCGCGCACCTGTGGAACAAGGCACAGATGATGAGCCGCACGCTGTCAGGTGGCATGAAGCGCCGGTTGATGATTGCCCGCGCCATGATGACCCGCCCGCGCCTGCTGATTCTGGACGAGCCCACGGCCGGTGTGGATATCGAAATCCGCCGCGACATGTGGAAAACGCTGCAGGAAATCAACGCCGCCGGCACCACCATCATCCTGACCACGCATTACCTGGAAGAAGCCGAGCAGCTGTGCCGCAACCTGGCCATCATCAACCACGGCCGCATCGTCGAGCAGGGCCCGATGCGCGACCTGCTGGCCAAGCTTGACGTGGAAGGTTTCATCTTCGACATCGACGGCGTGCTGCCCACGCAGCTGCCGCATATCGAGGGCGCCACGATGATCGCCACCGATGCGCACACGCTGGACCTGGACATGCCGCGCGCGATGGATCTCAACCGCGTGTTCGCCGCACTGGCTGACGCCGGCATCCGTGTGCGTTCGATGCGTACCAAGAGCAACCGCCTGGAAGAGCTGTTCGTGCGCCTGACCGGCAACCTGGAGACCACCGCAGCATGAGTACCCCCGTCCCCGTGACCGACAGCAGCCGCAATTGGGTGGCGCTGGGCACCATCGTCCGCCGTGAAGTCAGCCGCATCCTGCGCATCTGGGGCCAGACCCTGGTGCCGCCGGCCATCACCATGACCTTGTACTTCCTGATCTTCGGCGGCCTGATCGGCTCGAAGATCGGGCCGATGGGTGGCTACAGCTACATGCAGTTCATCGTGCCGGGCCTGGTGATGATGAGCGTGATCCAGAACAGCTACGGCAACATCAGTTCGTCATTCTTCGGCGCCAAGTTCGGCCGTCATATCGAAGAACTGCTGGTCAGCCCGATGCCGAACTGGGTGATCTTGGGTGGCTATGTCACCGGTGCGGTGCTGCGCGGCATGATGGTGGGTGTGATCGTGTTGATCATCGCCATGTTCTTCACCCCCGTGCGCATCCCGCACCCGCTGGTGACGCTGACCACGGTGCTGCTGGGTGCAACGATCTTCTCGCTGGCTGGCTTCATCAACGCCGTCTACGCCAAGAAGTTCGACGACGTTGCGATCGTGCCAACCTTCATCCTGACCCCGCTCACCTACCTGGGCGGCGTGTTCTACTCGGTGACGTTGTTGCCGGGCTGGGCACAGGCAATGACGCACGCCAATCCGATCTTCTACATGGTCAACGCCTTCCGTTACGGCCTGCTGGGCAGCAGCGATGTGCCGTTGTGGATTTCCTACGCGTTGATGCTCGGCTTTGTGGCGGCACTGACTGCATTGGCACTGTGGCTGCTGCGTCGTGGTATCGGCCTGCGCAGCTGAGCAGGCGCTATTGCCCCGAACAAACGGCGCCGAAAGGCGCCGTTTGTTTTTGCGCCCCAGTCGGAGCGGTTTCAACCGCGAAGCGGATATCCCGGCGTGGGAACCACTGCATTTGCAGATGACACGTCAACGGAGCCATTGCCAGCTTCGCGGCGGAAGCCGCTCCTGCAAGGGCCCATCGTGTCGTCACTGGGCCTATCATGGCCCCACTCGCTTCCCGTTGACGGATGGACGTTCGAACGCATGCGTATTCTGATTCTTGGTGCCGGTGGCACTGGTGGTTACTTTGGTGGGCGCCTGGCGCAGGCCGGTGTCGATGTCACCTTCCTGGTGCGGCCCAACCGCGCCGCGCAGTTGGATCGCGATGGGCTGGTGATCCGCAGTCCGTTGGGCGACACGGCGTTCCCGGTGACGTACGTCACTGCCGATGCATTGCCGCAACTCGCGCACGCACGGCCGTTCGATCTGGTAATCCTTAGCTGCAAGGCCTACGACCTGGACAGCTCCATCGACGCCATTGCGGCGGCCGTTGGTGCCAACACCACGGTGTTGCCGATCCTCAATGGCCTACGGCATTACGCCACGCTGGATGCACGCTTCGGTCGCGACAAGGTGCTGGGCGGGCTGTGCTTCATCAGCGCCACCAAGGCCGATGATGGTGCGGTGCTGCACCTGGACAAGCCGGCCAAGCTGACCTTTGGCGAGCGCGACGGCGGCGCGATCAGCGCGCGTGTTGCTTCTTTCGCAGCCGCATGTGAAAGCGCCAACCTCGATCACGTCGCCTCGGCCGATATCGCCCAAGAGCAATGGATCAAGTACACCTTCCTGACCGCGCTGGCCGCGGGCACCTGCCTGATGCGCGCGGATGTCGGCAGCATCGTCGCCACCGACCACGGCACCGCGTTCATGCAGGCGTTGTATGCCGAATGTCTGGCCGTGGCGGCGCAGGCCGGGCAACCGATTCCGGCCAAGGCGCAGGACATCGCACTCGGCGCGGTGACCAAACCCGGCTCACCGATCAAGGCCTCGATGCTGCGCGACCTGGAAGCCGGTCAGCGCGTGGAAGCGGCGCATATCGTCGGTGACATGCTGGAGCGTGCGTTTGCCGCTGGACATGCTGCACCGCTGCTGCAGGCAGCGTATTGCCACCTGCAGGCCTATGAGTCGCAGCGCGCCGCGTGACTGAAAACCCGCCTGCCGTCAGACCGGCGGCAGACGGAAGAACGTGCGCGTGGCAGCGGTAGCGTTGGCGGCGGTCACAGCAACGTCCTCACCGCGATCACGCGCCAGTTCTTCAACGATATGCGACAGGAACGCAGGCTCGTTGCGGCGGTCCTTCGGCAACGGCCGCATCGTGCGCGGCAGCAGATACGGCGCGTCGGTTTCGATCAACAGGCGCTCAGCAGGAATGTGCTTGACCAGCTCACGCAGATGCGCGCCACGGCGCTCGTCGCACAACCAGCCGGTGATGCCGATGTACCAATCGCGGTCCAGGTAGTCGAACAGTTCGCGGCGTTCGGCAGTAAAGCAATGCACCACCGCCGGGCCGATCTGGCCATCGAAGTTCTTCATCATCGCGATGAAATCGTCATGCGCATCGCGCTGATGCAGGAACAGCGGCTTGCCATTCTCTGAAGCAATCTGCAGCTGACGCTCGAAGGCCTTGCGTTGCGCAGGACGCGGCGAGAAATCGCGGTTGTAATCCAGCCCGCATTCGCCCACCGCTACCACTTCCGGGTGCGCATGCAGCGCGCGCATTTCCGCGTCACATTCGTCGGTGTACTCACTGGCGTGATGCGGATGCACGCCGGCCGTGGCGTACAGAAAACCGGGATGGCGTTGCGCCAGTTCCAGCGCCATCGGCGAATGCTCGCGGCTGGCGCCGGTGATCACCATCTGCACCACGCCGGCGGCGCGGGCACGCTCGAGCACCGCGTCCAGGTCGCGATCAAAGGATTCGTGGGTAAGGTTGGCGCCGATGTCGATCAATTGCATTTTTGCGGGGAACAGGGAAACGGGAGAGGGGGATTGTAGACACTCTGTCTCCTGAGGCATTCCAGGCAGTGCCCGCACAGCCTGAATTTCGTCGCTCAGGGTGCTGCGCTTGCCTGGGCTACAAGGCTCATGCCCCTTGCCCGGCGGCAACACCGGCGCGCTTCTACAATAGACCGATGTCACTCGCATTCCCCATCACTCCGCTACTCCCCGACATCCTCCAGCACTTGGCTGCGCATCCGCGCCTGGTGCTGGAAGCCCCGCCCGGCGCCGGCAAGACCACCCAGGTACCGTTGGCGCTGCTGGATGCGCCATGGCTGGCAGGCCGCAAGATCCTCATGCTGGAGCCGCGCCGCGTGGCCGCCCGCAGCGCGGCGCTGTTCATGGCCAAGCAGCTCGGTGAGCCGGTGGGCGAGACCGTCGGCTACCGCATCCGCTTCGAGAACAAGGTGTCAGCGCGCACCCGCATTGAAGTGGTCACCGAGGGCATCCTGACCCGCATGCTGCAGGACGACCCACTGCTGGAAGGCGTGGGCGCGCTGCTGTTCGACGAATTCCACGAACGTCACCTGTCCGCCGATCTCGGTTTGGCGCTGGCGTTGGACGTGCAAGACCAGCTGCGCGACGACCTGCGCATCGTGGTGATGTCGGCCACGCTCGACGGTGAACGGCTGGCGAACTTCCTCGATGCGCCGCGCCTGTCCAGCGCAGGACGCAGCTATCCGGTGGACGTCAGCCACTTTCCGGCCCGTCGCGATGAGGCGCTGGAAGCGCAGACCCGCCGCGCGGTGGAGCAGGCGCTGGCTGAGCATCCGGGCGACGTGCTGGTGTTCCTGCCGGGGCAGCGGGAGATCAATAAGGTGCAGGCGGCTTTAAGTCCCTCGCCGCAGGGAGAAGGATTCGATGTACTCCCCCTCCACGGCGAGCTCCCCATCGAGCACCAATCCCGCGTGTTGCAACTCGATCCGGATGGCCGTCGCCGCGTGGTGCTTGCCACCAACGTGGCCGAATCCTCGGTAACCTTGCCCGGCGTGCGTGTGGTGATCGACGCCGGCCTGGCGCGCGAGCCGCGCTACGACCCCAACAGTGGCTTTTCGAGGCTGGATGCGGTGGCCATCTCACAGGCCTCCGCCGACCAGCGTGCAGGCCGCGCGGGCCGCGTGGCCGCCGGTTGGGCGTGGCGCTTATGGCCGCAATCGCAGCGACTGGAGCCACAACGGCGCCCGGAAATGATGCAGGTCGAATTGGCCTCATTGGCACTGGAACTGGCTGCGTGGGGCAGTGATGACCTGCGCTTTGTTGATCCGCCACCGGTTGGCGCACTCGCCGCCGCGCGCGAGCTGTTGCAGCGCCTGGGCGCACTGAGCAGCGACAACACCATCACCGCCCTGGGCAAACGCATGCTCAGCCTCGGCACGCATCCGCGCATGGCCGCGATGCTGCTGTCGGCAACGAACACCCGAGAGCAGGCTTTGGCGGCGGATCTGGCCGCACTGCTGGAAGCACGCGATCCGCTACGCCAAGGCGGCGACGCATTGGCCGCCCGCTGGCGCGCACTGGCCGCTTTCCGCAATGGACGCGCACCGCATGACGCCAATCGCAGCGCGCTGGCCGCCATTGATGCGGCTGCCAAGCAATGGCGACGGCGTCTGCGTTGCGATGGCGCGCCACCGGCCGATATCGAAGCACACGAGTTGGGCGACCTGCTTGCGCACGCCTTCCCTGACCGCATCGCCGTGCAGCATCCGAGTGACCCGATGCGCTATCAGCTGGCCAATGGCCGCAGCGCGCGTCAGTTCGACAACAGCGACCTGCGCGGCGAACCGTGGCTGGTGATCAGCGAACTGCGCCACGACCCGCGCGATGCCTTGATCCTGCGGGCCGCGCCGGTGGACGAAGTACGCCTGCGTCGTGACTTCCCCACGCGCTTCCGGCAGCAGGATGTGGTGCGCTGGAACGGCAGCAAGCGTGCACTGGAAGCGCGCCGCGAAAGCAGCTTCGAGCGCATCGTGCTCGACAGCCGCCCCGCCGGCCAGGTGAACCCGGCCCATGCCGCACGTGCCCTCACCGATGCGGTGCAGGAACTGGGTCTGGATGCCCTGCCCTGGACCGAGAACCTGCAGCAATGGCGCGGGCGCGTGATGGGCCTGCGCCACTGGATGCCGGAGCTGGGCCTGCCTGATCTCTCCGATGCGGCCTTGCTGGCAACACTGGACCACTGGCTGCTGCCTGCCTTCACCGGCAAAACGCGATTGGACGCGTTGCCCGAAGAAGCACTCGGCGAAGCACTGAAATCCGGCATCGACTGGAATACGCGGCAGTTGATCGACCGCCATGCGCCGGTACGCATCAGCGTGCCTTCCGGCATGGATCGCCGCATCGACTACACACTGGACGACGATGGCGTTACCCCGCGCCCACCGGTGCTGGCGGTGAAACTGCAGGAATTGTTTGGCCTGGCCGACACGCCACGCATCGCCGATGGCCGCGTGCCGCTGCTGCTGCACCTGCTCTCACCCGGTGGCAAGCCGTTGCAGGTGACAGGCGACCTAAAGAACTTCTGGCAGAACACATACGCCGAAGTGAAAAAGGAAATGAAAGGACGCTATCCCCGGCACCCGTGGCCGGATGACCCGTGGAGTGCGACGGCAACACACCGGGCCAAGCCGCGCGGGACGTGAGCGCGGCGCAGGCAGGCCAGGCGTGAGTAGAGAGGGTTGGACAAGGTGCGGTTACTGTCGCCTTCACCCCGCTTCACTCACCACTGAATCCCACCCACTCCAGACTTCCGCCGTACCGGCTAACATCCCCTACACGCCCATGCAGCGAAAATGGGCACCTAACCCGCGACAACAAGGACTCCCCACATGAGCAAGTTCAGCGATATCACTGGTCCGGCGCTGGAGCGCGCCATGGAACTGGTCAACCACGCAGGCGGCAGCCTCAAGGGTGGCGGTGCCAATGCCGCCGAGTGGCTCAAGGCCGGTGCTGCCATCGGTGCGATGAAAACCAGCGGCAAGGCCGTGACCCGTGTTGCCAAGCGCAACCCCACCGCTACCATCGCCGTGGCCGCCGTCGGCCTGGGCCTGCTGGGCTACGCGCTGTACCGCAAGAACAAGCGTGACAATGACGCCGTGGAAGCCAAGTCACGCCAGATCGCCCAGCGCCGCCGCCATGCAGCCAGCGTCACCGACGAAACCAGCGATATCGGTAGCGACGCCTGAAGCATTGAAGCAGAGGTGCGTGGAAGCCAGGAGTGAGTGAAGAATTACGGGAAGTGAGAAAAGCGCAGTAGCTCTGCTCTGGCTTCAACCGTTACTCACTACTGGTTTCCACCGCTTCTCATCTGACCAACAATGTTGGCGGTGCGAGCAGGTAACGCGCCGTGAGAAGTGAAAGAGAGCAACAACCACTCCGCTCCCACTTCCGTCTTTACACGCTCCTGCCCTTCAGATTTCCCGCCATTGCCCTGGCTGCAGCGCGCCCAGCGCATGCGGCCCCATCGACGCGCGCACCAGCCGCAGCGTCGGCAATCCCACGGCAGCGGTCATGCGCCGCACCTGCCGGTTTCGGCCTTCGGTAATCGTTACCGCCAACCAGGCATCCGGCACGGTCTTGCGGAAGCGTACCGGTGGGTCGCGCTCCCATAACGCCGGTGCGGTTTCCAGCAACTGTACCCGGGCCGGCAAGGTTGGTCCGTCGTTGAGCTGTACGCCATCACGCAGCGCCTGCAATTTGTCTTCGGTTGCCACGCCTTCCACCTGCACCCAATAGGTCTTGGGCTGCTTGTGCTTCGGGTCGGTCAAACGATGGGCAAGGCTGCCGTTGTCGGTGAGCAGCAGCAACCCTTCACTGTCGTAGTCCAGGCGGCCGGCGGCATACACGTTGGCAGGCAGGCCAAAACCGGCCAATGTCGCGCGCGGCGGTTGGCTGCGGTCGGTGAACTGGCACAAAACGTTGAAGGGTTTATTGAAGGCAATGAGCATGCAAGACAGGCGTCGAGGAACAGGGAGTGGGGAATGAACGTTTGCGGCGCGTGGCGAGAGCATCTCCAGGATCAGCTCCCACTTTCAGTGGCGGAGCAGTGCACGTATCGCCGCCGCATTGTCCCATTCCCCGCTCCCCCGCCACCCTCAAGGCTTCACAAAGCGCAGCGTCATCCGGTCGCTCTCGCCGATGGCCTTGTACTTGGCGGCATCGGCAGCGTCATGGTTGTTGGACGGCGGCAGTGTCCACACGCCGTTGGGGTGGTCCTTGGTGTCGCGCGGGTTGGCATTGACCTCGCTGCTGGCATCGAGCTTGAAGCCAGCCGCCTCGGCCATGGCAATCACCTGCGCCTGACCGACGTAGCC
Organism: Stenotrophomonas sp. Iso1; assembly: GCF_027497995.1. GTDB lineage: Bacteria > Pseudomonadota > Gammaproteobacteria > Xanthomonadales > Xanthomonadaceae > Stenotrophomonas. The sequence continues at coordinate 300,729 of NZ_JAODBT010000001.1, read as the reverse complement.
ACTCTTGTCGTCAGCCGGCACGTCCGTCTTGGCACGGTGCTCGACCACGCCCAGCACGCCGCCGGGCTTGAGCACGTCGAAGAACGCGCGGAACAATCCTTCGGCCTGGTTGTTGGAACGCCAGTTGTGCACGTTGCGGAAGGTCAGCACCACATCGGCCGTGCCCGGCTTGCCCAGCACCGGAGCGGCCGGGTTGTAGGCAACTTCAGTGGCACGGTCAAACAGTGCCGGGGCTTCGGCGAACTTCTTGGCCAGCCCATCGCGTGAACGCTGCTGGTAATCACGGCCGCCACCGGCTGGCAACGCCGATGGATCCACTACTGCTGCTACGTACTGGCCACCCTCACGCAGGTACGGCGCCAGAATTTCCGCATACCAGCCACCACCCGGGGTGATTTCGATCACCGTCTGTTGCGGCTGCAGGCCGAAGAACGCCAGCGTCTGCGCCGGATGGCGGTATTCATCGCGCACGATATTGGCCGCCGTACGACTACTGTTGGTCACTGCCGCCTGCAACTGCGGCGATACCTGGATTTCGGTGACGGCAACTGCGCCATCCTTGGACAACGCGGGCAGGCTGGACATCAGGGTGCCCACGCCCAACAGACAGGCACACAGCAACGGGACTGGCTTGTTCATCACGTACTCCGGCAAGGGTGTGGCGCGAGCCTAGCACGCGTTGAATCACCGGTAATGCGCCACGAATGTTCACATTGCGTTAGCAAGAGAATGCAATGCGGAACGCTGTTTTCGCCCCTGCTGCCATCGCACCGGAACCATCTGCGTCTATGCTGCGAGGCTTGAGAAAAAACAGGAAGAAGCACATGACCCAGCTCCGTGAACTTGGTCGCTCCGGCCTGCAGGCCAGCCCCATCGCTTTCGGCGGCAACGTCTTTGGCTGGAGTGCTGATGAGAAAACCTCCTTCGCCCTGCTCGATGCCTTTGTCGATGCCGGTTTCAACCTGATCGATACTGCCGACGTCTACCCGGCGTGGGTGCCGGGCAACCGCGGTGGCGAGTCGGAAACCATCATCGGCCGTTGGCTCACGCACAGTGGCAAGCGCGACAAGGTGCTGGTCGCCACCAAGGTAGCCAAATGGGCCGAACACCCGGGCCTGTCAGCCGACAACATCAATGACGCCGTCGAGGATTCGCTGCGCCGTCTGCAGACCGATGTCATCGACCTGTATCAGGCACATGAAGACGATGAATCGGTGCCACTGGAAGAAACGCTGGGTGCATTCGCGCGCCTAATCGACGCGGGCAAGGTGCGCGCCATCGGTGCCTCCAATTACAGCGCCAAGCGTCTGCGCGATGCACTGAAAGTATCGGCCGACTACCACCTGCCGCGTTACGAAACATTGCAGCCCGAATACAACCTCTATGACCGCGCAGGCTACGAAGCCGAGTTGGAGCCACTGGCCCGTGAACATTCGCTGGGCGTGATCAGTTACTACTCACTTGCCAGTGGCTTCCTCACCGGCAAATACCGCAGCGCCAACGATGCAGCCAAAAGCAGCGCGCGCGGCGCGAAAGTGGTGGAGCGTTACGTCAACCCACGCGGCCTGCGCATCCTCACTGCGTTGGACGACCTGGCTGCCGCGCACAAGGCCACACCAGCACAGGTGGCGTTGGCCTGGCTGATCGCCCGCCCCGGCATCACCGCTCCCATCGTCAGCGCGACCGGCGTGGAGCAGTTGCACGATGTACTGGCTGCCGCGCGGTTGGCGCTTTCGGAAGCAGACATCACCCAGTTGGACGTGGCCAGCGCCGATCAAAGCTGAATGCGGCGGTGATTGGACGCGACGCGGGACGCGTCGTAGCATCGGCCGGACAGGGGGTAGACCGCGAATGGAGTCCTACCCATGAAGACCACATCCGCAGCCCAGCGCGCCATCAATCGTGACGCCGAACTCGCCTATTGGCGCGGCGTCCACGCCATCGGCCGGCTTGGCCAACACGACTTCGACCATTACCAGCGCCTGCTGGAAATGGGCTACGACGTCTATCAAGCGTATCCCCGTGCCAACGAGGAACAGCTCTACCGAGTGCTGCAGGACAGCTATCACCGGCACAACCCGTCACTGGCCGTGCCATGGGATGAAGCCCGCTGGCTGGTGCGACATGCCTGGCACCACGCGGAATCCGGACAAGGGATGCACTGAAGGACCGAGGCCGAGGGCAATGCGGTGAGTCTTTGGCTTTGGCTTTGGCTTTGGCTTTGGCTTTGGCTTTGAGCTCTTGCTCTTGCTCTTGCTCTTGCTCTTGCTCTTGCTCTTGCTCTTGCTCTTGCTCTTGCTCTTGCTCTTGCTCTCCCTTCTCCCGTTAACGGGAGAAGGTGCCCCAAAGGGGCGGATGAGGGAGTGCTTTAGGCCCTGCGATTGGCTTCGGAAAGACCCGCACTCGGCCAGCAAATGACTTCGACGCCCTCACCCCAACCCCTCTCCCGCCAGCGGGAGAGGGGCTTAAGCAAGGTGCCCCAAAGGGGCGGATGAGGGGTGCTCTGCGCTTTGCGATTAGCTTCGGAAAGACCCGCACTCGGCCAGCAAATGACTTCGATCCCCCTCACCCCAGCCCCTCTCCCGCTAGCGGGAGAGGGGCTTAAACGCAGCCGCAGGAGAAGGGCTTAAGCGCAGCAGCCTTACGCTGCGTTCACCGCGCGAATGGCGCGTTCACCATCGCCTGCGCCAGGTAATCCAGGAACGAAGTGATCCGCGCCGACACCGCCGTGTTGCGGTAATACACGGCGTGGATCGGCTGACGTATTTCCACCGTCTGCTTTGGCAACACTTCAATCAGCGTGCCGGCTTCACGGTCACGCTCGGTCATGAAGTCGGACAGGCAGACGATGCCTGCGCCTTCCAATGCCAGTCGCCGCAGTGTTTCGCCGCTGGATACCGCCAGCACCGGCCGCACGTGCAGCAGCGTGCCGGCCTCGTCACGCAGCGGCCAATGGTTCAACGAATCCGGCTCGTTGAACCCCAGCAAGGCGTGTTCGCGCAGCCGAGCCACGTTTTTCGGCGTGCCGTGCTGTTGCAGATACGCCGGGCTGGCGAGGATGCGTAGACGACTGTGCGCCAGCGGCCGCGCATGCAGGGTGGAATCGGCCAATGGACCGATGCGGATGGCGACATCAGTGCGGCGTTCGAGCAGGTCGATGTAGCGCTCGCTGCTGTTGAGCTCCAGCGCGACTTCCGGGTAACGCACGCGATAACCCGCAACCAACGGCGCGATGACATGCAGCACGAACGGCATGGCCGCATCCACGCGCAGGCGGCCAGAAGGCCGCTCACGACGGGCGGCGATCTGCTCCTCGGCCGCCTCCACCGAGGCGACGATGCCGCGCGATTGCTCCAGGAAAGCCTCTCCTTCCTCGGTCAAGTGCAGGCGCCGGGTAGTGCGGGTCAGCAACGTGGTGCCCAGCTTCTCTTCCAGCCGGGCCAGCGCGCGGCTGACGCCGGAGGTGGTCTGCTCCAGCTGCTCGGCCGCAGCGGTGATTGAACCGGCGTCGATCACCGCAATGAAGGCCTGCATCTCGTCGAGGGTGGTTTTCATGGGCATGGGGTCAGGGAGACGGCCAATTATTGACTAAAAATCAACAGTCATTGGCATTAAGACCGCTTTTTCGGCAAGAGTTGGGCGCGCAGACTTCGCAGCCTCGTCCATCCCCGGAAACGCCCATGTCCCGTGGCATCCCCCTTGCCCTGCTGGCGCTGACGCTAGGTGCGTTCGCCATCGGCACCACCGAATTCGTCATCGTCGGGTTGATCCCGACCATCGCCGCCGACCTGCACGTCAGCCTGCCCTCGGCCGGCCTGCTGGTGTCCCTCTATGCACTGGGCGTGGCCGTCGGCGCACCGGTGCTCACTGCGCTCACCGGCCGGGTGCCACGCAAGGCACTGCTGGTCGCGCTGATGGTGCTGTTCACCGTTGGCAACCTGATCGCATGGATGTCGCCAGGCTACGGCTCGCTGATCGTGGCGCGCGTACTGACCGGCCTGGCGCATGGCGTGTTCTTCTCCATCGGCTCGATCATCGCCACCTCGGTGGTGCCGAAGGAAAAGGCCGCCAGCGCGATTGCCATCATGTTCACCGGATTGACTGTTGCGCTCGTTACCGGCGTGCCGTTGGGCACCTTCATCGGCCAGCATCTGGGCTGGCGGGCGACCTTTCTGGCCGTGGCCGCACTGGGTGTGATCGCGCTGATCGGCAGCCTGTTGTTTGTGCCACGCAACCTGCCCCGCAGTGCACCGGCCACGTTCGGCCAGCAGTTCGCGGTGCTGGCGCAGCCGCGTTTGTTGCTGGTGTACGCGATCACTGCGCTGGGCTACGGCGGCACCTTCCTGTCCTTCACTTATTTGGCGTCGATCCTGCAGGACGTGACCGGCTTTTCCGCCAATGCGGTGAGCCTGGTACTGCTGGTGTACGGCGTGTCGGTGGCCATCGGCAACCTGTGGGGCGGCCGCCTCGCTGACCAGATGGGGCCGATTCCTGCACTCAAGCGCATCTTCGCGCTGCTGGCGCTGGTGTTGTTCGTGCTCACCTTCACCGCGCACAACACCTGGCTGGTGCTGTTGACGGTGCTGGCGCTGGGCGCGGTGGCGTTCGGCAACGTACCGGGCCTGCAGGTCTATGTGGTCAAGCAGGCGCAGCGTTTCGTGCCGCAGGCCACCGACGTGGCCTCGGGCCTGAACATCGCCGCGTTCAATGTGGGTATCGCGCTGGGTGCCTCACTGGGTGGGCTGGTCGTTGACCACATCGGCCTGATGCACACGCCATGGCTGGGTGCGCTGGTGGTGGTGGCCGCCTACGGATTAACCGTGCTCAGCGGCCGCCTGGATCGCCGCGATGGCATTGACGATCGTGCCGAAGGCATCGCCGTCGCCGCGCACTGACGTACCCCCATCTCGCCCACCCACTACTTTCCGTTCGCGATGCACGGCGTAGCCTGCGTCGCGACATCTTCAGGAGAACCTCAATGACTGTTCCTTCCATTGGCCTTGGCACTTACCGCCTGAAAGGCCAGGTGCTCACCGATTCGGTACACAACGCGCTCGAACTGGGCTATCGCGCCTTCGACACTGCGCAGATTTACGACAACGAAGCCGACCTGGGCGATGCACTGGCCAGTGGCAAGGTGCCGCGTGAGTCGCTGTTCCTGACCACCAAGGTATGGATCAGCAATTTCCACCACGACGGCCTGCTGGCCAGCCTGCGTGAAAGCCTGCGCAAGCTGCGTACCGACCATGTTGATCTGGCATTGATCCATTGGCCTTCGCCCAACGATGACGTACCGATGCGCGAGTTTCTCGGCGCACTGGCGGAAGCCAAAGCGCAGGGCTTGACCAAGGCCATCGGCATTTCCAACTTCACCGTCGACCTGACCCGTCAGGCCATCGATATCCTGGGCGCGGACGCCATCGCTACCAACCAGATTGAAGTGCACCCGTATCTGCAGAACCGCGCGTTGATCGGTTACCTGCGCGAACAAGGCATCCACGTCACCGCGTTCATGAGCCTGGCGTATGGCGCGGTACTGAAGGACCCGGTGATTCAAGCCATCGCTGAAAAGCACCAAGCGACGACCGCACAGGTGGCGTTGGCCTGGGCGTTGCAGCAGGGCTACGCAGTGATTCCGTCTTCGACGCGGCGCGAGAATCTGGCCAGCAATCTGAAGGCTGCCGAGCTGCGATTGGATGATGAGGATATGGCCAAGATCACTACGTTGGATCGCGGCGAGCGCGTGGCGAATCCAGAAATCGCGCCGGCTTGGGATTGAAGCTTCTGCACTTAAGCCCCTCTCCCGTATACGGGAGAGGGGTTGGGGTGAGGGGAAGCTTCTAGCAAGCAAAGCTCAAAAGCGCCCTCATCCGCCCCTGCGGGGCACCTTCTCCCGTAAACGGGAGAAGGGCTTTACTTCACACATCTCCACTCGGCGCCACCAACCACTCCCGCATCGCAGCGCTCACTTCCTGCGGCTTCTCCAGCGGCGCCAGGTGCCCGCATTGCGGAATCACCACCAGCGTGGCTTGTGGCAACAAAGCGGCCATCTGCTCGCTCACCGTCAACGGCGTGATCGCATCATTCTTGCCGCAGATCACCAGCGTCGGCCCACGCCACTGGCGCAGCACCTCGCTGCCATCCACCCGTTCGATACGGCTCTGGCGCAGAAACACGTCCGCTCCCAGCCGTGAAGTCATGCCGCGCACGGTCTCCACCAGCACCTGATCGTGCAGCCGCGAGGCATCGATGTAGCTGCGCATCAGCGTGTCGCCAAAGCCGTGGAACGTACCGGGCATGCGCACGCTATTTTGCTGTGCGATGCGTTGTGCGGCGCGCTCGGGCGAATCGGGCTTGAACGATGTGTCCAGCAACGCCAGATGGGTGACCCGCTCCGGCGCGATTCGCAGTATTTCCTGGGCGATGTAGCCCCCCAGAGAGAAGCCGGCCAAAGCAAACCGTGGCGGCGCGTGCGACAGCACATCCTCGGCGGTGGCCCGCAGCGAATCATGCCGGGTGAGGTCACCGACCTGGCAATCGGCGATATCGGCCAGTGCCTCAAGCTGCGCGCGCCAAAGGGTTGCGTCGTTGAGCAGTCCCGGCAACAGCAGCAAGGGGATTTTCTCGGGAGGGTTCCCGGTAGGGGCGATGTCCATGGCGGTAGTGTGAACCTGCCGCGAGTGAGTGGCAGCGCCACCGCTGGAACGCAGTGGCGGTGCTTGTCCCGCCTGAGCGCTACACCGCACCCTCGGCCACCGGCAGCGTGACATTCATCAGGGTCGAGTCGTCCGGGTCGGATTTCACCTTGAAGCCCAGGCTCTGGCACATCGCCAGCATGGTGGTGTTCTCACGCAATACCTGGCCTTCCACCATGTTCAAGCCCTGCCAGCGTGCGTATTCGATCATGATCTGCATCAGCTTCCAGCCAATGCCGTGGCCCTTGAGATCGGAGCGGATCAGGATGCCGTACTCGCCGCGGTTGTAGTCCGCATCGGCATGCAGGCGTACTGCGCCGAGCATGTCGCCAGTCTTCGGGTCGATGGCAACCAATGCGATGGAACGCGCGTAGTCGAGCTGGGTAAGGCGTGCGATGAACTCGTGGCTGAAATGCTTCACCGACTGGAAGAAGCGCAGCCGCAGGTCGTCGTCCGTAACACGCGCAAAGAACGCGCGGAACAACGCATCGTCCTCCGGTCGCACGGGGCGGATGAACACCTTGCTGCCATCGGACAAGGGAATGCTGCGCTCCCATTCGGTGGGATACGGGAAGATCGCAAAGCGCGGATGGCCGCGCCCTTTGTGCAGGCGCTTGACCGGGGCGATGGCGATGCGCGCATCCAGCGCGATCACCCCATTGCGGTCGGCCAGCAGCGGGTTGAGATCGAGCGTACGGATTTCCGGAATATCCGCCGCCAGCTGCGCCAGTTTGACCAGCACCAGTGCGACCGCCCGCTCATCGGCGGCCGGCACGTTGCCGTAGGCCTTGAGGATGCGCGACACACGGGTGCGGCCGATGACTTCGTGGGCAAGCCGCAGGTCCAGTGGCGGCAGCGCCAGGGTTTTGTCGTCGATCACTTCCACTGCCGTCCCGCCACGGCCGAACACCACCACCGGGCCGAAGACCGGGTCGTCCGCGATACCGGCGATCAACTCTCGCGCCTTGGGCCGCAGCAGGCTGGGCTGCACCATCACACCGTCGATGCGCGCCTGCGGGCGCAGCTCGCGTGCGCGTTTCAGGATGGACGTAGCCGCCGCCTGCACCGCCGGCAAGGTGCTCAGGTTCAGACGCACGCCGTCCACTTCCGACTTGTGCGGAATGTCGGACGATAGAATCTTCACCGCCACGCTCACGCCCTGCTCAAGCAACGGCTGGGCGAGATCCATCGCTTCGTGCGCGTCGCGCGCCACCATCACTTCCAGCGATGGAATGCCGTACGCCTGCAGCAAGCCATGCGTGGCGACCGGGTCCAGCCATTGCTGGTCGTTGGCCAGCGCGGCGTCCACCAGTGCGCGCGCGGCAGCAACGTCCACCACGAAATCGGATGGCAGGCTGGGCGGGGTTTCCATCAGCGCCGCCTGCGCCTCGCGATACTTCACCAGATGCTGGAAGCCGCGCACTGCCTCGGCTTCGCTGGGATAGGTCGGCACGCGCGCGGTGTTGAGCGTCACCGTGGCACGGTCATCGTTACCCAACCACACCGCAAACACCGGCTTTTCGCGCAACTGCCGCGAGCGTAACCCCAACGTGTGGGTCAATGCCTGGGCGGCATCGGCTGACGACGTGAATGCCGTGGGCACGTTGATCACCAGCACCGCGTCGTTGGCGTCATCGGACAGCAACGCTTCGATGGCCGAGGCATAACGCCCGCCGTCGGCATCCACCACGATATCCACCGGGTTATCGCGCGACCACCCTTCGGGCAGCACTTTGTCCAACTGCGCGATGGTGGCGGGCGACAGGTCGGCCAGCGAACCGCCCAACGCCTGCAGCTGGTCTACCGCCAACCGGCCAACACCACCGCCGTTGCTGAGGATGGCCAAGCGTCGGCCTGGGAACGTACCCAGGCGGCCCAGCGTTTCAGCGGCGGTGAACAACTCGTCCAACGCATTGACGCGGAGCAGGCCGGCGCGATTGAACGCTGCACCATAGACCGCATCAGAGGCCGCCAATGCCTGCGAATGGGTGCTGATGCCCTCACCGTTGGGCTTGGGCTGACGGCCGGCCTTGACCACCACCACCGGTTTGGCGCGGGCCGCTGCCCGTGCGGCGGACATGAATTTGCGCGCGTCACTGATCTGGTCGACGTACAACAGGATGGCGCGGGTGCGGTAGTCCGAAGCGAAGTAATCAAGCAGGTCGCCAAAGTCCACGTCCAGCGCATCACCCAGCGACACCACGCCCGAGAAACCAATCGAACGCGCCACGCCCCACTCCACCAGCGCGGCGGCAATCGCACTGGATTCGGAAATCAGCGCCAGGTCACCGGCCTGCGGCGTGTGTGCGGCAATGCTGGCGTTGAGGCGTGCATGTGGTGCGATAACGCCCAGACAATGTGGGCCAAGCACACGCATGCCCTTGGGCCGCGCCGCCGCCTCCACCTGCGCTGCGAGTGATCCTGGGCCACTGCCCAAACCGGCCGTCAACAGGATGGCGGCCGCCACACCCAGCTCGGCCGCTTGCGCCACGACTTGCGGCACCATCGTTGCCGGTGCGGTGATGACCACCAGGTCCGGTATCCACGGCAGATCCTTGAGCTTTTTGACCGTGCGCATGCCGTCGATTTCGGCGTGACGCGGATTGACCCAACCAATTTGCCCGGCAAAGCCGCCGGCCCGCAGATTGCGTATCACCGCGCGCCCTGCTGACCGTTCACGTGGGCTGCCGCCGATGACGGCAACCGAACGGGGGCGGAACACGGTTTGCAGGTGATAAGTGCTCATGACGACGCCAGTTGCGGAAACGTGATCAAAGGTACACGGCCCGCTGTGGAAGTGGCATGCGTTGAATCAAGGAGCTGGCGGTTGGGAGTGCGTGGGTGCAGAGGCAAAGCCACCAGCACCCTCCCCTTCGCGTTGCGAAAGGGAGGGTTGGGGCGGAGTGCTTTCACTTTCGTTTGGCCCTTCCGCACTCGTCACTCCTCTTCACCCGTCCTTCTGGCAACCGTGATGAGGGCCCCACCGGGCTTGGCCCGGCGCAACCGGCCTCACAGCAACGTTCCACCCAGAATCAGCGCGGCAATGCTGAAGTAGATGATCAGTCCCGTCACGTCCACCAACGTGGCCACGAATGGCGCAGAGGCACTGGCCGGGTCGAAGCCCAGCCGCTTGAGGATGAAAGGCAGCATCGAACCGGACAACGAGCCAAAGGTAACGATGCCAACCAACGCCGCGCCGATGGTGACTGCCAGCAATACCCAGTGCTCGCCGTAATCATGCAAACCGCCGAGCTGCCAGATGGTGATGCGGACGATGGCCAGCAGGCCAAGGATGCCGCCCAGCACCAAGCCCGTGGGCAGCTCGCGCAGCGCCACCCGCCACCAGTCACGCAGGCGCAGTTCACGCAGCGCCAACGAGCGGATCAACAACGACGTGGCCTGCGAACCAGAGTTGCCGCCGGAACTCATGATCAACGGGATGAACAGGGTCAGCACCACCGCGCGGGCCAGTTCGTCTTCGTAGTGCTGCATGGCGCTGGCGGTGAGCATTTCACCGAGGAACAACACGCTCAGCCAGCCGGCGCGCTTGCGCAACATCTCGAAGAAACCGATCTGCATGTAGGGCTTGTCCAACGCTTCCACGCCGCCGAACTTGTGCACGTCTTCGGTGGACTCGTCGATGAGTGCGTCCAGGATGTCGTCCACGGTGACGATACCCAGCATCTGCTGCTGTGCGTCCACCACCGGGATGGCCAGCAGGTCGTGGCGGCGGATCAGCTGCGCCACTTCTTCCTGATCCAGCTGCGGGCCAACGGTGACCGGCGGATTGGTCTGCGCCACGTCAACGATGGAGTCTTCTGGCGCACCGGTGATCAGGCGACGCATGGTCACCACCTGCTGCAGCTGTCGGGTCTGCGGGTCGAGCACGTAGATGGCGTAGACCGTCTCGCGGGTGCGCTCCACCTCGCGGATATGTTGCAGCGTCTGCGCGACCGTCCAATCCGCTGGCACGCCGACGAACTCGGTGGTCATCAAAGCGCCAGCGGTGCGCGGCGGGTAACTCAGCAGCAACTGGATGGATTGGCGCGCTTCCGGCGCCAGCAGCGGGATCAGCCGCGCCCGCTCACCCGCATCCAGCTCGTGGACGATATCGGTGGCACGGTCATCGGCCATCAAACCCAGCAAGGCGGCCGCACGGGCCGGTGCCAGCGCGGCCACCAGCTCACCGGCGCGCTGCAGTTCGGGAGCTTCCAGCAGTTTGACCGCACGCGGCAATGGCAATGCCGCCAGTGTGTCGGCCGCGCGGAGCAACGTCAGGGTGTTGAGGTATTCCACCGCATCCGCGGTATTGAAATCGGCAAGAGGTGCGCTCAGGGTGGCCGCATCGGCCACCGGACGCAGGAGCTGCTTCTGGTTCATGTTGATTCGCCTGTTTGCGATGCGACCACGCAACACCCGCACTGGCGAACCGGCCCACTCAGGCGTTCGTCACCGCTGGTGTCGATCGAGGTCGACTTCTACTGTCGCTTGACATGGGTTTGACTCCGGGAGGGTGCTGCACCGGGCTCGCCGGCAGCGGGGCGAGTCTGGGCCTGTTGGCGGGCGGGGTCAACCGCTTCCCGGGCAGATGCAGCCCTCGGTTGGGCGCGCATTCGCTTTCGTTGACAGCGCAGCCCGCATAATGGCGCGGGCCGGTTTCGCTGTGATGCCGGTGCATCTGCACAGCCCCACGGAGCACGGTTTCATGCATAGCGGCGGTCTCGAACTGGCCTTGGTCCTGCTGTTGGCGGCAGTGATTGCCGTGCCGATATTCAAGAAATTCGGGCTGGGCGCAGTACTGGGCTACCTGGCTGCCGGTGTGGTGCTGGGCCCGCATGTGCTGGGCTTCGTGCAGGACGCCGACCGCATCCTCAACGCTGCCGAAATCGGCGTGGTGATGCTGCTGTTCCTGATCGGCCTGGAGCTGTCGCCGTCGCGGTTGATGGTGATGCGGCGGCCGGTATTCGGCGGCGGCAGTGTGCAGGTACTGCTCACTGCCAGCGTCCTCGGCGGTCTGTTGCTGATGTACCACTTCCACTGGAAGAGCGCGCTGGTGATCGGCACCGCGTTGGCGCTGTCATCCACCGCAGTGGGCCTGCAGCTGCTGTCCGAACACAAGGCATTGAACAGCGACTACGGCCGCTTCGGCTTCGCGATTCTGCTGTTCCAGGATCTGATCGCCATTCCGCTGTTGGCCGCCATTCCGTTGCTGGGTGGCGTGCGCAACGAAACCCTCACGTGGCAAGACGCCGGCATTGCGTTGGGCGTGCTCGTCTTGGTCATCGTGCTGGGCCGGCCGGTGCTGCGGCGGTTGTTCGCGATTGTGGCGCGCACGCGCATGCCCGAAGTGTTCACCGCCACGGCGCTGCTGGTGGTGCTGGGTACCGCGTGGATCATGACCGAAGCCGGCCTCAGTGCCAGCCTCGGCGCCTTCGTGGCCGGTGTGCTGCTGGCCGATTCGGAATTCCGCCACGAGATCGAATCGCAGATAGAACCGTTCAAAGGCCTGTTGTTGGGTTTGTTCTTCATCGCGGTGGGCATGGGCATCAACCTGGACCGCATGGCCGCCGAGCCGATGGTGATTGCCGGTGGCGTGGCGATATTGCTGCTGGTGAAGTTCTCCATCCTGCTCGCACTGGGCTTGGCCGCGCGCATGCCGCTGCGCAGTGCATTGATGCTGGGCAGCGTGTTGTGGCTGGGCGGTGAGTTCGCTTTCGTGGTGTTCAACGAAGCCCAGCGCGCGCACCTGCTGGGCCGCATCAACCACGACCGGCTGGTGGCAGTCGTCAGCCTGTCGATGGCGATCACGCCGTTGTTGATGATTGGCCTGCAGCGGGTGCTGCAACTTCGCAAGCCCGAAGCGCGCCCGGAGCATGCGCCGGACGCCGCGCTGAAGGATGCCGGCGCGCAGCGGCCGCAGGTACTGATTGCCGGCATGGGCCGCTTTGGCCAGGTGGTAGCGCGTTTGCTGACCGCGCAACGCATTCCGTTCGTGGCACTGGAGGCCGACCCGGACACGGTGGAAGACCTGCGCCGCTTCGGCAACCAGCTGTACTACGGCGATCCCACCCGCCCGGACCTGCTGCGGTCGGCCGGTGCGGAACACATCCGTGTCTTCGTGATGGCCATGGACGACCCGGAAACCAACCTGCGCGCGGTGCGGCTGGTACGCCGCATGTATCCCGGCGCGACGGTGCTGGCGCGCGCCCGCAACCGCCAACACGCCTGGAAGCTGCTGGACATGTCGGCCGAACCGTTCCGCGAGGTGTTCGGCTCCAGCCTTGAAACCAGTGAGCGCGTGCTGACCGCGCTGGGCATTCCCGCCGAGACCGCACGCGACCACGTGCAACGCTTCCGCGAGCATGACGAGCAATTGCTCAAGGCCCAGCACCTGGTCTACGACGATGAAGCTGCGGTGATGCAGACCTCACGCGACGCACGTGCCGATCTGATGCATCTGTTCGAAGCCGACGCCAGCGACACCAAGCCTAGCGAGAGGTGAGCGGGCAGGAAACGCCGCAGCACGCGGCGGAGCGCCGCCTTGCTTCTACCGCTGCGCGGCAGTGCCCGTTGAGACCGCACGCTGAGGACGCCACTTAGCGCGAACCAGATAGAGTCTCCGCCGAGCGTGGCCCGGCATTACAAGATCAATTGGCGGCGGTGCTGTTCAATTGCGATCGCGCAGGAACCGCGCCATCGACGATACGCCCGGCACTGCGGGCTCGAATTCGCCGGCCACGTCGATGAAGCCGCGCATGATGGCGATGTCGCGGGGGCTGCGGTTGATGGCATCGCGCATGTCCGGATCAGCGCCGGCACGCAGCAGGCGCTGCACCAGCAGCGGCAGGCCATGCAGTGCGGCCAGATGCAACGGGCCGAACCCGCGCGGGTCGCGTACATCCAGCGACACGTCTTCATCCAGCAAGCGCTCGACGGCGGCCAACACCACATGTTCGTCGCAGGCGGTGCCCGGCTCGGCGCGTGCGCCCAACAGCAACAACAGCGGCGTGACCGTGCCTGCCGAAGCCTGGTCCGGCTCGGCGCCGGCCAGCAGCAAGGTATCCAGCAGGGCCAGCAGACGGGTGCGATCCCGCGAGGTGAAGCCGTACAACGCGGCGCAATGCAGCGGCGCCAGCTGCTGGTCATCACCGGCATGCACGTCGGCACCGGCGGCGAGCAAGCGCGCGACGATGTCGGCCATACCCAGCGCAGCGGCCAGCATCAACACGGTGACGCCGCCCGGCAGGCGATGTTCAAGCTGCGCGCCGGCAGTGAGCAAGGCGGCGACGATGTCGGTCTGACGCATGCTGACTGCCGCCGACAACGGCGTGGCGCCGCTGGCAGCCGCGTGCTGCGGATCCGCACCGCGTGACAGCAAGAGGTCAACGACGGCGGCATGGCCGCCACCGGCAGCGCGCAGCAGGCCGGTGCAGCCCTGTGCGTCCACCGCGTCCACGGCAAAGCCCAGGTTGATCAAACGGCGCACCGCATCGGCATCGCCGGCCATTGCCGCGGCAGGCACGTCGGCCTCGCGCAGCGCGCGTAGCGGCAGCGACCAGCCACGCCAGTCCAGCCAGTCGGCCAGATCACGACGGCCGCTGGACAACGCAACCCCCAACGGCGTCTGCCCATCGGCAGCGCGTGCGTCGGGCGATGCGCCCTGCAACAACAACAGTTTCACCGAGGCTTCGCGCGCGAGCGCGGTCGCCAGATGCAAGGCGGTCATGCCGTGGCTGTCACGCGCTTCGCGGTCGACACCGTTGAGCAGCAAGCCCTGCTGCAATTTCAGCCAGCCCAGGCGCACGGCCAACGACAGTGCCGGGTCACCTGCGGGCGAAGGCGCATAGGGATCGGCGCCCCGTTCCAGCAGCTCCAGCGCGAACTGCTCGGTACCGCGCGAGCCATGGTCGTGCTGCACGCAGGCCGCCAGCAAACGGGTCAGGCCACCGCGACCGGCCGGTGAAACGCCGCGCTTGAGCAGCACCTGCAAGGTGGGTATCGCATCCACGCCGCGCGACAGCAGCGCGAACATCGGCGTATCGCAGCAGGCATCGCGTACTTCCGGCGCGGCGCCATGCGCCAGCAGCCAATCAACCACGCGCGGCTGCAGTGCAAGTTCCGGATCGTGCAACAGGCCGCCCAGTTCATCGGCGGCGCACAGCTTGGCCAGCGGCGCCATGCCATCGACGTTGCCGAACACCAATGCCTCACGCAGCAGCGCCAGCGGTGCACGGTCGTTGAGTACCGGTGCCGCGTCGCCGTTGTCGTTGCCATCGGCCGATGCGCCGGCGGCATCACTCACCGCGGCTGGCAACGGGTAGGCCGGGTCCAGCAGCGACACGATGCTCCAGCGCCCGGCAGACGCAGCATGGTCGATGGCGCGGCGGCCATCCGCCCCCACGCAATCGGCAGAGATTCCCAGATCGAGCAGGCGCCGGATCAGTGCGGCGGATACCTGTTCGGCGCGGCAGGCCAACAGCACCGCGTTGTTGCCTTCGCCATCAACGGCGCTGACATCGGGCTGGTGCGCGAGCAGACGCTCAAGCACACCGGCGTGCCCCTGCGACGCCGCATCCAGCCACGGCGTACGCCCGGCGGCATCGCGCGGCTCGATGTTGGCGCCAGCATTGAGCAGGATTTCGGTGATATCGACATGGCCGGCCAGGGCTGCCTCGTGCAACGCGCTGCGGCGCTGCCGGTCACGCGCGTCCAGCCGTGCCTTGTGCTTGAGCAGCAACTGCACACCCGCCGGGTCATCGTCCTCGGTGGCAGCCGCCGGCACCAATACCGGCACGCCTTCAGCCGGTTCCACCTTGGCGCCGCGCTCCAGCAGAAATTTGGCCAGACGCCAGTTGCCAGCCTGGCAAGCCACCGCCAACGGGCTGTGGCCTTCGTTGTTCAACGCATCCACTTCGGCAGCCGCGTCACGCAACAAGGCGGCCACGCCCGGGTCGGAGCTGCGTGCGGCGTGGTGCAAGGGCGTGTTGCCATCGCCGTCGGTGGCACGCGGATCGGCACCATTGGCCAGCAGTGTCATCACCGCTTCCGGGCGACCGTGCCAGCTGTCGCGGGTGGCGGCCAGCAAAGGGGTCATGCCACGGTGCGACTGGTTCACGTCCACGCCACGGCTGATCAGCAACCGCAGCAGGCGAAGGTCCGGCAACACCGCCGCCAGTACCGCCAGGCTGCGCTGGTCGCGCGACTCCTGCGGCGGCTGTGCCTGCGGATCGGCGCCGGCGTCGAGCAGCTGCAGCGCACGGTCGACACGGCCGCCGCGTGCGGCGTCATACAACTGCGGGACCAGCTCGTGCTGCGCCAACGGCTCCAGCGGCACCGGGCCGGCGAGTGCTTCGGCGAAAGGATCAAAAGTGGCGGCTTCAGCAGGCGCCGTTGCGGCGACGCTTGGTGCGGCACGCATGCCCTGCAACAGGTGATGCAGCAACGGTGCCAACACCGCCGTGGCGATGGCCAGCGGCCAACGCAGGCTCTCGCTCACCAGCCCCGGCCAAGCAGGGGTGACCACGGCTGCACAGAGCAGCAACAGGATGGCTGCCGCGCCCAGGCCGTGCCAGGAATCCAGTCCGCGACCGGCCATCGCCTGTGACTGCGCATGCAATGCGCCGCCTTCGCGCTCCACCACGTGCCACAACGGCCAGGTGCGCCACAGCGCCAACAAGGCCACGCTGACCGCCACGCTCAAGGCCAGCACCGCCGCCAGACTGCCGCTGTCATGCAACGCCGTCAGCGGCCAGGACACCAGCAGTGCAACCATTGCCGAACCGCCCGCCCACAGCCCCAGCAAACCGGGCACTGCATGCTTGAACACCGTTGCCGGTGCCGAAAGCGCGCGGCTGCGGCGCAGCCACGACACGCCCAGCGCGAATGCTGGCTGTGCCAGCACGCCGCACACAGCCGCCACCAGACCGCCGAAGCCAGTGGCCAGGGTCAGCAGCAGACCCATTGCCAGCGCGATGGCAACGCTGCGGGTACGCAGGGTTTCAGTCATCGCGACCGTCGATGCGTGGGACCTTCACCGGCGCCAACGGTTGCGGTGGCAGCTGCAGATGGAAGCCGTGGGCGACCAGATTGGCGCGCACCAAAGCGGCGTCAACCTGGGCCAGGCGACGGTCGGGGGTCAGGGCTACTTCCAACACAAAAACGAATGGCGACAGCGTCGCGTCCAGCGTGGCCGGGATCGCTTCGAAGTCATCGCGCTTGGCGAGGTAGAGGTAGGTGTCCTGCTTGCGTTGGCTTTTATAAACGTAGGCTTGCATGCCAGCGTGCTTGACCCTTCATGATGAAAAGAGATTGTGTCGGAAATCTGGCGCTGGTGAAAGGCGCCAACCCCGTCACAGTAGGCTTTTCCCCGACCCGCTGCGTTCATTTTCATCAAAAGGGTGTCTGCACGATGCCAGCGTATGCCTCGCTTGCGGGCCGTTCATACGCCTGCGTCTATATACTCCCGCCCCGTCAACACTGCGGAGGTTTGCGTGACACCTGCATCACCACCGCCACTGGTTCCCCTGAACATCGTCGCCCACAGCGCGACCACCGCGCTGGGTGCGGGGCTGGAAGCACAGCGCAGCGCCTTGCGTGAGCGGCGCAGCGGACTGCGCCGGAATGACTTTGGTCTTGATCCGCTGGAATGCTGGATCGGCCGGGTGAACGGCGTGGAAGACGTTGTTCTCCCCGCGCACCTGCTCTCTCACCATTGCCGCAACAACGCGCTAGCCTGGCTGGCACTGCAGCAGGACGGCATCACCGAAGCGATTGCGCAGGTGATCGCGCGGCATGGCGCGAAGCGGGTAGCGGTCGTGATGGGCACGTCCACCTCCAGCATCGGCGCTACCGAACTTGCCTATACCCGGCTCGAAACCGACAGCCACGGCACTTCGCATTTCCCGCAGGATCTGTGCGGTGAACGCATCCACAGCCCGCATTCACTCGGTGATTTCGTGCGTGTGGCCACCGGCCTGCTCGGGCCGTGCGTCACCGTTGCCACCGCCTGTTCATCCAGCGCCAAGGTATTTGCGCAGGCCGCGCGCCTGATCCACGCTGGCCTGGCCGATGCCGCCTTGGTCGGCGGCGTGGACACGCTATGCGGCAGCGTCCTGTATGGCTTCAACTCGCTGCAGTTGATCGCACCCACTCCTTGCCAGCCTTTTGACGCACGTCGCGTCGGGCTGTCACTGGGCGAAGCCGGCGGCTATGCCGTGCTTGAGCGTTACGGTGCCGGTCCAGACACCGCCCTGCAGCTGCAGGGTTATGGCGAATCCAGCGATGCCCACCACATGTCCGCTCCCCATCCGGAAGGGCTCGGCGCGCGCATGGCGATGCAGGCCGCGTGGCAACGTGCCGGCATCAGCGCCGACCACATTGGCTATCTGAACCTGCATGGCACCTCGACACCGGCCAATGACAGCATTGAGGCCAGGGCTGTGGCCGCCCTCTTTCCGCCAAGCCTGCATGCCAGCTCCACCAAGGGCTGGACCGGGCACACGCTGGGTGCGGCGGGCATCGTCGAATCGGTGTTCGCACTGCTGGCGTTGTCCGATGGGCTGCTGCCAGGGACACTCAACAGTGAACAGCCCGACCCCGCCTGCGGGCCGCAGATCCGTTTTGATAATGCGCAGGCCGATATCCGCCATGCGATGAACAATTCCTTCGGCTTCGGCGGCAACAACTGCTCGCTCGTATTCGGCAAGGCAGGGTGAAGCACATGCTCACGGCAACATTGGAGGGCATCGGCTTCTGGGGCAACGGCCTGCCTGACTGGGACAGTGCATGCGCCTGGGTGCTCGAGGGCCTGCGTCCGGAAAATCCCCCTGCCCGTCCTTCTCCTCAATTGCTCGCCGCCAACGAGCGGCGGCGTGCACCGGGTACCGTCGCAGTGGCGTTGGAAGCCGCGCTTGCCGCCTGCAAGGCAGCAGACCGGGCGCCCGCCAGCCTGCCGGCGGTGTTCACGTCCACCTATGGCGAGTTGTCGATCACCGACTACATGTGTGCGACCTTGGCAGAAGACCCGCGCGCAATTTCACCAACAAAATTCCACAACTCGGTGCACAACGCCGCTGCCGGCTACTGGACCATCGGTGCCGGTGCGCATGTCCCCGCCACCGCAATCAGCGCAGGCCCCCACAGCTTTGCACAGGGCCTGCTTGAAGCGATGGTGCAGTTGCATGCCGGCGAGGATGCCGTGCTGCTGGTGGCCTATGACGGCACCACCGTCGGCCCGCTGGCACAGGTATCGCCCAGTGAAGGATTGCTTGGCGTGGCGCTGGTACTTTCGCGCGTCGGGCGGGCGGGCCAGCCGACCTTGACGGTGAACCTGCACAGCGAACGGAACGACCTGACAGCGCCGCCCAATGCGCACGGCCCCCTCTCGCAACGGCTGGCTGGCAATGCCATGCAACCTGCACTCCCCATGCTGGAAGCAATTGCGCTGCAATACCGGCGACTATGGCTGCCCGCAGGGCCCGATCAATGGATGGAAATCGGTATCGATCATGAATGACTCAGCCCGCCTGTCGCCGGATAACGTCGCGGTGGTGATTCCCGCGCTCAACGAGGCACTGCGCATCCGCGAGGTGATTCAGAGCGCGCTGGAGCACTTCCCGCACGTGATTCTTGTCGACGATGGCTCCGACGACGGCACGGCGCAGTGCGTCGCCGACCTGCCGGTGATCGTGCTGCGTCACCCGCAGCGGATGGGCAAGGGTCATGCACTGCGCAGCGGTTTTGCTGAAGCCACGCAGCGTGGCCTGCAAGGCGTCCTGACGATGGATGGCGACGGCCAGCACTCGGCATCGGACCTGCCCCGGTTGTTGGACAGCGCCAACCGCCATCCGGGCTCCATCATCATCGGCGCACGCCTGCGCAAACGCGCCTCGCAGCCGCTGTACCGCCGCTTGGCAAACGAATTCGGTGATTGGGGCATTGCCTGGGGCACGCACTACCAGGTAACCGACAGCCAAAGCGGGCAACGCTTCTACCCTGCCGACGTGATCGCACTGCAGGACATTCCCGGCGAAGGTTTCGTGTTCGAAGCACAGATCGTGATCTCTGCGGCACGCCAGCTCGGCACACGCTGCGTTTCGGTACCCATCGAGTCACGCTACCGTAGCGCCGACAGTGACGAACAGTTCCGGCCCAGCCACTTCCGGCCACTGCGTGACCTTTACCGCATCACCAGCCATATCGTGCGATTGGCACTGCGCCACGGCCACGTACTCGACGTGCACCGCCGCATTCGTGCCAATCCCCCCTTGATCGATGACAACAGCGGTGGGTTCAACAAAAACGGGCACTGACCCCTACGCGCCGAATCAACCCATGCCGCCGTTGATGCCGATCACCTGACCGTTGATGTAACCCGCCGCGTCACTGCACAGGAAGGCGACAAGCGCCGCTACTTCTTCCGGCTTGCCGGCACGCGCAGCCGGCACGGTCTGCTTGATCAGTTCCGGTGGGAACGCATCGGCCGCCATCTGCCCTTCGATCACGCCCGGCGCAACCACGTTGACGCTGATGCCACGGCTGGCCATTTCCCGAGCCAGCGATTTCGATGCACCGTGCAGCGCCGCTTTCGCCGCCGCGTAGTTGGTCTGGCCACGGTTGCCCAGCACCGCTGCCACCGAAGAGACGCTGACGATGCGCCCCCAACGCGTGCGTGCCATGGGCAGCAACAGCGGCTGGGTGACATGGAAAAAACCGTGCAGGGACACATCAATCACCCGGCGCCAGCGTTCCACATCCATGCCAGCCATTGGCGCGTCATCATGGATGCCCGCGTTGTTGACCACGATCTGAATCGGCCCCTGGCCCAACAGCGCTTCCAGCGCGGCCGCAGTGGCAGCAGCATCAACCACGTCGAATGACACCGCCTGTGCACTGCCGCCCGCGCCATGAATGGCATCCACCACCGACTGTGCGCGGTCAAGATTGGCATTGGCGTGGACGATGACATGTACACCCTCTGCAGCCAGCCGCTGGCAGATTGCTCCACCAAGGTCGCCACTCCCACCGGTTACCAAAGCGCGTCGTTTCGTGCTCATGCGTTGATTCTGTCCTTGCTAGAAAGTTGGCGTTCAGGGCAACCGCAGCATCACCGCGGCACGGCCCTCGGCCAGCAAACGGCCATCACACTGAATGCGGAACGCATATTGCTGACTGGTATCGGCCTCTGCCAACACTTGCGCAGTGGCTTCCAGCGGTCCACACAGATCATCGATGCGTGCGACGTGCAGCTGCACGTCCCGCAACGCCACCAGTACACCGGGTACGACCGCCGCGCCACGTTGCCGCCCACGCAGGCCACCATGCACGGCCATTGCCTGCGCTCCGTACTCGCACAGGTGGATCGCACGCAGTTGCCCATCGCAACGCAAAGGATGCGCCGGATCGCGATGATTGAACGCACGCAGTTCAATGGCAGTGTCCGACCACGCCAGCACGTCATCCCACAGGCACATGCTGCCTTGATGCGGCACCAGCTGCAGGATGTCCTCACGCCCCAGCATTGGGCACTTCCTGCGTGGGGTGCCGCGAGATCAACAACGCCAGCATGAAGTTGCAGACCACGCCCAACGCCACGGTGCTGCCGATCGCGCGCAATACAGGAATCGACGAAAGCCCCAACAAACTGAAGACCAGCAATGTCATCACGCTGCAGACCAGTAATCCGTGCAGGGTGCGCAGCTGATCGGCTTGGTTGTCACCGGCATGCTCGAAGAACAGTCCGTAGTCCAGGCCCAAACCGGCAGCGAGAATCAAACCAATCAGATGGAACAGGTTCAACTCCACGCCTGCACCGCGCAGTACTGCCAATACCAGCACGGTGGTCAGCGCCATCGGCAGCAACACCCGAACCGTGCGTCGCGGTGAGCGCAACGTCGCCCAGACCGTGAGCGAGAGTAGCAACACCGCCACCAGCAGCGCCGACAGCACACGTCCACGGTAGTCCGCCACCAGGGATTCGGAGGCATATTTCAGGTCCAGCAATTCGGCGCCATGCGAGCGTGCGCTGGCGGCCACGGCCGCGACGTCATGCAGGCCACTGAGCGATATCACTGCCGTGCTGTGGTCCTTCCCCTGCAGCAACAACCCTTCCACCGCCGTAGCCAATGGCGTGCCCTGGAGGTCTTCTGGCTGCAGTGCAGGTGCAGCGCGTGCACGCGCGACATCCGCGATGAAGGGCTCGAAGGCATCACTGCGGAACGGTGTATCGGCGACCGCGTCCGCCAGTGCGATGCGCAGCGTGGCTTCGTCGGGCAGTTGCTGTTGACGCTTGCGCTGCAGCTCGGCGCTGGGAAGGTAACGTGCGGCCATGTCGTAGCGCTCCACCGCACCGCTTGCCACCAGCGTATCCAGCGCCGGACGCAGCCGCTCGCTCGCCGCCAGCACCGTCTGTGCATCCGCGCCCTGCACGCTGATGACATAGCGCACATCCGGCGCACCCAGCTCACTGCGCAGTTCGGCGTCGCGCGCCAGATCCTGCGGATCCACCGGGGTCAGCCGGCTCAGGTCGTTCTGCCAGAACGGCCCCGGCGCCCAAACCAGCACCGCCAGCGCGGCAACTGCCACTACCAGCAACGATCCGCGTGGCCGTGGCAAGCGCTGTGTGTGACGCCACAACCATGCCAATCGCGATGAGTCTGCGAGGTCGCGCGTGGCAGGGTCCACCAGTGCAGGCAACAGATAGCGCGTCGCCAATGCGGCGGTCGCGAGCGCGGTGATGGTGAACACCGACAGCTGCTTGAGCCCTTCCACGCCCGAGAACAGGAAGGTCAGATAGGCGATGCAGGTGGCGATCACGCCGGTGCCCAACGTCGGCCACAGCGCGCGCACGTTGTCCCACGGCGAGCGGCCGGGACGTTCATGGCTGAAGAAGTGGATGGGGTAATCCTGCACCACGCCGATCAAGGTGAACCCGAAAGCGATGGTGATGCCATGCACCCCGTCAAAGCCGACAACGACCGCCGCCAGGCCTGCCAGACCGGCGCTGGCCAACGGCAGGAAGCCGAGAATCGGCATCTTCCAGCTGCGGTAGGCAAACCACAGCAGCAGGATCATGCCGATGGTGTCGAGCAGGCCAATGGTGCTGGCCTCACTGGCGGTGCGATTGCCGATCTTCACCGAAAATGCGCCCGGCCCACTCAGCTCGATGCGGCTGCCGCTGTCACCCGCCATGGCGCGAAAACCGCTGTTGATCGCATCCACCGCCTGTTGCTGAGCTCCCGGATCAAACCCCGCCGCGCGTGTCTGCACCAGCAGCAGTGCCTGTTTTCCGGTGCTGTCGAACCAGACATCGTCAATGCGCTGCGGCGCAGTGGCCGGCTGCAGTGATTCCGCCACGCGCAACACCTGCAAGGTGGGATCGGACGCCAACAGTGGCTCGATCAATCCACCTGCGGGCGAGCCGAGATCCTGCACGCGCGCTTGGAGTTCTTCGCGCAACGTGGCGCTGGAAAACGCATCCGCCGGCAGTGCATCAATCAGATAGCGATACGGCAACAGATGTTCCGGAAATGCCTCCAGCCCGGCTTGTTCGCCATTGGCGACCAACTCGAACTGCGCATCGGCCGCCAGCGTTTCACGCAATCCATGTGATTGCGCGGCCAATTGCTCAGGCGCAGCACCGGACAACGCGACCAGCAGCAAACGGGCACCCGGGCCTTCGCCCAGCTCATCCAGCAATAGTTTCTGCGCCGGGGTGCGCGCGTCCGGCATGAATTTGCGTAGATCCCCACTGACCTGCATGCGCGCACTGAGCCATGCAGTCAGCAGGCCGAGCAGTAGCAACCAGGCAATCGCCAGACCTATCCGGTGGCCGGAGGAGAGCTTCAACGCGCGCCATCCGCATGACACAACGCCAACAGGACGTCGGCCTGACGGATTCCGCCCGCCGCCGCGGCCGCGCCGCCGAGCAGCGTGCGTTGTACCTCGCCTTTGGCCGGCTGCGTTTCGATGCAACGCAGCTCGCCGCCTTGACCATGCAGCGTTACGCCACGCACCCGGCGAGCCAGGGCCTCTGCCTTGGGCGTCAGCACCAGCTGCCAGTGCTGGGCAGTACCGGATGGCTGCAGCCGATAGGCCTGTTCCAACGCGGCCTGGTCACCGGCCAGCAAGGCGCCGAAGCTCGTCTGCAGGTCCGCCAACTCAGGCACCCGCTGCAGCGAGAACACCCGTGGCGGCTTGCCGGCGCGGATGATGCTGACCTGGCCCGCTGCAATGGTGGTGGTTTCGGCATACGGGCTGCGCACTTCACGCACCAGGGTGTTGGCGTCCGGGCGGCGGTACTGCCCCTCCACCCGCAATGGCTCCTTCAGCAGGGCTGAACCGCGCAGCTCGACGAAACCGGTCTGGCTGGGCGCAGGCTGTGCCAGCTGGCGCAGAATCCACGCCGCATCAACGCCGCTGGCCAGCGCCGGGTTCGTCATGCTGCCGATCACGATCAACGCTGCGCACAGCAGTCGACGGCGCGGATTCAAGGTCTTCGGAATGCCAGAAATCATAGAAATTGAACCAGTTGTAGGGAGCGCTGCGCAGGTGATGTTCCAGCCTGCTGGCATAACGATGGATAAGCGCGGACAGCACCTCCGCCCGACGCGCCCGTGGAATGTCCACAGTCTCCTCGAACGGCTCGAACAGCAGGTCGTAGCGATTGCGCCCCCGGTACAGGCCAAAGGCCAGCATCACCGGCGCCTTCAAGATGCCCGCGAGCAACCACGGCGCTGTCGGAAACCGCACCTCCGCACCAAGCAGGGGAGCGGCCATGGTTGTGTCGCCGGGCCGCTCGCGATCCACCAGCAGGGCCACCATCGCACCCTCTTCCAGTGCCTGCTGGATGGCCAACACAATCGATGGGCCATCCTGCCCCGCATCGATGATGCCGGCAGCCAGAGCGGGATCCAGCTCAGCCAACAGGTCGGTGATGGCGGCATTGTGCGAACGGTCCAGCAGCACCCGCAGTTTCAGACCGGGGCGCTGCCGGGCCAACGCACGCAGCGCATCGAAACTTCCCAGGTGTGAACCGAATATCAGCACACCACGGCCTTGGTCCAACAGCGTCAGCAGCTGCTCGGTGCCATGCGCGTGGATGTCGAACAGGTTCATCCTCCCTGCAAGCAGGAACACCCGGTCAAGAATGGTGACGGCGAACGTATGGATATGGCGGGCCACGTCCAGCGCCCCCACCCGTCGCCCCAGAACACGGCCCAGGTAGTCGCGCGAGGCGCGCCTTTCACTGCCCCGTATACAGAAGAAATACACGGTGATCGGATACAGGCAGAGTCTGGCGATGCCACGTCCGCCGTGGCGCGCGATGCCGGCAATCAGGCCAATGGCAAAACGTCCGCCACCTTCGGGACGCTGCTTCCAGTCAGGGGCATTCATGCGGGCACGTCATCGCTTTCCAGCACCAGTTCGCCACGCACCAGCAGTTCCGCATCACGCAGCACACGGAACTTCCAACGCGGCGCCTGGCCTTCCAGTTCCACTCTCGCGGTCTGGCCCGGCAACAGCGGCGCCATGAACTTCACCTGCGGCAACCGCAGCCGGTTTGCAGCTACGCCGGACTGGGCTTGGACCGCACACAGCACCTGCTCCAACACCACCACGCCCGGCACCAGCGGCCGCCCCGGGAAGTGTCCGGGCAAGCACGCATGGTCATCGGGGATGGAGAACAGCATGGCGTCCGCCGGTAGGCTTGGGCCGGACAGGATAGCGGCAGCTCTGCAGCTCAGCGCAACAGATCACGCCAGAATGCCGGGCCGAGCTGCCCCATCTGGCGCATGAAATCCAACGCATTACGGTAAGGGCGCTGCGGGAACAACTGTGAACGCACCGCGTATTCCAGTGCGAAGAACCCCCCGATCAGGCCCCAATCGGCAACATTGGCGCACCAAGACCATTGCTCGTGGCTTACCGGCCACCATGGCTGCATTCCAAACGCCGCCAGCAAGCCATCCGGCACTGCGCTCATTGCCAACCCCAGATTGATCGCGGCCAGCAAGCTCAGCACGCCCGCCCAGGCGCCGGTCAACCGCCGGGTATAGCGGTGCAACGCCGGTGTCACCGGCATGCCAGCACGCGCGTACAGCGCCTGTACGATCCGGGTGATCAGCGGCACCTTCCCCGGCAGCAACGAGCGGGCAAAGCCCCAGGCCACGAGGAGGGGAAACACCACGGGCGGTGCCAGCAGCAGCATCCACGCCCAACGCGAACCACCCAGCCAGAACAGCAGCAGCGACACGGCCAGCAATCCCGCCCAGGCCAAGGGGCGGCGGCGCGACAGCGGTTCGAGCAGGCACAACACCGCCAACCCGATCAGCGCCAAGGCCACCCACATGCCTTCGTCACGCAGGCTGGCCACGTGCGACAGCACCGGGTAGGCCAATAACAGGAGCACCCGCAGCGCCCGGGCCACCGGCCCATGGCCGGGCTCGTGGCCGGCAGTCGTCATTGCGTTCAGGCCGTCTTGTTGGCCTGGATATGCGCCGACAGCGCACGCAGAGAAGCGAAGATGCGTCGATTGTCGTCGTTGTCCGAACGCAGCTGGAAGCCATAACGCTTGCTGATGGCCAGCGCGAGCTCCAATGCATCGATCGAGTCCAGGCCCAGGCCTTCGTTGAACAGCGCAGCTTCCGGGTCGATCTGCGCCGGCTCAATGTCTTCCAGGTTCAGACTTTCCACCAGCAGCTCGGCCAGTTCGCGCTCGGCATCGGTTTGTTGCGACATTTACACATCCACGGGGCAAAGAAAGCCGCAACGATCCGGCATCACCGCCCCCAGCGCAACCATGGCGCACCCGGCCCGCGCGGTATCATTGGCGCCTTCAGCAATGCCAATACGCCACGCAATGACGTTTACGCCCCATTCCAGCCCGCACTCCCCGTTGCGCTCTCACTATCTCCCTGCCGATGGCAACGGGAGCATGCAATGAATGCACAGGCAGCCAATGCGGCGCCGGCAACGCTGCGTGTGGACTACGTCGAGCCAGCACATCTGCCTGCTTTGCTGGCCGACGATCATGTCTTGGCGATCTTCGGCTTTCAGGCCGGTAGCGATGCCCCGCCCACCGATGACCCGCGTTATCTGCAGATTGGCCTGCAGGCTGACGGCGCGGCCATGCTGGAAGTCTGGCGCAGTGCGTCTCCGGTCAGCAGCGGCCGCGACGCCAATGGCTTGGCATGGGCCAGCGACGGCGCCCTGATGTTCGGCGCACTGCAGGTGGACGAAGCCAGCCAGGGCGACATCATCGGCGCATCCGAGCACGCCTATGCGCAGGTGCTGACCGCGCCGGCGGCACACGGATACCCGCACCTGCTGCGCATCTGGAACTACATGGATGCGATCACCGAAGGTGAAGGTGACGATGAACGCTACCGCAGATTCTGCGTGGGCCGTGCGCGGGGCTTGGGCACCATCAATACCGGCACCCTGCCTGCCGCCACCGCCATCGGCCGCGTCGATGGCGTGCGTGTATTGCAGGTCTATTGGCTGGCGGCGCGCACGCCGGGAACGCCGCTTGAAAACCCGCGACAGGTGAGCGCCTACCGTTATCCCCGCCAATACGGCCCGCAATCACCCAGCTTCGCCCGGGCGATGCTCGGCGCACCCGGCAGCGCACTGCCGCTGCTGCTTTCCGGCACCGCCAGCGTGGTCGGCCATGCCACGTTGCATGGCGATTCAACCCATCGGCAGCTGCAGGAAACCTTCGCCAATTTCGAGGCACTGATCAACGCCGCGCGCGTGCACTGGCCGGCACTGCCGCAACATTTCGGTGCCGGCAGCCGCTTGAAGGTCTACGTGGATGACGCTGCAGAAATAGCGGCGGTGCGCCAGGCACTGGCTACGCATCTGCACGCGGATGTGCCGTATATCGTGCTGCATGCGACGGTATGCAGGCACGACCTGCGGGTGGAAATCGACGGCGTCCACGGCGCCTGAGTCGGCAGGTTTGGCCCCCGAAAGCAACCATGCTTCGGGGGTTCCCATCACGCTACGGCTGCTTGAAGACAGCGCTCAGTGCCGCAACAGAGCCAGCACTGCATCGCGGGGCAACTTTCCGGTTTCGTTGCGCGGCAGCACCGCCACCTTGCGCAGCGGGCGCGGTAAAAACACCGGATCCACGAGCATGCGCAGATCGCGCAGGATGTCAGCCTCGTCGCGTTCCGGCGCGACCACCAATGCCGCGATACGGCCCACTGCATGGCCCGGCTCGGACTCAAGCTGCACCACCACCGCATCAACCACCCCGTCCACCGCCTGCAGCTTGCGGGTCAGGTCGCCCAGCGATGCACGTTTCCCGGCGATTTCCAGCAGATCCGCACGCCGGCCGCGCAACAGGAAGCGGTTGTCCGGCAGCAGTTCGACGAGATCCGCCAGCATCACTGGCGTGGCCAGGTGCGGCGCGTGCACCCGGGTGCCGTCCGGTTGCGGCACCAGTTGCACGCCCGGCAACAAACTCCACGCTTGCTCCAGCGCGGTGCGCCGGCGGGCAAAAATGCAGGTTTCCGTAGAGCCAAACATCTCCCGCACTTCGGTACGGAAACGTCGCTCGGCTTCGGCCGCCAGTGCCTGCGACAAGGGCGCAGTGGCAGTGACGATGGCTGCCAGCGACGGCAGCTCAATTCCCGATTCCACCAATACTTTCAGGTGAACCGGGGTAGTGATCAGCAGACGCGGCGCAGCAACTTCAGCCAATGCCTGAGCAACATCCTGCGGAAAGAACGGCTTGCCCGTCTGCAACGTGGCCGGTGCCAGCAATGGCAACAACACCGACATTTCCATGCCGTACATGTGCTGCGGCGGCACGGTGGCGACCAGCGATGGCTGCTCATCTGCCCACAGATCCCGCAGCGCCTGCAGGTTCTGCGCTGTGCTGGTCAGGAATGCGCCCCAGGTCTTGAGATTGGCGCTGGGCACGCCGGTACTGCCCGAGGTGAAGCCGATGGCTACCAGCTGTTCGCCCGCAAGTTGCGGCACGTCTCCGGCCAGACAAGGCAATTCCGAGGGCAGCAGGAAACTGCCTTCTGGCAACGCGTCCAACAGCGCATCGCCAAGGCAATACGTCTGCCGATAGCGCTGCTGCACATCGGACACCACCGCAGGTGCGCGTGATGACGGCAACAGGTTCACCTGCCCACGCAGCGCAACAGCACAAAACGCCACCAGGAACCGGTAGCGGTCTTCGCACAGGTTGATCGCATGCAGGCCAGCGGGAAGCTGCGCGGCCACGCCACGGACGTGCCCAAAAAATGTGCCCAGCTCAATCCGTCGACCCGCAACCATAGCGAGCAGACGTTTGCTGTCACCGATGGCCAACCGATGGCGAGGGGAAACTGGCGATGCTTCAGGGACAACCGACATGCGACGACAACGACCTCTGGATGGCAGCGCCCGACATACGCGGCACCGGGCGGGCGGCCAGAGTGTCGTCCCGCAGACCCGCTGGCAAGCCGGGTGGGGTTTGCCTGTGCTCGGAACCAACCTCCCGCAGTTGCCGGCGGCTCGCCGAAACCGCTGGAATGCCCGCATTTGCGTCGCTACAGGGTAGTGCCGGACATCCCGACATTTCGCTGAATGGACTCAGTGATACCCCATATCCGCGGTGACCTTGCCGCGGAACACCCGGTACGACCACACGGTGTAGCCCAGGATCACCGGCAGCAGTATCACCAGGCCGACCATGCTGAAGCCCAGCGATGAAGCCGGCGCGGCGGCCTGCCACAGCGTCATCGACGGCGGCAGCAGGTACGGCCACATGCCCAGCAGCAAGCCGATGAAGCCCAGTACGAACAGGGCCAGGGTCAACAGGAACGGCGGCAGGTCGCGACGCGGGTGCATGGCGCTGCGCCACAGCGCCACGGCGACGGCCAGCGTAAGCAACGGCACCGGCGACAGCCACCAGAAATTGCCGTCACTGAACCAGCGCTCCATCACCCGCGACTGCAGGAACGGCAGCCAAGTGCTGACCAGGCCCATGAACACGATCACCGCCACCATCAACGGCCGTGTCAGCGAGCGCGCCAGCGCCTGGTCGCGGCCTTCGGTCTTGAGGATCAACCAGGTACTGCCCAGCAGTGCATAACCGGTGACCACGGCCACACCGGTCAACATCGAGAACGGGCTGAACCAGCCAAACGCGCCGCCAACGTAATGCCCGTCCTGCATCTTCAAGCCTTCCACCAGCGCGCCCAGAATCACGCCCTGCGCGAACGCGGCCAGCAGTGAGCCAAGTGCGAACGACACGCTCCACAGCCGGCGCGAGCGCTGCGCCTTGAAGCGGAACTCAAACGCCACACCACGGAACACCAGCGCCATTACCAGCAGCAGCACCGGCAGGTACAACGCCGACAACAGCGCTGCATACGCCTTGGGGAAGGCGGTCATCAATCCGGCGCCGCCCAGCACCAGCCAGGTTTCGTTGCCGTCCCAGATGGGCGCGGCGGTATTCATCATCACGTCCAGCTGTTCTTCGTCCTCGGCGAACGGCGCCAGGATCCCGATACCGAGCACGAAGCCGTCCAGCACCACGTACATCAGCACGCCGAAACCAATCACCGCGAACCACGCCACCGTCAACACGGTTGTCATGTCCATTTCAGCGGCCCTCCAGCGGTTCGTCGGCGCCGGACAGCGGCCGCGCCGGGGTATGCATGCCATCGTCGTGCAGCTGTTCGTGCGACCCCGGCCCGGTACGCATGATCTTGACCAGGTACCAGATGCCCCAGCCAAACACGAACACGTAGCCGACCACGTAGACCGCCAACGACAACGCGGTCATCCATGCACTGTGCGGTCCCACCGCATCGGCAGTACGCAGCAAACCGTAGACCACCCACGGCTGGCGCCCCATCTCGGTGACGAACCAACCGGCCACCAGTGCGATGAAACCGCTCGGCAACATCCAGTTCCAGCCGCGCAGCAGCCACTTCGACTGGAGCAGGCGCCCACGCCACAACTGCAGCGCGGATATCCAGGCAAGGATCAGCATCAGCGTGCCCAGCCCCACCATGATGCGGAACGCGTAGAACACCGGCACCACGGGTGGCCGCTCGCTGGCCGGCACCGAGGTCAACGGTGCGAAACTGCCGTCCATGCGGTGGGTCAGGATCAGGCTGCCCAGCTTGGGAATGGCCACCTCGTAATCGTTGCGCTCTTCTTTTTCATTGGGCACGGCAAACACCACCAGCGGCACGCCCTCGCCGGCCTCACCTTCGTGCCAATGCGCTTCCACCGCTGCGATCTTCATTGGCTGGTGCTTGAGCGTATTCAAGCCATGCATGTCGCCGACGAGTACCTGCACCGGCACCGTCAACGCCGCAAATGCCACGGCGGCGATCAGCATCTTGCGGCCGGCCTCCACGTGCACACCGCGTCGCAGGTACCACGCGCCAACACCACCAATCACGAAACAGGTGGTGATGAACGAACCCAGCGCCATATGCGCCAAGCGATAGGGGAACGAGGGGTTGAACACCACCTGCCACCAGTCCTGTGGATGCACGATGCCATCGACCAACGTGTAGCCGGCCGGGGTATGCAACCAACTGTTGGACGCCAGGATCCAGAACGTGGAGAACAACGTGCCCAGCGCGACCATGCTGGTGGCGAAGAAGTGCAGACGCGGCGACACCCGCCCCCAGCCGAACAACATCACACCGAGGAAGCTGGCCTCCAGGAAGAACGCGGTGAGGACTTCATACGTCAGCAGCGGCCCGATCACGGTACCGGCCACTTCGCTCAAACGCGGCCAGTTGGTGCCGAACTGGAAGGCCATGACGATGCCGCTGACCACGCCCATGCCGAAGGACACGGCAAAGATTTTCTGCCAGAAAAAGAACAGCTCACGCCACACCGTATTGCGCGTGCGCAACCAACGCCATTCGACGAAGGCCAGCCAACTGGCCGTGCCGATGGTGAAGGCGGGAAACAGCACATGGAAACTCACGACGAACCCGAACTGGATTCGCGACAACAGAAGCGCGTCCACGCCTGCCTCACTGCACTATCTGGAAACGGGCTCATTCTGGTCCGGTATTGGTGAAGACCGGATGTGACCGGATGTCGCAGTGCGGCAAAAGGTCGCAGCACTGCGCTTCTCCCAACGGAAGGGAAGCGGCGGTTCCTGGCTTGCGGCAAACGCCTCAGAACCATCGGCAAAAAAGGTCAAAACCTTGCCGATTCCGGCAGCTGGTCCGCCGATACCGCCGCCCATGACCTGTGGCCCAGCCCCGGCAAAGTCCGGGCTGCTACGCTTGCCCGGTTCTCTTCACCGGTGCCCGCAATGCCCAGATTTCTGCCCTTGTCCCTGCTGTTGTTGACCGCTTTCGGCAGTGCCCATGCCGCCACGCCCACGCCGATCACCATCGAACAGGCAATGGCCGACCCGGATTGGATCGGTCCACCGGTCGAGTCGGCCTGGTGGTCGTGGAATGGCCAGCAGGTGGAATACACGCTCAAGCGCCAGGGCAGCGCGGTGCGCGACAGCTTCCGCATGCCGGTCGCCGGCGGCGTGGCGCAGCAGGTGGCCGACGACCAGCGTGGCACGCTGGATTCGGCCAGCCGGGTCTATGACAACAGCCGCCAGCGCATGGCCTTTGTGCGCAATGGCGACGTGTTCGTGCGCGACCTGCGTAGCGGCGCGCTTACCCAGCTGACCCGCAGCAACGAGCGCGCTACCGGCGTGAACTTCGCCACCGATGGCGGCGTGATCTGGGAAGTGGGCAATAACTGGTTCCACTGGAATGCCCGCAGTGGCATCACCAGCCAGGTCGCCCAGCTCAAGGCCGACAAGAACCCGGCCGAGGCGCCCAAGGCCGATGTACTGCGCGATCAGCAGATGCGCACCCTGGCCACCCTGCGCAACGACCGCGCCCAGCGTGACGAACTGCGTGATCAGGGTGAGCGCTGGCGTCAGGCCGACCCGACCCGCGCGCCGGCACCCATTTTCCTTGGCGCCGATGTCGAGATCGTCGACAGCGTGCTTTCACCGGATGCACGCCATCTGGTCGTCGTGACCAAGCCCAAGGGCTACGAAGAAGGCCGGGGCGGCAAGATGCCGCTGTATGTCACCGAATCCGGTTACGAAGAAGCCGAGGACACCCGCACCCGCGTGGGCCGCAACAATCCCGAGCCACACACGTTCTGGTTGGCCGACGCGTTGACCGGCAAGGTCGAAGCCTTGTCGCTGGACACCCTGCCCGGCATCACCACCGACCCGCTGGCCGAACTGCGCCGCAAGGCCGGCAAGGACGCGCTCAAGGGCAACCGCCCGTTGGAAGTGATGAGCGAGTTCATGGGCGGCGGCATCCGCTGGAACGCCGATGGCAGCCAGGCCGCGATCATGCTGCGTGCCAACGACAACAAGGACCGCTGGATCGCAACCACCAGCGCCACCACAGCAAAGCTGGAAACCCGCCACCGCCTCACCGATGGCGGCTGGATCAACTGGAGCTTCAACGATTTTGGTTGGATGCCCGATGGCCGCACGCTGTGGCTGCTGTCCGAGGAATCGGGCTACTCGCATCTGTACACGCAAAGCGGCAGCAGCAAGCCCAAGGCCCTGACCTCCGGCAACTGGGAAACCTCGGCACCGGAAGTCAGCGCCGATGGCCGCAGCTTCTACTTCCTGTGCAACCAGAAATGGCCGGGCGATTACGAAGTCTGCAACGTCGACGCCAACGGCGGTGCCGTGCGTGAAGTAACTGCGCTCGACGGCGTGGAAGATTTCAGCCTGTCGCCGGACGGCCAGCAGGTGCTGGTGCGTTACTCGGCCCCGTACCTGCCCGCGCAGGTTGCGGTGGTGCCGGTCAGCGGTGGCCAAGCCCGCACGCTCACCGACACCCGCAGCGCTGAGTTCAAGGCACGCCAGTGGGTGCAGCCGCAGATGGTGCAGGTACCTTCGCAGCACGGTGCAGCGCCGGTCTGGGCCAAGTACTACGGCCCGCAGACGCTGGAGCCGGGCAAGCAGTACCCGATCGCCATGTTCGTGCACGGCGCCGGCTACCTGCAGAACGTGCATGCACGCTATTCCAACTACTTCCGCGAGCAGATGTTCCACAACCTGCTGGTGCAGAAGGGCTACATCGTGCTGGACATGGACTACCGCGGCAGCGCCGGCTACGGCCGCGACTGGCGCACGGCCATCTACCGCAACATGGGCCACCCGGAGCTGGAGGATTACAAGGACGGCCTGGACTGGCTGGTCACCACCAAGCAAGGTGACCGCGCGCATGCCGGCATCTACGGCGGTTCCTACGGCGGCTTCATGACCTACATGGCGCTGTTCCGTTCACCGGGCACGTTCAAGGCTGGCGCGGCACTGCGCCCGGTGGGTGACTGGCACCAGTACAACCACGCCTATACCGCCAACATCCTCAACACGCCGGACATCGACCCGGAGGCCTACCGCGTCTCCTCGCCCATCGAATACGCCGAAGGCCTGCAGGACACCCTGCTGATCGCGCACGGCATGATGGACGACAACGTGTTCTTCCAGGACTCGGTCAACATGAGCCAGAAGCTGATTGAACTGCACAAAGACAACTGGTCGATCGCCCCGTACCCGCTGGAGCGCCACGGCTACACCCGTGCCGATTCCTGGCTGGACCAGTACAAGCGCATCCTGAGGTTGTTCGAGCAGGAACTGAAGTAAGCACGACGCAAACAGGAAGGGCGCCGCGAGGCGCCCTTCCTGTTTTGCTGTCATGCACGGAAGACATCCTCAAGAGCCACGCATGCCGACCGCACACGCCCCCTCCGCATCGTCACCGCCGTCATCCTCGACGCACAGCAACGCGTGCTGGTGGTGCGCAAGCATGGCTCGGACACCTTCATCCAGCCCGGTGGCAAGCGCGAACCGGGCGAAGATGCGCTGCAGACACTGGCCCGTGAACTGCACGAAGAACTTGGCATCGTGATGGACCCAACCAGCGCAGTGCCGCTGGGCATCTTCGAGGATGTCGCCGTCAACGAACCCGGCCGCCGCGTGCAGGGCGAGTCGTTTCTGGTGCAGGCCAGCGGCACCGCGCGCGTGCAGGCTGAGATTGCCGAGCTGGCGTGGATTTCGCTGGAGCCACCGCACGGCGTGAAGCTGGCCCCGCTCAGCGCACAGCACACGCTGCCGGCAGCATGCGCCGTCGTGGTCAAGACTGGGAAAGCGGACTGAATCCGGCGATAGTGCGCGCACTTGTCGCAGCGCCCTCTCCGTGAAAGCACCTGAACTTCCGCCCGCAAACACAAAACGCTCATCGGCCGAAACCTTTGTCGACGTCACCGCAAAACTGTCGATGGTAATGGCGGCGCTGGCCATCCTCTGGGGTTTGATCCAACTGGTGTTGGTCCTCGCACTGAGTCGCCTCGACATGCTCGACGTCATGCAGAGCCAGGGCCTGCCGTTACCCGAGGCATTCCAATGGATCGGGCGGCATGCGTTGTCGCTTACCGCGCTGATGCTGGGGGTGTCGATAGCCTTCTTTCTCGTGTCCTGGGCCATGTTCAAACGGCGCGAATGGGGCCGTCTTGGCTTTATCGTGTTCCTGGTGCTGGTGGCACTGCTCAACTTCGCCAGCCTGCCATTTATCCATTCCCTGTTCGACAGCATGCGGAGCATGTTCCCGGCCGAATTTCTGCAGTCGGCAGAGGGCATGGAGCTGCGCGCACAACTCAACAGCGGTTTGTGGATGTCGCTATTTACCGGCGCCATCACCGCTATCGCCTTCGCCGGCCTGCATGGCTGGTTGGTGATCAAGCTGCAGCGGCCCGACGTCCGCGCCCTGTTCCACTGAACGCATGACTTACCCGGTACCTGCAATGTTCTTCCTTGCTTCCAACCTCCGTCGCGGCCGCTTGGTGCTGTGCAGCTTCATCGCGTTATTGCCATTGATCGCCTTGCCGACGATGGCTGCAACACCACTGGCCTGCGGCAGCTACACGGAGGTCGATGGTTCGGCACGCTTCGTCATTGAAAGCCCCAGCCACGCAATTCGCACGTATGAAGGCCAGCCACCGGTCCGGTACCAGATCCGCCAGCAAGCGCAGGTGCTGCACGTTGCCGATCTGTCCAACGGCTTCAGCGATGACTACACCGTCAGCGCCGACGGCAAGCGCATTGGCAGCAAGTTCGCCGATTACGTGCTCGACACACCGGCCCGCTGCACGACCGCACCCACACCTGCCGCGGGCAGCTGCCGTGCAGATATTGATCACTGCATCACCTCGGCCGGCAATGCATCCACGCAACAGCTGGCGCAATGGTGCCGCGAAGACCTGCCGTTCGCCTGCGAGCGGTTGATCTCCGCGTACCAGAGCCAGGCGCGGGCGCAGCAACCGGCAACACCCGATCCGGAACTGGAAGAACCAGACGTCTGCAAACCGGCCTCGCCACAATTCGATGAAGCCGCCTGCGACGTCGCTGCGCGCGAAGCCCTTGGGATTGCCATGGCCAAGGCCCTGCTGGGTGGCCTGACGGAAGGCGCCGCCGTTCCGCTTGCCGGCGCCCCGCTGAGCGAGCTGCTGCAGCTATGCCGCACACATCCCGACGCCAGCTTCTGCAACAAGGTGGCAGAAACACATTGGGACGCCGGCCACTACGCGTCAGCAGGCGAAGCGCTGCAGCTGGCCTGCAAGGCCGGTGGCGACGACTACACCTGCCGCCGCGCCCAAGGGGTGGCCGCAGCACCCGCAGCCGACCTTGCCACCGTAGCGGCCACCACGCTGCCCTGCGGCGACTACCAAGCCAGCATGGGCTTGATGAGCGAACTCTCCTTCGGCGACCAGGGCCTGGTTTCCATCGGCATGGGCAGCGCGTTGCGTGCCCGCCTGGAGAATGGCGCCGTCCATATCCGCCATGACAAGGGCGGGGATTTCGTGCTGAAGCCCCAGCGCAACGGCGGCCTGTTGGGCGTTGACCAATGGAACCGCTACGCCCTCTACCAGCGCACCGGTGGCGCCGCCACCTGCAGCGCACCGACCGTCTACGTGGAACTACCGCTGCCGCAGGATTGCCCCATCGGCAGTGATGCCCAGGCCTGCTGCGA
The DNA here is from genome assembly GCF_027497995.1 of Stenotrophomonas sp. Iso1. Lineage (GTDB taxonomy): Bacteria > Pseudomonadota > Gammaproteobacteria > Xanthomonadales > Xanthomonadaceae > Stenotrophomonas. The sequence goes on along the minus strand of NZ_JAODBT010000001.1, from coordinate 263,990 downwards.
CAGCGGCAAACTGGCCGGCTGCAATGCCATGGGCCACCGCAACGCGTTGGCCGGCGACTGGCAAGCCGCCGCGCCGTATTACCTGAAACTGTGCCAAGCCGGCGTGCGGGCCGGTTGCGAGAACCTGCGTTCGGTTTATGAAAACACCGGTGACGAAGACCTTCCCGGCAAACTGCTGTCTCTGTGCAACCGCGATGGTAAGCGCACGCATGTGGCCTGCGATGTCTATGCCACCACCAACTGGGCGCTGCTGGGCCTGGGCATGCAGTTGCAGCGAGCATCTGACGAAATCGAAGCCGGAGACGCAGCCGACACCCCACCGGTGAAGGCGCCCGCCCACCCCCGCAAATCCACCCACAAGTAAGGCTGGCAAAGCCTGCGCTAGAGTATCCGCATGAACGAATTCGACCGCGTACGCGATTACCTCACCGGGCTGCAGGACCGCATCTGCGGCGCCATCGAACACGCCGACGGCCAAGCCCACTTCATCGAAGACCAATGGCAGCGTGCCGAGGGTGGTGGTGGCCGCACCCGCATCCTGCGCGACGGTGCTGTGTTCGAGCAGGCCGGCATCGGTTTCTCCGACGTGGCCGGCACCCGTCTGCCACCTTCGGCCTCGGCCAACCGTCCGGAACTGGCGGGTGCCTCGTGGCGCGCCTGCGGCGTATCGCTGGTGTTCCACCCGCGCAATCCTTACCTGCCCACCACCCACGCCAACGTGCGCTACTTCCAGGCCGAGCGTGACGGCGAAAAAGTCGCCGCCTGGTTCGGCGGCGGTTTCGACCTCACCCCGTTCTATCCCTTCGATGAAGATGTGCAGCATTGGCACAATGTGGCGCGCGACTTGTGCGCACCGTTTGGCGACAACCGCTACGCCGAACACAAGCGCTGGTGCGATGACTATTTCGTCCTCAAGCACCGCAACGAAACGCGCGGTGTCGGCGGTTTGTTCTTCGACGATCTCCATGGCGATTTCGACACCGACTTCGCTTACCTGCGTGCGGTGGGCGATGGCTTCCTGGATGCCTATCTGCCGCTGGTAGCGCGCCGCAAAGACACGCCATATGGCGAGCGCGAGCGCGAATTCCAGCTGTACCGGCGCGGCCGCTACGTCGAGTTCAACCTGGTCTATGACCGCGGCACGCTGTTCGGCCTGCAGAGCGGTGGCCGCAGCGAAAGCATCCTGATGAGTCTGCCGCCACGCGTGCGCTGGGAGTACGGGTTCCAGCCGGAAACCGGCAGTGATGAAGCGCGTCTGGCTGCCTATCTGGTCCCCCGCGACTGGTTGACGGAGTAACCGCTGTAGTCAGTGATGGGGCAAAGCGCGATCCCTGCGGCAACACGTTTCGCCTTGCTGCCAAGCGCCCCCTCTCCTTCGCTGCACGGAAGGGGGACGCAGGCCATGCCATCTTTCCGTTCACTGCAATTCCTTCCCTTTTGCAAAAGCAGAAGAAGGCGTGTGGACGGAGCGCTTCTGACTCGGCAACACTCACCTCGCATCCCGCTTGAGGATGACGGTGATGTGGCCATTGGTCTCCAGCAACGCCAGCTCCACATCATCCACATCATCGCTGCCGGCATCGCGCATCGCCGTGGCGAAATCCGCCTTGCTCACCAACTCACGACGCAGCACTTTCTGCAGCACATGGCCGTGCCGGGCCAGCACCACCGGCTCGCCTTCAATTGCACGTTCGATGATGGGGCTGCGTGTGGTGATCCAGCCGACGAAGTAGTTCAGCACAATCAGCGTAGCCGCCAGCAACAGCCCACCACCCAGTGACGTATCACTCCCCAGCAACGCGTTCTGCACCGCGTTGCCCAGCAACACCAGCAACAGCATGTCGAAAGCGGTGAACTGGCCCAGCGCGCGTTTGCCCGCCACCCGCACCATCGCCAACACCACCACGTAAACAATCACCGCACGCAGGACAAACTCCCACCACGGCATCGACAGGGCGAACAGGTCCGACATCGGTGTCTCCCATTACTCACCCGGCCATGTTCAAACAACCGCCATCAATGCCGCGCGACGGGCGGCGGTTTGGCGACCAGCCGCGCAGGCCCGGCCGGCTTTATTTGACCCAATAAAAAGCCCCGCCGACCAGGGGGGGGTCGACGGGGCCGGGGAGCGGGTCTTTGGGGAGGAATCCCCGCTCCGAGATCTGCTCCAGGGGATGGGAGAGATCCGCGACAGGTATTGCGCCTGTCGGGGTCTATAACACCACCCCCAACATTGATGGTTCGTGAAGAATCCGCTTGCTTTCCCCAAGAATTAAGGAGGGATTCATCCCTGCAAAGCATCGCTGGCAATGAATACGCGACCACCCCTATTCAGGGTGAATCGGGTCACATTCCTCAGTGCGCTTGGTCCCAATTTTCACCCACGCCTGTATCCACCACCAAGGGGACACGCAGGGTCGCCGCAGCGGCCATGCGCGACTCCACCTCCCCACGCAGCGTGTCGATGAAGTCCGCATCGGCTTCAAACACCAATTCATCGTGCACCTGCAGGATCATTTTCGCCTGCTCGGCGTGTCCAGCCAGCCAGCCATCCACGCTGACCATTGCACGCTTGATGATGTCGGCCGCCGTGCCCTGCATCGGCGCATTGATCGCCGCGCGCTCGGCGCCTGCACGCAGGCCCTGGTTACGCGCGTGAATGTCGTTCAGATACAGGCGGCGGCCAAACAGCGTTTCCACATAGCCGTTTTCACGTGCCTGAACGCGCATGCGTTCCATGAAATCGCGCACGGCCGGGTAACGGCTGAAATACAGCGCCACATAGTCCTGCGCCTGACCACGGTCGATGCCCAAGTTCTTGGCCAGGCCAAACGCGCTCATGCCGTACATCAGGCCGAAGTTGATCGCCTTCGCAGCGCGGCGCTCGTTCGGCGTCACTTCTTCCAGCGTGCGCCCGAACACCTCCGCCGCAGTGGCACGGTGCACGTCGGCGCCCTGCTCGAAGGCGCTGATCAGGCCCGGGTCTTCTGACATATGCGCCATGATCCGCAGTTCGATCTGCGAGTAGTCGCAGGCCATCAGCCTGCGCCCCGGCGGTGCCACGAAGGCCTTGCGGATGCGGCGACCATCCTCGGTGCGGATCGGAATGTTCTGCAGGTTGGGATCGGACGAGGACAACCGCCCGGTAGCGGCACCGGACTGGTGATAGCTGGTGTGCACACGGCCGGTGTCCGGGTTGACCATCTCCGGCAGCTTGTCGGTGTAGGTGCTGCGCAGCTTGGCCAGGCCGCGGTATTCCAGGATCACGCGCGGCAGCTCGTGCTGCTCGGCAATGGCCTCCAGCGCTTCTTCGTTGGTACTGGGCTGGCCCTTGGGTGTCTTCACCAATGCCGGCAGGCCGAGTTCGTCGAACAACACCGCTTGCAGCTGTTTGGGCGAATCCAGGTTGAAGGTGTGGCCGGCCATTTCGGTGGCCTTCTGCTGCGCGGCGAGCATGCGCGCGGATAGATCGCCGCTCTGCCGCCTCAGCTCGACACTGTCGATGGACACGCCATTGGCTTCGATACGCGCCAACACCGGCACCAGCGGCATTTCGATCTCGCGATACACCTTTTCCAGCGACGGCTCCGCCGCCAGCTGCGCGGACAACACGCGATGCAGGCGCAGGGTAATGTCGGCGTCCTCGGCAGCGTAAGCACTCGCCTCGTCGATGCCCACCTGCGAGAACGAAATCTGCTTGACACCCTTGCCGGCCACTTCCTCGAACTTGGTCGTGGTGTAGCCCAGGTAGCGCTGCGCCAGTGAATCCATGTCATGGCGAGTGGCGGTGGAGTTGAGCACGAAGCTCTCAAGCATGGTGTCGTCGTGATAACCACGCACGTCGATGCCGTGGCGGCGCAGCACATGGATGTCGTACTTGCCGTGTTGACCGAGTTTCTTTTTGTCGACGTTTTCCAGCAGTGGCTTCAGCGCGTCCAGCACCTGCGCCATCGGCAGCTGTGCCGGTGCGCCCGGATAATTGTGGCCCACCGGAATATAGGCAGCCTTGCCCGGTTCGACCGACAAACTCACGCCGACCAGGTTGGCGCGCATGGCATCCAGCGCATCGGTTTCGGTATCGAAGGCGAATTCGTCGGCGTCGTGCAGGCGCTTTACCCAGGCCTGCAGTTGTTCGTCGGTGAGCACGGTTTCGTACTCGCCCTTGGCCGCCAGGGCCGGGTCGGTCTCGACGGCGGGCGCGCTGTCGGCAGCCTTGGCATAGCCGGCAGCGGTACCGCGCAGGCTGATCTTGCTGTCATCCACCGTTGTCGGCGCTGCGCCGCCGCCCAGCTCACGCAGCGCCTGGGTGAAACCATAGCGGGCGTACAGGCCACGCAGGGCGTCAGCGTCCTGCTCACGGAGCTGCAGATCGCGCGGGCCCTGGTCCAACGCCACGTCGGTGCGGATAGTGACCAATTCGCGGTTGAGCGGCAGACGCGGCAGGGCGGCGCGCAGGTTCTCGCCGATCTTGCCTTTCATGGCCGGCGCGGAGGCGATGACGCCATCCAGGTCGTTGTATTCGGCCAGCCATTTGGCCGCAGTCTTGGGGCCGCACTTGTCCACCCCGGGTACGTTGTCCACGGTGTCGCCCATCAGCGCCAGGTAATCGACGATCTGGTCGGCGCGCACGCCGAACTTGTCGATCACGGCGGCATCGGAATCGGTGCGGCTGCCGGTCATCGTATTGACCAGGACCACGCCGGGACGCACCAGCTGGGCGAAATCCTTGTCGCCGGTGGAGATGGTCACTTCCAGCCCATCGGCGGCGGCGGCAAGCGCCAGCGTGCCGATCACGTCGTCGGCTTCCACGCCGTCCACACGCAGGATATCGATGCCCAATGCGTGGACGATGTCGCACATCGGCTGCACCTGCGAGCGCAGATCATCGGGCATCGGCGGACGGTTGGCCTTGTACTCGGCGTACAGGTCATCACGGAAGGTCTTGCCCGGCGCATCGACCACAAAGGCGACGTACTCGGGCTTTTCCTTCAACGTGGCGCGCAGCATGTTGACCACGCCGAACAACGCACCGGTTGGCTCGCCAGCGGCATTGGTCAGCGGCGGGAGCGCATGGAATGCGCGGTACAGGTAACTGGAACCGTCAATCAGGACTAATCTGCTCATGCGCCGATTCTACGCGGCGGGCCGCCGGCCTACCTGCACAGGCATAATCAAACCCACGTCGATACAAGGAAAACCGCCATGAAGCAGTTGCTGCTTATTCCGTTGCTGGCCCTGGCCGGCTGCGCCACCACCGGTGACGGTGCAGCGCCGGTAGATGTCAGGGGCGCCGATGTCACCCGCAAGGCAATGGACAACGGCGACACCATCGAGGAATTCCGTGTCGGCGGCCAGCTGCGCATGGTCAAGGTGACCCCGGCTCGCGGCGCCCCGTTCTACATGTACGACCGCGATGGCGACGGCCGCATGGACAGCGACAACGACGGCACCAAGCCCGTGTATTGGAAGCTTTACAGCTGGTGATGCTTCATGGCGGGTGATGCTTCGCGATGACTGCTGATGCTTCGCGCCCCTTCTCTTGCGCCGAGGGCGAAGGGTGCGACGAGTGAGTGGTGCTGCGACAAGCTCGGCAGCGCTGAAGAGGCCCAGACGCACCCCTTCTCCCGCACGCGGGAGAAGGTGCCCCGAAGGGGCGGATGAGGGCGCGCTTTCGATGTTTCTGGGAACCTGGCGTGCGTACATTCGGCTCGCCTGCGGTTCACCCATTTAAACGGATTCCGAGGGCCTCTCAACCCTTCCCCCGTACTCGGGAGAAGGGCTCAAGCAGAGCCGGAACCTCCCGCCTCAGCGGATCACCAGCACCGGTACGATGCTGCGGGCCAGCACTTCAGCGGTCTGGCTGCCCAACAGCACGCGAGTCACGCCACGGCGGCCATGCGAGGTCATTACCACCAGGTCGCTGCCACAGGTGGTGGCGGTATCGATGATGCCGTCGGCGGCGTAGCGGTCCAGTACGTGATGCGTGAGCACCTGGCTCACGCCCGCGGCACGCGCGGCCTCGGCGGCCGGCTGCAGGATCTTCTGTGCGGCCGCCTCGCGGTCCTTCTGGTACTCCGGGCTGGCTTCGTAGCCGGCGCTCCAGCCCATGGCGTCATACATGCCCACCGCCCACGGCTCGGACACAGTGACGATGTCGACATGCGCGCCAAGCTGGGCTGCCAGCTCCAGCCCCTTCTGCAGGCCCTTGGCCGAGAGATCGGAACCGTCGGTGGCGATCAGGATGCGCGTGTACATGGCAGTTCTCCTAGCTACGGGGGGTGACAGTAACCATTGCACACCCGATGTTGAGGCGATGCATTGAGCCGGATCAAATCAACGGCATCCGGCTCAACGGCTCACCCAAACCCCTGCTGCCACTCGAACTCCACCGGCAGGAACATCTCTATCAGCCGCGCATTGCTGCACAGCTGATCGCTGATCTGCAAAACAGGGGCGCTTACATCCGCCCACTCACCGCAACAGCGGCGGCACCTTCTGCTGCAGAAGACGCACCAGCTCCGGCGCCATGAAGTCATAGTCATCGGGAATGCCCAGGCAAACGATGCGCTTGTCAGACAGCCAGCGCCGGAACCGTTCGCCGAGCCGGCGCTTGTGCACCGGCTCCATCACAACGATCAGATCAGCCCATTGCAGCAGCTCTGGCGTCACTGGGTTGTCCGCGTCCGGCTTCAGTCCGGCCGAAGCGGTCTCGATGCCGGGCCAATCGGCAAACACCTGCTCGGCCGTGGGGCTGCGTAGCCGGTTCTGGCTGCAAACGAACAGGACATTGCGGGCCATGCGGCGCCTTACAGCACCGTCAAATTGGCATACGCCATCACCAGCCACTTGCTGCCGGCATCGGCGAACTCGACCTGCACGCGCGCATGCGTACCGTTGCCTTCGTAGTCGGTGACCATGCCTTCGCCGAACTTGGGGTGGTTCACCAACACGCCCAGCTTGATTGGCGGCGCTTCGATGGACGCGTGGCCCATCACGCGGCTGGCACCCAGTGATGCCGGGCGCGAGACCTGCACCTTGGGCCGTACTTCATGCAGCAGTTCACGCGGAATTTCGCGCAGGAAACGCGATGGCAGGCTGTAGTTGTCCTGCCCATGAATGCGGCGCGATTCGGCGTAACTCAGCACCAGCTTCTGCCGCGCACGGGTAATGCCGACGTAGGCGAGGCGACGCTCTTCTTCCAGGCGTCCGCTCTCTTCCAACGAACGGGCGCTGGGGAACAGCCCTTCTTCCATACCCGCCAGGAACACCAGCGGAAACTCCAGGCCCTTAGCCGAATGCAGCGTCATCAACTGCACGCCCTCTTCGCCCGCCTGCGCCTGGCCTTCGCCGGCTTCCAGCGAGGCGTAGGACAGGAATGCCACCAGCTCGCTCATGTCCTCGGCGCCTTCTTCGATATCGTCATCGCGACGCACGAAGCGCGAGGCCACCGAGATCAGTTCGTCCAGGTTGTCGGTACGCGATTCCGAATCCAGCGCGTTGCGGCTTTCCTTGCTCCAATGCTCACGCAATGCCGAACGCGTGAGCACATGCTCGATGCGCTCGGCCAGGTCCATCTCAGCCGTCTCGGAAGTGGCCTGCTGGACCAGATTGATGAAGCCGGCCAGCGCATTCTTGGCACGCGAGGTGAGGTCGTTGCCCTGCGTGGCCAGCATTGCGGCCTCCCACAATGGCAGCGCCTGCTGCCGCGCAATACGCCGCACTTCATCCAGCGTGCGATCACCGATGCCGCGCGTCGGCGTGTTCACCGCGCGCTCGAACGCTGCGTCATCGTTGCGGTTGGTCATCAAACGCAGGTAGGCCAGCGCATCCTTGATTTCGGCACGCTCGAAGAAGCGCATGCCGCCATATACGCGGTACGGCACCTGTTCGCTGAGTAGCACTTCTTCGAACGCGCGCGATTGCGCATTGCTGCGGTAAAGCACCGCGACGTCGCCGTAGCTGCCGCCATCGCGCACCCATTGGCGCGCACGCTCCACCAGGTAACGCGCCTCGTCCATTTCGTTGTAGGCCGCGTACAGATCGATGGGGTCGCCATCGCCACTGTCGGTCCACAGCTCTTTACCGATGCGGTCCGGGTTATGCGCGATGACCGCATTTGCCGCGCCCAGGATGTTGGCGGTGGAACGGTAGTTCTGCTCCAGGCGCACGGTTTCCGCGCCCGGGAAATCCTTCAGGAAACGCTGAACGTTCTCGACCTTCGCACCGCGCCAGCCATAGATGGCCTGGTCATCGTCGCCGACCACGAACACATGGCCACTGTCGCCGGCCAGCACGCGCACGAAGGCGTACTGGATGGCATTGGTGTCCTGGAATTCGTCAACCAGAATCTCGCGGAAACGCGAACGGTAATGTGCGAGCAGGCCGGGGTTGTCGCGCAACAGCTCGTGCGCACGCAGCAGCAGCTCGGCGAAATCCACCAACCCGGCGCGGTCGCAGCGCTCCTGGTAGGCGATGTACGCCTGGCGCATGGTTTCGCCCCACTGGTCGTGCGGCTCGGGCTGGATGTGCTGTGGCCGGCGGCCCTCATCCTTCTGCGAATTGATCCACCACATCACCTGCTTTGGCGGGTACTTGGCGTCGTCCAGTTCCAGCTGCTGCACCACGCGCTTGATCAGGCGCAGCTGGTCGTCGGAATCCATCACCTGGAAGGCTTCGGGCAACTTCGCCTCGGGCCAATGCAAACGCAGCAGGCGGTGTGCCAGACCATGGAACGTGCCGATCCACATGCCGCGGCTGCCCTTGGGCAACTGCGCGTCGATGCGGTGGCGCATCTCACCCGCCGCCTTGTTGGTGAACGTCACCGCGAAAATGCCGTGCGTCGGCACCTCGAAGACTTCGTTGAGCCAGGCAATACGGTGAATGAGCACGCGCGTCTTGCCGGAACCGGCGCCGGCAAGAATCAGGTGGTGACCAGGAGGCGCGGAAACGGCCTCGCGCTGGGCTGCGTTCAGCCCGTCGAGAAGGTGGGAGACATCCATGCGCGCATTTTACGACACCGCGCGCGTCCTTCCCCGAATGCAGGCTGCAGACTCAGCCCCGCTGCGCACGCGCGTAGCGGACACGGCCCGGGGCCCATGCCGCAACGGCCCCGATCAGCCCCCACGCAGCACCCAGGCGGTGCGCCAGAGTGACGACGGCAAAGCCATCCCAGCGGCTGCCGTAACGCCATTCATAGGCCAGTTTGAGCGCCACCAACAGCAGCAACGCCCACGCGATGACCCCGCCACGCCGCAGCAGCACCATGACCAGCAAGCCATGTAGCAGCCCGGACAGGCCGGCGTACCACTGCAAGGTGAGGTCGAGCTGGAGCAAGGTCAGCGACAGCAGCGGCATGCCGATCAGCGCGGCTGCGGCAATGCTGACGAGCATCCGCTGGCGCCAGGCCAGCGCCACGGTAACCGCCAGCGCCGCCAGGTTCACCACTGCATGGGTCGTGTCCAGGTGCATCAGGTGGCCACTCCACAGCCGCCACCATTGCCCTTGCGCCAGCGCAGCACGGTCTAGCACAAGTGCTGCCGCAGCCGCCGGCCAGCGCAGGGCTACCGCACTGGCCAGAACCGCCGGCAACAGGATCAGCGACGACGCAACAGCAGCGCGGCGCCGGCCAGCAACAAGGCCAGTTCCCACCACTGCGTACTCCCGCCACCACCTCGGCGCCACTCGCCACCAGAACGACGATCCACCAGCTTCACTTGGCCTTCCTCGCGTGCGCGCACCGCGAAATCCGCAATGGATTTATCCAGATTACTGGTCATGGCGTTCATCGCCACGCTGAAACTCTCACCAGCCAGACGCGCCTGGATTTGATCCACGCGCACGGCGGTGGAACCGGCGTCGCGCTGGTCGGTGCCAGGCGCACGGAACAACAGCGTGCGGGTCTTCACGTCGAACACCGAGGTGTCCACAAAGGTGCTGACCTGGTTGCTGTTGCCGTGGATGGTATAGGCGCCGACCAGCGTCCAGTACAGCAGCGATGCCGCGTTCTGGTCGGTACGGACGATCTGGTCGTAGGACACCAATGCGACCAGATCCACGCCATACATGCGCGCGACCTGCTCAAGGTTGTCAAAGCCACCCTTGGGGCGCAGGTAGCCGTCCGGGATGACTTCGATGCGTTCAATGAACGGCTGCGCACGGAATGCCTGCCGCACCTTCTCCAGCAACGCGCTGCGATCAGCGGCGCTGACGCCTACCGGGTCGTTGTGCGAAGGCACGAATACCAGGCCCACGCGCGCCGGCAACCGCACCTGCGGCACCCCACCTTCGGTGGCCGGTTCGAACGTCTCGCCAGTCGGATACAAGTAATCCACCACACTGCTGGAAACACCACGGCGCTGGCTACCTTCCCCGAACAAGGTGGCGCAACCGCCCAGCAGCAGCGTCACTGCAGCCGCTACGATCCAGGCCACGGGCCTGACAGGACGCGCACGTTTTGCGCTGCTCGCCACCTGCTTCTTCAATTCCATATGTCGCCTGTCTCCCTGTGTGGCTCGATGCCGGCACTATACATACCCCTGCCGCAATGGCTGGAGTGCCTTACCCCAGCAGCGCGGTTGCCGCCTGCGCGGCCTGCGCACGCAATTCGGGAATGGCCAGGCTCTCCCACAACCGGCCAATACGCAGGCTGCCAAGCACCTGCACGCGCGGCTCAACGACGCCATCAGCATCGAGCAGGCTGCCATCGGCGGCGCTGTCGATGCCCATGCCGTGCGGGCCCGGACGTGCGATACCACTGCCCAGCAACTGCTGCAGCAACACATTGCGCATGGCCTGCGCACGCATCTCCACGCCGGTGGCGTTGATGACGTACTGCACGTCCAACTGGAATGGATGACGGCGTTTGTCGAACGCGGTGAGTTGCACGCAGGCGCCATCAGCAAAAGCGGTTTCCAGGCGGCCACGGTGCAGCTGCAGTTGCCCTTGTTGTTGCAGTTCCATCAGCTGCGCGTGCACTGAGGCGGCAATCCGGTGACGGTGCACGTCCCAATAGCGCACCACATGCCGCAGGAAACGACGCTGATCATCGAAGCTCAACGTCTGCCACAGCGTCTGCCCCATCGGACGAATGCGCTCCATCACGTTCTGCCACGGAATGCCACGCTCGGCGGCCTGTGCCGCGTGCTGACGCAACGCGTGCAGGCGCTGGCGCAGATCCATTTTCAACAGCGGCTCGGTGTCGTAGTCAGCCGCCGGCCCCTTGGCATGCGGCAGCGGCAGCAGCGCATGACGCGACAACACATGGATACGCCCGCGATGGCCGGTCGCCACCAGCGACACCACGGTGTCGGCCATGCTCAGGCCGGAACCGACAATGGCCACATCGGCATTGGCGGCGATGCCATGCACTGCGTCGAAATCCCAGGCTTCCACACGCTTGCCGTCCGGCAGCGTGCCAGCGCCGCGCGCGGGCAGCGGGCGCAGCGCATTGCCCGAGGCCAACACCACGCGGCGCGCCTGCAACGGCTGGCCAGAGGCCAGCGTCAGTTGGAAACCGGCCGTGTCGCGGTCCAATGCCTGCACACGCTCGGCACGGATCTCCAATTGTGCGCGGCTGGCCTCCACCGCCTGCTGCAGACGAAGGCGCAGGTAGTCGGCAAAGTGACTGCGCGGCACGAAGTGCGTTGCCAGAATGTCGCGATCAACGCCCGGGAAGGCCTGCACTTCCAGCAGGTAATCGAGAAAATCCTCGACCTTGTCAGGGAAGCCGCCCATCTTGCCGGCCGGCACGTTGAGCAGGTGTTCGGGGTAGGTGGTGGCATACGCCACGCCACGCCCCAGTGGCAGCGACGGCTCCAGGATCAGCACACGCAGCGGTTGTTGCGCACCGCGCAGCACGCCAATGGCAGTAAGGACGCCGGCGGCACCGCCGCCGATGATGGCCACATCACACGGCCCGGAGTTATCAATCACGCTCATTGGCCCGATTGTAGGCGATGCCACGTAATTACCTGATGCCCCTGGCGCATGAGCTCATGGGCGATGCGCCGCTGCTTTTTCACACCGCTGAAACACAAAACCCGCCTTTCGGCGGGTTTTGTGCGACACGGTAAGCCAAACAATCCGCAGGCGGATTACTTGATCTTGCCTTCCTTGTAGAGGACGTGCTTACGCACAACCGGATCGTACTTGGAGAATTCCATCTTCCCCGGGGTGTTCTTCTTGTTCTTGTCGGTCGTGTAGAAGTGACCGGTACCAGCGGTCGAAATCATACGGACCTTATCGCGCTTGCCTGCCATGATTGTCTACTCCTCAGACCTTTTCGCCGCGCGCACGCAGCTCAGCCAGAACGGAATCAATGCCGTTCTTGTCGATGGTGCGCAGTGCATGCGCGGAAACACGAAGCTTGACCCAGCGGTTCTCGCTGGCAACCCAGAAACGGCGCTCGTGCAGGTTGGGCAGGAAACGACGACGGGTCTTGTTGTTGGCGTGCGAGACGTTGTTACCCGTCTGCACTCCCTTGCCGGAAACTTGGCATACGCGGGACATTGCGCACCTCGGTAATGTTGATGACTTCCTTAGCCAGGAAGACGGCGGCCCCGGCGGTTACCCGCCACGCGTCATGGGAATCAAAGGGTTACGCTGTCGAGGGTGGGCCGAATGACGTGTTCCCGGCCACCGATCCGGAGGTTTCCGGACACAGCGAGCCGGCAATTATGCAAGCGAGCGGCCCTCAGTGCAAATCCCGCCCCTCGGAGGGCTCATTCAGGGGCGAATGACAGGGTCCGGCGCCAGCGCAGCGGGGTAGTGGCGCGGGCCGGGTCGGGCGGGAACAGGCTCATGTAACCGGCGGCGATGGCCCGTTCACGCAGCCGTTCACCCACACCCTCGGCCACTTCGACGTCCACATGGGTGACCTTGCCCTGCGGGTCCACGTCCATCGCCCAGACCAACCGGCCAACCCACTGCTCCGCCGGGATCGAGGCGTCGTAGTTGGGGCGCCCGGCCACATAAGGGGCCGACAGCTCCCGATACTGCGGCGAATCCTCGATGCGGTGATCGACCCGGATCTGCGCCGAGTGTTCACGGCCATCGCCGAGCACGGCGCGCACCGTCCATTCACCCGGCGCGCCATCCTTGCCCAGATCAGCGGGATAGCAGCGCTTGGTACCTTGGTAATCGGCATGTTGCTGCAGCGATACACGCTTGCCCTGCGCGTCGAGCAGCTCAAGCTGCAACCCGCCTACCTCGGTGGGTTTGGCATTGGCGGCGACGCAGATTTGATGGTCATGTCCGCCCTCGGTGACGAACTGCCGGGTCTGCTGCCGGGCGAGCGAATCAGCCGATGGCTTGGACCACAGGAACTCGATGTAGATGTCGGTGTCTTCGGCCGCAACATTGCCACTGAACACCGCCATCAGCCCCGCTGCCAGAACAACCTGCCGTGCCTTCATGGCCGCTCTCCCTGAATGTGCCGCTCCAAACTCTAAAAGCTGGGGACAGCAAGCATCAAGTCATGAGCGACTACGAGGCGTGGGCAACCTTGTTCAGCTGCAGCTCGCGCCATGCAGCACGGGCCACGCGCCAGGCCGAGCGCAGGAACAACAGCAGCAAGACCACGCCGATCAGCAGGTCCGGCCAGCCGGCGCCGAATGCCCAGACCGCCGCTGCGGCGAGGATCACCGCACCGCCCTCGTATACGTCATTCAGTGAGCACGCCCACGCCGAGGCGAGATTGATATCACCCTGCCGGTACGGCCAGAGCAAGCGCAGGCACAGCAGGTTGGCGGCCAGATTCAGCAACGCGGCAGCGCCCATGCTCTCGAACAGCGGCAGATGCGGGTGAGCCAGCTTCCAGCCGATGCCCACCGCCACGGCGATGGCCGCGCACAGGATGAACAAGGCTTTGAGCATCGCCACGCGTGCCTTGGCGGCAAGGCTGGCGCCCACCACCGCGATGCTGAGTGCATAGGTCAGCACGTCGCCGAGGTTATCCAGGCTGCCGGACAACAACGAGGCCGAGCCACTGTGCCAGGCGGCGAACATCATCATCACGAACGTGACCAGATTAATCGCCAACACCTGGTACAGCACACGCCGTTGCCGCGCCTGCATACGCTCGACTTCCAGGGTTTTGCCGCAGCCGCAACACTCGCTCATGGTGGGTCCGATCTCTGTTGGCCGGGGTATTGTCGCGCTGGAATGGGTGGGGTGCAGCAGGTGCGAAGACTAAATTTTCGGAGCTGAAGCTTGCCCTCACCCCAACCCCTCTCCCGCATGCGGGAGAGGGGCTAACAGCCGGCGGCCTCGCTGGCTGTTAAGCCTTGCGATGCAGCCAGCGGTACAGCACCGGCAGCAGCAGCAAGGTCAACAACGTCGAGGAGACAATGCCGCCAATCACCACGGTCGCCAGTGGCCGCTGCACTTCCGAACCGGCACCGACATTGAACGCCATCGGTACAAAGCCCAGCGATGCCACCAGCGCCGTCATCAACACCGGTCGCAGGCGGCCCAATGCGCCTTCGCGCACGGCGACATCCAACGGCCGCCCGATCTCACGCAGGTGGCGCACGAAACTGATCATCACCAATCCGTTGAGCACTGCCACACCGGACAACGCAATGAAGCCCACGCCTGCCGAAATCGACAAGGGAATGCCACGTGCGGCCAACGCCAGTACGCCGCCGGTCAACGCCAACGGCACGCCGCTGAACACGATGGCCGCATCACGCATCGAGCCAAACGCCCAGAACAGCAGCGCGAAGATCAACAACAAGGTCACCGGCACCACCACCGCCAAGCGCTGGCTGGCTGAGATGAGCTGCTCGAAGCTGCCGCCATATTCCACCCAGTAACCCGGTGGCACTTTCACCTGTTCGTCCACCGCGCGTTGCAGATCGGCGACGAAACCACCCAGGTCACGATCACGCACGTTGGCCGTGACCACGATGCGACGCTTGCCGTTGTCGCGGTTGATCTGGTTCGGCCCTTCACTGCTTTCGATGCGGGCCAGTTCGCGCAATGGCACGGTACGCGCATCACCACTGCGCCAACCACCCGCGCGGCTGGATTCATCGGCACTGTCCTGCGCCAATGCAGGCTCCAACGACACCGGCAGGTCCGCCAATGCCGCCGGGTCCTGGCGGATTGCTTCCGGCAGGCGCACGACGATGTCGAAGCGTCGGTCACCTTCAAACAGCTGTCCCGCCACACGCCCACCCACGGCGGTTGAAACGGTGGACTGCAATTGCCCCGGGTTGAGGCCGTAACCGGCCAGCGCGGCACGGTCCGGCGTGACGGTCAACAGCGGCAAACCGCTGGTTTCCTCCAGCCGTACGTCGGCCGCTCCCGGCACCGCCGATGCAACGCTCGCAATGCGCTGACCCACCTGCGCCAACGTCTCCATGTCATCGCCGAACAGCATTACCGCCACGTCTGCACGCACGCCGGAGATCAACTCGTTCATGCGCATCTGGATTGGCTGGGTGAACTCGTAGTTGTTGCCCGGCAGTTCTTCCACCGCAGCTTCCAGTTCGGCCAGCAACTGCACGCGTGGCTTGCGTGGGTCAGGCCACTGTTTGCGCGGCTTCGTCATGATGAAAGTGTCAGCCACCGACGGCGGCATCGGATCGGAAGCGACCTCCGGCGTGCCGATCTTGGAGAACACTTTGTCCACCTCGGCGAACTGCAGCAGCCGTGATTCCACTTGCTTCTGCATCGCCACCGACTGGGTCAGACTGGTGCCGGGGATGCGCATCGCGTGCATGGCGATGTCGCCTTCATCCAGGTTGGGCACGAACTCGCTGCCCAGCCGTGTGGCAAGCACACCACAGACCACCACCAGCAGCGCTGCAGCGGCCACGGCCCAGCGCCCGTGTCGCAGCACGCGATCCAACAATGGCTCGTAGCGCGCACGCAGCCACGCCATCAGCCGGTTCTCTTTCTCCTCCACCCGGCCACCGAGGAACAATGCAATCGCGGCCGGCACAAACGTCAACGCAAGCAGCATCGCACCGGTCAAAGCCAGCACCACGGTGATCGCCATCGGGTGGAACATTTTTCCTTCCACGCCGGTAAGCGCGAAGATCGGCAGGTACACAGCGGTGATGATGCCCAGGCCAAACAGGCTGGGGCGAATTACTTCGGCAGTGGCGCTGGCGGTTTCAGTGAAGCGCTCCTCGCGCGTCATTGCCCGACCCAACGCATGTGTGCGTTCGCCGAAGCGACGCAGGCAGTTTTCGATGATGATCACCGCGCCATCGACGATCAGACCAAAGTCCAACGCGCCCAGGCTCATCAGGTTGGCCGACACACCACCGCGCGCCATACCGGTGAGGGTGAACAACATGGCCAACGGAATCACCGCGGCGGTAATCAGGGCCGCGCGGAAGTTGCCCAGCAGCAGGAACAACACCACGATCACCAGCAACGCGCCTTCCAGCAGGTTCTTGGCAACGGTCTGGATGGTGCGGTCCACCAGCGCGGTGCGGTCATAGCTGGCGGTGACGGTGACGCCTTCAGGCAGGCTGCGTTGCGCCTGTTCCAGCTTGGCGGCAGCGGCCTGCGCCACGTCGCGGCTGTTGGCACCGACCAGCATCACCACCGTGCCCATCACCACTTCATGGCCGTTCTGGGTGGCAGCACCGCTGCGCAGTTCCGGGCCTTCGGCGACCGCTGCAACGTCATGCACATGGATCGGCACACCTTCGCGCCGCGCCAAGACGATGTTGCCAATTTCCGTCAACCCCGCCACCTGCCCCGGCACACGCACCAGGAACTGTTGTCCATTGCGTTCGATATAACCGGCGCCGACGTTCTGGTTGTTGCCTTCCACCGCTTCGGCCACGTCGTCCAGGGTGAAGCCCAGAGCGCGCAATTTGGCCGGATCCGGGGTGATGTGGATCTGCCGCTGGTAGCCGCCAATGGTGTTGACCTCGGTGACACCGGGCACGTTGCGCAGCTGCGGCCGCACCACCCAGTCCTGCAGCGTGCGCAGATCGGTGGCGGTATAGGCCGTGCCATCGGGTTTGCGCGCCTTGGGATCGGCGTCGATGGTGTACATGAAGATTTCGCCCAGGCCGGTGGCGATCGGCCCCAATTGCGGGTCGAGCCCTTCCGGCATCTGCGACTTCACCTGTTGCAGGCGTTCGGCCACCTGCTGACGGGCGAAGTACAGATCCGTGCCGTCCTTGAACACCACGGTCACCTGCGACAAGCCGTAGCGCGACAGCGAACGTACCTGTTCGAGCTTCGGCAAACCGGCCATCACCGTTTCCACCGGATAGGTGATGCGCTGTTCGGTTTCCAACGGCGAGTAGCCATCGGCGGCGGTGTTGATCTGCACCTGTACGTTGGTGATGTCAGGCGTTGCATCGATGGACAGGCGAGTGAAACTCCAGCTGCCCAACGCCACCAGCGCCAGTGTCAACACCATCATCAACCAACGATGCGCGATGGCCGCGCGAATGATGCGCTCAAGCATGACCCGGCCCTCCCTTCATGGCGGCATTGCGATCAATGTTCATGCGAGGCCCCCGCCTTGCCGATATCGGCCTTGACCACGTAGCTCTGCTCGACCACAACCTGCTCGCCAATTTCCAAGCCACTTTTCACTTCGACCTTGGAGGCATCACGCGCACCCAGAATCACCGGGCGCGCGGTGTAGGTTTCGCCGTCGCGCACGAACACCACATCGCGGCCTTCCATGGTCTGCAGTGCCGACAACGGCACTACTTTCTCAGCCGGCTGCATTGCCACCACGATGCGTGCGGTGACCGCTGCACCCGGCCGCCACGAACCGTCGTCGTTGCGCACGGTGGCACGCGCCACCGTGCTCTGGCTGGCCGTGGCGGTACCCGGCAACACGCGTTCCAACGTGGTGCCCTGGCTGACGCCATCGGTCATGCGGGTAACAGTGACCGGCACGCCGGCAGTGATGTGCTGCGTGTCAGCGCCGAAGATATGCAGGTCCACCCATAACTCGGACAGATCCCCGATCTCGAACAGCGGCGTGCCTTCGCCTGCCACCGCGCCAACCTGAGCCTGCCGTGCCAGCACCACACCACTAATGGGCGCGTTGATGCTGTACGTAGTGAGGCTGAGATTACTGTCGATGCTGGCCAACGGCTGGCCCGCACGCACGCGATCACCCACGTTGGCGCGCAACGTCCGGATCGGCCCCGGAAACCGCGCCATCACCTGGGCCACGCGGCCATCCACCGGCGTCAGCAAGCCCTGTACTTCGTGTTCGTCGGCGATGGTGCCGGCCTGTACGGGCGCGCTGATGATGCCGGATTGCTCGGCCAACGCTGCCTTGATGGTCGTCCCGTCCGTCTCGCTCTCGCCTTCCTCATGGCCGTGGCCCGTTTCGTCGTGGCCAGCGTCTTCTTTCTGCGGTGTTGCTGCGTCACCCGGCTTGTCGGTACCGCATGCACTCAGCGTCAAGGTCAGCAGCAGGGCGAGGGTGGCGGTGAAAATAGTGCGGTTCATCGTGCGTTCTCCACAGCAACGGTGACGTCTTCGGTGACCATCGACTGGCCGGTGAGACGCTGGATTTCAATCAGGGCGGTGTGTGCGGCGGTGGCCGAATCCAGCTGCCGCTGGCGCGCCTCGACACGCATGGCCTGCAACTGGGCCCATTCCATGTAACTGGCGGCACCAGCGCGCCAGGCGCGTTCGGCGGCACGCTCAGCCTTCTGCAGTTGCGGCAGCACGTCGCGGTTCATGCGTTCCACTTCCAGTCGCGCGCCGGCATAGCGGCCATGCGCTTCGGCCAACGTGGCGTAAAGCTGCTGCTGCCGTGCCTGGCGCTCGTATGGCAGAAGCGCGAGATTGGCCTCGGCCTCGCGGATTCCCGGCGCGGCGCGGCGGGCACTGCCCAGCGGAATGCTGAAGCCAGCGACCATCGATGTAGCGCTGTCGGCGCGGTTGTTGCGCATACCGACCTGCCAGTTCCAATCGGGCTTGGATGCGGTACGCGCCAATTGCAACTGTGCCTGCCGGATGCGTTGTTCGCCGAGCAGTTCGGCCAACTCCGGTGCGCGCTGCAGTTCATCAGCCAGTACATCGAACGGACGCAGCGCCGGAAGTTGCAATGCATTGCCGGTGACAGCGGTGAAACCGGCCTGCCGCGCGCCCCACAATGCGGCCAGCGACAAGCGTGCCGAAGCAGCTTCCTGAGTGGCGCGGTCGCGGTCCAGTTCGGCCTGGGCCAGCATCGCCTGTGCAGTGAACAGCACCGACTCGGGCGAAGCACCGGCCTGCAGGCGGACACGGGCGGCATCCACGGCGCGACGCCGTTGTTCGATATCGACCCGGGCGATATCCAGTGCGCCCTGCGCGCGAGCAACGTCCAGATACCGTCGTGCCGCTTCTGCCAGCAGGTCCAGTCGCGCCGTGGCACGCTGCGGCGCCAGTGCATCAATGCCGGCCTGCGCAAGCAGGCGGCGTGCGTCCAGCTTGCCGCCGCGTTCGAGCACGCCGGACAGGCTCACGGTGGCTTCGGCGCCCTGCACGCCACGGACATCACCGCTACCGAGCAGATTTTCCAGTTCGACACCCACTTCCATCGGCGGCCGCAGCGAAGCCGCGTCGCGGCGTGCGTCCAGCACCGGGCGCTGTGCATCGACCAGACGCAGGTCGGGATGATCAAGGGCGACGCGGGCGATGGCCGCATCAAGGGTCAACGGTACAGCGGGCACAGGTTCCTGCGCGTACACGCGCGGAGCCAGCGCAAAGGCGGCAATCGCCACCAGACGCATCCACATGGGGAATCTCCAGATAACAGTTATAGACGTGGGCAGCCGGCCAGTGGCCGGGACGTCAGGCGGCTATCGGGGGGCGGAACAGACTCTCGGCGGGCTGCGAAGCCAACTGCGACGTCAAAGCGACGCGGGCATGCTGGACCGGCGGTGGTGACAGCTGCCACGCTGGTGTGAACAGCGGCAATACGCCGCCGTGACCGTGGCAATCCACGCAATGCACCAACGCATGCAACAACGCGTTGGCGGCATCTTCCGCGTCTGGAGCGGCCGCCAATGCGGCGTCGTCGTGATCATGCACGCCAACACCGATATCGGTGTGCGACAGCATGTGGATATCGGTCAATGCCGATGCCAGCGACGTACCGAACACGCCCAAGCCAACCAACGCCAGCATCAGCAGGCGCAGCAGGTATAGACGGCGGTGGCGCAGGGAACGCGGCATGGTGCGCAGACTAGCGGGTGCGGCAGGGGTTACACAATCGCAAGGAACGGCAAAGCTGAATGCTGAGGCCTTATTGGCTATGCAATTGCCAGCGCACAGGAAAGACTCCCCTCATCCGCCCTGCGGGCACCTTCTCCCGTACACGGGAGAAGGGAGAGTTGCCGGCTTCTGTAGCAGCACTGATTTCTGCAGCAGCACTAGTTTCTGCAGCAGCACTGGTTTCTGCAACAGCGCTGGCTTCTATAGCAGCACTAACTTCTGCAACATCAATGACCTCTGTAGCAGCGCTGGCTTCTGCAACAGCGCTGGCACCTGCGAGCAGATCGCGCCGTCCCTTCTCCCGCGTGCGGGAGAAGGTGCCCGTAGGGCGGATGAGGGCGCTTCTGCCTATCCCGTTTACTTCGCGCGCTTGCGCTGTTCGATATACGCCTTGACCTGCTGCTCCAGCACCGGCAGCGGTACCGAGCCGAGCTTGAGCACGGTGTCGTGGAAACCCTTGATGTCGAACTTGTCACCCAGTTCCTTCTCGGCCTGTGCACGCAGTTTGACGATGGTGATCTCGCCCAACTTGTAGCTCAGTGCCTGGGCCGGCCACGAAATGTAGCGATCCACTTCGGTGGTGACTTCGTGTTCGCTCAACGCGGTGTGGTCACGCAGATAGGCGATGGCTTGCTCGCGGTCCCAGCCGTAGTGGTGCACGCCGGTGTCGATGACCAGACGCGCGGCACGCCACATTTCGTAGGTCAGCCGGCCGAAGTCTTCGTAGGGCGTCTGGTAGATGCCCATCTCCACGCCCAGCTTTTCGGTGTACAGGCCCCAGCCTTCGCCATAGGCGGAAATGTAGTTGTAGCGGCGGAACTCCGGCTGCTCGCCCTGCTCAGCAGCGAGCGCACCCTGCAGCGCATGACCCGGGTCGGATTCATGCAGGGTGAGTGCCGGCAGGTTGTACAGCGGTCGTGCCGGCAGGTTGTAAGTGTTGAGCCAATACGTGCCCATGCCACCACGGCCCGCGGTCCAGAACGGGGCGATGTCCGGCGGCACCGGTACGATGGTGAAGCGGGCGCGCGGCAACGTCATGTACTTGCCGATCACGCCATCCACGCGCTTGGAAATCCACGCAGCGCGCCACAGCAGTTCGTCCGGGGTCTTGGCGTAGAACTGCGGGTCGGTGCGCAGGAATTCGAGGAAATCGGCAAAGCGGGTCTGCGGGCTTTTCCCGGTGAAACCCACTTTGTCGATGATGGTGTTCATTTCCCGCTGGATGCGGTTGACCTCACTCAGGCCAATGGCGTGGATCTCCTGCGGGCTCAGATCCAGCGTGGTGTATTCGCGGATCTGCTGGCTGTAGAACTCCTTGCCGCCCGGCATCTTCTCGGCGGCCAGGGTAGTGCGCGACTTCGGCACATATTCTTCGCGGTAGAACGTCAGCAGCTTGCCGAAGGCTGGCACCACGCTGCCGCTGATGGCCTGACGGGCGTCGGCCTGCAGCTTCTGCTGTTCTGCCGCCGGAATGCTGGACGGCAGCTTCTTCAGCGGCTCGTACAGCGGTGATTCGGTTGGATC
The DNA here is from genome assembly GCF_027497995.1 of Stenotrophomonas sp. Iso1. Lineage (GTDB taxonomy): Bacteria > Pseudomonadota > Gammaproteobacteria > Xanthomonadales > Xanthomonadaceae > Stenotrophomonas. The sequence goes on along the minus strand of NZ_JAODBT010000001.1, from coordinate 242,264 downwards.
CTTGAGTCCGGCCACGGTCGAAATGGAAACGTCGCGGCCTTCCAGCACCGCGCGCGGCACGCTGAAACCACGCTCAAGGCCCGCGCGCATGTTGACCATCTGCTGGTCGAAATAGCGCGGCACATCATTCAAACGTGCGATGTAGTTGCGGTAGTCGCCCGCGGTCTTCATCTCGCGCCGTGCCATGAAACTCAAGTTCGACCAGAACGAGGAATCCGAGTTGAACGGCATTTCGTAGGTGCGCTGGCGCACTTCGTCAGCCAGGTTCTCGACCTGATACAGGTAGATGGCGTAGTTGATCTGGTTCTCAGCTGACAAGGTCGTCGGGTCGATGGCCTCGAGCTGCGCGAGTACGTCGTCCCATACCTTCAAGCGCGCCTGATGCGCCTGTGCACTCACATCCGGCAGCGTGCTCGCGTTGGCCGGGGCGTCGCTGTCCTCGCTGGCTTCACCGCCGCCGGTCTGGCGCCAGGCCCATTCCTTTTCGTAAATCGCCTTGAACTGCGCATCGGTGTTCTGCACGGCCAATGTGGCCGGGGCTGCCGGCTTGGCGGCAAAAGCGGGAGTGGCACTCAGGCCAAGGGCGAGCAGTAATGCAGCGGTCAACGACGATTTCACGATCAGGATTCCCCGGATGAACAACGATTCATCCCGATCATCGCATTGAACCCATTGGCCGACCTAGACCGAATCGGGCGGCAAATCTGCCGGAAACGCGCCCGGTTTCAGTACTCGGCCCTGTCGCGCTTCCAGCCACGGTGCTTGATGTCCAGGCGCAGGCTGTACAAGGCGGTGAACGCCGGGAACAGGTTCTGGATCACACCCACCGCATCCTGTTTGGCCGAAAACACGAAGTAACTCAGCGTCATCAGGCTTCCCAGCACGCTCATGTACCAGAACAGCCGAGGGATCACTGGCTTGCCGGCGCGGCGCGAGGCAACGAATTGCACCAGCCAGCGGCCGCCAAACATCAGCGCACCGGTCAGGCCAATCAGCTTCCACGGCGACATGTGCACGCCGGTCCACTCCAGCCACGCCAAGGGTTGGTTCATGAAATCCATGCTCAGATTTCCTCCACCGCCGTGCGCTTGCTGCGGACGATCAGCCACGCCACACCACGCAGATCGCGAATACCGACCAGTGCGCGGCCCAGGTTGTTGTACTTGGACACGCCCGCAGTGCGATGACGATGGTTGACCGGCACGCTCACTGTTTTCCAGCCGGCACGCTGCATCAGCGCTGGCAGATAGCGGTGCATATGGTCGAAGTACGGCAGGTCGACGAACGCCTCGCGCTCGAACAGCTTGATGCCGCAACCGGTGTCCGGCGTGTCATCGCGCAGCATGCGCGCGCGGATGGCGTTGGCCCATTTGCTGGCCCAGCGCTTGGAGCCACTGTCCTGGCGGTTGACGCGCCAGCCAGCAAACAGCTTGACCTGATCTTCGGCGGCATCACGCGCGGCCAGCAGCTTGGGAAGGTCGGCCGGGTCGTTCTGCCCATCGCCGTCGAGCGTGGCGATCCACGCTGCACGCGCGGCTTTCACACCCGTACGCACTGCCGTGCTCTGGCCGCTCTGCTGCACATGGTGCAGCACCCGCAGCTCGGGATTGGCCAGCTTCAGCGCCTGCAGCACCTGCAGGGTGTCGTCGCGGGAATTGTCGTCCACATAGACGATCTCGAACGGCAGCCGCCCACGCAGCACGGCGGTGATTTCATTGACCAGGGGCGCGACGTTATCGCGCTCGTTGAAGACGGGGACAACCACCGAAAGGAGGGGTTGGTTCATCGCTGGATCCGTTTGCAGTGCAGGGAAAAAGAACCACGCAATTCCTGGGCACAACGTAGCGGAACGTGATTTCAGGCGCGTGATCAAAAAAAGCTGCGGCGCCATGCCATATCCCCGGTGACAGGTTCGCTTCGATCGACGGGGCCAGTGCCGCGCTGAAAGCAATGATGGCTTGCGCCATGTCACTCCGCAGCGGCGGTGATCGCGTCGATGAAGTGTCCAGCTCCACGGGGGGTATGGAGATCGGGGCAGATGCTGGCCTCGACGCTGGGTACAACAGCCCTGCAAGGCTACCGGCCGCGATGTCAGAAACATGTGCAAAAGCGGTGGCGTAGCGGCTTGGTTGATGCATCCACGCGGATGCGGGAGAAACAGAGATGCCTGATTTCATCCCTTCTCCCGTATGCGGGAGAAGGTGCCCCGTGGGGGCGGATGAGCGGCGCTTTTGCTTTTTTAAGCTTGGCGCTCTGCTTCGGATCAGCCGATGGCTTATCCACTTCTTCTGATCTGGACGCCCTCACCCCAACCCCTCTCCCGCAGGCAGGAGAGGAGCTTTCTCCGCCACTTCGTCGTAGACCTTGCCATCGAGGCAAGCATTCAGGATAAGATTTTCGCGTCATGTGACGCCCATGACGGTCTCCCCCGCTGTTTCACTCGCAGGGACGATGGCAGGCCACCCGGCGTGCTCTGCCACCCAAAACGGACTTTCAACCTTGCGCAAGCTCACCTGGCGTTTCCTGTTGCTCACCCTGATTTTCCTGACCGTGTGCCGCGTGGCGCTGTCCCTGTGGTTATGGTCGCGGGTGCAACCGGCCGGCGGGCTGTGGCCGATTCTGCTTGGCGGATGGCGCATCGACCTGAGCCTGTTGGCCATGGTCTGCGCCGTGCCGGCGCTGCTGTCGCCGTGGCTGGGCCATCGGCACTGGCCCACGCGCATCACCGGATGGTGGTACCGGCTGTGGTGGTTGCTGTTCGTGCTGCTGGAAGTGTCCACGCCGCAGTTTCTTCTGGAATACGACACCCGCCCGAACCGGCTTTATGTGGAGTACCTCAACAGTCCGCAGGAGGTCTCGGCGATGCTGTGGCACGGCTACAAGGGCGTGCTACTGCTGGCCACGCTGGCGATGGCATTGTTGGGCTGGGCCGGGTTCCGCTGGCTGCGTGCGCAACGCGATGCCATCTCGCTGAAGCCCTGGCTCCGTGTGGTCGTCACGGCGGTGGCATTCGTGGTGTTGTTCCTGGCCGCGCGCGGCACGCTGGAGCACCGTCCATTGAATGCCTCGAAAGTGGCGTTCAGCGACGATGCGATGGTCAACGCGCTGCCACTGAACTCTCTCTACAACGTCATCCACGCCATCCGTGGCATGACCAACGAGCGCTCAGCCACCGATGTCTACGGCACGATGCCGGAAGCGGACATGCATCAGCTCGTGCGCAGCGCTGCCGGAATGGAAGGTCCAATGCTGGACCCCACGCATCCCAGCGTGCACCTGCAACAGGCCACGGCAACGCCGACCAAACCGCTGAACCTGGTGGTCATCGTGGAGGAAAGCCTGGGCGCGCAGTACATCGGCACCTTGGGCGGGCAGCCGCTGTCACCGCAATTTGATGCGCTTGCCAAGGATGGCTGGCTGCTGGCCCGCGCCTATGCCACCGGCACCCGTTCGGTGCGCGGGTTGGAAGCATTGAGCACGGGCTTTCTGCCCACGCCGGCAGAGGCGGTACTGAAACTTCCGCGCAGCCAGAGCGGCTTTTTCACGCTTGCCGACCTGCTCGGTGAGTTTGGTTACCGCTCCCGCTTTCTCTACGGTGGCGAGGCGCACTTCGACAACATGAAGTCGTTCTTCCTCGGCAATGGTTTTGACGAAGTGATCGACCGGCCCCGCTTTGAAGTGAAGCCGGGCTTCGTCGGCTCGTGGGGTGCGTCAGACGAAGACATGTTCAACGAGCTGCATCACCGTTTGATGCAGGACGATGGCAAACCTCGCTTCACCATGGCTTTCAGCGTCTCCAATCATTCGCCGTGGGAGTACCCGGCTGGACGCATCCAGCCCAGCCAGCCGGCCGCCAGCGTCGAAAACACCGCGCGCTATGCGGATTGGTCGCTTGGGCAGTTCTTCGCCCGCGCCAAACAATCCCCCTATTGGGAAAACACCATTTTCCTGGTCGTGGCCGACCATGATTCGCGCGTGTTCGGTGCCAGCCTCGTTCCCGTGAGGCACTTCCATATTCCTGCCCTGATTCTTGGGCCGGGCGTGCCGGTACAACGCGACGAGCACATCGTGAGCCAGATCGACCTGCCGCCCACGCTGCTGTCGTTGATCGGTATCAGCAGCGCGCACCCGATGCTGGGCGTTGACCTCACCCAGCGCCACCCCGACCGCGCGGTCATGCAGTACGGCGACAACCACGGTTATCTGCAGGGTGATCAGTTGCTGGTGCTGCAGCCACAACAGCCCGCCGAACAATTCCGCTATCAGCGTGACAGCGAGACGCTGACGTCAACCAGCGTGGACCCGACACTGGCCAAACTGGCCTTGGCCCATGCGTTATGGCCCAGTTGGGCTTACACCCAACAGCGCTATACGCTGCCGTCCCGCAGTCTGCAGCCAGCAGCGGCGGTCGTTCCTGGGGACACAGCACCGGCGGGGAACTAGTCGGCACAACGTCAAAAGCAAATGCGTGGCTCAGACGGATGAGCTGGCGCCGGTTTGCTCATCACTCCCGCGCTGGCGGGAATGATGAACGAATAAAGCCAAACCTAAACCGATCAGGCATCCGCGCCAAAGTATTCACGGCACCACGCCACCACCGGTGGCAGGCCGGCCTCGATGGGCGTAAGCGGTTCGTAGCCGAACGCGGCCTTGGCGCGGGCGGTATCAGCCATGGTCTGCACCATGTCGCCCGGCTGCATCGGCTTGTAGACCTTCTGCGCAGGGCGCCCAGCCGCCGTGGCGATGACGTCGATGAAGTGCTCCAGCTCCACCGGCGTGTGATTGCCGAGGTTGAACAGCTGATGCGGCGTGGCCTCGGTGCTGGGATGCGACAGCGCGCCGAGAATGCCGGCCACGATGTCAGAAACATGCGTGAAATCGCGGCGCATGTGGCCGTCATTGAACACATCAATGCTGCGCCCGGCCAGCACCGCACGCGAGAACAGCAACGGCGCCATATCCGGCCGACCCCACGGGCCGTACACGGTGAAGAAGCGCAGGCCAGTGGCACGCAAGCCGTACAACTGCGCGTAGGTGTGAGCCATCAACTCATTGGCGGCCTTGGTGGCGGCATACAACGAGCGCGGCTGGTCCACACGCTGGTCTTCGGAAAATGGTGGTGTGGCCGAATCGCCATAGACCGAACTGCTGGAGGCATACACCAGGTGCTGCACCCCTCGGTGGCGACACAACTCCAGCATGTTGACGAAGCCGACCAGATTGCTTTCGACGTAAGCGTGCGGATTCTCCAGTGAATACCGCACGCCTGCCTGCGCGGCCAGGTGGATCACCCGCGTCGGCTGGACCTCGTCGAACAACGCGGCCAGGCCGTCGCGGTCGGTGAGGTCCAGCGCGCGGATATCCACCTGCGGGCACAGCGCAGCCACGCGGTCGCGCTTGAGCTGTGGGTCGTAATAATCGTTGTAGTTGTCCAGCCCGACCACATGCTCACCGCGTGCGGCCAGCGCTTTGCAGGTGTAGGCGCCAATGAAACCGGCGGCGCCGGTGACGAGAAGGGTCATCTAAACATTTCCTGTCGTGCGCCTCGCCCGGATTCTGCGCCGGGCTGGAGATGTTGCCAAAATGCGGGCGGCGGTGTGTTCCGATGCCAAGCTTCTGCTTCATCCACCACCGATACAACGCCACGGCGACCAGCATGGCAAGGGACTTCAACCTTGCCCAGTGCCGTTCCATACGCCTAGCCGCAGATGCCGCGGCAACACGGGGCCACCGCGTGCCGATCACTCGCTGATTCAAGCCAAAAGCGGGCTGTCCGCAGGCGCCTTGATTGAACGGCCGCACCCACAACGCGCGACCGCCCAATACCTACCTCGATGCCTCACCACATGGTGAGCGGCTTTTCCTTGGCCAAGGTGTCTTTGCGTTCCTTGCTGAACGCCCACCACGGCTGCGGCGCCTCGCCACCCATGAAGCGGACGATGGACAGAAACACATCGATCACGCAGAGGTCGTGCACCACGCCGGTCTTCAGACACAGCTGGGCGTACATGTCGTATGGATCGCGCCCACGCAGATGCGCCGGGACACGGATTCCAATCAGACGGAGATCTTTCTCACAGGCCGGCCCGACATTCGGCAGGTCGGTCAGACGCAACAGATGGTTGCGGTCGACCTTGGTGGGGTTCATTGACTTGCAGGCACCTCAGGGGGAATGAAACGTCAGCCTTGCTGACGAGTGCGGAGCCGCTCCAGCACGCCTTCCAGCGTGTCCAGATCGGTGTAGTGAATGACCAGCTTGCCCTTGCCGCCACGGCCGTGGCTGATGGCCACCTTGGTACCCAGCGATTCGGACAGTTCGGTTTCCAGCGAGGCGATATCGGCCTGCGGCGCGGTCGGCGACGGCTTGGCCTTGCGTGCGCCGGGCACCTTGCCGGCAGCAAACTGCTGGGCGCGGTGTTCGACTTCACGCACCGACCAACCCTCGTCGGCGGCCTCTTCGGCCAGCTTGGTGGCCAACTCCGGCGCCAATGTCAGCAGCGCGCGGGCGTGGCCCATTTCCAGGCGCCGGGTTTCCAGCAGCACGCGCACGCCGATGGGCAGGTCGATCAAACGCAGCAGGTTGGACACCGATGCGCGCGAACGGCCCACGGCCTGCGCCGCTTCGGCGTGGGTCAGGGTGAACTCGCTGACCAGCCGCGCCAGCGCTTCGGCTTCTTCCAGCGGGTTGAGGTCTTCACGCTGGATGTTTTCGATCAGCGCCATCGCGATGACGGTGCGGTCTTCCAGCTCGCGCACCACGGCCGGAACGACGTCCAGCCCGGCCAGGCGCGAAGCGCGCCAGCGGCGTTCGCCGGCAATGATTTCGTATTTGCCACCCTCGATCTGGCGCACCAGGATCGGCTGGATGATGCCCTGCGCCTTGATCGACTCGGCCAGCTCAGCCAGCTTGCCTTCGTCCATGTCGCGACGCGGCTGGTACTTGCCCGGCTGCAGCTGGTCCACGGGCAGCTTGCGTAGCACCTCGCCCGGCTGCGGCTCTGCCACAGCGGCCACCGACACCTGTGTCATCGAGCCCTTCGGGCCCAGCAAGGCATCCAGGCCACGGCCCAGGCCGCGCTTCTTGGCGCTACTCATCAGACAGCCTCCACGGCCCGGGAGGGCTGATTGCGTTCGTTGTGACGGCGGATGATCTCGCCGGCCAGGCCCAGGTAGGCCACGCCGCCACGCGAGGTGCGGTCATAACCGACGATGCTCTGGCCATGGCTGGGCGCCTCGGCCAGGCGCACGTTGCGCGGCACGATGGTGCGGAACACGCGGTCACCGAAGTACTCGGTGAGCTGCGCCGACACGGCGTTGGCCAGGTTGTTGCGCACGTCGAACATGGTGCGCAGCACGCCTTCGATTTCCAACGCCGGGTTCAGGTTGATCTTCAGCGCATCGATGGTCTGTACCAGCGCGCTCAGGCCTTCCAGCGCGTAGTACTCGCACTGCATTGGCACGATCACCGAGTCGGCGGCGGCCAGCGCATTGAGCGTCAGCAGCGACAGCGCCGGCGGGCAGTCGATGAGGATGTAGTCGTATTCGTCGCGGATGGGCGCCAGCGCGCGCTTGAGCCGCTGCTCGCGCTCGCCCTGGTCCATGAGCTGGATCTCGGCGGCGGTCAGGTCGATATTGCCGGGCAACAGGTCGTAGCCCTCGGCGGTCTGCACACGCACTTCGACGGCGGTGTTCTCGCCCAGCAGAAGGTCGCAGGTGGAGGCAGCGACTTCACGCTTGTCCACGCCACTGCCCATGGTCGCGTTGCCCTGCGAATCCAGGTCGACCAGCAGCACACGCTTGGGTGCGGCGGCAAGGGAAGCAGCCAGATTGACGGCCGTGGTGGTCTTGCCGACGCCGCCTTTCTGGTTGGCGATGGCGATGATGCGAGCCATGCAGGAGAGCCTCGTAGGCGGAGTTGGACTGTTCATTATGCGGGTACCAGCGCCAAGGCGGAAATCGGCGTCCGCGCGGGTGCCGCCCGGCGGTCGGGAAAACCCTTATTGCTGGCCGGTCGTGTGGCCCCGTCGTGGGGTGTTTGCCCGGTTGCGTGCTGTTTGCGTGCGGGAAAGCACGCTTCCCCAGCCTCTCCTGGCCTGCCGCCAAAGAGAGGGAGCAGCGCTGGGGAGCCTTCCGCCGGGATTGGCCGGGAAAGCCCTTGCCGAACGTGGCTCGGCACTACTGCTGAGTTTGAACGCTGGCTTGAGGCCCACCTGGGGTCAGGCTTTGCGCTCGACCACGACCAGATGACGGTCACCAACCAGGCCGGGTACCTGCAGCGGGCGCACGTCCAGCACCTGCCAGTCGGCCGGCAGCTGGGCGATCTCCTCGTGCGGGTAGACGCCCTTCATCGCCAGTAGCTGGCCGCCAGGGCGCAGCAGGTGACCACCGACTTCGATGATGCCAGCCAGGGTGTCCATGGCGCGGGCGGTGAGATTGTCGAAAGCACCGGGTTCGTCCAACGCTTCGGCGCGCGATTCGGCCACGCGGGCATTGCCCAGGCCGAGATGGCGCACCGCTTCACGCAGGAAACGGGCTTTCTTGCCGTTGCTTTCCACCAGCGTGACGTGCAGCTGGGGATGGGCAATAGCCAGCGGAATGCCGGGCAATCCGGGGCCGGTACCGAGGTCGGCCAGCGTGCCGGATTCGACGTGCGGGACCATCGCCAGCGAGTCGAGCAGGTGGCGGGTGACCATTTCGCGCGGGTCGCGGATGGCGGTGAGGTTGTAGGTGCGGTTCCAGCGCGCCAGCAGCGTGAGGTAGGCCAGCAGTGGCTTGGCCAGCGCGGTGTCCAGGCCCATGGCCTGCAGGCCGTTGTGCAGGTCGGTGGCGACTTCAGGCGGAAGGGTGGTGTCGTTCATGGCGGGGATTATCGCAGGAGTCGGCGATTGCTCTGCGCTAAAGGCTGGGCTGGTTCGTGCCGTTGCCCTTTCCCGCCGGCCGCCTCGCGGTCAACCCTTCACAACGGGTACCACGCCAGTGCCGCGCGGAACTCCGGTGTGGCCTGCCACTCATGTAGATGCCAACGTGTCGCGTCGCCCAAGCCCGGGTCGCACCACACCAGGCGCAATGCACCGGCGTCGTCTGGTGCGAAACGCAGTTTTTCCAGACCGAATGAAATCCCGTGCCCGTGTGCCTTCAGCAACGCTTCCTTGGCACACCACACCCGGAAGAACCAATGCTCGCAGCCCGCTTCGTCCAGGCCATCCAGCCACGCGATTTCCTCGGGATGAAAGAAGCGGCGGATCACTTCCCGCATCTGCTTGCGCGGGCGCTGCCGCTCCAGGTCCACGCCCAGGCGGGCACCCTCGCCCAATGCGACCAACAGATGACCACCGCTATGACTCCAGCCGGTGCCGTAATGGGACAGCTCGCCAATCAGCCACGGCCGGCTGCGTTCATCGCGGGTCAGCGGCAGCGACTGCGGGGCATGGCCCAGTTGCCGGGCCAGCAGCTCGCGGGCTTGTGGCTCGCCGCGAGTGCCCGGGGTATGCGGCAACAGCCAGACCCGCACCGGATCGAACCACCAGCGGGGCTGCTCGGCCTCCGTCATGCGCAGACCTGCTGCGGGATCAACACTACTTTCACAGCCAAGCGCGTTGACTGTAGCCACCGCACCGCCCGAGGTGCTTTCAGGCAGGGAGATTTACGCATGGGCATCATCATCTGGTTGATCGTCGGGGGCGTCGTAGGCTGGCTGGCCAGCCTCATCATGCGCCGCGATGCGCAGCAGGGCATCATCCTGAACGTCGTCGTCGGCATCGTGGGTGCCATGCTTGCCGGCTTCATTTTCGGTGGCGGCAGCATCAATGGCGCCATCACCCTGCGCTCGTTCCTGCTGTCGCTGCTGGGCGCGGTGATCCTGCTCGCCATCGTCAATCTGTTCACCCGTAAAAGCATTCGCTGATAGTGATTGCGGTGAACACCCGTGCCCGGCCAGCAATGGCCGGGCACGTTCGTTTCAGACTTGGGCCAGTTGCACCCACGCCGGGGCATGATCACTGGGGCGTTCCCAGGTGCGTGGCTCCCGGTCGATGCCTGACGCCATTGCGCGCGGCTTGAGCGCGTCGGACACCAAGGTCAGGTCAATGCGCAGGCCCAGGTCACGGCGGAAACCGGCGGCGCGGTAATCCCACCAGCTGAAGATGCCGCCGTCCTGGTTGTGCAGGCGGAAGCCATCGTGCAGGCCGAGATCCAGCAGCTTCTGCAAGGCGCCGCGTTCAGCGGTGGAGGTCAGGATGTGGTTCTCGTCCCAGACCGCCGGGTCGTACACATCACGCGCATCCGGTGCGATGTTGAAATCGCCCATCACCACCAGCTGCGGGTGCTTCTGCAGCTCGGCGGCGATCCACTCATGCACCGCCGCCAGCCAGCGCAGCTTGTAGGCGTACTTGTCGGTGCCCACGTCCTGGCCGTTGACCACATACAGATTGATGATGCGCACACCGTTGACGGTGCCGGCGATCACCCGCTTCTGCTCGTCCTCGAAACCGGGAATGCCGATCTGCACGTCTTCAATCGGGTCGCGCGACAGCAGCGCCACGCCGTTGTAGGTCTTCTGCCCGGCGAACACGTTGCGGTAGCCCAGTTCGAGCAGCCGCGTGTCCGGGAACTTGTGGTCCTCCAGCTTGGTTTCCTGGATGCCGACCACGTCGGGGGCAAAGTCGGCCAGCCACTGTTCCAGGTGCGGCAAGCGGACGTTGAGCGAATTGACGTTCCACGATGCGATTTTCATGGAGGGGATTCTAGCGAGATGGACGAGGGCCGAACGCTCCCTTCCCCCACCCTCCTTCCATATTCGGCTCAAGGAAGGGAGCCTGAGGCAACCTCCGCAGGCATTTGCCGCCACGCGGGCCCTACTCCCTATTCATTAAAGTGAGATTCACGCGGACCCGCGAACTGGAAACAAAAACTATCTAGTGAATGTCGGGGAATACACTTTTACAGTGTTCCGATTCCCGCGCAGACTGCCTCGCAAGGTTTAGAGGGAACCCCATGCGTAGCAAGCTGTTTGTGCCCGGCGCACGTCCGGAACTGTTCGACAAGGCCATGGCCAGTGCGGCTGATGCCTTGTCTTTCGATCTGGAAGATTCGGTACCCGAGTCCGGCAAGCAGGCCGCACGCGAACAGGTGGCTGACTTCCTTGCCCGTACCGACATCACCGCCAGCGGCAAGCTGGTGATCGTGCGCACCAATGGCACCGACAGCCCGCATTTCAGCGCCGACCTGGCCGCGATGGCCGTGTCGGGCGTGTGGCTGCTCAACATTCCCAAGATCGAATCCGTGGCGCAGGTGCGCGACGTGGTTGCCGCGCTGGAACAGGCCGAAGCGGCCAATGGCGTCAGCCGCCCGATCGGCCTGCTGATCAATATCGAAACCCCGCGTGGGCTGCGCCTGGCGGCCGAACTGGCCGGCGCGCATCCACGCGTGGCCGGCCTGCAGCTGGGACTGGGCGACCTTTTCGCCCCCAATGGCATCGCCCGCGACCCGGCAAACGTGCACGCCACCTTGCTCACGGTGAAAATGGCCGCCGCCGAAGCCGGTGTGTTTGCCTGCGATGGCGCCTGGCCCGATGTGGCCAACGCCGACGGCTTCCGCACCGAAGCGGAGATGGCGCAGAAGCTGGGGTTCATCGGCAAGAGCTGCATCCATCCCCGTCAGGTGGCGCTGGCCAACGAGATCTTCAGCGTGCCCGAGGCGGTGGTCGATGAAGCCCGGCGTATCGTGGCCGCCGCACAACAGGCCAGTGACCAGGGCCGCGGTGCGTTTCTGTTCGAAGGCCGCATGATCGATCTGCCGTTTCTGCGGCGGGCCGAGGCCATTCTCGCCGGGGCCAGCCAGGCTCAGGCCTGATTTTTCCTGATTCGTGACGGCCCGCCGTCATATCTGTTTTCCTTTCGGGGTCCATCCCATGTCCAAGCTTGCGGCCAACACAGCGGCCATCCTGAGGCAGCGCTTCACTTTCGGCTTCCGTCTGCTCGTGGCCGTGACTTTGCTGGCATTGGGCGGTATCGCCTCTGCTGAGAACATGACCTCGGTGAAGAGCGGCTCGCTGCCGTCCTTGCCCGATGGCGCTCCGGTGCAGCACCTGATGAACGTGGACGGGCGCCTGCTTGCGCTGTCCGGCAACAGCCTGTGGGCATTGGACAAGAGCGCGAAAGGGTGGAGCACGCTGCAGGCGGACACGCTCCCGGTCAACGCGATCCGCGGCAACGTCAACCTTGATGGTGCGAACTGGCTGCTGCTGGGTACGAACGACAGCCAAAGTGATCGGCTGCAGCTGATCACGTTGCGCGGTGATGCACTGAGCAGCGGGCAATCACTGCCACTGCCTATGCCACTGAACAACGCACACCTGGCTGCGCTGGAGGGGGCGTTGTATGTGGCAGGCGTGGATGCCAGCGGCGCCACCCATCTGTACCGCAAACCGGCCAACAGCCTGCAATGGCAGGCCCAGGACAACTGGCCGGACAACGCCCCCGCCGTCGCCCTGCAGGGGCAGAAGGGTGCGCTGTATGTGGCGTCCGGGCCGCTCGACGGGCCGCAGCAGCTGTGGCGCTGGAGCGTGGACAAGGGTTGGCAAGCCATGCCGGCCATCGAGGGAACCGTGGTACCTGATTCGATGCGTGCACTCGGCCAGGCCCACCTGTTGATGCAGGTACGTGATGCCGCCGGCAACATCAACGCCCGCACCTTCCACACCATCACCAGTGCCTGGTCAACGCAGCCGGACACCACCACGGCCTCTGCGGTCACGGTCGGCAGCTACGGCAATGGCCTGGTTTGGGCAACAGCGGATGGCAAGGTCCACACCTTTGAAATCCAGGGCGGCAAGCACCTGCTGAAATGGCTGGACTGGGCGGTGATCATCGTCTACCTGGCCGCGATGCTCGGCATCGGCGCGTGGTTCTATTTCCAGGAAAAGCATGGCAACACCGCGGACTTCTTTGTCGGCGGCCGCAGCATTCCGTTCTGGGCAGCGGGCATCAGCCTGTATGCCACCAACACCAGCTCGATCAGCTTCATCGCCATCCCGGCCAAGGCGTTCGAGACCAACTGGCAGTATCTGACCAACAACCTGATCGCGGTGCTGGGCCTGATGTTCGTGGCTATCTGGATCGTGCCGCTGTTGCGCCGGCTGGATCTGATGAGCGTGTTCTCCTATCTGGAAACCCGCTTCCACCCGGCCATCCGCATGCTCGCCAGCGGTTTGTGCATCGTGATGCAGATCGGCAGCCGCATGAGCGTGATCCTGTTCTTGCCGGCGCTGGCCATCTCCACCATCACCGGTGTGGATGTGGTCTGGAGCATCATGCTGATGGGCGTGTTCACCATCATCTACACCACGATGGGCGGCATGAAAGCGGTGATCTGGACCGACTTCGTGCAGGTGTTCGTGATGTTTGGTGGCGCCCTCTTCGCCATCGGCTTCATCATCCAGCAGATCAATGGCGGGGTGCCGGAGTTCCTGGCCACGGCCATGGCCGAGAACAAGACGCAGCTGTTTGATTTCAGCTTCGACCTGACCAAGGCCACTATCTGGGGCTTCATCTTCCTGGTGGTGTTCGATGTGGTGCTGACCTTCCCCAAGGACCAGGTACTGATGCAGCGTGTGCTGTCGACCAAGTCCGACAAGGAAGCTGGCCGGTCGATCTGGACCTTCGCGGCGATGATGATCCCCGGCGGTTTCGTGTTCTACGGCATCGGCACTGCGCTGTGGGTGTATTACAAGAACAACCCCGAACGCCTGAACCCGCTGCTGCCCATTGATGCCACCTTCCCGCTGTTCATCGCTGCCGAACTGCCGGCTGGCGTGACCGGGCTGATCATTGCCGGCATCTTCGCGGCGGCCATGTCCACGCTGTCGAGCATCATCAACAGCGTCTCTACGCTGGCCTCGGTCGATTTTTACGAAAAGCTCAATAAGAAGGCGTCGCCCAAGCAGAGCGTGCGCTTTGCTGAGTGGATCGGCGTGGTGGTGGGCTTCATCGCAATCGGCATCGCACTGCTGATGAGCCGCTATGACATCCATTCGCTGTTCGATGTGTCCATCGAACTGGCCGGTTTGCTGGGTGGCGGCTTTGCCGGCGCGTACACGCTGGGCATGTTCACCCGCCGTGCCAACTGGCAGGGCGTGGCCATCGGTGTGGCCGGCAGCATCGTGATCACCACGGTGTGCTGGTCGATGAGCCTGGTGCACCCGTACTTCTACCTGGCCATCTCCATCCTGCTGTGCATCGTGATCGGCTACGTGGCCAGCCTGTTCTTCCCGGCGCCGACCCGTTCGCTGAAGGGCCTGACGATCTACAAGCAGGATGCCGCGTGAAACCCCGACCAGCGCGGTGGCCGTAAAATTGACCCCTTCGCCTTTGGCCCTCACTCCCGCACACGGGCAGTGAGGGCCTGACTTCGGTGGCATCCAGCGCGTTTCAAGAGGTCAAATCGTGGAAACCCAGTTTCTCAATACATTCGTCACCGTCGTGGACCGTGGCTCGATGGCAGCAGCGGCACGCTCGCTGCACATCACTCCGGCGGCGGTGGCACAGCAGATCCGCACGCTGGAACGCGAGCTGGGCGCACCGCTGATCGCCCGCGCCGGGCGCACCGTGAGCGTCACCGAGGAAGGGGCGCGCATCCTGCAGCGCGCCCGCGACCTGCTGCGCAACGTCGCCGATCTGCGCAGCGTCGCCAATGAAAGCGGCATGGCCGGTGAGTTGCGTCTGGGTGCCTGCCCCACCGCACTGGGCGGGTTGCTGCCCGACATCCTGGCGCGGATGGTGGTGAAATTCCCCGAGATCAATGTGTTCATCAAGCCGGGTTATTCGGCTGATCTGTATGGCGCAGTGGAAAGCGGCGACCTGGATGCAGCGATGGTGCTGCAGGCGCCGTTCTCGCTGCCCAAGACCTGCGACTGGCAGTTGCTGCGCGAAGAGCCGCTGGTGGTGCTGGCGCCGGCACGCCTGGCAGGCAGCGATCCGCACCAGCTGCTGCGCGAAGAACCGCTCATCCGCTACGACCGCCACGAATGGGGCGGCCGCCAGGCCGACGAGTACCTGCGTACGAACGGCATCGTGCCGCGCGAACGGTTTGAACTGAACGCGCTCAATGCCATCGCCGTGATGGTCGACCGTGGCCTGGGCGTGTCGCTGGTGCCCGATTGGGCAAAGCCATGGCCCGAGGGCCTGTCGGTTGTGAGTATTCCGCTGCCCGAACCGGGTGAGCCGCGCCGCATTGGCATGGTCTGGTCACGCGCTTCAGTGCGCCTGCGCCAGGTCAACGTGCTGCTGGAAGAAGCGCGCACAGCGTTGTTGCAGTCGCCGCAATAAGACGGCGTTTTTGTCGGCGGGAATCAACATCGGCAACGGGGTGGTCCGGAACACGAGGATTTCATCCCCACCAATGAAGCCCCGCAGTGCCGTTCAAAACGCGGCAAAAGGCTTTCCTGCAGCGCTATGGCGGAGCCCCGCTCCGCTCTGCCGGGAAGCCGTCTACGCGCGTCATTCAATCGCAACAAACCCTAGGCAGTGAACATACAGAACCGCGCTTCTATCACCGAGAAGCGACGCCTAGTCTCACGCCCAATGCCGGCGCCTTGCGACGCGGTTCCCTCTGCGGGGCCATTCGCGGCCAAACGGTTGAATCAAAGGGGCATCAGTCCCCATCGCTATCGGGTGCAGTCGGCTCCCCAGCCAGCTTCGCCGCACTTTCATATCTGGGGGGAGAGAACTACATGATCAAGCCACTTTCGGCTGCCATCAGCGCCGCGCTGCTCGCCAGCGTGATGAGCCCGGCCTTTGCACAGGACAAGAACGACCAAGCCGTCAACCTGGACCAGGTCATCGTCACCGGTACCCGTACGCCGGTTGCCATCGAGAAGGTGCCGGGCGCTGTCACCCTGGTGACCGCCGAGCAGGTGCAGCGCACCCTGAACCTGACCGAAGACGCCACCGCCGTGCTCGCACGCATGGTGCCGGGTTATTCGGAATCCTCGCAGGCGATGAGCAACTCCGGTGAGACCCTGCGTGGCCGCATCGCGCTGCGCCTGTTCGACGGCGTGCCGCAGGGCTCCCCGCTGCGCGAAGGCAACCGCAACGGCACCTTCACCGACATGGGCGTGATTGGCCGCATTGAAGTCATCAACGGCCCGTCGGCTGCAGAAGGCATCGGCGGCGCCGGTGGCGTGATCAACTATCTCTCCAAGAACCCGGAAGTGGACGGTCACCAGACCACCGTGTCCACCCGTTACAGCAGCCAGTTCAAGGACGACAGCGCGCAGTCCAAGATCGGCGTGATGCACACCTACAAGGGTGATGCCGCCGACTTCCTGATCAGCGGCGCGTACATCGACCGTGGCGTTGCCTACGACGGCGACGGCCGCCGCGTTGGCCTGAACACCTCCGGCTCGCTGTCCGATTCGTACAGCAAAAACCTGTTCATGAAGGGTGGCTACAACTTCGGTGAAGGCCAGATGCAGCGCATCCAGGCCAGCTACAGCAACTTCCACATCGGCGGCAAGCACAACTACATTCCGGTTGAAGGTTGCCGCGCCGGTGACGTCGGCTGCGTCAAGCCGACCACCAACACCGCCGAGAAGGGCTCCATCGCCGGTTCGCTGGCCGAGTTCAACGATTTCGAGCAGATCGCGCTGAAGTACACCAATGCCGATTTCTTCGGCGGCGACCTGAGCGTTGACGCGTACTGGGCCGAGCAGGCCATGCGCTACGTGCCCGAGAACGGCGCAGACCGCCAGCTGACCAAGCCGGCACCGCCGGAAGCCGAGCGCATCTGGGACCAGTCGGAAATCAACAGCGAGAAGAAGGGCCTGCGCTTCGGCTATGCCTACGGTGACCTGTTCAAGGTGGAAGGCCTGCGCCTGCGCGCCGGTCTGGACCTGGTGGAAGACACCGCCGAGCAGCGCCTGGCACTGACCAACCGCCTGTGGGTGCCGCCGATGAAGTACACCAGCATCGCGCCGTACGCGCAGCTGAGCTGGGACATCGGCCCGGTGACGCTGGATGCCGGCATCCGTCGCGAAGACGGCGAGCTGGAAATCGACAGCTACACCACCGTGGCTTTCCGCGACCACACCCCGGTGCAGGGCGGCAAGATGGACTACAAGGCCAACATGCCCAACTTCGGCGCGATCTGGCGCATCAGCGATGAGTGGTCGGTGTTCGCCTCGTACTCCGAAGGTTTCGGCATCGCCAACGTCGGCATCCCGCTGCGCAACATCCAGGCCAACAGCCCGTGCAAGGCCGTGTCATGCATTGCCGATCTGCAGCCGCTGATCACCGAGAACAAGGAAATCGGCTTCAACTGGCGCGGTGCCAAGGGCCAGGTCGGTGCCTCCGTGTACCGTTCGACCTCGGACTTCGGCTCCACCCTGACCATCGACTCGGTCACCGAAGATTTCATCCTCACCCGTGCACCGGTTGAGATCGAAGGCTTCGAGTTGAACAGTGCATGGACCTTCAACGAGCACTGGAAGGCGACCTTCCTGTACTCGCGCATCCGTGGCCAGACCCAGTACTTCCCGGGCTCGGGCATGAAGAAGGAAATGGGCATCCTGGACATCTCGCCGGACAAGGTGAATGCCTCGTTGACCTGGACCCCGATGGACACGCTCAACGCCACCCTGGGCGTGAGCAAGACCTTCGACCGCGATCTGCGTGAGACCTTCACCAATCCGGCCAATGGCAACGTCTATGAGAACGAAGAGAACACCTATGGCTACGCGCTGTGGGACCTCAGCGTGAACTACGACACCGGCCGCTACGGCCAGCTGTCGCTGGGCATCGAGAACCTGTTCGACAAGCAGTACGTGTTGACCTGGTCGCAGTTGCCGGGCTGGCAGAACTACTTCTCCGGCCGCGGCCGGATGGTGTCGCTGTCGCACACCTTCAAGTTCTGATCAGACCTTGAAACAACAAGCGCCGCCTTCTGGGGTGGCGCTTTTTTTTCGCGTGCCACTTCGGCGCGTGTTGCACCACCCACCCGCGTTTTGGAGAGAGAACGCACCATGAAGAACCTGTTGTCATCGAGCATCACCCTGGCCCTGCTGCTGTCGGCAAACGCCCACGCGCAGGACACCGCCGCCGCAGATCGCGGCAAGCCGACCGCGACCACGCTGGACAACGTGATCGTCACCGGCACCCGCGCGCCCAAGGCGGTGGACCGCATTCCGGGCGCGGTGAGCATCATCAGCCTGCAGGAAGTGAACAATTCGCTGAGCCTCACCGAAGACGCCACCGCGGTGCTGACCCGCACGATCCCCGGTTATTCCGAATCGACCCAGGCACTGACCAACTCTGGTGAAACCCTGCGTGGACGTATCGCGCTGCGCCTGTTCGACGGCATTCCGCAGACCTCGCCACTGCGCGAAACCAACCGCGCCGGCAGCTTCACCGATCTGTCGGTGATCGGCCGCATCGAAGTGGTCAACGGCCCCTCCGCCGCCGAAGGCGTGGGCGCGGCCGGCGGCATCATCAACTACATCTCCAAGACGCCGGAAGAAGGCAGCCACACCAGCGTCAATACCCGCTACAGCAGCCAGGGCCGTGATGACAGCGAGGGCTGGAAAGTCGGCCTGACCTTCGGTCACAAGGAAGACGCCTACGACCTGCTGCTGGCGACCTCCTTCGTCGATCGCGGCATGGCTTACGACGCCAAGGGCCGCAAGATCGGCATGCGCGGCTCAGGCACCATCAACGACTCCGAGTCGAAGAACCTGTTCCTGAAATTGGGCACCAATTTCGGTGAAAGCGACATGCAGCGCCTGCAGGCCACGATCAGCCGCTTCAACCTGACCGGCAAGGGCAACTACACCGGCATCGAGGGTGATCGCGCCCACAACATCACCTCCACCTCGATTGCCGGCACGCCGCTTGGCGCCAAGACCGAGTTCAACGACTTCAATCAGTTCTCACTGTCCTACAGCCACGCCGATTTCTTCGGTGGCACCTTGCTGGCCGACGTCTACCGCGCCGACCAGGCGATGCGCTATCCGGCCGAAAACGGCTCGGACAAGCAGGATCCACTGTTCGCGCCTCTCGGCCAGTTGGTCGACCAGTCCGAAGTCAATTCGGAAAAGCGCGGCCTGCGCACCTCATGGACCCGTGGCGAACTGTTCGGCGTCGAGGGGCTGGAACTGCGCGCCGGCGTGGACGTGGTCAAGGACCTCACCGACCAGCGCCTGGCACTGACCCACCGCGTGTGGGTGCCGCCGATGGAGTACAAGAGCACCGCACCGTACGCGCAGCTGTCGTGGGATATCGGCCCGCTGACGGTCAGCGGCGGCCTTCGCCAGGAAGACGGCGACCTGAGCGTGGACAGCTACACCACCACGTACTACAACAAGCGCGTGTTCGTGGAAGGCGGCAAGCTCAGCTACAAGACCGACCTGCCCAACGTCGGTGTGGTCTACCGCTTCACGGATACGCTGTCGGCGTATGCCTCGTATTCGGAAGGCTTCAGCCTGCCCAACGTCGGCATCCCGCTGCGCAACATCAACAAGCCCGGCCAGAGCGTCAGCGGCATCCTCGATCTGCAGGCGATCATCGTCAAGAACAAGGAAGTCGGCTTCAACTGGCGCACGGGCAATGCCACCTTCAGCGGGTCGTATTACCGCAGCGCTTCGGACTTTGGCGTATCGCTGAGCACCGACCCGGTCACTGGCGATTTCGTCATGAACCGCGGCCCGGTCAAGATCAACGGCATCGAGTTCAGCGGCAGCTACGACTTCAGCGACGACCTGAAGCTCAACGCGATGTACTCGCATATCGTCGGCAAGACCTGGTTCACCAAGGATGGCCCGCTGAACAAGCGCATGGGTGCCAACGATGTCAGCCCGGACAAGATCGGCGTGAATCTGTATTGGCGTGTGGCCGAGCAGGTCGATCTGAACCTGGGTGCGATGACCCTGCTGTCGCGCACCCTCAACCAGGGCAAGAGCGGCGCCGAGCATACCTCTGGCCGCACCCTGCTCGACCTGAGCGTGAACTACGACACCGGCCGTTTCGGCAAGCTGACCCTGGGCGTGGAGAACCTGTTCAACAAGCAGTACATCCTCACCACCTCCGAAGCCAGCAACAGCAACGACGACTGGATGGCAGGTCGCGGTCGCATGTTCTCGCTGTCGCATAACATCAACTTCTGATGAGCGGAATCACAGCCAGGGGCGCACGCCTCCGACATCGCAATCACGCCAGTGCGGGTGGCCGGCATGAGGTGATGTGGCTGTATCGCGGTGCCCGGGGCTTGGCCCTGGGCGCCGTTCTGTGCCTGACGGGAGTATCGATGGCGGCCTGCTCCAACCCGGATCACAGCACCTCCGTGCCGGCCGCACCCGCCGCTTCCCCGCGACTGCCCGCCGTTGATGATTTCCTGCGTCAGGCCACCGGCCCGCACGGCTATACCGGCGCGGTCGCACTGGTGATCCACGAAGGTAAAACCGTACACGCCGCCAGCTACGGCTGGCAGGATCTGGCGCATACCCGGCCCATGCGCCAGGACAGCATCTTCCGCATCTATTCGATGACCAAAACCGTTGCCTCGGTGGCGGCGTTGATGTTGATGGATGAGGGCAAGCTGGGTCTGGACGATCCGGTCGCCCGCCATCTCCCCGAGTTTTCGCAGCTGCCGTTGTTCACCGGCGGCAGCGCACAGGCACCACAGGTGCGCCCGCTCAGCACGACGCTGACCGTGCGCCACCTGCTCACCCACACCTCTGGTTTCGCCGCCGGCGGCAAGGGCTTTGAAGCGGTGACGCAATTGCTGGAGCAACACCAGGTGCGCGATGTGGACAGCCTGGCCGACTACAGCACGCGGCTGGCCCAAGTGCCGCTGGCAACCGAGCCGGGCACCCGCTTCCGCTACGACAGCACCTCCACCGAGACCCTGTCACGGCTGGTGGAAGTGGTCGCCGGCATGCCCTTCGAGCAGTTCCTGCAGCAACGCATCTTTGACCCGCTGCAGATGCGCGACACCGGCTTTGAAGTGCCTGCAGCACAGCGCTCACGTGTGGTCGATCTGTCCGTGATGGGCACCGACGGCACGCTGAAGCTGGCGGACGAAATCCATGCGCGTGATCCCGGCACGGCCCTGCGGCCCTATCGCAGCGGCGCGGGTGGGCTGTATTCCACTGCCAACGACTATGGCCGCTTCGCACAGATGCTGCTCGACGGCGGCCGCTATCAAGATAGGCAGCTGCTCAAGGCCGATACCGTGGCTCTGATGCTGCAGAACCAGCTCGTACATTTTCCGGTGGCCAAGCCGGTCACCGAATTCAGCGATGCCGAAGGCTTCGGCCTGGGCGGTTCGGTGCTGCTGGATCCGGCATTGAAGGGGCGCAGCGCCTCCGTGGGCGCATTCGGCTGGTCCGGTGCGGCCTCTACCTATTACACGATCGAGCCGGACAGGAAGCTGGTGGCGATCCTGATGCTGCAACATCTGCCCGGTGGGAAAGACGACCTGCCACGCATCAGCACCCCGTTCTACAACCTCGTCGATGAGGCGATACAGCCGTGACTTTTGACCAGCGCAACGCCGTGCTCATTGCCGGCTCGGCCAACCTCGATTTCGTGGTGCGTGCCTCTCACGTGCCGGCGCCGGGTGAAACCGTGCTCGGCCGTGAATTCCAGACGTTCCCCGGTGGCAAGGGCGCGAACCAGGCCGTGGCCTGCGCGCGCGCCGGTGCTGCCGACACCCGCATGTTGCTGGCACTGGGCGCGGACGATTTCGCCAAACCCATCGAAGCCTCGCTGGTCGACGCTGGCGTGCAGTTGCACACCGTGCGTGATGCACAGCTGCCTACGGGCACCGCCTTCATCTGCCTGTCCGATGATGCCGAGAACGCAATCACCGTCGCGCCCGGCGCCAACATGGCGTTGCAACCGGAACACCTGCCCACGCTCGACGGCGTGCAATGGCTGCTGCTGCAACTGGAGTCACCGCTGGACAGCGTACTGGCCTACGCACGCGCCGCTCGCACTGCCGGCGTAAAGGTTGCACTCAACGCAGCACCGGCACAGGTGCTGCCGGCCGAACTGCTGGCGCAGCTGGACATGCTGATCGTCAACGAAGGCGAGTTGGCTGTCGTAGCCGGCAATCCTCCGGATCTGGCCACCGGCCTGTCGCGGCTGGACGTGCCTTGCGTGATCGTCACCCTGGGTGCGCGCGGCTGTCTGGCACGCGTTGATCAACGCATCGCGCTGCAACCGGCTTTCAAGATTTCACCACTGGATACCACCGCCGCAGGCGATACGTTCTGCGGCACCCTGATCGCCTGCCTTGCGCGTGGCGGCACGCTGGAGCACGCCCTGCTCGCTGCCAGCGCCGCATCGGCCCTGGCATGCACGCGGCTGGGCGCACAATCCAGCATTCCCGACCACGCCGACGTCAACGCGCTGCTGGCCGATGCCACACGCGTGCCCGACGCCGACGCACATGCCGCACTGGCGGCATGGTGCGCGTTGTAACCCTTTGTTGCTCCCCCTGTTCTTAGTTGGATGAATACCATGACCACGCCGTACACCACGCCCGATTACGACACTGAAACCGCCGACTACGGACGTGAGGCGATCCACACCGAGTACAAGTTCTCGCACGTCACCACCGGCCGTTATCTGCCCACGCCGGGCAAGGCACCGGCATGGCCGTTTGCCGACATCGGCAGTTGGATGATCGATGCCAATGCCAGCGCCGGCGACTGGCTGACCGAACTGAAGGAATGGCGCCGCGAGCATCTGGTGCGCATCGGCTACACCGACGTGAACTACCGCCGCCCGGAACTGCAGTGGGCGCAGCGCAATTTCGTGCACGCACAGATGATGGTCGAAGACCGCTATTTCTTCGACGTGGAAACCGCGCAGTACACGGTCGACAAATATCTCGACGACCTGATCGCCCGTTTCGGCGGCCTGGACTCGGTACTGATCTGGTACATCTATCCGAACATTGGTATCGACGACCGCAACCAGTTCGATCTGGCACACACGCTACCGGGTGGCCTTGAAGGCTTGAAGGCGGCGGTGCAGGCATTCCAGAAGCGCGGCGTGCGTGTGTTCCTGCCAGCCAAGCCGTGGGACCACGGCACCCGTGATCCGGGTGTCACGCATTGGGATGGCCTGGCCGAGATCATCAAGGCCACCGGCGCCGACGGTATCAACGGCGACACCTTCAACGGCGTGCCGCGTGCTTTCTTCGACGCCTGCGATGCCAACGGCAACCCGGTGGTGGTGCAACCCGAATCCACCATCAGCTCGGAAGAGCAGCTGATCTGGAACGTGCAGAGCTGGGGCAAGAAAGCACCCGACGGCCCGGTGCCGCCGGTGTCCAAGTGGAAGTGGCTGGAGCCGCGCCACATGGTCAACTACGAGAACCGCTGGGGCCGCAACCGCAACCACGACCTGCAGTACTGCTTCTTCAACGGCATCGGTTACAACGCGTGGGAGAACATCTGGGGCATCTGGAACCAGTTCACCGCGCGCGATGGTGAAGCGCTGCGTCGTATCGCAGCCATCTACCGCCAGTTTCCGCAGCTGGTCGTAGCGATGGATTGGGAGCCGTACCAGGTGTGCTACCAGGGCGGCATCTTCGCCAGCAAGTTCCCGGTGGACGGACTAAGCCTGCACACCCTCATCAACCGCAACGAGTACGCGGTGAATGGCGAGCAGATCGGCCTGCCGCACGTCGAGGGGACGCGTTACTACGACGTGTGGCACGGCGGTGAGTTGTCGCCGCTGGTCCGCGATGGCGTGGCGGTGATTGAACTGCCGATGGAAGCACGTGGTTTCGGTGCGGTACTGAGCGTGCAGCCGGGCGTGCAGGTTGATGGTCTGGCTGCTTTCCTGAGCGACGCCGCCAAGCGCGCCGAGCAGCCGCTCAACAGCTACTCCGCCGCGTGGAAGGCAATTCCGCAACAGCTGCGTGACATCCCGGCCACCGCCGTGCAGACCACCGCACCGGAAGGCATGGTCAGCATTCCCGCAGGCGAGTTCGTATTCGCCGTGGGCGGTATCGAGATCGAAGGCTTCAACTGGGCCGGCCAGGACGTGCAGTTCCCGTGGGAAGACTGCCCGCGTCGCCACCATCGCAAGCTGATGCAGGTGAGCGCGTTCCATATCGACCGTTTCCCGGTGACCAACGCGCAGTTCAAGGCCTTCATCGACGCCACGGGCTATCGCCCGGCCGATGACATCAACTTCCTGGCGCATTGGCTCGATGGCGCACCGCGCGCCGGCTGGGAGAACAAGCCGGTGGTGTGGGTGTCGCTGGAAGATTGCCGCGCCTATGCCGCGTGGGCCGGCAAGCGCCTGCCGCACGAATGGGAATGGCAGTACGCCGCACAGGGCACCGATGGCCGCGCTTACCCGTGGGGCAACGCGTGGGACGACACCCGCGTGCCGCGCGTGAACCGTGGCCGCCGTGTGCTGGCCCCGGCCGACGTGGACGCACATCCGCAGGGCGCCAGCCCGTTCGGCGTGGAAGATCTGGTCGGCAATGTGTGGCAGTGGACCGATGAGTTCACCGACGAACACACCCGCGCGGCGATTCTGCGCGGCGGCTCCAGCTACCAGCCGCAGACCTCGCATTGGTATTTCCCGCAGGCCTACCGTCTCGACCAGCATGGCAAGTACCTGTTGATGGCACCGGCCAAGGACCGCAGCGGCATGCTCGGCTTCCGTTGCGTGGTGGACGCGGCATGAGTGCACCCATCACCTGCGGCCAACAGCTGGTCGCGCCTGCGGCCGTGCAGCTTGATGGCGTGTTCGGGCAGATGCTCAGCGCCAATCGCAATGGACGCCTGAGCCACTTCATCGTGGATGAAGAAAGCCCCTCGATCAGCATCTTCGGCCAGGCGCACAAGCAGCAGAACCAAGAAGGCGACTGGTACGGCGAGCATGCCGGCAAGTGGCTGTCGGCGACGGCGCGCGCCGTGGCCCAGGGCGGGCAAACCGAACTGGAAGCCAACCTGCGCCGCGTCGCCGATTGGTTGATCAGCCAGCAGGACGACGATGGCTACCTCGGCAACTACGCCGCTGACCGTCGCTTCACCGTGCCACAGCCGCCCAAGCCGGAAAGCTGGAACGGCGAACCGGCCTTGCGCACCTGGGACATCTGGACGCACAGCTACCTGATCCTCGGTTTTCTGGAAACCTGGCGTGCGCTGGGGGATGACCGCTATCTGCAGGCCGCGCGTGGCATCGCCGACCTGTGCTGGCAGGCGCTGGAGTCGGGCATCGACATCACCACGCTGGGCAACCACCACGGCATGTCGGCCACGGTGCTGCTGGACCCGGCGGCGGACCTGTATCTGGCTACCGGTGAGCCGCGTTACCTGGCGCTCGCCGAAAAGATTCTTCAGCAGGCCAATGCCAACCCGCGCCTTGCGCTGCTGGACAAGGGCATTGCTGGCGAAGACGCCGCGTTCATCGCTACCGGCAAGGCATATCAGTTGTCGTGGAATCTGGTTGGCCTGGCCAAGCTGTACAAGGCCACCGGCAACGCGGATTACCGCACTGCCATCGACAACCTGTGGAACAACATCCGTGAGCAGCACCTGACGTTGGGTGGCGGCCCGTGGGGTGGCGTGGCGCATCGTTCGCGCGAGGTATTCAACGCACCGCGTACGTTCTTCCCGCAGGCCTATGTGGAAACCTGTTCGGTGTTGGCATGGATGCAGCTCAACCGCGAACTGCTGGCCATCACCGGCCACGCGCGTTACGCCGACGAGCTGGAACGCACCGCTTACAACGATCTGCTCGCGGCGATGGCACCCAACGGTGAGGACTGGTGTTACTACACCTTCCCCAACGGCAAACGCGTGCACACCACGTACTGGCGCTGCTGCAAATCTTCCGGCGCGATGGCGGTGGAAGAACTGCCGCAGATTGCTTACGGCGTGGCCGCCGACGGTGGCCTGCGCGTCAACCTGTATGGCCCCGGTCAGGCGACGTTGTCGCATGCCGACGCAGGCAACGTGGTGTTGCAACAGCAGACGCGCTATCCCTTCGATGGGCAGGTCAGCCTGCGCGTCTCGCCCGAACGCAGCGCGACCTTCAGCATCGGCCTGCGCATTCCCGCCTGGGCCGAGGATGCGCGCATCCAGGTCAACGGCGTGAACGTGCCAGTCCACGTGGCTGCAGATGGTTACGTGCAACTGCAGCAGCAATGGAAGGCCGGTGACCTGGTCAGCGTGCAGTTGCCGATGCAGCCACAGCTGCAGCGCGCGGCCAACATCAACGTGCAGGAATCGCGCGCGCCGGACGGCTCGCCGGTTGCGCAGGAAGTTCTGCACTGGGAATACGTCGGCCTCACCTACGGCCCGCTGGTCTACGCCACCACGCTGATCGACGGCTTCAAGACCGACGAGACGGTAAAGCTGCCGGCAGGCGATCCCTCAACGTGGTTGCAGGTGGGCAGCGACCTGGGCGAGGGCCCAACGGTGACGATGCAGTTGGATTGCCGCGCGCCGTTGGTGTTCGAACCGTACTACCGCTGTGGCGGCCGCGAACACGGCGCCTGGCGTTTGAGCTGGCTGTCATTGGCGCCGCAGGCCTGATATCGGCACAGCTGTCTGCAACCTCACGCTGCAGACAGCCACGGCGCAGTGCGTCTGGGGCTGATCACCATGCATGGCGGTCAGCCTTCAAACCGCTGTCGAGGCGGGACCAGGAATCTCCTTCGGAAGGTTTTTGTCCTCGCTGAAAATACCCGCACGATATGTTTCTTCCCGCATACCGGGAGGAAACTGCAAGCAAGGAATCGAGTGCACGCCATGTCAGGAAGCCACAACCCTTCTCCCTTCGATATCGCCCATCGCGACGGTGCCACTGGCCCGTTGAGCGGTGTTCGCGTGCTCGACCTGAGCGCCTACATCGCCGGCCCGTATGGCTGCACGCTGTTGGCTGACCAGGGTGCGGAAGTCATCAAGGTGGAACCGCCGGTTGGCGACAACCTGCGCAAATACCCGTCCACGCTGGAAGCAGAGAGTCGCGCCTTCCTGGGCGTGAACCGCTCCAAGCGCGGCGTAGTGCTGGACCTGAAGCAGCCCGACCAGCGCGCGGTGTTGATGCGTCTGGTGCGCGATGCCGACGTTCTGGTGCACAACTTCCGGCCCAGCGTGCCGGTACGGTTGGGCATCGATTTCGACAGCCTGCACAAGCTCAATCCGCGTCTGGTGTATTGCGCTGTCACCGGTTATGGCGACAGTGGTCCGCTCAAGGACAAGGCCGGCTACGACCAGGTGCTGCAGACCATGACCGGTATGTGCGCGATGCAGGGCAAGCCCAGCGGCGCGCCGGAAATCCTGTATGGCTCGGTCGTCGACTATTACGCCGCCGCATTGGTAGCCGCAGGTGTGTCCTCGGCACTGTATGAGCGCGAACGCAGTGGCGAAGGCCAGTATGTTGGCGTGTCGCTGCTGCGCAGTGCGCTGACCATGCAGTCGGCACGGATGATCTGGGCCGAAGGTGAGCCCGAAGGCGTTGGCCGCGACATGCGTTCAGGCGGCGTCACCGGCATTCACCCCACGGCGCAGGGCTATTTGTACATCTCGGCCAACACGCCGCGTTTCTGGCAGGCACTGTGCGAGAAGATCGGCCTGCCCGCACTGGCGACCGAGCCGCGCTATGACAGCGTGCGTAAGCGCGCCGAGCATTCGGACGAACTGTTGGCGCAGCTGCATGACGCACTGGCCACACGCAGCGCGCTGGAATGGGAAACGCTGTTTGGCGAAGACGTGCCATGTGCCGCCGCGCGCAAGGTTGAAGACATGTTCGACCACCCGCAGGTGCAGGCCGAAGAAATGATCACCACGCTGCCGCATCCACTGCTGGGCAGCTACCGCGGCATCACCCGTCCCATCGTGTTCGGGCGCACGCCAGGCCCGCAGCCCTTCGCCGCGCCGGTGTTCGACCAGGACACCGCCGCTGTCATCGCCGTGACCGGCATTGCCGGCAACGATGACGACGTCCAAGCCTGACCGGAGTATCTGCATGACCACTGCATCCAAACTCGCCCAGCTGCGCGAACTGTCCGTCGTCGTCGCCGACACGGGTGATTACGACGCCATCAAGCGCCTGCGCCCGGTGGATTGCACCACCAACCCGACGTTGGTGAAGAAAGCCCTCGACCTGCCGGTGTACGCCGGCCTGATCGAGCGCGAGTTGCAGTGGGGCCGTGCCCAGGCTGGTGAAACGCAGGACATCGCGAAAGCCGTGGTGGATCGCCTGACCGTGGGCGTGGGCACCATGCTGGCCGAGCTGGTGCCCGGCCGCGTCTCCACCGAAGTGGACGCCGACCAGGCACACAACACCGACGCCACCATCGCCAAGGCGCGCGAGTTCATCGCCATGTATGAAGCGGCCGGCGTGCCGCGCAGCAAGGTGCTGATCAAAATCGCCGCTACCTGGGCGGGTGTCGAAGCCGCCCGCGTGCTGCAGGCCGAAGGCATCGACTGCAACCTGACGCTGATCTTCAACCCGACCCAGGCCCTGGCCTGTTCGGAAGCCGGTGCCTTCCTGATCTCGCCGTTCGTCGGCCGCATTCTGGATTGGTACGTGGCCAACGGCCAGACCCCGGCCACCATCGACGAAGACCCGGGCGTGCAGTTCGTGCGCGGCGTGTATGCCGAGTTCAAGCGTCGCGGTTCGCCGACCGTGGTGATGGGCGCCTCGTTCCGTTCGACCGCGCAGATTGAAGCGCTGGCCGGTTGTGACCGTTTGACCATCTCGCCGGACCTGCTGGAAAAGCTGGATGCCGATACCGGTGAGCTGCCGCGCACGCTGGTGGCGGGCGCTGCAGAAGCGGTGAACGTCGTGGCCATTGATGAAGCCCGGTTTGAAGCGGACCTTGCTGCCGATCCGATGGCAACCGAGAAGCTGGCCACCGGCATTGATGCGTTCGCCAAGGATCTGCAGACCCTGCGCCAAACCATTGCCGCGCAACTCGCTGGAGGCCTGTCATGAATTCTTTCCGCCCCCCATTCCCCGCATTGCTCGCCATCAGTCTGAGCTTGGTGCTCAGTGCATGTGCCAGCACTGCCAAGGCCCCCCATGAGGTCCCCGAAATTCGGCCCGGCGTTGCCCGCGGCTATCTGGAGACCGCGCAACTTCCGGACAGTGTGGCGCTGCTGCCACCACCACCGGCAGCCGGCTCTGCTGCGTTCGTACTGGACGAGCAGGTCAATCTGGCGCGCAATCTGCGCGATACCCCACGTTGGCAACAGGCCACTAGCGACGCCAACCTGCAGTTCCCCGAAGCTGCATCAATCTTCGCCTGTGCCATTGGCACCCG
The DNA here is from genome assembly GCF_027497995.1 of Stenotrophomonas sp. Iso1. Lineage (GTDB taxonomy): Bacteria > Pseudomonadota > Gammaproteobacteria > Xanthomonadales > Xanthomonadaceae > Stenotrophomonas. Next base: position 212,972 of record NZ_JAODBT010000001.1, on the reverse strand, counting down.
AATTGATGAAGCCACCACACCGCGCCTGTACGGCTTGCTGCGTCGCACCCGTACCGATGCTGCGGTAGTCAGTGATGCTGCCAAGGAGCGTTACAACCGTGGCAGGCCATTTGTTGCCAATGGCCAGTCCACCTGCACCCCGGACAAGGAAGCTGGGTTGGCCGAAAACGGCTCCTATCCCTCTGGCCATACTTCCATCGGCTGGGCGTGGGCGCTGATCCTGGCCGAACTTGCGCCGGACCGCAGCGATGCCATTCTGGCGCGTGGCCGCAGTTACGGCGAAAGCCGCCTGGTCTGCAACGTGCACTGGCATAGCGATGTCCTGGCGGGGCGCTTTATGGGGTCGGCGGTAGTGGCAAGGTTGCATGCCGATGCAGCGTTCCGTAGCGACATGGAGGCCGCACGCACCGAGCTGGCCAAGGTGCTTGCCACCTCACCGCAACCACCGGACAACTGTGCGGACATCGCCAGCGCACTTGCACAGCCGTTGCCGGTCACCGCGTACTGAACCTACGTGTTCGGCAATGCGGCGCCCGTCGTATTGCTGTTCTCAACACCCCAACGCATGTGCTGATTTTCGATACCGGCTCCCTCTCCCTCGCGCCGGCGTCACCCGTAACCGGCTGCCATCAGTCCGGTTACGGTTTCTTCTTCATCAACGCGAAATCAGGTCGATGAAACGCGCCACCTTCGAATAAGGCGGCTTCAGCAGATCACTGCCTGCGCGCTTCGTCTGCCACAACACCGGCAGGCGCTTGCTCATTGCATCAAAGCCAGCGCGGCCGTGGTACGCACCCATGCCGCTTGCACCAATGCCACCAAACGGTAGGCCATTGATCGCAAAGTGCAGCAAGGTGTCGTTGACGGTGACGCCGCCGGACACCGTCTGCCCGACAATCTTCTCTACCGTCGCCTTGTCGTGGCTGAAGGGATACAACGCCAATGGCCGGTCTCGGCCATTGATGGTGGCGATGGCTTCATCCAGGTTGCGATAGCTGCGTATCGGCAGGATTGGCCCGAAGATCTCCTCCTGCATCACCGTGGCATCGTCGCCCGGTTGCAGGATCAAGGTGGGTGGGAACAGGCGCTCACGGCGCGACCGCTCGCCATCAATCTGTGCCAGTTCGATCACCTGCAGACCCCGCCCGCGAGCATCGCTGACGTAGTCTTTCAGGCGCTGAAACTGCGCGTCGTTGATGATGCGGCTGTAATCGCTGGCATCGCTGAAATCACCGTAGCGCAGCCGTACCTGCTCGCGCAGCGCATCGACCAGGGCATCAATGCGGCCCTCATCAATCAACACGTAATCCGGTGCGATGCAGGTTTGCCCGGCGTTGAACCATTTGCCCGTCGCCAACCGCGCCGCCGCACCCGCTATCGGGTAATCAGAAGCCACCATCGCCGGCGACTTACCGCCCAGCTCCAGCGTCAGCGGCGTCAGGTGCTGTGCGGCTGCAGCCATCACCTTGCGACCCACTGCGGTGGAACCGGTGAATACCAGGTGGTCGAACGGGAGCTCCGAGAACGCCGACGCCACGCTGGCATCGCCCTGCACCACGCGCACCCGCTCGGCCGGGAACACCTCGGCCAGTAACGACTGCAGGAAAGCCGACGTGGCCGGTGTGTGTTCCGACGGTTTGAGCAGCACATGGTTGCCGGCCGCAATCGCGGTGGCCAACGGCACCAGCGCAAGATTCACCGGATAGTTCCAAGGCGAGATCACCCCCACCACGCCCACGGGTACCGCGCGCAGCTGTGCCCGCGCTGGCCAGAAGCGCCAACCCACGCCAACCCGCTCAGGCTTCATCCAACTACGCAGGTGCGAGAGCAGGTGGTCGATTTCGCCGGTGACGGTCATCCCGTCAGCAATGATGGATTCGTGATGCGAACGGTGGCCGAAATCTGCGGAGATGGCTTCGCTCATCTGGCCGATGCGTGATTTGAATACCGCGCGTAACCGCTGCAGATCGTCACGCCGCTGCGTGTAATCCGGTCGTTGCTGCATCCATGCCTGGCGCATTTGCGCCAGCGTTGCAGCCAGCGTCACTGCTGGCGTTTCGGACATCGTCACAGGCAGCCCCCAAAACGTTATACGTCCCACCGCGAAGGTGGATGGATGGGAAGCGGCGCGACGGTGCGATTGCCAAACCCCCTGTACGCCACTATCGGCAGGGGCGTTGGAACATCGGTCTTGCACCTGGGCGGCGTGCTTCCAGGGGTGAACATAGGCACCTGACCCGGCCAACGTCAACAGGTAAGCCACGGGCAGGACTTGGCCCGGCTTGCCTGCACCTTGGAGCGGGTGCTAGAACGGTTCAAGCCTATGCGGCCCAGCCTTTGGCCAACTGTGACGAGGTGCGCAAGGTTCGCTGCAACGTTGGTCGCCGTGCTTTTCGCTTGGGGTAGGCAACACCATGTTGGGACGAGAACACGATATCGCGGTGAACCCGGACGCCTGCCCGGTCCAGGCCAAGGTGGACATGATCCGTGCGCTGGACATGCATGCGTTGTGGCGGGCTTGTGTGGACCTGATCAACCAACGTCTGCCCTGCCATTCGTGCACCTTGATGTACGACATCACCGGCGGTTACCAACCGCAACGCAGCCTGCACTTCCTCGGCGAAACACCTTGCGGCGGTGCATGGCCGTTGCGCAGCCTCGATGTGGCCGCACCGTATCTGCAGCAGAACCCACGCATCCATTGGTACACCCTCTCGCAGATCGCCTCCGGCGATGCGCAGGCACGGCAGCGGTTGCGCGCGCAGAACCCCGCGCGGGGCTGGCGCGAGTTCATCCATATGGCGTTCTGGGGTGACGACGGACTGGAAGCGGTGCTGAGCATCCGCATGCATGAGGGGCATGAGCAGATCACCGATACGCACCAGCAGTTCCTTGGCGAACTGCACCAGCTCATGGGCGCGGGCTTGCAGCGCGTGCGTTCGTTGCAGGCTGAGCGTCGCACGGTGTACCAGGCATTGCTGGACCGGCAAAGCCTGCCGGACATCATCCTCGACCACGACCTGCACCCGATCAGTGTGTCGCCCGCCGCACAGCGGCTGTGTGCCGACTGGCTCAGCAGCCACGATAGTCATGCCGGCTTTCCCGATGCCATTGCCTCGGCACTGCGCGACTGGCTGGACCCCGCCGACAAGCGCGACATCGGTAGTGGCCTACAGGTATGCCACCCACGACAATCGAAGGTGGAGCTGCACATCACTCTGGAAGGCCGCCTGCTCGCCCATCCCCAGCAGCCGCTGTACCTGTTGCGGCTGGCCCCGATGCAATCGGCCACCGTGCCCACAGCAACCGATGCTCGGCCGCTGTGGTCCAAACTCTCCCCCACCGAGCAACGCGTGGCCGGGCTGGTCGTGGAGGGGATGCGCAACGATGAGATCGCCCACCACCTCAGCCGCTCGCGCAAGACCATCGAAAGCCAGATCAGCGCGATCTACCGCAAGCTCGATGTCGGTCACCGCGCGCAACTGGTCCGGCTGCTCAGTACCGTCTGATCGGACCTCACGGACAACACGGACAACACGGACAACACGGGCTCAGGGTACGAACAGGAAGTAGTCGTGTGCCGCACGCGCTAGCTGCGCGATGGCTGCATCGCGCTCTTCGCTGCTTGCCCGTGACTGCACGAACACGGTGACGATGGCATGGCCACGCCCGGCGGGCAGCGTGATCACACCGACATCGTTGATCACATCTCCCACCGTGCCGGTCTTGTGCGCGACTGGCGTGTCCTTGGGCAGCATGCCGGGCAAACGTGCGATGCCGGTGCGGGTATCGCGCATGATGTCCTGCAGTACGCGCGTGGTTGCCGGCGTCAGCACGTCGCCCTTCCATACGTTTCGCAGCAACAGTGCCATCGCACGGGCGCTGCTGGTGTCACGCGGATCGGCGTTCCAGGCCGTGGTGTGGCTTCGCCGCAGCTCTTCGGTGCGCTCACTGCGGGAGAGCTCGGCATAGGCTGCCGGGCCCATCGGACTGGCCTGCGAGGCCGCATTGCCCCGGTAGTTGGCGAGCAGCTCCCAGATGTAACGGTCCACGCGCATACCGCTGATGCCCAGCGTCTGCATCCGTGCATTCACCGCCGTGGTGCCACCGCCCAGCCGGATAAGGATATCGGTGGCGTTGTTGTCACTGACGGTGATCATCATGTGCAGCAGGTCGCGCACCGTGATGGCCGAGCCGGCGCTCAGGTGCAGATCCATCGGCCCGCCCATTTCCGGGTAGACATCGTCCGCGACCAGCGTCACCTGTTGCTGCAACGACAGCTTGCCCTCGTCGACGAGCGCAAGGATATGCACCGCCACTGGCACCTTCATCGTGCTGGCCATCGGGAACGGATGGTCCGCATTGACGTAGACGCTGCGCCCGCTTTCCAGATGCACGATGGCTGCGCCCAGCTCGCCCGGCAGCAACGCCGCCAAGCGCTGTGCTTCCACCTGCAATGGCTCCGGCGTTGTACTGCGTGCCGCGGCAGTGCCGGGCAACCACAGACAGGCCAGCAGCGCGGCGGTAAGCAGTGAACGGGGACGGGAACGGTACTTGATCATGGTGGAACCCCCTTGAAGCAGTGAACCGACGTCATGGGCGACCAGGCCACGTGACGCCGCCGATATCAGAAGCGCATGCGTGCGCCCAGCGTGAAGTAGCGGCCCACCACATCGTAGTAGGGCGAACCCACCGCGCCGAGGGGTGATTTCTTGTCGAACAGATTGCTGATGTCGGCATAGACCTCGAACTCATTGTCACCAGACAACGGGAAGCGCGCTCTACCGCCCACATCCCAATACACATACGAGCCGATGTTGCCGTTGGTCAGCACCAACTGGTTGTTGTAGACGCCGGCGGAGAGATAACGCGCCCGTGCCTGCGCCGAATAGCGATCGCCCCGCCAGCCGACGGTCGCGTTGGCACGCCAGCGCGGCACGCCGGAGCCGTTGGTCAAGCCCTGCGAGGTGACGTACTCGAAGCTGTTCTTGCCGTCGTAGGTGGTCAGGCTGTCCACCCAGGTCGCCAGCACGCGCGTATGGAAGCTGCCGGACATCGACGGGAACAACTTCGCTGCCGGCAGCGTGTACAGCAGGTCCACGTCCACGCCATTGGTCTGGTACTGGGCCAGATTGACGTAGTTGGAGTTGATGCGTTCGATCGCACCGCTGGCGTCGCGCTGGATGCGGCCGCACATGGCCTGGTTGCCGGCAAAGCAGCGCAGCACGGTTTCCTGTGCCGACACCTGGGTGATCACGTCCTTGATCTCGATGTCGAAGTAATCCACCGACATGATCAAACCCGGCACGCTGGCCGGTGCCCAGGTGAAACCGGCGGTCAACGTGTCGGCCGTTTCCGGGTTCAGCAGCGGATTGCCGCCGCCGATCACCAGCGCGCTGAGCGAGCTGCCGGTCAACGGATCGCTGATCGTCGACCAGCCGGTGGTGCTGGTGGTGTACATCTCGGTCAGGTTGGCCGAGCGGATGTCGCGTGAACGGGTGAAGCGGCCACGGAAGCCGTCAAAAAATTCGTTGGTCATGCCGTATTTCCACGACCAGATCGCACCGGAGCTGTCGTAGTCGCTGAAGCGCGCGGCGGCATTGATCTGCAGATCACGCAGCCCCGGCACATCGCGCAGCAATGGCGCCGCGACTTCGGCGAAGGCTTCTTTTACCGTGAAGTCGCCAGCAATCGGCGAGGAACTCCAGGTGGTGAAAGCCTTGGCCAGGTCCTGCGCGCCGACCTTCTGGTCGATCTGCTCCTTGCGCGCCTCCAGGCCGACCGCCACCGACACGTCACCCGCCGGCAGCGCGAACGGCTCGCCACGCAGGTCCAGGCCGGCGGCATCCAGCCGGGTGTTGGTCATGCGTCGCGGCGTGCCGGTGACATAGGCCGCCGCTTCGGCCGAAGGTGCGCCGTGGCCGAACAGATTGATCGGCACGCACCCGGAATTTGGATTGGTCAGCGTCACCCGACACACCGCCTTGCCGGTGGCCGGGTCGATCACCGCATCCACCGCATCACGGTAGTTGCTGGTCAGCAGGAAGCCGGGCGCGGCCAGGTCGGACTGGTTGTCCCCGTGGCTGTAATAGCCACCCCAGCGCCAGTTGTTGCCGACCACGCCATCCAACGCCACGGTGAACTGCGTGGTGCGGCGGTCATAGTCGATATCGGGGAAGGCGAAGTCGCTGTTGAAGCGCCCCAGGCTGAAACTGGTTTCACCGGCGGCCACCAACACATCGCGCACCGCCGTGGGCAGGTAGGCGTTGTCCACGCCTAGACGCAGGCCGGTACCGCGGTTGTGGTCACCAAACCAAGGGAAGCGGTTCCAGCTGCGCGAATGGCGCACGTCCATGGTCAGGCCGACGTTGTCGGTGAGGTTCCATGACAGCCGACCGAGCACGTTGTAGCGGCGCTGCGGCGTCACCAGCGAGCTGATGTCGTCGTTGTTGGGGCTCTCGCCGCCCTGGATCAACGACGCGCCGGTGTAGCCCGCAAAGGGCCGCAGGCTGCCATCGGGGTTGAAGGCCTGCCCGGCCAGCACACCGCTGGTGATCAGGCCGCCGATCGCGGCATTGCCGTAACCGACATCGCCCTTCATCGTGTAGGTGCCATCGCCATTGGACAGCTGCGCGGTACGCCCCAGCCACGAACGTGCGGTCTTGGGTATCACGCCATCGTTGTTGAGTGCCTCACCGCCGATCACCACATGCCCCCGGCCCTGCGCAATCTCAAAACCGGTCGCGGCCGCCACGTATTGCTTCTGGTTGTCCGAGCGCGAGGACATACCGCCCTGCACGTCGATTTTGGTGCCGACCAATTGGCTGTCGAGCTGCACGTTGACCACACCGCCCACCGCGCCGGAGCCCCAGGCCGCCGATGCGCCACCGGTGACCACCTCCACGCCGCTGATCAGGATCGAGGGAATCGTCGCCAGGTCGTTGTCGCTGGAGAAGCGCCGGCCATCCAGCAGCACCAGCGTGCGGCTTACACCCAGGCCACGCAGATCGACCGGCGCACGTGCCGCATCCACGCCGGTGGTGTGGGTCTGCGGCGACACCGTGCCACGGAACTGCGGCAGGTCATTGAGCGCGGCAGCAACGTTGGTATGCGTGGAGAGCTGCAGATCTTCCGGGGTGACCTTCACCGTCGGCGTGGGTGCGTTGAAGCCGGGGCGATCGATGCGTGAGCCGGAGGCCGTGACATTGACGCTGGAGATCTCCACCACCTTGTCCTTGCCATCGGCCGCTTGCGGAGTGGTCGTCTGTGCGAATGCGGCGGCAGTCATTCCCGCGAGGGTCAGAGCGATGCCCGTGGAAAGCGCGGATCTGGCGATACGACACGTCATGCGGTTCCTCGCAGAAGGCTGGAAGTGGAAACAACGGACCTGTAATGCGCGAATGCCCCTGTCGCATCTTAGGAACGCCACTTCCGATTCCGCATCGGGGGAAACCCGCATAGCCGCTACCAAAGAACGAAACGCCCCGCACGAATTCATGATCCAGGCCGCTGATCCGCACGTCTGCGCCGCATGCGGTTAAGTGGTAACGAATGAAAGCAAGTGCAGAGGCCGGTGAACCGCGCACGCGCATCGCCCGCCGTTACCCGCCTTGCCGGATTTCCAAAAAAAAGGCCGCCCCTTTCGAGGCGGCCTTTTGGCCAGAATCAGCCTATTTCATCAATGATCGGAAGCCTTGCTGGCACCAATGCCGGTTTCAGCACGCACCTGCTGTGCCGGGTAGGCCGCGCGCTCGGACTGTGCGTTCTTGCTCTTGTCGGTGATCGAGAAGAACCAGATGCTGACGAACGCGATGGTCACCGAGAACAGCGCCGGGCTGGTGTACGGGAACGGTGCACTACCGGCAGCATTGCCCAGCGTATCCACCCATACCGACGGCGACAGCAGGGTCAGGATCAGCGACGACGCCAAACCCAGCGAGCCACCAATCACCGCGCCACGCGTGGTGCAGTCTTTCCACAGCAGCGACAGGATCAACACCGGGAAGTTGGCCGAGGCGGCGATGGCGAAGGCCAGCGACACCATGAAGGCCACGTTCTGCTTCTCAAACACGATGCCCAGCAGAACCGCGACCACACCCAAGGCCAACGTGGTCATGCGCGAAACACGCAGCTCCGAGCCCGGCGCCGGGTTGCCCTGCTTGAACACCGTGGCGTACAGGTCATGCGACACCGCCGAGGCACCGGACAGGGTCAAACCTGCTACCACCGCCAGAATGGTGGCGAACGCCACTGCCGAGATGAAGCCCATGAACAGGTTGCCGCCAACGGCTTTGCCGACCAGCACGGCTGCCATGTTCGGGCCGCCCTGGATGGTGCCGGTCACCGGATCGGCGTACTCGGGGTTGGTCAGCACCAGCGCAATGGCACCAAAACCGATGATGAAGATCAGGATGTAGAAGTAGCCGATCCAGGTGGTCGCCCACAGCACCGACTTGCGTGCCTGCTTTGCATCGGGAACGGTGAAGAAGCGCATCAGGATGTGCGGCAGGCCGGCGGTACCGAACATCAGCGCCATGCCGAACGAGATGGCGGAGATCGGGTCTTTCACGAAGCCGCCGGGGCCCATTATCGACAAGCCTGTCAACGCCGCCTCTTCTGGCCCCTTGCCACTGTTGGCCGCGATCTGGGTCTTGACCCGCACCGCCTCGCTGAACAGCGCCTCGAAGCTGAAGTTGAAGTGCCACATCACCATCACGGCCATGAAGGTCACGCCCGACAGCAACAGGCAGGCCTTGATGATCTGCACCCAGGTGGTGGCGGTCATGCCACCAAACAGCACGTAGACCATCATCAACACGCCGACCAGCGCTACTGCGATCCAGTAGTCCAGGCCGAACAGCAGCTTGATCAGTGCACCGGCACCCACCATCTGTGCAATCAGGTAGAACAACACCACCACCAGCGTGCCGGAGGCTGCAAACATGCGGATCGGCTTGGGCTGGAAGCGGTAGCCCGCAACGTCGGCAAAGGTGAAGCGGCCGAGGTTGCGCAGGCGCTCGGCCATCAGGAAGGTCAGGATCGGCCAACCCACCAGGAAGCCCAGCGCATAGATCAAACCGTCGTAGCCGTTGGTCATCACCGCGGCGGTAATGCCGAGGAACGAGGCCGCCGACATGTAGTCACCGGCGATGGCCAGGCCGTTCTGGAAACCAGTGATGCCGCCACCGGCGGTGTAGAAGTCGGACGCGGACTTGGTGCGGCCAGCGGCCCATTTGGTGATGCCAAGCGTGAACAACACGAACGTCGCGAACATGATGATCGCGGTCCAGTTGGTGGGCTGGCGCACGGTCTGGCCGATGTCGCCACCGGCGGCCATCGCCGCACCGCTGGCGATCAGCAGACCGAGCAAGGTGCCCGATCGAAGGACGGAGTGATTCATTGCGCTTCCTCCACAATTTCCTCGGTCAACTTGTCGAATTCGTTGTTGGCACGGCGCACGTAGAAGGCCGTGATCAGAATGGTGAACACCATCAGGCCCAACGCGATCGGAATGCCGACGGTAGTGATCTTGCCGGCGCCGATCGGCGTGGCCAGGAAGGCCTTGTCGAAGGCGATCAGGCCGATGTAGCCGTAGTACCCCAACAACATCAGGATGGTCAGGAACCAACCCAGCTTGTTGCGCGTGCTGCGCAACCGTTGGTATTTCGGGTTGGAAGCGATCCGCTCAACACGGGGATCGACGGAAGCATTCATTGGAATTCTCCAGATTTCGGGAATACGGCAGCGCTGGCGTGCGATGCACGCCGGGGCGTTGGCATGAGTGCTCCCCGTGGGGGTAGGGAGATGAGACGTACTGCGTTTTCTGCAAAGACGCCGGTGCCATCACGGCACCGGCGCCGACACGTCAGAAGCTGTACTTGGTGGTGAACTGCAAGCGGCTGATGTCGCCCTTCTTGCCGTTTTCGATTTCACGCTCGCCGTACATCAGCTCGGCGCCGATATCGACCTTGGGCATCGGTGTATAGAACACATTGCCGCGAATGGACTGCACGCTCTTGGTCACCAGGTCTCCGGTGATGGAAGCATTGTTGTCGTAGTCGCTGCGTGCGTAGATCAGGTTGGTGCGCAGTTTCGGGCTGAAGGCATGGCGCCAACCGACGTAGGCAGCAACCACGCCGGTCGGGTCGATTTCATCGCGAATGGCGTCATAGCCGCTGTCGGCGGTGATGCCCAGGCCGATGTAACGCGAAATGCCTTCGCCACCGGTCAGTTGGTAGTGCAGGCTGTCGCTGTCGCCCATCATCCACTTGCCGCCCAGCGTGACGCCGCCGGCCACCTTGCTGGCATCGGCACCGGTGAGCTGGTTGTCCAGTTTCAGCTGGCGCACCAGACCGGCCACACCAAACGTACCCCAGTCACCCTTCCAGCCGTAACGCACGGTCAGGTCCGGCATCGAACCGCGGTCGGAGTTGGCCACGGCCGGCACGTTCCACTTGCCGGTCACCGGGTTGAAGGTACCGGTGAGGCTGGTGGTTTCCGGGTTTTCCAGGGCAACACTCAAGCCGCCGTTGGTGTAACGGATCTGCGCCTGGCGTACGAAGATCACGCCATCGGTCGGGCCAACGAAGTCGACCGCTTCCGGAATCGCACCGGCATCCATGAAGTTGGACCAGGTCTGGCCGGCCAGCCACTTGTTCCAGTACATGTAGGCGTGACGCAGGGTGACGCCATAGGTATTGGTGGCGGTCTGGTTACCCAGCGAGTTGCCAAAGAAATCCATCTCGACCATGGCACCGGCCTTGTCGCCGTTTTCGGCCACATGGTCCACACCCAGATTGAAGCGCGAGAACTTGGCGTGGGCGTTGTAGTCCACATCCGAGGCCTTGCCGGTACCACCAGCGCCGAACACCGGCGTCTGCCCCGGCAGGTACAGCGAACGGCCGGTTGCATCGTCGGCCAGCTGGCCGTCGCCGGTACGCGTGGCCAGGAAATCGGCCTTGATGAAGCCACCAAACTTGAAGGTGGTGCCCGGGGCTGCGCCTGGGGTAATGCTGGTGATCTGGACCGGCTGCTTGCCGGCCGGTACCGCGGCCACGGCCGGGCGTTCGGCCTGCGCCGCACGCACCTGCACCACATCATTCTGTGTCTGGGTGATCACGCCTTGTTGCTGCTGCTGGGCCGACAGCAACAGCTGTACCTGTCGCTCCAGTTCAACCACGCGTGATTCAAGCGCCCGCTCTTTGGCGGTTTGTGCAAAGGCCATGCCGGGTACCAGCAGCGCCACGAATACCGCGGCAGCCAGCGGCCGACGGGCCGTTTTCAAAAGATATGTACTCATTGGATCAGCCTCTCTCCCGACTGGCGTTGTGAACCGCAGCAGCGGCACGTTCCCGGGCAGGGTGCGCGGCGCCGATGGCAGGCGGCTATTCGCCATTAGTCGTAAGGAGCGGCGCATTCGACCATCGTCTAACAGCCAGGGCAGCGCGACACGGGGTGGATGCGGCACACTTGGGGAGTCCGGCCACGTCGCACGACATGGCTCATTCATTGGTTACAAGTGCAAAGGTGAGGGTTGCCATGACTGATGTTTATCCCGTTGAATCCGCATTCGCCGCGAAGGCTCGGATCGACAAGAGCACGTATCAACAGCTGTACCGCGAATCGGTTGAAAACCCCGATGCTTTCTGGGCCAAGGCCGCAGAGCGTCTGGATTGGTATGTAAAGCCGACCAAGATCAAAAACGTCAGCTACAAGCTCGACGATTTCCGCATCAAATGGTTCGAGGACGGTGAGCTCAACGTCAGCGTCAACTGCCTGGACCGGCAGCTGGCTACGCGCGGTGACAAAACCGCGCTGTTGTTCGAGCCCGATGGCCCGGACAGCCCAGCGCAGAAAGTCACTTATCGCGAGTTGTACGAACGCGTCTGCCGATTGGGCAACGCATTGCGCGCGCTTGGCATCAAGAAGGGCGACCGCGTCACCATCTACCTGCCGATGATCGTCGATGCTGCCGTGGCCATGCTGGCCTGCGCCCGCGTTGGCGCGATCCATTCCGTGGTGTTTGGTGGTTTTGCCGCCAATTCCATCGCCGACCGCGTCGGTGACTGCGCCAGCAAGCTGATCATCACCGCCGATGAAGGCCTGCGTGGCGGCAAGAAGGTACCGCTGAAAGCCAACGTCGATGCCGCACTGAAGCTGCCCGGCACCAACACCGTGGAAACCGTGCTGGTGGTCCGCCATACCGGTGGGGCGGTGGACATGCAGGCGCCGCGCGACCGCTGGTTCCACGACATCGTCGACACTCAGCCGTCGGTGTGCGAACCCGAGCGCATGAACGCGGAAGACCCGCTGTTCATCCTTTACACCTCCGGCTCCACCGGCAAGCCCAAGGGCGTGCTGCACACCAGTGGCGGCTACCTGCTGTACGCGGCGTACACGCATGAAGCGGTGTTCGACCTGCGCGAAGACGATATTTATTGGTGCACCGCCGACGTGGGCTGGGTCACCGGCCACAGCTACATCGTCTATGGCCCACTGGCCAATGGCGCCACCTCGGTGATGTTCGAGGGCGTACCGAACTACCCCAATACTTCGCGCTTCTGGGAAGTGATCGACAAGCACCAGGTCACCATTTTCTACACCGCACCCACCGCCATCCGCGCGTTGATGCGCGAAGGCGAGGCACCGGTGAAGCGCACCTCGCGGTCCAGCCTGCGCCTGCTCGGCAGCGTGGGTGAGCCGATCAACCCGGAAGCCTGGCGCTGGTATTACGAAGTGGTCGGCGACTCGCGCTGCCCCATCGTCGACACCTGGTGGCAGACCGAAACCGGCGGCATCCTGATCTCGCCGCTGCCGGGCGCGGTCGACCTGAAGCCGGGCTCGGCAACACTGCCGTTCTTCGGCGTGCAGCCCGCCTTGGTCAGTGCCGATGGCGAGCCGCTGGAAGGCGCTGCCGAGGGCAACCTGGTCATCCGCGATTCCTGGCCGGGCCAGATGCGCACCGTTTACGGTGACGACCAGCGCTTCATCGACACCTACTTCCGTACCTACCCGGGCAGCTACTTCACCGGTGACGGCTGCCGTCGCGATGAAGATGGCTACTACTGGATCACCGGCCGCGTCGATGACGTGATCAACGTCTCCGGCCACCGCATTGGTACCGCCGAAGTCGAAAGCGCGCTGGTCTCGCACCCGAAGGTGGCCGAGGCGGCCGTGGTCGGTTTCCCGCACGAAATCAAGGGTCAGGGCATCTATGCCTACGTCACCCTGGTCGCTGGCGAGCCGCAAACCGACGAACTGCTCAAGGAGCTGGTGGTGTGGGTGCGCAAGGAAATCGGCCCAATCGCCGCACCGGACCATCTGCAGTGGGCGCCGGGCCTGCCGAAGACCCGTTCGGGCAAGATCATGCGCCGCATCCTGCGCAAGATCGCCGAGAACGCACCTGACCAACTAGGCGACACCTCCACGCTGGCCGACCCCTCTGTGGTGGCCTCGCTGGTGGAAGAGCGCAAAGTCAGGTAACGCCGATGACGGGGAACAGAAGTCGGGATGCACCGCTTTTACGGGGTCAACCTGCTCTGTTCCCCGTATATTGCACCGGTGGCGGGGAAGCTCTCCGTCACCGCAACGTTCCAACCGCTCCACCCTGCTCCCCATTCCCAGCGCTACAACATGCCCACCCTGCTGATCGCCGATGACCACCCGCTGTTCCGCGAAGCTCTCAAGGGCGCGGTGCAACGTGTCATTCCGGGCGTGCAGTTGCTGGAGGCCGACAGCGTGGAGGCGTTGTACGCACTGGCCGAGCAGCATCCCGATGCCGACCTGGTATTGATGGATCTGAACATGCCCGGCGCACAGGGTTTCAATGCGCTGGTGCATCTGCGCTCACTGCATCCCCAATTGCCGATCGTGGTGGTGTCTGCCCGCGAAGAGCCCACGGTGATGCGCCGCGCGCTCGATCACGGTGCATTCGGTTTCATCCCGAAATCCGCTGATTCGGACACCATTGGTCATGCGCTGGGCACCATCCTGGATGGCGAACGCTGGGCTCCGGCCGAAGCGCATAACGTGCCACCCACCGACCATGAAGAGCGCGAAGTAGGGCAACGCCTGCGCGAACTCACCCCACAGCAGTTCCGCGTACTGCAGATGCTCGGCGTTGGCCGCTTGAACAAGCAGATCGCCTACGACCTGGGCGTCTCCGAAGCCACGATCAAGGCGCATGTCACCGCAATCCTGCGCAAGCTCGGTGTCACCAACCGTACCCAGGCGGTGCTGATGGCTGGCAAGCTGGCCATCGACGACGACGCCATCGTGCTGCCGCCGGAAGAAGACTGAACTTTCAGCGGTCTCTCCCGGGTGCGCTGCGCGGGCCCCGCTAGCAACCCCGCGTACTCCCCTCGGCCAGAACGGCACGAACCGCCAAGCACATGAAGCTCGCGCTGCCGAAGATGCGGCGCCAAACGTTCTGTCTCTGAGCACATTGCCTGCAAGGGAATCACCGTAAACATTTCGGCATACGCTGCTGCTCCCTGTGAGCCTGAACATCGGCGCGATTACTGCCGGCGGCGCTGCTGTTACAATCCGCGTTCCCTTGGGGAGTAGCCTGCTTCCAGCATTGGAAGCGCCCACATCAACATACTCGGCCATTGCGCCGTGGTGTGGGCAGCCAGACCCGGTTGGCGAGACCAGCGGCATGCGTGCGCAACTTCAGGTTGGGCGCGACGCATGCCGTTTGTGTCCGCCCAACCAGGTACTCCAGATGTCCCCACTCTCCATCCTGCTCATTGGCTTTGCCATGTCCACCGACGCCTTCGCCGCTGCGGTCGGCAAGGGTGCCGCGATGCGCAAGCCTCGTTTCGTCGATGCCCTGCGCGCGGGTTTGATCTTCGGCGTCATTGAAGCCATCACCCCGATCATCGGCTGGCTGCTGGGCCGTGCCGCCTCGCAATACGTGGAAGCTTTCGATCACTGGATCGCATTCGTGCTGCTCTTTGCCTTGGGCCTGCACATGATCCTTGCCGGACTCAAACCCAACGAAGAAGACGCCGATGAAGCATCGGACGAAAAGCCGCGCCATGGGTTCTGGGCATTGGCGGTTACCGGTTTTGCCACCAGCATTGATGCGATGGCCATTGGCGTGGGTCTGGCCTTCCTGGATGTGCATATTGGCGTGGTGGCACTGGTGATCGGCCTATGCACGCTGACCATGGTGACGCTGGGCATTCTGCTCGGCCGCGTGTTGGGCACGTTGGCCGGCAAGCGCGCGGAGATCGTCGGCGGGGCGATTCTGATCATCATCGGCTGCACGATTCTTTATGAGCATTTGAGCGCGGAAGGCTGGGTGCAGCGGCTTATGGGTTGAGGTCGCAACGGGGCGAACAACGACATCAAAACCCCTCCCCGGCCCGCTCCTTGTCAACGGCAAGGAGCAACCGCAGCGGCAACAGCGCCGTCATTGCCTCTTGTGCACATGGCCCGCCACCTCCTTGCGCTTGGCGCAGCGAGGATTGGGTAAGAATCACTTTCCGCGCAGAGTCACGACTTCTGAAGACCCTGTTTTTGCCGACTTCAGATCGCGCCGGAAATCGCTCCTGCGCGACGCCCGGAATCATGCTCCGTAGACCAATGCGTGGTCTTCTACGCGCCGCCCTGGCGACGGCGCGGGTCGTTCAATGCGGTGAGAAACGCACGCAGCGAGGCGGGCTTCACCGGCTTGGTCAGCACACGGTAGCCGCGCTCGCGTGCCATGCGTTTGAGTTCGTCGCGGCCATCGGCGGTGAGCAAGGCACCCGGTAACGAACGGCCCGACGCCTCGCGCAGAGCAACCAGCGTATCAAGGCCATCCAGGCGGTCATGCAGGTGGTAATCCACCAGCATCACGTCCGGTTGCTCGGCAATTTTTTCCAACGCCATGTCCACGGTGCTGGCGGCGATCACATCCACCTTCCAACGGCCCAGCAGCGCGCGCATGCCGTCGAGAATCTCCTGGTCGTTGTCCACGCACAGCACGCGCATGCCGGCCAGTGAATCGTCGCCACCGAATGCGGAAACCGGCTTTGCCTCCGGTTGCGGAACGCTGGGCGCGGCAACGCGCGGCAAGGTGATCGAGAACATGCTGCCGTGGCCGATCTGACTGCGCGCATTCAAGCCGTGCTCAAGCAGGCGTGAAATGCGTTGGCAGATGGACAGGCCCAACCCCAAGCCTTGCTCGCCCCAGTCGAATGGCTGCTGGTAGCGATGAAACTCTTTGAATATCTGCTGCATGTGGTGCTCGGGAATACCGGGGCCGGTGTCCCACACCTGCAGTTCGACCTGTTCACCGCGCACACGCAACGCCAGCACGATGCGACCGGTGCGGGTGTAGCGCAGTGCATTGGCCATGAAATTCTGCAGCACGCGACGCAGCAACCGTCGGTCACTGCGCACCCACGCCGGCCGTGCAAAGACATGCAGGCGCAGACCACGCCCCGCTGCTATCGGCGTGTACTGCGCGGCCATTTCACGCACAAGTACGCTGGCATCGAAATCGGTGATGGTCGGGCGCATGCCGCCGGCATCCAGCCGTGACACATCGAGTAGACCGTCGAGCAGCTCCTCGGCCGCACGCAGCGAGGCATCGACACGTTCGGCCAGATGCCGTTGCTCGTCGGTCTCCTGCAGGCTGTCGCGCAATGCCGAGGCAAACAGACGCGCAGCATTGAGCGGTTGCAGCACGTCGTGGCTGATGGCGGCGAGAAAACGGGTCTTGGACTGCTGCGCGGCCTCGGCAGCCTGTGAGCGTTCGGCGACGCGCTGCTCCAGTGTTTCGTTGGCTTCCAACAGTGCCTGTTCGGCCTGTTTGAAATCGGTGATGTCGTTGTAACTGGTGACGTAACCGCCACCGGGCAACGCCTGACCGCGCAGTTCAATCACCTTGCCGTCGGCACCGGTACGCTCGAACACATGCGGCGAACCGGCGCGCATGTAACCGATACGGCGGTTGATCTGCACCTCGGTATCACCGGAGCCCAGCTCGCCGCGCTCGGCGTTGTAGCGGATCAGATCCGCCACCGGGCGGCCGACATAGAGCATGCCGTCGGGGTAGCCAAACATTTGCTGGTAACGGCGGTTCCATGCGGTGAGGCGCATCTCCGGATCGACCACGCTGACGCCGGCACTGATGTTTTCCAGCGTGGTGGAAAGGATCTCGCGGTTGAAGCGCAGCTCCTGGCCGGCTTCGTCCAGTACCGCCACCACTTCACCCAGGTCCATACCCGAGCCACGCAGCAGGCTGGTCAACAACAAGCGCGCTGAGGCGGCGCCGATGGAAGCGGCGAGCAGGCGCTCCGTGAACTGCACCCACACGCGGTCGGCCGCAGCAGACGGCAGGAAATCACGCTGCAGCAGTTGCGCCTGTTCAATGAACGAGCGGCGTGCGCGGCTGTCGCCGATCACCCGCGTGGCGAGCGCCAACAAGTCACGCACCTTGATATGCGCCGGCCAGTCACCGGCCACTACCGGCCGTTTGGCATAGGGATCAAGAAACGGTGCCGCGCGCAGGCGCTCGGCAACATCGGGCCGCCAACGCATCGACACCAGCAGCATCGTGGCGGTGTTGAGCAGCAGTGACCAGAACGTACCGTGGGTGAGTGCATCCCAACCTGCCAGGCCGAACAACTGCTGCGGACGCAGCCATTCAATGCCGAACGGACCGTGTTGCAGCAGTGATTCGCTCAACCAGCCACCGTGGCTCAAGGCCGGAATCAGCAGTGTGTAGATCCACACGCCGAAGCCGACCAGCATGCCGGTCTCCACGCCGCGACGGCTGGCGCCGCGCCAGTACAGGCCACCGATCAGGCCAGGCGCGAACTGCGCTACCGCAGCGAAGGCCATCAAGCCATAGGTGGCGAGCATGGTGTCGTTGTTGCTGCCGCGGTAATAGCCGTAAGCCACCAACGCCAGCAACAGGATCGCCAGACGGCGAATCCATAGAACGCGCGAGGCGACACTGGCTGCTTCCCGGTGGTCGCCACTGCGGCGCAGCAGCACCGGCATCACCAGATCGTTGCTGATCATGGTGGCCAGCGCGATGGAGGACACGATGACCATGCCGGTGGCCGCCGAGAACCCACCGACATACGCGGCCAGGGCCAGCGCCATGCTGCCTTCGGACATCGGCAGTGCCAGCACCAATGTGTCGTCAGAGGCCAAGCCGGTACCGAACAACGTGGCACCTGCGGTGGCGATGGGAATGATCATCAGCGAGATCACCACCAGATACCCGCCGAACATCCAGCGCGCGCGGCGCACGTCGGCAGCATTGCCGCACTCCACCACTGCGACGTGGAACTGGCGCGGCAGACAGATCAATGCCAAAAAACTGAGCAGCGTCTGCGAGACGAAACCTACCGGCGGCATGCCCTCGAACAGCGCGCGCGCCGAACGCACGACGGACTCGCCCCGGTCGGAGATCAGCAGGTAGGCGAACATACCCACCGCGACCATCGCAATCAGCTTGATCATCGACTCCAGCGCGATGGCCAGCATCATGCCGTGGTGGTGCTCGGTGGCATCCACCTGACGGGTGCCGAACAAGATGGCAAACAAGGCCATCAGCAGCGCCACGTACAACGCCGGATCGGTCAGCACACCCTTGCCGCCGGCATCGCCGCTGAGTACCTGCACGCTCATTGCCACGGCCTTGTACTGCAGCGCCAGGTACGGCACCACGCCGATCAAGGCGATCAGGGCCACCAGTGCTGCCAGACGCCGGGAGCGGCCGAAACGCGAGGAGATGAAATCGGCGATGGAGACGACGTTTTCGGTACGTGCGATCAGCGCCAACCGTTCGATGATGCGCCAGCCGAAGGCCAGCATCAGCAGCGGCCCCAAATAAATGGGCAGGTAGCCGATGCCATAACGCACGGCGGTGCCGACGCCGCCATAGAACGTCCACGAGGAGCAGTACACCGCCAGCGCCAGGCTGTAGACCACCGGCCGCAGCCATGGGCGGTCCGGATACAGCGGGCGACGGTCACCCCACCAGGCCACGCCAAACAGCAGCGCGGCATAGCCGAGTGACACCAGGAGCAGGATCCAGCTGGAGACCAAGGGCACATCCCGTCGAACGGAGCGGCCCAGTGTAGCCATTCCGCTGGATGGGGGCTGTGGGGCCGCCAAGAAGCCCAATCCCTTCGCAGCCTTCCCGTGCGTCGAAAGGGACGGGGTAGAAGTAGCCCTGTGCCCTCCCGCCTATCCCCCGAGAACAGGCAGAGCGCCAAAACAAAACGCCCCGGCATTGCCGGGGCGTTCTGGGTTCAGCACTGGCGGATCTTTTACTGCGCCAGCTCGAACTGCACTTCCACGCGACGGTTCGGCAGCAGGCATTCCAGCAATGCCGCACGCGGCTTGACGCCGTCGCACTGCTGCACCTGCTGGGTATCACCGCGGTACTCAAAGCGGATCTTGTCGGCCGGCACGCCACGGCCAATCAGCAGCGTACGCACGGTTTCGGCGCGACGCTCGGACAGGGCCTGGTTGTGGTCGAAGCCCTTGCCCTGCATGCGATCGGCATGACCGATCAGCGCCACACTGGCCAGTTCACGCTGCTCGGCGGCGATGGTGGCCAATGCACGGTCCACGCTTTCCAGCGAGTAGGTGCGGATGTCCTTGTAGCCGTCGCGGTCGAACTCGAACAGCACATTCGCAATCAACGGACCCACCGCCACCGGAGCAGCCGGGCCCACACCGCACAGGCGTGCGGCGGTCTCGGCTTCGTTGACCAGGTCTTCGGCGATCTGGATATACGGCTTGGAGTGACGCCACTGCTGCTGGTTGAACTCATTGCCGGCATGTACCAGCTCCACTTCACCGCAGGCCACTTTCTGCGAAGCGCAAGCAAAGCCGGGGGTGCCGTGGATGACTTTCAGGCGCTGCCACAGGTCGGCACGCAGGTACTTGGCGTCGTTCACCAAGGCGGTGTCGGTGGGGATCGGCGAAACGCCGTTCTCCATGTCCACGATCAACTTTTCCGACTCGGTCAACGCCTCCTGCGGGAAGGCGCTGCGGTCGTTGCGGGTGTATTCGTGGAACGACACGTCCAGCCAGCACTGCGCTTTGGACAGGTGGTAATCGCGGATTGGGCGACCACCGTCGTTGAGCGCCTGGATGCGGCCCTGGGTAGCCTCGTAGGACTCCAGGTCAGCATGGATGGCCTCATCGGTGATGCGCTTGGCCTGCGGGTTGAGCTGGGTCTGCTGGGCGCTGGCGCCGCCAGCAACCACCGTGAGGACGGCAGCAGCCAACAGGGTGCGGAACGAGCGGGTTTTCAGATACGAAAGGGTCATGGTGTCGTCCTCAGCGGGCCGGATCGCGGTAGCGAACCGGGTCCCGACGGAAAAGATCTTCATCGAACTTGAAGCGCAGGCGCAGGAACGCGCCCTGCTGTGTGTACTCGTAACCGTTGAGGTCGCTGTCACCTTCGAAGCCGGTCCAGTTGTAGCCGGCCGACAACCACAGGTTCTGGCGCAACAGGCGGCCTACTTCCAGACCGTAGGCGTACTGGTTTGCACCGTACTGGCCACGGAAAGTGGAACCCAGCACGCCGATGTCCCAGTTCTCGGTGATGTCGTAGACCACGCGGCCAGACAACAGCACGGCGTTGAAGCTGCTGTTGACGCGGCCACCGTCGCTGTAAGCGAACTGGTCACGCTGCCATTTGCCAGCAATGCGGCCAGTCAACCACCACGGGCGCGACGGGTGCCAGTCGGCATGCGCCGAAACGATATGCGCACGGGTGCGCACGTCTTGGCTGGTGCCATCCACTACTTCGCCATCCAGCAGGGT
Source organism: Stenotrophomonas sp. Iso1 (assembly GCF_027497995.1). Classification (GTDB taxonomy): domain Bacteria; phylum Pseudomonadota; class Gammaproteobacteria; order Xanthomonadales; family Xanthomonadaceae; genus Stenotrophomonas. Next base: position 192,185 of record NZ_JAODBT010000001.1, on the reverse strand, counting down.
CAGGCCACTCTCGTCGCGCTCGAGCTTGTACTCGTAACGCATCAACGCGTTGATCCGGTTGCGGTCGGTGTCGCGGTAGGCCAGGCCAAGCTGGAAGCGATCCTGCAGCACGTCACCACGGTCTTCGTAGTTGGTGGCGAGCAGGTAATTGCGGCCCAGCAGGGTCCAGTCGCGGCTCAACTTGCGGGCCAGCATGAACTGCAGCAGCGAGGTATTGAACGCCTCGTTGGCGACCGTGCCCGGTACGTCCTCGGAGATGCGGTGCTCGCCACGGATGGCGCCGCGCCACAACGGATTGGCGCTGTAGTCCAGTGCCAGTGCCAGGCCGGTGCTGTCGCCGGTATCACCGGCCACCACGTTCACCCGTTCAATGGAGCTGCTCAGGCGCAAGCCCTTGGCGATATCCCAGTTGTTGCGGATACCCGAGGCCGCCTGCACGTCGCGGCCGCTGATCGAGTCACGCATGCGGTACTCGGAGAACGCCTGCGTGTCGCGGATGTAGCTGGTGTCGATACCAAACACCAACGCATCGGCCTCGCGGTCGGTGGTGGTGATGCCATAGGCGCTGGTCAGGCCGGTCTGCTGTTCGTATCGGCCATACAGGCGGCTGCGCTCGAACACCTGATAGTCCACGCCCGCTGCAACGCGGTTGCGGTCTTCACCACTGACGCTCTGTTCGTACTCGGCACCGCCGCTGAACTTGTCGCTGAAGCGGTAACCCAGGCCCAGACGTGCGCTGTCTGATTCCAGCTTGGTGCCGATCGGCAAGTCGCTGGTGATCGGGCTGCCGCTGGAAGAACCATTGATGACCATCAGGCCGGTCGCCGGGTCCAGTGCCTGCTGGCCGTAGCCCAGTGCACCGCCGCCACCGCCCGTGGCAAAGCCGCCGGTCAGTCCGCCGGTCTGCCCAAACGGGGCACCGGAAGACCATGGCGAGGTCACGCCGATGGTTTCGCGGATGCTGCGCAGGCCCAGGTCTACGGTCAGACGCTCGGTAGCGCCGATACGCACGCCGGCACCGCCGGCATCACGCTTGCCACCATCGGGATTGCGGTCTTCGCTGCGCAGGCCTTCCACGTACAGCTCAAGACGCGGCCCCACGGCATACGCCATGCGTGCGCTGTACTCACCACGGCCGCCGTACAACGGCGAAGCGGCGTTGTTGAACTCCGGATCGGTGCGCGCGGCGAACAGACGGGCGTCGAACTTGCCGCCGTCATGGGCGAATTCCACGCGCCATGCATCACCTTCGACTTCGCCGGTGACGTCCTTCAAGCCCTGCGAGGTCACCTGGTTGAGCGAGTTGGTGTTGACCTCGCTGCGAGTGCGGGCGAACTCGGCAACCAGCATGGTGTTCTGACCGAAACGATAGCCGGCGTTGACGCTGCCCATCTTGAACTCGGCATACGGGTTGCGGTCTTCCACCGCTGAGGCACCCACTTCCAGTTTGTCGGTCAGCTTGAACTGGCCATCGGCACCGACCACCCAGAACTTCTCGGTCTGCTGGTCCAGTTCATAGGTGATGCGCAGTGACACCGGGTTGAGGTCGCTGTCGAACGACGGCAGGAACTGGTTGAGCAGGATGCGCCCGGAGAACGGCTCGAAGCTGTAGTCCACCAGACGCGCCAGCGGCTTGACCGAGACGATGCGGGTGGGCTGGTTGCGGTCGCGCACAATCATTTCCACGCGCTCGCTGCCTTCCAGCACCGCGTTGTTGCGCAGCGCATACGGGCCACTGCCCTGGCTGCGGAACTCTTCGATGATCTGCCGCAGCGAGTCTTCGATGGCGAACACGTTGGTACGCACGCGCTCACTTTCAAAGTGCCAGCCCAGGCCGGTGGCGGTGCGGTTGTAGGTGCTCAGGATGCGCTGCGGGATCGGGCCACTGCCACCGATGCCGCTGGTGGTTGCCAGCGTATCGCCTGTCTGGAAATCGCCGTACAGCAGGTAGCTGCGCTTGTTGTCCACGCGCACGTACAGGCGCTCGGCCGAACGCGCGTCGAAGCCACGCAGCGACGAGTCGCCATACACCGGGTAGAACTCTTCCGGCTGGATGTCACGCAGCAGGCGGCCGCGCACATCCTTGTCCGAATCGTAGGCCGCGGTGAGCAGGTACTCGCCCTTGATCTGGCCCTTGACGAAGAACGCGGTGCGCGCCGATGCATTGGCTTTGCCGTTGTTGAACTGCTTTTCCCAACGACGGATATCGCGGTCGAACGCATCGTGGTGCTGCACCGGCGAGACCAGTCCAGCATTGGATTTATTGCGGAAATTAACGATGCCTTCGATCAAACCGGTGGCCAGCAGATCGCGCATTTCCGGCAGGAAACCGATCGTGCCTTCGGCAGTCTGGTCGCCGGCGGTAATGCGCAACAGCACATCCTGCGGATCATGCGGGGCTACCAGGTCGAACTCGGCGACGCCGTTTTCCACTTCCACCTGGATGCCCGGCATCACCTTGTCGGCATCGGCAGCGCCGGGGCCAAACTCGTCGGTGCGCGAACCCGGCAGGCGGATGCGGCCACCGCTGTTTTCGATGGTGGCGAACGACTTGCCGGCCAGCGGCTTGTCGTCAGCACCGAGCAGACGCACGGTGATGTGCACCGGCGTCTGGCCATCGGCCGGCACACCGTCGCGGTCCACTTCCACCGACACGCGGTCCACACCGACGTTGCGGCTGTAGTCGGCCTCGCCCGAACGGGCAGCGACGACTTCCGGCGGCGTATCGGTGGTGACCAGCGAGCGTGGGTACAACGTGCTGGCATCACCCAGCACCGGCGTGAAGCGGGTGCTGGTGCCCACGTTCTGGGCCATGGCCGGCAATGCCGCCGTGGCCAGCGCACAGGCCAACAGGCTCATGCGCGGCATGGCACGCAGGGAGTGGCGGCTCATGGCTGCACCTCCTGCGAAGCGGCGGCCGAGGGCGGGTTGGGTCGCGGATGCACGATCGGTCTCTGGTTGGCCGAGTCCGTGGCCTGCTGCGGCGCACGGGCGGGCTTGCTTTCAAAACGCAACTGCGACTGGCCGGTTTCGGTTTCCGGCGCACGTACCTCGCCTTGGGTACGACGGGCCTTGACCTGCTCCAGCAGCGGGTTGGAACAGCTGCCTTCGATGAAGTCGGCGCGATGCAGCTCGCCGTTCTTCAGGTCCAGGAACAGGCTGTCGGCATCGCCCAGGTTGCGGTTGCTGCTGGTGGTCAGGCGCGAGCCAGCCGGCAGGGTGGACGCATCCACCTTCAGGGTGTGGCTCTGCGGGGTCAGGCCGCAGTAGCTGTACTTGCCTTCCGAATCGGAGATCACCCAGGTGCCGTTGGAGAAATACAGACGCACACCCGGGATACCCAACTCTTCGTTGTCCTGCAGGTGGTTGTTGTTGCAGTCCACGAACACCTTGCCCAGCACACAGGCTTCCTCGGTGAACACGCCACCGGTGACGCGCACGCGGTACTCGGCACGGTTGGACGGCACCGAACCCGGCACCGGCGTCATCGAACCCGGGTCGATACAGCCACCGGTGATCGAGCAACCATGCGCCTGGGCGCGGTTGATGCCGTCACCCTGCTGCGCACCGACGCCGACACGCACGCGGTAGGTCAACACCAGCTGTTGGCCAACGTTGATCGGGCCAAGGTTGAAGCCCAGGCGCGGGCCCGGCTTGCCCAACGGGTTGTCCAGCGCACGGCCACCGATGCGGGCGGTACCGTCGATGAAGGTGAAACCACGCGGCAGCGTATCGACGATGTTCAACGTCGCCATCGCACTGCCGGCGGTCTGCCGCACGGTGATGGTGTACTGCACGGTGTCACCGATTTCCGCGGTCTGGCGATCACCGGTCTTGGTGATGACCAGGCCGGTGGCTTCGGCCGTATCCAACGGGATGTGGTTGTGCACGATGCCCGCCGTTGACGAGCCGGCAAACAGGGTCAGCCAGTACTGCGTCGGCGTACCCACCGCACCGGTCGGTGCGTTGGACTGCGGCTGCACCAAGTGGCTGCTGCCAGCAGCACCCAGCGGCGACAACGAGCCGTCCTGCGGCGTGATCAGCGACGACACGAACTGATAACCACCCGGCGGCGTCACCGTCAGCTGGAACTCGCAACGTGCCGGCGCGGCCGGGCCAAACATGAACTGGTAATAGCCGTTGTTGCCAACCGTCATCGAGACCGCATTGCCTTCCACGCGGTAGCCACCGGCTGCTGCGTTGAGGATGGCGGTCATCGGGTCATAGCCGTTGCACACGCCCACCGGGGTAATGGTGACGATGGAACCGGGCACCGGATCGCGGGTGACGGCGTCATACACCACACCCGACGGATCCACCGGCAAGCTCTGCTGCGGCAGATGCTGGCCAGATTCAAGCACGACCTGCAGCTGGCTGGTGCCGTTCTCGGTGACACGGCAGGCGCTGACGCTGGAGTCGGTGATCGCACGCGGGCTGTCACAGGCAACGCCCATGCCGCCAGCGGTTTCCTGGTTGACCGGCCATGCCCACAACACACCCGAGGCAGGGTCACGGAACTGGATATTCCACTTGATGCCGGGCACCACGTCGCCGAAGCGATAAGTGCCATCCATCGCCGTGGTGGTGGTCTTGCTCACGATGCCCGTGGCAGCGTCCAGCAACTCCACGATCCATGACTGCAGGCGCTCGTCACCACCATCCAGGCGGCTGTCATCGCTACCAATGTCGAACCACACCGTGCCACCGACCGACGCGGACAGCTGCACCTGGTTCGGCACGCGGCAGACGTTCTGGGTGATAGCGGTATCGCAGACCGGCAACTGGGTGACATCACCCTCGAACGTGTTGCGCTCGGTGGTGGTCGGGGTACGGAACTCGTTCTCGCCGCCGCCTTCAACCAGCACCGCGTTATTCACGGTACCGGCCTGTGCAGCTTCGGCGGTGACGTTGACCTTGACGGTGATGTCCGAGGTCGAAGTGGTGCTGGCGTTGAGTACTTCCGAGCTACGGCATTCAAAGCGGGCATCGCCCACCGCGCCGGTGCAGATCCAGCCATTGCCCGACGGTACTTCCGCCAGGTTCAGGCCAACCGGCAGGCGGTCCTTGACGATGTATTCACCGGACGAAGGCTTCTGCCCGCCGTTACGCACGCGGATGGTGTACGTGGCCACGTTGTTGACGGTGAACTTCACCGTGGTGGACGACTTGCTCACCAGCATGTCCGGCGAATCTCCAATCTCGCCGAAGTTGTTGTCCAGCGAATTGTTGCCCGGCTTCAGCACGATGCCGTTGATTTCCGAAGGCGTGGTTTCCTTGCCCGTAACCTTGGCATTGGAACGCACACCGTCGATGCTACCGGCCGTGGTCAGGCCATTGAGCGTCTCGGCCGGCTGCATCGGCTCGGTCACCACATAGGTGCCCGGACGCAGGTTTTCGAACAGGTAATGGCCCTGCACGTCGGTCTTGCCCGACATGCTGACCGGGTTGCCCAGGTCGTCCGTGCCGGTCAGCACAATGTCGACCAACGCATAGCCACCTTCGTCGCTCTGCTTGATGCCGTCATCGTTGCTGTCGTTGTAGACAAAGCCGGCAATGCTGCCCACCGGAATCTCGCCGAAGTTGTTGTCCGACGAGGTTTCGTTCACGCCCACCGTGATGGTGGAGATCTTCGACGGCGTGGTACCCGGCGTGGTCGCCGTGCCACCGGTGGTGCCCGGTACGGTCTTGCCGTCCAGGGTACCTGGCGGCTGAGTCGGCTCGGTCACCGTGTAGGTGCCCGGCGGCAGGTCGGTGAAGCTGTAGTTGCCGTCCGCGTCGGTGGTCACCGTGGCCTTGATGGGGGTGCCATCGATGGCCGTGCCTTCCAGCTCCACGGTCACACCGGCGATGCCCTTTTCATCCGGGTCGACGACGCCATCGTTGTCGGTATCCACCCACACCTTGCCGCTGATGCCGCTGCTGCGCGGAATCTCGCCGAACAGGTTGTCCACCGAAGCGGTGCCCGGCGTGCTCAGATCGATGTCGGTGATCTTGCTCGGCACCGTGGTCACCGGCGTAGCGGTGCCCGAAGCGGTACCGCCCACCGTGCCGGCAGTGGTGATGCCGTTGGCAGTACCGGTCGGCTGGGTCGGCTCGGTCAGGCTGTACTTGCCCGGACGCAGGCCTTCAAAGCTGAATTTGCCATCCTTGTCGGTGGTAGTGGTCAGGCTCACCGTCGCGCCGGTGTCATCGACACCGTTCAACTCGATGACCACGCCGTCCAGGCCGATTTCGTCGGCACCGGCGATGGCGCCGTCATTGTTGACGTCCAGGAACACCGTACCGGCAACAGACACCTGCAGCACTTCGCCGAAGTTATTGCTCTCGGACTTGCCACCGGCTGCCAGCGTAATGCCGCTGATCGCACTGGGAACCACGTTCACGGCGGTGGCGGCGCCACCGGTCGTACCGGCGGTGGTGATGCCGTTGGTGGTGCTCGTGCCATTCCACGACGGCTGCGTGGCCTGCTGGGTCACCTTGTAGGTGCCTGCCACCAGATCAACAAACTGGTACTTGCCGTCCGCATCGGTCACAGCCTTTGCCACAACCTGACCCACTGCGTTCTGGGTACCTGCCGGCAGTTCTACTTCAACGTTGGGCAGGCCCGGCTCGCCGCTATCCTGCACGCCGTTGTTATTGCGGTCCAGATACACCACGCCCGACAACACCGCGGCAATTTCGCCGAAGTTGTTACCGGTCGAGCCGGTGACAGGCAGGTTGTTGATGGTGATGACGTTGCTGGTGTTTTCCTTGCCGTCGGCCAGACCGGTCGGCTGCGTCTGGGTAATGGTGTAGTCCACACCTGCGATCGCATCCGGATAGCTGTAGTTGCCGTTCGCATCGGTAGTGAGCTTCTCATTGACGTCATCCGCGGTGCCCGGCAATCCATCCGGGCCGTTGCTGGTAATGACGATACTCACACCCGGAATGCCTGGGTCGGTGCCGTCCTGGCTGCCGTTGTCATTACGGTCCAGGTACACGGTGCCGATGATTGGCGCATTGGCCAGCTCACCAAACAGGTAGCCGGTTGCCTTCTGCCCTGCATCCAGGCCGATCGCGCTGATGACGTTGGTCACGGCATTGCTGCCAGGCGTGGTTGCATTGCCGGCGGTGTGCTTGCCATCGATGTAACTGGCCGGCTGCGTTTCGGTCACCGTATAGGTGCCCTTTAGCAGATCGCCAAAGCTGTAGGCGCCATTGGCATCGGTGGTGGTGGTGCGGCTGACCGTCGCGTTGTTGGCATCGGTGCCGGTCAACGTCAGGGTGACGCCAGCAATTGCCTTCTCCACCGCGCTGTCGAACACACCATTGTTGTTGGTGGCCGGGCTGCCGGAGAAATCTTCGAAAACCACGCCATCAAGCGACGCAAGCGTCTCGCCGAAGTTGTTACCGGCCGAACCATTCACCGGCAACGTGCTGATGCTGATTTCGTTGGTGGTGTGTTCCTTGCCTTCGGCATAGCCCGCCGGCTGCAGTTCCTTGACCACGTAGCCGACGTCGGACAGCAGATCGGCAAAGGCGTAGTTACCCTGCGCATCGGTCTGGGTACGCGCCAGCTCGGTGGTGCCGTCGGCGGCGTAAAGCACCACCACGACATTCTCGATGCCGCCATTGGCCGCCGAGTTCACCGACCCTGCGTCACCGGCATCGAAGCTGCCGTTGTCGTTGCGGTCCACATAAACCGTACCGCTGATGCCTGCGACCAGGATTTCGCCGAAGTTGTTGCTCTCCGACTTGCCACCCGCGGCCAGGACAATGCCACTGATGGCACTGGGGACGGTCGCCACATCCGTGGCCGTGCCACCTACCGAACCTGCAGTGGTCTTGCCGTTGCTGGTGACAGCGCCGCCAAAGCTCGGCTGCTGGCTCTGCTCGGTCACCGTATAGGTGCCCGCCAGCAGATGCACGAACTCGTACTCGCCACTGGCATTGGTGACAGCCTTGGCCACGGTGTTGCCCAAGGCATCGACCGTGCCCGCAGGCAACTCCACCTCAACGTTCGGCAGGCCCGGTTCACCGCTGTCCTGCACGCCGTTGTCGTTACGGTCCAGATACACCACACCCGACAGCACCGCGGCGATTTCACCGAAGTCGTTGTCCTTCGAACCGGCCACCGGCAGATTGGTGATCGTGATGACGTTGCTGGTGTTTTCCTTGCCGTCGGCCAAGCCGGTCGGCTGCGTCTGGGTGATGCGGTAACTCTTACCAATCACGCCATCGGCGTAGCTGTAGTGGCCATCGGCATCCGTGATGATCGGCTGCGCGGTGACAACCGGCTCCCAGGTGCCCGTCGTCGTTTCCACTTCCAGGGTGATAGTCACACCCGCGATGCCCGGCTCGGCACCGTTCTGGTTGCCGTTGTCGTCCAGATCCAGGTAAACCGTACCTTCAATCTGGCTCTTCTTCAGCTCGCCAAACAGATAGCCCAGCGCATCCTGGCCTGCATTCAAGCCAATGCCGCTGATGATGTTGGCCACCGACGTGTTACCCGGCGTGGCGGCGTTGCCAGCCGTGTGCTTGCCATCCTCATAACCTGCAGGCTGGGTCTCAGTGATGATGTAAGTACCTTGCAGCAGATCACCGAAGCTGTAAGCACCGGTAGCCGCATCGGACGTCGTCGTGCGAGTGACCGAGTTGTTGTTCACGTCGGTGCCGCTCAGCGCCAGCGTGACACCTGCAATCAGGTTCTCGCCGGCATCCTTTGCACCGTTGTTGTTGGTTGCCGCATTGGCCGAGAAATCCTCGTACACAAAACCGGCCAAGGACGCCAACTTCTCACCGAAATTGTTGTCGGTGGCACCGTTGACCTTCAACGACGGGATGTTGATCGGCGCGGTGATGGGGTTTTCCGCCGCATCGGCATAGCCGACGGGCTGCTGCTTCTGGTGCAGCGTGTAACGCAGGCCGGCCTGACGGTCCAGGAACTCGTAGTAGCCGTCGCTGTTGGTGAACACCGTCACTTGTGCCTGGGCCACACCCAGACGGTCGTACGGGGTCAGGACGATCTCGATACCTTCCAGGCCGCCGTTCGGGCGCGAGGTACCGGTGTTGTTGACGTCGTTGTCCTTGGTCGGGTCGAACTTGCCATCAGCATCGCGGTCCACATAGACGTAGCCGCTTATGTCGCTCAACGCCTGCTCGCCGAAATCGAAGTCCACGCCGTCCAGGCCTGCGGACATGTCGATCTTGGTGATCGCATCGATATCGCCGCTACGGTTTTCCACCGCACAGAAACCAGCGGCACAGGCCACTGTACCGATGGTGCCGGCCTTCACCGCCGAGGGGCGGTTGACATAGTTCGGCGTCGGCAACGGCTGCACCAGCACGTACTCGATCAACGGATCAAGGTCGGTGAACTGGTAGCGCCCGCTGGCGTCCGTCTCGACGCTGGCGATCGGCGCACCGGTACTGCTTTGCAGGATGACCGTGGCTTTATCAATCGCCGGGTCGCCGTTTGCACCGGTAGTGAAAACGTCGTTCTCATCCAGATCGACATACACGTGACCCGACAGTGTCGGACGACGGATTTCCGGGAAGTTGTAGTCGACCGCATCCACGCCCATTGCCAAGGCGATACCGCTGTAGCGCGTGTTCGAGGTCTTTACGTTGGCCGGGTCCACCTGTGCGTAGGTGCCGCCATGCGACGGCGCGCCGGTGCCGGTGGTCGGCGGATCGATATCACCATTGACGTACTTGGCGTCCTGCGTCTGCACCAAGGTGTAGCCCGCAGCATCCGCCGGCGCCAGGTCCGAGAACTTGAACCGGCCGTTGCTGTCGGTGGTCACCGTACGCTGCTGTTCGGTCAGGTAAGTGGTGATGTCATCGCCGTACAGGTCCCTACCGGTCAAGGTCAGCTTGAAGCCGGAAATACCCGCGTCGGCACCGTTCTGGATGCCACCGTTGCCGCCCGTGCGGTCCTGGTCATGGAAGACCGTACCGGCCAGCGAAGAGCGCAGCAGCGTGACAGTGACGTCGTCGGTGTTGTTGTTCGGATTGGACTCGACCTGACTGGTCGTCACCACGCCGGTATTGATCGCCGTGTCGCCTGGCGGATAGCTGGTCCAGCGTACCGGCACCAGAATACGGGCACGGCCGCCCACGGACATGTCACCCAAGTTACAGCTGATGGCATTGCCAGCGTCCAGCGCACAACTACCGCCATCGGTTGTCACCGCACCCGGCTCATCGGCGATCGCGGTACCGGTCTTCTGCCAGGTGATCGCAGCCGCACCACCAATGACCTCCAGCCCCGCCGGCAAGGTGTCCTTCACCAAGGCACCCGGAATCACCTCACCGTCGATCAGCGCGTTCAGCGCATGGCCCGGGCCTTTGTTTTCAACTTCCATCACGTACCAGAACTTCTGCCGCAGGCCCAGCGGGCCTGCATCAGCTGGCAGCGTGGTGCTGGGAATGCCCTGCGGCAGCAGCTCATGCGCCGTTTTGACGATGGTCAGGTCTACGCGGGACCGGATCGAAGTCGTCTGGCTACCGGTGTTGTTGTTGGGGTTGGTGTCGTTCTCGTTGGAGCTGGCAGTGGCACTGTTGCTCAGGGTTTCGCCAGCACCCGGCGGAGCCGTTAGGTACTCGTACACCAGGAACAGATGGCTGGTCGAACGGCTGGCGATCACACCGTCTTCAACGATGCCGGCGCCCGTTGCAGGCATTTTGCAACGGATGGAGATCGGCTCACCGGTGGCGGTGGAGGTGCCGTTACTGCCGGTGCCGTAGCACAGGCCGCCCGAACCCGGCGCAACCAGCGGACCTGTCGGGCCGGTGACCGGGCCCGTCATGCTACCGATGAACGCCAGGCCCACCTGCGTACCCGTGGCACGGGCCGGCGGCGTGATGGTGTCATCGATATGAACATTGGTTGCCAGCGACGGACCATTGTTGGTTACCGAAACCCGATAGAAAACACGGTTGTTGGCGCTGCCGCCCGCACTGGAATCGAAGCCCAGCGGATCCACCGCCCCGGTGAAGCCGCGGTCTTCCTTGTTGGTGATCAGATCAACCGTGCCTTGATCAAAGCTCAAGATCGCGGTGCTCTTGTCATCGGCCGTATTGGAGTTGTAATTGAAGTCAGGGCCGCTGCTCGGGCCGGTAAAGGTGAAGTCGGCCTCGTTGAACAAGGTGCGCCCGGTGGTGTTGCCGGCATCGATGTTCGGGCGTATCCGCACAGACATCGTCTGGGTAGCCTGGCGCCCCATGTCGATGGGGGTACAGCTGATGACAAGCTTGGCCTCGGACCCACTGGTATTGCTGTACGAATACTGGCCACTGACAGCAGACAGAACCTCCTGCACACCGAGCTGCAGCGGTTTTTCCACGGTACAGGCGGTGACGCCGCCACCGGTCCGCGAGGCCGACACCAGCACAAAGCCGGCATCGTTCGCCTTCAACGTGAAGGTGTCACGGAAGATGACTCCCGGTGCGGGCGAGGTTTTGTCATTGATGTAGGTGATCTGGTAGGCACTTTCAGTACCCACACGACCCGGATTACCCGCCGTAATCGCTTTCCTGGTGCTTACGTTGGTGACCGGAGCCACCGAAAACCAGTCGGCAGCAAACTGACCACTGTTACTCAGCTCACCCAATGCATCCGGGTGGGTCTTGTCGATCCGTACCTCGGCGACATTGCAGTGCCGGTTGGCAACGTTGCCGCAACGGGGATTACCCGCCACGCCATTGCTATCGACCAGGCCGCGTGTGACGGCGACGTTGAACTCTACCGACGCCCCCGGCTGCAACTTGGTGCCGGCATTGGAGCGACAGGTAAAGTTGTTGGATTCCATCCCACAGGTCCAGCCCGTCACCGGCGTGCTGGTGACGCTGGTCACGCCAGCGATGTAACCGGGAATGGGATCGGCAACGATGATGCCGCCGGTCGCACCAGAGGTGGTCGAGTTGGTGACCTTCAGGGTGAAGTTCACCGTGCTGTCGCCGACGGCCAGTTCGTTGTCAGCGTCACCCGGTCCGTTGGTGAGCTTCTCGATGGACAGTTCGGCGTACTGCTGGGTAGCGCGCGAATTGCCACCTGCACAATCGTTGGTAGTGGTCGGATCCAGGTTGATACCGCCGGCGGTGGTCGGCTCCTTGGAGCCACCGCTGCCACCGGTGCATGCCTCGTTCTGCAGGGCACCGGCTTCACGGGCCAGGGTATGCAGCGTGAGCTTCGGCGAGGATCCACCGTTCGGGATCGAATAGCCGGTGAGCTGGTCGCAGGTCACTTTCTGCTGCGTACCGGTCAGGTACGGCGTGGCGACGCAACGCCAGGCGCCGCTGCCATCAGGATCAAACGGCACGCCGGCCGTGATCGGATCGCCGACAGCGTCGACCAGCTGCTCGCCGACCGCCAGCGTATCCACGATCTGGACATCACCCTCGACCGCGCGCGGCCCCTTGTTGGTGACGGTCATTTCCGACGTCATCATGCTGTCGGTTTTGGACTGACCACTCACCCAGACTGGCACCAGTGCCGGGCTCTTGTTCTTGGCCATCGCCAGATCGGCGCCGTCCGGCAGCACATCGATACTGGTGGTGCCCGAATTGTTACTCGACACCGGGTCGTCGACGTCTGAACCAACCGTGGCGGTATTGGACACGGTGCCGCTGCTGTTGACGCCGTTGACCGGTACCCGTGCGGTCACTTTGATTTCCACCGGCCCGCCACTGGCCAATGAAGAGACGCTGCAATTGAGCTGGGTGTTGGCCGGGTTGGGCGCACAGCTCCAACCCGCCGGGAATGCGTCCACCGATTCGATCAGGAAGCCTGCCGGCATGGGATCGACAACGGTGACGTTGGTCGCCGTGCTGGGGCCATTGTTGCGGATGAACAGAGTGAAGGTGACCAGCTCGCCCGCCGCTACGATGGCTGGGTCAGGCCTTTTTTCCAGCGACAGATCGGCACCCGGGCTTACGGTGGTTGCAACCGTGCTCTTGTTGTCATCCGTTACCGGATCGATAGGCTCACCTGCGCCGGTCTTGACCTCCGCAGGGTTCACCACGGTGCCGCTTTCGGCATTGACCTTGGCACGGAACGTATAAGTGGCCGTGGCCCCAACCGCCAGTTGGCCGGTGTAAGTGCCGTTGGGGCCAGAGAACGACCAGCCAGCACCGGCCGCGCTGCCTGCGACATAGGACAGGGTCGAAGGCAGTACATCCTCCACAACAAACTTGGTGGCCACAGTCGGCCCCGCGTTGGTCACGGCCATGGTGTAGGTGATTTCGCCGCCGCCCGTGACCTGGTTGACCGAGGCCGTTTTTTCCAGGCTCAGGTTGGTCGCTTCGGTCAGCGTCGTGGTCTGTTCGAGGGTGTTGTTGCTGGTGTTGGCCTCACCACCAAAGAACGGATCGTTGCCCGGCAGCGATTGCAGCGGAGTATTCGCATCCGGCAACGCGTTCGCGTTGCCGACCGAGGCACGTGCCGAATGGCTGTCATCGACGGCGGTGAGTGTGGTGACTGGCAACGCGAAGGAGTATTCCGAACCGCCGTTGGGCTGCAGCGGCGCCGGCAACAGGCAGGTGACACGCGAACCAGTAAGGGTGCTGACGGCTGTGCAGTAAGGAGGAGCATCTGCGGACAGAATGAAACCCGACGGCAGGTCGAACAGGACCGCGACGGGGCCTGAGGGGTCATTGCCCCCGTTGTCGACCGTTACGGCGTAACTAATCGTCGAACCAGCCGGAATAGGGTCATAACCGGTATCGGAGAAGTCGGTGATCTGCAGATCCACCGCGGCCATGGCAGTGGCCGGGGCTATCCAGCCCAGCAGAAGAATGGAGGCTGCCCGTACAAATCGGCTACCAAACCCTTCCCGTTTTTTCCGGCCAACCACGTTGACCGAATCAAGGATGTCCATGTCCTGCTTAAGCTGCTTTTTCACCGGGTAACCCCATTTACAAACGCGCTGCGCCGCCGGTCCGTCCTGTAGAGGACGACCCACGTAATGCGTGATTGGCTGGAAGGCGGCCCGCCCCAAATAACGAGCCGTCAGAACGAAATTCCTATTTCAGGAGTTTCGTGAACGGGGGAATTCTTACGCCGCCGTTCAGGGGTTACAGTGCCAGTTTATTGCGAAAACTCTCACTTGCTATCAGTCAAAAGACTGTCATCAGCTCGCTTTCAAGCTATCTTTTTGATTTAACTGAAATTTAGCTTTTGCGCGTTCATTAATGTGAACCCACATCACATTTATTTAGATAAGTAGGCGCTGAATAAAAAACCGTGAACTAGAGCGTCAGGCGATAACCTGAACCGCGAACTGCGCGGATGGGCAGGGTGCAGCGAGTGACGCTGCGGACACGGTTACGCAGGCGGTGCACCAGCACTTCAATCCTATGTGGATCAAAGGCCCACGGCTGGTTGGTGAGCGCTGCTATCAATCGCTCACGGCCTATCGTTTCGTCAGGAGAGGCAAACAACAGCGTCAAGAACGAACGCTCGGCCTCGGTCAAAGCGAGAACTTGGCCGCTGGGTGCCCGCAAATTCCAGCCGCCCGACTCGAGTTCCCACGCGGTGGAAGTGTCACCGGCAGCGGCGGCCTCCATCATCTGTACCGGCTCTCCCGGCAAGCGCCGCCTCAGGCTGGACAGCTTGGCGGCAAGCAGTTCCACATCGGGACGGTGTGACATGCAGGCGTCGGCGCCGGCCCACAGGCCCTCAGCCACGCGGTGCGGGGTTTTGGCGTCCACCAACAGCACCACGCCAAGGTCGTCGCGTCGGCGCAGGTGTTCAACGGTGGTGGACAGATCGTCATCCACCAAGGCGGTGTCTATCAGCACTACGTCGCACGGCACGATGGCCAGCTCGCGGTACAGCGCGGTGATGCTGTCCATTGCGTGCACCTGCGCGCCATAGCGCTGCAGAGGCAACACAACGTCCAAGCTACCGACAATCCATACCCGCAGCGGCGCCAAAGCCAGCGCCAAAGCATCGCCAGCAGCAGCCGACGCGTTGTCCAGTTGTTGCGTTACCACACAGTTCCCCCGGCGTGAGGCACATGAATCTGCCCAATATAGGGGATATTAGCCCAGCGTAATGTCAGTTACTGACGAAGGTCATAAAGAACTTTCTTATGGCTCCGAGGAAAAAACCCTCAGCCAGTCCTTCCAACGTGGCTGCAGCACGGTCTGAACGCGGGCAATCCCGGTGAAAACCCGTTGCTCCGGTCTCTGCGACACGTGCCGTGGCAAGGCCTGCATCGCTGGCGGTTTGACCCACCAAACAGGTGATACGGAATACGCATCACCCGCCCAGGTGCGGCTCGCGGAAAAACGTGGATGCCTCACAGGCTCTCCATCACCACGGTTTGCACTGCGGTGCGGCCATCGACGGGCCGCACCAAACAGCCACGCGGGGGCCTTCGTGACCAAGCCCCCGCGCACTCAGCGAGCGGGTTTACTCCACCGGCACGCCCATTTCCTTCAACAGTTCCGGCGCCGGGTAGACCTTGGCCAGCAGCCAACGCAGGTAGCGCATGTCCACATGCACGGCGCGCTTGTAGCGTGGATCGAACCACCAGCTGGCGCTCACCGATTCCCAGTTGGAATCGAAATTCAGGCCGATCAACTCACCGCGTGCATTGAGCACCGGCGAGCCCGAGTTGCCACCCGTGGTATCCAGGTTGGTCAGGAAGTTGACCGTCTGCGTTTTCAACACCGGATCGGCCGTGCTGCCGAAATCGCCCTTGGCGATGGCCTCCAGCAGTGGTTTGGGTGCGTCGAACGGCACCGTGTTGGTGTTCTTCTCGACGATGCCAGCCACCGTGGTGACGGGCGAATAGCTCACCGCATCGCGCGGATGCAGTGCCTCGACTTTGCCGTAGCTGATGCGCAGCGTGCTGTTGGCATCCGGATACACCGCGCGGCCCTGCGCGGCACGCCAGGCGAACAACGCCTGCATGTAGGACGGACGCAGACGCAACTGCTCGCCTTCGCGCTCCTTGCTCTGGCGCTCAGCATCGAGCTGGGCGGCCACCAATGCCGAGGCCACTGCCGTCAGCGGATCGCTTTCAATGGCAGCTCCCTTGCGTGCGCTTTCAAAGCGCGACAAGCGCTGTGCTTCCTCGCCCAAACGGGTTTGCGCGTACAGCGTGTCCAGGCGCGTGGCCAGCTGCGCCGGCGTGCGGCCGAACAGGGTGTCGTAATGCGCGTTGCGCTGTGCATCGGGCAGCTGCTGATAGCGGGTGAGCAACGCGGTGAGAATCGCTTTCTCCACGGCCGGGTCGTAGCGGCGCTGCACTTGCTTGAGCACACCTTCGATCAGCGCCTGATCGCGTTGCTGGTAGCCGGCTTCACGCTCGGCGTCGGGCTTGAGCGATTCCACGCGCAACCGCTCCAGCAGCAATGCCGAACGCAGCAACTGGGTCTGGCTGGACAACAACGTCACCAGGAACTCGCTGTTGCCAACTTCGCGATCCGCAGCCAGCGATGCAAACAATGCGTCGATGTCGGTTTTGTACTTGCTGTCGGTGGCGGCCAGCATGGCCTGCTCATCCTGTGCACGTTGAGCCTTGGCATCGCTGCGCAGCAGGCCCTCCAGTTCGCCGGCTGCACGCTTGCGATTGTTCTTCAACGACTGCAGCTGCGATGCGTAGCGGGTACGTGCATCGGCATTGGTTTTGCCGACGGATTCGATGGTGTCGATCAACTGCTGGAACACGTCAACGCGGCGCGGCAGCACGGTGTCGATCTGACTGCTGAATTCAGCGGCGGTACGCAGGCGGTAGGTGGTGCCCGGGTAACCGGCCAACATCGCGTAGTCGCCTTCCTTCGGGCCGTCGGCCGCCATCTTCACATGTGCCGGCGGCTGGTAGGGAACGTTGTCCTTGTTGTACGGCGCCGGCCTGCCGTCCTTGCCAACATAGGCACGCAGCAAGGTGAAATCGCCGGTGTGCCGCGGCCACATGAAATTGTCGATTTCGTCGCCGTAGTTGCCGATGGCGCGCGGCGGGGCATAGACCAGACGGATGTCAGTCAGCTCCAGCTGGCGGATGCGGTAAAAGTCGGTGCCGTAATACATGTTGGCCACCGAGCAGCGCACGCCGCCTTCGGCTTCGCAGTCAGCAACGATACGTTTGCGCGCGTTTTCCACGGCATCGTAGTAAGCACGCCCGGTCTTGCCGCGTGCATCCGTGAGCACGTCATCAGTGACCTTGTCGAAGCCCACCGTCACCAACACGCGGTAATCCGGATTGGCGGCGCGCTCATCGGCACGGCCCTGGGCGATGAAGCCTTCGTTGATGGTGTCGTGTTCCTTGCTGGCGTTGTACTGGATCACGCCATAGGCCACGTGGTGATTGGTCAGCAGCAGGCCATCGCCCGACACGAACGCACCGGTGCCACCGCCCACCCGCACCACCGCACTCAACGGCGGCGCAGTGACATCGGCCAGTTCCGCCGGATTGCCCTTGAAACCGGCCTCCTTCAGCGTTTTTGCCAACTCCGGCAACTGCGTGGGCATCCACATGCCCTCGTTGGCGTTGGCGGCAGCAGCCAGGCTCATGCCCAGCACCAGCGCGGCGGTAAGCGGTTTGCGCGTCATTGGAACTCCAGCGAATTACAGAACAGGCGCCGACAGTAGCGATGGCAGCCGGGAGCGGCAACCGCCGTCGGTCATGGCACTGGGAATTAGGGGCCGCACACAGGCTGAGGGCCATTCTCAGTACTGAGAATGGCCCTTGTGCCGGGATCACGCTGCGCGTGCTCTTCGCCCCGCGAATTACCTGCTTTACTTCTCCGTGCGCCAGTTCACCGAACCACGGTTTTCCACCGTGCTCGATTCCACTTCGATATCGAAGCCGCGACGTAGCAGGTACTTCAGCGTCAGCACCGAGCCGCTGCCGACCAGCGAGACGCCGTAGCCGACATAAAGCTTGGGCGTGATGTATTTGCCCACACCGATCACCGAACCACCCAACGCGCGTGACTGGCTTACACCCGCGTCATCCAGGCCCAATTTAGCGCCCACCTGCGCGGCCAGCAGGCCGCTGCCGGCCGACAATGCCGCCGAGGCCGCGTTGACCTGCTGTGCCTGGTCGCTGCTGGCCATGCTCAAGCTGCGGCCCAGCACCAGGTATGCCAGCGCTTCGGATTGCGACATCGCCGGGTCCGACCACACGTCCACCTTCGGCGCCTGCGCGCGGCCGGTAACGTGAATGCCGGCCGTGATGTCACCGATCTCGCGCTCTGCCTTGATGTTGATGCGCGGGTCCGAAACGATGCCGTAGTTCCACAGCAGCTGGCCGTCGGTGATGGTCAAATCCTGGCCATAGGCCTTGTAGCGACCACTCACTTCCAGGCCACCGTTGGCGGTCATCTCGCGGCCCGGTCGGGCGCGCACCTGCATACGCCCGGTCAGTGCGCCCTTGAGGCCGAAGCCGGTCATCTTGACCTTGTCACCCAGGCTCACGGTCAGGTCCATGTCCAACGGCGAGGACGGGCCTTCTTCCGGGTCCACCGGGTCCAGCACCACCACGTCTTCGGAGACCGAGGTGCCGCGGTCCAGGCGCTCCAGATCCAGGTCGGCCTCGGGCACATGCACGCTGCCACGCAGCTCCATCGCCGTGCCGGCCAGGGTGAAGTTCAGATCCGGGTTGGCGACCACGCGCAGTTCGCTGGTGTTGGCCAGCAGCACCTTGTCGCCAGAGATATGCAACTGCAACGGCTGTGCATCGCCAAACCACGACAGGCCACCATCCACCTTCAACGCGCCTTCGCCACCGGTCTTGGCCGAGGCACTGATGCGCGCCGAACCATCGGGCTGTGCGATGAAACTGCCTGTGCCTTCGCTCAACGTCAGGCCAAGCGCCGGCAGCTCGCCGGTGAAATCGCTGAGCTTGGCATCGCCGCCCAGCGTCGGTTGGCCGCGTGTACCGCGCAGGCTCACGTGGCCTTCGATCAAACCCTTGGGCCGCACCAGATCCGGCGAGAACAACTCCAGCCAGTACAGCCGCGACATGTTGAGGTACAGCTCACCGTTGAGCGCGGCACCCGGCTCCCAACCGGTCTGTACCTTGGCATCGACAAAGCCGTCGCCCTGGAAACCGACACCGAGGTAGCCCTTGATGCTGTTGGGCAGCATTTCCACGTTGAGCGAGAAATGGTCATAGCGCACCAGCTCGCCACGGGCGTTGTCACCCAGGCGGATGCCACCCTCGGCCGAGGCCACCTTGAATCCGCCTTCAAACGCATTGCCACGCGGGCGGATGTCGCCGTCGAAGGTGACTTCGCCACGCAGGTGCAAGGTGCGGCCGGCATTGGGCGGCAACCACGGCTGCACCAGTGCAAGCGGCAGTGCGTCGCCCCGCAGCTTCAGGCCATCGCGTGGCCAGTTGGCACTGGCGCACACTGCACCGCCGGTGGTCGACCCCAGGCAAGCTTCGCCGAGGGTGAAGTTGCTGCCCTGCACATTGAACGCTGCCGGCTGACGCAGCTGCCACGGCGCACCCTTGACCGGCGCCAACCGCAGTGAAGCCAGTTCACCCCGCCATGCCTGCCCGGCCTGACGCACGCTGCCACTCAACGCGATGGCGCCGAGCTCATTGCCGGTGTCTGCCTCCAACTGCAGGTTCTGCACGCTGCCACGCGCATTGATGCGCACCTGGTCCAGCAACATGCCCACTTCCACCGCACTGCCCTGCACCTGCAGGGCGCCGTTGTCGCCTTGCCACGGCAGGCGGCCATTGATGCTGATCTGGCCGACCTTCCAGTCATCCCATTGCAGGCCGCTACCGCGCAGGTCAGCGGTGATGTCGGGCTCGCTCGGCTTACCCCGCAACTGCAGGGTGCCGGCCAGGCTGCCGCTGCTGCCGGGCAGCAGGTCGGACAGATGCAGCGGTTCCAGCCGCGCATCCACGCTCATGCGGTCGCCAACCTTGCCCTTGGCCTCGATTCGGCTGTCGCCGACCACCAGGCGCACGTCGCCTTCGCCCTGGGTGCCCTGCAACGCGAGCTTGGCGCGTGCGTCCACGCTACGGCCACGCAGCCTGCCCTTGAGTTGCGGCACGTCCACGGTGGCCTCAAAGCGCATCTCTTCGGTGCCGACCGGCGCCGGCAACTGCTTGCCTTGGGAAGCGAGCGTGCCCGACAGATTTCCTTCCCAGCCCGGCAGGAAATAGCCGGGGTCGAAGCTGGCCAGTTTGGCGTCCACATCCCAGGCCAACATTGGCGCCCACGCGGCGGAGCCGGTCAGGTCCAGCGAGCCACCGGGGGTCGTCGCCTTGAGTTGCTCGATGCGCGCCTGCTGGTCGTTGCCACGCACGTCGAAATCGAGACTGGCGTCCTGCGCTTCACGAGCGACGTCAGCCTTGCCGATGGCCGCCCAGTTCTTGAGGTTGCCGGCCACGCCCAGCCGCGCTTCTTTCAGGTGCATCGGCACCGGCGTGGAATCCGGTGCGGTGGGATCCGGCGCCGGTGTCCAGGTCAGCTGGTTGGCCACCACGGCAAAGCGGAAGCCCGGGTTCTGCGCATCACTGAAATCCGCAGTGCCCTGCAGCCGCACGCTGCCGCCGAAGACTTCGGCCACCAGCGGTGCAACGGTCAGCACCTGTTTGTCGATGGCGACGTTGGACGGTGCCAGCACCAGCTCCTGCTCACCCTGCCGCACGCGGCCCTGCAGCTGCGCCTGGCCACCACGGCCACGCGCCGAGATATCCAGCGCCAGCGGAGCGGGGGCTTCTGCCATGAACTGCGCTGGCACCAGTTGGCCCAGGTCCAGCGCTTCCGAACGGGCAGCAATGTTCCACACCGGGTTGTTGCGGCCATCCAGAATCAGGCTGGCATGCAGCGGCTTGGGCGCGTAGCCGGCCAGCGCCACTTCCATATGCGCCAGATCACCGCGTGCCACCAGACCCAGCCGTGCTGCGGGCTGGCCCGGTCGCGCCGGCATCAGCGCACGCACGGTGAGGTCGGTGTCGTAATCGTTGCGCGGCACGTAATGGCCGTCGATGCGGAAATCGCCAAGGTTGGTGTTGACCTTGATCTGGGTCGCGCGGAACTCACCATCGGCAGCTTCCAGGCCACCACGGATGCGGGTGATGTCGATCACCGGTTCCTGCATCTGGCTGATGCGCAAGCCATCGACCGCGATGGAGTCAGCCTGCAACGCCAGCGGCAGCTCGATGGCCGGCAACACATCCGGCCAGTTGGGCAACGCGAATGGCTTGTCTTCCGACGGGCCCAGATCCAGCGTAGCGTCGGTGATGCGCAGCGCATCCAGGCGCAGTTTGCGGCCCAGCAGCGGGCGGATATCCGGGTCCAGGTACGCCTGGGCGGCGGTGAAATGCAGGTCTTCGTAACGGAAATCGAGGTCGTGCAGGATCAACGGGCCGGCCAGCGGGCCTTCGGCCTTGCTCCAGGTCAACGACGAATTGGCTGGCAGGCGCGCCACCACTTGCGCCAGCAGCACTTCACGCCCTGCCACGGTCTGCAGCAGCCAGTACACCGCAAACAGGCCCACCAACACCAACGCGGTGATGGTGATGCCGCTGCGCACAGCCAGCTTGCGCAGGCGCGCCTTGCGCTTGGCACGCAGCTCGGCGATACGCGCTTCGCGTTCTTCCGGGCTCACGTCATCCGGGCGACGGCTCACAGGTCCGCTCCGATGTTCAGGTACAGCTGGAAGGCCGAATCCGGGCTGTTCAGGCCACGGGCGATATCAATGCGCACGGGGCCCACCGGTGATTTCCAACGCACGCCCAGGCCGACGCCGGTATGCAGGTCGATGGTGTTGTCGAAGGCGCTACCGGTATCAACAAACACCGCCGCGCCCCACGGGCCACCGTTGAAGTAATGCTCGTATTCGGCCGAGCCAACCACCAGATTCTTCGCGCCGAGCGCGTACTTGTCAGGAGCCGGCGTGCGCGGCCCCACTTCGCGGTAGGCATAGCCACGGATGGAGCGGTCACCGCCGGCGAAGTAACGCAGGCTTGGCGGCATCGACACCAGATCACTGGTCCAGGTAGTGCCGGCTTGACCGCGCAGGATCAGGCGGTCGGCGGCACCCACCGGGATGTACCAGCGCAAGGTTATATCGGCCTGGACAAAGCTGGTGTCCGAGCCAGCGCCCTCAACGCCACCCCGCAAGGTGGTGTTGCCGCTGATGCCCTTGCGCGGAAAACTCTCGTCGTCCACGTTCACGTAGTCGCCGGTCAACTGCGGGTAAACCAGCGTGGAGTACTGGTACAGCCGCTTGTCGAAAATGTTGTCGGAGCCATAACCCCAACGCTCGCGCAGGGCGTTCATCGAGACGATGGCGGTCCAGTGCTCGTTGATCTCGCCGCTGCGGCTGGCAATGAGCTTCACGTTGCGCAGGTCGATGTAGTCGGTCTGCTCGTCGTAGGCACTGACGGCATAGGTGTACCAGCCATCCAGCCAACGGAAGCCCGGCACGCGGTAACTGGTAATCAGGCTCTTGCGCCGCTGCGCGTAATCCAGCTGTGTATTGAGCTTGTGACCACGGCGGTTGACGTAGCGGCGCTCCACGCCGCCGCGCACACCGGCACCACTCTCGCTGCCGAAGCTGACACCGGCGGTGTAGATGGTGCGCTTGGCCTTGGTCAGTTTCACATTCACCGGCACATCGCCATTTTCATCGGCGTTTTCGGGGTGCGGCTGGATGTCGATGACGCTGAAGTAGTCGAGCTTGGTCAGCGATTCGCGCAGGCGGTCAAGCTTGCCTTCGTGCCAATAGCTGCCGTCTTCCCAATACACCAGCGGGTCGAACAGACCGGGGCGGAAGTAATCTTCCTGGAAGGTGATCGGCCCCATGTTGTAGCGGCGGCCGCTGTCCCAGCTGAGGAAGATGTCGGCCGCGTTCTCGGCGCGGGTGACCTCCACCTTGCGCTGGGTGAAATCGGCATCGAAGTACCCGCGCTCGGCCAGACGCCGGGTAATGGTGACCTTGCTGGCCTCGTAGTTGACCGAGTCGAACGGCTGCCCGGACTTGGGCTGGAACGCCTCCAGGTCTTCCTGCAGGTAGCGGTCGCGCGAGGCCGGCCCGGTGATGATCACCTCATCCTGGCGCACCTTGATCTGCGCACCCTTGTCCACCTGGATCACCACCTGCACGTTGTCGCCCTCGCGCGGCGCCTCCACGGTGATGGTGGGGTTGTAGTAGCCGAACGGCTCCAGCGCCTGCCGGGTCTGGCGTTCGGCCTGCGACAGCAGATACTCCAGGCGCGACTCGCCCTGGACCTTGCCGATCACGTCATACAGCGACAGTGAGACCTCGATGTTTTCAAGGATGGCGGCGTCATTGCCCTTGTCCAAGCCCTTGATGTCCACCTTCTGGACGGTACCGCGAGCATGGGCGAGGGGCGCTGCCAGGAACAGCGCGGCAATCAGGAATGACAGGGTGATTCGGGATGGCTGCATGGTGAGCAGGATACCGGGCTCAACATGACCCGCAAAATCACACTGCGATCACGGCGGAGGTTGGTGATTGCCCGCACTGTTTGGTCCGCACCGCTCCTGCGAAGAACGAAGGCCCGCTTGCGCGGGCCTTCGTTGCAACACATCGGGGTTTGCGATCAGCTGGACAGGTGCTCGATCGCGGCCACGCTGCCGAGGCGGTCGCCCAGGGTGCGCAGCAGCGCCAGGCGGTTGCCACGCAATGCGAGGTCGTCGGCGTTGACCATGACGTTGTCGAAGAACGCGTCTACCTGCGGGCGCAAACGAGCCAGGCGGCCGAGCACGGCCACGTAGTCCTTCTGCGACAGCGCGGCGCCGGTGTCGTCGATGGCGGCGGCCACGGCTTCAGCCAGTTCGCTCTCGGCCGGCTCGCGCAACAGCGCAGGGTCAACCATCCCCGGGATCTCGCCTTCGGCCTTGCGCAGGATGTTGCGGATGCGCTTGTTGGCCGCAGCCAGTGCTTCGGCCTCCGGCAGCTGAGCGAAGATGCCGATGGCATCGATGCGGCGGTCGAAGTCGTACAACGACGCGGGCTTCAATTCAGCGACGGCGTTGAAGTGCGTGGCCGGCACGCCCTTGTCGGCGTAGTAGCCCTTCAGGCGGTCGATGATGAAGTCGTAGAGCTCATCGACACCTGCGGTTGGGTCGCCATCACGTAGGGAAACGGCTTCATCCCGGGCCTTCGTCGCAGATGCGAGGTCCTTGTCACTCTTCGCTTCAGTAATTGCCTTTTCAGCACTCACCGCCCAGGCATTCAGTGCCGCATGGCGAGCCAGCGCAATGAGTGCACGAACATCGAAATCAAAACCAGATTCAATGATGCTCCGCGCCAAGCCCAACGCATTACGACGCAGTGCGAACGGATCCTTGTTGCCGGTCGGCTTCAGGCCCGCAGCAAAACCACCGGCCAACGTGTCCAGACGCTCTGCAATCGCCAGCACCTTGCCCAGTGGCGAGGCAGCGATGTCATCGGCAGCAAAGCGCGGCTGGTAAGCCTCGTCGATAGCCAGCGCCACCGACGGCGATTCACCACCGGCCAGCGCGTAATGGCGGCCGGCGATGCCCTGCAGCTCCGGGAACTCATTGACCATGCGCGACTGCAGATCGTTCTTGGCCAGTTCGGCGGCACGCTTGGCATGCACCGGGTCCACGCCCACCTGCGGCGCGATGACCTGCACCAGCGCCGACACGCGCTGCACCTTGTCGGCCACGCTGCCGAGCTTGGCCTGATACGTGACGGTCTTCAGGCCGTCGCCCATCGCGGGCAGGCCCTGCTTCAAATCTTCATCGAAGAAGAACTTGGCGTCGGAGAAGCGCGGGCGGATCACGCGCTCGTAGCCCTTGGCCACTTCGGCCACATCCTTCGATTCGATGTTGGCGATGCCGATGAATTTCTCGGTCAGCTTGCCGCTGTCGTCCAGCACCGGGAAGAACTTCTGGTTGACCTCCATCGTCTCCACCAGCGCTTCCTGCGGCACCGCCAGGAACTCGCGTTCGAAGCTGCACAGCACTGCCGCCGGCCACTCCACCAGGTTCACCACCTGCTCAAGATTGTCGTCGGTGATGCGTGCAACACCGCCGGCCTGCGTTGCCGCCGCATTGACCTCGGCGACGATGCGCTCACGGCGCGCATCCGCATCAACCAGCACGTTGGCGGCCTTCAGCGATTCCACGTAGTCGCTCGGGTTGCTCAGCCACACCTGCTTGTCGGCCATGAAACGATGGCCGCGACTCATGCGGTCGGACTTCAGGCCCAACAGTTCGGCATCCACCACGTCATTGCCGTGCAACAGCACCAGCCAATGCACCGGGCGGGCGAATGCGTATTCGTGACTGCCCCAGCGCATCGGCTTGGGAATCGGCATCGCGGCGATGGCCTCGCGCACGATCTCCGGCAGCAACGCAGCGGTCTGCGCGCCCGGAGTGACCGAACGCAGCACGAAACGCTCGCCCTTGGCGTCGGTGGTGCGCTCCAGTGCGGTCCAGTCGATGCCGGCCTTGGCGGCGAAACCCTGCAACGCCTTGGTCGGCTCGCCGTTGGCGTCCAGCGCGATATTCAGGTACGGGCCGAACACTTCCGAATGCTGTTCTGGCTGTTCGGTTTCCACGCCCGGCAGCAGTACCGCCAGACGACGCGGGGTGGACAATGGCTTGGCACCGCCGCGATCAAACGCGATGCCGCGCTTGGCCAGCCCATCAATCACGCCGTCGAAAAAGGCGTGTGCCAGACCCGGCAGCGCCTTGACCGGCAGCTCTTCCACGCCCAGTTCGATCAGCAGCGGTTGCATGCTCATGCCTGCACCTCCTTGGCGGCCACGGCTTCCAGGCGCTTGCCCTCGTACAGCTTTGCCACGGCCTGGGCCAGCGCGCGCACGCGCAGGATGTAACGCTGGCGCTCGGTCACCGAAATGGCGCGGCGCGCGTCAAGCAGGTTGAACGAATGCGATGCCTTGCAGACCTGTTCGTAGGCCGGCAGCGGCAGTCCGACTTCAATCAGCTTCTGCGCTTCCTTCTCGCAGGCGTCGAAGCGATGGAACATTTCTTCCACGTCGGCGTACTCGAAGTTGTAGGTGCTCTGTTCCACCTCGTTCTGCAGGTAGACATCGCCGTAGGTAACCGGGGTGCCGTCCGGGCCATAGGTCCAGATCAGGTCATAGACGTTGTCGCAGTTCTGCAGGTACATGCAGAGCCGCTCCAGGCCGTAGGTGATTTCGCCCAGCACCGGCTTGCACTCCAGGCCACCGGCCTGCTGGAAGTAGGTGAACTGGGTGACTTCCATGCCGTTGAGCCAGATTTCCCAACCCAGGCCCCAGGCGCCGAGGGTCGGCGATTCCCAGTTGTCTTCGACGAAGCGCAGGTCATGCACCAGCGGGTCGATGCCCAGCGCCTTGAGCGAATCCAGGTAAAGCTGCTGGATATTGTCCGGGCTCGGCTTCATCGCCACCTGGTACTGGTAGTAGCGCTGCAGGCGGTTGGGGTTTTCGCCGTAGCGGCCATCGGTGGGACGGCGCGACGGCTGCACGTAGGCGGCGTTCCAGCTTTCCGGGCCAATCGAGCGCAGGAACGTGGCCGGATGGAAGGTGCCGGCGCCCACTTCCAGGTCCAGTGGCTGGATCAGCACGCAACCCTGCTTCGCCCAGTATTCGTTGAGGGTCTGGATCAGGCCCTGGAAGGTAATAGGAACGTTGGGGGTCGCGGACATGCTGCCTGAGCCGTGCAGAAGGGGTGCGCTAGTATAGCGACCGACCGCACGGCGGCCGTGCGAGCAAGGAGTTTGGGGTGGAACAGCAGGCCGCGCATAGCGCGCAGATACCGCCCATTCCGGTGAATATCGCCCCGGGAAGGCTGCAGTTTTCCAACGTCGCCTCGGCCCTGCTGAGCGATGGCATGGTGGCCGCGCACGACCTGGAACGCATCCGCTTCTCGGCCCAGGGCGCGCGCAACGCCAGCGAGGTGCACCCGCTGGTGCTGCTGGCCAATCTGAAGCTGGCCGCTGCGCCACCGGCCACCGGCGATCTGGCACTGGAGCGGCTGACCGAATGGCTGGCCGCACGTACCAATACCCGCCACCTGCGCATTGATCCCACCCGTGTCGACGTGGCTGCCGCCACCGCCGTGGTCTCCCACGCCTACGCCCGCCGCCACCGCATATTGCCGTTGGCAGTGGACAGCGAGCGCGTGCTGGTGGCCACCAGCGAGCCGATGGCACGCGACTGGATGCCGGACCTGCAACACCTCACCCGGCGCCGCATCGACATCGTGCTGGTCAATCCGCTGGATCTGCACCGGTATTCGATGGAGTTCTTCGGCGTCACCCGCTCGGTGCGTGGCGCCCGCGGCGATGCCCGCGACGGCGGCAACAACACCGGCCTGCCCAGCTTCGAGCAGCTGGTGGAACTGGGCAGCTCCGGCGACGTCAATGCTGACGATCACCACGTCGTCAGCATCGTCGACTGGCTGCTGCAGTACGCCTACGAACAACGCGCCAGTGACATCCACCTGGAACCGCGACGCGACATGGGCCGGGTGCGCTTCCGTATCGACGGCGTGCTGCACAAGGTGTTCGAGCTGCCACCGTCGGTGATGACCGCCGTGATCAGCCGCGTCAAAGTGCTGGGACGCATGGATCTGGCCGAGCGTCGCCGCCCGCAGGATGGCCGCATCAAGACCCGTTCGCCGGGTGGCCGCGAAGTGGAAATGCGCCTGTCGACCATGCCCACTGCATTCGGCGAGAAGTGCGTGATGCGCATCTTCGACCCGGATTCGGCGTTCAAGAGCATCGAGCAGCTGGGTTTCAGCCCCGAAGAAGCTGCCGGCTGGAACGAGCTGGTCGCCCGCCCGCACGGCATCGTGCTGGTCACCGGCCCCACCGGCTCGGGCAAGACCACCACCCTGTATTCCACGCTCAAGCGGCTGGCCACGCCAGACGTGAATGTGTGCACGGTGGAAGACCCGATCGAAATGATCGCGCCGGAATTCAACCAGATGCAGGTGCAGACCAACATCGACCTGGATTTCGCCAGCGGCGTGCGCACCCTGCTGCGGCAGGACCCCGACATCATCATGATTGGCGAAATCCGAGACCTGGAAACCGCCCAGATGGCGGTACAGGCCTCGCTGACCGGTCACCTGGTGCTGTCCACCCTGCACACCAACGACGCCCCCTCGGCCATCACCCGCCTGCTCGACCTGGGCGTGCCGCATTACCTCATCGCTTCCACCGTCAACGGCGTGCTCGCGCAGCGTCTGGTACGCACACTGTGCCAGCACTGCAAGGTGCCGGACGCGCTCAGTGATGCCGATTGGGCGCCTTTGCGTGATGCCCATGAAGCATTACCTGATGTCGTCACCGCATATGCACCGGTCGGTTGCCTGGAGTGCCGGCGTACCGGTTACATGGGCCGCGTGGGCCTGTATGAGTTGCTGCCATTGGGTTCGCGGCTGCGCGCACTGATCACCCGCGACATGGATCTGGCCGCATTCAACCGGGCCGCACGCAACGAAGGGCTGCGTACCCTGCGTCGCACTGGGCTTGAAAAGGTGGCCGCAGGGCTGACTACAATCGAGGAAGTCCTGTCTGTCCTGCCGCCCACGGAATGAAGCCCCAGCCGTTCTTGATTGTTGAAACCGGGCAGCCGTTCCCGACCCTGCGCCGTTATGGGCGCTTCCCGCACTGGATCCGCGTCGCCGCCGGGTTGGAAGAAGCCGAGACGGTGGTGGTCAACGTCGAACACGGCGAAGCACTGCCCGACCGTGGTGATTTCGCCGCCACCATCGTGACCGGCTCGGCGGCCTTCGTCACCGACCGCGCCGACTGGAGCGAACGCAGTGCCGACTGGTTGCGCGACGCCGCCCACGGCGGCATGCCGCTGCTGGGCATCTGCTACGGCCACCAGCTGCTGGCGCATGCCTTGGGTGGACAGGTGGATTACAACCCGGCCGGGCGCGAGTCCGGCACCATCGTGCTGGAACTGGAAGCACCGGCCGCCGCCGATCCCCTGTTTGCCGGCCTGCCAGCCAGCTTCCCGGCCCATGCCACGCACCTGCAGACCGTACTGCGCGCACCCGACGGCGCCACCGTGCTGGCCCGCTCGGCACAGGACAACTGCCACGCCTTCCGCTGGGGCGAACAGACCTGGGGCCTGCAGTTCCACCCGGAATTCGCCACCCACCACATGCGCGGTTACGTCCGCGCCCGCGCCGACTGCATCGCCCGCCACGGCGGCTGCGCCCGCAGCGTCGCCCGCGATGTGAGCGCAGCACCGCTGGCAAGGCAGTTGCTGCGCCGGTTTGTGCGGCATGTGCGTCGGGGTAGTTCAACGCATTGAAGGTGCCGCTGGCGTTGCGCCAGCATCGGCGTCGGCGGGAGCCCGGCATGGGCGGAACGCGGTCCAGCGAGGCTTTCGTGGCCGTGCTCAAACGCTACCTCCCGCCTCCCGCTCGCCGCCCCCCATACCCCGTTACTTGTTGCTCATAACCCCGGGTTGGGTTTCGGGCGATAATCGGCCGGCGTCTGCAGCGTTGCCGGCGTCCCCCCTTGTTTCGGAACTGCAATGAGCGAGATTCACAAAGTGCCGGCGTCTGCCGGTGCGGATTGGTTGCTGACCGGCTTTGGCCTGCTCAAGCGCGCGCCGCTGGCGTTGGGTTCGCTGGGCATCCTGTGGGGCGTAGGCACCTCACTGGTGCTGTCGCTGGCGATGCTGGCCCCGGCATCGCTGGGCCTGGTGCTGCAGTTCCTGTTGATCCTGGCCGGCCCGTTGTTCATGGGCGGCATGTTGTGGGCCATCCGCGAGGTCGACCAGGGCCGTCAAGCGCGCCCGGTGCATCTGTTGCAGGGTGTGCAGGAAGGCCGCGCACCGCATCTGCTGGTCGCCCTGCTGCCGCAGCTGATCGCCGCGCTGGTGCTGGGTGCGCTGCTGTTCGTGCTGGTCGGCGGCCCCGCCGGCTTCCAGCAGCTGTCGGACGTGATGTTAAAGATCAACGAGATCAGCCAGTCCGGCGTACAGCCGGATCCGACGCAGATCGAGTCACTGGTGGCGACGTTGCCGGCCGGTCGCATCCTGCTGTGGCTGGCGCTGATGCTGGGCACGTTCGCTGCGTTGACGCTGGCACTGTTCGTGATGCCGCCACAGGTGATGTTCGAGAACCGCACCGGCGTACAGGCGTTGCGTCAGAGCCTGCGTGCCAGCATCCACAACCTGCCGGCGATGCTGGTGTTCTTCGTGCTGGCTTTCATCGCGATCTTCGCAATCTATTTCGCAGTAATGATCGTGGCGCTGATCGTCGGCCTGGTTGCGGGCCAAACGGCCGCACTGGCCATTGCCCAGTTGCTGCTGATGGCGGTACTGATGCCGGTATTTGCCGGTGCGGTATACGCCGCATGGAAGCAGATGCTGGCGCCAACCACGGCCGGTACACCGTCGGCACCGAAGCCTTCGGGCCACGTGTTTGAGGCCTGAGTCCGCTCATAGGCTGGGATTTCATCCCAGCCCGGCAGCTCACACCGCGTCGCCGCCACGCTTGATCTGGTACATCGCCTGATCGGCGGCATGCAGCAAGGCACCCACCTCGGCGCCGTCGGCCGGGTAAGCCGCAAGGCCGATGCTGGCGCTCACGGACAGGGTGATTTCTTCGCCATCGCGCTGGTACTGCATCGGCGATAGCAGCGCTGCGCGCACGCGCTCCAACAACCGCTCCGCATCCTGCAGGTCCTCCAGTTCTTCCAGCACCAACGCGAACTCATCGCCGCCCAACCGCGCGACGGTGTCGTTCTCGCGCAAGGTGCTGCGCAATCGTGCGGCCAGTTCGACCAACATGGCATCGCCGGCAGCATGGCCCCAGGTGTCGTTGACTTCCTTGAAGCGGTCCACGTCCACATAGACCAGCGCGAACATGCCGCCATGCCGCACGGCGCGATGGTGTGCACTCTCCAGGCGGTCCATGAACAAGGCCCGGTTGGGTAACCCGGTGAGCATGTCGTGCATGGCCAGGTGACGCATCTCCTGCTCCATCAGCTTGCGCTGCTCTACTTCGATCTCCAGTTGCCGGTTGCGCTCGGACAACTCACCCAGCGCCGCGCGCAACGCAACACGGTGCCGGTACAGCTCCAGGAACACCTGCACCTTGGACAGCAGAATGGTCGCTTCCAGCGGCTTGGCCATGTAGTCCACCGCGCCAAAGCCATACCCCTTGAGCCGGTGCACGTCGTCGGCATAGGTTGCGGTGACGAAGATGATCGGCGTCTGCCGCGTGCCTTCTTCCTGCGACAGGATTTCGGCCACTTCAAAGCCGTTGATGTCCGGCATGTAGACGTCCAACAGCACCAGCGCAAACTCGTCGTCCAACGTGGCCTTCAGCGCATCGTTGCCACAGGAGGCTTCGACCACTTCGACATCGAGCTTGGCCAGTACACGACGGATCACCAGCAGGTTGGCCGGGTTGTCGTCCACGGCCAGTATCTTGGGGCGCTGCGTGGCAGGTGACTTGGTCACGAACATAGGGATTCCAGCAAAAGAGAAATTTCCGGCAAGGGCAGGCAATAGTCGGCGCCGGCAAGCTCCAGCGCGGCGGCGGGCATCATCGGAACCTGCGCGGTTTCCGGGTCCTGCACCACCACGGTGCCGCCGGCGCGGCGCACTTTTGCACAACCTTCGGCACCGTCGGCGTTGGCGCCGGTCATCAGCACCGCCAGCACACCGTGGCGCCACACCTCGGCAGCCGATTCAAACAACACATCAATTGATGGACGCGAGAACGCCACGCGCGGATCAACACTCAAGGCAAAACGCTTATCGCGCTCCAGCAACAGGTGATAACCAGCAGGCGCGACATAGACGTTGCCGGGTTCGGGCAGCAGCCGCTCTTCGGCTTCCAGCACCGGCAATCCACTGCGGCTTTCCAGCAGTTCGCAGAACACCCGCATGTCTTCCGAGCCACTGTGGCAGACCACCACCATCGGCACCGGCAGCGGCCCGGACAGCCCGCCCAGCACCCGGTGCAGCGCCGACAACCCACCCGCCGAGCACCCCATCACCACGATCTCTGGCGGCGATGCCTGCTGCGGATTCACAGCGTTCCTCCGGCATTGCGGTATAGCCGCAGCTCGGCGTCCAACGGCACGAAATCACGTGCACTGGGCGCGAAGCGGATCGACTCGCGGTTGCCCAGACACAGGATGCCGCCGCGGCTCAGGCTGCTGCGGAACAAGCCCAGCACGCGGTCCTGCAATGCGTCGGAAAAATAGATCAGCACGTTGCGACACAGGATCAGCTGCGCTTCGCAGAACACGCCGTCGCAGACCAGGTTGTGGTTGGCGAACGTGACCCGCTCTTTCAATCGCTCATCCAGCTTCATGAAGTCATAGCGTGCGTGGTAATAGTCCGACAACGTGTGCTGGCCACCGGCGGCGAGGTAGTTCTCCGAATAAAGCCGCGCATCGCGGATCGGGAAGATGCCTTCCTGTGCCCGCGCCAATGCCTCGTCGCTGAAGTCAGTGGCAAATATCTGGCAACGGTCGTACAGGCCGGCTTCCTTGAGCAGGATGGCCAGTGAATACACTTCCTGGCCATGCGCACAGCCGGCCTGCCAGATGTTGATCTGCGGGTAGGAGGCCAGCACCGGGAACACTTCATCACGAAGCTTCCGGAACACCGCCGGGTTGCGGAACATCTCCGACACCGGCACCGACAACTTGGCAATGACCTGCGGCACCATCTCATCGTCACGCAGTACGCGAGCGGTCAGCTCGCCGACGTGCGCGATCTCCAGCGACTGCACCACCGCCAGCACCCGCCGTTTGAGCGAGGCCGGTGCGTAGCCGCTGAAGTCGTAGCCATGGCGCCGCGTCATCGCCTGGATGAAACCATCGACTTCGATATCGTCGATTTCATCGCGACACGCTGCGGGGGTGGACGGGCCTACTTCTGCAGCCATACACGCATCATCGACAGCAACTTGTCCATATCCACCGGTTTGGTCAGGTAATCGTTGGCACCGGCATCCAGGCATTTATCGCGGTCGCCATGCATCGCCTTGGCGGTGACCGCGATGATCGGCAGGTTCCTCCACTCCGGGCGCTTGCGGATCTCGCGGGTCGTTTCGTAGCCGTCCATGCCGGGCATCATGATGTCCATCAGGATCAGTTCGATGCCGGGGTTCTCCTGCAGTTGCTGCAGCGCCTTGTAGCCATCCTGGGCCATGCTCACGTTGATACCACGCGCACGCAGCGACTTGGACAACGCAAACAAATTGCGCATGTCGTCATCGACCAGCAGCACCTGGCGCCCGGCCAGATGTTGGTCGTCCGATGGGGTGGCATTGCCACCGCGCGAACCAATGCTGTGCAGGAACAGGCTCACTTCATCGAGCAGGCGTTCGGGCGAACGCTGGCCCTTGATGACGATGCTGTCGGTGTACTGACGAAGCTTGAGGCTTTCTTCCCGGCTCAAATCCTGCCCGGAATA
Organism: Stenotrophomonas sp. Iso1; assembly: GCF_027497995.1. Classification (GTDB taxonomy): domain Bacteria; phylum Pseudomonadota; class Gammaproteobacteria; order Xanthomonadales; family Xanthomonadaceae; genus Stenotrophomonas. Next base: position 158,814 of record NZ_JAODBT010000001.1, on the reverse strand, counting down.
GATCACCACCGGCGGCACCGCCACCAGAGTGGCCGCACGCTCCAGGAACTCCACGCCAGAAATTCCGCCCAGGTTGAGGTCCAGAACAATGCAGTCGTAGCTGTGCGTGGCGATGCGCTCCAGGGCTTCTTCACCCGACGCCACCTGGTCGATTTCGACGTTGTCGGCCTGCAGCAGATGCGTAAGTGCCAGGCGCGAATCATCGTCGTCATCGACCAGCAACAGCTTGCGCACGATCTTGCCGGCAACATCCAGCAAATGGTCGAACGCGGCAATCAACGCTTTGCGATCCACCGGCTTGGTCAGGTAACCCACCGCGCCCAGCGCTACGCCCTTGGCGGCTTCGTCCACGGCGGAAATAAAGTGCACCGGGATCGCTGCGGTGACCGGGTCGTGCTTGAGGTGCTGCAGCACCGACCAACCGTCCATGCCCGGCAGCATCACATCCAACAGGATGCCAGTAGGGCGATAACGCCGCGCCAGTTCCAAGCCACTCTCGCCATCGGCAGCGGCCAGCGCGCGGTGGCCCTTGCGGCGGATCAGGTCAACCAGAATGCGCGCGAATGCCGGATCGTCCTCGATGGTGAGGATGACTGATTCGCCAGCCGCAATGGCATGGCGGTCGTCGGGAATCCAATCAATCAACGGTGCAGTGGCGGCACGCAGTGGTGTCGGCGCAAGCCGCTGCTCCGCAGTTGTCGTCGTCGGCACCGTGCTGACGGCGGCCGACCACAGCGGCAGCACCAGCGCAAAACAACTGCCCTTGTCCTGCTCGCTGTCCACCACCAGATGGCCGCCCAGCAACTGCGCCAGGCGCCGCGCAATAGCCAGTCCCAGTCCGCTGCCGCCGTAATGGCGGCTGGTGCTGGAGTCCACCTGTTCGAAGGCTTCAAAAATGGATTCCAGACGCTCTTCCGGAATACCGATGCCGGTATCGCGCACTGACAATGCCAGGTGTTGCTCATCGGCCGCAGCGCCCACACGGGTGAGCAGCGCAGCATCCGCCATCGCCAGGTGCAACGTTACCTTGCCTTCGCGGGTGAACTTGAAGGCATTGCCGAGCAGGTTGTTGAGCACCTGCTGCAGTTTGGAACGATCAGTGACCAACGATTCGGGCACCGCCGGGTCCACATCGATAGTGAACTCCAAGCGGCTTTCCATCGCCATGTGCCGGAAATGACGCGTGACTTCGCGGGTTAGTGCTTCCACCCGCACTTCCTCGCGGTACACATCCATCTTGCCGGCTTCGATCTTGGACAGATCGAGGATGTCGTTGATCAATCGCAGCAGGTTGGAACCGGAATCGTGGATGACCGCAGCCGCTTCCACTTCCTCCGAATCCAGATGGCCGCTCTCGTTCTCAGCCAGTTCTTTGGACAGGATCAACAGGCTGTTGAGCGGTGTGCGCAGCTCGTGCGACATGTTGGCCAGGAAATCGGTTTTGTACTGGCTGGCACGTGCCAGTTCCTGTGCCTTGAACTCGGTTTCGCGCTGCAGTACCTGCAGGACATCCTTCTGCTCGTTGAGCACTTCGGTCTTCTGCCGCAGCTCTTCGTTGGATGCCTGCAGCTCCTCGGCCTGCACACGCAGTTCCTCCTCCGATGCAGACAGTCGCTGGGCGTGTTCTTCCAGCTCCACGGTTTTGCCCTGCAGCTCTTCGTTGGCCGCACGCAACTCTTCTTCCTGCGCTTGCAAGGCCACCTGCGACTGCTGCAGTTCCTCGGCCTGTGCGCGGGTGTGGTCGAGCAGCAGCTGGGTTTCGTCGGCGCGGCGGATGTTGTCCAAACCCAGGGCAGCCGGCGCCAGTACGCTGTCGATAAACGCTTCCTGGCTGGCGCTGAACTGACCAAAGCTGCCAAATTCCAGCACCCCCAACAGCCGGCCCTTCAACAACAACGGCACCGCCAACAGCGCGCTGGGTTGCGCTTCGCCCAGGGCAGAGTGCACGCCAAAGAACTCGTCCGGCACCTGCTGCACGCTGATACGGGTGCGCTCCAGCGCAGCCTGACCAATCAACCCATCGCCCAGCCCGTACCGCAGGCCCAGATGCTTGCGCCGCTGGAAACCGTAACTGCCCTGTAGCCGCAGTTCCTTTTCCTGTTCGTCAAAAACAAAGAACACGCCGATGGGCGCGCCGATGCGTGGGGCAATCTGCGATATCAGCGCCTGCGCGTAGTCGTCGGGCGTCTGCATGGACTGCAACGCCGCATTTACCTCACCAACGCTGAGCTTGACCCAGTTGGCATCACGCGACACCAGTGAGTTGCGACGGAACACTTCCAGCGCGCGGGCAATCTGGCCGATTTCGTCGCCGCGCTCCAGCCCATTGATTTCCACGTCCAGATCATCGTTGGACAGGCGCGTCATCTTTTCGGTGAGACGGTTGATCGGCCGCACCACCAAACGCGAAATCATCAACAGCGTGCCGATGATGATCAGGAAGCCGACCACCAGCAGAATCAGTGAAATCCGGTGGGCACGAGCAATCCATTCGCTCATCTGGCCACGCTGGGTCAACAGCACCTTCAGTTCTGCTTCGTAGATGCCATCCAGTGCTTCGGCCAAGGCATCGCCCTGTCCCTTGCTGACCACATGCAGGCGCTGCAACGGCGTCATCGGCTCGGCTCCAGCCTGTGCGGGGCGTAGCACTTCCGCCACCTCCGCATCCCAGGTCGTCGCCTGCGCCGCCGTGCGCCGCAGACGCTCGCCCTGCACTTCGTCGCCCGCCTCGATCGCTGCACCCAGCGCCGCATCACGGCGCTCGCGCTGTTTACGCAGGACGTCCAGTTCCTTGCTGTCTTCACCGAGCAGATGGTTGCGGATCGCGATCTGCTGCAGGCGGACAGCCTGGATGGCTTCCTCCACCTGCCGGATCACTTCAATCTGCCGGCCTTCCTGCCTCCGCGCCGCGTCGTCCTGCCCGGAAGTGCGGTAGCTGACCACGCTGGTAGCCAGAAAGCACAGGAACACCAGGCCAAATGCGGCCAGCATCTTGCCGAGCAATGAAACGTTGTTGATCCAGCTGCCTCTGTTTTGCGTCATACGGGAATTCCCCCTGGCGGTTCCCAGGCCTGCCCGATAACGCGCAGCCCCTATCCGGCGGAAAGGTAACGCAGAAAACCTGAAGACGTTGAATACATCTATTCAGGGTGCCGCGGTCTTGTCCTGATCACGCGGCAACAACCAGCGCGAGGCATGGATACCCAGTTCGTAGAGCACGCACATGGGAATGGCCAGCATCAACTGCGACACCACGTCCGGCGGGGTCAGTACCGCGGCCAGCACGAAGATGCCCACGACCGCATAACCACGGCCTTCACGTAGCTGCTGCGGTGTTACCCAGCCCAGCAGCACCAGGATCACCATCGCCACCGGCAGTTCAAAACTGGCGCCAAAGGCAAAGAAGATGGCCAGCACAAAATCCAGATAGGCGTTTGCATCTGGCGTGATGGCGATCACTTCCGGACGAAAGGTAGTGAGGAAGTGAAACACCGCTGGCAACACCAGAAAGTACGCAAACGCGCAACCGATGTAGAACAACGCCATCGCCGAGCCCAGCAGAGGTACAGCCAGGCGCCGTTCGCGCGCATACAACCCCGGCGCGACAAAGGCCCAGGCCTGATACAGCAGCCACGGCACCGCCACGAATACGGCGGTGAAGAAGGTCAACTTCAGCGGCGCGAAAAATGCGCCCGCCGGATTGGTGGCAATCATGGACTGCCCTGCCGGCAGCTGAGAGATCAGCGGCGTGGCCAGGTGCGTGTAAAGCGTGCGCGAGAACGGCAGCAGCGCCAGCAGCACCACGCCCAGTCCCATCAGCGCGCGCACCAGACGTGCACGCAGCTCGATCAGGTGCTCGATCAACGGGCTTTCGTTGGATTCATTGGCGCTCATTGCGTCCGCTCCGGCGTGGAGGGCGCGGCGTCAGCGGCAGGCGGGGCCGGCGTATCCAGCGCGATTGCACGGTTGCCCATCTCCGACTCCAGCGCGGGCGCCGGCCTGATCGGGCGAGGCTCGATCACACGCTCAGCTTCGGCCGGGGCTGGCACTTCGTGTTGTTGAAGGCCGGGCGGTTGAAGATCAGCCTGCTGCGCTTCCTGCTGGATGGCGTCAGCACCGTCGCGCACCTGCCGGGCTTGATCGCGCAGCTCGGTTTCAGTCTGCTGCATCGACTGGCGCACATCCTGCAGATTGCGTTTGATTTCCTCGGCGTGCAGTTCGCGTTCCAGCTCCTGCTTCACCGAATCCCACTGGTTGCGAGCACGGCGCACCCACAGGCCGGCAAACCGCGCCGCCTTGGGCAGGCGCTCCGGACCCAGTACCACCAACGCAACCACCGCAATCAACAGCAGTTCGCTGAAGCCGATATCAAACACGCCCGAAACTCCGGATCAACGCGCTTGTTTGTCGTGCTCAGCCTGCTTTTCGCGGCTCTTTTCGGCATCGCTCGACTCATCGCCCAGCTGCGCAGCCGGCTTGTCCTCGTCGCGCATGCCTTTCTTGAATTCCTTGACCGCACTGCCGAGATCCTTGGCACCGCTGGTCAACTTCTTGGTGCCAAACACCAGCAGGACGATGACCAGCACGACCAACCAGTGCCAGATGCTGAAACTGCCCATGATCTGCTCGCGTAATTAATGTGGAAGGTGGATGAGCATAACGCACACGGCCTTAGCCAATCGCTATGCCAAAGGTCAGTTGCCGCCGTCCAGCGACTCGGTGCGGATTTCGCCCTCGGTCACTGGCTGGAAGCCCTGATGTGGTGCAGCCTGCGCCGGCGTGTTCTGCAGCGGCTCGGTGGTAGCCGTATCGGTACCGGTTGCGACGGGAGCCTGAACGCTCACCGGCGCTGCACGCGATGCCGAGGCAGCCACCGGGGCAGTGGTGCCCTGGGTGCCGCGCTTCTCGCGGGCGGCATAGGTGGATTCTTCCAGACGATCACGGAAGGCTACGACATCACTGGAAGGTGCAGCCGCCAGGCGGCCCTCGATGATCATGCGCGGCGTGGTGCCCTGGCCGTAGGCGTCTAGATTGGCGGCATCGTCGATCTGCAGTGCCGCGCCATCCAGCGCAACACCGGCAAACAGGCCACGTGCACGCGACCACGACCAGATTTCGGCCTTGAGCTGGCCATCGGTGGCGGCAGCGGCATTGCGGCCCACCGGGCCGGCAGCCACGCCTGCATCCGCACCCAGGGTGAATTTGCCGTTGACGATGTTGTCCAGGCTGCGGTCGTTGCGGAACACCAGGATCACGTCGGAGGACTGCACGCCGGCCTGGAAGCCGATGCTGGCACCCGTGAGCTTGATGAACACCGGGCTGGACCAACTGCCGTCAGGCGTCTTGACCGACATCAGGCCATGGCCGCGACGCCCGCCCAGCACCAGACCTGCCTTGATCGTGTCGGGGATGACAATGATCGCGCGGCCTTCATCGAGCAGCTTGTCCGGAATGGCCTGCTCCGGGATGTCCTGGATTTCACTGAGCACACGCACCGCATTGCGGGCGCGCTGGTCTTCCTTGGGGCCGGCAAAGGCATTGGCGGACAGCAGGCTCGCAGACAGCAGCAGAACAAGGCACGGCAGGCGGCGCATGGTGAACTCCGTAGGTCGATGCACAAAGATATAGCAAGTGCTTGAAATTAGGGGCGTAGCCATGAATCGGGAGTGAGTGAGGGCCGTGTGTTGGAGCAACTGCAAAGCCACCGGTCTCCCCATTGCGGTGCGAAAAGAAGCGAGAGGTTCCGGCGGACGAGGTTGGGCCGAAACAGGCTTCAACCCCTGTTTTACGTAATGTGCAAAGAAGGACTGAGGGGAAGCCGTTGCTTTCGCTCTTACTTACACATCACCACTCACTCCCGTCTCCACTCCCTTCCCGGCCCAGACCTGCGAAAATGCGCGCATGTCCGACGCCCCCATCACCGCGCTGCTCGCGGTCAATCTAGGCACGCCAGAGACACCCACCGCCCCGGCGGTGCGTCGCTACCTTGCTGAATTCCTCAGCGATCCGCGTGTGGTTTCGATCCCGCCGCTGCTGTGGAAACCCTTGCTGCATGGCCTGATCCTGCCGCTGCGCAGTGGCCGCTCCGCACATAAATACGCGCAGGTCTGGCTGCCGGACGGCTCGCCGCTGGCCGTGCATACCCGCCGTCTGGCCGAAGGCCTGCAACGCGAGCTGCCGCAGTGGCGGGTGCGCCATGCCATGCGCTACGGCACACCGGCACTGATGCCCGCACTGGATGCGCTGGTTGCAGAAGGCATCCAGCGCATCGTGGTGCTGCCGTTGTATCCGCAGTTCTCGACCACCACCACCGCCTCGGTGGAAGACCGCGTGCAGCAATGGCAGGCGCGCAATCCGCAGATCCAGGTGCAGTTGATCCGCGATTACGCCGACGATCCGCAATGGGCCGCTGCCGTGGCCGCGTCCATCACCGCGCATTGGCAGCAACACGGGCGCGGCGACAAGCTGGTGTTCTCCTTCCACGGTATTCCACAGCGTCTGGCCGACGCCGGCGATCCCTACCCGCAACGCTGCCGGGCAAGTGCCGAGGCGATTACCGCCGCGCTGGGGCTGTCGGCGGACGAATGGGAGCTCACCTATCAATCGCGCTTCGGCCGTGAACGCTGGCTTGAACCCTATGCCGAGCCACGGTTGTGGGCGCTGGCACAAAGCGGCCTCAAGACACTGGACGTGGTCTGCCCCGGCTTTGCCACCGACTGCCTGGAAACGCTGGAAGAAGTGGCGCTGGGCTTCACCGCCACCGTGGCTGAACGCGGTGCGCAGATGCGTTACATCCCCTGCTTGAACGACGCACCGTCGCACGCGCGCGCCCTGGCCACGCTGGCAACGGCACAAATGGCATGAACGCAACTTCCTTCGAATTGCAGTTGGAGGGGCAGCGCGTTGCTGGCCTGCGCACCGGCAAACCCGGCAGCCTGAAAGTACTGGCCCTGCACGGCTGGCTGGACAATGCGGCCAGCTTCCTGCCACTGGCCGCGCACCTCCCCACGCTGGACATCGCGATGGTGGACCTGCCCGGTCACGGCTTCAGCGATCACCTGCAACTGACCACGCCCTACACCACACCGCTGGCCATCGTGCAGACATTGGCCATCGCCGATGCATTGGGTTGGGAGCGTTTCGTACTGCTCGGCCACTCCATGGGTGCGGCCATCGCCAGCCTCGTGGCTGCCGTCGCAGGTGAGCGTGTACAGGCGCTGGTGTCGATCGAAGCACTGGGTGGCCTGGCCGCCCCGGCCAACGAAACCGTGCAGCGGCTACGTACCCACGTGGACGCGGCAATGAAGCTCGAAACCAAGCAGCTGCGCCTATTCCCGGACCTGGCCGCGCCGGTGCGCGCGCGCATGATGGTCAACCAGCTCAGTGAAGCGTCCGCACGCCTGCTGGTCGAACGCGGGGTCAAACAAGTGGACGGTGGCTGGACCTGGCGCAGCGATCCACGGCTGATGCTGCCCACTGCAGTACGCATGACCGAGGACCAGGTGTGTGATGTGGTCAGCGCCATCCGGTGCCCGGTACAGGTGATCTATGCCACACCTGCGCAAGCATATTTCCCTGAGCCAGAACGCAGCCAGCGCGCGGCATTGCTGCCCGATGGCCGCCTGCACACCCTGGCCGGCCATCACCACGTCCATATGGACGACCCTCAAGCGGTGGCCGACATCATCAGCCGCTTCATTTCGACATTGCCTGACGCGGGCTGAACATCGCGCACCGCAACGGCGGTGCCCGGTTCAGTAAGGCCGCTGGCCGCCGATAGGGGGGCATAGCCGTTATCGAGACGATGTTCCGCAGGCCCGCAATGGGCACTGCGAGCCCCACCATTCAATGTCCCCGCTCTCCGCCCTCCGGCCCGGTGTTATTACCGGCCTGATCCTGCTCGCCTGCTGGTTGGGCTGGATCACCACCTGCTTTGCCAGCCTGGGCCAGCGCCCAATGGGTGACGAGACCGCGGTCCTGGCATTGCGGGATGCGCTGGATGCACGCAACCAACTTCCTTCCCGCAATGGCGCGCCGATCGCCATCCGGCTGCGCAGCGCCGGTTGTGACTGCGACAGCTCCACCCGCAGCTGGCAGAGCACCGCCCAGGCGATGCGCGCCAATGGCGGGCGCATCGCAGAGCTGTCTCTCGGCGCATCCGACAGCACCGACTACGAATTATTGGTACTGGCTGCCGATGGCCGGCCGCTCTATGCCGGACCACTGGCACCACAGCGCATGGCTTGCGCTCAAAGCAGCAACGCACTCGCCAACGAATTACCCGAGCTGCTGTCCGAACGCAGCCCGCCGCTGTTCCTTTCCCCCCGTTGTTCCTGTTGAACCGGAGTCCGCATGTCCCCTCGCACGCACACCACATCGCCTCACGATGCCTATTACACACAGCTGGCCTGCGCCGCTGACCGGCTGTTCCTGCTGTTTGGTTTGTTGCTGGGGTTGGCATCGCTGGGTATCGCGTGGTGGTCAGGGGAGTGGTTGCCCTTCCTGGCGATCAGCCTGCCGTCGCTGGCCTTGATGGCTGTGCAGCTCAAACTCGCACCCGGCACGCTGCTCAGCCGCATCACTGTGGCGCTGGTGTTGGTGGCTTTGGTGGCGGCCACCATCCAGCAGGCGCATGGTCTGGTGGAAATGCATTTCGGCGTGTTCGTGGTGATTGCGCTGTTGCTGTATTACCGCGACTGGATCCCGGTGGCCGTGGCCGCTACCGCCGTCACCGTGCATCACCTGGCTTTCTATTGGATGCAGACGCGCGGAATGCCCGTGCACGCATTCGCACAAGGCAGCGATTTCAGCATCGTGCTGCTGCATGCGTTGTACGTGGTGGTGGAAGCCGGCTTTGTCTGTGTGATGGCCGGGCAACTGCGTCGCCAGGTGCAGACATTGGGTGCAGCTCCGGCCACGTTGCGTGCGCTGGTGGATGCCATCGCCAGTGGCGATGACGCACGCGATGTCATTGGCACCACGCCATTTGCGCCCGGCACATTGGCTGACGGCGTGTTGCGAATGCAGATGCAGTTGCATCAGCGCCAGCAACTTGAGCTGGCGTTGCATCACGAGAACGCCCAGATCCGCGCGTCGCTGGATGCCTCGCGCACCGGCATGATGATTGCCGATCACGACCACATCATCCGCTACGTAAACCGCTCGGTGGTCGCATTGCTGCGCAACCAGCAGGAGACACTGCGCCGTGCGTTTCCCGACTTCGACGTGGACACGCTCATCGGCAGCAGCATCCATCGCTTCCACGCCAACCCGGCGCGCATCCGCGGCATGCTCGACCAGCTGCAACGACCGCACAACGGTCTTATCCGCATCGGTGATGTGCATTTCGGCCAGGTGGTGACGCCGGTATTCAACGCCGATGGCAGCCGCAGCGGCTATGCCGTGGAGTGGATCGATCGCACCCTGGAGCTGCAGCTGGAAAACAGCGTGGCCAGCATCGTCGCTGCCGCCACCGCCGGCGACCTTGCCCAACGCCTGCAGCCGGTGACTGAAGCCGGCTTCATCCAGACGCTGACCGTTGGTATCAACCAGCTGCTGGAAACGGTGGCCGGCGCCACTGGCGAAATCCGTACGATGCTTGCCGCGCTGGCCGAAGGAAATCTGGAGCACCGCATCACCGGCGACCACGCCGGCGACTTCGACGCGATGAAGCGCGATGCCAACCTTACCGCCGAGCGTCTGGCCAGCATCATCGGTCAGATCAAGCAATGCTCGCAGTCGATCACCACGGCCGCGCGCGAAATCGCCAGCGGCAACGATGATCTGTCACGTCGCACCGAGCAGCAGGCTGCCAGTCTCGAAGAGACCGCTGCGTCGATGGAGGAATTGACTGCCACCGTGCGCGAGAACGCCGAGTCCGCGCGCCACGCCAACACGCTGGCGGTCGGCACGGCCGATGTGGCCGCACGCGGCGGCGACGTGGTGGGCCAGGTGGTCAGCACCATGCGGGCCATCGAGCATTCTTCGCACCGCATTGCCGAGATCATTTCGGTGATTGATGGCATCGCTTTCCAGACCAACATCCTGGCACTGAATGCAGCGGTGGAAGCCGCACGCGCCGGTGACCAGGGACGCGGCTTTGCCGTGGTGGCATCGGAAGTGCGCACGCTGGCACAACGCTCAGCCACGGCGGCACGCGAGATCAAGGGCTTGATCGATGACTCCATGAGCAAGGTCGACGATGGCGCAGCATTGGTGGCGCGTGCTGGCAGCACCATGGATGAAATCGTCACCTCGGTGCAGGAAGTGACTGAACTGATGACCCGCATTGCAGCGGCATCGCAGGAACAATCGTCCGGCATCGAGCAGGTCAATTACACCGTCGTGCAGATGGACGAAACCACGCAGCAGAATGCGGCGCTGGTGGAAGAGGCCAGCGCGGCGGCACGGTCCATGGAACAGCAGGCCGAAACGTTGGCCGGCGCGGTGTCGGTGTTTCGGTATTCCGGCGTTGATGGCGTTGATGGCGTTGATGGCGTTGCTGCAGCATCACGGCGTCGGACGGCCTGACCTGCGGACGTGACGCTTCTATGGGAGGGCCGGTAAGCCGCCCTCCCCGCGCCTTCGGAAAAGGGAGAGGACGGTTCGTGCACACGGTGAAAGCACCGCGAAACCGGATTCAGTCCTCTCTCTTTCGCGCAGGCGACGGGAAACCCGGAGCGATAACACCTCCGCTGAAACTCAAGCCTCTTGGCGTACCTGCAACAACTGATGCAGCGTGCTCTTGAGCTTGCGCCCTTCCACACGCAGGTAATCGCGCTCCTGCTCCCAGTGCGGGAAGCGCGCTTCCACCTCGGCCCAGAAAACCGGCGAGTGATTGGCCTGCAGCAGGTGACACAGCTCGTGCACCAACACGTACTCAAATGCCAACGACCGGCCCAGCACCAACGCCAGGTCCAGTGCCATCGAGCCATCCGGCGCCAGTGAACCCCATTGCGAGGACATCACCTTGACGCGCAACCGCGCCGGCGCGCGGGACAGGCTGGGCAAATAGCGAGGCAACCACTGGCCGACATCGGCACGCGTCTGCGCTTCATAGAATTCGCGCAGCGCGCGGCGCAACGCCTGTTCGCCGGCGCGCGCGGGCATCTGGATGCAAACGCCCTCGGCACCGATCTCGATGCGGGTGAAACGGCCTTCCTGCCATTGCACCGGCAACAGTTCACCGCGCAACGGCAACATGCCGGGCTCACGCAGCCGCAGCGGCGGTGCCATCAGGCCATCGCCACCCAGCCGCGCCAACTGCTGCTGCAACCATTGCCGATTGGCCTGCAGGAAACGTTCGCCGGATATCAGGCTTGCGCGCAGCGGCATGGTCAGCCGTGCGCCGCGCTCATCAACGCTGAGCTTGAGCCGGCGCGCACGCGGATCGCGCACGCGCAGCACATCTATCTCGGCGTCGTCCAAGCGCAACCGCACCGTGTCGCGCTGGATCACCGGCGCGGCGGGTGCGATCAACTGACGGAACAGACGGCCCATGCTCACAGCATAGCCCCGTCGCTGTTACGGATCCGGGTAGACGCGATTCGGTTCAGCTGTCGGCCTTGCTCAGTTTGAACGCCTGCTCCAGCAGCAGGAACAAGCGGCGGATTTCACCGCTCTGCAACGCGAAGCGTGCGTCCAGTTCGGCACGACGGCCGTCCTCGTCGATGTGCTCCAGCTGGTCCAGCGCGCCGTCCAGGAACTTGAGCTTGCGCACGATGAGGTCTTCGCCAAGCACGAAGGACAGGTTGTCCTCGAAAATCAACGCCAGCTTGGTGACCTGCTTGCCAGCGTCCAGGTGCTTGTCGATCTCGTCGCAACGCAGTTCCTGGTGCTGGCACTTGACCACCGCGCCGCCTTCGGCCGGGTCCTTCATCTCGCACTCTTCACCCAGGCTCAGGCCTTCCGGCAGCGGCTCGCCGGCAATCCAGGCGGTGAGGATCGCGCGTGGCGCCACTTCCGCATTCAGCGGCATCGCCGGGAAACTGCCGAGCATGCCGCGAATATCGCTCATCACGTTTTCGCCGGTCTTGCGGCTGGAGGTATCCACCGCGACGTAGCCGTGTTGCAGGTCAAGGAGGGCATCGGTACGCGAACTCTTCACAAACGCACGCGGCAACAGTTCATGCAGCAGGTCGTCCTTCAGACGCTTGCGCTCGCGGCCGCCCGGCTTGCGGCCTTCCTTCTCTTCGATTTCCTCCAACTTGCGTGCGAGCAGATCGTTGACCACGACGCTGGGTAGGATCTTGTCTTCGCCGCCGACGGTCAGCCACAGCGCGTCGCCCAGGCGGTGCGAGAACTGCAGCTTTTCTTCACGGCCAAACGGCGAGATGAAGCCACGCGAAGTCATTTCCAGCGCACCGACCGGCTTGAGTATCACCTGCGGCAACAGCGTATCGACCTCGGAAAAATCAATGGATGTAGGAAAACGGAACAGCGTGAGATTTTTGAAGAACATGAATTGGGTGCCGGGAAAGGGAAACAGGGAAAGAGAAATGCGAAAAAACCGGGGTGCCCCGCATCTCCCCTTGGGAGAAGGTGCCCGAAAGACGGACAAAGATGGGGCGAAGCAGCACTGCTGAAATTATTGCGGTACGCCAACGCCTCCCAAAGGGAGCGTGGCGTCTTGAACGTCTGGCGGGTCATCGCCCATCAACCACGGTTGCGCACCATGAAGCGGCGCATCGCCGCCAAGGCCCAGTGCCATGAAATCGAACAACGTGGCATCGGCCATCTGCGATGGCTGAATGTTGCCCAGCGCGCGTGAAATCTGCTCGATGCGCCCGGGATGTTGCGCCTCCCACTGCTGCATCATCAAACTCACCTGACGGCGCTGCAGGTTCTCCTGGCTGCCGCACAGGTTGCAGGGAATGATGGGGAAGCTGCGTGCAGCGGCGTAGTCGATGATGTCGCTCTCACTCACATACGCCAGTGGGCGGATCACCACATGCTTGCCGTCGTCGCTGAGCAGCTTGGGCGGCATGCTGGAAATCTTTGCGTGGTGGAACAGATTCATGAAAAACGTCGCCACCCTGTCGTCACGATGGTGGCCCAGCGCGATCTTGGTGAAACCGTGGCGTTGCGCGTGGTTGTACAACGCACCGCGGCGCATGCGTGAACACAGCGAGCACATCGTTTTGCCTTCCGGGATCAACCGGTTGACGACGGAATACGTGTCCTGCTCGATGATCTGGAACGGCACGCCCAGCGCGCCCAGGTAGTGCGGCAGTACATGCTCGGGAAAGCCGGGCTGCTTCTGGTCCAGGTTCACCGCCACCAGCTCGAACGGCACCGGCGCCTTCTTCTGCAGCTGCAACAGCACGTCCAGCAACGTGTAGCTGTCCTTGCCGCCGGACAGGCAAACCATCACCTTGTCGCCGGCCTGGATCATGCCGAAGTCGGCAATGGCCTGCCCCACCTGACGGCGCAACCGTTTGCCGAGCTTGTGGTGCCCGCGTTCAACCGCACGCGAATCACGCGTGCGCGGCACGGGGGCGGACAGGGGGAGAGCCGAAATCATCAGGGCATTCTACCGGCTGGCGAGGGGGCCTCTCACCGGTCATCGCAACTGTGTATGCTCAACGCCCGTGGAGACCATGACGCCCGCCGAAATCAGCCAGCGCATCATTCTTCTGCGGAGCGAACACCGCGGACTGGATGAACGCATCGCGCGCCTGGCCGCCAATCCCGACGATGAGCTGGAAGCCAAGCGGCTGAAGCGGCGCAAGCTGCAGCTCAAGGACTGCATCAGCCAACTGGAATGCATGTTGGTCCCGGACGAGCCGGCCTGATGCCTACCCCGTGCCAGCACGGCACGGTGTGAAGCATCCCGTTCAGTTCCCGATCAAGCGCTGACCGCGCTCAACGGTTTTTGTCGTAAAGAATCATCAACTGACCCAACGCTGTACCAACCGTGATGTCCTATTCCCGCGCGACCACACCCGCACGCTGTTGGCATACCCGTCAGCGCTAGCCGACACGATTGTGGCCAAATCGCCGGGGTAGCCTGCCATCGTATTCACGGTGAGGGTGGCGTTTCGCGTGGCACGCTTCCGGTTCGCGGAACCACAAAAGGGGGGGGGCAATTTGCCCCCCCCCTTTGTCCAAGCGGTTGATTATCAAGACCAGAAGCCCCGTCAGCCCGCTTTGGGTTTGCCCTTGCTCAACTTGGGCGTCATTGCCTGCTGAATCTGCTGGATGCTCTTTTCTGGCTTAGGCAAAGCTTCGGGCAAGGTGCCGCCCAGCTCCTGGATGGTTTTGCGGACTTTCTCACCCACCTGCTGATGGGTGCGATTGGCCGCGGCTTTGCCGCTCACCTGATCACGTTTGAGCTTCTCTTCCGTCTGTGTGGCGCGGAACAGATTGGCTGCCAGTTCAGTGCTGCCCATGTGGTCAAGAATCTTCTGACTCTTCTTCAACCCCTTGTGCGCATGGATATCCTTCGCACCGAAGCCGCCATACAAACCCTTGTAGCCATGATCCTGAAAGACGGCGTAGTCCAGCGGTGATTCCACACCTGCTTGCCTGGCGGCAGCAGCCAGCTCCTTGTTGTGTTCGCTCATCTGCTCACGCAACAACAGGCGGCGCTGCGCTTCGCTCAGTGCGCCGAAGTCGTTTGCGCTGGCTTCTTCGAGGCGCTCATTGCCCACCTTGGCCAGCCAGAGCTTGAATGGCTCGGCCCGCGTCGAGGGGATCGACTGGATGATACGTAGCACACCCTCCAGGGTGGCGCAGTTCAACAATTGCGGGCCACCGGGCGTCTCAGCGCGCAAAGGCGTGACCAGCGCTTCCCAGCTGCGGGAAAGCGATTCATCGCGCTGGCGAAGGTCACGCAGATACCCGGCCGGATTGGGCGATTGCGTCAGAGCCGCCACAACATCGACTACCGCAAACCACCATTGGCCTTCATGCCAGGTACGACGAACCACCGCACCTTCCAGGGCAGGCAGCCCTTCGACTGCACCTGCCGTCTTATTCGTCTTCTCATTCATAAGCACTGTCCACGTCCTGTGTTTGGTCCTTTGAATTTCAAACCGCTTTTACGAAACCGGCGGCTCCGCCGGCTTCACCGCTTCCGGGCTCACACGTTCGATGGTGTGGCGCAGTTCGCGGCCGAGGATGAATTTGGCGTCCTTGGCCCAGGCATCGAGACGGTCATCGAACAACAGCTTGCTGTTCTCGTCCGGCCACACCAGGCGCAGTTCGCGCATTTTCTGGATGAAGCCACGGAACAGGGATTTGTCGAAGAACTCCGGCGCAGCCGGTGCGTACAGCAGGCTCAGGCGCTGCGCGGCCTGTTGGCACAGGCTTTCCAGTTCGGCGGCGCCAAGCGTGCCCGGGCCGTTTTTCACCAGCACGGCGATGGCGATGTAATAACGCTCGAACGCCTGCTGCAGCGAGTGACCAATGGCACGCAGACGGAACACTTCATCGGTCTGGCCAGTGCTGCGCGCAAGCATGCCGCCGTCGTCCTCGCCCACGTGCTGCAGCAGACCTTCGCGCACGAACACGTTGATGGTCTGGTCGATGCGTGCGGCGAACTCGTCCTCGGTCCACGGCAGGAACAACTCGGCCTGCAGGAACGGATACAAACCACGCCCCAGGCGCAGCAAGCCACCACGGCTCATGCGGCGGTTGTTCTGGAAACAGCATGCCACCCACGACGATGCAGTGAACAGATGCAGGACGTTGTTGCGGAAATAACTCAGCAGTACCGCCGTGTCGCCACTGACACTCAACACATCGCCCAGCGGATGCTTGACCCGGGTGAGGACGTTGATTTCCTCGGCGTGGGCGATGATGCGCTCGGGCGAATGCGGGGTGACCGTAACGCGGTCGGAGTACGGCATTTCCACCAGCAGCTTCTTGCTCAACTCGATCTGTGCGATCAGGTCGGCCTCGCCCATGGCGTGCTTGGGCGTGGACAGCAACGCCAGCGCCAGCAGGTTGATGGGGTTGACGTCGGCAGCGGCGTTGACGTGCACATTGATGCGCTGCGCGAGCGTGTCGACGGTCTTCATCAACCAGGTCGGCTTCTCGTCTTCGGAGATCGGCCGGCCGTCCCATTCCGGGGCGTTCTCGGACAGCACGTCGGTCAGGGCGATGGGCTCACCGAAGTTCACCACCACCTGGCCGAAGTTCTGCTTGAGCACCTTGGGGATGCCCCACAACAGCGCCCAGATTGATTCTTTTTCCTTCGGCCGGCCGGTCAGCTCGTCCAGGTAGCTGTTGCCCTCCATCAGCTTTTCGTAGCCGATGTAGATGGGCTGGAACAGCACCGGCTTGCGCGGCTGGCGCAGGTACGCGCGCAGCGTCATCGAAATCACGCCACCCTTGGGCTGCAACAGGCGGCCGGTACGTGAGCGGCCACCTTCGACGAAGTACTCGATCGAATAACCGCCGGAAACCAGCTGCGCCATGTACTCGGAAAACACCGCCGAATACAGCGGGTTGCCGCGGAAACTGCGCCGTGCAAAGAACGCACCGCCCTTGCGCAGCAACGTACCCACCACCGGCAGGTTGAGATTGATGCCGGCGAAGATGTGCGGCGGCACGATGCCGCGGTCGTAGAGCAGGTAGCTCAGCAGCAGGTAGTCCATGTGGCTGCGGTGGCTGGGAACGTAGACGACTTCGTGCCCGGGCGCGGCTTCCTTGAACTTGTCCAGGTGGTGCACCAGCACGCCGGCGTAAATGCGGTTCCAGACGTGGCTGAGCATGAAACTGGCCGATCGCACCACCGGCGTGGAGTAATCGGCAGCGATTTCCCAAGCGTAGCTCTGCGCCTTCTTCCAGGCCTCAGTGGTCTTGGTGTTGTCGCGCTTGGCCTGGACGGCGATGGCTTCGCGCACCGAGTCCGATTCCAGCACCTTGTCCACCAGCAGGCGGCGGGTGGACAGATCCGGGCCGATGATCGATTCGCGTATGCGACGGAAATGGGTACGCAGCACGCGCTGCAGCTTGCGCACGGTGCGCTCCGGCTCCAGCCCCTCGTCCACGGTTTCACGCAGCGAAACGGGCGGTGCGAAGCGGACGATGGTGTCGCGGCCATTGAGCAGCACTGCCAGCAGGCGGCGGAAGCGGCCGACCAATGCCCAGTTTTCCGAGAACAACACGGCGAACCAGCCGCTCTGCTTGTCCGGGGCGCGGCCAACGAAGATCGACACCGGCACCAGGTGGATGTCCAGCGCCGGGTTGGCGCGGTGCGCCTGCAGCAGCTTGGCCAGCGAGTCAGAGTGGGTTTTGGCGCCACGCTGCTCGGGGATCAGCGCGCTGTTGCTGGAGCGTCGCGACAACGCCACGTAGGCGCGCTTGCGCCCGGTGGGGTCACCGGCCAGCGGTACCAATGGCGAGGGCAGGCCTGCGTCGCGACAGGCCTTGTCCAGGATGAGCGCGTTGGACAGACCGTAGTCCTCCAGCACGTACACCACCGGGCGGCCGTCGTTGTGTTCACCGGCTTGTTCGGGCTCGATCTTCAGGCCCAACCAGGGCTCGACCAACCTGCCGAGCAGGCGCGCCCACAGCGGGCGGCGGCCAGCGCGGGCGTGCGGTCCACGCGCGCCATGGCTCGGCACGATGGCAGCAGGAGAGGCGGCCGACGCGTTGGCGTCGTCCGGCGGAAGCAGTTCGCCCTGGTCGGGCTGGGATTTCTGTTTCGACATCGGCGCCATTATGGCTTAGCCGATGCGTCCGCGTTGCCCGGGGCATCCTGCACCGGTGCTTCGGAAAGTGCGGCTTCATCGGCAGCGGCCTGGGCCTTGGCTTGCTCAATGGCGCGGGCAGCGGCCAGCAGGGCGTCCACTTCGCTCACGGTGCGCGCCGGGTACCAATGCTTGTCCCGCCGTACCAACTCCAGTTGCATGTCCACCTCCTTGCCTGCCAGCGGGTACTGCACGCGCACGGTGGCGTTGTCGCCATTCTGGGAGATCAGACCGGTGCGCATCTGGCTGATGCTGTCATCCAGCACCAGCCCGTAGCTGGCCAGCACCTGCTTGATGGCGACAGCAAATGGCGCCAACTGCTGCAGGCTGGCGGTCATGCCAGCCGTCTGGAAGGCGGCTTCGCCCGCCAGGCCCGTGGCGCGGGCGGCGGCAGTGAGCGTGGCGATATTGGTTTTGGCCAGCTTGGGGTCGGACAACGGTGCGGCCTGCGCCCAACCACTGAGCGCGGTAACCAACTGCACGTAGTGCTCGCGTTCGCCCTGGCTGTAGTCACCTTGATGGGTGATGTACTGCACGCCAAACAGTTCCAGCGAATGCGCCGCCTGGCGCACGCTGGCAGCCTGCCCTTCCAACTGCGCCTTGAACATGCGCTGCAACTGCTGCTCGGCGTTTTTTTCCGAGAGCGTGGCCAACAAGCCGGGGAGTTTTTCATCCAGTGGCAGTTCGGTCAGCGGCCAGCGGCTATGGCCCTGCGCCCAAGCGGTTTCCAGCTCGGCGTATTGGGCCGGCGGCACTGCCGCACGGGCGTAGCCCACCAGGTCGTTGTCCTGCAGGTGTTTGGCCAGCTGGCGTACCGCCGCCGCGGGCTCGGTGGACGCGCCGGGCAGCGGCTCGGCATCGCGCCTGCAACCCATGAGCAGCACCGTCGTGCAGAGGGACAGCAGCACGAGGTGTTGGCAGGCACGTAATGGACGGCGTTGCATGGTGCGGCGATCCTCCCCAAGGGCCGAAGCATCTTGAGGCCAGCCTGATGACAGCGGCAAGCATGGCCGTCACGGTGGGGAAGGATGGGAGCCTTTGCGCTGGAAGCCCCTCTCCGGCAAGCAGGGGAGCGGAGGCGGGGATGGATGAAGCAATCAACCCGACCGTCCCGAGTTTCGCTGTAAAGCTCCCCTCATCCGGCACCTCCTCCTTAGACGGGGGAAGACAGGCGTGCCTGGGGCCTCGCCCCAGCGGCAGCCCCAAAAACCATCGAAAAAAAAGAGGCCGCCCCGTTACCGGTGACAGACCTCCTCAAGCCGGCACAAGGCCGGTGGACTGGTTTGACGCATCGCCGGCAGAGCCGGACGAGGGCTAGCCTACGCGCCGAATTCAGTTAAAGCAACACTTGATAAACAATAATGTAAGTTATTGATTTAACTTGAATGACTCTGCAATTTCCTGTTGGATCAGCCGTGCCGCAGCGCGCGGATCAGCGGCCAGGCGGATCGGCCGGCCCACCACGATGGCGTCGGCGCCGTCGGCAAATGCCTCGGCCACGCCCACGGTGCGCTGCTGGTCATCACCCACCGGGCCGCCGGGGCGGATACCCGGGCAGACGATGGAGAAACCGGCACCGGTCGCCGCGCGGATCGGCGCAGCTTCCTGGCCGGAGGCGATGACGCCATCGATACCGGCACGCTGAGCGGCCAGTGCGCGCTCCACCACCACGTCCACCGGCTCGCGGTCGATGCCCATCTGCGCCAGATCCGGGCGGCCCATCGAGGTCAGCACCGTCACCGCCAGCACCCGCATGTCTGACGTATTGGCCGCCGCAGCGGCTTCCATCATCGCCGGGTGCCAGCCGTGGATGGTGCAGTAGCTCACCGGCCATTGCGACAAACGGCGGATAACACCGCCGATCGTGGCAGGAATGTCGAAGAACTTCAGGTCGACGAACACGCGCTTGTCGCGCTTGGCCAGCGCGTCCAGCACCTCGAAGTAGTCACCCGAAGCCAGCAGCTCCATGCCGATTTTGTAGAACGATACCGAGTCGCCCAGACGGTCCACCCACTCGATGGCTTGCGCCTTGCCCGGCACGTCCAGCGCAAAGATCAGCTTCTCGTCATTGCGCAGCGGCAGCGGAGCGCGGCTCATCGAGCCACCTCCAGCGCGTCACGCTTGGCGGCGTTGCGCTTATCGGCCGGCAACGACCAGGCATTGTTGAACGATGCACCTTCCCAGCCGCCGTAGGTAGGGTTGGACAGAATCCACCAGCGCGAGCCGATCCAGCCCTGGTACTTGTCCAGCAGCGCATCACGCGTGGGCAGGGTGTTGTCTTCGACTTCAAGGAAATCGGTGAACTGGTCGCCCACCTGCATCAGCACGCGGTACTGCTGCGCCACTAACTGGCGGCGGCAGCCCTTCTCGCTGCCCACCTGCTTGCAGCCCGGCACGTCCATGCCCAGGCCCAGGTAGACGCTGTCGTCAGCCACCGGGAAGCCGACCTTGCGCAGGTTGGCCAAGGTGGCGTCCTTCATCGCCGCGGTGCGGTTGCTGATGTAGATCATGGTGACGCCCTTGGAGGCGGCCAGCTGGGCGAAGCGCACCGCACCGGGCACCGGCTCGGCCTTCTGCTCGTCCACCCATTCCGCCCAGGTGGCGTCGTTGTAGCTGCTGCCGTCACGCACCAGACGCGCCTGATACGGCGAGTTGTCCAGCACGGTCTCGTCCACGTCCACCACCACGGCCGGCTTCAATTTGCCCGACTGGTGGTTGCCGCCCTCTTCTGGCAGCAGCGCGGTCCAGGTCGGATCGGCCAGCGCGCGGTCGAGCTGCTCGCCGGCCAGCAACCAGGTCTGCAAGGCGCTGGCGCGGTATTCCTGCGAACGCTGCACCCATAGCACGGCATTGAGATTGTCGTTGGCACCATTGGCCGGCGCGGCCGCAACCGGGGCCGGCGGCGGAGAAACGCGCGTCAGGCGGTCGGACGAACTGCAGGCGGCCAGTGACAACACGGCGCCGGCAAGCAGGGTGAAGGCAGGGAATCGGGACATGGGAACTACCAGGAGTCTTCCAAAAACCGGGCAAGTTTACCGGCTCCCCGCCGTGCCCGCCCCCGCTGGCGGTCCGGCAGGCGGGGCCGGCCAGCGAACCAGCTATCCTTGCGCCCCCGCGTGACGGAACAGCAGCAATGACCGACGACAGCCAGCAAGCCCCCAATTTCCCCCTCCTCGACGCTGCCCAGGCGCGCGCGCTGGGCTGCCTGATCGAGAAGGAAGCGACCACGCCGGACGCCTACCCGCTCACCGTCAACGCCACCCAGGTAGCGGCCAACCAGAAAACCGCGCGCGAGCCGATGATGAATCTGGACACCGGCAAAGTGCAGCACGCGCTGCGCCAGCTGGAGAACATGGGCCTGGCGCGCCAGCACTTTTCCTCGCGCGCTGATCGCTATGAACACCTGGCCGGCATCAAGCTCGACCTATCGCGCCAGCGCGTGGCCCTGCTCGGATTGCTGTTGCTGCGCGGCCCGCAGACCATCGGCGAGCTGAGCACCCGCAGCGAGCGCATGGCCAAATTCGCCGACACCGCCGACCTGCGTCACCAGCTCGAACGCCTGCAGCAGCGCGGCCTGGTCGTACAACTGCCGCGCGCCGGTGGCCAGCGCGAAGACCGTTACATGCACCTGATGTGCGGCCCGCTGGATATGGACGCACTGGCCGAAACCTATAAATCGTCATCGGCTGCAGCAGGCGCTGCGGCGGACAACAGTGCGCTGGAAGCACGCGTGCAGCAGCTGGAAGCGACCGTAGCGGAGTTGCAGGAGCAGCTGGCGGAGTTCAAGGCTGCGTTTGGCGGTTGAGCTGCGTCGCTCGATAACGCCGAACAACCACGCGGGGCCGCAACGGTCTCGCTTTCGCACCCTTCCTTTTGCAAAGCGAAGGGGCAGGATTGGGGAAAAAGCCGCCCGTTTGCAGCGGCAACCTGCAGCGATTGCATTGCTGCGCCTGTGATCGCTCCCCAAGCGGGCAGATAACGCAGATTTCACGGCAAGAAGGCCGTTCCTACGCCCGCAATCAGGCGCCAGCCCCACGTTCTCCTGCGTTTTGATAAAGCGCAGGCAGCTATCCCTGCGACCGGCAGGGACAAGCGCCAAATCACAATTGCGCTCTGACGATTGCGCTTCAAGTCACTCCATGCGTTGCTGCTCACTACCCGGTCATGCAGACTACAGCCGCTACGAGCTGCTCCATCGGAGGGAGCTATGCCTGACATGACGTCACGCGCCCAGGGCGCATTGCTTTTTTCTTTGCCATCACGGCCCCGCCCCAATAACCATGGGCGCGCGGCATGAACACCATGATCATGGTGTTCAATATTGCGGTTCTGGTTGCCGCGTTGATCAGCGCCATCACCTACTGGTCTCGTCGCGGCGAAGACCGCGACGCATTGCAGGCGCTACGCGAGACACCATCGTTTCGCACGCTGGACGAGGATGAGCGCCAGGCGTTGGAGCCAATGCGGCGAACGCTGCAGGTCAACTTCGTCAGCGGCCAGGTGCACCGTCTTAGCGGCAGCTACGCAAGGCATGGGTTATCGACCAACGGCGGCGAAACCATGCACGACACGATTGGTGGCGTGGAAGTACTGCTCCCCTATGACGCCCTGTCCTTTCTGGATGTTCACAACGAGGCCGAAGTTGTCGTCACCGCCAAGTTGGCCATCGTGGTTCGGCTCAACGATTTCCATGTGGTGGAAGGGTACAAGCGTCACCAGGAGCAGCACGCCAAACAAAGTGCGTGGGAAGCAGGTCATACCATGCCAGCCTCACCGGCCATGGCAGAGATGTCAGCGGCCAACGCTGCCCAAACAGGCCCTCAAAACACTGCGGCTGTAGAAGCGACAGACACCAACCAAACACTGGGGGCTGTTGAGATACTGGCGCAGCGCAAGGAGAACGCTGAGGAGATTGACGAGCGTCGCAAGGAAGACAAGGGCTTCCTTCCCGCAGTCCTGTGGCTGGCAAGTTTCCTGCTGTTATGGTTTGGCAGCATCGGGCTTTTCAGCTGGGGGCTAACCTTGCTGCTGGCCAGCATCCCCGTGGGATTGGCAATGTGGCTGTCCAGAAAGCCGGCAACCCAATCCGAACGTCCCGGTAACGTCAATCAGGTCCGTGGACCACTAACCGTTGTCGACACGGTGTCGCACAAGGGCAATCACGACGGAACGCTTCTTTTTCTGGGTGACTCCGAACCTTTGGATATGCCTGGCCATTGGTTGCTTTCCGGCCGCATTCCCTTCGGTGAAGTTCTGCATATGGATATCCGTACGCGAGACCTCCGCGTATTGGGTCTGGGCAAGGGCTGGTCATTGGCCGATGAGCAACGCCGATTTCCAAAGGTGCGCTGGCATCGGAATGTCACCTTGCTCGTGGTCGCAGTACTCGGCATGTTCCTTGCCGTGCTAAACAGCAATGGTCTTGCCCATGACGTACCGCTCGCGTGGCATAGCGTGTTTTCTGGCGAAACACGCACCGACAATTCGGCGGCGTCCCTGCTGCAGAATCCGCCCCACCCTGGGGACCGCATCCAGGTACAAGGCCAGGCATATTGCGAACTGGCACTGACTGAACTGACAGGCAGCACGGAAGTGGTGGTGCTGCCAGATTGCAGCCGCGTCCGCTGGGGCGCACAGCCCGTGAATCTACCGGAGGTCAACTTACCTGAAGCCATTGCAAAGCTCGGGCACCCTGATTTTCTGGAGGCAATCAATGACCCGAGAGCGGCATTGGCCGAGTTGGTAGTTCCGCTTGGCGATGACTCGCTTGATGCCTACTTGGTCCGGCAGAACAAGCCCAACATGATTCTCTTCGGGCTGTCCGACATGATCGACTCGGCGGAGCAAGCCTGCAAAGCAGGCCTTGAGGATTGTCATGGGCTGCAACGCGAGTTGGTAGAAGCTCTCGGTGCGCGCATGAACGATGGTTCCAACGTTGCATTGAATACTTGGCCATTGCTGGCACGTGAGCTACGCAACCTGGCCGAAACCGATGATGACTTCGTGGGCATGCGAGCGAGCGATGTTGATGCGCTTCGCAGCGTCGCGCAGAGGCATGCCAATCAGTATCTACTGCGGAAACTGCAGGAATTGGCTCCGCACTTGTTGTCCATGCAGCAGGCCGGCGTGGTGTTGATCGCACCACACGACCTCCAGATCAACACCCCGCAACTCCCCACTTACCCATCATCCACTGACATAAGCGACTTGTCAGAGCACTGGGAGTTGGCCCGCACGTTTGCCGCCAATCCGGTGCCTTTCGAGATCAATGGCTTGATCATTGACCGTTATGAGGAGGCAGGCGGTTTACGTCTGGAGATAGACACCTCGACCGTGAGGGACCCCGCCGGGGAGTCAGTGATCAACAGCCTATGGTTCCTGCTGGCCGCACTACTGGCGTGCTATCACGGCGTGTTGCTGTACCTGCGGCTCGGCCAGGCCCGCAAGCGGGCTGCCGCGTTGGAGGAGGATCTGCGCCAACGCCCGGTGCCCGGCGCTGCGGTCAGCATCTAACCAAAGATGCCCGGCAAAGGCCTGCGAAGACCCATGCCGGGCATCATTGCTGCCGGGATTTCGCTCCGCTCCATCCAGCCCACGGTTGGCTTTGAGCTGGGCCGCTTCAAGCCTTCTACAGAAACAACACCAACGCCATCAGGCCGTTGATGAGTGTGCCGACGTAGCCCATCCATTCGCGGCTTTCCTTGCGCCAGCGTGAGGCGATGCCAAGGCAGGTGCCGATCACGCCGCCGCCGATGGTGATGATCAACCCGGCGGCCAATT
Source organism: Stenotrophomonas sp. Iso1 (assembly GCF_027497995.1). Taxonomy (GTDB): domain Bacteria; phylum Pseudomonadota; class Gammaproteobacteria; order Xanthomonadales; family Xanthomonadaceae; genus Stenotrophomonas. The sequence continues at coordinate 134,335 of NZ_JAODBT010000001.1, read as the reverse complement.
TCTCCAGCCCGCCATGGATCACCGATACGGCGATGAAGCCCACCACCAGCGAGACCAACGGCATCAGCAGCGACATCAGGCCCAGCCGATGCGAGCGTTGCGGGGATTGTGGGGCGACGTCCATGGGCAGGCGGTGTCCTTGTGGTGTGCGGTACACGGTACGGCATGCGCAGGGACGGCTTCCAGCATGATCGGGTTGGTATTGAGATGACTGTATTGATCAGCGGTGGATTGGATTGATGGGCGTGGGGTGATCGTTGGTGAGTGGTGGCATCAGGGGGTTGGAGCGGTAACAGGTCTAGATCAAAAGCGCCCTCACCCCAACCCCTCTCCCGCTTGCGGGAGAGGGGCTCCAGCTCCAACTCCAGCTCCAGTTCCAGCTCCAGCTCCAGCTCCAGTTCCAGCTCCCGCTCCACCTTCCGCATCGGCTTTGAGACCTGATGCTGAACACCGCTGGCAAACACCGTTATCGTATGCGGCTTCTGTCAGCCGCCTGCCGTTCGCCAATGAGCCAGACCGACGCTTTGCCCGTTACCGAGCAACACGCTGTTACCGAAGATGCGCCGCACCGCCATGGCGCCTGCGACAACTGCCGTACCGCGCTGCATGGCCATTACTGCCACGCTTGCGGGCAGTCGGCGCACAACCCGCTCAAGCACGTCGGCCATGCGATCGAGGAGGTATTTGAGTCGTTCTGGCATCTGGACGGGCGCATCTTCCGCACCCTGCGTGACCTGTTGGTGCCCGGCCGGGTGGCGGTCAACTATCTCAAAGGCCACCGCGTGGGCTATGTGCAGCCGCTGCGGTTGTTCCTGATCCTCACCCTGTTCACCTTCTTCGTCGGCAAACTGACGCTGCATGCCGATGATTTCAATGTGAGCGGCGGCGATGCGGCTTTTGCAACAGCCAAGACCACTGCGGAAGTGGAGACACTGCGTGCCGCGCAAGTGGCGGCCATCGAGAGCCAGAAGAGCGGTTCGCCCACCGCTGCCGCAGGCCTTGCCATCGCCGTGGCCGCATTGAATACCGCTGCCGCGCAGCGAACGGCCGAACTCAACGAACAAGCGCAAGTGGCAGCAACCAGCACGACGGAATCGGCCATGACGCGCGCGGCACAGGCGGCAGCGCGCGCCTCCGGCAAACAGCAGGACCGCGCCTTCAATTACCAGATCAACGGCAAACCCTGGGATCCGGAAACCAACCCGGTGGTGTTCACCCGCACGCCGCAGTTCTTCAACAACTGGATCAACCGTCGTCTGGCAAATGCCAATGCCAATGTGGAGCGCATGGGCAGCAAGACAGACCTGTATATCCAGGCCATTCTCACTGCCCTGCCCGGCGCGCTGTTCTTCCTGATGCCGTTGTTCGCACTGGTGCTGCGCGTGGCGTATCTCGGTCGCGGCATCGGCTACCTGGAGCACCTGGTGGTGGCCCTGTACAGCCATGCCTGGCTGATGCTGGTGTTGTTGGCAACATTCGTGACGATCGGCATCACTGGCGCCATCGGCAACCCGGTGGTCAACGTCATTGGTGACTGCATCTACGTGGCGCTGTGGCTGGGCGTGCCGGTCTATCTGCTGTGGATGCAGCAGCGCGTGTACGGCGGGCGCTGGTGGGTGACACTGCCGCGCTACCTGTTCATCGGCAGCATTTATTTCTGGCTGGTGGTGTTTGTGGTGATGTACGCGGCGCTGGCCGGCGTTTCTTCGTAGCGCTGCGTGGGTCGAAGGCAGCAGGAACGCGGATTTTCACGCGTTCTTCTGCCCGGCCGCGCAAACAACAACCGCGTTGCAAGCGCCCTCATCCGCCCTTTCAGAACACCTGCACTCGGCACCTCCCTGTGCCTCACGCTTCGGGCGACTTCACCGTGCAGTTCGGCGTCCTGCCGAACTGTCTTCCGCACGCGTCGTGACTCAGCGTATGTCTGCTGCCGTCAGGCGCGCGATCTTGCGAGTGGTCTCCGCTGCGTCATCACTGCCGTCTTCAATACGCGTAGCCAATGCCTCGGCAATAGCGGCATGCGCGACGCGAAGCACCTGGGCTTCGTTCTGGCTGGCGTCGACGACGTGTTTGTGGGGCAGGTCCAGCTGCTGGAAGATCACCCGGCAGCGCTCCAGGTTCTGCGCGGTCTCGAAGTGATTGGGCTTGTCGCCGCGGGCGCGGATGCGCGCCAGGCCCTGCTCCGGGGCCAGGTCCAGCAAGAGCAGCAGATGCGGGCGCGGGGCGAAGTCGTTGGCGTGCAGCATCTCGTCCAGTGGCAAACCGGCAGCGCCCTGGTAGGCCACCATTGACGGGAAATAGCGGTCCAGGATGACCACCTCACCACGCGCGAGCGCTGGCTGGATGACGTCCTCGACGTGCTGGCGACGGTCATGCAGCAGGAATTCGACTTCCTGCTCCGGGCTCAGGCGGCCGGTGGCGGCGCTTTCGCGCAGGCGCGTGCCCCAGGGGCCATTGGTCGGCTCCTTGCCCAGCACGACCGTGGCACCTGCGGTTTCCAGGACACGGGCCAGTGCGTGCGCAAGGGTGGTTTTGCCAGCGCCATCAATGCCTTCGATGGCGATGAGCAGGCCGCCGGGAATCTGTTCTTTAATCATGGCGGCTACTTTAAACGCATGGGCTTGATTGCACACGGATAGAAGGCGCCTTGGCTGGAGCCCGTGCGCATTCCGAAACACGGTCTGATTCGGGCCGAAGCTTGGCAGGGATTACCAATGCCGGATTCCCTACTCTTCTCCCGCGAGCGGGAGAAGGTGCCCCGCAGGGGCGGATGAGGGTGCGCTTTTGCTGCTTTCCGAAGCTTCGCGTCTACTTCGGACCTGCCTGCGATTCAGTCATTTGAGCTGATCTCGATCTGCCCTCACCCCAACCCCTCTCCCGCTCGCGGGAGAGGGGCTTTAGAGCACTGCCACGCTTCCGGCTCCCCTCACCGCTCCTCTTCCACGCAATCGCCGGCCTCGCAGAACGCAGCGGCACGGCGTTGCTGCTGCTCGGTCAGCTCCGGGGGCGGCCGGGCGATGGCCGACTGAATCTGGTCGCGGCCATTGGTGAGCTTGTGCAGGCCCTTGGCGGCCGCCATCAGCCCGTAGTTGATGCCCATCATCAGGTAACCACCGCTCATGCTGACCTGCTCGGGCGTGGGCGGCTCGCTCCAGGATTTGCTGAAGCGGTTGGATTGGGCCTGGACCGGGTTCTTGAAGCGGTACAGGTCCAGCGGCTCGTCCTCCTCAGGCTTGAGCGCGCGCACTTCGCCCAGCGTGGTGACATTGCCGTCAGCCTGAGTGGGCGGCGGCAGTGTGTCCTGCGCCACCTCGGCCTGTGCGGCGGTGTCGACCACCGGCACCTGTGCCGGCGGCACCTGCTGCGCCTGCGCCATGCCCGCCAGCATCATGCCGGCCACCATTGCTCCCTGCCATCCACGCACCATTGCTGCTGCCACCCTGTCTCGTGTCCCGTTCAAAGCTTACGGATCTGGGCTTCAGATTTCGTTGTGCGAGCGCATGCGTTCAGTCAACAGCCGTAAACCTGTCTCACAACCTGAGACCCATGTGTGCTTCCATGCCCATCCTTTGATCGGCAGTTGCGTGCATGGCGTTCTCCCTCGCTCCCCGCACCGAAGCCAGCGAACGGGCGCTGGCAACCACCGACGGCCTGCCTTCGCGTGACGGCTCGCTGCTGGGCAAGCGGCTGGCCAAGCGTTACAGCGACCGCGTCACCGGCAGCTTCACCGTGCCCGGCCGCGAAGGCCGCTATACGCCGATCCCCGACGATGTCCCCGAGGCACTGAAAGCCGCCCTGAAAGCCCGTGGCATCGAGCAGCTGTATTCGCACCAGGCCGAAGCGTGGGATGCCACCCAGCGCGGCGAGCACGTCGCCATCGTCACGCCCACCGCGTCGGGTAAATCGCTGTGCTACACGCTGCCCGTGGTGAGTGCGGCGATGCAGGGCAATGCCAAGGCGTTGTATCTGTTCCCGACCAAGGCGCTGGCGCAGGACCAGGTGGCCGAGCTGCTGGAACTCAACCGCGCCGGCGACCTCGGCGTCAAAGCCTTCACCTTCGATGGCGACACCCCCGGCGATGCGCGACAGGCGATCCGCCTGCACGGCGATATCGTGGTCAGCAACCCGGATATGCTGCATCAAGCGATCCTGCCGCATCACACCAAGTGGGCGCAGTTTTTCGAGAACCTGCGTTATGTGGTGATCGACGAAATCCATACCTATCGCGGCGTATTCGGCAGCCACGTCACCAACGTGATCCGCCGGCTCAAACGCATCTGCGCGTTCTACGGCGTGCAACCCCAATTCATTCTGTGCTCGGCCACCATCGGCAACCCGCATGCGCATGCCGAGGCGCTGGTGGAAGAACAGGTGCATGCGATCACCGAATCCGGCGCGCCCAGCGGGCCCAAGCACGTGCTGCTGTGGAACCCGCCGGTGATCAACCCGGACCTGGGCCTGCGCGCCTCCGCACGTTCGCAGGCCAACCGCATCGCCCGCATCGCGATCAAGAGCGGCTTGAAGACGCTGGTGTTCGCGCAGAGCCGGTTGATGGTGGAAGTGCTGACCAAGTACCTGAAGGACATCTTCGACAACGACCCGCGCAAGCCGGCGCGCATCCGCGCCTATCGCGGCGGCTACCTGCCCACTGAGCGTCGCGAAGTGGAACGGGCAATGCGTGCCGGTGACATCGACGGCATCGTCAGCACCTCGGCACTGGAGCTGGGTGTGGATATCGGCGCGCTGGACGTGGTGGTGCTCAACGGCTACCCGGGCAGCGTCGCGGCGACCTGGCAGCGCTTCGGTCGCGCCGGTCGGCGCCAGCAGGCTGCGCTTGGGGTGATGGTCGCCAGCAGCCAGCCGCTGGATCAGTACGTGGTGCGGCACCCGGATTTTTTCGCCAATGCCACGCCTGAGCACGCACGTATTTCGCCGGACCAGCCGTTGATCCTGTTCGATCACATCCGCTGCGCGGCCTTCGAGCTGCCGTTCATGAGTGGCGAGCCGTTCGGCCCGATCGATCCGCTGGTGTTCCTGCAGGCGCTGGCCGAGACCGAAGTGATCCATCAGGAAGGTGACCGCTGGGAATGGATCGCCGACAGCTATCCCGCCAACGCGGTGAGCCTGCGCGCGGTGGCCGATGGCAACTTCGTGGTGGTGGACCGCAGCGACGGCAAGCAGAAGATCATCGCCGAGGTGGATTACTCCGCCGCCGCGCTCACCCTGTACGAAGGCGCCATCCACATGGTGCAGAGCACGCCGTACCAAGTGGAGCGGCTGGACTGGGAAGGCCGCAAGGCCTACGTCACCCGCACGCATGTGGATTACTACACCGACAGCATCGACTACACCAAGCTCAAGGTTCTGGACCGCTTCGATGGCAACGCTGCCGGGCGCGGTGATTCGCATCACGGCGAAGTGCATGTGGTGCGGCGCGTGGCCGGCTACAAAAAGATCCGCTACTACACGCACGAAAACATCGGCTATGGCCCGGTCAACCTGCCGGATCAGGAACTGCACAGCACCTCGGTCTGGTGGCAGTTGCCGCAAGCCACGCTGTTGCGCAGCTTCGCGCAGAAACAGGATGCGCTGGATGGCTTCCTCGGCGCGGCCTATGCGCTGCATATCGTCGCCACGGTGGCGGTGATGGCCGATGCGCGCGACCTGCAGAAAGCGGTGGGCAATGGTGACGGCGCGTGGTTTGCGGTAGCCGATCAAACCGGCCGTGGCCAGCTGCGTGGCAACGAAGGTGGCGAAGCCGTCGTGGAACTGATGCAGAGCTTCGTCCCCACCGTTTACCTGTACGACAACTTCCCCGGCGGCGTGGGCCTGAGCGAACCGTTGTGGCAACGTCAGGGTGAGTTGGTACAGCGCGCGCGGGAGCTGGTGGAACGCTGCGACTGCACGGCCGGTTGCCCGGCCTGTGTGGGCCCGGTGCTGGCCGCGCAGGAAGAAGGCGACGGCATCACGCCGCGCTCGCTGGCACTGCGGGTGTTGTCGCTGTTGTCGGCCGAGCATTGCGAGCAGGTGCAGGACGTTGCGTTGGATGAGGCGCTCGACCTGCTGCCATGAGCATCAGCCTGGACAAGCTGAAGGCATTGCGGAAGCAGGCCGGACATGCGGAAAAACCCGCTCCGGCTGCCCCAGTCGCGATGCCAGTGGCAGTGAACACCGAAGCGAAGGCGGTGATTGCGCCCGGTTCTTCACCGGCGTCGGACGCCGTGTCAGCTTCACGACCGAAGCCGCTTCCACAGCGCCGGGAAACTCCAGCTGCGCGTGAAGATTCTGCCTTCGACTGGGTAGAAGATATCCAGCACAAGCCAACGGCACCGGTACGCCGCGCACAGGATGGCGATGCCCTGCGGCGTTTGTTGGCCACACGCAATCGTGCCGTTGCACCGTCGCTGCGCGCTGAGCGCAATGGCCCGGTGGATCGCGACCTACCCGGTACCGAGATTGCCCCCGGCCTGCATCTGATTGAAGCGTTCCTGCCGCAGGCAATTCCAACGCAGCCACTGTCGTTGGCTTTCAGCAAGCGCCCGGATGACGTAGTTCAGCCGCAGAACGTGCTGTTCTTCGACACCGAAACCACCGGTCTGGCCGGCGGCACCGGCACGCGTGCCTTCATGATTGGCGCGGCCGATTGGTACCAGGACAGCGCGCGTGGCGAAGGCTTGCGCGTGCGTCAGTTGTTGATGTCGACCATGAGTGCCGAGAGCGCGATGCTGGCCGTGTTTTCCGGCTGGCTGTCGGCATCCACGGTGCTGTCCAGTTACAACGGCCGCAGCTACGACTCGCCTTTGCTTAAAACCCGCTATCGGTTGGCGCGACGTGGCGATCCCATTTCTGTGCTCGACCACGTGGATCTGCTCTATCCCACGCGCCGCCGCTATCGCGGCACCTGGGAGAACTGCCGGCTTGCCACCATCGAGCGCAACCTGCTGCAGATTGCCCGCGAAGATGACCTGCCCGGCTCCGAAGCACCTGCGGCATGGCTGGGTTATCTGCGCGGTGGCAGTGCGCGCAACCTGCGCCGTGTGGGCGAGCACAACCATCAGGACGTGGTGACGTTGGCGCAGCTGTTCCTGCGGCTGGTGCAGGCGGAAGCGGATGAGCGCGCCGAGTTGGCATTGCTGCCGGAGAACTGACAACGGCGTTGCGGGTATCTCTTTTTGCTCTCGCCTTTTGCCCCTTGCCCATCAAGGGAAAGGGGCTTCAAGCAAACAACCTCAGCTGCGAACCGGCTTGGCAACCCCATCGCGGATCAGCCGCTCGATCAACTGCTCCGTTTCACGCTGTGCACGCACGCTGGCAGCCGCCTGCTGGCGACCCAACTCGGCCTGCTGCTTGCCCAGCGCCGCCTGCTGACGCGACAGGCTTTCCCTCTCCGCGCGCATCGCCGGGTTGTCCATCTCCTGCCTTGCCTGGTCGATCTTGCGGCGTGCTTCATCGGCGGCCCTGCGCTGCGCCTCGGTACGTTCACCGCCTCTCAGCGCCAGTTGCGCCTGTTCGCTCGCCAGCTCGCCGATACGCGCGCCAATCTCTCCCATGCGCGCACCGATATCGCCCTGGCGTTCGCCCAGCTCGCCCTGCTGATCGCCGAGCCTGCCCTGCAGGTCACCCAGTCGCATGGTTTCGGCGTGCAACTGCTGAAAGCGCGCCAGCGTGTCAGCGTCATGCACCACATAGTCCTTGCCGTCACGACGCAGCCACAACACGCCGTTGCCATCGTCCAAACGCTGAGCCAAGCGCAGGTCAGCGACGGAGCCGTTCATGATGTTGTTGTCGCCCTGCCGCAGCACATAGGCGTTGCGGTGGTGGTCGTTGGACAGGTGAATTACCCCCTGCGTGCTGACCGGCGCAGGTGGCGCTGCAGGCGGTGCCGGTGGTACGGCAGCCGGGGGCGCCGGAGGCGCAGGTGGAACCGGCATCACGTCGCTGCCATCGTTGGAATAAATGTGCACCGATGATTTTTTCGCAGCGGGTGCGGGCGGGGCCGGGGGTGCTTTCACCGCTGACGGGGCCGCTGGCGGTGCGGGTGGCGCCGGCGGGACCGGCATCGCCACCAGCCGCAACGGAATCACACCGACCAGTGCCACGGCTGCCAGAATCAGGCCCGCCGCCATGCGCGGGAATGATGAAGTGTTCTGCAACATGAGCAATCTCCGCTTGAGGCTGAGGAAGGTGGGTGAGGCACTGGCCAAGCCGGCGCCCGGCCGAGGTGAGACGCCCAGCTGCAACAGCAGGCGGCCGTAGTGCTGGCGGCAATGTCGGTCACCGGCGACGACGGCGGCATCCACGGCTGCTTCGCGGGCAATGCCGTATTCGCGGGCAGCGATGTGCACCAGCGGATTGAAGAAGAACAGGTGCTGGGCAAGCGCAGGCACCAGACCCAGCCACAGGTCATGACGCTGCAGATGCACCAGCTCGTGCGTCAACGCCATGTCCAGGTCGTCATCACCCATGCGTTGCAGGCCACGGGCCGGTAGCAACAACACCGGACGCCACGGGCCGATCAACTGCGGAGAGTCGATGCCGGTGCTCAGCATCAAGCGCGGTGCGCGCGACAGGCCATGGGCTTCGGATGCCAGTTGCAGCGCGGCGTTGAGTTTGTGGTCGTTGCACGGCTGCGCATTGCGCAACAACGTGCGGCTGGCACGCCACGCCAAGCCGGTGCGCAGCGCCATCACCCCCACACCCGCCAGCCACAGCGACATCAACACCAGTTGCCACGACCAGCCGCTGTTTACCGGCAATGGCTTCATCACGATCATGGGCGCCGCTTGCGCCTGCGGCATGGCAGCGCTGGCCTGCTGCAGCAGGGTCACCGATTCGACGGCCGGCAGAAGCGGCAGTTCCAGTGGCGAGCCCCAGAACAGGCCAACCACGGCCTGCAACGCCACCAGCCACCACAAACCACACTGGGTGCTGGCCGGCAGGCGCCGCACGTAGCGGCACAGCAGCCACACCACGGCGGTCAGCGCGATGGTCTGCACACTGGTGGCCAGCAGGCGATCACCAAACAACTCAAGCATCGTGGCCATGATTCAGTCCTCCCGGCGCTGCGATTGCAGCCTGGCGACAAGGGCTTCCAGTTCTGCCAGTTCGTTGTCGCTGACCTCGGCTTTCTCCGACATCCACGTCACGAACGGCGAGATTGAGCCCTGCAGGGTCTTTTCGACAAAGCTGCTCACCGCGCTGTTCACCACTTCCTGCTGCTCGGCGGTGGTCTGGTAGCGGTAAACGCCTTCGTGCGACGCACGCTGCAGGTAACCCTTGGTGCGCAGGCGCTCCATCATCGTCAGCACGGTCGAACGGGCCAGGCCGCGCGACTCGCCATAACGGGCAGCCACCTCACCCACGCTAGTGGGTTCGTTCTCTCCGATGTACTGCAGCAGGGCCAATTCCTGGTCCCCGACGGTCTTGCGGCGCATGGCCGACTCCAGTGACTACACTTGTCGCCACCGTAGTTGTGACTACAAATGTAGTCAATAGCCCGGAAGGCACCCCGCAATCTCTCACGATGAATGCTTCAGGTTTGGTCAGAACCGCCCCGCCGCGGTGTCGCCCTTGCCCCGCAGGGGTTCTGCCCTCGGTTCGAGAAGGCTTCCAGACAGCCCCGCGCTCCACGGCAGGAGCGCTCCCTCAGGAAACGGCGCTGTCGATCTGCCAGCGCGCGAATTCGCTTTCGAACTCAGCCAGGCTGATCAGGCCGACGCAGGCGTGGGCGCCTATCGGTAGCGGTTCGCCGCGCGCCAACCGACGCGCCAACAACACTGCAGCGAAGGTCGGGATTTCCGGGCCATGCAGCATCGGTGCAGTGAGGTCCCAATGCACGGTGTGCTCTTGCCCGCCACGTTGGCCACGCAGCGTGACGCGCATGCCGCCAAGGTCGGTGCCGAAACGGTCAAAACAACGCCCTGCACGCGCGAACACACCGGCAAACGCCTTCATCGGCAACGGCAGGCCGATGCGCCGCAGCCAGGCGATGGCGGCCAGGCAACGAGACAGGAACGGCAGCTCCAACGCGGCGCGGAAGCGCACCGTGTGTACGCCGGGATACCGCTCTACCAACAGATCGTGATCGGGCACGTCGCACGGGGAAGCCAGGCGCGGGCCGATCCGGGCGAAGTTGACGGGCTGCGGATGGGACCAACCGATCACGCGCTGCCAACGGCCATCGATCCAGCACGTAAACCCCTTTCCGCAGTACGACAACACCGCACGCACGGTGGCCATGCCCAGCGGGGTGGCCTGTGCCGGTGCGATGACGATGTCGATAACGCGCAGGGTGTCGAACTGCGCCGCCAATGCATCCACCACGGCACTGGAAAGCCCCGGCAACGTGCTGGCACCCGTGATCGCACTGCGTTGCGCAAGACGCGCGGCAGCATCCATCTGCGCGGGAAAATCACGGACAAAGTCGCGACCATCAGCGAGGTCGATGTAATGCATGCCAGCCTGCAGACAAGCAAGAGCGACATCGAAACCCTGGCCCTGAAATGGGCCAGCGGTATGGATGACCAGATGCGCACGCGTCGCCGCCAGCGCGATCGCAAAAAGTGGATCGGCAGTGTTCAACCGGCACAGTTCGATGGAAGCCAGATCCACACCCGGCAATTGGGCCGCCGCATGCGCGGGGTTGCGGCCCGCAGCGATGACCGTGATACCGGGTGTGGTGGACAACGCACGCACGATGCGCGCACCGAAATGCCCGTAACCCCCCAATACGAGAACACGACAGCTTTCCTGCGGTGGCATCGGTCCATCCTGCGCTGATGAATGCGCAATTATCCGCCAACGGAACGGTTGCTTCCGAACTGTTCGACGCACCCGATGACCTTGGGACCCACGTGCTGCTGGCTTTCGCAGTGATCGAGCACCGGTGTGCGGCGTGCGGCGCCACAACAACGATGAAGTGACGTTGCCATGCTGTGGATTCATCCGCTGCATACAGTGGCCGGGCGATGCTGCGCACTCGTTCCTGCATTCCCCGGAGTACGCCATGTACCGTCTGCTCACACTGCCTGCCACCGTCCTGCTGTTATCGGCCTGCAATTCTGCGTATGTCACCGATGTGCAGCCGATTGACGGCGTGATCTCCGGCCAATGCCATGTGGACATGGTGCGCGGCGCGGTGGGACTGGCCGCCGCGCCGCAAACCGTGGAGCGTGCGCGTGTGGACAGTGACAGCCTGGAGGTCGCCGTCATTCGCGGACAAGAGCAGGCCGACGGGCACGCCAACTCGGTCGAGGTCGCATCGGCTTCAACCGGCGGCAGTCGCCTTACCATCGAGGTCGGCCGCACCAACAACATCACGGCACTCTACTGCGGCTGACTATTCCCATTGTCACGATGGCTCACGCGCAGCACTCAGCACCGCCGTGTTGCATCGACACGGCTCCGTTCCGTGTGATGCCCGCACCTGCCACCGCCACAGCGCAGCCCACATGACGTACCGCGTGCGGGGGCATTGATCATTGATCGCGGTGGTTCCTGCTCATGCAGTTCATCCGGCCACCGCCGCGCGTTGTCCCGAACGGTTGCTGCACGCACCGTCAGGATCACGGCCGCACCCGGCCCGCTTGGCGATATGCTGCAGCATCATCCAACACATTCTGGAGTACCGATGCAGTTCCCGACGACGACGCGCGGCCTTCGCCGCCCCGCCGCCCTGATTGCCGCGCTTTCGCTGGTGCTGGCACTGGGCGCCTGCGCAGGCCCGGCCCCGGAAGAACAGGAAGAAGCCCTGGACAAGGCCCAACAGGCCGCCACCGCCGCTGCCACACCCGATCCGGGCACCGCCACCGCACCGCCACCGCCGGCCAGCTGTGATGCCAGCCAGGTGCAGGGCCTCGTCGGCCAGGCATGGTCCGATGCGCTGCAGGCGCAGGCCAAGGACGACTCCGGCGCCAGCGATGTCCGCATGCTCAAGCCCAACCAGCCGGTCACCATGGAGTTCATCGGCGAGCGCCTGAACATTGAAACCGATGACAAGGGCGTCATCACCGGCGTGCGTTGCGGCTGAACAGGCCACCACCAAAGCCTTGCCCTGCAAGGCTTTGGTTGCGCAAGCAACGATGTATTGCGGCGTTGCAACAACTGTGATTTAGTCGAACGCATCCGGTGACTTCAGGGTGCGCTCCAGGTAGAGCACACCATGTGCATTGGGTGAGCGCGAGGGCGCTAGCGTTGGTAAGCACGCCGTGATGGCGTTGCGCACCGGCCTTTCCCCACCCAGCCGGACGATGCAGGACGGCGCGCCTCACCCCCGTGTGCATGGCGTGTTTGGCGAGCGGGCATGAGTGTCGCCGCTCACCTGACATCGCTAAGAGGCACAGATGGCCGCCGGTACACCGCAAGGGCTCTACGACCCGCAAGACGAACGCGACGCCTGTGGTTTCGGCATGGTCGCGCAGCTCGATGACCAGCCGTCCCGTCTGTTGGTAGACACGGCCATCGCCGCACTGTCGCGCATGACCCACCGTGGCGGTGTCGCCGCCGACGGCTTGACCGGCGACGGCTGCGGCCTGTTGCTGCGCAAACCTACGGTGTTCCTGCGCCAGCTGGCCGAAGAAGCCGGCATCCGCATCGGCCCCAATTTCGCTGCGGGTGTGGTGTTCCTGCCGCACGATGCCAGCGCCGCACAACGATGTCGCGACGAACTGGATGCCCAGCTGCGCAACGCCGGCTGCCAGCCGCGCGGTTGGCGTGAAGTGCCCACCGATGAAAGTGTCTGCGGCGAACTGGCCCGCGACACCTTGCCGAAGATCGAGCAGGTGTTCGTTGATGCCGACGCCAGCCAAAGCGCCGAGCAGTTCGCACTGGCGTTGTTCCTGGCACGCCGTCGCAGTGAGCAACAACTGCGCGACATCGCCGATTACTACGTCACCACACTCAGCCCGGATGCCATCAGCTACAAGGGCATGGTGCTGCCGGACAAGCTGAGTACGTTCTTCCCGGATTTGCAGCGCCATGAACTGGCGTCCAGCGTGGTGGTGTTCCACCAGCGCTTCTCCACCAACACGATGCCGCGCTGGCCGCTGGCACATCCGTTCCGCCTGCTCGCCCACAACGGCGAGATCAACACCATTGAAGGCAACCGCCACTGGGCGCAGGCGCGCAGCAAGGTGTGGAAGACGCCGAAGTTCGACATCGCCGAGTTTGATCCGGTGATCTCGATGCACGGTTCTGATTCGCAAAGCATGGACAACATGCTGGAGCTGATGGTGGCCGGTGGCATGGAGTTGATCCAGGCACTGCGCATCCTGGTACCGCCGGCAACGCAGTCGCTGGAGTTCAAGGACGCCGACCTCGCCGCGTTCTACGAGTTTTACGGTTTGAACACCGAGCCGTGGGATGGCCCGGCCGGCATCGTCGCCTGCGATGGCCGCTATGCGGCCTGCACGCTGGACCGCAACGGCCTGCGTCCCGCCCGCTGGATGCTGACCTCCGACCGCCATTTCCTGGTCGCCTCCGAAGCCGGCGTGTGGGAAGTACCGGCCGAGCGCGTGGTGCGCAAGGGCAAGCTGGGCCCAGGCCAGATGATGGCCATCGACCTCAAGCGCGGCGACCTGCTCGATTCAGATGCCATCGACCGCATCAATCGCGCACGTGCCCCGTACAAGCAGTGGCTGCACCAGGGCGTGACCTACCTGCAGACCGAATTGATCGACCCGTCACTGGCCGAAGAGCCGTTCGACGAGCCGACCCTGCGCAGCTACCACAAGCTGTTCCAGCTCACGTCCGAGGAAGTGGAGCAGGTGCTGCGGCCGCTGGCCGAAATTGGCCAGGAGGCCACCGGTTCGATGGGCGACGACACGCCCATCGCAGTGCTCAGCCGCAACACACGGCCGCTGTACGACTACTTCCGCCAGGCATTTGCGCAGGTCACCAACCCGCCGATTGATCCGTTGCGCGAAGAATGCGCGATGTCACTGAGCACCCAGCTCGGCAAGGAGACCAACATCTTCCACGCCGGCCCGGAGACGGTGAACCACGTCATCCTCAACTCGCCGGTGCTCAGCCAGCGCAAGCTGCGGCAGCTGTTGAAGATGGAGCAGTACGTCGACCGCAATCGCCTGGTCGATCTGTCCTACAGCATCGAAGAAGGCATCAAGGCCGGCATTGAACGCATCTGCGCGCAGTGCGAGCAGGCCGCGCGCGACGGCGTGGTGATGCTGCTGCTGTCCGACCGCTATCCGGTGCCGGAACGGCCGATGGTGCATGCGTTGCTGGCCACCAGCGCGGTGCATCACCACCTGTCAAAAGTGGGCCTGCGCTGCGACGTCAATCTGATCGTTGAAACCGGCACCGCGCGCGATGCGCACCACATGGCTTGCCTGCTCGGCTTCGGCGCCACCGCGGTGTATCCGTACCTGGCCTACCAGACGCTGTTCGACATGGGCCGCCGCGGCATCCTGCAGTTGAAGAAGGGCGGTGAGGTTTCACAGATCGGCCGCAGCTACCGCAAGGGCATTTACAAGGGCCTGAGCAAGATCATCTCCAAGATGGGCATCTGCACCGTGGCCAGTTACCGCGGCGCGCAGTTGTTCGAGATCATCGGCCTGGACCCGGACGTGGTGCAGCTGTGCTTCCCGGATGCGACCGCGCGTATCGGCGGCGTCAATCTGGCGCGGCTGGATACCGAGGCGCAGGAACTCACCGTGCGTGCGTGGAACGAATTGGCACCGGCCGAAGTCGGCGGCCTGCTCAAGTACGTGCACGGCGGCGAATATCACATGTACAACCCGGATGTGGTGCTGACGCTGCAGCGCGCCTCGCGCACTGGCAAGGCCGAGGACTGGCGCAAGTACATGGACGCAGTGCATTCGCGCCCGACCTCGGCGCTGCGCGACCTGCTGCAACTCAGGCCGGCCGCCACGCCAACGCCGTTGGAGGAAGTGGAACCTGCCGAAGCGTTGTTCAAGCGTTTCGACACGGCCGCCATTTCGCTCGGTGCCTTGTCGCCGGAAGCGCATGAAGCCTTGGCCATCGCGATGAACCGGCTCGGCGGCCGCTCCAACTCCGGTGAAGGCGGCGAAGACCCGGTGCGTTATGGCACGGAGAAGCGCTCCAAGATCAAGCAGGTGGCATCGGGCCGTTTTGGTGTCACCGCCGAATACCTGGTCAATGCCGAAGTGCTGCAGATCAAGGTCGCGCAGGGCGCCAAGCCCGGCGAAGGCGGCCAGCTGCCCGGCCACAAGGTCAACGAGCTGATCGCGCGCCTGCGGTATGCAAAGCCGGGCATCGGTTTGATCTCGCCGCCGCCGCACCACGATATCTATTCCATCGAAGACCTCGCGCAGCTGATCTACGACCTCAAGCAGGTCAATCCGGACGCGCTGGTGTCAGTGAAGCTGGTGTCGCATGCGGGCGTGGGCACGATTGCTGCGGGCGTGGTGAAGGCCGGCGCCGACCTGATCACCGTGTCCGGTCATGACGGCGGCACCGGTGCGTCGCCGATCAGCTCGATCCGCTATGCCGGCGTGCCGTGGGAACTGGGCGTGGCCGAATCGCACCAGGCGTTGATTGGCAACGATCTGCGTGGCCGCACCCTGCTGCAGACCGACGGTGGCCTGAAGACCGGTCTGGATGTGATCAAGGCGGCGCTGCTTGGCGCGGACAGCTTCGGCTTCGGTACTGGCCCGATGATTGTGCTGGGCTGCAAGTACCTGCGCATCTGCCACCTCAACAACTGTGCCACCGGTGTGGCCACCCAGGATGAGCGCCTGCGCGAAGGCTATTTCACCGGCCTGCCGGAGCGCGTGGAAAACTTCTTCAAGCTGCTGGCCGAAGAGGTACGCGAATGGTTGTCGTACCTGGGGGTGCGTTCGCTGGATGAAATCGTGGGCCGCACCGACCTGCTGGAGCAACTGGACGTGTCGCCACGCGAAGGCGTCAAGGTGGATCTGTCGCGGTTGCTGGCACCGGCCCGCTATGACGGCCCACACTGCGCCGCGCAACGTCTGTATCAATCACCGGACAGCCTGGCCACGCAGATGGACGACCTGTTGGCCGACGCCATTACCAACAAGCGTGGCGGCGATCACCGCTTCCTGATCCACAACACCGACCGCTCAATCGGCACGCGCCTGTCTGGCACCATCGCTCGCGCGCATGGCAACCACGGCATGATCGATGCCCCGTTGAACCTGCGCTTCCGCGGCACTGCCGGGCAGAGCCTGGGCGCGTTCAACGTCGATGGCCTGAACCTGGAAGTGGAAGGCGAAGCCAACGACTACGTCGGCAAGGGTATGGCAGGTGGCCGGTTGGTGGTGCGTCCGCCGCGTGGTGCACGCTTCGAGGCACGCGACACCGCCATCATCGGCAACACCTGTTTGTATGGCGCTACCGGCGGTGAGTTGTTTGCCGCAGGCCGTGCCGGCGAACGTTTCGGCGTGCGCAACTCCGGCGCGCTGGCGGTGATTGAAGGTGCCGGCGACCACTGCTGCGAGTACATGACCGACGGCATCGTCGCGGTGCTCGGCAAGGTCGGCCTGAACTTTGGCGCCGGCTTTACCGGTGGACTGGCCTACGTGCTGGATATCGACCGCGATTTCGTGGACCGCTACAACCACGAGTTGATCGACATCCATCGCATTTCCGCCGAGGGTTTCGAGAACCACCGCCAGCATCTGCACACCTTGATCAGCCGTCATCGTGAATTGACCGGCAGCATCTGGGCGCAGCAGATCCTGGATGAGTTCCGCGATTACGTCGGCAAGTTCTGGCTGGTCAAACCCAAGGCCGCCAGCATCGAATCGCTGGCTGCCACGCTGCGTAACGCTGCATGAAGCCAGGAGCCCCTCTCCCGCAAGCGGGAGAGGGGTTGGGGTGAGGGCACGTTGAAAGCAAGGCCCCTCATCCGCCCCTACGGGGCACCTTCTCCCGCCTGCGGGGGAAGGGCTCCTTCCCAGACATCACGAGTTCCCCACCATGAGCCGCAAGCAAGCCTTCCAGTTCCTCGACCTCCCCCGCACCATGCCGCAGCGCATTCCGGTGGAACTGCGCACGTCCGGCGATTGGGGCGAGCTTTACGGGAAATTCGACAAGGCCGACGCGCAGTACCAGGCCGGCCGCTGCCTGGATTGCGGCAACCCTTACTGCAGCTGGAAGTGCCCGGTGCACAACGCCATTCCGCAATGGCTGCAGCTGGTGCAGGAAGACCGCATCCACGAAGCGGCCACGTTGTGCCACTCCACCAATCCGCTACCGGAAGTGTGCGGCCGTGTGTGCCCGCAGGACCGTCTGTGCGAAGGCAGCTGCACGCTGGAGGAATTCGGCGCGGTCACCATTGGTGCGGTGGAGAAGTACATCGTCGATACGGCGCTGGCCACCGGCTGGAAGCCGGACCTGCACGCGGTACAGAGCACCGGTCAACGCGTGGCGATCGTCGGCGCCGGTCCCGCTGGCCTGGCCTGCGCCGATCGCCTGGCGCGGGCCGGTATTCAAGCGGTGGTGTTTGACCGTTACGAATTGATCGGCGGCCTGCTGCAGTTTGGTATTCCCAGTTTCAAGCTGGACAAGAGTGTGATCGACCGCCGCCGCGAGATCCTCGAAGGCATGGGGGTGGAATTCCGCCTGGGCGTGGAAATCGGCCGCGACATCACCATCGAACAACTGCAGGCCGATTACGACGCGGTGTTCCTGGGCACCGGCGCGTACCGCTATACCGACGGCGGCCTGATCGGGCAGGACTTGAAAGGCGTGCTGCCCGCGTTGCCGTTCCTGGTGCAGAACAGCCGCATCGTCGGCGGCAATGATCCCCATGGCCGGCCGATTGCCGGCTGGGAAGATCAGATCGCCCTGCCCGACCTCAACGGCAAGCGCGTGGTGGTGCTGGGCGGTGGCGACACCGGCATGGATTGCGTGCGCAGCGCGATCCGGCTGGGTGCCGCGCGCGTGACCTGCGCCTACCGTCGCGACGAAGCCAACATGCCCGGTTCGGCGCGCGAAGTGGCCAACGCCCGCGAAGAAGGCGTGCGCTTCCTGTTCAACCGTCTGCCGCAGGCAATTGAAGCCGGTGCCGATGACGAAGTCATTGGAGTGACCGTGGTGGAGACACAGCTCAGCGAGCCGGATGCCAACGGTCGCCGCAATGCAGTGGCCATTGAAGGCAGTGAATCGCTGCTGGAAGCAGACGTGGTGATCATTGCGTTTGGCTTCTCGCCGACGTTGCCGGATTGGTTGGCATCGCAGGGTGTGGAAGCCACCAGCAACGGACGCATCGTTGCCGGCGGTGCGGGCCGGCTGCCGTATCAGACGCACAACGCCAAGCTGTTTGCCGGCGGTGACGCGGTGCGTGGTGCGGACCTGGTGGTGACCGCAGTGGCGGAAGGGCGAGATGCGGCGGAGAGCATTGTTGCTTTGTTGAAGCGGTAAAGCGTTAGAAGCTTGAGAGCCGCCCTCACCCCTACCCCTCTCCCGCCTGCGGGAGAGGGGACAGCAAGAGCAGTACGCTGCACTCTCCCTTCTCCCGCCTGCCGGAGAGGGACAGCAAGAGCAGTGCGTTGCACTCTCCCTTCTCCCGCCTGTGGGAGAGGGACAGCAAGAGCAGTACGCTGCACTCTCCCTTCTCCCGCCTGCCGGAGAGGGTCAGCAAGAGCAGTACGTTGCACTCTCCCTTCTCCCGCCTGCGGAAGAGGGGGCAGCAAGAGCAGTGCGTTGCACTCTCCCCTCTCCTGCCTGCGGGACGACAACTCGCCAGGATTGCCGAGTTGCACGGCGAAGCCGCCCGGGAAGTGAGGCGTATGGTGTGCCGAATGCCGGTGCGCGAAGGACGGATGAGGGCCACTTTCGCCATTCGACTTTTATCAGCACGTTCCACGTGGTTTCCAACGCAGCCAGTTGCCGCGCTGCATGACACCATCGATCCGCGCGCTTCTGCCGATGCGTGGCACCTGACGCCCGGTGAATGCGCGCTTCTTTGATCCTGCAGGGAGCCGCATCCGATGATTCAACTGTCACTGGCCGACGCGCGCACGCTGGTTGCCACCATTCTCGCCAACGCCGGATTCTCCGACGGCCATGTGCGGACGCTGACCGACACCATCGTCGCCGGCGAACGCGATGGCTGCACCTCGCATGGCCTATACCGCACCCTGGTATGTGCGCATTCGCTCAAGACCGGCAAGGTGGATGGCACTGCCGTACCCAGTGTGCATGACCAAGCGCCGGCCATCGTGCGCGTTGACGCGCGTGGGGGTTACTCGCTGCTGGCGTTCGAAGCCGGGTTGCCACATCTGATCGAAAAAGCGCATCGCAACGGTATCGCCGCGATGGCGATCAATCACTGCGTGCACTTTTCCGCACTCTGGCCGGAGATTGAACGACTGACGGATGCAGGGCTGGTGGGCATGGCCTGCAACCCCAGCCATGCGTGGGTCGCGCCCGCCGGCGGACGCGAACCGCTGTTGGGAACCAACCCGTTCGCGTTCGGTTGGCCGCGCCACGACAAACCGCCGTATGTATTCGACTTCGCCACCAGTGCGGTGGCACGCGGCGAAATCGAGCTGCGGCGCCGTGCCGGTGAGTCGATTCCCGAAGGCTGGGCCATCGACGCTGACGGCAACGCCACCACCAGTCCGCAGGCCGTGGTGGAAGGCGGCGCGATGCTGACCTTCGGTGGTCACAAGGGCTCGGCGCTGTCGACGATGATCGAACTGATTGCCGGCCCATTGATCGGTGACCTCACCAGCCTGGAATCACTGCGCCACGATGCCGGTGCGGGCGGCTCGCCGTATCACGGTGAACTGGTGCTGGCGTTGGATCCGTCGCGCTTCATCAGCGGTGATCCCGCGTCGCATATGACGCGTGCAGAAACGTTGTTGGATGCTTTCGTGCCCAGTGGCGCGCGTCTGCCCTCGCAGCGTCGCTATGAAGCCAGAGCCAGGAGCCTGGTAGATGGCGTACGTATTCCCGAGCAGCTGTATGCGGAGCTGGTGGCGCTGCGGGATGATCCGGCGGCGCGGGTGATACCGGGGTGATTTGCTGCGGCTGGCGGCTTGCCCACCGCAGGCATGTAGGAGCGGCCTCGGCCGCGAGGCTGATGGAGCCATCACTGTCGACGTAATGCAATTGCAGATACGTTCCAGTTGGAGCCGTCGTCAGCTTCGCGACTGAAGTCGCCCCTACAACAGCGGATTCAAGACAGCAGCCACGCCCCGAACACCGGGCCGGCCGAGTAGCCGGCTTCCGGTTCGATGCGGACCTGCCAGCCCCCTTCAACCGGTACCTGCAGCGATGCAGGCAGTTGATAGTCCACGTCGACGAAACGATCGCCACGGCCGCCGTCCAGTATTTCATTGGCCAGCACCACGCCATTGACCGCAACCGCAAAGCGGCGGCGATGCTCCTCGCCCCAGTAACGCAGGCGCAGGACCGTCGCCGGGCGCTTGCCCTGCAGGGTGAACATCATCCGCCCGCCGGTGCGCACGTCGCGCCCCTTCTGGCGTCGATACGCCAAGGCATACGAGTTGCCCGCCGTCGCCAAACGATGTGCCGTTTCGTCGGCCTCGTCACCGAGCTGCAGGTGATCGATCTGGCGTTCGGCCAACCGCGCTTCGGTTGACGCCTCGGCTGCACGTTCACTGTCACGGCGCGCCAGTGCCGCGGGGTCCAGATGTCGGAAATACACCGCATGACGGCGATCATGCAGGCCGTGGAACGGGGCAAAGCGCAGCCCCTGAGGATGCGATGGCAAAGTTGCCAGAAAGGTACCGTCATTGCGCGCGGCGGCAAATGCCGACGCCATATCATCGGCCGCGATCCACGGCTCCCTACCGTCCCAAGGTTGATCGGCAGGGCCGAGATCGGCCGCCAGCACACAGGGGCCGCGACGCAGTGCCACCACCGTTGCGTCATCCGCGCATGGCTCCACCTGCAACGCCATCGCGAACTCCAGCTGCAGCTGGTCGCCCGCCTGCCAAGGCCCGGGAAATTCCAGATAACCCTCACTGGCATGCAATGTCTGCGGCGTGCCGTTGCGCAGCACGCTGGCCCTGCCGGCCCACGGCGGCATTCGCAAGCGCAGCCGTTGCAATGAAGCATCGCGATTACTGGTGACGGTCAGTCGCACCTGCCCACTCTGCGGAAGCTGCGTTTCCAACTGCAAGCCGATACCGCGCTGCGTATCCGCAAACATGGCGGGAATGTAAAGGTTGACGGTGATATCGCTGCCGTCCCGCCAGAAGATGTCATCGCTGAAGCTGGCGTGGCTTTCCATGCCGGTGCCAACACAGCACCAGAACTCGCCTTCCGGCTCGGAATAGTTGCGTGCCTCGCCACTGAGCATCGGCGTCATGTAGGTGAAGCGACCGCCATCGGGATGCTGTTGCGACAGCACGTGGTTGTACTGCGCGCGTTCGATGTAGTCGTAGTAACGCGCATCGCCCGACCAGCGATACAGGTAGCGCGACAGCCGGATCATGTTCAGCGTGTTGCAGTGCTCGCAGGTCTGCTCGGTGAGATAGCGCGAGATCGTATCCGGCGACTGGAAGTACTCGCGGTCAGCGTTGCCGCCAATGGCATAGCTGTGGTGACCGCTCACCCGCTGCCAGAAGAACAACGCGGCGGCGGCATCGGACTTGCGCGCCTGCAGCTCGAACTGGCGGGCAACACCCAACAGTTTGGGGATCTGCGTATTGGCATGCAGGCGATTGAGCTCATCCTTGCCGGATGCCAGTGGCTCAACCACCTTTTCATGCGAAAAGCGCGCGGCCAGTTGCAGCCAGCGCGTATTGCCGGTGCGTGCACCCAGTTCGGCCAGCGACTCCTGCATGCCGCCGAATTCGCAGTCGAGCAGCTGTTGCATCTGTGTGTGATTCAGTGGCGCCAGCTTGCCTTCAATGTAGTTAGCGATGCCTTCCAACACCTTCAGTGCATCGGCATTTCCGCAACAGCGGTGTGCGTCCAGCAGGCCTGCCAGCAACTTGTGCCACGTATAGAACGGTGCCCAGCTGCCGTTGAGATCGAACGGCAGGGCACGGATGTCGCCGCGCGACACTTCGTCCAGCACCACACGACCGCCTTCCACCGTGCCGTCGGCACGTTTGCGGGTGAAGCCAGCCACATAGCCGTCACCGCCGGACTGCTGGCAGGCGCGCAACTCGCTGACGATATAGTCGGCGCGTGCCTTGCAGTCTTCCTTGTCGCTGCCTGCGTACATCAACGACAGGGCACTCAGATAATGGCCCAGCGTGTGCCCGGCGATGGTGTCTGATTCCCATCCGCCATAGACCTCGGCCTTCGCTGCCAAGCCACTCTGCTCGCGAAAGTTATGCAGCAGCCGGTCAGCGGACAATCGCATCAGGTAACGGTGCGTCGTCTCCACCGAATCGTGGAACACCGACGGCGACAGTCGCACTTGGCTGCCGAGTGACTGCCGTGGCAGCGAGGGCGAAAGTGCGGCCACGGTTTCAGGAAAGCCAACCATCCCCGCAGCAGCGGCCATCGCACTCCAGGCCAGAAAGCGGCGCCGGTCGACGTTCAGCACGCTGCGTTTGTCGCGTGCAACCGCACCGATACCCGCCTTAGTCATCGTGTTCCACCTTCATGGGTGCGTCCGGTAAACCGGCAGCCACCTTGGCCTGGCTGACCATGCGTCGCACGTCTTCGCGCAGCTTGCCGGCGTCGTAGACGATGCCGTCCTTGATGGTGAAATCAACACCGCCCACGCGATGCACGCGGTCGGTCTTGTCATCCAGCAGGATGGTGCCGGTGCCGTACAGCAACTTCAGGTTGGCGACCGGATTGCCACGCACCAGTACCAGGTCGGCCTTGCGCCCGACCCGCACGTTGCCGGCAACGTCTTCGTGACCCAGTATCTTCGCGCCAACACCGGTTGCTGCATGCAGCACTTCCAGCGAACTGAAGCCGGCCTCGCGCAGCAGCTCCATTTCCTGCACATAGCCGAAGCCATACAGGTTGTAGATGTAGCCGCTGTCACTGCCCACGCCGACCAGCCCGCCACGGTTCTTGTAGTCGTTGACGAAGCGCATCCACAGCCGATAGTTGTTGCGCCAATCCACCTCATGTTCCAGCGTCCAGTCGAACCAATAGGAGCCGTGGTGATGGCGGCTGGGGCGATAGAAATCCCACAGCGCCGGCAAGGTGTAGGCGTCGTGCCAGCTGGCGTTGGTCATGCGCATCAGGTCGCGGCTGGCCAGGTAGGCAACGAAGGTGGGGCTGAGTGCGAAGTCGCGCTCCAGCAGTTCATCCATCACCGCATTCCACCGCTCGCTGTCCGGCTCGGCGGTCTGCTGCCACAGCCTGCCAGCCTCGGCGAAGCGCCACTGCTCGTCGGTGTTGTTGAATGCCACCGGCCACTGCTGCAGGCGACGATCGGTGAACATTGCCTCCGGCAGGCCGTACCAATGCTCCATCGAATCCAATCCGTGAGCAGCGGTCTTGAGCACGTTGGCGTAGGCCACCATCTGCTGCGAGTGGTGCATGGTGGTGCGCATGCCGATCTTCTCGGCTTCATCCAGTGCGGCAAACAGCACGTCCTCCGGGATAGCGCCGATGAACTTGATGCCATCGGCGCCCCGCTTGCGGGCGTTGCGCACCGCATCGCGCGCCAATGCCGGGGTGTTGATGCCGGGCTGTATCGCGTTGAAGAACGGGTAGATGTCCAGCCGTGGCGAGACGATTTCGTTGGCCTCGCTGCGCCGCTTCACGTCCGCCAACCACTCAATCGGTTTGCCGCTGCCCAGTTCGCGCGCGGTGGTCACGCCGTGGGCGAGCCACAGCTTGAGAATGTATTCCGGCGGCACGCCCTGGCTGTCGTTGTCGCCGTGCAGGTGCACGTGCGTGTCAACGAACCCCGGCAGCAGTGTGAAGCCGGTGCCGTCGATTTCCCGATCACCTGCCGCCGCGCGTTTGCTGGGATCAATACCGCCCGGCGCACCGATGGAACGGATTTCAGTGACCCGGTCTTTCTGGATCACCACGTCATACGGACCCTGGATGGGCGCACCGGTGCCGTCGATGATGTCCACGTTGCGGATCACCAAGCGTGCAAACGGGCCCTCGCCCACGTCCCGCTGCGGAATATCACGTGCACTGGGCCCCGCCTGCACCCATGACGCCTGGCACACCATCACGCCGAGCATGCCCAACAACCAACGTTTCCTGAGTCGCACCGTCCCCTCCTGCGCGTTGCCGCGCGAAGCGCTTCCCGAAGCCCTGCTGCGGGAAGCGCTGTTTGGTATGTGATGGCAGTGGTACCGCGCCGTGGATGCGACGCGGTACCCGCCGGTCAGAACTTCACGCGGATGCCAGCGTTGTAACGCCGGCCGAGCACGTCGTAGACGCCGACATCGGTGTTGGCATCACCGGCAAGTCCGGTGCCGAGGATCGGCGGCTGCTTGTCGAACAGGTTGTCGATACCGGCAAAGAACTGGACGTGGTCGTTGAAGTCGAACGTCGCGTTGCTGTCGAAGTACCACACGCGCGGTGCCTTGTTGACCGCAGCAGTCAGGCCCGGGCGCAGGTTGAAGCTGTCGATCATGCGGCTCTGTACCCGTACTGACAGCGGCCCACTCTTGTAGCCGGCCGTCAGGTTGAGCTTGAAGTCCGGGATCATGATCGCGCCGGTACCGCCGCCGCAGCCGCCGCCCATGTAGCCGGCACAGTCCAGCTCGGGCTGGTTGCTGAGCACCTGCATGGAGCGTTCAAACAACCAGCTGGTGAGCAGGGTCAGCGATACATTGCCGTCGTTGCCACCGATGCCCCACGGCACGCTGAAGCGGTAGTCGGTCTGGAAGTCCAGGCCGCGCGCCTTGAGCTTGCCCACGTTCTGCAGGGTGGAGCGCACATCGTCGATCTGGCCATTGGGCAGGCGGATGATGGAGCGGCAGGTGGTGGAGTTGGGATCGAGCTGGCTGAAGCAGTCGGCCAGCATCTGGTTGGCACTCAGGCTGGTGATCGCGTCTTCCACTTCCACCTGGAAGTAATCCACCGCGAAGTTGAGCCCTTCCACTGCCGGGATGTTGAACACCGCACCGACGGTGAAGGTATTGGACTTCTCCTCGGTGAGGTTCGGATTGCCGCCGGTGGTGCGTTCAAAGCCGACCGAGCCCTGCGAGAAGTTCGGCAGGTCCGCTGCCGGCACGCCCTGCTGGATGCACAGCTGCTGCTGTGCCGCGCTGGGGTTGGCCGATGCGGTGCAGGGATCAACACCGGCGGTAAAGCCGCGTGACTGCGGTGAGTACAGCTCGTTCAACGACGGCGCGCGGATGGCGACGTTGTAGGCACTGCGGAAACGCATCCAATCTGTCGGCGCCCATTCCAGGCCGATCTTCCAGGTGTTGACGCCACCAATGGTCGAGTAATCCGAATAGCGCGCCGCACCTTCGATGGCCAGGCTCTCTGCAAAACGCGCACCACTGAGCAGCGGCACCCGGAATTCGGTGAACAGTTCACGCACGCTGTACTCGCCAGACATCGGCGTCTGCGACACCGCACCGTACTCGCCGGCCACATCCATCGGGCTGGGCTGGAAGGCGTACTCGTCCTTGCGGTATTCGGCACCGAAGGCCATTGCCACTGAACCGGCCGGCAGGTCGAACAACGAACCGCTCAGGCTTGCCCCCACCACCGTGCGATCAAAGGTTTCGGTATGCGCACGCTGCGGCGTGAGGAACGCCGCCGAACCGGCGCTGATCGAACCCAGGCCGAAGATACTGGCCGGCACGCAGCCACTGGCCTGATTGACGCAGACCAGGTTGCCGGCGCCATCCACAGTGGCATTGAGCGCCTGCGCCAACCGCGCCTGGTTGATCATGTTGTTCTGGGTGGTATCGGTGCGGGTGTGCTGTTCCTGCACGAAGGCATCCCAACGCCACCAGTGGTCCCCTCCCATCTCAAAATCGCCGCGCAGGCCACCGACCAGATTGCGACTGGTGCGGTCATACGTGTAATAGCGCGGGCCAAGTTCGTCAGCACGACGACCGGCACCAATGATGCTGGCCGTGCCATCACCATCCGGGTCAAAGATGTGTGCGTTGTCGGCAAAGAACTGCCGCACGGCCGGCAGCAGCACCGGATTGTTGGCGAAGTTGGGAACCAGCAACGTCGAGGAACCCGCACCCGGCGTTACCGGCGTGAACGAATCCGGTGCCTGCTGATAGCGGTTGGCCGAATCGGAGTAGTACACCTCGGCATACGCTTCGACGGCATCGTTGACCTTGTAGTTGGCCAGCGCCGTCACCTGGGTGCGCTCCAGCGGGCGTTGCAGGTAATTCAAGTCCGCGTAGTTGTAGGCATCCTGCGGGTTGCAGTACGGCAGTGGTGTGCCGTTGTCACCGAAGCGGATGCCCGTCATGGCACTGCAGTCGCCACCGGCGTTGAGGTTCACACCCACCAGCGAGCCGAGCTGGCTGCCACTCAACCCAATACGCGTCCCGGGAATGGAGCCCGAACCACCGGGCACCAGCTTGCCGTCCACTGTATCCAGCGGCACCTTGGAAAAATCACGCGCGCCCTGCAGCACCGGATCGCGATCGGTACGGCTGATCGAGATCACCGCATTGCCGCGGTCATCGGCAAAGTTACCGCCCAGGGTGATGTCGTACTTGTCGAAGGCCCCATCGCCTTCCGAGGTCTGCCCGTGGGTGTACGCCGCTTCGATGCCGCTGAAGTTGCGGCGCATGATGAAGTTGACGGCACCGGCAATGGCGTCGGAGCCATACACGGCTGACGCGCCGCCGGTGACGATTTCCACGTTCTCGATGAGCGCGTCGGGGATGGTGGCAAGGTCCACCACGCCGTCGGAGTTGGCCGGCATGAAGCGGCGACCATTGACTAGCGTCAGCGTGCGGTTGGCACCGAGCCCGCGCAGGTTGGCGGTCAACACACCCGAGCCACCCCCGTTGTTGACGCTGGAGGTATTGCCGGCAGCCAGCTGCGGGAACTCGTTGAGTACAGATTCGATGGTGGCACTGCCGGAGGCCTGGATATCCTCGCGGGTGACCATGGTGGTCGGGCTGGGGGCATCCAGGTCGGTGCGCATCAAGCGCGAGCCGGTCACCATCACGGCATCCAGGCTGACGGCGTCTTTGGAATCGGCACTCTGTGCGAACGCCGGTGCAACCAGTAAGGGACTTCCCCACAGTGCGAACGCCAACCCAACGGCGAGCTTGCCTGCTTGTGGAAGTGGCCGGTGCATTACAGAAGTGCGCGTTCTGCGACAGCGTGCAGAAGTGGATACGACTGTCATGGTCTCTCTCCCGTGACAAATTGGCTGAATGGTCTCGCACGTGGCGAGGACAAAGTTCAGGTCGTCATGCTGCCGACTGCGTTGTTGCCACCAATCCCTTGATCAAAGTGCAAGTCGACAGGTGTTACGTCCCTGTCATGCAGTCTGTTTGCTGGCACCTGCAAAGGTCTTGTGGTTCTTGATGGAATCGGATGCAGATATCCGCACAAATCCATTTCGTTTGATGATGAATGCACGGCAGCTTCTCAAACCGCTGAAATACCAGCGCGCAGAAAGTTGCAGAAATCGCGCTGAGAAGCACGTCGTGGCATCCCTGCTTTGCCGCGTTGCATCGTATTTGCGCGGTGGTGTTTGTGTGTTTTCCACTTTCAAGCACGTCGCAATCCGCACAACGACAACGTCGGTGCTTCAGATGATCCGGCGCACGGCACTTGTTCTGGCCGTGGCACTCACCCGCTTCTCTTCATGGCTAACAGGCGGTGGCGAAACCAACGCTGCGCGAAGCGAAGGGCAGGTTGAGGCGATGTCTGTTGTGTGTTGATTTGCGCGTCGCGAAAGACGTGGACATGCGACGCATACCTGGCGTCAGCAAGCGCATTCCGCGGCATCCACTGGCTGCCTGTTCCAACAGGCAGCCAGTGGGCCAGCATCACTCTTCGGCGGTGGTGCGTGTTGCCGCCTTGCGCTCCGCCACGAAGGTCCTTACTTCCGACTCCAACACCGGCAACGGCACCGAGCCCAGGTTGAGAATGGTGTCGTGGAACGGGCGTTGATCGAACTTCGGCCCCAGCTCACGCTCGGCCTCGCTGCGCAGGTCGCGCATCGTTTTGTAACCCAGGTAGTACGCCGTGGCTTGGCCCGGCCAGGCAATGTAGCGGTCAATCTCGGTGACGATGTCATGGTGTGCCAACGCAGTGTTGGCAGCGAGGTAGTCGATGGCCTGCTGGCGGGTCCAACCGTACTCGTGCAGACCGGTATCGATCACCAGGCGTGCAGCGCGCCACATCTCAAACGTCAGCCGCCCGAAGTCGTCATACGGCGTCTCGTAGATGCCCATCAGCGTGCCGAGCCATTCGGTGTACAAGCCCCAGCCTTCGCCATAACCCGAGAAGTACGTCTGTTGGCGGAAGTCCGGTCGCGCCGGGGCTTCCAACGCCAATGCCGCCTGGAAGCTGTGGCCCGGGGCGCACTCATGCACCACCAACGCCGGCAGGTTGTACAACGGCCGCGACGGCAGGTCGTAGGTGTTGAACAAGCACGAATCCAGACCACCGCGGCCCGAGGTGTAGATCGGCGCTACTTCGTCCGGCACCGGCAGGATGGTGAAGCGGTAACGCGGCAACGTACCGACGACGTTCTTCAACTCGCCATCGACCTTCTTGGAAATCCACGCGGTATACGACAGCAGTTCCTTCGGCGTCTTTGCATAGAACTGCGGATCGGTACGCAGGAACTGCAGGAACTCCGGGAAGCTGCCCTTGAAGCCGGACTTGGCCATCACCTCGCGCATTTCGGCATTGATGCGTGCCACTTCGGCCAGGCCGATGTCATGCACCTGCTTGGCCGTCATGTCACGGGTGACGAACTCGCGGATCTGGGTTTTGTAGAACTCGCGGCCATTGGGCAGGTCGCTGGCACCGGTGGTGGTGCGCGCACGCACCAGGTACTGCCCGCGCATGAAGGTGAGCAGGTTGGCATAGGCCGGCACCACGTTGTCCAGCACCGCCTTGCGCCCTTGCTCGCGCAACTGACTGCGGACCGGCTCGGGGATCGAGCTGGGAATGCGGTCGAAGGTGGCCAGGTACGGGTTTTCGGCATCGGTCTTCGTGTAAGGCACGATGGTGGTGTCACGCCCTTCCACCGACGAGCGCGGCACGCTCCAGCCACGCGACAACCCCGCATCCATGTTGGCGATGTTCTCGCCGAAGTAGCGCGGAATGTCGTTGAGGCGGCCAATGAAACGGCGCCAGTCGGCTTCGTTCTGATACGGCTGGCGCGGGTTGAGCCCAGCCCAGAAGAACGTATCGCTGTTGAACGGCGCCTCGTAGGTCTTCCACACCGCTCCGTTGTACAAACCTTCCACGGTGGTGCGGAACACCGCTTCGTTGATCTTCTCTTCGCGCGACAGCTGTGCCGCAGGGATTGCATCGAGCTGCTTGAGCACCTGTGCCCAATACTCACCACGGCGTTGCCACGTCTGCGCGGTCACCGACGGCATATGTGCGGCGGATTGCCAGCGGCCGTCGATCTTTTCGCGTGCGAACTCCTTCTGTCGCCAATCCCACTCGGTGTTGTACAGCTCACGCAGACGTGCTTCGGTGGCATTGGCCGGCGGTGCGAGCGCCGGCTTCTGTTCCTGCGACTGGGCCATGACGGCGGGCGACATCGTCAAGCCGACGGCGATGGAAAGCGAGAGGGCCAGGATGGAGAGTTTCTGGCGGGTAGGACGTGCGACAGACATGGTGAACCTCCGGCGGTTGCAGTACCTATTTGGCATGGGTGTCCGTCATCGTGTTCCAGGCTGGCGTTTGCCGGGCCTGGAGATGGCGAACGAAGAAATCAAATTGACGTCGATGTGCGTAGTCGATCGGCCCGGTGGAACGTCCGACGGTGTGCTCACCGCCCGGGATGTTGAGCAGGTCGAAATCCTTTCCTGCGCGGACCAGCGCATCGACCACCTGCATGGTCGAGGCCGGGTCCACATTGCTGTCCTGCTCGCCGACGATCAGCAGCAGGTCGCCCTGCAGGCGGTGGGCGTTGTCCACACCCGAGGCACGGGCGTAACTGTCATCCACCGGCCAGCCCATCCACTGTTCATTCCAGCTGATCTTGTCCATGCGGTTGTCGTAGCAGCCGTTCCACGCCACACCGGCGCGGTAGAACTCCGGATGGAACAGCAGCGCGCCAAGCGTGCTCTGGCCGCCTGCCGAAGCGCCGTAGATGCCGACGCGGGAAATGTCATAGGACGGATCACGCGCGGCCTGCGCACGGTGCCAGGCGATGCGGTCGGGGAAACCGGAGTCGCCCAGGTTCTTCCATGCCACGTCATGAAATGCCTTGGAGCGATTGGACGTGCCCATGCCGTCGATCTGCACGACGATGAAGCCCAGGTCGGCCAGCGCCTGCATGCCGATCACCTTGTCGCCACCGCTGTGATACCCGAACGGCCAGAACGTCTTGGGCACGAACGCATCGTGCGGGCCGGCGTAGATGTTCTCGACCACCGGGTAGCGCTTGGCTGGGTCGTAATCACGCGGCCGCACGATCAGGCCCCAGATATCCGTCTGGCCATCACGGCCCTTGGCCACGAAACTCTCCGGTGCACGCCATCCCGCCGCGCGCAGCGCATCGATGTTGCCCTGTTCCAGTTGCCGCACCAGGCTGCCGTCTGCGCGGCGCAGTTCCATCACCGGCGGCATGTCCACCCGCGAATACACATCCACGTAGGACTGCCCATCCGGCGACGGCGAGACATCGTGATCGGCATCGGCATGGGTCAAGCGCACCGGCTCACCGCCCTCCATATCCACACGGAATACCTGACGGAAATACGGGTCACGCCCCGCATCCATGCCGCTGGCACTGAACCAGACCTGGCGACGCACCTCATCGACCTTCAACACCTCGCGCACCACCCAGTCGCCACGGGTGAGTTGGCGCAGCAGCTTGCCGGTGGTGCCGTCGTACAAGTAGAGATGACGCCAGCCATCACGCTCGGACAGCCATAGCAGCTGCCGGCCATCGTCGATCTCGTGCCGGTACGGGCGCCATGCATCCACAAAGGTGCGGCTGTCTTCGTTGGCAACCACGCGCGCTTGCGCATCGCTGCTGGACACCTCGATCAGGCGCACGCGCTGATGCCCACGCTGCACGTAATCGAATGCGAAGCCACGCCCGCCCGCGCGCCAGCGCAACGCAGACAACTGGTACGGATTGGCGAACAGCGCATCATCCACCTGCCTCACCCGGCCACTGGCTACGTCCGCCAGGAACGGTTGTTCGATGTCCACCGCATCACCCGGCTTGGGATACAGCTGCAACTGCACGCGGGGTTGCCCGCCACCGTCCGGCGCGGTTTCCACCCGTGTGACCAGCCGTGCATCACCCGGTTTGACGCGATAGAACGCAAGGTGCAGCGAATCCGGCGACCAGACGATGCTCTCCGGGTCGTAAAAGTCGGCCTGTTGGCCGTCGCGAGTCAGCGCTCGCACACTGCCATCGGCCACGCGCCGCAGCACCAGATCATGGCCCTGCGCGAAGGCTTCCCACTGCCCATCGGGCGAACGGCGCGGCGTGTTGTCCGCCGCTACGCGCAGGTCGCGCACCACACCAAAGCCACGCGGCCGCTCAGCTGACGCGGCGACGCGTTCGCAGCGGTACGCCTGCAGATCACAGCGCAACGGCTTTCCCGCGACCTGCAGAAGGGCATACGGCACGCCCGCCACTACTTCGTGGGCATAGTCCTCAAAGGGCAGACGCAAGGCCTGCTGTGGCGCGCCTGTGGCGGCCTCAAGGGCACTGGCCAGGCGTTGATGATCGAACGCGGCGGCACTGCGGCCCTGGGCCGCATCAAACCGCTGGAAGCGGAAGCCACCATCAACGGTCTTTCGGTAGTGGAAGCTTCCATCGTCATGCCAGCGCGCCGGCCAGGCGACATCACGGGTGAGCCCGATCCACTGCTCCCTCAAGCCCAGCGAACGCTCCATGTCAGCCGCCAGCGGCGCGGCGCTGGCAGTGGTGGAGAAGATGAGGGCGGCAATCGCAACGAGCGTTCTCAACGGGTACTCCTGAGTGTTCAATGGCATCAACGCAGACCGTTGCCGGCAGCTGGGCCGGCAACGGTGGGGGAATCAGTCTTCGTCTTCGTCCTCAGCAAGGTTCAACTCGTGCGCGCGCAAGCCGCTGCGGGCGGCCCACTCGTAGATACCGAGCGCGATCACCGCCACGATCAGGGAATCCCACGGATGGGTAATGGCGCCGATGCCGCCAAAGGTGCCCAACCACGACACCGTCATGACCAGTACGTAGAAGACGATCAACCACAGCGAGCACTGCACCTGACGCAACAGGCGCTGACGGCCTTCGGCAGAGGGCAGCTTGTAGATCACATAGGCAACGAACATCACCACCTGCAGGCCCAGCAACCACGACAACACCTGCCAACGCGACCAATAGACGATCAGTGCCGCCACGATGAAGGACACCGGGCCAAGCACGGCAAACGCGCGCACCTTGAACGGACGCACCAGCCCCGGTGCACTGCGACGCAACGCGGCAACCGTCACCGGCGCCACCGCGTAGCTCAACACCAATGCCGCCGAGACCACGCCGATGAGCTTTTCCCATGACGGGAACGGCAGCGTCCAGAACAGCGACAGGCCGAAACTGGCCCACAGCGCGCGGCGCGGGATGCCGGACTTGGCATCGATTTTGGTCAGCGATTTCAGGAAGCCACCGCTGCGTGCCCAGCCGTAGATCACACGCGGCGTGGCGTTCATGTAGATGTTGCCGGTGCCGCTGGGCGACACCACGGCATCGGCCACCACCAGGAATGCCAACCAGCCCAGGCCCAGCGCCAGCGCGATGTCGCGGTACGGCAGCGAGTACAGCTTGTCGATGCCTGCCCAGCCACCGGCCAGCTGTTCGGTGGGAATCGCGCCCAGGAACGAAATCTGCAGCAGCACGTAGATCACCGTGGACAGCGCGATGGAAAGAATCAGCGCGATGGGAATGGTCTTTTGTGGATTGCGCACTTCACTGGCCACCGACACGATCGGCGTCAGCCCAAGATAGGCAAAGATGATGCCGCCGGTGGAGATGGCCAGCTGCACGCCGGCCGAGCCGTTTGGTGCGAACCCCTGCACGTACATGTTGGCGCTGTTGAAGTGCGTCAGCAGCAGGACAATCACCAGCAACGGCACCATGAACTTGAAGATGCTCACGATATTGTTGGCGATGGCGAAGCTTTTGACGCTGAAGTAGTTGAGCAGGAAGTACAGCACCAGCAGGACGAACTGCACGACCCAGCCGAGCAGGCTGGGGTCACTGCTGCCGG
Organism: Stenotrophomonas sp. Iso1; assembly: GCF_027497995.1. Taxonomy (GTDB): domain Bacteria; phylum Pseudomonadota; class Gammaproteobacteria; order Xanthomonadales; family Xanthomonadaceae; genus Stenotrophomonas. The sequence continues at coordinate 101,060 of NZ_JAODBT010000001.1, read as the reverse complement.
GCACGTTGAGGCTGGGAAACCAGGCCGCTGCGTACTGTCGGCTGGCCACCGCTTCAATCGCGATGAGGCTGGAGAACGCAATCAGCGTGATGAAGCCGGTCAATGAGCCCAACAGCGGCCCGTGCGAGAACTCCGGGTAGCGCACCACGCCACCTGCACGCGGCAACGCCGCGCCCAGCTCGCAATACACCAGGCCCAGCAGGAACACGGCAAATCCACCGAACACCCAGGACAGGATGCCGGCCGGCCCGGCCATCGCCGAGACGTGGCTGGCGGCGAACAGCCAACCGGAACCGAATATCGAACCGAGCCCGATGAAGGTGAGGTCGGTCAGGGTGAGACTCTTTTTGAACTTGCCTTGTGAAGCCATGGATCACCTGCTGGTAATTAAGACTCTTCGGCGAAGCGGGGGGACTTCGTGCGGGGTACTACCTCGGTTGCTGCGGGTGTTGGCGTGGGTGTGATTTGTGCTGTGGCTTTTGCTGTGGCTTTTGCTGTGGCTTTTTTCTGTTGCTGTTGCTGTTGCTGTGGTTGTTGCTGTTGCCGTGGCGATTTCTGTCGTTGCTGTTGTCGTTGCTGTTGCTGTTGCTTCATCCCTTCTCCCGCTTGCGGGAGAAGGTGCCCGCAGGGCGGATGAGGGGAAGCGCGCAGCGTGCTTTGGCTTTGGCTTTGGCTTTTGCTTCTCGAACTACGTCCTCTTCGGCACGCAAAGGCAGACTTCAGCTCTGCTGCTTCGTTCCTCCCCTCACCCCAACCCCTCTCCCGCGTGCGGGGGAGGGGCTTCATGCATTGCTTGCTTCTGCGAACGGCACATCAATCGCCACCGATGGCGGCGTGAACCACTGCGCGCCGTCTTCGGTGACATGGAAATGATCTTCAAGACGAACACCAAAGCGCCCCGGCACCACAATCATCGGTTCGTTGCTGGCGCACATGCCCTGCCTCAACGCTGTGCGGTTGCCACGCACGATGTAAGGCGCTTCGTGAATGGCCATCCCGCAGCCATGGCCGGTGCGATGCGGCAAGCCCGGCAGCCGGTAGTCAGGGCCAAGCCCTGCGGCTTCCAACACCTTGCGCGCGGCAGCATCCACGTCTTCGCAGGCCACACCGGGACGGACCACATCGAATGCCGCCTGCTGCGCAGCTTTCTCCAGCTCCCAGATGCGGCGCTGATCGTCGTCGGCCGCACCAAAGATCCAGGTGCGGGTGATGTCCGAGTGGTACCCCTGCACGGTACAGCCGGTGTCGATCAGTACCAACTCGCCTTCGCGCAGGTGCTGCACGCCCGGTATGCCATGCGGGAACGCGGTCGCATGGCCGAACTGTGCGATGCAGAACGTCGAACCATTGTCCGCACCCAATGCACGGTGTGCTTCATCGATGAAACGGATCAGCGTATCGGTGCCGATGCCTTCATGGGCGATGCCGGCGGCCAGCCGCTGCACGAACAGCGTCATGTCGCAGGCCTGCTGCATCAACGCCAGTTCCGCCGGTGACTTGCACATGCGGCAACCATCAATGATGGCGGTGGCATCGGTGATGCGCGCGCCGTCCAGGTGCCGGGCCAAGCCGGTATGGATCACGAAGGCAGCGCCCGGGTCCAACGCCAGCGTGCCGGCACCACGCTCACGCAGCACCTGCGCCACCAGCGCATGCGGATCTTCATGCTCTTCCCACAAGCGCTTGCTCACGGGAATGCGCAGCACCGCGTCCAGCGAACCTTCCTCGAACACCGGGCAGATCATCACCGGATCACCCGTGCGGGTAATCAGCAATGCCACCAGGCGCTCGGTTGCGCCCCACGGCACACCTGCGAAATAGCGCAGCGACGTACCGGCACTGACCAGCACGGCGTCCACGCCCTGCGCCTGCATCAGCGCACGGGCCTGCTCGATGCGTTGTTGATGCTCAGCGGCGGCGATGGGTGCCGCCTGCACCTCCCAGCGCCGCAGCTGCGAGCGCGCCTGCTCCAGCGTCAGGTGGCCGATCTGCGTACCTGTCGTGCTCATTCCGCACCACCCACATCGGCGGTGGTCCATTGCCCGTCCACCTGTCGCCATACACGCGACGGATTGGCGTCACGCAGCACCGGTGGCAACAGTGCATCCGGCACGTTGTCGTAACTGTGCAGGCCGGTGAAGCGACGGATCGCACCGGGCATGCCTACCGATGTGAAACCCGGATGGCTGGTGGCCGGGTACGGCCCACCATGATTCTGTGCCGGGCTGACCGCCACGCCGGTGGGCATGCGATCAAAGATCAGGCGGCCCACACGCGGACGCAGCAGCGGCATCAATGCCGAGGCAGTCGCATCGTCACTGCCATCGGCGGCGCGATACAGCGTGGCGGTGAGGTTGCCCTCAAACGCGCGGGCGATGGCCTGCGCCTGCATCGGGTTGCTGCTGCGTACCACCAGGCTGACCGGGCCGAATGCTTCGACCTGCAGTGCCTGTGGATCCTGCAGGAAGCGATCACCATCGACTTCCAACAACTGTGGCTGCACCCAACTGCCATCGCGTTGTGGGTCCGGCTTGCCGGCACAGCGCGATGCACCGGCATCGATCAACGACTGGATCGCCGCAGTGAGGTGCTGCTTGCCATCAGCGGAGAACAACACCAGCGGCGACGCACCGTCGAAGCGCTTGCAGGCTTCGGCCATGAACTGGTCGCCCGCAGCATTGCGCGGCACCACCAGCAGGCCGGGGTTGGTGCAGAACTGGCCGCTGCCCATCGTGCAGGACGCGAAGAACTCCTGCGCCAGGCCGTTGCCGCGTTCGGCCAAGGCACCGTCAAGTAGGAACACCGGATTGATGCTGGACATCTCGGCGTAGAACGGCACGCCAGCCTTGTCCGCCATGGCCTTCAGCGTGAGCCCACCGGCACGGCCGCCAGTGAAGCCAACACCGCCAATGGCCGGGTTGCCGACCAGCAGCTCACTGGCCGACGGTTCGATCCGATACAGCATCTGGATGGCCGCTGCCGGCAACCCCGCCGCGACCAGCGCTTTGTGTGCGATACGGCCCAGCATCAGGCTGGTGCCGGGATGCAGCGGGTGCACCTTGGCGATCACCGGCGCACGTGCCGCGATGGCCGACGCAAAATCACTGCCAGCAATGGCATTGAAGGCAAACGGAAAATTATTGGGCCCAAACACAACCACCGGCTTGGACAGCGGGCCAAACATGGCGCGCAGCCCGGTGGCGGTGTCGATCACCGGATGTGCCCAGCTCCACTGCCACACCGCACGTGCGGCCTGACGCAGCTGGCCGGTGGTACGCGGCAGTTCGACATCGCGCAGGCGCGGGGTCTTGGGCAGGCCGGTTTCGCGATGGGCGATGTCCACCAACGCATCGGCTTCTGCCTCGATGCCATCGGCATAGGCGTCGAGGAACCCGGCAATGCGTGCGGGATCGGCGGAGGCCATTGCCTCCGCCGCCCCGATCGCTGCAGCCAGTGCCTGCTCCACTTCGCGACGTGAGCTGACCGGATACAGATCTCCGATCGGTTGACCTGTAGACGGGTCGTGCGCTTCCAGTGAACCCACCGGGTCCACCGCGTCGCGCCAAACACCGGCGACAAGGACTGGCTGCAACTTACTCATGATTACAACTCCGGACGGGACTTGATGGCGTCTTCGATGACCTTCAGCGCCGCGTCGCGTTCAGCACCGTCAACGACCAGGCGCGGGGCGCGTACGCGCTCATCGCCCCAGTTGACGCACTGCTGGGTCAGCTTGATCAGCTGCACGAACTTGGGCACGGTATCCAGCCGCAGCAACGGCAGGAACCAGCTGTATAGATCCTTCACTGCGTCATATCCGCCATCACGTGCGCGTTCGAACAACGCCACCGATTCATGCGGGAACGCATTGACCTGGCCGGCGATCCAGCCGGTAACGCCCATTGCGAGGCCTTCGACGATGGCGTCGTCGATACCGGTCATCAGCACCAGGCGGTCGCCGATCAGGGCCTGGATGTCGGCCAGACGACGGATGTCGCCGGACGATTCCTTGATCGCTTCGATCTGCGGCAGGTCGTTGGCCAGCTCGGCAATCTGCGTGGCGGTGAAGTCGGTCTTGTAAGCGATGGGATTGTTGTACAGCAGGATCGGCAACTTGGTCGCCGTGGCGATGGCACGGAAGTGCGCGCTCATCTCCTTCCAATCCGTCGAATACGCGTACGGCGGCAACACCATCAGGCCACGTGCGCCTTCCGCTTCGCAGGCCTTGGCCAGCTGCACGGCTTCCTCGGTGGACAGCGCGCCGATACCCGGGATGACCGGTGCGGTATCGCCCAGCGCCTTGACCAGCGTGCGGACGATGGCGACCTTTTCGTCGAACGAAAGCGTCGCGCTTTCGCCCAGCGATCCCAGCGGCACCACGCCGATGCAGCCGGCCTCGATCTGCCACTTGGCATGCGTGGCGAGGAACGCGTGATCGACTTCGCCATCAGCGGCGAACGGCGTGGTGAGTGCAGGAATGACGCCCTGCCACATGCTCTTGCTCATTTCATGACTCCTGAGGATGAATCCGTTGCCGTGGTGGCGTGCAGCGCTGCCAGCACGTTCAACGGAACGGGGAAAACGGGGGGGCGCAAGCCCGAGCGGGGGAGATTGGCGATTTCGGTGAGGGCCGGGCCGCAGATGCGTCCCTGGCATGGCCCCATGCCACATCGCGTCTTCAACTTGATCTGGCGTGCGTCGTGCATGCCCGCCAGATCGGAAAAACGCACGTCTTCGCAGCGACAGACCAAGGTGTCCGGATCGGCCAGCTGGCGGACCGCATCGCCAAGCGCGAAGTGCGTGCGCAGCAACGTGGCGAAGTGGCGTGCGCGTTGGCGGCGGCGGAAATGCTGCCGCGCCGCCTCCGGTGCATTGGCCGCGACCAGGCCAGCGATGGTTCCTTCCACGGTGGCGCAGTCCACGCCACCGATGCCGCAGGCTTCGCCGGCAGCGAATACATCGGCAACGCTGGTGCGCTGGTACTCGTCTACCGCAACCACGTCATGCCGGCTTTCTGCACGCAGTTCGCACGACAACAGCTGGGCCAGCTCAATGTTGGGTACCAGGCCAAAGCCGCAGGCAAGCTGGTCGCATTCGATGGTTTCCCTGCGCGTCCCACGCTGCAGTTCAACGGCCTGCAGACGCTCGTCGCCGAATGCACGCAGCACATGGCTGTCGCTGTGGTAGGCAACGCCGGTCAACGCGGTGCGTAGCTGCACGGCCTGCAACACCTTGCTGGGCCAGCGCCACAGCGCTGCGGCGAACGCATGCACCTGTTGGCGCGTGGCCTGCTCATGGATGCCGACCACGACAGCGCCATGCCGTTTCAAGGTATAGGCGCTGGCCAGCAACAGTGGGCCGGATCCGGCCACCAATACGCGCTTGCCGCGCATCGGCGCGCCTTGCTTGGCAAGCGCCTGTGCACCACCGGCACCGGTGACGCCGGGCAACGTCCAGCCGGGGAACGGCAACAGCAGTTCGCGTGCACCCGTGGCCAGCACCAAGGCGCCGTAACCCAGCGTGGTCGCGCCACTGTCTCCGTTGAGCAGCAACTGCTTGCCACTGGCTGCCACCACTTCGTGACGCGACAGCAACGTCGCGCCTGCGGCATTGACCTTGTCGCGCAGTGCCAGCGCTGGCGCCGGTGCGCCCAGGCGCACATCGTTGCGCCATATCTGGCCACCGGCCACTGGCTGCGCATCCACGATCACCACGCGCGCGCCTTGCGACGACGCCGCGACCGCTGCCGAAAGGCCTGCCGGGCCCGCGCCGATGACGGCGACATCACAGTTCAAAATGCGCTCAGCCATGGGTGCGTACCTCCATGGCATCGGCCACCGGCAGCAGGCAGGTGCGTTCCTGTGCAATGCCATTGACGGTCGCCCGGCATTCAAAACACACGCCCACGCCGCACAGCGGCGCGCGACGCATGCCGGTGCAGGAGGTGCGTGTAGTGCCGCCCACGTGCGCGATGGCCGCTGCCACGCTGGTGCCGGCAATCACCGCGATCTCGGTGTCATCAATGCGCAGATGCACCATCACCGGCGTCATGCCCATACCAGTGCCCTCGCCGGGTCGTACGGTGCCGGATCAATCGCGGGCGTGTTGCCATCCATCAGATCCAGCAGCAACTGCGCGGTGCCGGTGGACGTGGCCACGCCCAGCCCTTCATGGCCGGTGGCAACCCAGATGCCACGCCAACCCGGCATGGCACCGATGTACGGCCGGCCATCTGCCGTGCAAGGACGCTGGCCTGTCCACACGCGGATGGCTTTCAGCGGCGCCAATGCCGGCAGGTAACGGAAGGTGCGTTCAAGCATCCGCTGCAGCACGGCAGGATTGATCCCGCCGTCCCGCTGCCCATGCTCGCGCGAGGAACCCAGCAGCAGCTGGCCGGTCGGCCGTGGCTGCACATTGAAGGCCACACTGACGGCGTCATTGCCGTGCGCGCTGTCGGCGTAGCCCAGCTCCAGCACCTGGTGATTAAGCATGCCGGGGTAGCGATCGGTGATGACCAGATGGCCGCGACGCTGGTGCATCGGCAGTTCGGGCAACAACGTGGTGCTGGCGTTGCCGGCAGCCACCACCACCGTGCCGGAGAGCAGACTGCCGTCGTCCAGTTCCACACCATCCGCACGCAGGCGAACCACACGCCGGCCCTGGAACAGGCTTGCACCACCGGCAACGGCTCGCTGCACCAGCCAATCGCAGATGCGCGGCGGATACACCACGGCCTCGTCCGGTACCAACATGCCGCCGAGCAGATCACCGGCCAAGGCCGGCTCCAGCTGCCGCAGGCCCACGGCGTCTACCGCTTCGGTACGAATGCCGGCCTGCGCCAGACGCTCGCGCTTGGCCGGTACCGCCTGCATTTCGTGTTCTGTCGCCGCCACCCACAACGTGCCGCAGCGGCTGAATTCGGCGTCGGCGATGTCTTTGTACTGTTCCCACAACGCCAACGAATAACGGCTCAACGCCAGCTCGGCCGGATCGTCGTCCATCGTCACCAGGTGGCCCATCGACGCAGCGGTCACGCCACCGCCGACCACATCGGGTTCGATGATGGCGACCTTGCGGCCACCGGCGGTCGCAAGGTGCGCGCATTGCGCACCAACGATTCCGGCTCCGACGACGATGAGGTCGAACTGGCGCATGTCAGGGACGTGCCCCGCCGATGCCCCATGCCAACGGATCACTTTCTTCGATCAGGATCTGCGCGGTACCCGTGATCCACGCCTGCCCGATGATGGTGGGCATGACGCCGCGCGCTCCCTTGCGATAGCGGCCTTCAAAGGCGCTGCCAAGGATGCCCTGCTGCACCCAGCGCTCACCCTCGGCCAGTTCCCCGTCGGCAGCCAGGCAGGCGATCTTGGCACTGGTGCCGGTACCGCAGGGCGAGCGGTCGTACGCGCCACCCGGGCACATCACGAAGTTGCGTGCGCCCGAACCATCCGGTGCATCGCCACTGATTTCGACGTGGTCGATGACACCGCCGTTCTCACCACGGATGCCACTCACTTCCAGCGCCTGCTGCACCGCGATGGTGTAGTTGCTCAGTTCATTGCGATGGGCAATATCCAGCGGTGCAGGCGTCTGCTTGGTGATGAAGAACCAGTTGCCGCCCCATGCGATGTCGCCCTTGACCTTGCCGATGCCGGGCACATCCACTTCGGCGTGGGCAGCGAAGCGATAGCTCTCAACGTTGTCGATGGATACCTTGCCGTCGGCATGCAGGGTGACACCCACCACGCCGACTGGCGTCTCGATCAGGTGCTCGCCCGGCTGGATGCGGCCCACATGCGCCAGGGTCCGGGTCAGGCCGATGGTGCCGTGCCCGCACATGCCCAGATAGCCGACATTGTTGAAGAAGATCACGCCCGCACAGCAGCGCGGATCGGTGGGTTCCAGCAACAGCGCGCCGACCATCGTGTCCGAACCACGTGGCTCACAGGCGATGGCACTGCGCCAATGGTCATAGCGGTCGCGGAAGGTTTCGCGGCGTTGTGCAAGGCTTCCCTGGCCCAGGTCCGGGAAGCCCGACATGACGACTCGCGTGGGCTCGCCCGCAGTGTGTGAGTCAATGACGTGGATGGTCTTCATGGGGCTCATCTTCGTCCTCGCATGCAAGTACACGCTAGGACAGACTCCCCAACACGAATGCGGAAATATGCATAATCGGGAACACCGGCCATCAGCCGGGATGCTTTATTCCTGCACCAGTCACCGTTTCCTTTACGAAGGTCTACGACGCAATGCAGCACAACTTAAAGCCTGCCCAGATCGACGTTCAGCTCTCACTCGATGAACTGCAGGACATGTTCGACGCCATTCCCGACGTGGTGTTCTTCATCAAGGACCGCCAGTGCCGTTACACGCACGTCAACAACACACTGGTGAAACGGCTGGGCGTGAAGAGCCGTGACGAGCTGGTCGGCAAGACCGCGTTGCAGGTGTTTCCCGAGCGGCTGGGCAGTTCCTACGTCTCCCAGGACAAGCGCGTACTGGAGGGCGAGTTGATCGAGAACCAACTCGAACTCCACCTCTACGCCAACCGCACCGCCGGCTGGTGCCTGACCATCAAGCGCCCGCTCACCGGCAGCAAAGGTATCGGCGGGTTGATCGGCATCTCACGCGACCTGGGCCGGCCGGACAATCGCCACTCGTCCTTCATTCGTCTGCAACGTGCACTGGAGCACATGCAGGCCAACTACGGTTTGCCATTGCGCGTGCAGGCCCTGGCCGATATCGCAGGCGTCTCGGTCGCGCAGCTGGAGCGGCTGTTCAAGCGGGTATTCCAGCTCAGCCCACAGCAGCTGCTGACCAAGCTGCGTATCGAGGAAGCGATGCGGTTGTTGCTGACAGAAATGAACATCGCCGAGATCGGGCAGTCGTGCGGGTTCTCCGACCAGAGCGCGTTCTCGCGGCAGTTCAAGGCGACGGTGGGCATCACGCCTAGGGATTACCGGGCGATGATGCGGTGATTTTTTTTGAAGCTTAAGCGCTACAGAGCTTTAAGAGCTGCCCTCACCCCTACCCCTCTCCCGTGAACGGGAGAGGGGACAGCAGACAAGGCGGTGCCCGACACTCTCCCTTCCCCCACATGTGGGACGACAACTCGGCAGGACTGCCGAGTTGCACGGCGAAGCCGCCAACGGGTGAGGCATATGGATGTGCCGAATGCAGGTGCCCGAAGGGCGGAGGAGGGCCAGCACTGGCTTTCGCCTGTAATCATTCATGGGCAGGCGGGGAAGGCGTGACCTAAACTCATCCGCCTACGACCCAAGGGGAATCACGATGCGCATCGGCCTGGCCGCCAACCGTCTGCACCATGAGAGCGCCGACGCCGCGCTGTTCCGTTGGCTGCGTGCCTGCGAAGGTGGCATCCGCGAACTGGGCGTGGAACTGCACGCCGTTGGCCGTACGTTCGATGCCATCGCCGCTGCCGGCCCGCTGGCCGACTACCCTGCCCTGCAGCGCTATCCCAACGGTCGCGAAGGCGGCTTGATGAAGCTGGTCGCCGAGGTGGTGGGCATGGGCACGCCAGAGCGCACGCTCGATGGCGCCATCTATTTCATCGATCCGGTTGATCCTTCTTCCATTTTCCCCGAGGCCATCGCGCTCAAGCGCCAGTGCGTGATCCACGGCAAGCCGTTCATCTCGACCGTTGCCACCGCGCGCGACTGGATCGAGATGGAGCGCATCCATGCCGGCTTCGCGCCAGATGCCGGCGCTGATGATCTGAATGATTTCGGCAAGCAGACGCTGGCGTTGATTGCGCATGACGCACGCAAGCCGCAGATGCTGGACTTCGCCGCCGAGCACTTCGACGTGCTGTCGCAGTTCGCGCAGCGCATTGGCACCGGCACCACCGGCCAACGGTTGAATGAGATGGCATGGAGCCGTGGTTGGCCACGCGAGCAAGAATGGATCCAGCGCTTCCAGAGCGGCCCGCTGGGCGGCGACGCGCAGATTGCCGACCGCGTACTGGAGCATCGCTGCCAGCGTGCGATCTTCTTTGAAGACCCGCACGTGGCGCGCCAGCATGAAGCGGACATCCAGCTGCTGGAGCGCGCGGTGACCACCGTGACCGATGAGGCGGTGTGCATCACCGCGCCGAACATCGCGGCGCGCTGGGCGCAAGCCGTTGTGCTGCGGCAAGCACGGCGCTGACAACCTGCCCCTGCGCAGCACGGGAAGTTGGAGGGAGGTTGCAGTTGCCGGGATGGCCGGTGACCGCCACGTTTGAATCCCGCAGAACTGCTATCGCCAACCTTCATGCGGTGGAGCGGTACAAAACAGGAAGCCCCCTCCCCTTCTCTGCACGAAAGGGAGGGGCGGTTCCGTGACTTGGCTCAGTTCAACGGCAAGCGGTTGTTCCGCAGCGTCACTTCACTGCCCTCGCCTTCCTGCATCACCCGCACGTGCGCGCCATCTCGCTTGAAGCCCGCAGGCAACGTCAGTTCCACCTGCGTGGTTCGTGGCTGCAGATCCAACGGTGCGTCCAATGCAGGAATCGCAACACGTGCCACTTCACGGCCGCGCGCATCTTCCAACACGGCGTAACCCGCAGCCGTGGCGACGTGACCCAGGCTGTGAACCATTAACGTTAAACGCTCACCTTCCACCCGCAGATCACCCCGGCCGATTCCCAGATCCGCGCGCGTCTCCACCGGCACTCCCGGCGTCACCAATTCGAACTCGAATACCTGCGTCTGCTTCGGCGCAAAGCGCAACACCGTGCCGACGCTTTTCTCCAACGCCACGTCGCGCACTACCGGCGTGCCGTCGATCACGCCATCGCCATCGCGGTCCACGCCGCTGCTGACGCGCCACGTGCCAGCCGCGACATTCCAGCCAGTCAGCGTTGCGTCCTGCGGGGTGCTGCCAACGTTGTAGGCGATGACCTTGAAGCGTTCACGCGAAGGCGCATGCACGGCCAATGCGACCTGCTCGGCACCACCGGGCTGTGCAAACTGCCAACTCACGGTATGGCCCGGCCAGCTCTGGTTACGCTTGAGGGCGATGCCGCCCAGTCGCACGCGCTGCAGAAATTCGCTGGGTGCTTCAACGCGATCACTCCACCAATGGCCTTCGGTGTTCATGTATTCGCGCTGCGCCTTGGCCTGGATGCCGTCGGCATGCAGTTGCTGCAGGTATTTCATGTCGCCGGTCATCTGCCATGCGGTGATGTTGGCAAAGCCACCACCGCCCTTGTCGGCATCGGCAATCAACTGTTGGCCCCAGTCCTGCTGTCTGCCGAGCACGTCGATGTAGTTCTCGCCAAGATTGGACAGCACGCCGGGGCCGCCACGCACCACGCGGTAGTCCAACGCCTTGAGGTACGTGTCGTCACCGCTCCAGCGCCAAGCCGCCCAGAACATATGCATGATGTCGCCACTGCCCGAACCTTGGTTCAACTCGCCACCGCGTGTTTTTCCGGTTGCCCAGTTGATCTCGTTGGGCAATGTCCAGCGGCCCTTGTCGTCGGTGTAGGCGTGGGCCAGGTAGCCATCGGCCAGGCCGGTGACCAGCTTGCGGCCCGTCGGATCGGCGTTGTACTCGCCCATCAGGAATGCCGGGTGCAGGGCCGGGAACGAGTACGGCTTCTGCCATTGCCAGTTCGGCTCGCGGTACACCTTGTTGCCGCCGTACCAGTTGCTGGAGAACAACAGATGCCCCTGCGGATTGGGCAGGATGATGCGCTCATCGAACGCCTTCACCGTTTCCATCAGGCGCTCGACGGTGAGCGGGTCGCCCCAGTTGAGGTAGAGCATCGCGCTGTTGGCATTGATGCCCTCCTCGTACGCGTGCAGCTCATCGGTCTCGATGGTGCTCAGGCCGTTTGAGAACATGCCGTTCTTGTAGACCGCATCGGACAGCGCCGTCAGCGAAGCATTCAAGCGCTCCGGTTGCACACCCATCAATGCAAGACCAGGCCACTGCTGCACCAGATCCGAATCGTCAGAAATGCCACCGCCAAAATCACCGTAGTCGACCTGCCGCTCGTCAATCCACCAATCAACGAAGCGACGGACCTGCTTCAGATCTTCCAGTTGGTTGAACGCCCACGCGGGCACGCCTTTGGGTGCCTGCGGTGCGGTGAACGGCGGTTTTCCCTGGCTGTTGTAGCTGATGTAGTTCCAGTACAACCGGCCCAGCGCGTGGTCGGGGTCAACCCGCAGCAGGTCGCTGAGGTCGGCATAGACGCGCGCATACAAGCCCTGTCGCTTGGAAGTGGTGTGTTCTTCAACCAGGAAACCCCAGTTGTCACGTACCTGGTTGAAGCGGTCGGCGACGTGCTCCTTGATGGCTTCCTTGCGGTCCTTGAATACCAGCCGCACTTCCGCGCCATCCAGCGATGCGGCATTGAAACCCGGTGCCGCCGAGGCAATCGACAACCACAGGCTGTCCGCAGTCAGAATGCGGTCACGCACATCCAGCCACAGCGTGCGTGCTTCGCCTGGCTTCACCGAAACCGACACGTCAATCATGTCGCGCGCCGGCCAGATCGGGTCTTTGATGCGGATGTTCAGCGGGATCAGGCCGTCATGCGTGGCGGGCAAATCGAGCGCGGGCAGGTCGATGGCCACACCATCCAGACCGTCGTGCATGTTCTCCCAGCTGTAGGCCCAGCTGCGGATCAACGGTTGTGCCGCCGGTGCATCGCCCACGCCCGAGGGAATCAACACGTGCACGATCGGCAGTGGCGTGGTTGGCAGCGAATCGGCCGCACGCGTGCGGGAGCCGGCGCCCTTGGGCAAGGCCATCACCACGCTGCGCTCGCTGGGCGCGAAACGGCCATTGATGTAATCGCGCAACGTGGCGATGTTGGTGTAGTCGGGCAACACCTTGCTGTCGATCAGATAGCGTTGCTTGACCGTTCCTTCCGGCTCGGCCGCATCGCTGACGTGGTAGCCCCAGATTTCCTGGATCGGTGTCTCCTGCTCGGTGTTGCTGAAGCGCAACGTGCCGCCCTGTTGTTCGGCAACGTTATCCACACTGCGCACCACGCCCTTGGGCCGGGTGAACAGCGTGCCGTTACTGCCATCGAGCGTGCCGAATGCCGCACCACGGATCTCGATGCGGTTGATGCGTTCGTTGTCAGGAATGGTCAGGTCCAGATGCTGACCACCTTCGACATAGGTATTCCAGTCCGGCAACTGCAGGTAATCGTTGCGGCCGGCCAGACGTGAGCGGTTGTAGACGCCCGGCCACGTGGTTTCAGCGATGCCGTCGGTGCCCTTCCACATCCACTGCTTTTTGTCCTTGACGTCGCCGAACTCGACCTTGCGAACCGTCGTCACCGGCGTGGACAGTACCGGCGGTGCTGCGCCTTCCCAGCCATAGCGGTGCCACCACGCGCGTTGCGAGGCGACAGCACGCTCACCGCTGCGCGGCGCGGCATTGCGGGCCAGTGCGGCCACCGCTGCGCCATCCAGCATGCGGTCGTAGACGCGGATCTCGTCGAAGTCACTGCCGCGCAGGAAGTTGTAGCGGCTCTGCACCTGGTACGGCGCCATCACTCGCCCGGCTAAGCCCAGTTGGTCGAGCGCGGCATCGTAGTCGCCGGTGGTTTCAGCGCGCGCCACGTCCTTGCCATCAACAAACAGCGTCACGCCCTTGTCTTCATCCCAGGCAAACGCAATGTGCTGCCATTGCTCCGGTGTCGGCGTCTTGTCCAGCTTGAATGAGACACGGGTGCGCGCGAGATTGGCGTCGGTGACGAAGGCATCAAAGCCATGGCCGTTCCAGTCGATGCGCAGCCACGCCATGTCCCAGCTGCTGTGGTCGGCATAACCAACGCGGAAGATCACGAAGGGCGTTTCACCCACCGCATAGCGCGAGCGCCAGAAGAACGACAGCGTGCCGCGTTCGGCCTGGATGTTGCCCGGTGCATTCCACGACAGCACGCCATCGTCCTGCCATTGGATGGCGCGGCCGTGCGCGCCGTCATCCACCAGGCTCACTTTGTCCTGGAAGTTGGGCACAGGATCACCCTGCGCATGATCGGCGACGAAGCCCTGCTCAGCGGAGACGCGGAACAGCAGCTGCGGGAAAGGGCTCTGCGCTGCCGCAGGGAGAGCCGCCAGCAGCGCAGAAGCCAAAATCAGGGGGCGAAGCGTGGAACGGTAGGAACGTCGTGACATCGTGCGTCTCTTGGAGACGTGCGGGATTGGTCTGTTCCGCACGTGGTGGGCCAAGTTAGCGACGCCAACGCGTCTTCACATTCTGCGTCGCACCATCATTGCCCTGCCCCGGCATTGCGCCGGGGCAGATTTACCGCATCAGAACTTGTAACGCAGGCCCAGCGTGTACTGACGGCCGGTCTCGCTGTATTCCAGCGGCAGCGATACCGACGGATTGGATACCCACGATTCCTGTGCTTCGTTGGTCAGGTTGGCGCCTTCCAGGCTGATTTCCAGCTGGTCGCTGATGCGATAGCGAATGGACGCATCCAGGAAGGTGGTACCGGTCTGGCCGTGGACACCCTTGCCGGCGCTGTCGAACCCGGCTTCGGTGCCCGGCACCTGGATCAGGTAATCGTCGCGGTTGGTGGCCGAGATGCGACCAGACCAGCTTTCGCCTTCGTAGAACAACGTCGCGTTCCAGGCGTTCTTGGACAGCCCGGTGAGGTCAGTCTTCTGCGCCATGACGCCCGCGCCGGTCACGTACTGGATCTTGGATTCCACGTAGGTGTAGTTCAGCTGGGTGCCGAAGTTCGACCACTTGCCCGGCAGGAAGGTGAACGGCTGTGTGTAGTTGAACTCCACACCGGTGAGATCACCGCCGGGGGTGTTGACCGGGGTGCTGAACACGAAGTCGTCGCCAACACCTGCATTGAGGTTGTCCAGCAGGCTGGCCGGCAGGCCGCTGCTCGAATACGGACGGGTTTCGCGGGTGTTCTGGATGAAGCTTTCGATGTCCTTGTAGAACAGGCCGACGCCGAGCATCGCGCCTTCCTCGAAATACCACTCAAAGCCCAGATCGGCGGTCTTGGCACGCACCGGATCCAGCAGCGGGTTGCCGCCACTGACCGTCTTGGCACTGCCGCTGACGCTGACCGTGACGCCCGGGGTCAGGCTGCCCAGGCCCGGGCGCGACATCACCTTGGCCGCGCCAAATCGGATCAGGAAGTCCGGGGTAATCTCCGCCACCAGGTTCAGCGCCGGCAGGAAGTCGTTGTACTCACGGCTCACCGTCGTGGTCACCGGCGTACCGCTGGCCGAGGCCACACCGGTGGAGGTCTGCTTGGTCTTGACGTAGCGCGCGCCGATGTTGCCCGACACCGGCACCGAGCCGATATCAAAGCCGAACTTGCCCATCAACCAGCCGCTGCGGTCCTGCTCTTCCACACTGCGGATGCTGGCAGCGTAGTCGGCCAATGCGTAAATGCCTTCGCCACTGAGGATGTCGAACTCATTGGCAATGCCGTTGAAGTTCGGCACCACCCACTTGCCGGGCGAGCCGGACATGCCGCCAAGGCTGGCCAGCTGGGTCATGTTGACCGGCACGATCTTGCTGCCGTTGAAGGTCGGCACGGTGGTTTCGTTGCCGACGCGGCGGCGCTCCATCGAATCGAAGCTGAAGTTCTTGGCCTGCACGCCGCCTTCCAGCGTGAAAGACGGGCCCATCACCCACGAGAACTCCAGCTGGCCGTTGTCGAAATCGTTGGTGACGTAGTTCTGGCGCAGGCGGATGGTGGACAGCGTCCAGCCGTTGGGATCGGTGGGGTCAATGCCGTAATTGAACACTGGCTTGTTGGCGTTGCCACGGTAGTCGTAGCTGTAGCCGTCCACGTTGAGCTTGTCCATCATGACCGTGGCCTGGATCGGGTTGTCGTGCTTGGAGCGCGAGGTACCCACCTTGCCGGTGATGGTGAAGTTGTCGGTCAGCTTGTGCTCGCCGTCCAGACTGATCTGGTAGAACTCGGTGGTCCACTCGTCGTGGCGGTTCTCGGCGCGGATGTCGACGTTGTCCATCTGCGCGTAGACCAGCGCGCCATCGCGCACTTCACCGTCGTTGACCAGGATTTCCCGCTTGCCGAGTGCATCGGATTTGCTCAGGCCGTTGGCTTCGATGTACTTCTCGTCGCGCTTGGCGTCGATCTTGGAGTACAGCGCATCCAGGCTGAAGGTGGTGCGGTCGCTGGGCTTGAACTGCAGCGCGCCGGTCACGCCGAGGCGCTTCTGGTCGTGCTCCATCAGCGTATAGCGCGGGAAGCGCGGCGCGTAGACATCCGAACGCAATGCGTCCTTGAACGGTGAAGCAGCGTTGAAGCCACCGTTTGTGGTGCCGCCGGCCCAACGTACGGTACCGGTACCCTCTTCCACCGTTTCACGCTCGGAATACGCCACCGACAACAAGGCGCCGAACTTGCCATCGGCCCAGCTGTTGGAAATCAAACCGGCAAAGCGCGGCATCGCTGCCTGCGAGGCATCGTTATAGCCGGCCTGCACGTTGCCGACGATGGTCAGGCCGTCATAGTCGAACGGGCGCGCGGTGCGCAGGTCGACCGTGGCACCGAGCGAACCTTCTTCCACATCGGCCGAAGCGGTCTTGCGCGCGATCAGCTGGGTGAACAGGTCCGAGGCAAACACGTTGAAGTCAAAGCCGCGACCACGATTGGTGCCGCCCTGCCCGTCGCTGCTGCCAACCGTGCTCAGTGCTTCCAGACCATTGATGCGCACGCGGGTGAAATCCGGGCCCAGGCCACGCACCGAAATGTTGCGGCCTTCGCCGCCATCACGGGTGATCACCACGCCGGGGATGCGCTGCAGCGATTCGGCCAGGTTGCTGTCCGGGAACTTGCCGATGTCTTCGGCGACGATGGCGTCCACCACGCCGGCTTCGCCCCGCTTGATATCCAGCGCCTTCTCGACGCTGGCGCGGTAGCCAGTGACGGTCACAGCGTCCAGCTGGGTGGCGGCGGCGCCGGCATCCTGGGCGGCAACCGTGCCTGCCTGCAGGGCCAGACTGATGCCCAACGCCAGCAAGGTAACCGGTGTCTTTTTCTGCGTGTTACGTGGATACATATGCTTCCCCTCTCCAAGGTCTACATGCGAATCGATTGTTTGGTATGTGCGGCTGATGTGCGAATCGACTGTTGAAATATGGTGCTGATGGCGGATGACACCGCTAGTCAAAACGAAAAGTATCAGCTGCGTGAAAGGGGAGCATCTTGCAGTGCAGCAGGGCATAAACACGCTGAAAAGCCTTGTCCAAAGGACATTCCGGGGCAATCGGGCGACCTGAAGGGGACAAAGCGGCCTCGAATGACACCGCTAGTCAAACGGTCATGCCATCATGCCGGCCGGATCGACGGTGAGCAGGAGTCCTGATGAGTTCCACCCGCATTGTCTGTTTTGGCGAGCTGTTGCTGCGACTGGGCGCCCCTGGCAACCAGCTGCTGCTGCAGAGCCCTTCCCTTGATGTGCATGCCGGCGGCGCCGAAGCCAATGTCGGCGTATCACTGGCGCACTTTGGCCACGATGTGGCGATGGTCAGCGTGGTGGCCGACAACCCGCTCGGTGCTGCGGTAACCGGCGAGCTGCGCCGGCATGGCGTGGATACCGGCCGCGTCCGCCGCACCGATGGCCGCATGGGCCTGTACTTCCTGACCACCGGCGCCGGGCATCGCCCCAGCGAGGTGGTCTACGACCGTGCCGACTCCGCGTTCGCCAGCGCGCGTGCCGACAGCTACGACTGGCCGGCGCTGCTGCAGGGCGCGCAATGGCTGCACCTGTCCGGGGTGAGCCCGGCGCTGGGGCCGGAAGCGGCACAGGCGACATTGGCAGCGGCGCGGGCGGCATGCGCGCTGGGCATCAAGGTCTCGTTCGATGGCAACTTCCGTCCCAAGTTATGGGAGCGGTGGGGTGGGGACGCCAAGGCGATCCTGCGCGATCTGTTTGATTGCGCGCACATCGTCTTTGCCGACTACCGCGACATCGGTGTGGTGCTGGGCGGCGAGTTCGCACAGGCCGACGTGCAGGCACGCGTGGACGCTGCCGCCGTCATGGCGTTCGCGGCATTCCCACGCCTGCAGTACATGACCTGCACACAACGCACGACGCACAGCGTGGGCCATCATTCGCTGGGGGCAATGCTGCTGGGCCGCGACGGCACCCGCGCAGTTGCACCACAGGAAGCGCTGACCGATATCGTCGACCGTATCGGCGGTGGCGATGCATTTGCCGCTGGCGTGCTGCATGGCCTGATCGAAGGCCTTGATGCCGACACCACCATTCGCTTCGGCCTGGCTGCAGGCTGCCTGAAGCATTCCATTCCCGGTGATTTCAACCCAGTCGGCGTGGCCGACGTGATGGCCCTGATGGGCGAAGGAAAGTTCGATGTCCGGCGCTGATCCGCGCGTACGCGCAGTGCTCAAACTGGCACCGGTGATTCCGGTGTTCACCCCTGACAACATTGACGACGCCGTGCAGGTAGCACACGCGCTGTTCCGCGGCGGCCTGCCGGTGATCGAAGTGACGCTGCGCACTCCCAATGCGATGGAAGCGATCAAGGCGATGGTCGACGCGGTACCCGATGCCGTGGTCGGTGCCGGCACCGTGCTCGATGCGCGGCAGCTGGAACAGCTGAAAGCCGCCGGTGGCCGCTTCGCCGTATCGCCGGGTGCAACCGACCGGCTCTACGCCGCCGCACGCGATGCCGACCTGCCGTTTCTGCCGGGTGTGGCAACGTCGTCCGAGTTGATGCGTGGCCTGGAATACGGGCTGGATACGTTCAAGTTCTTTCCGGCGGTACAGGCCGGTGGCGCCGCAATGTTGTCGGCATGGAATGGCCCGTTCGGCGATGTGCGTTTCTGCCCGACCGGCGGCATCAGCGCGCAGACCGCATCGCAGTTCCTGCACTTGCCCAATGTGTTGTGCGTGGGCGGCTCGTGGTTGACCACGCGCGACCTGCTGCAGGCGCGCGATTGGACCAAGATCGAACACCTGGCGCGCGAGGCGGCGGTGTTGCCAAGTTGATTGTGCCGGTGGGGTAGGGCGCGGTTGATTTACCAGCCCGTTCGTAGCTCACTTCTCGCCGACGCTCCCCCTTCGCTTGGTGAAGAAGGCGGGACACAAACCGATTCCGACAGGCCAAGTACATCCCCCTCCTTTTGCCGAAGGCAAGGGGGCGGCTGGGCGCGGGAGCCGAGATGCTTCACGCCTGTGCCGCATGGGCCGTGGCATACAGGGGCACCGGCATGGACCCCGTGCGATCTCAACGCCTGTCCGGCACAGCCGGCATGGGGCGGCTACCAGCATTCGGCATCTCAGGAACCCTCAGGTCCGCGATTCCCTCAGGCAGTTGGGTTTGTTCTGAACCGCGCGCCGTTTGATGACGATCAAGGCACCGCCCGCTGGCCGGTGCCAGAGTGGAATTCCACGTCGTAAAGGGAGATGCAAGCATGAACAGAACCATGAAGGCCGCTGTCGTACGCGAGTTCGGAAAACCCTTGGTCATCGAAGAAGTGGTGGTTCCACGTCCGGCTGCGGGCGACATTCTGGTCAAGATCGAAGCCTGTGGCGTGTGCCACACCGATCTGCACGCGGTAGAGGGCGATTGGCCGGTCAAGCCCAATCCACCCTTCATTCCTGGCCACGAAGGCGTCGGCCATGTGGTCGCGGTAGGGGCGGGCGTCACCCACATCAAGGAAGGCGACCGTGTCGGCATTCCGTGGCTGTATTCGGCGTGCGGCTATTGCGAACACTGCCTGGGCGGCTGGGAAACGCTGTGCGAGGCGCAGCAGAACAGCGGCTATTCGGTGAACGGTGGCTTCGCCGAGTACGCGTTGGCCAATGCCAATTACGTCGGCCATCTGCCCAAGGAAGTGGGCTTTGTCGAAATCGCGCCCATCCTTTGCGCTGGCGTCACCGTCTACAAGGGCTTGAAGGTCACCGACACCAAACCCGGCGACTGGGTGGTGATTTCCGGCATCGGTGGCCTGGGCCACATGGCGGTGCAGTACGCCAAGGCGATGGGCCTGAACGTGGCAGCGGTGGATATCGACGACAGCAAGCTTGAGCTGGCCAAACGCCTGGGCGCCACCGTCACCGTCAATGCGCGCAACACCGACCCGGCCGCGTTCCTGAAGAGGGAAATTGGTGGCGCACATGGCGCGCTGGTCACGGCGGTATCGCCCAAGGCATTCGAGCAGGCACTGGGCATGGTGCGGCGTGGCGGCACCGTGTCACTCAATGGTCTGCCGCCGGGTGATTTCCCGCTGGATATCTTCGGCATGGTGCTCAACGGCATCACCGTGCGCGGGTCGATCGTCGGCACGCGTCTGGACCTGCAGGAATCACTGCAGTTCGCCGCAGAAGGCAAGGTTGCCGCCACCGTCAGCACCGACAAGCTGGAGAACATCAACGATGTGTTCACCCGCATGCATGCCGGCCAGATTGAAGGCCGCGTGGTGCTCGATCTGAGTGCTTGATCTAAGTACTCAGGCACTGCAAGCCACGACGGCTTACGCCTACCCACTCTCCCTTTGGCGATGCCAAGGGGAGAGTACTCAAGCAGCTTTCAACGTGACCTGACAGCCCGTGCAAAATCACTCCTCTCTTTGGCAATGCCAAGAGAGAGCAGATGCTGCTGGAAATCGCCGTTGCTACCCGCGCTGCTACCGCACATGCACCGCGGCAATCGGCATGCGGTCCAATGCCAGCCACGCATCCTCGATCACCCCGCGCACCTGTTCCCAGCGCAACCGTGATTCACCGCGTGATTGCTCCCAGTGCTCGGCCAGTTCAACTTCGGTACCGGCATTGCCGCGCGGCCAATCCGCAGCATGGGTCACCAAGGCAAAGGCGTACGCCGGCTGCAGATCACGCCAACGCTGGGCACCGCGCCGTCGGCGCGCATAGTCGTCCAGGCTGTACTGCACGAAGTCCTGTGCAACTTCGCCCGCATCATGCTTGCTGCGGTTCAAGCGGCCACGCCGCGTCACGGTGGGGTCGGCACTGAACAGCGGGGGCGGGGCCCGGTTTTCGGTACGGTCGAGGCGGAACATGGCACGAACCTCTCTGTGGGGGGGACACAGTTACCCCCGCACCCGTCAGCTGGCTGTGATACGCCCGTTACACATCAGTGAAACCCTTTGCGGAGAACCGGGAAAAAACGAAGCAGCCGTTGCCGTTTCTTACTGCTCAGACCGCTTCACTCACTGGTCGCGCGTCACCACGCCCACTGCAACCCCAACGAATAACCACGATCCGGGCCTGGCTCGTAGTAGCGCTGGTTGCCGTCGTTGACGATGACCGAGCCGATGTAGCGCTGGTCCAGCAGGTTATCCACACGCGCGAACACCCGCAGCGGACCGCGTGCGGTGGGCCATTCACGCGCCGCCTCCAGATTCAACAGGCCGTAGCCGGGTGCGCGGTGGTCACCCAGGTCACTGACGCCGATATCACTGGCGGCGACGACTTCCGCTGCCCATTGCCACGGCCCCGGCTGCCATTGCCAGCGCGCGCTCAATTGGTGGCGTGGCACGCCCGGCAGACGCGTACCGGGCGTGACCGGATTGAGCGGCACTGCGCACGGGGAGGGCAGGCCGGTGCAGGTCAGGTAGCCCTCACGCACGGTGGCCTGCAGCCAGGTCCATGCCAACTGCAGGTGCTGGTCGTGGGCCAGTGGCTGCCACCACCCCAGTTCCACGCCCTGGCGGCGGGTGGCACCGATGTTGCGGTAGCTGCTGCGGCCACCACTGTTGCGGGCCACGGCCAGTTCGTCGTCGGTATCAGCCCGGAACACCGCCAGTTCCAACCGCGCACCGCTCTGCGTCCGCCATTTGCCACCGATTTCGTAGTTGCGGCTCAGTGCCGGCGACAGATCCAGCGCCAGTCCCGCGCCACTGTCAGCTCGGTAGCCCAGCTCGTTGAAGGTGGGCGTTTCAAAACCACGCCCCGCCGAAGCGTACAAGCGCAGGTCGTCATTGATGCGGAACACCAGGCCTGCCACCGGCGTGGTCGCTGAATAATCACGGCGTCCGCTGTCATCCGGATTGCCGGCAGTGATGTAGCGATCGTCGGAGCGGAACCGCACCTGGCTGTGCCGCGCACCCACCAGCGCCGACCAGCGCGGCCTGAACTGCCACCAGGCCTGCGCGAACTGATCAATGTTCTCCACCCGGTCACGCTGGTTGCGACGCAGGCGGCCCTTGATGCCAAGCGTGTCGCCGACAAAATTCTCGTAGCCGGTGCGGTGCTGTTGCTGGCGATCGGCATTGGCGCCCATCACCAGCTCCAGCGGCTTGCCCGCCAATGCGCCATGCCAGGCCCAGCGCGCGTCGATGCCGCCATAGTCGCTGTCCAGGTCGATCACGCCGCCAGAGTGCAGGGGGCTGTTCTGCGGCCCGGGCGGAATGGCCAGGAATTGCTCGACCGCGCGCTGTCCGGCGTAGCCCATCAGGCGCCAGGTCTGCCGCTCACGGTCGATCGTGTAAACCGCGCCGGCCTGCATCTGTCGCACCGATTTGCGGGTGTTGTACTGGCCGGCCACCGCCGTGGCCTGACGCGGATCGGCGCGCACCTGCTCGCGGCTCAGGCCCAGCGGGTCCTGCGCATGCGGCGCATCAAAAGCGTTGATCAACAGATCCAGACGCTGGCCCGGGGCCAGGTCGAACCCCAGGCGGGCAGTGAGTGATTCGCGCCGCGCCGCGCTGTGGTCGCGCCAACCATCGGTGCGGAAGTGGTTGGCCGCCACGTTGTAGTGCATGGCCGCCGCCTGGCCCTTGAGCTGCACACCGGTGCTGACGCTGTTGTTGCTGCCGTAGGTGGTGCGCAGCCGCCACGGATCGCCGTGCTGGCCGTCAGCGCTCCACAGCTGCAACACGCCACCGGAGGAATTGCCGTACAGCGCCGAGAACGGCCCACGCAGCACGTCCACCCGCTCGGCGCCCATCAGGTTGAAGTGGGACAGCTGGCCTTGACCATCGGGCATGGTCGCCGGGATGCCATCCACCAGCAGCCGCACGCCGCGCACGCCAAAGGTGGAACGCGCACCAAAGCCGCGGATCGACAGTTGGGTGTCCTGTGCATAGTTCTGCCGCTCACGTGCCAGCAAGCCCGGCACACCGCTCAATGCCTCGGATATCAGTGCGCCCCGGCCATTGCCATCGGTTTCTACCGTGGTGGTGGAGGCGGGCAGGTCGAAGTCGGCCACCGCGCGCACCTTGGCGGCCTGCACCTGCACCGCGCCCAACGTGGCGGGTGCGGGCTCAGCGGCCTGCACCGGCAGGGCCAGCAATAGCCCCAACATCGTGAAAAAGCGTTTACATGTTCCCATCGCGCCATGATCACCGAAACGGCGTGACAGCCGCATCGGGCCCGCTGCCGAAGTTCCACCTGAAACCCCTGCGGCTACCGGCGTCCAGCCCTGCTACGATGTTGCGGTTCTGGCCGCCGCTTGTACCTTCCGCGCCGAACACCCCCCACTCCCCGCCACTGATACGAGTACCGCCGTGTCCTTCTTTGCAAACGTCGAACAGGTTCCTGGCGACCCGATTCTGGGTCTGACCGAGGCTTACAACGCTGACAGCCGCCCGACCAAGGTCAATCTTGGCGTTGGCATCTACTACGACGAGAGCGGCCGTATTCCGCTGCTGCGCGCCGTTAAACAGTACGAGCAGCAGTTGGTGGCCGAAGGCAAACCGCGTGGTTACCTGCCCATCGACGGCCTGCCGGCCTACACCCTGGCCACCCAGAAACTGGTGTTCGGCGAAGGTTCTGACCTGCTGGCCGCTGGCCGCGTGGCCACCTCGCAGACCATCGGCGGCAGCGGTGCGCTGCGCATCGGTGCCGACCTGCTCAAGCGCCTGCTGCCGCATGCCACCATCGCCATCAGCAACCCCAGCTGGGAAAACCACCGCGCCGTATTCGGCGCCGCCGGCTTTGATGTTGTCGATTACGCGTACTACGACAACGCCAGCCACGGCCTGGATTTCGCCGGCATGCTGGCCGACCTGCAGAAGCTGCAGCCCGGTTCGATCGTGCTGCTGCACGCCTGCTGCCACAACCCGACCGGCGCCGATCTGAGCACCGAGCAGTGGAAGCAGGTTGCCGCGCTGCTGAAGGATCGCCAGCTGTTCCCCTTCATCGACATGGCCTACCAGGGCTTCGACAAGGGCATCGAGCAGGACGGCCAGGCCGTGCGCATCATTGCCGAGGCAGGCATCGACAGCTTCATCGTCGCCAACTCGTACTCCAAGTCGTTCTCGCTGTACGGCGAGCGCGTGGGTGCGCTGTCGGTGGTGGGCCCGGACGCCGCTTCGACCAAGGCAGTGCAGTCGCAGGTCAAACGCATCATCCGCACCATCTACTCCAGCCCGTCCACCCATGGCGCGGCACTGGTGGCCGGCGTGCTGGGCAGCGCCGAGCTGCGTGGCGTGTGGGAAGCCGAGCTGACCGAAATGCGCGAGCGCATCCACGCCTTGCGTGCCGGCATGGTGCAGAAGCTGGCCGCCCTGGGCGCGCCGGAATTCGGCTTCATCCAGCAGCAGGCCGGCATGTTCTCCTACTCCGGCCTGAGCAAGGCACAGGTGGACACGCTGCGTGACGACTACGGCATCTACGCCGTCGGCACCGGCCGCATCTGCGTGGCCGCACTGAGCCAGAACAACCTGGATTACGTGGCCAAGGCGGTTTACGACGTCAGCCGCGGCTGATTGGTTGTAGCGCCGTTGTGCATGGAAGCCCGGGGAAACCCGGGCTTCTACGTTTTCGAGGCTGACATCGGGTGTGCGGGCCAGGTTGTGGATAAAGCTGCAAAGCACCTCTCCCTCGCGTCGCAAGCGGAGGAGTGGGTTGGGGAGCGCGCTTTTCACTTACTCACAGCCGCCTGTGGATATCCGCCTCATCACCCTTTCCGGGTCATCCCGCCCGTCGCTCAGGCACCCGGCATGCAACGCAGGCCCCGCCTTGTCCCTCCTGGCCAGACGAGTTATCCACAACACCTGCCCCGAGATGCCTCACTGCTTCGGCCACGCTGGCGCGCCTGTGGATAAAAACCGCGCCATGCGCAACGAATATCGCAAATCCGCATGACCCTTCCTGTCCAAAACAGGACAAACCAAGGTCATCGGCTCGTAAAAAAACGGACAACCCGCGACAATAGCGCCCCTTTCGTCTGAAGGTAGCTCCCGTCCATGTCCCGTACGTCGCTGACCCGCTTCCTGATCGAAGAACAGCATGCCCAGCGCATCAACGCTGACCTGCGCCAACTGGTGGCCGTTGTAGCCCGTGCCTGCACCAGCATCTCGATCGCTGTGAGCAAGGGCGCTCTGGGCGGCGTGCTCGGCGACGCCGGCACCGGCAACGTGCAGGGCGAGGCACAGAAGAAGCTGGACGTGATCTCCAACGAGATCCTGCTCGAAGCCAACGCCTGGGGTGGCCATCTGGCCGCCTGCGCATCGGAGGAAATGGACCACAGCCAGCGCGTGCCGTCGGAATATCCACAGGGTGATTTCCTGCTGTTGTTCGACCCGTTGGACGGCAGCTCCAACATCGACGTGAACGTCTCGGTGGGCACCATTTTCTCGGTACTGCGCGCCCCCAAGGGTGTGGATAACCCTGGGGATGAACACTTTCTGCAGCCCGGCACCCAGCAGGTGGCGGCCGGTTACTGCATCTACGGGCCAAGCACGATGCTGGTGCTGACCGTAGGCCACGGCACCCACGCTTTCACTCTGGATCGTGAAACCGGCGAGTTCGTGCTGACCCAGCGCGGCATGCAGGTGCCGGCGGACACGCAGGAGTTCGCCATCAACATGTCCAACCAGCGCCATTGGGAAGCGCCGATGCAGGGTTATGTGACCGACCTGCTGGCCGGCAAGGAAGGCGCACGCGGCAAGAATTTCAACATGCGCTGGATCGCTTCAATGGTGGCCGACGTGCACCGCATCCTGACCCGCGGCGGCATCTTCATCTACCCGTGGGACAAGAAGGATCCGTCCAAGGCCGGCAAGCTGCGCCTGATGTACGAAGCCAATCCGATGTCGCTGCTGGTCGAACAAGCCGGCGGCGCCGCCACCAACGGCCGTGAACGCATCCTCGACATCGCCCCGGACCAACTGCATCAGCGCGTGCCGGTGTTCCTCGGTTCGAAGAACGAAGTGGCCGAAGCCACCCGTTACCACCGCGAGCACGACGCCAAAGCCTGATCGCTGCCGCTTCTGCTCAAACCCCTCTCCCACCACAGCGGAAGAGGGGTTGGGGTGAGGGCGCTCTTTGCTTGGCCATTACAACCCGAGCGCTCCCACGTCGAGCACGCCACGGCACTACACAGCCGTAGCTATTCACGCCACCATCGGCGGCAAGTTTCTGCGAGAACCTGCCGATGCGCCTGTTGACTGTCGTACTGCTGTTGCTGGCTCCCTCTCTGGTCTGGGCGCAAAGCCCTCTGACCCTGGAACAAGCCGACGCCGACTGGAACCGCCTGCGCCTACAGGGCGACACGCAAACGCTGGCGCCGCTGCTGGCCGAGGACTGGCTGCTCACCCACTCCGACGGCCGCGTCCAGCACAAGGCCGACTACCTGCAGGAACTGGCCACGCGCCAACGCCGCAATACCCGCATCGACAACGAAGACGTACAGATCCGCCGCTATGGCGACACCACCCTCATCACCGGCACCAGCGTGCAGGCGGCGGTCAGTGACGGAAAACCCTGGGAAGGCCGTTTCCGTTTCACCCGCGTGTGGGTACAGCGCGATGGGCATTGGCTGATGGTGGCCTCGCATTCTTCGCGTCTGGCCGAGGCGACACCATGAGCGGTGTGGATTTCATCGAGGTCTACGAACAGGCACTGTCAGCCGACGACTGCGCCTCCATCGTGCAGCGCCTGCGCCAGAGCAGCCAGCTGCAAGCGGGCCAGGTCGGCGGCGGCGTATATCCGGAGCTCAAGCGCAGCCGCGATCTACGCATCAGCGGCAACGAGGCATGGCGCGAGGTTGAACAACGTCTGCAGCAGGCTGTATTCAGCGGCGTGCTGCGTTATCTACGCCGTTATCCACAGGTACTGATCTCGCCATTGATGCTGCAGGTGGAAGGCACCGATGGCCAACCACGACGGCTGGCCGCTGAAGATTTCCCCACCATGGACGATGCCGCATTGATCGAACTGGCGCGTACCTGCCTGCGCCCGGCCGCAATCAACCTGCAGTGGTATACGGCAGGCGAGGGTGGCTATCCGTATTGGCACTGCGAGTTGTTCCCGCGTGATCCCGGCGGCGAGACCCTGCACCGCCACCTGTTGTGGACGCTCTACCTCAATGACGACTTCGACGAGGGCGAAACCGAGTTCCTGTTTCAGCAGCGGAAGATCGTGCCATGCACCGGTAGCTTATTGATCGCCCCCACGGCGTTCACCCATACCCATCGCGGCAATCGCCCGCAGACTGGGGACAAGTTCATTGCGACCAGTTGGATTTTGTTTCAGTCGGCGCAGCGGTTGTATGGCCAAGCTGTCTAATAGACATGCACTCTTTTTATCAGGGGGATCACACCGTATGCGCCTGGCACGACCGTTCCTGCTGATTGCGCTGATCCTCACCAATGGATGCCAGGAGGGACGTTCCCTGCCGGCTCCCAACAACACGGCCTTCAAGCCTGCCCACGGTTTGATCCTCGTCACGCGCGGCACACTGCCGCAACTCGATGAAGCGCTGAGGGAATACGATGCGCTCACCAAACCCGTAATTTCGGGCCGTTTTCCGGTGGAAATTCATCCACAGCCCGACGGCAGCTTCGCCGTGTTGCCACCCCAGGGTCTGCCTGCCTACGACATGGTCAACATGACCGTCTGGCTCGATGCGCCGCCCGATCAGGTCGACACCGGAGATGCGATGGCCTGGGTTACGTCGCCCGATGGCGCAGTCGCGTATTACCTCGAGCCGGAGCGAGCAAACCGCTGGGGCGATACCCTGATCGGTGCCACCGATGACGGCCACCAAGTTCGCGTGGCCGCGCCTGAAACCTATCTGTCGCTGGCTACGCATCATGTGAGGTTCAAGCCTCGCCCACGCCTGGTGCTGTCGAGGCAACCGAAGACACTGGTGTTGACCTTGGACACGGACACCGGAATCAGCAATCCGCAGCTGTTGCTCCACTCTGATGATCAAACCTGAGCGTTTTTCACTCTGAGCGCCGGGCGCTGCTCTGCCGGCCCCATCCATCAACCCACAAGCAAACAACAGCACGGCCAATAAACGACCCGGTGTAAACCGTCGACAGTCTTCGTGGCGACGCTTCTGCGTCCCGTCTGCTTAGAACAACTCGCCCTGCAACGAAGGCTTTTTCGGCGGCAACGGTGCGACGAATTTGCTGCAATCCAACCAGGGCCATTGCTGGCGCGATGCGTTGAATCCCAGTCGCTTGCTTGCGAGTTTGAAGCGGTTGGACAACAGATCCGCATACGCCCCTTCACCGCGCATGCGCTTGCCAAACTGGCTGTCGTAATCCTTGCCGCCGCGCAGTTGATTGATGGTGCTCATCACGTGGTCGGCGCGCTGTGGATAATGTGCCTGCAGCCAATCACGGAACAGCGGCGCCACCTCATACGGCAAGCGCAGCAGTACGTATCCAGCGCTACTGGCACCGGCATCGCGCGACGCTTCCAGCACGGCTTCCAACTCCGCGTCGTTGATCCACGGAATCACCGGCGCCACCATCACGCCTACCGGTATGCCGGCATCGCTCAGCCGGCGCATCGCACGCAATCTGGCATGTGGTGCGGAGGCACGCGGTTCCAGCTTCGCCGACAAATGCGGGTCCAGCGAGGTCACCGAGAAATGCACGCTTACCAGCTGCTGCGCGGCCAGTGGCGCCAGCAGGTCGATGTCGCGTTCAACCAATGCATTCTTGGTAATCAAGGAAAACGGATGCCGGGTTTCCTGCATCACTTCAATCAACTGGCGGGTGATACCCAGCTTGCGTTCGATGGGCTGGTAGGCATCGGTGTTGATGCCCAGCGCGATCGGCTGCGGCACGTAGCCCGGTTTCGCCAGCTCGCGACGCAATACCTCAGCCGCGTTGGTCTTGGCGAAAATCTTGGTTTCGAAATCCAGCCCCGGCGACAGGTTGAGATAGGCGTGCGTGGGGCGCGCGAAACAGTAAGAGCAACCATGCTCGCAGCCCCGGTAGGGATTGACCGATTGGCTGAAGCCCACATCCGGCGAATTGTTGCGGCTGATGATGCTGCGCGCGGTTTCCGGGCGCACGTCGGTACGCAGGCGCGGTTCGGCAAACTCCTCGCTCTCGTCCACCGACCAGCCGTCGTCGACGGCTTCGGCTATCTGGGTTTCAAAACGGCCGGCGAGGTGGCTGGTGGCACCGCGGCCCTTGATCGGTGTAGGCATCGGCCTACGCTACCGCGCGCTGGTCGCAGATACCGCGACGGGCCGTATTCATCCGAAGAAGGCTTCAGCCGGCCTTGTGCTTGAGGTAGCCGCAGCCTTCTGGCCGGACACCCAGCAAATTCAGCGCCCGGCACGGCCAGCCCGGAAAGTTGTCCACAATCTTGTCCCCCGCACGCATCGTCGCCGGCGATGGCTAGAATCGACGGATGCGCGAAGCCCTGCACGTCCTCTGGACCACCCTCACCGACATTCCCTACCTGGCCCAGATCCTGGCCGTTGCCTATGTCGCCTATCTGCTGGTGCTGGCCTGCTATATCGTGCTGCAGAAGCGCGAGCCGGTAGCCACGCTCAGCTGGATAT
Organism: Stenotrophomonas sp. Iso1; assembly: GCF_027497995.1. Classification (GTDB taxonomy): domain Bacteria; phylum Pseudomonadota; class Gammaproteobacteria; order Xanthomonadales; family Xanthomonadaceae; genus Stenotrophomonas. The sequence continues at coordinate 71,345 of NZ_JAODBT010000001.1, read as the reverse complement.
TGTCACTGGCGGCGTTGCCCTACATCGGCCTGTTCGTGTTTTACGTGTTCGGGCCGCAGAAAATCGTGCGCCAGCGCCTGCGCCGTGGCCGCTCCCGCGAGGGCATGAGCACCTACGAAACCCTGTGCCCCCCCGACGACCGCTGCACCGAACTGGCGCGAGTGGGCCAGGCCACCACCGGGCTGGCGCCCAGCACGGCCACCGATGTCGACTGGCTGGTGGATGGCGCGGCGACTTACGCCGCCATCATCGAAGCCATTGGCCAGGCCAGGCGCCACGTGAATCTGGAGTACTACATCTTCGAGCCCGACCACGCCGGCACCGCCATGCGTGACGCGCTGGTTGAGCGCGCACGCGCCGGGGTAAAGGTGCGGCTGCTGCTTGATGCGGTGGGTTCTTCCAGCATCCGCAAACGCTTCCTGCAGCCACTGCTGGAGGCCGGTGGCGAGGTGGCCTGGTTCCATCCACGGCAGCTGCTCAAACCGTTCAAGCGCCCGTGGTTGAACCTGCGCACCCATCGCAAACTGGTGGTGGTGGACGGCGAGGTGGCGTTCACCGGCGGCATCAACGTCACCGACGAAGAAGACGACAGCCGTAACCGCAACGCCTATCGCGACCTGCACATGCGCATTCGCGGCCATGTCGTGCACAGCCTGCAATTGGTGTTCCTGGAAGATTGGATCTACGCCACCGGGCAAACCGACAGCGCCTTCCAGCGCAGTGACCTGTTCCCGCCCAACGTTCCCACCCGCAGCCAGGGCGGCATCCAGGCGCAGGTACTGATTTCCGGGCCGGATTCGGCATGGGAAGCCATTCATCGACTGCATGTGGCCGCCATCCAGGAGGCCAAACGCCGGGTGTGGCTGGTCACTCCGTACTTCGTGCCCGGTGAAGCCGCACGCATGGCGCTGACCTCGGCCGCGCTCGGCGGGTTGGACACACGCCTGATGGTGCCCAAGCAGAGTGATTCCAGGTTCGTCACCTTGGCCGCGCGCTCGTATTTCGACGAACTGCTGGAAGCCGGCGTGCGCATCTACGAATACGGCCCACGCATGCTGCACAGCAAAGCCTTCATTGCCGATGACCGCACCTGCATTGTCGGTACTGCCAATTTCGACCACCGCAGCTTCCGGCTCAATTTCGAACTGTCCATGATGTACAACGACCGCAAGCTGACCTCGGAGCTTGAGGCCATCCTTCGTGAGGAGTTCAACAGCGCCACCGAGGTGCGGTTGAACCGTCATCGCCCGCTGTGGCGTGAGCGCCTGCCCGAGGCCTTCGCCCGCCTGGCATCGCCACTGCTCTGATGGGGCCCGCAGGATTGGGGGCATGCCGTTGCCCACAACCACCTGTGGATAAGTTTCCGGCTGAATCAAGTTACCCCGTGACGCGTTCAGGCCCAACGCGCACCAGAGCCTCGTTCCCGCGATTGGAACGGTGCAGCCATGCAAAGCAGCGGGGATATCCACAGTTGCCTGTGGACAAATAATTGAATTGAACCCATTCCGCGCTCCTTTCTGCAGCAGCGCTCGATCGAATCGCCGCATGAAATCGCTGAGCAGGCGACAGCTCGGTGGACCCGAACGGTGCCGTCACGCGGCGTATTGCAGATACCCACAAGTTCCTGTGGATAACCAGCTTTGCAGGCCCGCGCTCTGCTTTCCATTGCCGGCTTGCCGGCAATGGCTATCCACAGAGAGCCGCCGCAGCGTGAGCACGTTTCGGCAACCCGTCCCTGACACTCCGCGCTGTCCACTGAAAATATCCACAACGTCCTGTGGGCAACTTTTCAAAAATTTGGCCGGCGTTCCCATCTCGTAAACAACGTTATCCACTGCCCACACCCGCATGAAGCTGCAGGTAAGGGCACCTGCGAAACCTGATGGAGGCCGTGCTTCGTCACAGAAGGAGCTACTCAGGTTGTCCGGTTCTCCCTTGCGGCACGTGGGCATACGGTGTTGCCAATCGCCGAGTCGTGCGGATCCCAAGCGCGGGAGTAGGGTGCGCCAAAGCAGCGGTTCAATATCCGTTTCTGCAGCCGGCTTTCTCAGCGGCTTCCGTGCTGGTCTTGGTCCGCGTTCCCCACCTCCGCTCCGCCTCTAGCGCCCGTCGAGAACAAAGTTATTCACAGCCGTGGCCGACCAGCGGTAGCGGTTCGGCAGGCAAACGGCGCAGACCCAAATACACCCATGCCCGAACGTCTGGATAACCTCGAAAAGGCGCCATAACACGTGGAACAGCAACGCCCAGCGCCGTTACACTGCATCCCTCTACGGGGAGGTCGTGTCCATGTACTGGCTGTTTCTGTTGCTCTCGCTCGGTGCGTTCGTACTCGCCATTTCGACAACACAGATGTGGTTGTTGGTGCTGTCGTTGTTCGCCTCACTGTTGTTCGCGGTGCTGTGGATAAAAGGCCTGTTTGCTGCCCGCGTCGGTGGCGTGGTCAGTGATGCACCACGGCCGTTGCATCCGGCCGAGTTGCAGGCACTGCGTGACCAACTCCGCGGCCAGAGCGCACCACAGCAGCCGGCACAAGAAACCTCAACCGCAAAGAATGACCCGGCACAGCCATGACCAGCCTCAGCGTCAACGTCAACAAGATCGCCGTGCTGCGCAACTCGCGCGGTGGCACCGATCCGGATGTCGTGCGTGCGGCGATGACCTGCTTGCGCGCAGGCGCCCACGGCATCACCGTGCACCCTCGCCCGGATCAACGCCATATTCGTGCGGATGATGTGTTCGCATTGTCCGAACTCACGCGCCAGCATGGCGTCGAGTTCAACATCGAAGGCAACCCGTTCGCACCGCCGCGCGAGGGTTATCCCGGCCTGCTGCAACTGTGCGAGCAAACGCGTCCCGCGCAGGTCACGCTGGTGCCCGATAGCGACGGTCAGCTGACGTCCGATCACGGGTTCGATTTCGCGCGCGATGGCGAACGTCTGCGCCCATTGATCGCGGAATTGAAGAGTTATGGCTGCCGCGTCAGCTTGTTCGTTGATGCCGACAATGCCGACATCGCGCAGGCGGCCGTACTCGGCGCTGACCGTATCGAGTTATACACAGGCCCGTATGCCGAAGCCTTCGCCAACGGCAACCTGGAACAGGCGCCAGCGCCGTTCGTCACCGCCGCACGTCGTGCGCAGGCCGCCGGTTTGGGCGTCAACGCCGGCCATGATCTGTCACAGGCCAATCTCTACCACTTCCTGTCGCACGTCCCCGACGTCCTGGAGGTATCCATCGGCCACGCGCTGATCAGCGAAGCGCTGTATGAGGGCATGGAAACCACCATCACCGAATATCTGAAACTCATCAGCCAGGCCGACAGCCCGGCAAGCTGAGTGATGCAGCAGCACAGTGGTGGGGCAGGGCACCGGAGTACCTGACTGAGGAACACGGTGCATCAACCCGTGTTCTTGCGCGGATGCGTACCAATACACAAGACGCATCGATGAACCGAGCGCGGTCAACTGTGGATAAGTGAAAAAGCTGTGGATAATTTGCGCAGCTACCCAAAGCATCACCCACGCCAATCGGGGAATTTACCAGACGGGAGCCTGTAGTTCGGCAAGTGCAACGCGCCGCATCACCATCTTCTACGTCATGAGGGTGCACAGCCCATGCAGCGCGTCAAACGACTTGTCCACAGCTGCAAGAACCACGTTTGGGTGTCGAACCATGCCTGGCAGCGGCCTTCCCGATGAAATCACAGCGATGCACGACGCCGCATTGCATACAGGCTTACCGCTACGCCGGAGCACTCGCTCGCAATGACGGATTTTCGCTTTGTCCAGCTATGCAGCGTCTCTCTGCGTTACAGAGCTGATGTCACGGCATCGCGCGTTACACCATGCCGAGGCCGTCATTGTCGCGCTGCGCGCGCACCCACTTGCAGACCGCCACCACCCCTTGAAGAGGAAACGTCCAACCGACGGATGACGGATGACGGATGACGGATGACGGATGACGGATGACGGGCAATCGTTCCTCGAATTTTTGCTTTCATCGACACATGTATCACCGCAAAACTGGCAGCACAAAACGCCGCTTTGCACTGCGCATGGATCACTTTCCACGCATAGCAAAACGCAAGAAGAGAGCCACGCCAACCGAAGAGTCATCGGCGATCGCCACAGCATCTGTGCCCTTTAGAAATACGCTCCTCCACTTTCTACGCACTTCAAAAATTGGCAAAAAAAAGACGCCCCCGAATTAACGGAGGCGCCTTCCAGTCGCGTCATGACTTGGGTATTACGTCACTGCACGAAACCGATCTTCTTCATCTGAGCATTCTTCGCCTGGGCCAGGATCTTGGCCATGACGTCATACTCCGAATCCGGGCTGGCTTCGATGCGAAGTTCCGGCTGGTTGGTCGGATCCTTCTGTACTTCTTCTTCCATCTTCTGCTGCAGGTCGCCCACGTTCACCGGACTGTTGTTCCAGTAAACCTGGTTGCTCGCATCCACACGCAGATCAATCGGCGGCGGCGGCTCGCGCAACTGCGGCGGCGGATTGATAACCCGCTGCGGCAGATCCACGGCGATCGGATACGTCATGATCGGCGCGGTAACGATGAAGATGATCAACAGCACCAGCATCACGTCCACGAGGGGCGTGACGTTGATGTCGGCCATTGGGCCCTTGTTACCACCACTACTGAATGCCATCGCTTATTGCCCCTTTACTTTGGTGGCAACGAAACCGACGTCCAACATGCCCTGACCCTGCGCGATCTTTGTCACTTCGTTGATCACGCTCATCTTGGTGGTTTTGTCACCACGAAGATTCAGCGGCGGCTGCGGCGTTTGCTGGGCAGCGGTAGCGAAACGCGATTCCAAGGTCTCCTTGGAGACCTTCTCGTCGTTCCAGTAGAGCGTCCCGTCTTCCTTGACGGCAACCGTGATCGGATTCGGACGCTTTTCAGCATCGTCCGGATTCTGAATCAGGTTGGCCTCGGGCAACTCCACCTTGACCTTATGGGACATCAGGGGAGCCGTGATGATGAAGATGATCAGCAGCACCAACATCACGTCCACGAGGGGCGTCACGTTGATGTCGGCCATGGGGCCGCTGCTGTTGTCACTACTGAAAGCCATAACGGGCTCCGTCTATATCGTTGCGATGACTGCTCGGCTTACTGGCTTAGCGAACGCGCGAGCCAGTGGCGAAGAAGTCGTGCAGGTCGTGAGCGAACGTATCGAACTTGCTGATCGTGGCGCTGTTGATCTTGCTGAAGAAGTTGAAGGCGAACACGGCCGGGATAGCCACGAACAGACCGATGGCGGTCATGATCAGTGCTTCACCCACCGGGCCGGCAACGGCGTCGATCGAGGCAGAACCGGTTGCACCGATCTTGATCAGCGCGCCGTAGATGCCCCACACGGTACCCAGCAGACCCACGAACGGAGCGGTTGCACCGACGGTGGCCAGAAGGATCATGCCGCCCTGCAGACGGTTCGATTCGCGGGTCACGGCCTGACGCAGGGCGCGATCAACGAATTCCGAACGGCTCAGGGTTTCGCCGGCACCAGCCTGCTGGTGGTGGGCAGCAGCCTGGGCAGCGTCCAGAGCGATCTTGGAGAACGGCTCCGAAGCAGGCTGTTCTTCCATGGCACGGATGGCGTCCTGAGCGTTCGGGGCATCCCAGAACAGGCCCGGCACGCGATCAGCGGCCGCCTTCAGGCGGGTGGTACGGAAGATGTTGATGACAGTCCAGTACCAGGACATTGCCGACATCGCCACCAGGGTGATCAGCACGACCCATGAGACGGCGAAGTCGCCCGGCTTGGAGGTCATTTCGTGGATCAGATGCTCGAAGCCCATCTGCGAGAGCGCGTTGTTTGCGTTGCCCCCGGCAGCGGCGGCGATGAAAATTTCCTGCAGCATGACGCTTACCTTTGTTGTGTGTGGTGTTAAAGGGTGTAGCTAATGTCGAGCGGTTGGGTGGGCGACCGCAAGGGCCGCCACGCCTATCAGCTCAGCGCAAAGTTGACCGGAACGCGGACGCGACCAGCCGCCTTGGACCCACCGCTCTGGGCGGGGTTGAACTTCCACTTACGCGCCGCTTCCATAGCAGCTCGGTCGAGGTCGCGGTTGCGGCTGGACTTCTCGACGGAAACATTGGTGACGTTGCCATTGGCATCGACATCAATGATCAGGATGACCTCGCCCTGAATACCTGCGCGGAATGCGGCCGGCGGGTAACGTGGCGGGTTCATAGCCTTGGACGAGATGTCCACGCTGGCTTGGATATCGACCGGCGGTGACGGCGGCGACGGCGGCGACGGCGGGGTTACCACGTCATTGGGACGCGGCTCCGGCACGTCGATCACCGGGGCTTCCGGCGGCGGCGGCAGCGGCGAGGGCTTCGGCGGCGACAGGTTTTTGACCGGCGGCGGCGGAGTGTCCTGCGGCGGCGGCGGCGGCGGCGGCGGCGGCGGTGGCGGCGGTGCGTCGACCAGCGTCACCATGACGTTGCGTTCCTTCTCCGCTGCGGCCTTCGGGGCCACGGCAGGAATCAGGAGCATCATCAGAGCTGCCAGATGAAGTGCGATTACAAAGGCAATGCCAGCGATCCGAGGCCAGCTGAGCCCCTTTTCTTTTTCGCTGTCATACCTGCTGTGGAAGACCAGTTGTTCCGTCATGCGCCAAGAACTCGTTAGTGGGGCCGGAACGACGCTGTTTTGTCGCCCCTGATTCAGCGGTGCATGACACCGCAGGAACCTCCAAGCTTATACCAATCCTGACCAGCTGCGCATCACAAATACAGCTGTTCAGGCGTTATTCCTGCTTACTTCAGGTTGATGATTTTGTCAGCATCGCCAGGGTTTTTGACACCCTTTGCCTTCGCATCACGCGCGGCCTGCTTGGCTTCGGGAATACGCCCTTCAGCATGCAGGACACGTGCCAGATTCAGGTACGTCTCGCCATCCTTGGACAACGGCGCGGCGTTACGCCATGCCTCGATCGCCTGCGGCACCTGTTCGGTGTAGTAGTACGACTGGGCCAGAGCCAGGTAGGTCTGGTAATCCGGCTTGAGGATGCCCTTGGACATACCCTCGTTGATCACCGCAATGACGTCCCGTTCCTTGTTCTCGGTGTTGGCATAGATTGAATACAACTGCTTGTATTCGCGCTCTTCGGTGAGCTGTCCAGCCGCGCGCAGCTTGTCCATCACTGCAGCGGCCTTGTCCATCTGGTCGGCCTGCATGTACATGCTGGCAAGGTTGAGCTGGGCCTTCTTGTCAGCCGGGTTCCTGGCCGCCAGTGCTTCGGCTTCCTTCACCGCTTCACCGGTCTGACCGGCTTCGGCGTAGGAAGCCATCAACAGCTGATTCCAGTTGTCCTTCGGCTCGGGCGAAGCGGCGATGGCCGCCTTCAGCACCGGGATGGCCTCGGCATACTTTTCGCTCTGGTACAGCGCCTGGCCCTTGATGATCAGTTCTTCGGGCTTGTTCGACTTGGACTCAGCGAAATACTTGTCCAGGTTGGCCAGGCCTTCGGCATGCTGGTCGTCCTGCAGCTGCAGCTGGGCCAACATCAGCATGGCCTGGTAATGGCCGTTGTTGTCCAGCGCATTGAGGGTGATCGCCTGCTGCAGGTATTGCTTGGCAGCGGCGTTGTCTTCCAGGTTGTAAGCGGCCTGCGAAGCCAGCTGGTTGGCAACGGCCTTGTCGTACTCGTTGGCATCGGCAGCGGCGATGATTTCATCGGCCAGCGTGCGGGTTTCCGCGTACTCGTCCTTGTTGTAGGCGTCGAACAACTTCTTCAGCTTGCCGCCCATCTTTGAGGAGGCCTTGACCTTGGGCTCTTCGCGGGTGGCTTCCGGGAACAGTACTTCGGCCTTGGCCGAACCACGATTGCCACGTTCACCACGCTCGCTGGAACGCGACTGCGCCGAAGCGTCAGCCACCACAACACCACCAAGCGCGGTCGCGATGAGGACGGAAAGCACGGCTTGTTTAGGGCTGCGGAAGATCATGGTTCACCTCATTGAAACCGCCGGAGCGGCAAGAATTCAGACAATCGGAACGAAACCGAGCTCGCAAACGTATCAGAAAATATTTAACGGAGAAATCACTTCCGTTGGTGTACTGCAACAATCTCCCGTGTCATCCGCATTTCGGCGTCACTCCAGATTGCCGCGCCTGCCGATAAACCGGCTCCAGCGCGGGCACGTCACGTTGCAATTCACGGATACGATTGGCGGGATCGGGATGGGTGGACAGCCATTGCGGCGAGCGGTTTCCGCTCGCGGCCATCATGTTCTGCCACAGATTGACCGCCTGGGCCGGATCAAAGCCTGCCTGCGCCATCAGCCGCTGGCCAACCACATCGGCTTCGCTCTCCTGAGTGCGTGAACCGGGCAACAGGAACATCGTCTGCGCGCCCATGCCGCCAAATTGACTGACTGCACTGGCCGCTGTATCGCCGTAGGCAGCACCGGCGAGCGCGCTCGCCACCTGCAGCAGGCCCGAGGCGCCGAGCTGCTTGGTAATGCGTTCTTCGTGATGGCGTGAAATCACGTGGCCTATTTCATGTCCGATAACTGCGGCCAACTGATCTTGGTTACGGGCGACGGTGAAGATGCCGGTGTTCACGCCGACCTTGCCGCCGGGCAGGGCAAAGGCATTGGGTTCTTTGTCGACGAAGACAGCCGTTTCCCAACGTACGCCACGGTACTGAGGTGGCAATTGCGCGACGAGTGCGTTGACGACGCATTGCACATAGGCGTTCTGCCTGCCGTCGCGGTTGACGGTTTCCTTGGCCTTGGTTTCGGCAAATGCCTGTGCACCCAATTGGTCCAACTGCTGTTGGGAAACACCGCCTACCACCTGACGACGCCCGGTAGGGGACGTGGTGGTCGCGCAGGCACTAAGGACCAGCGCGGCGGTGATAGAGAGGATGACGGCTTTCATGGAAGACCCCCCACATTCATGACTGCAGTGTGCGAGTGCGCGGCTTAAATTTTTGTCAATCGCGAAAGCATCATTGCGCGCCGAAAAACACCAACGCCGCAAGAGCAATGGCGTTGTTGATCGAGTGTGCGCCGATAGCCGCCCAGAGTGTGCCGGTATGACGATACAACCAGGCAAAGGCGGCACCCATGCCGCCGTAGATCAGCCACAACTGCAGCATCGCCGGCAAGGTGTTGGGACTGGTGCCGGGAATTTCGTGGACCAACGCGAATGCGGCGCTGCTCAGCAGCATGCCCAACCACGGCCGATCTGCCGCCCATAGGCGTCCAAAAAACACGCGCCGGAACAGCAGTTCTTCGTAGGCCGGTGCCAGAAACACCGCAAATGCCACCAGGAAAGCCGGATATTGGGCCAGCGCCTGTTCCATCAATGGCAGGTTGGTCGGCACCGGTTCGATCCCCAACTGTTTGGCGATCATGCCGATCAGGCTACTGCCCGCGAACACACCGGCAGCCACCAGCACAGTCCAGCCCCAGGTTGACGGTCGCAACGCGGCCTGCCGCGACTGCACCCGCTCGCCCGGCGTCGCGCGACGACGCCAGAAATACAGCAGCAACGCCGCGCCGCCGGTGCCGATCAAAGCGATTAGGATTTGCGCCAAAGCACCGGGGTCGCCCATCAGGGCGGCCATGTCCGCGGCAGCGGGGGGGCCGTTACCGGTGCGGGCGGCCTCCATGCCGACTTCGATGCCGCGCCACAGTCCCCAGGCCAGGCTGCAAGCCAGGCTCAACCCCAACAAAGCGCCAATGGCGATGAGCAGGTCCAGGCCAAAACCCGCCACCGGTGAACCGGGACGACGGGCAGCAGGCGGCAATGAGGGGCTAGGGGAAGAAACCGGAACCGAAGGAGGGACGGACATCGCAGGCCTGTGGGTAGCAGCTGACGGACAAAAAAAAGGGCGCCGCGAGAAGCAGGCGCCCTCTGTTACGTCTGGATTGTGTCAGATATCCAGATTCATGACCTTCAACGCGTTGTCTTCGATGAAGTCCCGACGCGGCTCGACCACATCACCCATCAAGGTGCTGAAAATCTGGTCGGCTTCCACCGCGTCTTCGATGCGGACCTGCAGCAGGCGACGCGTATCCGGATTCACCGTGGTGTCCCACAACTGCTCCGGATTCATTTCACCCAGACCCTTGAATCGCTGGATCTGGCGGCCCTTCTTGGCTTCTTCCATCAGCCAGGCCTGGGCCTGGGTGAAGCCACTGACCTCAGTGCTCTTGTTGCCACGGCTGATGGTGCCGCCTTCGCGGATCAGGCCGTGCAGTAGCTGCGACGCCTGGTGCAACGGACGCAATTCACCGGACTCAAACGCGGACAGCGGCAACACCTGGATGTGCTCTTCGCCCATGTGACGGCGGGTGACCAGCACAGCAGCGGCAGGGCGCTGCTCGTTCGGCTCCTGCAGCTCCAGGGTGAAGCGCGGCGTGCCCAGGCTGCCCTGGTTCAAACGCTTGGCCAGTGCATCCAGGCCTTCGCCTTCCCCTGCATTGCTCAGGTGCTGCAGATCCATCGGCGTGAAATCAATCAACGCTTCAAGCACCTGGCGATCGTAACGGTGCGCATTGCGATCAATGGCGTCCTGCGCGCTGGCGTAGGTCAGCAGCAGTTTTTCCAGCGCCACACCTTCGATCGGCGGCTCGCCGGTGGCCGGCGTCAGCGCAGCGTTTTCCACCGCACTGTTGGCCAGGTAAGCATCCAGCGCCGGGTCGTCCTTGAGGTACAACTCGGTCTTGCCCTGCTTGATCTTGTACAGCGGCGGCAGGCCGATGTAGATGTAACCACGCTCGATCAGCTCCGGCATCTGACGGTAGAAGAACGTCAACAGCAGCGTACGGATGTGCGCGCCGTCGACGTCGGCGTCGGTCATGATGATGATCTTGTGGTAACGCAGCTTGTCCGGGTTGTACTCGTCGCGACCAATGCCGGTTCCCAAGGCGGTGATCAGCGTACCCACCTGATCGGAAGCCAGCATGCGATCGAAACGGGCACGTTCCACGTTGAGAATCTTGCCGCGCAGCGGTAGCACCGCCTGGTTCTTGCGGTTGCGGCCCTGCTTGGCCGAGCCACCTGCCGAGTCACCCTCGACGATGAACAGTTCGGACAGCGCCGGATCTTTTTCCTGACAGTCGGCCAGCTTGCCGGGCAAGCCGGCGATGTCCAACGCGCCCTTGCGGCGGGTCAGATCGCGGGCCTTGCGCGCGGCTTCGCGAGCGCGAGCGGCATCGACAATCTTGCCGGCGATGGCCTTGGCTTCGGTCGGGTTTTCCTGCAGGAACGATTCCAGTCGTGCACCAAAGGCATTTTCCACCGCCGGGCGCACATCAGAGCTGACCAGCTTTTCCTTGGTCTGGCTGGAGAAGCTGGGATCGGGCGCCTTCACCGACAGCACCGCGATCATGCCTTCACGCATGTCATCGCCGGTCAGGCTGATCTTGGCCTGCTTGGCAATGCCGTTCTGCTCGATGTAGTTGTTCAACACGCGAGTCAGCGCGGCACGGAAGCCGGCAAGGTGGGTACCGCCATCCTTCTGCGGAATGTTGTTGGTGAAGCAGTACATCGTTTCCTGATAGGAATCGGTCCACTGCAACGCCACTTCCACCACGATGCCGTTGTGCTCACCGGTCACCGAAATGACATTCGGGTGCAGCGGCGTCTTCAGCTGCGCCAGATGTTCCACGAAGCTGCGGATACCACCTTCGTAGTGGTAATTGTCATGGCGGCCTTCGCCACGCTCGTCGTTCAGCGCAATCTTGACGCCGGAATTCAGGAACGAAAGCTCACGCAGGCGGCGCGCCAACACTTCGTAGTGGAATTCAACGTTGTCGTTGAACGCCTTCACCGACGGCCAGAAGCGCAGGGAGGTACCGCGCTTGTCAGTAGCTTCAAGTTTCTTCAGTGAGTAAACCGCAGCACCGTCGCAGAATTCCTGCTGGTAGTGGAACCCACCCTGGTAAATGTCCAGCACCAGCTTTTGCGACAGAGCGTTGACCACGCTGACGCCGACGCCGTGCAGACCACCCGAAACCTTGTAGCTGTTGTCGTCGAACTTGCCGCCTGCGTGCAGGACGGTCATCACCACTTCGGCAGCGGAAACCTCGCGATCGAGCTTTTTGCTCATCTGCTCGTGCTTGCCGACCGGGATGCCGCGGCCGTTGTCCGACACCGATACCGAGCCATCTGCGTGAATGGTCACCGACACGTTGTCGGCGTGGCCAGCCAACGCTTCGTCGATGGAGTTATCGACGACCTCGAACACCATGTGGTGTAGGCCGGTGCCGTCATGGACGTCACCGATGTACATGCCGGGTCGCTTACGGACAGCTTCCAAGCCTTCCAAAGCGGTGATGCTGTTGGCGTCGTAGTTGCCGTTATTGGCCGGGATGTTCTGTTCTTCGGTCATTGCGCTGGCCATGGGCTCCGCAGGTCACACACCCACCCCGGGGGGTAGATGCACGAGAGATAGGGGATTGCGTCCCGATTATACCCGCCGGGCAGATTTCCGCCCTGAAGGGTTAGTTCACCGCCAGAATCGCACCATGTTCCACGTGGAACGTTGCTACAGGTCGTAGTGCGGACTCCAACGCAGCGGGGACTTCCGTTGCGGTAATGAAAACCTGTGCAGGTGTCGCTGCTAAACGCTGCAACACGCGCTGCTGATGATTGCGATCCAACTCCGAGCCCAGGTCGTCCAGTGCGATCACCGGCCATTCGCCACGTTGCGCGGCATAGTCGTCCGCTTGGGCAAGCAGGCAAGCCAAGGCGGTGAGTTTGGCCTGGCCACGGGAAAGTGCGTCGCGGCCCGGAATCTGCGCGAAACCCACGGTCCAGTCCGCCCGATGTGGCCCAACCGAGGTGTATCCCGCTATCCGATCGCGTTCGCGCGCCAGCAGCAAGGCATCGGCCAAGGACATTTCATTGCGGCGCCAGCCTGGCTGCAGTTCCATTGTCTGCAATTGCAGGCTTGGTGCGAGTTCGGCGGCGAGCGCGACGGCGCGCTCTTGCAGACGCTCCAGATACTGCTCGCGGCGCGATGTCAGCGGCGTTCCTGCCTGCGCAAGCTCCCAATCCCAGGCATCCAGCTGCTTTCCGGGTGCTCCCGCTTTGAGCAGCGCATTACGCTGCTTCAATGCCCGGGTGTATCGGCGCCAGAGGGAAAGGAAGTCAGGTTCCACGTGGAACAATCCCCAATCGACGAAGCGCCGACGCGGCTCGCTGCCGCCACTGACCAGCGCATGGCTCCCGGGCTCAAATGTCACCACCGCCAATGCGGCGCATAGCGTCCCCAACTGTGGAACATCCTCTCCGTCCAGCCGTCCTTTCCAGGCCTGTCCGCTGTGCCGCAACCCAGCTCGGCGCAGAACACCTCCTGCATCCGTGCCTTCCAGCCATTCCACGAACACATCCAGGTTTTCCGCACCTTTCTGCACGAGACCATCGCGCACTCGCCCCCGGAAGCTGCGGCCATAGGCCATCAGATGCAGGGCTTCAAGCAGGCTGGTTTTGCCCGCACCGTTGGCTCCGGTAATCAGATTGATACCAGGGCGGGGCGCTAGTTCCACCGAATCAAACCGACGTACGCGGTTCAAGGCAACACGGACGATATGCATTGACGCTCAAAGAAAGTCGCGATGCCGCTACGACACTCGTGGCTGGCAGAGGCGCAGCTTAAAGCATCCGCCTCTTGGAGTTTTCTCAATCCCCATCTGCGGGAGCGGCTCCACGTGGAACAGGTGAGATTTCTTCAAATCTGGAAGCGAGCACCACCACGACCTCTGCAGATTTCACGAAATCAGGGCCTCAAAACAGGGGAGGACAGCTCTGGGGGCAAGCCCTGTGTATAAGTGGGTCAACCTGTGGATAAAAAGAGGCCTCGATGCTCGTAACCCGCTTATCCACAGCTATCCACAGGCTCGAAGGGCAGTTCTACAGGGGGTTTCAGGTCTAATAATCTTATTTATAACAACAACTTAGGGTAGTTCTACATAAAATCTGGCTCTACCATCACCACCATGCTTTAGATTTATTCTCAGATTTAAAGCATAGAGCTACAGAAAACGGCCAGTAGAAGAGGCCCCAAATCTAGCCGTTGTTTCTTTGAATTCTGGTGGGCTCGGACGCGCACCCTTCCTCGGATTTCGCGAAATTCGGGCTCGTCTTGAAACTGGCTTCGATCGATCCGAGGCTGCGATGGGAAATCTGAAAGCCACGCCGCCCATTGAAGCCCCCGCAATAGCGGAACGGTTTCTGAAATGGAGGACTCCCGGGTGCTGAATGACCAGAAATGGCCTGTTCTACGGCTGTAGGCTCCATCGGACGGATGCTCCTGGAAACCCTTTCGCTCGAATCACAAGCTGGGGCTGAGCCAGCCCAGCAAATTTCCATCAGAAAACCAGAAACACAGTTCCCTGAAAAAGGCGTTTCCTGCCAACCCGTCGAACGAGAGCTTCGGGATTGGGATACTTCGCTTCGCAGTGATGGCAATGCTCAAAGCGCCGGGAGCGAGGGCACTCGGTTCCATCTGAGCTGGGCAGAATTCGCTCAAACCAGGCATTTCCGAAATCTCGGCAATACCGCGATGGCCCAACGCTCTCCTTCGTGAACTCCCGCAGGCATGGAGTGCTGGACGGTTCGGAACTTATGGTTCCACGTGGAACGCGTCTCCAGGAAAAAGTTCCATCATCCCCGTAAGCGCTACCAACAGAATTGGGAGCGACGTCATCCGGCCCGCGAATCTCCAATGGCGCCCATAAAAAAACCCGGCTTTCGCCGGGTTCTTCATGTTCCACGTGGAACCTCCGTCAGAGACGCAACGGCATCACCACGTGCCGCGACTTCTCGCTGCTGGCTTCACGTACCAGCGCCGAGGAGTTGGAATCGCGAAGCTGGATCACAACGTGTTCGTCGCGCAATGCCGACAGGGCATCCAGCAGGTAGTTCACGTTGAAGCCAATCGCCAGGTCGCTGACCTCGGTATCGGCTTCGATTTCTTCCTGCGCTTCTTCCTGCTCCGGGTTATGCGCGCTGAGCTTCAGCTGCCCCGGAGTCACTTCGACGCGTACGCCGCGGTACTTTTCGTTCGACAGAATCGCAGCGCGCTGCAGTGCGGCGCGCAGCATTTCACGATCCACCTTCACTTCGCGGTCGGCGCCGATCGGAATGACAGCTTCGTAATCCGGGAAACGGCCGTCGATCAGCTTGGAGGTGAATGTCACATCATCGCGCTTCACGCGGATGTGGCTACGGCCAACTTCCAGTTCGACTTCGCGGTCACCGCTGTCCAGCAGGCGCTGCAGCTCGGTCACGCCCTTGCGCGGAACGATGATCTGACGCTTGCCGGTGCTGGTTTCCAGCGACGTTTCGCACAACGCCAGGCGGTGGCCATCGGTGGCCACGCAGCGCAGGGTCTTGTCGCGCAGGTCGAACAACAGGCCGTTGAGGTAATACCGCACGTCCTGCTGAGCCATCGCGAATGCGGTGCGCTCGATCAGTTCCTTCAACGCCGCTTCCGGTACGGCAACGCGCTCGGTGGCTTCGACTTCGTCAACCGACGGGAAGTCATTGGCCGGCAACGTCGCCAGAGTGAAGCGGCTGCGGCCAGCCTGCACGGTGATCTTGTCGCCCGTCTGCGAAACCGTAATGCGGCTGCCATCAGGCAGGGCACGGATGATTTCGAACAGCTTGCGTGCCGGAATCGTGGTTTCACCGTCCTGGGCGTCTTCGACCGCGATGCGGGAGACCATTTCCACTTCCAGGTCGGTGCCGGTCAATGACAACTGACCGCCCTGCACCTGAACCAGAAAATTAGCCAGAACCGGAAGAGTCTGACGGCGTTCAACCACGTTGACGACTTGGGCCAACGGCTTGAGAAAGGCTTCGCGCTGCAGTGTGAAACGCATGTGGTTTCGTGCCCCTATGCTCTTAAAAGATGTGGGATAAATCTAAAGCTTGGTGGTGCTGGTAGAGCCAGATTTGGCCTAAAACCAACTTAACTGTTTGTTTTAAAAGGGTTTATACACATTGAAACCCTTGTACTACTGGCCCGGAACCGGAGGGTGAAGCTGTGGATAAATTTAGCGTCGAAAAGAAACCTGATTTTATCCACAGATTCTCCCGCGCTTACCCCCGAATCATGCACCGTTTTGTGCGATGACGCCTCTGCGTCGTCGGTGCATCATTCGTCTCGCTTCCCGCCCCTTACCTCCGGTGACCTGATGACTGACCCACGCAATCTGGCAATGCGCCTGTCCCTCGGTCTCTCCGAAACCGCTACTCGCTGAGCTTGCGGATGAGCTTGTCCCAGTCCTCACGCAACTTGCCGTCGGCTTCCATCAGCGTTCTGATCTGGCGGCAGGCGTGCAGCACGGTGGTGTGGTCGCGGCCGGCAAAGGCATCGCCAATTTCCGGCAAGCTGTGTTCGGTCAGCTCCTTGGTCAGCGCCATGGCCACCTGACGCGGACGGGCCAGCGAACGGGTGCGACGCTTGGACAGCAGATCCTTGATCTGCAGCCCGTAGTAGTCAGCCACGATCTTCTGGATGTTCGGAATGCTGATCGCCTGCTGCTGCGCACGCAGCAGATCGCGCAGGGTTTCCTGGGCAAATTCAGTTGTGATGGCACGCCCGGTGAAATTGGCGCGCGCGGTCAGTGTGTTGAGCGCGCCTTCCAGATCACGCACGTTGGAGCGCATCTTCTTGGCGATCAAAAAAGCCACGTCATCCGGGATGATAGCGCCACGTTCCAGGGCTTTTGCCAGCACGATGGCAGCACGGGTTTCAAAATCGGGCGGCTCGATGGCCACTGACAGGCCCCATGCCAAACGCGACTTCAACCGTGCTTCCAGGCCTTCTACTTCGCGCGGATAGCGGTCGCAGGTCAGGATGATCTGCTGCTTGCCATCGAACAACGCGTTGAAGGTGTGGAAAAACTCTTCCTGGGTACGGTCCTTGCCGGCAAAGAACTGGATATCGTCGATCAGCAGCGCGTCCACCTGTTGGAACTGGCGCTTGAACTGGTCCATGGTTTTTTCCTGCAGCGCCCGGATCATGGCGCTGAAGAACTGTTCCGAACGCAGATAAAGCACTTTCGCGGACGGATTGGCCTGGCGCATCGCATTACCGGCCGCCAGCATCAAGTGGGTTTTACCCAGGCCGGTGCCGCCGTACAGCAACAACGGGTTGTGCGCGCGGTCGCCCGGCTTCTGCGCCGCCTGGAATGCGGCCGCCAAACCCAGCTGGTTGCTACGGCCTTCGACGAAGTTGGTGAAGGTGTAATGCGAATCCAGGTTGCCGTTGAACGGCACTACCGGTGCAGCGGGTGCCACGGGGAACCCGGCCGGTATGGCCATGGGCGCCGGTTCCGGCGCACGCGGGCGGGAGCCGATCTCCAGCATCACCTCGCCAAAACCGGCGAAATGGGCGAGCAATTCGGCAATGCGCGGCAGGTAGCGTTCGCGCACCTGCTCGACAATGAAGGCATTGGGTGCGTACAGCACGAGGCTGTCGGCACGTTGGTCGGCCTGTAAGGGCTTCAACCAGGTGTGGACATCTTCAGGCGGAAATTCCGCCTCCAGACGTTCAAGACAAAGGGACCATGCATCCATCAGAAATAGTCTTCAAAGGCCTTGTCAGCCGGGCGCAGAAAGCCGCCGGGTCGCAGACCGGAAAGGGGGGAAGTGGATGGCGCAGACTACCACCGCCGACCGGATGCGGGAATGCTTGTCCCCGATTTATTCACAGGATCATCCACAAGCTATGCACCGGCCCGTGAACTTTATCCGCTGAACAGGCTTGACGAGGCGGGGGGGAGGTCTATAGAATTTCCGGTTCTTTCCGTCTCATTCATACAGGTGCCCCCATGGCCACCAAGCGCACATTCCAACCCAGCAACCTCAAGCGCAAGCGCGACCACGGCTTCCGCGCTCGTATGAAGACCGCTGACGGCCGCAAGATTCTGTCGCGTCGCCGCGCCAAGGGTCGCAAAGTCCTCAGCGCTTGATTGCGTTGCCGCTCTCTGCGGCAAATGCAAATTCGATCGTGAGCAGTGACTGCCCGCGCAAGCGATTCCCTCGCTCTGCGCGGGTTCGTACGCGTGCCGAATATTCAACGGTCTTCAACGGCGCCCGCCGTGTGTCCGATCCGCTGATGACACTCCACTGGCTGAAAGGGGAAACCCCTGCTCGGCTGGGTATGGCTGTGTCACGGAAGGTCGATACGCGTGCGGTCGGTCGTAACCGTATCAAGCGTGTGTTGCGTGATGCAACACGCCATCTTTTGCCGTGTCTGGCCTCTGGCGATTTTGTCGTCGTTGCCCGCTCTGCGGCAAAGACGGCTGACAACCAACAGATTCGCGAGACGTTTGAACGCCTGTTGCGCCGTGCAGGTGCATTGCCCCCTGCGGGCCCGGGCGGCACAATGCCGCCGCGCGAGGGCGTCAATCCTCATCCTTCTTTGAACACGCCGGGAACTTCATCCGGCGGAGCCGAGCCTGCCTGCTGATGAACCAGACCCGTGTATTCCTGATTTTTGCCTGGCTGATGGTGGCGGTGCTGCTGTGGATGGAATGGGGTCGCGAGCAGAACGCGCCGGATCCGGCCACCGTTGCCGCAACTCAGCTGGCCGTGCCAGCGGCCACCGATGCGGACCTGGCACCGCCAACCGCCGGTAACGTGCCGCAGGCCAATGTGCCGGGCCAGGCGCCGGCCGCTGCAGGCGTGGAAGCAACCACCACGGCCGCCGCCCCGCGTATCACGGTCACCACCGACGTGCTCAAGCTGGTGCTGGATGGCCGCAGCGTGCTCGACGCCGATCTGCTGCAGTTCCCGCAGACCAAGGCTGCCGGCAGCCCGCCGGTGCAGCTGCTGACCGAAGACAAGGCGCATCCGTACAGCGCCACCGCCGGTTGGGCCAGCCAGACCAACGCGCCGGTCCCCGGTGCCACCGGCTTCCAGCCGGCACAGGGCGTCACCGACGTGGCGCTGGCCGATGGCCAGGCTGAAGTGCAGGTGCCGTTCGTATGGAATGGCCCCAATGGCGTCAGCATCCACCGTACCTACACCTTCAAGCGTGGCGATTACGCCATCAGCGTGAAGGATGAAGTGGTCAATGCCGGCACCACGCCGTGGCAGGGCTATGTGTTCCGCAAGCTCGACCGCGTGCCGCCGGTGATCACCAAGGGCATGACCAATCCGGACTCCTTCAGCTTCAACGGCGCGACTTGGTACAGCCCGGAAGAAGGTTACGAGCGCCGCGCGTTTGCGGACTTCCTGGACGACGGCAAACTCAACCGCACCATCACCGGTGGTTGGGCGGCAATGCTGCAGCACCACTTCTTCACCGCGTGGATTCCTCAGGCTGACCAGTCTTCGTTGTATCTGCTGGAACAGAACGGTCCACGTCATGTGATCGAAGCGCGTGGTCCGGGCTTCACCGTGGCCCCGGGGCAGAAGGTCAGCACCCAGGCGCGCCTGTGGGTGGGCCCGAAGCTGGTCAACCAGATCGCCAAGGAAGATGTAAAGGGCCTGGACCGCGTGGTCGACTACAGCCGCTTCTCGTTGATGGCGGTGATTGGCCAGGGCCTGTTCTGGGTGTTGAACCAGGTGCACAAGCTGGTCGGCAACTGGGGCTGGGCGATTGTCGGCCTGGTGATCCTGTTGAAGATGGTGCTGTTCCCGCTGGCCAATGCGCAGTTCAAGTCGCAGGCCAAGATGCGCAAATTCCAGCCCCGCATCGCGCAGCTGAAGGAGCGCTACGGCGACGACAAGCAGAAGTTCCAGACAGCGATGATGGAGCTGTACAAGAAGGAAAAGATCAACCCGCTGGGCGGCTGCTTGCCGCTGCTGATCCAGATGCCGATCTTCTTCGCCCTGTACTGGGTGCTGGTGGAGTCGGTGGAGCTGCGTCAGGCACCGTGGATGGGTTGGATCCAGGACCTGACCGCGCGTGACCCGTTCTTCATCCTGCCGCTGATCAACATCGCAGTGATGTGGTTCACCCAGAAGCTGACGCCGGCCGTGGGCATGGACCCGATGCAGCAGAAGATGATGCAGTTCATGCCGTTGGTATTTGGTGTGATGATGGCCTTCATGCCGGCCGGTCTGGTGCTTTACTGGGTGGTCAACGGTAGCCTGAGCCTCCTGCAGCAATGGTTGATGATCAAGAAGCACGGCCAGGATGTCCCGGCCAAGGTCGAAGCCAAGTAATCGCAAAAGCCCGCCGCAAGGCGGGCTTTTCGCATGCGGCGTTAGAATCGCCGGCACCTGCTCCCACTGAAGAACCCGAGCTCGCCATGCCCCGTGTGTCGTTGTCGCCCCGCTTGTTGTTGCCCTCACTGCTGCTGACACTGGCCATTGCCGCCTGCAGCAAGAACGAAGGTGCAATACCGGCGCCGGAGACCGTGACCCAACCCAGCGCCCGGGCGGCCGCGGTGGCCGATCCTGCAGCAGCACCGTTGCTGACGTCGCTGCAGAAACTGCTTGATGGGCATCGCCGGATCATCGTGCTGTTGGCCGATGAAACGCAGCAGTCGGTTGATGACCGCACGACGTCCAGCCGCGTTGGCCAGCAGTTGTTCCACGACGGTCTGGAGCAACGCCTGGCCATCGCTGCACAGTTCGACACGTTGCTGCGTAGCGCCAGTCCACAACGTTTTGCCACATTGGGTACGGTGCTGGATTACATCGAATCGTCGCCGGAGTTGTACGACGCCGATCGTCTGGCGTTCCGTGAAATCCTGCGCGACCTGCATGAGCGCGTGGGTGCAGATTCGTCGTTGCCGGCAGTGAAGCTGCACCAGCGCATCGGCGAGGATCTGGAAGCGCTGGATGAGATCGAGCGCAACTACAACCAGGAAATCACCCGCATTTTCAGCCGTTTCGAGCGCACCCGTGCCATCGAACTCAAGCGCGAAAAGTGGGATGACTACATCGCGCACCTGCACACGCACTACAGCCGCGAAGCGATTCTGCGCGACTACGGTGTGATCGAGCCGTACCCGATGTCGATGAAAGACAGCGAGCGCGAAATCTTCGGCCGTGATCTACCGGCCAAGACGGTAGTGCTGACGTTCGATGATGGCCCGCACAAGGCCTACACCGACGACGTGGTCGCCATCCTCAAGCGTTACGACGTGCCCGGTGTGTTCTTTGAAGTGGGCCGCAACCTGGGCGCGGTGCAGGCCGATGGCAAAGTAAAGCTGGGGCCGATGGCCGGTATCAGCCGCAACTTGATGGAGCAGGGCTATGCGGTGGGCAACCACAGCCTTACCCACGCGCAGCTGTCGCGCACCAGCGGCGATGCGTTGCGTGAGCAGGTGCTCGGCACCGACACGTTGCTCAAGGGTGTGGATAACCGGCGCGCGCCGCTGTTCCGTTTTCCCTATGGCGCGCGCAATGCCGAAGGCCTGCAGCTGCTGAACGAAGCCGGCTTGAAGTCGATCATGTGGAACATCGATTCGATGGACTGGGCCGACCCGGTGCCGGAATCGATCGTGCAGCGCGTGGTCGACCAGGTACAGAAGGAACAGAAGGGCATCATCCTGTTCCATGACATCCACGATCGCGCAGTGAAGGCGCTGCCGCAGATCCTGGACCGCCTGATCGCCGATGGTTATCAGTTTGCCGGTTGGAATGGCCGTGATTTCAGCGTCAGCCGCGCGCGCAAAGGGGCGAGCAGCGGTGCCGCCATCACCACCGGCTACGAGAAATCCTGGGCGATTGTCATTGGCATCGATGAGTACGCCAAGTGGCCGAAGCTCGAATACGCCGGCCGTGATGCGCAATCCATCGCCGATACGCTGACGGGGCAGTTCGGTTTTCCGTCCTCGCAGGTGATCGTGCTGAAGAACCAGCAGGCCACGCGCAACAACATCCTGGCCGCGTTCCATGATCGCCTGGCCGATGAGCGCACTGGCAAGAATGACCGTGTGTTCGTGTTCTTTGCCGGCCATGGTGCTACCCGTCAGCTCGCTTCCGGGCGCGACCTGGGTTACATCATTCCGGTGGATTCGGATCCCAATGAATTCGCCACCGATGCCATCGCCATGACTGACATCCAGAACATTGCCGAAAGCATGCAGGCAAAGCACGTGATGTTCGTGATGGATGCCTGCTACAGCGGTTTGGGTTTGACCCGTGCCGGTGCGTCTTCTTCTTCGTTCCTGCGCGAGAACGCACGTCGCAGCGCGCGGCAGATGCTCACCGCCGGCGGCGCCGATCAACAGGTGGCCGACAGTGGCCCGAATGGGCATTCGGTATTCACCTGGGTCCTGTTGCAGGCGCTGGGTGGCAAGGGTGACCTCAATGGCGACGGTTTGATCACCGGTACCGAACTGGCCGCCTATGTAGCGCCGGCGGTGTCGGCGGTATCGCAACAGACGCCGGCGTTCGGCAGCCTACCGGGTTCGCAGGGTGGTGAGTTCGTGTTCCAGGTGCCGGACAGCCAGGAATTTCTCAACGCCGATACGGCTCAGTTGTCAGCTGAAGCCATCGCGCTCAACAACCGTGTCGACGCGGTGCAGGACGCCAAGGCGGAAGGCGAAGCGCCAGTGACCGTAGCCGATCTGCAGGGTGGCAAGAACACGCTGGTGGTGCCGGCGGCGGCGCCGACATCGGACCGCCAGCGCGCGCAGCAGGCCAATGATCGCGGCCTGCAGTTGTATCGCGAGAAGCGTTACGACGAAGCCGTCGCGCAGTTCACCGAAGCACTGAAGCTGCGGCCGGATTTCGCCCTGGCCGCGAACAACCTTGGCTTTGTGTATTACCGCCAGCAACGGTATGCCGAAGCGGCACGCTGGTTGGAAAACACATTGAAGATCGATCCTTCGCGTGCGGTGGCCTATCTCAACCTGGGCGATGCCTATTTCCATGTGGGTGACAAGGCCCGGTCGAAGCAGGCGTACACCACCTACCTGGAGCTGCAGCCGCAAGGCAGCGGCGCAGCGCAGGCGCGTTCTCAATTGCAGAAGCTGTAAGCCATGAGCCACTTGTCCACAGGCGAAACCATTGTTGCCATTGCCACCGGTGCGGCAGCGGGCGGCGTCGGCATGCTGCGCGTGTCCGGCCCGCAATCGCTGCGCATTGCGGTTGCGTTGGGGTGTCCATCGCTCAAGCCACGGCACGCGCATTACGCAACGTTTCGCGATGCCGCCGCGGATGTGATTGACGACGGCATTGCCCTGTATTTCCCTGGTCCGCGCAGCTTTACCGGCGAGGACGTGGTGGAGCTGCAGGGCCACGGCAGCCCCGTGGTATTGCGACAACTGCTGGCCCGCTGCATTGAACTGGGTGCGCGTCAGGCGCGCGCGGGTGAGTTCAGCGAGCGGGCATTCCTCAACGGCAAGGTGGATCTGGCTCAGGCCGAAGCCATCGCCGATCTGATCGCCGCCGGTGACGTGCGCGCTGCGCGTGCTGCGCGGCGTTCGCTGGACGGTGTGTTCTCGCGGCGTGTGGAAGAAGTGGGCGAGCAACTCGTGCGCCTGCGCATCCATGTCGAAGCTGCCATCGATTTCGCGGATGAACCACTGGATACGCTTGGCGGCGCGCAGGTGCGGGCGGGCGTGGAACAAGCGCGCGCGCTGCTGGCGCAACTGCGGGTCGACGCCGAGCGTGGCCGCAAGCTGCGCGATGGCCTGCACGCGGTGCTGATCGGCCCACCCAATGCCGGCAAGAGCTCGTTGCTCAATGCCTTGGCCGGCAGCGAACGCGCCATCGTCACCGACATCGCCGGTACCACCCGCGACACGCTGCGCGAAACCATTCGCATCGACGGTCTGGAACTGGAGCTGGTGGATACTGCCGGCCTTCGCGAAGGCGGCGATGCCATTGAACGCGAAGGCATGCGCCGCGCGCGCGCCGAGATGCAGCGCGCGGACCTGGCCATTGTCGTGTTGGATGCGCGCGACCCCGAAGCAGGCCGCCTGGCGATTGGTGATGCGGCTGCCCAGGCCGCGCGTCAGCTGTGGATCTTCAACAAGAGCGATCTGCTACCGCAGTGGCCGCAGGATCTGGGCCAAGACAGCATCGCGTTGTCGGCCGCCAGCGGTGAAGGGCTGGAACACCTGCACGCGCGCCTGCGCGAAATTGCCAGCGATGGTGCGGGCGAGGGCATGCAGGGGGAGTTCTCCGCACGCTTGCGTCATGTCGAAGCCATCATCAGCGCCGCCGACCATCTGGAAATGGCGGCCACGCAGCTTCAGTACGACCATCTGGAGCTGGCGGCGGAAGAACTGCGCCTGGCGCACGACGCACTGGGCGAGATCACCGGGCGGATGACCGCCGATGACTTGCTGGGGAAGATTTTTTCGAGCTTCTGCATCGGCAAGTAATGCAGACGGATCAACCGGCCCGAGTGGGCAAGGGCAAACAACAGTCAGGAGGGTACGCATGTTTTCGCACATCGCGGTGGGGGCCAATGACATCGAAACGTCCAAGGCGTTCTACGACGCGCTGCTTGGCGCGCTCGGTGCAAAGCCGGGCTTCGTCGATCCGAAAGGCAGGGTGGTCTACCGCCACAACGGCGCATTGCTGATCCTCGGTCACCCGCGCAACGGCGAAGCGGCCACGTATGCCAATGGCAGCACCATCGGTTTCAGCTGCGTCAACCCGGAAGAAGTGGACGCTTGGCATGCCGCCGGTGTCGGCCAGGGGGGCGTCAGCATCGAAGACCCACCGGGCCCACGGCAGAGCCCGTTCGGGCCGTTGTATCTGGCCTATCTGCGCGATCCGGCTGGCAACAAGCTGTGCGCCGCACATTGGCCAAGCACGGCTCAGGCCTGAGTGGCCACCGGCGGTGCATGACGGGAATGCGCCGCCGGTTACTGACAGTTGGGTTTCCCGCCGTTAGCCTATGCCCCGTTACGGGATTCCCCCGCCTGTGGAGCCAGTCCAATGCGCTATTGATGCCCCCGTCTGAATGACGGTCCCTTTCAGTCCCTGCTGCCGTTGGCGGCTGGGTGCTTCGGGCATCGATGGAACAACGCATGACGACAACCGTATCGTTGACGCTGGACAGCGTCGCTTGGCACACGCCCGATGGGCGCTGCCTTTTCTCCGACCTCAACGCGCAGTTCGACGCCCGCCCCACGGGCTTGGTCGGGCGCAATGGCGTGGGCAAATCCGTATTGGCGCAGTTGTTGGCCGGCCTGCGCGAACCCAGTGCCGGGCAATGCCGGCGAATCGGTCGGGTGCATTACCTCGCCCAGCAGGTGACCGCAGCCGCCGGCCAACGCATCGCCGAACTTGCGGCTGTGGATAACGTGGTGGATGCATTGCGCCGGATCGAAGCCGGCAGCACGCAGCAAGCCGATTTCGATGCCGTGGGTGAGCAATGGACCATGTGCGACAACCTGCAGCAGGCGTTGGCCGAAGCCGGCCTGCCAGGCATGGATGTCGATATGCCTGTGGACAACTTGAGCGGCGGGCAACGCATGCGCGTCGCGTTGGTAGGTGCGTTGCTGCAACCGGCGGAGCTGCTGATCCTCGACGAGCCCAGCAATCATCTTGATCTGGCCGGCCGGCAATGGCTGCAGCAGCAACTCATACAGCGCGGGCAGGGCTATCTGCTGGTCAGCCATGACCGGTTGCTGCTGGACCACGTGCAGCGCATCGTCGAATTGTCGCCGCAAGGGCTGCGCAGCCACGGCGGCAACCATGAACGTTATGCACAGACGCGTGCTGTGGAGAAAGCAGCGGCGGAAACCCAGTTGCAGCAACGCAGGCAGGAACGCCGAAAGGGCGAGCAGGCGCTGAATGCGCAACGGCAGCGGTTGGAGCAGCGCAGCGCACGCGGCAACCGCGAAGCCGCCACGGCCAATCAGGCGCCGATCCTGCTTGGCTTGGCGAGGCAGCGCGCGCAGGCCAGCGTGGGCAAAGCCAAACAACAACTGCAGCAGCGACACGAAACCCTGCACGATGCCGTCCGCCAGGCGCAGGCGCAGATCGACGAACCTGCGCCGGTGCTGTTGCCACCGTTGTTGGAGAGGACCGCGCCCGAATGGGTCGCGCGCCTGCAACACGTGCAGCTGCCCTATGTCGCTGAGCCGCTTCACTGTCTGGATCTGGCCTTGCGCCGTGGCGAGCGCGTCGCGGTCAGCGGCATCAATGGCGCGGGCAAATCAACGCTGTTGAAAGTGCTCGCCGGACAATTGGCCCCGCTCGCGGGTGAGGCACAGTTGCATGTACCGGCGGCGTTGCTGGATCAGCAGTTGGAACTGTTGCCCGCCCACCTCAGCGCTTTGGAGGGCGTGCGTGCGCGCAACCTGCAGATGGAAGAGGGTGAGCTACGCAGCCGCTTGTCTTTGCTGGGGCTGGATGCAACCCAGGTACAGCTGCCGTCGGCGCAGCTCAGTGGCGGTCAGCGACTGAAGGCAGCACTGGCCTGCGCGCTGTATGCAGATCCATCGGCCCAGCTGTTGCTGCTGGATGAGCCCGGCAATCACCTCGACCTGGATGCGCTGACCGCATTGGAATCGCTGCTGCGCCAGTACAGCGGGACGCTGGTGGTGGTGTCACATGACGAAGCCTTTCTACAGGCGATTGGCATCAGCGCGCGGCTGCAGGCCACAGCAGAAGGGTGGCGCTGGCAACGGTGTTGAAACACCGTGGCCAACGTACTTACTGACGTCACATGCCGGCGCCACACTGCCGCCTCTTTCTGCTGGCTGGCGCGGCTGCGCGCGATGGAGTGACGGTGGTATCCAAGTGGCACGGTGGGGTGTTGATGGGCGTGGTCATGGCATTCTGCGGGGCAATGGAAGCCCAAGCCGCCCCACGTTATCCACAGGCCTCGGTGTACGCGCACCGAGGCGCCAGCGCCTTGCTGCCGGAACACACGCTGGCCGCTTATGCACAGGCCATTTCCGACGGCGCCGATTACATCGAGCCGGATCTGGTGATGACCAAGGATGGCGTAATGGTGGCCCGTCACGAGAACGAGATCGGCTCGACCACCGATGTCGCCGCGCGCGCTGAATTTGCCGACCGACGCACCCGCAAGGTGATCGATGGCCAGACCGAGGAAGGCTGGTTCACCGAAGACTTCACCCTGGCCGAGTTGAAGACGCTGTACGCCCGCGAGCGCCTGCCGCAGGTGCGTGGCACGGCCTTTGATGGACAGTTCCGCATCGCCTCGCTGGACGAGATCATCACCTTCCTGGTGCAGCAGGCCGGACGTGCCAACCGCGGTATCGGCTTGGCGCCGGAGATCAAGCACGGCAGTTATTTCCGCGGCATCGGCTTACCGATGGAAGACAAGCTGCTCGCCACGTTGCGAGGCAATGCCTACACCAACGTCGCGCCGATCCTGCTGCAGTCGTTCGAGACCGCCAACCTGCGCGCGCTGCGGCAGAAGCTGGGCAAGGATTCCAACATCCGTCTGCTGCAGTTGCTGGGCGCCCCTACAGACACGCCGGCCGATGTTGTGCTGGCCGGTGGTTCACTGACTTATGCACAGATGATGACGCCTGCCGGGCTGCGCGATATCGCCACCTATGCCGATGCCATCGGCGCCGAGAAGCACGCACTGATACCGCTGGATGCACAGGGCAAGTTGGCTGCGCCAACGGCATTGATCGCCGATGCGCATGCTGCCGGCCTGCAAGTGGTGGTCTATACGTTCCGCCCCGAGAATCCATTCCTGCCGCCGGCATTGCGCCAAGGGGCGGAGACCGCGCGCAACCCGGACGCTTCCGTGGCCGAGATGCGGGTGTTCCTGCAGGCGGGGATTGATGCTTTGTTTACCGATGATCCGGCGCTGGGACGTCGCGCGGTGGATGCTACCCCTTAACGATCAGGCTGCGGGTAGGGCTCAAACTGGCGGGCGCAGAGACGCTTACTGCGGACTGTCCGGGTCCCGTCGCCGCAGCGGCACCACCACGTCGTAGTCCCGGCCTTCGCGCGGTTGCCACAGCACCGGCACCCGGCCCGGAGCAGGCGGTTCCAGTTCGTTGTCCGCCAGCGGCTGCACGTCTTCCTCTTCTTCGTCTTCCCAGCTATAGCGTTTGCGCGGTGCCATCGGGTCGGCGTGGCGGAACATCAATGCGGCGATGAGGCCAGCGGCGGCGCCACCCATATGCGATTGCCAGGACACACCCGGCTCGTGCGGCAGGATGGTGATCAACATGCTGCCGTAGAACAGGAAGCCGATCATGCTGGCGGCGATGGCCTGCCGGTCACGGCGCAACAGGCCCAGCACGAACACCAGGAACATCAGGCCGTGGGTCACGCCACTGGCGCCCAGATGGTGGCTGCCGATATCGCCCAGCAGCCAGGCACCCAGCCCGGAACCTATCCACAGCAGGGGCAGCGCGCGTAGCGTGGCCTGTGGATAAACACTGCCGGCCAGCGTGCCCAGAATCAGCAGGGCCACCGCATTGGCGCCCAGGTGTTCGATGGAACCATGCAGCAGCGGCGCACCCAGCAGGCCGAGCAGGCCGTGGCTTTCCAATGGCGCAACGGACCATGCCCGCCAGTCCCAGCCACTGCTTTGAAGGGCGAATATCGCCACCAGCAGCAACACGAAACCCAGGCTCAGGTTGAAGGCACGCAGCACGCGGCTGCGGTCATTGCGGGCCGGCGCGGTGCCGGTGTCAGGCGCGATCTGCGTATCCATGACATCAGAACTTGCGGCAGCCCCCGCGATTGCAAGGGGGCCGCGTTCGGGAACAGGCGTGCCACCAGCGGGACAATCCCGCCGGTGGCACGGCGTATCAGCCGTGATTCTGCTTCGGCGGGATCTTCAGGCTCAGGATCATGGTGGCGATCAGGATCGCGGCAACCACGCCCAGCGACACCGGCACCGGGATTTTGAAGATGTCGATCAGCAGCATCTTGGTGCCAATGAACGCCAGGATCACCGCCAGGCCATACGGCAGCAGGTGGAAACGGTCAGCCATACCAGCCAGCAGGAAGAACATCGCGCGCAGGCCCAGCACCGCGAACACGTTCGAGGTCAGCACGATGAACGGGTCGGTGGTGATGGCGAAGATGGCCGGGATCGAGTCCACCGCGAAGATCACGTCGGTGACGGCGATGAGGATCAGCACCACGAACATCGGGGTGAACCAGCGCACGCCGTTCTTCTCGGTGACCAGGCGGTTGCCGTTGTACTCGTGGCTGATGCGCAGGTGCTTGCGCATGAATTTCAGCGCCGGATTGTTGTCCAGGCTGGGTTCCTCACCAGCGGCGGTCCACATCTTCCAGCCGGTGAACAGCAGGAACGCACCGAACACGTACAGCAGCCAATGGAACTGGCTGACCAGCACGGTGCCGGCGAAGATCATGATCGTACGCAGCGCGATGGCGCCCAGAATGCCGATGATCAACACACGTTGACGCTGCGTCTCGGGCACCGCGAAGTAGCCCATGATCAGCAGGAACACGAAGATGTTGTCGACCGCCAGGGCCTTCTCGATCAGATAACCGGTCAGGAACTGCAGGCCCACTTCATTGGCCACTGCCACACCGGCGGTTTCATTGAGGTAGTACCAGAGGCCGGCGTTGAAGGCCAAAGCCAGTGCCACCCAGCCCAGCGACCACCACAAAGCCTCCTTGAAGGTGACTTTGTGCGGGCCGCCGTGGCGCATCAGCACCAGGTCGATCAGCAAGGCGGCAATGACGACGGCAATGAAGCCGCCCCAAAGCCAGGGATTACCAATTGTCTGAATCATGGGGATTTCCGGTCATATGAATGGGTCTTGGAACCACACAGGCCAAGAGCTGGACACGGAATCAGGGGAGACCGGGGACAGAGCTTCGCCAATGCGGCGAAGGTCTTGCTCACAGTTCCGGCGGTCGGAACTGCCGTTGCACCGGAGCCTTGCGGCTCGAATTGACGGCGACAACGTCTGGGAGCTACTCCCCTTCTGGGATTGAATACTGCGGCCTGAGGTCAGCACAGTCAATGAATGCCCCTCGGGGCAGGGGCCCGGCACGGCTACAATAGCGCCATGAATACCCCACTTCCCATCGTACGCCTGAAGAACGCGTGGCGCTCCAGCCACCCGTGGATTTTCCAGAAGCTGGTTGAAAAGCCGACCGTCAAGCCCAAGTCGGGCACCATCGTCGACGTGGTCGGCGTGGATGAGGTCTGGATCGGCCGTGGTTTCTATAACGGTCATTCGCGTATTGCCGTGCGCATTCTGGAAACGGATCCGGATGTGGCGGTGGACCAGGCTTGGTTCTCCCGCAAGATCGCTGCCGCAGTGTCGCTGCGTCGTGACGTGCTCAAGCTCGACGCGATCTCCGACGCGTGGCGCGTGGTTCACAGCGAAGGTGACGGATTGTCGGGCCTGGTCGTGGACCGTTATGCGGACCTGATCGTGGTCGAATTCTTTGCCGCGGGTATGTTCCGCCACCGCGAGTGGATCTACGAAGCACTGCGCGAGCAGTTCCCGGGCTGCCGCTTCCACAGCTTTGCCGACGAGCACGTGCAGAAGCAGGAAAGCTTTGATTTCCACGGCAACACCACCACCGAGCCGTCGGTGATCACCGAATATGGCATCAAGTTCCGTGCGGACCCGGCTGGCGCGCACAAGACCGGTTTCTTCGCGGACCAGCGCGAGAACCGCGAGTGGTTGAGCCAGCAGGTGGAAGGCAAGACCGTGCTGGACCTGTGCTGCAACACCGGTGGCTTTGCGGTGTATGCCGCCGCGCGCGGTGCCAGCGAAGTGCTGGGCGTGGACATCGACCAGGACGTGATCCAGATCGCCAAGGGCAATGCGCGTTTGAACAACGCCAAGCCCAAGTTCGTGCAGGCCGACATCTTCCCGTGGCTGCGTGATGCGGCCAACCGCGGCGAGCAGTACGACGTGGTGATCCTGGACCCGGCCAAGATGACCCGCGACCGCGACCAGGTCATCACCGCGCTGAAGAAGTACCTGGACATGAACAAGCTGGCGCTGGGCGTGGTCAAGCCGGGCGGTCTGTTTGCCACATTCTCGTGCACCGGTCTGGTGGCCGAGGATCAGTTCCTGGACATGCTGCGTCGTGCCGCGTTCTATTCCAACCGCACCATCCAGATCCTCAAGGTGACGGGCGCGGGCCCGGATCATCCGTTCATGGCGCACGTGCAGGAATCGCGTTACCTCAAGGCCGTGTTCTGCCGCGTGGTGGACTGAGCATCGCGCAGCGGTAGGGCGGAGCCACGCTCCGCTCGGGCTTTATCGGGAAGGCTTCACCTTTCCCCCACCCCTCCTCAAAGGGAGGGATGAAGCGGCCCGCTTCACTCTGCCGGTTCGTGGAACCTGCTCCCTCGCTTGCAGCGCAGGCGAAGGGGAGAGCGGGTTTGTAAGGCCCTGTTCGCGCGCCCATGCCGTCCGTCACTGGCCGGTTGCATCACCACAGCGTTAAGGTCGGGCCTTTCCATCCACGGTGAGGCCTCATGACGCTGCGTCCCCTGTCCCTGTTGGTATCCCTGTCGCTGTGCTGGCCGCTGGCCGCCTCGGCGGTGGAATTCAGTCAGGCTGAACTGGCCAAGGCCAGTGAGTTGCAGCACAAGCTGCTCACCCTGGATACGCATCTGGATACCCCGGCCAATTTCGCCCGGCCGGATTTCAACATCATGCAGCGCCATGACCACAACGCGCTGTCGCAGGTGGATTACCCGCGCATGGTGGAAGGCGCGCTGGATGGTGGTTTCTTTGCGATCTATACCGACCAGGGCGACCGTACGCAGGCCGCGCACCGCGCCGAGCGTGACCATGGCCTGCAGCGGATGATGCAGATCCACGAAATGCTGGCCGCCAATCCGGACAAGTTCCAGCTGGCGCTCACGGCCGACGATGCGGCGCGCATCAAGGCTGCCGGCAAGCGCGTGGTCTACATCAGCATGGAGAACGGCAGCCCGCTGGTGGCCGACCCGTCGCTGCTGAGCTTCTACTACACCGCCGGCCTGCGGCTGATGTCGACGGTGCACTTCGCCAACAACGAATTTGCCGATTCCGCCACCGACCCCAAGGGTGCCGAATGGAAGGGGCTGAGCCCGGCCGGCAAGGCGCTGGTCAACGAGGCCGTGAAACTGGGCATCGTCATCGACCAATCGCACGCGTCCGATGCGGTGTTCGACAACCTCATTGAAATGATGCCGGTGCCGTTCATCCTGTCGCACAGCTCGGCCAAGGAGATCTTCAACCATGCGCGCAACCTTGACGACACGCGTCTGCGCCAGCTCGCGGCCAAGGGTGGGGTGATCCAGGCCAATGCCTACGGTGGCTACCTGGTTGACGAAACCAAGAGCCCCGAGCGCAAGCAGGCCGAGGACGCACTGGAAAAGCGCCTGGGTGGCTGGGAAAACATGACCATGGCCAAGGGCGCCGAACTGGCCACCGCCATGGCTGAGCTGGACAAGCAGTACCCACGGCCCAAGGCCACCCTGGATGATTTCTTCCAGCACTTTGGCCACATGCTCGACGTGGTCGGCCCGGACCACGTGGGCATTGGCATGGATTGGGATGGCGGTGGCGGTGTGACCGGCATGCAGGACGCCAGCGACCTGCCCAAGATCACCGCGTGGATGCAGCGCCGTGGCTTGAGCGAAGCGCAGATCGCCAACATCTGGAGCGGCAACGTGCTGCGTGTGATGCGCCAGGCGCAGGATTACGCGGCGAAGAACGACGGCAAGTAATGCACCGCAGGCCGGGATGAATCCCCGGCCTGCGGGAGGCTGCTGCAAAAGGAGAAGCCGTCCTTTAAGTCACCCCAAAAACAAAAAGCGGGCCGAAGCCCGCTTTTTGTTTTATCCACAGGCCGCTGTGGATTACTTGCGGCCCAGCACTGCGTTGCGGCGGCTGTACAGCACATAGACCACCAGGCCCAGCGCGTTCCACGCCAGGAACCACAGCTGCGTGCGGTTCGGCAGGCTGAAGAACAGGTAGATGCAGCCCAGGATCGCGACCGGGCCGATGATCCACGCCAGCGGCGCACGGAACTTGCGCTCGCGGCCAGCCTCGCGCTTGCGCAGTACCAACAGGCACAGGCCCACGGCGGTGAACGCGGCCAACGTGCCGGCATTGGCCAGCGCGGCGATTTCATCCAGACGCGCCACGCCCGCCATTGCAGCCACCAGTACGGCGGTGAACAGGGTGATGGTCACCGGTGTGCCGGTGCGCTTGTTCACCTTGGACAGACCGCGCGGCAGCAGGCCGTCACGCGACATCACAAAGAAGATGCGGCTCTGGCCATAGAAGAACGCCAGCAATACCGTCGGCAGCGCGATGATCGCCACAATGCCGATCACCAGCGCAGCGGTGCCATGGCCGAGTTCACGCATGATCAGCGCCAGCGGCTCGGCGCTCTTGCCGAACACGGTGTAGCTCATCGCACCGACCGCAGCGGTCGCCACCAGCAGGTAGATGATGGTGCAGCCGATCATCGAACCCACGATGCCGATGGACAGGTCACGGCCCGGGTTCTTGGTTTCTTCGGCCGCAGTGGAAATGGCATCAAAGCCATAGAAGGCGAAGAAGATGATGGCCGCTGCCGCCATCACACCGCGTTCGACGCCATCGGGAGTGAGCGATTTGGGGAAGCCATAAGGCATGAACGGCTGTAGGTTATCCACGCTGAACGCCGGCAGCGCGACAGCCACGAACACCGCCAGCGCAATCAGCTTCAACACCACCAGCACCGCGTTGAGCGTGGCGCTTTCCTTGGTGCCGACCATCAACATGCCGGCGACCAGGAAGGTGATGACAATGGCGGGCACGTTGATGAAACCGCCTTCGACGTGCGGACCAGCGGCCAGCGCCTGCGGCAGCATCACGTTCCAGCCGAAAGCGGTGTGCAGCCATTCCAGGAAGCCGACGAAGTAACCCGACCAGCCCACCGCGACGGTGCTGACCACCAGCGAGTACTCCAGGATCAGGCTCCAGCCCACCACCCAGGCGACGGTCTCGCCCAACGCGCTGTAGCTGTAGGTATAGGCGCTGCCGGCGGCCGGCATCATCGTTGACAGCTCGGCATAGGCCAGCGCTGCACAAGCGCAGATCACGCCGGCGATGATGAAGGACAGCAGCACCGCCGGTCCGGCCTTGTCCGCACCGACGCCGATCAGCGTGTAGATGCCGGTGCCGACGATGGCACCGATGCCCAGCGCAACCAGATGGGGCCAACTCAGCGTGGGGATCAGCCGGCGGCCTTCCTCATGTTCGGTGAGCTGGTCGATGGACTTGCGCCGGAGCCAGGATTGCATGCGGACCTCGCGGTTCGTAGTGATTCAAGAAGTCGGCGAGTGTCGCCGAATGCAGTGCAGCAAAGCCAGAAACATGCACGGTTCCAAGGGGCCTTGGCGGCTGGCCCTGTCATCGGTGACGGAATTGGCACAAAACCCGAGGGTGGCCCTCAATGTGAATGGCGGGGGTGAGCCATCAGGTAGTCACGCAGCGCCACGGCTTGGTTGTAGCGGGTATCGCGTGCACTGTAGATCAGCGTGACCGGCCCAGCGTCGAGCGCATCCCGCAGGGGTTTGAGATGCTGTGGATAAGTGGCCAGCTCCTGCCAATAGCGCTGTTGGAATTGCTCCCAGCGTTCGGCGCGGTGGTCGAACCACTGTCGCAGCCCGGTGCTGGGGGCGGCCTCCTTCAACCAGGTGGCGTGCAGCGCCTCGCGGCTGACCCCACGCGGCCATAGCCGGTCGACCAGGAAGCGTTGGCCATCTGCCGCACTGGCGGCTTCATAGGCGCGCTTGCAATGGATGTTCATAGGCGGGCCTCCGGTTGACGGCGGAATGGCGATCATCGCACTGCGCAAGCCGCCGGGCCCTACTCGATTCCCAGCCGCACTCCAAACACCACCAGGCAAACACCCACCGCCCTGCGCAGCCATACGCCCACACGCGGATACCCCGCCAGACGCCGGGCGATGAACTGCCCACCGAAGATCAGCACCGAGCACCAGCCCACACTCAACACCGCGATCAAGATCGCCATCGTGGCCAGCGTCAGTGCGCCGCGCTGTGTGGCCGGGTCGATGAACAGCGGCAAGAACGCCATGTAAAACAGGATGGCCTTGGGGTTGAGCACACCCACCAGCAGCGCCTGCCGGAACCAACGCCGGCCGTGCTGTGCCGGCACGGCATCACCGCTGCCAGCGGCCGGTTCACGCAGCAGCTGGATACCGACCCAGATCAGGTACGCCGCGCCGACATAGCGCAATCCGGCAAACAGCATTGGGTGGGCCTGCAGCATCGCGGCCACGCCGGTGGCGGCGATGGCGATCAAGATCTGGTCGCCGAGCATCAACCCGGCCAGCGTTGCGTAACCGGCGCGGACGCCGCCGCGCGCTGTGGCAGTGAGCAAGGTGAAGGTGCCTGGGCCGGGCAGCATCAGGAACAGAATGACCGCCACCACGAAGGTGCCCAGGTCGTTGATGCCCATCCACGGCATGGTGTGGCTCCGGGCTCAGCGCGCGCGTTGTTCGGCTACGCGCTGCTTCACGGCAGCGATCAATGCCTGCAGGTCGTCGTAGCGCGGCACGCCGTAACGGTCGCCGGTGATGTCCAGGTTGCCTTTGCGCCAGAAGCCGGCGGGTGCTGCGACGAGCAACTTGCCCGAGCGCGCATACAGGCCGAATTCCAGCAACGTGATCGGGCTCTGCGTGCCGGGAGTGAAGTACATCAGCACGATGTCAGCCTGCTCCAGCGCCGCCAGTTCCCATTCCACCTGGCGGCGGAACTCGGGCTCATCGGCCTCGGCACGCCACGCGGGATTCCAATCGGCGCGGCGCGGGTTGAGCATCAGCACGCCTTCGTCGGCCAACGCCTGTTGGACCTGTTGCTGCCAGTCGCCGGCCTTGCCCATCTCGATGCTGCCGGCCAGGAACACCTTGGGCCGCGTGTCGTGGGCGGGCACCGCATCGGGCGAGGTGACAGTCTGCGAGCTGGCGGCCACTGCCGACAACGGCAACAGGCCGCACAGGCCCAGCAACAGGGAAGGCAGCAACTTCATGGGAATGGACGGCGTGTGGGGGCGTACATGATCGCAGATGCGGCGCAGCCATTGAGACGCGTGGAGCT
Organism: Stenotrophomonas sp. Iso1; assembly: GCF_027497995.1. Classification (GTDB taxonomy): domain Bacteria; phylum Pseudomonadota; class Gammaproteobacteria; order Xanthomonadales; family Xanthomonadaceae; genus Stenotrophomonas. Next base: position 35,369 of record NZ_JAODBT010000001.1, on the reverse strand, counting down.
AAACTTCGCTCATGCAAACTGAAACCCTGATCCTGGCCGGCCTGCTGGTCGTCGTCATCGTGCTGCAGCTGTTGCTGCTGGTCCGTCGTACCGACAACACCGCGTTGGAAAACGCACTGCGTGAAGAACAACGCAGCGGTCGTGGTGAATTGCGCGAACACCTGGAGGCGATGACCCGCCAACAGGATGCGCGCATGGACGGCTTCGGCCGTAACCTCACCGACTTGTCCACACGCACCGACCAGCGCCTGGACCTGTTGCGCGACAGCCTTACCGATGACGCACGCAAGGGACGAGAGGAGAACAGCAACACCCAGCAGCAGCTGGCGCAGTTGTTGGGCGCGCGCCTGCAGGAAGTACGCGATCAGCTCGATGCGTTCGGTCAACACCAACAAGTGCGGATGGAGGCCTTTGCCCGGCAGCTGGCCAACCTGCAGCAGGCCCTGCTGGAAGAAACCCGCAAAGGCCGCGAAGAAGGCGCGCAGGCGCAGCAACGTTTCGGCGACATGCTCGGCCAGCGTCTGCTCGAACTCACCCAGCGCAACGAAACGGGCATCACCGAAATGCGGCAGACGCTGGAAGCGCGCCTGAAGGACCTCCAGGGTGACAACGCTGCCAAGCTCGAACTGATGCGGCAGACCGTCGACGAAAAACTGCAGAGCACGCTCAACACGCGCCTGGATTCCTCGTTCAAGCTGGTCTCCGAGCGGCTGGAACAAGTGCAGCGCGGCCTGGGTGAAATGCAGCAGCTGGCCACTGGTGTGGGCGACCTCAAGCGTGTGCTGAGCAACGTCAAGAACCGTGGCGGCTGGGGCGAAGTGCAGCTGGACAACATCCTCGAGCAGACCCTTACTGCCGAGCAGTACGCACGGGGCGTGAAGGTGCGCCCGGACAGCGGTGAAATGGTCGATTTCGCCGTGCGCCTGCCGGGGCGTGGCAACGATGAAACACCCGTGTGGTTGCCCATCGATTCCAAATTCCCGCGCGAGGACTACGAGCGCTTGCTTGACGCGCAGGAGGCCGGCGATCAGGACGGCGTACGTGTCACCGGCAACCAGCTTGAGCGGGCCATCCGCGTGCAGGCCAAGTCGATCAGCGAAAAATACATCGTGCCGCCGCACACCACCGACTTTGCGGTGATGTTTCTGCCCACCGAAGGCCTCTACGCCGAAACCATCCGCCGTCCCGGGCTGGTGGATGCACTGCAGCGCGAGCACCGCGTAGTCATCGCCGGCCCAACCACGTTCACCGCTCTGCTCAACAGCCTGCAGATGGGCTTCCGCACGCTGGCCATCGAGCAGCGTTCGTCCGAGGTATGGAGTTTGCTGGGCGCGGTGAAGGGCGAGTTCGGCAAGTTCGCCGGCATCCTCGAAAAAGCCGAAAAGCAGATCAACACCGTCGGCAAGAGCCTGGGGGATGCGAGCCGCAAGACCCGCACCATCGAGCGCAAGCTGCGCGGCGTGGAATCGCTGACCGCCGACGCCTCGCAGGCACTGCTGGGCGACATGGGCAGCGACGATGAAGGCGAGGAAGAATCGGTTGATACCAGCGACGCCTGAGTCGGCCGTCGTCGGTTTATGCTTGCGCTCCATTACCCCACCAGGAACACGCCATGACTGCTTCCGTGTATGACACCGCGCTGACCACTATCGACGGCGCACCGACTTCGCTGGCCGACTATCGCGGCAAGGTGCTGCTGGTGGTCAACGTGGCATCCAAGTGCGGCTTGACCCCGCAGTACGAAGGTCTGGAAAAGCTGTACCGCGAAAAGAAGGACGCCGGCCTCGAAGTGCTGGGTTTCCCGGCCAACAACTTCAACGGCCAGGAGCCGGGCAGCGAAGAAGAAATCAAGCAGTTCTGCTCGCTCAACTTCGATGTCAGCTTCCCGCTGTTCTCCAAGATCAGCGTTGCTGGCGCCGATGTGCATCCGCTGTACCAGCAGCTGACCGCGGCTCAGCCGGTGGCCACTGGCGAAGGCCCGATGCGCGAGAAGCTGGTCGGCTTCAATATCGAGCCGAACCCGGCGCCGGGCGTGCTGTGGAACTTCGAGAAGTTCCTGGTCGGCAAGGACGGCGCAGTCATCGCCCGTTTCTCGCCGGACACCGCGGCGGATGACGCAGGCCTGCGCGCTGCGATCGACAAGGCACTGGCTGCGTAAGTCATGTGCAGAAGCGGCACACGCCGCTTCTGCATTTTCGGCAGGTACGCATCGCCCAGCGTTGAATGTGGCCAGCAATGAATCGTGCGCAGTGACCCTGCGAGTGTTGGAACACAAGCCAATCACTGCGCATGATTGCGGTACAAAAAAGCCCGGGTTTCCCCGGGCTTTTTGTTTGATGCGGCAATGGCGATCAATTGCCCCAGTCGGGCATCGGCATTGCATCGACCGGAATGGTCGATGGGTCGTCATCACCGTGCTTGCCGTCGCGGCGCAGATCTTTTTCGATCTGGTAGCTGCGGCGTTGCAGCCATGCATCGCGGGTCAGTGAGTACTCATCCACCGCGCTGTCGCGCAGTGAATCAATCGACAGCAGCTGCGCGCGCACGTCTACCAGTTGCAGGCCCTGCAGGCCGATGCGGACTTTGTCCATCTCGATCGTGCGTACAGGTGAGAGCGGCATGTCGCCGGCTAGGCCGAGCACGTCGCGCACGGTACGCGGGCCAAAGAACGGCAGCTCGACGTAACGTGACTGACGCCAGCCCCAGGTGCCCAGCGTCTGCCCGAAGTCTTCACTGCGCTTGGGCACCATCGCTTTGCTGGCCGGGTCGAACAGGCCACCGATACCGAAGGTGGAGTTCATCAGAAAGCGGCCCAACGTGTCCCACGCATCATCGGCATGACCCTGCAGCAGCTGGTTGACCATGGTCAGCGGCGAGCGCAGGTTGCTGAAGAAGTTGGTCACACCGGTACGGGCGAACTGCGGCACTGCGTGCGTGTATGCCGTCGCCAACGGGCGAGCGACAGCGCGATCCACCGCGTTGTTGAAACGGTGCACGCCGCGGTTGTACTTCTCCCACGGGTCATAGCCCGGCGGTGCGCCACTGCCGGCGTCGCCGTTCGCGCCCGCCACCGGGCCGCCATACAGCGCGGCGAAGTCGTCTTCAGCAGCGGTGGGCGTGACTTCAGTGTTGGAGGCGTCGGCATTGCCGGCCTGCGCAACGGCATCGCTGCCGGCATCTGTTGCAACGGCCTGCACATCGGCAGCGGCCGGCGGAGCGTCGGCCGTGGCGGTCGCGTCAGCAGGCGTCACAACAGTGGCTACCGGCGGTGCGGTATCCCGTGCCGGCTTGCCGGCACAGGCGGCCAACAAGGCCACGAGGATCAGGAGGGGGAGGGTGCGAAGAAGGCTCATGTCAGCTTCCTGCTGAGGGTGCGTTGAAATCGAGGGACGGTGACAGCCGGTAAGCAGCACACAGTTCTTGCAGGCCCGCAGGCGTACCGGTGACGCTGCCGCCGCCCTGCGTGCGCAGGCGTGCAGCAAGTTCACCTACCAACGCCAGACCGGCGCTGTCGATGCGTTCGACCGTCTGCAGATCCAGCTGACGCAGCGGGCCCAACCCGTGCGCCAGCTGCGGCCACAGTTCAGTCACCGCGTCGCGGTCGAGCACGCCGGCCAAATGCAGCGTGTCGCCCTCGATGCGGAAAGTCGCGTCACTTGCCACGGGGAGCCGGGCCTGCAGCGGCCTGCATGCTGCCGCTACGCAGTTCGGTGGCTACCTGTTTGATCGACTTCTGTCGCAGCGGTGCGTCGAACTGGTTCTTGAAGGTCTGCACGTAGGAGATGCCTTCGATCATCACGTCGAAGATTTTCCACTGGCCGTCGACGTTGCGCATCAGGTACTCCACCGGCGTCGGTTCGCTGCCGGCGCGTACCAGCTCGGTGGACACCTTGACGCCACGGTTGCCCGGCAGCGCGGCTTCCGCCTTGTAGCGGAAGCTGGGCTTGCCCTGGATATCGAGCAGGGTGGAGCCGTAACGCGACATCAGGTTGTCGGCCATGGCGTCGGCAAACAGTTTTACGTCCGCATCGGCGGCGCCACGGCCGTGCACGCCCAGCACCAGGCGTGCGGCGTAATCACGGTCGAAGGTGCGGCTCAGTTCGCTGTCGATGAAGGTGCGCAGCGCGGCCGGATTGGTGCGGAACTCGGCGCGGCGGCTTTCCAGCGTGGTGAGGATGCGGCTGCTGGCATCAAGCACGGTGCGGCCGGCAGCCGAGGGCTGTGCGGCGGAGGCGGCCGGGCGTGCCTGTGCCATGACCAGCGATGGCGTGGTGGCCAGCAGGGTTGCAGCGAGCACGGCGGTGAGCAGTTTCACTTTCATGGTTGCGGTTCCGTTGCGGGCGCGTCTGCGCCGGGGGTTTCGTTGCCATTGGCGCCGGAAGCATTGCTGCCACCACCGCTGAACATGTACTTGCCAACCAGCTGCAGCAGATCCACCGCAGGCTGGGTGAAGGCGATCTCGTCACCGGACTTGAGTGGCTCCGGGTCGCCGCCCGGCTGCAGTCCGATGTAGCTCTCGCCCAACAGGCCGCTGGTGAAGATGCCGGCCGAGGTATCGCCAGGCATGTCCTTGAACTTGCTGTCCAGCGACAGGGTGACGATGGAATCGTATTTAATCGGGTCCAGCTGAATATCAGCCACTTGGCCGATGGTCACCCCGCCGATTTTCACTGGCGCCTGCTTGCGCAGCTGGCCGATCTGGGAGAAGCGTGCCGTAAGCACATAGTCACCACCGCCGGTACCAAAACGCTGGTTGGTGGATGCAACGGCCAACACCAGCAGCGAGGCCAGGGCCAGCAGCAGGAAGGCGCCTACGGAGAATTCGAGTCGTGGTCCACGGATGGCCATGTTGATCCCTTACTTGAACAGCAGTGCGGAAAGCACGAAGTTGAACATCAGCACCAGCAGCGAGGCGTTCACCACCGCGCGGGTGGTCGCCACGGAGGTGCCTTCGATGGTCGGCTCGGCGTGGAAGCCGACGTATGCGGCCACCAATGCAGCGGTGCCGCCGAAGATCGCCGACTTGAGCAAGGCCACGGCGAAGTCGTCCCAGAAATCGACGCTGCCGCGCAGGCCCGACCAGAACGTACCGTTGTCCTGGCCCAGCACGTGTACCGCTTCAAAGTAGCCGCCGGCGATGGCCAGCGAGCAGAAGATGCCGGTCAGCAGTGGCACGGTGAGCACTGCGGCCCAGAAGCGCGGTGCCACGGCCTTGGCGATCGGGTCGATGGCCATCAGCTCAAGCGCCTTGATCTGGTCGGTGGCGCGCATCAGGCCGAGTTCGGCGGCAATCGAGCTGCCGGCGCGGCCAATGAACAGCAGCGCGGTGAGCACCGGCGCCAGCTCGCGGTACAGCGACAGGCCCAACAGCGTGGACAGCGCATCAGAGGCGCCGAATGTCGTCAGCGTGCGGTAGCCCTGCAGGGTCAGCACCAGGCCGACGAAGGCACCGCCGACGGCGATGATGGGCAATGAACGCGCGCCGATCTTGTAGATTTCGCGGGTCAATTCGGCCAGGAAATCGCGGGTCGGTACCGAACCACGCAGCACGGTCAGCGAAAACAGGCCGGCACGTCCCAGCGAGCGGATCGAGGAGGCGAAAGGCATTAGAGAGCGACTCCTGAAACGCTGGATGACACACCCTTCTCTCGCTTGCGGGAGAAGGTGCCCGAAGGGCGGATGAGGGCACCTTCAGCGCTACGTGCTTCAAGAGCACCTTCACCCCAACCCGCGCCCGCTATGCGGGAGAGGGGGCAGGAATCACGCATTTCGTGCATCGTCACCATCACGCGCTCTCCAGCCCGTAGTTGCGCGTCGGCGCGTCGAAGGGAATCGGGCCGTCGGGCTCACCGTGCAGGAACTGGCGCACCAGTGGATCCTGGCTGGCCTGCAGCGCATCTGGCGTGCCGGAGAAGACGATGCCGCCATTGGCGATCACTACCGCCTGGTCGCAGATGGGCAACGTTTCATGCACATGGTGGCTGACGATGATGCTGGTCAGGCCAAGGCTGTCGTTGAGGCGTTGGATCAGGCTCATGATCACGCCCGAGGCGATCGGGTCCAGCCCGGTCAGCGGCTCGTCGTAGATCATCAGCGGCGGGTCCAGTGCCAGCGCACGTGCCAGTGCGACGCGGCGCGCCATGCCGCCGGACAACTCACGCGGCCAGGCATCTGCAGCAGCCAACAGGCCCACCGCATGCAGCTTCATCTGCACCAGGCGGTGCAGCACCGCCTCGGGCAGGCGCGTGTGGGCGCGAAGCGGCAGTGCCACGTTGTCGGCCACACTCAAGTCGGTCAGCAGGCCATTGCCCTGCAGCAGCACGCCGACGTTCTTGCGCATGTCCAGCAGCGCGCGGTTGCCGTGCGGAATGTCCTGGCCAAACAGCTGCACATTGCCGCTCATCGCGCGCAATTCGCCGGTCAGCGCAGCCAGCAGCGTCGACTTGCCGCTGCCGGAAGGGCCGAGCACGGCGGTGATGCTGCCGCGTGGTACCTGCAGGGAAACGTCGCGCAGGATGGTGCGTCCGCCGCGATCAATGCGCACGTTGGACAACTGCACCAGCGGTGGCCGGGGTGAGGTCATGGTGGCCTTTAACGGAAAACCAACGTTGTAGGATTGGCAGCGGCGCCTGAACATAAGCGTACTGGACCGTGCAGTATTGTCGCACTCTGTCACGGTAAGGGTATGTGGTCGTGGTACACGGCGGCCGAAACACAGTGTCTGGCCGGTGCATGGGTCCGGTGTGCGCACCGGGGCAGACGCATTCATTTCTCGTCGTATGCGATGCGGCTACGGCAAGATGGCGCGATGACAGCCGTGCCCGACTTCCGCCTCTACCACTCTAATTCGCTCGATGTGCTGGCCTCGCTGCTGGCCCACGCACTGCGCGAACCTGCGCCCGGTCAGCCGCTGCTGGCCGCCGATACGGTACTGATCCCGCAGGTGGCCATGCGGCGTTGGCTGCAGTCCACGCTGGCGGCCGAGTACGGCATCGCCGCCAACCTGGAGTTCCTCACCCCGGGTGAGTTCGTGGCACGGGCGCTCAAGGCCAATGTCAGCGGCGAGAAGGATGACCTGGGGGCCATCGGTCTGCACTGGCGCCTGTATGCCGCGTTGACCGACGCGCAACTGATGCGCCGTCCCGCGATGGCGGGATTGAAGGCTTACCTGGACCGGAGCGATCCACTACGCCCGTGGGCCTTGGCGGCCGAGTTGGGCGGGGTGTTCGAGAAATACCAGGCGTGGCGTCGTGATTGGCTGCTGCGCTGGGAGGGGGGCGCTGAGCCGGACGATCCGCAGGCCATCCTGTGGCGGCATATCGCTGGCGGTCAGCAATACCGCGCCCGTCGCATCAACGAATACCTGGCGCGCTTTGAAGGCGAGCACCAGCCGCTGCCGCAAGGCCTGCCGGGCCGGCTGTTTGCCTTCGCCACGCTCAATGTCTCGCCCGACGTGCTGCGGGTGATCGCCACCCAGGCGCGGGTCGGCACGCTGCACTTCTATATGCCCACGCCTACCCGCTCGTATTGGGGCGACCTGCAGACGCTGAGCGAGAAGCTGCGCAGCGGCGTTGACGACCCGTTCGGCGTGGAAGCAGGGGAAAACCCGTTGCTGCAGGCCTGGGGCGCGGCCGGTCGCGATTTCATGGCGGTGCTGGGCAGCTACGAAGTCGTGCACCCGACCGGTGAAATCGCCGCCTATGTGGACCCGGAGGAGCACGCTGGCCCCGGTCTGGACCAGAACGGCCTGGGCGACAGCCTGTTGCATCGCTTGCAGGCCGACCTGTTCCACCGTCGCGCGCTGCCGACGCCGCTGCGGCCAGCGATGCGAATGGACGACCCCAGCATCCAGATCCACGCCTGCCACACCCGCCTGCGCGAAATGCAGGTACTGCACGACCAACTGCGCGCGCTGCTGGAAGATCCGCGCTTCGATCCGCCGCTGCAGCCGCGCGAAATCGCCGTGCTCGCACCGGACATTGATCCGTACGTGCCGTATCTGGAGTCGGTATTTGGTGGCCGTGGCGGCAGTGACGAGCACATCCAGTGGGCACTGGCCGACGCCAGCCCATTGCAGGGCGAGCCGCTGGCCGAAGTGTTCGTGCAGCTGCTGGGCCTGCCGGTGTCGCGGTTTGGCCTCAATGAAATTCTCGACCTGCTCGCCAGCGCGCCATTGGCCGATGCAGCCGGGTTGGATGCGGCCGCGTTCGAGCGACTGCATGGCTGGTTGCAGGCCGCTGGCGTGCGCTGGGGCTTGGATGCAGTGCACCGGAAGCAGCATCAAGCGCCGCAGGACGATGCCTACACCTGGCAGTTCGCGTTGGACCGCCTGCTGCTCGGCCATGCCAGTGGCAGCGACGAGGACATCGGTGGCGTGGCGCCCTGGCCGGAACTGGAGGGCGGCGCGCTGGTCGCGCTGGATGCCCTGATCCGCCTGTTGCGCGTGCTGGCGCGCCATCAGCGAACGCTGGCCGATGCACTCACGCCCGCGCAATGGCGCGAGCGGTTGCTCGGCCTGCTGCTGGCGCTACTGCCGGAAACGCCCGCCGAACCCTCGGCACAGCGCGCGCTGGACCGCCTGCGCAAGCTCATCAATGAATTCGCTGACGAAGCCGGCAAGGCCGGTTTTGATGCCCCGGTACCAGCCGAGGTGGTGCGTGCGCATTTCGCCTCGGTGTTGTCCGAGGCCGATACCCGCGCGCCCCTGCTCACCGGCGGCATCAGCTTTGGCCGCATGGTGCCGATGCGGTTGTTGCCGTTCCGGGTGATCTGCGTACTGGGCTTGAACGACGGTGACTTCCCGCGTCGTGACCCGGCTGCCGGGTTGAGCCGCCTCACTGCCGAACTGGGCACGCAACACCGTCGCCATGGCGACCGCTCACTGCGTGAGGACGACCGTTTCCTGTTCCTGCAGCTGTTTGCCTCGGCGCAGGACGTGTTCTACCTGAGCTACCTCGGCGCCGACGCGCGCGATGGCAGTGTGCGTGAGCCCTCGGTGCTGGTCAGCGAGCTGGTGGATGCAGCATCGACGTATCACGACGACGCTGCCGCCGTACGCAAACAGCTGGTGGTGCGTCACCCGCTGCAGCCGTTCGCGCCGGCGGCGTTTGGCGATGCCTCCGAGCCGCGTCGTTTCAGTTATCGCCGACAGTGGTACCCGGCGGCGGGTGCGGTGGGCGGTGATCGCCGGTCGCTGGCACCGTGGTTTGGCGGCCCCTTGCAGGCGCCGCTGCCGGAAGCGCTCAACGAAGAGCACCTGTCGCTGGATGCACTGCGCCGCTTCCTGTCCGACCCGGCCGGTCAATTCCTCGGCCAACGCCTGGGCCTGCGGCTGGCCGGCGATATCGACGGCAGCGACGACATCGAACCGTTGGTGGTGCCCGGAGGGGGCCGCGAACACTCAGCCCTGCAACAGCAAGTGCTGAGCGCACTGCTGGAAGGCCGCGAGCAGGGCCTTTACGAACGTCTGCGTGCGCGTGCACTGCTGCCTTCCGGTGCGTTGGGACGGCAGCAATTCGCGCGGCTGCTGGAGCGCGTCCGGCCCTGCGCCGAAGCGTTTGCGCAATGGCATGACGGCCAGTCCCTGCGATCAGAACGGTACGAAGTTCAGCTCGACGGAATCCGCCTGCACGGACGTGTCGATCAAATTCATCCACAGGGGCTGGTGCGTTTGCACGCCGGTCCCGCAGGGGTGGCTTATGTGGTGCGCGGCGGCTTGGATTGGCTGTTGGCCAACGCTGCTGGTGCCGCATTGCCGCTGTTGCAATTCCATGACGGCGGGCAGGCCGGACACGGTCCGCACCTGCTGCCGGCATTGCCGCAGGAACAGGCGGAGATAGCCTTGAAAGCATTGCTACAGCTGCGTTCTGAAGGATTTCAAACGCCACTGCTATTTGCCCCCTACACGGGCTGGGACATCTACAACAGCGACGCCGATGGCCGCGAAAAGGCCGCGCACGCGCGCTGGTACGGCGGCGATTACAGCTGGGGCGAACGCAATGGCGAAGCGCTGCAATTGGCGCTGCGCGGGCACGATCCGTTCGCCCGCGAAAATACTGCGCACAGGTTTATCCACAACAGCCTGTTGATATTTTCAGCGTTGCGCGAGGGCAAAATTTGGGTTGATTCCGAAGGTGCTGACGGCGAGGGCGCGGCATGAACCACGCACTGCACGATCCGTATCTGGGCCTGCCTCTGGACGGCCTGCGCCTTATCGAAGCCAGCGCAGGTACCGGCAAAACCTTCACCCTGGCGACGTTGTTCACCCGCTTGGTGGTGGAACAAGGCCTGCGTATGGGCCAGATCCTGGCGGTGACGTTCACCGACGCAGCGACCCAAGAGCTGCGCAAGCGCATCCGTGAGCGGTTGGATCTGGCCGCGCGGTTGGTGGGCAGCGAGCCGGCCGCCGGCGACAGCCCGGAAACCGCACTTACCCACAGCATCCTGCAGCGCCATCTGCAGCAAGGCGGCGAAACAGAGGTACAGCTGGGCCGACGGCTGCGCGTGGCGGCCGAGGAAACCGATCTGGCGGCGATCTTTACCATCCACGGCTTTTGTACCCGCGTGCTGGGCGAATACGCGCTGGAAAGTGGGCACACCTTCGCTGCGCCCGAGCTGTTGGCCAACACCCGTGAGCTGCACGCCGAGCTGGCCGCTGACCTGTGGCGGCTGCATGCCGGGCAGGGCGGCAACCTCGAAGCACTGCTGGGCCTGTGGAAAAGTCCTGACGCGCTGGCCAAGGATCTGCCCGCCCTGGTCGCCGAGTTGCCGCTGCTGCCGCAACCGTCGGTCACCGAGATCGAAGACGCCCGCCCCTTCCGCGATGCCGCTGCGCAGCGCCTTGCTGCCGGCATTGCCGCGCATGGCGAAAGCTACCTGCAGCAACTGCGGGGTGCGCTGGACGCGGGCGTGCTCAACAAGTCCAGCTACAAAATCGAGTGGATCGAAACGCTGTTCCGGCAACTGCAGCAATGGAGCCGGCACCCGGATCCGCACGCAGAGCAGGACGAAAAGCTGGAGCGGCTCACGCTCGATGCGCTGACTGCCAAGACCAACAAGGCCAAGGCCGGCAGTACGCCGGTATCGCCGCTGCAGCCGCTGATCGCCGATTTCATGCAGGCCAGCGCCCAGGTGACGCAGTGGCAGCGGCAGCAATCCATCGTGCTGCTGCACCAGCTGCGGACCGAGGTACGCCAGCGGCTGACCAAGCTCAAACAGCTACGCCGCGTACAGACCTACGACGACCTGATCGACAACGTCGCCAATGCCCTGCAGGGCGAACACGGCGGCCTGCTGGCCGAGCGCCTGCGTGCGCAATACCGCTTTGCGCTGGTGGACGAGTTCCAGGACACCGACCCGCGCCAGTGGGACATCTTCCGCCGCGTGTTCGCAGCGGATGCCGGCGACGATGCCGCGTTGTTCCTGATCGGCGATCCCAAGCAGGCCATCTACGGCTTCCGTGGCGGCGACGTGCACACCTATCTGCAGGCCAAGGCATTGGCCGAGGCGGCGCCAGCGCTGGACCGCAACTTCCGCTCACGCCCGGGCGTGCTGCGCGCTATCCAGGCGCTGTACGACAACGCCGGCAGCAGCGCCTTTCTTGACGAACGCATTCAATTCGAGCCCGTGCTGCCGGGCAGCAAGCGTGCCGATGACGACTACCTGCTTGATGGCGCTGTCGCGCCGGCGTTGACCGTGTGTCTGATCGAGGGTGACGCCGACGGCAAACCATTGAAGGCCGACGCATCACGCGATGCGGCCACGCTGGCCTGTGTTACGGATATCCACCGGGTGTTGCTGGCATCGCGCGAAGGCCGTGCGCTGGTGGACGGCAAGCCGGTGCAACCCGGTGACATCGCCGTGCTGGTGCGCTCGCACAAGGAAGCCGCGCGCATCCAGCAGACCTTGGCGGCGGTGGGCATTCCCGCGGTGGCGGCGGGCAAGCAGAGCTTGTTCGCCAGCAGTGAGGCGCATGACGTGCGGCTGCTGTTGCTGGCATTGCTGCAACCGGCCGATGAAGGCCGGCTACGGGCGGCCCTGTCCACCGTGCTGCTGGGCGAGAGCGCGGCGGCCATCGCCGCGATGGAACACGAAGGCGATCGCCAGCGGGCGCATCAGGAACGCCTGTTGCAATGGCGCGAACGCTGGCAGCGCGGCGGCGTGTTCGCACTGCTATCGGACCTGTGCGCCGAGCAGGCAGAACGCCTGCTGGCGCTGGTCGATGGCGAGCGCCGCCTGACCAACTACCTGCAGCTGGCCGAACAACTGCAGGAAGCCAGCAACCGAAGCATCGGCCTGCATGGCCTGTTGGACTGGCTGCAGACCCAGATTGCCCACGCCGATGAAGGTGACGAAGCGCAGTTGCTGCGTCTGGAATCGGATGCGCGCCGCGTGCAGATCATCACCCTGCACAAGAGCAAGGGTCTGGAGTATCCACTGGTGTACCTGCCGTTCGTCGGCATCGCCACCAACGCGCCGGATGCCTCCAACCACCGCACCGTGCACGACGGCGAGCAGCGTGTGCTGCATTGGAAGATCGACAAGGACGACGCGGACTGGAAGGCCATCGGCCAGCAGGTCAACGCCGAGGAAGAAGCCGAAACCGCGCGTCTGCTATACGTCGGCCTGACCCGCGCCGAGCATGCGCTGTGGATAAGTGGCGGCGCACTGACCGGGCTGGCGTCATCGCGGCTTGGGCCAATGCTGCGTGACCTGGAGGCGCTGGTCGCCCATGCGGATGTTCATATCGTCGACGGCGGCCCGGAAACGCTGCCGCCGCGCCTGCCCGCCGACCGCGAACAGGTGTTGCCGCCCGTGCGCGAGGTGCACCGCGTGGTGCCGCACGACTGGTGGGTGTACAGCTTCACCCAGCTGGCACATGCCGAAGGCGGCCATGACACCTCGGCGGCTGCCACCGAAGACAGCGGCGGTGCGGCCGATGAGCCGGTGCAGATGGATGTGGAGGCCGAACCGGCGGCGGACGTGCAGCCGGAGGTGTTTGATCCACGCTTTGCCGGCAGTCGCTTCGGCAATGTGCTGCACGCGGCATTGGAGAACGTCGACTTCGGCATGTGGCGCGATTGGCGCGCCGGCGATGTGGCACCCGATGGGCAGGCGGAGATCATCGCCCGGACATTGCGCAGCGATGGCTATGCGGAAGAAGACATCGACGACGGCGTGGCGCTGTTGACCGGCCTGATCGGCCAGACCCTCACCGTCACCCTGCCGGAAGGCGGCGCGCTGCATTCGCTGGACGACGGCGAGCGCCGCGCTGAAATCGAATTCCACTTCGCCATGCAGCCGACCACCGTCCCAGCCTTGCTGCGGGTGCTGCACGCACATGGCGTGGTGCGCGGCCGTCACGGTTTTGGCCTGCGTCGACAGCTGGAAGGGCTGATGACCGGCAAGATCGACCTTACCTACGTCCGCGACGGGCGTTGGTACGTGCTCGATTACAAATCCAACCGGCTGCCGGATTACGCGCCCGCGCAGCTGGAAGCGGCCATGCGCCATAGCGAATACGACCTGCAGGCGCTGATCTACACCGTGGCGCTGCACCGCTGGCTGCGCTTCCGTATCGGCGCCGGTTACGACTACGCGCGTGATTTCGGCGGCATCCGTTATCTGTTCTGCCGAGGCCTGGATGCCGGCCGGCCGCTGTCGCCTGGCCTGTACGCGCATTGCTTCGCGCCGGAGCTGGTGCACGCGGTGGATGAATTGTTTGCCGGCGGCCAGGCAGGCCATGCGGCACTGTTGGCACGACTGGAGAGCCGGGCATGAGCCTGTTGGCTGCATTGAACAAGGCCGGTGCGCTGCGCCCGTTGGATCACGCCTTGGCGCAGAGCCTGCGCCGGCTGGATGCGGACACACCGGATGAGGTGCTGGCGGCAGCCGCATTGGCGTCGCTGGCGGTATCGCAGGGTCATGCGGGTTTCGACCCGGCGCAGCCGCAGCGGCTGGTGGACGCCCCGTTGCCGTGGCCGACGCCGGAGCAATGGAGCGCACAGCTGGTGGCGTCGCGATGGATATCCACGGTTGTGGATAACACTGTGGAATCGGAGCAGTCGCCACTGGTTTGGGAAAACGGGCTGCTGTATCTGCGCCGCTACCGGGAGTACGAACGTCGCCTAGCGTTGGGCTTGCAGCGGATTGGGCGCGTGAAGCCCGAGGCGCGGGAGGTGAGTGCGTTGGCGCCGGTGTTCGGGGTGTTGTTTGGGGATGAAGCACCCTCACCCCAGCCCTCTCCCGCAGGCGAGAGAGGGGGCAGGTCACGCGCGGAGCCTCAGGTGCAAGTGGAGCTTCAGCTATCCCTTCTCCCGCTTGCGGGAGAGGGTGCCCGAAGGGCGGATGAGGGGAAGCTTCCAACAAGCAATCTCCAAGCCCGCGCAGCGGCAGTCGCCCTGCGCCACAACCTGCTGCTGGTCACTGGTGGCCCCGGCACCGGCAAGACCACCACCATCACCCGCCTGTTGGTACTGCTTGCTGCCCAGGCTTTGGCCGAAGGCAAACCCGCACCACGCATTGCCTTGGCCGCGCCCACTGGCCGCGCCGCCGAGCGCATGGCCGAGAGCCTGCGCAACGCCGTGCAACAACTGCCCGCCACCGGCATCGACGCCGCACTGTGCGAACAGTTGCCGAGTACCGGCACCACCCTGCATCGCCTGCTCGGCGTGATTCCCGATTCACCACGCTTCCGCCACCACGCCGACAATCCACTGCCCTACGACGTGGTGGTGGTGGACGAAGCCTCGATGATCGATCTGCCATTGATGACCAAGCTGGTCGAAGCCGTCGCCGACGGCACCCGCCTGGTGCTGCTGGGCGACCCCGACCAGCTGCCGTCGGTGGAAGCTGGTGACGTGCTCAGCGCCATCCTGCGTGCCGCCGGTGACGGCCAACGCATTGCGGCCGACGATGCACGCGCGCTGCAGCCCCTGCTGGGCGACCAGCCTGCCGACACTATCGAGACGCAGCCAAACCCCTTCACCGGCGCCCGCGTGCAGCTGCAGCGCGGCTATCGCCAGAGCGACGCCCTGCAACTGACGCCGCTGGCCACCGCGATGCGCCAGGGCGATGCCACCGAAGCGCTGGCACTACTACGCGAAGGCAACCTGGCCGGCGTGCATTTCCACGAAGACGAAGCCGACCCGCTACAGGCCTGGCGCGAGCCGCTGCAGCAGTATTGGGAAGCATTGGCCAATGCGGCCAGCCCGGCAGAGGCGCTGGCCCTGACGAGTCGCACGCGGCTGCTCACGGCCGTGCGCGAAGGCCCGCAGGGCGCGCGCGGGCTCAACGCCCGCATCGAAGAACTGCTGGGTGGCACCACACGGCGTGGCGCTGGCCCGGGTTACTTCCACGGGCGGCTGTTGATCATCACCGAGAACAGCTATCGCCACCGCCTGTTCAATGGCGACATCGGCATCTGCCAGCGTGATGGCCGCACGGTCACCGCGTGGTTCCCCGGCGACGAACCGACCACCCCGCGCGCCTTCCATCCGGCGGCGTTGCCCGCCCACGAAAGCGCGTTTGCCATGACCGTGCACAAGGCCCAGGGCTCGGAGTTCGACCAGATCTGGTTGCAGCTGCCGCGCCGCGACAACCGCGTGCTCAGCCGCGAGTTGCTGTACACCGGCATCACCCGCGCCCGGCATGGGCTGCACATCGCCGGCAGTGCCGAGGTCATCGAAGCGGCGCTGGCACGGCATGCCAGCCGCTGGTCGGGCTTGGCGCAGCGGTTGGCGGTTGAGGGCTGAAGGGCACTCCTCCCCAACCCCGTCCCCTCCGCCTTCGGCGCAAGGGAGGGGGCAGTTCATGCAACCTGTCCGCTCGCAGCAATGCCGCTTCCAGCCGCCTTCCTTGCGCCGTAGGCGGTAGTTTCTCCCGCCCCCGCTGGAAGATCCGCAGCATCCGCTGACCCTGACCCTGCAACGCCACCGATCCGAGCCTGCTGCAGTCATTGGAACGGGATACCTGAGGCGCCCCGGCGTGAAAATAACGACTGCGTTAGTTTTTGTGCCGTTCCCTGTAAAGATGAGAATTTTCTAATGTGTGCGTTAGTTTTCCGGAACTACGCGGCTTTTCTTATAGAAATATAAAGTCAGCTTTAGATTCGTGTTGTATCTGGCCCTTTTGGCAGATAATCTAACGTGGGCTTTATATTCAAGGCGTGAGCCATGCAGGTACAGATCGACCAAGCATCCGATATCGGCCAATACGTGCGTGCGGTGCGTAAGGCACAGGGACTGCGGCAGGATGATCTGGCTGCAATGGCCGGCACCAGTCATGTGGTCCTGGGCAATATTGAGCGTGGCAAGGACACCGTGCAGATCGGCCGCGTGTTCGAGCTGCTGCGGCAGCTGGGTATCCGGGTGCAGCTGGATCTGCCGATGGACTTGCCCGCCACCACACGGAAGCAGCCGTGATGGCCGCAAGCCCCGAACCCCGTCAGCTCGACGTCTGGCTGGAGCAGCAGCGCGTCGGCGAACTGCATGAGCAGGGAAACGTGTGGGCATTGGGCTATGACCCGGTCTGGCGTGAGCAGGGTTTCGACTTGTCCCCGGCATTGCCACGCAGCGCCGGGCAAATCCAGGACGGTGGCAGTCAGCGCCCGGTGCAGTGGTTCTTTGACAACCTGCTGCCCGAGGAAGCGGGACGCCTGTTGGTCGCTGCCGATGCGGGCATCAATGCCGCCGACGCGTTTGGGCTGCTGCAGCGCTTTGGTCCGGAATCGGCAGGTGCGCTGACCTTGCTGCCGCCAAGTCAGCAGTTACCGCCCGCGGAACTGCAACCCCTGCCGGATGCCGAGCTCTCGGCCCGTATCAAGGCGCTGCCGAGGCAGCCGCTGTCGCATGGGGCGCCCAAGCGCATGTCGCTGGCTGGCGCCCAGCACAAACTGGCAGTCGTGCTCGACCAGGGCCAGTTGTGGGAACCCATCGGCAAAGCCGCCTCCACCCACATCCTCAAACCCGATCACGAACAGGTGGATGACTATCCGCACAGCGTGATCAACGAATGGTTCTGCATGCGCCTGGCTGGCGCCTGTGGACTGCCGGTACCCGAGGTGGACGTGCGGCGGGTACCGGAGCCGGTCTATCTGGTACGCCGCTTTGACCGGGAAGGAGAGGGGCTGCAGGTCCGCCGTCGCTATGCTTTGGACGGTTGCCAGCTGCTGTCCCTGGACAGTGTCTTCAAGTACCAGCAGGCCAACGGCACGGCCTTGCAGAAGCTCCTGCAGATCAGCCGAACCCCTGCAGTGACCCGTTTGGCCCTGCTGCGCTGGCAGTTGTTCAATTTTTTCATTGGCAATGCCGATGCACACCTCAAGAATCTGAGTTTCCTTTGGGGAAACAAGGGGTGGGAGTTGTCGCCGCACTACGACCTGCTCAGCACGGCCGTTTACAAGGCGCCGGACTGGGCCGGGGAAACACTGGTGTTTCCAATGGGGGCGGCAACCCGCTTTGGCGACGTGAATCGCGCCGAAGTAGCCGCTTTCGGGCAGGCCATCGGGATACCCGAGCGTTTGGCGCTGGCCGAACTGGACCAGATCGCTGCTGCCGTGCGGAGGGAGTCGCTGGCGTTGTATCTGGCTTACGAAGCGGGCCAGACCCACGCGGTGGACCCGGGAGAGGCGCGTTTGCTGCGTCAGATTGTGCACGGCCCCATCCCCGATGCACTTGCATTGGTAGTGGCGTCGAACTAAGCGCGCAACCCTCTTCAAATCTTCTATAAACCAAATAAAAACAATGAACTAAGGTTCATTCTCTCGAATTGAGCGGGGCTGCTTCATCGCCCTCCATGCCCCTCTACGCACCCGGCTGGTAGCATGTCCACCCCGTAATCCAAGCGCTGTCTGTAATGACCGACTCCAAGAACCCCACCGTCACCCAGACACAGGCCGAAGAGGCCGTACGCACCCTGCTGCGCTGGGCTGGCGAAGATCCCGCCCGTGAAGGTCTGCTGGATACCCCGCGCCGGGTGGCCGAAGCCTATGGCGACTGGTTCAAGGGCTACCAGGACGATCCGCGTGAATACATGGAGCGTACCTTCGAGGAAGTGGCCGGCTACGACGAAATGATCGTGCTGCGCGACATCGAGTACGAAAGCCACTGCGAACACCACATGGCGCCGATTCTCGGCCGCGTCCATATCGGCTACGTGCCCAACGGCCGCGTGGTGGGCATCTCCAAGCTGGCGCGTGTGGTCGAGGCCTATGCCCGCCGCTTCCAGGTGCAGGAAAAGATGACCGCACAGATCGCCGACTGCATCCAGGACGTGCTGCAGCCGCTGGGCGTGGGCGTGGTGGTGGAAGGCTCACACGAGTGCATGACCACCCGTGGCATCCACAAGCGTGGCGTGAGCATGGTCACTTCGCGCATGCGCGGCACCTTCCATGACGACGCACGCACTCGCGCTGAGTTCCTGCGTTTCATCGAAGTCGGCCAAGCCCGCCGTTAATCCAAGGATCTGCGCGCGCTCGATGAAGTACCCCCAACGCATTGCCGGCTATCAGCGCCTGCGCGAGCAGCCGCTGTGGAAGCTGCTGGCCTCCGACCGCGCGCCTGTCCTGATCGGACTGTTGCAGGGCCTGTTGCTGGAGGCAGACCGGCGCGTGCCGGGTTCGATCCTGGCCGAGCGCCTGCAGCAGCAGCTGGACGCGCTCAATGCCGAAGAGTTGGAGGTGGAGCTGCCGCGCACGGCGCAGGCTTACATCGCCTACTGGCTGGCCCAGGGTTGGCTGGAGCGTCGCCTGCCGGAAGGCGCCAGCGAAGAGGAATACGAGCTCTCGCGCCAGGCTGTGCAGGCCATCCGCTTCATTGCTGGTGTCGAGCACAACGCCAGCCTGGCCACGGAAAGCCGCCTGGCCATGGTCATGCAGCAGATCTCGCAGCTGGCCCAGCAGACCGAAGCCGATCCCGAAGCGCGTCTGGTGGCATTGCGCGCCGAGCGTGAGCGCATCGACGCCGAGATCGCCCAGGCCGCCAGCGGCAAGGTATCCACGCTCGACGGCAAGCGCGCGCTGGAACGCACCCGCGACGTGATCCGCCTGGCCGATGATCTGGCCGAAGACTTCCGCCGCGTGCGGGATGACTTCGAGCAACTCAACCGCCGTTTCCGCGAACGCATCATCGACGACGAAGGCGCGCGCGGTGACGTGCTCGACCGCCTGTTCAACGGCGTCGATGTGATTGGTGAATCCGATGCTGGCCGCAGCTTCCAGGCGTTCTGGGACCTGCTCAACGATATGCAGCGCAGCGCCGAACTCGATGCGGCGCTGGACACCGTGCTCAACCGCGGCTTCACCCGCAAGCTGGACCGCAACGAGCGCAACTTCCTGCGCAACTTCACCAGCACGCTGCTGGAACGCGGCGGCCAGGTGCATGAGGTGATGCAGCATTTCGCGCGCAGCCTGCGTGGCTTCGTGCAGAGCCGTGGCTACCTGGAGCAGCGCCGCCTCAACCAACTGCTCAAGCAGGCGCAGGGCCAGGCGCTGTTGTTGCGCGATGAGGTGCGGCCCACCGCAGCCACCGGCTTTGTGCTGCCGCTGTCGTCGGCGCGGGTGCGCTCCATTGGCCAATGGCGCCTGCACGACCCGCGCAGCCATCAGGTGGAAACCTCCATCTTCATGGCCGAGGCGGCGGAAATTTCGCTCGACAGCGTCGGCGACCTGGTCGCGCAGTCGGAAATCGATGTGCGCACCCTCAAGGACAACCTGTTCATGCTGCTCGGCACGCGCCCGCAGCTGTCCATCGCGCAGGTGCTGCGCGAGCGGCCAGCGCGGCAGGGCCTGGGCAGCGTGATCGGCTATCTCTCCATCGGCACCCGCCACGGCATGGTGGTGCGCGATCAACTGGAAACCGTGGAATGGACCGGCGGTGACGGCAACGTGCGTCGTGCACGCGTGCCGCTGGTGTGGTTCCTCAAGGAAAGACGCGATGAACTGGTCTGAGACCGAACTGGAAACCGAAGCTGACGCCGCCGCCGCGCCGGTTGCAACGCCGCCGGCCGCCAAGGCCAACGGTGCCTTGTTCCTGGGCGACACCGGCAACCTGCCGGCCGAAGCACGTCGCGCGCTGTGCCAGCTGCTGGCCGGGCCCAGCGTTGATGCACAGCGGCAGCCCACACAGTGGGCGGCTTTGCTGCGGCATGAAGAGGCCGTGCGCAGCCTGCTCAGCGAGCTGTTCCTGGAGCTGGTGCTGGACCGCGACGGCGGCATCGCCTTCACCCGCCAGGCCGACACCGCCGAAGTGGATTCGCCGACCTTGCTGCGCAGCGCGCCGCTGACCTTCATCGAATCGGTGTTGTTGCTGTTCCTGCGGCAGCAGCTGGCCGAAGCCGACACGCGCGGTGAGCGCGCGGTGGTGGAAGAACTGCAGCTGGTCGAAGCGTTGAGCATCTACCAGAAGAATGTCTCCACCGATCAGGCCGGTTACGGCAAGCGTGTGAGCGCGGCCATCGCCAAGATGCGCGAGAACCAACTGCTGTCCAAGCTGCGTGGCAGCGAAGACCGCTACGAAATTTCGCCCGCATTGAAGCTGCTGTTCTCGGCCGAGGATGTGCAGGTGCTGGCCGATGCGTACCGCCAGCTGCGAGACGGCGGCGCGGTTGAAACCCTTGAAACCGTTAGCGACGACGCCGACGAATGACGCGCACGCGCGTCGCCCCAACTGTGTTTGCCACCGTCGCGCCCTGCGCGGCGGTTGAAGGATAAGCCGCATGGAAACGACCACCCAAACCCTGCTCCCCGCTGCCGCGTTGTTCAACGACCCGGCCAGCGACGCCCGCGCAAACCAGTTCCGCATGCGCCGCCTGCAGGTGCTCAACTGGGGGACGTTCTCCGGCCTGACCGAAGTGCCGATCGCCGCGCGTGGCTTCTTGTTCGTGGGCCGGTCCGGCTCGGGCAAATCCACCCTGCTCGATGGCATGAGTGCGCTGCTGACGCCGCCGAGCATCGTTGACTTCAACGCTGCCGCGCGCGAAGCCGAACGTTCCGGCCGCGACCGTTCGCTCGTGTCCTACGTGCGCGGTGCCTGGGCCGACCAGCAGGACAGTGAGTCCGGCGAAATCGCCACCCAGTACCTGCGCAAGGGTGCCACCTGGACCGCGTTGGCGCTGGAATACCACAACGCCCGCGGCGAAGCGGTGTCCATCGTGCGCATGTTCTGGGTCAACGGTGCCGGCACCTCGGCCAATGATGTGCGCAAGCACTACATGGTGGTGCCGCGTCGTTTCGACCTGACCGAGCTGGAAGGCTTTGACCTGGACCTGCGCAAGCTGCGTCTGCGTCTGAGCGAGGATGTTGCCCACTTCGACAGCTTCGCCGGGTATGCCGAGCGCTTCCGTCACCTGCTCGGCATCGGCAACGACATGGCGCTGCGCCTGCTGCACAAAACGCAGTCGGCCAAGAACCTGGGTGACCTCAACGCCTTCCTGCGCGGTTTCATGCTGGAAGAGCCGCGCACCTTTGAAGCGGCCGATCGTCTGGTTGAAGATTTCTCCGAACTCGATGGTGCTCACCACGCCGTGGTCACCGCACGCCGGCAGGTGGAAACGCTGACCCCGGCCCGCGAGTTCCATCACGACCTGACCGAGCTGCGCAAAGGCGTGGCCAATCTGCGCGACCTGCAGATCGGTATTGACGGCTACCGCGAAGAAACGCGCCTGGAGCTGGTCAACGAGCGCATGCGCGAAGTGGAAGTCATCGACCGTGGCCTGATGGGCGAGGAAGGCCAGCGCCGTCAGGCCCTGGATAACCACGAACAGAAGCTGGTTGAGCTGGAACGCCTGCAGCGCGAACAAGGCGGCGAGCGCATCGAGGAGCTGGAGCGCGAGCGCATTCGCGTGGAGCGCGAAGTCGAAGAGCGCGCACGTCGCCGCAAGCAGCTGGAAAGCGCCTGCCGCCAGTTGGGCATGGCATTGGCCGATACCGCCGCTGCGTTCTCCGAGCAGGTGGAACAGGCACGCACGTTGATTGACGGCAGCCGCGATGGCGCCGGCACCGTGGACGACGCCATCGCCGAGCGCATGGCCGAGCGTCGCGACGATGAAAAGCGTTTCGCTGCATTGCGTGTGGAACTGGAATCGCTGAAGTCCACGCCCAGCTCCATTCCGGCGCCGCTGCAGCAGATGCGCGCACGGCTGTGCGACGACACCGGCCTGCCCGAATCGGTGCTGCCGTTCGTCGGCGAGCTGGTCCAGGTGCGCGAGGATCAAATCGGTTGGCGCGGCGCCATCGAACGCGTGCTGCATGGTTTCGCGCAGTCGCTGTTGGTGGATGAAAAGCACCACAGCCAGGTTGCCGAATGGGCCAACCGCACGCATCTGGGCACCAAGCTGGTGTACTTCCGCGTGCGTGACAACGAACTGCTGCACGCACGCGAGCCGGAAAAGCGGTCGTTGATCCACAAACTGCAGCTGCGTGACCACGCGTTCGGCGATTGGGTCTACAACGAACTGCTGCGTCGCTTCGATTACACCTGCGTGGAGAACGCCGGCCAGCTGCGCAGCGAAGACCGCGCATTGACCCGCGAAGGCCAGATCAAGCACCCCGGCGATCGTTACGAAAAGGATGACCGCCACGCCGTCAACGACCGCAAGCGTTGGATGCTGGGCCACGACAACCGCGACAAGCGTCGCGTGTTTGAACGCGAAGGGCAGGAGTTGGCGCAGCGCATCGCGCGCAGCGAGGCCGATGTCGCCATGCTGCGCAAGCAGCGTGAAAGTGGCCAGGAAAAACAGCTGGCCGCGCGCGTGCTGGTGGAGCGCGACTGGGACGAAATCGATCTCGGCCCGCGTCTGCAGCGCCTGACCGATATCGACGAGCAGCTCACCGACCTGCGCGAAGGTGACAACGCGCTGGCGCGTGTCGGACAGCAGATCGAATTGACACGCGGCCTGCGCGACCAGGCCAAGCGCACCTACGAAGACGTGCGTCTGGAACGCGCGCAGCTGTCGCGCGAACGCGTGCGGCTGGAGCAGCAGCGAGACAACGGTGCCGCCCGGGTCGCCAGCACGCCGCTGACGCAAGCGCAGCGTGAAGGTCTTGGCGAGCGCCTGCAGGTGCTGCCGGGCTTCAACCTGGACACGCTGGAAAGCCACTTCCGTGTGATCGAACGTGGCTTGGGCGAAGAGCTGGGGCAAAGCCAAAGTCGCGATGCCAAGCTCACCCAGCACCTGCTTGATTGCTTCCGCAAATACTGCCAGCAGTGGCCGGAGGACTCGGGCGATTTCACCGTGTCACTGAGCAGTGCCGATGATTTCCTGGCGCGTTTGCAGCGCCTGGAAAGCGATGGCCTGCCGCGTCACGAAGGCCGCTTCTTCGAGTTGCTGCAGACGCAGAGCAAGAACAACCTGCTGGCCCTGCAGCGTCACACTGCCGAGGCGCACAAGGCGATCAAGCAGCGCATGGACGAGGTCAACGCCTCGCTGGAGCAGGTGGCGTTCAACCGCGGTACCGTGCTGGCCATCGACGTGACGGATCGTCGTCTGCCGGAAGTGCAGGATTTCCAGCTGCAGTTGCGCGCGGTGCTGACCCATCAGCAGACCGAAGACCGTTCGCTGGCCGAAACCCAGTTCAACGTGCTGCGTGATCTGGTGCGCCGTCTGGGTGCGCAGGAACCGGAGCTGCGCCGCTGGCGCGAGCAGGTACTGGATGTGCGTTTGCACGTGGAGTTCATCGGCGTCGAGCTGGATGGCGAAACCCGCGAGCAGGTCGAGATCTATCGCAGCGGTGCCGGTAAATCCGGTGGTCAGCGCCAGAAGCTGGCGACGACGTGCCTTGCCGCCGCACTGCGTTACCAGCTGGGTGGCGAAGACGGCGAGTTGCCGCGCTACGCCGCCGTGGTGCTGGACGAAGCCTTCGATAAGGCCGACAACGAATTCACCGCGTTGGCGATGAATATCTTCGAGAACTTCGGTTTCCAGATGGTGGTAGCCACACCGTTGAAGTCGGTGATGACGCTGGAGCCGTTCATTGGCGGCGCGTGTTTCGTTGAAATCAGCGGCCGCCACGATTCGGGCGTGCTGTTGATCGAGTACGACGACGAAGCCAACCGCTTGAAACTTCCAGCCCGTGCCCGCGGTGCAGCGGCGCGCGCGCAGGATGATGCCGAACTTGCGGCGAAGCAAGCACCACAGGTGGAAGCGATCGCACCGGAAGCGGAGGACATCATCGCGGCAGCTGAGGCCGTTGTGGTTGAAGCGGAAGTGATCGCAGCACCGGTAAAGAAGGCGCCCAAGAAAGCGGCCGCGAAGAAGCGTGCTGCTACCGAGCAGTAACTGAAAGCGTCGTACTCTCCAAACCTCTCCCTCGTTTGCGGGGGAGGGTGCCCTTAGGGCGTGAGGGGCGCGGTGGATTCTGCGTGGGCCCGCGCAGGCCGCAAACCCCGCGCAATGTTTCTGTTCCTCGCGCACACCGTGCGTGCCCGGGCTACGATCCCGCCTCTCAACCGGAGCTCTTCATGCACTACGTAGAAATCGTCGCCATGCTGGTCGTGGTGCAGTACCTGTTCTTCATCTACGAGGTTGGCCGCGCACGCGGGCGCTACGGCGTGAAGGCACCGGCAGTTGCCGGTCACGAGGGGTTCGAGCGTGCCTATCGCGTGCAGATGAATTCCCTGGAGTTGATGGTGGCACTGCTGCCTGCGCTGTTTGTTGCTGCCCGCTTCTGGCCGGCAACCTGGGTAGCCGGCATTGGCGTGGTCTACCTGATTGGCCGCTTCATTTACTGGCGTGCCTACATCAGCGCACCGTCCCGTCGCGGCCTGGGTTTCGGCCTGTCGATGCTGCCGGTCATGGCATTGCTGACGATGGCGTTGGCCGGTGCCGTCCTGCGTTGATGGCCTAATGCGGCCCACCGGT
This sequence comes from Stenotrophomonas sp. Iso1, assembly GCF_027497995.1. GTDB lineage: Bacteria > Pseudomonadota > Gammaproteobacteria > Xanthomonadales > Xanthomonadaceae > Stenotrophomonas. The sequence continues at coordinate 10,514 of NZ_JAODBT010000001.1, read as the reverse complement.
TCGCTGCTCATCGACCGCCCCGGCGCAGGGGCCGGAGCAGGGAGCCGGGAATGAGGGCAGTGGTTTGCATGTGGCCCCGATGGTCTGACTACGCACCTGCAAACAGCACACAAACGAAGGGAGCCTCGCGGCTCCCTTCATTGTTTCCAACAACCGCCGCCTTTAGAAATCCAGGCTCAGTTTTGCGTAGCTGTAACGCCCCGGCAGGTCATACGTGCCCGGATCGTAACCATTGAGCGTGCAGCTCAGGCAGATCGGCGGATTCTTGTCGAACACGTTGTTCACGCCGAGACTGACCTTCACCCCTTTCATCCATGCATCGGTACGCCAGCTCACCTGTGCGTCGTGGTACGTGGTCGCACCCAGCCAATGTTGATCCGCAACGCTGTCGGTGCAGATCGGGAAGCCATTTGCGCCGGCGCAGCGTTCGCGCAGGCGGTCGATGTAACGCATCGTCCAGCTCGCATTCCAATTGCGGAAATCCCAATTGGTGGTCAGCGTCGAGGTCCACTCCGGAATGGCACTGTCGTTGACTTCCACGCCCGGGCCTTTGGGTTCGGGCTGGCCGGATTCGTTGATCAGCTCATAGCGCGTCACCCAGGTGGACTTCCAGTCAAAGCCGAGCTGGCCCCAGCCGGTTTCCGGCAACAGCCAATGTGCGGTGAAGTCCCAGCCGCTGGTGTTGATGGTGCCCAGGTTGGCGAGGATGTCCTCGAAGCGGACGATCTGGCCACGGTCATTGCGCGTGTAGCTGGCGCAGGCCGCCGCGTCACGGGTATCGATGCAGCGGTCCAGGATCAGCTGCGCATCCGGTGCCTGGATCGCACCGTCGATGGTGTGGCGGTAAAAGGTCACGCCCAGGTCCAGCTTGCTGGCCCAACTGCTGTCCGCCGCCCAGCCTGGGCTCCATACGAAGCCGGCCATGAACGAGCGGCTTTCTTCCGGATCCAGTTCGCGGTTGCCGGCAGTCACCACGGAAATCTGCGGATTGGCCTGCTCGTAACCGGGCGGCACGCCATCGGCAACGCACTTGGGGGTGGTGGATGCGGCGTTGTTGCATGGGTCCACCAGCGTTGCATCGAAGCGGCTCAGCGTGCCGTACAACTCACCAATGGACGGGGCGCGGAAACCCTGTGCAAACGACATGCGCAGCAGCAGTTCGTCGGCCGGTTGCCAACGCAGGCCGATTTTGCCGGTGCCGGTGCCGCCGAAGGTGGAGTAGTCCGAGTAACGCCCGGCGATGCTCATGTCCAGGCTCTTGCCCCAGAACCCCCCGCGCGCCAGCGGGATGTCGAACTCGGCATAGGCTTCCTTCACCGAGTAGCTGCCGATGGTCACGCCCGAGGGCACGCCGTTGTACTCGCCGGCGATGGTGATCGGATCGGGGTGGTACTCGCCTTTGTAGCGACGCCACTCGGCACCAGCGGCAAAGGACAGCGGCCCGGCCCACATATCGAACAACTCACCGGTGATGTTGGCCGACGCCTGGCTCAGCGTGTTCTTGCTGCGGTCACGCACGACTGGCGAAATCCACGCCAGCATGTCCGGGGTGATGGTGCCGGGCCCGCCGAAGATGTTCAGCGGCACGCAGCCGGCGATGGCCGCACACGCGGTCGGGTCGCCCAGTGCCTGGTTGATGTGCTTGATGTTGTAGCTGCCAGTGTTGGTCTGGGTGGCCTTGCTTTCGCTGGTCATCGCATTGATGTCCCAGTTCCAGGTGCGCTGGTTGACCTCGAACGTGCCATCCAGGCCTGCTGCCGCGTACCAGGTTTTCACCTCCTGCTCGTAACGGCGTGGGCCGCCTTCTACAGGCCGGCGGCCAATCAGGAACAGGTTCGGGTCGCTGCCCATGGTGGTCAGGTCGAAGCCGAACGGGTTGTACGGATTGTTGGCCGAGATCACCAGATTCTTTTCGGCCCAGTCGTTGTACACACCGGCATCGGTGCCGAGGAAGAACGGCTCTGGCGCGGCCTGGTTGGCCGATTCGCGTTCGCTGTACATGCCGCGGAACCAACCGCTCAGGTTCGGGGTGAATTCAAAACGCACCTGGCCGAATACCGACTTGCGTTCGTTGGGCGTCAGCAGCAGGTTGTTCGGCGCAAAGTTGTAGCGGTCGGGCGTACCGAAGCAGTGGTAGTCATCGGTGCGGGGGCCGGTGACGCCATCGGCGCAGTTGGCTTGGCTGGGGTCGAATACCGGATTGGTGATGCCGGTGTTGGAGGTGATGTTGTAGGTCTTGCCGCTGGGGTCAGCAAACACCAACCGGCCCTGCGGCGTTGCCGAACTGCCGTTGGCCAGCCCGGTGCCCGGTACCGGCACGGTGGCCCACTCGTACTCGGTCGAGGCAACTTCCTTCTGCTTGAACCACGACGCGCCGACAATCCACTGCGCGCGCTCCCCGCTCTTGCCGAAACTCATGTCCACGCTACTGGTGTCGCCGCCCTTGAGGTTGTAATCGCCGTACTGCACCTCGATGTGGCCGCCGTCGGCATTCTTCTTGGTGATGATGTTGACCACGCCGGCGATCGCATCGGAACCGTAGATCGACGATGCACCGTCTTCCAGTACTTCGATGCGCTCCACCAGCGCCAACGGAATGGTGTTCAAGTCCACGGACGAGCCGACGCCCGAACCGGATGATTCATTGACCCAGCGGATGCCATCCACCAGCACCAGTACGCGTTTGGGCCCGAGATGCCGCAGATCCACCGTTGCCGCACCCGCGCCCACGCCGCCGCCATCGGGTGGGAAGCCGAAATTGCCGCTGGAGTTGAGCTTGGTGCTCAGCGAGGCACCGCTGGCAGTGAGGTGCTGCACCACGTCGGCGACCGACGTGTAGCCGGTGCGGTCGATGGCTTCACGGGTGAGTACCTGCACCGGTACCTGGGTTTCCAGTTCCGCCTTCTTGATGCGGCTGCCGGTGACCTGGACGGTGTCCAGGGTTCTTGCACTGTTGCCGGGTGCGTCTTGTGCGGCAGCGACGGTGGGCAACAGGCATAACAGGGAAATCTGTACGGCGAGCGTGAGGCGGTGCGTGCGTAGCGGTAACGACGTCATCGGGAAGCTCCTATGAATGCCGGACTACTTGTCCGTCGAAACGACGGGTGCCTCGCGGTTGTAAACAATTCGTTAGAAGCCGGCAAGCAGAGAAGTCCTGAAAAGCGGACACCGCAATAGACAGCAAGATGAACCGGTTATTTTCTTCAGCGGCGCGTCAACATCAGTGGACCGATGTGTCGCCGGACTTCTGTGCCGCCAGCTTGCAAGGAATTGCAAGTTGGCCTGGCCGGGTATTGGCGGCCACAAACTCGAACAACTCCGCAGCCGTCATTGGCCGGCCAAACAGATAGCCCTGCCCGTACACCACGCCCCGGCTGCGGAAGAAGTCCGCCTGCGCGGTTGTTTCGATGCCTTCGGCCAATGTCTGCATGCCCAAGGTGCGGGCAAGGTCGAGGATGTGCACGGCCACCTGGCTGGTGACGGCCTCGGTGCAGGCGGTGGAGGTGAAGCTCTTGTCCACCTTGAGAATGTCGAAAGGATATGTGGCCAGATAAGCCAGGCTGGAATAGCCGGTGCCGAAATCATCAATGGCGATTTCGATGCCCAGCTCGCGGATCGCGTTGACCACGCTCAATGCACTCGCCTCTTCCAGCAGCCCTCGCTCAGTGGCTTCCACTACAAACTGTCCACAACCCGGCCCGATCCCGCGCAGCATCGCGGCCAATAGTTCCGGCGTCCGCTCCGACTGCAGATCGCTGGCGGCAAGGTTCACCGCAAGCCGGAAGCCGGGCATGCCCTGAAGGAAGCTGCTCATGTCCCGCTCCACCAACTTCAGTACCTGCGCGGTGACCTGCTGGATGATCCCGCTGTCTTCGGCGATGGGAATGAAGCTGTCGGGCAGCAGTATCGTGCCGTCTTCATACTGCCAACGCAGCAATGCCTCAGCACCGATGCAGGTGTTGTCGCGCAGGTCGATGATGGGCTGGTACAGCAGAAAGACATGGCCTTTTTTGAGCGCGTACAACAACTGGCTGTGGGGAGAGAACTGGTACCGGGTCAGCAGCAATGCGGTGGCCAACACGCTCAGGCCGATCACGATCCCGGCAGGAATGAACCACTTGCCGAAATGCGCCATGCGCTGGTCGATGTTGGCGATCGGCGTGGCGACGACCACCCCGGTGTTGCTGGTCTGCATGATGTGCCGCACCACCAGAAAGCCGGCATCCTCGTCCACGAAATGGGTTGACTCCGCCGCCTCGGCGCCCGGTGATATCCAGTGGTCCAGCAGAACGCCGCTGCGTGCGCCGTACTGGCCGCTGCCCGGTGAAAACAAGCCCAGTGAAAGGTCGGAACGGACGAATGGCGCAAGCATTCCATCCGGGTATACCAGCAGCGCATACCCGTCTTTTTCCATCACCGCGTAGCTGCGGTCATGCACGCCGGGCAATCGCACATCGGCGTAGATGCGGATGCCATCGGCGCGCTTCACCGATGGAGGTCCGAGCATCAAATGCAGCATCAGCGGATCACTTGAGGAACAGATCACGCGATGGTCTTCCAGATACAACGCGGCAATGGATATCTGCGTCTGCGCGGCAACCTGCTGCAGTTGAACGATATCGGCGGGGCTGCAGGGTGCCTCACCGTTGGTCGACATGTCGTTCTGCATGGTTGTCAGCATCGCCAACGCATTGCGCACCCGGCGATCCAATCCCAGGCCCACTTCATCCAGGGCCTGGTACTTCTCGCTGATGGCCTGCATGCGCGCTTGATGCAGCGCATAGATCACCGGCAGGCAGGCAAGCAGCACGCCGGCGAGCAGGAAGGTTGCGGCGATTCCGTGGCGATGTTTCATGGATGTGCCATCCGGGCACTGGCAGGAAAGTGGTGCCGATACGTTGTCCGATCGGCACAAAAACGATACGCGATCCACTTTCCATGAGCTGAGCGGTTACTGCCCGCTCAGGGTGTCCCATGCCATGCGCGCGATCAGCACTACCACCAGCGCCAGGAAAAGCTTTCGGATCAAGGGTGTTCCGCCACGCAGTGCCATGCGCGTGCCAACCACCGCGCCACTGATGTTGGCTATCGCCATGGGTACAGCAATGGCCATCAACACATTGCCGCTGGGCACGAAGAACGACAACGCAGCAACGTTGGTCGCCACGTTCACCACTTTGGACGCGGCCGAGGCACGCAGGAAATCCAGGCCGAAGAAACGCACGAAAAGAAAAATCAGGAAGCTGCCGGTGCCCGGGCCAAAGAAGCCATCGTAGAAGCCGATCACACCGCCCATGATCAGCGCGATGGTCAACTCCTTGCGACCAATCTCACGCGGACGATGCAGCGCGCCAAAGTCCTTCTTGGCCAGCGTGTAACCCAGCATCACGATCAACAGCGTCAACACCAGCGGCCGCACCGCATCCTTGGACAACAGCGTCACCGCTGTCGCACCGAGGAACGAACACGCAAACGCCGCCGCCGATGCCAGCAGCACCGGCCGCCACGGGAACCGTACCGAGCGGGCATAGCGCCAGGCCGAAGCACCGGTGCCGAATACCGAACTGAATTTGTTGGTGCCCAGTAATGCTGCCGGCGTGTGTTGCGGCAGCGTGGTGAACAGGCCGGGCAGCTGGATCAACCCACCGCCGCCAACGGCTGCATCCACCAGCCCGGCGATGAAGGCGATCACCAACAACCAGGGCAGTTCGGGCGGCAGCAGTTCCAGCATGGCGATTCCAGCGCGGGGCGCGACAGAATACGCGCCTTGCCCGGCATCAGCAGCGCCGGTGGAGCCGGTGCCGGGATCGGTGGAGAATGCGCGCATGCAAATATCTCCCACTTCCCTGTGTCCCTGCGGCCGCGACCTCAGCTACAGCGCATGCTGTGGCCGCTATCACGCCGGCACTGCCGCCCCGGATGCCGAAGCCCTGATGCGTTCGCGCTATAGCGCCTATGTGCTCAAGGACGCCGACTACCTGCGCAGCAGTTGGCATCCGGACACCCGCCCGGACTCTCTTTCACTGGAAGAGGCTCCAGGCCAGCGCACGCATTGGCTGGGCCTGAGCGTGAAGCGGCATGTTGTGACCGGCGAAGACACCGCCGAGGTCGAATTCGTCGCCCGTTACCGTATCGGCGGCGGCAGCGCGGTAAAGATGACCGAACACAGCCGCTTCCAACGCATCGACGGCCGTTGGTACTACCTCGACGCGACGGGCTGAGCACGGGACGACGGGCAAAGCCGGTGAGTCTCTTTCCTGCTGCCTGCGAGAGCGGCGAGGGCAGCGCTTGATCACTGCTTTACGCTTCCAGCGCCGCAGGCAGGCAACAAATCCATCGGCGCACTCCGCTTATCATCAACCCTCACAGCAAGGAGCTCGGCGGATGAAAGCAAACCACCTGATGCCTATCGCCACCGCATGGGCGGCCGTCACACTGGCCGCACCCAGCTTCGCCGCCACCACGGATTTTGGTAATTGCGGCGCCACGCTGAAAAGCGCAGCGGTCTCCCAGGGCATCAGCGCCGAGCGCTTCGACCAGCTTTTCACCGACATCACCCCCGACCTCAGCGTGCTGCCGCTACTCGATGCGCAGCCGGAGTTCACCACGCCCATCTGGGATTACCTCGCGGCGTTGGTCGACAGCCAGCGCATCAATGACGGCCGCAGCCGCCTCACCCAGCACCGTGCCCTGCTCGATCAGGTGTCGGCCCAGTACGGCGTCGACCCGGCCACCATCGTGGCGGTATGGGGTGTGGAGAGCGACTACGGCCGCGTGTTCGGCAAACGTCCGTTATTGCAGTCACTGGCGACGCTGTCTTGCAATGGCCGCCGCCAACCCTTCTTCAAGGGTGAGTTGCTGGCCCTGCTCAAATTGATCGACAAGGGTGACCTCAACCCCGCCGGCCTCACTGGCTCCTGGGCCGGCGCCTTCGGCCACACCCAGTTCATGCCATCCACTTACGCCCGCATTGCGGTGGATGGCGATGGCGATGGTCGCCGTGATCTGGTCGCCAGTATTCCCGATGCATTGGCCTCCACTGCCAATTACCTCAAGCAGTCCGGCTGGCGCACAGGGCAGCCGTGGGGCGTTGAAGTCCGCCTCCCGGCAGGCTTCGACGCTGGGCTGGCCGGCCGTACCAAGCGCAAGCCACTGGCCGGCTGGCGCACGCTCGGCATTACCCTGGCCGACGGCACGTCGCTACAGGTGCCGGCCATCGCCGACGATGCCAATGCCGCGCTGTTGCTGCCGGCCATCGCCGACGATGCCAATGCCGCGCTGTTGCTGCCGGCCGGCGCCAAAGGGCCGGCGTTGCTCGTGTTCCGCAACTACGACGCCATTTATTCGTACAACGCCGCCGAAAGTTACGCCCTGGCGATCGCCACCCTGGCAGATCGCCTGCGCGGTAGCGCCGGCCTCACCGCAACCTGGCCAACGGACGACCCCGGCCTCGGTCGCGACGAACGTCGCCAGCTGCAGACACTGCTGCTCGCGCGTGGCCACGCCATCGGCAATGCAGACGGCATGGTCGGCAACGCCACCCGCCGCGCCCTCCAGGTCGAACAACAGCGGCTGGGCTGGAAGAACGCCGACGGCCGCGCCGGCACCCGCATTTTGCAGGCACTGCGCGATGCCAAACCGGCGCTACCCACGGCTTTTCGCCTGCCCACCAATTACACGCAACTCGTCCAATCACCGATCGTACGGAGCAACGTTTCAATGAAGGATGTGCAGGGCCTGAGCACAGGCGATTTCAACGGCTTCCCCGCTTGGAAGGTGGAAACCCCGTTTTCCACTGCCGCCATCAGCGTGTTCGGTGGTCAGCTGCTGTCCTTCGTGCCCAAGGGCGGGCAGGACGTGATGTGGCTCTCGCCCAGCGCCAAGCAACCGCCCACGCCGATCCGTGGCGGCAGCCCGGTGTGCTGGCCCTATTTTTCGCGCCAGGGGCAGAGCAACGACGTGCCCTCGCACGGTTTCGTCCGCACCGTCTCGTGGGAGCTGCGCGACGCGCGCAGGGAAGCAGACGGCACGCTGGTGCTGACCCTCGCACCGCCGCCGCTGGACAACCTCACCCTGCGCCTGCAGATGGTGCTGCGCATCGGCCGCACACTGGAGCAGGAGCTGATCACCGAAAACACAGGCAGCCAGCCGGTCAGCATCACCCAGGCGCTGCACAACTACTTCAATGTCAGCGATGCCTTGAAGGTCGACGTCACCGGCCTGGACGGCCTCACCTACCTGGACAAGCTCGACGGTGGCAATGCCCACATCCAGCAGGGTGACTGGAACCTGCGCGATCCCCGTGATCCGGGCCGCAGTGATCGCATCTATACCCAGGCTGCCGGTCATTACGTTCTGCGAGACCCAGGCTTCAAGCGCTCCATCGATATCACCACCTCCGGCAGCCGCACCGCCGTGGTCTGGAACGCAGGTGAAGTGGCCGCCGCGAAGATGGACGACATCGGCGCCGGGTGGCGTAACTACGTTTGCGTGGAAGCTGGCAACGTCGGCCCGGACGTGATCGAACTGGCCCCCGGCGGCCGCCACACCCTCAAGCAGGTCTTCGAGGTCAAACCGCTCTAACGCCCCGCTCGAAGCCCTTTTTCTTGCGCTGGCTCAAAGCCCCTCTCCCGCTAGCGGGAGAGGGGTTGGGGTGAGGGCAGATTGAAATCAAAACAGCACCAACACGCAGGCCATAGTCGAAGCCAGGCGCTTTCGGCGTATCACCGCCGCAACACCACCAACGTCACCACCCCGGCCACCAACCCCCAGAACGCCGACCCAATCCCGGCCATCGACAAGCCAGAAGCGGTTACCAGGAACGTCACCAACGCCGGCTCGCGTTCGGCTTCCTCACGCACCGCCACCGCCAGACTGTTGCCAATCGTGCCCAACAGCGCGATGCCGGCCAATGCCGCCACCAGTTCCTTGGGGAACGCGGCAAACACCGCCGCCACCGTCGCCCCGAACAGCCCAACCACGATATAGAACGCACCGGCGCTCACCGCGGCCGTGTAACGCCGGGCTGGATCCTCATGCACATCGCGACCCATGCAGATCGCCGCAGTGATCGCCGCCAGGTTCAATGCATAACCACCGAACGGCGCCAGCACGGCATTGACCGTGCCAATCCAGCCCACCACCGGCGACACCGGCGCGTCGTAGCCGGACGCCTTCAACACCGCCACGCCCGGCACGTTCTGCGAGGCCATGGTCACGATGAACAAGGGTAGGGCGATGCCGAATAGCGCCGCCCACGATAGTGTCGGCAGCGTAAATACCGGCCGCGCCAACTGCAGTTGCACTTGGTCCATGTGCATCAGCCCCTTGCTGCCAGCAATCGCCACGCCGACCAGCAGGGTCGCGATCACCGCATAACGCGGGAACAGGCGACGACCGGCCAGATAGGTGAAGAACATCGCCAGCACCAACACCGGCTGCGTGCCCACCGACACAAAGACATCCAGACCAAAGCGCAGCAACACTCCGGCCAACATGCCCGAGGCCAGCGACACCGGAATCCGCCGCATCGCCTTCTCGAATATCCCCGAGAACCCAGCCACTGCCGCCAACACTGCAGCCAGCACAAATGCGCCGATCGCATCGGACAACGGCAACGTGCCCACGCCGACTACCAACATCGCTGCGCCCGGCGTGGACCACGCCGTTACCACGGGCATCCGGTAGCGCAGCGACAACGCAATGCAGGTCACGCCCATGCCGATGCCCAGCGCCCACATCCACGACGCGATTTCGGCCTGGTCGGCACCCACGGCCTGCGCCGCCTGGAAAACGATCACCGCCGAACTGGCAAACCCCACCAATACCGTGATGAAGCCGGCAATCACCGCCGGCAGCGAAAGGTCTTTGAAGAAGGAACGTGCAGAGGAGTCGGTCATCGTGCAGGCAATGTCGGATCAACCCGCATTGTGGCCGACGGCAGCGGCGTGTGGCTTTCGGCAGTCCCAGGAAGATGAAGGTCGTGAAGTGGCAGCAGGAACCCAAGCGTGCACGGCGTAACTCCATTCCGTCTCCCGCTTGCGGGAGACGGTGCCCCGCAGGGGCGGATGAGGGCAGGCATCTACGCGATGCCGCCAACGCACCAGCCCATCGCTTCTATCTATATAGAGAAGAAGCCCACCCGCAGCACACACCCAACCAGCTAAAACCTCAAGCAAGCGCCCAGCAACCCCCAACCCAAGCCTCAATCCACCCACAAGCACCACCAAACCTTGCCGAGTCTGGCGTCAGCAAGCGCTTTGCTGCAGAAGCACACAAAGTGATTGCACATTTCACAAAGATGTCTAGAATTCGCTTCCTCGCTGCACGGCGCCGGCCACTTCGGTGACCACCGCCCCAAAGCGACGTCAACAGCCTCTCAAAAAGTTGTTGACGGAAACGAAAAGCCTGACATAATAGGCGGCTCGCTTCGACGAAAGACCTTCGGGTTTGCCGCAGAAGCAGCAGCGTCAACCGCCTCGAAATGAGGTGTTGACGAAGCGGAAAAGCCGGCT